>NZ_JAPWKF010000002.1 GCF_028283685.1 Edaphobacter sp. | reverse complement strand
AAAGGTTAAATCTGAGGATAAAAATGCTGTGTTCATACGATTGCCTTCCCTTTACAGAGAATCAGTAGAATGAAAGGCATTCATTCAAGGGTGTGAGGCAATCCTGCTTGCAAACACAAGAGACATTGTCTCCAACGACAAAGCGCGAACTGGTGCAACGCATTATTGCTTCAGGACCATTCAATAAGTCGGAACGGCTTTCCAGCTTTTTGTTGCACATCTGTGAGCTTGAGGTGCAGGGACGAGCCGCCGAATTGAGTGAAAAGGAGATAGGCCACTCGGTCTTTCGATTGCCGATAGACTACGATCCGAGTACCGATGGAATCGTCCGTTCCCATGCCAGCCGCCTGAGGCGCCGACTCGAAATGTATTACATGCGAGAAGGGAGTGAAGAACACCTTCGCATCGTCATTCCTCGAGGGAGTTATCAGCCAAGATTTGAGCGGATCGAACTCAACTCCGCTGCGAAGCAGACGGACCAGTCGGAGGTCGCCCTTTCAGCGAAAAGAGAGGAGAGAGTTGAATCCTCTTCCCCTGAGGGATCTCCTTTACCTCCTTTAATAAAGGAGGAGCAGAAAGACACTGATCTGGTTCCGGCTGTCTCCCGTCGAGTACCGTGGCTGGGAATTGTGGCGGGATTCATTGTGATGAGTTTGATCTCCGGGGCTTTGCTCTATCGGCATTTCCGTACCGCGAATCTGACGGATATATCCCCGTTGGCAGCCCTATTTACAAAGGGGCGGCCTACAATCCTGGTCCCAGGAGATAGCGGTCTTGTTATATGGCAGGAGACACAGCACAGGAATCTCACCCTGCCGGATTACCTTGCTTCCAATTACAGCAAGACTCACGAGGGGGCATTCAGCCCTGAAGAGCAAATCGCTCTTAGCCTGCTGAGACGACGGTATACGTCGATGGTTGACCTTGAGATTGTCCAGAAGCTCTCAAACATGGCGCAAATCTATCAGGCTGAACCGCTTCTGCGTTTTGCGCGCGATGTACGCCCGAATGACCTGAAATACAACAATGTGGTCCTTATCGGCAGCAGTGAAACCAATCCCTGGAACCAGATGTTTCAAGGGACAATGAATTTTGTGCTAACAAAGGACCACCAGCGAACGCTTTATACAATCGAGAATCGCCATCCTGCGCATGGAGAACCTGCTCAATGGTTTTCAGACCCGGCGGATCGACTGAAAAACGCCTATTGCAAGGTATCTTATCTGGCGAACCCTTCAGGAGCGGGAAACGTATTAGTGCTCGAGGGAACCTCCATGGCAGGAACTGAATGCGCATGGGAGTTCATCTCGAATCAGGGGAGGCTAAAACAGTTTTTGAAGATGGTCGATTGGAGAGATCACCAGGCTCCGCACTTTGAAGTTCTTCTGAGAACCAGCAATCTTGGTGGTAATGCTGCCGCAAGTGAAATTGTCGCGTGGCGCATCTCAAACTAGCTGGGGAATCTGTGTCCAGATCATCGACTATTGCGATGACCTGGGGATTTCTAATCACCATGGGATCGTTCTGACCACTTCACCGGCGTGAGGAGTCCTTTCATTGCGCTTGCTGCTACATATGCAGGAGTAGAAAGCTTCCAACGCTGGCACTCTATCGCTCTCCAGCCTCTGACGTTGCACTTCGTGCGCTACATACCATGTTTCTGAATTTGAGTTTCAAACTCTACCCTGGCGCCGGACACTTTTTGATGATGGAGCAGCCTGAAGACTTCAATCATCAACTTGTCCAGTTCTTCAAAGACCAGTCTCCTGCGATTTAAAAGGCAAAAGAAACACATGGGCTACTTTCTGCTATGGGCCACCGTCATCGATCATGGCTTGGCCCATAGTTTATTGGGCTAGGCGACTTGATTTGTAATCGTGTGACGTCCGATCTGGCGTGACAGTCGGCTGGTCTAGTCCCGGGGGGGCGTGACTGGCCATGTTTCTTCAGAGATGCTGCACTACCGTGCGAGTGGGGATTCCATCCCTATTCTTGCTAAATTCTGACTTCTTCCGATGCCCCGCATTGAAGTATTTAGATCCCCAGAACCACGCTACATTCGTAGAGACAGAAGGTCGAAACTATTCTCGGACTGTTCTTCCATATGGACACTCTTGAAGAACAGCTCGAAGTAATCGAGGTTCTTTCGGTGGAACAAGGCATCAACCTCGGGCGGCATCTTGCCGTGTAATAGAAACTGTGAGGCTCCTTCAACCGAGGCGGTATCGCTACCAGTGATCAATAAAACGAATCCGCTTCTCGTAGGGTTGGGCACCATTGCAACCGATACATACTGGTTGCTTCCCCTACCTGCGGGAGTGTCGATGATGTACTCCTTCTGCTCCCCGGGCAGCGGCTTCACATTCTCGAAGTATCTTGCTCCGTTGGGAGCCTGCTTCAACTGAAAGTTGGTGCGGTCGACAAAAAGCGTTACCCACGGATTGCTGTCTTGACTGCCAATCAGGATGGTGTTGCCTTCGTTGAAGTCCCGCACGCGTATATCGCGGGCATACTGCAGCCGTGCTGAATGATTAACACTGCGGATGGCATCCATGAAGCCGAACGCTAATTGTGATTCCGTCTCCGTCGTATTTCTGCGAAGAGCAAGCTGGTAAAGCAACTTGCGTTCTTCGGGATCACTAAGCGTTTCGATCTGTCGCCGGGGATAGTCCTTCGCCACGTAATCATTCGCCAGGATGTCCTGCCGCGTAACGAGATGGATCATCATCTCGGAGGTGTCGGGCAGCACCACTGAAAACGATCTTCCCATCTGCGATAAGAGCTGCAGGAACGCAGGGTTATAGTCACTTGCTCGCGGGTCTCCCGTTCCGCCTGCTCCGTGCAATCGGCTGATAAGCAGCGCGCCGAGAACCAACGCCTCGGCAACTCCCACCATCGTCAGCCACATACCAACCCGCTTCCACCAGCTGCGCAGTGGAGTATGAGGCAGATCACTGGAGGCACGTTGTGAAGAATCGCTTCCCGCAGGGTGATAGGCAGCGGGTTGAGGGCACTTCCCGGTCGTGTGAACCGCCGAGCTGAATGCTCTGGGCTCATCTATCGACTGCACTACTGGTTGAAAAACAGGGCTGTAACTACCTTTGGGAATCGTCAGGAGCAGGCGCTCTTGCCGGCCTTCCTCCTCGCTGAAGTACTGCTCGAGCTTACGGCGTAGATTGATGAACTGAGCACGGACGATATTATCGTTCGCCGGATTGAAGTCGTTCCGCCGCGATAGAGCATTGCAGGCAATCTCGTACTCGTGAAGTACCGTCTCCGGATGCAGGATTCCCGCCTCAGCGATGTACAGGAGCATTTTCTTTAGCTGCTCGGCACGTTGAAACCTCTCGCTTAAGACGATCCGCTGGACCAGTTGCCAGCGCTCGTCGCTCTCCAACGCGCTAGTGCGCGGAACAGACGACTCGAAGATAACGACCTCACTCGACATTCTTGTTCCCCGCTGCTGAAACGGACTTACAGGCTGGTTGGCCTTCAGCCGCGCTGATGGCCTAATCGACAGCGAAAACCATAACATCTGGCGCTTTTTACGTAAAGAGTTGTTCAGAAACGCGCGATTCACTTGCCATCACCCCAGATGCGTCGGAAGATTCTCCCCTGTTAAAGGCAGAGGCGCAGCCAAGGCCCATCACGAAAGATACGTAACTTCAGGGAGGAACCACTATGACGGGAAGAATTTGGGGTCATCATGCAATGCAGCGGGCTTTACGCTCAGCGGCTTTAAGCGCCGGACTGATTGCAGGGCTATTCTCTTCGATAGAACCAGCCCTCTATGCACAGAGCGGTTCCGGTTCCATCCAGGGAACAGTCTCGGACTCAAGCGGAGGCGTCATCCCCCAAGCCAGCGTGAATGTCATCAATATCGGCACCGGGGCATCCGTGCAGACAAGCACTAATGGCGCCGGCTTCTACAGCATCCCCTCACTGTTTGCGGGCAACTACACCGTTACATTTGCGGCACCCGGGCTGAAGAAATACGAAACCACTTTAACGCTTCAGGTCGCGCAAGTCGCCACGATTAACCCACAGATGTCCGCCGGAGCCGTAACGGAGCAAGTGACCGTACAGGGTAACACTGTGCAGTTGGCAACCTACGACAGCGGAACCATCAGTTCCACCCTCGATAACGCCCGGCTAAGCGAGCTTCCTGTGAACGGCCGCTTTCTCCTCTCCCTTGCAGGTGTGACCACGCCGGGTCTTGAGGGCGGCGGCCAGCGCGCCAATGGAAACATGGGCGAAGCGCTCGAATATGTGCAAGACGGCGCACCGCTGGTCAATCGTAACTTCGGTGGTGCAGGAAACTCCACGCAGGCACAGCTACCCGACCCTGACGCTGTACAGGAAGTCCGCATTGAGACGACGAACTCCAATGCGCGCTTCTCCACGCCTGCGACGGGAATCATTACCACGAAGTCTGGTACGAACCGTTTTCATGGCTCTCTCTTCGAGACCGCCCGCAATAACGCCATAGGCATCGCCAAGGTCAGGCAGAATCCGGCCGACTATGCGGCCCCACATTATGTTCGCAACGAGTTCGGCGGCTCAATCGGCGGCCCCATCGATATTCCCAAAATCTATGACGGCCACGACCGGTCTTTCTTCTTCTTTGCTTACGAACGTTACTCTCTTCGCAGTTTTTCGAGCGAGCTTGTGACCGTGCCGATGGTGAACTGGAGGGCCGGTGACTTTAGCAATCTAACCAATGCCAGTGGAGTACTGCTGAAGATATACGATCCGACAACGACGGACCCCGTTACGGGACAACGTCAGCAGTTTGCTGGCAACAAAATCGATCCTTCGCGTATGAGTCCTCTCGCGCAAAAGCTTATGGCGATTACGCCCCTGCCAACCTCGAACGACAATCCTCTGGTCGCTCCAAACCTGAATACCGCCGGCATCAATAACGCCACGATTCCGCAGTACAACTTCCGCATAGACCATACGCTCAATGAGCGTAATCGCGCGTTCCTGCGCTTCACCTCAATCAACCAGGACCAGGCGAGCCTTCGCAACTATCCCTCGAACTCCGCAGCCTCAATCGCCGGTGCAGGACTACCCGCAGGAGCAACCGGCCTGCAGCAGATTCTGGTTACGACCGTCAGCTCCGCGCTGGGCTACACACATGTTTTCTCGCCCACATTCGTCTCTGAGACCAACGTGGCACAACAGTGGTTCAACCAGTACTTCGTCGGTGGCGGTCAGCCCAACTTGAACTATGAACAGATGCTTGGACTGCCGAACAACTTTGGTCAGGTAGGCTTTCCAAACATAAGCGGCGGCTCCATGCCCTACGGCGGAACCCAGTTCAACTACAAAGAGGCGCAGATCATCACCAACGTTGATCAGAACTTCAACAAGATCGTTGGGCGGCACCAACTCCTTTTCGGTGGCCGTTACCGCCACGAGCGCTTCGGCTATCTCCCCGACCGCGGAAGCGACTCCATTAGCTTTGGCGCCTACGCCAGCGCAAATCTCGACCCCTCTTCAGGAGCGAACTATACCGGCCTGCAGAATACTGGCAACGCCAATGCCGACCTCTTTCTTGGGGCCGCCTATAGTTATAGTGTCTATCGCAATGCCCCATACGGACACTATCGCGATCAGGAAATCGACTCCTACTTTCAGGACGACTTTCATGTGAACAAGAACCTTACGCTCAATGCCGGCGTGCGATGGGAGATCCATCCCGGACCATACACCAAAGACGGCCTCACACAGAGTTTTGATCTTAAGAACAAGGCAATCGTGCTGCAGTATCCCACCGACTACTACATACAGAAGGGATATACCACGCAGTCCATCGTTACCAATCTTACCCAACTTGGCGTGAAGTTCGAGACCCCAGAAGTAGCGGGCATTCCGCAGACAATGCTATTTGACTACAACTTCACCTTCAGTCCACGAATCGGCTTCGCGTATACGCCATTCAATGGAAGACACGGGACGGTGATACGCGCAGGCTTCGGGCGATTCATTTATCCGGTCCCTATTCGCAACTCGCTCAAATTGCCGATTGCCAATGCTCCATTCACTGCCTCGTATTCCACAAGCTATACCACTTCGAATCAATCGCCTGACGGTCTGCCTAACTATCTGCTGCGCAAACCGCAGGCGGTTGTCGCGGGACTCAACAGCACCAACGTGATCGACTCGTCTTCGATCACCTCCATTCAACCTGGCGTCACGCTGACCACGCTCGATCCGCACTATCCTCCCGCATATGTCACACAGTTGAATTTCACCATCGAGCAGCCAGTAAAGTTCAATACGGTGCTTCGTGTGACCTATCTCTATGATCATGGAACCAACCTCGACCAGAACTGGTACTACAACAACCATCCTTCCACCTATGTGTGGGAAGCAGTCAACGGTGTCGTGCCCCCGACAGGACAGTACTCAAACACAGCCACAGGACCTTACGACCAGACCACTTATGGTGGAGGTGCAGTTCTCAGCCAGAAGAGCGGCTATTCCAACGACAACGCTCTGCAGATCAATGCGCAGCGTCTCTTCAAAAACGGATATGCCTTCCAGGTTTATTGGGTCTACTCACAGGCATTTCGCGTAGGAGGAAACACTTTCCGCGACAGCCAACTTTATCCCGCTGCAAACTTTTTGCCCAGCGTGCTTCCTTCAAGCGACCCTGGCGAACTGAATCGCTTCCAGAACTATCAACTCGACACGGCAATTCCTCGTCATCACATCGCCTTCAACGGCCTTGTCGATCTTCCTTTTGGAAAAGGAAAAGCAGTTTTCGGCAATGCCAACCGCTTCTGGAATGCACTCATCGGTGGCTTCCAGGTAGCAGGGTTAGGCGAGGTCGTCTCGCAATCCTTTCAGGTTGCATCTGGCAATTGGGGGCCGACGAACCCGATCCACGCCTATCGGGACTCGAAGCATATAACCGATTGTCGCAGCGGTGTCTGCCGCAAGGCGAACCTCTGGTTTAACGGCTACATCGCTCCCAGCTCTATCAATACCGCAACGAACGGTGTCTCCGGCCTGCCTTCGGACTATGTTCCCTATCAGGTCCCGATCAACAACGTGCCCGGCACAACCAACTACGGCAACAACAATGTCCCGCTCAAGCTGAAGGATGGATCCACCGTGCAAGTGGCTTACTCGCCGGGGCCGAAAGGTGTAAACCGTTACTCGAAGACGTTTCTTCAGGGCCCCATGAACTACCGCGCGGACCTCTCACTCTTCAAGGTTTTTGCCATCACTGAGGCGGTTAAGCTTCGCATCAATTTCGATGCTTTTAACGCCTTCAATATCCAGGGGTATAACAACCCCAACACAACTGACGGCACGCAGAACTTTCTCAACTCTTATTGGTCAGGGCGCCAGATCCAGCTGACTGCAAGACTCACGTTCTAACAATAGATATCTGTCTATTCAACTCTGTCCCCGGAAGGAAGATATGTCATATTCGAAGAACCGTCGGGCATTCCTAGGAATGGCCGGCAAGGCTGGCACACTGGCCGCGCTCAGGCCGGACAGGCTGCTTGGAGAGCTCTTCACGCAGCCTGACATCTCGAAGTTGATTAGCGAAAAGCTGCATCGCGAACATCCACGGCTGCACTTGCGCAAGTCTCAGTGGGATGTTCTTCGAGAAGCAATCCGCCAGGACACATTGTTGACGCACTGGTACGAGCAATTACAGCAGACTGCAGCCACAATGTTGGCGCAGCCAACTGCCCAATATAAACTTGTCGGCCCGCGCCTGCTCTATGAGAGCCGAGCCGCACTCGCTCGCATCTCCGTGCTGGCAGGGTTATATCGACTGGACGGGGATCTAAAAAAAGCTGACCGCGCGCGTGAGGAGCTTCGTGCCATCTGCGCCTTCCCCTCGTGGCATCCACCGCACTTCCTCGACGTTGCCGAGATGACTAATGCAGCTGCGCTTGGCTACGATTGGATATACGAGGTGCTCTCCGAAGAGGAACGCCGCACGATACGGTTGAAGATCGTCGAGTTCGGTCTTCGTCCTGGACTCGCAGAATACTCACGCGGCGTCAGCTGGTCTCTGCCGTTCGCCAACAACTGGGGTCAGGTGTGCGCCGGCGGCCTCACCGTGGGAGCTCTCGCCATCGCACAGGACGGAGCCGACGATCCAGGAGGTCTTGCACCTGAACCCGCACATATTCTCGCGCTGACGACTGAGAAGATTCGTAATCCGATGATGAACTATGCACCGGACGGCGGATGGCCCGAAGGGCCAGGTTATTGGTCATATGCAACCAACTACACCTGCTACATGCTTTCAGCCTTGCTCAGCGCACTGAATACAGACCTCGATCTCTCAGAGATCGAAGGCTTCGCGCAGACCGGAGATTTCCGCGTAGCATCCATTGGCCCCTCGGGCCAGCAGTTCAACTACGCTGACGCCGGTGCCAAGACCGGCGTCGCACCTGAGATGCTGTGGCTTGGCAAACGCTTTAACAAACCGCTCTACATCACCAGCGAGTGTTCCGTAGTAAGCCGCGCACAGCCCGGCATCTTTCACCTTGTCTGGTCGTCGCCGCACACCGTGGACATCAAGAGCGAACCTCTGCCTGTAGACATCAACTTTAAGCGCATCGACCTCGCTTACTTTCGCAGCTCCTGGACCGACCCCAACGCGGTCTTCGTCGGCTTCAAAGGCGGCAGCAACAAAGTCTCACATGGCCATCTTGATCTCGGCACCTTCGTTCTCGACGCCGCTGGCGAGCGCTGGGCCATCGATCTCGGCCCGGACGACTACGATCTCCCCGGCTACTTCGGCGCGCAGCGATGGGATTACTACAGGCTCCGGACCGAAGGCCATAATACGCTTAGCATTGGAGACGACAATCAGATAACGTCAGCTAAAGCGCCACTCGCGGACTTCAAGTCGACAGCGCAAGCGGGACAGGCAACGGTAGATCTAACGGAGGCCTACAGCTCGTGGCTTCGCTCAGTCAGACGAACAATTGTTCTCGAACGTCAGCCACAAACGCGCGTTGTCATCACAGACACCATTACAAAAGGTACAGCACAGACGGTTCGCTGGAACATGCACACATCCGCAGAGGTCACTATCCAGGCGAACTCCGCAACGCTGAGACTCAACGGCAAGTCGGTTCGGCTTACTGCTGAGTCTCCCAAAGGGGGTAAGTTTTCAACAATCAGCGCAGACCCTCCAAAGCCCCAGGGCCAGCAACCCAACGTAAAGAACCTGATTATGGAGTGCCCAATCAACGATGATCGGGAACTCCCATTCTTGATCCGTGTGACATTTACATTCCAGCCGTGATCGCAGAAGGCGATCTATGCGGGCGCTGCTCCCGGGATAAGTTCATCCGGAGATCTTCTACTCGATGAAAGAACTCCGTGTTGACGCGTCCACGACAACACCGTCAGCCTGCGCTCCTCATGGGGATAAGACCATCAGGCAATCCACCTAAACCCGAAGCCCACATGGGAATGCACGGCTCGAAACAGGATGGCGATCCGTGGTTTGCTCTTCTATCCGAGCACCGTGGCTGTTGATCAGATTGCAAATGTGTGACCCCAGAGTCGACGTCTGCAATCTGGCGGGACAAGAGCGGTCTTTTTAGGTATCCTAAAGCGGACCACTTTAGTCTTATATTGCCACTCGCGTCTGTCTTTTGGCGAAGCATCGCGAGTGGCCCGAGATCGACAACCCAAAAGGCCTGCGAATATCTATCCATGGATGCTCGAAGTGGCCTTTAGATCGCTCCAGAAAGGCATCCGTGATGAAGATCTTCCATTCGATTCGGCCCCAAGCGGTACGTACCTGGTACCGGATTCACAAATGGTCGAGCCTTATATGCACAGCATTTCTCCTGATCGCGTGCATCACCGGTCTGCCCCTTGTCTTCATGGACGAGCTGATTGATCTGACTCAGCCACACGAGCACCCCGTCGCAACTCCGGCAGGAGCTTCTCTTGTGAGTCTCGACCAGTTGGTCCGTCAGACCGAGACTCTCTATCCATCACTGCACGCCTACGCAGTTGCACTCGACGACGACGAGCCGCGGGTGTTCGTGACGATGACCGCCACACCGAATCCGAAGAGCGCCGCGGACCTTCACGCCGTTGTTTATGACGCACACACAGGCAAGCAGCTCAAGCAGCCACAGTTCGGAGGATCGTTTCTGGATGCTGTCTTTCGGTTGCACCGTGAACTCTTCCTGGGTTTATCCGGCGAACTCCTGATGGGAGCAATGTCTCTCTCCTTCGTTCTGTCTCTCATCTCCGGAGCGCTGGTCTATGGTCCATTCATGCGGCGGCTGGACTTCGGAACCTACCGTTCCCAGGCAGCGGCACGCGTTCGCTGGTTCGATCTGCACAACCTGCTCGGCATCGTCACTCTATCCTGGGCGCTGGTAATCGGTCTTACCGGCGTGATGAATGCACTGGCCACACCGCTCTTCGGCCTCTGGCGCGCACAAACCATGCCGGCTTTGCTCGCTCCCTACCGTGGCCAACCTGTCCCACAGCGTTTTGCTTCGATCGATCAAGCAATGGCGAGCGCAGCCAAAGCGCTCCCCTACATGGAGACCACGTCTGTCCTTTTTCCCAATGCAGTCGTAGGCTCCTCACGTCACTACATTGTGTGGACCCGGGGCAAGACACCGATGACCTCCCGGCTTTTTACCCCGGTGCTCGTCGATGCCTCGACCGGTCAGGTCACAGTAGCGAAGGCCCTGCCCTGGTACCTTCGCCTGTTGGAGGTATGCAGGCCATTGCATTTCGGCGATTATGGCGGCCTTCCTTTGAAGATTCTTTGGGCGCTCTTTGATGTGGCAATCATCATGGTCCTCGGAAGCGGACTCTATCTGTGGGTCTCCCGCCGAAGAACCCCCATAGAAAAAGAGCTCGATCGTCTTGTAGCTCTCAAAGAAGAAGAGTCGCAGGGAGTCTAGACAATGAGCCATTCTTTTCCATTTCGTCGTGTCTACGGAGCTGCGATCGTGCTGGCTGTAATCACTCTCTATGGACTCCTGTCAGCGCTTGTCGGTGACGGCATCTGGGACGCTCTCTCCTGGGTAGCCATGGCGGTTCCGCTGGTGGTGATCGCATGGAAGTTCGGCAGCGGACGACGGAAGCCGACACAAGCAGCAAATCGACAGTAGAACCGATACAAAAGTTTCATGCGGTTGTCTTTTGGCGAAGCACCGCAAAAACTCTGAGATCGACAAACCACGCGAACGGCCATGAGGGGCGTTCGCCTTAAAGAAAGGCAAATGGATGACCTGCTCTGCCGTTTTTCTATGGAACGAAAAATTTTCGCGCCTGATGTCTACACTCCTTCGTAACGTTGGCGTTCTGGCACTGGTTTTCTCTGGCACAGTTGCATTCGCCCAGAATGCACAGCTCTCCGGCCTGGTACGCGACTCCTCCAAGGCGTCAATCCCCAATGCCGCAATTGAGCTCGAGAGCACCAGCACTCACGTGAAGTGGCAGGCCAGGAGCAATGGCGAAGGTCTCTATCTGCTACCGTCTCTACAACCGGGCGTCTACCGTATGACCGTGCAGGCGCGGGGTTTTGATCAACAGGTTATCCAGGGGCTCAAGCTTGAAGTTGCCGCCAAGGTCTCGCTTGAGATCACCTTGAAGGTCGGAAGCGAGAACCAGACGGTTACCGTCGATGGCAGTGGTTTACAGATGAATACGATGGATGCTTCGGTCAGCACAGTGATCGATCAGAAGTTCGTCGAAAATATCCCACTCAACGGCCGTAGCTTCCAGTCTCTCCTGTCACTGGTACCTGGTGTGACGGCGGTTCCCTCCAACGGGGTCGGCTCGGGTGGAGAAATGACGGTGAACGGTCAGCGCACCGAGGCGAATTACTTTACCGTAGACGGCGTAAGCGCGAACTCTGGAGCCGGTCTTTCGACGCCAGGATATGGCGCTGGATACTCCGGCTCCGTCGCCGGGGAAACGGCTCTCGGCACGACACAAAGTATTGTTCCGATAGACGCTCTGCAAGAGTTCCGCGCCACCACCTCAACCTACTCCGCGGAGTATGGACGTACGCCCGGCGGTCAGTTCTCCTTCAATACTCGGAGCGGTACAAACCGTTTTCATGGATCGGTGTACGACTATTTCCGCAACGATGCCCTGGATGCGAATAGCTGGTTCAACAACTTTAACGGCCTGCAGCGTACCGCCGAACGCCAGAACGACTTCGGCGGTACCTTCCACGGTCCGGTCGTTATCCCTGGCCTCTACGACGGCCGCGACCGTAGCTTCTTCTTCTTTGCATATGAAGGGCTTCGTCTCCGCTCCCCCCAGTCTGCAATCACCTCCGAGGTGCCGAGTCTGGCTCTGCGTCAGAGTGCCTCGACGCCCGTGCTGCAGAAGCTACTGAATGCATTTCCTCTTCCCACCCTCAACGATCGCACTGACGGTCTGGCCCACGCGACCCTGGCCTACTCTCTGCCGAGTCAGCTTGATAACGCCAGCATCCGCGGCGACCATCACTTCAATGATCGCTTTAGCGTATTCGGCCGCTTTTCGACGACGCCCTCCTCGACCCAATCCCGCGCATCCGCCAGCTCCGGAAATCTTGCCCAGTTGACCTCCTCCACCATCAACATCAAGAATGTGACGCTGGGTGCGACAACTCTGATCACCCATGCCCTCGCCAACGAAGCCCGCTTTGGCATGACATGGAACGATTCGAAGTCGTCACCGCGCATCGACAACTTCGGCGGGGCTACCCCCTTGGACTACGATTCGCTCAACATGCCGGGAGTCGGCCCCACCGACTGGGTCTTCCTCTATCTGTGGGACAAATATCCGGCGGTGCGCTTTCAACCTCAGCAGAACAAACAGCGTCAGTTCAATATCGTCGACTCCATGACCTTCTCGGTGGGTCGGCACAGCTTCAAGTGGGGCGTCGATTACAGAAATATGCTGACATCCTTTCCCCTAGCTAAGACCTATGAATCGGTGGGCTTCGCAAACGCTGCCGCTGTAGCCGCCAGCACAGCACCATCGGTAACAATTTATAGCGCGGGCATCACGGCCAAGCCTGAGTTTCATAACCTAGGACTTTATGTCCAAGATGAGTGGAAGGCCACTCCCCGGCTGAATCTCTCGCTCGGCCTTCGCTGGGATCTGAACCCTGCTCCGACGGATGCCGGAGGAAATCAACCCTACGCCCTCACCAGCACGGACGTCACCACCCTCAAGCTCGCTGAAAAGGGAGTGCCTCTCTGGAAGACAACCTATAACAACTTCGCGCCACGTGTCGCCTTTGCCTATCAGGCCTCGCAGACTCCAGGCCGTGAGATCGTAGTCCGCGCGGGATATGGTCTGTTCTACGACATCGGAAGCAGTGTTGCAGCACAGGGCTACTGGTATGCGACCGGTATCACGTCGCTTACGACCTTCACTAACGTCAGCTTTCCCCTGAGTGACGCTCAGCTGAGCACCATCAGCCAGCCAAACACCAATACCCCTTATAAGCAGCTCATGGTCGGTTTCGATCCAGAGCTGAAGCTACCCCGCACACAGCAGTGGAACGTTGCCATTGAACAGGCACTCGGACCGAGACAGAATCTGACCATCACCTATGTGGGATCGGCAGGCAGCAAGCTCACGACACAGAAGCAGTATTACCCTGCGAAGAGCGGCAATTCGAACTACGCAGCAAGCTCCTACCTCTACCTGACCAAGAATGGGGCCTCGTCCAACTACAACGCCCTGCAACTTCAATTTCAGAGGCAGCTGTCCCACGGTCTTCAGGCATTGCTATCGTATACATGGGCCCACTCGATCGATGACGCAACCAGCAACTTCCAGATCGCGACACAGTTGCGCGCCAGCTCTGATACCGATATCTCGCATAATTTTCAAGCTGCTCTGACATACGATCTACCCACACGCTATAACTCACGCATTCTTTCCTCCACCCTCGGAGGATGGGCCGTGGATGGCCGAACGTTCGCCCGGACGGCGTTACCCGTCGATGTGATCTCAAATGCCGCCCTTGCAGATTCAAGCGGCATCGTCATTAGTAACCACCCCAATCGCGTTGCGGGTCAACCACTCTATATCACGGACGCATCTGCGCCCAATCGCCGCGCGATCAACTATGCAGCGTACTCCGTTGCTTATGCTTCGGACGGTACAACCCTGGTCGAAGGGAATGCAGGACGCAACAGCGCACGAGGCTTTGGAGCAGTGCAGACCGATCTGGCTCTGCGCCGCGAGTTCGTCTTTACCGAGCGAACCGGTCTCCAGTTCCGGGTCGAAGCCTTCAACCTACTGAATCACCCGATCTTCGGTGCGGTCTACAATCAGTTGTCCTATGGGCAAACCGGTGCATCACGATTCGGCATCGCCTACAATCTTCTTTCAAACTCACTGGGTGGCCTCAACTCCCTGTATCAGAGCGGCGGACCACGCTCTCTTCAGCTCGCCGTGAAACTTCATTTCTGAAAGGCGCAAACGAGCCAGTTTTTGGTCCTGAACGGATGCGAACTTCGTCAAGAAGTCGCATCCGTTTTTAACAAGGGAACGCGGGAATGAATCCTATATGTCCATAAAGTTATGGGCTATTTTCAGTTGAACTGCGACGATGCAAGGCGTCCATGCTAGAAGGTAAATCGCAGGCCGACCTGCCCTTCTCTGCCCGCAAGGTTCTGCTTGGTTGTCGGAGGCGTCGTTCCCGTACTGTCAGGGTTGTGATACTGATAAATGCCCGCGATGTTTGCGTTATTGAAGAGGTTGAACATCTCGAAGTAGAGACTCAGCTTCTTCTTTTCCATCACATTGAAGGTCTTCGCGGCACGTACATCCATGTTGACGAACTTCGCGACGCGCTGACCGTTACGGATAGTGTCCAGATCACGGGCGCCGTAGAGGCCGTCTCCATCAACATCCGGTGGATCTGTGGAGGTCAGGGTGTAGGCGAAGCCGCTCTGCATACGCAAAATACTGCTCAATTGGAATCCATAAGGAAGCTCATAGATACCGTGCGCCAGGAAGGTGTGCGGTATCGAGAGATCAGACGGACCGTAATCCAGATTCGCACCGTTGTAATGGCTTTGTGCCTTCGGAATATAGTTTCCGTTGCTGGCGATAAAGCCAGAGTTCGAGTTGTTCTTTCCTGAAACCGGGTCCGTGTAGTTCGGCACGGCGCCGACGTAGCTATCGGTGGGGAACGCCGAATAGGTTAGTCCCATGCCGTTGGTCTGTGCACTGGTATTCAGGCTGGAGTTCAGCATGTTGTCCCACTGCTTGGCGTAGGTATAGACCAGAGCGCCCTGGAAGTGATGCGACATGCGCTTCTTCAACTCCACCGTCAGGCCGTCGAAGAAACCACCAAACCACGGTCCGTAACCAAGAACACTTTGACTGCCGTTGGTATAGGTGCTCTCGCCATCGGGCGTTCTGGCACCAAAGGTAAGATTGGTCACGCGAACGCCAAGGATATGGTTGATATTCCGGTGGAAGTAATCAACGTTCAATGACAGCGTATCCGTCAGCTGCTGCTCAACTCCGAAGTGGATCGCTGTAGTATACGGAGTTTTGAACGAGGGATCGACCGTGACAGGGACCGAGTACTGCGAGAAGGCGTTGTGGATCGAGAGATTGTTGAAAAGGTCCCAGGTAAAGTAGCCATCCTTTTGCCCGATTGCAGCCGCGGCCGCAGCCAGATAAGCATCTGGAGTTAGTCCAGTCAGGCTCTGCACATTGCCCGCGTTGACAACCGCTCCCGACGCAATAGAACCGTGCCCACTGGAGACCACCGAGTTCAGGTGATCGACGCCGTACAGCGGCGTCACGCCGTCGTCGTTACAGGTCAACTTTGCATTCGCAATCTGGGCATCCGTCATCGAGTTCGCTACGCAGGGAACATTGAGACCGTTGCCATTGAAGTAGGAGGTAATTCCAGTGGGGTTACCGTAAAACAGTCTGGGAAAGGAAAGATACTTCTGGCTGACAATATTCGCCCCGCCGAAACCGGGGATATCGCGCGCCACTCCAAGCCGGAAGTGGTCGTAGAAGATGCCATAACTGGCATGAATTACCGTCTTGGGAAGCACGTTCCAGGCAACGCCGATGCGCGGCGAGACATTCCCCTTGTTTGGGAAGGTCGAGTCGTAGTCCCAGCGAATGCCAAGGTTCAGTGTCAGCTTGGGTGCGATCTGCCAGTCATCCTGCGCGTAAAGTCCGCTGTAATGGTTACGCAGTTTGATCTTGTTGTCGGCTGCGGTCGCTCCACCCTGCGCGCTGAGATAGTAGATTCCGGAGTCGACCGAACCATACTGTGCCAGATCGCTGACCGTCGAGAACAGCTGGCTGAAAAGTGCCGTGGCCTCCGTGCCGTCGACGTGCGTCTGTTGGTAGTCGTAGCCGAACTTCGGATTGTGATGACCAAACCTCTTGGTCGCATTACTACCTAGCGACCAGTAACGCTGATCAAGCGTGGCGGGCGTATAACCAGCACCGTACGAAACCTGCCCCAGGTCGCCGAAGAGTTGCCCGGTATCCACACTCGAAAAGAGATTATCGAGCGTATTAGCCAAACCAGCCTCGGGATGGGAAGCACTGACCTGCGAGGGTTCGCGGCGATATTGCAGATACGAGGTCACCAGCAGAGGATTGCCGAGGTCTCCGATCATCCACGAGTCCGTCCCGCCGATCATCAGGTAACGCGAGCCGATGTTCGAGCGCGTCGAAGGAAGGTTCGTCGCAGAAGACAGTGGCAGATAGTCACTCAGATGATTGTTGTTGTAGTTGAACTGCTCCGAGATATAGTGACGCTTGAACTGCTCATCCAGCTTGAAACGGCCGCGCGTGTCGTTCGTCATCTGATGCTTGTTGTAGGCCGCTTCGGTCTGCTTCAGAATATCGGGTGTCCCCTCGGGGTAAACAAAATTCAGTTGACGCGACTCCATGATGCGCTCGGCAGAACCAAAGTAGAAGAGCTTGTCCTTGATAAGCCAACCGCCCAGCTGCGCTGCCGGGTCCCAGCGCAGAAGAAACGGCGTTGCATTGGAGTTATTGGAGGAGTCGAGCTTGTAGTTGCGGTGAAAGAAAGTCACCATTCCGTGCGTATCGTTGGTTCCGCTTCGGCTTACCACGTTGATGACGCCGCCGGAGGAATGCCCGAACTCGGCCTTGTACGACGACGTCAATACCTGAAACTCCAGGATGGCGTCCTGATTGAACTGGGCCGCCGCACCGCCGCTCAGATAGTTATTGTTCGGCATGCCATCGATCAGATAATTCGCATTGCCTCCGCGTTCGCCGAGAATCGGCGTCGCCTGGTCGCCGCTTGAATCTGCCGCGCGGTTGATGGCGACACCTGGTACCAACTGCATCAGATCGAGATAATTGCGCCCGTTGATCGGGATATCAAGAATCTGCCGCGTCTCGATCGTCGTTCCGGTCGAGGAATTATTCAGTTCGAGCTCCGGCTGCGAAGACTGCACCACGATCTCCTCCACTCTGCTCGAAAGATTAAGACGGATCGTTGGGGAGAAGATCTGGTTGACGAGCACCTCGGCGCTCGGGATCAACTGGGTAGCAAATCCTGAGGCGGAGATCTGAATCCTGTAAAAACCCGGCGTCAAACCCTTCATCTGAAACTCGCCGCTCTTGTCGCTGACAGTCTGACGAGCGGCCTTCGTCGCAAAGCTGGTCACCTCGACCGTAGCTCCCGTGATGGCGCCGCCTTGCTGATCCACAACATGGCCATTGATGGATGAAGCAACCTGACCAAAGGCTGCCGGCGAAAGCAAGCTCGTCGCCGGCAGCCCAACAATCACAACACCAAGGAGAAAAGAGCAACAACGCAGAACCCGAGCAGTCATACGAGCAGTCCTTCTGAAGAGAAGATTTTTACTACGAAAGACAAGAATCCAAGGACAGTAGGGAGAGCTCCCACCAGAAGCGAATACCCCGAAGAGAAGCAGCGCTGAGCCGCCGCAGGTATAAAATGCAACAAACGTTTCTTTTTTTGATAAGTATGTTGCTATATGAAACAGCTGTCAACACAAAATCATCGACAAAGCAGCACAAAGGCTTTGATATTTACCAGAATCACGTGACGCATCATATGTTGCCATATATTCCGACTATGCAGGTCGTGCAAACCAATGATTGACAAGCCCCACAATTCGAGAGATTCTCCCTTGGTGCCAGACAAGAAGAGAGAAGATGCAGGCCTGCCCCCCGGCAATCTATCCACCTGGATGGAGAAGCTGAGCCCTAAGCGTCGAGACCTGATTCAGACGCTGTTGCAGGATCCCAGAACCTACGTCCTGCTGAGTGTTCGCGCCGTCGCCGCGCGATTGGATACAGACCCCGCCACCATCGTGCGTGTCGTACAGCGCATGGGATTTGCGAATTACCGCGCCTTTCAGAACTATCTACACGACCTATCCATCTCCAACGCCACATCCTTCGACGGCATGCAGGCTGCCAGCGAGAGCAGCGCGCACTCCGGCGACTTCGAGCACCACATGCAGGCGACACTGCAACAGGATGTTCGCAACCTCAACGCGCTCCGCGCCAGCCTCGACATGAATCGCCTGAAGGCTCTTGCTCGCCGCATGCATACAGCAAAGCGCTGCCTGATCCTCGGGGGGGACCTTGCCGAAAATCTGGTGCACTACCTTGCCTACCATCTTTCCATCATCGGTCTCCCGGTCCACACCGCAACAACCGTCGGACGCAGCATCCATATCACGCGCAGCTTCGGCAAAAACGATCTGGTTCTTGCCATCAGCTTTCGGCGCGGCCTGCGCCATACTGTCGACGGCATGAAACGAGCCCGATCTAACGGCGCCTACTGCGTTGGTATTACCGGAACCTACATCTCGCCAATTGCACGCTACGCCGACGAGTTCTTCATCGCTCCGATTGAGAGCCAATCGTTCATCGACTCCTACGTTGCGCCTATAGCTTTGGCCAACCAGATCCTCGTCGCCGCGGCCAACTACAAGCGTGAGATCTCTCTGGAACTGCTACGCGAGGCATCCGAGGAGCAACGCCGCGGCTATCGCTGGTATGAGGCCGATTAAGCGTGGCTATCGTGCAGCGCTACGCGAGGCATCCATCTGCTCGAACGTCACGTTGAGCAATGGATACTTCTTCCAGTCTTTGTAGTCGAAGTGCCACCACTCGAACTCGTAGACGGTGAACCCCTCGGCCTCCATCGCTCGCCGCAGCAGATCACGTTGCCAGCGCTGCTTCGAAGTTCCCCCCATATAGAAGGGATAGCTGCGCTCCGACATCTCGTCGTAGCCGCCAGTCATCACGAGGGGCTTGCCTGTCTTCAGATCGTAGAGCGTCAGGTCTACAGCACAGCCACGATTGTGTCGCGAGCCCTGGCTCGGATCGGCAACAAAAATCTTCCTGTCGTCCGGCGTGCCGTCCCAGAACATCTTCGTTACGTACCATGGACGGTAGGCGTCGTGAATAAGCAGACCATATCCATGTTTGCGCAACGCTGCCGAGACGTGCGCCACGGCCTCCGCAGCGGGCCGCTGCATAAACGCACGTTGCTGTGCATAAACGGCTGCGCCAAGAAAGTTACGAGTCGACGCATATCGCACATCGAGCTTGATCGTCGGGTCGAGAGAGGTCAACTCAACAAGGTCCGGCGCAAGCCGTGCTCCATCCTCCGTGGGAGGAGTTGCCGCCAAGGCCTCACGTCGCAGCTGATCGACTGGTTTCAACGCTCGTGCCAGCTGGTAGACCTCACCATCCTGCGGCAATGCGCGCCGCTTGAACAGAACGGCGCCCACCGTCACTCCCGTTACCTGACCCTTTGCGTCCCTCACAAAAGAGACTTTCTCCGAATCGTACAAGCCACGCTTTGGCATGCGAAAGCTGTCCGGCCCCTCCTGCGTCAAGGGGTCCAATTCAAACCACTCGATCAAAAGTGTCAGCTTTCCATGATCTTCAAGAACGTACAGCTTGTCGTAGTCCCAGCCATACTCCCCGATCAGCTCTTTCCACTGCGGATCAAGTGCGGTCGGAAGAGGATCTGCCTCCCGGCGATAGCTCTGGCCACCGAGGCTCAGCATATTCTCGCCGATCGCCAGCTTCTCCTCGCCCATCGCCAACCTGCTGTCGCGCACCAGCGTTCCTCGCGGCGCCGCACGCAGCTGCTTCAGCTCGACCAAGCTGTTGCCGTCGTTCAGCATCAGCTTCTCCTCGTGCTCCTCGAGCATGACGGACTTGCCGTGAGCACCCTCGTATCGCCCGGACCAAGCCAACACGTCCTGTCTCTTCAAGGGCTCGGTGACTGTCACCTTCGGCAACTCGCCTCCAGAGGCTCTCGCAAGCATGGCCTCCAACGCCAGCTTCGACAGCGCATGCACCACTGCATTTGTCGAATCCATCGAGCAAAGGATCACAATGCCGAGGCGCTCATCCGGAAGAGCGTCAACCTCCGAAGAGAATCCATAGATGCCGCCACTATGCCCGACAACCTTGCGTCCATTCCAGTTTCCCACCACGAAACCAAGACCAAAGTGCGACTCTGTTCCATCATTCATTTTCTGAGCGGTCATCATCGACTGCAATGTATCGTGCTGCACAAGCTGCGTCCCGTCGCTGTTCTTACCGCCGCGAAAGATCATCTCAAGAAAGCGAGACAGATCGGTCACATTCGAATACAGAGAACCTGCAGGTGCCTCGCCCAGATCGAAGGTTGGCGTGCTGACTTCGAGACCGTCATAAGTCCACATTCTTCCATCGGCAAGCAGATCACTCTTTACCCTCCCCCGCGTGAAAGCCGAATCATTCATCTGCATCTGCGCCAGCACCGAGCGCTGCATCCACTCGGCATAGGGCATACCCGCAGTCTTCTCCAACGCGTAGCCAACAACTCCAACTGCTGCGTTTGAGTAGCGCATCTCCGATCCCGGCGCATACACCAGCGGAGTGCGATTCAGGCTCAGCACCGTCTCTCGCAACGAGGGATTTGTATCGTCGAAGTAATGCCCGACCGGGGCCTCACGCATCAGTCCCGAGCTGTGCGACATCATACGACGCAACGTCATTTGGGTCTTAAACGAATTCGCAGGATGGAACTCCGGCAGATAGGTTGCGATCGGCTCATCCAGCAACAGACGCCCTTTTTCTACCTGCTGCATAATGGCAAGATCGGTGAAAAGCTTGCTGACGGAGCCAACGCGGTACACCGTCTGTGCCGATGCAGGCCGCCTCCTCTGCGCATCCGCGAAGCCAAAACCCTTTGCCCAAACAATCTGCTGCCCCTCGGGCCTGTTGCCGTCGACCAGAGCTACGGATATGGCGGGCAGTCCCTTACTTTCGATCTGCTGCTCTATGGCGAACGAGAGGAGTCGCGCAACGTCCCTGTACTCGGCAGCAGGCGCTATGTCCTGCGCCACAGCAGAGCCGCAGACAAGCGCAGCTCCAAACACCGCACGCACGATGCATCTCATCGCGTGCCTCCATTCTTTGCCTCGTAGCCAGGGCCATAGAGCACCTCGCCGGGCTTAGCACCGGTGTGCTGCTCGTGCTCGACCACAACTTCACCATTCACCAACACGTATTCGATACCCTTCGGGTAGCTCACTGGTTTCTCATAGGTTGATGTGTCCTGGATCGTGTCGTAGTTGAACATCGTGACATCAGCCCACATTCCTTCACGAATCAGACCGCGACCCTCCAGGCGAAAGCGCTCTGCTGGCCAGCCCGTCATCTTTCGCACGGCTTCTTCGAGCGTGAGCACATGCTGTTCGCGGACATATCGCGCGATCAGTCGCGGGAAGTTTCCATAAGCACGGGGATGATTCAGGTCCGAAGCTCCACCCGCCACCTCCGAACTTCCGGCATCCGATCCAATGCTCGTCCAGGGGAAACGCAACGCCGTCTGTACATCCTGCTCACTCATCATGTGATAAACGGCCTGCAGCCCCGCTCCCTCCTCGGCCACAAGATCGAAGGCCGCATCGGCAGGATCACTGTTGCGATCCTTCGCGATCTCGACCATGCTCTTGCCCAGATATTTTCTGTTCTGCGGCTGCGTTGCGTCGGACAGCATAATTCCATCCCACCCACCCGCTGCCGTAAGGATGTTCCACCAGCCCGGAGAGCCAACCTGCTGCTCACGCTTCAGACGCGCCCGAATAGTCGGATCTTTAAGGCGTTCCTTCAGCTTCTCCTCTCCCCCTTCAAAGGCCCATGAGGGAATGGTCGCTTGCAGCCACGTTCCACCAGCGTCATACAAGTACATGTCAGCTGCGACCTCAACGCCACGGGCCCGCGCAGCATTTACATGTTCCCCGATCAGCTGCATGCTGCGCCCCCAGTCCGGCTTGTAGGCCACCTTCACGTGGAAGATCTCTCCCGGCAGGTGCGCCTTCTCGGAGATCTCGATCAGCTCGTCCACGCCGCTCAGGACACCTGCGCCCTCATCACGAACATGGCTTGCATAGATACCGCCGTACTGACCGGCGACGCTTGCCATCGCTATCAGCTCCGGCGTCTGCGCAAAGCTACCGGGCGGATAGATTAGCGCCGTCGTCATGCCCCTCGCGCCGCCCTTCATCGCGGTCGCCATCAGCGTCTTCATGCGCCCTAATTCTTCAGCGCTCGGTACACGCGTGCTGTGGTCGAGCACCGCGATGCGTGCCTGTTCTTCGCTGTAATATGTGCCGAAGTTGATCGAGATACCCTGCCTATTCAGCTGCGCAAAGTAACTCGCCAGCTGCTCGGCAGGAACCGGCGCCCCGCTCTCCCCTGCAATCGCCGTCGTTACCCCTTCACGCACCTTATTGTCAGCAAGACCGTTCTTCAGCAGCGTCGCTCCGCTCTGGTCCATCGCGTCGATCCAGCCCGGTGAGACATACAACCCCTTTGCATCGATTTCTCTACGCCCTTTGCCCTCCACTCTGCCGATCTTGACAAAGCGACCGTGTGCGATTGCGACATCGGCCGCAATCCAAGGACTCCCGCTGCCATCCAACACGCGTCCGTTGCGAATCACGACGTCGTAGGCAGGTTGCTGCGACACCGCCGCAAGAGGTGGCAATGCGAACATCACAGTCAGAGCAAGTTTGCCAATCATTCGTTCTCCTTCTCGATCGATGCCTCTACAACATCATGCAAGCAAGCAAGGCTGTGCGCGGTGCAAGGCAACTCTCCTGCAGATGCTCCGTCACAGCATGTGCTCCGCCGCCGACCGCTCCCATACCGTCCAGCGTCGGAATACCAAGTCCGGCGGTGAAGTTGCCGTCACTGCCGCCGCCAGTTGCAGCCTCTGTCAGCACAAACCCCATGTCTCGCGCCGCCTTCTGTGCTCGGCGGAACAGCGCCACAGTCCCTCGGCCTCTCTCCATGGGAGGGCGATTGATCTCTCCCGTCAGCATCAGGCTGCAGGCCTTATCTCTCGGCTTCAGAGCGCGAAGTCTACGCTCAATCTGTACGCCGTCACGCACACGTGGAATACGCACGTCAATTACGGCCTCTGCCTCTGCCGCTACAACATTCGATCGCGTACCGCCATGGATCAGCCCAGGATTCACCGTCACTCCTGTCTTGAGATTCGTCAGAGCTGCAATACTCTCCAGCTGCCACGCCAGCTCCAACACAGCGCTATGACCAGCGGCAAAGTCCACACCAGCGTGCGAGGCAATACCCTGCACCTTCAGCTCAAAGAGCCCGACTCCCTTGCGCGCCGTCTTGTAGGCTCCCTCTGGTCCCTGCGCTGGCTCCAGCACGTACACAGCACTACATGCTGCCGCAATCTTTTCTGTCAGCGTGCGCGAACCCGGACTGCCGATCTCTTCATCTGCGTGCAGCAAAAGAATCACAGGCCGCTGCAGCAGACATTCCTCCAGCAGCATCTCGATAGCCGTAATCGCCATTGCAACGCCGGCCTTCATATCCAGCACGCCGGGACCGCTCACACGACCATTCTTCACACTCCACGGCATCGTCTTCAGCGTGCCGTGATCCCACACGGTGTCGAGATGTCCCAACAGCAGGATTGGCGCCAACTTTGAGCGAACAGGCCCAAAACGCGCCTCCAACGAATCGCCGTAACCCTTGCTGCGATGCAGGCGCACGCGGGCTCCCAACGTGCGGCACCACTCCGCCACCAGTGCCGTAGCACGGTTAACCGCCTCGGCGCTGCTTGAAGGAGATTCGATCTCCACCAGTTCCCTGGTGCGGCTCAGGATCGTTGGCTTTGCTGCTTCCGCCACTCTCAGCAGCCGTGCCTCTATCTTCTCTTCCATCGAACGGCTCCATCTCCCTGGTGGGGCACTCGATCGCGACCACAATATCGCCCTGCGGTTAGCATCGAGCGCCCCATTCGTCCACCCATTTGATCAGTGACTCTTCTGTTGATTGATCGCAGCCGCAATCTCGCCCAGTGTCTGTCCTGCGACGCGCGTTATCGCATCGGTCGAAAGCGGCACCGGAACAAAGTTCAGATACGTGGCAAACGCCACTGGCTCACCATCCGAAGTCACCGTATATCCTGCAAGTCCTTTGCCGGTAATCAGCAGGCCATGGTTAAGCTTGTCCTCAATCGCATACGTACCCGTCTTGGCAAAGACCTTGCCCACCGCAGGTGATTGCGTCTGAATGTTGAACAACGACCCGTCCTTGCCAAGAATCGGCAGCGCATCGTGGAAGACCTTCGCCTCAGGCTGCTCAGAGTACCAGGCAAGATAGTGCACCATGAAGTCCGGCGTAAAGTACGCAGAGCCGCCTGCGCCGTCGCTCTGTGCGGCGCCACTGAGATCAAGTCCCGCCCCCTGCAGCATGTCGTGCTCCAGATCGAAGCCCTTGCGATCGATCTTGTCCGTTGCCTTTCCAATCAAGGCGCCGACCAGATAGGGCATCATCGCAGCGTGCAGATTCTGGCTGACCTTCAACGTCACCTTTGCATCCTCGCTCAACGGCGCAGAGACGTGTTCCGCAACCTTATTGTCTGGCGTATAGAACGCCTTGTAACTTTCCGTCGAGGCCGGGAAACTGACGCTCTTGTTTGCGACGGTAATGCCCTTCTGCTCCAGCACCGCAACCAGCATCTTCTGCGCGAAGTGCGATGGCACAGGCACGGGCGTACTGCCAAGCAGATTGCCTCGTCCAAGCGGCAGCTCTCCCGTCACGGTAATCTCAAGCGATCCATCCGGGCTCTCCTTCACCGAGCTGTCGATCGTCGGCTCCGTCCCCTCCTTTGCTGTAGTCGCCTTGTTCACAAAGTGCAGAAAAGGAGCCTCAGGAGCTGTCTTCAACGTCACCGGATCGCCTACCTTTGCACCCGGCGTTGATGTCCAGTCCACAACGTTGTCGTTCACAACGATCGGCGATATCACGACGTTCGAGCCACCCTCGCGCTCTCCCTCCGGAAACAGGCTGATATCAATCAGCACGCGGCCATCGACCTTGCGGATTCCGGACTTCGCAATCTGATCGGCAAACGAGCGTAGCGGCGCCACGGGATCCCCCGCCACCACAGTCGCATCGAATCCGCCATAGGAGTGATCTTCCTTGGTGTACGCCAGTGTGCCGTCCTCCTGCATACGCCCCGAAAGATTCGGATCGCCGGCGGCTACCAGCACGAGGTCTCCCTTCAACGTACCGTTGACCACCTTGCCCGTGCGATAGATCACCGTATGGAAGCGGTAGTCCTGTCCCAGCAGGTGCATCGCCGTACCTACCGACAACAGTTTGGTAGTCGACCCCGGAGTAAAGAGCTTGTCGCCGTTATAGGTATAAAGCACCTTATGCGTCTTCAGCGAATAGACCTCTAAGCCGAAGTACGAGTGCCGGAACTCCGGCCGCTCCACAATCTGCTTCACCGTCTCATTCAGCGTCTGAGCCTGTACTGTCGACGCCGTCATCGCCGCCACTGCCAGCACTCCACCAACCACAACACCCTTAGTCCACCCCATTGTCCATACTCCTTTCATCATTCGTCTGCTCGCTTTCACCACAAAACCTACAGGTCCGCTTCTGCGGGCTGCCGTTTTTATCTCTTTTCGCCCCTTGCTTGCTCTCCTCTTCCGTTGAGGCGCGCAAACAGCAGGTATACCGGCAGGCCCATTACAAGAAAGCCAAGCCCCATCAATGCGTGCTGCCAGCTCGATATAAACGAAGAGATCACGATTCCGGCAGAGGCCAGCACGAACAGCGCAGGCACCCAAGGCATCCACGGCGTGCGGAACGGCCGTGGCCGCTCCGGCTCCTTCCAACGCATTACCAGCACAGCTGCTACCGACAGGCCATAGAACAGCCACGCCGAGGAGATCACCAGCGTGTACAACTGATGAAACTGCCCCGTCAGCGTCAGGCCAATAGCCCACGCTCCCTGCAGCAGAAGAGCCGCCACTGGTACGCGGCCGCGCTTTGAAACCCTTCCCAGAGCGCGAAAAAAGACGCCGTCATGCGCCATGGCATAGAAGACGCGCGGTCCGGTTAGCACCAGCCCGTTGATCGAGACCAGGATCGACACCACGATGACGCCCGAAAGTAATCGCACTAATACAGGCCCACCCACAGCCTGCATTGCCCGCACCGCAGTGCTTGGAGCACCTGCTACGTTTGCATTCGACAGCACAGAGTAGTAGGCCAGGTTCAATGTCATATACACGCCAACGACAATCAGCGTCCCCAACACCAGGCTGCGGGGAAGATCTCGCGCCGGATTGCGAAACTCGCCTGCCGTAAAGGAGACGACGTGCCATCCCTCATACGCCCAAAGCACGGAGACTAGCGCCACTCCGACACCAGTCATCGTCAGCGGACGAACACCTGGCATCGATTCGCGCAACAGCGTGGTGCTGCCGTGAAGAAACAGCTCAAGCGCGAGCATCCCAATGCCCGCGAGCTTCGCCACCGTTCCCAGATTCTGCACCACCTTGGCACGATGCAGACTCATCAGATTCAGCGCAGTAAAGACAACAATCGCACCAGCTGCCAGTAGCTTCCGCTGTCCTGCGCTGACAGCTACAACCTGCGAGACGTACAGGCTAAATCCTGTAGCCAGCGTTGCAATGCTGCCAGTGTTGATGACCGTGAGCAACAGCCAGCCGTAAAGAAAACCGACAGGCCGTCCATAGACCGCGCGCAGGTAGGTATAGAGTCCACCAGCCGCAGGGAACATACTTCCCAATTCAGCAAGTGATAATGCACCTGCCAGCGTCAGCAACCCTCCCAGAAGCCAGACTCCCAGCACTGCGGCAAGACCGGGGACACGTAGCCCCACCTCTCCGGGTACCAGGAAGATACCCGAACCGATCACCGCACCGGCTACGATGGCGACGCCATCCCTCATCGTGAGGTCGCGCAGCAGCCCCGTGTCGTTCTCGCTTCCAGCCTCCGGCTTCGTCACCACCATCTCAGGATGCCTCTTCACGAGAGCTGCGCTGTCCGCGAGAGAGGCTTCACGCTCCCGCCTCGCAATAGCGCAACAAACGTTGCGATTGGATAATTTATTTCACGTCGATGTGAACAGTCTGCGGGGAGATGGCTTGGATGTCAACCAAAGAATGAATCTAGTGGTGTTGCGCTACCACCGAGAGAAATCGCCGAAGCACGGGCAGATTACGGATTGACAGCGATTCGCTCTCTGCCTAGAATTCGACGGGTAAGATGACAACAAATGTTGCAACAAAGGAATCCACCTGTGTCACCCGGATCACCCCCCATCGAAATACGCCCTCCCCGCAGCTTTGAGGAGCTGGACGGCATGGTCCACCTGCAGAAGATCGTCTGGAATGCCGGTGATCTCGATGCAGAGGGGCGCCCCATCTTCGTCGTCGCGCAACGCTTCTCGGGACAGGTGCTCGGAGCGTTTACCCCCGACGGCAGTATGATCGGTTTTTCGCTTGCCTTTGCCGACCGGCAACCGGGCCACATCCATTCGCATCGCGTCGCTGTACTGCCGGAGTGGCAAAACGCAGGCATCGGACGCGCCCTCAAGCTCGCACAGCGCGAGCACGCTCTACGCGCAGGCTTCAGCGTCATGCACTGGACCTTCGACCCGATGCAGGACCGTAACGCCTGGTTCAACCTGGTGCGTCTTGGTGCCACCAGCCACATCTACATACGCAACATATACGGCATCACCGCGAGCCCGCTGCATGCAGGGCTGCCAACCGATAGATTGCTGCTCGAGTGGGACCTTCAAGGCGAGAGAGCACTTCGCGCCCTTGCAGGTGAGATCATCGCCGGCACCAAAGCCGAGTGCCGCATCCCTCTACCACCACTAAAAGATCGAACTGACGCAGCTGCGCAGTCCCAGCTGCGTCTTGCCTTCGAAGAGGCCTTCGCCTCCGGTCTTACCGTCACCGGCTTCGACCGCGATCAACAAAGTTACCTTCTGGAGAGACGATGAAGATTGAACGTATCAACGCACGAGAGATCGAGATGGATCTGCTCGCGCCCTTTGAGACTAGCTTCGGCGTGATGAAGAACCGTCGCATCCTGCTGCTTGAGGTCATCACCGACCAAGGCATCGGCTGGGGCGAGCTCACAGCGCCCGACTTCCCCTTTTATAACTCCGAAACCATTGATACCGCATGGCTCATGCTCGATCAGTTTCTCGTTCCCCTGGTGCTCGGCGTCGAGTTCGACGACGTCTCCACACTCTCGACGTTGATGACTCGCGTACGAGGCCACGAGATGGCCAAGGGTACGCTCGAGACCGCCGTCTGGGACGCTGTCGCACGCTCCAGGGGCATCTCGCTCGCAAGCATGCTCGGGGGTACGCTCACCGAGATTCCCTGCGGCGTTTCGCTCGGCATTCACACCGAGGTCTCCGCGCTGCTGGACCGTATCGCAGGCGAACTCAGCGCCGGCTACCAGCGCGTAAAGCTCAAGATCAAGCCTGGCAAAGATGTTGAGGTCGTCGCCGCGGTTCGAGCACGCTACCCGCAGATCAACCTTACAGTGGACGCGAACTCCGCCTACACGCTCGCCGAGATCGACCTGCTGCGCCAGCTCGACGACTTTGGTCTCGATTACATCGAGCAGCCGCTGCAGTGGAACGAGATCTATCGCCACGCCGAACTTCAACGCCAGCTCAAGACGCCAATCTGCCTCGACGAGTGCATCCACAGCCTGCGCGACGTCGAGGCCTCGGTTGAACTCGAAGCCGCACGCATCATCAACATCAAGCTCGGACGCGTCGGCGGTCATGCACAGGCTAGTGCCATTCAGGACTACTGCCGCAAGCACGATATCCCGGTCTGGAGCGGCGGCATGCTCGAGACCGGAATCGGCCGCGCACACAACATTGCCATGTCTTCGTTGCCGGGCTTCACGCTTCCAGGAGACGTCTCCGCCAGCGAACGCTATTGGGCACGAGACATCACCACCGAGCCGATCCGCGTCACACCTCGAGGCACCATCGTCGTTCCTGCCGGGCCGGGAACCGGCTTCGAACCGGATCACGACTATATCCGGTCGCTCACATCCACGCAAAAGACCTGGGCACCTTGAAGTGCTTGACCAGCACTCGACGTGACGTGCAATTCACCAACATGCCTTTGAGCGCGAGCTTGACAGCCCTCGATGTATAACAGCAACCTGCGGCAGAAAGCGAAGGCACTCATTCGTCCCCCCCTCATCATTGATAAAGGGGGGACGAATGAGCAACCAGGTGGCGCAGGCATTTAGCACGGCTGGAGAGCCGTATTGGCGTTACAGCTTTGATCTGAAGCGTTCCCTGACGCGTCCGGATGAGGCTCAATCGAGAGACCGCTATTGATCGTTTGAAAATTCGCTGCGTCGTGTGGGTCCCTGCATGACGGAAGAGAGAGAAACCAATTGACCTTACTGTTGCGTTACGGTCAGGGTGTAGACAGCGGAACGCGTAAGCACACCATCGGTAACGGTCAGCGTGTAGGTATAGGTGCCGGGCTGCGTTGGATTTGCATTCGCAGCAGACTGGTTTGCGCATCCCGTGAGCGCCTGCATGATCCCCAAAGCAATCAGTAGAGTGAGCACGCGGGGAAGGTTGTGGACTCGACGCCGCAGAAGGAAGGCGGAAAGAATTAGTACAAAAAACGACATATTGCCACCTATTCCAACTCCGGAGAGGCCGATGACGGTCTTTTGCGATGTGGTGGTAATCGTAATCGGAACGGTAGTGGCGGAGCTAAGCGTAAGGCTGGAGACGGATGGAGTGCATGCCGACCCACTGGCCGTTGTCGAGCAGCTCACACTTACGAAAGAGCTGAAACCTCCCAGGGGGGTAAGCGTGGCATTTACCGTTTCGTAGAAGCCGGCGATGATAGAGCCCGATGAAGATGAAAAGGCCGCGCTGAAGTCAACGCCGTTTCCAGTGAGAGCTACGGCAAGCGCCCCTTTGGAGATACTGGTAACAGAGAGCGTTCCAGTGCGGGCGCCGGTTGCGGTCGGCGTAAAAACGACGGAGATCGCGCAACTCGAGGACGCTGCGATCGCAGTGCCGCAGGTATTGGATGTGATGCTGAAATCGCTGCCGCTAATAGCGATCGAAGACAAAGCAATGGGCAAGGTGGTGCCATTGCTTACGGTAACGGTCTGAGCTGCGCTGGTAGCGCCAAGGTCGATATTTCCGAAGCTCAACGAATCCACATTGCTGCTGAGGACAGAGACACCAATCCCGGTCAGCGAGACCGTAAGCGAAGGGTTGGAGGTCGAATCGCTGGCAATCGTCAGCGCACCCGTCCGCGCACCTGCCGCCGTCGGGGCGAAGGTTACGGTGATGGTGCAGCTGGCTTCTGAGGCCAACGCGGACGAACATGTATTCGTCTCTGTGTAGTCGCTTGAGTTCGTTCCCGAGATCGTGATGCCCGAGATCGTTACAGTTGAGGTAAATGACGTTGTGTTGGTGAAGGTGATCGTCTGGCTCACACTCGAGCCGATGTCGACCGAACCGAAGTTCAGAGAAGAGGAAGAAACCGACGCGGTCGTCGGGGCGGGCGGAATGAGGAATGAGACGACAAGGCCATCATGAAGGGTCAGCCCTGCGGGCGTCGCGGAGCCATTCAGATTGACAGCAGCAAAGTCTGCCGTGAAATGCGGCTGCGTAACAGCCGAGACATAAGATGCCAGTGAAGCCGAGGCCGTGGAATCATTCGTGACGGTGGATGAGGCGAGAATGTGTTCCAGCACCTCCGCGTTGCCGTTTTCGATAATGTTGTAGCGCGAGGTGGAATCGACGGAGGTTACAAAATCAGTGAGCGCACCAGTGCTGCTCGTCGGCTCGTAGAGCGTGACAGCGCTCGAAGCCGCAGGCGATCCGTCGATGATGCCCGTCACGTCAACGTAACCATCGGAGAATTCAAAGGCGTTCAGATTACCAGCGACGATGACGTTTTCGCCGGCAGTCTGATAGCTTTGCACGAGCGCGGAGAGATCAGTCGCCTGCGCCGCGCGATGTTGCCGCACGTCGGCTCCGAGTGTGCTGTCACCAATGTTGGTCCGCGGCGTCAGATGGACATCGACGACCGTGACCGGATAATTGATGCCAGTACGGACGAACTCTGCCTTCAGCACCAGCGGAGGCCGTTCCCACAGTGTCCCTGAGCCGCTCGACGTCGTCGTATAAGTTGCCGACTTCTCAACCTGGGTAACCAAGTCCACTTTTACGGTAGAAGAGTTCACCAGGAAGCCAACGTTCAGACTATTGCTGTCATTCCCCTGCTCAAGATATGGAACATAGCTGGTGCTTGCCAACGTGTTGACGGCGCTTGCGAGATCCTGCAGCGTGGCTTGGTCCTGCACTTCCTGCAGTGAGACGATATCGGGCTTGCCAAGCGAGTTCGTGATGGCAAGCGCGGCTTTGGTCAGTCGCCGCGTGTAGGCATCCGAGCTGACGGCTACGGAACCTGACGTCGCTCCGGTGGTCGAATAGAAGCGGTCGAGGTCGAGCGTGCCTACGTGAAAGTGCGTTGAATCAGCTGCCGCCGAAGTGCTTGTTGCAACTGATCCGCTGACGGTACAGACACTCGTCGGAAAGATCAGTAGCCGGGCGTAGCCTAGGGTGTAATCGATCAGGCCGATGCCAGCTGTAGCTCCAACTTTTATATTGGAACCTGTTGTACAGGAGATGCTCTGCCCTACAGTGATGTTGACTGGCGAGCCTCCGAAGGTCGTCGTATCGATCAACACCCGCTGCGGATTACCCGACCATGTCGCGACGGTGGATGGCGCAGATGATGGCACATACTCGTCGCCTGCGATTCCTGCCGAACGGAACAGGTGCCCATTGCTCGATGAGTTGGATGAGATGGTCGCCCAGAACTGCCCCGTAGAGGTCGCGGTCTCCGAAGACTCATCCAGTGTCGCGCTGGTTGGCGAGACTGCGTAGAAGGTCGCGGAGGTCGTCATGCCCGTGTACTCCAATGCGCCGCCAAAGGAGCTGAAGGCCGAAGTATTGGAGATGCTCTGCGTCATCGTATTGCCGGTTGAATTTACCGTGCAACTCGTGGGTTGCATGCCTGTACCTGGCGTGTTGGCCGCAGTAATCGCAGTGCTAACGATAGAGTTTGCTTCGACGATCTTACCCACCACGGTGACCGAGGCTCCCACTACGGCGCAGGAGCTATTAAGCGACTGCAGGGCAAAGATGGGCATCCCCTCGGCTGTTGCCTGAAGGCTATCCCAATCGCCGGAGGGCTCTGAGATATAGATAGTGCCAGTGAAGTCGCCCGAGGACATGACACCGACGACAACGCCGGTCACAGAGACCTCGCTGCCGTAGTGCGAATAGAGATATGGCGAATCCGGCAGAGGATACGTGCCCGTCGTCGTCATGATGCTGTGGATCGAGACCGAGGTTTGAGCGCGCGCTGACAAACAAAACATCAACGCAACTGCGAACAGTAGATATCTCGCGTATAGAACTGAATGGCGCCTCAAAAAAATCCTCGTCGGAGACCACTGCGTACGCAATGGTGCCTTTACTGCATGAACATCGTTTGTCTCTGGAGACGACAACTTTCGACGTCAGGACTACATGCAGGCAAGATTATGCAGCCATGTAATCTTCCAGATGATCGATGGCGTCTATTACGTCGAATGGACAAGAACAGACTCAGCTTCGGAGCCGTGCTTATGGTTCTGTACGTTATGCTCCGGGCACATCCGATGTATGGCCAGGCCGAATACACGGCGATACAGAAACTCGATCTCCAAGCAGGCGGATCGTTCTCGATTGGCCGATCCAACTATCTACCCTGGGATACTCAGGGCAATCCAGCGCCACTCAGCGATCTGACGCGAAAGGTCAATCTGCTTGGTGGTGGAGCGTATCTTGCGGCAGACTTCAGGCCTCACATCGGTGTCGAGTTCAACTTTCACCACCTCAACGGCTCGGGAAATGGTGGGAAGCAGACGACGTACGAAGTCGGAGGACGGTATATCCTCACGCGCCGCTACCGCTTTATCCCTTATGGCCGAGTCTCGTATGGACGGGGAGTCTATGATTATCCAAGCGGGTCAGCGACTCTAAGCTTCAACCTCATGGGTATAGGTGGCGGCCTGGACTATCATCTTTCGCGATCCATCAATCTACGCGCTGACTACGAGTGGCAAAAATGGATAAACGTGCCGCTAAGGACGCCAAATCCTCAGGCACTAACAATCGGTGTGGCTTACCATTTTCACTGAGAAGACAAGAATAGATGCGTGTCGGCCAAAACATCTGTCATTTCATCTGCGTCATGGTCGCCTGACCTCGGCGGCAACACGCTGCATCTGCCGTGTATCTTCCAGAAGATGATCCGGGCTTGCTCACGTTGCACGCGATAATAACGATCTCTTTCACCTGTGGACTGAAGGCCGTGCCCGCCTCATCGACGGCTAGACTGCGTCGACAAGCATTCAGCTTTCGATGCGCTGCTTAGGGCACCGAAAGCGCAGGCAACAGAGAATATGTACGCCTGAGATTGCCGCCTGATTGGCGATGAAGCTTCACCTATATTCATGCAGGTTTGTCTACCGCACTCGCTTCCGGCGCGGGAAGTAATATGCCAATTCGCCATTGGCCTCTACTACCTGCGACTCGTCTGCCAGCTCTCCCCTAATGGCCGATCTGCATCTATCAGCATCAAGAGTGGAGGAGAAGGCCTCTTAATTAACATGGCGAATGCGTAGATGTGCGGCTTCAGCTAAGCAATAGACGAAAACTAAAACGATAAAGGCTACAAACTTAGGTAACATTCTAAGAAATGCCACCTGGTAAAAGGTTAGCCGCTCTATCTCTCCTGCTATTGGTTGTGACCCTGACCCTCTGGGGCGTTCATCCACAGGGGAGCGAGGTTCATGCTTTAGGTCATATCGTTCTTGGCCGCTTGAACAATGACTCTTCCACCTGCATGGACTTCGGATGGGAGGCTTTGCGCGCTGGCAAAGCAGTCTACGAGACCGTCTTGTTTCAGCATGTTGCAAAGTTTCAGTACCCGATGTCTTCTCTGCTGCTTTACAAGGTGACCGTTCCATTCGGCCTTTATGGAGAGCTCACGCTCAAAATTCTTTCGCTTCTGAGCTTCCCGGCCACCCTGCTGCTATGCGGCGAGATTTTCCTGCTGGCAACTCCCCTGAAAAAGTCGCTCTCGCCCAGCGAAAAGGTGCTTATCCGCGTGTGGATTGCGGCGGTAGGCCTCCTGTTCTACCCAGTGACCCAGGCAAGCGCACTTGGACAAATCCAGGCGTTTCTCATCTTCCTCTGGGCTCTTGCCCTGTATTTCTGGATGCGTGGCGGTGAGAGGCTGAGTGGGGCGTGCATTGGTCTCGTTTGTGTGTTCAAGCCTCAGTTGGGGGTTTTTCTGCTTTGGGCCGCTTTGCGGCGCCGCTGGCCCTTCTTCATAACGATGCTGGGCGTCGTCGCAATCACGCAGGTGGTAACGATCCTATTGTTCGGCTGGCACAACGAGATCGAATATCTGGCCGTTATCAGCTATCTCAGCCATCACGGAGAGGTGTACTACCCGAATCAATCCGTCAATGGGTTGTTGCAGCGTCTCCTCCACACCGGGGATAGCCTGACCTTTGATGCTGTCAACTTCCCACCCTATAACCGCATTGTGTATCTCGGAACCGTGCTGTCTTCTGCGCTGTTGATGGCTCTTGCCCTGCTTCTCCCGATGGTTCGCCGGTGGCGCGACAGTACGCTGGACTTTCTGTTCTTCGGGCTGATTGTTACGGTTGCGTCCCCGATCGCGTGGGAACATCATTACGGCTACTTCTTTCCTGCGGGGATTTACTGCATCGCAGTCTTTTTATATCGCGGCAGCAGAGCACTCCTGCTTGGACTCGAAGCATCTTTCTTCCTGCTCGCTCTCTCCATTCCATCCTTGAGTTCTCTTGCAAACACACGCTGGTCTGTCCTTGTCAGCTACGAGCTTTTTGCAGGACTCGTATTTCTGGGGACATTGGCGTTTCTTGCCAACGAACCAAAGGAACTCGACAGCGTTCGCCGCTGATAGGACGCAAAAGAGCGGCCCTCTGCGTAAGAGGACCGCTCAGCGATTTAAGGACCTTCTGCCGTCTTCCTAAAGGCCGATGGACTGCTTCCACATCTTGAGCCGTTCGATGGCCAGGAAGACATCCGCGACCTTTCGCTGCTGATCTGGCTCTTCCCTCTCGATCGTGAGCGAATCGGTATAGCCAATCTGTTGCAACAGACTGAGGAATCCCGGGAAGTCGACCTCGCCGTCTCCCAGCGCACATTCCTTGCCGAGCGAGCCGCTTCCCGCAACGGGCGATGTGCCGTCCTTGCAGTGCACTGATACAACATGCTTCTGCAGCAAGGCGAGGGCTGCCAGCGGATCACCTGATCCGTAAAGAATCATGTTGGCCGGATCAAAGTTGATCTTGAGATTAGATCGACCGACATCCGCGATGAACCGCAACAGGACCTCAGCAGACTCCTGACCGGTCTCGAGCACAAAGTTCTGGCCGTTGACCGAGGTCCCATCGCACAACGTCCGTGTCACTTCAATCAACTCAGCGTAAAGCGCGTCTTCGGGATCCTCTGGAATGAAGCCGATATGGCAGGAGACGGCTTCAATGCCGAGGCCGTGCGCGAAGTCTGCGATCTCGCGTGTGCGGGCGATGCGTTCCGGACGATACCTGGGTGTGGTGAAGCCTACGGATTCATGCACGGTAGCGAGGTCGGAATAATCTTCGCCCTCATAGCAGCAGACCGCGCTCGTGATCACGACCTGAGGAGCTGCTGCGAGCGACTGCTTCCACGAAACGACCGCTGCAGCACAATCGACCGCAGGCGGGATCCCGAGCTGAATGACGCGCAATCCATAATCTGCCACCTGCTTCAACGTCACTTCGGCAGTTGATTCTGCCCAGATCACCAGCCCAATCTCCATCGGTGCTACCTCTGCCATTTCAGTTCCCTTCCACCTGCGTCTCGTGAGGCTTTGAGTTGAAGCGAGAGTTCGACGGCCAGCGCCGACTCTGCCGGAAGACATCGCGCCGGCGCCTGATTATTCCGGCAGCAGTCTACGAAGTATGCAATTTCGTCAAAGTACGGGTCGTGCTCAGGGATGGCAACGGTGGTCGTCTCCCCATGTCGGTTTGTACGCGTCATCAGATTGTCACGATAGTCGAGCCGCTCGCCTGCTGCCTCGATCTCAAAGCTCGCCGAAAACGGCGTCTCTGACGAAAACCATCCACCCTCCACAACAACCTCCGTTCCAGCACCGTATCGCAGCACGCCCCGCATGGTGTCAACGGGGCCAACACTGTCGGCCTGTAGCGAAACGGGGGGGCCGAAGAGCGAGAGCGCCTGATCGATATCGTGGCTGAGCAGATCGAGGATTGCGCCGCCGCTCCGTTCGCTCTGCGTCAGCCAACCACCCCACTGCGGATATCCGGTGCTTCGGCGCAGCGTGCAGCGCTGCACATTATCTCGTCCGGCTTCACCCAAAAACTGTGCAGCGTAACGATAGGGGTACATGAAGCGCAGAACCTGGCCGACCATGAAGACCCGGCGGCTTTGCGCCGCCGCCGCCATCAGATCCTCACAATCGGACAAGGTAAGAGCCATCGGCTTCTCACACAGAACATGCTTTCCCGCGGCGAAAGCCGCTAACACGGTCTCGCGGTGCATGTCGGTTGGCAGACAGATGTCCACAGCGTCAATCTCAGGATCAGCAAGGACTGCCTGCCAATCGGGAGTCCACAAGACGTCGTCAGGGAGCGGTCCGCTCGCTAGATCCAGGTTGCCGCGCGTGGGACCATCGTTTGATGGACGGGTGCGCGAGGCGACCGCTTTCACCGTGACACCTTCGATCCGCTGCAGCGCCGCCAGGTGAGCGCCGCCCATAAATCCATAGCCAAGCAGTGCAAACTTCATCAGATGTATTTTCTCTTATTGCACGCACACCGGGTAAGGCCCGGGTAAATTTCCGCAGCAAAGTGAAGGGCATCCCATGCAGCATGGGATGCCCCCTTCGCGATTGCGCCCGGTTAGAACTTCAGACGAGCCGCAAACTGAATGAGCCGCGGGTTGTAGGCGTTCGCCGTTGCCGTGATGGTGCCAAAGGTGGAGACAGGTTGGAATCCAGGCACCGGATAGGTTCCCGAGCATGGCGCGGAGACCGTGCAAGGCGTAAGTGAAAGCGTCCCATTTGGATTAGCGAACTGGGTCGTATTGAGAACATTGAAAGCCTCGGTACGGAATTCCAGCTTCAAGCGCTCCGTTATATCGAAGTTCTTGAACAACGAGAGATCGACGCGCTGCAGCCCAGGGCCGTAGAGCTGGTTGCGGCGTTCTGTTCCGATGGTGCCAACTTTCTGGAAAGCAAAGTCGTTGACATCAAACCAGCGGCTGACGCTGGGGTTCGATGTCTTGCCGCTACCGATCATGTTCGGTCGATCGCTGGTTCCTGCACTCGGACGGGTACCAGTACGGTTGATCGTATTGATGACGGAGAACGGCATACCCGTATTCCAGACGACGAGACCGTTGGCCTGCCATCCCTTGACCAGCGCACCGGTGAAGCCATGCTTACTCTCCCCGAACGGAAGAGAGTAGTTGAAGGTCATGGTGACACGCTGACGCACGTCGAGGTTACCGTTGCCGTAGTCAATCGTCGGGATGAGCTCCGCAGATGTACCGAAGCCATTGCCGCCATTGTTGCTGATAGATTCAGCATCATCGAGCAGACGAGCCCAGGTGTAGCCGACCTGAAGATCGAGACCTTTGTTGAAGCGGCGCTTTAGCACAGCCTGCATCGCGTGGTAGCTGCTGATGCCGTTGCTGGTGTAGTACGGGATTGTAGTAATGTTTGGCACCGTGCTGGCAAAACGTCTCAGAGAATTGAACCCGGCGTTCGCGATCACAGGAGTATTTGTCGTCGTGTCGTTCGGGTTGGCATAGATGCTGGCCGTCGGAGCGAGCGTGTTGTAGTCGTTGAGGTAGTAGGCGAGACGTCGGCCGAGCTGACCGACGTAGGAGACGCTGCCTACGAAACCTGCGAACTCGCGCTCCACCGTCAGGTTGAACTGTTCGATATAGGTTGAGCGGAAGTGCGGGTCAAGGGCCGCCGTAACCGTACCGCTGGGGTTCGTCGCGCTGTTCGGGACCGGGCTTGGAAGGCCACCCGCAAACTTCCGAAAGGCTGTTGCAGCCGCCGGAGAGTAGTTATACAGAGGCCCCACGGCAGTGTTATATGCCTGATCCGGCGTGTAAGCTCCCCAGGTTGCCGTGAATGGCTGGTTGACGAGTGCGGACCCGGAGGTGGTGTTTTCCGGAGCGTAGGTCATACCGAAACCGCCACGGATGACGGTCCTTTCGGCCGGCGTGTACGCGAAGCCAATGCGCGGTGCGAAGTTGCTGTAATCGGTGCGAATATTGCCGTGACCATCGATGCCGTTCTGCCCGGCAACCACGATCTTTCCAAGACCGGTGTCGAAGTTCGACAGGATGTTGTTGATCTCGGTGTACGGCGTGAAGAGGTCATAACGAACACCGAGGTTGACCGTGAGCCGCGAGGTGAGATGCACATCGTCCTGAAAGAAAAAGTGTGGCTCCCAGGTACGGTTGTGCGGCGTAAAGAGGATCTCGTTGCGGCCTTCGTTGATGTAGTCGCCGGAAAGCAGCGTGGAGAAGTCCGTGAAAGACCAGTTGCCGTTCGCCGTGTCGGTCTGGGTGACGCTGTCCTGACGGCGGATGAGACCTGCACCGATCTTGATGGCTTGCTTGCCGTGGATGTAGTTCACGGTACCTTCGTATTGAAAAGTATTCTCGTGGTAGATGATGGGAGGCCGGTTGCCAAGGGTGGTGGCCGTTCCCTGATTGACGGTGACAGCCGAGAGCGCTGCGGTGCGGGAGTCCACGTTGATATTCGGCTGCCCCATGGCAGTATTGATCGCGTTGCCGAAGTTCAACGGATACTGTGCGTTGTCGAGCAACGTGTAACCGGCCTTCAGCTCGAGCAGGAGGTTCGGCGTAAAGCTGTGTATATAGTTCAATTGCGCCTGATGCGCTCGTGTCTGCGCAGGGCCGGGATAGCTGCCGAGGTTACCGCCGGGATAGATCTGCCCGGCAGCCGAATTGGTTAGCGGAAAGAGCGATCCGATATTCGTGTCGACCGCGTTGTAGGTGTAGCGAAGATAGGCCAGGTCGCCGTTGCGGAAGCGATGATCAAGTCGGCCATCTGCTGTCTTATTGAACTGCGAGTTGCGTGGCGCGCCAACGTAGTTGCCGGAAAGGACACCATCGTTGGTGGGCAACGGGAAGAGGGCCATGTACTGCTGACCTATATTGTCGAAGCTGGAAGCCGGAACGATCTTGTTGATCGCCGGGTTATCCGTGAAGTTGCCGGGATTGTTGCGCTCGAAGCGCGTGGGGACCGTCGTCGTCGTTGGGTTGAGTGTGCGAACGATGTTCAGCCCTTCATAATCGGCGAAGAAGAAGGTCTTGTCCTTGATGATCGGCCCGCCAAGGCTGCCGCCAAACTGGTTCTGCCGGTACTTTGGCTTGGGAATATTCGCGCCGAACTTGTAGGGGCTGGCGTTAAGCACATCGTTGCGGAAGAACTCGTACGCCGTGCCGTGATACTGGTTGGTACCCGACTTGGTGATGACGTTGATGATGGCGCCAGCAGAGCGACCGACCTCGGCAGTAAAGACGTTGGTCTGGACACTGACCTCCTGGATAGCGTCGACCGACGGACGAACGCCGATGGACCCGATAACGCGCTCATTGTTGTCCATACCGTCAACGAGCTGGTTATTCATCATGTCGGCCTGTCCGTTGACGGAGACCGAAGAGGTCTGACGGCGGTCGTCCGGACGATTGCCGCTAGCGAGTCCATTGTTCAGACCTTCGGTTGCACCCGGCGTCACCTGCACGAGGTTGATGAAGTTGCGGCCATTCAGCGGAAGCTCCTGGGTCGCCTTCTCCGTTACCGTCGTGATGAGAGCAGACGTATCCGTATGAAGCGAAGGCGGTGCAGCATCGACGTTCACAACTTCGCCGGTGCCTCCAATTTCAAGATGAGAGTCTTCACGCGCACGATCGCCCGCAGCGAGCGCGAAGGAATTGATCACAAAAACCTTGAAGCCGGCGGCCGTCACGGAGAGCGAATAGCGGCTGGGCTTGAGAAGGGTAAAGGTATATTCCCCGCCTGCTCCAGAGGTCACAACACGCTTCTCCTGCGTGTCGGTATTGGTGAGCTCAATGGTGGCGCCGGGCACGACGGCACCGCTGCTGTCGGTTACGGTACCGACGACATCCGCTGTTGTGTTCTGCGCAAACGATGGCTTGACCAGCGCCACGGTCAGCATCATCAGACAGACATACCGCGTCCAGAAATTCCAGCTGCATTTCATAGGAGCCTCCTCGCAATTCAACCCACCAACCAGGCAACAAATATGCAGCCAGGCACGACAGTGCAGAGAAAACGCTACAGTGCCTACACGCTTCACATCTCGAAGGTGCCAACTGCCGCTAGCCTGAAAATTCTCTCGGAAATACTAGGTTTGCTTTATTTAATTCAGAAACCGAAACAAATATGTAGTTTTTGTGACGAGGGCCAGATAGAACAGAATTGACCGGGGGAGATAGGCAATATTTCGGTAGCTGGATCATATTGCCCCTTGCGAGGAGCGTCAACAATTCTTTTTGTACCGTCACCCTTCACGTTTCAACGGGTTGTAACTTCCTGAGGATTGGTATGACCGCAACTGAACGACTGGCTAAGCCTCAGTTCCGCTCCGCACGAAATGCCGTGATCGCTGCCCTGCTTCGCAACAAGCAACTCGCGCGCTCGGAGCTCAGCAAGATCACGGGCGTCAGCCCTGCTGCCATCACCGAAGTCACGCAGGCCTTCCTGCAGAGAGACCTGCTGGCTGAGCTTCCCGTTCGGACGACGGGACGTCAGCGTGGACGGCCAACGGTGCAGTTGCAGCTGCAGGCTTCGCATGCCTATTTTCTGGGTATATCGATCGATCCGTCCGCGATCTCGATGGTCATTACGGACCTCCATGGAAGGGTTATCGAACACATGGTGCTTCCTGGCCCCGACACACCGGAAAGGCTGGTGGCCGAAGCTCGCACGGCCTTCAACTCACTTCTGCGTTCCATAAAGATTCCTCGCAGCCGCATGCAGGGAGTCGGTATCACCATCACTGGCATCGTCAATGCGGATGAGGGGATCTGCCGCTACTCTGCTGCCCTGGGATGGCGAGACATTCCTGTTGCGCGAATGCTGACGAAAGCGCTTCGTCTGCCTGCATGGGTCGAAAACGATGCCAATGCTGTTGCCGTGGGCGAAAAGTTCTTCGGTAGCGCACGCGGTATGGAGAGCTTTACCAGCGTCATGCTTGGACCCACCATTGGTTCGGCGCATTTTGTTCACGGCAAGCTCTATCGTGGTTATGACGATAGCGCCGGTGAAATCGGACACATCACCGTAGTCCCGAAGGGGACATTATGTCGCTGTGGACGCTATGGCTGTCTGGATACGATTGCAGGAGGGTATGCGCTTCGCATGGCAGCGGAGGCCGAGGGCATGAAGATCACCTCCATGCGAGATCTGGAAGAGCGCGCCTCGCGTAGTGAGACACGCGCCTCGCGGCTTCTGCGCGCTGCGGGCAATGGGCTTGGGCTGGCCGTGGCATCGCTGGTCCACCTGAATAATCCGCAGGCCGTACTGTTCACCGACATCGAGGGCTTCGATAACGGCGTCTTCCGCACAGCCGCACTACGGGCGATCGAGAACAATGTGATGCCCCGCTTCCTTCAGTCAACTCAGATCATCTTTGGCAAGGCCGAAGAGAATCTGCTGGCGCGCAGCGCAGCATCGGTTGCAGCCTTCGCGTATCTCAATTCCATCTAACGCTGGATAGCGTTGCACTACGGAAGTGCAAATGCAACGTAAGCTCCGGGGATGGGATCCTGCGAAGCAGGATGATCCGGCAGGGCATGAGTATGCGTCGTCGCGCGTGCCGCCGCGCAGAAGACAACATACTCCCTGCCGCCTACCTCGTAGACCGCGGGCATGCCTTCCAGCGCAGCTCCAACTTCGAACTCCCAGAGTGTCTTGCCCGTCGTTGCATCCAGGGCGCGGACCTTGCGGTCACGACTCCCGGTAAAGATGAGACCACCCGCCGTAACAACAGGATCAATCTTGGGAAAATGCGAACCGGTATCGGTATGGCCCTGCGCGGCCAACTCAGGGACTTCACCCAACGGGCGCTGCCAGAGGATGTCTCCGGTGTTAAGATCGTAAGCCGTCAACGTCGTCCACGGCGGAGCAATCACCGGGAGTCCACTCTCCGCAAACATGAAACCGAAGCCACTGCGATAGTGGAGCTGAGCAGGGTCCTGATTGAGAGCAGGAGCGGTTTGCGCCTGCTCCGCCATCGCGGGAGCGAGTTCGGGGCGCTTGAGATAAGCGAGAATCGCACTGGTATCGGCATCGCCGAGGTGAGCAAAGGAAGGCATGGACCCTCTACCGGAGCGGATCGTCTTCGCAATCTCGTCATCCGAGAGCCTGCTATGCACATCCTGCAATGCAGGGATCGCAGGCGGCTTGCCTTTGAGATCGCTGCCATGGCAGAGGCTGCAGTTGGCTTCAAATAATGAGCGTCCACGGATCTCAGGTGTTCCGCTCTGCAGAGGCGCCTTAGCCAGCGTGAGCTTCAGCATCGACGGAAGATCCTTGGAGACGACGTAGAAGTAACCGCGTCTTGGATCGATTGCCGATCCGCCGAAATTCGCTCCACCGTTGTTGCCGGGCATCTCAACCGTATCCGTCGTCGATGGAGGCGTGAAAAGCCCGTCATTCCGAGCTGCGGCCATCTGCTTCAGCAGGCTCTCTCGCTCAGCCGGTTCAAGATAGGGGCTGAGATCCTTCGCGGTAAAAGACTGCCGGGCGAAGGGTAGCGGCTTCGTCGGGAACGGCTGGGTCGGCCAAGTCTCTTCGCCCGGCATCGGGGACTTTCCGACAGGACGCTCTTCGACAGGCCAGAGCGGCTTACCCGTCTCTCTCTCAAAAACCCACACAAAACCGACCTTGCTGGCCTGTGCCACGACATCCACCATACGACCGTCGTGGCGCACGGTAAGGAGCATCGGCGTACCCGCATTGTCGTAGTCCCAGATATCGTGATGGACCATCTGGTAATACCAGATGAGCTTACCTGTGCGTGCATTCAGCGCGACCAGGCTATCGCCGTAGAGATTCTTTCCAGGACGATCGGCTCCATAGAAGTTGTACTTCGGACTGGCCGTGGGGAGGTAGATGATGCCACGTTTCTCATCGAGTGCCATGCCGCTCCAGGCATTGGCTCCGCCAACAGACTTCCACGCATCTTTCGGCCAGGTCTCGTAGCCAGGCTCTCCCGGATGTGGAATAGTGTGGAAGATCCAGGCGAGTTTTCCGGTGAGCAGGTTGTAGGCTCGGATATCTCCTGGTCCTGACGCGTATTCTTCGTTCGTCGCCGAACCAAGGATTAACAGATCGCCATAGATCTTCCCGGGGTTGTAAGACTGCACAAGCGTGAGACTGTGAGGATCACGTCCAAGACCATCCCGCAGATCAACGCTTCCATGATCGCCGAAGTTCTCGATCGGCTCCCCGGTCTCTGCATTCAATTCGCGCAGTGCATTATCGACTGACAGAATGAGGCGCCGGTCACGGCCATCCTTGCTCTGCCAATAGGTAAGGCCTCGATTCGTGATGAGCAGAGTCTTGGCATGCAGCGGTCGCGTCCAGATTTCTTTCCCTGTCGCCGCATCGAGCTTGACGATCGAGTTATCGTGCGCGAGCACATACATGTCACGACCGATGACGAGCGGATTGAAGGAGTACCCACGCGCATCGCCTGTTGAGAAGCTCCAGACCTGATGCAGCTGGCCAACGTTCTCTCGATTGACCTGGCTCAGGGAGGAATACTGTGCGCCATCAGGCGATCCACCATACTCCCGCCAGCTGCTGTGGGCCTGATCCCGGATCGGCGTGGCCTGCCCGAAGGCAGGCGCACACGCCGCAGCAGCTAGGCCGCAGAGGACAATCAGAGCGTTTTGGGAACGCTGTTTCAGCGAGCCTCCCGTGACCATGACAACTCTCAGTTCTACGGGCTCTCAGCCCGCCGTTTCAGCGCTTCGACAGGTCGCGAATCCAGATGTCTTTAAATTGCATGTTGCCTGCGCCACCGGCATGAAGCTGCAGTGCAATCTTTCCGTCGGATGCACCGGGATGCGGATCAGTGTAATCGACCATCGGAACACCATTGAGCCGTGAACGATAGCGATTGCCGATAACCTCAACGAAGTAATCGTTCCACTCGCCCTTGCGGACAACACCTTCGTTTTCAGGAGAGGGCCATACGACCCAGCCGCGACCGTCTTCGGCATAGACGCCAGCAGTATGGTGCATCATGGTGCAGTCGATCTCGAACTGCATGCCCTGCGTCGTATCGACAGAGTTGGGCTTGAAGCCGGTGTGGAAGAAGACGCCGCTGTTACCGTCTCCAACACACTTGAAGCGCAGCGAGAGCTGTAAAGTCCTTGTAGTCATGTTCCGTCTCAAGATACCCATAGGCCTTGGTCAATCCACGTCCGTGCAGCAGACCATCTTCCACCGTCCAGCTCTCTGCGCCGATCTTGGTCCATCCCATAAGGTCTGTTCCGTTGAAGAGTTGAATCCAGTCATCGCCTGGTATCTTCGCTTTGGCCTGAGCACCGGCGTCGGTGCCACAGGTAACGGAGACCGCCATCAGCATCAGACCGCCAACGAGTCCGCGGCAGATCGCCGCACGCCAACCGCGCTGCGCCGGCATACCGGCCTGATTGTCACGATTCCCAGAATACTTGCGGTCCATTCTCTTCTCCCTGATGCGTTGTCTATTGCTATTAGCCTACGGCACCCTGCCAACAACAGATGCCAAAGTTACAGTGCAGCCATCACCTGCTGATAAAGGTACTTTGCACCTTCGATCCCGTCCCACGGACCGTCTTCGTATTCCAGAGCAAAGACGCCGGTGTAGTTGTTGTTGAGCATAATGCGAACACCACGCTGGACATCCGGCTGGCCGAAGCGGTCCCAGAATTTTGCGTGCACGGTCGTGTGGGCATATGGCGCGAGATCGTTCAGCGCGTGATAGAGCAGATACTTGTGCTCCCAGTTGCAGAAGTCAGGGCTGGCCTCACAGTAAACGTTATTGACCTCTTCAACGATGATGCGGATGTTGATCGGATTGGCTGTGAGTCCCCAGTGATTTTCGAGGGTTACCTTCACACCCACCTTGGCCCCGTATTCCGCCATCTCCTTGAAGGACAGGATGCACTGATCGAGATAGCGCTCCAGCTCCGGGTTCTTCGGATAGCTGGTCTCGTTGGGTTGCGGCGAGGGAGCGATCCGCGGACCGCCGCTGTTGATGCGCATGGATTTCGCACCGAGGATCGCCGCGCCATCCAGCCACTTCTTCGCAACAGCAACACCAGCCTTGCGTTTTGCATCATCCAGATCGCAGATATCGCGCGGCGCGTTGTTTGAGATGTGGTGGCAGAAGACGCCCTCTTTCGCCTGGGCGTTTGCCATCTTCTCAAGCCAGCCCTTCGCCGACGTCGCTGCCGGATCGAACTCGACCACCGTACGCGGCTTCCCGTCGTAGCCGGTGATGCTCATCTTCTCGTACTGGCTCATGTCACCCATGTCGCCGAACAAACTGGACCACATGTCCATCTTGGTGACACCGGGAAACGTCTTCTTCGTGAAGGCGGGAAAGTCGAGCATGGTGATCTCGCCGTACTTCGCCTTCATCGATGTAACCGTAGCCTTATCGCCGACGTTGTCATGGTTCTTGAAGATCCAACGGATGGGATAGCTGTTGGAGGCAATACGGGCGACCTTCTCATGTTCGGTCATCGGACGGAAGGCGCTGGCGTGCGTGACGTCCTCTGGCGTTACAGCCTGCTGAGCCTGAGCGGCAGGAACCGCTGCCGCCCCCAGCAACGCACCCGCGGCAAGGCTGCCGCCTGCACCACGCAGAAAGTAACGGCGATCAAAAGCATCTCTCGATGGACGGTAAGAACCCATACTCTATCTCTCCTCCTCGTTACAGAATTCTGGTGCCAGGGACAAGAACGAATCGCGACAGATGAATAGCCGCGAAGAACAGCTCCTTCTATCGGGGGTTCGAAAAGAAATTGACCCCACTTTACAGGATTGCTCTTCAAACCGAACAGATGTTTATTCGATAACCGAAGAAATTATGCGTGGCCTTTCTGGGCGTCCTTGTTCCAACACTAGTGGAGGATGAACGACCAGAGCGTGCCACCCGAAGCGCAGATGACGTACTGGTGGCCATCCATGGAGAACGTCTGCGGCGCATTTGAAATCGTGCCAATGCGGGTGTTCCAGAGAGTCTTGCCATCCGCCGCATCATAGGCGACGAGACTGCCTGCCCCATCACCGGTGAAGACGAGACCGCCAGCCGTTGCCAGCAGGCCTCCGCCGCCAACGCTATTGGAATAAAAGCGATGACGCCACCGAGAAGCACCGGTCCGGTAGTCGATTGCGGTCAGGTAGCTGCTAACGGCTCCAACCGATAACTCTTCTTTACCACCCAACCCCATGGAGCCACGCGGATCGGTATCGGTGAGATAGACCACGGAGAAGTTATTGAGCTCGTAGGTGTAAAGCAACCCTGTTACCGGCGAGTAGGCTACCGGCTCCCAGTTGATCGTTCCGCCGGAGTTCGGAGAGGCGAGCGAGCCGGCCACGGTTGCGTCCTTGTTGGGATCACGCTTCGGGCCTCCGGCAGGCGTGAGTCCCTTGGCCCAGTTGGTCGTCTCCCCGTACTTACTCGTCACCAGATGCTCGCCGGTGACACGGTCCAGCGTGAAGTAATAACCGTTACGCGCCGTGGTGGCCACCATCTTGCGCATCTTGCCCTTGAACATGCCGTCGAACAGCACAGGAGTCTGCGCCGAGTCGTAATCGTGCATGTCATGCGGCGAGGTCTGGAAGTACCACTTCATCTTGCCGGTATCGACGTCGACCGCAATCAGCGAGCAGGTAAAGAGATTGTCGAGATCTCCGCGCAGGCCGGTGGTATAGGCAGGAGTCGGATTACCTGTGCCAAAGATATAAAGATTCGTCTCGGGATCGAAGGCTCCGGTGATCCATGTCTGGCCGCCACCGTGGCGCGCCGCATCGATGTTCTTCCAGGTGTCGGCCCCGGGATCGCCCTTCTTCATGGGAACCGTATAGAACTTCCACTGCAGATCGCCTGTCTCCGGATCGAACGACTGGAGATATCCGGGCGAGTCAATGTCATTGCCCATGCCAACGAGGACATGATTGCCAATCACGAGGGGGGCAGGCGTAGCAAAATATCCTTCCTCCATATTGGCAATCACCTTATGCCAGCGTTCCTTGCCAGTCTTGGCGTCGAGCGAGACAAGATAATCGTCGGGTGTCTCCATGTAGAGATAGCCGTGCCACATGCCGAATCCACGATTGCCGATGTGCGTGCCGCCCTTGGTCTTCCAGTAGTAGTGCCATAGGAGATGTCCGTCACGGGCGTCGATCGCCCAGGCATTGTCAGGCATCGTGACATACAGTGTGCCGTCAACCGCAAGGATCGTCCCCTTGATGGTGCCTGAATGGATGTTGATATTGTCCGGGCCTTCTCCACCCACGATCTGGGGAACCTGCGACGCGCGCCCCGGAGAGTTGTCTAAGCCGGGAGTCAGCTGCGAGTACCACGCGAGCGAAAGATTCTTGACCGTCTGACGATTCACCTGCGTAAGCGCGCTGTATCGCTTTCCGGTGTAGTCGCCGTTGTAAGTCGGCCAATCCTTTGAGAGAGGCTTCAGCAGATCCTGCGGCGAAACACCTCCTCCCTGCGCAAACAAGGCGAGTGGGGAGAGGAACAGGGACACGGATAAGAGCGCAGAGAGACGGTTCACTTCAAGGTCACCAGATAGGCTGTCACATCGTGGATATCGGAGTCGACATAGTGTGGAAGCATGTCGCGATGGGCCTGCAGCGGGTCGTGAACAACAACGTGCGGAATCGCCCCCCGACGTGCAATGGTCCGTTCTGAACCATCCGACAACTTCACTGTCACGAGAAAGTCATCGATACGCACCAGCCCACCTGCGACCTTTTCCCCGGACGGAAGGGTGATCTCTACTGTCGGCAGGCTGGAAGGCTGTGCATGGGCACTGCCGCCTGCGAGCCACCGGGCCTGCAACTGCCTGGCGTCGGGATACTTTGTGGCAAGCCCCTTGAGATCGCTTGATACCGAATGGCAGGAGGCGCAGTGCTTGGCGAAATACGCCTGTCCACGCGAAGCATCGCCAACGATAATATCGAGCACTTGCTCTTCACCCGGCGGGCGCCCCTGGCTGCCGATGCTGCCGATGACGGAACGAATATACGCCGCAACTGCTCCCGCATCTTCGTTGTTCAGGCCGATATTAGGCATCCCCTGGGCCATGCGCGCGCCTTGAATAATCGGGATGATCTGCTCACCGTGCAGATCGGTGAGTGCCGCCTCCGAGCGCAAAAGGTTGGGGCCACCCATATCGCCTCCGCGAAGATCGGCGCCATGGCATGCCTGACAGTTGATCGCGAAGAGCGCTTTGCCGTGAACGACTGCCGCGGGGTCTTCCGGGGCGCGCGCCGGGCCTTGGTTGAAGGCAGAGCGCGGCTGCTGCGGTGCGCCAGCAGCAGAGACTGTGGTCCCGCCATTCAGCCCGAAAAAGATGATCCCCCAGACAACAAGAGAAGCTGATGTCGCGACGACAGGATAGCAACGACGCATGAAACCTCAACGCAAGTGTGGTGACATGCCGTGCTGCACCAACTGGCACAACAAGCGCCAGCACGGCGTGCGATCTAACAGTTTGTGACAGAACGCTCAGGAGTAGACAGATTCCCCTTGAGCTTAGGTGCATTTGTAACATGCAGCCTGCTGGCATGTACAGATTGCGCGACCGCACAAGACCGTCCAGGCGGTATGACAAAGCTACCGCTGCACACGGTAAGACGGCGCAAAGATGATCACTTTATAGGTAATCTTACCTACAGTGGGATTGCGGCGTGCAGAAGTACTCCTGCAAAGACAGGTCGTCCTTGACGACACTGCAATGTTTTGCGAAGGTCGAACCATACTCATTGTTGTTCCGCGCCAAAGCATCTTGCATCGAAGCAGCTCCTTTTTACTCTTCGAGGTGAACGATGAACTTTCGTATAAGGCAGTTGGAATACTTCCTGGTCCTCGCAGAGAAACTGAACTTCGGCAAGTCTGCTGAGGCGCTTGGTATCGCCCAGCCCACGCTGTCCTTCCAGATCAAGTCGCTGGAAAAGTCTCTTGGCGTAATGCTCTTCCATCGCACGCAACGGCGAGTGAGCCTTACTCCTGTGGGAGCGCGGCTCCGCGATCACGCCACCATCGTCCTTGAAAATATCCAGCAGGTGATGGATGCAGTCGATGGTCGAAGGAGCGATCGTCTTACGATCTCCTGCGGACCGGTTGGTCAGTTCACCGTGCTGCCTGACGTGCTTCGCAAACTCCGCACTCGGCATCCCGAACTGCAGCTGACCATGTTGACGCTGACACCGGAACAGATGAAGCAAGCCGCCTGCGACGGCACGGTCGACGTCTTGCTGATGACACCGGACTGGCAGCTGCCGGGCATGGAGTTTGAGATGCTCCGCGCAGAGAAGCTCACCGCGGTACTCCCTGAAGACCATCCTGCGGTGAACCGCGGCTGGATCAGTCTGGAGGAGTTTTCGCAACGCCCCGTGATGGTGGTCGCCGAAAAAGACTGCCACAAGCATCGTCACTTTATCACTGATCTGCTGGAACGGCATCATCTGACGGCAGAGCTGGTCGAGTTTCCCTCGGGCGGTTCGCTGCAATTTGCCATGGTCGCTGCAGGCCGCGGTGTCGCCATGGCAGCTGGTTCCATGGCCCAGGTCCATTTCCCCGGCGTGCGCCTGGTGCCTTTTGATCGCCCGGTTCACAACATGGGCCTTGGCATCATGTGGCAGTCACGAACAAACTCTCGCGCTGTCGGAATCTTCTGCGACGTCGTACGCGAGGTACTCAATCATCAAAACGAGGCTATAGTGCCGTATGCCCATGCCCTGGCTGGAGGACAGGGTTTGACGTCGAGCGTGTCCGTCTCCTGAGAACAACGGTTGGCTGCTGCCGTTCCCCTCCTGGTGCAGGAAAGAAGAACAGCGAGACGAAGCTCACGACACAGGCCCCCAGCAGATAGAACGCCGGAGAATGCGGGTTCCCCGTGTACTGCACAAGGCCGGAGAAGATCGCAGGCGCGAATCCACCAAACGCCAGCACTGCCAAGTTATAACTGGCTGACACCCCGGCACCCCGAACCTGTGTTGGAAACAGCGAAGCGATCAGGAAGCACTGTGGTGCACTGTAAGCAGCCTGGAAGACGGTCAGCGCGCTGCAACCGATCAGAAGCCGGGAGACGGTGGCGTGAGTTGTCACCATAGCGATCGCCGGCCACACCGCCAGAGTCAGCAACACGAGTGAAACCATCATGATCCGGCGGCAGTTTTCCGGTGTGGTGAAGCTTGCGACCCATGGAATCATCAGCATGTTGATGAAGGATGTGATGTACATCAGCACATAAGGGGACCATGCCGGCAACCCAAGCTGGCTGCCGACAAACGCAGGAAGATAGACGCGAAAGTAGATATTCGCCGTCAGTGCAGCGATGGATGCCCCGGCAATCAGGATGGACTTGCGGTAGTTCATCAGTAGATGGAAGGTGGAGACTCGCGCCGGACCATTTGCAAGAAACTCTCGGCTCTCCCCAAGATGCTTACGAATGTAGAGCCCGACGGGGGCGAGCAGCAACGGCACCGCAAGCAGGGCGCGCCAGCCCCAGACAGCGCGATGGTGCGGCGAAAGATCTGCATAGATCAGGCCTGTCGTCGCCGCAATCACTCCGCCCAGCCCCTGAGACGCTAGCTGAAGGCTGGCGAACAACGGTTTGCGATCCTTGGGACCTTGCTCCATCAAATACGCCGTCGCATTCCCCAGCTCTCCTCCAACGGCAAATCCCTGAAGAATGCGTGCAACAAGAATCAGGAGCGGTCCGCCGATACCCAGCGTGGCATACGTCGGCGCAAAGGCGACAATGGCAGTCCCGACGAGGCTGATCTGCAGGGTACGCAGCAATGCGGCGCGTCTTCCTCGCTGATCGGCGTACGCGCCCAGGACGTAGCCACCGATCGGCCGGGCAAGATAGGAGACCCCAAACATGCCAAAGGTCAGCAGCAGAGAGAGGCTGGCCTTACCCGTCGGGAAGAAGAGAGGAGATAATGTCATCGCCGCAAAGGCATAAACCGTCACGCTATAAAACTCGAGAGCGTTACCGATACATGCGGCCACAAGAACGCGCAGAGGGACAGATGATACGGACTCCTCTGCCAGCAGGGGACGTTCAGTCATCACAGCCTCCGGGAAACGGGGGGAGTTTTATGGGGAATTGATCTTGATTTCGGTCAGTATATCAACCGTCTCTCGATTGAGCACGGCATTGTCAGGGGATCATTGCATTCCGTACCATAGTTGCTCATGCGGCCTTCCCTCGACGCTGAGGCTCTGAACACCACGGCTCGTGCAGCAAAATCTGTCAGCCACAGAACGATCACGCGGCGATCTCTTGCTGCATGTTCGGTGATGGTCTTGCTCTTTACCGCCGGATGTCGCGCGAAGGTCTCCGAGTCTCCCATCGGGCCATCGGTACAGCTGCATGCTCCCCTCGGTCTGCCTCCTGTTCCTATCCCGCCGGATAATCCTCCGACTGAGGCAACGATCGCTCTCGGCAAAAGGCTCTTCTACGACATCCGCCTGTCGAAGGACAACACTCTCGCATGCGCAACATGCCATGATCCCGAGCACGATTTCTCCGACCCGCATCCCATCTCGCTCGGCGTGGGCGGTGCAAAGGGCATTCGCAACGCTCCCACACTGATCAATGTCGCCTACCAGTCATCTCAGTTTTGGGATGGCCGAGCTACTAGTCTTGAGATCCAGGCAGCAAGCCCGATCGCCGATCCTCTGGAGATGAACCAGACGCACAAGGTCTCCGTCTCGAAGCTCGCGAAAGATCCCGTCTATCGCAAGATGTTTACCGATGCCTTCGGCAGCAAGGATGTCACTCTGGGACGAGTCGAGAGGTCGTTGGCGAGCTTCGAACGCACGATCCTCAGCGGAGACTCTGCCTTCGACCGCTTTCAATACGGAGGCCAGCCCACGGCACTGACACCGGCGCAGGCACGCGGTCTTGCCCTCTTCATCAATCCGATCAAGGGAAACTGCGCGGCCTGCCACACCATCACACCACAATATGCTCTGTTTACCGACGGTAAGTTCCATAACATCGGGATCGGGGTCAACGATGATGGCACACTTAAAGACGCAGGGCGCTACCACGAGACGACCGTCAAGTCCGACACCGGCGCCTTCAAGACACCCACGCTGCGGAACATCGCCAACACCGCACCCTATATGCACGATGGCAGTCTGCAGACGCTGGAGCAGGTTGTCTCTTTTTATGCCGGCCAGGGCAACTCCAATCCGTACATCGATCGCGAGATCAAAACAATCCACCTGGACGGGCAGGAGCGCAGCGACCTTGTGGAGTTTCTCAAATCGTTGACCGGAAAGCTGCCTCCTAACCTGGAAGAGGAGAAATCTCACCCATGACACGCTTCTACTCCCGCCTCTGGCTTTGTCTACCGTTTGCTCTCGTAATAACCGGTTGTAAATCCAGTCCTCCGCCCCCTACAGCGGCTCCGGCGAAGCCTGCGGTCTCCTATTTCAAGGTTGATCCTGCGACTGCTGGATCGGTCAGCGGGAAGATCACCTTCAGCGGGCGGCCTCCGGCACGAAAGGTCATCGATATGAGCGAAGACCCTGCTTGTGTTGCCGCGCATAAGGGCAAGGCGATGGAAGAGTCGATCATCGTCGGCAACAAATCTGGCCTTGAAAACGTCTTCGTCTATATAAAGAGTGGACTTGAGGGAAAGAACTTCGAAACGCCGACCGCCACAGTTGTCATCAACCAGGGAGGCTGCCAGTTTCACCCTCACATCATCGGCGTTCAGGTTGACCAGCCCGTGGAGATCACAAACAGCGATCCGGTCACCCACAACATCCATCCCATGGCGGAGATCAACAGGGAATGGAACCATAGCCAGGGTCCTGGAGATCCACCGATGCATCGCAAGTTCGTGAAGCAGGAGATTATGATCCCAGTGAAGTGCAATATCCATAGCTGGATGCACGCTTACATCGGGGTGCTCAATCATCCTTACTTCACTGTATCGAAGGAGGATGGCAGCTTTACCATCGCCAACCTTCCCCCCGGCACATACACTCTCGCTACCTGGCAGGAAAAACTTGGGACCCAGGAACAACAGGTGACCGTTGCCCCTGGCGGACAAGCCGTCATTAACTTCACCTATAAAGGAAGATCGTAATGCGCATTGCTTCTTGGTCCTTCTTACTGCTCGCTTCCATCGCGATCACAGGATGCAAATCGGCTCCCGCACCACACGCGGAAGACACATCCCACGTCGCGTCCGGTGCACCAAAGATTTACGTCACCAACGAGGTCTCCGGCGATCTTTCAGTAATCGATAGCGGCAACTGGAATGTGCTAGCGACAGTTCCCCTGGGTAAACGTCCACGCGGCATTCATGCCAGCCCTGATCACAAGACGCTGTACGTCGCTTTGAGCGGTACACCCATCGCCGGCCCGGATGTGGATGAGAGCACGCTTCCTCCGCCGGACAAGAGCGCGGACGGCATCGGCGTCTTCGATGTTGCACAAAATAAACTAGTCAAGACGATTCCCGGTGGCTCCGATCCGGAGAACTTCGATATCAGCCTCGACGGCAAGCAGCTTTACATCTCGAACGAGGACATCTCGGCAGTCAGCATCCTCGACGTGGCCTCCGGCAAGATTGTCAAGAGTCTGAAGCTCGGCGCTCAGCCTGAAGGCGTGAAGGTGACACCAGACGGGAAACAGGTCTACGTCACCTCGGAAGAGACCAGCGAGGTCGCAGTCCTCGATCCTGCCGCGGAAAAGATCGTTGCGACCATCAAGGTCGGCCACCGGCCACGCAACGTTGCCTTTACCCCCGACGGCAAGCTTGCCTACGTTAATGCCGAAAACGACGGAACCGTTGTCGTGATCGACACGCAGAAGCATAAGGTGATTCGGACGATCAAGATCGGCCAGCCCGGCATCATTAAGCCGATGTTCGTGTTGCTCTCCCCAGACGCGAGCCGTCTTTACGTCAGCACCGGCCGCGGGCATAAGGTCTTCATCGTCGATACGTCGAATGACACAATCCTGAACTCCGTCGAGGTGGGCCAGCGTCCGTGGGGAATCACCCTCTCCCCGGACGGCAAGACGCTCTACTCCGCGAACGGCCCGTCGAACGACATCACGGCCGTTGCTTTGCCCGCTGCAACCGTGGTGAAGAAGGTGTCAGCTGGAAAAGGGCCTTGGGGTATCGTCGTCCTCGGGCAATAGCTTTAAAGAAAGCTAGATGGGCTCGCTGGTGTGGAAGTACATTTGTAGGCGTCGATCCAGTTCGCTGCGATCTCATGCTGCGCATCAGCAAGCTCGATCTTTCGTTCACAGACCATCCGGTATAGATGGCGTTCCAGTTCAAGACCTTCCTCGCTTAAGGAGCCCTCTTCACCTTATACGGTGGACGACGCCAGTGCCTCGTTTTGCTGTGCCGTCTTCAGCGTCGACTGGGTCGGGTAGAGGCCACATATCGACTCATCTGGGGACAGAGCTTTCAAATAGCTTCCTGGGCTGATTCAACGACGCTCCGTCCATCGCTCGCGGGAGTCGAAGTTCTGCTATGCATCCTGTCGACTTGTCTGTGCGATTGTACAATCGCAGCATACCGCCGTGCGCCTCCGCGATCTGCTGCGCCAGCACAAGTCCGATGCCCGTCCCATTGGGCTTGGTCGTATAAAACGGCACGAAGAGATTGCTCTGATTCGTTAGCCCTGGGCCGTTGTCGGCGATCACAATCACCACGTCATTCTCCGTGGTGAACCATTCAATTTCGACGCAGGCCTGTTGCGCATGCTCTTCCTCCGGCCCTCGCGCCGCCTCCGTCGCATTGCGCACCAGGTTGATCAGTGCCTGCTGCAGCTGGTCACCGTCCGCCAGCATCGTGATGCCTTGTCCTTCTTTGACCTCCACACGCAGCCTGGTCTCCAGTTTTGCGACCCTTTCGATCAACTCCTTTACCACCACAGGCGCAGTCTTCGGTGCAGGCAGTCCCATCAGCTGGCGATAGGCCTGAAGAAATCGGTTCAGCGATTCGGACCTGTCTTCGATCACCTCGAGACCACGAACAAAATCCTCCCGCTGCTCCTCCGCCACAGTTCGCTCCAATTGCACGCGCAGACTCTCTGCGATCGACTTAATCGGCGTTAGCGAGTTGTTGATCTCGTGCCCCAGAACACGGATCAAACGCTTCCACGCCATGCGCTCTTCTTCACGCAGTGCCGTGCTCACATCTGCCAGTACCAGCAGGGTGTGCGGGATGCCGCGCAGGCGAAAACCTGCCCGCTTGATCATCCATCGACTGGCCTGACCGTTCTCCAGAGGCAACAAATCGTCATCGGAGGCCTCGGATAGACGTTCGAGACCAAGCTCCTTCGCGGTACGCCCCAGCGCAACACTGGCCTTGAGCGAGAAGGTTCTCTCGGCAGCGGCGTTTAGTAGTTTGAGCCTTCCCGCCAGGTCAAATGCCATTACGGGAGAATGCATGGAGTCCACGACACGCTCCACCAGAGCTATCGCCTCCAGCGCCCCGGCACGCTGCGTCTGCAGCAGATTTGCCAGAGCGTTGATCTCCAGCGCAAGATCCCCAATCGCATCGTTGCGCTTGGCGCCCCGCGCTCGGAACGAGTAATCGTCTTCGCGCAGTGCAGCGACGACATTGGCCAGCGTCTGTAACGGCCGTGTGATCTGCTCCAGCATCACAGAAACCAGGAACATCCACACAAACGCATAAAGTACGAGCAGAATGATTGCGATGGCACGGTCGACGCTGTAGGCGGAGAGCAGGCTCCAGCTCAACAGCAAGCCGGGGAGCCCTATCAGGTAAAACCACAGGCGGAGACGCCGTTCAAAGCTCAGCTTCTTGCCGGACCGATGCAGAGGGAGCTGCTTGAGCGGAGGCGCGACGGACTGTTGGTCAGAGGCCATACTTTTCGATGCGGCGATACAGCGCTCCTCTGCTTAGTCCGAGCGCCTCCGCAGCATGGCTTACATTACCATTCGCGCGCGCCAGCGCCTTACGAATCAGCAGAGCCTCCACGGTCTCAAGACTCATCTCGTCGAGACTGTTCGTGTTACTGGTTCGCTGTACCTGCAACCCCAGATCCGACACCTCGATGCGGGTATTGCGCGCCATCAACACGCCGCGCTCAATCGTATGGTCCAACTCTCGCACATTGCCGGGCCAGCCATAATGCAGCATCTGCTGCAAAGCAGCAGGTTCGAAACCTTCCATCTGGCGGCGATACCGCGTGGCATATCGCGATAAAAAATGCGCCGCGAGAGCCGGGAGATCCTCCCTCCGCTCGCGCAGCGGAGGGAGGGCGATCTCGACCGTGTTCAGGCGGAAGAGCAGATCTTCGCGAAAGCGTCCGGCTCCACACTCTACCCGCAGATCGGCGTTCGTCGCAGAGAGCATGCGAACATTGACCCGCTGCGTCTTTGAAGAACCTACGCGCTCCATCTCCCCTGTCTCCAGCACGCGAAGCAACTTGGCCTGCTGACGCACCGGAATGTTCGCGATCTCATCCAGAAAGAGCGTACCCCCGCTCGCCAGTTCAAAGCGTCCGATACGGTCAGCACGCGCGTCGGTAAAGGCTCCTTTGACATGGCCAAAGAGCTCGCTCTCAAAAGTTCCCTCGGGCAAAGCACCCGTGTTCACCGCCACCAGCGTACGATCTGCGCGCGATGAAAGACGATGCAGCGTTTGCGCGACAACCTCTTTGCCCGTGCCATGCTCGCCCGTGATCAGCACATTGGCATCGGAAGGCCCAATCCTCGCCATCGTCTCAACCACTGGCCGCATGGCGGGGGCCGATGCAATAAAGTCCGGGGCTCCGGCTGCTCGCAGAATCCTGTTCTCCGCCTCAAGCCACTGCGTGCGACGCTGGCTGCGATAAAGCTCCATCTGCGTTCGCAACACGTTCAGCAGACGAGCATTCTCCCATGGCTTCTGAATGAAATCGCTCGCGCCTCGTCGCATCGCCTCCACAGCAAGGTCGATATTTCCCCACGCCGTCATGACGACAATAGGCAGATGCGGCTCCAACTCCTTCATGCGGGCCACCAGTTCCAGGCCCTCCTGGCCCGACGTGGTATCACGCGTGTAGTTGAGATCGATCAGTGCACCATCGAAACTTTCGCGCGTGAGGGCTTCGAGCGCCAATGCCGGCGTTCGGACCAGCTCCATCTCGTAGCCCTCGGGCTTCAGCAGCAGGCGAACCGCCTCGAGGATATGCGGCTGGTCATCGGCGACTAGCAGTCTGCACGGCATCTCGTTCTTTGCCTGCCGTGCGTCTTTCGTTATGGTCTGCGTCGCCATCCGTCCTCTTTCGTTACATGCCGCCTGGGGCGACGCCTGCTCTGGCTGATTCTATCGAAATCTTATTCGCATCGAGTGTCGTCCCAATGGAGCGATCCAGCTCGATCTTCGCCTTCTGGAACGCAGTCATCGCCGCAACCAGTGCAGACTCGGCGGCGGAAAGATCGCGCCGTGCCGTCAGCGTCTGCAGGTTCGAACCCGCCCCCAACTCCTGCTCTTTCTTCGTAATATCGAAGGTCTTCTGCGAAAGCTCACGCGCCTTGCGTGCCGCCTCAACACGTGCTCGGCTCTGCTCCAGCGCATACTGCGCGTTGCGAACTTCGATGCGAATCTGCTTCTTCAGCTGCTGCATACGCAGTTCTGCCTGCCTGGTCTCAAGCTCCGAACGATACTGATCCGACTTGGCCACGCGGTTGCGAATGGGGACATTCACTGAAAGACCAACATAGTAGTCCGGAGCGGTATTATTGAGCGCATTCTTCACCGCTCCGCCCCAGTTCACCGGTGAAGTCGAAGAGATTTCTGCCGACGGATTAGGCGGTCCCGCAAGACCCGACCCGCCGTAATACGCCGTCAAGGCCACCGAGGGAAGCAGGGCGTTGCGCGCTGCACTTCTGCTGATACGACGGTTTTCAAGATCGATATCCGACTCACTAAGCTCAATGCGGTCGCGCAATGCAAGCGCAATGCTGTCCTCGGTCGAAGTCGAAGAGGTCGGGGCGTCCTGGCTGGTGTCGACCGCAATGGAATCGGTAGGCTTCACCGGCATCGCCTCCAGAGTTGGATCGTCGAGATTCTTTGTTAATGCATTCTTGATCAGCAGGTCCTGAAACTGCAGCGTCGCTTTGGCAATGGTCAAATCCTGCTCACGATTCGCAACCTCGGCCTCGTCCTTCATGACGTCCATCGCTGGAATCGCCTGCAGCGCAAGCTGCTTCTGCCCGCTGTCGAGCGTCTGCTTGGCGAAGTCCAGCGCGCGGCTCTTTACCTGCTCATCTTCATACGCCGCAACCAGATCCCAGTACATGTTGGCGATCTGCGTAATCGTTGTGATGACCTGCAGCCTGAAGGCCTGGTCAGAGATCTTCTGATTATTCTTCGCGATACGGAGATAGCGCAGATTCGGTCCAAAACCAAACCCCGCAAGCAGCTGTTGCTGAAGTGCGACCTGGTAATAAGTATTCAGCGTTGGATTGAGATAGCTATATGGGCTGTTTGTCGCCACACGATTGTTCTGAAACTCAGCCGATATGGATGTTCCAGTCGGAAATGCTTGCGAGTAGGCAATATTTCCTGTCGTCGTGTTCTGCTGCAACGTCTGTACGCCATAGATAGCGATACTCGATAAGGGAACGGTGTAATGCTCAATATTGAACTTGCCCGTAAGGACCGGATCATAGGACGAGACAGTAGTTCCTGTGCCCAATGTCGACTGTACAAGACCCGAAGCACCCGATCCGGCACCGCCAGCGCCGCCCGAAGTTCCACCAGCGCCTGCACCGCTGGCTGCTGAACCAAAGCCGCCGGCACCACCTCCTGGTGTGTTCTGCACGACACCGGTATTCACACCTCGGAACGAGGCACCAGCACGTGTGCGCAGAATATCGGCCTCGGCAATAGGGATGTTGTAACGTGCAATCGCAAGGTCGAGATTATTCTCAAGCGCGAGCGCAATAGCGTCCTTCAGGCTCAGCTCCAGCTCGCCATCACGGATCATCGTATCGATGCGCGGCGTATTCGCCAGGTTTGGCTTTGGAACCGTCGTCGCGCGATAGGTATTAAACGGATTGTCCGAATGCGGAATATCAAGCCGCAGCACAGGGTCAGCCGGCACATTGTCAGCAGAAGAGCTCTGGGCCCACGTCGCCGCGGAGATCGAAATAAGGAATGCCACAACTCCAAGACGGCAGATCATCACAGCTGCACCTCCTCGGAGGCGGCCTGCGCCTCGCCTGCAGTGTCCGAGTAGACCCAACCATCACGCAGCTCAATGGTGCGCGTACCGTACTCTGCGTTGGCTTCGGAGTGCGTCACCTGCACGATCATCGTGCCCTGCTCATTCAGCTGTCGAAACATCTCCATGATCTCTTTCGCCTGCTTGGACTGCAGGTTTCCTGTGGGTTCATCAGCTAGTAGCAGGGCGGGCTTGTGAATCATCGCTCGCGCAATTCCCACCAGCTGCTGCTGTCCGCCCGACAGCTGGTGCGGATACAGGTCTTTCTTCCCGACAATGTTGAAACGATCGAGCGTATCGGCCACCATGCCCTGCCGTTCGGAGCGTGGAATATCCTTGTACGACAACGGAAGATCGATGTTCTCCGCCACCGTCAGATCGTCCAGTAGGTGGTAGCTCTGAAACACCATGCCGATGCGCTGACGGGCCAATTCAGCACGCTGCTTGCGGTTCATCGCATGCACCGGTGAGCCCTCAAAATAAAACTCGCCCCGCCATTGATCGTCGAGCATGCCCAGCACATTCAACAGACGACGATTTGCCCGCACCTGAAGGCCCCATGATGGTGACAAACTCCCACGGCTGAAACGTCAGCGCGACGCGACGTAATACCCATGTCTCGCTATGCCCCGCTTTGTAACTGCGCTCGATATTCTTCAACTCAATCACGTTGACTCCCTAAATGCGTGTCTTGCCTTCCGGACACATTCGTCCGGCTTCGTTCGTTGTTTCGTTATGCCTACTCTGTCCGCAGGGCTTTCACTGGGTCGGTCGAGGCGGCTCGCTGCGCTGGAATCAATCCCGCAAGGCTGGCAGCAAGCGTCAATGTCAACACTGCTCCGCCAAGCACGATCGCATCGTGCCCGCCCACCCCATACAGCTGCGATTGAACAAAGCGCGCACACATCCATGCCACGGGGATACCAATCGCCAGGCCGATTCCAGCCTGCATCATCGCCTCGCGCAACACCATGGAGACGACGCTTCCACGGCTAGCCCCCAGCGCCATCCTCACACCAATCTCCGGCGTACGCTTTGCCACCGAGTAAGCCGTCACACCGTACAGACCTACCGATGCCAGGATCAACGCAAGGATACCGAACATCAGAGTCAGCTGCGCCAGCAAGCGCTCTTGATCGAACTGTGCACGGATCTGTTCGCCGAATGTCATAAACCGAACGACGGTCAGGTTGGGATTAATATTGGCCAGCGTATGGCGAACCTGCGACTCCAGGCCATCGACTCTTCCCTTGGTCTGGATCATGATCGCTCCAACATACAGAGAACGGACGTCGCCCTCCGGACTGGTATGGGCCACCTGCAGCAGCGGACGGAAGTACATCGGCCGAACAGGATTCCGCAAATTGTTGTACTTCACATCCGAGACCACGCCAACGATCTCCCAGTCACCAACGCTCTCCATTCCGGAGACACCGAAATGCGCGCCAAGCGGTTCCTGGCCATTGGGAAAGAACTTTTTCACAAACGCCTGATTCACAACGACCACGGGCGCAGACGTCGCCGTGTCGTGAATCGTAACGCCGCGTCCACGCACGATGTGGTGGCCAACGATGTCAAAGTAATCCGGGCTGACGCGCAGCCAGGAGGCCCCAACCTGATCTCCCATGCGAGGCTCCGGTCGCCCCTGCAGGAAAACTCCCTCTCCCCAGTTATTGCCCTCCAGCGGTGTATAGAGCGATAGAGAGACCTTCTCCACTCCTGGTATCTGCTTTAGATTTTGTTCGATCTGGTCGTAGACACCCTGGAGCTGATCCTGCTTCAATCCCGCATTCTCAGGGCTGACATGAACGACATACCGATTGTCCGTGATCACTCCGAAGTTTTGATTCTCCAATCGCATCAGGCTCTTCGCCATCAACCCCGCGCCAACCAGCAGAACCAGCGACAGCGCCGCCTGCAAAATCACCAGCGAGCGCTGCACGATACCCGAGCGATCGCTGGTCGTCCGATTGGAGCCGCGCAGCGCCTCCGCAGGCTGTGCATGCGACGTTATCCATGCCGGAGCCACACCAAACAGCAGTCCTGTCAGCAGCGAGATGAGAAAGGCAAAGCCAAGAACCGGCAACGATGGGTTCGCATCGATCGGCAGATCTGTCGATCGCGGAAATGCCATCACAAGCAACAGTCGTGTGCCGATATAAGCGACCACGAGACCTGCAAACCCTCCCAGGCATGACAGCAGCACACTCTCCGTCAGCATCTGGCGGATCAGCCGCTTGCGCTGCGCTCCAAGCGCCATGCGGATCGAGGTCTCCGCACGCCGCGCCATACCGCGCACGAGTACAAGATTCGCGATATTGGCGCATGCAATCAACAGCACCAACCCCGAGACCGTCATCAACAGCCGCAGTCCTTTGCCGAATTGTTGCTGCATGTTGGCGATACCAGCACCACCCGGCGTCAGTACGACGTGTGACTCCATCAGGCTCTTGTTCAAATCCTTCTTCTGGTACAGCGGCAGGGTCGCGAGATAGTTACGCAGCGATCCGCTCACCTTCGCCTGCAGCTGAGCAAGATCGGTATGCGGTTTGACCCGGCCTAGAAGATAAAGCCAATTCGATCCACGGCCATGCAGCAGGCTGGTCGGATGTGCCGGACCAAATTGCGGCTCCAGAACCATCGGGATGTAGAAGTCGGGAGGGCTATCCGTCATCCGGTCACCGTAAAAGGCAGGCGGCGTGATGCCAATGATGGTCACCGGATACGTATTCAGGATGAACGTGCTACCGACTACCGACGGATCGGAGTTATAGTCCCGCTGCCACGCCTGATAGCTCATCACCGCGCCCATCGGAGCGCCGGGCTTGTCGTCAGACGGCATCAAAAGGCGTCCTGCGAACGGCTTGAGGCCAAGCACATCGAAGTAGTTGCCGGTAACCATCTCTCCGCTCGCAGGCTTCGGCAACGAACTTGCGCCCTTGCTGCGGGCCGTGAGATTTCCCTTCCAGATACCAGCCTGCACCGCTGCCAGTTGCTCAAACTCCGGCGTGTTGTCACGCAGATGCTGGTACAGCTCCGAAGCAAAGATGGAATAGTCGTTGTCGTCTGGGACGCCGCCATTCACGCAGCAATCGTCGCGATCGCCGATACGCACCAGCGTCGTCGGGTCCGCCACGGGAAGATTGCGCAGGAGCACGGCGTGCACCAGCGTAAAGATGGCAGCATTGGCTCCAATTCCGAGCGCCAGAGTGAGGATGGCCGTGATGGTAAAGCCAGGGGCCTTACGAAGCTGACGCAGCGCAAACCTGATGTCCTGGATCAGTCGATTCATCGCACACTTCCTCTCAACTCACGCACTTCGTTACTGAAATCGATCTATGCCATGCTGCGCCGATACGCGCCAAAGCTTTGCGTAAACTTCATCTGCGCATCCACAAGTGCGGCACGCATGCCGGCGACCGGAACACTCAACTCCACGGTGTACTCATTCAGCCCAACGACCACGGTGAAGCCTGGAATCTTTTCCTCGCCGCAGTCCACGATGGACTCCATGCGCTGCAGCAGACGCGAAGCGTGATGACCGGTCCTCGCGGGGGCATCGTGATCCGCCACCAAGCGAAGGTTCTTCCCGTCCGCCTCGTAGAAGATTGCGCCATGCAGCCCCATGCCGAACACGACTGCCAGCAGCACGCCGGCAGCCGTCCACGGCATCTCGTGCATCGTCTGTCTCATCTCATCCAAATACGTCATCATGGCTACACCTCGGCCATCAGTTGACTGAGCTCTCCTTCGGCCACGACCTTGCCATCGAAGAGGTGAATCTGGCGTTCGGCGTGCGCGGCAAAGCGGGGATCGTGCGTCACCATGCAGATCGTCGCTCCTTCATCGTGCAGCTCCTTCAACAGCTTCATCACGGCCTCGCCATTCTTCGAGTCCAGGTTTCCAGTAGGCTCGTCCGCCAGCAGGATCGACGGTGAACCCGCCAACGCACGGGCCACAGCAACGCGCTGCTGCTGACCGCCAGAGAGCTGCGCCGGATAGTGCCGCATGCGATGCGCCATATTCACGCGCTCAAGGGACTCCTGTACGCGCTTCTTGCGCTCGGCAGCCGGCATGCCCGTGCGATAGGTAAGTGGCAGCTCGACGTTCTCCGCCACGCTCAGATCGCCGATCAGGTTGAAGCTCTGAAAGATAAAGCCGATCTCCTGATTGCGAATCCGCGAGCGGTCAGCAAAGTCGAGGTTCGCGACCTCTTTGCCGTTCAGCTGATAACGTCCGCCCGTCGGCGTGTCCAGCAGGCCAATGATCGACAGCAGCGTCGACTTGCCGCAGCCCGAAGGACCCGACATCGCCACATACTCGCCACGCTCAATCTGCATGTGCACGCCGGAAAGCGCGTGCGTCTCGATCTCATCGGTGTAGAAGACCTTCGTCAGCTGCTCGATCTCGATAATCATCTCTGCCATCTGCTCTCTCCTTATGTCTCCCCTACTCGAGGCGAATCCTGTCTGTGTTATCCCAGCGGCTCATGTCCGACAGAATCACCGTATCCCCTGCCTGCAATCCTTCAATCACCTGGATCGCGTTGACCGACGCCTTACCAACCTTGACCGGAACTCTGACTGCTCCTTTGCCGTCTGGAGTCAGCTTGAAGAGACTGATCGTGCTGTTCTCGTTCCCAAACGCCGGACGGCCCACGTAAAGCACATTGGCCAGACGATCGAGATCGATCTCTCCATCCACACTCAGGTCGGGACGCGCCCCCTGCGGCAGCGCGCCACTTAGCTCTACGTCAACCGTGACCGTTCCGTTCACTACGGCGGGGTCAATTCGCATCACCTTGCCTTCGATCACGCCATTATGCGTGTCAATCTCCGACGGCTGGCCAATCTGAATGTCCCGCGCCTGCGTCTCCGCGATCTTCAGACTCGCCTTCAACTGGTCCAGCTGGATGACCTTAGCCAGCGTCGTTCCCGGCGCAACATGCTCTCCAACCTGATGCGGCATATCCGACAGTACGCCGCTGATGCCGGCCTTCACGCTGAGAGCGTCCTGCTGCTTCTGCTTGAGCGCCAGCATGGCCTGCGCCTGCTCCACCTTGGTCTGCTGCACCGCGACCTGGGTCTCGATTGCCCTCTCATTAACGGTCAGTCGCTGCTTTTCGATCCCATCGCGCGTCGTCAGCTCATCGGCCTTGCCCTTGGAGGCGTTATACGTCAGGCCGCTGATTACGCCGAGGTCATACAGAGACTTATCGGTCTGCGCCTGCAGCTTTGCCTGCTGAAAGTCGGCGCTCACCGTCGCTGCGCCAGCCTTTTGCGTCATCAGGTCGCTCTGCAGCTTTGCCTTCACGTTCATCAGGTCGGTCTGTGCCGCTTTCAACTGCAGCTGCGCGTCCAGCAACTCCTGCTGCACCGTGGGATCGACCAGATCCATCAGCACCGTATCCGGCTGCACCTTGGCTCCAGGCAGCACGCGAATCCTGACCACCGTCGCCTCGGTCTCCGCCGGAATCAGCCGAATCCTGTCCTCGCGCGGAACCAGCGAACCCGGCCCGCGGACCTGACGCAGCAGCGGCCCCTGCTTGACCGTGTCCGTCCACACCGTCGCACGATCCACCGTCGGCGCCGCAGGCTTAAGCCGAGAGATAAACAACGCTACCACTGCCAAGAGAACCACCAGCACACCGCCGGCGATCCACTGTCGCTGCTGCTTCTTTTTCTTAAGGTCTGGCCTTTGAATGTCCATACGGCATAAATAGAAAGCACTTGGCATGCCAAGATTAGCTATTTATTTTCAATTACTTGCTGGAACTGACTCGTTCCGGACTGTTCACCCTCGCATTCACGTGTCCAAAAGTGGACACCGGCAGGTCCCAGTGGCTGCCTTAAAAGCAGAAGCGCACAGCTTCTTTGCCGTGCGCTTCTTCCTCATCCTCAATCGGGCAGTTACTCGTGGACCGACATCCCCCAGCCAAGGTAGTTCTTTGCGGCCTCTTCGACAGCTGCGGCACAGTGCGAGAAGTTTGCCGCAACATGATGCTCGAATCCGTTCTCGCAGATATACCGCAGCAGCTTCTGCATGTTCGGAATCTGAACGACACCGGCTCCACCAAAGGTGTCGAGCGCATCGTCGGTGAAGTGACCTTCGCCGACGTAACCTTGAATTTTGCCCGTGAAGTCATCGGTCGAGAAGCGGGCGAAAGTCATCGCGCCAGCCTTCACCTTGCCGTCCAGCGTGCCGTAGGTCTGCTCCTTGCCGACCGTTCCAGCGATGATCTGCTGGAAGTCCATCTTCACACCGCCTTCGCGGAAGAAGTGCTTCGGCAGGTTGGAGCAGTGGAAACAGACTGCCTTGTCCGGGTCGCCGCCGTAGTTGTTGTTCCAGTCCAGCAACGCCGAAGGCGTCTCGCTCGCCAGGGTCAGCGCATGCATCGACAGCGTTCCCATCGTGTCGACTTCGCAGGCGCTGGGCAGCAGCTTCTCGCTCATCATGCTCATAATCGTGCACGGTACGACGCCGAAGAACTCCTCCATCGAGGTCCAGCACTGCACCGAGGTCACATCGAGGTCGTTGGACTTCATCCAGCCGTCGATCACAACCCCCAGCTTCGACATCTTGATCAGCGCTGCCTCAGGCGTGTTATTCGTCGGCAGGTAGCTCTTGATCGCGGCCAGCTTCTCCTGCACCCCGCCATCGGTGTCGGGCAGCTTGGCGATACGGCCGAAGACCTCGCTCAGGTCCAGCGTGTCGACGGTGATGCCGCTGTTCTCCAGCAGCTTCTCTGAGTAACGCACCGTGTTGAAGGCCGCAGGACGAGCGCCGATCGCGCCGATGCGAAGATTCTTGAAGCCGCGCACAATGCGGCAGGTCGCGGCAAAGGTCTGGAGGTCCTTCTCGAACTCCGGCGACGCAGGGGCCTCGGTGTGCAGCGTGGTCAGCGTGTACTTGATGCCGTACTGGCGCAGGTTGTTGCAGATCGACATCTTGCCGCAGAAGCTGTCGCGACGGAAGGCAATGCTCATCTTACCGGCATCGTCGGGCGTCGCCTGAATAAGCACCGGCACGCGCAGGTCTGCCAGTCGCAGGGCATCGGCCATTCCACGCTCTTCGCCGAAGTTCGGCAGCGTGATGATGATGCCGTCGATCTCCGCAGCATGCTTCTTGAACAGTGCCGCGCAGATCTTGGCCTCCTCGTAGGTCTCCACCGCACCGAAAGACGTCTCTTCAGGAGAAGTGACCACCACCTTGTGTCCCTGCTTCTCGATCGCGGCGATCATCTCCGTCCGGCCCGTCGCAGCCAGGTGGCTCGGGAAGAACCCACGATTTCCAACAATCAGTCCAAATGTCATCTGCCGCGCCATCGTCAACCCTCGATCCTTCTTCGTTTATTAGCGTCCCACGTCTCGCGCAATCGGCTTCAAACCGTTGCATCTTCTACTTCGAAAAATAAAGCTCTTTCAGCCTTCGGCGATACGTGTTTCTGGCTGCATCGTATCCTGCGGCACGCTCTGCGTTCGGCCGCATCGTCCTGCCCGGAGCCACCTTCACCATGCGTTGGGCCAGCTCTTCGTAGCTTACCGGGGCACCGCTATGAACCGAAGCGACCTGCATAGCCTGGATTGCAGCGCCGAGACTGCCTGCTTCTTCCTCGACCGGCACCTCAATCACGGCGCCGGTCGCATCCGCGAGCAACTGACGCCATGCGTTTGACTTCGAGCCGCCACCAATGACGTAGATGACCTCTGCCTTCTTGCCCTCGAGGATGAGATTCAGCCCTTCCAGCACACCGAAGCTGACGCCCTCGATCACGGCACGAACCAGATTCTCCGGCGTGAAGTTATTTGCCGAAATACCCACCAGCGATCCCTTTGCCTCGGGCAGATCAGGCGTGCGTTCTCCATGCAGGAAGGGGAGAAACGTGAGCCCTCCTGCACCCGGCATCGTCGCCTCAAGCGCAGGCTCAATATCGGCCACCGTCCGCCCCAGAACCTGCAGCGTCTGCGTCACCACGTTGGTCGCATTCATCGTGCATACCAGCGGCAGCCAGCCATCCGACGAGGCACAGAACGGCGCCACGTTCCCGCTACGATCCGTCGAAGGAGCCGACATATGCGTATAAACCGTCGATGACGTTCCCAGACTCAGCGTCACAACACCGTCGCGCACATTCCCCGTGCCGATGGCGCCCATCATGTTGTCCCCACCGCCGGGAGACACCACACAGCCCTCGCTGATTCCAAGCTCAGCCGCAATCTCAGGGAGCACCGTTCCAACAATCTCATCGGATTGGATAAGCTTCGGCAATGCAGCAAACAGCTGCCCGCTGCCGCCGTCAATCGCATCCAGAATCTCCCGTGCCCATGTCCTTGTGCGCGGATCGAAATAGGCTGTACCCGACGCGTCACCATATTCGGCGCACATCTGGCCGGTGAGCCAGAAGTTCAGATACTCGTGCGGAAGAAGTATGTGACGTACGCGAGCAAAATTCTCCGGCTCTACCTGCTTCAGCCACAGCAGCTTCGAGACGGTGTAGCCGGTCAGCGGCAGGATGCCGAAGCGCTCCATCATCGCTTGCGGGCCACCAAGCATCGCTACGATCTCAGCATTCTGCTTTGCCGTCTCAGTATCGTTCCAGAGCTTCGCTGGACGGATGACTTCGAAATGGTCATCCAACACGACCAGGCCATGCTGCTGGCCGGAGATGCCGATCGCCTGAACGTCGTTTCGCCCAGCAGCGGCCAGCGCCTGCTGAACCGAAGCCTTCAGGGCTTCGACCCACCACCGTGGCTCCTGCTCGCGCCTGCCATTTTCGCGCTCAATCAGGGCATGAGGCGCATAGCCCCGGCCTGCGGCCACACCCGCTTCGTCAATCAGAAGGGCTTTCGTTCCCTGCGTTCCACAATCGATCCCCAGATACATAACACTCACTCTCGTCTTTGCGGATGCTCAGAAAAAGCAGGGAAAAATATTTATTTCTGCACAAAAAATAAATTCCGCGTTTGGGCTTTGTCAATGACGACCTAAGAAGTCGTAATTCACTGCCGAGGGGCCATGGAAGCCTCTCTTGCAGGCAATGCCTTTCCATCGTGCGTCGAACGGTGAAAGTACGTGTGACGGTGCAGCAAAATGGCAGCCGCGCCGCTCAGCCGAGCCGAGCGCGCATCTCCCGCCGGCGTCAGCCGGGGAGGCTTCCCTGCAAGCATCCGGGCCGCGAGCTCTTTGCGAACACGGCCTTCGATCATCGGCCATACTGACGTCAGCTCTCCTGCAATCAGAATCAACTCCGGCGCCAACACGGCCGTAATCAGGCGCAATCCCCTGCCCAGCGCCGTCGCCTGGTCTGCCAGCACCTTGACTGCGGCCTTGTCACCCTCCCTGGCACGCGTCAGAAGCTCTTCTATGTCGGCAATCTCCTCTTCAGGCGCCATTTTGCGGTAGCGCTCCAGAGCCGTCCGCGACGACGCAAACACCTCCCAGCACCCGCGCTGGCCGCAGCCACACCTCGGCCCCTCAGGATCGATCGGGACATGCCCTATCTCCCCCGCCAGACCATTGAAGCCATACACCAGCTGGCCACCGGAGAAGATCGAGGCACCGACTCCCTCACCCACGGCTACAAGTACGGCACTGCCTATACCATCCAGGCTGCCATGCCAGAGCTCCGAAGCAAGGCAGGCATTGGCGTCATTATCCAGCTCCACCTGCAGCTTCAACTTCTCTTCCAGCGCACCTTTTAGATCGTAGTTGTGCCACTTCAAATTGGGGGCCATCAGGATGCGCTGCGTCGCCGGATCGACGCGCCCCGGAACACTGATGCCTACGCCCTCAAAGCGCATTGCGGCAAAACGTTCGCGCAACCTGCCTATGCAGAGGAGAAGCCGCTTCACCGCTGTTTCAGGACGCGCCCCCACGGGCACCGTCTCCTGTGCCAGCAACCTCCCTGTCAGATCGATGACAGCAACAATCGCTCGATCCGGACGCAGGTCAATCGCAAAGATCGCTACGTCGTCACTGATCGAAACCATCGTCGAAGGGCGGCCACGCGAACCACGCACGATCTCGCCCTCTTTCACCCACCCTTCCTGCAGCAGGCTGTCGACGATCGCCGAAATTGTGCTCGGCTGCAGGCCAGAGAGCCGGGCCAGGTTGACACGTGAGACCGGCTGATTGAACCGAATGAACTCGAGGACGATATCGCGATTGATCTCCCGCGCCAAATCGCTCGTGGCCAGCGATGCCGTCGTCCGATCAATCCGTCGAACACCACGTATCCGCTCGATCGGAGATGAAAGACTGCTGCCCTGAGCCACAACCTGCTTTTTCATTCCCGCAATCATACGGCACCAGCATCAGGGCTCACTGTGGGAGGTTTCCTATTTGCCATAGCTTCATGCACACTCAAGAACATGGTAAGAGTTGGCGTCGATGAAAACATAGCGTCCGAGCTTCTGTCCGTCTTCCCCCCAGAAGCCGAGATTATCCGCATTCCTCGAAACACCACATCGGTCATCGATGTGGACTTCTGGATTCTTCCCTTCGCACGAAGGGATGCAGGTGAGACCTTCAAGCGACTCCGCGATGTCAAGGTTGTGCAGTCGCTCATGGCAGGCGTCGACTGGATCCTGCCGTGGCTGCCGAAAGACATCGCTCTTTGCGACGGCCGCGGCATTCACGACATCTCCACCTCGGAGTGGGTTCTGGCCGCCATCCTGGCTTCAGTCAAACGGTTCCCGCATTATGCCGCACTTCATGCCAAAGGCGAGTGGGCCGGACAGGCCTCCGTCAAAGACGGCTTCCTCAGCGAAGGTGGCGTTCAGACCGGTCTCTATCGGGTTCTCGGCGACGATCTCGCCGATAAAACAGTCCTCATCGTCGGATACGGCTCGATTGGAGCTGCCATCGAGGCACGCCTTCATCCATTCGGAGTCAATATGCTTCGAGTCGCCCGCAGCGCAAAGCACACACCCAAGGTCCACCCGATCAACGAACTTCAGCATCTTGTTCCGCAGGCCGATATCGTCGTCATGATCGTACCGCTGACGGAGAAGACTCACGGCATGATCGACGCATCGGCACTTGCGATGATGAAGCCCGGCGCACTGCTGGTGAATGCGGCGCGCGGTCCGGTCGTCGACACCAAAGCGCTTGTTGACGCGCTCCAGTCAGGTCGAATCAGCGCTGCGCTTGATGTCACGGATCCCGAGCCACTTCCCGCAGACCATCCCCTGTGGTCGGCGCCCAACTGCCTGATCACACCGCACGTCGCCGGCTCGACACCACAGTTTATTCATCGCGGCTTTCGCTTTGCGGCCACCCAGGTACGACGCATGATCGAAGGCGAGCCGCTCGAAAATATTGTCTCCGAGCACGGCTACTAAAAGCAGAAGCCGCGCCTGATCAAAGGGCGCGGCGCTCTCTGCCTGATGTCTACAGACTACATACGGCGGGTGCGAGGGACGCGGGGAAGATCGTCGTCGTAGCCGTCGTCATCCTCGTCCTCATCTTCATCATCATCGTCGTCGTAGTAGCCATCTTCCTCTTCTTCGTCTTCATCCTCATCGTCGTCATCTTCGACGTCGTCGTCTTCTTCATCCTCGAAGTCGTCGTCCTCGTCTTCATCCTCGTCGTCGTCTTCTTCATCATCTTCTTCGTCGTCTTCGTCTTCGTCGTACTCATCCTCATCGTCATCCAGGCTGCTGGGCGCAGCGAGAACTTCCTCGTACACGACAGACTCGGTCGGGTTAAGAACAAACGAAGCCATAAGCTGTAACGATTCGAAAACTTCCTGCGTGATGGGCTCGGTGGCCATGAACAATCTCCTGTGGCTCTATTGTATGTGGGCTCTCTCCCTGCCAGGCGACAGGAAGAAATCAAATTTTCTACTCATATGACGAACGAAGAGAGCAAAAATAGCACTCTTTTTTCGCTTACGCCTCAACTTCTATTAATGCAGACATCCGCAGCTTCTGTTCGTACATCCTCTGATCAGCCAAACGTCGCAGAAGCACCTCGTCGCCAGCATCGTCCGGGTAGATGGCAACGCCGACGCTCGCCTTCACCATCAATTCATGATCAAGGATGCGAAATGGCTTCTTGAAGGCATCGACGATCCGATCCGTGTTTGAGTTTACGATCCTGGCCGAAGGAACTTCCACGGGGAGATCGACCGAGACGATAATGAACTCATCGCCGCCGAGCCGCGCCAGCGTATCCGTGGGACGGATTGCCTCGCGCAGTGCATCACCGATCTGCTGCAGCAGAATGTCGCCGACCTCGTGCCCCAAAGAATCATTGATGGCCTTGAAGCCATTCAGGTCGATCATGACCACGGCTATACGCTTACCGCTCTGCCGCGCATTGCGGATAGCCATCTCCAGCCGTTCCTCAAAGAGCCGCCGGTTGGGCAGTCCCGTCAGCTGATCGTGCGAGGCAAACCACTCATTGCTCGCGACCTGCCGCTCCAGCATAACCAGCAGCATCCCGATTGCGACCAGAAACTTCTGCCAGTCCCAGATTGCCGCGGCTATGCTGTTGTATTGAGGCCTGGCCGTCACCCAGGAGTGCAGCAGAAACACGAAGGCCCAGATCGAAAAGCCCGTAACAATCGCTATACGGCCGAGACTCTGTCGCGGAAGGCTGCCGTAAAAGACAATAGCGACCGAAAGATAGACCACAAATAACGCAATGTAAGCCGCATCGCGGTACATTCCCGCAGAGGCGAACAGCCACGACGGTATCCAGATCGCAAGAGGCAGAGGAATCAACCACCATGCCTTGCCGATTCGCAACGATCGTAACGCAAGAAAGGGTAGGACAATCGCGAGCATGATCCCGGTCAGGGCAACCGCGCGATAGGGGCCCGGGCGATAGATATCCATGGCATAGATCGTCTGGAGAACCATCAGCGGAACCGCCGTGAACAGCAGATACGTCAGCGTCGGCCGTCGCGGGCAACGATCCTTGGCACCGGCCCATAAAAAGAACATGCCAGCAGCAAGATAGGCATCAAGCGCAACAATATGCACTGGAATATGCTGGGGGCCGGACTTGGTATAGAAGACGTGGGCGATCGCCTCGATAAAGATGAACACCAGCCCGATGATCCACAGTTCAACGCCCTGTTGCGGATGGCGGCGCCTTAGGGCAAACAGGATCGCGAGCAATGTAGCCATTGCAGCCAGATCGGGAATGAGCTGGATATTCATCTAGTCTGGCTGTGTTGGATTTCCCTTTAGCTCACGATAGAGGCTGCGCGATCCGGCTATTCTGTCGCACTGGCGGTTTTCCCTAAACATTAACCCAAGCGGAAGAGTTCGTCGATGGTCCTTTCGGTGCATCTGCATAACGAGAGTTCCCCCAACGAGAGTATCCCTTAGACAACTCCAACGTCTCTTCCATCCTGCCGTCCTGCCAGGCTGACCACAAAAAGGCATACCAGTGACGCCGCGAGCGCCGGAAAGATCGCATCCCGCTCCCCGATCACCTGAGGCAGGTGCGGCGCGACAAAGTCCCAGCTCACGGTAACCACGGTTCCAACCCCAATACTGGCGACCGCCGCCGCCGAGGTCGCCCGACGCCAGAAGAATGCCGCCAGAATCACCGGCGTCAGTGCAGCCGAATAGATCGTGTAGGCGTACAGTGCCTTCTTCAAGACCGATTCTGTTCCAAGCGATTGAAAAAGCGACCATAGGCCTAACAACACCACCATCAGACGACTCACAATCAGAATCTTTCGATTGGAGGCCTCCGGCTGCATGTATCGGACATAGATATCGTTGACCAGGTTCGTCGCCGGGGAAAACAGCCAATTATTGGCCGTGGAGATGATCTTGGCGAAGATCGCCCCCATCAGCAACGCGCCCAGCAGACGCAAGGGAGCGGAAGCGTTCTCAAAGCCATGCAGTCCGCAGTAGGCCAGGATCTCGCGCGGAGCCTTGCTGACTTCTCCGGAGGGGAAGAGCGCCGATCCCGTTACGGCAATCGCCACAATGACCGACTCCAGGATGACCGTCCCGATGATCCAGCCCACCACCGCCCGCCGGGCGTCCTTCTCCGACCGCGCCGAAAAGAACTTCTGGTACATCGACTGGTTGCCCAGCAACAGCAGACAGGTCGGCAGGAACAGCTCCAGGCACTGGATTGGGCGAAGATCGTCGAAAACCGTAAAGTGCGAGGCCGGAAGCGCAGCATGCACCGCCTCCCACCCACCGGCTTTATGAATCAGCATCGGCAGCGCAAGACACATGGTGAACGTCGCCAGCAGGCCGATAAACAGGTCCATGTAGGCTACCGACGACATTCCGGCGATCGAGGTAAACACGATGACGAAGGCGGCCAGAATATAGCGGCCCATAATCGGCGTGATCATCTGAGGGAAGATCAGGTGCAAAATGTCGCCGCCACCGATGAACTGGTAGCTGGTGATCGCGGTGTAGGTTAGCAGAATCGCAATCACACCCAGAACACGCGCCGTCTGGTTGTATCGCGCCTCCAGCAGGTCAGGAATGGTGTACTGAGCGAACTTCCGGGCGCGTGGAGCGATGAAGTAGATCAGCAGCAGGCCTGCCCATCCCCCGGCAGCCTGCCATAACGCAACAAAGCCATGCTTGTACGCGTTCTCCGCGCCCCCCAGCAGCGACCCGGAACCGATCCAGGAAGAGAGCAGCGTGAAGACCAGGACAAACGCCGGAAGACTACGTCCTGCGACCAGGTAATCGGCTTTAGTCTTGACCTTACCCAGGCGGGCAAGCGAAACAGTCAACAGAGCAAAGACAATCGCGGCAAGGACGGCAGCATAAAGATTCATCGCGTGCTGCGATTGTAACCGGCCTCACACAATTCCGTCGCCTAGCTCCGGCACCGGCTCACCGCTTCCTGCGAGGAATCTTTCTGCCGCTGCAGCCTCGATCTCACTGTTGATCTCGGCCCCAAGCAGGAGCATGAACGCGGTCAGATAAAACCACATCAGCAGGATGATCACAGCCCCTAGAGAACCGTAGGTGAGCGAGTAAAAGTTGAAAAAATGCAGGTAGAGGCGCAGCATGAGCGAAGCAATCAGCCAGCCCAAAATTCCGAGTGCGCCGCCGGGCGTCAACCAGTGCCACCTACGCGCACGCACCCCCGGAGCCCCGTAATAGATCACGGCAAAAGACATAATCAGCAGCGCCACCGCAAGGGTCCATGCCACCATGCGCACCAGCAGCGCCACCAGAGCCGCGGCAAAAGGACTCGCCAGTTTCGCATGGACCAACGCTGCAAAAAAATCGCCGCCGAGCATACAGGTCAACGTCAAGGTGCCCAGCACCGAGAGCACGACCGTCAACGCAATCGCAGAAAGGCGCGCGCGGAAGTACGATCGCTGGTCCCGTAGCTTGTACACCGTATTGAGCGCATCCTGGATCGCGGAGATACCCACCGACGCCGACCAGACCGAGGCGATCAGACCGAAGGTCAATTTGCCGGAGGTCGCATTCGCTGTCGTCTCATTGAATGTAGCCAACACCATGCCGAGGGCGGAGGTGGGAACCACGAGTGCCAGGTACGCCAACAGACTGGCATAGATCTCTGATGCTGAGCGCGCCGCCAGCCCCAGGATCGAACTCGCGCTGAAAAGCGTCGGAAACAGGGCGAACAAAAAAAAGAAGCCCAGTTCGGCGGAACGCCCCAGCAGGTTGTCATCCCTTAAAGATTGCCAGGTACGACGTACGATTACGCGCACTGGCGTGCCTTCCAGATCCCACAACGAACGCAGGGGCGAGCGGGAGATATAGTCCCACACCCGCTGCGGCGCCGCCTCCGTAAAGCCGACGCCTTGCGCTCCATCGTGATATGGGCCTGAAAGCAAAGAATCTTCCTCTCCTGCGCATGGCGACTGCCTGCATGTGCATCAATTCCTTCGCTTGAGATGCCAAACCGGCCCTGCAGGTCATCACGGGGAGAATCTCGCGCCCGAGAATATGCATCTATCCTTGGAGTTGTGGAAGTGAACGCCTACGCACGTCGGCTCTGGCAGCAACGTCCCTTTGTCCTCACCAAGCTTGGACAGCTCTGGCGACTGGTGCGCGAGAGCCACGAGCAGCCAATCACAGGCGATCCGCGTCCTCCAGAACTTGTATCCCCGGGTCAACTTGGCATCACCTTCATCGGTCACTCGTCTTTCTTCCTGCAGATAGGTGGCAAAAACGTCCTGATTGATCCCGTCTTCTCGCGCCGCCTCATCCTGCTCCGCCGACAAAGTCACCCCGGAGCGTTACCCAGCCAGTTGCCCCCTATCGACCTTGTGCTGGTCACGCATGCGCATATGGATCATCTCGATCTCGCATCTCTGCGCCTCATCCTGCGTTCCAACCGCCGCGCTCGATACCACGCTCCGGAGATCGTCGTCCCCGCCGGAGTCGATGATCTCGTTGCCTCCCACGGCTTTCGCCAGGTTCACACCTTGAGCTGGTGGCAGCAGATGAATATCGGCAATCTCACTCTCACCATGACCCCGTGCCGCCACTGGGGCGCGCGCATGTTTCGCGACACGCATCGCGGCTACGGCGGTTACGTCATCTCGTCCGGAGAACACTCCGTCTACCACTCCGGCGACACGGCATGGTTCGATGGCTTCGCCGAGATCGGACAGCGGCTCCATCCCCGCGTGGCCCTGCTTCCCATCGGGGCTTACTTTCCTGATAGCTATCGCACCGTGCATGTCAGCCCCGAAGAGGCCGTCCAAGGCTTCCTCGCCTGCGGCGCCGAACAGATGATTCCCATGCACTTCGGCGCCTTTCGCCTGGGTCGCGAGCCGATGGGCGAGCCCGAGGCGCGGCTACAGGCAGAGGCCGCCAAGCTCGGCATCAGCGACCGTATTCGCATCCTCGCCGAAGGCGAAACGCTTCTTCTGCCTTAGCCATTTCAAGCAGCAGTTCGAAGAAAGCTCTGCGCCACCCCAATCTTCTTCTCCACGGCAAGCATCGAATGATGCATGAGCACACCAAACGCAGCAGAGAGCGGAAACTTTGTTTTAGGCGGTGACATGCCCGTCCATCGCCTGGGATACGGCGCCATGCGCATCACCGGCAAGGGCATATGGGGAGAACCCGCGGATACAGAAGGCGCCAAAAAAGTCCTGAAGCGTGCCGTCGAGCTTGGCGTCAACTTCATCGACACTGCGGATTCCTACGGCCCTGAGGTCTCGGAGCGCCTCATCGGCGAGGCCCTCGCTCCCTACCCCAAGGGAGTCGTTATCGCGACCAAGGCAGGGCTCACCCGCCAGGGCCCGGATAAGTGGCTCCCCGTCGGCCGTCCCGAATACCTCGAACAGGAGGTCGAGATGAGCCTGCGTCGCCTGAAGACCGAGCGCCTCGATCTCTGGCAGCTCCATCGCATCGACCCCAAGGTTCCCGTCGAAGAGTCGCTTGGCATCATCAAGAAGCTTCAGGAGCAAGGCAAGATCCGCCACGTCGGCCTCAGCGAGGTCAAACCGCACGAGATCGATCAGGCCCGCCAGGTCATCGACATCGTCAGCGTCCAAAACCAGTACAACATCGGCGATCGCAAGCACGAGGACGTCCTCGAATACTGCGAGAAGCACAAGATCGCCTTCATCCCCTGGTTCCCTGTCGCCGCCGGCAAGCTGGCTCAACCTGGCGGAAAGCTTGACGAGGTCGCCAAGCGTCACGGTGCCACCGTCTCGCAACTCTCGCTCGCATGGCTGCTTCATCGTTCGCCCGTCATGCTGCCCATCCCCGGCACCTCGTCGGTCAAGCACCTGGAAGAAAACGTCGCCGCCGCGAGCGTCAAGCTCAGCGACGCTGAGTGGAAAGAGATCGAAGACGCCGCACGCTAAAAGACGACACGAGCTGCTTGCATAAATATGGAGCCGCCCTGCGACTTCATATTTATGCAAGCAGGAAAGATGTTGCGCGCACACATGAAGTTCGCCGCTACACTGGCTAACACCTATGAATCGCCGCGAGATGTTGAAGTCGTCTGCCGCCGCTGCACTTACCCTGCGATCCAAACATCGAGCATTTTCTGAAGCACCCGCACCGCGTCCCATCCCGCAATACGATATCTTCGAAGCCACGCTCGAAGGGCCTGCTACGGGCAATCCCTTTCTCGAGATCACGCTCAGCGCCACGTTCACGCTCGAGCATCGCAGCATCGTCGTCGACGGCTTTTACGACGGCAACGGCAGCTACAAGATCCGCTTCATGCCTGACACACAGGGCAGTTGGAGCTACACGACATCAAGCAACACCGTAGCGCTCAATAACAAGACAGGCCGATTTACCTGCACCGCACCCGGTAAGAGCAACCATGGCCCGGTCGGCGTTCGTTACACCCATCACTTCGCCTACGCCGACGGAACACCCTACTTCCCCTTCGGCACCACCTGCTACGCCTGGGTGCACCAGGGCGATGCCATGGAGCAGGAGACGCTCGCCACCCTGCGCACTGCTCCCTTCAACAAGATCCGCATGTGCGTCTTCCCCAAGCACTATGAGTACAACCACAACGAGCCGCAGTTCTATGTCTTCCCACGGCTTCAGGGTCCCAGCGACGAACACCCGCAAGGCATCAACGACTACACCCGCTTCGAGCCAGCCTTCTTCGCTCACTTCGAAAAGCGGCTCGCTCAGTTGCGCGAGATGAACATTGAGGCCGACCTTATCCTCTTTCATCCCTACGATCGCTGGGGCTACGCCGGCATGGCGCCCGAAGTCGATGAGCGTTATCTTCGCTACCTTATCGCGCGCCTCGCTGCGTATCGCAACGTCTGGTGGTCGCTCGCCAACGAGTTTGACCTCATGAAGGCCAAGACCCGGCAGGATTTCGACCACCTGATTCATGTGGTGCAGCAGTTCGATCCCTATCAGCACCTGCGCTCGATTCACTACTCGAAGACGATGTACGACTATGCAAGCCCCGCTATCACCCATGCCAGCCTGCAGACCTACGACTTCGACTCTGGCCCGAAGTGGGCGAAGGAATGGAACAAACCCATCGTCTACGACGAGGTGCAGTACGAAGGAAATCTCCGCAGTCGCTGGGGCAATCTCACCGGCGAGGAGATGACGCGCCGATTCTGGCTCGGCATCGTCGCCGGATGCTACGTCACCCACGGCGAGACCTATCTCAATCCAGAACTGAAGGCAGAAGAGAGTTCAACGCAGAAGATCTGGTGGTCGCACGGCGGACGGTTAAGCGGCTCCAGCCCGCAACGCATCGGCTTCCTGCGTACTCTCCTCGAAGAGTCGACCCGCCGCGGCTTCGACGCCACCGAGAATCCGTATTACCTCAACGCCTCAAGTACACACAGCGGGAAGGGCGCCCCCGAAGCCATCCTTTACTACTTCGACTTTCATCAACCTGGCGAGTATGAGTTCCCTCTCGGCGACGCACACTACCAGGCCGAGCTGATTGATCCGTGGGAGATGAAACGCACACCGCTGACCGGAACCTATACCGGTAAAGCTCGGCTGACGCTGCCAGTCAAACCGTATCAGGCCATCCGCTTTAGCCTCGCCGGGCAAATGCCAACGTCTCCCGGTGTCTAACTCGTCTTGGTCGTCACATTCACTGGCGTACCGACCGTAGCATTCTGCGCTGCGTGGTACTCCTCATCCCAGCCCGTAAGCTCCTGCGATCCGGTGATCAACCGCGCTCCGTCGGAGAACGTCAGGTACGTCCACGCCCACTGCCGGAAGACCGCAATGCGATTGCGGAACCCGATCAGGAAGAAGATGTGCACGAACAGCCACGTCAGCCACGCGAACAGTCCACTGAGATGCCCCTTGAACGGCCACTTGATGTTCGCGATCGCCGCCTTGCGACCGATCGTGGCCATATCGCCCTTGTCGAAGTAATGGAACGGTTCGTTGAGCCCGGTACCGTCGCTCCCTCGTTCCCCGCTGATCAACCTTCCGATCCGCGTTGCGGCGTAGGTGCCCATCTGCATCGCCGGCTGGGCCACTCCCGGCACCTGGTGGCCGTCCTCCTCTACATGCGCCAGGTCACCGCACACAAAGATCTCAGGATGCTCCTGAGGATTCAGGAACCGGTCGACGATCACGCAGCCGCGGCGATCCACGGGCAGTCCCAGTGCCTTCCCCAGAGGAGAAGCCTGAACGCCCGCGGCCCACAACGTTACCGCCGACAACAGCCTTTCGTCGCTGATCATCACATAACCCGGCTGAATATCCGTCACGCGGGCGCCTGTACGCACCGATACGCCAAGATCTTGCAGCTGCTCTACAGCCTTCTTTTGCAGGTCCGGAGGATAGGCCGCCAGGATGTGATCGCCTCCCTCGAGGATTAACACATGCGCCGTCGCAGGGTTGATGTGCCGGAAGTCCTTCGCCATGTAAAGCCGCGCGATGTCGCTGATCGCACCCGCAAGCTCCACGCCGGTCGGGCCTCCTCCCACAATCACGAAGTTCAGCGGGGGGTGGGTTCCGTGCTCCTGCATCTGCCGTTCAGCCAGCTCAAAAGCCAGCAACACGCGGCGACGGATCTCGACGGCATCTTCGATCGTCTTCAACCCGGGCGCCAGCGCGGCCCAATCATCGCGGCCAAAGTAGGAGTGCGTCGAGCCCGTCGCCAGGATCAGGTAGTCGTACTCCAATTGAGCCCCGGTCTTCAGCTCAACCCGCTGTCCCGCCAGGTCAAAGCCGGTCGCTTCATCCATCAGCACCTCGATATTGCGATGGTCGCGCATGATACTGCGGATCGGCTGCGCGATCTCCGCCGGCGACAGCACCGCCAGCGCAACCTGGTACAGCAGGGGCTGGAAGGTGTGATGATTACGCCGGTCCACCAGCGTCACATCCACCGGCAGCTTTGCCATATGGATGGCAGCGTTCATTCCGGCGAATCCGCCACCAATCACGACTACACGCTTGCGCACAGCTGCCATCGACCTATCCGCCATCGCTCAGTGCTCCTGGGATATCGCTCTATCTAACTCTTTTGATGCGGCACAACCGTATTCCGCACTCACTGTTTCAATGGGCGTCTCTATACAGGCATGTTGCGGCACATACGCACTGGGCGCGCACGAATCGTTTCGTAGATCAGGGGGAGAAAAACCGGATATCTCCAAAGACCAGGGGGTAAAGCCCCTAGATCTCCGGATAAAAGTCGAAGAAGGCATCGAGACTCATCTTCAACTGTGCCTCAATCTGCTCCCGGCTGCCCTCAAGGACGTGCATTGTGACCTGTGCCTGGTTGCCATTCTTCAGCTCGATCGGAGCATCACCCACCCGGGCGATCTCGTCGGCGGGCAGCAGCCTCATACCATAAACCAGCGTTAGATTTGCCATAACAAGATTCTAGATGCGGATTCGGGAATGCCGATTCACGCCGCTGAATCTTTTACCGGTCGCCGCGCATTTACACTATGGAAGTCCATTATGAGTGAAAATACGACTCGCGATACCGTCATCCTAGGCTCCGGCTGCTCCGGACTTACTGCCGCCATCTACACCGGCCGCGCCAACCTCAAGCCGCTCGTGCTCGAAGGACATGAGCCCGGCGGCCAGCTCTCCATCACCACGCTGGTCGAAAACTTCCCCGGCTGGCCCGAGGGCATCCAGGGACCAGAACTGATTGAGAACATGAAGAAGCAGGCCGTTCGCTTCGGCGCTGAGCTGAAGATGGCGCACCTGAACTCCATCGATCTCACCAAGCGCCCGTTCGCGCTGAATATTGGCAAGGAGATCATCCACACCCACACGCTGATCATCGCCTCCGGCGCCAGCGCGCGCTGGCTGAACCTGCCCAGCGAACAGGCCCTGATCGGCCACGGCGTCAGCTCCTGCGCTACCTGCGACGGCTTCTTCTTCTCCGGCAAGGAGATCGCGGTCATCGGCGGTGGCGACTCGGCCATGGAAGAGGCACTCTTCCTCACCCGCTTTGCCACCAAAGTCACGCTGATCAACCGCAGCGAGAGCTTCCGCGCCTCCAAGATCATGCTCGACCGAGCCGTGGCGCATCCGCAGATCGAGTTCCTCACCTCGACCCTCGTGGAAGAGGTGCTGGGCGTTGAGGAAAAAGACGTCAAAGGCCTTCGTCTGAAGAACCGCATCTCCGGCGAAGAATCGATGCTGCCTGTCAGCGCGATGTTCCTCGGCATCGGCCACGAACCGAATGCCAGGGCCTTTACCGGCATCCTCGACCTCGACGAAGACGGGTACATCAAGACGACCGGCAACGTCTTCACCACGCTCAACGGCGAGGTCATCCCCGGAGTCTTCGCCTGCGGAGACATCCAGGACCGCCGCTACCGCCAGGCCATCACCGCCGCCGGATCAGGCTGCATGGCCGCGCTGGAAGTCGAAAAGTACCTCGAAGAGCACGGACGCTGATCATGAATGTGCCGGAGCTCAAGACATCACGTCTTCTGCTCCGGCCCATTCGGCTGGAAGACGCGGACGCTATTCAACCACTGTTCGCCCAGTGGGAAGTTGTCCGTTATCTCAACGCACGCATCCCCTGGCCATTTCCTGCTAACGGCGTTCATACCTTCTACAGAGACATTGCGCTCCCCGGTATAGAGCGCGGCGAAGAATGGCACTGGACGATTCGCCTCCTCGACCGTCCTGATTCGCCTATCGGCGCAATATCTCTTCATCCGAATAAGGATGCGAATCGCGGGTTCTGGATCGCGGCCCAATATCGCAATCAAAGATTTGCAAGCGAAGCAGCCGCAGAAGTCACCCGTTTCTGGTTTGAGGACCTCAAACAGCCGATATTACGAGTAAAAAAGGCGATAGAGAACACCGCCTCACGATCTATCTCCGTCCATCAAGGCATGACCCGTATCGCCATCATCGATGACGATTATGTCTGCGGAAGGCTTCCGACGGAAGTTTGGGAGATCGACCACAGCACCTGGCAAGTTCACAACAAAAGCCGCACTTGAGCGACTCAGGGCCTCATCGTCCCCCAAGCAACACACAGCCCAACGCAGCCAGCAACGCCATCGGCATCGCCACCAACCCCACCTTCAAAAACTCCTTCGCGCTGACATGCATTCCCTGGCTGCGAATTGCCTGCAACCATAGGATTGTCGCCAGCGACCCCGTCACCGAGAGGTTCGGCCCCATGTCCACGCCGATCAGCACCGCCTTGGCCAGCGCGCCGTGGACCCCAACCGCCTGTACCGCCGCCCCTGCAATCAGTCCCAGCGGGAGGTTGTTCACCAGGTTGTTGCCCACCCCGACGGCGAAGCCGGTTGCGAAGACTCCCTGCCACAGCGGAAGCCCTTCCGCGGCCAGCAGCGTGCGTTCCGCCAGCGCCAGCAGACCCACGCGATTTACTGCTTCCACCATCACAAACAGGCCCGCCACCAGAGGAAGCACGCTCCAGCTCACCCCCTTAAAGACCTGCGCCAGCTCCGCTCCGGAGCCCCGACTCACCATAAGCGTCAACACCACGCCAACGATCACCGCCGGCAGTCCAAGGTCCGCATGCAGCGCCGAGGCTGCAAGCAGCACCACCGCCATCAACGCGATCCCCCCAAATGCCATCCTGCCGCCAGGAGTCAGGGGAGCGGCATCCCTGCCATCCTCCGCCTCACCGACCAGATCGCGCCGGAACCACCATCGCAGCACCACGAACGTCACCACGATTGAAGCCAGCGAAGGCAGCAAAAACATGGCCATCCAGCTGCCCAGCGGCGGCATCTGCGAACGAAAGACGACGAGATTGGCCGGGTTCGAGATGGGCAGCACAAAGCTCGCCGCGTTTGCGATCATCGCGCAGGCAAAGAGAAACGGCAACGGCTGCGACTTCGTTCTTTTCACCGCAGCAAGCACTGCAGGCGTCATCACCACAGCAGTTGCGTCGTTCGACATCAGCACCGTTACCAGCGTTCCCGTCACATAGACCAGCACAAACAGCCGCGAGACCGAGTGCTTCGCGTGCCGCACGGCGTTTGCCGCCAGCCAGTCGAAGACACCGTTCAACAATGCCAGCTCCGACAGCAGCATCATCCCAGCGAGGAACAGGTAGACGTCGGTACCCTCGCCCACCGCATGCAGGGCGACGCGCCAGGGAACCAGCCCCAGCGCCAGCAGCAGCAACGCTCCCCCGGCTACCCACCACGCCTCCGCAATCCTGCGTGGGCGCAGCAGCATCAGCACGATGCTTAGCGCACAGATACCGCACAACAGCCAACTGCTACCCCCCAAGCGATTACTCCTTCGACCTCAACCGTGGACCGTGGCGGCTCGACTTCTCTTCCCCGCCGCGGATACTCTATTCAAGAAGCATATGTCCATCTCAGAGAATCTGATGCGTCTGCGCGAGCAGGTCGCTGCCGCCTGCCGAAAAGCCAATCGCGATGAGCGCGAGGTCGCCCTGATGGCGGTCAGCAAGGTCCACCCCGCCGAGGCCATCATCGAGGCCTATGCGGCCGGTCAGCGCCTCTTCGGCGAGAACAAGGTGCAGGAGTTCCAGTCCAAGCACGAACAGCTCGGCTCGCTTGAGGGCGCGAACATTCATCTGATCGGCCCGCTGCAGTCAAACAAAACCTCGAAAGCCGCTGAGCTCTTTGACGCCATCGACGCCGTCGACGCACTGAAGATCGCGCAGCGCCTGGATACGACCGCAACCTCGCTCGCCAAGCGACTGCCCATTCTCATCGAGGTGAAGCTCTCGCACGAGGAGTCCAAGCACGGCATCGCACCCGCCGAGCTTTCCGCGCTGCTCGACGCGATCGCGCCTCTCAAGTTTGTTGAAGCCGTCGGACTGATGACTGTCCCGCCGTGGTCGGAGGAGCCCGAGACCGCTCGCCCGTACTTTCGGCAGCTGCGCCAGCTCCGCGACGAAGCGCAGAAGCTGCATCCTTCTGTCACGCAACTCTCCATGGGCATGAGCAACGACTTTATCGTCGCCATCGAAGAGGGCAGTACCTGCGTCCGCATTGGCACAGCCATCTTCGGCAAGCGAATCTACCCGGCACAGCAGGACCAATGAGCTTCACCCGCGACAATCCGGACGGCTGTACGTTGAGCGTCCGCGTCCACCCCGGAGCGAAGAAGACCGCCGTGGCCGGGCTGCATGACGGTGCACTCAAGATCTCCCTCAACGCTCCTCCGGCCGAAGGCAAGGCTAACGATGCTCTGATCGCCTTCATCGCCGAGCAGCTCAGCGTGCCACGCTCGAAGGTCGCGCTCATCACTGGCCTCACCAGCCGCAGCAAGACGTTGCGCATCGCAGGAAAAAGCGCGGCCGAAGTTGCAGCCGCGCTCTCGCCAGATCAGGATGCCTGACAGCTACTTGATATCAACCTTGGCGCTTGGAGCCACCTTCATCGCCTCTCCACTGGCTGCGACAATGTGCACATCGGAGCCCTTCACCTCGGCATAGCCGATCGTCATGCCCGTCTCGGCTGAGATGTCGATGTTCTTCAGCGTCAGCCCCTTCACCGGAGACTCCGGCAGACCGACGATGATTCCGGCAACCTTGCTGTTCACTGACTTCACATTCTCAATCGTGATGTCGTGAAAGAACGGCGTCAGCCGCGTGACCGGGGCCGGAGCCACGTCGCCCTGCGGCAACGCCTTGGGGTAGTACTCGCTGATCAGGATTGAGGTCTTCACATCCTCCATCGTGATGTCCTTGAAGCTGATGTTGTAGACCTGGTTGCCGCGATCGCGATTGGCCTTGATGCGAAGTGCCTGATCGGTGCCCTTGAAGTGGATGCGCTCAGCGTGAATATTGTTCGCGCCACCCGCAATCTCCGAGCCGATGGAAAGCCCATGCCCATGCATGAACTCGCAGTCAGTAATCGTAATGTTCCTGCTCGGTGCGTCCGGCCCCGGCGAGTTCACGATGCCGCTCTTGATCGCGATGTTGTCGTCACCCACATCGGCATACACATGATCGATGATCATGTCCGACGAGCTGAAGGGGTCGATCGCATCGGTGTTCGGAGAATGCTGGGGCGCGAGAATCTTCACATTGCGAATCTCGACATGGTCGCTGTAGTACGGAACCACCTGCCAGCTTGGCGAGTCCTTGATGGTCACGCCCTCCAGCTTCACCCGCTTGCAGTGGTCGAAGACCACCAGGCGTGGCCGAAAGACGGTGTCCGGCCCCACAAAACCTGCATTTGGCGTCCGCCGCGCCTCATCCCACCAGCTCTGGCCGTTGCCGTCGATCGTTCCCTTACCGGTGACCGCGATATCCTCTGCATCCTTTGCGCTGACCAACGCCTGCTTGCCCGGCGCGCGGAACTCGGTGATCGTCGGATAGTCGCCATGATCGGGTGATCCGAGGAGCGTCGTGCCTTCTGCGATATCCAGCGTGACCTTGCTCTTGATCATGACCGGCCCGGAGACAAAGATGCCCCCCTCGAGCTTCACCGTACCGCCGCCCGCTTTAGCGCAGTCGTCGATGGCAGCCTGGATCGCCTTCGTATTCTTGGTCGTCCCATCGGGCTTGGCCCCATAGGCCGTGGCGTTGCAGACCTTCGCACTGGCAGGCAGCGCCGCGGCAAAGGCAAGCGTTGCAATCGACATCGCAATACGGTTGTTCATCAGAGTTCCATCTCCCGGCCCTTTTCAGACCTCACTGTAGCGAGTAGAAAGTTCTGCAAAATCTTACAGTAAATTGGTCTGACCACGCGCCTACCATTCCTATTTCCGCTCTTTCCGCTTCTGAAAGAACAATTTGAAGCTGTCTTCTCTCCACCCGGCGCCAAGTATTCGATACACTTCCCCGCATGAAGCTCGCGATCGCCGTCTCCGCGCTCCTCCTCATCTGCACCGCATGTACCCGCACCAACTCCCCTTCAGGGCCGCCTACCGTCGACGAAGCGCGCACCTTCATGCAGCAGGCCAACACCGACCTGCTCGCCCTCTCCAACGAGGCGCAGCGCGCCGCCTGGGTGCAGGAGACCTACATCACCGACGACACCGAAGCCATCGCCGCCAAGGCCAACGAGCGCCTGCTCAATCGGACCAACGAGCTAGTCATCGCGGCCCGCCGCTTCAAAGACCTTCAGCTTCCACCTGACCTCGCCCGGCAGTTCAAGTTGCTCAACCTCAACGGCTCGCCCACCGACCCTAAGCTCGTCGCCGAGCTGACGCAGGTATCAAGCGCACTCGACGGCATGTATGGCAAAGGCAAGTACTGTCCTCCCGGAAAATCCGGGGATGCCTGCCTCGGCATCGATCAGATTGACGTTCTGATGGCCAAGTCCCGTAATCCCAAAGAGCTTGAGGATCTGTGGCAGGGCTGGCACAAGATCTCGCCGCCGATGCGGGACAAATACGCCCGCCTGGTCGATCTCTCTAACCAGGGCGCACGAGAGTTCGGTTACAAGGACACGGGCGATCTCTGGCGCTCCGGCTACGACATGACGCCCGAGCAGTTCTCCGCGGAGCTGGAACGCACATGGACGCAGCTCGAACCGCTCTACCGGGAGCTGCACGCCTACGTCCGCTTCAAGCTCGTTCAGAAGTATGGTGCCGCGGCCGAACGCCCCGACGGCATGATCCCCGCCTATCTTCTGGGGAATATGTGGGCGCAGGAGTGGGGCAACATCTACGACATCGTCGCACCATCCTCCACCGGCTACAGGATGTACGACCTCGAGACCTCGCTAAAAAAGCAGATCGGCCCGGTGCCTCCGCTCGAAACCGGTAAGAAGATGGCGCACTACGGCGAAGGCTTCTTCACCTCGCTCGGCTTCCAGCCATTGCCCGAGACCTTCTGGCAGAGATCGCAGTTCATCAAGCCGCGTGATCGGGACGTTGTCTGCCACGCCAGCGCCTGGGACGTGGATAACGACCAGGACCTCCGCATCAAAATGTGCCTCAACGTCACCGCCGACGATTTCACGACGGTGCACCATGAAGAGGGCCACAACTTCTACCAGCGCGCCTACCGCAATCAGCCTTACCTCTTCCGCAACGGAGCTAACGACGGCTTCCACGAGGCCATCGGCGATGCGATTGCCCTCTCCATCACGCCGGACTACCTGAAGCAGCTGAAGCTCATCGATACGGTGCCGCCCATTGAGGCGGATATTCCGCTGCAGCTGCGAACCGCGCTCGACAAGGTCGCCTTCCTCCCCTTCGGCCTGCTGATCGACAAGTGGCGCTGGCAGGTCTTCAGCGGCGAGACCAAGCCAGCCGACTATAACAAGTCCTGGTGGGCGCTGCGCGAGAAGTACCAGGGCGTCGCTCCTCCTACACCGCGCGACGAATCGAACTTTGACCCCGGCGCCAAGTACCACATCCCCGGCAACGTTCCCTATGCGCGCTACTTCCTCGCGCGCATCTACCAGTTCCAGTTCTACAAGGCGATGTGCGACGCCTCCGGCTATAAGGGTCCTCTCAACCGCTGCAGCTTCTACGGCAGTAAGGCCGCAGGCGACAAGCTGAATGCCATGCTCGAGGCCGGCCAGTCCAAGCCCTGGCAGGAGACGCTCAAGACGATGACCGGAAGCGATCACCTCGACGCCGGACCTATGCTCGAGTACTTCGCCCCGCTCTATCAGTGGCTCAAGCAGCAGAATGCAGCAAACCACGTCACCGTGGGATGGCAGGTGAAGTAATGTATGCGGCCTGCTATTCCGCACAACTTCGAACTTAATACTGTAAAGTGGCTTGGCGCAGACCTGTTGCACCGCGCTGAAGCAGGAGAGGCCTCGTGGCAAAGCAATATATCCTCGCCCTCGACCAGGGCACCACCAGCTCCCGGGCCATGATCGTCGACCAGGGCGGTTCGGTCATCGCTATCGCGCAGCATCCGTTCCGCCAGATCTTCCCCAAGCCGGGATGGGTGGAGCACTCTCCTTCGGAGATCTGGGCGTCTCAGAGCGGCGTCGCGACTGCCGCCCTCGCCCAGGCCAACCTCACGGACCGCGACATCGCCGCCATCGGCATCACCAACCAGCGCGAAACCACCATCGTGTGGGATCGAGAGACCGGCGAACCTATCTTTAACGCCATTGTCTGGCAGGACCGCCGCACCGCTGAGTTCTGCGACCGGCTGCGGAACAGCTCGGGTGAGCTCATTCAGCAGAAGACCGGGCTTATACCTGATGCCTACTTCTCAGGCTCAAAGATCAACTGGATTCTCGAAAATGTAGAAGGCGCACGCGCCAAAGCCGAAGCCGGCAAGCTGGCCTTCGGCACCGTCGACAGCTGGCTGATCTGGAAGCTCACCAACGGAGTGCGGCACGTCACCGACGTGACCAATGCCTCGCGGACGATGCTCTTCAACATCCGCACCATGCAGTGGGACGAGGAGCTTCTGCAGCTGCTTGAGATTCCAGCCTCCATGCTGCCTGAGGTCGTCGCCTCCAGCGGAGTCTGTGGCACGACCAAAGGCCTGCTGAACGGCATCCCGATCGCAGGAATCGCAGGCGACCAGCAGGCGGCGCTCTTCGGGCAGATGTGCACCTCTCCCGGCATGGCAAAGTGCACCTACGGCACCGGCGCCTTCATGCTGATGAACACGGGCACCACGCCGATGGCGTCGAAGAATCGCCTGCTGACAACGGTCGCCTGGCAGATCGGCGACACTGTGGAGTACGCGCTCGAAGGCTCGATGCTGATGGCGGGAGCCGTCGTCCAATGGCTTCGCGACGAGCTGCAGATGATCCGCACCTCGGCCGAGATCGAGGAGCTCGCCGCCAGCGTTCCGTCCTCCAACGGAGTCGTCCTCGTGCCCGCCTTTGCCGGGCTCGGCGCTCCGCACTGGGACCCCTACGCCCGCGGCGCAATCGTCGGACTCACCCGAGGAAGCTCCCGCGCCCACATCGCCCGCGCGGCGCTTGAGGGCATCGCCCTGCAGGCCACCGACGTCCTCGAAGCCATGCAGGCCGACAGCAATCTGCCCTTGGCACAGCTTCGCGTCGATGGAGGAGCCGCCGCCAACAACATGCTCATGCAGATCCAGTCCGACGTGCTCGGTATCGAGGTCGTCCGCCCGAAAAACGCTGAGGCGACCGTACTGGGCGCAGCGTATCTCGCCGGACTCGCTGTGGGATACTGGCCAGACAAGGACACCATCGCAAGCCAGTGGCAGGTCGATCGCGTCTTTAAACCTGTCATGGAGTCCACCACACGCGGGTATGTCCGCACCACCTGGCGTCGCGCCCTTGAGCGCGCAGGCCAGTGGCATCGCGAAGAGGAGAAGCCAGATTGAGTGACCGCGCCGAGATCATGCGCAGCCTGGGCCTCGAAACCCAATGGGACATCCTCATCATCGGCGGCGGAGCCACTGGGCTCGGCGCTGCAGTCGAAGCAGCATCGCGGGGCTACAAAACTGTCCTCATCGAGCGGACCGACTTCGCCAAAGGCACCTCCAGCCGTTCCACCAAGCTCGTCCACGGCGGCGTCCGCTATCTCGAGCAGATGAACATCACATTGGTCCTCGATGCCCTGCAAGAGCGCGGCCACATGCTCGCCAACGCTCCGCATCTCGTCCACGACCTCTCGTTCGTGGTGCCGGTGTACGACCTCTTCGGCCTGCCCTACTATGGCTTCGGCCTCAAGGTCTATGAGCTGCTCTCGGGCAAACTCTCCTTCGGCCCATCAAAGCTGCTCTCCAGCCGCGAGACCACCTCCTTACTTCCCGGCGTGAAAGCCGACGGGCTGCGCGGCGGTGTGCTCTATCACGATGGCCAGTTCGACGACTCTCGCTACGCCGTGACGCTGATGCGCACCTTCCAGGACCTCGGCGGTACCGCGATCAATTACGTCGAGGCCACCGGCCTGATCGAAGCGAACGGCAAGGTTGCCGGAGTCCACGCCCGCGATCTCGAAACCGGCACGCTCTTCGACCTGCGCGCCCGCGTCACCATCAATGCCACCGGCGTCTTCACCGAGCAGATCCTCGCCATGGACAACGATCGCGAGACGCTGCTCTCGGTCAGCCAGGGGTCGCACTTCGTCCTACCCGCCGACTTTCTGCCCACCGACCACGCGCTGATGATCCCCAAGACCTCCGATGGCCGCGTGCTCTTCGCTATCCCCTGGCACGGGCACACGGTCGTCGGCACCACCGATGAGGCCGTCGAAAGAGCTTCGGTCGAGCCACACGCGATGGAGAAAGAGCGCGCCTTTCTGCTCGACCACATCACGAAATATCTCGGCCGTCGTCCTGCCCCTGAACAGATTCAGTCCGTCTGGTCCGGCCTGCGTCCACTCGTTCGCAAGGGCGGAGCCTCCACCTCCAAGCTCTCGCGCGACCACAGCGTCATCATCTCGCCTACCGGACTGGTCACGGTCACAGGCGGTAAGTGGACCACCTATCGCAGAATGGGCGAAGATGCGATTAACCGCTCCACGGACTCGGCGGGCCTGCCCAGAACCTCTTCCATCACGCGCACACTTCGTCTCCATGGCTGGACAAAAGAGATTTCCCCTGCCGAGTCCGACCGCGTCTACGGCACCGACCTCGCTCACCTCAAGCAACTCTCCGACGAAGATCCAACGCTCAACGATCTTCTGCATCCCCGGCTTCCCTACCGCAGGCGCGAAGTCCTATGGGCGGCACGCCACGAGATGGCGCGCACCGTCGAAGATGTCCTCGCCCGCCGCACGCGAGCGCTTTTTCTCGACGCCCGCGCCGCACTGGAGGCCGCTCCCACCGTCGCAAACCTACTGGCCAAGGAGCTTAAACGCTCCGACGACTGGAAGGCGCGCGATCTCGAATCCTTCACAACCATCGCCCAGGGCTATGTCTACCAGGAATAAGTGAGTCTCATGGCAAACGCTCCTCTTCCGCCCTTCGTCGGCGAATTCTTCGGCACACTGATCCTCATCGTCCTCGGCAATGGCGTCGTTGCCGGGGCCAACCTCAAGAAGAGCTACGCTGAATCCGCCGGCTGGATCTCGATCACCACCGGCTGGGCCATCGCCGTTCTCTCCGGAGTCTGCGTCGCAGCCGCTCTCGGCGATGCAGACGGCCATCTCAATCCAGCCTTCACCGTCGCTTCGGTGATGATGACCGGCCACGCCGAACGCCTTTGGACATACATCCCGGCACAGATCCTGGGAGCTATCGCCGGAGCTACCCTAGTCTGGCTGCACTATCGTCCCCACTGGCAGCTGACCGAGGACGCCGCGGCCAAGCGCGCCTGCTTCTGCACCTCGCCCGCCGTATCCGCTCCCTTCTGGAACCTGCTCAGCGAGGTCATCGGCACCTTTGTGCTCGTACTCGTCGCAACGGCACTGGCCTCGCGCCGCATCGCTCCAGCGGGAGTAGCGCCTGGACTCGGCCCTATGCTCGTAGGGGCTCTCGTCTGGGGAGTTGGCCTCTCGCTTGGCGGCACGACCGGGTACGCGATCAACCCGGCCCGCGACCTCGGCCCACGTATCGCCCACGCTATCCTCCCGATCCCCGGCAAAACCGACTCCGGCTGGAGCTACGCCTGGATTCCCGTCCTTGGTCCTGTGCTGGGGGCCGCCATCGCCGTAGGCGCCATCCTTGCTCTCAAAATGAGTTGATAAACACAATTCTGAAATAGAAAGGCCCGCGAGAGGATGCTCTCGCGGGCCACATTCTTTATTGCGTCTTGAAAACTACTCCTGCACGACAGCCTTCACCAGATTGCGCGGATTATCCACGTCGATATGACGCGAGATCGCCATGAAATACGCCAGCAGCTGCAGTGGAATCACCTCGTACAGCGGCGAGATGAACTCAGGTGCACGCGGCACCTCAATCGCGACACGGCTCAACTCAGCCACGCGGATATCCCCCTCATTCACGATGGAAACGATATCGGCACCCTGCTTGTTCATATCGCGGACCAGGTTGACCGTCTTCTCGTAGCGCAACAAAGAATCCGCCGACGAGGGATCGCACGTTGCCAGCACAATTAAAGGATTGTGCCGGTTTACCAGTGCATTCGGCCCATGCTTCAGCTCGCCCGTCGGATAGCCCTCGGCTTGGATGTACGCCGACTCCTTCAGCTTCAGGGCACCTTCGCGAGCGATCGGGTAGTGAACACCACGCCCGAGGAAGAGGAACGTCTCAGACGCCTGCAGCGAATCCGCCAGCTGCGAGACCTGCTTCTCCCAGCGAGGCAGGACCGCCTCAAGTGCCTCCGGAACCTCGTGCAGGTGCGCCAGATGCGATTCAACTACCGCACGCGTCATCCGTCCGCGGATACGCGCAGCGTAAAGCGCCAGCAACTGCAGCACAACAAGCTGCGTGGTGAAGCTCTTCGTCGCGGGAACGGCCTTCTCCACGCCTGCCATCGTCGGCAGCGAGCAGGATGCCAGCTTTGCCATCGAAGACTCCGGACGATTGGTAATCGCAATCGTCGAGCAGCCGCGCGCAATCGCCTCGCGCAGGGCCTCCGACGTATCTGCCGTCTCGCCGGACTGCGAGATCACCAGGAAGCAGGGGTTGCGCAGCGTCTGCGTCGAGCGATAGATGTACTCGCTGGCGTACTCCACATCGACGGCGATGCCGGCAAGGTCCTCAAACAGAATCTCGCCTGAAAGGCCTGCGTGCCGGCTGGAGCCCGAAGCGGAGATCAGGATGGAATCGCGGCCTACAAGGGCCTGGCGTGCGGAGGAAAACACATCTTCGCGAAGGCTCTTGCCATCGGCATATGCAGCCAGTGTCTCGGCAATCGCCTTCGGCTGCTCAAAAATCTCACGCAGCATGGCGTGGGGGAAGTTGCGTGTCGTCGTCATGAAACGGTATTTACCTCTGTGTCTAACTGGGTCTGAATCTTAGAAACGCTCTCAGGCGCTGCCATTATGGTATCGCGGGCAGGTTGACTATGCGATGACTATGGCTAAAACCGCCCGCTGACAGAGAAAGACGGCGCAAAGCGTCGCTTCACGCCGCCCGTTGCCACACTCTTTACTTCGTGCCAGTTACCGTCGCAGGAGCTTCCTTTCCTAAAGCCAACCCGGGGTTCTTGCTCATGCTGATCAGGTTGGCCATGATGCGGAATGACCCCGGAACGCCGTCCGGCATCTGGCGGAAGAAGGCATACGCCAGATACACATACGCTCCCTTGCCGTAACGCGTGTAGATCAGGCCGCCTTTCTGCGGTTCCTGCCCGGCATCGTGCATCTCGGTCAGAGCGATATAGTGCGAGTCCCAGTCATGCATGAAGCCGTGACCGCGCTCCTCCACCCAATGATCGAAGTCCGCCGTCGCAATCTTGTTCGGCCAGTTCAGAACCGGGTCATTGGGTGCGATGATCGACACCTTATTGTCCTCTTCGACCACCTTCTCGGGATCGCTGGTCAGCGTCAGCGGATAAGGCCCATAGTTGTGGTCATACTCCGGCGTCTGATACTGCACCACTACCGTCCCGCCGTTCTTCACATACTCCAGCAGGCGATTGTTGAACGTCTTCAGCTCGGGCCGCGCCGCATAGGCACGGATGCCAAGGATGATGGCGTCGTAATGCGACAAATCGGCCGAGGCGATCTCCCCCGCCGACAGCATCGTCGGGTGAATCCCGATATCCGCAAGCGACGTCGCGACATCGTCACCCGTGCCCATCACGTAGCCGATATTCAGATTCGGTGCTGTCTTCACATCCACGCCCGTCGTCTTATACGTCGCCGCGCGATAGTGAGGATACGGCCTCAGCCCGGGATAACCGACGGTCTGGAAGCCCTGCGTAAACTTCTCGCCGTTGTATTCTGCTACCGCCGTGATGACATATGGCTTCGTCTCCACGTGCTCCGGCTGCACGGTGAAGGTCAGGTTCTGATCCTCACCTTCCCGCATCGTTGCAAACTCGGCGACCTCTGGCTTGGACTTCCACCCCTTCGGCAGATCGAGATGCACTGAGCCCTTCGCGGGTCCCTTCACGGAGCTATGCAGATCGACGTGCAGCTCCAGCTCCGCGCTCGAAAGTGCCACCACGCCCGCATACGGCGAGACCGAAAGCGAGATCGCAGGCGCCACCAATAGCGGCTCCAGCACCGGCCCTTCACCATTGATGCGATGCACTGTCTGCACCACGCCAGAGAGCTCGATCGTCACATCGTGATACATCACCGTCGCCTTCGCCACCAATGGATAAGGCCGCGACGGCAGATTCAGGAAGCGCGGATCGTTGATGTCGTAGTACGACTGTTCCAGTGACGGCCTGCTGAAGTAAGGCTTGGTCAGCTCAGCCGTACGGGGAACCGTGATGTCGAATAAAGGATCCCGCGTCACACCTGGCCCAAGCGGCCCTGCAGCAGACGCAGCTCTGGGAGTGGAGACGAATCCCGGTCCTGCTTCGGAGACCACGGAGACATCGCTCAGCGTCACCGTCTCCGTTCCCTGGTTGGCAATATGCACCGCAACCGCAACCTTGTCTCCGGGAACCACGGTCTGCGAGGTCGGCATCTGCGTGGACATATCGCCCATCGGCCCCATGTGACCGCCGCTTCCCGCTCCTTCGTTGGTGTTCGCCAGCAACGCCAGGCCAAGCGACTGCTCGAGCGCCAGGTCGAACTGCTGCCGCTTCACCACAAGCTCATGCGTCATGTTGTACTTCGCTTCGGCAGGCAGCTTACTCTTGGCAATCTCGTTCAACAGGGCGTTGGTCTGGGCCATCCCCTTGGCAAGCGTCGGTGCAACCCCCTCCGGCTTCTCCGCCTTGAAGCCCTCAATCGCCGACTCCACCGTGGCATTCAGCTCATTCAGCTTGGCAGCCCACGCCGCCTGCTCTGCCTTCGGGGCATAGCCTGCGATTCCCGCCAGCGACACATCGATGCCATCGAAGAAGGATTTCTCCTGAGCCGCCGAGCCAACCCGTGACGCATACAGGTGATACGGGCTCGAAATGCTGCGCGGGAGAGGAACCGCAACGCCGCCATTCTGCGTCTTCTGCTCGTTCAACCCCTCGCGCGAGATCTGCACGTACGAGTTACCCAGCATCGGGCTGTAGTCGCCGCTGGGAATTTCAACCGTCGCCTTCGGCACGCCCTCGATCCAGGTTCCGTCAACATAGTTGCGGAAGCGCACCGGCTCCCAGTGTCCCGTCGCATAGTCGTAGACCCCCTTCTCGGTGACACGCGCAAATGGCACACGCGCGTAGACCTTCAGTGGTGTCCACGGCAGCAGGCCTTCTTTGATCTGGTCGGGAAAGACCTTCGGGTCTCCCGCCATCACGTACACCTTCTGCGCAGTGTAGCCCGCCACCTGATGATGGCCGTGACCGTCGGAGACATTGCCAGCAAAGACCGACGTCACCACCAGCGGACGCTGAATACGGATCGCCCGCACAGCGTCGTAGAGGACGCGCTCCTCTCCCCAGGTCTTCAGGGCCTCCTCAATCGTCTTCGAGAAGCCGAAGTCCGCAACCCGCGTCCAGTACTGGTGCACGCCATAGTAGTTACCCGCCGCCAGCAACTCCTGCGTGCGCAGTGTGCCCAACTGATCCCAGTAGTCTCCCGTGATCACGTTCTGGCCACCCTCACCACGATTCAGCGTCAGCAGCGTGACATCGACGCCCTGCGAACGGCTCTCGTAGGTCAACATGCCGCCGTCTTCATCATCGGGATGCGCCGTCACCATCGCGAGCGACGCGCGGGTGTGCAGCTTCGCTAGAGTTTGCGAAAGCGCCGCCGAGCCCCGGTCAATCTGAAGCGGACGCGCATACGCCGAACGATACGATGCCACCGGCACGCCCTGCTGGGCCGTAGCGATTGCACCGTTCATCGACAGAGAGAGAGCAAGCAGTGAAGCGATGGTCCCGCGGCAGACGTCAGTTCTCATGGAACGAATGTTGCTCCTTAAGGAAGTCATTCATTGCTGGTATTGCATTTCTTGTAGGCTGCCACCGCAGCGAGGTTGACATTAACCATTATGAAGTTCGCTGCCGTATGGCGTATTGGATATCACGATACTTTTAACTTTGTAAAGATTATTAAGAAATATAAAGTATGATGTGTCCAACCGAGAACCAATGCGACTTCCCTCCACGCCCCAACCTGAGATGACCATCGCGCCGTCCCGCCCATCCCATCTTCGCCAGGCGAATGCGCGCGGTCTGCTGCGGCTGCTGAAGGAGCACAATCCCTGCTCGAAGGCTGACCTGGTGCGGCTCTCCGGCCTGAGCGCACCGACGGTCACCAGTGCTGTCAGTCATCTCGAATCCCTTGGGCTGGTGGAGAATCTCGGTGAGGGCGAATCCAGCGGTGGCCGTCCGCCGGAGATGCTTCGCTTTAATGCGACCCACGGCTACGTGGCTGCGGCCGATATCGGCGGCACCAGATTGCGCATGTTGCTGGCCGACCTCAATGGACGCATCGTCACCCAGTGGGCGACGCAATTCACAGAAAAGCAGCGCTCCCCCAAGGCCGTCTGCGGCCTGATCCACGAAGGCCTCAAAGTGATGTGTCATGAAGCCTCTGCCTCCATCCGCAAGGTGCTGCACATCACCGCCGGAGCCCCCGGCATTACCAACACCGCTACCGGCGTTGTGCTCTCCGCTCCCAACCTCACCGACTGGAAGAATGTACCGCTCCGATCCATGCTGGAGCGTGAACTTGGCATCGCGGCGCAGATCGAGAACGACACCAACCTCGCCGCCGTCGGAGAACATTGGCGCGGATCCGCAACAGGAGTCGACGACTTTGTCTTTATCGCCCTCGGCACGGGAGTCGGCGCAGGTGTCTACATCAATGGCCGCCTGCATCACGGGGCAAACTGGAGTGCCGGTGAGATTGGCTACGCTGGCATTCGTGGTATGTCGCGCCAGCGGCTCGAAGTGCAGTCCCCAGGGCAGTTGGAGAGTTCCATCGGAGGCCTCGGCATCGAGACCGAATGGACGCGCCTGCTGCACCGAGAGCGCCGGGCAAATACGGTTGCGCTGGAGCATCTACGCGCGACCGAAATCTTCGACCTCGCGGTCGACGGTGATCGCCTGGCCATACAGCTCATTCGCTATACCGCGCAGATCCTCTCCGACTGTATCGTCGAGCTCTCGCTTGGCCTGGACCCGGCAGTGGTGATCCTTGGCGGTGGCGTCGGCTCACACCCCGAGCTTTGTCGAGTCACCGAAAAGCTGCTCAGCGACAACGAGTTTGCAAAGCCGCAGGTTCGCGCCAGTTCCCTCGGCACCCAGGCCCAGCTTCACGGAGCCCTCTCCATTAGCCTCTCTGCCACAGAAGCACACCTGCTTTCGTAACAAATCCAAGAAAATTGATTGACAAGCTGCAGCGTTCTATCTAATCTCAGCTCACCTCATCACTTACTAAATAGATTTTACTAAGTCCGTCGAACATCGTCTTCGCAACTTCGATCTGTTCGCTTTTCAGTCTTAGGAGGCTTACTGTGTTGACTCTTGGCAGTCTAAGAACTTCCCTTCTCGGTGCCGCTCTTGTGACGGCTTCAGTGTTTGTGACAACCGCACCCGTCGCCCTGGGACAGTCACAGTCGATCAACGGCACCATTCGTGGACAGGTTACAGATGTTTCGGGAGCACCCATTCCCAATGCCGACGTGACCGCCAAGAACATCGACACCGGCTACACGCGACAGGTCACTTCTGCAAATGATGGCAACTACGTCCTCGCCAATCTTCCCATTGGCAGCTACGCCATCACCGCGCTGGCACCCGGGTTTGCTCCTCTCACCCAGAGCGGCATCCAGTTGACCGCGGGCAGCGACATCGTTGTAGGCGAACAACTTAAAACCGGATCGGTTGCAACGCAGATCGAGGTCTCCGCCGAGATGCCTATCCTCGAACCGGCGAAGTTTACCCTCAGCCGCACGATCTCCTCCGTCGAGACGCAGAACCTTCCGCTGACCTCGCGCAACCCGTACAACTTCGTTCTTTTCCAGCCCGGAGTCAGCGGCCATCCGAACCCCGAGAACGGAATCCCGCGCACGGTAAACACCAACGGATTGGTTGACCGCATCAACTACCAGCTCGACGGCATGGTCGACACGGAGACCGATCGCTACGGCCTCCGCCTGTTTGCCATCTCCGACTCCTACGTTGACGAAGTGCAGACCATCTCCAACAGCGCACCGGCCGAGTTCGGCAATACGGCAGGCATCACCTTCAACGTCATCACGCCCCGCGGCAGCAACGCCTATCACGGCCTGGTCCAGTACATCTGGCGCCCCAAGGTCGCCAGCGCGTGCCCCATCCTTCAGAACTGCGTCGTTGGGACAACCGGTTACACGCGCAAGCCTGACCTCCACGTCGACGACTACGTCGGCCGCATCGGCGGCCCCATCAAGCGGGACAAGCTCTTTTTCTTCGCTGCGTACGAAAAGTTGAAGCGCGCCAATCCGTCAGCCGTCACTATCACACCTGCCAATCAGGCGCAGCTCATCGGCTATGGCATCAGCCCTTCCATCTTCAATCCTGCCCCCAGTGTGCAACGTGCGCAATGGGTCGACGCGCGCGGCGACTGGGTGATCAACAGCAAAAACAGCGCCTTCATCCGCTACAACTATTTCCGGAACAACTACCCCTTCAACACCAACGTTGGCGGCCTCTACGCCCTTGATTCCGCCTCCGACTTTCAGGATCGCGCCCACATCATCGGCGCGCAGCTGATCACGACATTCACGGCAAACCTGATGAACGAGTTCCGCGGCTCCTGGCCGTACCGCAACCAGCATCACGTCGCAGGGCCGCAGACCGGAGCAGGGCCGATGATCACCATCACCGGTGTGGCCAACTTCGGCGGCACCAACGGCGCGGGAGACAAGTTCCAGGAGAAGATCCCGTCCTTCAGCGACAACGTCACGTTCATCAAGCACGACCATACCTTCAAGGTCGGCTTCGGCTTCCAGAAGAACCTGGATACGCAGCTGGCCGATATCTACACCCAGTACACCTTTGCCTCCATCGCGCAGTGGCAGAGCGCCAAGAGCGGCGCCACGCCGTACAACTACAGCACGGTCAATGCCAGCATCGGAACTCCCGGCGCGGCGTATCACTCTGTCTTCTTCGATCTCTTTGCGCAGGATACCTGGCAGGTTCGCAAGAAGCTTCTGGTCTCCTACGGCATCCGCTACGACCAGTACCGCGCGCCGACGCCTCCCGCAGGTGAGCCCTTTATCTATACACAGAGCTTCCGCACCCCGCATGCGAACTTCGCGCCTCGCCTCGGCATCGCCTACTCTCCCACCGACACAACCGTCATCCGCGTGAACGCAGGCATTTACTACGAGGCGACGCCCACCAACATCTGGTATTCTCCGCTCTACAATAACGGCGCTGCCGGGACCGGCTCTTTCATCGCCTCCGTTGCGGGAAACACCAGCTGCTCTCCGGCATTCCCTGACTCGCCGCAGCAGGTCCCTGCAAGCTGCCTTGGCACACAAAGCATCTATGCCCTGACGCCCAACTTCAAGAACGAGTACGTCTGGAACGCAAACCTGCAGGTGCAGCAGCAGCTAACACGAGGCGACTCGCTCACTCTGGGCTACGTCATGACCAGCGGCCGCAACATGCAGTTCATCCGCAACATGAACCTCATCAATCCCACGTCGTATCTTGCCGATGGACGCCCCGTCTTCTCGACCAGCGTCAGCGCGGCAACGCGACTGTATCCGCAGTACAACAACATCCGCCTGATCGACGTTGGCTCCAACTCTTCGTATAACGCGATGGTGGTCTCCTATGAGCACCGCATGACCGGTGGCCTCACCTTCAGCGGCAACTACACCTGGTCGCACGCCATCAACGACACGCCGGAGGCCAACACGTACGAGTTCTCCACGCCGATCAGCGATCCTACCTATCCCAAGCGCGACCGCGGCAACAGCAGCATCAATCGCCCCAACTCCTTTACCGGCAGCATCGTCTATGCGCCGACCTTTCACCTTGCCAACCACCTTGCCAATGGCTTCGCCAACGGTAACAACCTGGCAGTGTTGACCAACTTCTCCACGGGCGACCAGCAGAGCATGGTCGTCAGCCAGGCTCTCAACGGAGACAGCACAGCCACGAGCCGACCTCTCTTCGTCGGCCGCAACACCCTGCGGGCACCGAACATCTTCCAGTACGATGCCCGCTATACGCGCACCTTCGGCAAATACTTCGAGCGCTTCCAGCCGCAGCTCCTGATCGAAGCCAACAACCTGCTTAACCGCTCCAACGTGACCTCGATCAACACCACCGCTACGGTCTCCACCAACGCCGCGGTAGCGCCGATCGGAACAATTCTGACCTCACCCACCCTGGCCCCTACCAGTTCGGTACTCGAGGCAAGAATTCTTCAGTTCGGCCTCAAGGTCGAGTTCTAGACTAAGAGCTGAAGGAACGTATGACGGACCCCAACCACAAAGATAGATCGGCGTTCCCTGCGCCGATCTATCGTGACACCGTGCTCGCCCCGGTCTTCGCCGACGCCAAGCGATACTTCCTTGAGCCTCTGCTCGAGATTGAATACGCGCACACGCTGATGCTGGCGCGTCAGGGCATCATGCCTGCAGGTGAAGCCGCACAGTGCCTCGCAGCGCTCGACGCACTCGATCGTGAAGCCATTCGTACCGTGCGCTACGACGGCAGCTTCGAAGACCTCTTCTTCTACATCGAAAAGAAGCTGGCCACAGCATGCGGCGAAGAGGTCGCCGGCAAGATGCACACCGCGCGCAGTCGCAACGATATCGACCTGACCATGTACCGCATGGTTCTGCGCCTCCGGCTGCTGGAGCTATACCAGGCACAGCTCCAACTACGCCAGGTTCTGCTCCATATCGCGTGGGAACATCGTGCAGCATTGATGCCTGCCTACACGCATAATCAGCCTGCGCAGCCCACCACGCTTGGCCACTACCTGATGGCCTACATCGAAATCCTTGAACGTGACGCCGAGCGCACGCGCCAGGCGTTTACACGCGTCAATCGCAGTCCGCTCGGAGCCTGCGCCATCACGACCACCGGCTTCGCTATCGACCGATACTTCACCGAAAGTCTCCTTGGCTTCGATGGCCTACAGGTGAATTCCTACGGAGCGATCGCCGCTGTCGACTACCTGGTTGAGAGCTGCGGCGTGCTCGCGACTGCGATGGTCAGCCTCGGCCGCTTCACGCAGGATCTCATGCTGTGGAGCACTGCCGAGTTTGGCTACCTTCGCCTCAGCGATGCCTATGTGCAGATCTCCAGCATCATGCCGCAGAAGCGAAACCCTGTTCCGCTGGAGCATGTGCGCGTCCTCGCCAGCCGTGCACTCTTTGAGTCCAACAGCGTCACCGGCAGCCTGCACAATACACCTTTCGCCGACATGAATGATGCCGAAGACGATCTGCAGCCCCTCGTATACACGGCATTCGACAACGCAGAGCGCAGTCTGAAATTGCTCGCGGGCGCGCTCAGCGAGGCACAGTTTAATCTGGAACGTATGGCAGCAGCAGCCGACGCAAACTTTCTTCCCGTTACCGAGCTGGCCGATACCATTGTGCGGCGCACCGGCCTCAGCTTTCACGCTGCACACGGCATCGTCAGCCGTGCCGTGCGTGCGATGCCCACCGGCTACGATCCCGAGACGATGACCGAGATCGTGCTGCGCGAGCTGACCTTCATTGGCAACGCCACAAACATCAGTCGCAGCGAGATTCGCAGCGCGCTACGTGCAGATAATTTCGTTGCTGTACGCTCGATCCCCGGTGGCCCCGCGCAAGCGGCATTGGAGCCTGAGCTGCTGCGCGCACGAGAACAACTGAACAGCGACCAGGCATGGTCGACTGAGCGTCTGCGACGACTCGCCGCTGCCAAGACTTGCATCGAGCAGGAGCAAAGCTCCCTTTCGCGGCAGGTTCATGGACACTAGCCGCTTTCCTTTGACCGAGCCGAAACGTCCGGTTCCCCCCAGCAAGCCCGAGCTTGAGCGTGGGCTCTCCACAGCCTCAGCGCTCGGCCTCAACGTCATCGACATGGTCGGCGTAGGCCCTTTCGTGACGCTTCCCCTCATCGTCACCGCTATGGGTGGCCCGCAGGCCATGCTGGGGTGGCTCGTCGGAGCGTTGCTCTCCCTCTGTGACGGTCTCGTCTGGAGCGAACTCGGCACCGCCTATCCTGAAGCCGGCGGCTCATACGCCTTCCTCAAGCATCTCTACGGCGAACGAGGCGCCGGGCGTGGACTCTCCTTTCTCTACGCCTGGCAGTTGCTCTTCAGCGCGCCGCTCTCCATCGCCTCCGGCTGTATCGGCTTCTCACAGTACCTCTCTTTCTTCTTCCCCAACGCCAGCCATCCCTTCTTCGCGACACACTTTCTCGGCGTACCCATCGTGTTCAGCCAACAGACGCTGATCGCCATGAGTGCCTGCGTCGTCGCGCTCATCGTCCTCTATCGCAGCATCATCGTCATCGACAAGATCGCTCGCTGGCTCGGACTCATCGTCGGCGCCACACTTCTCTTCGTCATCGTCGCAGGCCTGACGCACTTCAATCCGAAGTTGGCCTTCGACTTCCCGGCAGGAGCGTTCCACCTCAACGGAGGCTTCTTCATCGGCCTTGGGGCGGGCATGCTCATCTCTGCCTATGATTACTGGGGCTACTACAACGTCTGCTTTCTCGGCGGCGAAGTCCGCGATCCGCAACGAACCATTCCGCGCGCCGTACTCGGAGCCATTGCCATCGTCGGAACGCTTTACCTGCTGATGAACATCAGCGTGCTCGGCGTCCTGCCCTGGCGCGAGATGACATCAGACAATGCCGACAGCCACGCCCGCATGTTCACCATGGCAGTCTTCATGGAGAAGCTCTACGGTCACCAGGCAGCCGCGGTTATCGTGATCCTCATTTCGCTTGCGGCACTGGCCTCAGTCTTTGCTCTTCTGCTCGGCTATTCCAGAATCCCCTTCGCTGCCGCACGCGACGGGAACTTCCCGGCATGGTTCGGCGCCATTCACCCGCGCCACCGCATCCCGCATCATGCGCTGCTTGCGCTCGGTGCCGTCACCCTGGCCTGCTGCGTCTTTCGCCTGCAGGAGGTCATCACCACGCTTGTGGTCATTCGCATCCTCTTCCAGTTCCTGCTGCAGGGCATTGCCGTGCTGCTGCCCAAGCACAGGCGCGAACGTAAACAGCGCGGCTTCCGCATGCCACTCTACCCCCTGCCTGTGTTGCTGGCGCTTGGAGGTTTCGTCTTCATCCTCGTCTCGCGTCCACACTTTCTCACGGAGATGCGAACTGCAGGAATCATTCTGCTGCTCGGAGCAATCGTCTTCGCCGTGCAACACCTCTCCACAGGCACAAAGCCCAACGCTCTATAAAGACTTCAGCACGAGCTCTCCGAATCGCTCCGGAACATGGAACGTCTCTGACATCGACGGCTGCCACGCCAGCAGCTGATGCTCCGGCCCCTGGCTGCGAAGCAGATTGATGCGCCAGCGATCGCCCACCTTTGGGCACGATACCCCGAGCGCCTCAAAAGGAATCCGCATAGATCCGTACCAGATACTGCGTTCCTGATCGACAGTCGACTTCACCTCAAAACCCGAGGCCCACTGCGCATCACGCGTCCGTCCCGGCGCTTCGAGATCTACATCCAGATCAAGCCATTCAGCTTGCGGTGAGATCTCGAACTCCTTGTAGTGTCGAGCACTCTCCGCATCGCAACCGATAAAGAGTTCCGCGACATCCCACTCCCATAACTGCGGCGTCGCACAGGCCGTCTGCGGATCAGGCTTCAGCCACAGCTCCCTATATGGACAGGCAGATAGTAGATAAAGACTGCCGTGTGTCCACCGCGCGAAGACCTGCGTCGCGTCCCCTTCAATGGCGCGGCCGTAGTTGTCCGTGCAAAAGAAAACAGGCAGCGTCTGCTTCCAAAAGGATGACTCCGCGTCCGTGCACAGAGGCACATCCTCCGGCGCATACACCGCTGACATCTCTTTCAACGATCCACCCACATCTGCCATCAACTCTCTACTTCACCAGCGCGCGATAGTCTTCGCGCGTCGGCGTAAAGACATCCAGCACCTCTGCCGGCTCCAGCGCCCAGGCCTGGTGCTCGACGCCGCCATCGACGATGAAGCTGTCTCCCGCATGCGCATCGAAGACCTTGCCGCCAACATCGACGCGGATCGCGCCTTTGACGACGTACACCAGCTGGTGATGTGGATGGCTGTGCTTCGCACCAACCCAGTCTGCTTCAAAATAATGGCGAACCAACATCAGCTGATCCGTATTGGCCAGCACCTGGCGGCGCATGCCCGGCTCAGGCGTAAAGGTCTCTGGGTCCTGCGTTTTGACAAAGTTCATCGCGTACTCCGGTGGTGCTGGTTTAGCTTATCCGAGCCGATGGCTATTGCAAAAGCGAACGGAGCTACCTTTGCGGGCAGCTCCGTTCGGCAAATGCGGCTTGTCTTACTTTGACGAGGCCGGATAGTCCACACGTACCGAGAGAATCTCGTACGGTCCGATGTGCGCCGTGACCTTATCGCCGCTCAGCTTCAGCGGAGATCCCGTCGACTTCTCCATCAGGTTGGTCTCCGTCGCCGCGGTCGCGCCCGGCGGCACCGTAAAGGTCACGTCGCCCTGCTTGCCTGCCCACTCCACCACACGAAAGATCAGGCCGTTGTCGTCCTCTGCCTTCTTCATCGCGGTCAGAACGACGTTCTCCGGCTCTACCGAAGCATACGAGTGCACCAGCGGAAGCGCGCCGGCATGAGGAGTTACCTGCTGCGCCTTCAGCTCGTAGTTGTACTCGTAGCCTCTCCGCTCCGTCTTCGCCTGCTTCCAGGTTCCGGCGTGTGGATACAAAGCGTAGCTGAAATGCTGATGCCCCCTGTCGGCGTCAGGATCGGGCCACGTCGGCGAACGCAGCAGCGTCAGACGCAGCGTGTTGCCTTCTGCATCGTAGCCATACTTCGCCTCGTTCAGCAGCGAGAAGCCATGATGCTCATCGCCCAGGTCGGCCCAGCGCAGAGCAGGCACCTCAAACTGCGCCTTCTCCCAGCTGTTATTACGCGTCGTCGGGCGCTCAATCGAGCCATACGGAATCTCGTACGTCGCCATCGGCCCTGAAGCCGCCAGGGGGAACGCCGCCTTCAGCAGTACATGGGTCTCGTGCCAGTCGATGTCATTGATCACATCGACCGTATCGCTTCCCGCATATAGCTGAATGTCCTGCACGAACTTCGATGACTGCCAGGTCCGCGAGACACGGATGACGGAGCGCATTGGCCCCTTCTCCACCAGCTGCACCGAATCCACCTGCTCAATCGGCGTCATGTGGTCATACGTGCCCGGATCGATGTTCCACGCATCGTAGTCCTTCGGAAGATCCTTGAAGGTCTGCAGCTGGTTGCCGCATGCCCCCTTGGCCAGCGACTCGAACTTCGCTTTTTTGTCGTAGAGGCTGGTGATGCAGCCCGTCTTCGGATCGACCTCGACGCGCAGGAACTCGTTCTCCATCGATGTTCCGTTGGCCTTCAGATCGGTCGGGAATGTCTTCTGCCCTGCAACCGCATGCAGCACCGTGTACCCCATAGAAGGCACATTCGGTACCTGCACCAGCAGCTTATAGCTGCCGTTCTTCGCATCGCTCGAAAGCACCTTCGACGGCAGCACCTTGTCGTGATCATCCAGTAGCGAGATGCTGCTCGCTGCCGCAGGAAGCTGCACCGAGACTGTCGTCACGCCCGTCTGCGACCATGCCAGCGGGTTGAAGACCAGCACCGGCGTCTCGCCCGCAGCCTTCGTATTAATGCCGGAGGCCAGCAGGTGTAGCGAATCCTGCGAGATCTCGCCCGTCTCCAGGCGAACCTGGTCGAACTCCGCCTGCGCTTCCTTATAGATCACGGCAATACCCGAGCCTGCTGCGAGATCGTGGAAGCCATTGAAGGCGATCTTCTTCCATGCATCCGTGAACTGATCGTTGGGATACTTGTAGCCCGAAAGCCACGCCAGCGAAGCATACTTCTCCGCGTTGATCGTCTGCTCTTCGCTCTCGCGCATGTTGCGCTTGTGCTGGGCCTGCGTGGTAAAGACGCCGCGGTGATACTCGAGATACAGCTCCGAGTCCCACGTCGGAATCGCAATCTTGCCGGCCTCGGCGGCTGGAGCCTTGTAGCCCCTGGCGATCGACAGGTAGTTCCACTCCGGCGAGTTCGAGCTCAGCCGCTTCTCCACGTTGTCGAAGTAGCTCTGCGCCGTACCGAACTTATAGTTGGGAACGATCATCCCCGAGTTGGCCCAGTGCACTCCCTCATCCAACATCGCACGCGTCGGTCCGCCACCGTGGTCGCCCACGCCATACAGATCCATCATCTCGTCCATACCCGGCGCATACTTTCGCGCCACTTCCATATCCGACGAGAGACGAACCGGGTTCAGGTTTCGGTTCGCATAGTCGTGAGGGAAGTAGGTCAGCACCTGCGATCCATCCGGCGACTTCCACCAGAACAGCTTGAAGGGAATCTCGTTCGTATCGTTCCACGCCATCTTTTGCGTGACGAAGTAGTCCACGCCCGAGCGCTTGTAGATCTGTGGCAGCTGCCAGTTGTAGCCGAACGAGTCCGGGTTCCAGCCGATGCGCACATCGACGCCGTACTCCTTCTGGTACCAGCGCTTGCCGATCAGCAGCGAACGCACCTGCGACTCGCCGTCCGGCATATTCAGATCAGGCTCCACCCACATGCCGCCTACAATCTCCCAGCGGCCTTCCTTGATGCGCTTCTTGATCTGATCATTGATCGCCGGATACTTTGTTGCCATCCAGTCGTTGTAAGCCGCGGCCGACTGGGTATAGGTGTAGTCCGGATACTCATTCATCAGCTGCAGCGCGGTTGAAAACGTCCGCTTCACCGCGTCGACCGTCTCCGTCACCGGCCACAGCCATGCCGCATCGATGTGCGAGTTGCCCGTCAGGTGGAACGTCGTCTGCTGCAGCATGGGACGCAGTACATCCAGCTTCTGCCGCGCAGCATCCAGCGACGAGTCAAACTTTATCTGGTTGCCGTTGTCCAGCGCCGACAGGTCCACCATCGCTATCGACTGGTTCACCGTCGCCATATCCGCCGCAACGTTCTTCGAGAGCGAAGGCACCAGCACAGCACTCGACAGGAACTCCAGGCGCAGGTCCGAAGGGTTCGGCCGTCCCTGCGCAAAGTCCACGTTTGCCGTCACGCCGTTGAACGACTTCGTATCAACCGTCTGCAACAGCTTCACCGCAACCAGGATCTTGTCACCGGGCTTGGCGTTATCGAACAAGACGATCGGCTCGAGATCCTCTCCGAGGGCCACACGGCGGCCATTGAAGTAGACGATCTCCGGCATCGGCCCGTTCGCGCCCGCGCGGAACTGGAACCAGATGCGCGCCCCCGTCAGATCGTAGCCATTCAGCGCCTTCGGTACCTCGATCAGGCGGCGATACCATACCGCCTCGTTGGGTGCCTTGCTGTGCGGCTTCACGACCTCCCACGAGGAGTCGTTGAGCGCGGGGTCCTCTCCATGCGCCATATCACCCGCGTGATAACGCCACTCCGCGGCCGGAAGCTCACTGAACGAGCCCAGCCGATCCAGCGTCTTCTGCGAGGCTGGCGGCAGCGTCTTCGTGATGCCCTCTGCATTCAGAGCATGATTGATCTGTGCAATGGCAGAGGTGGTGCAAAGCGTCGCGGCAAGCAGCGGCGCGCAAAACGCGGAAAACGTAGTCTTCAAAACACGAGGAAGCGGGATCAAGGCTGACTCCTTCTGGCTGCAGCCGGTTCCCCGGCAGATGGACAGGTTTAGGTGGGCAAAAGAACCACGAGGAGTTTAGCCCAATTGCAGTCAACCGACATGGGGCAGAAGACCGATGCGATGACGCATGACACGCGACGATATGCGACCATAGGACCATGCGGGTACGCCCTCTGCGATACGCCTGCCCCCGTCCCCCGGTGCGGCAAGCGATCGCCCCTAATGCCGAACCGTTGACAGCGTTTCTACCGGCATATAGGGTTTATTCCCGTAACGTAACCGCTTACTTTCAGCATTTCTCCCAGTTCAAGGACGCTCGATGAAATTCGCCCAGATGACAAAAGCCATCGTTACGGACAGCCACTTCCTGGTTCCGTTTTTCGTGCTGCTGGCAGGTATCGTCCTGCTGGTCGTACTGCACTAAGGAGAACCGATGGCAGGCGTCGCTCAAAGTTCAAAGAAAAATGCTCTGTCGCTGCATGGCCTTGGGGTCATCTGCGGTCTCACGGCAGGCGTATGGCTAGGGGCAGCCGAAGCCCCCACGAAGCTGGTCACCGTCGGATTTTCCCCCTTTGCCGTCTCGCTATGCATGGTCGCCGGCGTCTTTACTGCACGCTGGACCTTTCCCACGCTCCTCAAGGGCACCGGCTACGTCTTCCGCGACCTGATGGAAAGGAAGCACCTGATCGTTTGGGCGCTGCTGGCCGGGGCGCTCTGGGCCGTCGCCAATACGCTCACCGTCTTCGCCATCCGCGACGTCGGACTCGCCGTCGCCTTTCCTCTTTGGAACGCCAACTCGCTCATCGGCCTCTTCTGGGGACGCGTCCTCTTTAAAGAACTCTCCGGGGCCAGCGCGGGCAATATCAGCAAGGTCGTCCTCGGCGCCGTAGCGATCGTCATCGCCGCGGTCATGCTTGGCTTCAGCACCCTCCACGGCGACACAGCGGCAGCAGCGCACGCCGGGCGCGGCATCCTCGCCGCCATCGGCGCCAGCTTCATGTGGGGAACCATGTACGTTCCCTATCGCAAGGCCTACATCAGCGGCATGAATCCGCTCTCCTTCGTCACCGCATTCACCATCGGCGAGCTCGGCACCGTCCTCGCCCTGACGCTCGCGCTCGATGGCGGGATGCACTCGCCTTCGTTCAACCTCTTCCACCATCGCGGACTCGTCTTCTGGCTCTTCCTCGGAGGCTTCGTCTGGGTCATCGGCGATCTCTTCCAGCAGTTTGCCGCCAAGTACCTGGGCATCGGCCGCGGCATCCCTCTTTCCAACACCAACCAGCTCTGGGGACTCGCCTGGGGCGCGCTGGTCTTCGGCGAACTCACCGGCGCTGATGCAAAACACCGCCTCCTGGTGCTGGCTGGCTCCGTCATCATGATCCTCGGCGCCCTTGCCATTGGAACCGCCGTCGCCTCTGCCCGCGAGCACACCTCCCACAACGAGGTCGTTCTCCGCGAGTGCGACCGCTACGGCCTCGACTACGTCCGCACCCTCGCCGCCCAGGCCGGCGACGAGTTCGGAGACCGAAGCGAGCGCCGCCGGTGGTGGGATTACCTCATCGTGGCTACCGCTACCGCGGTCTTCCTCTGGCTGGGCCTCAGCGCCGTTGTCCCACCTATCGCCATGAACATGATGTGGGTCGGCGTCCTGGGAGTGGTGCTCTTCGTCAGTCTTGTTATCGGCGGATGGACCCTCTGGCATCGCACACGTTTCAGCTAACGCCGGGTTCGCGACTCCGGATCAACACTGTAGGATGGTGGTGCAATGGCAGTTAGGCTCAAGGACATCGCTCGCGATCTCGGCGTCTCGGTCGTCACCGTCTCCAAAGTTCTCCGCGGCAACAAGGACATCGGCGACGAGACGCGCCGCCGCGTCCTCAAGCGTATGAAGGAGCTGAACTATCAGCCCAACATGCTTGCCCGCGGACTCGCCAGCGGTAAGACCTACACCATGGGCCTCGTCGTCCCCGACCTCGTCCACCCCTTCTTCGCCGAATTCGCCAAGTCGCTCAGCGCCGTCCTGCGCGAGAGCAGCCGCGCACTCATCATCACCTCCTCCGAAGAAGATCCCGAGATCGAGCGCCAGGAGATTCGCACGCTGCTGCATCGCGGCATCGATGTGCTTCTCATCGCCTCCTGCCAGTCCAGCCTGCGCAACTTCTACGAGATCGGCGACGACCGCACCCCGTACCTCCTCTTCGACCGCAACTTCCCGCACCTCGCGGCACACTTCGTCGGGTCCAATGACGTCCTGGTCGGCGAGATGGCCACCAACCACCTCATCGAGACCGGCCGTAAACGCATCGCGCACATCGCCGGACAGGGCACCAGCCCTGCCTTCGATCGCCTGCGCGGCTACCGCAACGCGATGATCGACGCCCGCCTCCCCACCCCCGACAGTTACGTCTTCACCGGCAGCCGCCTCGAAGAGACCGGCGACAAGGTTGCGGCAGAGGCCATCAAGCACTTCCTCGCGCTGCCTGAGCCACCTGACGCCATCTTTTGCTACAACGATCTCACCGCCATCGGCGCCATCGAAGCCGTCCTCGCCGCCGGTCTGCGCGTTCCCGAAGACATCGCCATCGTCGGTTGCGGCAACATGCCCTACAACGACTACCTTAAGGTGCCGCTCAGCTCCATCGACCACGGAACCTCCGAACTAGGCCGACGAGCCGGAGAGCTTGCGCTCGACCTGGTCAACAGCCCCGAGCAGCCCCCGAAGAATATTCTTGTACCGCCTACGCTGGTAGTTCGCGCATCCACCCGGCCCGCGGTCCAGGCAACATAGTCGCTGGTTCACAGCACAAAATTCGCTCGAACAATGCCATCCTTTTGCATGACCCGCCACGCCACGCCGTTTGCTCTCCTGTTTCTTCTGCTCGTCTCTTTCTCCACGGGAATAACCCGCGCCCATGCGCAGCCACCGGGATGGTCCGAGCCGTTTCCGCCGCACAGGATCATCGGCAACCTCTACTACGTCGGCACCAAGGAGCTCGCCAGCTTCCTGATCGTGACGCCTCAGGGCAACATCCTCATCAACTCGGACCTTGATAGCACGGTCCCGATGATCCGCAAAAACATCGAGCAGCTAGGCTTCAAGTACAGCGACACAAAGATCCTGCTCATCAGCCACGCTCACTACGATCACGCCGCCGGCAGCGCCACCATCATTCAGCAAACCGGCGCGAAGTACCTGGTGATGGACGACGACGTACCCGTCATCGAAGACGGCGGCCGCAGCGACTTCTACTACGGCAAGGACAAATCCTCCTGGTACAAACCAGCCAAGGTTGACCGCGTGCTGCATGACGGAGATGTCATCAAACTCGGCGAAATGACGCTCGTCGCCCATAAGACCCCCGGCCACACTAAGGGCTGCACCACCTGGACCATGCAGGTGAAGCTGGGAAACCACGCCTTCGATGTCGTCATCGTCGGCAGCCCCTACGTCAACACCGGCTACAAGCTAGTCAATAATCCGAAGTACCCGGACATCGTCCACAACTTCGAATACACCTTCGATGTCCTCAAATCGCTGCACTGCGACATCTTTCTCGGTGCCCACGGCCAGTACTACAACCTGGAGGCAAAGTACGCCCGCCTCAAGAAGGGCGACCTGACCGCATTTGTCGATCCCGAGGGCTACCGCCAGTTCGTCATCCGCAGTGAAGCGAAGTTTCAGGAGGAGCTCGCTCGACAGACAGCGGCAGCAGCTCGCTGAATAAAATCAGCAGCTTACAGAAACAGGGGCGTCTCTAGCAGGTATGCCTCCAACATGTCTCGGCATCCTTGAAAAAATTAACAATTTTCATTGCTTTTCCCCTTGCCAGCCGTCGCGAATGCTACCTATAGTTAGCGGTAACTTACGGGATGTTCCGTATGGAGGGAAGACAATGGCAACGACGACAATTCCTGTAGATGCTCCTTTGAAGGACATGGATGAATGGGATGACTTTCTTGAAGGCCGCTACAAAGAGGGCAAGAGCGAAGAGGAGTTTCGCCAGTACGACGAGAAGGCTACCCCCAGCGTTGCCGAGTTCTACCGTCTGAATCACCAGTTCCAGACTTATGACTACGTCATGCAGAAGGAGAAGGAGTACTTCAGCCTGAACAAAGGCATGAAGACCATCTGGGAGGCTGCCGAGTTTCTCAACACGCTGGTAGACGACAGCGACCCGGACACCGACCTCACCCAGATCGAGCATCTCCTTCAGACCTCGGAAGCAATCCGCGCGGACGGCCATCCCCGCTGGTTCGTCCTCACCGGCTTCGTCCACGACCTCGGCAAGGTTCTGTGCCTCTACGGCGAACCGCAGTGGGGCGTCGTCGGAGACACCTTCCCCGTGGGCTGCGCCTATTCGAAGGACATCGTCTTCCCCGAGTACTTCAAGGCGAACCCGGATCTGAATCACCCGATCTACAGCACCAAATACGGCATCTACGAGCCAAACTGCGGCCTCGACAACGTACACATGTCGTTCGGACATGACGGCTATATCTACGAGGTCATGAAGCCGTATCTTCCGCAGGAGTCGCTGGCCATGTTGCGCTATCACTCCTTCTATCCCTGGCACCGCCACGGCGCGTATGAGCACCTCATGAACGAGAAGGATAAAGAGATGTTGCACTGGGTGAACAAGTTCAATCCCTACGATCTCTACTCCAAGGGACACACCAAGCCGGACATGAAAGAGCTGAAGCCTTACTACGACGACCTCTTCGCAGAGTTCCTTCCCGAAAAACTCGCCTGGTAACCGCTAACGCTCGATAACAAATCAAAAGGCCCCGGAGAAAGCTCTCCGGGGCCTTTTCGCTATTTCTGCTGGAATTCCACATTTTTCGACTCAAAAGAGTCAGCCTTATTTACCTGCCGTTGATCTTGACTCAGCAAGATAGCCTTACGGACTTACGGTTATTCGTCAGGATTCAACGTAGGAGAGGCATCTCCCAAGCCAAACCACGTTGACGCTAACCTGACGTATTAGCTTACTTAAGTCCATTTGTTTGAACATGTTGTTCCATCGCGAGCTGAGTTTTACGTTATCGGTACCGTAACTGCTTTTCTGTTGACAGTGCAACGCAACGGTAAGTAGTGTTTTCGCCGGTTTGAAAGATAGGTTACCGACTTCCACGAAGAAACAACGACCGTCTTCTGACTGATGAACTTTAGACACAAGCGGACGATGTATTAAATCGAGAGGCTAAGTATGAACGCAGATAACGCTTTTCCTGCTTCCATGAAGAAGCATGAACTATCCCCCAGGTCTTGGATCACTCTGTTGATATTGGTTTTCTCCCTGCTGATGAGTGGTCGTAATGCACAAGCGCAGTTCGATACCGCATCGGTGCTGGGATATGTGCACGACAACTCCGGCGCAGCTGTTCCGAATGCCACCGTAACCCTGACCAACGTGGCCACCGGAATCGCTCAAACCAAGCAGACCGACAACGAAGGCAAATACGAGTTTCCGAGCGTGCAGATCGGCAACTATCAGATCTCCACGGAAGCGACCGGCTTTGATCGGACTCGCACCGAGACGTTCGCGGCACAAACCAATGCCCGTCAGCGCGTGGACGTAACGCTGAAGACCGGTTCGGTCTCCGAAGAGGTTACTGTGACCTCCGCGGCTCAGATGCTTGAGACAGAGACCAGCTCTCACTCCACCGTCATCGGCACCCGCGAGGTTGAGAACCTTCCTCTCAACGGACGTTCGTACGCTGATCTCACTCTGCTGGCTCCCGGCGTACGTAAGAGCGCACTCGAGACCCAGACCACCTCAAGCCGCGAGGGCTCCTTCAACGTCAACGGCATCCGTTCGGCGTTCAACAACTTCCTGCTCGACGGTCTCGACAACAACAACTACGGCACTTCGAACCAGGGCTTTGCGAACGAAAATATTCCTCCTTCGCCGGACGCGATCAGCGAGTTCCGCGTAGAGACCAACAACTACTCGGCCGAGTATGGCCGTAACGTCGGCGCCGTCATCAACGCCACCGTGCGCCGCGGCACCAACAAGTTCCACGGTCGTGCCTGGGATTACGACCGCAACACGATGTTCAACGCGATCGGACCGTTCCTCGCGACGGGCGCAACCAAGCCTAAGTTCATCCGCAACCAGTTCGGCGGCACCTTCGGTGGTCCTATCTGGAAGGATCACACCTTCTTCTTCGCCGACTATGAGGGCGTCCGCCAGATCTTCAACAACCCCTCTGCGTCCTCGGTGATCCCCACCAACAACCAGCGCAATGGCCTCTTCTACCTGAACGATGACGCCTCGAACCCGGCGAACGCGATTCCGTTGCAGGATCCCATCACCGGTCGCACGTTTACCGGCAGCATCCCCAATGCACAGTGGACGCTCTTAGCCCGCAACGTCATCACCGCGCTTCCTACGCCCACAGCTTCGGGTCTGTCGAACAACTACACCATCACGCCCCGCGGCATCATCAACGACGACAAGGGCGATGCGCGCGTCGACCACAACTTCAGTCAGAACCTGAGCGTCTTCGGCCGCTACAGCCAACACGCCGGATACATCTTCGATCCGCCCAGCATCCCCGGCCCCGCAGGCGGTAACAGCAACGGCAACACCAGCATCACCAACAAGGCCATCGCAGGAGGCGTCACCTGGGCGATCTCCGCAAACAAGCTGCTCGATGCCCGCTTCGGCTGGAGCGAAAACAAGGGCGGTAAGACCCCCGTAGGCGCCGGTCAACCTTCGCTGCTGGTTGCCAGCGGCATCACCGATGGCCTTCCGACCGACCCCAACGTCGTTCGTCCGCTGAACGCACAGAGCGTCACCGGTTTCAGCCAGTTTGGCGCGCTGTCCTCCAACCCTCAGTTCCAGAACCCCACCATCTTCAACCCCAAGGTGAACTTCACCTGGCTGAAGGGCAAGCACAGCCTTAAGTTCGGCTACGAGTACCAGGCTGTCAATACCCAGGTCAACGACTTCAACCCGAGCTACGGTGCTGATAACTACGCCGGCCAGTACTCCAACAACGGCCTTCCTGCCGCCATCGCCAACCTGAGCACGACGCAGCAGGCTGCGTATACCTCACAGCTGCAGCAGGCCCGCAACCTGGCCGACTTCTACTTCGGCAACCGTTCGTCATACTCTCTGACGACCTACGCCGTGGTAAACCTTCGCCAGCGTTACAACTTTATGTATGTGCAGGACGACTTCAAAGTATCGCCGAAGCTGACGATCAATGCTGGCCTGCGCTACGAGATCGTGACACCGCAGTGGGAGCGCGACAACAAGCTCTCCAACTTTGACCCGGTCACCAAGACCCTGATCGCGGCAAAGGACGGAAGCACCTATAACCGTGCCCTGGTCAACACGCCGATGAACAACTTCGCTCCGCGCTTCGGCTTTGCCTACCAGGCGGCGCAAAACACCGTGCTCCGCGGCGGGTACGGCATCGGCTACACCCAGTGGAACCGTGCCGGTGGCGAAAACAACCTGACCTACAACGGTCCGAACGTCGTCAACGCCAGCATCACGCAGGTAGCTCCGACGGCCTCGTCGCTTTGCACCAACGATACGCAGTTGCAGTCGACCTGCTTCCGTCAGACGCAGCAGGGCTATAGCAACATCCTGACCGCTCCTTCTAACTTCAACCCCGCCAATGTGACGTCGCGCTACATTCCGAAGAACTTCAAGACCGGCTATCTGCAGAGCTACTTCATTGGCATCCAACAGCAACTCGGCCATGGCTGGCTGGTTGACGCAAGCTATGTCGGCAACAAGGGAACGCACTTCCAGATCCTGGCTGACTACAACCAGGGCGCTCCCTGCGTTGCCACTTCGACCACGACCTGCGGTTCGCTCGCCTCGCGTCGTCCTGTCCAGGGCTTCGGCGACATCGAAATCGCCTACGGTGGCGGATCGACCAACTACAACTCCATGCAGCTGAAGGTGGAGAAGCGGACTTCGGTCGGCCTCTACCTGCTCAACTCGTTCACTTACAGCCGCGCCTTCGATCTCTCGGGCGGTCATCTTGAGACAGCCAACGGCGATAACTCGCGCGTCGACTTCAACAACCCCAGCGCAAGCTATGGTCCTTCGGGCTATGACCAGCCGCTGGCCGATACCCTCTCTGTCGTGTATGACCTTCCTTACGGTCATGGCCGTCGCTGGGGCAACAGCGCTGGACGCCTCGTCGAGGCTGCACTGGGCGACTGGCAGATGACGCTGATCAACAGCATGACCAGCGGCGCTCCCATCAACATCAACTACTCGTTGTCGAGCGCCTCTGGCATCTACGGCACCGACCTGGTAACTTATCGCCCCAACCGCGTTGCCGGTGTGCCGATCTATGGCACGACGCGCACCAAGACGGCAACGACGGTCAGCGGTGTCTTCAACAACGCCGCATTCGCGCTGCCGACGTCCTATCCGTTCGGCAGTGCAACCCGCAACCTGGCACGCGCGAATGCCTTCTATCAGGCCGACTTCGGCCTTCACAAGGCATTCGCTCTCTGGAACGAGTCGTCGAAGTTCGACTTCCGCGCCGAGGCCTTCAACGTGCTCAACAAGACCAACTACAACGCGCCGAACAGCACATTTGGCGGTTCCAGCTTTGGTCAGATCACTACTGCCTTCCCGGCACGCCAACTGCAGCTTGCGGCGAAGATCATCTTCTAAGCGAATGCAATCCTGAACCAACAAGGGCGTCGCGACAGTTGCGGCGCCCTTCTCTTTTGATCGATACACTTTGTAGCAAGAGGAGACACTATGCTTCACAAGGCAATCCAGCTGACCGCAACAGCAGCGTTCATGACGGCGACAGGCTTCGCCATGGCACAAGGTTCGCAGGCAGCACAGGACCGTGCGGTTCGCATCAACCAAATCCAGGTCATCGGCTCGCACAACAGCTATCACACAGGCTTTGCACCCAGTGAGCGCAAGTTCCTCGAGATGAAGAATCCCCGCGCGCTTCGTAGCCTGGACTACAGCCACGCTCCGCTGGCCGAACAGCTTACCGGGGGTGTTCGCCAGATTGAGATCGACGTCTTCTCCGATGCCAAGGGCGGCCGCTTCGCTCATCCCAGGATCGATAAAGCCACCGTCGCCGCAGGTCTTCCCGCCGATCCCGACTTCGATCCGAATCACGAGATGGACAAGCCAGGCTTCAAGGTGATGCACATGCAGGACTTTGACCAGCGCAGCTCCTGCCACACCTTCGTCATCTGCCTCACGCAGGTGCGTACCTGGTCGCAGCAGCACCCGAAGCATCTGCCCATCTTCATCCTCGTCGAGACCAAGGAAGGCGACATGAAGGAGATTCCGGATGCCGTCAAGACGGAGCCCTTCACGCCCGCAGTCTTCGACGCTCTCGATGCCGAGATCCGCTCCGTGTTCAAACCAGGCGAGATCATCACACCCGACGATGTGCGTGGCAAAGCCTCAAGCCTCGAAGCCGCTGTCCTCGCCAACGGCTGGCCCACACTCGCCAAAGCCCGCGGCAAGGTGATCTTTCTGATGGACCAGCACAAGGTCACCCCGATCTACGCCGAAGGCCATCCTTCGCTGAAGGGTCGAGTGCTCTTCACCAACTCCGATCCCGGCCAGCCGGTGACCGCCTTCATCGAACAGAACGACGGCAGCAAGGAGACCATCGACGCATTGGTGAAGAAGGGATACCTCGTCCGCACCCGCACTGATGAGAGCACCGATCAGGCCCGCACCAACGACACCAGCAGGCGCGATCTTGCCCTCTCCAGCGGAGCGCAGTTGATCAGCACCGACTATCCTGGCTCCGAGCCGTCGACGTGGACCGGCTACTCCGTCACGCTGCCCGATGGGCTTATCGCACGCTGCAATCCCATCAACAAGCCAGCCACCTGCGTGGACAGCCTCCTTGAACCGAAGACGGAAACCTCCGCAAAGAAATAGCGGCCCATCCCATGCAACACCAGCTGGCTCGAGCTATCGCTCGAGCCAGTTTTTTATGCGTGCGCGATAGCCGCGGCTCATTGCAATCCTCTGCCCGTTGGTCATATGGACGCCATACTCACCATCCACTTCCGGCCGCACTTCCTTGACGTACTGCAGGTTGACGATCGACGAGCGGTGTACACGCAGGAAGGTATTCGGATCGAGCTTCTCTTCGAGATGCGTCATCGTCTCGCGCAGCAGATGCGTCTCCGACTGCGTACAGATGCGCACATAGTTCTCTTCCGCGCCGATCCAGCAGATCTCCGAAACAGGCAGGAAGAGAATACGCCCCTTTGACTTGAAGACGATGCGCTGTGTGTACGGTGTGCCGTTCGGTCCTGCCGTCACCGAAGCCGAAGGATTCTGCCGTGCCGCTTTGATGTGCTCCACCGCGCGCTGCGTCGCCGAACGAAAACGCTCGAGCGTAAACGGCTTCAACAAGTAATCCACAGCGTGGATCTCGAAGGCGCGCAAAGCATAGCGGTCGTAAGCGGTCGTGAAGATGACGCACGGCATGTAACCGCCTCCATTGGAGAGCTCTTTGACTACCTCAAAGCCGTCCATATCCGGCATACGGACGTCGAGAAAGAGAAGGTCCGGTTTAACCGTGCGAACAAGGTCGATCGTCTCCGCCGCACTCGAACCTTCTCCAACAATCTCAATCTCGGAGATCTCACGCAACAACTGACGCAGCTTCTGCCGCGCCAGCACCTCATCATCCGCCAGAACTGCCTGAATCTTCATACTCATGCACCGTACCCTGTAGTTTGCTCATGGGGGCTGTCCGCAAAGCGCAGCGGCAGCGTCATGACGACTCGAACCCGGTCGTCATCGATCTGGGATATAGAGAAGGTATGGTCGCCGCCGTAGTGCATCAGCAAACGCTCACGCACATTCGACAAGCCCACTCCACCGCCGTTGCTCTCCTCCGGCGGCAGCAGCCCCACTCCGTTATTGGTTACGGCAAGCCGCAGTACAGGCCCATGCGAGTCGGCTTCTATAAAAAGGAGTCCATGCGCACGAAGACGCGTCAACCCGTGCGCGTAGGCATTCTCCACAATCGGCTGCAGAATCATGGACGGTACCAGGGCATCGTGCAGCCCCGGATCGACAGTCACCTGCTGACTGACCCTTCCCTGAAATCTGCGGTCCTGCATGGCAAGATACATCTCGATGAACTCCATCTCATCGCTTAATGGGATGAACTGCGCATCGCCGCGATGCAACGTTATACGCAGCAGGCGGCTGAGTTGTTCCAGCATCAGATCCGCAGCTCCGACATCCGTGCGCATCAGGCTCGATATGCTGTTCATCGTGTTGAACAGAAAGTGTGGATTAAGCTGCATGCGCAACGCCCTCATCTGCGCATGCACAAGCTGCGACTGGAGTTGCTGCGTCATGCGTTCCTTCTCGCGAAACCGCAGATAATAGCCAACGCCGCGAAAGAGAAAGAACGCGGACCAGAAAATAACCAGGCTGTCCATTAACTCGGCGTCAAGATGGAACGACAACCGCTGCCAAAACGGCATTGGAGGCTTACCCATCGGAAGTCGCGGGAAGAGCAACACCCAGATGGCCTCTTCCACGACACTCACCAGGATGCTCAACGGGAAGAAATAGAGCAGGATCTTCTTCAGGCTCGCGGTGTAGATCTGCGAACGCATTGTCCACCACAGAACCCAACACAGGACGCCCCAGATGAAGTACTGTGCGCCCCACGCCTGCAGTAGCAGGCTCAACTTCACGTGATAGTTCCAGAAGCTCGAGCTCACCCACTCCTGTAATGCGAACAAAAGACCGAGCAACGTCGCTCCACCAATAAAGAGCAGAGGATGCATCCACAGCGGTTGGTGCGTCTCGTTCTTCCAGCGCGAAAACGTCAGAGGAATTCACCTCCCATTGCTTTCCCTCTCTGTGGACATACTTCGACGTCACTCATACCAACGCAATCAAGCCCGATATCGAATGGACTGAGAGGAATACGCTTCCGTTATCGCTCGGGTTCCGGTTTTCGGCCGATGCAGGACGCTAAAAAGGAACGGCCCTGCAACTGGTCACAGTTGCAGGGCCGTTCGTCACAGAATCATCTGGAGATGGAAAGCTTTACATCGCTCCTGGATTGGTCGTACCGCGTCCGGTCAGCTGCCGCATCAGCTCGACTTCGCGCTGGCGATACGGCGTATCGTCTTTGCGGAAGACCTCGTGGAACCACACCGTTGGTTGTGACAACACGTAAGGGTGCTGCCACGAGTCCCATGGCAGATAGGTCTGCGTCTTGCCTGCGACCAGTCCCCAGTTGATCGCACCGACGTGGAGCTGTTTGGCCAGCGGCAGAATGGTATCGAAGGTGCTTCCCGCACCGCGCGCCATGTATTCCGTACAGATGATGGGGCGATGCAGCGGCATCAACTCGCGCACGCGCGCCTCGAACTGCTCCGGCCACTCATAGTTATGGAAGGTGATGATATCGCTTTCTGCCAGCTGAATCTTCGTCACAGCATTCATCTTCGCGGGATCGGACCAGCTGTCGTGCCACACACCACTGGTCAGCGGCTGCGTCGGATTTGCAGAGCGTGCCCACGCGAAGGCCTTCGGCAACATCGCCGCGACGAGCTCACGCTTGCTCTTCGCCTCGCCGAAGCGGTTATCGTTCATGTTGTCCGGCTCGTTCCAGATGTCCCACGCCAGCACGCGGTCATCCTTGCCGAACGCCGAGACGACACCGACCACATACTCCTTCAGCTTAGGCTCATACGACGGATCGGAGAGCTCATGCGCGCCTGGACTCTGCACCCAGCCCGAATTATGCACGCCGGGGATCGGCGGATGCTGCGGACCGGGATGCGGATCGGCCTCCCAGCAGGAGTCAAACAGCACCAGCATCGGGCGAATATGGTGCTTCGCAGCAATATTAAGAAAGGCATCGAGCCGCTGCACAAATCCCTTGGGGTCCTGCTGCCAGAGCTGGTCCTGCAAGAAGACGCGCATCGTGTTCATACCGATCGATTCCGCCAACCCCAGCTCACGATCGTTGATCGCCGGGTTGAAGGTCGCAGCCTGAAACATTTCGAACTGGTTGATCGCGTCCGAGGGAACATAGTTGGCACCCACCAGCCAGGGCTGTTTCGCGTACCAGTCGTTGGCTTTTTCAGGCGTCCAGCGTTCCTGGGCAACAGCAGGCAGCGCAATCAGGCATGCCATCAGAAGGCAGAATATGCGGGATCTCATGTGGCAGCCATGATACTTCGCTCAATACACGTTTGAAAAAGACAACGTTGGCCGGAAGTGCAAAATGGTTCAAATGTACTATACGAACCGCCTTGGTTTGAAGGATGATCGGACTATTGAATCGGCGCTCGCTATTTGCATCAAACTCGATTGCTGACGAAACTTCACGGGGAGCACTTGTCACGATGACGTGGAAGAATCGGCTATGCCGTGCAGCCTTGATCGCATCTCTGATTCCTTCATTTACCCTGGCTCAAAGCCATAAGGGCGGTGGTGGAGATCTCAAGGTCTACCTCGTCGACGTCGAGGGCGGCCAGGCAACATTGTTTGTAACCCCCGCAGGCAAATCCCTGCTGGTCGACACCGGCTGGCCGGGTAACGACTCTCGCGACGCCGACCGCATCGTCGACGCCGCAAAGGCAGCCGGCATTGCAAAGATCGACTACGTGCTGCTGACGCACTACCACGTCGATCACACCGGCGGCGTTCCCCAGTTGCTGGCAAAGATCCCTGTCGGCGCCTTCATCGACCACGGCCCCAACCGCGAGGAAGACGCCGGAACCCAGCGCGCCTATACGGCTTACGAAAAGTCCATCGCCGCCCAAAAGCTGACCCGCATCACGGCAAAGCCCGGAGATGTGCTGCCCATCGTCGGCATGAAGGCCACAGTCATCAGCTCGGACGGAGAGTTGATCGACAAGCCGCTGGCCCGCGGCGGCCAGGAGAACCCCTACTGCAAGGAGTCCGAGGTACGGCCGCCCGATACGACCGAAAACAGCCGTTCCGTCGGCATCGAGATCGTCTTCGGCAAGCTGACGCTGATCGATCTCGGCGATCTCACCTGGGACAAGGAGATGCAGTTGATGTGCCCGATTAATAAAATCGGCTCGGTCGACGTGCTCATTGTCTCGCACCACGGCATGTTCATGAGCTCGAGCCCAGCGTATGTCAAAGCGATAGGGGCACGGGTTGCACTGATGGACAACGGAGCGAAGAAGGGCGGCTCCGCGCCGGCGCTGAAGACTATCGCCTCGGCCCCAGGCCTCGAAACGCTCTGGCAGCTGCACATTTCCCCGGAAGGGGGAACCGAGTGGAACACCGCCGATGACTACATCGCCAACCTCGACGGTCCCGACACCGGCCACTCTCTGGAGCTCACCGGCCATGGAGATGGCAGCTTCGATATCCTCAATACGCGCACGCAAACCACCAGACACTATGCCGCGCGCCTACCGCGCTAGGCCTTTGAACCGTCGACACCTCGTAATGCTTTTGTTACCTTGTGTGAAATGCGTCCGGCATCCTCTCGCCCCTCAATAACGAAGCCGCAGGAGAAGCGGTACTATCCCACACCCGCCCTGGAAAAGGGTCTGGACATTCTGGAGCTCTTCGCCAGCACGCCCGAGGGGATGACCGTCAGCGAGGTGGCGCGGCGCCTGAACCGCACCATGTCGGAGATCTTCCGCATGCTGCTCTGCCTCGAGCATCGAGGCTATCTCGCGCAATCGGCCAACCGCGAGCGCTATCACCTGACCCTGCGCCTCTTCCGCCTCGGCCAGGAGCATCCCCCCACCAAGCGCATGGTGACCGAGGCACTTCCCATCATGCACGCCCTGGCGCAGGAGACGCGACAGTCCTGCCATCTCGGCGTACTTGACGGTAGCCACGTCGTCATCCTCGCCCAGGTGGACTCGCCGGAATCGACCGGCTTCTACGTCAAAGTCGGCTCCAAGGTCGACCTGATGCACGCCGCCACAGGACACGTCATCCTCGCGCACCAGGACGAGGACGCCTGCGCTCGCGCCATCCACGAGTGGTCCCTCGAAACCCAGAAGAAGAAGCCTGCCGACCTCGACGATCATCTCGAGAAGATCCGCGCTCGCGGCTACGAGCGTCGCGCCAGCTATGAGATCAACGGCATCATCAATATCAGCTTCCCCGTCCTCAATGCGCAGGGCAATGCCATCGCTGGTATCACGGTTCCCTACGTCAAGCGGATCGAAGATAACATCAGCCCAACCGAGGTGATCGAGTCCCTGCAGCGCGCCAGCCGCCAAATCTCCGAGGCCATGGGAGCCTTGACCGAACCGGAACCGGCCGAAGAACCCGCCCCGGTTCGCAAACGCAAGAAATAGTCCACCAAAGCCTTGCGCACATCCTTGCAAGGGCGCAGGACAACCGTCCTTGCCAATCGAGGCTCCGCTGTAATATTTTTGAGGGCAGAAATAAAGGGGCCTTCCTTCATGCCAACTACTTGTGGCTGGGTTCATCTCCAGCGACACGCCCAGACTGCGTGTCTCGCCCTTTTGTGCAGCGTATTCACCATGCCGACGGCCTATGGACAAGGTGCTTCGGCTGCAGCCAAGCCCGTCTTTGGCGCTCAGGGCCCTCTCCCCGCGCATAAGGTCTATACGGCAGCCGAGATCGAAGACGGCGGCTCCCTCTTCCAGCAGCACTGCGCTTTCTGCCACGGCCGAGATGCCGGGGGCGGCGAGAGCGGCCCCGACCTCACTCGCTCCAAGCTGGTCACAGGCGATAAGAACGGCAACGACATCGGCGCCGTAATTCGCACCGGCAGAATGGAGAAGGGCATGCCGAAGTTCGCCCTCGCCGATGCGGAGGTCGTACACCTTATCGCCTTCATTCATTCCCAACAGGACAAGGCGATGTCGCAGACCGGCGACCGCAAGGGTGTCGATGTCTCCGACCTGCAGACAGGCAACGTCGAGGCCGGCAAAAAGTATTTCAACGGCGCAGGCACCTGCTCGAAATGCCACTCCCCGACCGGCGACCTGGCCGGTGTCGCCTCACGCTACGAGGGCCTCAAGCTCGAGCAGCAGATGCTCGCTCCCCGCGACACCAAGGCCAGAGTAAGCGTGACCGTGCACAATGGCTCCGCCGTCACCGGCAAGCTCGCCTTCCAGGATGAGTTCACCATCGCTCTCATCGACGACGACGGCCGCTATCGCTCCTGGAGCAAGGATAAGGTGACATACAAAGTGGATGCCCCGGCCGAGGCTCACGTCGAACTCTTCGACAAATACACCGACGACGACATCCACAACCTGATGGCATACATCCAGACGCTTCGCTAATCAGCGCCGCTCATCGCCCGGAAAGGCCTAATCGTTATGTACTTGTTTCGACGTGCCATCCTCGGAGCCGCCATCGCCGCGACGCTCTCCTGCTCTGCGCTTTGGTCGCAGGAGGTCAGCAGCGATATGCTGCTTCATCCGCGAACCGACAGTTGGCCTCTCTATCATGGCGACTACTCCGGCAAGCGCCATAGCTCTCTCACCCAGATCACGCCGCAGAACGTCCGCAACCTGACCCTCGCGTGGGCCTTTCAGACCAATCAGCCCGCGCTGATCAAATCCGCCCCGGTACTCGCCAACGGCATCCTCTACTTCTCCGTTCCCGACCACATCTGGGCCGTCGATGCCCGCACCGGCCGCCAGGTATGGCAACACACCGAGGCCCCCAAGAAGGCACTGCACATCGGCAGCCGCGGGGTCGCGCTATACAAAGAAAACCTCTACTACCTCACCCCCGACGCGCATCTCGAATGCCTCGACGCGCGTAATGGCAACGTCAAGTGGGAGGTCCAGGTGGCCGACGCCTCCAAGGGCCAGTGGGCGTCCATGTCGCCGCTGATCGTCGGCAATCACGTCATGGTCGGCGCCTCCGGTGACTTCGACAACCTGCAGGGCTTCGTCCGTTCCATTGATGCCGATACCGGCGTCACGCAGTGGCAGTGGGATGCGACATCGCCCGTAGGTACGCCACACAAGACGACCGGCGGCAACGCCTGGATCACCGGCACCTACGATCCCCAGCTGAACCTCGTCTACTGGGGCACGGGCAACCCCACGCCGGTGCTGAACGGCAAGGTGCGTCCCGGCGACAATCTCTACACCTGCAGCATCGTCGCGCTCAATCCCGAGACCGGCAAACTCGTCTGGGCTTTTCAGCCCTCGCCGCATGACACCCATGACTGGGACGCCGTCGAGATTCCCGTGCTCGTCGACGGCAACTTCCACGGCAAGCCCTACAAGATGCTGATGCAGGCCTCACGCAACGGCTACTTCTTCGTCCTCGACCGCACCAACGGTAAGAGCCTGTTGACCACCAACTACGGTCCCGTCAACTGGACCTCCGGCATCGATAAGGATGGCCGCCCCATACCGAATCCCGCCAAGGAGCCCGCGCCCGACGGCCGTCTCATCGCGCCGGACGAAGGCGGCATGACCAACTACCGCTCCCCCAGCTTCGATCCGGCGACCGGCCTCTTTATCGTCAGCGCGGCGCCCAGCTACAGCCTTTACTTTGCCAAACCCGCCGACGGTACTTATGGCTGGGCCGGTGCCGACTACGGCCTATGGTCCAAGGGCGTGCTCGAAGCCATCGACTACCAGACCGGTAAGATCCGCTGGAGCCACGAGCTTGGCGAAGGCGCTGCCGGGTCCGGCGTGCTCACCACCGCATCCGGTCTCCTCTTCACCGGAAACTCCTCCGGCACCTTCCTCGCACTCGACAGCAAGAGCGGCAAGACCCTCTGGCACGCATACTCCGGCTCGTCCATCAACGGCGGTCCGGAGACCTACGAGATCGACGGGAAGCAGTACGTCCTGATGACCAGCGGCGGCGTAGTCTTTTCATGGCGCCTGCCGGAGACCGCCACAGCGCATCCCGCTACAGCACGCGCTGCCCGATGAAGTCAACGGGCAGGGTGTTGTACCCTTTCACCGTGGCACGAACGCACTGCCACACAAGCTCATAGCAGCACGTAACGCTGAAGGAAAAGGACATCAACGCAATGAAGACGATCAAAGGCCCGGGAATCTTCCTGGCGCAGTTCGCCGGAGACCAGGCGCCCTTCAACAGCCTGGACACGATTGCGGCCTGGGCCGCATCCCTCGGATTCAAAGGCGTGCAGATCCCCACCTGGGACGCCCGCCTCATCGACCTGAAGCAAGCCGCCGAAAGCTCCGCCTATTGCGACGACCTCAAAGCCACGCTGGCAAAACATGGCGTCGAGCTCACCGAGCTCTCCACCCACCTGCAGGGCCAGCTCGTAGCCGTTCATCCTGCCTACGATTCCCTCTTCGACAGCTTCGCGCCGGCCTCCGTGCATGGCAACTCTGCAGCGCGCCAGGCCTGGGCAACGGAACAGCTGCACTTCGCCGCGAAGGCATCGCAGAATCTCGGCCTCAAGGTCCACGCCACCTTCTCGGGCGCACTGGCATGGCCGTATGTCTACCCCTGGCCGCAGCGCCCGAACGGCCTCGTTGAGACAGCCTTCAAAGAGCTGGCCACCCGCTGGAAGCCCATCCTCAATGTCTATGATGAGAACGGCGTCGATCTCTGCTTCGAGATCCACCCCGGCGAAGACATCCACGACGGCGCATCCTTCGAGATGTTCCTCGATCTGCTCGATGGCCATCCGCGCTGCAACCTCCTCTACGACCCCAGCCACTTCATCCTGCAGCAGCTCGACTACCTTGAGTACATCGACCTTTACCACGAGCGCATCAAGATGTTTCACGTCAAGGACGCCGAGTTTAATCCCACCGGCCGCCAGGGCGTTTACGGTGGCTTCCAGTCATGGGTTAACCGCGCCGGACGCTTCCGTTCGCTGGGCGATGGACAGGTCAACTTCGGCGCCATCTTCTCCAAGCTCTCACAGTATGGCTACGATGGCTGGGCGGTCATGGAGTGGGAGTGCTGCATCAAGAGCTCGGAACAGGGAGCCCGCGAGGGAGCGCCCTTCATAGCCAAACACATCATCCAGGTGGCTGACCGCGCCTTCGACGACTTCGCCGGTGCAGCCACCGATGAAGCCGCCATCCAACAATTGCTCGGTTTGAAGCGTTAGGAGACAGACAGCACATGGCAGAGACAAAGCTCAATCGGCGCCTGCGCCTCGGCATGGTCGGCGGAGGCCCCGGAGCCTTCATTGGCGCGGTCCATCGCGTAGCCGCCCGCCTCGACGATCGTTACGAACTCGTCGCCGCCTCCCTCTCCTCCGATGCAACGAAATCGGCTGAGGCCGCCCGCGATCTCTTCGTCGCCCGCTCCTACACCACCTACGCGGCGATGGCGCAGGCCGAAGCCGCGCGCGAAGACGGCATCGACGTCGTCGCCATCGTCACCCCCAACCACCTGCACTATCCCATCGCCAAGGCCTTTCTCGAGGCAGGCATCCACGTCATCTGCGACAAGCCCATGACGATCAACGTTGCCGAGGCTGAAGAACTCGTCACGCTCGTTCAGAAGACCGGCCTCATCTTCGGCCTTACCCACACCTACACCGGCTATCCCATGATCCGGCAGATACGAGAGATGGTGCTTGGCGGCGAGCTCGGCGCCATCCGCATGATCCAGTCCGAGTACGCACAGGACTGGCTGGCCACCCCACTCGAACAGACCGGCGCCAAGCAGGCCGACTGGCGCACCGACCCCGCACGCAGCGGCCCCGGCGGATGCCTCGGCGACATCGGCACCCACGCCTTCCACCTCGCCTGCTTCACCACCGGTCTCACCTGCGAGCAGCTGGCCGCCGACGTCACCACCTTCGTCCCCGGCCGCCGCGTCGATGACAACATTCAGGTGATGCTGCGCCTTAGCAACGGCGCCAAGGCCGGGCTCTGGGCCTCACAGATCGCCGTCGGCGAAGAGAACGATCTCTCGCTTCGCATCTATGGCGAAAAGGGTGGACTCACCTGGCGGCAGGAAGATCCCAATCACATCGTCTTCACTCCGCTCAAGGAGCAGCCGCGCATCATCACCCGCGGCGGCCCCGGCATCTCTGCTGCCTCAACGCATGCTACCCGCCTTCCCTCCGGCCATCCCGAAGGCTACTTCGAGGCCTTCGCGCAGCTCTACACCGATATCGCCGACCAGATCACAGCACGCATCCTGCAGCAGCAACCGCCCGCAGTTGCATGCCTCGTTCCTGGCGTCGAAGACGGTCTGACCGGCATGCGCTTCGTCGATGCCGTCCTGCGCTCGGCAAAAAACAACTCTGCCTGGACCTCGCTCTAACGATTCATCAGCAAATAAAGAGTGGGATCAATTATCGTCACGCGGTAAAACCATACGGGGCTACATACGCTAGAAGAACGGTCGGAGAGGAATTCGGTGGGGCTCCTCTCCGACCTCTACCGCGATGGGCGGATACTCACAAAGCCATTCGTTTGTCTGAAGAAAAGAATATGGCTCCCTTATTTGCTCCCGCTGGAACCACGCCAAAAGCGCACGAGCAAAGGCCGGCTTGAATCACACGGAGTCTCGGCTTTCGCTAAAGACCTGATGCCACAATCTTTGTGGCGGAATTTCGAGCGCCTATGAAGACAGGCATTTGATGAAATGCGCCCCCTGAATAACTCCGATCAATCCTGGCGAAAGAAGCGTGTGACATTCTCAGTGGCGGAATGCGTATGCGCTGTTGCCGATTTTCGATAACTCATTCTGGAGTGCATGCGCATAATGATCCAAGGGAGACATCTTGGACGACAGCAGCTCGCACCTGAAAGCGACACTGAACACCTGGCAGTTATGGGGCATCGCAGTCGGCCTCGTGATCTCGGGAGAGTACTTTGGCTGGAGTTATGGCTGGGCCAGCGCAGGCACGCTCGGCTTCCTGACCACCACCATCTTTATCGCCACCATGTATACGGCGTTCATCTTCAGCTTCACGGAGCTGACGACTGCGATCCCCAGTGCAGGAGGCCCCTTCGCCTATGCGGAGCGCGCCTTCGGCGAGTTCGGCGGCTATCTGGCCGGAGCAGCGACGCTGATCGAGTTCGTCTTCGCGCCTCCAGCGATCGCGCTTGCGATTGGTGCGTATCTTAATGTCCAGTTCCCTTCGTTGTCGCCGAAGCATGCGGCGGTGCTGGCGTATCTCCTGTTTATGACGATCAACATCGTCGGCGTAAAGATCGCCGCCGACTTCGAACTGTTCATCACCATCCTCGCCATCATTGAGCTGTTGGTCTTCATGGCCGTCGTTGCGCCGGGCTTTCATCTGAGCCACTTCGCAGCGGGCGGATGGGCAGGACATAACAGCTTTTCCATGGGATCGCTACATGGCATGTTCGCCGCGGTACCATTTGCGATCTGGTTCTTTCTCGCCATCGAAGGCGTAGCCATGGCTGCGGAGGAGGCGGAGCGCCCCACGCACTCCATTCCGATCGCTTATATCGGAGGGATCTGCACGCTGCTGGCGCTGGCCATCGGGGTGATGTTGTTTGCCGGAGGCGTAGGTGACTGGCGTCTGCTGGCGAACATTAACGATCCTCTGCCGCAGGCGATGAAGATGATCGTCGGTCCGGCGAGCGGATGGCTGCACATGCTCGTGTGGCTGGGCCTGTTCGGCCTGATCGCATCGCTGCACGGTATCATCTTCGGCTACTCGCGACAGATCTTCGCGCTGGCAAGGGCGGGCTATCTGCCGCATGTCTTCAGCAGGATTCATCCAAAGCTGAACACGCCATGGATCGCTATTCTGGCCGGTGGCGTGGTAGGCATCGCAGCGATCTACAGCGACTCGCTGATTACAATCGGCGGCCAGCCGCTTACGGCGAATATTGTGACGATGTCGGTGCTGGGCGCGCTGGTAATGTATGCGGTCAGCATGCTGGCGCTGTTTCGCCTGCGGCGCACGGAACCCGACATGGTGAGGCCGTTTCGCGCACGAATGTATCCCTTTGCTCCTCTGTGGACGCTATTGGGAGTTGCCATCTGCCTGGCAAGCATCATCTACTACAACCGAACCATCTCGCTGGTCTTCTTCGGTCTGGTCGGCGGTGGTTATCTCTTATTGCGGCTCGTGCGTCGAACGTCGGCCGCCTGAAAACACGGCATGGCGTTTACACACACGATCAACGGCATCACGTATCGGTTCGATGACCTGAAGACGCTGCTCGCGAAAGCGACTCCGAGCCGCTCGGGCGACCAGCTCGCGGGCGTGGCAGCAGATAGCGAGATCGAACGCGCAGCTGCACGGTTTGCGCTGGCAGATCTGCCGTTGAAGCATTTTCTCAACGAGGCCATCATTCCGTATGAAAACGACGATGTCACGCGGCTGATCCTGGACACGCACGACGTCTCCGCCTTTGCGTCGATTGCGCACCTGACGGTGGGGCAGCTGCGTGAGTGGCTACTGGACGATATGCAGACGTCGGAGACGATTGCCGCAGTAAGCCGCGGAATCACACCGGAGATGGCTGCCGCGGTCTCGAAGCTGATGCGCAACCAGGACCTGATTCTTGCGACGAGCCGCATGCGCGTGGTCACACGGTTCCGCTCGACGATCGGCCTGCCGGGGACGATGGCGGTACGATTACAGCCGAACCATCCGACGGATGATCCCAAGGGTATTCTGGCATCGGTGGTCGATGGCATCCTGTATGGCTGCGGCGATGCCGTAATCGGAATCAACCCGGCGAGCGACAGCGTCAGTTCGGCGATCGCTCTGCTGCGTCTGCTCGATGACTTCCGCACGCGATTCGACGCTCCCGTGCAAAGCTGCGTACTGACGCACATCACCAACACGATGGAGGCGATGCGCCTGGGCGCTCCGGTGGACCTGGTCTTCCAGTCGATCGCGGGCAGCGAGAAGGCGAATACCAGCTTCGGCATTACGCTGGGCCTGCTGCAAGAGGCCGAGGAGGCTGCCCACTCGCTGCAGCGCGGAACGATCGGCTCGGACTGCATGTACTTCGAGACCGGCCAGGGGAGCGCACTCTCGGCGGAAGCCAACTTCGGCGTCGATCAACAGACCTGCGAGGCGCGGGCATATGCGGTAGCGCGAGCGCACCGCCCGCTGCTGGTGAACACCGTCGTCGGATTCATCGGGCCGGAGTATCTGTTCGACAGCAAGCAGATTATCCGCGCCGGACTGGAAGATCACTTCTGCGGCAAGCTGCTGGGGCTGCCGATGGGATGCGACGTCTGCTACACCAACCACGCCGAGGCCGATCAGGACGACATGGACACGCTGCTGACGCTGCTGGGTGTGGCAGGCGTGAACTTCATCATCGGCGTGCCAGGCGCTGATGACATCATGCTGAACTACCAGAGCACCTCCTTCCACGATGCACTGTATGTGCGCAGCGTGCTGGGGCTCAAGCGAGCGCCGGAGTTCGAACAGTGGCTGCGAACGATGCAGATTGTCGACGGCAGCGGCAGGTTTACGCTCTCACGTGCTTCGCTGGAGCGGCTGCTGCCTGCGGACAGCCTGGGGAGCAGCTTTTGAGCGATAGCCCCGTCCGACGCGAGCCCTGGCATACGTTGACGCAGTGGACCTCGGCGCGGATCGCGCTGGGCCGCGCGGGGGGGAGCATGCCTACCGCGTCGGTGCTGGAGTTCAACAGCGATCACGCCCTTGCCAGGGACGCGATCCATATGCCTCTGGATACATCGGCTCTGCGTGAGCGGCTGGCTGAGGCGGGCTTCGATACGTTGCGCGCGTGGAGCCGGGCGCAGGACCGCTCAGAATACCTGCGGAGGCCGGATCTTGGGCGGATGCTCGATCCGGAGTGCGCCTCGTCGCTGCGTGCGGACAACACGCAGCGCGAGGGTGTGCTGACGGTAGTGGTGGCGGATGGCCTGTCGGCGCTGGCACCCGCATCGCATGCGCTGCCACTGCTGGAGATGTTGCGCAACGGCCTGCAGCGGTGGACGCTCGATCCGGTCGTGATGGCAACGCAGGCGCGGGTGGCGCTGGGCGATGCTATCGGCGAGCTTCGCGGGGCCGAAGCAGTGCTGATGCTGATCGGCGAACGTCCGGGGTTGAAGTCGCCGGACAGCCTGGGGGCATATCTGACCTATCGGCCAAGGATCGGCAGGATGGACTCGGAGCGGAACTGCGTGTCCAACATTCGTCCGGTAGGGCTGAGCTACGAACAGGCAGCCTTCCGGCTGCTGCATCTGCTGGGGCAGGCGAGAATCGTAGGCGCCACAGGCATCTCTCTTAAAGACAACAGCGACAATGCGCTGGGACTACAGGGTGCATAGGATTTTGTAACTACGTTGCAACAGAAGATACTTGCCGCGCCTAGCCCCTACGGCTGCAGTCTTTGATTGCATGCCAGGCATCGATCGGCTACGATAACCTTGCTCTTCCTAGCGAAAAATTCATTTCATCATCACAAGTAAATAATCTTCAAAGCGAACGGATTTAGCCATATGGACTATACCCTTCAGCAATTGAGGTACTTGATTGCAGTTGCAGATCACGGAAGCGTATCCGCTGCAGCACGTTCGATGTATGTATCTCAGCCAGGAGTTTCGGCGGCGATCTCTCATCTCGAAGAGGTCTTCGGCATTCAATGTTTTGTGCGTCACCACGCCAAGGGGGTGACGCTGACTGCCGCCGGACAGGATTTTGTTGCCGAGGCGCGCGAGGTGCTGACCAAGGCCAGTAACCTGAAACGCCGAGCGAAGGAGCTGAGCGAAGCCGTAACAGGAAGACTGGATATCGGATGTTTTTCGACCGTCGGCCCCTTCTTTCTGCCTCGTATCCTGGAGCTATTTGAACGGCAATACCCCGGTGTAGAGACCACCATCTTCGACGGAACCACAGAGAGTCTGACGCGCCGCCTGCGATCCGGAATCATAGAAATCTCTCTGATGTACGACCTCAACCTCGACTCCTCTTTTCAGAAAGTTCCCCTCCTGCAACTCAAGCCATATGTCTTGCTGCCGAAGGTTCACCGGCTGGCTCAGCAGCCCTGCGTATGCTTGAAAGACCTGGTCGATGACCCACTGGTTCTATTTGATCGGCCACATCACGATGAATACCTGCTCTCGCTGTTCAAGGGGCTGGGCCGCCAGCCGAAGATCGGTCAGAAGGTTCGTAACTTTGAGCTGGTACGCGGCCTGGTGGCATCGGGCTATGGATACGCCATCCTGAACGTGCGCCCCGCGCTGGATCACAGCTATGACGGAAACTACGTTGTATGCCTGCCCATCGTGGATGATGTTCCACCGGCAAATATCGTTCTCGCTGTCGCGGGAACGAACGGAACGACGAGGCGCGTAGCGGCCTTCATTCATTCGACGATGGATTGCATCAAGTCATTCGATCCCGCCACGTTTCGCTGGATCACACCGCCCGCACCTACAAAGTTCGAAGCACCGTTTCATGTTGCGGAGACACCGCTGCCACAGGTGGCCGAGACGGTATGAGCCTGAGCAGACTGGTGGGTTTGCACGGGCATCACGTTATGGAGAAGCAGGATGGACGCTCCTGAGGTAAGGATCGAGGGAGACGGTGTCGTGCAGCGTGGAGGCGGTCAACTTCTTCTTGTCAGGTGACAGCGACTTCGATGTTCCGGCTTCGCTGGATATCGCCACCTCGAACTTCGGCCAGATCACCAGCATGCAAACCAAGGACAACGCTGGCCCCCGTGCAATCTCCCTCACGGCAAGGCTGTCGTTCTAACCCGCAAAACAAAACGGCGGCGGGAGCATCAGCTCCTGCCGCCGTTTTTATTTAAATCGTTACAGACTTGGATCTCTCTAGCGAACCTTCCACTTGCTGGAGAGCGCTGCAAGCTTCTCATCCATCGTCGCCGGCGCTGCCTGCACCTGCGGACGAGGCTGGCGCGGATTGGGCCTGCCCCCACCACCTCCTGCAGGAGCCATGAGCGCCTTCATGGAGAGGCCAATGCGCTTGTTCTTCGCATCGACGGTGAGTACCTTCACCTTCACGATCTGTCCCGTCTTCACCGCCTCAGACGGCTCCTTAATGAACTTGTTGGAGAGCTCACTGATGTGGACGAGACCGTCCTGGTGCACGCCGATATCGACGAAGGCTCCAAACTTGGTCACATTGGTGACGACACCTTCGAGCACCATGCCGTCCTGCACATCAGAGATCTCGCGCACCTTCTCATCGAAGCTGGGCACAATGAAGGTATCGCGTGGATCGCGGCCCGGCTTGCGCAACTCCTCGAGAATGTCGTTCAGCGTATACGTTCCTGCGCTGAGCTGGTTCTTATCGACGCGACTTAGCAGCTGTGGATTGCGAATGATCTCGGAGACGGGCACGTCTGCCGACTTGGCGATCTGCTCCACCACGGCATAGGACTCAGGATGCACCGCGGTGCCGTCAAGGGGGTTCTCCCCATCGCGGATGCGCAGGAAGCCTGCTGCCTGCTCGAACGTCTTGGGGCCAATGCCAGCAACCTGCAAAAGCTGCTCGCGCGAACGAAAGCGGCCGTTCTCATTGCGGTAGCTCACGACATTGAGTGCTGTGCGCTCGGTGATGCCGGCGACGTAGCGCAGCAGCGTCCACGACGACGTATTGAGGTCGACGCCGACCCGGTTGACGCAGCTCTCGATGACACTCTCAAGCGACTGCTGCAACTGGCGCTGATCGACGTCGTGCTGATACTGGCCTACACCGATCGACTTGGGGTCGACCTTGACCAGCTCGGAGAGCGGATCCTGCAACCTGCGCGCGATGGAGATCGCACCGCGCACCGTAAGGTCGAGATCGGGGAACTCCTGCCGCGCGATGTCGGAGGCAGAGTAGATGCTGGCGCCGGACTCACTGACCGTAACGGTGAAGACATCGGCGATCTTCTTATCGCGCAACACCTCGCGCACGAAGGTATCGGTCTCGCGCGAGGCCGTTCCGTTGCCGATGGCGATGGCGCGGATGTTGTGCTGGCGGATCAGGTGATCCAGCTTCTCCACCGCCTCGCCGACAGCATGCTTGGAGGTGTGGGGATTGATGACGTCGTGCGCCAGCATCTTGCCCGTCTCGTCTACGACGGCGAGCTTGCAACCGGTGCGCAGGCCGGGGTCGACCCCAAGCACGGAGATGGGACCGGCGGGAGCCGCCAGCAGCAGGTTGTAGAGGTTGTCGCGGAAGACATTGATGGCCTCCGTGTCGGAGCGCTTCTTCAGTTCCAGTCGAATCTCACCCTGGATGGAGGAGTTGACCAGGCGCTGCCAGGCATCGTCGATCGCCAGCTCCAGCTGACGCGTCCATTCGCCCTGGCGACGCAGAATCCGCGACTGCATCAGTGCGATCGCGCGCGGCGCCTCCAGCTCGATGAGGAAGTACAGCACGTTCTCGCCCTCGCCTCGGCGGATGGCGAGCATGCGATGCGAAGGAATGGCCTTCACCGGCTCGCGGAACTCGTAGTACATCTTGAACTTTTCCTGCTCATCGACGGCATCGAACGCCTTGCGGCTGATGACGACGCCTTCATCGAACATGAGCTGGCGCAGCGCCTTGCGCAGGTCAGCCTCTTCGCTGATCCACTCGGCGATGATGTGCCGCGCGCCTTCGAGGGCCTCGTCGGCGGTGTTGACCTCAAGCTCGGCATTGACCAGCGCCGCAGCCATCTCAGCCAGTGACGTCGGCCCTGTCTCCTGCGCCCAGAGATACTGCGCCAGCGGCTCGAGGCCGCGCTCGCGTGCGATAGTCGCCTTGGTACGGCGCTTGGGACGGTACGGAAGATACAGATCCTCAAGCTCACTCTTGTCGAAGGTGGCATCGATCTTCGCCTTCAGCTCATCTGTGAGCTTGCCCTGCTCGGCGATCGAAGCCAGGATCGTCTCGCGACGATCGGTCAGTTCGCGGAAGTAGGCGAGCTTCTCTTCAATGTCGCGAATCTGGACCTCGTCCAGGTTGCCAGTCGCCTCCTTGCGGTAGCGGGCGATGAAGGGCACAGTGCCGCCATCGTCGAGCAGCTCGATCACGACAGCCATCGAACGGAGGGGAAGATTCAGCGTTTGTGCGATGTGCAACAGGAGTTCGGGGGAGAGGGATCTGTTTTTACTCATAGTGCCTTGCCCATCTTAGCGGCAAGAAGCGAGGAAATCCGAACTCAGAACCCATGAGATGTCGAACAAATGGATGTTGACGAGGATGGGTGGAAGACAAGAAAACCCGCTTTTGGCGGGTGGTTTCTGTCTTGATGAATCTTTAAAGTCACTCTTCAACTTTTTATGGCGGAGAGTGGGGGATTCGAACCCCCGATAGAGCTTTTGACCCTATAACGGTTTAGCAAACCGCCGCCTTCAGCCACTCGGCCAACTCTCCGCATCCCGGTTGAGGAATGGGTATTGGGTGATTATACCGTGCGCGGCGTAATTCGTGAGCGATTGTATCGGTCTCGTAAATTCCGACATACCAAAAGCCGGCTCTGCGCAGACGTTTAAAGCAAAACCGCCGCCAGACCTCGTGGAACCCGGCCCGGCGGCGGCGATGTGTCTACTTCTTCGCGGCAGCGTTGTCGATGAAGCGCTGCTGCGCTTCGACGACCTTGGCGCGGGCGTAGGAGGCATCGCGCCAACCCTTCACCTCAACGCGCTTGCCCTCGAGATCCTTATAGATCGAGAAGAAGTGAGTAATTTCTTTGAGAATGTGCGGATAAATCTCCGAGAAGTTCCAGACATCCTTGTAACGGGGATTGCCCTTGCCGACGGCAAGAACCTTCTCGTCACCGAGGCCCTGGTCGTTCATCTCGAGCAGGCCGATGGGACGAACCTCCATCACGCAGCTGGGGAAGCTGGGGGTATCGACCAGCACCAGCACGTCGAGCGGATCGCCATCATCCCCAAGGGTCGACGGGATGAACCCGTAGTCGCCGGGGTAATGCACGGGCGAGTACAGGTTGCGGTCGAGACGAAAGACGTGAAGCTCCTTGTCGTATTCGTACTTATTGATTCCCTCAAGCGGAATCTCGATGATGGCATTGATCACTTCGGGCGAACCGGGCCCAACAGGAAGCTCAAGATAGTTCGGCATACGCTAGGAATCGTCTCGTTTCGAAAGATGGAATCGATGGGGAAGCCATGGCCGCCTGCACACAGAAAGGAAACTCTGGCACTTGCGTCGGTTGCGGAGCGAATAGGCACCACCATGTCTATAATCAAGCAAGATGAAGGCCTATGTCTATGTCACGTTGAAACGGACGGTGCTGGATGCCCAGGGGCAGACGGTTGCCGATGCACTGAAGCGTATGCAATACCAGGGTGTCGCCGATGTGCGACAGGGGAAGTACTTCGTTCTTACGCTGGAAGATGGCCTTGATGCCGCAGCCGCGAAGACCGAGGTGGAACGCATCGCCCGCGAGGTTCTGACCAACCCCGTCATCGAAGAATTCTCCTTCCGCCTGGAAGACTGAAAATAAAGATATTCTGACGTTTCGACTCGGCGCAAAAGCGCGGTCTCGAACATTCGCGCCAGCGGCATGCAGGAAACGCCTGCATGCGTGGTGGCGTGCCACTGCCTGCGTCGCGTACAGCCATGACGGGGGAGAGCATCACCCATGGCGCGTTGTGGTGATTATCTGCGCGAAGTGGCGATTCAAAGCCGATAAACGGACATAATGGAAGGCGCCCCGCCAAGATGCTAGGCTCAAAAGAACGAGTCATGGAGAGCCTTTTGAGCAACGCCCCGACAGCGCCGGAACAGGCCACGAGCAAACAGAAAAACCCGGCAGGCAGCAGCCGTTTTGTCCGCGCCTGCCTGCGTCAGCCGGTGGACAGGACGCCGGTTTGGCTGCTGCGCCAGGCGGGTCGTTACATGCCCGAATACATGGCTGTGCGCAAGCATCACTCCCTGCTGGAGATCTGCCGGACACCCGAGATCGCCTCCGAGGTGACCATTACGGCCGCCGAGCGGCTGGGCGTGGACGCGGCCATCATCTTCGCCGACCTTCTGCTTCCCTTCACGCCAATGGGCGTCGACTTCGAATTTCTTGCCGGCGAAGGCCCGGTCGTCCACGCGCCGGTACGTACCGCCGAGCAGGTTCGCGCCTTGCAGACCAACCGCGTCGCCGAACTTGGCTACGTCGCCGAGGCCATCAGCAAGGTAGCGAAGCACTTTGCCGGTCCGCGGGCCGACGGCGATCAGCTGGGCATCATCGGCTTCTGCGGAGCGCCGTTTACCCTGGCCAGCTACATGATCGAGGGCAGCTCGTCGCGCAACTATATAGAGACCAAGCGCATGATGTACGGCGACAGCGTCTCATGGCCGCTGCTGATGGAGAAGCTGGTCGAGGTGCTGGTGGCCTACGCCGCGCAACAGGTCGAGGCCGGAGCCGACGTCATCCAGATCTTCGACAGCTGGGCAGGCGCGCTGAGCGTCACCGACTATCGCGCCTACTGCCTGAAGCCGACGACGGAGCTGGTGCAACGGGTGCGCGCGCTCGGCGTACCGGTCATCTACTTCGGCGTCGATACTGCCTCACTGCTGCCGACGATGCGCGAGACGGGAGCCGACGTGATCGGCCTCGACTGGCGGATTCCTTTGGCTGAAGGCTGGAAGGCCGTCGGCGAGGGCTGCGCCGTGCAGGGCAATCTTGACCCGATCGCGCTGTTTGCCCCGGAGGATGTTCTGCGGGAGCGCGTGCGCGAGGTGATGGATGCGGCCGCCGGACGGCCGGGCCACATCTTCAACCTGGGCCACGGCATCGTGCCGGGCACGCCGGTCGACAACGTAATTAAGACAGTCGAATGGGTGAAGGAGTTTGGCGCACGATGAGCAAAGCCGTCCTGCTGCTGGCCCACGGGACCCCGGATGTTCTGGGTGAGATGGCCGAGTATCTAAGCAAGGTGACCGGCGGACGTGCCCTGCCCGATGCCGTCGTCGACGAACTAAAGCATCGTTATGCGCTGATCGGTTTGAAGGAGACTCCGGGAACGGAGCCGCCGCACCTCACCAGGTGGACGCTGGAGCAGCGCCGTCTGCTCGCAGAGGAGCTGGACGGTGCGCCGGTCTACGCGGCGATGCGCAACTGGCATCCTTATATAGCCGATGTCGTCGCGAAGATGCGCGAGGACGGCGTGACCCACATTCGCGCCATCTGCCTTGCGCCACAGAACTCTCGCACCAGTGTTGGTCTCTATCGCCGTGCGCTGATGAGCGCCGCGACGGAGATGACAGTCGAGTTTGTTGCGGGATGGGCGGAGAATCCGCTGCTGGCGCAGGCGTTCGCCGAGAAGCTGTGGCCGGTATGGGCCACGGCGTGCGCAGAGACCGGCCACCGCGTGCCGGTGCTGTTCACCGCTCACAGCGTCCCCTGCCGCACCATCATGACCGGCGAGGCCTCTATTGCTGGAGCGCGCCCGGGAACCCCGATGCAGGACTCGCCGGACCCGTATCCCGTCGAGGCAAAGCGCACTGCGGAGCTGGTCGCAGAGCGGCTGGCGGCGGTCGGCTTCAAGGATTCTGACTGGTACTTCGCGTTTCAGAGCCAGGGCGTCAGCGGCGGTCCATGGATTGGGCCGACCGTGGAAGACACATTGAAGGCGCTGCACGAAGAGGGCCACGAAGGCGTCGTGATGCAGCCGATCGGTTTTCTCTGCGATCACGTCGAGATTCTGTACGACATCGATATCGCCTTCCGCGAGATGGCCTCCGGAATGGGCATGAAGCTATGGCGCGCCGAGAGCCTGAACGATTCGCCGGTGCTGACGCAGGCGCTGGCACAGATCGTCCGCGAGGCCGAGGTGAGCGTTGAGGAATCTGTAACGAGGTCCGCGTGAAGCGAATCGCCATCATTGGCGGCGGAACTGCGGGCGTCGCAGCGGCGTATGAGCTGGCAAGCTCGCGTCGTCATCATGGCGGCGAGATCAAGGTCACGCTCTTTGAGGCATCGTCGCGGCTGGGTGGCATTGTTGAGACGATCCGTGAAGGCGGCTTCGTGATCGAAGGCGGGCCAGACGGATGGGTGACCGAGAAGCCATGGGCGCGTGAGCTGGCGGTAGAGCTGGGGCTTGAGGATGAACTCCTCCCTTCCAGCGATGAGGGCCGCAGAACATATGTGCTGGTCGACGGCGTGCTGAAACCCGTGCCCGACGGCATGCGCATGATGGTGCCGACAGACCTGGCAGCACTGGATGCCACCACTCTCTTCAGCGACACGGCCCGCGCGGCCTTTCACGACGAAGTGAACCGCGCCGAAGAGTTGAAAGCTGCGGCGCCGGATCATGACGAAAGCGTTGCCGCATTTGTCGAACGGCACTTCGGCAACGAGGTGCTGGTGAAGATCGGCGCACCTCTGCTGAGCGGCGTGCTGGGCGGCGATGTCTCAAAGTTGAGCGTACGCGCGGTAATGGCCCCTTTCGTCGCAATGGAGCGCGAACACGGCAGCCTCATCGAGGCACTGCGCGCCAAAGTTGGAAGTGGAAAGAAGAGTTCGATCTTCACCTCGTTGCGCAGCGGTCTCGGCACGCTGATCGATCGTATGGTTGCGGCGATTCCTCCGACGTGGGTGCGGCTCGGCACAAAGGTGACCGCACTCGAGCGCGACAAAAGCGGTTGGCAGATCAGCTTCTCCGTGAGCCACGGACCAACAGAGACGGAACACTTCGATACCGTACTGCTGGCAACTCCGGTGCATGTAGCCAGTGAGCTTCTGACTCCGCTTGATGCGGAGATCAAGCCGCTCATGCCCGAGGAGGCCAGTTCAGCCGTCGTGGTCGGCTTCGGCTTTGAAGATGGCAAGCAGATCACACTGCCACCTGGCTTCGGTTTCCTCGTCCCTCCCGGATCAGCGGAGAACACGCTGCTGATGGCGTGTACCTTTATGCATCAGAAATACGCCGGACGCATTCCGAAAGGCGGATGCCTGCTGCGCGCCTTCTTTGGCGGACACGCAGCCGAACGGCTGATGCGCTGCGGCAACGACGAGATCGCCGCTGTCGCCCGCCTGGAGCTGGCACGCATCCTCGGGCCACTGCCGGAGCCGCGCGTCACCGTTGTGCGCAGACTTCCGCTCTCGCTGCCGCAGTATGCCGTCGGTCATCTGGAGCGCATGGCCGAGCTGGAGCGCAGGATCGACACAATCGGCAATCTTGTGTTGTTGGGCAACGGCTATCGCGGCGTCGGTCTGCCCGACCTGATCCGCGACTCCCGCAATGCCGCGCGGGCCTTGACGACACAGACGGTTCAATAACATTAAGAACTGCGCGACGATGCTAGAGTCGTTGCGTGCGTAAAAGACGGTTCATCGCGCTCTCTCTTGTTGCGCTCTGCGCCATTCCCGCTCTCTGCTGTGCCTCACAAGCCGCCGTCCGCGTCGTGAATGATGGCGTGCCGGGCGAGAGCAGCGCCGAGGTCGATCTGCGTTTGGACAAGGCCCTCACGCAATATCATCCGCAGGCTGTCGTGATCTTTGTCGGCATGAACGATGCGGTCAACGATAAGAAGTTTCTCCCCGTCAAGCAGACGGCAGAGCATGTCTCTTCGATGGTGAAGCGCTCGCGGGATGCGGGCGCGACGGTTGTGATCGTGCTCGTTCACGAGCCCGACACGAAGCGGCTGCTGCAGCGGCACAACGCCAGCGTCTACGGAGATGTCTCTCCGGAGGAACGAATCAGGCGGCTCGATGACGCGCTTGAGCACATTGCGCACACAGACAAAATGGCGGTCGCTGACTTCCACGCAGCGTTGATTCGCGCCGGAGGCCCGACGGACGAGTTAAGCACCGATGGCGTTCATCTCACGGCGAAGGGCTATGCTTTGCTCGCAGAGACCGTTCGCTCTGCGCTGCCCTCCCGGATGAGGGATACCGATACGGTCCTTTGCATGGGCGACAGCCTGACGTACGGTATCGGAGTCAGGGCACCGGGAGTTGCAGCCGAAGGCAAACAGACCTATCCCGCGCAGCTGCAGCGGCTCTTCCATCAGGAGCGGACAGCGGGCCGAGACAGTCGTACAGCACAGTAGATAGAATGCCGTGCATGGCAGACATCGCCACACCGCCACCTTCGGAGATGCAACGTCCGGCACGACCCTCTGAGGCAGGCGACGGCCTGGAGGCGCATGTCCAGCACATTCTGCAGAGCCCGCAGTTTGCCCGTGCAGAGACGCAGCGCAAGCTGCTCGCGTACCTGTGGGAGCAGCGCCGTGAGACGGTCAGCGAATACGCCATCGCGACCGAGGCGCTGGGACGAAACAGCAGCTTCGACTCCACGGTGGATGCCTCCGTACGTGTACACATCTCGCGCCTGCGCCGGAAGCTGAAGGACTATTACCAGAGCGAGCCGGGTGAGACGGAGATGCTGGTCATCCCGACCGGCACCCATCAACTGATGGCGCTCGACCCGTTGCCCACGGTCGAGGAGCCCGAAGAGATTGCGCTCCCTGTCGAAACATCGTGGACGGACGGGCTGCGGCCATACCTGCTTCCGGTACTCGCAGGATTATGCCTTGCGCTTGCGGTCACCGTTGGCCTGCTGGGTTGGAAATATCACACGCTGCAGAAGAGCTATGCCGTCGAGCAGCCGAAGCCGACCACCTTCTGGGCGCGTTTTCTGCAGGGCGAGGAGCCCATCAAGATCATCCTGCCGACACCTGTGTTCTTTCATTTCTCCGGAGCACCCACCTTCCGCCTTCGCTCGACGAAGGTCAACGACTATAGCCACATCGACGATGACCCTCAATTTCGCGATCTGATCAAGAACCTGGGGACGCCGGGCGTGGAGATGCCCTATACCGTCACCTGGGATACGCTGGCGGCGATCGACATGGCACGCTATCTCGACTCGGTGGGAGCCAAACAGCGCGTCTCCTTCGACGTGAGCCGCGACTCCTCGATGATGGTGCTCGAAGAGGCCAATGTCATTATGCTGGGCACGCATCAGACGATGCAGCCATTCCATGCTTACCTCCAGACGCTGAACTTCACCCTGTCGATGAACGAACGCTGGGTGGCCAACGCCAGTCCGGCGCCGTCGGAACAGGCTCGCTACGACCGGGTGAGTGTGGGAGCGCAACGCAGCATTGAACCATCGATCATCGCGCTGCTGCCGGGGCGGGCTCCCGGGCTGAAGCTACTGCTGTTGGAGTCGGCACGTACGGGGGCGATGGTGACTCTACTCTCTTCGTCGGCCGGGTCGAACTCGATCGACGAGATGTGGCGACGGCACGGCTCGCCACCCTTCTTCGAGATGGTCGTCCAGACCGAGGTGGAGAGCAATAAACCGCTGCGATCATGGCCGGTCGCCATGCACGCCTATCGCGCGCAAGCCCCTGCAAATTCGATGTAACAGCGCGTAACATACCGCAGGAAACGTGCCAATCATGGTTACGGCATGGCACCATCATCGGCCATGAGATCTTTACGCATTCTTTTGCCTGCTCTATTTTCTGTTACCACTTCGGCCTTTGCGGCGGTACCTCCCGCGCAGCAAGCCGACCTGATCGTCTACGGAGGAACGGCCTCCGGTGTGATGACCTCCTACGCCGCGGCGCGGGAGGGTCTGCACGTGATCCTGCTGGAGCCGGGGACGCACCTCGGCGGCATGGTGACTGGCGGGCTGTCTGCCACCGATACCGCCAACTTTCACGTCATCGGCGGTTATGCCCGCGACTTCTATCGCCAGGCGGCAGCCCATTACGGCCCGCAGTCGGAGACCCTCGATGAACGGTTCGACTGGCTCTCCGAGCCCCACGTCGGCGAGGCCATCTTTACCGAGTGGCTGAAGAAGACCGGCGTCGAGGTCCGCTTTCACGAGCGCCTGAAGGAGAAGGGCGGCGTCACGAAGACGGGTACGCACGTCACAGGCCTTGCCACCGAAGACGGCAAGAGCTGGGAGGCGAAGGTCTACGCCGACTGCTCCTACGAGGGCGATCTGATGGCGCAGGCAAAGATCACCTATACCGTCGGCCGCGAATCGACCAAGGTCTATGACGAGAGCCTGGCTGGCGTCCGCGTGGACACGCCGCAGCATCAGTTCCGCTGGAAGATCTCGCCCTACGACGACCATCACAAGCTGATGCCGGAGGTCGATCCCGGCCCCATGGGAGACAACGGCGAGGGCGACAAGAAGGTGCAGTCGTATAACCTTCGCCTGATCCTGACCAACGATCCGGCGAACCGGCTTCCCTGGACCAGGCCCGCCGGATACAACGCCGCGCGATTTGCCCTGCTGGCACGCTACCTGAAGGAGTTCCCCGAGCACATGAACCGCGCGCCGAAGCTGGGCGACGTGATGAATCCGGTCGCGATTCCCAACCACGAGGCCGACTTTAATAACAATGGCCCGTTTTCGACCGACTACATCGGAAAAAGCTGGAGCTATCCCGACGCCAGCTACGCCGAGCGCAAACGCATCTGGGACGCGCACATGCTCTATACCCAGTCTTTTCTGTGGTTTCTGTCCTCCGACCCGAGCGTGCCGGAGTCATTGCGCGCTGAAACAAATAGTTGGGGACGCGCCAAAGACGAGTTCGCCGACACCGACCACTGGCCCAACCAGCTCTACATCCGCGAGGGACGGCGCATGGTGGGCGAGTACGTGATGCATCAGGCCGACCTGCAGACCGATCGCACGAAGCCGGACTCGGTCGGCATGGGCTCCTACAACAGCGACTCGCACAATATTCAGCGCGTCGCCATGCCCGACGGCTCCGTGCGAAACGAGGGCGATGTGCAGGTGCCGGTGAACCCGTACGAGATCTCCTTCCGATCAATCCTCCCCAAGCCACAGGAGGCGGAGAATCTGCTGGTGCCGGTCTGCCTTTCGGCCTCGCATGTGGCCTATTCCTCGGTGCGAATGGAGCCTCAGTACATGATCGTCGGGCAGGCTGCGGGAGTGGCTGCGGCAATGGCGGTTCACGCGAAAATACCTGTCCAGAAGATCAGCGTGGCCGAGCTGCAGAAGAACCTGAACGAGCACGGCGCCATCCTGCACCTCGATCAGGCAGCGCAGTAACAGAACGTTTTCGTCGCGGAAACTCCCGTATCTACATGAAAACAAACATGCTGTTACGTAACGTAACAGCATGGAACTGGACGAGGTATCGATGGCGAAACGATAGTTACCGCCGAAATCCGAACGGCAAGTCTCGCGTTGTGAAAAAGCGAGGCTCCGTTCGGAGGCAGTTTTCAACTCAGGAAGAGGCCCATCGATGTACCTCCAGAAAATGCAAACTCTCTCCCGGCGGTTTGCTATTGTGATTTCGCTTTTGCTGCTAGGCCACTTTGCCCAGGCCCAGGTTGCGAACAGCACCATTACCGGACGCATTACCGACAATACGGGCGCCATTATCCCGGGAGGCCAGGTCACGCTGACCAAGTCCGATACCGGCCTCGTGCAGAAGAGCGTCACCAACCAGGACGGCATTTACAACTTCCCGTCCCTGCAGACCGGCCCCTATCGCGTGCAGGTCACACAGGCCGGCTTCAAGACCGCCACCACCGAGATCACGCTGACGGTCAACCAGAACGTCAGCGTGGACCTTTCGCTTGAGGTCGGCAGCAGCACCGAGACGATCGATGTGCAATCCGCCGGCATGGCCGACCTCGAGGTCAACGACGCGACCATCAGCTACACCGTCGGCGCCCGGCAGGTGAGCGATCTTCCCCTGAACGGCCGTAACCCATATGGGCTGGCCGCTCTCTCCCCCGGCATCAACCCCGGAGGATCGTTCGGCGCGGGCGTGGCGACAGTGCGCGGAGCCGTCGTCGCAGCGGCAACCAACAACTTCGAGTCCAACGGCGGAGCCAGCGGATCGAACGAAGTGCTGCTTGACGGCGTACCGATCACGGTCTGCTGCCAGGGCCAGCCTGCCCTGACGCCCTCGGTCGAGGTCGTCGATCAGTTCAAGGTCATCACCTCGGTACCATCGTCGCAGTTCGGTCGCTCCTCGGGCGGTATTCTGAACATCGTCACCAAGTCGGGAGCCAACAACTTTCACGGCACGGCGTACGAATATTTCCGCAACGACAAGCTGGACGCTGCGAATTATTTCACCAAGCGCACCGGCATCTACCCCATCCCCGGGCGCGACGACTTCCGCCTGCCGCATCGCTACAACCAGTACGGTGTCTTTGTGAACGGCCCGGTCTGGCTGCCGAAGATCTACGACGGCAGGAACAAGACCTTCTTCACCTTCGGCTGGGAGGCCACCCGCAATACCTCCAATGCCTTCACCACGGCGACGGTTCCCACCACGCTGATGCGGCAGGGTGTCTTCACCGAGGCTCTCAACCCCATCTACGATCCCTATTCCACAGTAGGCTCCACCCGTCAGCTGCTGGCGCCGGCCTGCGTCGCGGGCACCTGCTATGCCGCCGGACGTGCAATCGCCAATCCGAACTCCACCGCGCTGAAGCTGCTGCAGTTCTATCCGCTGCCCAACGCCAGCGGCACAGCGAACAACTACAGCTATGCCAATACCTACATCGACAAGGAAGACCAGTTCAACTTCCGCGTCGACCATAACTTCTCCGCTGCACAGCGCGTCTTCGCGCGCGGCACACGAGACGTAAACACCCACCACGAGAACGACATCTTCAACCAGCCCACCGGGCCGAGCGGCATCAACCAGGAGCTTCATGGCTATCTCTTCGCCGTGGGCGACAGCTGGACCCTCTCGCCGAACTTTCTGGTGCAGACGGCTTACGGCTTCTCCTACCAGAAGAACTTCCAGATTCCGCAGAACTATACCGGCTACACAGCGTCGGACTACGGCTACAGCGGAAACCTCGACAACCAGCAGCAGCTTACTGGCCTGCCCTTTGTCTCCATCAACGGCTACGCCAACATGTCGTATGCAGCAAACACCAATCGCTGGGAGCACTACACCCACTCGCTCGCCTCAACTGCCGTGTGGCAGCGCGGCAAGCAGACCCTGACCTTTGGCTATGACGGGCGGCTGATTCTTGAGCACCAGCAGAGCGCAAGCAACGGTCCCGGCACCCTCACCTTCGACACGACGCTGACCAACGGCCCGACCGTCAGCGGGGCCGTCCCTTCAGGGCAGTCGCAGTTCGATGCCTTCGCCGCCTACATGTTGGGCACCTTCACCTCGGCCAGCCTCACCCGCCAGGTAAAGCCTGCCTATGACCAGTGGTACAACGCCATGTACTTCCAGGACGACTGGAAGATCAACCCTAGACTGACGCTGAATCTCGGTCTGCGCTATGAGATCGAGACCGGGATGAAGGAGCGGCATAATCAGTGGGCCGATATTGACCTGAATGTAGCGAACCCACTCTCATCCTCGACGCTTCCCTTCACCGGTGGCGCGCGCTACCTCGGCTCCGACTTCCCGACACGCACCTGGAAGACCTCGTACAACAAGTTCGCTCCGCGCTTCGGCCTCGCCTTCCAGGCCGACGACAAGACTGTGCTGCGCGGGGCATACGGCATTCTTTACTTACCAACCTCGCAGCGCTTCTACCTGTCGAGCACACTGGGCTCGTCGCAAACGACACAGACCATCTTCGCCTCCACCAACGTACCTACGACGACGATGACCAACCCCTTCCCCAACGGTGTTCTGCTACCCGCGGGGTCAGCCGCCGGCGTGACGGTCGGAACAGGAACCAGCGTAGCGGGCGTGCAATATGACACGCCGATGTCGTACTCCCAGCAGTGGAACGTCAGCGTGGAACGGCAGATCGCCAACGGCATCGTGCTGCACTTGAACTACGTCGGCAGCCACGGCGTTCACCTTCCCATCAACTTCCGCCCCAACGACCTGCGCGATCAGTACTGGGGAGCGCCAGGCAGTGCCGCGCAGATCGCCTACCTGCAGGCTGCCGTACCGAACCCTTTCTATGGAAAGGTCACGACCGGCCCACTCGCGGCGACCACAGTGCAGCGTGCGCAGCTGTTGGCAGCATTTCCGCAGTACGTCTCCAATACGGCGATGAACAACTCCTCGCTGACGGTTAACCAGGACGGCATCGGAGCATCGATGTTTCATGGCGCACAGGCCTTCATCACGATTCAGCGATCGAAGAACCTGTCGGCCACGCTCAGCTACACCTTCTCCAAGCTGATGGGCAACACGTCGCCGCTGCTTACCGGCTTCCTGAACGCCAATGGAACGCCCGATATTCAGAACAGCTATCACATCCGCGATCACGAGTGGTCAGTGCTGACGTCTGATGTGCCGCAGCGCTTCGTCGCCAACGCCAACTACTCGCTTCCCTTCGGTCGCGGGCAGAGATTCGGTGGTGGAGTCAACGGCTTCGTGAATCAACTGATCGGCAGCTGGAAGCTGAATACCATCATCTCGATCCAGTCCGGCTTCCCGCTGGGCATCACACAGACGGGCGGACAAGCCTTCTCCGGCTCTCGCCCCACGTTTGTGCAGGGAGCTACTCCTCTAACCTCGGGCGACGTTCGCAAGCGTCTCGGCGGGACAGGCCAGATGCAGGCTTACCTCAACCCCGCGGCCTTCCGTCTCTCGCAGGCCTTCGAACTGGGCGACGTTCCGCGCTCCTCCGGCCGTCTGCGCGGGCCGACAGGATTTCAGGACGACCTCTCCGTCATCAAGGACTTCCCCATCCACGAAACCCTGGCCATGCAGTTCCGGCTGGAGGCCTTCAACGTCCTCAACAAGGTGCAGTTCGGTCTGCCGAATACCCAGTTCGGCTCTTCCACCTTCGGCGCCATCACCGCGCAGGCCAACCTGCCGCGCAACGTGCAGGCGGCTCTGAAACTCACCTTCTAAAAGAGAAACGTCTCCTCCAGGCCATGCCCAGATGTCACTTCTGGGCATGGCCATTTTTATGCGGAATCAAGTCCCAGCCAACGGCTGACCGGCACGATGCGCGAGAAGACGAATCGCTCCAGCACCATCACCAGCAACAGCGACGCCGCCATCGCGGGCAGGTACAGCGCCAGCGCCACAACCACCGCGACTACAGCAACCGGCCAGCGTGGCCGCTCCATCGGCACCGGCGCGCCCAACACGCCGACATGCCTGCGCCTCCACCACAGCACCAGCGCACTGACAGAGAGCAGCACCAGCCCCATCGCCGTCGCCAGCCCCAGCAACTGATTCGCGAGTCCGAAGAACTGTCCCTCGTGCACGGCCACACCGAAGCCGACGATGCGATCGAGGATGTGGCGCTGGCCGAAGTCTTCGCGGCTGATGATGGTCGCCGTGCGCGGATCCATCATCACCGTCGTGCGCAGCGTACGATTCTGCGCATCGGACTTCACCGTCCATGCCCCATCAATGCGCATCGCTGGCATGATCAGCACGGGCGCTGCAAGGTGCAGCGCATCCGCCGCCGGAACGAGACGATCAAGCGGCGCATACGCTCCCTGCCAGGTCATACGCGGCATCACGTGCCCCATGTGGTCGGCGTGGCCTCCGCCATCGTCTGAGGCCGCGGGGCGATTCATCGCCGCGCGCTGAGCCAGCTCCGAGGAGCGGCCCGTAGTCCAGTCCTGCTTCACCACGTTCGTGCCGGTCATCTTGCGGATCGCTTTGAAGTACGTGCCCCATCCACTCGCCCACGGCAGTCCCGTCAGCAGAAGAAAGAGCGCAAACGCAGAGACCCAGACTCCCGTCACCGCATGCAGGTCGCGCCAGAAGATGCGCTTCCCTCTTCCCAGCCGCACCCACAACACGCCTGCAAGCTTCTCCGTCTGCCGCGGCCACCAGAGATAGAGACCGCTGACCAACAGCACGATCGCCCACGATGCCGCCAGCTCCACGATGCGCGAGCCCCAGTCGCCCGCCAGCAGCTCGCCATGCAGATGGAAGATCAGCCGCATGGGACGCTTATCCTCGTCGATGACCTTCAGAATGCGCAGCGTCTCCGGGTGAACGTAGACGCGATACTCCGTCTGCCCGACGCCGACGATGACGCGTACCGCGCCGTCCCTATTCGCAGGCACCTCGTAGTAGTGCAGGCTGGAGTCCGGCACGGCGTTCATCGCGGCATTGGCGATCTGCTCCGGCGTCGCCCGTTGCCCATGCAGCGCAAGATGGTCGTACGGCCGGTCGAGCCAGCGCTCGATCTGCGGCTTGAAGAGATAGATGGAGCCGGTGCAGGAGAGCCAGATCACCAGCGGAATGCAGAACACCCCGGCATAGAAGTGCCACCGCCAGACAGCGCGATAGATCCGTTTCGACTGCTCCTCCACTGCCAGATCGGTTGTCATGGTACCCATCGTGCTCTCCTTGAGAAGGGGATGTTCCCGGGATCACCTGCCACTGCTTTGTCTTCTGTCGTCAAAAGCGCACCCTCACGCCACCGTAGGAAGCACGCGGCGTTCCGGCATAGATCGAACCCGACGCATTCATCAACACCGCTGCGCCGTTCTGCTGTCCCTGCGCGTTCAGCGAATTGGTGAGGTTGCCCGCCGAGGCGATGTAGGTTTTGTTGGTGAGGTTCTGCAGATCGAAGAAGAAACGCAGCCGCGAGAGCGCGCCGTGACCCGCAGGTGGATCGTAGTGCGTGCTCAGGTTCCAGAGCGTGTAGCCCGGTGCAGAGAGAAGATTCGCGTTGTCGAGCACATAGTTGGCGCGCCAGTTCGTCTCCACGTATGCGCCGAAGCCACGCATCAGCCCCGAAGGCTGGTCGTACACCACACGCGCATTCAGATAATGCGGCTGCACGCCGGGGATTCGATTCCCACTCCGCGAGAAGCTGTTGGTTGCGCTGCCCGTCGTGAGCTGCTCAGTGTAGTCGGTGTAGATCTGGTTGTCGTACAGGTACGACGCGCGCAACCGCAGTCCGGAGAACGTCTGCGGCAGAGGGTGCCAGTCCACGCTGGCCTGCACACCGCGATGCGCGGAGGCGGGAGCGTTGAAGGTATAGCTCTGCAGATTGACTCCCGGCGACTGCGTGACCTGCTCGTTATGAAACCACTCGTAGAAGACCGCAGCGGAGAGCTGCAGCGATGATCCGAACATCCAGTCCGCTCCGCCATCGACGCCGATGTTGCGCTGCGTCTTCAGCGTGATGTTATTGCCAAACTGGCCTTGCGCATTGGTAAACAACTGCGTCGCCTGCGGCGTTCCGTAACCCGTGCCAAGACGCGCATGCAGCCGCAGTGCGCGATCCGGATGGAACTGCACGCCGACCTCGGGCGCGAGATTGAAGAAGGTTCGGTCGGCGTTCACCGGCGAGATCGCCGGCGTTCCGCCGACGGGATAGGTGTAGTTCTGCGCCAGCGCATTCAGCGCCGTGTACTCACCGCCGAGTCCTGCAACCAGCACCCAGCGCTCGGCCAGCGCAAGCTCCTCACGCACGCGGAAGCCGCTGTTGCTGTGGGTTCCGACGACGATCTGTGTCGTACCGCCGAGAGCCGCCTTCCCGCCGGGCATCAGGTTCGCGCTCTGCGAGTTGATGTTCTCGTAGTTGAACGAGCCCGCGACATAAGTCGTCGACTGCTTCCCCGCGAAGAGGCCGCGGCGCAGCAGGTTGCTGACGACGTTGAAGGACGGCAGCGTTCCACGATAAGCCGAGGCCGACGTAGGCTGATTGGCATCGCGGTTGTCCCAGACGAACTGCGTCTGCCATGTGGTGTTGTGCGTCAGGTCATGCTCGTAGCGCGCACCCACGATGGTGCGGCGGTCGTGCCGGTTGAGCCCTGCCTGCGCTGCGCCCAGCGACTGCGTCGTCCCGTTGAAACCGTTGGCGTACACGCTGATGCTGGAGCAACCGTTGGAGGCAAAGCCAGCGTTGTAGACCTGGCAGCCCTGCTGGTAAGGGTTCAGCTGGTACTGATTGCGCGAGAGACGAATCGAAAGATTGGTGTCGAGATCATTGTTGATGAACTTGAAGGTCATGCGATCGCGCGGCGTCGCAGCGAAGGTGGCCAGCAGGTTGACCGTGACGGTGTTGTATTGATTGTTGACCGTCGCCTGGTCGGCTCGAACGTTGCTGACGAAGCCGGAGAACTGGTAGCGATCGTTGCCTGCGCCATACGTCGCATAGTCGTTGTAGTAGCCGAAGCTGCCGAAGTCAGCGCCCACCTCGAGCCCCTGAATCTCCGAGCCGCTACGCGTGTGAAAGTTGATTGCGCCGCCGGTCGCATAGTTTCCGTACAGAGCCGACGATGGCCCCTCCACCACGTCGATGCTGCTGTAGGCGTGCGGATCGGTGAGGTCCGTGCGTCCCAGGCCGTCGGGCTGGGTGACGGGGAACCCATCTTCAAACAGTTGAACATTACGCACGCCGTAGATCTGACGATTGCTGGCTCCGCGCACCGAGACCGCCACATCGCGCGGTCCATTGCCCTGCACAAAGGTGACGCCGGGGACCAGGCTGAGCACGTCAGCGATGGTCGTCGCGGGAGAGTTCTTGAAGTCTTCGCGGCTGACCTGCGCCTGCGTCTGGCTTGCAGGCGTCTCGGTCATCAGCGCGGGCTGCGCCTCGACCGTCACATTCTGCGTAAGCGTGGAGACGGGAAGCGCCAGCTTCACCACGGCCCCCTGGCCTGCGATGACGTCGATCTCCTGCTGCTTCTCCTGGAAACCGTCGTGCGCGGCGCGCAGGTGATACGCTCCCGCAGCCACACCGGAAAACGAGAATCGCCCTTGCTGATCGCTGACCGAATGCAGCACTGCGCCTCCGTGAACAGCGTGCGCTTCGATCTGCGCACCAACGATCGCGGCGCTCCCCAGGTCAGTGACCTGTCCAGACAGCACGCCCTCTCCCGCGCTCTGCGCTCCTACCGTCAGACTTGCGGCGACCAACGCGAACGCGCCGCCCATCCTCCATACCGTGGACATCTTTTTCCTCTCAAGTTGTGCAAAGACGAACCTGCAATCAGCGATTGCGATCAGGAATTCCTGCGTCTGCGGTGCTCATCCTTCCCAAACGAGAGAAAGAGACACGCATCGACACGAAGGCCGATAAAACAGACAGCAGGAAAGAGTTCGACTAGGAGAGGGTAGGAGGGCCGCGCTTCTGGCGGGAGCGATCGCGGGAGATGCGACGCAGCGACTCGGTCTGCACATGAACTGCGGGATGGCTGACGATCCCCGCATACGCCGCCTCGGAGACGGGCATGGCAAAGGCATCGCCGTGCACAACCGTGACTGAAGCCGGGCTGTACGGGCAGTGTTCCATCGGTGCAGCCCACTGCGGCGAGTTGCTGGACAACGTATGCGTCATTCCCATGCAGTGATGGGCTCCGCCACGCCGGCAGCATGCAGGCAGACTCGACTCCTCCTGCCGGGTCGACGCCAGCAGCGGCGTAGCGACCGGAAGGCCAAGAATGGCCAACAGCAGAATGGACAGGAGTCTGCGCATTGGATTTATTTCACCACCCGCACACGGTTTTCCGCAAATACAAAACGGTGATCGCCCTCCGAAGCCCATCCAGCGTCCTCGTAAGACGGCACCGCAGACTGCACAGGAAACCGGCGCGGATCGCATTCAAAACATTCCCTCTTATGGAACGTTGTTAAGACCGGCTATGATCGTTAACCATTATTCGGAGTAGGCATTCTTCCGCGTCCTCCAGCTGAAGAAGCTCTCGCACACCAACGACCGCAAACACAGAGACGGACTGCATCCGAACGCTGCAGCCCGCATGGAGAGAACGGCCTGATGTTGGAAGAATTGAAAGCCCGTACGCTTGAGGCGAACCTCGAGCTTGTCAATCGCGGACTCGTCCTCTACACCTTCGGCAACGCCAGCGGCATCGACCGCGAGCAGGGGCTGGCCGTCATCAAGCCCAGCGGCGTGGACTACGATCAGCTTCGCCCCGAACACATGGTCGTCACCGACCTTGAAGGCCGCATCGTCGAAGGCGATCTTCGCCCCTCCAGCGACCTGAAGACGCATCTCGCTCTCTATAAGGCATTCCCCGGCATCGGCGCGGTCGTACATACGCACTCGGAGAACGCTACCGCCTGGGCACAGTCGGGCCGCGATATCCCCGCGCTCGGCACCACGCACGCCGATTACTTTCACGGCCCGGTTCCCTGCACGCGCGAGTTGACCGACGACGAGATCAACGGCGACTACGTGCTGAATACAGGCGTCGCCATCATCGAACGCTTCGAAGGCATCGATCCCCTCGCCATCCCCGGCGTCCTCGTCGCGGGACACGCTCCATTTGCCTGGGGTCGCACACCGATGGACGCCGCGCATAACGCCGTCGTGCTGGAGGCTGTCGCAAAGATGGCCTTCATGACCGTGATGCTCAATCCCAACAGCGGCGTCTCCAATGCGCTGCTCGACCGGCACTACTTCCGCAAGCACGGTGCCAGCGCAACCTACGGACAGAAGTAGCGAGGCTCAAAAGATGGCAATCGTAGCAGGCGCAGATTTCGGCACGCTGAGCGTACGCGTGACCCTGGTGGACTCGGAGCGGGGACGGCTCGGCACGGCAGCGGCGGAGTATCCGCTGCATCGCCGCCGCGACAATCCCGACTACGCAACGCAGTCGCACGACGACCAGATGGCCGCCCTGGTAAAGGCCACGCGAGATGTGCTCGCCTCTACCGGCGTCGATGGCAGCAAGGTGCAGGCCCTTGCGCTCGACACCACCGGCTCAAGCGTGCTGATGGTCGATGAGAGCCTGAAGCCGCTCGGCGAATACTACCTCTGGTGCGACCATCGTGCTCACCGCGAAGCACGCGAGATCACCCGCAAGGCACACGAGCTGAACCTCGAGGCCATCGAATGGTGCGGCGGCGTCTATTCGCACGAGTGGGGCTGGGCCAAGCTGCTGCACTGGCTGCGCAACAGCCCGCAGGAGCTGCGCGCGCAACTGGGCACCGCCATCGAGCACTGCGACATGGTCGCCGCCACGCTGACCAGCGTCACCTCCGTCAAAGATCTCAAGCGCTCCGTCTGCGCCATGGGACACAAGTGGATGTGGAACCCGAAGTGGGACGGCCTGCCCTCCGAAGAATTCCTTGTCGCGGTTGATCCTCTTCTCGCAGGCGTACGCGCAAAGATCGGCGGAGAGTATCTGACCTCCGACCACATCTATGGCGGCCTCTCCGCGGAGTGGGCCGAGAAGATGGGGCTTCCCGCTGGCATCCCCATTCCCGTCGGCGCCTTCGACGCGCACTGGGACGCGCTGGGCGCAGGCTGCAAGCCCGGCGATGTCGTCAACGTCGTCGGCACCTCCACCTGCATCATCGCCATGGCCGAGAAGACGGAGCTGGTGCCCGGCGTCTGCGGCGTGGTGCCCGGCAGCGTCGATCCAAAGCTCACCGGCATCGAGGCGGGCCTCTCTGCAGTAGGAGATATCTTCGAAGCCATCGCACGTCGCGCCGGGATGAAGGTGAAGGACCTCGCCGCCGGACTCGATCAATACCATGCCGGACAGACCGGCCTGCTGCGCCTGAGCTGGGACAACGGTGACCGCACCGTGCTGGTCAATCCTGAGCTGGGCGGCATGACGCTGGGCTGGAACCTGATCCACACCGCGCAGGACGAGCTGCACGCCGCCATCGAGGGCACGGCCTTTCATACACGCATCATCCTCGAACGCATGGCCGAGCACGGCGTACCCGTCGAACGCATCATCAACGGCGGCGGCATCCCGCAAAACAACACGGTGCTGAACCAGATCTACGCCGACGTGCTGAATAAGCCGGTGCTGGTGCCCGACGGCATCCCCACCAGCCTCGGCTCCGGCATCGTCGCCATGGTCGCGGCAGGCATCTATCCTTCTATCGCCGACGCGCAGGAGAAGCTCTGCCTGCCGTTCAAAACCTATCTGCCGCAACCTGAAGCCGTCAGCATTTACGAGCGCCTGTATCAGCTTTATCGCAAGGTATACTTCGCCTTCGGCACCGTCGACGCCAAGGCCGTTCCCCTGGGCGACGTACTGGCCGAGCTGAGAGCGATCGCCCATAGCAGTTCCAAATAACGCTTCAAGATCACGATGTAATTCCGAGCCAATTCATGACCCTTGCGTTCTTTCTTGCCAGCAGCCGCCAGCTCACCCAGCTCTCGGGTGTCGACATTCTGATTCTTCTGCTCTACTTCGTCGTCGTCCTCTTCATCGGCTTCTACGTGAAGGACTCGGCGAATACCAGCGAAGAGTTCTTCCTCGCCGGACGCGAGATGACGGCCTGGATCGCCGGTCTCAGCTTCGTCTCTGCCAACCTCGGCTCGCTGGAGCTGATGGGCTGGGCCGGCGCCGCGTATCAGTACGGCATCCTCGCCACGCACTGGTACTGGATCGGCGCCATCCCCGCGATGCTCTTCCTCGGCATCGTGATGATGCCCTTCTACTACATCTCGAAGACGCACTCCGTCCCCGGCTACCTGCAGCTTCGCTTCGGCGAAGGCGCACGCGCGCTCAGCGCGATTAGCTTCGGCCTGATGACGGTGCTGATGAGCGGCGTCAACATGTACTCGATGGCACTGGTGATGAAGGTCGTGCTCGGCTGGAACATCAACTTCTCCATCTGGGTGGGCGCCGTGACCGTGGGCCTGTATGTCATGCTCGGCGGCCTACGCTCGGCCATCATCAACGAGGTGCTGCAGTTTGTCCTGATCTGGGCGGGCGCCGCGCTGATCCCCATCGTCGGCCTCATCGAAGCCGGCGGCTGGACGAACCTCAAGGCGCAGATCGCCGCCAACCTCGGCACCAACGACTACACCCACATGTGGTCGACGCTCGGCAGCTTCTCCTCGAACCCGATGGGCGTGCACTGGTCGGGCATCGTCTTCGGCCTCGGCTTTGTCGTAGCCTTCGGCTACTGGACAACGGACTTCCTCGTCGTGCAGCGCGTGCTCTCGGCCAACAACCTGCGCGCCGCCAAGATGGCTCCGGTCATCGGCGCCGCCTTCAAGATGGCGGTGCCGTTTATCGTCATCGTTCCCGGCCTGCTCGCGCTCGCCGTGCTGCGCAACCCCGACGGCTCACTGATGCACCTCGTCCCGGAGAGCGTTGCCGCCGCAACTGGACAGCACAGCTACAACGAAGTGCTGCCGCTGATGCTGGTCCGCTACTGCGGCCCCGGCCTGCTGGGCCTTGGCATCACCGCGCTGGTCGCCGGATTCATGAGCGGCATGGCGGGCAACGTCAGCGCCTTCTCCACCGTGTGGACCTACGACATCTACGGCGCCTTCATCAGGAAGAACGCCCCGGACAAGCACTATGTCTTCATGGGGCGAGCCTCGACCGTCGTCGGCATGCTGGCAAGCGTGGGCACCGCCTACCTGGTGATGAACGCGGCCTCCATCATGGACTACGTGCAGGCGCTCTTCTCCTTCTTCATCGCACCGCTCTTCGGCACCGTCATCCTTGGCATGCTTTGGAAGCGCGCTACCGGTGCAGGCGGCTTCTGGGGACTGCTGGTCGGCACCGTCTCCTCCATCAGCATGTGGATCTGGGTGCAGCGCGATCCCTCGGCTCTGCGCTACATCGCGCTCTCGCCCGATGCCAAGCCGATGGCCGAAAACATCTACCGCGCCCTATGGAGCTGGCTGGCCTGCATCCTCATCACCGTCATCGTCAGCTTGATGACCAAGCCCAAAACCGACGCCGAGCTGGATGGCCTGGTCTACGGCGCAACCGTGATCCCCGATGACGGCTCCGTCGGGCTGCTGCAGAAGCCGATCTTCTGGGCCGGCGTCGTCGCCGTCGTCTTCGTCATCCTCAACGTGATCTTCTGGTAAATAAGGAGGCCCGATGTCCGGTCCGCACAAGCATGTTCCCCACGACGCAAGCGCGTCGGTGACCGCGCCCACCAGCGCGAAGAAGCCGGTCGCCATCTGGTTCTTCGTCGGCATCCTCTGCCTGATGTATGGCCTGGTGCTGATCCCTGTCGGCATCTACCAGCTCTCGCATCCGCCGGCTGTCGTGTTACCGAATCTGCATGCCACGCTGTGGTGGGGCGCACTGCTGACGATCTTCGGCGGGTTCTACACCATCCGCTTCAGGCCATAGGCACGCGCTACGCCACCCATGCGTGACCGCATGCAGTATTAGAAATCAGCTTTTATGGGATCTCAGTTGGT
>NZ_JAPWKF010000001.1 GCF_028283685.1 Edaphobacter sp. | reverse complement strand
CAACAACTACGACAACTGGCAGCCGCGCGTAGGCTTTGCCTATACGCCCGAGACCAACACCGTCGTGCGAGGCGCTTTTGGCATCTTCTTCGATGTCTGGTCCGGCATGCGGCAGACCGTGCAGGGCATCGGTGGTGACTGGCCCTCCGTGACACAGCCCTCGGCACAGAACCAGGATCCGGTTACCGCCATTCCGACCGTCGATATGGCGAACCCGCTGAGCGGGACGACCTCGTTGCCTGCAGCGACACCGTTCACGCAGTCCACCTATTATCGCGATCCGAAGGCACAGAACCCGATGTCGTACCAGTACAACTTCGGTATCCAGCAGCAGTTGAACTCCCACACGATCCTGGCGATCGACTACGTTGGATCGAAAAACACCCGTCTTCCGATCGGTGGCGGTCTCTACAATGTTGCGGCTTATGCGGCTCCAGGCACCGCCGCAGATGTGATCTCGCGTCGTCCCTACCCCAACATCACGCCCACGCGATATGACCGCAGCATCGGCTGGGGCAACTACAACGGCCTGGAGACGCGACTACAGCAGACGGAGTTCCATGGGCTGCAATACATCATCTCCTACACCTGGTCGAAGACGATGGATACATCATGCGATGGACTCTTCGGCGTTGAGGGCTGCTCCATGCCGAACCCATACGATATCCGCCATGATTACAGCGTAGCGGGATATGATCTGCCGAATAATCTCTCTGTCAGCACCACCTATAACCTGCCGATCGGCCGTGGCCGCCTCATCAACATCAATAATTCCATCCTTCGTCGCGTAGTAGGAGGCTGGCAGGTCAACGGGATCTACGCCATGACCTCCGGGCAACCGTTCTCCATTACGGTTACCGGCGACTTCGCGAACACCGGAAACACGAATCAGGACCGCGGGGACCGCATCGGAGATCCTTATCTGGCCAATCGGACACGCCAAAAGTGGTTCAACACCGCGGCATACACCACGCCGACGCTCTACACCTACGGCAACTCCGGGCGCAACGAACTTCGTGGGCAGGTCTACCACAACCTTGATGCATCGGTATTCAAGAGGGTAGAGATTGATGACAAACGCCGTCTCGAGTTTCGACTCGAGGCATTCAACGCCCTCAACCACTTGGTGCTTGGCACGCCCGGCACTAACGTCAGCACACCCGCAAGTTTTGGCATCGTTAGCTCCTCAAGGAGTTCGGCACGCCAGGTGCAAGTAGCCGTAAAGTTTGTGTACTAAAATGCAGCGACTTTCGCTAAAACGCAGCGACTTTCGCTCAACTTTCACTAACTCGTTCCGTCGGCGAAGGCACCTTGGGCTGGGTGCAGTTTGTGCGGAGCCAGACTGCGTTTCAAGTGGCATCCGCTGAAACCGGTCTTTTTCACCAAGTATCGGATATGTCCGCCAAGACGACGAACTTCAACCACTCGTCAACTTGCGGAATAGGACAATGCATTTGCTACCGTAGTTCGAATTTTGATCCGTGCAACGTTCCGGTCCAGCGGACATTTATACGAGCTGCACTTGCTGGGTCCTGAAGGGCCCAGCATTTCTATATCAAGGTCGGAGTTAGTCTTGACCTGTTAGGTTCCAGCAGCACGCGGCTAGCTGCGTGCTGCTCTTGAGACACTCCTGGAAGAATCTTTCGGCCCGGCCGATGCCCTTCGCCGCTACCCTGAGACGTTTTCGCTGGGTGCTTGAGAATGAGAATTGTATGCCTGAGCGACTTTATGGCTGCGGAGTATGACGATCTGCCGGAAGCGGTGAAGAAGAGATCCAGATCTTTGCGGGTGTCATCGTTTGATCGCCAAGCGATTGAGTTCAAGTGCATATCTTGAACCACTTAGTTTGCTAAATGGAGCAATCCGGGAAAGGTGGACGAAACAGTCCGATCACTGCAACTTAAACCAGCCGAAGACTAACTCTAGGCTTGGTACAAGAAAACTGGTCCGATCAGAACGGAGACTGTAAAGGCGAACGTGTTAAGTCCTCGCAGAAGAAGCGGAGACCCGGACTGAAATCGCGCCAGTGCCAACATCGCGGGTGCTGCGAGTGTAGCTCCATACCTCACGTTGTGCGGCAAACGGAGAACATCTGCGACGTTTGGCTTCGTTAGGATCTGAGGGCCACAAAGCAGTTTGAGCACCTCGATGGCGAAGTTTTCAAAGCGTGAGGCCTCTGAGATTCGTTTCGCCCTGCCGTATGCAGAATTCTGCCGATGAAGAAGAACCGTGCACAATGGTCGATCGTCCGCTTCCACAGATCGCAATGTCGGAGACAAGTGAAATTGGTCTGGTAATTTCCTGCAGTCCAGAAAGCAAGAAGAGCTTTTCTTTGCACTTGAACTCTGTGCAAGCATCTGTGCTGGGTGGAGTTCGCACCCAACTCACTTCTTCTGGCTCATCGATGCTGTGCGACAGAGCATGGCGTGAGTAAGGGAAGTGCGCAGCGTGGTCGGCGTTGCTGAATTCGTCGGCGCCTGACTTCTCGATGCCGCCAGATCCACGAAAAACGTGGGCATGGGGATGTGTGGCTGGAAATCCAGTGAGGCGGTAGGTAGCTTAGCAGGCGTTTCCAGGCGGCGGCCAACTGTCTCGATTCCGGGACCCATGAGAGTTTTCATCCTCTCCAGGTCTTCGCGTGGTTGGAGAATACCCGAGTGAAGGAAGCGCGCGGGGTCCTAGCTCCTTCGAAGAACTTTTATGTTTACCTTTAATCTTTGAAGTGATGCTGCTCACCTGCAGAAACCCTTCTACGATTCAACAATTTTCCTTTCGGGCAGACTACTAGGATGTGTCTCGCTTAACCGAAAGACAGCGAGCAATTGCCGACAAAGGAGGAAGGCTGCAGAGCGGCACTTAAATCTCCACCCTGCAGCCATTCATTTAGAAGATGATTTTTAGTGCGACTTGAATCTGGCGCGGAGAATTCGATTGCGAGTTGATCACTCCGAAGTTCGATGCAGTCACGTTTGTTCCAGGACCTCCGAAAACGGGGTGATTGAACGCATTGAAAGTCTCAAGGCGGAGTTGGCTCCTCAGTTCGCGGTAGAAAGTGAACTCCTTGAACAGCGAGAGGTCTGTGTTGACGTAGCGGGGATTCCGGACAGACCCGATGGTACGGCTCACATTGCCGTAGGTATAGGGTGCAGGCTGACTGAAGACAGAGGTGTTGAAGTAGTGATTCAGCCTATCTTCGACTCTGCCGCCTATCTGCGGATTGGCTCCGTTCGAATTGGGGCGCTCTCCAGTGGAGAAGTTGTTGTTATTGTTGGCTGCGGAGAGCGCCAGCGGTGTCCCGGAGGAGACTGTCTGGATGGTATTGATGAACCAGCCGCCCAGCAGGGTATCCGTTACTCGATTCCAGTTGGCCCCAAAGTGCTGTCCTCTGCCAAACGGCAAAGCATAGACAACAGCTCCTGTAAAGTTCCGGGGAACATCGGCAATGGACAGTGAATAGTCGGTCCGCAGGTCGTTCTGGTTCTGGCTTGTTCCGTTCCCACCGAAACTGCCGTTGTTCGTTGAATAGTTGTCGAGGAACTTGCTACCGGTATACGCCAACCGCACCGTCAAGTTGCGATCAAAGGTATGAAGTAGTTGCAGTTGGATGGAATTGTAAGACGAGAATGCTCCAGGGTTGTAGAGAAATGCCAGGCCATTAAACTGCGGGAAAGGTGTCAGTAAATAGTTCCGTTGGATTGTCTTTGACGAGCTGTTGTATGGCGAAACGTTGATAACTCCGTAGAACGGGTTCGATACCTGATCCAGTAGATGAGCGCCAAGACTTAGATATTGATCAGGGAGCTGATTTGGATTTCTCTGATAGATCAACTGGAACCCCTGAGTGCCGACATATCCAATGTCGAGCAGCCACTTGGCTGGAAGTTCATACTGCACGTCGGCCGAGGTCTGTTCGGTGTACGGAGTAGGATCCCGACGGATCAAGCTGGTCACGCCGGTTCCAACGGCGGTAAGGGCGCCAGCGGAATTGCCCGTAACCGGGAGGAAACCGTTTGGGAAGGGGTTCGACAGTGTGACCTGCGTGATGCCGTTGTCGGGCGTTCCCGTGTAAGGCGTGTCCGTACGATAGCCAAACTGGGCTACAGTGGAAGCCGCTTCGTTGGGGGAAGATGCATAGAAAATACCCCATGCCCCACGGATCGAGAGCTTGGGACGGGGTTGAAAGGCGAATCCAATGCGCGGAGCAAGATTCGTATACTGCGGATCTGTTTGCGATTTTGGTGAGCCATTCACTCCCGGGAACACCAGGCCTCCCTTGAGCGGCAAGCCGGTGAGTGATGCCAGGGGGGAGGTGAGATTCGGATCGAACCAACTCATGCGGTTCTGGATCTCGGTGCGCGGCTGGTACAGATCGTAGCGGAGCCCAAGATTAAAGGTGAGTTTATCCGAGACCTTCCAGTCATCCTGCACATAAGCGGCCAGATACCGGCTCGTTGTATGAACGGTCTTGAAGTTGTTAGTGACGGTGCCGGAGCCAACACCGAGTAGGAAGGATGCGAAACCATCCCCTGTGGTCGTCGAACCTACCGTAGCGATAGGACCTTGCGTCAGCGCCTTGGAGAAGCTGAAGTCCCCTGTCGATCGCCCGTATTGATTCGTATTATTCGTTTCAAACCGGGTCTCGAAGCCGGTCTTTAGAGTGTGGCGTGCAAATGCATGTGTGTTGGTGATCAGCCACGTGTTCGTGGTCCACTTGGAAGGACCTTCGTACGTAATCGATCCGGACCCGATGCTGACGTAACCCGACGCTTCGAATCCTGGGAAGGCAAGATGTTGAGCATTCTCCGCAATGTAGGAAGGCAAGCCAAGGCCGGTCGGGTCGAAACCATCGCCTTGGGCCTCTGTTTTGTAGTTCACACTGCTTTGCCCGTAGCGGACTTCGAGCAGATCCTTCGGTGAGACCGTAAGTGTATAGTCCAGCACGCCATTGATTGCGTTGGTGGTATTGGTATTCGCGTTCTGTGCGATCGCGATGTTCTTGGGGAAGTAAATCGCGGCGCCACTGTAGGGGTTTCTAAGGGAAAACGTAAAAGAGAGGTGGTGCCTGGTCTTGAAAATCTCGTCCAGTCTCCCGTCTACCTGGTCCGTATTCGAAAGCACGGGTGCTACGGCGAAGAAGTTATTGACACTCCCGGATCCGGTCGGCAGAGGGTAGTACGGAAGTACGTTCTTCGCGACCTCATTGAAACGATTCATCGGGATGATATTGTGTTGCGCAAACTCGCTTCGGGTATAGATGGTACCGCTGCTTGTTGCGGTTGCGACGGTCGTATTGGGGTCATAGAGGGTAACGGGTGTGCCGGCCGAAGTCGTGAGACCTGTGAAGTCTCCGTTGCGCATCGCCATCGTGGGTACCGTGGTGGTGGTGGAACTCTGCGACCGTTGCCTCAGCCCCTCGTAGGAGAAGAAGAAGAACGTCTTTTCCTTACCGTTGTAGAGCTTCGGTATGCTCAACGGGCCGCCCAGAGTAAAGCCAAACTGGTTGCGTTGAAAGGCCGTTAGTGGAACATGATTGTGGTCAGCGAACCAGCTATTTGAATCGAGATAGGAGTTGCGAAGAAAATCATAGACGGTGCCATGGTATTGAGAGGTACCGCTCTTGGTAATTACATTGATAATGCCGCCACCGCTCGCGCCAAACTCCGCCGAGAAGTTGCTCGTTTGCACCTTGAACTCCTCGACCGCATCGACCGATGGGAATACCGTCAATTCGTTGACGCCATCGCTCGGAGGTGTACTGGAAACGCCGTTAAGCAGGATATCGGTGGTACCCTTTCGACCTCCGTTGACGTTAAACTGCAGGCCGGCGAAATATTCGCTGGTGCTTCCTGTGACACCGGGTGTCAGGAGGGCGAGTGAGTACGGGTCTCTCTGGTTAAGCGGAAGATTGAGAACCTCGCGGCTCTCGATAACCGCGCCGTTATCGGAAGTTTCCGTATTCACCAGTTGCTGGTGCTGGGTAACTTCTACGCTCTCACTCACGCTTCCAACGGTGAGAGTCAGCGGTATGTTAACTGTTTGATCAACATGTAGGGTGAGCCCGTGCCTCTCCAACTGCTTGAATCCCGGTTGCGTGACGATCAGGCTGTAATGGCCGGGGGGAAGGGAGGGAGCCGTGAACAACCCGTCCGCTGTGCTTTGAGTTGTTGCGATGATTTGAGTGTCGTCGTTCACAACGCGAACCAAGGCCTTTGGGATAGCAGCGCCAGTCGAGTCCAGGACGCGGCCCGTGATCGTTCCGGTGACACGCTGCGCGACAGCATGTCCCAGCGTCAGGCAAGCTACCATTAGAAGGGTTAGAGCGTACCGTAGACGACGATCGTGGCTGGCTTTCGTCCTTTGGAATAGGTACTGAACAAGCCTCCCAGAAAAAACTACATTCGACATTTTGGTGAGTCCTCACTCTCGCGCCTCGCTATGCAACAGCAAATTGCGTCATTTTAAAAGTGCCCAAATCTAGGCTCTGAAAAGTACGAATCCAAGGAAATCACACGAAAATCGGTGTTTGCGGCATGTGAGTCACGTTAGCCCCTGCGTATGTTGCGGATTTATCGAGTGTTTTGAGCAGAAGTTTCTTGCGACCAGGACGACGAAGAGGCGATTTGCAAAGGCCGATGGGATTCGCTGGGCGCATAGTCTCGATACGGCCGTCACCGACAGATCAAACCCCTACGGCCCGCAGGACGTTAGTTACTGACCGGAGTACCTGTCGTCGTGTGATTTCCTTTAGCGAGGGGCTCTCACGAATTAGAGTAGCGTTGTCGAAGCGGTCTCTCTTGCTGGTCTAGCGCCCACGACGAATGGCAGGTTGCTCAGGGACATTTCGAGGCTCACGCGGGTTTTCTTCCGAAGACCTTCCGTTGCATCAAACTTTTTCGTTTTAATGGTCAACCAAATGACTTGGCCGGGGAGATACATGTCGTCCTTCTTTCGAACGTTCTGCATTGCAACCTTCCTTATGTTTGCTGTGATGCCTGCCTATCCTGAGAAACCAGCGGAGATCAGGGCGATTCCTGGACGAATCGAATGGGTGCTGTCCGGCGGAAACATGTCTTACGTCGTGGGAATTAACGACGAAAAGATGCCTCAGAGCGTGTACTTCGGAAGACGCTTGTCGGAGTCCGCAGTGCCTCCGGTTGCCGGGATGCGTCCGGGATGGGCTTCGTTTGAAACTCCGATGACAACGACGCCCCTGGAATATGCCGCATGGGGAGCAGGGCTTGCGTTGGAGCCCGCACTGAAGGTGGACTCAGCGAACGGAGACCGCACTCTCATCCTGAAGTACATGAGTTCGCAGATAGAAGCGAACCGGCTTGAAATTGTTCTAAAAGATACGACGCAACCCCTTAAAGTTCACCTGTTCTATGAAATGTTTCCGGAGGGTGTTCTCGCCAGATGGTCTCGGATCGAAAACGTTGGCCGGCAAACATTCAAGATCGATCAGGCGGCATCTGCGACATGGAACCTGCCACGAGCTTCAAATTACGAATGGAGTTGGCTAGCGGGACGGTGGGCTGCAGAGTGGCAATTGCATACGGCGGTTTTGCAGCCCGGAACACAGGTCTTGGAAAGCCGCGTGGGAACAACCTCGCACACGACGAATCCGTGGTTCGAAGTGCATCAAGCGGGACTGACCACCGAGCAGAGTGGCCCCGTTTGGTTTGGGGAACTTGGCTGGAGCGGTAATTGGAAGATTGCGGTAGAGGTCAGCTCGACCTATAACGTGCGGATCACCGGTGGCTACAATCCCTTTGACTTTGGCTTTCGCCTTCCTCCAGGACAGGCACTTGAAACGCCAAAGTTCTATGCTGGCTTTACTGAGGGCGGTATGGGAGAAGCTTCGCGGGTGCTGCATCGCTTTCAGCTTGCGGAACTTCTTCCATCGCACCCCAGACCAAAGCTGCGTCCGGTGCTCTTCGATTCCTGGGAATCGACTCGCTTCAATGTCGCCGAGCAGAATCAAATGGCTCTCGTGGACCTTGCGGCAAAGCTTGGCGTCGAGCGCTTCGTCATCGACGATGGCTGGTTCGGAAGCCGAAATAGCGATCACTCTGGACTGGGCGACTGGTTTGTGAATTCGGAGAAGTTCCCCCACGGGCTTAAGCCGCTGATCGAGCGTGTTCATGCCAGCGGGATGGACTTCGGAATCTGGGTTGAGCCCGAGATGGTGAACCCCGATAGCGATCTATATCGGCGGCACCCTGATTGGGTTCTGGCCTTTCCTGACCGCCAGAGGACCGAGGAGCGTCATCAGCTTGTGCTCAACCTGGCGAAACCGGAAGTGAAGGAATATGTGTTCTCGGTGATTGACCGACTCGTCACCGAAAACAGCATCGCATTTCTCAAGTGGGACTATAACCGGACATGGTCTGAACCCGGATGGCTGGCGGGTGGCAACGAAACGGACCAAATAAATGGCACCGAAGGACGCGAAGTGTATGTCGATTATGTGCGCAACCTGTATGACATTCTTGCGCGCCTGCGCAAGAAGCATCCGAATCTGGACATCGAGTCGTGTGCCGGCGGCGGCGGAAGAGTGGATCTGGGCATTCTGCGGTTTACAGATGAGACCTGGCCATCAGACAATACGGATGCTCTTGACCGACTGAATATTCAGTACGGTTACCTACACGCTTACGCTCCCCAAACAATGATGTCGTGGGTGACTGACTCGCCAAATGGTTTCGATCACCGCTTCATCCCTCTGAAATTCCGCTTCCTCGCCGCAATGCAGGGAGGCCTGGGGATAGGTGGAGCTCTTGATCACTGGTCGGCCGATGATCTGGCGCTGGGCGAGACGATGGTCCGCTTCTATAAATCCGTCCAGGGAACGATTCAACAAGGATCGCTCTATCGGCTATCACCGCCTTCTACAGGCGCCGAGCAGGTTGAATATGTTTCGCAGGATAGTTCGCAGGCCGTTGTATTTGCGTATTTGCAGGCGCAGCACAATGCGCTTACCTATCCCAGAGTTGTATTGCAGGGCTTGGCTCCAGACAGTATGTACCGGCTCTACCCTCTCGATCCGGAAAAGTACAAGGGACCCGACACGGTTGCAGGAAGCCTTCTCATGGGAGAGGGGCTAGAACTGAATCTGGAAGGCGACTACGCGGCAACTGTTGTTCGCCTTGAACGCCTCCATGAGGAAAGGCGCCCCTAGGGGCGCCTTTCTGTTAAGCGAGCTGCACAGTTTCCGATTACGGAGTTCCTGTCGCGAGCGAGACACTATCAAAGTTCACGGTTCCGGTTCCTCCGTGATTTGCGAGGCCGAGGCCAGCATAGATGGAAGAATCCATGGTTATGGTTTGTGGTGTGCCCACTTGTGTCCAGGTAAGTCCATCGGGAGATGTGTAACTGGTAAAGGCGTTCCCGCCACGAGTAATGCGTATCCAATAGGGAGCGATAGTGTTGACTCCAGATGCGCTTGCACTCAAGCTCCCTGCCGAGGCGCGGTAGCCGAATTGAGTTCCGCGGCCAGTCGTTACTCCGATGGCAGCGAAGGCTGCGTTGCTATCCAGACTTTCACGCATCATTAAGAAGCCTTCGCACTTGATCGTGTCCGTGCATGTGAGCGAGGCCAGATGTGCAGTTAGGGTGAAGTCGCCGCTAACGGCAAGCGAGTCGAAGGTAAAGCCATCCACCGTAGCTGGATTGGTCAATTCGAGACCGCTGCCAGTATTGAGCGTGTAAACACCCGAAGCAACCGAGGCTGATCCCGCAGGTGTCACGGAGCCCACATCGGATGTATTGAGGTTTAATGCAGGCGGGTTCTCATCAAGGGAAAGGGTGACGTTGTCGAAATTGGCAGACCCCGTGCCTCCATGATTCGCTACTGCAAGACCACAATACACTGACGAGGCCATCGAGATCGTTTGTGGGGTGCCTAGCTGAATCCATATATTTCCGTCTGACGAGATGTACGAGGTAAATACGTTGCCAGCCCGTGTAATGCGGACCCAATACGGCGCCGTGTAGTTCGCCCCCGCGACACTAACGCTTGTACCTCCGGTTGAGCTGCGATAGTTGAGCTGCACACCACGGCCGGTTGTCACGCCTGTAGCCGCATAGGAGGAATTATTGGTGAGCGTCTCGCGGATCATGACCGCGCCCTCGCACTTGATAAGGTCGTTGCATGACAGCGATACAACGCGCGCTATCAGCGTGAAGTCGCCGCTTACAGCTTGCGCATCGAAGCTGAAGGAATCGGTTGTTGAGGCGTTCGTGAGTTCACCTCCATTCCCTGTATTCACCGTGTAGACGCCACTCGCGTAAGAGGCGCTTCCTGCCGGTGTGAAGGTGCCGATGTCCGACTCGGTTAAGTTCTGCGCAGTGGGCGTCTGCGTCGTGGCGCTCGCCTGATTGCTGTTCGGACTTGTGCCGAAGGTGTTCACCGCCTGCACTACATAGTAATAAGTCGTGCTGGCTGCCAGAGCAGTGTCATTGAAGGAGGTCACGTTCGAACCGCTGGAGACGACGGTATAGCCGGAACCGGAGGTCAGCGAACGAAGCACACTGTAGCTCGTCGCGCCGCTGCTTGCCGTCCACGAGAGCGTATTTTGCGTGCTGGACGCTGGCAAGGCCGTAAGGCCGGTGGGAGCCGGGGCGATACCGGACGGCGTCGTCGCGGAGGCTGAGCCGCTATTTGCTCCAACGCCGTTGCCATTCACAGCTTGTACGACATAATAGTATGTAGTCGTTTGCGAAAGCGCAGTATCGATGAATGACGTCGTTGCGAGACCGGAGGAAACTGAGCTATATGGTCCCCCTGACGTCGTCGATCGGAGAACGTTATAGCTCGTGGCGGTTGAGCTGGAGTTCCATGCAAGGCTGATGCTCGTGGCCGAAATCGGTGTGGCCGAAAGCCCGGTAGGCGCCGGAGGAGCAGGGCCATTTCCAAGAATGGTGATAGGAAGCGCTGTCGATGCTGTCGAAACACCGTGTCCATCCCAGACGACTGCGGTCGCACTGTAGGTTCCGACGACCGTGATGGGGGTGGTCGCCTGATACGGTGCGGCGGTCGCGGTGCCGATGCTTTTTCCGTTGACGTAGAATTCCACGTAAGCGACGTTGTTGTCCGCGTTCGAAACGGCGGGCGAGGCGGTGAATGTCACGTCGTCGCCTGCGTGGAAGGACGTGGCGCCGCTTGTCGTCGCCAGTGAGATGGTCGGTGCGACTTCGACGCTGCCAACCTGAATTGTGACCTGATCGATGTGCACGTCGTAGTTGTTGCCATCGGCAGGCGCGCCGTTGAAGATCAATCGTTCAATCGGCATGCCCGCTAACGAGTTGTTGATGATCTGGCTCAATGGAATTTCATAGTGCTGCCAGGATGTGGTCAGCGGCGCGATGGTTGCGAGGTCGACCGTATTGCCGCTGGCCGTGGGCTGGCCTGTGTCCACACCCGTCGAATCGACCGTCGTTTGGAGGGTGACAGAGATATCCGCACCAGGCGTACTGGTGATAGCCCAGAAGGAAAGGACCTGGTTCGCCAGGAGATTACGGGAAAGATCTGCGCCGCCAATGGCCCCAGCCGTGAGCGGACCACGGATGTGCATACCGGCTCCAGCGAAGCCGCCGTTGGGAATGTTGAACTGGAAGTCCGCCGATTGTGTGGTACCCGCGCCCGGGTAGAAGGTGCTTGTGTCTGCAGCATTGAAGGTGGCCGTCGCCGCGGGGGTGGTTGATGCGAAGCTGTAGCCGAAGGAATAATCGGCAGAGACAGCGATCGTGTTGTGGTACCAGGTGAATGGGAACCACCAGTTGCTGCCAGTATCAGTGACATATTTGTCGGCAACGGAAGCTACATCTGGAGGATTACTGTTGTCTTTGCGGTTCTCCATGCGGAGTGTGTAGGTCGTCGACCATGCACCGCCCCCCCACTGCGTTGTTGAGATCAAGCCTTCGCCGTTCTCTTTGATGTAATTCATGAAGTTGTCGAGAATGATGTCCCAGTTCGGTGTATCGATGGCCATTGGTGAACCGAACTCACCGACGAGACAACGAACATGATTGCTCACGCACCAGGTAACGAAGGGCGTAACCCGGTCCACTCCTACCTGATATGCCGCCGTTACGCTCGGATATCGTCCGGAGTTCACCAACTCGGCTTGCACCGTGCCACCGTGCGTCCACGTACCGGAGCTATCTTCATCCGTATAGGAATGGGCGGAGAAGATAAGGTTGTTCGCTGGATCAGTGATGTTAATTAGCGGCGCACCGTTCGTTGCCCAGCTCGATGCCTGAGCATAGAAGTAGCCCTCAATGATGATCGGGTGAACCATATCGACCTGCCGGATCGCATTCACCGCGGCCTGGGCCATCGCTTGCCAATCGGCAACCCCGTTTGGCAGACCATTGGGCTCGTTCATGATGTCGTAACCCCAGAGTGCCGTTCGCCCCGCAAAATGTTGAGCCAGCAACTGCCATGCGTTTGCATACGTTGCTATGGGAAGTTGGGAGCTGCCAATCTTATACGATGCTGTAGTGCCGTTGATCGTGAGGGATCGAGAGGCATAGTTATGCATGTCGAGGGTGTAGCGCATGCCTCGGGATTCGGCCAGGTTTAGTGAATTGTCGATTGCGGTGATGTCGGGGTCGTTCAGAGAGTTGTTCAGGGTCCCGGTCCCGCTATTATCCTGGTGTTGCACCCTCTCCCATTTAAATGGGATTCGTACCAGTGACATTCCTTGGCTCTTGCACCAGTCATAGTGAGGCGCGCTCGGGTAGAAGTAGTCGGTGTACAGCACGCCGGGTACGTTCGAGCCGAACTCGCCTCCGGAAAGATTGCATCCGACCATGGTTGGAGAGTCTGCTCGCGCCGACGGGGCGAACATCGAGAGCAAGGCCAATCCGGCTGTGCTCAGTAAGATGAGAGATTTCGATGCCGTCATGTTCTTCCCTCTTTATTTCGGATAGGGACCCGCGTCTGGGCCGTCTCCAACAAACTGCGCCAATCTATCCGCAGGCGTTGCGAGCGAGAAGGGAATCACTCAAAAAATAAATGTTGGCTTCGGTGAATCACCGTTTAGCCAGGCAGTCGGTAACACAACCGGTCAGAAGTCACGGGCCGTTTGGAATCCTCAAAAGCAGATGTCAAGCGTGTTTGCACTCGCGACTCAGAATTCCATTCCAATGCAAACTCATGAAATTGCAAGCATTTGTGTCGATGTGCTATTCTTCGCGGTGCATTATGGCCATTGCGGGCACATTTTTGACGGATCAAACTTCGACCGAGCCTTCTGAGGGCGCCGATGCTCTTCAGACCGACCCGCGACTTGAACTCCTCACTCGAATCGTTCATACTCCTACCTTCGAAAAAGCATTCAAACTACAGGCTCTTCTCCGATTTATCGTGGAGCAGTCTCTGCAGAACGATGCAGAAGAGATTACGGAACTCCGAATCGGCATTGAAGTCTTTGGCAAGGGTTCTGACTACTCACCTTTATTGGACAGTTCCGTCCGCGTGCAGGCCCGTCAGCTACGGCTTAAGCTCCACGAGTATTTCAACGGAGTGGGGAAAGACGAGCGGATTATCCTTGAGATTCCAAAGGGAAGCTACCGTCCAATCTTCCAGAGCCTGATTCAGGAAGCGGAGGTTGCGTCTCCGGAACTACCACGGGTCGAAACGGGAGATGCTGCGAATATCCTTATGCAGCCACAAATGAGTTCATCGACTACCCAGCGTTCTCCGTGGGTGCCGTGGACGATCGCTTGTGTCGCAGTCGCTATCGTAGCTTTCCTTCTATTTCGTTCCTTTTGGAATGGATACCGCTCTGTCCCGTGGCCACTGGCCACCATCATGGATCGAGGCGAAGTTATTCATCTGGTCCTAGCCGACAGTGCATACCAAATCACGGCCACTGCAAACGGCCGATCGATGGATTTAGGTGAGTACCTCCGCGCGAAGCCCAGAAACAACGCCGCAATCGATCCGATTGAACCGGCTGAGGTTCGTTTGGCACATGCACTCTCCGGGGGTACTTTTACCTCGTTCGCAGATGTCGTTATGGTGAATTCGCTTGCCAACGTTGCAGGCAGATATAAGCTCTATCTGAATGTGAAATCGGCAAGAGACCTAGACCCTCGTGATCTGGAGGATGGAAATTTCATCTTTTCCGGAAGCCCCAGCTCGAATCCGTGGGTCAGCCTCTATAACAGCAAGCTGAACTTCCGCGAGACAGACTCCCCCTCCAGGCCTGGAGAAAAGATGTTCCTCAACACTCATCCGCGTGGCTCCGAAGCGAAAATGTATACAGGGAGCAGTTCGGCGGATGCTGTCCGAGTTGATTATGCTGATCTAGCAGTCGTACCTGGATTGGGAGAGCATGGCACAGTGATGATCGTTGAGGGCCTGCGGCATGAAGCAACAGAGGCGGCGGCCCGAATGTTAGTCGATCCTGAGGGTAGCAAGATGCTTGAAGAGGCTCTGCGATCGGCGGGGCAGAAAAGCCAGCCAGCCTACTTCGAGGCGCTGCTCTCGGTTCGCGCTGTGGAAGGCATACCCCAAGTCACCGGTGTCGTTGCCATCAGGACGTCTCATTAACTAGCGGTCCGCTCCTCAGCGCACCGCAGCCTAGAGATTCACGACCATACGGTTAGCTCTGTAATTGAGTTCAGTTATTGCTATCATCAGCCGCTAACGCCTCCCCTTCAGTGAATCCTTCAAGCACGGATCACTCCGTTCTCGCAGAACTATAGTCGCTCTTGATCAAGAGCTTGGGTTCCTAGGTATCTATGAGCCGGTGAGTCACCACTTCTCACACGTTTTTTGTATGTGAGTCGCTTGTACCGAGCCTTGGGTCGCGGATCCCATTGGGGTTAACCTGGCCGGAGTTGACATGCCGAGGCGGCCGGGTGTGGTGGGTGAAGCGTACATCGCTCCGGTCGGGCAGGAGCTTCGTTACTACCGTTTGAAGCCGTTCCCACAATTTTCGCGGTGATCGTGAGGCGGTCCGGACGACAGGGGAACATGAATCGACGCGTACTAGCGGTGTTCAAGACTTTGGCTATCGGGGCCTTCGCCTTGGGTGTCCACTGTAGTTATGGACAGCGCCAAGGTGCAGGGCGATTTGCCCGAAATCGCTGATACCGAAGCTCTTATCCGTATCCTTCAATCCCTTCCACATGGCTTACTCCTCACAAGAAGGTTCCAACTGCTTCGGAGCTTACGTCGCTACATAAATACAGCCTCAACCAACTGACCAGTACTAATTTTTGAGTAGCCCCATCGGCTCACTCAATATGTACCTATTGTTAAACGGCATTTCTGCCCCAGTGGCGATGAGCTTTCACTGGGGCACACCGTGATACATTCGTTCGTGTATTTATTTGCCTCTATTTCATGAAGCACTTACGCTGCAAGCTACTTTAGTTCCTATACTATTCGTCGTTCTCTGTTTTCAAATATTAGTCCCGCAGCTTCAACCAATCAGGGGAGTATTTCTCGATAGCGATCCTAACAAGCTGACTGCGTGTTCTTACTCCTGCTTTGTTGAATAGCTCCTGGATGGTGGCCTTTACGGAAGTTTCTGAAACTTGCAACTTCGAAGCGATCTCTTTGTTTGTAAGACCATCAAGGATGCTGTGCAAAACTTGCCGCTGCCGTTCGCTGAGGGCACGAACGTTCTGCGTGGATTCTGATTTTGGCTGTGAACTTGTGATTAGAGAACGCATGACGGCAGTATCTAACCACATTTCGCCTTTCGATACCTTCTGAATTGCCTCTTTAAGTTGGCTCGGACGGCTATGTTTGAAGATGACTCCGGATACTCCCGCGTTGAGTGCGGCATGCGTAACGCTCTCTCTCATCCCTGCCGTCACTATCAATACTCTGACGCTACTTCCGCATGCTTGGAGGTTGCGCAATAGATCGGTTCCAAATTCTTCTCCGAGGTCATAATCCAACAGAATGATGTCCACGGAAGTTACGCTGAGTAGCCGAAGCGCTTCGGCAATGGTCGCGCATTGTCCTACAACGCTGAACTCGGGCTCTGCCTCCAGCAGACGCGCAAGACTTTCGCGAAAGAGGTCGTGATCGTCAAGCAATAAAATGCGGACTGGAGTGCTCATGAATACTTCTCGATTCGACCTGTCGAAGATAGTTGGACGATAAAACTTGCTCCTCCGGAAATCGTACGATATCGTAGCTCACCACCGAAGGAGCGCATGAGTGCGCGCGACAGATAGAGACCAAGGCCTGTATTTTGGGCTCCATTCTGGAATGGGTGAAAGAGTTTTTCTGGGTGCTTGACGCCGCCGCCATTGTCCGCGAATTCAACTAAGACGCAGCCATGCTCTGTTCTGACGGAGATGGACAACGCCTTTCCTTCTCCCAGAGATAATGCGCGATGGCTGTTCGAGGTTAGATTGAGAAAGACCTGCATTAGGCTGGCGCGGTCTGCCCAAACCAGCGGCAGGTCCGGTTCGACTATCCAGTTACATTCAATAGCGTCATCATGCAAAGACGGTGAGATGACTATCCGCAAGTCGTCGAGTAGAGATATAAGGTCGACTTCTGTGGCATGGTCAGGGGATTGTTGAAGATCAACTGCCGCAATCCTCTCTAACGCAAGAACCAGGTTCCCGAGAGCTTCAAAGTCTTTATTCTGCGCCATTCCTCCACTGCGGGAGAGGTTCTGATGAACGACTGCAATGGCTCCACAAACATTACGGATTTCATGAGAAACCGCAGCAACTGCAATGCGCAATCCCGACATCATCTGCCGCAATCCTGTTTCTTCGCGAGTCCGGAGTTCTTCAGAGGCATCGAGAATCATGGCTGCCAAGCGAGTTCCTGTGTCGGTGCGATAGGTCGAGAAGCAAATATCGGCGAGAAACACTTCGCCATCCTCCCGTTCGCCACGGGATTGCATAACCGTGCGGAATAACTGCTGGTTTGCGCCGTAGCGTGGAAGCCTGGAGAGTGCTGGAAAATAACGCTGGATCGAACGGCCGGCAAGCGGAGTGCTTCCAAGAGCTAGCATTCGATGCGCTGCGTCGTTGGCCATGAGCACACGTCCGTCGGCGTCGGCCATGATGATGGCCGCGGGGCTGCTTTCGATCAGCACCCTCAGTTGCTCTTCAGCTTCGTGGCGCGCGTCTCTCTGTTGCTCGATTTCATGAAGATGCTCGATTACGATCAAGCGGTTTCGGTTCACCTCGTGAATGAAGAGGCCCACGAGGAAGAAAGCGGCGAAATACAGGACATCGCGTGGCAGTCCGGTCGTAGCATTCCAGGCAAAAACGTCAAAGATCTCTGTAAGAAACGTACATATAGCCGCAACACCGGCAATTTGCAAAGGAGGAAGCACTCTGCCAATCAGCAACATGGGCAGCAGATAGAGAAAGCCAAGAGGCAGGTCGTTGACGAAATGCCAGTCACAAAAGGCGATGACCGCGATCAAGAGACCTGTAAGGAGCAAGACGGTTTTCTTTTCACTCCGGAGCATGAATCCAAATCTCCGGGAGTCTACTCGGACGCGATTGCTCCAGGATCGAATTTTCTGGTCAAGCCACACGAGGGATAGAACCTTTTTCTCTCTACTCATCATGACATCCAGTCCCAACTAAATGATCGAGGTGACTAAAAGATAACCTCTCGCGCCCCGAAGATAAGGTGGGCATTCGGGGGATGACCGTATATCTATCTAATACAAAGGGTTTTCAGGGTCTTGTCAGTTTGTACCGTCGCATCTGTGCGGAGGCCAATCCAGAGGGGAACCCGTAAACAAATGCATATTTCGATGCACCTGAAACAGCTTCTACTACGTCGCCCTCTGTATTTTCTAGGTATCTTCATGACGCTCGGAAGTTCGATTATGAGCGCGCAAACCAGCTACACATGGAACCAAGTCAAGGACAAATTCGAATCTGCGAACCCCGCGCTAAAGGCCGACGCCATCAATGTTCAAGAGATGAAGGCTGCCGAGACTACGGCATACCTGCGCCCGAATCCACAGTTCACCCTGTCCACGGATGGCACGCAGATAGCTCGTTATCAAGGAGTTTGGAAACCCACGACTGGCACTCAGGTTTCTCCGGCCTTAAGTTACCTGCATGAACGGCAGAACAAACGCGAATTGCGGCTGGAGAGCGCAAAACAAGGTACCCAGATTGCTACCTCGCAACATCAGGATCTGGAACGTAATCTCCTATTCAATCTCCGTACAGCCTTTATCCAAACGTTGCAGGCGAAGGCGATTGTGGAGTTGTCGCGACAGGAACTTGACTACTACGACCACATCATAGAAATCAGCCGGACGCGGCTCAAGGATGGGGATTTAGCGCAGATCGATCTGGACAGGATTGAGCTGCAGCGAGTTCAGTACGAGTCCGACCTGCAAACAGCCGAGGTAAATCTGCGCACATCCAAGATCCTGCTGCTGCAGTTATTGAATGACAGAACCTCAGTGGAGCAATTTGATGTGGAGGGCCCATTCGATTTCTCCGATCAGTTGCAGCCACTGGACGCTTTTCGCCAGATCGCGCTTGATAACCGCCCGGACCTGAAGGCTGCTCTTCAATCTGTTCAGCAGGCGGATACAAACCACAAGCTCGCATTCGCCAATGGCTCGACCGATCCGACGTTTAGCGGCTGGTATACATACAACCCATCGTTCAACAACTCCTATGCTCATCAGACCATCGGTGCAAGCGTGAACATTCCCCTGCGCCTCTTTGATCGCAATCAAGGGGAAAAACAACGCACCCAGTTGGACATCGATCGCAACCAGCGATTGATCGACGTGGCGAGAGCTCAGGTGTTCGGTGACGTGGACTCGGCCTACGTCCAGGTGAATAGCAATATTATCTTGCTGCGGCCGTACAAGGGGAGATATCTGGCCCAGGCAGTGCGTGTCCGCGAGACCGTTACATATGCCTATCAACACGGTGGGGCTTCGCTGATGGATTTTCTGAATGCGCAAAGCGACTACCGCAATGTGCAATTGGCCTATCTCCAATTAATCGGTTCCTATCTGTCTGCCGTTAGTCAATTGAATTTGGCCGTTGGGCGCGAGGTTATCCAATAAATGAACACATTCTTTCTCAAGAGCGTCGGTTGCGTCACCCTCTGCCTGTCATTGACTGCATGTGAAAAGAAGTTCAATCCAGCCGAGGGGGCACCGCCCTCAGCGCAGGATGTGAAGACAGGCGACATGAGCCTGATCACCGTTGATAAACCGGATCACTTCCCGTTGGTTTCCGCAGAGAAGATGGAGGCTGTCACCGAATTGAAAGTCACGGGAACCGTCAACCCTGACATCTCGCGCGAAGTTCCTGTTATCTCGTTGGCGAGCGGCCGTGTGGTGGACATCAAGGCGCGACTCGGCGACAACGTCAAAAAAGGCCAACTGTTGCTCAGAGTTCAAAGTCCCGACAGCACCAATGCCTTTGACAGCTATCTTAAGGCCGTCAATGACGAACGGCTCTCGAATAAAGCTTATGTGCGCGCTGAGGATCTTTATAAACATGGCGCCATACCTCTCAGCGCGTTGGAGCAAGCCGAAGACGCAGAAAAGAATATGCAGGCGGATCTCACTGCCGCCGAAGAGCAATTGAAGACTCTCGGCGTCGACAAGGACCACCCCAGCAGTATCGTTCCCGTCTACGCACCTATCTCTGGCATCATCATCAGCCAAAACGTAACCAATGCGGCCGCTGCAGGCGTTGCTTTTGCCGGATCATCTACGGCGTTTACGATCGCTGATCTGTCCAACGTCTGGATTCTCTGCGATGTCTATGAGAATGATCTCTCTAAGATCGCATTAGGACAGACCGCGAGAATCAGGATCAACGCCTATCCAGATCGTGAGTTGACCGGACGAATCTCCGACATTGGGCCAGTTCTCGACCCCAATATCCGCACAGCAAAAGTACGTCTTGAAGTTAGGAACCCCGGCATTCTCAGGGTCGGGATGTTCGCCACCGCAATCTTTGAAGGCAAGGCTAAAGAGCCCCATTCTGTCGTTCCTGCTACAGCGGTTCTGCACTTGCATGATCGCGACTGGGTCTTCGTGTCTGTCGGCGACAACCACTTCAAGCGCTATGAAGTTCATAGCGGTCGGATACTGGATGGGAACAGGCAGGAGATACTCTCCGGCATCTCAGCAGGTCAACAAGTCGTATCGAACGTTCTCCAACTGGAAGCCACGCTGGAGGCACAATGATTCGTGCGCTCGTCGACTTTGCGCTGCGAAGCCGTTTTCTGGTCCTGGCATTTGCCATACTGCTCTTTGCCTGGGGCGCGATCTCCTTCCATAACTTGCCCGTCGAAGCATACCCGGATGTTGCCAACAACTACGTCAACATCATCACGCAATGGCCGGGACACTCCGCGGAGGATATTGAACAACAGGTGACGGTTCCTGTTGAGATTCAAATGGCGGGCATTCCTCACTTGCAGCATCTTCGATCGACCACGCTGGCCGGCCTATCGAGCATCATGCTCATCTTCGACGATGAATCGGACAATAACTGGAACCGCGAACGTGCTGTTGAGCGAATGGGAATGGTCTCCTTACCTGCGGGGCTCGTCCCTCAGCTAGGCACCGATTGGAGTCCCGTTGGCCAGATTTTCTTCTACACGATAGAGAGTAAGAACCCTGAGATTGACGTGATGGAGATCAAGTCAATCGAGGACTGGACGCTCGAAAAGCAGTTCAAGCAAGTCCCAGGTGTCGTAGATGTCACCAGTCTGGGGGGGGAGACGAGGGAGTATCAGATCCGTCTCGATCCAGACAAGCTTGTTTCGTATGGATTGAGCATCGCACAGATCGAACAGCAGTTGGCCAACAACAATACCAATGCCGGCGGAAGTTTTATCGTTGCTGGAGCACAGCAGATCAATGTGCAGGCTGCGGGTCTCTTCGAGAATGTTCCAGCAAATTGAGAACACACTTATCAAAACGCAGGCCGGTACGGCTCTACGGGTGAAAGATGTCGCTGTCGTCGAACAAGGACCAAAAATTCGACTCGGGCAAAACGGAATAACAATTCATCGTGTGGACGGGAAGCTCGTTGACAATTCCAGTGTCGTAGAAGGAATCTGTCTGCTTCAAAAGGGAGCCGACGCCGATCCTACCTTGCGTGGAATCGAGGCCAAGGTTCGCGAGTTGAACGATCACATCCTTCCTAAAGGCGTCAAGATTGTTCCGTTTCTCGATCGCAGTGATCTCATCCACTTCACCACACATACAGTGCTGCACAATCTGACCGAGGGGCTCATCCTGGTGGTGATCATCCTCTTTCTCTTTCTTGGTAATGTACGCGGCGCCATCATTGTTGCCATTACGATTCCATTTTCTTTGCTCTTTGCCTCCATATGCCTGGACTTGAGGCATATCCCAGCGAACCTGCTCTCACTTGGTGCACTGGACTTCGGTATGGTTGTCGATGGCGCCGTTGTGATGGTGGAAAATATCGTCCGTCACTTGAATCAGCAGGGAAGAGAAACAGAAACTCCTGCAGAAAAGATCAAGGTAGCCGCGCACGAAGTACAGCGTCCTGTTTTTTTTGCCATTGGCATCATTATCACAGCGTATCTGCCAATCTTCACTTTGCAGGCAGTAGAGGGACGGCTCTTCAAGCCGATGGCATGGACCGTTGCCTTCGCGTTGCTGGGCGCTCTGATCTTCTCCATCATCATTGCTCCGGTACTGGCCAGCTTCCTGTTCCGCAAAGGAGCGAAGGAGTGGGAGAATCCGGTGATGCACTTCCTAACAGAACGCTACCGTCGAAGTGTAACCTGGGCCATTCATCATCATGGAGTCACACTTGGCGTCGCTATTCTTGGACTTTGCATTGCAGCCTACCTGGCTTTCGGTGGTGTTATCGGTTCTGAGTTTTTACCGCATCTGGACGAGGGAGCAATCTGGGTACGTGGCACACTCGCACCAAGCACAGGGCCAGACGAGAGTGTGTCGATCGCAAACAGAGCGCGGCTGATCCTGGCGTCTTTCCCGGAAGTGACGGAAGCTACCAGCCAGGCGGGCAGGGCGGACGATGGCACGGATACTACCGGCTTCTTCAACACGGAATACTACGTCGGCTTGAAACCAAAAGAGCAGTGGCGTCCCCTATTTCACGAGAATAAAGAAAACCTGATCGCCTCTATGAATCAGCAACTGGAAAAGATTCCCGGTGTCATCTGGAATTTCTCACAACCTATATCCGACAACGTAGAGGAAGCCGTAAGTGGTGTGAAAGGTGAACTGTCAGTCAAGATTTACGGTGACGATCTAAGGACGCTCGAGGAGAAGGGCACTCAAATCGTAAGCATTATGAGCAGGATTCAAGGCGTCCAGGACCTTGGTTTATTCCGCGTGATCGGTCAACCCAATCTGACTTTCACAGTGGACCGAGAAGCCGCGGCTCGCTTCGGGATCAATGTTGCCGATGTGCAGGACGCGATTCAGACAGCTGTTGGTGGAAATGCTGTCAGTAAGGTCCTTCGCGGGGAAGCTCGTTACGATCTGGTTCTTCGCTATCAGCAACAATACCGCGACACTCGAGAAGCGATCGAGAACGTGCGCCTTCTGTCCCCCACGGGAGAGCGTGTGTCTCTGGCACAGCTGACTAAAGTCACTGCCATCGACGGAGCTGAAGAAGTCTACCGCGAAGGGCAGCAGCGCTACATCCCCGTCAAATATAGCGTTCGTGGTCGTGATATGGGGAGCGCTGTTGAAGAAGCTATCGACAAAGTCAATAAAGAAATAAAGCTTCCTCCCGGCTATCACGTTGAATGGGCTGGCGAATATGAAAGTCAAAAACGTGCTAATAAACGTTTGTTGGTGGTACTGCCGGTCACGGTTCTCCTGATCTTCTTCATCCTGTATTCGATGTTTAAGTCTTTCAAGTGGGCGATGTTGATCATTGCCAATGTCGCAATGGCGCCTATTGGTGGATTGCTTGCGCTCTTTATTACTCGAACTCATTTCAGCGTCTCCTCAGGAGTTGGGTTTCTTGCCCTCTTCGGAGTTTCAGTACAGACCGGTGTCATCATGCTGGAGTACATCAATCAGTTGCGCGCACGCGGCAACTCCGTTGAGGAGTCAGCTATTGAAGGCGCCGTGCTGCGACTGAGACCCATCATGATGACAATGCTCGTGGCAACATTGGGGTTGCTCCCAGCAGCAATGTCCCGTGGCATTGGTTCTGATTCCCAGCGTCCATTCGCCATTGTGATCGTTGGAGGCTTGCTCGCTGCACTCATTATGAGCATCTTCCTGCTCCCGACTCTTTATGTGTGGATTGCACGGGAAAACGACGTCTTACCGGTTCCGGAGACAGAGTTTGCGAACTGATGCGCGACGCGCCCGGTTATCGAAAAAGCGATCCCACCACTCGAGGAGATCGTCGAAATACTCCCGTGAGCGGCTCTATTGGATTGCACTTGTACCGATGGCTGTCGTTGTTCTCTGGAACATGGTGCTAGTTGCACTAGAATTGATCGATCAATGGCTCAGATAAGCCAGGGCATGATCTTTGGGGTAGATAGCCCGCGCTGCAGTGTCGGCATAACCTCAGTACTCAATGAGTGAGTCGCCTGTTTACACCAATTGAGAATCGTAGTTGTCATAAACCCAGCTTACAGTGCATGTGGCGCCGCTTAGTTAATTGACGTGCTCAAGCCTTGAGCACATCAACGCAATACGCCACGTCCATTCCAGGTGCTATCTTGTTCTTTCCGATATCAAGGACGGTTAGAGAGCAAGAGGTCCACTTATACTCCTGATACATGGAAAAGCGTTCACGGAAACTCACAAATACCGCAGTCCGCACGGCAAGCGGCATCGGCGTCCGTTCTTCGCGGCGTCCGAATGCAGATTGGAGCAACGGAGTTCCAGTACGCCGCGAGAAGCAGCCCCCCATGGCAGCTGTCTCAAACGAAAAGCTCTGGATCGTGCTGAATCGCGCCCATCAAGCGATCGATGAATGTCTTGTCTACAACATTACTGCCAGAGGGATTGCAACGAGCGACTTCATCGTTCTCGAAGTTCTTCTGCATAGCGCACCATTAGCCGCTTTAGCTATTTCCGAAAAGACACGGTTGGCGGCGACCTCCGTCGAGATAACCATCTCTCGTCTTCGCCAACAGAAACTGATCTGTGCCCAGACCCGCCGCGCGAATGAGCAGGAGAGCTTCGTGTTAACCGATCAAGGAAAGAATCTGATTGAGTGGATGTTTGCGGAACATCTCAAGGATATCGAAGGGATCTTCGGCATCCTGTCCAGCGAGAAGCGATTCGATCTCTATCAGTTGCTGCGGAAGGTTGGCCGTAACGCGGAGAGTCGTCGTACGATGCCTGGAGTAGATGCTGGCGGCGGTCTCACTCCCTGGCAGTTGCGCCGCGCTACAGAATTCGTACGACAGAGAATGGCCGATCCGATCACTACCAAGGAGATCGCCGCTTCGGTTGAACTTTCGGACTCGTACTTTCGCAGAGCATTCAAAAACGCCACTGGTGTCACCCCGCACAAGTGGCTTCTCGGTGCGCGGATCAAACACGCCCAGAAGCTACTCAAAGAAACAGCAATGCCGATGTCCGAGATCGCGTCCGTGACCGGATTCGGGGACCAGAGCCACTTCTCACGGACTTTCCAGCGGACTACGGGTGTCTCGCCACGCATATGGCAGAGGGACCACAATCTTCGGTAAGTAACTCCTTGCAACCGATCGAGCTGCGTTTTCGTTTGGATTTTGCGTAGACGGGCGGCACAAGGGATCGCTGGCTCGCAGATCTCGTGCGTCTGTTTGCGCAGCGCTCATCCCACTTGCACCATACCCTCCGATTCAAGAGAAGCGGATTAGGCAACACAGGGCCGTTATCTGCAAGACAGAGAGCAGAGCGGGAGGCGATGCTTGCTTTGACGGGATAAGACCGTCGGAACCGAACGCAAGGAAGGAGAGATCATGCCCCTCAGGCATCGGGAGTCGCTCGACTACGATCGCCTGATGCGTGAGTATCCCACCCGCGTATTCAACGAGCGTGACTCGAATACCAGGCTCAAGGCAATTCAGGAGATCTATGCCGACGGCCGGGGCTTATCCGGCGGGGAAGGGCATGGACTACGCTGCAATCTAGGCTAGGTATAAGTTCTAGGGCTCAGCCCTAATGAGGAGAAACATGGAAATCGGTATTGATAGTTTTGCTGCAGTTCTTCCAGATCCAAAGACGGGCAAGCCTCCGTCAGGAGAGGATCGCATGGCAGATCTTCTCGATGAGATTGCACTGGCCGACAGAGTAGGTCTTGACGTGTTTGGTGTCGGCGAGCACCACCGCGCGGAGTTTCTAGACTCTGCCCCGGCAGTGATTCTCGCAGCGGCGGCTGCGAGGACAAGGACGATACGACTGGCCAGTGCGGTCACCGTGTTGAGTGCAGCCGATCCTGTACGTGTGTTTCAGGAGTTTGCGACTCTGGACCTCATATCGAAGGGCCGCGCCGAGATTGTTGTTGGCAGGGGATCTTTCGGTGAGGCGTTCCCGCTCTTCGGGTTGGAGCCGCGTGATTATGATGCTCTCTTTGCCGAGAAGCTGGATCTCCTCGTCAAGCTTCGCGAGACGAGTCATCCGAGGTGGCAGGGAAAGTTCCGTCCTGCATTGACGGGGCAAGGAGTATTCCCGCGTCCGTTGCAGGAACAGCTTCCGATCTGGCTGGGAGTGGGGGGTACGCCGGAGTCGTTCTTCCGAGCGGGTGCACTCGGACTGCCGCTGATGGTCGCTATCATCGGAGGCGATTTTCAACGGTTTAGACCTCTGATTGATCTCTATCGCAAGGGGGGAGAGGAAGGCGGCTATACGCCGGATCAGCTGAAAGTTGGCGTCCACGCAATGGGTTTCGTTGCTGAGACCTCGCAGGAGGCCAGAGATGCCTTCTTTCCCGGCTGGTCACACATGGTCACGACGATCGGACGTGAGAGGGGATGGTCTGCACCTTCACGGCAACAGTTCGATGCAACCGCGGGTCCGGGGGGTGCTTACCTGATCGGGGATCCAGAATATGTCGCCCAAAAGATGCTCGAGGCAAGTGATGTGCTTGGCGGGGTCAGCCGCATCACGTTTCAGATGAGTTCAGCATCTTTGGAAACCGCTGCGATGAAGCGGTCGATCGAGTTGCTGGGGACCGAGGTTGCACCAAGGGTGCGAGCTTCCGTGAATGTTTGACCCAAGCGCATCCGTGCAACCAAGGAGTTTCATGATCACTCGTCTGATACGAGTGTTTGGAAAGGTGGAAAGATGTCTCTCTCTGAAGATCCGGCCGTGAATCCGATGCTCAACGAGGACGCTATCGCAAAGCTCCGAATCCTGGGGGAATCTCGCGAAGTGTCTGCGGGAGAGATTGTCATCTCTCAAGGCGAGCCCATGACGAGCCTGATTATCGTCGAATCGGGGAATCTGGCTGTAGAGATTCGTAATCACTCGGCCACGTCACATCTTGGGGATCATGGTTCCAGGCAATTCTTTGGAGATGTCGATCTCCTGTCAGGGCGACCAAGTGTGATCAGCGCCCGCGTGACGGCGTCGGGTACGTTTCTTTTCGTGCCGCGGGCGGAGTTGAAGCAACTGATGGCGTCTGACACGCAGCTTGGAGAACTGCTGTTGCGAACCTTCATTCTGCGACGGGTCGAACTGCTCGCCAAGGGCCACGCGGATGGAGTACTGGTCGGATCGCGTAATTCTGTAGGAACACTGCGCATTCGAGAGTTTCTTACTCGAAATGGTTATCCCTACTCCTTTCTTGATCTGGAGCGCGATAAGGAAGTTCAGTCCGCGATGGACGCTTTCGATCTCACTCTTGAGGACATCCCAGTCCTGATCCTCCATGGCAAGGATGTTCTCCGGAATCCGAGCGACGCCGAGATCGCTGCATGTCTAGGCTTGAACGCCAGCATAAACCCAGACGAAATCCGCGATGTAGCCATCGTTGGTGCCGGGCCGGCCGGGCTCTCTGCTGCGGTCTACGCTGCGTCGGAAGGCCTCAGCGCGATCGTGTTAGAGACCAAGGCTCCTGGCGGCCAGGCGGGCTCAAGCTCCAAGATCGAGAACTATCTTGGGTTCCCAACCGGCATCTCCGGTCTCGAACTCGCATCCCGTGCCTACACGCAATCGCAGAAGTTTGGTGCTGAGCTGCTCATTGCACGATCGGCCGTACAGCTTTCCTGCGCCGGACAGCCCTACGAGCTTAGGACCAGCGATGATACGTCGATCAGGTGCGCAGCCGTTGTAATCGCAACGGGCGCGCAGTATCGCAAACTCCCGCTTCCAAACCTTGAAGCGTATGAGGGTGTTGGGATCTACTATGGCGCGACCAGCATTGAAGCGCAGTCCTGCGGCGGTGAAGAGGTCATTGTGGTGGGAGGAGGCAACTCGGCTGGGCAGGCCGCGGTGTTCCTTTCACAAACCGCACGCCATGTTCACATGCTGATACGACGCGGTGATCTCTCTGACACCATGTCTCGCTATCTGATCCAGAGGATTGAACAGAGCCCTAAGATAACGCTCCACTCCTATACCGAGATCGTCGAGCTTCAAGGAGACGGCCATCTGGAGAGTGTCGTGTTGAGAGACACACGCACGGATCGTAGAGAACTCCGGAACGTCCGCCACGTCTACCTTATGACTGGAGCGACTCCAAACACCGAGTGGTTACGCGGATGTGTCGTTCTGGATGACAGGGGATTTGTAAAGACAGGCACAGATCTGACCTGGGATGAACTGAACGGGGCGCATTGGCCGCTGCAGCGCAGGCCGCACTTGCTGGAAACGAGCCTTCCAGGTGTCTTCGCTGTAGGGGATGTTCGATCCGGCAGCGTCAAGCGGGTAGCGTCTGGAGTCGGCGAGGGAGCACTCTCCGTTCACTTCCTTCACCTGGCACTGGCAGAGCATTAGAGGCACGGATAGCGATCCCAGCGCACTAGCTGGCTACGTCAACTAAACAGCAGTGCGAGAGGACAAGGCAATGATTGATCTGAAGGAAAGCGCGCATTGGTAACAGGAGGGTCGCGGGGCATCGGTGCCGCAATTGCGCAGGCTTTGGCAGAAAACGGAGCCGACGTGGCGATTACTTATCAGCATTCGTCCGAGAAGGCTTTAGCAGTAGCCACATCAATCCAGAAGATGGGACGTCGCGCAGCCGCCATCCAGGCTGACAGCGCTGCTCCGGAGGCCATCACACGCTCCGTGAGAGAAGTCGTTTCAGCACTCGGCGGACTGGATATTCTCGTCAACAGCGCGGCTATCGGTCACATGGGAATGATCGCGGATCTTGACGTGCAGGAATATCAGGCAGTGATGGACACCAACGTGCGGGGGCCGGTGCTGTTCGCGAAGGTAGTTATTCCGCATCTAGCCGAAGGCGGCCGCATCGTCACGATTGGACCTGCTCTCGGAGAGCGAGTTTCGTTCCCAGAGATTACGACCTATACGATGTCCAAAGCCGCACTCACATCGTTCACGCGAGGTCTTTCACGCGAACTCGGCCCAGAGGTATCACCGCGAATCTCGTGCAGCCAGGGGCTACCGATACAGATGCGAACCCGGAGAATGGCGCAGGTTCCGACTTCCAGCGAAGTCTGACTTCCTTGGTGCGCTACGGAGCCGCGCGAGATTGCGAATGCGGTGGTATTTCTTGCAAGTGCCGCTGCTAGCGTGATTACAGGCGCCGTTTTAACCGCCGACGCCGGCGCGATCGCCTGAGCGCACTTGATCCTGTGCCAACAGGCTGATTGCTTGCACTAAAGATTCATCGTGTTCTCTATTTTTCAACTTGGGAGAATGAATCACTCAGTTGGCAATGTGACCCTCCTCGGGCAAAATCTGGGGCAAAGCATGTCGATCGTGCCCGCAACGCGGTCTGGCGCACCATATCGTGGAACATGCTTAGTCCACGATATGTACTAGACCAGGTCTTACGAACGCGATTCTCGTTGGCCCCGTTGCCACGAGCGGCCCATGAAGGGTAGCAACTCAAATGCGTGCAGCAGTACCGGTAGACCGAGGAATGTTGCAATTGTCACATTGCGGAACGAATCCTAATCGCTGACACATAGAACCGGCGGGATCCAGACGGTCCACACGTCGATGGTGAAAGAAACTTCTGTAAACAGGGGGTAAAAAAGCCGTCCCTGTTACGTTTTAGAGGTAAGAACCGAAAATCCAGGGTTTCACTGCGGGGAATGTGATATTTCCATCGGATAAATTCGTGTTTGTTCCGCGCGATGGCGCGGCGCATGACGGCAGTTATATTCCACGGCTTTCCGGAACAACTGAGATGCCGTCACGCCTCGAACGCGACTTTGTAGCACTCTACGATCTGCTTAGACCCTCCCTTCTAGGTTATCTAGCCGGTCTCGGACTGGTCCGAGAGGAGGCCGAAGACGTTATTCAAGAGAGTTTTCTACGTCTGCTGGCACAGGACGATGCCCCATCTCATGGCAACCATCTACGAGCGTGGCTTTTTCGGGTAGCACACAATCTGGCCATGGACCGCTTCCGTTCCTCCACGTATAGGACGGCCCTCTCTGGTGTCGATGTTGCAGATCTTGATCAGGAATTGCTGGATGGCTCGCTTGGTCCAGAAGAACTGGCTATTCAGAAGCAGCAGTGGGAGACTGCGCGGCAGGCGATCGACAAACTGACCGAGAAGCAAAAGCACGCCATTCTTCTCCGTTCCGAGGGGCTGCGTTACCGGGAAATCTCCAACGTTCTAGGCGTCAGCGTCAAACGCGTCTCTGAACTCATTCAAAGGGCCTTGGTTCGCATCGCAGGTGATCAATGAAGTACTCAATTAAACCCGTGATCTCTCTTCGGCATCTCTCGGACGAGACTCTGACTCGTCAAGTCAGTGGAGAGTTGAATACCGTTCAATGGTTTGTCGCGGACTACCATCTGGCGCGCTGCTGGCAGTGCCGCTCGAGGAAGGATGACTTGGAGCAGGCGGCGCGTCTTGTTCTTTCTTATCGCCGGGCTCGGCTTGCAACATTTGCGACGAGCAATGATCAGTTCCGAAATGAGTTTCTCGCAAAAGTGGCAAAGCAATCCACACAAAGGAGAGCTTTAGGGGAGGGAATCGGGCCATCCTTAAGGCTATTCAAGAGCTTCAGCATGAATCCAGTGGTTGCGAGTCTCGTTGTCGTTGTCGTGGCGATTGGCTTACTTCTGATGATCTGGAGTCGGCCTCTTCCAACCGTGTCCGCAAGCGAGGTATTAGACCGTGCGCTTACGCGCGAAAAGCAGCTTCAATCCCAGCATAAGCAAGGTGTGTTGTATCAGCAGGTGTCTATCCGCTCCAGTGACAGAACGATCCATCGCGCGATCTACTCCGATCTTTCCGGCCGGAGACGAGCTCGCCCAGTGGCACTTACAGAACAGGATAGTCATCTCCAAGGCCAGCTGATCTCCAATGGCGTGGACTGGGACAACCCCCTATCAGCAGAAAGCTATCGACGCTGGAGAGCGTCACAGAGAGGACCAGTAGACGTCGTCAAGCGCACGAGAGAGAACGAGCTGACGGTTGAAACCACGGTTGAAGGCGGTGTCATTGTGAAGGAATCGATCACCGTACGCGCGGACGACTATCATCCCATCCGGAGGACGATCGAAACCCAGGGGCGTCAGGTCTATGAGATTGCCGAGTTGAATTATGCAGTTCTTGGTTGGTCGGCCGTCAACGAGGCGCTCTTCGAGCCTCTCCACGAAGTAGCAAGAATGCGGCCAGTCCTGGTACCTCTTGTCCAGCGTGCAAGCACTTTGCAGCTTCAGCAGTCTGAGATCGAGGCGCGAATTGCACTCCACGCCATCGGAGCGGATTTAGGTTAGCCCATTAGCGTCCAGATCCAGCCCGACCGATCCCACGTTGTAATTACAGCGATGGTCAACACCGCAGAGCGGAAGCAGGAGCTGGTTGCTGCTCTTCACTCGATCCCAAACCTCTCGCTGCGTTTAGAAACTTTAGATGAAGCAACTACAAAGGTTGCTCCGGTAAGGGAAATCGAACAGCATGTCATTGCCGTGACGGCGAGACCGGCCTTCGCTGGAGCAATCGTAAAGATCATCCCAGATTCCGAAGATCGCTCTCATTTTATTGAGCAGACCCTGACATCCGTTGACCTCGCGATGTCTCACGCCTGGGCGCTGCGAAGGTTAGAAGAGCGTTACCCCAATGGGCAGATTGATCAGCTCGATCAATCTGGCAAACAGTCGCTTGAGCTCCTGCTAAAGGACCACATAACCGTTCTGAATCATCAGATCGAAGTTGCCGAGCAATCTCTTGCACGGCTTGGTGCGACTGCAGACCTTCCATCTCAGCGAATGGCAAGACCGGGTCCGGAAGATAGCTGGCAACGCTCCGTCGTGTCAATCTTTGAGTCAACCGAGCAGATGCAGTCAGGTATACGAGGAATTCTCATAGCAACAGATAGTCCGGACAAGCAGGACCTTGCTACTGCAGTCGCTGAAACACAGCATCGGATAGATGTTTTGCGTGACAGGGTCGCATCGCTGTCAGGCACAGTTGGCAGTTCGTTCTAAATCACCCTCTGCTCCAAGCCGAGTCGAGGGGAAATGCACCCATCCTTACGTTGGACCACACATGGAGACATGATGAAATCCCTTTGCGCATTTTTTGCTTTGCTCTTTCTCTCGCTCCCTCTTCTGGCGCAGACGTCTACGACCGGCCAATTGACCGGAACTGTTACCGATCCCTCCGGCGCAGTTATCGCCAAGGCCAACATCACGGTTGTCAATCTCGAGACCGGTGTCAAGCGGGCTACATCCACATCGAGCCAGGGATTGTTCAATGTCCCTTTGCTTGATCCCGGCCTCTACACCGTCACAGTATCCGCACATGGCTTCGATACGATCAGCCGCGAACGCATCAATCTGAATGTAGGCCGCGCCATATCGCTGACCTTCCAGTTGCCTGTCGGCGGAGAGGAGCAGAGGGTTGTCGTCTCGGGTGAAGCTCCCCTCATTGAGACCAGCAATCCGAACACGACGGTCACCCTCAATTCGCAGCAGATCGAGGACATGCCGAACCCCGGCAATGACCTAACCTACCTTGCGACGGTAGCCCCAGGTGTTGTAATGAACACGATCAACTCCGGGGGATACAACGGCGGCAACCTCGAAGTGAATGGCTTGCCGACAAGCGCGAATGATTACGCGATCGACGGACTGAATGCAACCAATCCGTGGAACAGTATGAATCAGTCAGGCGCGACGGGACTCATGCTCGGAGCTAACGCCGTTCAGGAGGTCACGGTCAGTACCCAATCCTTCTCTGTTGACCAAAGCCGTCTCGGTTCTGCGCAGATGAGCTACACCACAAAGTCAGGAACGAACCAGTTTCACGGCAATGCTTATGAGATCTGGAACGGGTCGGTTCTCAATACGACCAACTATTTCATCAAGGCAAGTCCGACCACGGCCAAAAAACCGAGATCGAACGTAAACGAGTTCGGATTCAGTGTTGGAGGGCCGATCTTTCGGGACAAGCTCTTTTTCTTTACGGATTTTGAGGGAATGCGTATTGTCCTGCCCGGAATTCAGACAGTGACGGTACCTAGTAGCTACTACCAGAACTATGTGCTCAATCAACTTGCCGTTGGCGGAACGGATTCTGTCCTTGGCGGAGCACTTCCGGCGCAGCCAGCAGAGGTTCCGCTATACAGGTCGATGTTCGCGCTGCTTCCCGATGCGACGACCGGTACTCCTCTCCGCGTCGCTGGCTGCCCGTTCGACTCCAATGGTGCGGCGACTTCGAGCGTGAATGCTAATCAAGGAAATGGCTGCGCGCTGAGGCGTATTCGCACCTTTTCGAATCCTCTCTCCGAGACTCTTTGGACTCTGCGTCTCGATCACGCCTTCAGCAAGAGTGATAGCGCCTGGGTGCGCTACCAGATGGATCACGGTGCGAGCAGCTCGCCCAACCCAGTCAACACGCTCTTCGACGTCCACGCAGACACTCCCCTCAAGAGTGGTTCTGCTGGCTGGACCCACATCTTCTCTCCTAATCTGGTCAATCAATTAAATCCTGGGGTCTCCTACATTGATCGTGTCCACGGTTATGGAGACGAAGCAGCAGCCAAGGCCGCCATGCCGATCGCCTTCAGCGCCTCTCCTTTCTCGACGATCGGAATAAGCAATCTTCCGTATGGTGACCGCTCGATCAGCTATCAACTGGCTGACAACCTGATCTGGAACGTCGGCCGCCATCAGATGAAGTTTGGAGTCAACCTGCTTCGCTCCCGTTTCACCTCGGCGCAATCAGCGGGGTTTACGACACCATACGTATCAGCCCTCTCTTTGCCGCAGTTCACCTACGGTGCTTCAGGATTGACCTATGCTTATTTCCCGACCTACGTGAACGACCATCTCGGTGCAGTCAACGTCGATTTCTACGCCTCTGATGTCTATCGCATTACGCCAAAACTGACGGCAAGCTATGGTCTACGCGTTACCTGGAACTCGAATCTGCGCAGCTACGATAACGTTATCTCGCGTTTGTCCGTGCCGTTTGAGAACCTTAGCCATGATCTCTCTATCCCGCTGAATCAAGCGATTAAGGGAAATCAGGGGACATTGTTCTCCTCAACTCCACTGTTCGTCTACCAGCCGCGGATTGGTCTCGCCTACGAGATTCAGCCAAAAACAGTCGTCCGCGCTTCGGGTGGTGTGTTTACCTCTCCGACGACTGGATTCCTGCCTACCTACGCCGACGAAAATGCGCCTTCAATGGCATCCTTCCAAACCGGTATCTCATATAACCGGGGAACTGCAGCTTTTCCAGGTGTACCTGACAGCACTATTGATGCGGCTGCAGCCATGAACCAAGCCTTTCAGGCAGGATTTGCCCGCGGCGCACTCTCCTGTGCATCGCCGAACTCCTCTCCCAGTGACTGTATTCCGGCTGTAACTTTCTACGATCTCGAGTCTTCAAATCAATTCAAGGTGCCCATGCATTTCCAGTGGAACTTCGGCATTGATCGCCAGTTTGGTGCGACACGTGTCCTGGGGGTGAAGTACGTTGGCACTCGCTCCACCCAGAACTTTTTCATCGCAAATCCTAACGGCTATCAGACCGCCTGCTCCGGGTGCTGGGGTAGTTACTCGTATCAGCAAGCGCCGGACCCTCGTTTCGGGCAGGTCTTCAGCTTTAAAACGGGCGCCAACAGCAGCTACCACGCCTTGCAGACGAGTTTTGAGCAGCGTCTGAGTCACGGTATCGACGCTCGCGTCAACTACACATGGAGTCACTGCATGGACTCGAATTCAAACGGTGGAGTTACCATCTTTCAAGCCAATACCGGCGGCTATCCGTTTGACGGGGAGCTAAAGAAGAACTGGGCAAGCTGTGACTATGATGTACGGCATTCTGTCAACGCATCCTACTCTTATTTGCTACCCTTCCGGAGCAACAACCATCTGGTCCGCGGCGCGATCGGCGGATGGAAGCTGTCAGGCAATATCTTCGTCCGCGGTGGGTTTCCGTTTTCGGTGTATAGCAGGAGTCCCTACAACATCCTCAACAGTAGTGCGCGTTACAACATCTTCGCCAATCGAGTATCAGGGCAGGACCTCTATGCGAAGCAGAATCTTCCTGATGTAACGACACCAGGGACGATTCAATGGTTGAACCCGAATGCATTTCAGTCGGTCGTAGACCCAACGACCGGTTCTTGCTATCCCAGCAATACTCCCGTCAACTGCCAAAATGGGACCTTCCGTCGCAACTCGGCAAGATTACCCGGATTCAAATGGACGGATCTCAGCGTCTCAAAGCGCTTTCCAGTCCATGATCAGATAGCCTTTCGCTTTGAGGCGCAGTTCTACAATCTCTTCAACCACCCGAACTTTGGGGCTCCAACGTCCTCGACTGGCTACACCGGTTCGCCTCAAGCTGGAATCCCATCATCGCCCGCCACTCTGTATGGCTTTGGCGTAATAGACAACACTGTTGGGCCGAGTACCGGTCTCCTGGGGAGTCCTACGATCGGCGGTGACTCTTCCGTGCGCATGATCGCGTTCCGAGGGACCATTACCTTCTAAATCCCAGCTAACGCTGACACTATCCACGCAGTGCAACAGCACGCTTTGCCGTGCTTTAGGAAAACTATGCCCAAATCAAGATGGTGTTCCACCCTTTTGTCGAAATCAATGATCGCACTTATTGCGATGACGATCACGGTCAGCCTTCATGCGCAGTCCGAGCCGCCGTCGCATGTGCCCTACAAACATATTCATGAGCTAGTGGCTCTTTCGAAGATTCGTGGAGAGAAGCTTCCCGTGGTTCTCGTTGCGGCGAAACAAGGCAAGAGCGCTGCAGTCGCGCAGGCATGGAAAGAAGCAGGTGGCGAAGTCCACTTCCTCTCGAGCGAGGTGGATTACCTCCGTGGGCGATTGCCCGTGGACAAGGTTCTGACATTTGCCGTCCGGCCCGATGTCGAGAGTCTTGATATCGATATCGACATCAACTCCTGGGACCCGGTCCTGTTTGACTCCTTCGGTGAAGATCCCGATGTGCGTCCATCAGACCCGCCGGAGCCGGACACGCCACTCAGCCATCCCTATCTCCCACAAAAGGATATGGACATACCGGCATTCGTCGCTGGTGGCCCCCACTTCGATGGCAGGGGGGCAACCATGGCTATTCTCGACGCGACTCCCGATATGCTCCTACCCGAGCTGCAGCACGCCACCTCACTTGATGGAGGAGAGATCCCCAAGATCTCAGAGCTTCAGTCCTCAACAGATCCCCGTGATGACAACGACCCGATGTGGGTCAAGATGGACAGGATTGTGCAGGCAACCGATGGCGGGTTTTCGGTTGAGGGGACGCACTATACCGCTCCAGCGGATGGTAGCTACAGATTCGGTTTTTTCGACGAGCGAGCATTACGGGCTGCAAGCTATCTCCACCGCGACGTAAACTTCGACGGGAATCCTGTTGGAAGTAGCGGTCTGTTTGCTGTCCTTTGGGACGAGGCTTCCGGGACCGTTTGGGTCGATACGAAGCAAGATCACGACCTTGCCCATCAGCCGGGTCTCAAGGATTACAGCAAGCGTGGCGACATTGGCATCTTTGGCGATGGAAGGCGCGTATCTGGGAGACGAAAATCCATCGGTTTTGCCATCCAAACGAATCCAGAGTCTCACTACGTGCACGTGACGCTCGGAATCTGGCAACACGTCACGGAGGTCGCGGGCGCTTCACTTGGCAAGGGCTTCATGGGAGGGGCTTACGATGGCGTAGCTGGAGGAGCCCAGTTCGCCAGCTACTTTACCGGCGATGGATCTCTTTATAGACGAGTCGAATCAACAATAGCCGCGGCACAGAACCCGAAGGTCGACGTCATCTGTCTTGAGCCTTCCATCGTCGATCTTGCGATGAATCCAGTGCATGATGGCCGGCTCGTAGCCGGAGTTATATTTGACCGTCTAACCGATATCTATAAGAAGCCGCTCTTCTCTCCGGCCAACAATACCTTTGGTATGACAGAGGTGTTGGATGAGGTCTCGAGCAAGGGAATTATCGCTGTCGGAGCCTATCAGAATGCAGCGGCCTATCGAATCAACAATGGGGTTGATCCAATCTCTGAAGACAATCTTCACATCGTTGGTTCTTTCGGTCCGTCGGGGGACGGCTCTTTGAAGCCTGAGATTATTAGTCCCTCGGAGCTAATCAGCACCGACCCGGGATATAAGCCAGCTCATAAGCTTGAAGGCATCTACTACCTGCCTCCGGGATACTACATTGGCGGTGGCACGTCGACCGCCGGACCAACCGCGACAGCAGCGGCGGCTCTGCTCGTGAGTGCGGCTAAACAGGAGAATGTGAAATACGATGCGGCTCGCATCCGCACAGCGATGCTGTCGACCGCTCGCTTCCTTCCACAGTATCCCGCCTATCAGCAGGGAAATGGCCTCGTTCAGGTGAATGCTGCCTGGATGATGCTGAAGGAGTTGAACACGAAGTGGGAGCCGATCACCATTAAGAGTGAGGCATCGGTAAAGACTTTGACCTCGAAGTATCTACAGGTCCCAGACAGAGGCACCGGTATCTTCGAGCGCGAAGGCTGGCATGCGAGGGATCATGGAAAACGCGAGATCCTGTTCACGCGGGAGACCGGGCCGATCGAACCTGCCACCTTTGATCTTGAGTGGGTTGGCAACACGGGTGTTTTTTCTACCGAAAAGACAATCACTCTCCCCCTGCATAAAGCAGTAGCCCTTCCGATCTTCATCCAAACGAAAGAGGAAGGTGTCGCGAGTGCGATCCTAAATCTCCGACGGCCAGGATATCCGGGAATTGCCTATCAGGTATTGAACACGATCGTTGTTGCGCAGGATTTCAAGGAGGGAAACCACTTCACTGTAGATGAGACGATCGATGCGCCACGGCCCGGAGTTAAGAGTATCTTCGTTCGGGTTCCGCCCGGGGCTCAAGCACTTCAAGTCTTTGCAACAACACCGGACAAGCGACAGGAGATCAGGATCAACCTCTTCTCTCCAGACCACAAGCCCGGCCTCGATTGGTCTGTCGGCAAGATAGAGAGCGGTGTCCTTCAACGCACCATCGCTCATCCGGCAGCTGGTGTCTGGGAGGTCGAGCTTTGGGGTAATCTCTTCGCATTCGATCCCAAGCAGATCGATTCCAAGCCGCTCAAGCCTGTGCCCGTTCATCTTGAACTATCTGTGCTCGGAGTCGACGTTGTCCCGACAAAGAAAGTCGCAGGCATAGCTCCCAATCAAGCGGAATATCAGGTGCAAATGAAGAATCTCCTCGCTCCGTTTGTTGCAGCGGTCGACACGTCATCGCTTGGCAGCCAGGTTGAAGAGAAGGGGCAGATTAGTTCGGGCGAGCAGAAGACGTTCTCGATCGAAGTCCCCGAAGGTTCGGAACGCTTGGTCGTCCAAGTCAACCAGCAAAAGTCATCCGAGGATGACCTCGACCTGTATCTCTACCACGTTCAACCGGATGGTCTAGCCGTTCTGCGCGGCAGTGGAGACTCTCAGGGATCGACGGAAGAGCTGACTATAGATCACCCTGCGGGAGGTAAATGGATCGCCGTAGTCGACGGCTTCCGTGTTCCGAATGGTGCTACGACATTTACCTATCGAGACACATTCTTCCATCCTTTACTTGGGACCGTCGACGCTAGTGACAAGCCCAAGCAACGCCGGCAGAACGAGGAATGGAATTCGGCAGTGAATGTTCGGGTGAACGCGCGACCGACAGGGAAGCGCATTCTGGTTGAGCCTATCGCGGTCGTCGTCAATAGCAGTCCAGGTGAAAAGCCATCGAGCGATCCCTTGGCCACCGTTCCCGGCGGAGGAAAGCCTCTGCCCGCGCGCATCGGTAGCTCTGTTCTCCTCTCGCCTGCTCAACAGAAGTAAACCGTGGAAAGGATCAAAAATGCGCTGTTTCCGTGTCAAAGAGTTAGCTTATCTTCTGATCGCTGCATCATCGTTCAATGCCTTCGCATTCTCCGAAAAGCCGTTGACAATCGACGATCTTCTCGCCGCCAAAGAATTCGCGTTCTCAGCCGCGCCAACCATGTCACCGGACGGCAAGCTTGTGGCATATACCCTGGCTACGCCATCTAGAACGGAGACGGCGAAGAATATTCGCTATAAAACGTTCCTGCCCACAGGCACTCCGAGGATGATGGATGGTACGGAGATCAGGATCACCAATACGGAGACCGGGGAGACCAAAGAATTCACCGGCTCCAATGGAAATGCCTGGAACCCGATATGGTCGCCTGATGGAAAGATGCTCGCGTTTTCATCGGATAGAGACGGCGTTGCGAGGCTCTGGGTTTGGAGCAGAGAAACAGGAACCTTACGGCGCGTCTCAGAGGTATCGCTGAGGGAATACTTTGATGTTCCTACATGGACTGCAGATAGCCGCTCCATCATCGTGAAGGTTCTACCCGAGAAGCTGACACTTGATCAGGCAGACGATCTTATCGAAGCGGCCAAGAACGAACCCAGTTCGAAAGCTGCTATCAAGGCGACGGCGACGGTCTACGCCTACGATCCGTCGGTTCCAGAGCCAACGGCCAAAGCGGGGCAATGGATCAATCGGAGCCTCGCGGATATTGCGGTTATCGATGTGAAGAGCGGAAGTGTCCGACGCCTTGTCAAAGAGCACACCACGCTTGGATTCGGACTATCCCCAAATGGTCGAGACCTGGCCGTAATTGATATCAAAGGATTGCGCGGAAATGGATCGCAACAGCCCCTCTATGACATTTCCATCGTGCATCTTGGATCGGGAGAGATCTCATCGGTTGCCAAGGATGTCCCGATGGATATGGGAACATCCTACAGCTGGTCACCAAACGGGGAATGGCTCTCCTATCTGACCACACAGCCCGACTATATGGCCGTTGGCGAGAGGATGGTGGGCGAGTGTTTCATCGCTCCTGCCACAGGAGGTCCCGCTCGACAGATCAGTTCGGGCAAACATCCGGATTTTGGACAGGAATTCGCCGGCCCCGCTTGGTCTCCAGATAGCCGCAAGCTGTATGTCTTGGGTGGTAACGCCGTGTGGGGGATCTCGATCTCGGATAGCACTACGAAAGAGATTGCCAAGGGTGAGGAACGAACGCTGATTCATATCGTGACGTCTGCCCGATCAAACGTCATCGCGTCAGAAGATCCTGCACAGTTCATCATTGTGCGTACGCGGAATTCGAGATCGAAAGAGTCAGGCTTCTATAAGCTGTCGCTCGAATCAGGGAGGTTGAGCAAACTCATCGAAGAGAGCAAGGAGTATGGTCCGGATTCGGCTGCTAAGTTCGACATGGATGTGAATCCGGAGGCGCGAAGAGTTGTTTTCCTCTCTGAGGACGCGCAGCATAGCCCCGATCTCTGGACCACGTCGCTCGAAAACTTTGACAATGCGCGGCGCCTTACAGCGATTAATCCTGCTTTTGATTCGTATAGATTCGGCGCGTCACGATTGATCGAGTATCAAAGCGCTGACGGGCAGGCCCTGAAGGGAGCTCTGCTTCTGCCTAGCGACTATCAACCGGGCAAGGCCTATCCTCTGCTCGTCTATGTCTACGGCGGCTCGTTCGGTTCGACCCGCCTCTCGCGGTTCGGGCTGTCTGGCATGGGAGTGGAAAATAAACAGCTCTTTGCGACCAGAGGGTACGCCGTGCTCTATCCGGATACACCGCTGCATCCCGCAACGCCGATGGCCGATATTGCCAAGACCGTCATCCCCGCTGTGAATCGTGTGGTGGAACTGGGGATCGCAGACCCCCGAAGGATTGGGGTGATGGGCCATAGTTATGGAGGGTACTCGACACTCGCCCTGATCACGCAGTCGCACCTCTTTCGTGCAGCGATGGCATCGGCTGGCGTTGGCAATATGTTCTCTATGTATGGCGGGATGACGGCTGACGGTGATGCATGGGCGATGGAATGGGCCGAACAGGGACAAGGCGCGATGGGGGGTACCCCATGGCAGTTTCGTGACCGATACCTCGAGAACTCGCCGACATTCTATCTCGATAAGGTGACTACCCCGTTGCTGCTGGTGCATGGTGGAGCCGATAACACATGCCCGCCACTACTCTCCGATGAGGTCTTTGTAGATTTGCGACGACTCAAGAAGAAGGTCGCTTATGCAAAATATGCCAATGAAGATCACTGGGAAGGGACATGGGGTAGAGCGAATAAAGAGGACTATCTGAATCGCATCGTTGCCTGGTTCGACCAGGAGTTGCAGGCACCCTAGGTGCGAGGACATTTCAGCGTTCAAAAGGCGAACACGGTCTGTTGCTTGAGAACGCATCGAGGCGCACGCGATAACCCTCGGCTCGTGACCGAGGGTTATTGCGTCTAGTTTAGTTATTAACTTCTTTAGGAGCTAAAGATGCACTGAGTGTTCATCTTGACTCTATGTTTGGCCTGATATCTTATCGTTTACAAACCCAATGCACTGGAAGAGGATGTGCTTGGCACCGGAGCCTGCGGGGATGAGCTACGCGGCGGTTTAGCAGATGTTTGTTGCAGTTTCATCAGAGCCTGTTTCAGTGCCGGCTGCGGCCACCGCTGCTGTATTTGCTCGAGTAGCTTCGCTGGAAGAGGGATGTATTGATTGTGCTCTGCCCAAGCGCTTACGGTTTTGCCATCGTGGAGGATCAGTACCTCCAGAACATCATGGTCCAGGTCAATGATCAGGGCGCCTTCTTCCTCCGTGCCCATGTGTTCCCGAAGGCCGATGGAGCTCATAATGCCATTACTGATGGCCATTGGCTCTGCAGGGTCCATGTTCAGTCGCAGCGCTTCGAATTCGTCCTTTCCGAGCAACGCAAGTAGACGCCGATGCAGCGGCTCAGTCTTCCAAAGATCCCATGGCCCATCACCTGCCCTGGCCCGCAATGAGCTTAACGATTTGTTCGTTGACGACGCCTGTTTCTGTGCCGCCGCTGTCAGAGTGGGTATCGAGCAAAGAAGAATCCAGGAGAATAGCTTTTTTATACGCATTAGTAAATCACTCCCTTCTTTTCCGCCTTGTTCATCTTGTCTGCATCAACCTGCTTCTGTGCCGCCAGATATTGTGCATGGGTCGCTTCGGTTGCACTACGGTAGAGAGCGCCGTTGCTTGCAACAACCATCAGATTGTCGAGCAGATAGTCTTTCTGGCCGGGAATAAGCGATCCCTGGAAGAAGACGCCGATGGTCGCATAGTTGCTGCAACGAAGAGTACCGATCGAGAGCTTGCGCTCGTCGTAGCCGTTGGCTACTGTGTCGGCTGCTCGCTCCCACTCTTCTGAGAGGAACGGGCTGGTGCAGGTTTCGACGATGCGTTGCAGGTCAGGACCGGAAATGAGATTGCCATGCAGATCCATGATCCAGAAGAAGCTTGGATCGGCAGCGTTGGCGCGTGGCACGAGGTTCTCCTTGCCGTACTTCGCACGCATCCCTTCAATGGCGGAGGTAAAGGCGGGTTGTTGCCCCGGAGGATAGTGCACGTTATGGGTGACAGCTGTCACAAAGCCGGCGCTCGGCTGAGCGGAGAAGGCGATCTCATAGCTCTCGAAGATCTGGCCGGTCACGAGAGGAATCTCCGCTTTGACGCCTGAGATGAGCGTCTGATCCGGAATGAGTTGATGCACGTATGTCTGTGGGGTCACCTTGAGAAGGCTGTTGTGAGCCTTAAGTGCGGCGACGGCGTCTTTTACACTCATTCCCACCTTGATGCCTGTGACTTCAAGAAAGCCTGAAGAGGCCGCAAGGGACGCGGTCAACTCCGGCGTGCCAGTTTCTGGGGTTGAAATAAAGCCTCGATCAGCCGCGGGCGCGTCTGGCTTTTGACTCTTTGCAGGCTGAGCCTTATCCGTTTGCGCGGCAGCCGGCCGGCTCTTGTTTGTTGTCTCTTTGGGAAGTTGGCTGGCAGCCTGCTTCAATTTGTCCCAGACGCTTTGAGCCGACATCGCGGGAGCCGTCGGCGGCAGAAGGAGAAACAGCAGAATCACTCTAGAGATCAGTCGCATGGTGTCCTCTTGATGGGATTGGGAAGGTGGGTTGAAAGCCGTCGCTTACGCTGCTCCGATCGAGCTCAGGTAGTCCGCGAATGTCTCGTCGGAGACCCTGATGTTGTAGTTGTAGGATTTCTTCACAAGTACGCCGAAGATGATCATCGGTATGCCAACAATGGCGCCGACGATCGTGATGGACATGAGGCCACCGATAATCAGCGGCGCTATACCCAGCAGCTTGTACCGCTTTGTCTCCGAGAGCAGCTCTTCCTTCTTGGTAAATAGCACATCTCTATCCGTGGAACCGGTAGAGCGCAAAGCTCCAGTGATTTGCTGTGGGCTAAGTTTGGTGATGACCATGATGTTCTCCTTTGAGTACGGTGTGGGTTGAGTTTGGCCTGCTAAGGACATCGCAGCCGCTAACTATTGTTGTGTAGGTTTATCGACTCTCACGAGGGTCTCGCCCATGCCGGAGAGAGAGCCGTCGGGCATGCGCTGCAGGGCAACATCCATGAAGGGCATCTTCAAAACGACCTTGTCATCCGCAAGTTCGTAGGCAACGGATTGTGTCGAACCGCCTTCAGTGATGTAGGCCGAGCCGGACCGGAACTCGATCACGCGATGTGACCGTGTTCCGCGATACTTTCCCACGTCGGAGGAGCGGCAGCCGGAAAGTAGAAGTAATCCACTCAAAATCGCTACGGCCACTCTCGACGGCGAGTTGGCGAAACCACGCGAGCCGGATTGTCTGCCAGAAAGAAAAGCGGATAGCATAAAATCATCACCTGTTCAGGCTTCGCACTGCCTCACCCATCCATTACGCGAATGGGATTTGAAAACCATCATGGGTTCGGACGATTTTTTTGACGACATCTCGCAGGAGCCCTTGGACGCTACAGCCGGCAGCATGTGCACGGATGCCCAGCGTCCGCTTGACGAAGTCTTCACCCTCGCTTATGAAGAACTGAGGCGGCTTGCCCGAAGCATCCGCCACAACGATCTGCGCGGAAGCCTAACGCCAACTGCTATCGTGAACGAGGCGTGGATTAAGCTATCGCGAACTCCGACCGTAGCTTCGGTATCCCCACTTCACTTCAAACGCATCGCCGGTCGCGCGATGCGGCAGGTGCTCGTGGACGCCGCGCGGCGCAGGCAAACGCAGATCCGTGGCGCGGAGTTCCAGCGGGTCACCTTCGACGAAGCGACGCATCTGGGTCTGCAAACGGCTTTGTCTAGCGATCGCGAAGTCCTCGCGCTCGATGCCGCGCTCGATGGGCTTGCGCGTCTCGAGCCTCGACAGGCTGCACTTGTGGAGGCGCGCTTCTTCGGAGGTTTGGAGATGGCAGAAGTTACCGAATTACTGGGCATCTCCGAGGCAACGGCGCTCCGTGACTGGCGAGCTGCGAAGGCCTGGTTAGCCGTCGAAGTACGGCGAGCATTGGCATAGGAATGATGTAATAGCTCCACGCGACAATTTGGGACTGTGATGGAACAAGCAGACTGGGCCAAAGCACAACGAATCTTTCACAAGGTCGCGGAGCTTCCCGCCGACCTGCAGAGTGCTGCGCTCAAGGATTTTTGCGGCGATGACGAAGCCCTGCGAACCTGCATCGCTAGCATGCTTGAAGAAGACCGGGGCGACGGCATGCTCGATGGCGGCATTGCGCCACTGGCGCAATCGTTCCTTGATAGCGGAACGGAGAAGGCCTATTGGCGGCACGTTGAACAGATAGGGCCGTACCGGCTCGTGCGTCTGCTGGGCGAGGGCGGCATGGGGGTTGTCTATCAGGCCGAGCGTACCGACATTGGCGGCATGGTTGCGATCAAGCTGTTGCGCGATGCGTGGGTCTCGCCTGCGCGTCGGCAACGGTTTGCCTTGGAGCAACGAACGCTTGCCCAGCTCAAACATTCCGGTATCGCTCAGATCTATGACGCGAACGCGCTGCCGGACGGAACGCCATGGTTTGTCATGGAGTATGTCGATGGCGTTTCGTTGACGGAATACTGGGAATCACAGAGAGGTGCTGTTGAGAACTGCCTGCGCCTCTTTCGCGAGGTCTGCGCGGCGGTGCTGTATGCGCATCGCCGCGCGATCATCCATCGCGATCTCAAACCATCGAACATCCTTGTGACAGCCGATGGAACCGTCAAGCTGCTGGACTTCGGCATCGCGAAACATCTTGCCGAAAGCGAGACACCGCGCGAAATGACATTGGCCGGTATGAGACCCATGACGCCCGTGTACTCTGCGCCTGAGCAACAGAGCGGAGCCGCGGTAGGCGTCTTCACTGATGTCTACGCGCTTGGCATTCTTCTTTACGAATTGTTGGCCGGAGAGCTGCCCTTTGATGCGGCAGGCACGGTACGGCGTCTTCCTCTGGAGGTTCTGCGCAGCCGGTTTGCCGGTTTGGTCGGCCGGGGCGAATGGACCGACCTGACTGTACTTTGCGCAACCGCGATCCGCGTCGAGCCGGAGCGCCGCTATCAGTCAGTCGAAGCGATGATCCGTGACGTGGACGCATTTCTCGAACAACGCCCTCTGGAGGCCCGCGAGGAAAGCTGGATCTATCGTCTGCGCAAGTTTGTGATCCGGCGACGGGTCCGGTTGGCGTATGCCGCCGCTACCGGATTGATGATTGCAGGACTCACCCTCTATTTCACGCTTCGTCTTCGGCAGGCCCGCGATGCAGCCCTTGCTGAAGCCGCGAGAACGGAGCGTATCCAACAGTTCACCTCCAATCTCTTTCGCGGCAATGAATCCACCGTAGGTCCCGCGGAGGATCTGCGCGTAAAGACGCTGCTCGACCGCGGCCGCGAGGAAGCAACCAGCTTGAGCGGAGACCCGGATATGCAGGCGGACATGGAGGAGACACTCGGCGAGATCTATCGCAAGCTCGGTGACCAGAAACAGGCCGAGATGTTGCTCTCCTCATCCCTGGAACGACGCCGCTCCCAGGCGAAGTCGCAGCCACGCAAGTACGCTCAAAATCTAATCGAACTGGGGCAGTTGCGAACGGACGAAGCCAAACTTGACGATGCCGAGCGGCTTGTACGGCAGGGTATGGATGTGAGTCGCAGCCTCCCACCCGGGGCTGACGATATAGCGCAACCGGTCGCCATAAAAGCGATGGTCGCGTTAGGCACTCTGCTGGAAGCAAAGGGAGATTATCCGCAAGCGGCGAACGTGCTGGACAGCGCTCTGCGGCAGCGGCCGCGGAGCGACAGACCCAATGCAGATACGGCTCAAAATCTGCGTGAACTCGCGAATGTCAACTTCTACCAGGGGCATTACACCGTCGCCGATTCGCTCAACCAGCAGGTTCTGGCGATGCACCGAACCTTGTACGGCGAAAAGCATCCCGAGGTTGCTGAAGATCTGAACAATCTCGGAGCCATACAGCATGAGCTCGGCAATCTGACTCAGGCGGAAACGTACTACCGGCAATGCCTCGCCATCGTCGAGTCATGGTACGGTCCCTTTAGTCCCAAAGTAGCGGAAGATCTCACCTCGCTCGGGCGGACACTAGTACACGAGAGGCATTATCAGGATGCAAAGCCATTGCTGGAGCGTGCGCTTAGCATTCAGGTAACAACGCACGGGCATGACCATCCTGCGGTTGCCTCCGCACTCAACGAACTGGGGGCGATGGCGTTACTCGAGAAAAGCTATAGAGAGGCGGAAGAACGATTTTCCGAGGCGCTCAACATATGGCGCACTATCTACGGCGGCGGCCATCAGTTCATTGGAGTGGGATTATCGAACCTGGGCAGTATCTACATGGCTGAGAAAAACTACGCGAAAGCAGAACAGATGTACCGACAAGCGTTGACTGTCTTTATCGACACCGTTCACGAGGGCCACACCAACACCGGCATTGCCCATTTGAAATTGGGGCGGGCGCTATTGCGGCAAAAGCGATATGCCGAGGCGGAACCGGAGACCTTGCGTGGGTACCAAACGCTGATGAAATTGGTCGCGCCCACGAACAGTTTTCTGAAGGCCGGGAGAACGGACCTGATCGAGATCTACACGGGACTGAATCGCGGACAGGACGCCGATCGCTTCCGGTCTGAACCGACAGTCGCGACGAGCCCCGGATGACGCATCAGCATGTCCGTGCCTAAAAAAGTGCTTCCGAATCCCTGTATTCAAAAGGGCCATGTTCCGGGCGCGATCCATATTTCCAGGCTCAGCCTCACCGAAGCATGGATGAGCGAGTACGAACCGGACACGGTATTCGTGGTCTACTGCGCTGGCCCCCACTGTAACGGCGCGAACAAAGCAGCTCTGAAGCTCGCCACGTTGAATCGGACGGCTAAGGAGATGATTGGCGGAGCACTCGGTAGGGCGGATGAAGGATTCACACTGGTGACAGCCTGATGGATTGCACGTATGAAATTTGACCAGCGGGACCTCAGGATAGTGTCGCGATCCTGGCCATGTTGGATCGGCTCGCAAAACACGAGGGCGTTTATCCGAGGAGGGGCTTCTTTTCTCAAGATGGAAGGCCATAGAGGACATTTTGACTGCCCAACTGCTGAGAAAAGGGCATATTTTGGGGTCTTGCTAAGTAATCGATGTGCGGCCTAAGCGAAGGTCCCAGACCGCCCGGACCAGCCGGTCGATGTCTTCGTGCGTGTTGTACAGCGCAAAGGAGGCACGGACGGTACTCTCGTAGCCGAAGCGTCGCAGGATCGGTTGCGCGCAGTGATGGCCGGACCGTACTGCGATTCCGTTACGGTTCAAATGAGAGCCTACCTCGTCGGTGCGGAATCCTTCGAGGATGAAGGAGATGACCCCAGCCTTTTCCTTGGCGGTTCCAATGATGCGGAGGCCCGGAATGCGCTCTAACTCTGCGGTAGTGCGCAGCAGCAGGTCGTGCTCATGACGGGCGACGTTATTCATTCCCACTCGATCAAGGTAGTCGATCGCCGCGCCTAGACCAACGGCATCCGCAATGTTGCCGGTTCCCGCCTCAAAGCGTTGCGGAGGGCCATGGAAGGTCGTCTTTTCGAAGGTGACATCCTGGATCATGTTGCCGCCGCCCTGCCAGGCGGGCATGTGCTCCAGTACATTGGGTTTTCCATAGACTGCGCCAATGCCGGTCGGTCCAAAGACCTTGTGGCCCGAGAAGACAAAGAAGTCGCAGTCCAGCGACTGGACATCGGTTCGCATGTGTGAGACCGACTGAGCGCCGTCGAGCAGCACCGTAGCTCCATAATGGTGCGCCACCTCGATCATCTGCGCCGCAGGCGTGACGACGCCCAATGCGTTGGATACCTGCGTAAGAGAGACGAGACGTGTGCGCGGACCCAGCAGCTTTTCGTACTCGTCTAGAAGCACCTGACCACTGTCATCGACTGGAGCTACGCGCAGTTTCGCTCCCGTCTCGGAGCAGAGCATCTGCCAGGGGACGATGTTGGCGTGGTGCTCGAGCCACGTGATGACAATCTCGTCGTCTTTGCGAATGTTGCGTCGTCCCCAGCTCTGCGCGATGAGATTGATGCCCTCGGTCGCGCCTCGCACGAAGACGATCTCATTGGTGGAAGACGCATTGAGAAAACGGCGGACCTTCTCCCGCGCGGACTCATAGGCATCGGTCGCTCGTGCGGCCAGTTCATGGGCGGCGCGGTGCACGTTCGAGTTCTCGTGCTCGTAGAAATACTTCAGACGGTCGATGACGGCTTGCGGCTTCTGCGTGGTGGCTGCATTATCCAGCCACACCAGCGGGCGTCCGTTCACGCGCTCGCGCAGGATAGGGAAGTCCCGCTTGATGGTCTCGGCGTCGAAGGGATACGCCGTGACATCGAGATTGCGCGGCACATCCTCTTCAAAGCTGCGAGGCTCGAAGTGCCCGACTACTCCCTCTGGCTCCAGAGGTCGTACCGCTTCAAAAAAAGCAAAAGAGCTGAGGTTGGTAAGACCTGCAATCTCCGGTGCGCGCTCGAAGTTGTTGGAAAGATCCAGCTCGAATGAAGGAACTGTGTGCAGCTCGTGGCTGGGTGTCGTCGGAACCACATCGGGAAGAGATCGCTCATCGGAAAAGAGCGGGCGCCGCTCCTCGAGAAAGGAAAACGCAGGCAAGGGCGCTTGCTTTGTCGCGGGGTAGGAAGGAGCACCGCTGGCTGGAAGCGAAGGTGTCTGTGGCGTAGTCGCAGGCTGCGGAATCTCGAGCGGACCCGTTCCAAATATGCCAGTACCCTGTTGCAGAGCAGACTGCGGAACTGCCGTGCTGTCCAGCGTCGCAGACGAATAGGGCGATCTTGACGTGGGCAGCTGACCTGTAAAGAGAGGACGCGCTTCCTGCAAAAAAGAGAACTCGACAGGTTGGACGGGCAGATCTTCCACTACCGTGGCCAACGCACCGGGTACTGCTGGGGGTGCCGCCTGATAGTTCGCAGAGACGGGTGCTACTTGCGCCGGACCGATACTGCCCGGCAGCGTAGGAAAGTGCTTGTCGGTCGGGAGGGGGATCTCAGGCTGGAACGCTGGAGCTGTGCCGGGAAACGAGGTAGGCGGAGAGAGCGTCGCCTCATTCCCCAGCGCAGACGGAAGATCAAGAGAACCTGGAAGCGCCGTGAAGAGCTCATTGGCGATGCGCGCAATGAGCTCTGGCGCCGGCACGTCGCCGGCCAGCGGACCGTGGCCTGGTACCGCATCGGCATCGCTCCGAAGCTGTTCGGCGTTCACTGTCAGCGACTGCGGATCACTTGTACTCATGGTAGTTTCCTACCTCAACGTTCTCCAGCGTTGCAATGGCGTCGTCTGTGAGGACAGAGGCCGCGCAATAAAGCGAGATGAGATAGGAGGCGAGTCCGCGCTTGTCGATCCCGGCAAAGCGCACGGAGAGGCCGGGGCTCTGCTCGCCCGGAAGTCCAGGCTGAAAGAGGCCGATGACGCCCTGCTTGCGCTCGCCGGAGCGGATGAGCAGGATCTGCGTCTTGGGCACCTTGCCGGTAACCCGTATCTTGTCGGTCGAGATGATCGGAACGCCGCGCCAGGTAAGGAAGGGGCTGCCGAAGAGATTCACCGTAGGAGGAGGCACACCGCGGCGTGTGCACTCGCGGCCGAAGGCGGCAATAGCGCGCGGATGGGCCAGGAAGAAGGAGGGCTCCTTCCACACCTTCGTCAGAAGCTCGTCCAGATCGTCCGGTGTCGGAGCGCCCTTGCGCGTCGAAATCTTCTGGGAGTCGGCAATATTGTTCAGCAGGCCGTAATCGGCGTTGTTCAGCAGCTCATTCTCCTGCCGCTCCTTTACGCCTTCGATGGTGACGCGAAGCTGCTCGCGAACCTGGTCGTAGGGATTGCTGAAGAGATCGCTGATCCGGGTCTGCACGTTGACCAGCGCATTGATGCTGCTCAGGCGATACTCGCGAGGCGTCTCTTCATAATCGGCGTAGGTCTCAGGAATCTCGGAGTCGTCGACATGCCCGCACAGCACATCGATGGGCTTCTCTTCGACGACCCGGTTCCGACGAAAGATGCCGGATTCGAGGGGCTTCCAGTCCAGCAGCCGAACCAGCCATCTCGGCGTCACCGCTCCATAGATAGGAGCAGTCTTGGTCACATTCGCTAGTTGATATGCTGCCTGTTCGCCGAGGGAAGAGCGATTCGTTGTGTCAGCCACGGAAGACTCCTTGCACACGTGTATCTAATGCGTCCAGATTGTAGCGGAAGCATACCGGCAACTACATAAAAAATGAAATTGCCTTCAAACCGCCAGTTTGTCCATGACCTAGTATTTGCGAACCTTGCGGTCCACCCGGTCCGACCAGGCATGAATCCCGCCCCGCAGGTTCGAGACCTTCTGGAAGCCGTGCTTCTGCAGGAACTCGACCGCTTTTACCCCGCGCGGGCCGTGCTTGCAGACAGCCACTATCTCCTCGTTTTCGCTCAATTCTGAGAGGCGTTTCGAGAGCTGGGGTAGAGGGATCAGATGCCCGCCGATATTGGAGATCTCGAACTCGTACTCGTCGCGAACATCCAACAAAAAAAGTTTGTCGCCAAGATCGAGGCGATGCTTCAATTCTTCAGCCTGAATTTCCGGAACACTCACGTCTGACTTCTCCTTCTTGCTACAAAAACAAAACCCACCGGCCAAGTCCTCTGGCGGTGGGTCATCGGTTCGATTCCTGAAAAAATCAGTCCTTTCAGGAATCTCGCTCAGCCAGAAGACACAGGTATGCGTGTACCATACAGGCGCCACAACATGCGCGGTTCTGGGTCAAGCGATTCATGTAAAAAGCTTACTACATCGGCCCAGAGATAGCATGGAAACGTGCTCCGGAACTACAGATGAAGAGCAGGCATTCCCGCGGCAAGGGAGATCACGCGAAATGATTCGTTCTGTGTTGTCATACGGTTATCTATTCTTAGGCAGACGGTAAGCGCGGTCGATCTTTCGGGAGGGAGATGTTTAAATTTCATTGGAAATGGGTAGGCCGATTGGACCGAGTGGCCAAATCTACAAGCGAACTCCTAACAGAGATTTAGACCATTGAGAGACCATAGCAGCACAAACGAAGTGTCCTCACTTGGTTTGTAGGCTTTACCAAGCAAATGAACAAAGTCTCTTATGAGCACAAAGCGTGGACGGACAGGGAAGTAGAAGCTCATCTCAGATGAAAGTGGTCTTTGACGACTTTAGAGGACAACCCGCAATCCGAGTTATCAATAATTTTGGCGAGCGCTTGCCAATAAGCCCGCACTCCTTGAACGAACATGAATGTCCAACCTCAAGGAGGTCATGGTCAAACCTGGCTCTCTTATCAGAAGAGATATGGTTGACCAGACCTATTCAGCCCTTCATCAGGGTTCCAGGGCAGCTTGACCATGTTCGATATCCATGAGACTTTAAACATAATGATCAACACTCTGAAGCAGCTTTGTTGCGGTTGTTGTCGCAAGCATTTTGCAGTACGAGTGGTGTGTCCTGAATTAATTCAGGTGTAGCGATATTTTTTTGCTTTATCGCATGTAACCCACTCTCTCGGAGTGGGTTTGTTGTTTCGGCAGAGCCGCTTTATGTACTTTCCTCCAGTGGCTTACCGAGCCGAGATCAAGCATGCCTGTTATTCCTGATAAGATTTCGCGACGATTATTTCTGCAGTCTGCCTTTGCGGCTTCAACGGTATCGGCTCTTGCCTCCGTCGCTCGCGGGAATCGTCGCCCCAATATCATCTTCATCCTTGCGGACGATATGGGCTATGGCGATACCGGAGCCTATGGCCAGAAGAAGTTCCGCACGCCCACGATCGATCGTCTTGCGCGCGAAGGTGTCCAGTTTACAGATGCCTACGCCGGTGCTCCAGTCTGCTCCCCATCGCGTAGCACCCTGATGACGGGGTTGAACACGGGGCATACGCGTGTGCGAGATAACTTCGCGTTGGCGGCTGGTCGAGTCGGCTTCAAGGGCAAGGAGGAGATTCGTCGTGCCTCTCTGCTGCCGCAGGATCGCACCATCGCTGACTATCTGAAGCTGGCCGGCTATCACACAGGCCTGGTTGGGAAGTGGCATCTTGATGGCTATGACCGCAGGCAATTCCTACGCGCCATGGCTTTGATGAGTTCAAGGGGTGGCTCACCCAGGATGGAAGCAGCCAGGGCTACTTCCCCCATCGCCGCTATCACAACGAAGAGATCGTTGAGATTCCTGAGAACAGTGACAAGCGACAGGGACGTTATGAGACCGAGATCGTGAGTGAGGATGCGCAGGAGTTCATCCGCAGGAATCATGCCGATCCCTTCTTCCTGTACGTTGCTTACTCGAGTCCGCACAGCCCATATATCGCGCCGACTCAAGGCTCCTATGCCAACGAGTCGTGGGACAACGATGAGAAGACCTACGCCTCCATGATCGAGTACATGGATCGTGGCATCGGAGAAATTCTCGATACGCTCAAGGCGACCGGCATCGATGAGCAGACGGTCGTGTTCTTCGCCTCCGATAACGGGCCGCGCTCTGAGCCGACAGAGCAGCAAACAAAGGTTGTCAACTTCTTTGACTCGAACGGTATCCTGCAGGGCTACAAGCGCGATATGTACGAGGGCGGTATCCGCGATCCGCTGATCGTGCGTTGGCCACAGCACGTACCTGCAGGCAAGACCTGCTCCGTACCTACGTATTTTCCTGACTTCCTGCCGACAGCTCTTGATCTTGCTGGTGCGTCGCCGCAGAACTCTGACGGTCTCAGCATCAAGCCGTTCCTGCTCAATCCTTCTCGTAAGGCACCTGATCGCATTTTGTATTGGGAGTTCTACGAGCCGGAGTTTAGGCAGGCGGCACGTTGGGGGCGGTGGAAAGCAGTACGCCTGAAGCGAGGCGCTCCGCTGGAACTCTACGACCTATCCAAAGATCCTTCTGAGCAGCACGACATCGCCGCTCAGAACGTCGATGTCGTCAAGCACCTCGATGACTTCATCGTCCGTACCCATATTCCCTCCGCGGAGTATCCGGATCCTCAGTCATGAACCTGCGATCTCAAGCAGTGACCTTGACGAGCTGTCGGCTGATACCGCAGCTTTTGATGCGCTGTTGTTGAACAACTAATCACCCCTCACAATCTCAACGCATTTGCGCGCAGGCTCCGGGACAGCTGTCCCTCCATGACAGCTGTCTGCGCCTGTCTCGCTCGAACCACGAAAGGAACAAACATGCTTCGCTTTGGCCATGCCGCACGGCTCTTCTTCTTTGTCTTTTTGCTCTCAGTTGCACACTCATCTCTTGTTGCTCAATCGACACAGGGAACCATCACGGGCGTAATCACGGATGCTGACGGAGCTGCCCTCTCCGACTCCACTGTCATTGTGACCAACAAGGACACAGGCGTGGCCATCCGTACAAAGACCAACAATGATGGTCGCTATAACGTTCCCGCGTTGAACGTAGGCACATACCGCGTTAACGTTGAGCACGATGGCTTCCGCCGCTGGCTGCAGGAAGGTCTCAACCTCAGCACCAGTCAGGTTTTGGAGGTGAACGGCAAGCTGCAGAACGGCTCGGTCGATCAGAGTGTGACGGTGACGGAGCATGGTGCGGCACTGGAGACCAGCACCTCGTCGATCGGCCAGACGATCGAAGCACGCAGCGTCGCCGAGTTGCCGCTGGGCAACAGAACCTCGATGAATATCGTGGGCCTTACCGGTGGCGCGGTTTTTATTGACTCCTCAAACTACAGCCTGTCGGGAGGCCGCAGCAAGAGCGGCATGACGTGGCTTGATGGTGGTTCGGGGCAAAATATCCGCATCGGTAACGGATCGTACGAGGTCAGCCCTCCGGCTGATGCCGTGCAGGAGATCGGTGTCATCAGCAATAATTACGCCGCAGAGTTTGGCGGTTCGGCCAGCGGCATCATCATTCAGAACACCAAGGCAGGCACCAACGGTTTTCACGGTACCGCGTATGAGTTCATCCGCAACGATGCCTTCGATTCGTCGGGGTACTTCGCGACGACGAAGCCGAAGCTGCGTTACAACGTCTTTGGCGGAACGATCGGAGGTCCCGTCGTTCGCAACAAGACGTTCTTCTTCTTCTCTTATGAAGGAACACGTCAAAAGACCGGCTCCACAACAACCTTGACCGTGCCTACGGTATTGCAGCGCGGTGGTGACTTCTCGCAGACATATGACTCTACCGGAAAGCTGATTCCGATCTACGATCCGCTAACGACGACAACCATCGGAGGCGTGACCACTCGCTCGCGCTTCGCCAATAACATCATCCCGCAGAGCCGCATCGACCCGGTTGCAGCTGCAGTTCTCAACTACTATCCGCTGCCGAACCGTACTCCTGATAATGTGTCTGGAGCGAACAACTATCGCGCCAATGATCTGCTCACTAATAACACGGACTTCTATCTCGGCCGCGTGGATCACAATCTGACGGCGAACGATCGTCTTGTGCTGCGCTATATCTTCACGCGCGGTGCAACGGATAACGCTTCGGTATATCCATTGCGTGGCGCCGATCCAACGACCAACAGCACGTCGAACGATCATATCGGGTATGCGCAGTGGGCACATACTTTCTCTTCCACAGTCGTGAACGATCTGCGCTTCCTCTATGACGTGCGAACCTACCACCAGTTTGCGGATGGCGTGGGTGGAGACTATCCGGCCCAACTGGGACTGACCGGTGTATCGTCCAATGCTTTTCCGAACTTTGCGCCATCAGGATTCAGCCCCCTGGGGAGCACCTCGCAGGAGCGCCAGCAGTATCCCATCCATGTCATTCAGCTGGTCGATAACCTGAGCCAGGTAATCGGTCGTCACTCACTCAAGTATGGTTTCGAGGTCCGTCGCTCGGAGGATGAGGAAAAGAGTCTGTCAACTGCCTCTGGCTCGTTCACCTTTGCTACGCAACCGACGGGGCTTCCCAGCAATGCAGCAACAGGCAACGGCCTCGCCTCGCTCGTCCTTGGGTTTCCCACGGCATTTGCTGCTGCATCGACCCAGCAGCTTGATCGTCATAGTTACTACTGGGCGGCCTTCGTTCAGGATGATTGGACGGTTGCGCCAAAGCTCACTCTGAACCTAGGCCTTCGCTGGGAGACGGATACACCCATCGTCGATGTAAACAATCGCATGAACAGCTTCGATCCCAACGCGATCAACCCCGTCTCCGGCACGCCGGGAGTTATCAAGTTTCTCGGAATCAACGGCTATCGGAATACACCCTACAACGGCGACTACAACAACTTTGGCCCGCGCTTCGGCTTTGCCTGGCAGCCCTTCTCTCCCGGCAACACCGTGATCCGCGGAGGCGTCGGCGTCTTCTTCGCTCATCCGTTCGACTCGGGACAACCGAACGCCGCGGCGATCGGCTATAGCACCTCGCAGTCGCTCACGACTCCGGACAACGGCATCACCGCGCCGTTCTATCTTCGCAACGGTGTTCCTGCACCCACATCAAGCGCTACGCTTGACGATAGCTACGGCGCAGTTGCGGTGGGAAGTGCGGCCACCACGGCGGTCAACTACTACGCTCTCAACAAGCGATCGGGCTACATGACGCAGTTCAATATCAACATCCAGCAGCAGCTTCCGGGCTCCTTCGTCCTCGACGTCTCAGGTATCGGCAATGTCGCGCACAAGCTGGCTGGATCGACGCAGAGTATCAACCAGATTGCGCCGAGCATTCTCGGAGTCGGTCACAGCTCACAGAAGGACCGACCGTTTCCACAGTTCGGCACCGTCTCGGTCGTTGTCCCCACCAATAGCGACTCCAATTATTACGCGGGCATGGTGCGTATCAGCCGTCGCTTCCAGAATGGCTTCAACATCAATACAACCTATACGTACGCGAAGTTCCTCAACAACTCGTTTGAGGGTGGCTCTTCGTTTGGGTCCGATGGCGGTGCTTACTCCAACTATTACGACCGCGCTTCGGACTACGGCCCTTCTTCGAATGACATTCGTCACCAATTGGTCTTCTCGGCGTTGTACGAACTCCCCTGGGGACCTGGCCGCCGCTATCTGAGCACAGGAGTTCTGGGGCATGTCATCGGTGGCTGGACGGTCGGCAATGTGACGCGTGCTTACAGTGGGGCACCTTTTACCGTAGCGACGAATACGAACAATACAAATGCCTTCTCGTCCGGTTCTCAGCGAGCCAACATTGTTGGCAATCCGTATCTTTCGGAGTCGGAGCGTGGGCCGAAGCAGCTCTGGCTGAACTCGGCATCGTTCGCGCAGCCTGCAACGTATTCGTTTGGCACGCAGCGGAGAAACAGCCTTCGTGGTCCGGGGTTCGCCTCGCTCGACTTCTCTCTGATCCGCAGCTTCCGCTTCGGTGAAGGGCGTGTCTTCCAACTGCGTGGAGAGGCAACGAATGCGCTCAACCATACCAATCTGACGACACCTGCGGCCAGCTATGGTGCAGCGTCGTTCGGCTACATCACCTCATCGTATTCTCCCCGCCAGCTTCAGGTGGGCGGAAGGTTCGTATTCTAAACTGCTTCAGAAAGGGCGGGAGCCTCATGAATCGTAGACACTTCCTCTCCACCATGGCTGCGGCGACGCTTGCTGCCGGAGGATCGCCTGAGGCTTCCGCCCAGCAACCTGCGGCGCAGGGCAATGCCGCAGCCAAAGGTTCTCGTGCTGCAAATGCACCGAACATTCTCATCTTCATGCCCGATCAGCAGAATGGCGCCACCGTTCTGCCGGAGAGCCCGGTTATTAAGCCGCATCTCGACAGATTTCGCCGAGATGCGGTCACTTTCGACTCCGCGCATTGCCCCGCACCACACTGTTGCCCTTCGCGCGCCAGCTTTATGAGCGGGCGCTACCCCTCCGAGCACGGAGTCTATAACAATGTCTCGACCAATACGGCCATTCACTTCAATCCCTACGAGGGCACGCCGTTCTGGGGCAAGGATCTGCGGCAGGCCGGCTATCAGCTGGGCTACGCGGGCAAGCTCCACGTCGGGCGCGACATCACACCTGAATCCTGCGGGTTCGAGAACCTCAGTTCACTGGAGCAGGACACGGTGAGCTCGAAGGCGAACGATCGCTCCAGGCAGTTGCAGAAGGCGCACGAGGATCTGGCGAACGGCGATGAACGTAGTCCCGGCGAGATTATTCGTCCAGGATGGTCAAACCTCCAGCTCTACAAGACGCTGCCAAATCATGGACCGACTGGATACGATGATCTGAACGACACCAAGATTGTTCGTGCCGCCATCGACGGCATGCACAGGATGGCCGCCGCCAGCGAGCCGTGGTGCATCATGGTCTCCAACAGCGGTGCGCACGATCCGTATAACGTACCGCAGCGGTTCGTGGATCTCTACGACATCGACAAGACCGTGCTCCCTGAGAGCTACAGGGACAACCTTGAAGACAAACCGCGTGTCTATCAGCGTCAGCGCTATCAATACTGGTCGCAGCTTTCCGACAACGAGAGTAAAGAAGCACTTCGTCACTACTATGCTAAGTGCTCCATGCAGGATGCTCTCTTCGGCGAGCTACTCGATGCACTCGAAGCGACAGGACAGGGCGAGAACACCATCGTTATCTACACATCGGATCACGGAGACTACGCAGCGGCTCACGGCCTCTGGATGAAGGGAGTCCCATCCTTCCGTGAGGCCTATCATGTCCCGGCGATTATCCGCTGGCCCCGTTACACCAATGGGAAGGCACGACGTCTCGACGGCTTTGTGGAGCATGTCGACTATGCCTCAACTCTGCTGGAAGCGGCGGGTGTCGCAAGTTCAGCCCCTATCTCTGGAAAGAGTTTGTTGCCGTGGATCAAGGGCGAAGCGCCGAAGCAGTGGAGAGAGATGACCCACTTCCAGCTGAATGGTGTGGAGCTTTACTACACACAACGCATCGTGATGAGCAAGGACTGGAAGTACGTCTACAACGGCTTCGACTTTGATGAGCTTTACAGCCTTCGCGACGATCCGCACGAGCTGACGAATCTGGCCTCGCCGGGACCAATGAACGGAGCGCCCCACAGATCCAAATCTCCGTGGCCACAGCTTCCTGAAAGAGAAGAAGAGGCGCGCCGCGAGCTACTGCGCCAGATGTGGAGCTTCGCGGCTGCACATAACGACACGATCTTCAATCCGTACGGCACCGTTGCTCTCGCGCCATATGGGCCAGCCATTTGACCGCATCCAACCCTGCTGCTGACGCATGCTTCATGAGCTTTTCTTTATCCCTCCGGGAACGGGATTCGGAAGCTGAAACGGATTAATACTGAGGAGTCGACCTCCGTTGACCGATTCTCGTCTCAATTAGTAGTAGAGCCGGTGAAGCGTCGATGGGTAAATGAATGTCTCGGCGATTTGTCATTAATTGCGTGCGACTGGCTGGTCGTGGGTCAAAGTTATCGAGGGCAGGTTTGCGAATAAAGTGAACGATCAGTGACAGGGTCGAAGTCACCAGGCAATCACCGACAGTGCGGCCTACATGAAGTTAGCGACAACAGATCTGTTTGGGCCTCGCGTCACTCTAGATCGAAGCGCCGTTCTGCATACCTGGCTCCTCTGAACAGCTGTTCGACGACATGCTGAATCTCCTGAAGTGTTGAATATCGCGTCCGGGAGAGCGTCCGAACAGCCGCGTGTACTCGCGGCTGAATTGTGAGGGGCTTTTATACCCGACTTTAATCGCTGCGGAGGCGCTGTCGAGGTCGCTTGAAATCAGCATGCGCCTAGCCTCTTGCAAACGCAATTGTTTGTGAAACTGGATCGGGCTCATCCCCGTCGCGTTATGAAAGCTTTCATAAAGAACAGAGCTGCTCATGTTAGCTTCGTGGGCGATGCTCTTTACTGAAAGAGGTTGATCTACGTTCCGTTTCAACCAATTAATGAGACGAGCCATGCGATGTATGTGTCCGTCGGAACTGACTATTTTTTCGAACATATCCGCGTGTCCGCTCTGAACAAGCCGATAGAGAATTTCCTGGCTTACAAGCGGCTCAAGGAAGGCGATATCATCCGGGCGATCCAACAGCTTGAGAAGACGCACGAATACATCTTCCAAGTCTGGAGTCATACGGCTCAAAGAAACACCATGTATCCGCGGAGTACGTCTTGCTGACTTCAGATCGCTGTCCAGGGAGAAGGATGCGATTCGATTGATGTCGAGGTCATAGCGTAGACCGAGAAATGGCACTGAGATGGATGCCTTGACGACGTTCCCTGTGACAGGCAAGTCAATCGGGGTAATCATGTAGTCTCCCGCAGGCTGAAGATGAGACGAATCTCCCAGCATTGTCTGCTTTGCCCCCTGCACCACTACACAGATAGAAGGCCCAGGAATACCTCGCTCTGACGGAGACAGCGAGGTATATCGGTAGAGGTAGAGGTGTGCCAAAGCGGTCGAAATGACCCCTTCACGCTGCACATGCTTTGCAACCAGCAATGAGAGTTCACTTGCCATGGAGTTCAGATTCCTCTCTGACCATTTTCTAACAATCGAGATCACACCTAAAGACAAAGCCTCATGTTTTTCGAGACAAGCACGGATTCCGGAAGATTGGGCAATTCGTATCTTCCGTAGGTGAATCCGATTAAATGTGCAGCAGAATACCGGTCTTCACATTCGGCACCTGCGATCTCGAACATCAGGACTCCTATGTTAAAGTGTGCAATCCTCGACGATTACCAAGGGCGCGCCGTTGAACTGGCGAACTGGGCGTCACTCTCCAATGCGTCGGTCACGAGTATTACAGAATACTTACCTTCGTTTGAGTCTAGGGCGGCTCGGCTCGCTGAATTTGACGTCATCGTAGCAATGCGCGAGAGAACTCCCTTCGATGCTGCACTACTGAAAGCCTTGCCTAAGCTCAAGCTACTCATCACTACCGGGATGTACAACGCCTCCATTGACTTAGAGGCTGCTGCAGAGCTGAAGATTACCGTATGTGGGACACATGCTCTTGTATCGCCCGCACCTGAGCTTGCGTGGGGTCTTTTACTGGCACTCGTGCGGCACATCCCCGGCGAATCCGCTGCTCTTCGGGCCGATGGCAAGTGGCAGACTGCGCTTGGCACAGGCCTTTCAGGTAAAACTCTAGGCATCGTCGGCCTTGGGGCGGTTGGAGAGAACGTCGCTCGCTTTGCCCAGGCGTTCGACATGAAGGTCTTGGCGTGGAGTCCGAGGCTTTCATCGGAGAGAGCCTCCGCATTAGGCGTAGAGCGTGCGGATAGTCTCACTGCGTTGCTGGCGACCTCTGATGTTGTCACAATCCATGCGAAGCTCACGGATGAGACGCGTGGGCTCCTAGGCGCTAACGAACTTGCCCTACTGAAACCGACGGCATTTCTGCTGAATACCTCTCGCGGCCCAATCGTCGACGAATCGGCACTTGTCACGGCGCTATCGCAAAACCGGATCGCCGGTGCTGGTATCGATGTTTATGACCAAGAGCCGCTTCCATCGGACCATCCATTCCGTTGCCTGCCGAATGTAGTTGCCACACCACACATCGGTTACGTAACGGTGGAGAACTATCAACTCTTTTATCAAGACGCCGTAGAAGATATCGCTATGTGGAACGCGGGAAGTCCTATCCGGCAGCTCTTGGTAGCCCCTCACTCGAAAGGAAGAGCTCATGGCGCTCGTTGATCAAGATTTAAAAACGCTACATTACGCGATCAAAATTGGGGACGTAGAAGTCGTCTCCTTACAGGACGGCATGCTGTATGTCCCTGTCACTGTGATAGAGCCCGACGGAGATGCGGCTGAGAAAAAACGGATCGAGGAGATTCTCCCGAATCCTCTCATCTGGTCCAACAATGTTTTCTTGATTTATCTAGATGGCAAACGAATCCTCATCGACGCGGGTGGCGGCGACTTATTCGCACCTGAATCGGGTCAGCTGATCGCCGGATTGGCGGGTGTCGGAATCCGTCCCGCAGACATTACCGATATCTGTCTTACGCACCTCCACCCTGACCACATCGGGGGGCTGACGTTACACGGCAACGTTGCTTTTCCTAAAGCGAGACTCCACGTCGCCAAGGCAGAACTCGACTATTGGATCGCTGAAGAAAGTAGGCAATCCGCACCGGAGCATCACAGGGTTTTCTTCGAAGCGCTTGAGAGATTCTTGCCATATCTGAACTCAGGAAGTGTCGAGACCTTCGAGGATAACGAGGAGGTATTTCGAGGTCTGCGTTCACATCTCTTGCCCGGCCACACCCCAGGTCTGAGTGCCTTCACGTTGTCGAGCCGACACGACAGAGTGATGTTTCTAGGCGACCTCTTCAACGAACCTGCTCAAGTCGAGCACCCCGACCTGAAACTGCGGTTTGACTGGGATTCTGATCTCGCAATCGAGACTCGAAAGAAGACTCTGGAATTCGCGGTTCGGGAGAATTTGCTTGTTGCGCCTCCACACGCCGCTTTTCCCGGCTTCTTCAAAGTGGAAAAGAATTCTGGAATATATCGGCTCCGGCAAGAGACTTTGCCAAGAGAAGACCTAACCCTTAGCAGTACGGCATCGCGGTAGGTGACTATGGACCACACTTCTACCATCGGTGGCCTTCCGGAAATACCCGATGCTCCGCATGAAATAGCGAGCGACCAACATCACGCGAGAACGCTGCTATTCCTTAGCGTCGCCTGTGGGATCGCCGTTTCAAACGTCTACTATTGTCAGCCATTGCTGCTTCAAATGGCTGAATCTCTTCACGCTTCCTCGTCAGCGATGGGAGCAGTAGTAGTTGCAACCCAAATTGGCTATGCCTGTGGCATTCTCGCATTCGCTCCGCTCGGTGACGCAACTGAGCGCAGAAGACTGATGACGATTATGTTTATCTGCGCGTCGGGAGCAGCGTTGGCAATCGCCTTCGCAACGAACTTGGTCGAATTGCTCCTTGCGAGCATCGTCCTCGGGATGGGAGCTTCTGTAACGCATGTAGCCGTGCCTGTAGCGCCGGAGGTCGCACCTGAGGGGAATAGCGGACGAGCAGTCGGTACCGTCATGACTGGAGTTCTTTTGGGCATCCTCCTTGCTCGAACATTTTCGGGTGTGCTCGGGCAGTGGGTTGGCTGGAAGAATGTCTTCCGAACAGCGTCATTACTTGATCTTCTTTTCGCAATTGTCTTGTTCCGTTATCTTCCTCGACTGCATCCAAAGCGCCCGGTTGCATATGGACAAGCATTGCGCTCGCTTGGAGGATTCTTCCTTCAAAGCAGTGTCTTGCGCAACTCGGTTCTCGTTGGCGGCTTGTCGATGGCAGCGTTCTCCGCCCTGTGGACGACTTTAGTCTTTCTTCTCGGTTCGCCACACTTCCGCTTCGGACCTGGAGTTGCGGGAGCATTTGGACTTCTTGGAGCGGCTGGAGCGCTGATTGCACCGTTCGCGGGACGTACGGCCGACCGGAAGGGCTCTAGTGTTCTGCTTGCTTGGGCGTTAGCTCTGCAAGCTTTGGGCTTTGGGCTGTTGTGGCTCGCGGGATACCAGTTGGTTGGGCTCGCAGTCGGAATTGTCGTCTTCGATGCCGGCTTGCAAGCAGCTCAAATCGCAAACCAGACACGGATTTTTGGTATTGATCCGCACGCTCGCGGAAGAATCAACACCGTCTACATGACCGGATACTTCGGTTTTGGAGCATTGGGTTCAGCCGCCGGAGCTTTCGCTTGGCAACACGCCAGCTGGAGCGGAGTCTGCGCGCTCGGACTAGCGCTGATCGCTCTTGCCGCCGTTTCACACGGAGCCGAAATCTCTACACAGCGGCGTAAATTTCCAGTCTGAGTGCTTTTGGATGAGGTGCTGATTTTCATATGAAATACAAGCTAGAATTGCGCCGTCCCCTGGGCAGTTTACGCCCAAGTTTGTCGAACTGTTCCGATCTATCCAACCTTACCGAACAATAAGTTGCATCACATTCGAGCCGTACTCAAACTCCATACTCGCTTTAGAATCGCTGTTCGTGATTGGAACCTTGACATCATTCAACGTGGCTTCCTTCAGCGGGTGCACCGCCCCCACAAGTTCAACGCGTAGGTTTTTCCATCTGGGGCGATAGCCCCCTTCGCGTGCATCGATTTTGATAGTGACCGAACCGTCGCGGGCAACAGCGCACGTTATGTTGTTACGGTAGAAATCGCCCTTGCGGTAGTTCAACGAGTGGCCGTCATCGCCATAAATGGAGCCCTCACATCTCTCCCCTGCAGCCGGTAGATAGACCCGCAGCGTAAGAGGACCATTCGGAATCTCATCCGTATTCTGCACCAGCTCCTGCAGCGGTAGAATTGCCCCACCCCGTACATACACCGGCACCGTCGCCATCTCCGGTTTCAGTAAGATCTGCTGGTTCTGCAGCAGAGCGTCACGCACCTCTGCATCACGTGCCTGCGTCTTCGTCGCGACGCCCACGGGCTTGCCGGTCCAGTAGTCATACCAGCTTCCCGGCGGCAGATGCAGCTCATACGGCGCCACTTCCTCCGGCGATGGATTCGGTGCGATGAGGAGATCCGGGCCCAGCATGAACTCCGCGCCACCCGCAATCAGATCCATCGGGGTGCCATCACTCGCGGCATTTGGAAACTCCATGAACAATGGACGCATCATCGGCATGCCGTCGCGCGAGGTCTCCTCGGCCACCGTGTAGATATACGGCAGAAGACGATACCTCTCTTCGATGTAGCGGCGGCGCATTGCCTCCTGCTCCGGTCCATCGACCCATGGCTCGTGCATCCGCGTTCCCTTGGCCGAGTGATCGCGGTCGATCGGCTGAAACGCCGCGACCTCAAGCCACTTCGTCAGCAGGTCGGCCGGTGGAGATCCCGCAAACCCTCCCACATCCGCTCCCGCAAAGCTGAACCCACTCAAACCAAGATTCATCAGTTGCGGAATCGTCATGCGCAGATGATTCCACGTCGAACTGTTGTCGCCAGTCCACGTTACCGCATATCTCTGCCCCCCCGCATAACTCGCACGGGTCATCACATAAGGACGTTCGTTCGGACGTAGCGCAAGCACGCCGTCATAGGTCGCTCGGCTGTTCTCGATACCCATGATGTTGTGCGCCTCACGATGGCTCGTGGTCCGAGTCACAAATCCCGGCTCGTCGATGCGGTGCTGCACATCAAGCGGCATCGTCTTTGACGGATAGCGAAATACCGCAGGCTCGTTCATGTCGTTCCAGAAGCCCGAGACGCCGTCCTTCACAAAGTCCTTGTACAACGTGCCAAACCACTGCCGCGTCTGCTGCCTGGTGAAGTCAGGGAACACGGACGGTCCCGGCCACACCGGTCCAACATACGTCGTCCCATCGGGGTTCTTCACAAAGTGATCACCCTCCACGCCCGAGTCATACGGTGCGTAACCAATATTTGGTTTGTCAGCAACATGCAGATCGGCGATCACGATCAGGTGGAAGTGATCTTTCGCCAGCTGGCTCACCATCTCAGGAAAGTGCGGAAACCGTACCGGGTCGACCGTGAAGGGCATATTGTTCTTCTGAAAATCGATATCGAGCCACAAGGCATCTGCTGGAATCTTGTCCTTGCGAAGTCGAGCGGCGACATCCATCAATTGGGATTCAGGCGAATAGGTGTAGCGCGACTGCTGAAAGCCGAACGACCACAAGGGTGGCAGAGGCGCAGGCCCGGTCAGCCACGCATACGCCGCCATTACATCACGCGGTTCCGGCCCATACAGAAAGTAATAGTCCACCGGCCCACCAAGTGAGCCGAAGCTGTACTCCTCATCGTTCGCGCGCCCGAAGTCGAACGACGACCTCCACGTGTTGTCGAAGAGCACGCCGTAGTAGCGCCCCTCCCTCTCGCCGAGAAAGAACGGGATGCTCTTATAGATAGGGTCCGTAGACTCCTGCCAGCCGAAGCTATCCGTGTTCCACATCGTGAACGCCTCGCCGGTGCGGTCCAGCGGTCCGGGTTTATCACCGAGCCCGAAGAAGTGTTCATTCTCGGTTCGTCGCTTGAAGACCGTGAAGCCGTCACCGCGCCACCGCGCAGGACCGGTGTCCTCCTGCAGCACATGACCGCTTCGGTCGCTGATCTTCAGCGACAGTCCTTCGCCTATCTCCACAGAAAGCTTCTGCGTATGGAATCCCCGGACGTCCTCGCTGATCGCTACCTGACTGGTACGGCTTGCAGGCAGCACAGCCCATGATGCATCTTCTGGAGCCTGGGTCCTCCACTCACGAACTCTCAGCTTGTCGTCCGCAAGCGCCGTGACCTCAAGCGTCGTTCCATTCGCTGTTGCGGTCACACCGTTCGTTGTGAAACGAAGCTGCTGCGCCCTTATCGTGAACGGAGACAGTACGATGACGAGGATACCAAGACGACAAACAAAGCTGCTGCGCATGACCGAACATCATCATTTGGCGGCACATCTAGGCAATCGGTTTGGCTGCTTTTTCACCTTAACTTTTCTTCAACAGAGAAGCTATTTATTTTCAGCAGGCTACGGGCTAATTCTTCTTGTCCAGATCCAGTGAAAACAGGTTCGCTGTGGTCAAACGTGCGCGAACCGCGATTGTTCCGTCGTGCAACAGCCCGCACAACACCATGTCGCTGAATTCGGTCGAGTGCAGATTCGCCATCCCGCCCAGCTCTTCGATATGCCCGTCAGCTATCGACACTCTGTAAACCGGTTGCCCAGAGTCCATAAAGGCGTCGGTATAGATCCACTTACTGTCCTCTGACCACACCGGGTCCGCAGCAGACCGGTTCGAAAGGACTCGCCACTGCTTCTTCGCAACGTCATAAAGTCGCAACTGCTTCTGGTCCAGCGACAGCGCGACTATATATAGTCCATCCAGCGACCAGCGCGGACTGAACAGTCCACGCGAATCCGGTAGCGTCGTCAGCTGATGCGACTTCACATCCAGCATCTGTATCGTTCGGGGAGCCGCATCCTTTCCCATTAGGTCAGGCCCCTGTCCCACCACAATGGTCTTCCCATCCGGCGACCACGTCGGATCGGCTGCATTGCTATCGCTCTGCAACAGCGGTTCAAGATCGCTGCCGTCCGCCAGCACCTGGTAGATGCTCCACGCGCCCGATGTCGCTCTCGCCATCAGAGCCAGGCGCGAACCGTCCGGAGACCAGTGCGCCGAAAACACCTGCAGATCGCCCGGCGTCAGCTGCAGCAGCTCCGAACCATCGGAGCGGGCGCGCCACAGACGCCCATCCGTATCCACCCACGCCATCCAATTGCCATCGCGCGTCTGCTCCAACCGATGCGCTCCGCTGTAGAAACTACGCGCCGGCACGAATTCGTGTGCCCCCGGATGCAGCAGCTGCACCTCGCCCTCCGACGACATACCCGTCAAAAAAACCCTCTGCTGCGTCCGTGCTGGTACCGGCCCCTGGTAGGCCAGCGGACCATCCGTTAGCCTCACCGGTTGCGATGAACCTTTGCGCAGTAGCCATACATCCGAAGCCGCTCCCTGTGTGACCTCGAAGACAAATCCACCGCCGTCGGGGAGCCAATTGCCACAGCAGACCTTGCGGGCTGGAGACCAGTCCCCCAATAGAGGATGAGGACGATGATCCTTCGCACTCAGCTCCCACAGCGCCAGAGTATGCTCCAGAGGATTGAACAGTGTAAACCGCAGGACCTTTCCATCCGGCGACCAACGCAACCAGAAGGCCCGCCCCGGAAGGGATGCATAGTGTACCGATGCCGAGCCGTTGGGCGACGTCTCGAAGAGTTCGTTATCTGCCGCGTAAAGTACGTTCTGGTCGTCCGGCATCCACGTCGCATCGTGAGCCAGTACATGCATCATCCTCTGGGCCGACCAGCCGGACGCAGGCACTATAAACAGAGGCTGCTCCGATTGATTCGAGGCATGGCTCCTCACCAACAGATGCGAACCGTCGTGGGAGATATCGGCAATTGCCGGTCCCGCGATCTCGTCCGGCAACACAATCGGCTCGCTCCCTCCTCCGGCGATGGTGATGCGTTCAAGATGAACCCCCCCGTCACGAATCACAGAGGCAAACAGGTGCAGACCATCGGTCACTGTGACGGGAAAGCTCTCCAGAGCATCCCCACCCGGTAGCACTCTCTGCGCATGGGTGATCTGTCGCAGCGAAGGAACCTGCGGCGCAACACGACTGCGTCCGATGAAATAACCTGCTGTCGCAGCCGCAAGCAAACCAGGTACCAGCAGCCACCGCATCCAGTGGCGTCCATGCAACTCGGCCTTTGCAGAGGGATTCCGTACTTCTTCGGCAGCTGCGGCGAATGCCTCTGGCTCTGTCTCATCAGAGTTGGGAGCCGTGCCAGCATCTGAGATCAGCGGAACAGGCGCCGGGGAAGGGGTATCAAGCAATGTCACCGGAGCGATGAACCGATATCCCCTGCGAGTCAGCGTCTCCACAAAGCGAGGGTTGTCGGCGTTGTCACCGAGCGCCTCGCGGATCTTATTAATAGCTGTGCCCAGGGAGTGATCGAAGTCGACGTTAGTGCCCGGGTCCCAGACGCGTTCCTGGAGCTCCTCCCGGGTAATCACCTGACCCGGGCGCTGCACAAGTTCGGCCAGTACCCGGAAGGGTTGTCCCTGGAGTTTGATTCTGAAACCCCCTCTCCACAGTTCTCCACTGGAGAGGTCCGCTTCAAACGTACCAAAGGCAACTCGAACGGGATTTGAGACCTGCCGCATACTGGTTGCTACCCAAAATGTAACACTTACAGCCCATCGCCTGCATTCTTTTCAGTTGAAACAATTCATCAAATATTAGAAAACAGGCATCTTATCTGTGGATTCGTCTTTCATCACAAAACGACGCCGGGGAGATGGAATTGCTGCACGCATTTCATCGAAATTCACGCTGCCCGGTGGTGACGCTTTGTCCCGGCTGTGGCTTTTTTGGAGGCACTACCCCGATGAGATATAAGTTCAGAAGCTTTCCTCTCTATCTGCTGATTGCCCTTGCGGCACTCTGGCTAAGCTTCACCCCATCCTCACTTCAGGCTCAGACCGACACCGGCAGGGTGACCGGCATTGTTGAGGACAACACGCAAGCGGCCCTCCCTGGCGCATCCATCACCATCGAAAACACCCAGACCGCTGCCAAGCAGACAGCCACTGCAGACGGGGCCGGTAACTTCAACTTTTCCGCTCTTCCCCGTGGCATCTATAAGATCACCGCCACCATGAATGGCTTCCAGACCACGACGCAGACCTTCGAGCTCCAGGTCTCTCAGACTCAGACCATCACCTTCCAGCTCAACGCCGGTGGTTCCAATCAGACCATCGAAGTTACGACAGCCGCACCCCCCATCGAGCTTGGCTCCTCCTCCATGGGCGAGGTCGTCGCCGGACGCCAGGTCACGGAGCTGCCTCTCAATGGCCGTAACTTCACCCAGCTGGCTCTGCTGACCCCGGGCGTCACCCGCGGCAACTATGGCAACTCAGCATCTGGCGTCAATGGCGATGCCGAGACCTTCCGCAACAACTCCTCGGGCGGTGGTTCGCTTTCGACCAACGGTCTGCGTCCGCAGGCCAACAACTACATCCTCGACGGCGTCGACAATAACGAAGGCCTGGTCAACACCCTCAACTTCTTTCCCAACGTCGAGGCCACCGAAGAGTTCCGCGTCAACACCAGCACCGCTCCCGCTGAGTTCGGCCGAGCCGGCGGAGCCATCGTGCAGACCTCTATCAAGTCCGGCACCAACAGTTTTCATGGATCGGCATACTGGTTTGCCCGCTCCAACCTCTTCGACGCCAGCCCGAACTATCAGTTTCTTGGTGCAAGCCCGACAGCACCACTGCCCTTCAAGCGCAACACCTTTGGCGGTACCCTCGGTGGCCCGGTCATCAAGAACAAGCTCTTCCTCTTTGGCGACTATAGCGGCTTCCGCGAGAGCCAGCCCCTCAATCCCCAGATCCTCACCGTACCAACCGCGCTCATGCGTCAGGGCAACTTCAGTGAGCTGCTTGGAACCGGCGCGACGCAGGCTCCTTCGATCTGCGGTGTCCCCGGTGCCACCTCGACCGTGGTCAACGGCGGCATCTATGACCCCACGACCTGCCAGCAGTTCGCCGGCAACATCATTCCAACGAGCCGCCTGAACCAATCCGGTGTGAACTATCTCAATGCCTATCCTCTGCCGAACATTCCCGGCATTCTGAACGGTACACAGAGCAACTACCGCACCATCCGTCAGAATGTCACTCACTACAACACGGCAGATGGGCGCCTGGACTACAACATCGGCACCAACGATCGTCTCTTTGCCCGCTTCAGCTACGACAACAGCAACTTCACCCGCACGTCTGAGTTTCCAAACCTGCCTGCAGGCTTCGCCTCCGGAGCTAACTACGTCCATGCTCGCGGCTATGCTCTGGGGGAGACCCACATCTTCGGGCCCAACACCGTCAATGAATTCCGCGCTGGCTACACCCGCTATACGTTTGCCAATGTGCCGGTCTTCAGCAACGAGCCTATCTCGCAGAATCTCGGCATCGTCAATGCCAATCGCACGACGCAGCTTGGCGGCGGCGCGCTCATCGGCGGCAACGGCAGCCAGCTTGAGTACACCGGTGATTACGGAACTTACGTTGTGCCCGAAAATACCTACCAGATCAACGACGCTCTGACCTACACGTTCAAGAGCCATGTCTTCAAGTTTGGCGGTAACGTGATCCGTCGCGAGGTGGCCTTCTTCCGCCCCATCTCCGGCAAGGGCTACTTCCAGCTTGGCAGTGGTGACTTCACCGGCTATGACGTCTCCGAGGTCCTCGCAGGCTTCGCCGATAACTACAGCATCGGCGCGCAGAACGGCCTCTTCGGCACGCGTAACTACGAGGCTGGCATCTTCGGTCAGGACGATTGGAAGGTCAGCCGCCGCTTGACGCTGAACCTCGGGGTTCGGTGGGATCTCATCACCTATCCCACTGAGATGTACAACCGTCAGGCAGCTCTCAACCCCAACAGCTCCAGTAGTAATCCTACGGAGTTCCTCGCCGGGCAGAACGGTGTAGCGCGCTCCATTATCAACACTCGCTACACCAACTTCGCTCCGCGTATAGGCTTCGCCTATGACCTCTACGGTCAGGGTAAGACCGTACTCCGTGGCGGCTACGGCATCTTCTACTTCCTCGACCGTGGCGGCATTGACAATCAGCTCGGCCAGCAGGTGCCCTTCGGTGGCAGCACCTCTTATTACGCCACCGGCGGTTATCGTGTCACCTTCACCGGACAGAATGCCATCAACGGCTCGCTCAACAGCACGCAGGCGACGAATGCTCTACCGCTCCCGTCGACCTCGCAGCTTGCCGGAGCCAACGTCTTCGCTGTCAGCCAGACAGAGAAGATTCCCACCGTGCAGCAGTATGACCTGCAGATACAGCAGGAACTGACACCGAAGATGGTCGCAACCGTAGGCTACGTGGGCAACATCTCCACGCATCTGGCCACCGGCTACAACTTCAACAGCAAGCCCTTCTCCGCCTCGGCCTCCGCGCCAACGGCATTTCCCACGCTCGGTCAGGTGGTCTACAACATCAACGACGGCGTAAGCCACTACAGCAGCCTGCAGGCGCAGCTGAACTACCGCGCCTCGAAGAGCCTTAACCTCACCTCGTCCTACACCTGGGCGCATAATCTCGACAACACGAACGGCTACCTCGGCTTCTATGCGGTCAGCGATCTGTACTTCTACGATCACAAGCTGAACAAGGGCAACAGCTCGCTCGATCAGCGTCACGTCTTCGTTGCCAGCGCGCTGTATAGCCTGCCCTTTGGACGCGGCCAGACCTTCGGCCGCAACATGAATCGTGGTCTTGACTACGTCGTCGGCGGATGGCAGATGAATACCATCGTGCAGGCGCAGACAGGTACGCCCTTCAGCGTCACCTTCCCCGTTTACGGTGGAGGCACCAGCATCCGTGCGGATCTTTCGGGCACGCAGCCCATCTATACCCGCAGCGTGTCGGGCTACTACATCAACCCCACAGCCTTCAACAGCGTCGCTCCTTCGGGACGCCAGGGAACCTCAGGACGCAACCAGTTCTTCGGCCCCGGCAGCGTCAGCGGCGATGTCTCCATGTTCAAGACCATCCCTATCACCGAGCGCTTCAAGACAGAGCTGCGCGGTGAGGTCTTTAACGTAACGAACACACCGCAGTTCACCAACCCTGACGGCAACGTCACGGACGGAAACTTCGGACGTGTCACCAGCACGCGCCAGGCCTCCGAGCGGCAGATGCAGATGGCAATTCGCATCCTCTTCTAAAAGAGGCTGCCGTAACTACTCAGGGCGCCGCAGCATATAGCGGCGCCCCTTCTCTCTTCGCGCAAATTCATGGGAGCTGTCCTTCATGTCACTTCGTTTCATCGCGGCCGTTGTCTCACTGCTCTCCTGCTGCCTTCCGCTGGTTGCTCAGACACCGCGTATCGACAGGATCGATCCGCCAAACTGGTGGATCAACATGCCTGCTCCGATGCTGCTGGTGAAGGGCGAGAACCTTGCCGGAGCGAAATTCACTGTAGGTAATCTCCCTATCGAACGGACGACGATCTCACAGAATGGCCACTGGGCCGAGCTGTGGCTCAACAAGGATGCCTCAGTCACAGGCAAGGTGGCGGTTCGCGTAGAGACATCGCAAGGCAAGACAGAACATCCCTTCACCTTTGAAGCACGCCACGCAGCGAATGAAGGCTTCGCAGGCTTCTCCTCGCGCGACGTGATGTACCTCATCATGACGGACCGCTTCGCTGACGGAGACCACACGAACGATGGTCCCGATGCGAAGGACTCTGCCGATAGCGCCGCTGCAAAAGCCGAGCGGGCCAACCCGCGCGGCTGGCATGGTGGCGATCTGCGCGGCATCATTGATCACCTCGACTATCTGCAAAAGCTCGGCATCACGACCATATGGATCACGCCTGTTTATCAGAACCACAGCCCTGAGGCGTATCACGGCTATCACGCAACGGATATGTACGCCGTCGACGAACACTTCGGCTCACTCGAGGACCTCAAGGCTCTTAGCAGCGCCGTGCACGCGCGAGGCATGAAACTTGTGCTCGACACGGTGCCGAACCATGTTGGACCGCGCCACCCCTGGGTCGATGACTCGCCTGAGCCTACATGGTTTCACGGCACAAAGGCTAACCACACCGCTGCTGTCATGGACTTTCAGCCGCTCACCGATCCTTATGCGCCGTGGCGTGACAAGCGCGACATCACCGAGGGATGGTTCGTCGATGCTTTGCCGGATAACAACCAGGAGAATCCTGCAGTCGCAAAGTACCTCATCCAGAACGCGATCTGGTGGACGGAAGAGGCCGCACTCGATGGCCTGCGCATCGACACCTTCTCCTACGTCGGTCGAGAGTTCTGGAACCAGTTTCACGCGCAACTGCATTCGCTTTATCCCAGCCTCACGGATGTCGGAGAGGTCTCCAATCCTGCCCCCCAGATAGTCTCCTCCTTCGCCGGTGGCGTGACGCGCGATGGCATCGATACCGGCCTTTGGACTCCACTCGACTTCCCGCTGCAGCATGCCATTGTCGACGCCTTCACTGGTCGGGCTTCCATGCAGGAGCTTGCCAGCATACTCCGCCAGGACTCACTGTATCCGCATCCCGAACGCCTCACATCCTTCATCGACAATCATGATCAGATTCGCTTCGCCAGCGAACCCGGCGGCACGCTGAAGGCGAATAAGCTCGCGATGGCTTTTCTGCTCACCGCGCGCGGTATGCCGCAACTCTACTCAGGGGATGAAATCTATATGCAGGGCTATCAGGATCCAGACAACCGCCGCGATTTTCCTGGCTTTCAGGCTGCGACGCGGACCCCGGATCAAGCGGAAATGTTGAGCTGGACCAGCCAGCTTCTGGCTCTGCGGAGCACAACGCCGGCACTCTCCTCCGGAACCATGCAAGTGCTCTACACATCCCACGACTCCATCGTTTACACACGAGCACAGGGAGCAGAGCGCATCCTGATTGCAATCCGCCGTGGAGAAGAAGACGCAACACTCTATGTCCCTACAGCCCTCACCAACCTGGCTGGATACAAGACAAGTCACCAGCTTTTCGGAGGGGGCACACTTCGGATTGAGGCAGATCGAGTCGCGATCGAGATACCAGCGAATGGGGTGCTTATTGCTGCTATTAGATGAGACCTATCTTGAAGTTGGAATGCCACGTGACCAGAAAGTTCTTTAATTGGCACGCCTTCGCGTTACGTGAACTGAATGCTCTCGCGTTTCATAACCATGGAGTCCGGCAGTTAAAGAGAGGTTGTTTTTTGAAATGACTAAGACGAAGCCTGTGGCTGCGAAGAAGACGGCCTGGAAATAACGAAGGAGTGCGTTTATACTCCCGCTCGCTCTTATCGGTGATGGACGGCGAGCATATTCTGCCACCCCATCTTGCTCATCCTGAGGCGACGTCCATCTAACAAGATAACGGCTCCCTCGGACCGACCTTCCCGGAGTATCTCCGAGACACGGCCCACATTCACGATAACGGATCGGTGGATTCGCACGAAGGTCTTGGGGTCCAGGGTGGTTGCAAGTTCTTTGATCGTCTCCCGGAGCATGTGGCTCCTCGAGCCCACGTGCAAACAGGCATAATAGTCCGCGGCCTCGATCCAATCGATATCCTCGACCTGTATTACGGAGTCTTTACTGCTTCCGTTAGGAACAAGGAGACGTGAAGGATAATTTGTTTTTGATGTCAGGAGATGCTCAAGATTCTCCACTGCCGACATCCATTTATCACGGGAATGGAGAGCAGCACGCGCAGCCATTCTCTCTCGAACCTTCACGAGGGCCGCCCGGAGCCTCTCGAACTCAACCGGCTTCGTGAGATAGTCGAGCGCACTGACTTCAAAGGCCTGGATTGCATACTGGTTATGGGCGGTCACGAATACTGTGATTGGCATGTTTTCGACACCAACCTGCTCGATCACATCGAAACCACCCCGGCCTGGCATCTGGATATCGAGGAACAGGACATCGAACGTGGACTCTTTCAGCCTTTCGATGACCTCTTTGCCTGTCCTGCATTCCGCATCGATCCGCACATCCGTCTCATTGGCGAGCAAATAACGCAGGCGTTCGCGAGCCAACTGTTCATCATCGGCGATTAGTGTTCGTAGATTCATTGCTCATACGGAATTGCGATGGCCACTTCAAATCCGCCACCTTCGAGTACCGTTGTGTTCATCTCAAATCGGTCTTCATAGAAGTGGGTCAGTCGCTCACGCGTATTGCGGAGCCCTATTCCATTGCCAGTGACCGGCGTCTTGGGAATGCTAGCGCCGCTGTCGTACACCCGCATGCGGAGCGTTTTGCCTTCTCGTCGGATCGATGTTTCGATAACGCCCTCGGCTTCACAATGTGCGATGCCATGTCGAATCGCGTTTTCAACAATGGGTTGAAGAAGGAAGCTTGGAACTAATCCATTCATCGCGCTCTGATCGATCTTCATCTCAATGCGAAGCCTGTCCGCAAATCGGATCTGCTCGATAGCCAAATAGTTGTCGATGATCTCCAGCTCTCTTGAAAGAGGAACCTTTTGCGGAGTGGAAGAGGATAGGGTTGTCTTGAGGATGAGGTTGAGATGGGCCAGCATCTGTGCCGCTTCCTGCGATCGGCCGAGTTCCACCAGTGTCGTAATGGCGTTGAGAGTATTGAACAGGAAATGAGGTTCCAACTGCATCTGCAAGGCCTGCAGTTGCGCTGTTGAGAGTTGGCGTTGCAGATCCGAGGAGCGGATTGCTTCACGTTGGGAGCGGATGTGATATTGAATCGCTCCGATCACGCCGAGGATGAATCCATAGATAAGTATCTCCATCCCGAAGCGGTTGAGATTCATCAGTCTCTTCCAGTCGCTTCGCATCACGATAACGCGAATATTTGCTGGAACAATAAAGCAGTTACTCCAAAGGAGTAGCAGATGCGCCCAACCGAGCAGGGGCGCCAGGCCAAGGTGAACCATTAGTTGTCTTGGAGCAAACGTCACCCACGACACATGCTTCTGACTGAGTCTCCAAAGGCTGCTGGCGAGAATCCCCCACCATCCCCACAGAACAAGGCCATAGGTTAGAGAAGGTAGATGTGTGACCGAACGACATTCCTGTGCCGTCACTAATGACAGGATGATTGCGGACGAGGCAATGACAGCATATGCATTTGGCCGGAGGTTCTTCCAGTGGAGGACTGAGGCGGTCTTCTCCGAAAGCTCAGGTTGTCCTGCCAGATCCAAACTGTGAGCGAGTTCCATATAATCCCCCGTCTCTATGACACTATGCTATTTCTGCTATCGCCTCGTTGACTAAACTTTGCAGCGAAACCCGCAAACGGTGCAGCGAGGGGTCCTACCGGCGGAAGGGGCAGCAGCCGGTCTCAGCTTCATTGTCATCCGGGAGCGCATATTGCTTCCACTCTCGGTTCCTCGGATGGCCATAAAAGCCGATATCAGGATGGACTGGCATCTGGTCGTAAGTGAGCATCCGATTGTGAATCCGTCGCCTGACTTCTGAAGTAATAGGTTGCCCTGTCGCGGGTCAAGAAACAGATGGCGTGGTTGAAAGATCAACCCCATTCCCAGACCGAGGTTTCTGCTGCGCCGTCTCTGGTAGGTCGGCGAGGTGCCGACAACGAACATCTCGCAGCCTGCGAACGAAAACTCCCATAACGGATCATCGGGATTCCTGCCACGGTCGGGGCTTGGGTCATGGTCATGGAGATGCTGGAGCGCAGTCCAGAACCGTCTAAGAAATTCTTCATGGGAAACGAGGCGAGAATCGGGTTCAAAAAAAGCGGCAAGACTCGCTCTCTCATGCGGCGGCTCGCCAATAAGCTTCACGAAGCTTGCCACATTTTGAAGCAATTCGCCGGGGTTGTTCTGTGGCACAAAGGTGTAGAGCATTTCCCCACGTGCTTCCGCAGTCTGACCGAAGAAGCATGGATACTGCGTAACGCTGAGCTTCTCACGGTATCGAGTGTAGGCTTCGGTTTCCCAGCCTTCCCCAGGTTTGAAGTTCAGGCTTCCGTTTACGAGCACCCGTTTCGTCCATGTGCTTTGTCCGACTGCAATCATGCTGCTGACCTCGTTGTTACGGAACTTCGTTTGCGGCGCGCGAGACGCATCATTCGGCGAAATCCGGCTCGCTGTTGTTCGACCCAGGAGCCATGAACTAGCGCAGGCTCTGCGCCAGCATCACCGGTTTCGACCGTATCGTCGTTGAAGCGGGCGGTTCCAAAGGCCACATCCCACAGCGATAACGCTGTCCCATAGTTGCAACTACGCCTGCCTGCCGCTTTGAGGGCGTGATGGGTTCGGTGAAAGCGAGGAGAGACGAGGATGTGATTACCAAGCCAGCCGTAGCCGATCGTTGTATTGGCGTGAGAGACACTGCCCAGCAGCCGAAACGTCAGGATGAGGAACGGAAACTGGAGCGACGGAACGCCGATAGCGAGACCTACCGCAATCAGCCAGACATAGGTAATGGCGTCTTCAAGGATGTGAGAGCGATCGTCCGACCAGAACGTCATCTGATCCTCTGCATGGTGAAGCGAATGAACGCCATACCACCAGCCCAACCGGTGCGAGAGGCGATGGCGCCAATAATCAGCTAGGTCCAGAATCACGAAGTTCAGGGCGAAGGTAATGACGGGCCATGTCTGGAGTGCTGGTACTAGTGCCGCGAAGGAAGGTTGGGCGAAGCCGAGATCGCTTAGAGTTCCAGCTATGTGACGATGCAACCAATCGTATTCGAAGAAGGCAATGAGTGGGAAAAGGACAATCCGGACAAAGAACGCGTAGAGGATGTCAGGAGCAATCGGATTTCGTTTCTCCCATCGGGTCAGTGGCCGGATGCATTCGATCGGGGTGCAGAAGGTGAAACTGATGCACAACTCGGTGACGCCGCAGGCCGCAAACAGTATCCATAAGGCTATGGGATGGTTGTATTTCGTTACAGCGTGTGCCGAAAGCATTGACTGGATCGAGTGCAGAGCACACTGCAAGTGACTGCTCAGCCAGTCTCCGACATGTGGCAAAGCGAGCATAAGGTCTTCCGCCTCCCGCAGTTCTCAACCTGCTCCCTAATGACACGCCGCGCCACAGAGATGCAGGGAAAGCCTGCATTCGTGCAGGGAGACAAGGGGAATTGAATATTGGCAGTCTCCAGGCAGGTCTCATGATGGAATTGCTCAGGCTCTTCTCAGCCTCGTATCTCGACGGGTAGAAGACTCCGTATAAGGTAAGACCGGGTACGGGACCAACTCGGTGGCGATCATAAGTAGATACGTCGAGCAGACCAAACTCACTGCAGGAAATGCATCCTTAGCTGCAAATCAATAGATCATTCATAGAAACCCCTTGAAATTGGAACCCAAGGGGACGATATGTTTTGTCTTGGCAGAAGAGTCCATATTCATACATTCGTTACTGTAAGTGTGTGGATGCTATTCACTGCATCCGTCATCGCACAAACATCATGCCCTAATGGCATTCGTATCGAAGGGGCGGTTACCGATCCATCAGGGGCCGTCATTCCAGGTGCCCGCATCCAGACGGATGATGGGCACGAGGTAGTAACCGGTAGCGATGGTGCTTTTCAGCTTCCTTGTGTTTCCAAGGCTTCCACAGAGGTACGAGTCCAGGCAGCGGGATTTACGGCAGTAAGAGCAATGGCAGCAGGCTCTCCTGGAAGTGTCGTGCGTATCTCGTTGCAGATGCCGGTGACGGCCGTACAGACTGATGTACAAGTGAGTGCAGATGAGGCCGTCCCGCTCGACATCTCACAGGGAGCAGGCACGACGTCGCTTACATCAGAGGACATAAGGCAACTCCCTGACGATCCTGATGATCTACTTCAGCAACTTCAGCTATTGGCATCGACCGGAGGGGGTGCTGCCTCTTCTGCAAACGTGGTCGTCGATGGATTTCAAAATGGAAGCGCCATGCCGCCCAAGAGCTCCATCGCTTCGATTCGCGTCAATCCCGATCCCATCTCGCCAGAGTATGAGAGACCGGATGTACAAGGTGGGCGGATCGAGATAACAACGAAGCCTGGAGTCGCTTCCTATCATGGTGCATTGTTTCTTACCGATAGCGACGGCAGCTTCAACGCGACGAATCCGTTCTCCGTAACAGCCACTCCCGCGGGGAAAAGACGATATGGATTTGAGCTAAGTGGCCCGATCGTCTCGAAAAAGAGTGGGTTCTCCTTAGCGCTCGAGAAGCGTGATATTGATGAATTCAATGTGGTAAATGCTCTGCAGCTTACACCTGACAACACCCTTGGGCCAGATGGAAACGGAATTCCTCTGCGCCAGACAGTTTCGGCGCCGCAGAGGTTATGGATTGCATCAGGTCGTGCCGACTTTCAGCTCGGCCCGAAAGATATGGCTACCGTTTCGTACGCAGCCAATGTGAATAGCCGTGGAAATCAGGGAGTTGGTGGTTTTACAACGCTCGATGGTGGGTACTCCAGCCGAGTTGCTGAATACGACCTGCGCTTTTCAAATAACTACACCATTAGTGCAAACACGCTGCATGAGACGCGCATCGGATACACGTGGAAGCGCACAGAGCAGGACCCGAACGCAACGTCCCCTTCACTTCAAGTAGCCGGTTATTTCGACAGTGGTGGAGCTGTAGCCCAGAACCTCAACACCAGGGAACGCGATCTGGAGATTGATGATGACGTGATGATTGTGCGTGGGAAACACGAAATCAAGATCGGAGCGCAATCGCTGGGGGTCTTCGTCCACAATTACAATCCCAATACATTCAACGGGGCTTATGTCTTCGGAGGGGGCACGGCCCCGGCATTGGATGCGAACGATGCTGCAAACGGCGGATTGACAACAATCAACCCGCTGGAACAGTATCGGCGCGCCGTGTTGGGACTTCCGGGCGGGAATCCAACAACCTACCAACTCACAACCGGCGACCCAGTTGTCCCATATACGCAATGGCGTTTGGCACTTTTCGCTGAAGATACCATCAAGCTGCGGCCTCGGTTGACGGTTACCGCAGGACTACGCTACAGCTTTCAGACCGCACCAAGTACGTTTCTTAACTTTGGGCCGCGCCTGGGCCTGGCGTGGTCCCCAGACAAAAAATCCAGTTGGACCGTCCATGTCCGGGCCGGTGTATTTAACGTTCATGTAGATAACACGCCGGCGGATCAGGTCTATCGGCTGAATGGAACCAAGCAGCAGCAGGCCACAGTCTATTCTCCTGACTATGCGCATCCATTCCTACCGACGGCGGGATCAGTTCAGGTCAGTTCGCGCTGGCAGTTTCCAAACACATTTGAACAGATTCCTGTAGGCGAGTTGGCTGCGGGAATTGACCGCGATTTAGCTCATCATTGGAAGCCCTCCGTGTGGTTTACCTGGTATGAGGCATGGGGCGATCCAAGAACGGTCAACATCAATGCGCCGCTCGTGCCCGCAAGCACTGGCAATCCTCCTGATCCAATTGCTGCGTTGAATGCCCCGCGGCCAGGATCACCAAATTTGAACATCTTCGAATATCAGAACTCCGCCCACAACCGGGGAAGCGTGTTGTGGGCGGGTATTGAGCAGAAGAGCTACAAGCGCTGGACGCTCAATATAGGGGCATGGAACGTCAATTTCCGTACGGATGGAGCAACTCCCCAATCAACCTACAGCAGTCGTGGTGAAGCTGCGCGGCCCGATTGGCAATCAAGCGGAGCGCTTATTGAGAATGATCTCAAGCTACCCTACAAGCTGACTCTGTCGACGCAGACCTATTGGCACTACGGTCGGCCATACAACCTGACCACGGGAACCGATGCGAATGGAGATGGTACCTTCAATGACCGGCCATCCTTCGCTTCTACCGCTACCGATAGTGGGACTTATGCGACGCCATTTGGTTTGTTGACGGTCAATGCGGTCAACGGAAATGTACCCAGAAACTTCGGTACCATGCCTGTCATTGTGCACATGTACTCCAACCTCAGTAGAGAGTTCGCCTTAGGAGGCAAAGATAAAGAGCACCTCCGAACGCTCACGCTCAACGCTCGAGCGGTCAATCTTCTGAACCATACCAACGTCACTGCGGTTGGGACAGTCGTTTCATCTTCGAGCCTCGGACAGGCTCTCTCCGCGGAAGCAGCACGACGTGTCGAGCTGGGGATGAGGATTGTCTTCTGAGAACGCTACGGATGGCCGAGGCAACCGAATCGGAACGATTACTTGGCGTCAGCGTTCATTTGAGACCGGTTCTATTCTTTTCTATCAAGTTCGTTGAGTGACTCGTCGAATTGTGATGCTGTGCTGCAACTACTAGGGAAGGGAAGAGTTCACGTTATCCGATCTTCCCACTCGGAACCGCTAAACCTGTTTTTCAGTATCCGAACCTATGACTCGAACCATTTTAGGTAATTACTTATATTGCTGAGAATAACGGCTTATACGAAGAGGCATGAATAGGATGCTTTTCGCGTAAACGCAAGCCGCACCGTCCTCCTCCTGCCATCTAGGGCAAGATGAGGAGAACGATGCGACCGGCTAGGACCGTAGTTAAAAGAGAAGTTTGAGGGACATCTGCATCTGCCGTGGAAAGTTCTGCTGGGTGGAACTGATGGTTCCGAAGCCGGACCATGCTCCGGGTTGATTGGGATCGGCGACGCTGGTGCGTACGGGGGCGGTTTGTGGTGAGCTGCTGCTGGGCGCGCCAAAGATGGCCGTATTGGTGACGTTGAAGGTTTCGGCCTTGAACTGGAGTTTGATCGATTCGCGAATGGCAAACTTCTTTTCTACAGCCAGTGCCGTCTGCTGTGCCCAGGGATTGCGTACGAGGGTTGTCCGCGGAAGCTGGGTGGTGGCGGTGTACTCCGGGAAGGATTGGAAGCAGTTGCTTTGTGAGTTGTTGAGGTAGTTCTTGTAGCTGCGCTGGGCGGAACGAATGTTGTAGTTGCCGCAGTTAAAGAGGCTGCCGTTGGGATAGCTGGCTGGCGTTCCAGAGTCGTTCGTGAAGGTCCAATCAAGCTGCCAGTCATTGATGAACTGACCAACGACGCCGTGCGCGTCGCCAAGCAGGTTGCTGCCGCGGCCTACGGGCAGGTTGTAGAGACCGCTGATTGCGAAGTCCCAGGAGCGGTCGTTGCCGTCGATGGCTTTATAGGGCTTGTCGTCGACCAACCCGGTGGCAGCATTGTTGAGGTAATCGGTCGTGCTCATGAGTTTGGACCAGGTAAATGAGCTGAGAATGCTGAGACCTCGACTGAGAGCGTTGCCGCCGGAGAAGCGCTTTTCAAGTTTGGCGAGCAGGGCATCATATCGGCTGGAGCCGGATGCGTTGGTGTAGTTGTAGATGTTTCCATTGAATGCTGGGTAGGGAACCATGAGGTACTTGGCCTGTATGGTGGGATTCTGGCCCATCGCTACAGTAGAGGGAAGCACTCCATAGAAGGGGTTAGGTACCTGCTGATCGAGGTAGTTTGGATTGTTATGGCCACGTTGGAAATCTGCCGCGCTGAGGCCGTTGAGCTGGCGGCTGGCGCGAAGGTGATAGGTGCGAGCACCAAGGTAGGCGACGTTAGCGATGATGCCAAGTGGAAACTGCGTTTCGAAACCGACGGTCCATTGCTGAACGATGGGAATCTTGCGATTGCGGAAGTCGAGCGAGACGCTGGAGCCGACGAGGGTGAGATCACCCTGTGAGTTGCCGGGAGGTGTGACATAGCCGTTAGGAAAGGGAGTTCCGCCGTGGAAGCTGCCAGAGGGGTGCAGCCCCCCGTCAGGCGAAGCATTGTAGGGGGTACTCTGCGTCCAGGCGGAATCTCCCCCGAGCTCGATACCGAGCGCTTTGGAGAGCGTGTAGCCACCGTGGAAGACGAGCATGCGGTTAGGGCTGTAGGAGAGGCCGAGCTTGGGCTGGAAGAAGCCCGTGTTGTTTTCGTAGGCGGAGAGCTTATCGCTGGCAAACTGTATGGTGCCGTTCATCGGATTAGCGATAGCAGCTCCGTTAGGGAGGAGATTTCCCGAGGGGTATTGGATCATGCTGGTGATGGGGTTGACACAGGTGAGGCACATGCCGGCGAGGAGGCGATTATGTCGCTCGGTGGGGGAGAGCTCGGTGTCCCATCGAAGGCCGGCGTTGATGGCGAATTTGTCGGTGACCTTCCAGTCATCCTGCCCAAAGAAGCCAAAGTACTTGTAGGACTCGTACGGTTGATTTTTGTATTGAACGCTGCCGCCGTTGGGGTAGCCGAGGAGAAGATCGGCGATGGCGGAGCCGTCGTTGTTCTGGACGAAGGGGTTCTTCGAGGTGAAGTCGTTACTGCCATTGGCACCGAAGGCGAAGGTCCCGTTCGGCTGTCCGATGCCTCCTGTGACATCGTGGTAGAGAGAAAACTCGCCGCCATAGTGGAGAGTGTGGCGGCCGATAGTGTGCGTCAGCGAAGGGCCGATGTCGTAGGTTTCAAAGATGGAGGGTGAGACAGTGTTGCCGATGACGGAGTTGTAGCCGTCGCCGAAGGTGAACTCGGGAGCGTAGTTTTTGTTCGTTGTGGGGAGCTGCGGCATATTGAGGCCGAGATCCGAGGCGGAGAGAGAAGCTTGGCCTGCGGCGACGGCTCCATTCGGAGAGTTGGTGAAATAACGGTTGAAGGAGACACGAACGTCGGCTACGAGACGATCGTTGAAGGAGTGCGTGAGGTCGAGCACCTGCGTGAGGCTGGAACGATAGTTTTGAACATTTCCTCGCATGGCCGGGCCGGTGAAACCATTTTGGTTGCGGTACTCATTGCCGGCCCACCAGGCGAAGATGCCGTAGAGGCGCGTGCGGTCGGTGAAGCTGTAGTCGACGCGCGCAAGGGGCATGTTGTAGCTGTAGTTATCTTTGCCATTGAAGACAAAGTTGTTGGTATATCCGGGGCGGTTGGGCTCAGGGAAGAGGTTCAACACCGCACGCCCAGTTGGGGTAATACGCGAGGCGGGGATGATGTTGTTGGGGAAGGGGGAGCGCGTGTAGGTGGAGCAGCTGCCGGTGGTTGGAGTGGCGCAGGTTGTGGTGAGCGGGTCGTAGATGCCGGTCTTGTTGACGGAGGCGAGATAACCGCTCAGGTTGACGTTCCCCGAGGCATCGGGTCGCATATCCGCAGTGGGGACGCTGGTGACGACACCGGCAGGAAGGACTTCGCGCCAGCCTTCGTAGCTGAAGAAAAAGTATGCGTTGTGCTTGAGGAAGGGGCCGCCGATGGTGCCTCCGTACTGATGTTGGTTGTGGAAAGGCTTGGACGCTCCCTGCTGGTTGAGCTGGTAGGCATTGGCGTCGAAGATGGAGTTGCGCCAGTAGTCGTAGACGGTTCCGTGGAAGTTAGGAGTTCCGGATTTGAGAATCGTGTTCATGGCGCCACCGCCGACGCGGCCATATTGCGCGTCGAAGGTAATGGTCATGACTTTGAACTCCTGAACTGCGTCGATGGACGGAGAGATGTTCCAGCTGCCTGCGCTGCCGCCGCCCTGCACAGAGATAGGCGCGCCGTTGAGCATGAACTGGTTGTAGGCTCCCTGTTGCCCGTTGATGGAGTAGGAGTTTGATACATCCCAGCCGCGGGTACCGGAGTATCCACCGGCGCCGAATTGTGTCTGTGTGAAACGAACGCCAGGGGTAAGGGACATGAGCATGTAAACCTGGCGCCCGTTGAGGGGAAGGTTCTGAACCTTCTCCGGGTCCATGACGGTTCCGCCGGAGGCATCGGTTGTAGCGAGTTGCATCTGGTCGGTAGTGACGGTAACGACATCGGTGGCGCCGCCCGGCGTAAGCCTGACAGAGAAGTTCAGCTTCTGGCTGATGCTGAGAATCTGGTTGAGATAGACCTCTCTGCGGAAGCCAGGGGCCTGTATGGCGATGGTGTAGGTTCCGGGCTGGACAAGCGGAATAACAAAGTTTCCGTGGCCGTCGGTCTTAATGGTGTAGGTCTGCTGATCACTCCGGGCCTCAATAGAGGCATTGGGAATATCGAACTCTTGGGGATCAGTGACGTGTCCGAGGATGGAACCGCGGTATTCCTGCGCTGTAATGGTGAGGGGAAAGATGCTGAGAAAGAGGAAGAGAATAACGCGAAAAATGTAGCCTGCTTTTGGTGCCAATTCGGGCCTCCTGAAAAGGGGAAGTGAACGTTTTTCAGTACCCGGAAGAGCTCTTAGAAAGATGAAAAGGTACAACTCCGCAAGATTTGTAGCTTACTGAATGAAGTCGCAATTTCTTTATGTTTAAGATCTGCGTCGCTATGCGCGTCTTAATGATTCCGACCACTATAGTGAAAGTGATCGTTTTCTCCAACTCAAGGTGGTAGAACCATTTAGGGCAACGAGCGCGATGGCGGATTCTATGAAAGCAATACCTGAAAGAGATGCCTCTGCATGGAGTGACAGGCAGGTAAGCCGTCGGTCGCCTACGTAGAAATGCACGTGTCCCATACCAGCTCTAGTAGAGCAAGTTTGGAGTCTTGGGCTCCGAGCTTAGCAATCTTGCGCTCCATCTCCAGCGCGGCTAGATCGATCACTTCCGAATAGAAGGGCACGGACCTTGCGAGTTGCGAAACCGCGCGTCGAACTCGCCCGATCCTCGCTGCTGCCGGCAGGCGAAAGAAATGGGCGCTGACTAAAAGATGTTCTTAGGCTGGCTGCCCGCTCGACGATTAGAAAATGATCCGCATTCTTGCACTCAAGAGCGTTGTGACATATTCCTTGCTCGCGTAAGTCGGATGCACGGACACTTCCACGTCAGGACCGAGATCTACGCTCTGCGTCAGCCGAAGGCGATAAAACGACTCAAACACGCTCTCATGATGTTTACCCGCGCTGGGTTCGCTGTAATTGAAGGCAGTGCCGAACATGTCTCCATGTCGCCCGAAGGGATGGACCTGCGTCAAACCGAATGCGGCCACTTCTTTCAGAGATGTTCCGGTATCGGTAGCAAGGGCATATCGCATAAATGGTGCCCAGCCACTGGAAAACTCGTGCTCGACAGAGAAGCCGCCGCCATATCCGCTGCCCTGACTCTTTGTATCGTCACGCCACATGCCGATATGGACGCCCTGGTACCGCTGGCCGAGGGAGCCGGAAAACCAGCCCACTTCGACGGCCTCCATATACTTCCGGTCAACCAGCGTTGCCAGACCCCTGTCCGCCGCTCCTTCTGTATCAACCGCAACAGCATGGATATAAAGATGAGGAGTCGCCTGAAATTCAACCGCTGCGCCTCCAGCGTACGTGCCGTTATAAGCAATTGCAGCATTGCCATCGTTGGCGCCATTTAGGAATTGCGAGGTCTCGTCGTCATTAAACATGCTGAGTGCTATGTGCTGGTTAGGATGAATCTTGCCAATATAAAAGGAAAGCCTCCTGCCAAGCAGGTCTTGTCGCCAGTAGAGGATATTCAAAGTAATTGGTTGCTGAGCACCGCCTCCCTGCAGGCAGTTCAGGGTGAGCCCGGAACCCAGGCCGTTGCTCAGATTGAACTGCTGACTAACGCCAATGTTGGTTCCGGAGCGGACAAGCAGGCTGATGGATCCAGCAGATCCATGGTTCTGATAGGCGCTCCAGGCTCCCGTGAAATCAAGTCTTCCGCTCAGTTGGTTGTGCCGGACAGACTCTGGCGTGACCGTCGCGTACTGATTCAGAAAGGTATATGTCGCCCCTAACTTTAGCCGTTCCGCTTGGGCAGCTCTGTCCGTAAGGCGGTCGATCGGCTGAAAGAGGGCACGGAGTGGATCTGGCTGAATGAGCGGTGTGACATGTATCTTTGACAACGCCTCCGAGTCCACGTCGAGTTGCTGTCTGAGCACGCTGGTCGCTTCTTTTGGCCTGGGTTGATCGATTTGGGCAGATTGACTCGGAGTGCCCGCAGCAGTGGTGACGCTCTGTCCCGCCGCAAAAAAACTCGCTGTGAAGAAAACAGCACGAGAACGCAATTTCTCAATGTGAGTTCCTTTACGCAATGAATACAGGACACTCGCTTCTCGAGCCGGCCTGATTGCTGCGATCGACTAGAAGAGTACAACTGAATTCCCCAGCGGACACTTTGGATTCATATATCAAGACCATTGAGGATGCCCCGGAAGTTGTACGGATTTCGCGATAGGTGTGCTATAGGATTTCGTTGCCACCCGTGAATCTATATTCACTTGCGACGCTAGATAGCGCGCGTGAGTCAGCTTTTCTTTCCTTGTTCTCTGTAATGACACGGTAGTTTCCTGTCCAACTCTATTGTCCTTACCTAGGAGTATGCATTTTGAAGCGATTTGAATTCGTGCAGTCGGTGATCTTTCTTGGCCTATTATTTTTGAGCAGCCATGAAGCCTCTGCCTCGGATGTAACTTTGAGCGGCGATGCAAGTGTAAATTCGGCCCATGCATCCATGGCCTACGGAGCGCTCTCGAACCTGTATGTCGGTAATGGCAACACAACCTTCCTGAAGTTCGATTTGAAGACGTTGCCTTCGGGAACGACCTCGGCACAGGTCTCCCAGGCGATGCTGACGGTCTTTGTGAACCGGGTCAATACCGCGGGCACGGTCACGGTGGCGCCGATCACCTCTGCGTGGAACGAGTACGGTGTCACCTCCGCTACGGCGCCTCCCATTGGAACCTCGTTCGGAAGTCTTGCGGTGACACTGCCCGGCCAATTTGTCTCGGTCGATGTGACCGCGCAGGTGCGGGCTTGGTTGGACGCGGCGGCTACCAATACCGGGTTCGCTCTGTCCTCCAATGCTGCCAACGTTCTCTTCGACAGTAAAGAAAATGATGAGACGGGCCATCCTGCACGGCTCGATGTGACACTGGTCAATCAAGGGCTCCAGGGTATTCAAGGTGTACCCGGCGTTGCTGGTGCCATCGGGCCGCAAGGTCTACAGGGCATTCCAGGGCCGATTGGTCTCGTAGGTCCAGTGGGCGTTGCGGGAGCTACCGGCGCCACGGGCGCTGCCGGAGCCGGGCTGGTCTATCGCAATGTGTATGTTGCCGGAACGGCCTACGCTGTAAACGATGCGGTGACGTTCAACGGGTCAACCTACGTCTCCTTGCAGGATCCAAACGTAGGCCATCAGCCTGATGGCTCACCCACCTTCTGGTCAGTCCTGGCCGCAGCCGGTGCGACCGGTGTTGCTGGCTCTGCCGGTCCCATCGGTCCGCAGGGATCTCAGGGCATTCAAGGCGTCGCTGGCCCTGTGGGGCCGACTGGTCCCACAGGAGCTATAGGAGCGGCTGGTCCGCAAGGCCCCCCGGTCAGCTTTCAGGGCACATGGAGTACCGTCACAAACTATGCTCTCGGTGATGCGGTTTTCTTCAATGGCTCCAGCTATGTCTCACTTGTAGGAGGCAACACTGCGCATCAGCCGAATACAGCTCCGACCTTCTGGTCGCCGCTGGCTCAGCAGGGAGCCGCCGGTGCGGCTGGCACTGCCGGTCCCATCGGTCCGCAAGGCCTACAGGGCATTCAAGGCGTCGTTGGCCCGGCAGGCTCGACCGGAGCCACTGGCGCTGCGGGAGCTGCCGGTGCGACTGGTCCGCAAGGCCCCCCGGTCAACTTTCGAGGCGCATGGAGCACTGCGACGCTCTATTCCGTGGGGGATGCGGTCGCTTTCAACAACTCCAGCTATATCTCACTGGTATCCAACCTGAATGTCCAGCCCGGTACCGACGGTACAGTATGGGCCCTCCTCGCGCAGGCAGGTGCACAAGGTCCGCAGGGTTCAATAGGACCTTATGGGCCGACTGGGGCGACTGGGCCGCAGGGGCCTGTTGGTCCGACAGGACCTGCTGGTGCCAATGGCAGCGGGGTGAATGCCATTACCTTTGCCATGCAGTTCGTAAACCCGGGAACTGCCGGAACCTATTATCTTTCGCCGCTCAACACCAACCCCAATCTGAACTCGAACACGACTCTCGATAGCAACTTTGTGGCTATGCCGGTGGCCTGCACGATGAGCGCACTCAACGTCGGGGTCAATAACTACAACTTTGCGGGTGCTGATACGACAACGCTCACTGTCTTCAAAAATAGCGTTGCTACCGCGATGACCTGTTCCGTGACCACGAACGCGAATGGATCGAGTTGCCAGGATAGGACGCACACCTTCTCTGTTTCTGGAGGCGACAGTATCAGCCTTGTCTTCTCCGAAACCAATATTAATCCGTACAACAGGGTAACGGTCAGCCTGGTCTGCCAGTAGCGGCTGTCTTTGCCTACTGATGACAGGGCAATCGAAAATACCCGCCGGAGCGAAAAGAGACAGCAGGCTGGCTCGCTCGATATGGAGGCCGCAATTGCGACAAAAGGCAGCGGCATAGATTCGGAATGCGGGTGAATATGAGGTTGCAGGTGATGAAGGAAAGCGCGGCTGAAAGGCTCTATCAACGGCTCGACTTCAGGGGCACGGGCGAAGATCCGCTGCGCAGGCAAATGGTCTGGATTGGGCGAGAGTTTGAAAAAGACAAGGAATGATTTGCAGTTCGAGAAGGTGGATATGCCGGAGATGGCAAAAGCAAGCGGGGCGCGCTGGCGGCTATTGATGCGAAAGCACCTGATACCTGGCTTGTCGGCGGTGGCTCTTGTCATTGGATGGGCGGATGGGAGCTTCCCGGTACATGCGCAGGGCGGACTGGTAAACAACGTACAGGCGACAGCGGCTCCTTTGGCTGCTCCCGCGCAAGTCGCATATGACACCGCCGGTAATCTCTATATTGCGGACCTGAACGATAACATTATTCGCAAAGTCGACCTCGCCGGTATGGTGACGACCGTGGCGGGAACAGGGGAGCAGGGCTTTGCAGGCGATGGTGGGCCGGCGACGAGCGCACAGCTTGATTCCCCTGCTGGGGTTACAGTAGATGCTTCCGGGAATCTCTATATTGCCGACACGCACAATCAGCGCGTCCGCAAGATTAGCAATGGAACGATAACGACTATTGCTGGAACCGGTAGTGCAGGCTTCTCTGGAGAGAACGGCGCGGCTGTCTCTGCGCAACTAAGCACTCCCAGCGCCCTTGCACTCGATTCGAGTGGCAATCTTTATATCGCTGACACCGACAACCATCGCATCCGCAAGATCAGCGGCACAACGATTACCACAGTGGCCGGAAATGGAGAACAGGGATTCTCTGGTGATGGGGCAGCAGCAACCGCTGCAGGTATCGATTCTCCCAACGGCGTGGCGGTCGATGCGTCAGGAAGAATTTATATCGGAGACACCCACAATCAGCGAGTCCGCGTTGTTAATACTGCCGGCGTGATTTCAACACTGGCGGGCAACGGCAGCAAGTCCTATGGTGGTGATGGAGGAGCGGCAACCGGCGCTTTACTGGCTCGGCCGCGTGGACTCAGCATCGATGCGGCGGGCAACATCTATATTGCGGACAGTGACAACCATCGCATCCGCCTGGTTGCAACGTCGGGAAACATGACGACGGTGGCCGGTAATGGCTCCCAGGGCTTTGCTGGCGATGGCGGTCCGGCCGTCAATGCAATCCTCGATACGCCTCGTACTCCCGCCGCGCAGGCTTCCGGCACATTTGCTCTCTCCGACACGAACAATCAACTGGTTCGGTGGGTGGGCCTTGACGGCGTGATCCGCACTATAGCAGGCCAGGCTTCAAGCGGCGGTCGGGGAACCCTAACGCTCAACGGAGCATCCTCTATTGCCTGGGGCAGCGGCTCGCTGACGGCGACCTTCAGTAATGCGGGACGCACGGCAACAGGGCAGGTCAGCCTGCTGGATATTAACAGCACTGGATCAACTTCAGTCGGCTCAGCGAGTTTGAGCAACAATGTGGCAACGATCAGCACTGCTACACTCTCGCCCGGAACGCACCGTCTTATCGCAAGCTATGTTGGCGATGCTCTGAACCCTGCGATGACAAGCAGTGTCTTTGTGCTCACGGTTGTTCCGCCGCCCATCTCAGACTTCACCCTCACCGCAACCGGAGCGACGACTCAGTCCGTCAATCCCGGACATACTGCCACCTTCAATTTTTCGATACAGCCACAGGGCGGTGTCCTGAACTCGGAGATTACGCTGACAACTGCAGGCCTGCCCGCAGGAGCGACGGCAGTTCTTACACCTTCAACCATCGCCTCGGGGAGCGGCGCGACTTCATTGAGTCTGGCGATCAAAATGCCAGCACTCAAGGCTGCAGGCCATCTGCCATCAACACCGGCACGAGCCCCCCTGCTTCCGATCAGCGCGGCAGTCTTCCTGCTGCCGCTGTTGCGGAACAAGCATATCCGCGCGAGGTTTGTCCGGACGCAGCACATGTTGTTCAGCCTGTTCTTCCTCTTGATCGCTGGAGCCGCAGCCCTCGGTTTGACTGGCTGCGGCAGTGGCGAGTTCTTCGCACAGGACCCGCAGCATTACACGATTACAGTTACCGCCACCGCCACCGGCGCAGCGAATACAACCTTGCAGCACACGACCACAGTAACGTTGATCGTTCGATAAGAACTTAGAAAGATCATGGATGGAGCAGATTTTAGCGTATGAGACTTGAGCTGTTTTTAGTGTTGGCAGTATTGATGTGAACAGTAGCGGCAGCTTCTGCCAGGCTGTTCCGTCCGTAGCCGACGATCTGGAGTCAACAGTATCGAAGAATTACCCCATCGTGCTTTTCGTCCGAACTCTGGGGACGTCTTAGGCTAATCGAGCACGAAACTTCTGATCATGTCTGAAGACCAAGACTGATGGGCGTGGGCAGCGGTGTTGACAAGCACATTGCGCCAATGTATTTCTCTCTTATGAACGTCGAAACAACCAATACTCAGAGTGCCTCGCTCCGCATGCGCCTTCGCGCCGTGCGCATTGGTTGTTGCCTCTAAGTCCCTTTCACATTTAGGTGCATGATCCGCAGAATCGTCTAAAAGTTCTGCGTCTTTTCGTTCGTATGAAGGCCTAAGCCTTCGCACACGTGTCCTTGCGATTCGTAACGGCGAAATCGTATCTGCACATGAGAAATCCCTGTTTCACGTAAGGAAGGGTGACTTATGCGACGTCGATCTCGCAGCATTGCGTTCTTATTATTTTTTGCTTCTATATTTGTTCGGTTGAGCTATGGCCAAGTGGATGCCGGAACAATATCGGGTGTTGTCTCCGATGCGAATGGCTCCGTGATCAGCGGTGCGACCGTTCGATTGGAAAATGTTGCAGACCATGCAATGGTCACACTCACGACCAATCGCGAAGGGGTTTATAGTGCTCCTTCACTTCATGCAGGGACATACGACATTAGCGCAAATGCGAAAGGCTTTCGGACCATCACGCGGAAGGGCGTGGATCTGCGTGTACAGGACAGGCTCGCGATTGACCTCACGCTTGCCGTAGGGAGCGCCGACACAACAGTTTTCGTTACGTCGACAGAGCCTCCGCTTGAAACCGAAACCTCATCCGTGGGACATGTGGTCGAGCAGGGAACGATCCAGGCTCTTCCGCTGAATGGACGCAACGCGATCCAGCTTGCCACCCTGGCCCCGGGAACTACTCCGGCGCAGCGGACCCAGGAGCGCAATACATTCATATCCAATGGGCAGCGTTCCATTCAAAACAGCTACCTGCTCGATGGAGTGGATAACAAAAATAAGATAGTAGGTTTTGATAATTCCACGGCGCAGTCCGTTGAGCCCATCGTCGACGCAATACAAGAGTTCAAGGTGCAGACGAGCACCTTCTCTGCAGAGTTCGGCCAATCCGCCGGCGCGGTGATCAATGCAACCTTGCGATCTGGCGGGGATCAGTTTCATGGCAGCGTCTTCGAATACATCCGCAATTCGGCAGTAGATGCATCACCGTTCTTTCAACCTGCCCTCACAGCCAAGCCGCAATTTATTCAGAATCAGTTCGGCGCGACGCTAGGAGGCCCTATCTGGAAGAACCACACCTTCTTTTTTGTGGCATGGCAAAGTTCGCGCATCGTCGATGCTGCTCCTCAGCTTGCAAATGTTCCTACACTCGCGCAGCGCAGTGGAATCTTTAGCAAGACGATCTACGATCCAGCAACGACGAGCGCGAAGGGAAGTAGCTATAGTCGCGCGCAGTTTGCGGGCAATCAGATTCCAGCATCACGTTTCGATAGCGTCGCGGCGCGCTTGCTTGCGCTCTATCCTGCCCCCAACCTTACAGGAACGTTCAACTATCTTTCCAACCAGACGGAACGCGTAGATAGCGATCAGTACATCATCCGCCTGGATCACCATCTGAGTGCGAAGGACTCTTTCTTCTCGCACTTTGTTCAGGTGCTTGGCCAAAACACGCTCCCTGCAACGCTCCCTCCGCCCGCCAGCAATCCCAGCATCGTAAAGCCGGAGGCGCACTCTTTTGTTGCCAGCGAAACTCATATCTTCTCGCCGTCTCTGGTGAATGAGGCACGCGTTGGCTATCAGGAGACCCGTGAGCGGCAGAACATCAATAGCCCTCGTCTCTTCGATCAGTTCGGCATCATCGGTGCGCCGAACGACCCAACTGTGAGTGGTCTGCCCACATTTGCAATCTCCGGACTTACGACAGTAGGTTCTACAGGACCGGGAACACTGCTCACCCCCGCGACTGGATCGGGTAATTTACCAATCGATAAGCAGGGCCGAACGATACAGGCCAGTGACAATCTCACCTGGCAGCTTGGGCGTCATTCGCTTAAGTTTGGTGTCGATATGCAACAGGTAACGCTCTACGCAAACTCAACGCTGAATGCGCGGCCTGCATACAATTTCAACGGTTCTTATACACAAGACCCGCAGAACCGCTCGACGACGGGTGATCCATTTGCGGATTTCCTTTTGGGCTACACCAGTTCTTCCACGGTTTCAACACGGTCTTTGAGCGAGAGCAGACAACACATATATCAGGGTTACGTGCAGGATGACTGGAAGGCCACGAAGAAGCTTGCGCTAAATCTCGGTGTTCGTTATGAAGTGCCGTTGCCTTTCTACGAAACTTCAAATCACTATTCAAACCTGATCCTCGAGAACAATTCGCTTCACGGCACGATCCTCGATGCAAGCAACGCTGGACAGGCGGGGTATCGTCGCTCTTTCAGTGACCCTAACTATCGCAACTTCGCGCCACGTGTTGGATTTGCATATCAGATCAACTCTGCAACGGTTCTGCATTCTGCATTCGGCATCTTCTATGGGCGAGACGAGAATGTTCCCGTCGCACGCCGTCCTACTAATAATCCGCCCTACTTTATCCAAACCAGCTATACGTCAGATCAGATCAATCCCGGCATCATTCTGGCAACAGGATTTCCTGCCGATGCGGTGGATCCATCTAATGTAAAAACACCTGCGGTGAATTCTTATCCCAAAGATATGCCGACACCGTATGTCCAGCAGTGGAGTCTGAGCCTCCAGCGTCAGCTTCCAGGTGAGACGGTCGCGCAGGTAAGTTATGTAGGTTCTGGCACGCATCGCCTTTACTACCCATTGCAGATCGACCAGCCCAGGCCAGGTGCAGGAGCCATTCAGGCCCGACGTCCCCTACCGCAGTACAGCGCCGTCTATGAATACGGCCCATTTATAGGTTCGCACTATGGTTCTTTGCAGGCGCAGTTGGAACGGCGCATGTCGCACGGCCTCTACTTTCTCGCTGCATATACGTGGGGTCATTCCATCGATAACGGGTCCAGCCAGGTCGATACTTCTCCGGCACCGCAGGACTCGCAGAATCTTGCGGCGGAACGCGGCAACTCAAACTTCGACGTGAGAAATCGCTTTGTCGCAAGTGCGGTCTACGATCTTCCATTCGGCAAAGGTCGGTCATTCGGCTCCGGATCTCGTCTGGTGAGTGCGCTGTTCGGTGGAATCACGGCAAAGGCAATCTTCTCTGTTCAGGGAGGCATCCCATTTACCCCGACTGAAGCGGTTGACCAGAGCAACACAGGTACAACGGCGCGGCCCCAATCGAGTGGGCAGCGGCAGTCTCGCCGCTGGCCAGCGCAGCTTCACGAAGTGGTTCGACGCCTCGGCATTCCCAACGCCTGCGCAGTATACCTTTGGCAATTCGGGCCGCAATATTCTGCGCGGCCCCGGATTCCACAATCTTGATCTGGCGCTATCGAAAAACTTTTCTCTCTTCGAACGCCTGAACAGCGAGCTACGGATTGAGTCGTTCAATCTGCTCAACACACCGCAGTTTGGACTTCCCAATGCGACACTCGGCCAGCCCACGACTGGCTCCATCTCGACGGTTGTCAATCCTCAGCGCCAGCTTCAGGCCGCTTTGCGTATCGCCTTCTAACCATCCACGATCTTTCAACGATAAGGAGATTTCCATGAGTAACGAAACTACGCGCCGCTCTCTTCTGAAGAGCGCAGCCCTTGCAGGACTCGCAACACTAACAGGCGGCGCTGCCGAGACCGCTTCTGCGCAGGACAATAAGGCGCCAGCACCAAAGATCGCGTGGAAAGCTCCCGCAGCTCAGTCCGGTAACAATCTAAACCTGATCGTTCTGGTGTCTGATACCTTCCGCGCAGACAATCTGGAGGCCTACGGTAGCCAGTGGGTGCAGACGCCACATCTGAATGCCTTCGCAAAGGAAGCTGTTCTCTTTGAGCATGTATATCCCGAAGGTATGCCGACCATACCCATCCGGCGACAGCTCTATACGGGACGCCGCATCCTGCCAACGCACCTCTACTTCCAGCAGGACACCGTTACGATTCCTGGATGGCACCAGCTCTTTATTGAAGACGTTACTCTTTCCGAGACGCTGCGCGCGGCGAACTACAAGACGGCGCTCATCGCCGACCTTCCACATCTCTTCAAGCCCGACCGTAACTTCCATCGCGGTTTTGGTTCCTTCCAATGGATTCGCGGTCAGGAGATTGACGCGCTCGGAACGCCTGGACGCACACCTCTGGATCTATCGCCCTACTATCCAGCGGAGTACATCGACCGTGTGCAGGAGGCGAAGCAATTTGCCCGCGGACAGCAGTTTTCAAAGTTTCTCGAACAGTACACTGCGAACCGCAAAGAATGGACGAAGAATGGAGATTCAATCGTGCAGCAGACGGCGAAGACCGCAATTAACTGGCTCGAAGAGAATCACGCAAGCGGGCCATTCTATCTGCAGGTAGAGGCTTTCGATCCGCATGAGCCATGGGACCCGCCACAACAGTTCCTCGAAAAATATCTAAAAGAACCCACGAAACATTCGTGGCCGGAGCCTCCATATGGCGATGTGAAGGTGCCGGAGGAGGGAGTGAAGCGTCTTCGCGCAAATTACGCAGGTGAAGCCTCAAACGTAGACTATTGGTACGGGCAGGTACTGGAGAAGATCAAGCAGCTTGGACTGTATGACAACTCGATCATCGTGTTCCTGGCAGACCATGGCGCGCTGCTGAATGAGCAGAATCAGTGGGTGAAAGGGCCGGAGAAGCTGCGAAAGCAGGTTACCCACGTTCCATTCCTTGTTCGCCTACCGAAGGGTGAGCACGGAGGAAAACGCATTAGCGGATTCGCACAGACACCGGACGTTGTTCCAACGCTTCTTGGCCGGCTCAATCTGAAACCTTCAGAACGCGTCACAGGAGAGGATCTCTGGACGTACGTCGACGGGGGCAAGCAGAACAACCGCGAGTATGCAGTGTCTGCTTATGGCTGGATCGCGTCCATACGGACCCACGAATGGAACTATTCCGCTGTATGGAACCCTTCGCGCTACACCGGAAACTACACGCCCCAGCTTTACGACGTGCAGAAAGACCCCGAGGAGCTACACAACGTCGCGGACCAACACCCAGCTGTCCTGAAGGAATTGCAGTCAAAGCTGGACGCCTACATCGAATCCGGACGTCATCTTACAAACGGCTCGTTTTCACAGGAACTCTAGCTATGCAGGCCGCGCAAGGCATCTCTTGCGCGGCCTGCATCAGACTTCAGATGCTATGCATTTTCGGGTGGCATTACTTCAATCCTGAGGTGACCCCCAGCTGTCGCGATAGTCGGTCTCGATGCCGGATCGTCCGATTAGGCTATCGAAGCCCGCTGGTCTATGCTCCTTGGATTGCGACACGCGCTACGCTCATCGGTCAATGCAGCTGAAGAAGCCTTGAGTGGCAGATTTCGCTTTTGCAGGATTCATGGTCGCTGCGTCTGGCGTGAATCCTGCGTTGCCTCGAAGTAACGGCTCGGCAGCTTGCCTGTGACCCGTTTGAACATGGCCGTAAAGCTCCATGCTGTCTCGTATCCAACGGCATCGGCAATCTCCGCGATCGGGCGGCCTTCCGCAAGTAGTGGCAGCGCGGCAAACGTCCGCAACTGGTCGCACCACATCTGGAACGACAAGTGCGTTTCGCGTTCCAGCAGACGCGTCAACGTGCGCGGCGAGACCTTCAGGCGTTTCGCCCATGTTTCCAGCGTGCTGCGGTCGTGCGGCGCCTTCGTCAAGCGGTCTTCCATCTTTTGCAGGCGAGGATCGCGCAGGGGCGGCAACTTCACGGGATCAAGCGCGGTCCAATCGATCTCACCAAGCATTACTTCCACGATGCGAGCGTCCTGACCATCTTCGTCATACTCGTGCGGCATCTCGATCACCCGCATGACCAGCGCATGCATCAATGCGGGGACGCTAAGCATCACGGGTTCCCGCGGGGCCTGCGCCGGGCAGGCATCTTCGCGGATGTAGATCGTCCGCATCTCGAGCTCGCCGATGCTTGACGTCTGGTGCGGATAGCGCGGTGGCAGCCAGACTGCTCGCTGCGGCGGAATAATCCAGCAGCCGGCGGCGCTCTGGATCTTCATGCTGCCGCTGGCAGCGTAGAGAAACTGCGCACGCGTATGGAAGTGCATGTATCCCGCATAGCCAGCCGGATAGTCCTTCGCCATGGCCGATACAGGCCGGGGCACCGTTTGCAGATATTCGTGATCGATGGATCGCTTCTTCATGACCGGATAGCCGTAGGCGATGGCCGCTTGCGCGGAGCATCGGCGACGTTTCATTCGCTATTCTAATCGGACCAAAGTAGTCGTATATAAAAATCCTACGGAAGTTCCCGAAAAGCGCTTTCTGACGGATCCCGATTCGACCGCCCAACCGCGCAAGCCAAGGGCGTGCACAGTTGGAAGACTGAGAGTGTTTCCCATGATGAGATCGCATTCAATCCGACCGCAAACGGTTCGCACGTGGTATCGCATCCACAAATGGTCCAGCCTTATCTGCACGGCATTCCTGCTTATTGCCTGCATCACGGGCCTGCCGCTCGTATTCTCTGAGCAGCTCGAAGCCATCTTGGAGCCCCACGTCGCTCCCGCGCAGGCGATGCCCGGAGCGTCCGTTGCCAACGTCGATGCTATGGTCGCAACCACGCAGGCGCGCTTTCCCTCGCTGCATCCCTACAACGTCTATTGGGACGACGATGAGCCGCGTGTCTTCGTCAACATGAGCCCCTCCGACCGTCCCAAGGACGGAGACATCAAGCAGGCCGTCTTCGATGTGCACACCGGCAAGCTTCTTGAACTGCCGCAGGACAAGTTCAGTATCCTCGGCTTCCTGCTGACGTTGCACAGCGAGCTCTTTCTTGGCTTGCCCGGGGAACTGATCATGGGCGCCATGGCCCTATCCTTCGTAATTTCGCTACTGTCGGGGGCACTTGTCTACGGGCCGTTTATGCGTAACCTGCGCTTTGGCACTTATCGCGCCAACGGCAAGCCCAGGACCCGCTGGTTTGACCTTCACAACCTGCTCGGGATCGTGACGCTCACGTGGGCGGTTGTTGTTGGAGCCACCGGCGTGATGAACGCGCTGTCAACGCCGCTCTTCGGCTTGTGGCGCGCGCAGGTCATGCCCGCAATCCTGGCACCCTACCAGGGCAAGCCGCAGCCAACGCACTTCTCGTCAGTCGACGCTGCCGTGCAAACGGTCGCAACCGCATTGCCGCAGATGAAGATCACCTCCGTGCTGTTTCCCAACAGCGTTTTTGGTAGCCCGCAGCATTACCTGGTCTGGACGGCTGGCAGAACGCCGCTCACGTCTCGCCTGATGACTCCTGTTCTTGTCGATGTGCAAACTGGCGCGCTGACTATCTCGCAAAGCCTGCCCTGGTATCTGCGACTACTCGAAGTCTCGCGGCCGCTCCACTTTGGTGACTACGGCGGACTACCGCTCCGCATTCTCTGGGCGCTCTTCGATATTGCATTGATCGTCGTCCTCAGTAGCGGCGTTTATCTCTGGCTCGTGCGCCGCAAGGCTCCGTTGGAGAAGGAGCTGAACCGGCTGGTAGCAGCAGACGAAAAGTCCGTGGCCCAGCAGATCGAGGTCGCACGATGAGCACAACGCTACCTTTTCGAAAAATCTACGCCGCGCCCTTCATCCTTGCCATCATCACGGCCTACGGTCTGCTCTCCGCGCTGCTGGGGGACGGTCTGTGGGATGCACTCTCCTGGATTGCGCTCGCCATTCCGATTGCGGTTCTCGCTATCTGCATCAGCCGCGGCAAGCAAGTCAGGGGTGCCATGACTCGATAGGCGCTGATAACCGCTAACCAGAGAAAACATAATTCGACGCGTCCGCATTCACCTGGCCGCATACCACGAAAGGCACGCACGCATATGTCTTACCGACCCATCTTTGCCTCTAATCGCAGCCGCTATCTCTGCTCCGTCGTCCTGCTCGGCCTCGCCATTCTTCCCGGCAGAGTTGCCCTCGCGCAGAGCGCCGCTGTCACCGGCTCAATATCGGATGCTTCGCACGCCATGCTGCCCAATGTCGCAGTCACGCTCACAAATCAAGACACGAGCGCCGCATTGCAGGCGAAGAGTAACAAGGCTGGCCTCTACAGTCTGCCCTTCGTGCAGCCCGGCACTTATACGCTCTCCGCCGATGCCAGCGGCTTCGCGCACTACGAGCAGACCAACATTACCTTTGCTGTCGGGCAGAAACTTAACCTCGATGTGCGTCTACAGGTCGGTGGCACGTCGCAGTCCGTCACCGTTGACGGGAACGGCATTGAGATCAACACCACTGACGCGACGGTCAGCACCGTCATCGACCGCCAGTTCGTCGAAAACATTCCGCTCAACGGTCGCAGCTTTCAATCGCTCATGACTGCAGTACCCGGCGTCTCCACCGTCGCCTCGCAGGGTGTAGGTACCAGTGGAGAAATCACCGTCAACGGCCAGCGCACCGAGGGCAATCAATTCACCGTCGACGGTGTCAGCGCCAACACCGGCGCACAGGGCTATCCCGCCGGTACCGGCGCAGGCTACTCCGGCTCGCTGCCCGGCGAGAGCATCTTGGGCACCACGCAAAGCCTCGTTTCGATCGACGCACTGCAGGAGTTTCGTGCCTCCACCTCCACCTACTCGGCCGAGTACGGCCGCACGCCAGGTGGCCAGTTCAGCTTCAACACACGATCTGGAACCAACAACTGGCATGGCTCCGTCTTCAACTACTTCCGCAACGACGCGCTCGACGCGAACAACTACTTCAATAAGCGCACCACGCCCATCACGCCCCGTCAGGTCGAACGCCAGAACGACTTCGGTGGCACCTTTGCCGGTCCCATCTCTGTACCGCACCTCTATAGCGGACGCGACAAAACCTTCTTCTTCTTTTCCTATGAAGGACTCCGCCTCCGCTCACCCGTAGCAGCCTTCACCATGGAAGTTCCTGACATCGCGCTGCGGCAGAACGCACCCGCCGTTCTCAAGCCCTTCATCAATGCCTTCCCGTTGCCCAACGGAGCAGAAAGCGGTGATGGCTACGGCCTTGCTTACTATACCGCTGGCTACTCAGCACCCAGTTCGCTCGATACGTATAGCATCCGCCTCGATCACCACTTCACCGACCGTTCCAGCGTCTTCGTGCGCTACAGCGATTCGCCCACCAGTTCCACCACCCGGGCCGGTGATTCCTTCAGCCCCAACCTCGCAGAGATCGACCCGCAAACCCTTCACGTCCGCACGATCACGGGCGGCAGCACCAATATGCTCACGCCGAGGCTCACCAGCGAACTCCGCGTCAACGGCACGTGGAATGACTATGCCGACAAGCCTGCCGTCGATAACTTCGGCGGAGCAACGCCCATGACACTCGCCACTAGTGGTGCGCCCGGCCTTACCGATAAGAGCTGGCTCTTCTTCTATCTCACAGGCCACGGCAACTACCCTGCCTTCCGACTCTATCCGCACTCCGCATCGCAGAACCAATTCAATATTGTGGAGAAGGTTAACCTCTCTTTTGGTCGCCATCAGTTCAAGGCCGGCATCGATTACCGGCGTCTCGCTACCAACAGCCCTATCGCCGACCTTTACGAGTCCGCAGGCTTCGACGACGCGGCACAGGTTCTTGCCAACAACGGCAACCCCGGAGTGACCCGTGCCACCCTACCCGCGCAACCCGTCTATAGCAACCTCTCCCTGTTCCTTCAGGATGAATGGAAGGTCAACCAGCGCCTCAGTCTTTCGCTCGGCCTCCGTTGGGACATGAATCCGCCCCCGCGCGATGCCGGTGGCAACCAGCCCTACGTGCTAGACCAGATCACTGATCTCGCCACGTCCAAACTGCTGCCGCATGGCTCTGACCTATGGCATACAACCCACGCAAACTTCGCACCACGTATCGGTCTCGCGTATCAGCTCCGACAATCACCTGGGCATGAGACCGTTCTGCGCGCTGGTTTTGGCCAGTTCTACGACACGGGCAATGCCCTCGCTTCTGCGGGCTATCAATATGGAGTCGGTATCACGCGTTCGGTGGACTACACTGCCACCGCTTTTCCGCTCTCGCAGGCTGTGCTCGATGCCGTTGCGCCACCCAGCACCAGTGCACCTTATAGCGGTGCAGTCTTCACCTACGATCCGAATCTCAAGCAGCCCTACACCCTGCAATGGAACGTTGCCGTAGAGCAAGCGATCGGCAGCCAGCAGACCCTTACCGTTAGCTACGTCGCCTCCTCGGGACAACATCTTTTGAGCCAGCTCGAGTACGACCCCAGCGCAGTCGGCAACCCCAACTTCACTCCGCGCTGGAATCTATACATCACCCAGAACGAGGGTGAAGCAAACTATCAGGCGCTCCAGGTGCAGTTCCAACGAAAGCTTTCACGCGGATTGCAGGTACTCGGCTCCTACACCTTCGCGCACTCCATCGATAACTCGACCAGCAACTTTACGCTCTCAGAACTCCTGCGTGCTTCGTCCGATTACGACATCCGGCATAACTTCCAACTTGCACTCACTTACGATCTGCCAACCTATGGTGGCAACGGCTTCAAATCCTACCTGCTCTCGCACTGGTCCACGGATCTGCGCACCACCGTGCGTTCCGCACTTCCCATTGATGTTTTCAGCGACTATGCCATCACCGACCTAACCGGCACCATGGTGAGCTATCACCCCAACCGTGTCGCAGATCAGCCGCTCTACATCCAGGGCAATAGTGCACCAGGTGGTCGCACCATCAACTTCAACGCCTATACCCCAGCCTACGCCGCCGACGGCACCACTCTTGTCGAAGGCAATGCAGGCCGCAACAGCGCGCGCGGCTTCGATGCCGTTCAGCAGGACATCGCACTCCGCCGCGACTTCCCATTCACCGAACGGATCGGTCTCCAGTTCCGGATGGAGGCGTTCAATCTTCTCAACCACGCCATCATGGGGAACGTGAATAACTACCTCTCATCAGGTTCCACCGGAGCCAGCCCCTTCGGCATCGCTATCAACACGCTCAACGGTCAGCTCGGTGGCCTCAACTCGCTCTACCAGACAGGCGGCCCACGCTCCCTGCAGGCATCGCTTAAAATCCACTTCTAAACTCTCGCAGTTGTTCGCGCAGCCGGGCGGGAAGCCGGAGGCTTACTTCCGAAAAGCATGTTTATAAGATGGTCCACTGCTTGATTCTTCCGAGTTGCCGGGAGAATCAGGCAGCTTTCTGAAAACGAGGGATCATCGCTATGCGGATACACTCGATTGGCATGAGCTCGGCAAGACTTTCTTTCGCCTTGTGGTGCTCGGAGTGCTCCAACGCGTCAGATATTCCATCGGGCTTCACCGACCTTTTTCTTAAATGAGGCGCACCAGGATGCACCCGGTGAGTTTCGAATGAGTACATCTTGCTGACCATCTGAAGTATTTATTGATTGACGAGGACAGCTGCTATGCAGAAGGTTGGGCGCGGCTGGTGGTGAGCTCGCGCCAATTGAAGAAAACATCGGAGAAGAATAAATAAGCGACGAAGAAGCCCATCAGGATCATGAAGAAGTGAGGATCGTCGAGGTGCGACCATGCCGGTATGGGGTTGGCAACGCGCGTGAAGACGAAGTTGAGCGTGAAGATATAAGAGCGGATCATCCACTGGCGATGCGCCTGGAGTTGGCGATTGCGCGCGGTCTGGTAGGCGGCGAAGGTGCAGGCCGCCCAGAGAAAACCGCCGACTCCGTTAGCGAGGTTTGGGGTGAGGAGATAGGCCGTGGGTGCGGCGACTGCAACGCAGATGACATAGACGCGGCCCATGATACGGTGGCGTTTGAGATGCCGCTGGCGAAAGCGCGTGGAGAAGAGGAATGGCCCCAGTGCCGTGGCGATCACTCCGGCGGTGGCGTGCGGAATGAGGATCAGCAGCTCGTGGAGCAGGCGCTGCCGCGCGTGGAGGGGATCTGAGCCGAGGAAGATGGGGTAGTCGGTGAAGGCGATGACAGAGAGACCCATGACGCCGAGGACGATCCAGAGGTAGTGATGCGGCCGCAGGCGGCGGCGCAGAGGAGCGCTTGTAGATGCTGTGGGAAGCGTGGACATGACAAGTGCCTTGGGATGGGGTGAGAGCCTGCGGAGAGTGTATCTTGTTTCCGCCCGTCTCAAAGAGATCCTCGACGCTTCGTTGTTGACGGTGGATAAGGAGCTCTACGCCAGTTCGAGAACGAAGATACCACCGGAAATCGTTCCTCAACAGATCGTGCACGGCTCGTCTTGCTCCGGGGAGGCGATGTGGATCTTGCACTCCAAAGATCAATACCTATGAGCGCACATTGCAGAAGTGTTCAATCGCTCCGCTGGACTCGATGAGTACCTCGACTTGTTGACGACAATGGTGAATCCCTCGAAGGAGGTTACAGATTTGGCAGGCCGGCGCGCATGAGAATGGGGCCAAAATGGCCCGAATTTCGCAGCGGCAGCCAGCGGGATTCGACAGCGAGGAAGATGAGGCGAAGATCGCGTTCCTCGAAGGCCTGATCGATGAGCTGAAGAGCTGCGGAATGGTTGCCAAGGCCAAGGTGAGCGAGGGCGAGGTGGACAGGCGAGGAGAAGGCCGAGATGCGCTGATGCTCCAGTGCTGCGAGGTCCGCGAGAGCGGCTTCGCGGTGTCCGGTACTTGCGAACGTGTAAGCGCGGAAGGCCAGAGGTTCGGTGTTGCCGGAGGAAAAGCTGAGAGCCTTGGAGAAGGACTCTATGGCAGCCTCCGGCTGTTCGAGCAAACCGAGGGCTTTGCCGCACATGAGGTGTGCAACCCAGAACTGCGGAACAAGCTCAAGAATACGGTCGAGGGGAGAGAGAGCCTGTTGGAACCTGCCTGCGTTATAGAGGAAGTGGCCGATATGGGTATTGACAATAGGGGAAAGTGGATCGAGATGCCGGGCGCGGTGGATGGTTGCGATGGCCTGGTCGTGCTGCTGCAGGATGGAGTGGACGTGGGCGAGGAACATGGGGCCATTGCTGTCGGAGGGATTGAGCAGTTCGATCTGTTGGAAATGATGGACAGCGAGTTGCCAGTTGCGCCAGTACCAGAATTGCACGAGTCCAAGCGCCATGTGGGCCTCAGGCTGCGCCTGAGAGCCGGTTTGAATAGCGAGCGCCTGTTCGGCGAATTGCTGAGCGAGAGGAAAACAGTCGGAGGGCCGGGCATTGGAGGTAATCGGTAGGATGGCGTAACAGGATGCAAGCCCTGCGTAAGCGGGGGCGCATGCGGGATCCAGGGTGAGGGCTTGTCGGAAGTATCCCATGGCGGCCTCTATGGTGGGACGTGTGCGTTGGACCCAGAGGTGACGAGCGCGGAGAAGAAGGTCGTGGACTTCAGGATTGAGTGCGGGTGAGGACGGAAGAGTATGGGTGAGCCTGGTTTGGACGGCGTGTGCGGTGGCGAGTGCGATCTCGGACTGAAGCTGGAAGAGATCAGTGAGATTTCGCTCGAAGGTCTGAGTCCAGAGAGCGGTGCTATCGGAAGCGCGGAGGAGCTTGACGGCAATACGAACACGGTTGTCGTTACGGCGAACGGAACCCTCGATGAGGTAATCGACGGCAAGGTCCCGGGCTATGGTTTCGATGGGGAGGCTGGTGCCTTTGAAGCGCATGACCGAGGTGCGAGCGATGATGCCGAGTCTGGCGCCGAATAGGCGAGCCATCGTGGCGATGAGTTCTTCGGTAAGGCCATCCGAGAAGTAGTCTTCAGCGGGATCGGGGTTGAGGTTGGCGAGAGGGAGGACCGCGAGGCGTTGAACCGTCTCAGGCACAGCCAGCAGCGTGGCCGACGCTGGAGGGAGGTTGAGCCGATAACCACGGCCGGAGACGGTGAGGACAAGGGTGTGGTCGCCGAGCGCGCGGCGGATTTTCTTAATGGCAGTGTAGAGCGCTGATTCTCCGTCGACATACACTCCTTCGCCCCAGACACGCGCGAGGGCCTCGTCATGAGTGACAAGAGCACCTTTGCGCTCGGCGAGAAGGAAGAGGAGCTCCAAGGGCTTTGGATCAAGACGAACGGGCGTGTCGCCGCGGCGGAGGGAGAAGGTATTGCGGTCGAGCTCGAAGTCGAGGAAGCGGATGCTTGCAGAGTCGGTCATCGGGATGCCTGATATTCCGCCGCGAAGCGGTCGATTTCAGGAAATGTACAGCCATTGGTCAGGACTTCTGTCGCAGCGGATCTCAGTATAGGTCTTGACGGTGAGACGACCGATCCGGGGTCGACCTCAAAAGGAGATGGCAATGAAACAGAAGGCGATATGGACGATGGCGATGGCAGCAGGAGTACTGACGATGACAATGGTGGGCATTGAGGGTTGTGGAAGTAATATCGTGAAGGCGCAGGAAGCGGATCCGACGGTGATGCTGATGGGTATCACAGCCGGATTAGAGACGGCGTGGAACCAGGGCGATGGAGCAGCGTATGCATCATATTTTACGGACGATGCGGACTTCATCAATATCCGTGGGGATATCTTTTCCGGAAGCAAACAGATTGCGCAGGTACACGGGATTATTCTCGCGGGGCCATTCAAGGGTAGCCATATCGCGATCACGATGAGGGCATTGAAGGTCCTGGCAGCGGACGTGGCAATGCTGGACACGGACCAGACAGTCACGGATTTCGCGGCTCTGCCGGCGGGTGTGGTGCCGACGGATAATGGAACATTGGTGACGCATTTTAAGTATGTAGCAGTAAAACAGACGGATGGAAGTTGGAAGCTAATCTCCGGGCAGAACACTTCGGAGCTGCCAGGGCGGACAATATTGCCACCAACTATTTAACGTGAGCAGCCAGTGAGTAGAGCAAATTGACGAGGCAACGGTATCAGCCCGAACAGTTGAGCGTGGCGGAATGGGTGCGTGACGAAATGGTGGTGGATGTCGATCTTGCTCCGGCCTTCCTGGATCTGGCAGGACTTCCTATACCAGCGCATATGCAAGAGCAAGAGTGTTTCCCCCTTGCAGAGCGCTCGAATCCGTCATTCCGCAAGGACACGTACTACGAGTACTACGAATGGCCAAACGATGAGGCGGTCAGGCCACATCGCGGCATACGATCTGAGCGGTACAAATACATCCATTACACGACGCATCCCGAAGAGGCTGGCTTGATCGGCCGCAAAGGCTCATTGTTGCGATTTTGAGATAGCCTCGCCAAAGGCTTCATCCAATTGCGAAGGCGTCCATCGCGTTTGGTCGATATCAAGTTTCGAGTTAGACGAACTGCAATGGCTGTAATGTCGTCATTGTCTTCTACGTCAAAGGCGTTTTTGACTGAAGCGTACTGTGCGTCAAGATCTTAACGCTCACGCGATTACTTATATATTGATTGACTATCCCTAAGTTGAAGTGAGGTATTTACCGCTCAGTCGATGTGCGATTTGATTCGATCTTCGATTCTTTTCCATTATCGTCATGTTCCATATTTGCAAAGATCCAGAATCATGCGACGTAATCAATTACGTAGCAAGGAGTATGGACAATGTTCAACACACATGTACTGACGAAGGAAGAGCAGGATCGGCATAATCGAGAAGAGCGCACCGCCTGGGAGAACAATATCGTTTGGATTTTTTGGGGATTTCTTGCAGTGTTCACATTGATCACTACGGCAGAATCAGCTATCGGGATTTCGCTTACTCGTTTCATCCATATCTAACGAGCCCTGTATGCCTACGAGTTTGAATGGGGCGGATGGAACGCGATTCCGAAATTTCTTGAGGAGATTAGGTAGTGTTTCAAATACAGCCTGGGCAACAAACCTATCGTGACCGTTCCGGCCAAACGACCCTTAACCTGCTTTGCCTCTTCAATTGCGAAGGTGGATGCATTTCCACTATTCAGCATCGATCGGCAGGTTCTCAAAGCACTACCCCCGGCGTTCGGATCTTAGTGGATCGCATTCTTCCACGATCCGATGCGGGGAGAGTCTGACACAGAACATTTACTGATGTGTGTAGCCTCGAGCGATAAGGCTATGGAATCGCGACGATGAACTCTTGCGATCGCTGCACGCGCATCAAAAGCGACATTCTTCACATCGAAAATAGGTCGTTGATTTGTGCAGGTATTCGTCCAGTCGTCCGCAAATCGAAAGAGAGATCCCGTGTCTGCATTGCAAGGTAAGAAAGTCGTCATCATAGGAGGAACTTCAGGCATCGGCAGGCGCGTGGCCGAATTTGCTCTGAATGCAGGAGCGGCCATCGTGATAAGAGGACGAAACCTCGAACATCTTACCGAGACGGTTGGCGCGCGCATGTGGTTTGGTGACATTCAAAACGCATTTCAGCAAAAGGTCTTCGACTCCATGCGAATCGCTCAACTCGCGGCACCCTATCTTACTGAGGGAAGCAGACTCACGTTCACTGGCGGCACAGGTGGAAGCCCCCCATAACGCGTCTGGCGCTTCCCCCCCTTCTGGCAGGAAGGACCAACAAACAACGCGAGGGCATCAAGACATATTTCAGCCAGTTGATTCCGTTAGGTCGTACGGCAACCGTCGATGAGGTGGCTGATGCCTATCTCTTTCTCATTCGTAACAGCTTCGTCACCGGCCAGCAGATCGCAGTCGATGGCGGCGTAACACTGGTTGGCTGAACTCATCACGCAAAGGAACTCCAGTATGTCTACACTCGCTCCGGTACCCAAAACATCGCACACAACAGATTCAAAACCCATAGTTCATGAGCCGATCATTGATTTGAGCAGGAACGCGCAGGATCATGGTTGGAACTGGGTCACGACGATCGCATTATCGGCCCTCCATATCGGTGCCGTGGTGGCGCTGTTCTTCTTCACCTGGAAAGCCTTTGCAGTGTTTTGTGTCACCTATGTTCTTGGTCTGTATGTAGGCATCGGCATGTGCTATCACCGCCTCCTGACGCATCGCGGCTATCGAGTGCCCCGCTGGCTTGAGCGGTGCTTCGCTGTGCTGGGCTGTCTTTCACTGCAGGGAGGCCCAATCTTCTGGGTTGCAACGCACCGAGTCCATCATCAACTCACCGATAAGCCCGGCGATCCGCACTCCCCCCATGATGGTGGCTGGTGGGCACACGTCGGCTGGATTCTTCGCGGTGATGCTTTGCACCATCACGAGGTGCTGCTCGAGCGCTACGCCCCCGACCTCGTTAGTCAACGCTTTTACCGCGTCCTCAGTCGTTTTCATTGGGTTCCGCTCGTGATTCTCGGGCTCGCGTTGCTCTGGTTTGGTGGCTGGCCCTCTGTTTTGTGGGGCATCTGTCTACGCGTGACGCTGAGCCAGCACTCTACGTGGCTTGTGAACTCCGTGACCCACATGTGGGGCAGTCGGAGGTTCTCTACCAAGGACGAATCACGCAATAACTTCCTGATCGCGCTCATCACAGGTGGCGAGGGCTGGCACAACAATCATCACGCTCATCCTGTTTCAGCACGTCATGGCCTCGCTTGGTACGAGTGGGATCCTAATTTTTACGGCATCTGGTTGCTGGAGAAACTTGGCCTCGCCACTCGCGTGAACCGTGCCCTTTTCGATTGGTCAGACCCGCGCCCTGCGCGCTCCGGCAGATACGTTCCCTAGTGTGTTCTTCAGGAGCGTACCGGGTGCAGCGTGGTTCTCTCTGATAGAGGTAGGTCTGGAGGGAGCAGTGCGGCCTACATTAGCACCCGACGGTAAGCTGGCCGGGGCACATGACGATCAAGCTGTCACCGCGATGGGACGATCCAAACCTGTGATGGAGCCGGCATGTCTTATACTGGGAGCAATACGGGATTCAGAGCTTGATACGAGAGCCGTTCCCTTTGTTTCTTCGGTCGCTTAGCGGCCTACCCGCTTCGGCGAACCATCACTTGCGAACAACTTTAATTGTGACGCTGACACTGATCGGCTGAACTGCGTCCAGATTCCCACAGGAGACTGGTAGCGGTAGCTTCGCCTGTTATGCGGTTGCACCCGTAACTTGCTCGGCTATAGACCCAATCTCTCCAATTAATGTTTCGCAATTCACGGATAAGTAACGGAATTTTCATATTTGACCTCCAGACTCAGCCCAGAGGCAAAATGAAACTACTACGTCTACTCGCTGTTATGGCCCTTGGTGTGTCTGCAAGCTTTGCGCAGACCACCACGACGAGAATCGCCGGCTATGTGACGGATCCGTCCGAGTCCGTTATCCCTGGTGCTGAAGTTACTGTCACCAATGAAAAGACGGGGAACACCCGCGCGACTACCACGAATCAGGACGGCTTGTTCACGTTCAATTCGCTCTCCCCATCGACCTATACGCTCCACATCAAGCAATCCGGCTTCGCTCCTCTTGAGAGCAAAGGGATCGATCTGCAGATTGGCCAGGAGTTGAGCAGGACCTTCAAGCTGGCGTTGGAGGGCAATCAGAGCTCGGTGAGTGTGGAGGCCGATGCAGTTACACTCGACACTTCGAATGCAAAGATCGGCGGCAATGTGAGTTCGCGGGAGATCGAAGATCTGCCAATCAACGGGCGGCAGATCTCGCAGCTCTACCTGCTTGTGCCGGGAGCGACGAACTCCGGCTCCGGTACCTTCGACAATATCCGCTTTTCAGGTCGTGCCGTGGAGCAGAACATCCTGCGTCTTGATGGCATCGAGGCTACCTCGATCATCGATACGTCACCGGGAAATCTGAATGGCGAGTTGACCTCAACCTTTCGCCTGCAGCAGTCGCTGGAGGCCGTGCAGGAGTTCCGCGTTGATTCGTCGAGCTATCCCGCCGAGATGGGAACGGGCACGGGCGGACAGATCAGCTTTGTCAGCAAGTCCGGCGGCAACAACTTTCACGGCTCTGCTTTTGAGTACGTCCGCAATGATCTGTTCGATGCAAGGAATACCTTCAACCTTCGCGGCAAGGGCAACCCAAAGTTCCGTCTGAACCAGTTTGGCGGGTCCATCGGTGGTCCCATCGTGAAGGATAAGCTGTTCTTCTTCGCGAACTATGAAGGATTGCGGCAGGTCTGGGCTGCTCCGTATACGCAGGCGACGCTATCGAACTATGCCCGCTCGCTGGTGCCGACGACCTCGGCAATCTATCCTCTGCTCGCTGCCTTCCCCTCCGATCCGAATCCCGCCGTTGCAGGTGTGCTGCAACAAAACGTAACCACGGTAGGCGCCAACCGCATCCAGGAAGACTTCGGTGCCGTCCGCTTCGACTATCACATCAACGATCGCTTCAGCCTTTATGCCCGCTACAACCGCGATCAGGGCGTATCGCAGCAGGTGCAGGACGCTTCACTCAGCAGGTTTGGCCAGGTAATGGTTCCGCAGAACGGTGTCCTCGCACTGAACCAGGTCTGGAGCTCACACATCTTCAACGAGACGAAGTTCGGTTTCAACGGAATCAAGATGCGCGTGCAGGGTATTCCTGGTCCGAGCCCGAATGCTGACCTTAGCCGTGCTCGCATCGCTGTCGCCGGACTCACCAATGTGGGCTCTCTTATCAGCCTCTCCAGCTCGTTCAACGGAGTTGGCGCGCCGTACACCGGCCAGACGTACTCTTTCATCGATAACTTCTCGCTGCTCAAGGGCAATCACAATATGAAGTTCGGTGCGGAGGTTCGCCCCATCGGTCTTTATAACAATCAGCTTGGGGGAACGACCTATACCTACAACTCCGTCAGCTCGTTCCTGACCAACGCCCCATCACAGATCCAGTTCTATGGGGACCTCAGCGATCAGAGTCCCTTCACCGGTCTCAGCGGGAATGCGCATGTCAAACAGGTCTATTACATCGGCTATGCGCAGGACGAGTGGAAGATCAAGCCAACGCTTACGCTGTCGTACGGCCTGCGTTACGAGTACTACTCGCCCCTGCATGAGACGCGTAACAAGGATGTCTTCTTCGACATGGCGGCGGGCACAATCTATCCCAAGTACTCCGGCGACTGGTACAACAGTAGCCGCACCAACTTCGGTCCTCGCCTTGCGCTCAGCTGGGCTCCCGCTGCCTTGAACGGCGACACCGTGATTCGCGTAGGTGGAGGTGTCTTCTACGGCCCCGGCCAGACGGAAGATCAGATTCAGCCCGAAGCGAATGATCGCGTTACCCGCACCTTCACCTCCGGAAAAGTCTATCCCATCGTGCCGGCGACCGATGTGTACGCGAACTACGATATCAATAGCCCGACGCTCGGCTACCAGCCGCGCGCGTATTCACCGAACTACCGCATCCCGGAGCGCGTCACGACGTATACGGTCTCCATTCAGCAGCGCCTGCCCGGCGATATGCAGCTGATGATTGGATATGTCGGATCATCGGGACGCAATCTCTTCCTGCGTTCGATCACGAACCTCATCACTGGCGTCACGCAGAACGCGACGACCGGAGCGGGAGCTGCAGTTCGCCAGTTCGGCAACCGTTTTGCGGAGATCGACTACAAGACCTCTGGCGGCAACGACCACTACAATGCGCTACAGACGCAGCTGCAGCGCCGCTTCAAGCATGGACTGTCGCTTGGCGCTCAGTTCACATGGGCCAAGGAACTTGGAACCTCCTCCGGCTCGAATGAGGCAACGACGGCCCAGGCTCCCCTCCAGATCTACGGCAACACTCCAGAGTATGGCCGTGGCATCTATGACATCCGTAGCAGTCTCAACGTCAACTTGCTCTACGATCTGCCCTTCGGTCGTGGACGTTCTCTCAGCCTCTCCGGTCCGATGGACCTGATCGCCGGTGGCTGGCAGATTGGCGGCATCACGAACTTCCGCAGCGGTCTTCCGATCGATGTGCTGATCACGCGTCCAGACCTGGCCTACATCGGCAATCCCGGGACGGCGATCGCTGGGCAGACCCTTGCTTCGCCGGTCGTTACAAATGGCGTGGTGCAGACGACGGCGATCGTCAACACTCCGGGAGGCGGCAACTCGCGCAATGTGCGACGCCCCAATGTCGTCCCCGGCGTCAACCCCTACCTGAAGAACGGATTCAGCTATTTGAATCCGGCAGCCTTCTCGACCCCGGCTCCCGGAACGTTCGGCAACTATCGCCGCAACGATCTCACGGGTCCGAATCTTGCGCAGCTGGACCTGACACTCTCCAAGCAGTTTCACTTCACGGAGCGCACGAATCTTGAGTTCCGCTCCGAGATCTACAACGTGATGAATCATCCCAACTATGCCAACCCTGGCAACGTTCGCCTCGCTCAGACATTGACCACTGGCGCAGCGAATCAGCCTGGGGCAGCATTCTCTCAGGGGACGGCCGGCTCATCCTTCGGTCAGCTCTCGTCCACTGTCGGCAACCAGGTTGGTATCGGCGCGAACCGCCAGATCCAACTGTCACTTCGAGCTATTTTCTGAGTGCTCAAACAATGGGCGGGCTACCGGAATGTTCCCGGTAGCCCGTTCTTGTATTTAATAGGCTGACAGGAACGACTCGCTGGAGTGCCTTCCTCGCTCTTGGCTTCGACTGTGCGCCTGCCTGGCCGTCCGGCAAATTTCCCCGGCGTCTCTCTTATTTAGAGCGCGGCGCCTCCAGCAAGAAAGGAATATCGTTCAGCGTAAAGCCAAGTGGAGTGGCGTTTCATGCATCGGCGGCTAGAGGGTACTTCTTGTGCTCGACGTATTTGGGCCTGGCGCCTGCTACTGCCCGCGACGCTTCCGCACCGTGGCCGCAAGCTCCCGTAGCAGCGTATGCGTCTCCGCCCAGTCGATGCAGGCATCCGTGATGCTCTGCCCGTACACCAGCGGTTGGCCTGGCACCAGCGTTTGCGCTCCCGCAACAAGATTGCTCTCGATCATTACTCCCATGATGTGCCGGTCGCCCGCTGCCACCTGCTCCGCCACCGCACGACATACCGTACCCTGCTTGCGATAATCCTTGCCGCTGTTCGCATGGCTGCAGTCCACCATGATCGTCTGCTTCACGCCCGTCTTCGCCATCTGTTCTGCCGTCGAAGCTACCGACTCCGCATCATAGTTTGTCACCCCGCGTCCGCCACGCAGAATCACATGGCACTCCGGATTGCCCGACGTCAGCAGAATAGCCGACTGTCCCATCTCCGTCGTCCCCAGGAACGTATGCGGATGGCTCGCCGACAGGATAGCCTCAATCGCAATCTGCACATTGCCCGACGTCCCGTTCTTGAACCCCACCGGGCACGACAGCCCCGATGCCAACTGGCGATGCACCTGGCTCTCCGTCGTTCTCGCCCCAATCGCGCCCCAGCTCACCAAATCCGACACATACTGCGGCGAGATCATGTCCAGAAACTCCGTCCCAGCCGGCACGCCCATCTCCGCCAGGTCCAGCAGCAGCCTCCGCGCAATGCGCAATCCGTCGCTGATGCGGAACGACTCGTCGAAGTAAGGATCGTTGATCAGACCCTTCCATCCCAGCGTCGTGCGCGGCTTCTCAAAGTACACCCGCATCACGATCATCAGGTCGCCCGAAAGTTCCGCGATGGCCTCCTTCAACAGACCCGCATACTCCCGCGCCGCCACAGGATCGTGGATCGAGCACGGACCCACCACGACGACGAGCCGGTCGTCCGACCCGTTGAGAATGTCGGTGATCTCGCGCCGCGCCTCAAAGACCGTGCGCGAAGCGTTCTCTGTGACCGGAAGCTCGTCCTCAAGAAACATCGGAGGAAGGACAACTTTGCTGGATTTAATGCGGAGGTTATTTGTGGGATATGTCATGGCAGCTTGAACAGGATACTAGGATATGCCCCGCAATGCTCTCCCGAACAGAGGCTTATATTCTTCCGATATCCGGAGCTATCTGGGCTAAGCAATCGATGCCTTCAACGAGTTGTTCCGACCCCATTGGAGGCCCGATCAGCCTTCAAGATTGCCATTTAGAATGGATTTAAAAAGCGCGTCCAGCCGGTCTGGCGATTTTATAAAACTGCCATTGACTCAGCAAAGACAACACAGTTTCTTCCTTGCTCCTTTGCACGATAGAGAGCTGCATCAGCATGCGCGAGCAGGCTTTTCAACGGCATATCGCCGTTGCCAGACTCATGCAGTATCGATCCGATGCTGATCGTGGCAGGGAGTTCGTGGTTTCGTGTTGCTATCGGCGTACGGGAGATTGCCTCGCGAATTACTTCGCACCGTCCCTCCATGGTGGAAGGGGAGCAATCGTTGATGACGATTAGAAATTCCTCCCCGCCGTAACGGCCGACGGCGCCCCCGAGGCCAACAGCTGTGTTGAGCCGCCTGGCAATCTCTTCAAGAACGGCATCGCCTGTGGGATGACCGTACGTGTCATTCATTCTCTTGAAGTGATCGACGTCGCACAGCATCAGAAGTGTGACGGTTTCTGCGTAGGCAGGTCTGCTGAGCGACTCATGCGCGAAGGCTAGGATGGCAGCACGATTCCTAAGCCCTGTAAGGGAGTCATACGTGGCCTTGTATCTCATCTGCTCGCGTGCTTCAACCAGCTTGTCCTGAAGCTCAAGGATTCTGCGTCCAGTCCGGAGCCGGGCTTTCAGTTCTGCTGGAGCACAGGGCTTGACCAGATAGTCATCCGCTCCTGATTCCAGGCCTGCCACAATATCCTCACTGTTTTGACGCGAGGTAAGGAGGATGATGTACACGTAAGAGGATTCCTGCTGAGCGGTACGAATCTTGCGGCAGAGATCTGGACCATCCAGCTCAGGCATCATCCAGTCAATCAATGCCAGTCGAGGGCCATCATCTTGAGCAAGGATTTCGGCCGCCTTCCGGCCATCCTCCGCAATAAGCACGTCGTATCCAAACTGGCGCAGCATACGTTGCATCAGAACTCGGCTTACTGGTTCATCTTCGGCAACGAGGATCTTCATCAGGCATTCTCGGGGCACAGCGAGTTCAGGACATGAGCTACTCGATCCAGTTCCGGTGACAATTCATCCAGGGTGGCTTGCGCATTCGAGATGTGCTGAGCCCGTCCAAGATCTTCGAGGGTACTTGCCAATTCTGATGCCTTTATTGCGGAGAGATTCGAAAGAACGCCCTTCAACATGTGACCCACGCGCTGCAATGCAGCGGCATCCTGCGTGTCCAGGGCTGCCTGGGCCATCTGAAGTTGCTTCGGATAGTCATTGCGAAAAATATCTGTCAGATCCGCAAGAAGCGAGCGGTCGTCATCGATGCGATCCAGCAACTGTGCGATATCCACTGAGCTGTTGTTCGAAAGCGGGGAAGTCTCCTCCTCGGCTGACTTGGCCTTTTGCGACACATAAAGCTCAAGAACCTCATCGAGTTCTTCCGGTCGGATCGGTTTGGAAAGATAGCCATCCATGCCAGCGGCTATGCAGCGCTCTCGGTCTCCATTCATCGCCAGTGCCGTCATGGCAACGACCGGCTGATGCTTGCCTGTCTTCTTTTCCATTTCGCGCAGAGCCAGCGTGGCTTCAAAGCCATCCATCTCGGGCATCTGCATATCCATCAACACCAGGTCATATCCATCATGCGCGAGAGTGTCTAGCGCCTCTCGTCCGTTGCCGACAACCGTCACGGTATGGTTTCGTTTCTCCAGCATGCGTGTGGCAAGCTTTTGATTCACTGGGTTGTCTTCTGCAAGCAGTATCTTCAACGTCTTTCCTCCGCTGGCCTGTTCGCGCAGCGTATATCTCGTGATCAGAGCGGGCATTTGCGCGGCTTCTCGTGCCATCAAAACGCCGGCAATCGCATCGCGCAACTCGGCCTGCCGGATAGGCTTCAGCAGGTAAGCGGCAATTCCAAGTTGTCCACAACGCTGAGCGTCACCCTGCTGGCCGCCTGAGGTCAGCATCATGATGGTGGACGATGCTGAACCGGAGATCTCCTTGAGCCTTTGTACGAAATCAAAGCCATCCATTCTTGGCATGTGCATGTCGGTCAGCACCAACTGAAAGGGTTCACCATGTGCTTGCGCTTCCGTGTACATGTCGAGTGCCTGAGGCCCGTCGGAAGCTGCAGCAGAGATCATCCCCCAGCGCATCAGCAGTCCTTCAAGAATGCGCCTATTCGTTCTGTTGTCGTCGAGGATCAGCACCTTCACGCCAACCAGGATGGAGGAGTTGGCGGGTGCTAGTGTCGCTGAGGCCTTTTGTTCTTGGGCGCGCCCTAGCCTGGAGGTGAAATGGAAGTTGGAGCCGCGTCCCAGGATGCTCTCCACCCAAATACGCCCTTTCATCATGTCCACGAGCCGGCGAGAAATCGTCAGACCAAGACCTGTGCCGCCAAACTCGCGCGTCGTCGAGGTATCCGCTTGGTTGAACGACTCAAAGATCGAATCGAGTTTCTCAGGTGTAATTCCAATACCTGTGTCGGTGACCGTAAATTGAAGATGGACCTGAGCGTCATCGATGGTGACGGGACGAACCTTCAACGCGATTTCGCCCTGTTCGGTGAACTTAACCGCATTCCCGATCAGGTTCAGAATGATCTGGCGCACACGTCCAGGATCGCCTGTGACCCATGTCGGAATCTCAGGAGAGACATCGCACAGCAGCTCGAGGCCCTTTTCGTCAGCGCGGAGCGCAACCGTCTTCAATGCATTTTCAATGCATTCGTATATGTCGAAATCGATGGACTCAAGATCGACCTTTCCGGCTTCGATCTTCGAGAAGTCAAGAATGTCGTTGATAACATTGAGAAGTGCATCAGCGGAGAGTTTGACCGTCTCTAGATAATCTCTCTGTTCGCGTGTGAGCTCGGTCTCAAGCGCCAGATCCGTCATCCCGATGATGCCGTTCAGCGGGGTGCGAATCTCATGGCTCATGTTGGCGAGGAATTCGCTCTTGGCGCGATTGCTGTTCTCGGCTGTCTGGGCGCGTTCTTTTTCAATGTCGAGGTTGTAGCGCTGCTCAATGAGACGGCGGTCCATCATCGCCGAGATATAGACGAAGCCCAGCACGAAGATCGTGACCAGGCCGATAGCAGCCAGGCCCAGGTAGGATATCGCGATGGCGTGATGAAGCGAACTCTGTTCGAGCGGCATCGGCATGAAGGTGACAGCTGCCATTCCGGCATAGTGCATCACCGGGATAGCCAGTCCCATGATCACCGTGCAGGTGAGCTTTCGGATGCTGAATGAGGTCTTCTGATCGCGCGTGGAAAAAGTCAGTCTGAGAGCAACGAACGAGATGACAATGGCAAGCACGATCGAGAGTACGAGAATGCGCTTATCGTAGTGATGCATCGCGGGAAGGCGCATGGCCGCCATTCCGATGTAATGCATGCTGCTGATCCCAAGACCCATCAGCAGGCTTCCCGCGCCTGCCGCGGCGAGGCTCATGCTCTTGCGACTCACGACAAACAATGCGGCGGCAGACGCCAGGACAGCTGCCAGCATGGATAGCAGTACGGTTGGCCAGTCATAGAGGACAGGCACAGGCAGCCGAAAGGCTTCCATACCGACGTAATGCATCGACCAAATGCCAAAGCCAAGTGCGAATGCGCCGCCGCATAACCATGTCGTGCGTGAAGAGCCCGAAGATGCTGTGATCCGCCCTCCCAGATCGAGAGCAGCATAGGCAGCAAGGATGGCAATGACGATGGAGGCGATGACGAGACGATAGTCGTAAGTTCCGGTAAGTGCGCCGATATGATCCATGAAGGTCTCTAGGAAACACTTCAAACGCTACGCCGGTTTTGAGCGGTAGAATCTAGCACTATTGTGGAATGGGCCTAAGTTATTCAAATGACATAACTCGCAGCACAATAATGATAAGAATCGAAGACAGGAAAGACGAACTAAACGACGATGAGTTCAATACCGAGGCCCTGGAGTGCCTCGATATCTTCTTCTCGAATCTGATCGTCTGTAATGACGGTATGGATCGCTGTTGGCGGCACAATCAATGCCATGCTGCGCCGGAAGAACTTTGTAGAATCACAGACAGCCACGACCCTGGTTGCGGAGTGCACCATGGCCCGATTCACTCGTGATTCAAGTACATTGGGGGTCGTCAATCCAACCTGCGGGTCGAATCCATCGACACCCAAAAACAGAATGTCCGCACGGATCTCACGTAGAACATCTTCCGCCAGCGGTCCAACCAGAGAGAAGGAGTTCTTGCGCAGGCTTCCTCCCGTCAGGATCACATCGAAGTCCGTTCCTGCCAGTTCCGCCGCGATGTTCACCGCGTTTGTCACCACCGTCAGATGAGAGAACTCACGTAGCGCCCGGGCAATCGCCGTCGTCGTCGAGCCGGAGTCGAGGAGGACGCACTGTCCCTCTTTGACTAACTTTGCCGCTGCAGCTGCAATCAGCTGTTTTTCCCGGTGCTGATGTTGTTCCTTCTCTTTGAGCGAGGGATCAAGCAGCGCGCTCCCCTGTGGTGCGAGAGCACCGCCATGGGTGCGTTGCACCAGCCCCTTGGATTCCAGATGATCCAGGTCCTTGCGAATCGTGATCCGCGAGATTCCCAGCGTATCCGATAACTCTGAAACGAGTACGCGCCCATCCCTCTCGATGAGAGAGAGGATGTGCTGCCTGCGTTCTTCAATAAGCATGTTGCTGCCGTCGACCTGGTCCAAAGCTGTCTCTCGTCGGTGAGTTTCTTTCATCATAACGAAGATGGCCCGGTCAGATCCGCAGGAAGACCTTCCTGCGATACATCCAGTGGAGCGCCAGCCAATAGATCGCCAGGACGGCGATTCCCATCATCAAAGGCTCATATATAGTCCCAAACACTTGGAACGGCAGATGTCCCAGGTTGGTGTAGAGATTGCGGACGAGAAAGTCCTCCCACAGATGAGCCATAAGATACGCCGCAATCGAGTTCACACCAACAACCACCAGGGGAAAGGCAATACGCCGGTAGCCCTTCGTCTCGATGAGCCAGCTAAAGAGCGCTAAAAAGAAGAAGCAGGCACCTCCACTGAAGAGAGTCCAGCCTGGCGTCCATATCCTCTTGACGATCGGGCATATTCCCGTAGCGTGAAGGATGAGTGCTGAGGCCATCAACGTGGCGCCTGCGATCAGGAACTTCCTGAAAGGAATTTGTGGAGCAGAGGCACGCAGCCACTGACCTGCTGTCAGCCCCAGCAGCATGGTACCCAGCGTTGGAATAAAGCTGAGCGTCAGGTAGCCACCGCCGTTGTACAGAAATCTCTCCGGTCGCGGAAGCAGGTTCAGAAACCACAGATCGAAGGCCTGCCCCAGATTGCTGTTCTTGTTCCAATGCGCTGCGAAACCAGTAAAGTTGTGGTGCCAATCAAGTGGCACCCCGACAGCCGCATAGTTGAAGTCGGCTCCCGGAGCCGGATAAAGCGCCCATGCCGCCCAGTAGCCGAACAGAATCACTGCCAACGCGGTCCACTGCCAGCGAGGTCGGCAGAAGCTGAGCAAGAACGCGAACGTATATCCAAAGCCGATCTGCGAGAGAGTGTCTTCAAAGGTGAAGTTGGTCTGCGTGCTCGCAAGCGAACGAAGCAAAACCCCCAGCGCAATCAGCAGCACGGATCGCCATAGCGTATGAGCCAGCATCTTCGCGAAGCTCTGGCCCTTCTTCAACCGACTGTGGACCGAGTAGGGAAGTGACACGCCAACGAGAAACGTAAAGGAGGGCTGAATGGTATCGTGCAGGCTCATGCCGGCCCACTCCACGTGCGTCTGGTTGTAGGCCAGAATGCGCCAGATGAGGTTGCCTGGGGTCGCCTTGTGGATTGCGGCAAACTGAAGCACCTCACCCATCATCAGCAGCATGACAAAGCCGCGATAGGCATCAACCGAAATATTTCGTGGTGCAACCGCAGAGCTGCTGCTCGTAGAAGCACGAGAGGCCGGGATTGCGTCCGGAAGAGTCGCTGTATCCATCATTTACCTGCTCCTGCCAATCGTGATCGCGAAAGTCTCAATATCCCTTGCTGCTACAACTCCTGCCAACTAAAGGTATGCTTTCCAAGCTTCGATGGGGAAACTCTACTACTATTTGGAAATAATACGAAATTAAAGTGTACGAAATCGAAGTATAAAAGTACCTTGAAAGCACGGCATTAATTCTTTAGCGGAACAAATAAGGGAGGACCAGGGGATGAGCGATCTCTCAAGGCGCGGATTTCTGAAGATGGGAGCTGTCGGGGCAATGGCTGTCGCCGCTCCAGGTATGACGGCAGAGGAGCATAAGCCACAGGGCAAAACCGTTATAGGAATGCCGTTCCAGAAGATGAATCCACGCATTGGCATCATCGGGACCGGTGGCCGCGGAACCTCACTGCTGGGCAATCTTCTTGCTGCAGAGGCCAATATTCTTGCCATCTGCGATGCCGTCCCTGAACACGCCGAGCATGCAAAAGGCCTGGTAGAAAAGGCTGGCCAGAAATCGCCCGTCCTCTATACCAAGGGCGAAAACGACTTCGAAAATCTGGTCGCGCGTGATGATCTCGATCTCATCATCATTGCCACTCCCTGGAACTGGCACGTTCCAATGGCCGTCGCTGCCATGCAGCATGGCAAGCATGTTGCCGTCGAGGTGCCGGCGGCGACTACGCTCGAAGATTGCTGGAAGCTGGTCAATACCTCCGAGGCCACGCGCCGGCATTGCATGATGCTCGAAAACTGCTGCTATGGATATAACGAGACGCTCGTTCTTCGTCTGACGCATGCTGGACTGCTGGGCGATCTCCTGTACGGAGAAGGCGCTTATCTGCACGATCTGCGCGAGGAGCTCTTCTCCGGTAAAGGTGAGGGACTATGGCGTCGCACCGTGCATACTCAGCGCGACGGCAACCTGTATCCCACGCATGGCCTCGGCCCGGTTGCCAACTATATGGGTATCCAGCGCGGAGACCGCTTCGATTACATGGTCTCGATGAGCTCTCCCCAGCATGGTCTTGAGCTGTACCGCAAAGAGCATATCCCGGCATCCGACCCACGCTGGAAGGAGCGCTATCTCACCGGCGACATGAACGTCTCGATGATCAAGACCGCAAACGGGCGGACGATCACGGTTAAGCACGATGTCTCCAACCCTCGTCCGTATGACCGTATCAATCAGGTCGCTGGAACGAAGGGGATTTTCATGGACTACCCGCCGCGAATCTATATTGAGGGTCAGAAGGGCGGAGAAGACTGGACCAACCTCGATGGCTTCAAAGAGTTTCAGCATCCTCTCTGGAAGGAGGAGGGGACGACCGCGCAGCGCGTTGGTGGTCATGGCGGTATGGACTACATCATGCTCTATCGTCTGTTGCAGTGCGTGCGGCAGGGAATTGCTCCAGATATGGACGTTTACGATGCAGCGGCGTGGTCTGCACCCGGTCCGCTCAGCCGTCTTTCGGTGGCGCATGGAAGCGCCCCCGTGCAATTCCCCGACTTTACGCGCGGTGGCTGGAAGGAGCGCTCTGCGTCGGCGATTGCCTTGTAAATTGCATCTAGAATCGCTGACGATCAAACGAGCAGAGGATGATTCCTATTTGGTAGCATCAACCACAGGATGACCGAGGAAAAGAAAGGGTGCTGCACGCCGTCCGCTCAGCGAAGCGCGGCTGCTGTCGTTGTTCCAACAGCGATAGTGGTGCCCTCTGCCTCTCCCTCAGGCGAAGGCATGGTCGATCTTCCCGGCGGCCGCTTCAGGATGGGCACAGACTACGAGCATGGATTTCCGGCCGATGGTGAAGGCCCGGTCCGGTCCGTTGTTCTGTCGCCCTTCTCCATCGACATCGCGTCCGTAACAAACGATCAGTTTGACGCTTTCATCAAGGCGACCGGCTATCTTACCGACGCCGAGCGCTACGGCTGGTCGTTTGTATTCTGGGCTCTCCTGCCTGAAAGCAACTTCTCACAGCTTGTCGCCGATACCGTGGCTCAGGCGCCATGGTGGTGCAAGGTCTTCGGAGCCACCTGGAAGACGCCTGAAGGTCCTGGCAGCAATATTCGCGAGCGCAGTGATCACCCGGTCGTCCATGTCTCCCACAACGACGCATTGGCCTATGCTGCCTGGGCAGGAAAACATCTGCCCACCGAAGCTGAGTGGGAGTATGCCGCTCGCGGTGGCCTCGATCAAAATCTATTTCCCTGGGGCAATGAACTCGAGCCCGGCGGAGAGCATCGCTGTAACGTGTGGCAGGGGGAGTTTCCCTCAACCAACACCGTCGCCGATGGATATCTCGGCACCTGCCCCGTCACAGCATTTCCTCCCAACGGCTATGGTCTCTACTCGATCGCGGGTAACGTTTGGGAGTGGACCGGCGATTGGTTTGGGACGCGCCACCCAAAACACGAGACCACCGACCCAAAAGGCTCTCTCCATGGAACCAACCGGGTGATCAAGGGCGGCAGTTTTCTCTGTCACGAGAGCTACTGCAACCGCTATCGTGTCGCTGCCCGTACGCAGAACACCCCCGACAGCTCTGCCAGCAACATCGGCTTTCGCTGCGTCTCACGTAAGCCACCCATCTCCTGATATTTACGCGCGCTCCGAGTATTCGGTGGCAGACGTTGCTAACTAATTGATTAGTTGCTTCGTCCTATATGTCAGGATGCCGCCAAAGCGATCCAATACGCTGACCGAGGCTGAGCTCAGACTCATGAAGGTTTTGTGGGACCGCGGTGAATCCGCCGTCTCCGATCTTGTCTCCGGGCTGGCAGATACCGTGCCGCTCGCCTATACCTCTGTCCTCACCACCATCCGCATCCTCGAGAAGAAGGGCTACGTCAGCCATCGTCAGGAGGGCCGGGCATTTCTCTACAGTCCATGTGTCGCTGAAGATGACGCCGGAAAGTCTGAAGTCCGCCAGCTGTTACAGCGCTTCTTTGGCAACTCCCGTGAGCGGCTGCTGCTTTCGCTGCTGGGCGATAACGAGATCACGGCGGAGGAACTGCAGCGCCTCAAAGACGCCATAGCCAGCACTCCCGACGAGATGGGGGAGGAGGCCTGAGGATGCATCTGACTGGTTGGGCAATGCCGTTCACAGAACTCCTTGCTGGCTCGCTTGTCAATGCGATCGTATCGGGAGCGTTGCTGGTTCTGGTCGTTGGCGTGTGCCTGCGTCTTACCTCGCGCATCAGTTCCACCAATCGCTTCATGATCTGGGGCGCAGTCCTCTCCGTCTCCATCGCGCTGCACTTTGTCTCGTGGAGTCCGGGGCTCGCTGCCCTTCGTTCTTCATCGGGCGCAGGTCTTCATCTGGACCCTCGCTGGGCCGTTGCTTTGATCGCTGCCTGGGGAATCATGACAATCGTTCGTTCCGTCAGGCTTCTGCAAAGCGCTCTCTATCTGCGCCGCCTCGCCGCAGAGGCGATACCGGTTTCATCTGATGTGACACAAGCGCTCTTGCGGGAGCCGCAAGCGTCAGTCTTGCTCTGCACCTCCTCGGAGGTGGATCGTCCAAGTGTCATAGGACTCCGTCACCCTCGAATCCTCATTCCGGAGTCAACTTTTGCCAGCCTCTCCAGCGCAGAGCTGGAACAGATCGTCATGCACGAGATGGAACACATCCGTCGCGGCGATCATTGGACCAATCTTGTACAGAAGATCGTTCTCGCTCTCTTCCCGCTGAACCCTGCCCTTAGCTGGGTTGAGCGCCAACTTTGCATGGAGCGCGAGCTGGCCTGCGATGACTGCGTTCTGAATGCGAGTCCGTCGAGAAAATCCTACGCCGTCTGCCTGGTCAGTCTTGCCGAACAGTCTCTGCTGCGTCGCCAGCTCTCGCTTGCATTAGGCGCGTGGGGACGGCGTTCGGAGCTGGCGCACCGCGTTCACCGCATCCTTGATCGCCCTGCCAAACCTATGGGACGCCGCGCAGGGTACGCCGTCACCGGAGTCTTCATCGCTGGCCTCGCTGGCGGTGCGCTTACGCTCTCACATGCACCTGCGCTGGTCAGCTTCTCGCATGTGGACTCCACCCTCGCACAGTCGCCATCTCCGGTAGGCATTCCGACTGAGATGCCTGCGTCCGCGGTTCCGGCATCCATCTCACGCTCCGTTCGGCCTCCGACCGAGATGCTCGTAAAGGCCGTCATGCCGCAGCCGAAATCAGCACAGCATCTGGCTTCGAGTCATGCAAAGCCCGCGATGCGAGCCGTCAAGACACCTCGCTCGAAGCGCGTGCCTCTCCCGCAGACCTTTTTCGTGCGTACCAGCATGGAGCAACGGATCGCTGTCACCAGGCCAATGCTCACCCTGGAAGCAAACGATGGATCTTCTTATGCAGCCGTTCCAGTAGGCAACGGCTGGCTCGTCATCCAACTTTAGCCAAAGAAAGAGCCCAGAGGAGGGCATGTATGTCGCAAGCAACTAATCAATTAGTAGCAAAGCTCGGTAAGTTCAAAGCGCCATTGGCGATTGTTGGGCGCTTTCACCCTTGGTGCTGCCTTGTTCGTCGGCTCCGGGGGCGTGCACGCCGCATCTGTCTTCAGCGCTTCTCCGCTCGATGACAACAGCGTCTCTGCTTTATCTTCTCTCGATCAGGCAATGGAGAATGTAGCCTCCCGCGTTACGCCTTCCGTCGTGAACATCTCCGTCACCTCGAAGAGCCAGGAGCATCAGGTCGCTGATTCCGACCAGATGCAGGGGCTGCCTCCCGGCTTCGCACAGTTCTTCGGGCAGGGCGGCGGTGGCCAGCAACAGCAGACTCCGCAACTCGAGCATGGTATTGGAAGCGGTGTCATCATCTCGCCCGACGGCTATATCGTCACCAATGGTCATGTGGTCGACGGTGCGACACAGATAAAAGTGACACTGAACGATCGGCGTGTTCTGCCCGCCAAGCTCATCGGTGTCGACAAGCTGACCGACCTCGCAGTCGTCAAAGTGGACACCAAAGGGCTTCCCAGCATTGCATGGGGAGATTCCGCAAAGCTTCATCCTGGTCAGACGGTTCTTGCCTTCGGCAGTCCCTTCGGCTACTTCCAGTTTTCGGTGACGCGTGGCATCGTAAGCGCCGTCGACCGCCCAAATCCCTACTCTGACGATGCCCGTAAGCCAGGCGGATTCATCCAGACCGATGCTGCCATCAATCCGGGCAACTCAGGCGGAGCGCTGGTCAACTCGCACGGTGAACTTGTCGGCATCAACACCTTCATCATCTCCAACAGCGGTTCGTTCGCCGGCGCAGGATTTGCCATCCCCGCACAGATCGTTCGAGCCACAGCGGAGCAGCTGATGAAGAATGGCAAGGTCGAGCACGGCTATCTTGGCATCAGTCTCAACGACGTTACGCCGGACAACGCAAAGTTCTTCAACATGCAGGAGGCATCGGGTGCCATCGTCTCTCAGGTCAGCCCGAACTCTCCGGCAAGTCGTGGAGGTCTACATCAAGGTGATGTCATTGCTCAGCTCAACGGAAAGAAGATCGTCAACGGAGGTGCTCTGCAGGTGGCCGTCAGCGAACTCACTCCGGGAACGAACATCTCTCTCAGCGTCATGCGTGACGGTAAACCGGTCTCCCTCAACCTGACCCTCGGGCAGTTCCAGAAGGATGCGGATGTCGCCGACAACGGCAACAATGGATCGTCGCAGCGGGGCAAACTTGGTCTCGCCGTCGCCGACCTCACTGCCGATGCCCGGCAGCAGATTAACGCCCCGGACCAGCTCAAGGGAGCCGTCGTCGAAAGCGTCCGCCCCGGCAGCCCAGCCGAAGATGCTGGTCTTCAGCCCGGCGATGTCATCCTTGAGGTGGATCGTAAGGCAACCGGTTCAGCGAGCCAGTTCGTCAACCAGGTACATGGCAGTGCCGACGGCAAGGATCTGTTGCTCCTGGTCTGGTCTCGTGGAAACGCCAGCTACCGTACCATTCACCCCGAAGATCAGAACGGCTAATCCTCATACATCGTTACAAACAGACTGGCCGCCGCGATTCGCGTGCGGCCAGTTTTACGTGTGCTGTTCGATAAGAGCAAATGGTGCAGAATATGGCTTCAGCGCTAAGCTCAGCCGCTGTGAACCATGACGCGGTTCTTGCCGGCTCGCTTTGCCGCGTAGAGCGCCTCGTCGGCCAGCTCCACGAGCTGATAGCCATTGTTCAGCGATTCGTTAATCGCAGCCATTCCCATGCTGATCGTCACCGCTTCGTTGTCCCAGTCCTCAGCAGCTACACGTGCCATTACGCGGCGAGCCAGTCCCATCGCGCTCTCCTCACCGCTCTCCGGCAGAAGGACGACAAACTCTTCACCGCCATACCGTGCCGGAAGATCGGGAAGGCGAACGGTCGTACGCAGAATCATTCCCAACCGACGCAATACCTCATCACCGGCAGCGTGACCATACCTGTCGTTGGTCATCTTGAAGTTGTCGACATCGATCAACAGCACCGCCAGCTCGCGTCTGCGGCGGCGTGCCATGGAAAACTCCATCACCAGGCGTTCCTCGAAGGCGCGCCGATTGCGCAGCCCCGTCAGTTCGTCGGTAACAGCGAGCCGGCGCAACTGCTCATTCGCCTCTTCCAGCTCGCGATGATAGCGTTCCAGCTCGCTTTTATGGGCGACCTCCGCGGAGATGTCCACGGCAACTCCAGCCAGAAGCACATTACCCGCAGAGTCGCTGCAAGGAAATTTGAAGGAGCGAAGGGAACTGAGAGTGCCGTCCGCCGCACGAATGTGCTCCTCCGTCTCCACCATCCGTCCACCGGCCATCACCTCAAGATCGTGCGTCCGTACCGATTTCGTAAGGTTGCGTGACCAGAGCTGCTCGTCCGTGCGTCCCAGCCAGGCCTGCTCGCTGACGCCAAATCGCTGCGCGAAGGCTCGGTTGTAGAACAGCAAACGTCCGGCGGCATCCTTGATGTAGCTCAGGAACGGGCTGGCATTCATAAACGCCCGGAAGAGTTCTTCGCTCGCTCGCAGCGCGCTCGTGGCCCTCTCTTTCTCAAGAAGAGCCTGGTTCAGAACCCGCCGCTGCATGCGTAGTTCGAGCCGCGCGCTGACCTGCCGGGCCAGCACCTCGAACGCCTGCGTCTGCTCTGCACTCAAAATGCGGGGGGTCGTATCGACCACGGAGAAGGTGCCTAGGATGTAGCCGTCTGATGTCGTCAGAACAACGCCGGCGTAGAAACGAATTGGAGGATCGGCGATAACAAGGGGGTTCGCCCCAAATCGATTGTCGAGCAGCGAATCCTTGACGACGAAGACCTCTTCCTGACGGATGGCATGCGCGCAGAAAGCGATCTCGCGTGGTGTATCGCCAAGCTTCAGCGATTCCGAGGCACGAAACCACTGCTGCCTTTCATCGAGAAGCGTTACTAGTCCTAGAGATGTTCCGCAGATGGACGACGCAAGGCGGGTGAGCTCTTCGCAATCCTGTTCCGGTTGCGAGACCAGAAGCTCCCTGACCCACGAAGCCCACAGCTGGGCGTTTTCCATCTCAGCGCGCCGTAAAATCATTGTTCACCGTGGGGAGGTAGTAACAGAATACTGCACGAAGGTCGCCAGACCATTGATTTTTATGAGGTATTGCAACTTCAGTTGCACGAGCCCTTGAATTTGGTTTCAGGCGTGCTGGGGATTATCGGAAGGTAAATTTATTTATTGCAATGATTTACGGGAAAAACAAAAAGTCGAACTTTGAAATCTATTCTTGCCCGCGAGGGCCTGATGCGGTTTAGTGCTTGATCAGCCACATCAGCCAGCTCGCAACAATTGTTCCGCCAACGAACAGTGCAAAGCAGAAGGCTCCAAAACGGATCATCGTCCGGGGCTCCGAGCGCTGCGTAATACCGAAGACGATCGACGTAAACAGAGAGAAGAGAAGGACGGCGCCGAAGTGTGAGATGGTCACGAGGCCTTCCTTCCGGTGGCGAGCGAATGAGCGTCAACCGCCGCGATTACGTTGAGCAGTCCTGCCACAACGATGAACTTGGTGCCATAGTCGGCGATTGCGATCTGCACCGTGGACTGGCCAAGATCAAAGACGCGGGCGATGACATAGAGCAGCCCCGCGCCAAGATCACCGGCGAAGTTCAACATGTCGAGAAGCTCGGCCGCGTTGGGGGAATAGACCTTGCCCTTCAGCGCAAGGCCGATGCCGAACATGGCAATGATCGAGATGAAGAGCAGGGCGGCACGGGTCCACTTCTTCAGCAGAAGATGGCCTGCTCCCGGTACCAGCCAGCCTGCGATGAGAATCAGCGCTGGAGGCAGGGAAGTAATCTTTTTGGCAGCCATGGACTGCGCCTGAACGTTCGTCGTCATTCCGTATCCGATGATACCAGTTGCCTCATGCGTGTTGCAGTATGTCTGCGTTCAGATGCGAACGAGCTCGGTCTGGAGGCGGCCAGTCACGGATGCTTTGCCTGGCAGGGCGATCATGTCGACCTCGCTGCGAACGCCGAACTCGCCGGGGAAGTAGAGGCCGGGTTCGACGGAGAAGCAGGTCTTGGGCAGGATCAGCCGCTCGTCGTGGGTCTCGAGATTGTCGAGGTTGGCTCCATTGCCGTGCAGCTCGGCACCGATGTTGTGTCCAGTGCGGTGGGTGAACCAGTCCTTGAAGCCGGCGGCGGCAATGACGTTGCGGGAGGCGTCGTCGGCCTGCCAGCCGGCGATGGGGATGTTGGCAGCGAAGGCGGCTTCAACCGTCTGAATTGCGGCGTCGCGTGCGTCGCGGACGGTCTCAAAGATGAGCTGCTCTTTGGCGGAGGGCTCGCGGCCGACGACGCCGGTCCAGGTGATGTCGTAGAAGCAGGCGTCGGGCCGGTCGATTTTGCCCCAGATGTCGATGAGTACGAAGTCGCCCTTGCGAATCGGCTTTGAGCTGGCTGCGGTGGGCTCGTAGTGCGAGTCGGCGGAGTTGGCGCCGGAGCTTACGTTGGGACCGTGCTCCCAGACGATGTTCTCGCGGGCCATGGCCTCGGAGAGCCATTCAACCATGGCGTGCTCGTGGGTGCCTCCGCTGGCGACGCGGCGGCCGATCTCCTGCCAGGCGGCGGCCAGGACGACGTCGATCTTCTCCTGCGCGATGTAGTGCGTGGCGATCTGCTCGTCGGTGAGGACGGCCTCGAACTGGCTGACGAGGTCGGCGGAGGTTACAACCTGTTTTCCGAGCGAGCGGATCAGCTCGATGGTGCCTGCGTCGACCAGCGAGACATACATGATCGCGTTGTTGGGCGAGTACTGCATGGCGATCTTCGTCGCGCCTTCGGTGAGGGCGGTGATCTGCGCGGCCAGCTCCTGCCAGGAGGAGTAGACGGCTTTGGAGCCGGGCAACGTGTCGAGGCGGCCGGACTCGATGCGGTGGACCAGCTTCCTGGGCTCGCCCGTCGCGGGGATGAAGTAGAACCAGCGGCGGGTGACGTGGAGACCTTCGCCGAGCGAGAGGATGCGGTAAGCCAGCGGGTCGCGGTAGTGGTGGTCGTAGAAGAGCCAGCCGTCGAGTTGCTGGTCGCGAAGAGCTGCCTGAATCGCTGCGAGGTCCATGATGGCAATCATAGTTAGCCGGGCGTATGGATGGGGGCTACCCCCGTATCAAATCCTGCAAAATCTTATAAAGAAAGGCTTTATCGGAGATGATTTTCGTAAAATCTTGATTTCAAGTGGCTTATATGCAAAATCTTCAAAAGAAAGGACTTGCATGCGATGCCTTCTTCTTCTCCCTCTACTGTTTCTATTTTAGAGTTTTCAGAAGGGCGGATCGGCAGGCTGCTCCTGGTGGATTGAATGCTGAATAAGCTGTTTGTTTGTATTATTTACAATGAATACCTCATCTTTTTGATTGAGTTTTAGGGCTTGACAGGTTTCTGCCGGGTGGGCGGAAACCACGTACGGGAAGACGTTCCGGGTGGCTATCGGGTGGATGGTAAGCTTGAGGCGCAATGTGGGCTACGATCTCGTTTTTTCTCTTGTCGCTTGCGCAGCAGGGTGTGAGCCCGGTGACGCCTTCCCCTACGGCTCATCCGGTTTACGTGGTGGAGGGGCGCGGCGTACAGATCTACGACTGTGGGCCGCAGGAGTCGAAGTTCGTCTGGGTCTTTCGGGCGCCTGAGGCGCAACTCTTCGACGTCGCTACGCACGAGCAGGTGGGAACACACGGCGCCGGGCCTGAATGGACGTGGAAGGACGGGAGCGTAGTCACCGGGAGAGTCAGGGAGAAGACGCCTTCTCCGGATGCCGACAGCATTCCCTGGCTGCTGCTGGAGGCTACGCCGGGAAAAGCGGGTTCGGGTGCGCTCTCAGCGATTGCGTGGATTCGCCGGTCAGAGACACATGGCGGCAACGCTCCTGCCACAGGGTGCGATGCGCAGCATGTGGGGCAGTCGATTCGTGTTCCGTATACGGCTACCTACAGCTTCTATGGCTCGAAGTGAGCGGCGGTGCATTTGTCCGAAGCTCTTCTGTGATGCAACGACTTAATTCAGATCTGCGGTGAGCTAAGCCGGAAGCTGGTTCGCGCTTTGCGCGAATGCCCACTCATGCGATGAGACTGCATGAATGGGGCACCCGATTGTGGCAAGTCCACCGCCGATAGGGTCGAGTTGTTACTTGTCCGAAATCATCAAAGGACGTTAGCCGCTAATCCAGGAAACGCCTGGCGATGCCTTCGTAGGCGTCGATGCGGCGGTCGCGCAGGAAGGGCCAGTGCTGGCGGGTGATCTCGATGAGTTTGGTGTCGAGGTCGGCGATGAGGATCTCTTCCTTGTCGTGGCTGGCCTGGGCGAGGATGCGGCCGAAGGGGTCGGCGATGAAGCTGCCTCCCCAGAACTCGATGCCGGATTGGGGCGTGTGGTCGCCGGGGCCGTGGAGTTCGACGGTGGCAGGGTTGCCGTCGGAGGCGGTGGTCTTGAACTTGACGTCGCCGTGCTCGTGGCCGACGCGGTTGACGGAGCAGACGAAGACTCCGTTGGCGATGGCGTGGGCGCGCTGGGCTGTCTGCCAGGCGTCGTACTGCGCGGTGCCGAACTCCTCTTTCTCGGAGGGGTGCCAGCCGATGGCGGTGGGGAAGAAGAGGACCTCTGCGCCGCGGAGGGCGGTGAGACGGGCACCTTCGGGATACCACTGGTCCCAGCAGACGAGGGTTCCGACGGGGCCCTGCGAGGTCTGGGTGGACTTGAAGCCGAGGTCGCCGGGGGTGAAGTAGAACTTCTCGTAGTAGAGCGGGTCGTCGGGGATATGCATCTTGCGATACATGTCGGCGATGCGGCCGTCCTTCTCGATGGTGACGGCGGTGTTGTGATAGAGGCCCGGGGCTCGACGTTCAAAGAGCGAGGCGACGAGGACGACGCCGGTCTCCTGGCAGACGCGGGTGAGGATGTCAGTCGAGGGGCCGGGGATGGACTCGGCGATATCGAAGAGGGCGTGGTCTTCGCGCTGGCAGAAATATTGCGCTCGGAAGAGCTCGGGCAGGCAGACGAGGGTGGCACCCTGTCGGGCGGCTTCGTAGACGCGCTCTGCGGCTTTATCGAGGTTGACGCGGGTATCCGGGTCGCAGGACATCTGGATGAGGGCGACGCGCTTGATGCTGGATTTGCTGGAGGTCATCGTCATGGCAGTCATCCACTATTTTATAGGCATCCTGCGGGTAATTTGCTCTCCTGGAGGGGTGAAACCACTTCGCCGTGTATGAAATTTCTGTTAGCTTGAAAGGGTTAGGATTTTCTGCCCACGTCGCCAGGGAGTCCTGCCATTCCAACCTTTCAAACACACTGAGCCGACCACGCAGTCGTGTATTTCACCATGCCGAAGGAGCAAGACGTTGAGCGAATTTCGTGACTTCCTGGAACTTTCTTACTCAGAGCTAGAAGACCTGAACCTTGCAGCAAAGGAACAGCGCAAGAAGCGTGTTCCGATCGATGTGATCCAGGAAGAGCGGTTGAAGTACCTGACCGACGAGCGCCGCATCAAGGCGGTGACGGTTCTGTTCAGCGATCTCGAAGGCCGGCTGCACATGCTGGACTACGATAAGAAGTTTCTGGTGAAGAGCTACGACAACCTGACGTTCGACGGGTCGTCGATCCGCGGCTTTACGGCGCAGCGTGAGAGCGATCTTCGCCTCGGCATCGACTGGAGCGCGTTCTACTGGGCGCCCGCCGATGTGTTTGGCGCGGGCAAGGTCCTGGTCTTCGGCGAGGTGATCGACAAGAACGGCGGCACGTACTCTGCTGACATTCGCGGCGTGCTGAAGCAGTTTGCCAACGAGCAGTTTGCGTCTAACGGCTACACGCTGAACGCGGCCAACGAGATCGAGGGCTTCCTGTTCGAAGGGATCGACGCGGAGCGCAGCTTCCACGAGACGGGCGTGTTCGAGTACGTCAACAAGGGTGGCTACTACCACTCGCTGCCGGGCGACCCGCTGCGTGAGTTCATCGACACGACCGCTGAGGTTCAGCGCGCGATGGGCTTCGAGAACGAAAAGGATCATCCTGAGGTTGCTCCCTCGCAGTTCGAGATCAACTACACCTATGGCGACGTGGTGGCTGCTGCCGACCAGATTCAGCTGTACAAGCTGATCTGCCGCCAGATCGCAACCCAGATGGGCATGACGGCGAGCTTCCTGCCGAAGCCGGTGACCGGCGTGAACGGTTCGGGCATGCACACCAACGTCTCGATCACGAAGAACGGCAAGAACCTGTTCTGGGATCCGAAGGGCGAGGAGAAGATCTCCAAGCTGGCGTGGCAGTTTACGGACCGCATCCTGACGCACGGCAACGATCTTTGCCTGCTTTTGAATGCCAGCGTGAACTCGTATCGCCGCCTGGACCCGCACTTCGAAGCTCCGAACCAGATCAAGGCTTCGGCGACGGATCGTGGCTCGATGGTTCGTATTCCGATCGGCAACGAGAAGTCGGCGCGCGTCGAGGTTCGTTCGGTTGGCCCGGATGCGAACCCCTACATGGTGCTGTACTCGATCTTCAAGACCGGCCTGCAGGGCGATCTGTCGAAGATCAAGAACCTGCGCCAGGCCGAGCGTTACCTGCCGGACAACGTCTACACCGCGATCGAGAACTTCCGTGCTGCGGAGTGGAACTCGAAGTTGCTGGGCGCCGATGTTGCCGGCCGCTATGCGGACCTGAAGCAGGCTTCGGCCGACCGTTGCCCGCGTCTGCTGGGCACGATCGTCAAGTCGTCCGAGGTTCAGTTCCACCACGATGTCTATAACCAGCTGCTCTGGAACATCTTCTAAATCAGGGCAGGGAGTTGTACGAGGCCGGCGAGAGATCGCCGGCCTCTCTGTTTAATTTCATGGATGCGCAGGGGTGGTCGTGCTAAATTTCAGGCGATATGCACGTACCCGGTCGATGGATAGCTGTTGTTGGTGTAGCAGTCATGCTACTTAGTGGATGTGGGGGCAGTACGGCACCGGTAGCTGCTCCTGCGACGGCGACGCCGGTTCCGGTCAATCCAGCGAGCGCGCTCTCGGGCAACTGGTTGATCACGGCGGCTGCCCCGACTGAGTCGTTCAGCAGCACGAGTGGGGAGAAGCTTCGACTGGCGCTGACGGTGGATGTGGTGGGAGACAACGTGGTCGCGGCAGGCTATGGAAACCGCTTTTGTGGAGCCACTCTGAGTACAGGCATCACTGGAGCCATTTTGAATTCAGGCATCTCGACGGCGCTCAGCGGCACGGTCGCCCAGGACGGGACGTTTAATTTACAGAGCCAGGCAGGCCTTCCGACGGCTGCAACGATAAAAGGGAAGGCTCCTGGAACGCTGGGTTCGCCGTGGTCTGGGACTTATGCATTGACGTTCATGGATTTTTCCTCCCGCTTTCTTCAGGGCTGTAACGAGACGGTAACGGACTCGTTTACGGCGACGTATCTGCCTCTGGTCGGCGGAGTCTATGTGGGGACGGCGACCCCGATGCCCCCTCTTCCAAGCGGAAGCTCGACGGTGGGTCCGATGACTGTGGAGTTGACGCTGCAGCAAGGTGGAACGACGACCGACGTGGTTTCGGAGAAGACGATCTCAGGGAACGGGGTTCTGACGGGCAGTATCAAGGTGCAGGGATCGCCTTGTTTCACGACAGGCACAACGACTGGAGGACTGAGCAACGTTGTGGGGAATCGGGTGCAGGCGATGTTTGCCATGGACGATGGTTCCTCCCTTATCATTGTCGGGACAGTGAGTGATCCAACGGAGATGAAGATCGCAACGAGCATTATTCGGATGAGTAGCCCGTGCGGGAATACACCTTCTGTGCTCTATTCGTTGCCTGAACTAGACAAGCAGATGTAAGGACGTTGACATGATTTGAAGAGTCCAGCATTCTGCTTCTGTATCAAGGGAGGTTCGCTTGGAGTCATTCACGGAAGATCGGTTGGTTCGGCCTGCGGGGATTCTGGGTGGTTGTCTGCTGATTGGACTTGTTGTCGGCGGGTGGCTGCTGGGCAGACAGATCAAGGAGACGCGGCTTGCCGATCGTTATGTCACGGTGAAGGGGCTGGTGGAGCGGACGGTGAAGTCCGATAGCGCGATATGGCCGGTGAGCTTCAAGGAGACGGGCAACGAGTTGCAGCAGGTGTATGCGAAGAGCGAAGAAGATCGCGCTGCGGTGCTGAAGTTTTTCAAGGAGCAGGGGATTACGGACGCCGAGATCTCGGTGGGGCAGATTCAGGTGGCGGACAAGCAGGCGAATGAGTACGTCGCCAACAACGTCGGCGGGCCGCGGTATATCGTGCAGCAGACGGTGACGGCGAGCTCGAACGATGTGGACAAGATTGCGAAGGCAGGGCAGAAGACGGCGCAGCTGCTACAGGCAGGGATCGTCGTGATCGGCGGGTATGGACAGGGGATTCGGTATGTCTTCAACGGGCTGAACGCCTTGAAGCCGGACATGATTACGGAGGCGACGAAGAATGCGCGCGCCTCGGCGGACCGGTTCGCGGCGGACTCGGGCAGCGAGGTGGGGTCGATCCGTTCGGCGAACCAGGGCGTATTTTCGATCTCGGCTGCGGATGGGGGTAGCGGCGCCCCGGGCGAAGAGGGTGGCGGTGCGGCGAGTAGCCCGGACGCGAGCATCATGAAGAAGGTTCGTGTTGTGGCGACGATTGACTACTACCTGGTGAAGTAATCCTGTAGCCCTGCATTTGAAAAGCAGGTGAAATCGCATCTTTGCGTTCGGGTGCGATTGCCACCTGTTTCCTGCGGATGGTAGCTTGTTGCTCTCAAAATTGAGGGAGGATAAGCGATGCAGGAGAGTTACAACGGGATTGCGGTGCCCAAAGACGGGGCGCCGATTCAGTATGCAGACGGCAAGTTCACGATTCCCGACAACCCCATCATTCCTTTTATCGAGGGCGATGGAACGGGCCGCGATATCTGGAAGGCCTCGCAGAGGGTGTTCGATGCGGCGGTGGCGAAGGCCTACGGCGGCAGGCGGCAGGTGAAGTGGTTCGAGGTGCTGGCTGGAGAGAAGGCGTACCGCCAGACGCAGAACTGGCTGCCGGACGACACGGTGAAGGCCACGGTGGACTATCGCGTGTCGATCAAAGGACCGCTGACGACGCCGGTGGGTGGCGGCATCCGTTCGCTGAACGTGGCTCTGCGGCAGCTGATGGATCTGTATCAGTGCGTGCGGCCGGTGAAGTACTACGCCGGTGTGCCGAGCCCGGTGAAGCACCCGGAGAAGCTGGACGTCGTGATCTTCCGCGAGAACACCGAGGACATTTATGCCGGGATCGAGTTCCGCCAGGGGACACCGGAGGCGACGAAGTTCATCAGCTTTGTAAACGACGAGATGCTGAAGGGCGGCAAGAAGAAGATTCGCACGGATTCAGGCGTAGGCGTGAAGCCGATCTCGATTACGGGATCGAAGCGGCTGGTGCGGGCGGCGATCCAGTATGCGCTGGATAACGAACGCAAGACGGTGACGCTGGTGCACAAGGGCAACATTCAGAAGTTTACGGAGGGAGCGTTTCGCGAGTGGGGTTATGAGGTGGCGTCGCAGGAGTTCCGCGAGCAGACAGTGACCGAGCGCGAGAGCTGGATTCTGGGAAACCTGGAGGCGAATCCGAAGCTGACGCCTGAGGAGAATGCAGCGCTGATTGAGCCGGGGATCGAGTTTGCCGCGAAGGAGTTTGGCGAAGAGGTTATCGCCGAGGTGAAGCAGGTCGTAGCTTCCATTGGGGCGTCACATGGCGATGGCAGGTGGAAGAAGAAGATCCTGATCAACGATCGCATCGCGGATTCGATCTTCCAGCAGATCATTCTGCGTCCCGAGGATTACAGCGTGCTGGCGACGACGAATCTGAATGGCGACTATATCTCGGACGCCGCTGCGGCGCAGGTTGGCGGCCTGGGCATCGCTCCTGGAGGCAACATCGGCGATGGCTATGCTGTCTTCGAGGCGACGCACGGCACGGCTCCGAAGTATGCGGACAAGGATGTGATCAACCCGGGATCGGTGATGCTGTCGGGTGTGATGCTGTTCGACTTTATCGGCTGGCCGGAGGCGGCACGGCTGATCGAGTCGTCGATGGAGAAGACGATCGGGCAGAAGTTCGTGACGTACGACTTCGAACGCGGCATGCAGGGCGCGACGAAGGCGAAGACGAGCGAGTTCGCCACGCGCATGATTGAGAACATGGGATGATCTCCACGGTGGAACGAGGCGGCAGTTGGAATCGAGCTGCCGCCTTTGTTTTTGCGGAAATCGATAAACGCACGGAATTGTCGGATATCGTGCCAGCCGTACATCATGCGACGTATCATGGAGGGCAAAGAGGCGCGATTTTGCGCTGGTGTTAACGGCGTGAATTTCTGGCCTGCACGATAGATTCCAGTAAGTGACGAAGCATGCGTTGGTCCTATGTTCCGGCCTGCTGCCGCGTATCTGTCTGCCGCTGAGGTTGAGGAAAGAGAATGGGGATCGGTCCCGGCGAAGAGTTTGATGTAGTGCTGATAGGCGCGGGAATTATGTCCGCGACCCTTGGAACCCTGCTGAAGCAGCTGGCGCCGGAGCTTTCGATTGCTGTGTTCGAGAGCAGGGATCGTGTTGCGTCGGAGAGCTCGGAGGCGTGGAATAACGCCGGTACCGGGCATGCTGCGCTGTGCGAGCTGAACTACACGCCGGAGAAGGCGGACGGCTCGGTGACGATCGAGAAGGCGATCAAGATCAACGAGCAGTTTCAGGAATCGCTCGCCTTCTGGACGTATCTGGTGGAGCAGGGACGACTGGGCGCTCCGGAGGAGTTTATCCGGCGCGTGCCGCACATGAGCTTTGTGTGGGGCGAAAAGAACGCTGCCTTTCTGCGAGCGCGCTACGAGGCGATGAGCCGCAATCCGCTGTTTCGCCAGATGCAGTTTACCCAGGACGCACGGCAGATTGGCGAGTGGGCTCCGCTGCTGATGGATGGCCGTTCGAGTGGCGAGATGCTGGCTGCGACGAAGGTCGACCGCGGTACGGATGTTAACTTCGGCAGCCTGACGCGAAAGCTCCTCGATGGTTTTAACGGCAGCGTCTATCTTGAACATCGCGTGCTGAAGCTGGAGCGTGAGAGCGACGGCAGGTGGTGCTCGACCGTGATGGACGAGCGGGCTGGCGTCAGCGCGCAGGTCCGCTCCCGGTTTGTATTTATCGGGTCTGGCGGAGCGGCGCTGCTGCTGTTGCAGAATGCGAAGCTGAAGGCGGGAGCAGGCTACGGCGGCTTCCCGGTGAGCGGGCAGTGGCTGCGTTGCGTCAATCCGCAGGTGATCGAGCGGCATGGCGCGAAGGTGTATGGGAAGGCTTCGGTCGGCGCACCGCCGATGTCGGTGCCGCATCTTGACACGCGGATGATCGACGGCAAGAGGGAGCTGCTGTTCGGACCGTTCGCGGGATTTTCGACCAAGTTTCTTAAGAGCGGATCGTACCTCGATCTGGTGAAGTCGGTGCAGGCGGACAATCTGTATCCGCTGATCAAGGTCGGCATCGACAACGTTCCGTTGACGAAGTACCTGATCGGCGAGGTGATGCAGTCGCCGGAGGACAGGCTGAAGTCTCTGCAGACGTTTATGCCGACGGCGCGGATGGAGGACTGGAAGCTGGAGATCGCGGGTCAACGCGTGCAGATCATCAAGCCGAACCATGAGAAGGGTGGCGTGCTCGAGTTTGGCACCGAGGTGATTCGCGAGCCGGATGGCAGCATTGCGGCTCTGCTGGGCGCTTCGCCGGGAGCCTCGACCGCGGTGAGCATCATGCTGGGCATGATTGCGAAGGGCATCAATGTTCTGCAGGGGCGCAAGGATGTGGCCGAGATGCTGCGCGCGATTGTGCCTTCTGCGGGACGGAAGCTGGTCGAAGAGACTGCGCTGCTGGAAGAGATCACGGCGCGCTCGAATGCAGCACTGAAGCTTGGCTGAGGCGCGTAAGGATTGATGGCTTTAAAGAAAGAGAGCCTGCCACGGATGGCAGGCTCTCTTCTGTTGCGGAGGATGACTAGGCGACGCGCTCGATGGTGACGGATTCGAGAACGACTGGGGTCTTGGGCCGGTCCATGCCATCGCGGGAGACCTTGGAGATCTTCTCGACGATGTCGTAGCCCTCGACGACTTCGCCGAAGATGGTGTGCTTGCCGGTGAGCCACGAGGTGGCGGCGACGGTGATGAAGAACTGCGAGCCGTTGGTGTTGGGGCCGGCGTTGGCCATGGCCAGCTTGCCGGGCTCCTGGAAGCCGTGCTTGGAGCCGCGGGTTTCGTCGGCGAAGCGGTAGCCGGGGCCGCCCATGCCGTTGCCTTCGGGGTCGCCGCCCTGGATCATGAACTCGGGGATGACGCGATGGAAGACGGTGCCGTTGTAGAGCTTGGAGTCCTTCTTGCTGGGGCTGTTCCAGTCCTTGGTGCCTTCGGCGAGACTGATGAAATTTTTGACAGTCTCGGGAGCGTCCTGCTCGAAGAGCTCGGTGACGATGGTGCCTTCGGAAGTCTTAAAGGTTGCGTAGGTTCCTGGCTTGCGTGCCATTTTTTCTCCTTGTGATGTGAAGGTTGGAGCACTCTCTTGAGATGCGAGAGGCTGGGAGCTAATTGGTTGGCGCAGCCGCTGGTGTGGCGGCTGCGGGAAGAGAGGGCTCGGGCGGGATCGGCTGACCGTCTCGCACGATGGTGATCTTGTTGATGACGACGGGGGTGTCGGGCTTGTCCTCCGCGTTGCGCGCTACGCGAGCGATGGAGGCGACGAGCAGGACGGTATGCGAGTCGCACTGACCGAAGATGGTGTGCTTGCCATTCAACTGCTCGACAGGGTCTTCGGTGATAAAGAACTGCGATCCATTGGTGTTGGGCCCGGAGTTGGCCATGGCGAGGCGGCCCGGCTCATTGAAGGTGAGCGTGGGATCGAACTCGTCCTGGAAGTAGTAGCCGGGGTCGCCGGTGCCGTTGCCGACGCGGTCGCCGCCCTGGATCATGAAGCCGGGAATGACACGATGGAAGGTGGTGCCGTTGTAGAAGGGTTCACCGTGCACCTTCTTGAGTGTCTTGGAATCTGTCCAGTCCTTGGTACCCTCGGCGAGACCAATGAAGTTGGCGACGGTGGCGGGCGCCTGCTTGTCGTAGAGCTTGCACGTCAGGCGGCCCATGGTGGTGTCGATGAGGACCGTGGGGCCGGTAGGGATGACGGGAGGCTTGGCCTGCGTGGTGGTCGAAGGGGCATCAGGCAGCGCATCTGCCGACGATGGCGGCGGGGTAGCCGGAGCCTGCGGCGTCTGGGTGGTCGTGGTCTGGGCCAAAGCGGTTGTGCTGAGAACAAGAGCCAGTGCAAAGTGACGAAGCATCATGCGTAAGCGGTACTCCATCTATCAGGCTAACGCAGAGGCCGGGATGGGGCAATCGCGCAGCTTTTGTCGTAAGGGGTTACAGCAGCCGTTTGAGCATGTAGGTCGCCTCGTGTTGAGCGGTGTGACGTCCGATTTTTGCATCACGAGGTGTGATGCGTTTTATCAAACGAGGGGGGAAACTGTGGTGTTCCAATTCGGCATCCAATGCAGACAAGGAGAATGCGATGCCAAAATTTGCGCTGTACGTTCCGCTGAAACCCAAGCCGGGAAAAGAGAAGGAGCTGGAGGCTTTCTTGAAACAGGGAGCCGGGATGGCAGCCCAGGAGGCGGGAACCGTAACGTGGTATGCGCTGGATGAGGACGATGGCCGCTACAGCATCTTCGACACCTTCGAGGACGAGGCCGGTCGCGATGCCCATCTCAATGGGCCGATTGCCAAGGCGCTGATGGCGAAGGCCGAGGAGCTGCTTGACGAGCCTGTGCAGATTCACAAGATCAAGCTGGTGGCCACGAAATAGAGATGGCAGAGCCTGGCGATGCGGCGGCTTATGCCTTCGACTTTGACTGCTCAACTTCGCGGAGGACGCGAAGCAGATTCTGTCCGAGAATCCTGTGCATGTCGGCGGCGGTGTAGCCGCGTTGCATCAGCGCCGCGGTAATCTTCGGCAGATCCGCGGCTGAGTCGATGCCGTCGGGCGCCTGAGGGATGCCGTCAAAGTCGGTGCCGATGCCGACGTGTTCGATGCCCGCGATTTGGATGATGTGATGGAAGTGCTGAATGAGGGCCTCGAACGGGGCGCGGCCGATGCGTTCGGCATATTTTTTGTCGATGCGATTCGAGGCGAAGAATGGAACGGGCTGTCCCTGGGCCTTGTATTCGGCCTGGAGAGCATCGTGCTCGCGTTGCCGCTCGGCGCGTGAGGCGTTCCAGGCGGCTCGCCACTGCTCGTCGATGAAGGCGGGATAGAAGTTGACCATGACGATGCCGTTGTTTTTAGCGACGGCGCGGATCATCTCGTCGGTCAGGTTGCGTGGAGCAGCGGTGATGGAGCGCGCGGAGGAGTGCGAGGCGATGATCGGCACGCTGGTGGTCTCGAGGACATCCCAGAAGGTCTTGTCGGAGGCGTGCGAGACGTCGATCATCATGCCGAGCCGGTTCATCTCGCGAATGACGTCGCGGCCGAAGCTGGTGAGGCCGTTGTGGCGCGGCTTGTCGCCTGAGGAGTCGGCCCAGTCATTGCTATTGGACCAGGTGAGGGTCATGTAGCGTACGCCGAGTCGGTAGTAGTTGCGCAACAGTCCCAACGAGTTCTCGATGGAGTGACCGCCTTCGATGCCTAGCAGAACGGCGAACTTTCCTTGGCGATGCGCGGCGAGGATGTCGTCGGCACTGAGGCAGAGCGCGAGCTTGTCTGGTGCGCGCTGGACCTGTTCGAGGGTGGCGTCGAGAAGCTCAAGGGTGCGACGTGCGCTGTGTTCGGCTGGATGATGATGAGGATCGACCCAGATGGCGAAGAACTGCGCGTTGAGACTGCCTTCGATAGCGGAATCGTAGCTAAGCATGCCGCCATGAAGCGCATCGGTGAAGTTCCAGCTCTCATCGAGAAAGCGCTGCGGCGTGTCGGCGTGTCCATCGATGACAATGGCTTCTGCGTGAACCTTTGCGGGGTCAGCCATGATGGATTTCCTGCTTCTTTGCGGTCGCATGCAAGGCGCAGGCACGGTATGTGCCTGAGGAGAAATGCGGTTGAATGACGAGGTGAAGGGTTGTCTCGCGCATGAACAATAAAGCGATTGTAGCAACGAATGAGAAGGGCAACCTGATGGCGCGAGGCCTTCATCTGTTGTTGTAAGAGGTGATGATTATGGCTATCGGAGTGAACTCATCGAAGACCGGCGCACGTCCTGCTCATGAGGCGGTTGAATCAAATGCCGATGCAACGATGGTAGGAAAGAGCGGGCAGCAGAAGGTAGAACATGCTGCGATGCAGAGCGCGAAGCGCGCGGAGAACCGTATCCACGACAATGAGCAGAAGACACCTGGCAACACTCTGTTCACGAAGTAAGTGATAAGACGAGTTACATGAAAGAGCCCACCATATGGTGGGCTCTTTCTTTGTTGATGCCAGCGATTGATCTCGTCGCCGTTGAATACGGAAGATGAAAATCGTCTTCGGGTATTCGGCTGACAGGCGCTATCGCGTGAAGATGTCCTTGACCTTCTGCACGAAGACGTCGCGGCCCATGTCGCTAATGGCCTCGGTGAGGGGCAGCTCCTTGGGGCAGGCTGCGACGCAGTTCTGAGCGAAGCCGCACTCCTGCACGCCGCCGTCGCCGGAGAGAGCGCGGAGGCGATCTTCCTTGAGCACGGCACCGGAGGGGTCCATATTGAAGAGCTTGGCCTGCGCGATGGTGGCGGCGCCGACGAAGTTGGTGACGTCGTTGAACTGGGGGCAGACCTCCATGCAGCAGCAGCAGGAGATGCAGTTGGAGAGCGGATAGCGCTGCTCCTGTACCTGGGGAAACTGCTTGGGGCCCGAGCCAAGGTCGTAGGTGCCGTCGATCGGTACCCAGGCCTTGACCTTCTTCAGGTTCTCGAAGAGCACGGAGCGATCGACCGCGAGGTCGCGCACGACGGGGAACTTGGAGAGCGGGGCCAGCGTGATGGGCTGCGCCATGTCGGAGCCCATCAGCTTGTCGACCAGCGCGGAGCAGGCCATGCGCGCCTTGCCGTTGATGAGCATGGCGCAGGAGCCGCAGATCTCTTCGAGGCAGTTCGAGTCGTAGGTGATTGGCGTCGTCTGTTTGCCTGCAACATCGACCGGGTTGAGCGCGATCTCGCCGAGCAGCGAGGTGATGTTCATACCCGGGCGATAGGGAATCTCGAACTTCTCGGTGGTCGGTGTGGTGCCGGGGTTGGACTGACGCTTGATCTCGACTTTAATTGTGCTTGGCATGAGTCGTTTTTCCTTAGCTTGGGGTGACGGCGGGATAGGGTGTCTTGATCCGCCGTGAATGTGCAAGTGCAAGAGATGGCTTTTCGACAACGAACCACGAGAGGGTGGCGCCGACAGCGACTGCTATGAAGGTGACAATCAACGCAAGCCACGGCCGGACCGCGAAGAGTCCGGTGGCGACGATGATCTGGATGATCGGCCAGTGCAGCACGTAGGCGCCGTAGGAGAAGTCGCCCCAGCGCGTGGGGCCTTTGACGACAGGCAGCAACAGGGCGGCGCTGAGCGTGAGGGTGGCTACGGCAGCCGGCCGGAAGGCGAACCAACCGGATTTGACGCTGATGACGTAGGAAAGGATCGCGACGAGGGTAATCCACTTACCGTGCTTCTCGAACCAGTCGAGGTGGTAGTGGATGAGGGCGCCGATCATGAAGAAGGAGAGCTGGCCGGGAAGCTGGAGGGCCAGCGTGTTGTGCTCTGCCATGGCGACGCGATAGATGATGGAGAGCGCAAAGATCGTCCACAGCACGGCGTCGCGGTGGAGACGGCGGCAGAGCCAGACGATGATCGGGACGGCGATGTAGAACATCACCTCGATCTTGATGGTCCAGAGAGCGCCATTCATGCCGTGCTCAGGATTTGCGACAAAGACCCCGGGAATCGACCCTGCCAGGAAGTTGGCAAAGATGAGATTCGCGAAGAGGAAGCGCCCGACGTGATAACTGCCGTAGCTGAAGGCGATGGCGAGGCAGAAGAGCGTAGCCAGCCAGTATCCGGGAAGGATGCGGGCGGCGCGCTTGATGGTGTAGTCGCGGATGCCGGAGCAGCGCTCCCAGCTGGCAAAGATCAGGAAGCCGGAGATCGCGAAGAAGCCTTCGACGGCAAGGTGACCGCTGAAGTAGTGGGGCAGGGAGGCGAAGACAGGCGCACCGCAGATGTATCCGACGTGAAAGAGCACGACGACAATTGCGAGGAGAAGACGAATGATATCGAAGTTGTTCTCGCGCCTCACTGAGAACACCTCGATCTTGAAGGAGTTACAGGGATGGAGGGCGCGGCTGACTTTACCGCAGGCATTTCCCGCAGACTCTCAGGCGAGAGTCCCTGGACGCGTGCTACCTCGTATGCGCTGGCTTTGCCGGCCGTTGCATCGCTGCAAGGATTCCGGCTTCCACGCTGTCGAGGTGACCGTTGGGACCTTCCATCTCGTGCATTCTTAGACGAAGACGCCTGTTGTACAGGAAGGCGTAGGTCCAGACTGATAGAAAGATCAACGGCAGCACGATGAAGACGAAGATGTTCGATTCCAGTTCCGTCATAACCGGTTAGATGGTGAAGACGAGTTGGAGGGATACCTGTCATCTGCGAATCGTGTGCCGTGTCTCTCTAGATCTCTCTTTTCAGCGTATTAGGCGGTAGCGTCGTAGCGGCGCGGGCGCGGTTTGATGTGGCTGATGTCGACGTCCTCAAGCTCGAACTTGGGCGCACCGTCGACGAATGCAGCCTTGGTCGTCTTCAGGAACTGCTCGTCGTTACGCTCCGGGAAGTCCGGTTTGTAGTGGGCTCCGCGGCTCTCGTCGCGAAGGCGAGCGCCCTGCACGATGACGCGGGCCAGCTCCAGCATGTTGTAGAGCTGGCGGGCGAAGGCGAAGCTGGTGTTAGCCCACTGGCTCTTATCGGAGAGATTGATGTTGCGATAACGCGCCTGCAGTTCGACGATCTTGGCGTCGGCCTCATCGAGTCCACTGTTATAGCGGATGATGGTGGCGTGCTTGGTCATGGTGTCGCCCAGCTCGCGCCAGATGCGGAAGGGGTTCTCGGTGCCGGGGTTGTTGAGAAGGATGTTGTTGTACTCCTTCTGGCGCTGCAGCTCGGCAGCGTGGCCGCCGTCGCCTTCCTGAGCCGGCAGCGCCCTGGCATACTGCAAGGCCTGCGGACCGGCGACGAAGCCGCCATAAATGCAGGAGAGCAGGGAGTTAGCTCCGAGGCGGTTGGCTCCGTGGATGGAGTAGTCGGCCTCGCCCGCGGCGAAGACACCGGGGATGTTGGTCTGCTGGTTGAAGTCCACCCAGAGGCCGCCCATGGTGTAGTGCATGCCGGGGAAGATCTTCATCGGGACCTTGCGCGGATCGTCGCCGACAAACTTCTCGTAGATCTCGAGGATGCCTTCGAGCTTGTGCTGGCTGGACGGCGGCAGGTGTGAGACGTCGAGGTAAACCTGCGGCTGGCCGTCGATGCCCATGTCGTGCTCGTAGACCACCTTGAAGATGGCGCGGGTGGCGACGTCGCGGGGAACCAGGTTGCCGTACTTGGGGTACCACTCCTCGAGGAAGTACCAGCGGTCCGAGTCAGGGATGGACTGCGGTGCGCGCTTGTCGTTCTTGTCCTTGGGCACCCAGACGCGGCCGCCTTCGCCGCGGGCGGACTCGGACATGAGACGCAGCTTGTCTTCGCCGGGGATGGCGGTGGGGTGAACCTGGATGAACTCGCCGTTGGCGTAGTACGCGCCCTGCTGATAGAGCGCCGACTGAGCGGAGCCGGTGCACACCACGGAATTCGTGGATTTGCCGAAGATGGCTCCATTGCCGCCGGTGCAGACGATGATGGCGTCGGCTGGGAAGGTGCGCAGCTCCATGGTGCGGAGATCCATCGCGGTAATGCCGCGGCATTCTCCCTTGGAGCCGAGGACGGCGGAGAGGAACTCCCAGCCTTCGTACTTGGTGACCTTGCCGTCGGCCTCGAAGCGGCGTACCTGCTCATCGAGCGCGTAGAGCAGCTGCTGGCCGGTGGTCGCCCCGGCGAAGGCGGTGCGCTGATAGAGCGTTCCACCGAAGCGGCGGAAGTCCAGCAGGCCTTCGGGGGTGCGGTTGAAGGGGACGCCCATGCGGTCGAGCAGGTCGATGATCGCCGGTCCCTGCGCCGTCATGTTCTTGACTGGGGTCTGGTTCGCAAGGAAGTCGCCGCCGTAGACGGTGTCGTCGAAGTGCTTAAGGACGGTGTCACCCTCGCCCTTGAGGTCTTTGGCGGCGTTGATGCCGCCCTGGGCGCAGACGGAGTGCGAGCGCTTGACCGGGACGATGGAGAAGAGGTCGACCTTGCCGCCAGCCTCGGCGATCTTGATGACGGCGGAGAGGCCTGCAAGGCCTCCGCCTACGACGATGATTCTGGGAGTTGCTGCTGCCATTTTTGTCCCTCAGGGGCTAAGGCCCCTTTTTATCTCAGGCGTTGCGGCACGGCTGAAGCCGTACCCTTAACACAACTATTTCGAAGATGCGACTGTGGCGACTGCCGGTAACGGGGCAGTCGCAGAGGCTGCAGGAGCTGACATCGTCGTCTCAGGCATGACATCCTCGGGCGCGTTCTTGTATTTATCCATGCCGACGAAGGCGTACATGCTGGCGAGTCCCATGAGGCAGAGCGCGATGCCGAAGACGGCACAGACGTAGCCGAAGGTCTTACGAGCTTTCTCACCCGGGGTGATGCCCCACTTCGCGGCGAAGAGCCAGATGCCGTAGCTGAAATGCCAGGTGGTGGCGATCATCGCGACGACGTAGATGGCGAGCATCCACGGGTTGGAGAGCTCCATCTGGACCTTGTGGAAGGCGGCGCCGGGATGCTCGGGCAACATGACGCCGGTGAAGCGCTGGCGCCAGAGATGCTGGACGATATAGAGGAGCGCGATGATACCGGTGACACGCTGCGACAGGTACATCCAGTTGCCCGCCCACGGATAGACGTTGACGTTGGAGCGGCCGCGGATGGCGATGAAGACGCCGTAGAGGGCGTGATAGGCCAGCGGGATGAAGATGAGTCCCCACTCGAGCACGCGCACGAGGGGCAGGGAGTTGAGGAACTTGACCTGCTGGGCGTAGGCGAGCGGGCCGTTCAGGGCCTCGAAGTTCGAGACGATGTGCTCGATCAAAAACGCACCAATCGGCACAATTCCGGTCAGCGAATGCAGCTTGCGCCAGAAGAAGGAGTTGCCCTGACCTGCGCGGAGAGGTTGCACTCCACGAAGCGGCGGTGTGGCTGGCGTTGCGGCGGTTGCCATGATGGAACTCCTTGAAAGTCTGATGGATCAGTGGGAGTGCGAAACTTTGCGGGATTTCCGCAGCAGGCTGATTATTCCGCTGTGCTGATACCAGCGTCAAGAAATCAAAGGGGTTTCGTGCGGTTATCGCTTTACTTGTGCGATTTTCCCGCTTTGCGATTTGCGACCAATTTAGGCCTATATTTCGAGGTTTCGGAGCAGATGGCGGAAGGCCTCTCCGCGATGACTGAGAGACAGCCTGGTCGCGGCGTCGATCTCTGCCATGGTCTTGCCGAGCGAGGGAAGGTAAAAGAGAGGGTCGTAGCCAAACCCCAGCGTTCCGCGTGGAGCATCCAGGATCTCGCCTTCTACCGCTCCGTCCCCTTCTGCCACCACAGCGCCGTCACGCGCTGCCGAGAGCACGCAGCGATAGCGGGCGGCGCGCTGTGTCGCCGGGATCTCTGCCAGGGCGGCAAGCAGGCATAGGTTGTTGCGCTCGTCGAGGGTCTCTCCTGTTGGGAATCCTTCATCCTCTGCATACCGTGCGGATCGGACACCGGGCGCGCCGTTGAGTGCGTCGACCTGAAGGCCGGAGTCGTCAGCAATGACGATGTTGCCCGGGGAGAGCTTTGAATAATAGATGGCCTTGATGCGAGCATTTCCGGCAAAGGTTGACTCGTCCTCTGCCGGGGCCGGAATCTCTTTCAGGCCGGGCAGAGGAGCGAGTTGGATGGGCTCGCGGTTGCGCGTCGCCGCTGCAGCGGCGAAGTCGCGCAGCTTACCCTGGTTCGTCGTAGCCACGTAGATGATCATCTCTTCATTCAATCATCTCCGGGAGCGTTCCGAGACTATCGCGCGATGCGAACGCGTACGAAGGCTGCGACTCCCCAGGGGTGATCGCCGTAGACGGATTTGAGCGTGTCCGGTGTGGTGTAGCTGGTGAACTGCGCTCCAGGAGCCGCAATGATGTGGCGGCTGATCCGAAAGTCGCGATCGTAGCCGAAGCTGTAGCCCTGGACGTGGCCGATCGACTCCTCCTCGAAGTTGGCCGGTAACGGCGAACCCGGTTGGATGAGCAGTTCGCTCGATCGAGCGGCGTTTTCAATTCGTGTCCAGACATAATTACGTCCGGAGAACTTCAGCAGGGATTCGGCGAGGTAGCTGTTCATGACGCCATGCGAGCTGGTGCGCCCCCAGAGGAGCGTATTCGACCAGTTTCCCGCCGAAAGACCGTTGGCGTCGCGCGAGCCGAAGGGGCGGTTGTACATGATGGAGGCCGTCTGCCGCTGCTGATCCTCGTGAGGATAGAGCGCCTCCGGACTGGTGATGTGACCGATGGAGTACTGCGCGCTCCAGTTGGCGTTGGGGGCGAAGGTCAGCCGTGTGGAGTAGCTATCGACGGCGAGTCCGTTGGGCGATGGTTGAAACTGCCAGCGGCCTTCTCCGGGTTCGCCGCCGTGGAAGCCGGAGACCTCTGCCCGAAGCCAGCGCCAGGTGAAGCCGGTGGTGAGCACGTTGAAGGCGATGTGGGTGGAGTCCTCCTGGTGATGACCGAGTGCGGCGATGGGGTTCTCAGACGCGGACATGCGATGCGGATAGGAGGTGGGGCCAAGCGCCGGATCGCCGATGGGGGCGGCGTAGAAGCTGAGCAGCGTGTGCTCGCTGAGGCGAATGTCGTAGAGCGCGGCAACCTCCATGAAGAAGTCGTGCGGATGCTGGCCGTCGACGATAGGAGTGCCGAAGGCCGTCTCCCCCTGCTGGAAGAGCAGAGGGTACTGCCTGCCGGAGATTGTTGCGGGTTCGAGTGAGAACATGGCGCGCACGGTCAGCTGTCCTGGGCCGAGTCTGCGCATCGCCATCGGCATGATCCAGTTGGCCGAAAAGAGCTTGTCGCCGCCGCGCTCGCCCTGAGGCGTGGAGGCCGCCTTCTGCTGGATGTCGGTGACGAAGGCTTCGCCGTGGAGCATCCACATCCATGCCCCGTGGTGGCCCATCATCATGTACATCGGCGTTGACGCGGGCTCGGAGCTGGTGCCGGAGGAGAGGTGATTCAGCTGTGACTCGATGAGATTGGTGGGCTGACGCATCATGAGCATGCCGGGCATGTTCATGGGCTGCTGGGGCGCAGAGGGAGTGGACATGTCCATGCCTGGCATGTCGTTGTGATCATCATGGGGCTGCTGCTGGGCCGATGCGATCGTGCCAAGAGATAAAACAACGGCGGACACTGCCGCGCAAAGAATGTGACTACGAGATAGCACGTGGAACTCTCCGGAATGTCTGAGAAAAAGGACAGCACCGACGCAGATGGACGAGGCCACGCATCGGCGAATTCTTCAGAGCAGAGGAGAGATCAGATACGAAGGTTATGCGCGGGGCGACGTGGCGGTGGGCCAGTCTTCTTGCTCGCCGGAGGAACGACCGTTGCACTGTTCAGCAGGACTCCGGTCAGATGTGCTGAAGCGATCGCGAGCGAGGCGCTGGACGCATCATCGCTGGAGGCTACAGCGGGCTGGTGATGCACGATGCAGCAGGAGATGCTGCTGTGCTGCATGGGAGAGTGCGATGGGCAGCACTCGTGTGCTGGGGCGGTAAGCGTGGTGGAGGGCATCGTGGAGTCCGCCGTCATCGATGCCTGAGACATCGGCAACGCAACACAAGCCGCCGAGCTGACGAAGAGAATCAGCAGGCAGAGCGTGGCGACGGCGGTGGAGAGGATGCGCTTCATCGTGCTGGAGATAGTTTACTCCTCGTATCGGCTATACATAGAAAGACGAACGACGATAGATGTCGAAGGAGTGACGATGGCAGAGATGAAAGCCCATACAGAGTATTTGACGTTCCGCACGAAAGAACGGTATGAGATGGTGCATATCACAGGCGAAGTGGAAGAGATTGTGCGGCGCAGCGGGATCGACGACGGTCTCTGCTTTGTTTCGCCGATGCACATTACCGCCGCGATCTACGTGAACGATCATGAGGATGGATTGATCGAAGACATCAGTGTGTGGCTGGAGAAGCTGGCACCGAGCTGGCCCGGATACAAGCACCATCGCACGGGCGAGGACAATGCGGATGCTCACCTGAAGGCGTTGCTGCTGCACCACGAGACGACGCTTCCGGTGACGAAGGGGCGACTCGACCTGGGAACATGGCAGCGGATCTTCTATGCCGAGTTCGACGGCCAGCGATCGAAGCGGGTTATTGTGAAGGTGCTTGGTCTCGCAAAAGGATGATATCGACGCGGCGGTTTCTGCGGCGTCCTTCTTCGGTTTCGTTGGATGCGACCGGGTGAAACTCTGCGTAGCCAGCGGCGGAGAGATTTGCGGGCTGGAGCCGTCCGTGTTCGAGCAGGAGGCGCGCGATGGCGCTGGCACGGGCTGTCGAGAGCTCCCAGTTGGTCGCATACTGCGCGGTATGGATGGGGAGGTTGTCGGTGTGGCCTTCGATCCGTAAGGGGGCATCGGGCAATGTCGCTGCAAGATTGATGAGCAGGGCGAGCGCCGACGGTTGAATCTCGGCGGTGCCAGAGGGGAAGAAGCCTATCTCCCGCAGCGAGATCACCAGCCCTTTCGGCGTCATATAGGCTGCGGCGCTTCCCGGCGGAATGCCTCCCTTTGCCACCTGCGCGCGCAGCAGCTGGTTGATGCGGTGTTCCGTCAGGTCGAGCCGCAGCCTGCCTGCGGGAGGAAGCGGCAGGGCGATGGCGGCGGGTCTGGTGACCTGCGCCGGCGAGCTGTTCGTTGCGATGGGCGGAGTTCTGCTGTGCTGCTCGAAGCTGCCGAGAGGCCTGAAGGCGGACTGCATGGCCGCAGCCACCTCGCTCTGCTTCTTCTTATCGGACTGGCTCGAAGCGAAGAGGACGACGAAGAACGCGAAGAGCAGCGTGATGAAGTCCGCGTACGAGACCAGCCAGCGTTCATGATTGACGTGTTCGTGCTTCCGCTTGCGGCTCATGCGGTGGCCTCTGCGATGTTCTCGCCGGGCTTGGCTTCGGGCAGGTAGGTGCGCAGCTTGGTCTCCATCATGCGCGGGTTCATGCCCTCAAGGATGGAGATGACGCCTTCGAGCATCATCTCCTTGACCATCTGCTCTTCGCGGTGACGGATCTTAAGCTTGCCGGCCGCGGGGAGAAAGATAAGGTTGGCCAGCGCGACGCCGTAGATGGTGGCGACAAAGGCGACGGCGATACCGCGGCCGACCTCAGTGATGTTGTCGAGGTGCTGCATGACTTGAATGAGTCCGAGGACGGCACCGATAATACCAACCGTCGGCGAATAGCCTCCTGCGGCTTCGAAGACCTGCGGAATCTTTTCCTCCATCTCTGTTTTGTTCTCAAGCTCGAGCTGCATGATCTTGCGGACTTCGTTGGGCTCTGTTCCGTCGATGGCGAGCATCAGCGCCTGCTTGAGATAGGGATCGCTGATGGTGGCGAGATCCTGATCGAGAGAGACGATGCCGCTCTTGCGTGCCTTGTTGGCGAACTGGACGAGCTGCGTGAGGATACGTTCTCCACTCGCAGAGTTGCTGAAGAAGATGTTGGCGATCTTCTTCAGTGCAGCCAGAAAGATATGGAAGGGGAACTGGAGCATGACGGCTCCGATGGTTCCTCCGAGCACGATCAGGGCAGCGGTGGGCTGCGTGATCTGTGCGAGGTTTCCACCTTCGATCATCATGCCGGTGAGGATGCCGAGGATGGCGACGATGATGCCGCCGATGCTGGCGATGTCCATAAAATCTCCCTTTGCCGGTAGGCGGCGATTGGCAATTCGATTGGCAACTTAAATTGGCGGCTATAGATCAGAAGTTTCTGATGGCTGCGGTGAAGCGGCAGAGGCAAAGTGTGCGCCGGAGGCAGCGAGTGCCGATGCGGCTTCGGGCCACGCGGCCTTGAGCACGGAGGCGCGATAGTCGAGCGTGCGGCGCAGGACCTCGGTTCTAGGCTCGAGGACGACGAGCTTCTCGCCGGTGATCAGGGTGAGTACGGTATCCGGCGCCGACTCGGCGTACTTGATGAGATCGCAGTTGATGCAGAGCCGGCTTCCATTCAGGCGCGTAAGTTCGATCATGAGCGTCCCTTTCAATCTATTCATCGGCTGAGGGGAGAAGGGCAATAGGCGATTGCGCGAAGGTAACGTGTTGCCTGCGGTATCGCTCAAGTTGCCCGGGGCAGGGCCGATGAGGGGGGTGAACGCAAAGCCCTTTCGCTAGGACTGCCGGATCGAGGACGACAAGATTCCGGCAGGCCAGGGAGATGGCGGTGCGGGTAACTCAATCGAGTGATAACAGGAGCGTTCCCCAATGTCCTTGGGCGTATTGAACAATATCTCAGCCATTTACGCGCAGAACTATCTGAACCAGACCCAGACCCAGCTGCAGGGCACCCTTGAGCAGCTGTCCTCGGGTTCGCGCATCAACAGCGGCGCCGACGATGCCGCGGGCCTTGCTCTCGCGGATGGTCTTTCGGCCAACGTCTCGGCGCTGACGCAGTCGGCGCAGAACGCCAGTTCCGGCGTCGGTATGCTGCAGACCGCTGACGGCGCTCTGGCGCAGGTGACCAACCTGCTCAACCGCGGCATTACGCTTGCGACCGAGGCCGCAAACGGCACGCTGAACACCAGCCAGGTTGGTTCGGCCGACCAGGAGTACCAGAACATTCTGACCGAGATCGGCAACATCGGTTCGACCACGAACTATAACGGCATGGGCGTTTTTTCCGCGACGCCGGTTTCGATCTTCGTAAGCGATGGAACAACCTCCGGCGCAAGCACCTTCAGCGATACGATCGGTGTCCTGACGAAGGCAAGCGTGGGAACGACCACGGGCGGCGCTGCCGGTGAGGACCTGACGGCGAATGCAACGCTCGATGCGACGACCGCTTCGTCGATTCTGACATCGCTGACCGCTGCCGTGCAGGATGTCGCGTATCAGCGTGGCACGATCGGTGCGGACATCAATCAGCTCAATGCTGCATCGAATGTCGCCAGCACACAGTCGGTCAACCTTGCCGATGCCGAGAACAGCATCCGCGCGACGAACTACGGAACGGCGACCAGCGACCTGGCCAAGTACAAGGTGCTGAGCGAGACCGGAATCGCGGCTCTCTCGCAGGCCAACTCGGTACAGCAGGACGTTCTGAAGCTGCTCCAGTAGTCGTAAAGGCGACGAGTGCTCCGGCTGGAAGCAGCCGGAGCTTCTCGCTGGCGGAGGCCCTGTTTTCATCTAAGACGCCTCTCATCCTTCGGTCTGCAATTTTGGCAACGCGCGTGCAGTGAGTGTTCGCAGAGTCTTTCAGGGGGCAGCATGGGTACGGTTGGCTTGAACTATGGATCGATTTCCAGCGGCCAGGGAATTGACGTTGCCACGACGGTCGCGCAGATCATGGCCACAGAGCAGCAGATCGAAGACCCGTGGAAGACGCAGCTGGCTTCCTTGCAGGCTCAGGACACCGCGTTCAGCAAGATGGGCACGGATCTCGCGACACTGTCCTCGTCACTTCAGGCACTGACGGACTTTACAGGTGTCTTTGCCTCGAAGCAGGGTTCAAGCTCAAATACTGACGTTCTCGCGCTTACCTCGGCCTCTCCAACGGCCTCGGCGGGCAGCCATACGATTACGGTCAGCTCCCTGGCGCAGACGTCGTCGAATTACTCCAACGCGATGGCGACGACGGATACGCTGAACGGGACGCTGACGATCAATATTGGCAGCGGAAGCGCTCAGACCGTCTCCATCGCCAGCGGCAGTACGTTGAACGATGTGGTCAGCGCGATCAATGGAGCTGGTATCGGCGTGCGTGCGGCGATCATCCAGGACACAAACGGTGCGAGGCTGTCGCTGGTCAGTACGACGAGTGGTTCCGGAGGACAGATTACGCTCTCCTCGACGCTGACGGATGAGACGAGCGGAACGGCGCTCGCGTTCCAGGTGGGTCAGCAGGGGCAGGATGCCAGCATCAATGTGGACGGGCTCAACGTGACGACATCTTCGAACACCGTCTCGAACGTGATTCCTGGCGTGACCTTTCAGCTGCTTGCGACCTCGACCTCTTCGGACCCGGTTCAGGTGCAGATCACCAACGATGATGCGACGATCGAGTCGGCGATGCAGAGCTTCGTGAATGCATATAACGCGGTGGTTGCCGATCTGCAGACGCAGGAGGGTAAGGATACGAGTGGTAACGCTGAGCCGTTGTATGGCGACCCGACCCTCTCGCTGATTCAGAGTCAGATGTCGAGCGGTCTGCTGGGAGGAGTGGCCAGCGGTTCGATCAAGAATATCGGGCAGCTGGGGCTGTCCTTGCAGCGTGATGGAACTCTTACGCTGGACTCAAGTGTCCTGGGGACCTCTCTCGACAGCGACTTTGACGATGTCGTGGGGTATCTGCAGAACACCAACAGCTTCGGCAACACGATGACACAGTCGCTCAACAGTCTGAGCAGCTCACTGACCACAGGCGCGATTTATCTGGCGTTACAGCAGAACTCGTCCGAAGAGACGTCGCTGAAGAATAGCATCGCGGACGAAGATGCACGGATTGCGACCGATCAGGCGAATCTCACCACGGAGCTCAACACGGCGAACCAGATTCTGCAGGGACTGCCGGATCAGCTCAACGAGGTGAATCAGCTGTACAACGCGATTACCGGTTACAACCCAACCACCTGATCGAGGAAGGCGAAGCGATGAGCGGTTATCGGGAGCAGTCTCTGACGGGGGCGACTGGAGTAGAGCTCGTCCTGGCTTTGTACAACGGGCTGATACGTTTTCTTCTTCATGCGCGAGCATGCGTGGTCGAAGGCGATGTCCGCGGTCGCAGGTTGTCGGTCAAGCGGGCGCTGGACATCGTGATGTATCTGCAGGCGCGCCTGCGGATGGACCTGGGCGGAGAGACGGCTGTCGCTCTCAATGACTTCTATGTTGCCGCGTTCACGCTGATCCTCGAGGCCTCTCAAGCGGCTTCGCTGGAGAAGATGGATGAGGTCATCCAGTGCGTGCGCGGCGTTCGCGAAGCCTGGGTGATTGTGGCGCGTGATCCGAAGGCGGGGCGCGTGCTGCCGCAGGACCTGCGACGTGGCGAGTCGGCGCTGCTGCTGTCCTCGGAGGAGCCGTTCGTCGAACGGACCTCTGCCGGATGGTCAGCCTGAGCGTCGGAAGATCAGGCGGTGACGGAGATCTCTTCTTCCAGCTGCTGTTTTTCGAAGAGGCTGGTGTAGTAGCCGTTACGAAGGATCAGCTCGTCATGCGTGCCAAGCTCGGCGATGCGGCCCTGCACGAGGACGGCGATCTGGTCGGCGTTGCGGGCGGTGGAGATGCGGTGTGAGATGAAGATGGTGGTGCGACCCTGCATGACGTTGGCCAGGCCAGTGAGGATGCGCTCTTCGGTGTAAGTGTCGACGGAGGCGAGCGCATCGTCGAGGATGAGGACGCGCGGGTCCCGGACGACGGCCCGGGCGATGGAGGTTCGCTGTTTTTGTCCACCGGAGAGGGTCACGCCACGTTCGCCGACGATGGTATCGAAGCCGCGGGGAAACTCCAGAATCTCGGTGCGGATGTGCGCGACGGATGCGGCATCTTCGATCTGCAGATCGGTGGCGTCGGGGCGGCCGAAGCTGATGTTGTGACGGATGGTGTCGGAGAAGAGGAAGGTCTCTTGCGGAACGAAGCCGACGCTGGTCCGAAGCTCGGCGAGAGGGAAGGAACGGATCGGGGCGCCGTCGATGAGTACCGTGCCGGGATCGGCGTCGAGGAGACGGGGGATCATGGAGATCAGCGTCGATTTGCCCGAGCCTGTTGGGCCGACGATGGCGAGCGAGGAGCCGGCAGGGATGGTCAGATTGATGTCTTCAAGGACCGGAGGCCCACCGGGATAGGCGAAGTTGAGATTGCGGAACTCGATGCTGCCTGCGATAGCGCAAGGAGGCTGAGAGGCAGCGTCTGACTGGGGGATTTCAGAGAGCGTGGGGCCGATGGTGTCGCGACACCGGAGGAGCGCCGGGTCGTCTGCAATTTGAGGCTGCTGGCGGAGCAGCTCGTCGATACGGACGACGGAAGCAGTGCCGCGCTGAAAGAGATTGACGACCCATCCGATGGCGATGATGGGCCAGATCAGCTGGACCATGTAGACGTTGAAGCTGGTGAACTGACCGAGAGTGATCTGATGGGAGACGACCTGGTGGCCACCGACCAGCAGCGTGATGACCATGGAGAGGCCCAGGACGAACTCCAGTGTGGGCCAGAGCATGGCCATGAGGCGCACGAGGAGGAGTGAGCGGCGGATGTACTCCTGATTGGCTTTTTCGAAGGAGGCGATCTCTGCTTCTTCCTGCGCGAAGGCTCGGATGAGCCGGGCACCGGAAAAGTTCTCCTGCGCCTTCGCGGAGATGTCGGAGAACATGGCCTGGATGCGCTCGAAGCGTCGATGGATACGATTGCCGAAGTACTGAACGAGCACCGAGGCTGCGGGCAGAGGAACAAAAGCAAAGAAGGTCAGCCGCGGGCTGATGTGATACATGAAGGGCAGCGCCGAGCAGGCGAAGACCAAGGTGTTGGCGCTGTACATGATGGCCGGGCCGAGGAGCTGGCGCACGGCGTTCAGATCATTTGTGGTCCGGGCCATAATGTCGCCGGTGCGGTAGGTGTGATAAAAGCCGGGCGATTGGCGCTCGAGGTTGGCGAAGAGATCGTTGCGCAGGTCGTACTCGATCTCGCGGGAGGCTCCGATGATGACCTGCCGCGTGATGTAGAGGAAGATGGCGGAGAGGCCCGCGACAAGCAGGAGCCGCAGCGCGTGATAGAGGATCTTCTGCTGCGAGATGCCGTGGCGCATGTCATCGATGGCGTGACCGATGACGAGGGGAACCAGAACCTTGATGACGTTATAAAAGACGACGGCAACGCCGCCCCAGGCGAGCGACTTCCAATATCGCTTGAGATATGGATTGAGCGGTTTCAGCCGGTTCATCATAGAACCAGTTTATTGAATTGCTGACTTGCTGGAAATGCATACGGGCCAGACGGAGATACTGTCTGGCCCGTATGGAAAGACGGGAATCGCGGAAACCTAGCGGGTTGGCGGCGTTGCGGTGGTTGAAGGTGCTTGCGGCTGGGGTGTTCCGCTGGGTGTAGGAGGTGTGGGAGGTGTCGCTGGCTCGGCCGGTTTCGTTGCCGGCTGGGGTGCGGGCGCGGGCTCTGGTGGCGCGTCCGACTGGGATACCAGTTCGACGTCGAAGATCAGGTCGGCCTTTGGCGGAATGACAGGGGGACGTCCGCTTTCGCCGTATGCCAGCTGATAGGGGACGAAGAGACGGCGTTTGCCGCCGATGTGCATGCCTTCGAAGCCGGTGTCCCATCCGGGGATGACGCGGTGGCCGCCGTAGGGGAAGACGATGGGTTCGCCGCCGTCATGGTCGTGCGAGGAGTCGAACTTGGTGCCGTCGGTGAGCCATCCGGTGTAGTGCACGGTGTAGAACTTGCGGGTCTCGGCGAGCGGGCCGGTGCCGACTTCGATATCGATGTAACGCAGCGAATAAAGGGGCTTGGGGGTGCCCTCCACCTTGGGGACGTTGGGAGGATTGTCTGCGGGGTTGAGCTCCGGCGCAGTTGCTGCTGCCTTCTTTGCCGCGGCTGCTTTGGCCGCAGTCGATGTTGTGTGATGCGTGGTGGTGGTCTTGTGCGTAGTGGAAGGAGTCGTCGTCGTGGTCTGGGCCGCTGCGGTGGCAGCGATCAGAGCCAGAGTCATAGAGAGGTGGCGTGTCATCGTCGCTCTAGTGTAGGTCAGTCGCGGCTACTTGTGCGCTAGGTCGGGGTGCGAAGAAGCAGGTAGGTGCCGGCGATTCCAAAGAGGAGGTCGGGTGTCCAGGCGGCGAGGACGGCGGGCAGGGTATTGATGTTGCCCATGGCCTGGAAGATGCCGTCGACGACCCAGTAGGCGATGGCCAATCCGATGGCGGTGCCGATGCCAGCGAGCGAGCCGCGTTTGCCCATGGAGAGGGCAAAGGGGATGCCCAGCATGGCCATTACGAGCGTGATCATGGGATAGGCCAGCTTGCGATTGAGCTGGACGCTGAGCCGTTTGGTATCGAATCCGGATTGCTTGAGATCGACGATGTAGCGGGAGAGCTCGTTGTAGCTCATCTCCTGCGAGGGGCGATCGTCTTTTACGAAGTAAGCGGGCTGTTCGTGGATCTCGGGAAAGGTCGTGATGGTAAACGGAGTGTAGGACTCGATGGTCTCGCCCTGAAACGTGCGCTGCCAGCCGTTTTCGAAGACCCACTGATTGACGTGTTCGTTCCAGTGCGCGGATGCGGCAAAGATGCGGCGCTTGAGGACGTAGCCGGTGGGATCGAACTCGAAGACGTTGAGATTGGCGAAGACGTTCTTGGTGGGATCGAAGAACTGGTAGTAGAAGACACGGGATGATGCGCCTTCGGAGGTGGTCTGTCCGGAGATCCACTTGCGATCGGGGCGCAGAAAGGTCTGCGCAGGGCGATTCTTGATGACGGAGCGCAGCGCCTCCTGGCGGCGATTCGCGGCAGGGAGATAGAGCTCGTCGAAGGCGAAGAGTCCGGCGGCGATCAGCAAGGTAAGGACGAGCACGGGCGCCACGATGCGATAGAGGCTGATTCCCGTGGCCTTCATGGCGGTCAGTTCGGAGGAGCGGCTGAGCGCGCCGAAGGTGACGAGCACGGCCACCAGGCAGCAGAGCGGGGTGACGTTGTAGATGATGTAGGGAATCAGGTTGAGCAGGTAGTCGCCGACGGTGACCAGCGGGGTGCGATTGCGGATGATGTCGCCGATGAGCTCAAAGAAGGTGAAGATCAGGAATAGCATGGCGAAGGAGACGAGCACCATGGCGAAGTTGGTGGCGTACTCGCGCATGACGTAGTCGTCCAACAGGAGTGGGAACTGGAGACGGAAGGTGCTGCGGAAGCGGCGCAGCCTGGTGGCGATATCGTAGCTGCGGGCGTCCGGCGTGTTCTGATTCCGGCGAAACAGCCGCGTCATGAGCTTGTTGAGCGTGACCCCGGCCGAGGAGACGATGCTGAGGGCGATGCCGCCGCGCGACATCTGCATCAGCAGTAAAACACCGGCCGCGGCAAAGACCAGGTTGGCTCCCCATACTCCAAGGAAGGGCGTCAGCTTGCCGTTTTTGGCGAAGGCGATGCCGATCGACGACATGAAGTAGTAGATGAAGACCAGCATGATCGTGAGGACGAAGCCTGTCGATTTGCCGCCGCGCTTGGAGGAGATGCCGAGCGGCACGCCGACGAGCATGAGCACGAGGCAGGCGAAGGGATAGGAGAAGCGCTTGTTCAGCTCGATGAGATAGGTGCGCTGGGCGGGACCGCTGATGTTTTTATCCGAGCCGTTGGCGCGCCGCCAGAGCTCACGAAACGGCAGAGCAAGGATGGGGGTGTCGGAGCGGCCGAGGTGCGGGTCTTCCTGCGCGCCGGTCTCGATGGGGAGATCGGTAGTGACAAAGGTGGAGATGTTGTACTGATTGGGATCGTTGGGCGAGATCTCGTGGCGCCCTCCGTTGAGCATATGGAGGCGAAGGGTCTGCTGGTCGCCGTTGACGACGATGGCCTGGTCGGCGGTGGTGATGTTGGGGTTGGCGGGCTGGGTCAGATCGGCGAGAAAGACATGGTGCCACAGAGAAGCCCCCGCCGCGGGGCGGACATCCTGAATATAGAGGACGTAGTTGCGGAAGTCCTCGTAGAAGACGCGAGGCTGAATCTCGAAGGAGGCCTGCGAGCTTTCGAGCGCCTGCCCGAGCTTCAGCGTGGCGTCTGCTGATTTGGGAGCGAGATACAGAGAGTTGAAGAGCCCGAGCAGAAGCGCGGCGAACGAGAGGATAGAGACGACGCGCACGAAATCGAGCACGCCCATGCCCGAGGCTCGCATGGCTGTGATCTCGGAGTCGGACGCGAGCCGCGATAAGCCCAGCAGGATGCCAACCAGGACCGCCATGGGAATCGTGACGATCAGGAAGCTGGGCAGCATGTACAGAAGGATGCGCAGCACATCGCTGACCGAGGCAGAGTTGCGGACGACCAGCTCGAGGATATGCCCGAGGTCGCGCATGAAGAGCACGAACGTGAAGAGAATGCCGCCGAGCAGAGCGTGGGAGGTAACTTCGCGAAGGATGTAGCGTGTAATGATGCGCATGCGGGGATTCGTGCTCTGCCTTTAAGTGTAAAGCAGAGGCACGAAGGATGGGCGAAAGCGGCGTTATTCGGTGCGGAGGGCTTCGATGGGGTTGATGGAGGCGGCACGGCGCGCTGGAAGATAGCTTGCCAGCAGAGCAGCCAGGGAGAGCACGAAGACGACGGCGGCGAGGGTAGCCGGATCCCAGGAGCGGGTGCCGAAGAGCAGCTTCTTGATCAGCGAGGCCGATGCGACGGAGCAGATGACCCCGCCGAGGATGCCGGTGATGGTAAGCCGTCCGGCTTCCTTGAGGATCAGCTGGTAGACGGAGCTGCGTGCGGCACCAAGGGCCATGCGGACGCCGATCTCGCGGGTGCGCTGGCTGACCGAGTAGGCAACGACGCCGTAGAGGCCGATGACGCTGAGTAGCAGGGCGAAGGTTGCGAAGGCTCCGACGAGCCATGCCGATGAGCGATGCAGGTAGGCAGTCTGGGAGTTGCCGATGCGCTGTTCCATGCTCTGCGGGTCGGTTGTCCCAATCCCGGGATCGACCTGATGGACTGCGGTGTTGAGCGCAGGAAGTAGGGATTTTTCGTCGCCGGAGGTGCGCACAATAAGAGCAAAGAAGGTGTCCGAGTCCTGGTTGTAGGGTTTGTACTCAGCGGGCCAGACCTCTTCATCGAGTCCGCTCTCGCGGATGTTGTCGACGATTCCTATGACCTCCTTGATGGAGTCGGGACCAAGATCGCCGTTGCCGTACTTCTTTCCGATGGGGTCTTCGCCGGGAAAGTATTTGTCGGCGAAGGCTTTGTTGATGATGGCAACGCGAGGACGGGTGCGATCCTCCTGCTCGTTGAAGATACGGCCTCGCACGAGTGACGCCTTGATGGTCTTGAAGTAGTCGACGCTGACATCGCGTTCGTTGACTTCGTTGTGCTCGCCGTGAAAGGGATGCCCGATGACACGAATCCAATCGGTGTTTCCGTTGCCGCTGGTGGGCAAAACGCTTGTGACGGCAACCGATGTCACTCCTGGCAGTGCGGAGACGCGATCGAGGATTTTGCGGGTGACGATGATGACATCCTCGTCTTTTTTATAAGTGGAGGATGGGATCGAGATGTAGAGGGTGGAGAGCTTCGACGGTTCGAAGGAGAGGTCGACATGGAGAAGGCGATAGAAGCTCTTGCCCAGGAGGCCGGCGGCTACGAGCAGGATGACGGCGATGGTGAGTTCGAGGACCACGAGGCTGGAACCGAAGCGCCGCCACACGGTGCCGGCCGATCCTCGTGCGCCATCATTTAATGCTTCGCGAAGACCGGTGATCGGAAGGCGAAGGACGGGCGCGATGGAGAAGATGGCCATGGCGAGAAGCGTGATGGCTGCCGCAAACGCGAGGACGTGGGGCGTGATTCCCATCGATTGCAGATAGGGCATGTTGGCGATGCGTCTCGCCGGGATGAGGTGCAGCATCGCCTGCATGCAGCCATAGGCTGCGCTCAGGCCGAACATGGCACCGCAGGTCACGAGCAATGCGGCTTCGGTGGCGAATTGACGGATGAGCCTTCGCGGTGTCGCGCCAAGAGCGCCACGCACGGCGAACTCATGGCGGCGGCCTTCTGAGCGAACCAGCAGGAGACTGGCCACATTGAGGCAGGCAATCATCATGAGCAGTGCCGAGCCGCAAAGCAGGACAAGAAGAATTGGCCGGATGTCGCGGATGATGAGTTCGGAGAGTGGAGCCAGCGCGGCACCCTGATCCTGGTTGGAGCCGGGATACTGGACCTCAAGCTGCTTAGCGATGGTGGCCATCTCAGCGAATGCGGTCTTGATGCTGACGCCGTCTTTGAGGCGGCCTACGCCGAAGAGATTGTGGCAGCTGCGGCGCTTCTCGCATGGCGTGCGCGCGTGTGTTGTCGCCCAGAACTCAGCGCCGCCGCGAGGGGCGAAGTGAAAGTCCTTGGGGAGTACGCCAATGATGGTGGTCGGCGTATTGTCGAGCGAGATGGTCTGCCCGACCACGCCGGCCCGGCCCCCGAAACGATTCATCCAGGTGCTGTAAGCGAGCAATACGGTGGGAGCGGCGTTGGTTTCGTCTTCACCGGCGTAGAAGTCACGACCAAGAATGGGACGCACACCCAGGGTGCGGAAGAAGCCTGCGGTGACGCGCGTTGCGAAGACCGGTTCCACGCCGGACGAGGTTCGATAGAGAAAACCGGAGCCCGAGTACGCATCGAGGGAAGAAAACACGGTGTTGAGGCGTTTCCAGTCCTCGTAGTCAAGGTAAGAGAGGTTAGAGCGTGGAAGCATGGCGCCGCGCTCAGCGACGTCTACGAGGCTATTGGGATCGGCGTAGGGCAGCGGCTTGAGCAGGGCCGAGTCGACGAAGGCGAAGATGGCGACGCAGGCCCCGATGCCGAGGGCGAGCATCAGGATTGCGGTGATGGTGAAGCCGGGACTGCGGCGAAGCTGACGCAGGGCGAAGCGTATGTCCTGCAGCAGCGTCTCGGCGAAGGGAATCGTGCGGCGTTCGCGGTGAGCTTGCCGGGTATGCTCCAGGCCTCCGAGTTTGAGGTGAGCTTCGCGTCGCGCCTGCTCAGGCGTCATGCCGGAGCGCAGGTTATCGTCGACGTGCATTTGCAGATGACTGGCGAGCTCATCGGAGAAGTCCTGTTCCTGTCGCTGTCGGGGAATGATGCCCGCGATGCGTCGCAGCCATGCGCGCAGATGTCTCATGACGCCTCCTCTGTGGGATTCAGGAAGCGGGCGAGGATGGCGGTGGTCTGCTCCCAGCTGCGGGTCTCGTGCTGAATCTGACGGCGGCCGACGCGGGTGAGCGTATAAAACTTGGCGCGGCGGTTGTTGTCGGAGATACCCCACTCTGCTGCGATGGATCCTTCCTGCTCCAGACGAAGCAGGGCAGGATAGAGGGTGCCATAGTTGAGGGCGATCAGGTCGCCGCTGGTCTGTTCGATACGCCGCGCGATGCCGTATCCGTGCAGCGACCCCATGGCTTCAAGGGTCTTGAGAATCATCAGGGCCAGGGTGCCCTGCCAGACATCAGTCTTATCGCCCATGGCAATCTCCTATTGGATGACAATACGAGATTGCCATCATATCTATGGCATGGCAATAGGAGTCTTGGAGTTTGTGACGAAGGGCGCCATTTTATTGCCAGGGTCTACGGATTAGCGAGGAAGCGGTAGCCTATGCCGCGCACGGTGACGAGGTGCTGCGGGTTGGCGGGATCATCCTCGATATATCGGCGGAGTCGGACGATGAAGTTGTCGATGGCGCGGGTGTCGGTGTCCTCGTGCACACGCCAGACCTGATCGAGGATCTCTTTGCGAGAGACGACCTGACCTTCGCGTTCGGTGAGATAGCGCAGGAGATCGGCCTCCATCACGGTGAGCTGGGTGGTGCGATTGGGAGCGACGAGCTCCAGCAGATCGAAGCGGATGGTGCGGTGGTTGAAGGAGTATTCGACGGGCTGGGCGGAGGGCACCTCCAGCTCGCTGCCAGGCGGCGCGGCGTTGCGATGCCAGGCGGTGCGGCGCAGCAAGGACTTGATGCGTGCCAGCAGGATGCCCAGATCGAAGGGCTTGGGCAGGTAGTCGTCGGCACCGGCGTCGAGACCTTCGAGGACTTCTTCGGGACGCGAGCGCGCGGTGAGCATGAGAACGGGGGTGTATTGCTCCGCCTTGCGCATGGCGCGGACGATGTTGAAGCCGTCGGTGCCGGGGAGCATGCCGTCGAGTACGACGACGTCGACCCGGTCGTTGGTTTTGAGGAGATATTCGAGGGCGGTATCGCCGTCGGCCTCGTGGTGGGTGCGGTAGCCCTCCGCCTGCAGGTTGAACAGCAGGCCCTGGGCGAGGTGTTCTTCGTCTTCGATGACGGCGATCAGAGGCATTTCACTCATGCACCCTCCGGGATGGCTTCTTCGCTGTGAGCTGTTGTCGCGATCCGGCGAGCGGCAGCGTCAGGGTGACGGTGGTGCCCTCGTTCAGCCCCGGGCTGGAGGCGAGAACATCGCCGCCGTGCTGGCGGGCGATGTTGCGGACCAGAAAGAGCCCGAGGCCGGTGCCCTTGATGCGTGACATGCTGCGGCCGGGGACACGGTAGAAGCGCCGGAAGATGCGCTTCAGCTGATCGACGGGCAGGCCGACGCCGGTGTCGGTGATGCGGAGGGTAACGTTGGTGTAGTTGGTGATGGAGAGAGTGCAGTGGACATCGACGCCGTCAGGGGAGTACTTCACGGCGTTGTCGAGCAGGTTGAGGATCGCGGTGCGGAGGTCTTCCGCGATGCCGCGCACATTGAGCCGGACGTCCCCAGGTATGGGTTCGAGGAGGATGGCATCAGGCGGGAGATGGTGCCGCTGCAGGGCGACGGCGATGCACTCTTCGACGAGCGGCTGCATTTCGACGATGGTGCGATTCTGCTGCCGGTCGCGCTGGCCCAGCTGGCCGGCTTTCAGGACCTGTTCGACGGTAGCAAGCAGCCGGTCGGAGTCGGCCAGCATGCTGGCGTAAAACTGCTGGCGCTGGTCCTCTTCGAGCGGACGGCGCTGGAGGGTCTCGAGGTAGAGGCGAATGCTGGCGATCGGGGTCTTCAGCTCGTGGGTGACGGCGTTGAGAAAGGAGTCCTGGCGTTCGTTGCGGCGAACCTCGCGGACGAGAAAGACGGTGTTCAGGACGAGGCCGGCGATCAGCAATGCGAAGAGGATGACGCCCAGGACAGCAAGGGCAACCTTGCGCTCATTGAGGACGATCCAGCCGATATTGAGCGTGACGGCGACGCCGACCAGCAAGGCGCCGAGCGTGATGAAGAAGGCGATGGCTCCGCGACGTCGGGTAAAGTTCATGAGCTTCCGCTGAAGTGCGCTAGAGAAAGTATAGCGACTCTTCTACACGGTAAAGGATTGTGTGCAGGGGCTTTCCGTCTGTTGTGCCTCTGCGGACACGAAAAGGCCGCGCTCCGAGGGAGAGCGCGGCCATAGCCATAGGAGATGCGATGATTAGCGCGTTACGAAGTCGGCCCGGCAACCGTTGTCCACCCAGACACCGCGTCTGTCATAGCCCCAGGTCCGTCCCTCGATACAAGCGGAGCCACTGCGCTGGCGCACCATGCGGACGCCGTTGCGAGAGTTGACGCTGCAGTAGTTTCGCTTGCCGTCGTCTGAGGCGCAGTAGAGGGTCTGGCCACCACCACCGCCTCCAGCCCAGCCATTACCTGAGCCATTGCCAGGACCATTACCCGGGCCGTAACCGTTTCCTCTGCCGGAGATAAACTCCGCGCGGCAGCCTTGGTCGACCCAGACGCTACGGTTGTCATAGCCCCAGGTCCGTCCCTGGATGCAGGCGGAACCACTGCGTTGTCTGGTCATCTGTACGCCGCCACGGGTATTCATGCCGCAGGAATGGCGTCTGCCGTCGTCGGAGGCGCAATAGGTGGTCTGAGCATGGGCTACCGTGCCTCGAGCCAAAACAATTGCCAGGAAGAGAAAGACGGAGAAGGACAGGAAGCGGGCGTTGATGGTCATGCAAGCCTCTTTCGTTAGTGAGATCTGTAAATTCAGCAATACTTCGGAGTCTGGCTAATAAATCTATGCTGTGCGGTCATTCACCATACGCCCGCATCCAGCAGATGTCGAATGGGATGCAGATTGCATCTGGTGGGATAACTCTATGTTGTCGATCTTAGCTGGAAATATTTTCCGTTGTGTTAAATAGCTCAGGGCGCGGAGGTTATCCGCGCCCTGAGAGGGTCTGTTGTCCGACGGCTTACATGCCTGCCGGCTTGGGATCTGCCGGGTCGAACTTGGCAATCTGGACCTTCTTGGCCAGGCCAAGCTTGGACAGAGCCCAGATGCCGTAGTAGTTGACGTCGAACTCGTACCAGGCCAGACCGTGACGGGCGCTGACGGGGTGCGCGTGGTGGTTGTTGTGCCAGCCCTCGCCACCGGTGAGAAGAGCGACCCACCAGCTGTTGCGCGAGTCGTCGTGCGTCTCGAAGCGGCGATTGCCCCAGAGATGGGTGGCCGAGTTGACCAGCCAGGTGGCGTGGAGGCCGAGGGTGACCCGCAGGAAGGTTCCCCAGAGCATCATGCCGAGGGCGCCGACGAGGCGATGACCGGGCGAGGCGAGAGCGGCGCCGAGGCCGAGCTGCAGGAAGCCGGCGATGGTCAGCGGAAGCCAGTGGTACTTCGAGAGCCAGACATGGACCGGATCGCGGGTCAGGTCGGGAGCGTAGCGGCCGAGCAGCGCGGTCTCGGAGTGAAGGGCGCGGCCGGAGATGATCCATCCGGCGTGAGCCCACCAGGTGCCGTCGTGCGGGGTGTGGGGGTCGCCCTCGTGGTCGGAGTTCTGATGATGAACGCGGTGGGTGGCAACCCAGAAGATCGGTCCGCCCTCAAGCGCCAGGGTGCCGCAGATGGTCAGCAGGTACTCCATGAAGCGAGGGGTCTTGTAGCCGCGATGCGTCAGCAGGCGGTGATAGCACATGCCGATGCCGACATTGATAGCGAGAAAGTACATGACCGCAGCCACGGCGAGGTTCTTCCAGGAGAAGAAGAACAGGGCCGCAATCGCTCCGACGTGGAAGACGCCCATGGCAATGGCCGTGATCCAGTTGATCCGGCCTTCCTGGTGATCGCGTCCCATGCGCAGGTCCTCACGGACCTTACGCGCCGCCTGGGCTGCGACGTGAACGGCAGGTGTGGAGTGGGTGCTGGCCGGGGCCTGTACGATCTCTTCCGAAGAGGTGATAGGGCTCATAGTGCTTGTTCTCGCTTCCTTGAGACTTTCTATTTTCGAAACTATCAGGGCTCAAGGCTGCATGGTGTAAGACTTTTGTAATGACTTAAAACAAATGGCAAAGGCGGCCAAAGGCCATGCCGTATGAGCGAGATAGCCTCGACCTGCCTGGACGGAGTGTTCGTGGAAATACAACTCAGCGGAGCGATCTTTCAATCGGCCCTTGACGGCGTGAGGTGCTGGTGCAATCCTCAGGCTCATCGTTTTAACGGTCCGAATGGAAACTATCCGAGGGGTATGACGATGCATGGCTCTGGCGGATGAGTGGTGGCTGATTCCTTAATTGATTCCGGCGGCCTAATGATTCTGGCTGCCGATCAAAGGCCATCGCGCAGGAGCATGCACAGCCGGGCATAGCTGTTACGTCGCCTCAAGGTTGCTGACGAGGTGAACACGATGAAGTTCCGACTTCGTTGTCTCGCAGTCCTTTTCGTGGAAACAGCGTGCCTGCTGTTGGTCCAGGGGACCTATGGTCAGGTGCCGCTCTCCTCGACAGTGCCGCCACGTCCTGCTTCGCGCACGATGCCCGTGGTCGAAGCGCGCCCTCGAAGCGCTGAGATGGTCAATATTCCTGGTCCGCTGCGTTCATTTCTGCGAATGGCGGGCATCAGCCAGAAGATCAATGCAGATGATGTTCTGCCGCTGCTGTCGCGGAATGTCTATATGCAGGGGTACATGCGGGGACATCCGACGGAGTTCCTTGTGCTGCTTGACCGTTACGTGGAGCAGGCCAGGGAGCTGCAGATTCTTGCCGGCCCGGGGCAGAGCATCCACGTCAGCCGGTGTGAGGACGCCGGGACGCTGATCCAGATCCTGGGCTACCGGATCGTCGGCAACTGTCAGCAGAAGGATCTGACACTTGCAACCTCGAATCCCGATCGGGCCTTCCTGACCATCGACTCCGGCTTCCCCCTGATGGGGCTGGAAGAGGCGTTGCAGAAGGGCGTTCCCTTTGATTACAGCTATCCCTCGGCGCGTGTGCCGGTGTTGCTGCGCGCGGCGGAGTGGCTTTCCATCAGCCGGAAGAGGACCTCGAGCAACGTCGTCGATTTGCTTCTGCAGGAGCCGGAGGTCGCGCGGCTGTACTGGGCCATGGCGCGAAACGATTCTGAGACAAATCGTGAATTGCAACACTCACCCGGGCTGATGAAGCTTTCCATCTATGCCCCAGTGATGGATTTTTATGGCAGCCAGATCTCGATCCGGTCGGGCCGCGTGCATGTCCCCGGCGGTCCCGCCGCCGATCCGGTATGGCGAGATCTGGTCGGGGCAAGCCCAACGACGCCGGGAGAGTTCGTTCTGAAGCTGGTGTCGAAGGACAACGGATGGCTGGCGGCCTACTTCGATGCGATGAGCCGCGTCAGTATGAGCCAGCAGGAACACCTTACCGAGCCGTCGAGGCTCAAGCACCTGTACGAGGCGTTTCGATCTCCGAATGCAGAACCTGCAGCGACGGCCAGCATCTTTCGCAAAGCGCCTGGCCTGCTGGTGTTGTTTACACGGGTGAACTGGGACGCCGACGGGCAGCCGCATATTCCCGGTGGCTTGCCGGTGTGGAAGGAGATTCTGAATGATAAGAGCGACTCGAAGCTTGTGCATCTGTGGGCAAAGCGTTCCCGCAGCTGGACGGCAAGCGATCAGTTGCTGGAGGCGATGGCGTCACTCTCCCGACTGGATTCGGACACCGGGCCGCTGCAGAGTTACATGACCTTATTGGCTATCGATGCGGGCCGGTCGCCAGAGATGAAGCTTTCTCCAGAGACCGTCCATCTTCTGGCGAAGCGGTTCGAGAGATTTGGCAGCTGGTACATGCTCTTTTCCGAGTTTCCCGATCTGACGGACGAGTCGATTACACGCTTTATGAGCGTCGCCGATGCCATTGGGGATATCTCGAACCAGACACTGCGCGGCAATGCCGTTGGAGCTTTCCAGGCGAACATCGGGCTCTGGCAGATCATGGCACGGCAGGGCGAGATTCCTCCCTCCGAGCTGAACAGCAGCTGGATGGGCATCATCGCTCCATTCGACAAGATCACCTCGCCGCCGGAGTTGTTTGATGGTGTGCGGGCGTCGCTGGGTAACATGCTGATCGCTGCGGCCGGCAGTCGCAGCGTGACCCAGGAGAAGCTGGTCGAGCTGCTGGCCGGGCCGCCGCAGCAGGCAGTTGACGCGCAGAGAACGCATGAGGAGATCGCCAATCGCGTGCGTAGCGTACTGGACGATCAGCGGCTGGTTCCTCTGGATACGCTCTTCTCGTTGGGCGATGGTCTGAGCGCGATGGAGCAGGGAACACCAGCGGCGCAGAACATGCTGCAACTTGCCGGGGAGCTGCGCGAGTTCGATATGCCGCGGCCGATCTTTACCAATAACGAGAAGATCACCTGGGCTCCAGGTGTTTACAGCACGCATCACGCTGAGCTGCAGATCAAGACCGACCTGACGAAGATCATCAAGAACTCCGGCAGCAAGGCGCAGCTTGAGACTGCGCGCGGACAGCTGACACCGTTCCTGCGCGATACGCTGGTTGGGCTGAACTATGCGTACTACGAGCCACCCGGAGCGCAGGTGCTGCACAATAACTCGTTATTTGTGCGGTCGCATGATTTTTCGGGAATGTCGGTCGTCGCCTCCGAACGCTACTGGCTGGCACCCGAGTTGATGGGGATGGGGGCTCCGGCCGGGGGCGGAGCGTACCTGATGGGATCGCTGGCCGATCTGCCGTATGCTCTGGCCTCGACCGAGCAGGACTTCATTGCGCCGGAGAACGTTCAGGCCCTTATCTGGAAGGAGCTGGTACCGGATCTGATGGTGAGCGCCACGGTGCCGCGCTGGTGGAACGTTACTCCGGCAGAGCTGCATGCGGTGACGCTGTATCAGCGTTCGGGAGAGGAGATCCTGGTTGCTGCAGTGTCGAACGTGGAGCTGCGCGGCCAGGTTGTGGCGATTCTCTCCAACAGACTGGCGCCGCAGCGGCTGGAGGTTCTTGATTCGTCGCTGGCGAACGGAGAGGACGCTGTGGCGCTGCTGACGCAGGTGATGCCGGCAGATACCTTTTACCTGGCAGCAGAGTATCGAGCGACGAACCCCGGCAAGTCAGCTGCTTACGGGGTGGCGAGTCAGCAGTTGGAGGCGCTCTGCGCTCAGTACCCGACGGAGACGAATGCACTACGGCTGGCGCACGACTTTGGCGTTCCTCATCCTGTGCTGACGCGCAGTTATGCGTCGGCGTTGCTGTACGTGAAGCCCTTTCCGTCTTTCGGTGGAGAGTCGAGCCGCCTCTTTGGCGAGTCGTGGGAGTCGAACAATCTTTACTGGGCGCGCCTGGTGGACGAGAAGGGATACGCGCCTGCGACCCTCAACTATCTGGTTCCCGAGCTGACGCGCCGCATGTCGGCGAAGATCTTTGCCACCGACCTTGAAGACTGGCCGGCGCTCAATCGGGCCATGAGGGAGGCGGGAGAGGATCTGCGCCAGGGCAAGGTGGGGCCACTGCCGATCGCCACGAACACGTCGTTACGCAATACCGAAGATGTCCGGCCTGAATCTGTGATGGGAGGAATCCGGTGAAAACGTCCCTGTGGTCTCTGCTGCTCGTGTCATGCCTCTTGCTGTATGGAGGAGCTAAAACGTCTGCCCAGGATGATTCACGCATCACCGTCAACGTTGTTCTGGTGCAGTTGAACGTCGCGGTCACGGACCGCAAAGGGAACTATGTGACCGGGCTGAAGCCGGAGGACTTTGTTGTTACAGAGGACAAGATCCCGGAGAAGATTGCGACCTTTGAAGAAGGCAATGAACCGACAACCCGTCTGGTGATCGGACCGGACGGAAGGATGGTCTCGCAGTCGACCGTGGAAGAAACCACTTCTACTGCGGGAACCGCTGTTGTGAAACCGGCAGCTTCCGGGGTGATCGGAGCGAATGTCTTCATTCTGTTCGATACGAGCAACTATATGTATCGCGGCTTCGTGTTTGCCCAGGACTCGATCGCAGACTTCATCCGTTCGCTGGAAGGAGCGGGACGTGTCGCCTTCTACTCCTACAGCCGCGATCTTTCGCGAGCCGTGCAGCTGACGGCAGACAGGCCGACGGTCCTGCGAGGCGTACGCAGCACGGTGGCAGGCGACGATGCCGCACTCTACAACAGTCTTCTGCTCACGGTGAAGGATGCAGCCCGCCTCACTGGGCGCAAGGCGATCGTCGTCTTCTCCAATGGCCCCGACAATGCGAGCCTTGTGCCTCCCGAAGATGTTGCAGAACTGGCGCAATCGACCGGCACGATCATCTACATGATCAGCACGCGCGACGCGCAGGCCGAGCCCATCTCGACGGCGGTCTTCGAGCGTATGAGCAAGGCGACCGGCGGCAAGGCGTACTTCTCCAAGAGCTGGAAGGATGAGAAGGATGCCTTCGCCTCCATTCGCGAAGACCTGGCGCACTTGTATTCGCTCAGCTACTATCCGCAGGCGAATGCGAATCGCGGATGGCGCACGATCTCGGTGAAGCTGGTAGGCGAGGCGGCGCAGAAGTACCGGATTCGTACCCGCGACGGCTATCGGGTGCTGAAGCAGGCGCAGTTTGTCGCTGCGCAGCCTCCATCGGCAAGTGCGTCGGAATCGGAGGCGATTCCTCAGCCCTGAACGGCTATTCGTCGTTCTCGGTGAAATAGCAGCGCAACAGGCCGCAGACCACGGCTATGATCGCGCCGCTCAGCATCAGGAAGGGCGCAAATCTGGAGCGTTCCAGGACATAGGGCAGCAGGAAGATAAGGACGCCGCCGTACATCAGAAGCGTAAAGACGATTCGCGCTGTTCCGCGGTTCATGTTGCCAGCCTTCCTCCTCAGCGTCCGGCCAGTCACTCTACACGATTTGGATCATGTTGATGTAAAGTGGCCACTGAGTGCAATGGAAAACTCTGTCCGGACATATATACCTTTCCAAGCAGGTCATCGCAAGATGGTTCTGACGTTCTGTCGATGTCGTTGATGCCATCTCCCCCGGGCGGCGTCCGTTCTTCCTTGCCACACGATCATGCCTTGCTCCGTATCGCTTTGCGTGCAGGAAGTTCCCATTTGTAATCGGCGTTGCGATGTTTCCTTCCCCTCACAAAGAAAGGATCTGTGTGCGCTACTCTTCTCTCGCTCATCGTGTTGATCGCCTGGTGATGTTGCTTGCTCTGTTGCTTGTTGTTCCTGGATTTTTAGTGGCACAGGGGCCTCCGAAGGACGATCGCGTTACGGCGTATGACATCAAACTGCATAGCGGAATCACGCTGAACTATGTCGTTCAGGGCAATTCGAATGGACCGGTGATTGTCCTGCTTCATGGGGCTGGCGACTCCTGGCACTCGTATCAGCGCGTGCTTCCGCTTTTGCCGGAGACGTATCGTGTCTATGCGGTGACACTGCGCGGCCATGGACTTTCGGATCATCCTGAGGAGGGGTATTCACGGAACGACTTCGCCGCCGACATCCTGGATCTTCTCGGCGAGCTGAAGCTCCAGCACGTCACTTTGGTTGGACACTCGCTGGGAAGCTTCGTCGCGCAGAAAGTCGCGGAGCAGGACCAGGCAGGCCGTTTGAGCAGGCTGGTGCTGATCGGATCGGGTCCTGGTGTGAGCAAGGCAGGCTCTTCAGAGCATGAGATCTCCGGACCATTTGCTTCGCTGAAGGATCCGATTCCATATACCTTTGCCCGTGACTTTCAGGCAAGCACGATCTACCATCCCGTTCCTGCATGGTTCTTCGAAATGATGGTTGGTGAGTCGCAGCGTGTGCCTGCGGCGACCTGGCACGGATTGGCGCAGACGATAGCCGGGGGCAGCTCCATCGATGATTTGAAGAAAATCAAGGTTCCTACTTTATTGCTTTGGGGAGAGAAGGACTCAATCTTTCATCGGGAGGATCAACAGGCTCTCCTTGATACGATTCCGCATGCCACGCTGAAATCGTATCCCGAGACCGGACACGCTTTGCACTGGGAGCGGCCAGAGGAGTTCACACGCGATCTCCTGGCGTTTATCGACGGAAGCGGAGCGAAGCCACGTTGATGAGGCAGCGAGCAGGCCTGAACGAATGGAGTAGACCGGGCGCTGAAGGCCTCAGGAGAAATGGATGGTGTAGGTATCTCCCGCCTGCACCGGAAGCAGTAGCTCTCCCGGGTTATCGGTGGGGATCGACTGCTCTAATGCCGGTGTGACCGAGGCGATGCGCTGACCGGCAGGAGCGATGATGTGGTGGGTCAACTCAAGGTGAGACCGCAGAACTGCGGTTGTCGCCTTTCCACCCTCCCACTCCAGGTCGATCTCCAGTCCACCGCGAGCGCGAAGGCCATGAAACGAGCCGGCAGCCCAGTTCTGCGGCAGAGCTGGCAGCAGGCGGATGATATTCGCTGCTGCCTCTACGCCGCGCTGCCGTGGTTCTCCGGTGCCTCCGGCGTGCGATTGCAGCAGCATCTCAACCATGCCGGTTGGTCCGCCAATGTTTCCGTCCAGCTGGAACGGCGAGTTTGCCTTGGTGCCGCAGACGTCAAAGAGATTGCTGCGGGTGGAGTCAGATAGAAGCTTCATCAGGCTGCTGTAGGCTGCGTCTCCGTCACCCAGCCGCGCCATGCAGCAGACGATCCATGCGCGCGACCAGCCCGTGCTTCCGCCACCCGCAGCGAGGCGGCGATCGAGGGTGACGCGAGCAGCCTTGGCCAACTCCGGTGTGCGGTGAGGCGTGATCTGATCGTCGGGAAAAAGCGCAAAGAGATGAGAGATATGGCGGTGTCCGGGCTCGGGCTCGGCGTAATCGACTTGCCACTCCTGAAGGTTGCCAGACTTGCCGATCTCGAATGAGGGCAGCTTGATGAGCGCAAGACGAGCACGATTGTGAATCTCTGCGTCGGTGGTCGCGTCCCACTCGGGGGATGCAGCCAGCACGGCCGCAGCCTGCAGCAGCCGGGTCAGTACTGCGCGGACGATCTCGATGTCCATGGTCGGGGCCATGCAGAGATGGTGCTTCGTGCCGTCCGGCAGCAGGTAGGAGTTCTCCGGCGAGCAGGAAGGACCGGTAACGAACTTCTCCGTCGCCGGATCGGTCACCAGATAGTCGAGCAGGAACAGCGCATTGTCTTTCAGGCGTGGATAGCAACGGTCTCGCAGGAAGTTGATGTTGCCGGTGTAGTCGTAGTGGTCCCACAAATGGAGTGATAGCCAGGCTGCTCCCATGGGCCAGACGCCACCACCGAGGCCATCGACGGGGACGGCATCACCCCAGATGTCGGTGTTGTGGTGCGCCACGATGCCGCGTGCGTTGTAGTAGCGCTCTGCGGTGAGGTGGCCGGGATTGCGGCTCCGATCGATCAGATCGAAGAGCGGGTTATGCAGCTCGGAGAGGTTCGCCCGCTCGGCGAGCCAGTAGATCATCTGAATATTGATGTTGATGGTGTACTTGGAACCCCATGGAGGATCGACCGATTCATTCCAGATACCCTGCAGATTCGCAGCCATGGTGCCGTTGCGTGAGCTTCCGATCAGCAGGTACCGCCCGAACTGAAAGTAAATCCCCAGTAAACCGGGATCGTCAGCACCGGCCTTCAGGCGCGCAAGTCTCTTGTCCGTCGCCATACTTGCGTTGGGATCGTCGCCTTTGACCAGGGTGATTCCCGCGCGGCGAAAGAGACGGCGGTGATCGGTTATATGCCTCAGGCGCAGTTCTTCATACGGGCGAGCCGCGGCGCGAAGCAGGTTATTGACCACGGCCTGACGCATCGCTGACTCGCCTGCGGGGTAGCGAAAGCTGGTGGCACAATCCAGAAAGAGGGTGACGGCCGTGGCATTGGCGATCGTCAGGAGAGCTTCCTGCGTGTTGGTTGTGCCGTCCGTCGAGACCGCCAGCAGCTCGGCGTAATACTTGATGCCGACCTGGCGCTCCTTGTCCTGCAACCCGGGATTATCGTTCACTGGCAGCGCCGTGCCAAAGAGTGTGAGCCGATTTTGTGCGATAGCGGCAGTTGTGAAATTGGCGGGGCGATCGAGCGTGGCGCGAAGATTAATCTTGCCCGGCCGGCTTGCCGTCAGGCGAATCACGATGGCCTGATCCGGAGAGGAGGATAAGACCTCGCGGCGGTAGTCGACGCCCTGGTGAGTGAACGTGGTCGTCGCAATGGCGGTGTCGAGATTCAGCTCCAGCCGGTAGTTGGTGATGCCCTCCATCTGGCCAAAGTCCAAGTGCAGATCTCCAAGCGTCTGGTAGCAGGGAAGCCGCTGAGGAATCGCAAGAAATTCACTGGGAACCAGGGCTTCAGCTTCGGCGACCTTTCCGGCGAAGAGTAGCTGGCGCATCGTCTCCACCGCTGTGCTGGCCTGAGGGTTGTTGCGGTCTCGAACCTCACCATCCCAGATGGACTCTTCGTTCAGTTGAATGCGTTCACGCGAAGGCTGCCCGAAGATGCACGCGCCCAGCCGGCCATTACCGACGGGCAGGGAATCGGGCCAGGCGTTTGCAGGCTGCTCGAAGAAGAGCTTATAGGGAGTCTGTTCGTCGTCCGCTGCTGCGCCGGACGGCGTCGCTTGCATTGCCCATCCCAATGGCCCCACCTGTGAGGCTGCTGCCGCGGCGGCGGAGTTCGCCAGGAATTTGCGGCGGGTTGTCGGGGAATGCATCGGTGAGTAGCTCCTTGTCCAGGGCATCTCTCGATGGCCGCGGGACACTTACGGATAAACATCAGACTGGATCACAATCCAGCATTTACAGCGATGAGAGATGCATCAGATCGCAAGACTCATGAAGCGTTCCAGTTAGTGGGCGAATGCTCCCCTCTATTATGAGTCCTTCCTCTCTAAAGCGGGTTGTATGTTGTTGAAGTGAAAGCCATCCGGCAGTCACGCTTCACCAGCTCGCCTGCCAGCATGACCCGCATGTCAGGATTTTGACCCAGAGGCCATCCTTTGCTATAAATAATTACAGCGCAGCACGTTGCTGAGACGTGTGGCACGGCATTCCTGAGTAGCTCAATGGCAGAGCATTCGGCTGTTAACCGAAGGGTTGTAGGTTCGAGTCCTACCTCAGGAGCCAATCAAACCAACAATTTAGGCGGCATTGGTAGTCTCAATTGAGGAACAATGCGGGATATTTTGTTTCTGTGCTTTTGAGATTCCTGTCTTTTCCGTTCATTCTCCAGTCCTAGAATCTCGTTCGTTGTGGCGTTGACGGCAGCCCGAACTGTCTCCGGAATCTCCTGCACGTAGATATTCCCCGTGGTCGTGATGCTGGCGTGACGCAAGTGTGCCTGCACGTCCTTCATGGAGCCATGCTTTGCATCGTGCTGCCAAAGGTTTGGTGCTAGAGATCTTCGCCTCCGTTACCTCGCCCTGTTGTCACGTCCCGGCGCTGATTCGTAGCTACCGCAGGATGTCGCAAGTGCAATACGCGTGGAGATGGACCTACCGCTAAAAACGGCTGGTTGCTTCTGTGTGGCCGGTCAGTTCGGACGCAGCTTCTTTTTAGAGAGGAGTTGCAACTGATCTCCGCGAGGTACATGCATGTCGCTAAGAACTATTCCGGGAGCATGCAAATAAATCGCCAATACGCCGTTTGTAAGCATTCAATGACTTTGCACGACTGACATTCCGCACGCAATTGATTGTTCTTGTCACTCGATTTGTTTCGCGATCAAGGAGGAATGTGCATGTTCGATTCTCGTCTATTCAGGATGCTCTTGTGCATCGTTTCCATGGAACTCATTCTGGTTGGCACTGCGACAGCGGAATGGAAGGCTGCGAACAATCAAAGTTGCTGCGGCGGCTAAAGATGTTGAGATCGCCGCTGTCCCTTGAAGCTGTCAACCGAATCGACAACGCTCTCATTGCAGATGATCGGGCTTCCTTTCAGAGAGAACTCCCATACAGATCGAAGGACCTTCGATCACTTCCATCTCCTCCTGTGTGACCGCAAAATCCGCCGAGTAAAGTGATTCGCTTCCATGTGGGATAAGAATCCCTCCATACAGACGCTCAGAGATAGGACAGCCACCAGGAGTGGTTCCTGGATTTGAGAGATGCCCTCCAACGGCATAGCGGATAGAGCAGGAGCAGAACGCCTAACCACACCGCAAAGATGACCGGCAACGGAAAACCCGAACCAGCGAGCTTTTCCGGTTCGAGAAAGGCGGTGCGCGTCTGGTCGAAGGTACCGAGAGTCGGGCGGTGGGTAAGCACGAGCAGCGCTACATTCGCCGCATGGAGAAGATAGATATGCAAGACGTAGGCAAAGAGCGGAACGGAGCCGAATACGCGAAGAACGTCGGTGAGACGACCGCGCCAGCGATCGAACAGCGTGGCGAGCAGACAGGCGATGCCGAGGGTGACAGTGAGGTAGAGCAGGGAGGGCGGGTATTTCTGCACGTTGAAGAAGTGCATGACCGTCTGCCCTGGCGTCGCACCCATCGCCCAGGGGTGCGGGTCGCCGTAGACATTCAGAGATCGGAGCGCAAAGAACAACGCCAAAAGAGACGCACCGATCACGAGGAAGAGTCGGCTGCGCTCGCGAGAGACAAAGAGCGGGCCCATGCCGTAACCGAGAGCCATCACGCCTGCCCGGTCGTCAGCAGCACGGGCGAGTTACTCTGCGGCTACTGTCCGCCCATATGCAACACGGCCCATAGCGTGGGGAGATGGCCGAAGATGCCAGGCGGAACGCGGTCAAGAAGGTTGTGTCCCACGACGATGGCCAACCCCATGACCAGCACGGCGACGCGCGGGAGCCACACAAGAGCAGCAAAGGCAATCATCGCGCAGCCGATGGCCCACATCACCTGGAAGAAGATCAGATAGGGAATGGAGAACGTCCATCCAAAGCTGATGACCGTGGCCTCGAGAAAGATCAGCCAGAGGCCGCGAGTCAGTAGAAAGAGAGAGAGGCCTGGTGTGGACTTGCCCCGATCATGCTGAAGCCATGCCGATGTGCCTGCAAGAAGAATGAAGGTTGGTGCGCAAAGATGCTTCATCCAGCGAGTAAGAACCACTGGCTCGACCTTCTGGTTGGCGGGTGGAACTTCAACGACGTCACGATCATTCAAAACGGGAGCCCTCTCGCGATCGTACAGACGAACAACATTACCTCCTACGGCAACAGTACACAGCGGCCATCCCTGATTGCTGGGATGAATCCCTGCAGGAGCGGAAGGCCGCAGGATCGGCTATCGCAATACTTCAACCCGAAGGCCTTCAGCATTACGCCTCCTCCGACGGTGGGCGGCAGCCTGCCGTTCGGAACAGCTCCGCGCGCTGTAGGCTGCCAGGGGCCGGGTTATGCCAACTTCGACCTCTCGCTTAACAAGCAGTTCCATATCAAGGAACGCATTCGAGCGGAGTTTCGCGCCGAAGCTCTGAATGCCTTCAACACACCGCAGTTCAGCACGCCCAACCTCACCGTGGGCAGCTGGAGCACCTCGACCAATTCAGCTGTTTACAACTCCGGTGCTGGACAGGTCACAGGAACGCTCGGCTTCCCGAGACTGATCCAACTCGGTGGCCGGGTCACGTTCTGACAGATAGCATAGGCGGTGCACTCGTCGTGAGTGCATCGCTATTTCGTGCAGCCTGCATGGCTGGAGAGCATCTTGTATGGGCATCTACAGGATTCTCGCGGTTGGATTCATTCAGAGAATCGGCTGAAATTCAGAATGCTGCGGACAGACATTGGACTGGGCAAAGAAATGAAGCCCTCCCCATAGAAGTTGCGGGAGAGGGAGGTCGTTCCGGTTTTCCTCTCCCGCAACTTTCAATGAGTCGACTGCATACGACGGGCTAGTGCTCTGAGTAGCTTCCAACCAGTCTCAGGTTCGTCAGAATCCCGCTTTCATCTACCAATGAAATCCGAGTGCGGCGAGCGTGACAACAGATGCCACTACCTCCGGGTGAGAGAACATCACCACATGGCACGAGCGGACGCTAATCGTGGAGGCTGAGATTCTCTTGGACATGAAGCGCTGCAGCTCTGTAGCGACTGCGCGATCGGTTTCGGTGACGATATACCAGGAAGGCTTTTCTTTCCACGACGCTACCGTTACGGTGCCTCCTAGCGATGCTGCGTTCGTCGGCTCTTGCGTTGCGGCCAGGATCCTCTGCTCCTTCTCAGGTATTCCCTCGACAAAGTCTGCGAGGTATCCCTTTTCAGATACCTTCAGGAATCCATGCGCGTCTTGCGAGAGCTCGGAGAAGAGTGGCGTTGCAGAAACAGAATTAAGGAGCGAGGAGGTCGATTCGCCAACCTCTGGCGCAAGCGCGGCTAGATACACTAAACCAACGACCTTAGGATCGTTACCGACTTCGGTAATGACCGCACCGCCATAGGAGTGTCCGACCAGCAGTACTGGGCCATCTTCCAGGGCCAGGGCCCTTCGCGTTGTGGCTACATCGTCGGAGAACGACGTCAATGGGATCTGGACGGAGACCACGTGGAACCCCTCGTCCTGAAGCAGTGGAATCACCTTTTCAAAGCTGGATCCGTCTGACCATGCGCCGTGTACCAATAATATGTTTCGCGCCTTCGCGCGCCTGGCTGCACCCTTCGTCTCCATTTGTGACGCGGAAAGCTGAGCCGCGGATCGTGCAGGCATGGCTGCAAACGTGAGCAGGCAGAGTGCGATGGCTGTGAGCAAGGGCCATCTCTTCTTCATGGATGAGGCAAACGACATAAACATCTCCTTGTTGAGGGGGTGGCTGAGGGCACGCGTGTCGATGCATGTCAGCGGCGGCTGTGCTGCCGGACGCGGCAAACATGTCCGGCAAAGTTATGAGAGGGAGCGCCTGTTGCAAGCCGGTTCAGGTGTACAGGCCGCCGTCGATCTTGAACTCGGCTCCTGTGATGTAGCTGGCCCGGTCGCTGACAAGAAAGGCGACGACGCGAGCGACCTCTTCTGGAGTGCCGATACGACCACAGGGAACAAGCTGTTCGTATTGCGCGGCGGCCTCCTCACCGGCATCGCGCATCATCTGCGTATCGATCATGCCCGGCAGAACGGTGTTCACGCGAATACCCAATGGTGCAAGTTCCACCGCAGCGTTCTTGCTCATTCCGCGAACGGCCCATTTGCTGCCGGCATAGCCAAACACACCGGGGGTCGCTCGAAGCGCTGCGATGGAGGAGGTGTTGACGATACATCCCTTGGTCTTTGCAAGACTGGGAACCACCGCTTTCATGCCGAGAAAAGTGCCAAGCTGATTGACACGGAAGTGGTTTTCCAAATCCTGCTGCGACTGGTCGAAGAGTGTGCCGTATCGGGCGATCGCCGCATTGTTGACCAGGATGTCGATCTTTCCGAAGTGAGAACAGGCGATGTCGACGACGATCTTCCACGACTCGGACTCGGACACGTCGTGATGCATCATCAGCAAGCTGCTTGCAGTATCGATCTCCTGCAGGTTCGAACGAAACTGAATATCGGTTGCGAGTACAAGGGCACCTTCCTCCGAAAATAGACGGGCTTCAGCGGCGCCAATGCCTCGTCCGGCACCAGTAACGATTGCGACTTTTCCTTCTAATAGACCCATGAGCTCAATTCCTCCGTAGCATTTTGGGACGTGCGAGGCCTACCAGGCTGGCAGGCCTGTTGTGTGAGACAAGTGCATGGTTGAAAGTTGCGAGCCTAGGCGAGGCGGTTTCTAGGAGGAGAGGGGTGGATTTTCGTCCTCCTATTCGGTCCGCATGACGTTCGTATGGCTACGACATGAATCCCTTGGCCGCAATCAGGTCGGAAGGATGCATGACAGGCTCTTCAGCAAGAAGTTCGGGAGCTGTAGCAAAGATGAGCTTTGCCGCATCTCCAGTCATATGTGCCGAACGGCTCTCCGCGTTTTGAAATAGATCAACCAGAAAGACAGTTTCCGGATCAGCATTGGAGCGAAGTACCAGCCAAAGCGGCGTACCCGGCTCTTCCTGCACGTGAGGCAGGGCAGCGGCGATTAGGTTAGCGAGTTCGGAGCCGCGATTTGGCTTTGCTTTGAAAGAAATGACACCTGCAACGATCGACATTTTGTACTCCTTTGGGAGGTACGGAGTGCGGTGTCCGCTGCCGCCTCAGATTTTGAGCGCACGAAAGCAATCAGCGCGTGCGGACACGCAATTCGCTGTTGGCTTACGAAGGAAATATTATTGGGCTGCGCCTGGCGCGATCACTCCAGCTGAATGGCTCTTCGACCAAAGAGCATTGCCAGGAGAGCAAAGATCAGAGCGACTCCGAGATTCCATCCCAGGATCATGACGGTCGCATCCATAGGATGAAACATCGAGAGTGCGTTCGCAGTGAGCGCAGAGACCGCAAGGCTTGCCATCAGGATGACCGGCATCGGCCGGAAAGCGGCCGAGTAGCGGAGCATCGCAAACATTGCGAGCGATAGCGGCAGGCTGGTAAGAACTAACGTGGCCAGGCAACTGGTAGCAATGCCAAGCGAAACGTCGCCATGACGGACGGGAACCCACCCTTCCAGGCATTGGTAGCCGATATTTGCGACCCAGAGCAGAAGCGTCGGGAGTGGGAGCAGCAGCCAACGCCTGGAGCGGTCAGGAAGGCTGACCATGAACGTCGCAATGGTAGCGAATACTCCGGTCAGTAACGATGCAAGCATTCCAATGAAGAAGGAGGGCTGCTGCATCTTCTCCATAAAGTTTGGACGAACACCCTGCATGACAGTCAAGAGGCCCAAGACGACCGAGGCCAGCAAGAGCCAACGGCTGGCACGCACCCAGGGCGAGCGCAGACGCTTCACGGGCGTCACATTATTTGTCAAAGAGGAAATCAGGTCAGAGGTCCGCATCGTCACTCTCCCCCTCCGCCAAGAATTTTACGTAAACCCTTCATCGCACGATGTGTCGCAACTTTAAGCGAGGTTGTGGAGAGGCCGCTCCGCGCTGAGGCTTCTTTCAGGGACATCTCCTCCAGCTTAAGCATTCGGACCGCCGTCTGCTGTGTCGGAGGTAGATTCTGGATAGCATCCTCCAGGAGTTTGCGGTCTGCCAGTGCATTGATCTCGGATGGACCCTTGGAGTGGATGTGCTGATCTGGCTCAAATGCCTCCTCCCGATGAATCTCGCGGATCCTTCGGCGAAGGCGATCAAAGATGCGGCGGTTGGCAATCGCCACCAGCCAGGGACCAAAGGGGCGAGAAGGGTCGTACGTTTGCCGGATTACGTGGACGGTCAACAGAATGTCTTGAACAGAGTCTTCTATGTCGCGAGGGTCGCGGTGCCGTTTGGATGCGAGGTGGCGAAGATAGGGCGTGATCTGCTCAAGCAGGCGGCGATATGCTTCGGTGTCACCATCCTGAGCGCGTGCCATCAGAATGCTCCAGTCCAGATCGCGTGCCTCCGGGTAGGCGGCATTCTCTGCGCTTCCGGAAGAGGACTCCAGTCGCGGCACAATCTGCATCCGATCTGATTTAGGAGAGGTCATTCGCACGCGCTCACTGCTGCTGTTTCCATGAAACCACGGGTTGGTCTTTCTCTGTAATAGATAATTGCCTGCGATTTCGTGCCGCGACTTGCATTGCAAAGTCTAAAGAAAGCTTGCCAGGGCCCAGGGCCAGAATCGCCAGTGCGATGGCGGCCCAGTAGAGGTGGAAATTGGCCCAGCCATCGGGTGCGACCAGTTGAATCACGCCCGTCATGATCAGTAGTCCGAGAGCGGCTTGGCGAGTGGCCAGTCCGAGGACAAGCAGCGTCGGCAAAACAATCTCGGCGACGGCAACAACATAGGCTGTCACCACAGGTGAGGGAAGGCTGAATGCATGACCCAACAGGTGCAACTTGAAGACATCTTCGAAGAGAAAGGGGGTAGCAAATGCAAGATGAGGGAATCCATCCCATCGGGTTTTGCCCGAACGAAAAAACGGGAGCGCAAGTGCAACTCGCAGGACAGGAGGCGCCAGCGTATGTCCCAGGGAACGCAAGCTGCCCTCTATTGCACAGAGAAGAGCTAGCGGCTTCGACGATCCGTCTTTCATCTCAGCGTGCATCATTCTGTCTCCCAAGGTGGTTTGTCGGATCGAGTTGAAGGCCTTTGACTGCGTTTGACTCCATGAGAAGCACAAGTGCGGCGGCAGGATCGAAGTCGGAGATGCACTCAAGCACGCTCGCTGTCGCAGAAAGAACAGTCTCACCGCGTATTAGCTGTTGGATCCAGAGTGCATGGCTATGGAGCAGACCTCGCACCTCTACGTGCGACCGCGGACGCACGATCAGAACTTCTTCTGCCTCGCTGTCCGCAAGGGCAATCTCTGCGGGTTCGATATCTCCCAGATTCATACGCCATATCGTCAGCGCAGGATATTTCGAAGAGACCAGACGAGTAGAGGGATGAAAGTGAAATCGCAGCCCAGGCAGGTCCTCTGGCGCTATGGTCTCGAGCGTACTGACAGCAAGAGGCTCGGACTCCTCTGCGTGATACGACTCAACCCATGCATACTCCATCCTTGCAACATCGGGAAGATACGGTAGATCCTTCACTGGCTCGAAGCGCTCGAGAAAGCCTGCAAAGGAGGCGCCATACGAGATCAGGACGGGGCTCTCCGGCGGATGCTGTGTGGCATACATTCTGGCCATGGCGAGAAAAAATTCTTCTCCAACAAGGCGGCAGACTGCAGGATAGGTGCCGCGCAAAGCATCTACAAGGCCGACAATTACGTTGTTACGATACACGCCAAAACGCCGCACACTTGGTCTGCCATCCGGGCCGACCAGTCCAGAAGGAATACTCGCGGTGGGGTCGAGGAGGGCCGCCGCGAACTCATATTGACGTTCATGCAATGAGGTCACAAAACGCTCCTTCGGCCGCATGTGAAAACAGGATCTCTTCGGCGCGTCTGGCTTCGCGCTGTAGGACGGGCCAATCCGGAAGTTCCGTGTCCCACTCGATCAACGTGGGCACGTGGCCGATCTTTGCAACGGCTAATTCGTATAACTGCCAGACAGTTTCGTCGACAGGACGATCATGCGAATCGATTAGAAGCGGACGGCCGAACTCATCCAGCTCATCGGCATGACCAGCAAGGTGAATCTCCTCCACCGAATGCAGCGGATATTCTTTGAGGTACTTCGCCGTGTTCCATTGTTGATTGGTGCAGGCAACAAAGACATTGTTGATGTCCAGCAACAGCCCACACCCTGATCGCTTTGCCACTTCAGCTATAAAGTCTGTCTCCGCATAAGTGCTTTCTTCGAAGGCAAGATATGTGGAAGGATTTTCGAGAAGCATCCGCCGCCCCAGCGCCTCCTGCACTTCATCGATATGCTCGACGACTCGGGAGAGCGTCTCGTTCGTGTATGGGACGGGAAGAAGATCGTTGAAGAAGCCTGCGTTGTGAGAGGACCATGCCAGATGCTCAGAAAAGAGTGCAGGCTGGTAGCGGTCAACCAGGGCTTTCAGTCGCTTCAGATGCTGTAAATCAAGCGGGCTATCGGCGCCAATCGACAAGCCTACACCATGAATCGACAGAGGGTAGTATCTGCAAATCTCTGATAGATATCGGTGTGGAGGTCCACCAGGTCCCATGTAGTTTTCAGCGTGCACCTCGAAGAAGCCCATCATCGGACGTTCTTCCAGGATGCGAGCGTAATGCTCAGCCTTCAATCCAACGCCCGCTCCATAGGGCATTCTCTTTGTGAACGAATTTTGCTTCGAAGAGTGCATGACGCCTTTGCCTTAGCATTAATATTGGAGTGGTCGATATAGGTAGAGCGCAGCGGCTAACGCTTGCCGGCCGCTGCGCTGCAGAAGAATTCTGTAACCTGTTATGCCTTAGGGCTAAGAGTGCCGTTGCCCTTGGGCGTCTGGATCGCGGTGCATGTTCCCTTGGGAACCAGCCTGAATGCATTGCCTTGATAGTCCGCGGTGCTCGTCCCTGCGCACGTTGTTCCTGCGCCGGCAAAGCAGTCGTTCTTCCCTTTGAGGGCAACGCCAAAGCAGGGCTCAACCTTGCCGGACTTAACCAGCTTGGTGTTGTGCTCTCGGATCTTCTGCGCCTCAGGACTTGGAGCATCCTGGGCGTGCGCGACGAGCGCAGGATTGAGCACGGTTGCGAATGCGCCAAGAATAAGGGTGGACAGGACACGGTTGGTCATAAATTCAATCTCCTAGTGAGTGCTTTACAAAAATGATGTGGGCACGTCGGTTACATTCTGCCTACCCACTCACTAGCAAGGTTCGATCCAGAGGCGGAAAAAGTTACCTACGGACCGAGAAAATAATTGTGGAGTTTGGATATGGGCCGAGAGAGGCGTCTCGCTAAGCTTGGAACTGCCCGTGAGGTTCTCGATAAGTTCTGAGCTGAAAGCCAGGTGCGGCAGAGCCGGTCTGCGGTTTCTGCCGCACGTAATAGAAGAAGACAATATCTCTAACGAGTGCGAACGGCGCTGCCGCGTGGCCCGCTGCGACTCACTGTTGCCGTGCCAGTGCCGCGCCCTGAGACATTGCGGGTCGCGGTTTGTCCATTGGGGCCAGTCATGGTGCTCGAGCTGCCCCCGGCATAACGAGAAGTTGAGCGAGAGGCAGTGTTGCCATTGGGGCCAGTTGTGGTGGCGTTGACATCGCCCGTGCCACGTCCGCTCACAGTGCGGCTTGCGGTATTGCCATTCGGGCCGGTCGCGGTCACGTTTGTCTGGCCATCCTGCCGAGTGGCAGTGCGCATCGCAGTGTTGCCGTTGGGACCTGTGGCCGTGGTGGAGGTGCTTACCTGTGCGAACGCAGCCGAAGCACACAGCACAGAGACTGCAACGAGAGAAGACACTTTGTGTTTCATTAAACTCTCCTGAGATTAAAATTTTGGCCAGTGCATGCCTGCGCCGACTTACTCATTTGGAACCCGGAAAGCGTGACCTGTTGCGCTGAGAAGTGTAAGGAAGTGTAGAAAGCAATTTATGCAATCGGCAGCAGAACGCGGACGATCAGACCTGAAGTGTCTTTGCGATTTTTGGCGAAGATGTCGCCGTGGTGAAGCTCCGCAATTCTCCGCGAGATGGAAAAGCCAAGACCGCTCTCACCGTCTTCCTGATTGCGCGATTCGGAGACTCGGTAGAAGGCATCGAACAGGTATGGTAGCGCTTCTTCGGGAAACCCTGGGCCGTGGTCCGCTATGCGTATTTCGCAGCAGTCGGGCATCGAAGAGTTTCTGTTGGGCAGCATTGCAGAGCGACGATAACGTAGTCCTCGTATGCTTGGTACGACATCCGCCATCGGTTCATATCAAAAGCCTACTGGCAGGGTCCAGTGTGGACATGTGCTGAGGCTTCGTTCGAGTCGCAAATGTTCCCATCACGAATCGTCAACGTTTTCCAACGAGGCTTGGCACTCATCTACATTCGATCATTGAGTGAGTTGGCGATGATGTGCTTATCGAGACAGACATGCAGATTTTTTACCTGCGCGGCCCCTTCAAAAGCTCCTGACATCTCCTATCTTGACGTCTGGATCTTTCGAACCACGACGTCATCCGGGGTAAGCGATTTTCCTGTACGAGAACGCAGCGCGAGTGGCCCAATCGGCTTGCCGGATGCCCGCTCGACTAGGGCCGAACGCTCTTCCCGCGGAGCAAACAGAAAAGCTTCTCCCCATTGCCTGAGCCCCACGATCACATGAAACAGACCGCGCCCCTTTTTAGTCAGCTCGTATTGCTGATAAGCACTGCCATCCTCTCCAGGCACCACATGAAGAACGCCATTCGATACGAGCACCTGAAGGCGGCCAGCCAGCACACTTTTGGAAAGTCCGAGATCCCTTTGAAATTCGCCGAAGCGGCGCATTCCATCAAATGCGTTACGAAGTATCAGCAGCGACCAGCGATCTCCAATGATCTCAAGCGACCGCGCGACCGGACATGTTTCTTTTGTTGGCTTCATTTGAGGCTTCAAGCATTCACTCCAATTGGTTTGATTATCGAACCGGATTCTGTATGATTCAAGTGGTTCTGATTTAGAACCACTTGGAGTGAATCATGTTGTGCGCAAAACCGCCGGCAGCCTGTTCGCGGATTGAGATTGAAGCAAGCCACACCGGGCAGCTTACAAAAGTTACTCTGTTGCTGTTTGCCATAGCTGCCGGGATCAGCGTCGCGAATATTTATTGTGCCCAGCCGCTTCTTGACTCGATGGCGCAGGAGTTCGGCTTCAGCCGGTCGTCGGCCGGCTCGGTCATCCTGGTGACCCAGATTGGCTATGCTGTGGGACTTCTCTTCGTCGTACCTCTCGGCGACCTCTTGAACCGCCGGCGGCTCGTCTTAACTCAACTCTCGTTGTCCGCAATTGTGCTTGCTCTTGTGGGTCTGGCTCCTTCGGAATGGCTGTTGCTCATCGGCCTGTTCTTCGTTGGGCTCCTGGCCGTGGTGGTCCAGGTATTGGTGGCATTTGCCGCAAGCCTTGTCCCTCCCGAGAAACGCGGTCGCGCGGTCGGTACGGTAACCAGCGGTGTCGTGCTGGGCATCCTGCTGGCTCGTGTAGTCGCAGGAGCTTTGAGCGATATAGGAGGCTGGCGGGCCGTCTACCTTACGTCGGCGCTGCTAACTCTGGTCTTGGCCGGCACGTTGTCTCGAATCATTCCGGATTCCGGGTCCGAAATGCGAAGTTCGTACGCGCAGCTTCTTCGCTCAACCTTTGCGCTTTACGTCACAACTCCTGTCCTGCGTGTCCGGGCAGCAATTGCACTGCTGCTGTTTGCTGCATTCAGCACGCTGTGGACCTCTTTGGTGTTGCCTCTAAGCGAGCCGCCGCATCCACTCTCGCATACGGCGATTGGCTTATTTGGGTTAGCAGGCGTGGCAGGCGCAGTTGCCGCCGGAAGAGCAGGACAACTGGTTGATCAGGGGTGGGGACAGTGGACGACCGGTATTGGCCTGGGGATTCTGCTCATCTCGTGGATATGCATTGCATGTCTGCACCGATCACTTCTGGCGCTGGTCATTGGAATTATTCTTCTCGATTTCGCCGTACAGGCGGTGCATGTAACGAACCAAAGTATGATCTTCGCTGCACGGCCTGAGGCAAAGAGCCGCCTGGTGGCTGCATACATGGTGTTTTATTCCGTTGGTAGCGGCGTCGGCGCTCTCGCCGCTACCAGAACATATGCAGCTTTTCACTGGGCTGGTGTGTGTGCGCTGGGAGCCTCTTTCAGCATGGCAGCTCTGGGAATCTGGGCTTTGACTACACGCGTGTCTCAGAGGTGAGAGATTTCAAACGGCGCGGGGCTCTTCGGCACACGATCTCATCTGGCGAGAACAGGCCAACGCACTCATTCGCGTTCGCTCGATGAGCGCATTAGCGATTTTCGAGCCGGGAAGCGCGTTGTCCGTCATTAATCCTTCATCGCTCGAATCACTTCGATGAGATTACTCAAAGGATCTGCAAAGAAGGCGACTCGAAGATTTATGTTCACCGATCCCCAGTACCGCAAAGTCTCATTTGGTGTTATCAGGGCAGTCTTTTAGAGGCATTCCCAATTGCCGCTTCAGGTCATCGCTGATGTGATTATGGTAACCCCTTCAGCCAGAATTGGTCCTCTAACCCTCTCCGGGGTGTTCCCCTTCTATTCCTCGTCATTTCCAAGATTTACCCGCCAAACCGTAGGGCTATCTCCATTGCAATGACAAAAAGAAGGCACAACGCGTAGCCTGGGAGTTGTTGGGGATCCAGTCTGAGCAGGTGAAAACTACCGCATCAAACACTGGATCATTCGTTCATCGCAAGCGCGCTTAGGGGCCTGGCTTTGTTTCTGCTCCAAAATGCATATGACCCTGCGAGGAGGAGGAAGAACACGAATGGTATCGGTGCATGAACGAAGTCCCGGCTTAGCAGGTGCGAAGCCGTAGCACCCAGAAACAGGATGCCGAAGCCTGCGTAGGCCCATTCCGTCCATGGGCGGTTTCGATCGATCAGGATGACGATCGCTCCCAGGATCTTCGAAAAGCCGAGGATCTTCATCAGGTAGAGCGGATATCCAAGCAATTGGTAAGACTGGACGGTAGCCTTCGCACCTCCCGCAAAAAGTTCGGGGAACGCGGAGCCTGCGGTGGGCAGAAGCACGAGCAACGTCAATATCCAGTACAAAATTCGACTTGGTTTCTGTGTGTTCATTGTGACCTCCATTTCATGCGGTTGTACGAGTCCATTTGCGTCACTCCATCCAGCGGGATGTTCTGCGCCCAGCCAGATATGAGGCCACAGAGATAAGGCACAGAGCTATGACATCAATGACTACCTGTGCGGGCAAACCCAGGAGATAAGCGCTCGGAGTATTGAACTCGGGATCAACGAAAGCGGTGCCGGGATACACGATTGCCAATGCCTGCGTAACCCAGTACAGGGCGGCAAACGAGGTGGTTGCGATCAGCGTGACACTTCTGTCCTGTGTTTTGCTTAGGGCGAAAAAGATAGTAAGCGCCGCGAGAAAGATGGAGAACATGAGGGTCTGACCATCATGAAATTTTGCGTGGGGCGGCCAGAGAGGATCGAGCAGGTGTGTGCGGCTATAGTCGGCGATGTGAGCGCCGACGACGAGATAGAGGCTTACGAAACAAAATAGGATACGACTGACAATCGGCATGCGCATCGATGTCTCTCCTGGACGGAAACGTTCAAAACCCAAATGGAAGGGCAGTGATCGGCCTTTCCATTAATGGTACCAATTAGTACCATTAAACAGATGAAGCTTGGTGAAGAACGATGCAAAATAGAAACTGATGGCAAGACCGAAATCCAGTGGACTCCCGAAGGCAGTAGAAGAGCAGCTGCGCCTGACGCAACTGCTCGATATTGCGGCGGAAGTTTTTTTCGAAGTGGGATACGAAGCGGCGAGTACCGCTGAAATCGCGGCTCGTGCCCACTCATCGAAGCGTGCCCTCTACTCTCGCTTCAGCAGTAAAGAGGAGTTGTTCCTGGCTGTCATCGACCATCGCACATCGAAGATTGCGGACCGCGTCACCGAGCTCTTCCAGGAGGAGCGACCCATCCGGCCGCTGCTGCTCGATGTAGCCAGGGAACTCCTTCGATCCCTACTGAGCGACGAGCACACGGCGCTCATACGTCTGGTGTACGCGCAAGCGCCGCAATTTCCGCAGGCTGCCGAGTTCATGACAGAGCGTGGTCCAGATCGCGGCATCGCGAAGATTGCGGCCCACCTGAAGGAGCAGGCAAGGCGAGGAACGCTGTCTATTTCCGACTCGCAACTGGCCGCCCAGCAATTTGCGGGGTTGCTGGTAGGGGACCTGATCCATCAAGCCTTGCTGAGACTTGACGTTCCTCGGTCACAGAAGGCGATGGAGGCAAGAGCGCAATCTGCTGTGGAGGCCTTCCTGAAAATCTACGGAGCAGCGTGACTTGATGCGATAGCCGATTAGCCGTGATCAATGGGAACAATCCTCAGGAGGACCTGCTCCCATTTTAAGAGCCGTGTGACGGATTGACCCTACGGAATAACGAAGGCTTGCTCAAGTTAGCCTATAAAAGTTGGCGAACCGGCATAGCCTCGCCAAGTCTGCTCGCGACCAGAGCTGGTTCAGCCGAGTTTCCATATAGACGAAAATTCGACTTGATCCGAGCGTTGTGTGCTTGCGCCCTCAGACACAGCTGCTTCAGCCTCCGCCCGGTCGGGCGCGTTTTCCAAATCCACAATCCGGTCGTCGCCTGGGAAACTTCCCCTGATCGGCGTCAGCCCCGTCGACGACATTCTTGAGGTCGCCCAGGGATGAATCGTCTGTTGTGCAAGAGCCATCGGTGAATAGAACGCGCACAACGCCGACAACACGCAAAGCTTCATGTAAAACTCCACCACAGCTTAGACGGTCTGATGTGCATTTTTGCGAAATTGGATTGGCAGCGATCGGAACAATTCTGGTGCTGCCGTTTGTTGCGAGGTCGATGGCCCTTTAAATATATCTATGCGTTCGCCACAATTCATTTACGTACGGGGTCTGGATGATGCGAATAGACGGCCGTCCAAAGCTTACGAAGAAATCCCGGGATATTCGTGGCGACAATCTTTGCCTGGTTTAAGATTCCAAAACTCGAAAAGGTTTATGTGTGCGAAGAATTCCACGCATCTCGTAATGGAAGATGTGCCGATCACCGATCGGGCACTTGCTCCGGTAGAGTCTCTGTCTTCTCCTGTGAGAGCAGAATAGCGGCAGCGATCGCAAGTGCAATACCTATAGCCTGCGCAACAGTCAAATGCTCATGTAGAACCACGATGGCAAACGCCACCGTGGGTAGCGGAAAGAGCGAGATGAGTGAGATAACAATCGAGGCTTTGCCGCCGGATTCGAGGGCCAAGAAACTAGTGAGAGCCCCCAGGCCATTGAGCGTTCCGCCAGAGACGGCGAGCCAGAACGTTAATCGAGAGACGTGCCAGTGCATAGGTTCGAACAGAATCAGAGCTGCAGAGATGAGGACCATCGCACATGTAAACCATAGGAAAGAGAGTTCGCTGGAGATCCGATTGGTCGATAGCTTCTGCGTAACGCCACTTATACCCCAGAGCAGCAGAGAAACGAATACAAAAAATAACGCGGCAGCTGGCATGAATGAACCTCCTAGGCACTTAGTAAATAGATAGCGATGAACGCAAGCGCAAGCCCGAACCACTGCTCAGTGCTGATCCTCTCGTGCAGTACGATGACTGCAAGGACGACGGTCACCAGCGGAAAAAGCGCAGTCGTCGGCACTACGATTGAGGCTTTACCGCCAATTTCAAGGGCACGAAAAAATGCAATGTTGCCCACGCCGCCAAGTAAGCCGGTGAAGAACGCCCATGCTATGCCACTGCGTCGCTGATGGCCACCCCGGATACGCGGTGAACGCAGCACAAAGAACATCAGCGGAAGAAGACCCAGAGTAAAGAAAATCTGGTTCGTATTGGCATCAATGCCATCGGAAGCCACTTTGGATGTTGCGCCCCACGCTCCCCATACAAGAATGGTCAGAAGCGAATAAAAGAGCCAGGCAGGCAAGCCAAGGAAGAAAGCACGCCGGGTATTCGAAGATGCTGGAGCGGAAAGGTATGAATTGGGGACCGGACTCTGAGACATAGGCTCCATAGGAAAACCTTAAAGAGGAAATGTTCCTGCGGTTGGATTGAGAGTGCTCCCTGTGAGAAGGCGCGGTAATATCAATGCGAATTACTGCGACTCTTCCTGGAAGAAGACGAGGTCAGACGAGATTGGAACGGGCAGCGAGACGTCCACGCCCGCCTGCATGAGCGCCAGGCCGGAGACCACAACGTCGCTGCTGGAGCCGCGGTCATGGAAGGTGAGACGGTAGGACCTCTTCGGATTGATACCCTGCAACTGGAAGTGGTGCACGCTTTCAGTTGTTGTCGAACCATGAAACGCAAAGAGAACGCCACGGCGGGATTTCGGATCAAAATATTCCATGCCGTCCCAATGAATACCATCAGGGCGCTCCGATACGTGATACAGATCCGCATTGCGGATGAGCGGGCGGAGCTTGTCTTTGTATAGCGCGAACTCCTCGCGCGCGGCTGCGTAATCGTCTGCGGTCCACTTTGGAATGGTAACGAGTCTGCTGATGTCGAGCGTATTTGGGTTGCCTGCCAATGTTGGATCAAACATGAGTGAGAACCATCCCATCATGCCGCTTCGCAACATGTAGCGGAAATTTTCAATGCGGGGGGTCGGCCATCTATCCACGTAAGTTTCGAGCATCGCAGGAGGAAACACATAGCTGGCGTCAAAGAAAGCCCGCCGATTCGAGAGTGGGTCGTACGTATCGGTAATGGATATGTAGTCGCCATGAGCTGCGCTTCCAAAGTCCACCATTCGGCCACCGTCATTACAGATTTCAAACATCAAAGCAGGGTGTTGTTCGCGTAGATGCGAATAGATTTCATAGTACGATCGCACTGCGTGATAGCTCACGTCTGTTGAATTGGAGGATTCAGGCATGGCAAGACCGTTTCCTTCCACCGCCGTAGATGTTGGCGGCAAATTAGAAGCCGCGTGAGGATGATCGAGGCGGGAGCAGCTATTCGCAACGAGGTAACCATCATGCTCAAGCATGTCGAGGTGGTTATCGCGCACAATCCGCTCTATCTCATGTAGCGTGTAATCCTTGACGGCAGGTACTCCGATATCCATCGTTCTACCGACGAACGAATCCGGTTTCCAGTCCGGAGGTGTATCTGCAATAAGCCAGTCTTTAACTTTGGGATCATTGACGTTGAGGGAGCCAGGTTCTGTGCCAATTCCGGCCTGTGCCCAATTCACCCACATGCCAAACTTCAAGCCTCGCCTATGAGCTTCGTCAGCGATTGGAGCCAGTCCATGCGGAAATTTGCTGGGGGATGGATACCAATCGCCAACTCCCTTAAACCAACCAGCATCAATATGGAGCATCTCAAGCCCAAGTTGTGCTGCTTGGTCAATCATTCTGTAGGCTTGGGTCTCATTGATTTCCAAGCCCTCTCCCCACGTGTTGCTGGTCATCAGGGGATAGGATAGATTTTGTACGGTGAGCGGATTGTTAAGTACTTGCCGCACCCAGCGCCTGAGAATGTTTGCGGCCCCGTCAGGTCCGCCACTGAAGGTACCCAGAAAGACCGTGGGGGTTTCAAATGACTCGCCGGCTAGCAGGCGAGTTTGAAAGGGGCCAGGATCTGGGTTTAGACCGACTTCGCCCCGTACTGAACCCCGGTCGCGACCCAAAGTAATGCGAGTGCGACCGCTAAACTCCATGCCTATATACCAGCCTGAGCGGTCTCCTCTGGAATTGCTCACCAACGCGTAGGGAATCATCTCGCGCGACTGGTAGCTCACAGGATTTGCATAGCTGGTAGAAGTACCAGTCCAGGAGTCGCCCGGGTGAAGATCATCGAGATGGGTGCCAACGCTCGAGGGTGTGCCGCTGCCTTTTTCTACCCATAACCGTTGTAGGGACTGCTTCGGATCGACTTTCCAGTCAAAACGAAAACTCGGCTGTAGGGGAAGCCAAACTTCGCTCTGGCCGAGGTTTTGAATAAAGATGGTGTGCTCGATAGGCCCTTTGTCGGCACGGACGCGCCATTGCCACGTGAGTCGCAGATGTGGTGCAGCGACCGTCTCATAAATCAAGCTAACTGTATCGGCGGAGGCCGTAACTTTAGACGTCTGCAGGTGCCATCGCAGCGGATACATAACCCCGCCGATGTCGACGTGGTCGATGAGCGCCTCCGAAATCTGATTTCGCCAGCGGTCGCTATTCTGATTCTGTAAGCGAACCTCTACAAGTTTAGGAGCGTCTGAGCCTGCTTCCACCGTGATTGCTGTTTCGGCGCTGCTCAGGACAATCTGTTGCGGAGTGGCGGCAAGGGTATTGGCCGACAGAGCTAAGATTGAGAGCGCAACAGCTGTCAGTAAGATTCCGCGTTGTCTACGCTTTCTTTTGAACAGATAAAGCATATCCTGCATAATTATTCCTTCTTTCCTTTTCATGAGGTCTACCTCGCGGAGCTTGAGAACGCGGCTTTAGCAACGCGTGCGGCTGCACTCGTCGTACCGAGCGATCTACAGTAATAGAACTGCCTTGATGAGGCCTTGGGAACGATTGCGGACTGCATCGTAGGCCTGCGCTCCATTCTCAATGGGGAAGCGGTGGGTGATTAGACTCTTGAGGTCGAGCGCCCCTGATGCGGCCAGTTCAACCACATCCTCCCAGCCGTTTCGATCGCAGAGCGCACCATACACAACCAGATCTTTCAGCACGATCTGATTAATGTCGAGACTGTCGATAGCCTCTTCGTGGACGCCGTATAACAAAACCCTCCCGCACGGCCGTACTGCTCGTAAAGCATATTGCGTACTAGCTGACGTACCGGCGCAGTCCAAGATTACGTCATACGGAACGCTGGAGTAATCGGTGGAAGCATCGTTCAACGGAGCTGATTCATAGGCGTCTGCCAGCTTCAGATCCCTCGCGATGCGAAGCCGGTCCTGTATTGAATCGCTAAGGGTAATATGCCCGGCACCAAGGATGCGCGTCAGTTGACTGGCGATCATTCCAATTGGTCCGGCACCCAGAATAAGCACGCGGTCTTTGGGCTGGATACCGCATTTACGAACGGAGTTCCATACTTCAATGTCCAAGACGGCGGCTTCTTCAAATGAGATGGAGTCAGGAATTCGATAAACGTTGCGCTCAGGTACGATCAGGTAGTCTTGGCAGGCACCGTCGCGATTAATTCCTAATTCATATCCATTGGGGCAAAACTGCGAGCGACTTTGTTTGCAAAGCTCGCACTTACCGCAGCCAACTACTGAGTCCACGGTGACCCGATCTCCAACTTGGACGCGATTAACATTCTTACCCACCGTGGCGATTTGCCCCGCGATTTCATGTCCAAGCACCATTGGTGGGTATGCACCTGGAAGCGCGCCCTTCATTATGTGTATATCCGTGCCACAAATGCCAACTGCTTTGATTCCAATAAGAACCTCACCTTCTCCAGGTTGGTTCGGACCGGATGGATTTTTTTGCAATCTTACGTCTTCATTGCCATGCCAAATAAGTTGTCTCATACACTCTCTCTCCAATCCGAACTTGCTCTCTGATGATTCACCGAACGCATCCCGTATATGCACGGGAACGGACCCAATAGAGTCCCTCAAAAGAGCGAAAAGTCGATACATCTATCGATTGCCAATGGTGCGTTGAAGTAGGCGAAATACCTCCACCTGTAACCGCCGCAAAACGTTGATTAAAGGTTTATGGAGCTGTTTCAAATCGCGCTGTTTATGTGTGCAGTTAAACCGAAAGGAACAACTTTCCTGTCCATTGAAGCTGCGGCTTATGTGTGATCAGGAAGCCTCACTTTGTACTCCCGCACCCCTTGAATGCCAAGGTTCAGGTGAAAGAGTTGCCCACCAATATTTTTTCCGCCAGTTGCATAGCATGCGGGAGCAAGCGATAGTGCGTCGCTCATGCTGGCCGAGGTGATGAATATATCGGTCAGATCAGAACCTCCAAATGTAAGTGAGGAGGTTTGAGTGGCTGGCACTGAAATTCTCTGTACCTCGACGCCGTCGGGATCGTAGCGGACGATGCAGCCGCCAAACCACTGGGCGGACCAAACGAAGCCTTCTGCATCCACAGTAAGTCCATCTGGAATACCTTGGTCCGCTGGAACCTTTATGAAGTTCCGACGGTTACGGATCTGCCCGTCCACTGCTCGGTAGTCATAGGCATAGATGATTCGCTGTGCGGAGTCTGTGAAATAGATCGTTGAGCGGTCGGGGGAAAAGCCGAGCCCGTTTGCGAGATGAATGCCTTCGTCAACAATATGTGCGGACCCGTCTGGGTCGAAGCGAAACAGCTTCCCAAGGGGATAATCCCCGTGTGGATTAAAAAAACAGGACCCTGAAAAAAGACGTCCTTCGGGGTCTGCAATGCAATCGTTGAGCGCGCATTTTTGGCCGTCCACTTCGGATGCGATGAGGTGAAAGTACCCTCCTTGTTTCCATCGCCATAGTCCATTGCTATTGACGACGACCAAACCGCCTCCTTCATGTAGAGCAAGTCCGCTGACCTCAACATCCTCCAGAACAATCGAGTGGGAACCTGATGGCCAGTCGAGGTGAAAAACTTTGCGTCCAGCAATGTCTGCCCAGTAGAGAGACATGCTGCTGGGTTCCCATAGGGGGCATTCTCCGCAGAGATCTCCCATCCTTGCAACGATCTGAACAGCGGTCATGGCACACTCCAAAGGCGTCCGGTAAGGGGGCTGGCCCGCTAGGCTTGCAAGCCGCCTTACCTCTGGACTTAACTAAAATAAAACATAAAAGACGGGATTAATAAAGCGTTATCCATAAACATTTGCCAATGATTTTATTAATGTTCTTGACATAAGGCATAACTATCCGGATGATTCAATCATTCAAGAAATCAACTTCACCGATGACTAAGGAAAATACATATGCCAGGTCGTGTCGAGGGAAAAGCCAGGAGGCGTGTGGATTGCGAAATGAACTGTATGTCCACCGTCGGGAAGGTGTCGTTAGTTTTCTTTTTCTTTTTTTTTTTTACGTGTGTGACGGGGTGGGGTGCGGTGGGGGGGCAGATTTCCGGTATCGTCAGCGATTCGACCGGAGCCGTGATTCCTGGAGTAGATATCTCGGTTATTGATACAGCGACAGGCGTAGTGCGGCACGGAAAGTCGGATGCACTCGGTCTCTACTCCTTTCGGGATCTGCCCGTCGGCCGCTACGATCTGGAGTTAAAGAAGGAAGGGTTTCGCGGCCTGAAGAAGCAAGGCCTCACAGTAGATGTGAATGCGGTGGTCGACACGCCAGTGACACTCGAGGTCGGTGCTGATACAGAGACGGTCAGCGTCAACGCAGGCTCCGTGCAGGTAGATACAACTAGTACACAGATGGGTGAAGTGATCTCGGAGCAGAAGATGACGACTGTGCCGCTGAATGGGCGAAGCTATCTGGATCTGCTGGCATTACAACCGGGTGTTTCGCCAACCTCATCAGGAGAGTTCTCTGGCGGGGGGACGCTCTCGGTCAACGGGGGGCGCGAGTCTGCCAATGCATTCATGATCAACGGTGGGCTGGTAGAAGAAGGAAATCAGAATAGTGCGGGTATCGTTCCCAATCTCGACTCGATAGCGGAGTTCCGAATTCTGACAAATAACTTTGACGCAGAGTATGGCGAATTCAGTGGCTCACAGGTCAATGTCATTACTAAGTCCGGAACCAATAGCTATCACGGTAGCGTGTTCGAGTTTCTCCGCAATACTCTGCTCGATAGCCGCAATTTTTATGCTCTCGACCGAGCTAAATATATTCAGAGCCAGTTTGGGGCTACTTTTGGTGGACCGATCCTTCCCAAGCGGCTTTTCTTCTTTGTCGATTATCAGGGAACCCGTCAGGACATCGGGCAAAATACTGGCCTCATTCCTGTACCGTCGGCAAGCAATCGCCTAGGGGATGTATCAGATCTAAGTAGTCAATTGTCCGGCACAGTCAAAGGAGACTACTGGGCAAGTCTGCTGTCGCAGAAACTTAGGTATAAGGTTGCTGCCGGCGAGCCTTATTATTCGTCGGGTTGTACGTCTACCGCAAGTTGTGTCTTTCCCAATGCAGTCATTCCAAGCAATGCGATTAGTCCGATAAGCACGAACCTTTTGGCGTACATTCCTCAGAGAAATTCGGGAAATTATTTCACGACTTCTAGCTACAACAAGCTAAATAATGATAACGAGGGGGCTGTCCATATCGATTGGACGGCTAAATCGAATGCGATTTCAGGCTACTTTTATAAGGATCAGGCAGAGAGTACGGAGCCCTATCTTTCCTCCACGCTTCCCGGATTCAGCGATACCGTCTCTAATCGCTCCATTATGCTGAATGTCTCCGACACGACAACGATTAATTCATCCATGCTCAACGAGTTCCGGATCCAATACTTTCGGTTTTCGCCAAGCACCATTCCTTCCGGCGGTGTTGGTGTGAGCCTTGCTTCCCTCGGCTTTCCATCGGATGCAACCGGAATCGTTCCGCAGAATCCCGCTGTCGAAGGTGTTCCGTCCATTACGCTCAACAACTATACCTTTGGTGTGGATACTTATTTCGCGCCTAAGTGGGTTCATAACACGTACGAGATCATGGATAACTTCTCGATTTCAAAGGGAAGGCATGACATCAAGTTCGGGGGCATGGCGAATTATGCCAAAATATCACTGCACTTAACAGCCGATAACAACGGTTTGTTTGCCTTTAGCGGGGCGGAGACCGGCAGCGACTTCGTAGATTTTCTGCTGGGAGCCCCGTCCGGGTTCGATCAGGGCGTTCAGGCGCCCATGTATGCGCAAGCTAAGTATATTGGTCTCTATGTCCAGGATACATGGCGGCTGAATTCTCAACTTACGTTGAACTACGGTTTGCGCGAAGATATACCAACGCCATGGTCGGAAGCACAGGGGCGGATCGAAACCATCGTGCCAGGATTGCAGTCACAAATATTTCCTGGAGCCCCAAAAGGCTGGGTCTTCCCCGGAGACCCTGGAATCCCGAAGACCCTGGCACCCACGCGCTATAAGAACCTAGCTCCTCGCGTTGGCTTGGCTTATGCTCCGAAGGCGACGAGCGGACTGCTGTCGCGATTGATTGGAACTCCCGGCAATACAAGTATCCGAGCTTCGTTTGGAATTTTCTACACTTCCTTTGAAAACGTAGGAGGTCAGAATGAGGCCGGAGATGCACCGTACGGCAATTTTTGGGCAAGCCCCGCGCCGCCGCTATTCGCCACACCGTTCGTAAATCGGCAGACCGGGTTTGACAACGGTCAGCGTTTCCCAGTTGACATTCCAACGGCGCCCTCTATCAATAACCCGAATACAACTTTGAATTGGGCTCAGTTTCTTCCCATTTCAGGTTCGCCCGGGTTTTGGTATAAAAATCGAGTTCCTTACGCCGAAGACTATAGCCTATCTATCCAGCGTCAGCTCGGCCCCAACAGCCTGTTCATGGTGTCCTACGTTGGTACACAGGGCCATGCGTTGCTGAGCAACATGCAAGCCAATCCAGGCGACGCGGCATTGTGCCTGAGTGTGAGCCAGGCCAGTCAGGTGGCGCCAGGAAGCGCCACTTGCGGCCCCGGGGGGGAGAGTGGCGTGTACACGACCAACCGCGGCACGGTGATAAATGGCACGCGTACTACTCTGGGCCCGAATTTTGGCAGCGACAACTATGAGATCACGATCGGAAATTCTAATTACAATTCGCTTCAAGGTACTTGGAAATACCGAACGGGCCCAATAGAGTTCCTGGTGGGTTATACGTGGAGTAAGTCGATCGATAACTCCTCCGGCTATAGCGACCTGATCAATCCCTTTAACCATCGTCAAAGCCGAGGGCTTTCAGCATTCAACGTATCTCAAAACCTGGTAGCCAGTTATCACTATGAGTTGCCGTTCGATACGCTTACAAGGTCTAACCGACTGACTAAGGGATGGACGTTATCAGGAATAGTCCGCTTCGCTTCGGGGCAGCCTGTGACTATGGTTGAAACAGACGACCAGTCTCTGACGGGAACAGGCGGTGGCGGTGGTGGCGGTACTAACGATGTGCCCAACTATAAGCCAGGTTCCCTTCAGCGCGGAGCCGATCCTCGTGCCTGTGTGAAGAATCCTAGCTGCAAACCATATTTCAATACGAGTCTCTTTTCCCAGGAGACAGAGGGTGTCATCGGCAACTCCATGCCCAGGTTCTTCAGCGGACCCGGTATCAACAATCTCGACGCAGCGTTGATGAAAGACACGCGGCTGACCGAGGGCAAACGTCTTGAGCTTCGTGTCGAGTTCTTCAATGTGCTCAACCACGCACAGTTCCTAACGCCTTCTGGAAATATCAACAACGGAGCGTTCGGATTTGTCACATCGGCGCGTGACCCACGAATCGGACAGGTGGCGATGAAATTTCTGTTCTGAGTAGCTATCAATGCGGCTGCGAAGTTCTTATGAAAATCGCGAACTTCCGTCCGTCAGTGCGTACCAGCTTCTTCAGTCAGTGGGCTGAGAGTCTAAATTATGCGCATTGTCGATTGAACATAATGCGAAGTCCAAGTAGGAAAGGATTGGGTCAAAGTGAAAATAACTCGGGTTGAAGCGATTTATGTTCGGCTACCGCAGGTGAAAGAGCAATGCGATAGCGGGCAAGATGTGATTATCGTACGTGTGGAGACCGACGCTGGCATCACGGGTATCGGCGAAGTGGACTCCAATCCTATGGCTGTGAAGGGCGTGATCGAGGGTCCATTCTCGCATACCATCACGTCGGGACTTGGTCATCTGGTAGTGGGAGAAGATCCCATGGAGACCGAGAAGATATGGTACAAAATGTATCGGTCCAACATATACTCGGGCCGACGCGGCATAGCTATTCATGCCATGAGCGGCATTGACATGGCTCTATGGGATATCAAGGGGAAGGCTTTGGGGCTTCCAGTGTGGAAGCTCCTGGGGGGAGGATTTCACAAGACAATTCGTTGCTATGCGAGTTCGTTGTTTGGAGCGACTCCTCAGCTGACCGGAGATATCGCGAGGCGCTACCGTGACATGGGCTTCACCGCAGTGAAGTTTGGCTGGGATCCGATGGGGCAAAGTGAGCAAAGCGACATCGCGCTGGTGCGTGAGGCACGAAAGGGGCTCGGCGATTCAGCTGACCTCATGATCGACGCAGGTCTGGTTTGGGACGCCAAAACGGCGATTCGCCGCGCTAAAGCATTTTCCGATTTCAATCTCTTCTGGCTGGAAGAGCCGTTAAGTCCTGATGATTACCAGGGCTACCGCCGCTTGAGCGAGGCAACGGAAATAAGGATCGCAGCAGGCGAAGAGGAAAGTTCTCGACTCAGCTACGTTGACCTGATGGATGTCGGGAAGATCGACGTAGTGCAAGTAGATTTGGCTCGCTGCGGCGGTTTCACCGAAGCGATGAAAATTGCCAGCCTTGCTTGGGATCGTGGTCTACCGGTGGCAAATCACGGTTTCACGACCTACATCAATGTTGCCGCAGCCCTTCACTGGCTCAACGCTGTACCCAATTCGTTGATCTGCGAATTCGTGGCACAGGACGGAACCAACTTGCGGAACATGCTAACTCATCAGCAATTCACGGCGAAGGACGGATATCTTCAAATACCTGATGAGCCTGGTTTGGGAGTGGAGCTGGACGAGGATGCGGTGCAAAGGTATCGAGTATCGTGACGATTGATTCTCGATCTCCGGATTGGATAAGATGAGCAGCGACTTGGAACCGCGAAATGCAATGGAGTTGTCGAATGCCGCAGACCCACTCCATTGCGTGATAATCGAGAATGACAAACTTAGACTGAAGATCATGCCGGGGCTGGGCGGCAAGATCGCATCTGTGTGTGTGATGCCTGAGGGCTGGGAGTTGCTTCAGCAGCCCTTGAAGCCTTATGACTTACGCACATGTGACATGAACTTTGAAGACTCAGATGCAAGCGGCATCGATGAGTGCCTGCCGAGCGTCTCCGCATGCCATGCTGTCACACCAAATGGTGTGGTCTCGGTGCCTGACCATGGCGACTTCTGGCGGATTCCATTTGCCTTCATGCAGACCGGAAATGAAGTGACGCTCGAGGCGAAGGGATGGTCGTTGCCGCTTCTTTTTCGGCGGGGCATCCTGCTCGAAGAAAATACGATTAGGTTCACGTATTCGGTAGAGAATATAAGCGACCAAGCTGTGAAGTATCTTTGGTCAGCGCATCCGGCGTTTGTAGTTCAGGCCGGAGATCGCATCACGCTGCCAACTTCGATCGGCGAGGTGGTAGTGGAAGACAGCCAAGGGTTGCGCTTGGGAAAGCCAGGCAGTCGCCACAAGTGGCCATGCTTCGCAGATGAATCGGGCAATCGTGGGGATTTAAGCCAAGTGCTCGGCCCAGAGCAGGAGATAGCGGAAAAAATATTCTGTACGGCACCAGTTGAAGGGTGGGCCGCATTAGAAAGACTGGAACTTCAGCGACGCATCATCGTCCGTTTCGATCCAAAGCAAAGCCCCTACTTAGGGATGTGGCTTTGTTATGGCGGATGGCCGATAGAGGGGTCACAGCGCCAACAATGCGTTGCGCTCGAGCCATGTACGTCTCCGGTTGATTCCCTAGCCCAGGCCATTGCTATGGGACAGGCGAGCGAGTTGATGGCGCATGGCACAGAGGAATGGCAAGTCGTCATAGAGATTCATCCCCTAACATCGCAGTCGACGCAAAATGTATGAGGAGTGAGGCTTCTATAGCCGTTCCTTTTTCTTTAGAATGCCATGTCTTAGAAGAGCCGCCCGGGCATTTTAAAAGATTCGTAAAGCAGTCAAAGAGGCGTTTGTAAGCTTGATCGTCTTACAGAGACGAGATGCCGTAGTAACTAGCGGAGCTCAGAGTATTGGGTGCGCAATAACTAAGTACCAGTCTGGTAAGCGTGTGCGTATTGAATCACGCATCTTGGATGCGTTCTTATCAGTTCAAGCGCTGGTCGCTGAATATCGTGTATTTGACCGGACGAAGTAGTATGGCTATTGCATAGATTGAATATGTCGCTCTGCAAGCATTGTCCTGTGACAATGGAAGTTAGTTTGCTGGTTAGCTATCAATTTTCAGTCGATAAGAATAGCGACAAGATCATCGTCTCTTCGTCGACAAGATGGTCTCTATCGGCACTCTGATGTCCAATGCAGTATGTGAGACAATGAGATGATTTTTGCGTACAGCGATTGAGGAAACTACGGACCGTAATCATGTCAAGACTTCGCCTCTCTCAGCAACACACACTTCAGATTCTTCAGTTGATTCGATCTTCTGGCTCTATATCTAGGGCTGATGTAGTCGCCAGAACAGGGGATAGCCCGTTCCTCATCTCAAAGGTTTGTGATGAGTTATTGCAAGGGGAGTTCATCACTGAGGCAGGTGTCGGGGAGTCGACTGGTGGGCGACGGCCCACGCTTCTTTCACTGCGCCCGGGTTTTGGCCGTCTGGTCGGCGTGCATCTGGGGACCGTTAATGTTCGCATCGCATTGACGGATTTTCAGGGCAACACTATCGCGTACATAAAAGATTTGAGCCATGCGGCGGAAGGGCCGGACGTTGCCATGAACCACGTTATCAAATTGATTAACGGAATGGCAGAGAGTCATGGGCTTATCCCCTCAGATATCAACGGCATCGGGATCGGTATTTCCGGCGTGCTGGATCGGTCGATCGGGACCACGCTGTATTGGCCTAAACTACCCCGATGGGTAAATGTGCCCGTAAAGAAGATTCTGGAAGAACGCTATCAAACTCTGGTTGTGTTAGAAGACACATCACGAACAAGCGCTCTTGCGGAGGTCTGGTTTGGAGGCGCTCACGCAGCAAAGCACTTTATTTTTATCAGTATTGGCGCGGGGACAGGAGCAGCACTTTTCCTGAATGGCAGTTTGTATGAAGGCGTTGGCGGATTCGCCGGGGAGTTCGGCCATATTTCCGTTGCGGAGAAAGGACCCTTGTGTTCATGCGGGAATCGTGGCTGTTTGGAAACAATGGTTTCCGCTTCGTCTTTGCTTCGTAAGGCACGGCATGGCCTTTCTATGGGGCTAAGCAATACGCTGACGAAGCTTTCTCACGGGAATCCTCAGAATATTACTCTAGAGCTTTTGGCGCAGGCCATGCGTGAGGGAGATCGTTTTGCAACTCGCCTGCTTTCGGAGATGGGCGCATATGTGGGACGTGCAACTGTTGGATTGGTTAATTTACTAAATCCAGAACTAATCGTGATCGGTGGAGGTATTGCTTCGGCTGTAGGTGAACTAATTCACCCCGAAATCGAACGTGTTGTCCGAGAGAGCGCAATGGTCCAGTCAGTAAAGCAGGTGCAGATACGTATGTCAAAAATGGAGGAGAAGGATTGGGCTAGAGGAGCCATGCTGCTGGCTGCGGAAGAGGCACTCTCAAATTCGTTCGTAAAGTGGAGTGAATCAGGCCGCGCGAAGGCGAGCGCTGTCCCGTTTTCCGGATTAAAAGTACGGAAGAGCAATGCGACTAGCGTAAGCGAACTAACTCCAGGAACAAACTGAGTTCGATAAATACCTCTACCTCCTTGAAGCGCCATTGTGCTTCAGGGCCAGACTCCAGGCTTTCTCGCTTGTTTGGTGCTGGACTGCCCGATGTTTTGTGCCAGTGAGGAGTCCTGTAACGCAGCTTGATGGGCGCTTTCGTTTGAGCTCTGTTTGAGGAAGGTGTGCAGGAAGAGTGACTAGCCAGCCTCACGCTCTTGTGCGTTGTCACGGTTTTTGAGCACTCGACCGGCATTCTTGTGCACGAAGTTCAGCAGTGACTGCACATGTTTGCCGAGTTCGCAGCCGAGTGGCGACAAGCTGTACTCAACTTTTGGAGGCTTGGTGGCATGCACCTTCCTGCGCACAAAGCCGTCCATCTCGAGTCTGCGCAATGTTTGCGACAGCATCTTTTCGCTCACGCCACCGATAAGGTAGGCCAGTTCACTAAAACGGTAGCTGCGCTCCAAGAGGAGCACGAGCACGAGGGAACCCCATCGCGACATCACATCGTCGAGAATGATGCGAGTCGGACAATCTGCAGAGTGGAGATTCGCTTTCGGAACACGAGCAGTTTTTGTGGACTTTGGCCAGGGCATGAGACGAGCTTACCTCAAGGTACGTACTTACAAACGGTAAGCTGATCGCAGTACTCTTCTTCCAGTAGGCCAGAGAGGCTAACGGGAGGAACACATGATCGTTGTCACGGGAGCAACAGGACAGCTAGGCCGTCTTGTCATCGAGGAGTTGCTGAAAACGACAGATGCGGAAAACATCATTGCCGCTGTTCGTACGCCTGAAAAGGCAAAGGGCTTCGCAGATCGGGGTCTTCAGGTGAGGGAAGCGGATTACGCGCGGCCGGAGACACTCCCAACCGCCTTCGACGGAGCCTCCAGGCTCCTGCTGATTTCAGGAAACGATCTGGGCAAACGCGAAGAGCAGCACAAAGATGTCATTGATGCGGCGAAAGCCGCTGGCGTCAGTTTCGTCGCGTACACGAGCATTCTGCACTGCGACACCTCTCCAGTGTTGCTGGCGGCGGAGCATCTGGCGACCGAGCGGTACCTTCTTTCGAGCGGGTTAGCTTACTCTCTTCTGCGCAATGGTTGGTACTACGAGAATCAGACCGCAGCCATCACGCAAGCCGTGCAGAATGGTGCCTTCATTGGTGCGTCTGGCGACGGAAGGTTCGCTGCCGCTTCGCGTTCCGACTACGCAATAGCAGCCGCCAGGGTATTGACCAGGGAGAATCATGAAAACACGGTTCTAGAGCTGGGCGGCGATCAACCTTATACCCGCGCCGAACTGGCGGCAGAGGTAAGCAGGCAGACCGGCAAGGTAACTGGGTACAACAATCTCTCTGAGATGGAATACAAGAAAGTCCTGAGCAGTTTCCTGCCAGATGCGCTGGCTGCTGTCGTAGCAGACGCGGAGGCATGTGCGGCGCAGGGTGCACTGGATGATAGCTCTCGCACGCTGAGCCGCTTGCTGGGACGGCCGACGACTTCGCTCGCGGAAGCCGTTGAATCCGCGCTCAGAACGCCTCCAGCCTCTCACTCATAGAAAGCGTCTCGTCACTCGGAGTGTGATGAGACCTTCCGGAACGACAACCTTTTCGGCGAACGATGGAATCCTCCGTCTCAGGAGGCCAAAAAGGAATTACTCTTTCCATGGACACGGATGCCTAAAGCTTTACAGATTCTTTTTCCTGCGTGAGCTCGGCCTGAAGGGAAGAACGATTTCCGGAATGAAGCCGCGGTTGGCGGCTGGTAGACCTTCGTTAGTACCGGGCCCGATTCCATGGATTCTTTGGTTCTCCTATGGACCTTCTATCTTACGTTCATCTCCGGAATATCTACCGCTCGACCGGCGTGGGCCGCGTTGCGCGCGAGTTGACGCAGAATATGGCGCGTCTGCCAGATGTGCAGGCCAGGATCCTGGTGGATCGCGGGGATTATGACCGTGTCATTGCCAAGGTCGGGAAGCCCTGGACGGGATTTGAGTACCGCTTCATGCAGCATGAGACTTCACGACAGCAGGCGATCTGGTTTTTGACGAATCGGCCGAAGGCTGAGGACTATTGGCCAGATGTGGAGGTCGTTCATTGCACGGCGGAGTCATATGTGCCGGTACGCAAGGCGCGGTTGGCGGTCTCATGCCATGACGCCCAGCACTTTGAACCTGGCGTACACAAGTTGTCTCCATGGCTGTTGCGCCATCGACTGAAGTGGAAGCTGCTGTTCGATCGCCTCGATCGCGAGGCAGACATGTTTCATATGATCTCGGAGTTTGCGGCGGAGCGTACGGCCCACTACTTCCCGACGATCGCCTCGCGGCTGCGCGTGGTGCCGAACGCTGCTTCGGAGAGCTTCTTCCAGCCGGCGACGGAGAAGGGGCTTCAGGTGCTCAAGCAGCTCGGGATTGAGGGCAGACCATTTATTCTGGCGCCCGGAGGGCTGCAGCACCGCAAAAATGCGGAGCTGATTCTCGATGCATGGCCACGTATTCACGAGCGGAACGCTGAGCTGATTCTTGTGGTTATCAACTGGACCGACCCGGTGTATCAGGAGCGGGCTGATGCGCTCGGCGCCTCTTGTGTGCTTGGAGGATTCCAGGAGGAAGAGGAGCTTGTGGCGCTCTACCGCGCTGCGGAGCTGGTTTGGTTTCCGACGCGATACGACGGGTTTGGTATGCCGGTGATCGAAGCGATGGCGAGCGGGACGCCGGTGGTAAGCAGCAATACGAGCGGCATACCTGAAGTGGCTGGCTCTGCCGCTCTCCTGCTCTCGCCCGATCGGCCCGATGAACATATTGACGCGATCTGCGGGCTGCTGGAGGATACGGCGGCGCGCGAGGATATGACGCAGAGGGGAATGCAGAGGGCACAGCAGTATCGCTGGGAGCGATCTGCAGAATCACTGGCAGCCCATCTGCGTTCACTTCTGTAAGAAGATTCGATGCTGCAGGGCTATGTACGGTAGCGCAGTACGCGGGCGGGCACTCCAGCGACGATGGCCAGCGGGGGAACGTCTTTGGTTACGACCGAACCGGCGGCGACGATAGCTCCTGAGCCGATGGAGATACCTTTCAGAACGATGCAGTTGGCTCCGATCCAGACGTCCGATCCGATAACGATCGGAGCTCCGTTTTCGGGTTGCTCCTTCATGGTGGAACCGAGGGCGGTGCCGTGGTCGTGATCGATGAACTTCGCTCCGCTTGCGATAAGCGTGGAGGAGCCGATCTCAATGCGACTGAGGATGTTGAATTCGCAACCCCAGCCGATGAAGCAGCCTTCGTGAATAATGATGGCGAGCTGATCGCTGTAGCCGCCAGCGACCTTGAGATAGACATCGTGCTCGAGATTGCATCGATTGCCGATAGAGATGCGATGAGGCCAGGTGACGTGCACTCTTCCGAGCCGTGTCTCTCTGCCGATCTTCATTCCCAGGGCGCGCCAGTAGAGCCGGCGAAAGGCGCTGCGTAGCAGCAGCAGGTCATGCCAACGGATGCGGAAGAGAGCTTTTCGATAGAGTTCTGCGAGCATGCCCGTGTCAGCGTCGATTGAGCTAAAAGTCTACAAGCGGAGGCACTTAGTGGAAAGCGCTTATGTGGGGGAAAGAGTCGGAATGTTGCCTGTCGGCGACACGGCAGACGCCTTGACGTGCAGTCTGATATGGTTGTGCCGAATTGACTGCAATGCGCTGGCGTTTGCGGGCCTGTGGGTAACCTGATGGGTTTGCGTCTCGGCATTCGTTAGGAGATTCATGAGCTATTCCATCAAATTCAGAACGGTTGCGATCGTTACTGCCGCCTTTGTCGCGTGGATGCTCATATGCGGCCTGCAATCGAATGCTCAGCTGAGCGTGACGTACGGAGCGGCGGGGATACAAACGTTGTCCTACGCAGGAGCCGTGTTGGAAGATCTGGCGGCCTCTCCGAGCGATGCCTTTCATATCTGGCATATGAAGGTGACGGATATGAAAGGTGTTGTGCTCTCAAGCCCTGATTATGGATGGGGCGAGAACAACAAGGGAAGATCCTGGGACAGCGCGATGCATACCTGGACGTACCAGTTTGTGTGGGGTGCGATTGCAGTTCACTATGTTCAGCGAGGGAACGTGCTGGATCTTCAGGTGACTGAGTCGAATCTGCCGAATTCGGGGGTCATTGTCTGCGGCGCATCGATCTATCCGTTGGTGCTGCACTTTCCCCAGCTCCCATCGGGGTTTGTCGACGCCAGCTATCCGCAGCTGGCCTTCAATACGACGTCCCCGAGCGTCACGGTGGCGGACTTCGGCGCGGGCGAGGTTGCGGTTGTTGTCCCCGATGCGCAGCGTCCCTTGTACAGCGGGTTTCTTCCGACGGGGAGCGGGACGGCTTACACGACAATGATCAGCACCACGGCACCGGATGGGCTGGCGACGTTTCAACCGCATAACGACCGTCCGATACAGCCGGGGCAGACAGACAGCTTCACCGTGTCGCTTCGGTTTGCTCCTGCAGGGACGGCGACGTCGCTCCTGGCTTCTGACGCCTACGAAAACTGGGCAAGTACATGGCCAGCGCAGCTTCACTGGAGCGATCGCCGGCCAATCGGCACGGTGTACCTTGCCAGCTCCCCGTCAGGAGGGGATGTCACGCAGCCTGGAGGATACCCGAACAATCCGCGGCGATATTTCAACAACTCGAATGCTGAGAACTTCGACACGACTACGGCTGAGGGTCTCGTGCTCTTCCAGGCGCGCATGCTGCAGCAGGCGAAGAGCAACGTGGAGAATATGCAGCGGCTGGGTGCGCAGGGCGCGATTACCTGGGACATCGAAGGGGAGCAGTATCCGCAGGAGACGAGCTACGTCTGTGCGCCGGATAACATCTCGCAGATTGCTCCGGAGATGGAGAGCATCATCAGCGACCGGAACTCTCCGTTCTACGGGATGAAGCTCGATGACGCCTACTTCAAGACGATGACCAACGCAGGTCTCCGCGTGGGGGTCTGCATACGGCCACAGCACTTCAGCCTGAACCCCAACGGCACGGCGCAACAGATCAGCCTTCCTGTCGCTTCGGTGAAAGATGAGATCGTCAGAAAGATTCAGTTCGCGCACGATCGCTGGGGAGCTACCTTGTTCTACCTCGATTCGACCGTGGAGCCCGATGGCGCAGTGCTGGATGCGGAGATCTTTCAACAGGTAGCGGCGCGCTTTCCTGATTCGCTCCTGATTCCGGAGGAGTCGACGCCGAAGTACTATGCCTACACGGCTCCATTCCTCAGCTACATCTTTCATGGAGCTACGGGGACGAATCCGGAGATCCGCAACTACTATCGGAGTGCATTCAGCGCGATCCTGGTGAATGACGCCGACGCGTCGGCGCTCGCGAACAATACCGCGGCGCTGGTGGCAGCGGTGAGAGCGGGCGATATCCTGATGGGTCATGTGGGCTATTGGCAGGCGAATAACGCTACCATCGTCTCCATCTATGCGGAGGCGGGCAAGACGGCACCTACTTCGGCTTCATCCACGCCTCAGTAAGTCAATAAAGCGGGGCGCTCTCCTTATATATTTACCAGGCGTATGGCTTCGGCCTGCCGCGGCGAGGTCCGGATCAACGAAGAAGTCTGGATCAACGAGCTGGCCGGGATGAGTTCCCGCTCCCGTTTACTGAGGTATCGCTGCACCAGTTCGATGACGGGCATTGCGATGGCGGGCGGAGTCAGAAGGTTGGGGCGGCGAAGCTTCATGTATCCGCGTTCACCGAGGGGGATGGTGAGCGCCCAGTCGCAGGGTTCCGTCTCTTCGAGGTCCGTGGAGTAGAAGTACGCTTCGTGGAAGTACATCTCAATAGAGGTGAAGTCGAGAGCTTCGCAGACGCGAACGATAGTCGGCCAGCACTCCTCGGCTGATTGCAAGGAGGCAAGCTCCCGCTCCAGATCGTTGAGGTAGATCTCTTCCCGCATACAGCGCATGAGGTTACTACGGAAGATGGCTCGGCCAGCGGCCCCGAACTCTGCGTAACGAAGGTATTGCAGTCCGGCTCCTATGAGAAGCAGGAAGACGACAAGGATAACGATGTGCAGGTAGCTGCCGGCAACGCTTTGCAGAACGGCTAGCGATGCGGCGAGACCGCAGGCTGCATAGAGGATGAGAGCGGCATGTTTTGTTTCGAAGCCACGCGCCATCACCATGTGATGGATGTGCCCGCGATCGCCTGCAAAGATGGGTGCGTTGCGCAGGTAGCGGCGAACGATCGCCAGGGATGCATCGAGCAGTGGGAGCGCCAGTACCATGAGCGGGGCAGCAAGGCTGTAGCTTCGACTGTTGTGATGACTCCATACCAGTGAGAGGGCGCCAAGCATAAAACCGATGGTCAGGCTGCCGCAGTCTCCAAGATAGATGGATGCAGGAGCGAAGTTGTAGCAGAGGAAGGCAAGCAGGGCTCCGGCGAGCGGCATGGTTGCCAGAACCAGGCCGGAGTTTCCTGTGAAGAGACCCGCCAGCAGCGTTGTTACGGTTGCAAACAGGCCGACACCTGCGGCCAGTCCATCGAGCCCATCGATGAGGTTGACTGCATTGGTGCATACGATCAGCCACACCAGGGTGAGGGGGACGCCGATCCATAAGGGCAGTGAATTCTGCTTCGTCGCGATGGTGATGATGCCTGGCGCATAGTGCATGCCCAGTCCGATGGCGGCGGAGGCTCCTGCGATCTGGCCAAGAAGCTTCTGCCAGGGCTTAATGTTGAGGAGATCGTCGATCAAGCCGGTTAGGAAGATGATGCCGGCGGAGGGCAGGAGCACGCGGAAGAGATCCCAGTGCTGGATGTGAATCTGGCTGCCGGAAGGCGCGAAGCGAATGACAAGAAAAAGTGCGCCGGCGTATGAGGTGACGATGGCGAATCCGCCTAGTCGCGGGATTGGCGTGGCGTGCAGCTTTCTGTTGGAGTCGGGTTGGTCGAGCAGGTTCAGGCGAATCGCGACGTCACGGCAGATTGGCGTCAGAAGGAAACACAGCAGGAACGCAGCCGTTCCGAGTGCGTAGAAGGTATACATGGCAACACTCCCCAAGGAAGATTCATGAATTGGAGATGAGCGCACGTTCCCCTTTGGTGTTTTCGACGCACCAGGAGGGATCGGTCGCTGGCCCAGAACTTAGATCTCTGAGAAGCAGTGATGCAATGCGTGATGTCCCGAGGTGAAGATCGAAGTTTTCAAGGAGTGCCTGACGTCCCTGGATTCCCGCTTGAAGGACTTCATCACGGTGATCCGAGAGGTGCATCAGGAGCTGCGTGAGCTTATCGACATCGCCACACGCAACGTGCCAGCCGCATTTGAAGCGTCGAATGATGCATGCGGGTGTTGCCGCGGCCGGCCCGATAAACAGGATTGGTCTGCCAGCTGCCATCAATCCGTAGACCTTGCTTGGCACGATCGATCCACAGCACTGATCGCGTTGCGTCACCAGGCCAATGTCCCCCCAGGACAGGCTGGAACTTAGCTCGTTGCGCTTGACGTAGGGCAGCATTTCGATGGAGGTGATGCCTTCCCGCTGGACGAAGGCAGCCAGTTCGTCGCGACGTCCTCCACCACCGACGAAATGGAAACGAAAGCGGCCGCTTCCGTCGAGGACTTTGATTGCGGCGGTCAGCGTATCCAGATCGTGCGCGAGCCCAAGGTTTGCCGGAGTAGAGGATCTGCAGTTGATCGGTCGATTCAAGGGGACGGCTGGCGAGAATACTGGCGCTGTCGGCCCAGTTGTTGCAGATCTCGATATGGCTGGCAGGGATACCCCGACTTGTCAGGCGATCTTTCATGCATTCGCCCAGGGCGATAACGCCGCTTGCCCGTCTACGGGACCAGTCTGCGAGGGCTCCCACGGTAGTAGCGGCAACGCCGCGTGCCTTCATATAGCCCAGGTCGACCGCAACGTCGGGATAAAGATCCATCTCCCAGATCCAGTGTTTGGATCCGCGCAGGCCTTGCAGAACATTCCCGATGAGAGAGAGGAGAGGCGGAGTGGTCAGGGTAAGAACCACGTCGGGTTTTGGAATGAAAAGGCTGAGCTGCGCGGCGCGTATGTAGAACGACGCGTAGGAGAGGATGCGTCCAAGTCTGCCGCGAACGAAGCGGGCCGCCTTCACGCGGTGAAGACTGACTGCTGGCGCGCTCTCCTCGCTGGCGGAAGCGTAGCAGGATGCGGAGCAGATCACGTGAACTTCGTGTTGCTGGTTGACTAGATCGCGCGCAAGATCGGTCAGAAGCTGACTGGTTGCGGCTGAGTCGGGCCAGAAGAATTGATTAAGCAGAAGAATCCTCATGAGAGCCCTCCTACCTGCTCGGCTGCATGATGGGACGACTTGCCGATTTCTCGTATTCGAACGAAAGAAGCAGGATTGCCTGCGTGGATTTCAAAGCGTGAGATTGTGCCCGAGGCTATAGAGCCCGCTGCGACGATGGAGTATTCTTCGAGCCGCGTCCCGGGAAGCAGAACGCTCATCGCTCCTGCCCAGGCACCATTCTCCAGGCTGACGGGACGAAGAAGAAGGCCGAAAGCAGGGTCGGTCCAGTCGTGATTGCCGGTGCAGAGATAAGCGCCCTGGGAGATGCACACATCGTTGCCTAGGCGGACCGTGGTCAGATTGTCGATCCATACTCTCTCCCCAAGCCAGCAATCGTCACCGACGATGAGATGCCAGGGATACTTCACCTGCACGCAGGAGTGAATGACGACTCCTTTGCCGATCTGTGCTCCGAAGGCGCGGAGCAGGGCAGCTCGAAGGCGAGAAGACGGCAGCAGCGAGCAGCCGAAGATGGGCTGACCCGCGAATAACCACAAGGCGCGCCACAGCAGATTTCGTCCCGGATAGAACCATCCGTTGTCATAGCGCGCGAGATGAACGTATTCGTTCATATGCGTCTACTCCGGAGAGAAAAGCTAATTGGTTCAGGGCCGCCAGAGAGCCAATCGTAGAGTTCGGTCATTTTTTCCGCTACGGTCTTCCAGCGATACTCTCTTGCCATCGCCTGCCCGCGGGCGCCGATTGAAGCGTTTACGGACGTGCTGTTTTCAAGGACAGTCTTCAACGCCCTGGTGAGCGAGCCAGTCTCGGCCTGGACGATCCAGCCCGCACCAGTTCGTTCGATGGAGGGCATGTGGCATTGCTCGGAGACGATGACTGGAACGCCCATGCTGAGGGCTTCGAGGATGGCGACGCTCAGACCCTCGGAGTAAGACGGCAGGACGAAGCATGTGGCGGATGCGAGGGCACTCCATTTGAAGCCCCTCTCGAGCATGCCGGTGCACAGTACGCGATCGCCAAGGCCGTACTCTTCGATGCGGTTCCGGACCGAGGCCATGGAGTTCTCGGAGTCAGGCCCGGCCAGCACCAGGATGGCATCGGGATGCTGCTTTGCTATGGCTGCCCAGGATGAGACCAGAATGTCCACTCCCTTTTTGAAGTGAATTCTGCCAAGGAAGAGAAGGATCTTCTTGTGTCTTAGGCCAGGGAAGCGATCCAGGAACAGGTTTGCGTCCGCCGACGGAGGAGATTCGACGCCGTTTGGGATGACCGCAATCGGCTGCATGCAGCCGTAGCGCCTGTAGTCCTCGGCCTCTGCTTCGGTGAGCGCATGGAGACACTGGGCGTGCTGAAGATTGGAGCGCTCCAGCAGGGTTGAGTAGAGAAGCTTTTTGAGGCGCTTATTCTCAAGTGCCCAGGGTTCCAGCATTCCATGTGCGGAGACGACATAAGGCTTGTTGATCGCGCGTGCCATCCGCGATGTAACGGTGGAGCTGCTCTCCCAAAGACCGTGAATGTGAACGACATCTGTCCGCGCAAGAGCAGCCCTAAAATCGGCTCTGAGCGAGGAGTCACGAAGCCATGAGGCTCGTGAACTCGGCCACGTCGAGAGATGCAGCGGACCATCGAATTGTCCATGAACCTCCTCTTCCGCGCCACGAAAGACGCATAGTTCGACATCGAATCCGTATCCTTCAGCAATCTCTGTGCAGAGGCGAGGTACTACGGCGCTTATGCCCCCCAGGCGCGGATCGAGGTGCGAGATGATCTGATGAATTCGTCTCGCAGTGAAGCGCGGCTCTCTCCTTGAGATGCTCTCTACGGCAACGAGTGGAAGAGTTCCTGTCATCGTCATCCAACTCTCTCTGCAGTATCTGGTGTTGCGTTTGGCCTGTCGGCTCGTATGGAATGTCCGGGAGCCGGCAGACTACGTTGCGACGCGGCCTGTTTTGCTCGTTGCACCTTCGACCATGTAAGGATTCGGGAGATCTGCTCGCCGAAGTCGCGAGGTGTATAGCTGGCGATTCTGTGCGCAGAGCGGGTTCCCCAGACAGGCAATTGATCGGACGCGAGAGAGGAGATCTTCTGGAGGCAGTTCACGAGTGCGCCATCTTCCTCTGGATCGAAGATGAGGCCGTTAACTCTGTCTATGACGAGATCTTCGACGCAGCCACATTTTTTCGAGACGATCACTGGCAGGGAGCTTGCCATAGCCTCGTTGACCACCAGTCCCCAGGGTTCTCTTGTGCTTGGGAGCACGAAGCAGCGAGCGAAGGCGAAGCAGGGTATCAGCTCGCGGGAGCTTCGATGCCCCATAAACCGCACGTCGTCGCGATGGGGTGATTCTGCAAGGAGGCTGCTGATGGCGTCACGCTCCGGGCCATCGCCGGCCAGCACGAGCGACCAGACGCCGCCCTTCTCGCGGTAGTTAAGCCACGCTTCGACCAGCCCGCGCACGTTCTTCTCTTCGGCCAGCCGACCGACAAAGAGGAAGTAGTTTTGCGGAAGTCCGTGGCTCTGCGGAGAGTCTGACTTGCGCAACGCTTCGGTGCTGGTGCGAATACGTTCGTTGCACACAACATCGTAGAAGTGGGCGATTCTGTCAGAGGGAAAGCCGAGCTGCTGTAAGTAACGTACGTGTGCGACGCCGCCGGTGACGGCCCAGTCGAACATCGTTCGAATCACCGTGGACTTAAGGCGTTCCTTCCAGGGGATGCGGAGGTGATCGATGGCTGCCGTCTCGGTCATCAGCACGCTGGTCCGACGGTGGAGTTTGGTCCACGCCATGGCGGCGAAAGCGGGAAGGGTGTAATAACCGGGGATGAGCACGACTTGCGGATTCAGACGTGAGAGTGCCCGGAAGAGAGTGATGGAGAGCCCCAGCTTGCTGACGTTGTGCCAGTCGCTGTTCGGGCGTAGGGTTTCGATGCGGAGGTGATCGGGGCGATCTTCGCGGAACTGCAGGCCGGTGTGGACGCCGATTCCACCGACCAGCTCAATGCCAGCAACTTCGTTGATACCTGCTGCCGACTGGAGGCCATTGAAGCGGGCGAGATGGTATGGATACCAATCGATCCAGATGACAGCGATCTGGCATTGTCCGGCGTGCTGAATTCGAGAAGGTCCCGTGTGAGGTGTCATTTCATTGCCTCCTTGGGTAATAAGGTCTGCGGCCGGCTCTGGGGAGCCATATGCCGCGACGGGATTGGGGATCTGTGTGAGGAGGGCGCGAGTGCATAACGCCATGTAAGCCAGCAGGGAATAGAGAGAAGCAGCGTGCGGAAGATCACAGCCTCCATGGTTTGCATCACGAGGTAGATGGAGAGAGCTGCGATGACAACATATTGGCTGGCCCAGGCTCCTCCGCACGTTACGGCGCGGCGCCACACGCGTCCGTAGACGCGGCCCAGCAGGGCCATGATGAGCGGAGAGAACCACCACACCTCTGCCCACAGGTCGGCGACAATTCCTGGGGCTGAGCCGTCGGCTCCCTTCCAGCCGAGAGCATCGCCGAAGCCTTCGCCAGTCCCGGCATTGTGAAGCAGCTCCGGAACGCCGAAGTCCTCATACTTGGTGGGCCACACCGCGCTGGGAATGGGTCGCACGATGATTTGCGCGAGATAGCGACGCATCCAGAAGTAGTGATCGCGATGCTGAGAGCTGAGAACCGCGCCGGCACCATAGATCCATTCGTTTCCTGTGTCGGATGTCTCGACGATCTCGCTGACATCTGTCTTCACGTCGAAGTCGGAGCCGAGATAGATGCTTCCGCGATTGGTCACCAGGAAGAGAACAAGCCAGCCGACGCAGAAGCCGGTCATGGCGACCGCCGCGATGGCCGGCCTCGACCTGCGGTTGATGTACCAGCCCATAAGGAGGACGATGAGCATCTCGAAGGTCGGTCCTCGGCGCGCCATCAGCAAAGCGCCCAGCAGCCAGGGGAGGCCAAAGGTGGCCAGCATGAGGTAGCTGAGTATGCGCGGACCACCTTTGGCGAGAGAGGCGACTGCCATGATAAGTCCCACGAGCAGCAGGAGGCTGCCATCCCTGATGTAACCGCTGTCGTCCCAGCCGCCGGTATATGACTTGCTGTATGCGTTGACGAAGCCACCCACGTTGATGATGGTGATCGACCAGCATGCGAAGCCGATGCCACCAGAGATGCAACCGCCGACGAGAAGGCGATTCAGCTGTTCCGTAGTGAGGCGGAGGCGCGGCTTGAAGTTTTTTCTGGAGAGGCGGACGCCGGAGGAGAGGCAACCGACGACGAAGGCCGTGACGCCAATGAGATTGAGGGCCGCCACAAAGAGGAGTTGATTCTCGTCAAAGAAGCGGTCGAGGCCGTGAGCGAGATAAAGCTTCCAGGGCATCCACCAGTAGAGAAAGGCCAGCATCGGCCCAATAAAGACCAGAGGGTGAAAGACATCGCGACTTCCATCGAGCGCAATGGCTGCTCCTGTGAGCGCTACAACCGCAGCCGCGATGAGGAGAAAGGGGAAGAGCATCAGAATGCCCCTCTCTCGGGCTGCGGTACGGCTTCAGACATGAAGTCTTCAACCGCGGCGGCCGCTGCTGTGCGAAAGCGTTCCCAGGTGAAGAGTTCCGCACGCTTGCGAGCCGCGATGCCCATTGCGCCGAGTTCTCTCCGGTGTTCGGCTGCCCAGGTGATTCTGTCTGCGAGCAGGTCGGATCTCTGCGGCTCAACGATGAATCCCTGTGCTCCGTCCTCGATCAGATCGGGCGCTGCGGTACGGGTGGTGGAAAGTATCGGGAGCCCTGAGGCCAATGCCTCCAGAAGAACCTGGCCGAAACCTTCTGCAAGGGAGGGAAGGACGAACAGATCTGCTTCCTGATAGGCAACGACAAGTTCTTCGTTGCTGATGGAAGGACGAATGAGGATGGGGATGGAGCAATTGCCGAGACCTTCCACGCTATCGAGAACGCGACCGCAGATGGCGAGCTCTACCATTCCATGCGGTAGCTGTTGCAGCGCCTCCACGAGGTAACGGAGTCCTTTTCGTTGATTGATGCGGCCGACGAAGAGCAGCTTCAGCGGGCCATCGGCTGGCTTCGGTGATTGCGTGCGTGGATGAAAACGCAACAGATCGACCCCATAGGGCACGACGCGGATCGCTGATGGTACAGCGCCGTTTTCGATGAGGCTGTCGCGCGTGAAGCTGGAGGCTACGATGAAGCTGCGGGCCATCTGCGTCTCCATGACGAGATGATCGAAGTCGTGCTCGGGAAGGGAGAGCTCCCACTCCATTCTGAGCGAGTCCGCCGATTCGGGATGCGCGGCCATCTCCTCGTTCAGAAGCCGCCGAATGGTCGCCGGATGCGGGTGTAACTGAAAGAGCATGTCGGAACGCCCGAGTGCGCGGAAGCCATCGAAGCCGTAATAGCTGTAGCTCACAAGGTAGGTGCCTGTTGTGCGAGCCAGCCTTCCGGCTGTAGCGCCCAGTTGCGAATCGGATCTTCGGGTGAGCCAGCGACGAACACTGAATGGCACGAACCGGGCTTTGTCGAGAAGCAGGCCGCCGAATCCTGTCATGCGCCGCTGAATGACTCGTGCCGACGTCACACCAGGATTACTGCGCAGCAGGAGCTTGTTATGGATCGCGGATGGCAGCAGACGAGAGATGTTGTGGGGCAAGCCCCGTTCATTCGACCAGAAGAAGTCTGTAACCAGAGCTTGGAGAAGCCCCGCTTCGTCAAGTCCCCGAGCCAGCTGATAAGAGTCACGCGCCCCGGCGTGAACGACTACCGCTCTCTTGTTGACAGGTCTTATCGCTTTGCCTGTTGTTGAAGTTCCGGGAGCTGCGCTCGCGATGGCAGTGTCGTCAGCATAGAGAGAGGCTTTATGGAGAAGGTCATTCGTCATAACGATGCCTTTCTCCCGGCAGCCTTCAGAACAAATCCTCGGACTGTTGCTGTGAGGGAAGAGAGATGAGTGCGGATGCTGCTGAGCGACGACATCCATGCGTGCTTTTTCGCCAGGAGATAGAGAATGCAGGTGCAAAGGATCGCGATAAGACACATGGCCGCAGTGATGGAGAGGGAGTGGTCGCCGAGGCGTTCGCGCAGCACGGCGAGAGCAGACAGGGCGATGACGCCACCCGTGCTTAGAGCAAAGAGGGAAAGCAGGCCCTTGGGGAGGTGATCCTTGCGTGCCAGGACAAGGAAGATGAGGCAGGAGGTAATGACGTGAGCCAGAAAGAAGACGGCCATGGCTCCGGCGGCGTCGCCCCACCGGAGCATGAGGAGTGTTCCACCTGCCGCTGTGAGGACGGCCCAGAGAGTGTTGATTGCAGCGACGGCTTTGATGGAGACGACGCTGACTCTTGCGGATGGAGGCGTGTTGCTCATCTGGAGGACCGCGACAGACATGCCGATCGCAGCCGCTACGCTGGCTCCTGCATAACGTGGACCGTAGACGAGGCGCAGCATCCAGGGGATGAGGATGATGCCCAGCGACGCAAGGGTGAAAGAGACTGCTGTCGACGCAAAGGTGCAGAGCGCCATGACGCGTTGCGGCATGTGTGTATGCTCCTCGTCTGGTGAGGCGATGGCGGCATAACTCCCTTCGGTCATCAGTGCTGGCAGAATGCCGGTCAGGTTGCGCAGCTGGCTGGCGATGGCGAAGAATCCCATCTCGACGAGGGTGGAGTCGCCACGAGCGACGAGCGCGGTGATCCACCAGCCGGCGAGATTGGCGCTAAGCAGGCCGGATAGTTGAATGAGGCCAAAGCCCCAGACCTCCCTCAGCATGGACGCGAAGTGAGTTGGAGATCCGCTGCCTTTGATCAGCAGGCCGAGCGGCTTCGCGAGGACGAGGCAGACAATGACAGCGGATAGGGTCACGGCGCCATGGGTAGCCACCATGCGTGCGGGAGCTTTGCTCAGTGCTGCCGCAGGTAGAAAGGCGACCATCCCGATGCCCACGAGAAGCGAGAGCAAAGCAAGAGCAAGGAGCCGCCGCTGCCCGACGAAGAAGCCACGGGCACATTCGAGGAGCAGCATTCCCGCAGCTGGGAGCGATGCCCATCGTAGAAGCCCGGTGAGGCTTTCTTTGTGGAGGACGTGCGCGATGAGTGGAGCTCCAAAAAAGAGAACGCACGCTGCGACAGCAGCCGAGATCAGAGAGATGGAACCGAGCACTTGGGCGAAGGTTGTGTAGCGATCGCTGCCGTAGGGGTACTTGCCGGAGAAACGGGTAGCGGTGGCGCCGATGCCGCCCGCAGCGTAGGTGGAGATGTTGTTTGCTGTGCTGATGCCCACGGAGAAGGCGCCGAAGACTGCAGCGCCAGCGAAACGGGCGGACATGATGTTGGCAGCGAAGGTAGCGCCCCGTTCAATGACGACCGCGATGCCGAGGGTGGAGGTTCCCGCGAGGATGTGTCGCGTAACCTCGCGGGAGACCGCGTGGCTCTCTGGAGCGGATGAAGCCTCTTCGGCAACGGTTTCTATCAGAACCTCGTTGACGGGAGGCTCTGCGGTCAACAGCGAGTCGATCATGATCGCACCGCCGCATGTTCTTCGGAGCCCTTACGGTACGCCGCATAGGACGCATAGTAGCCGTAATCGCCAGTGGTTCGGGGATTGAAGTCGTTGAGGATGGTTCCGACGACTTTGATCTCATCGCGAGAGAGCATCGTGCGTGCGGACAAGGCGTCCTTCTGCGTTGTGACACCGGCCCGGAAGACAAGTATGGTTCTCTCGACTTCTTTTGCGATGATGCGTGCATCGGCCATGTGAAGCATGGGAGGGGTGTCGACGAGGATGACATCGAATTGCAGTGCAAGCTGAGCGATGAGCTTGCCGAGTTCCTTGGAGTGAAGCAACTCAACGGTCGTATCCTCGCCTGATCCCGCTGAGATAACGGAAAGGTTCTCAAAGTCGGTGGCGTGGCAGAAATCAGTCAGCGGAATGCGTTGGCCGCTCAGGATCTGGCGGAGGCCGATCTTGTTGGAGACCGAGAAGACCTGGTGAAGACTGGGTTTGCGAAGATCTCCGTCGATCAGCACGACGCGCAGGCGGGCCTTGCTGAGTGCGACGCCAATGTTGCAGGTAACCGTCGTCTTGCCTTCTCCAGCGCTGGGCGAGGAGATGGCATAACTTGTGGCTGTACGTTTGTGGTTGGAGTTGAGTATGGAGATCGTTGTATTTCTGTATGCTTCGGCGACCAGGGAGAAGTTGTCATTCCAGCGTGCCGTTTCGAGCGCGGCGTGGCTGGCCCCAGAGGTGAGTGTTTTCCGTGGTATTCCCGTGGTCAGTTGAAGATTTCTCGCGGAGATCAGTCTGCGAATCGGTTGTGGCGACGGGATAACTCCGAGCTCGTCTGTGCGCAGGAGTCGTTCGCTATCACCGGGCGCGCGCAGTAGCGCGGTAGAGCGTTCCCTGTAGAAAGCGAGGAGCAGTCCTATGAAGCCGCCGATGAATAAGCCAGACAGGATTGTGGGAATCCTTCGTGGAAGGGCTGGCATCTGCGGAACCTTCGCGGCATCGACTACACGGATGGTGGAGGCAGGCATTGCAGAGGCAAAGCCTGCCTCTTTGGCTCGCTGCAGCAGGGTTTGATAGAACTGCTGTTCCGACTCGACCTCCTTGCGAAGCAGACTGACCTCGGAGCTTCTCTGGAGGGTTGACGAGACATGGCTCTCCTGCGTGCTGTATGCATTTACCAGTAGGGCCTCGCGTTGTTTTGCGGCGTCATACTCGTCCTGCAGCTTGCGCTCGCTCGCGAGCTTTTCTTTGCTGAGGTTCTCCTCTACCTGGTGAATCTGAGCGCGAAGGTGAATGACGCGAGGATTGGATTCGGTCAGCGGTGGTACCAGGGCGGCCAACTGGGTCTGCAGCTCGGAGAGACGGACTTTATCTGCGGCATAAGCCGGAGACTCTTCTACGGCAGCGGTTTGATTTGCAGCCTGCCGCGTGGCGAGCTTCGCTTCGATCTCCATGCGTGCCCCGCGCGCGCGCACCAATTCGGACTGCATGGAACGGAGCCCGTCTTCGCCCACAGAGTTACCCTGCTCGCTCAGGATGAGGCCGTCGCCCTTTGTTGCGGCGACGAGTCGTTTTTCGGATTCTTCAGCCTTCTGGCGAATGTCGCCGGCCTGACGCACCAGCCAGTCGCTGGTCCGCTTTGCCTCATCGCCCCGGCTCTCGAGATCGATCTCGCGAAACTCTCTGGTGAGAGCATTGCAGAAGTTGGCAGCGAACGTTGCGTCAACGGAGTCGCACGTGATCTCTATTAGCTGGGTGATGCCCATTGGCTTGATCTTCAGACTCTTGGCGGTCTCTGTCAGCATGTCCTCGTAAGGGATCTGCGTCATGCCGCCGAGATGAATGAAGCGCTGTAACTGCGAGAGAAGATCGTTGCGCAGGATGAAGCCAGGATGAGGTTGGTTGCGGAGATGGGTTGTGACGCGATCGATCAGGGCATCGCTCTGCAACAGCTTCACCTGGGTTTGCACAAGCGTGTCGCTAGGCGTGGAAGAGGTTGGATTGACGGAGTGCAGATTCAAGAAATCGGAGTTCACGCTTTGAATGTTGAGTGAGGTGCGTGTTCGATAGGTCGGCTGGGTGGTCAGCTGCGAAAGCAGGGCCACACAGGCACAGGCTACCGCTGCTAAAACGATAAGGGTCTTGTGCCGCACAAGGGTTCGGTAGTAGTCGACGAACAGGCCGGGGGATGGATTGTCGTCGGCCGCCGACTGCTCCCATAGCGAGAGTTCATCCGATCGCGTCTGGTAGTTAGGGGACTGCTTACCCTCTATCACTGTGTTCCTCCCTGGCGTGTGCTCATTGAAGAGCCTGGTTGAAGATGGGCCCGGAGTATTGTTCTTTTAGCGATAAATCAGGACACCGGTAGCGACCTGCAATGCAATCTCTGCAGCTCTCTTCGCTCCGGCTTCTGCCGTGCTGTGGGGGATGTATAAGATGTCTTCGGCAAGAAGTGATGGGTCGTTTGCCTTGCCTGCCAGGATCGCCTGGACATTGACCGGTATCTCTGTGGGTTTGCCCTCTCCTGTGGGATTTGGGCGAAGGATCCTTGCACTGCGCGATGCATTGTTGCTGGTAAGCCCCTCTGCAAGCGCAATCGCCTTGATGACCGACATCGTTGAGCGGGCAGGCAGGGGAAAGCCACCCGGCCGATGCACGTCGCCTACGACGTAGATGATGGAAGCTTTGGGAATCGAGACGATATCTCCTGGGCGCAGCGTGAAGTTGTCGGAAGGATTCTTCAGGCTAAGCAGCCCGTCCAAAGAGAGCGATACGGTGGAGAATTGACCACTGTCGTCGAGCTTGGAACCATCGATGGGAAGCGTGCCGTTTTTGATGGATCGCGTGACGATGACCGTAGAGCCTGCATCCGTCTTGACGCCGCCAGAGCCGGAGATGGCTTCGATCAGGGTCGTCGGGCCAGAGAGATCGCGTACGCCGGGAGCATTGACCTCTCCAACCACAGAAATCTTGCCACTCTGGCTTGCCATCAGGCTGATGGAGACTTTGGGCGAATCGATGTACTTCGAAAGTCGTGTGGCGAGATCCTGCTTAAAACTTTCGATGGTAGCGCCTGCGGCCTGCACCGGACCGATGAGCGGGAGATCGAGATCTCCGTCAGGGCCTACGCGCACGTTCTTATCGGAATACTCTTCCAGATCGACGACACGGATCGTGAGCTGATCTCCCGGGCCCAGAACATAACTCGATGGATGAGCCCTGGTGAGGAGCTTCGGAGTCGGTGAAGAGACCTCTTGCGCTCGCCCCTGCATCGGAAGGAGGCAAAGCGATGCAGCCACGACCGCACAACTAAAGGTTCCCCAGAGAATGAGTTGTATCTTGCGGCTGTGTAGCCGAGAACGAAATCCGCGGAAGCTCGCTGGCCATTGATTGCGGCAATATGGGACACCCCTCCCTGGCTTCTGGTTGTTCGGTTTCATAGGTTGCCTCCAAGGTTTACAGCTGACCCAGGGGCCCGAATGCCCAGTGCACGGGGGAACGGAAGTATCTAATTCCTGAAGATGAGAGAAGTAATATTTAGCCCAATTAGCCCAATTGCGACTTAGTGGTGATTGAACTCAACATAATTGGAGTCTGGACCGTTTGACGAGATAATTAGCACGTCCGCTGCGAAAAAAATGCAAATATCGGATATTTTTTTCGTACTAATCACGAAAGTTTCCAAATTTTGCAGTCATAGATGACAAAAGTAATCCTATCTCCTCTTTGAGAAGGCATCTGCGAGACGTTACTCAAACTCTGCTTGAGTTTCCGAGCCGCGAAGTCTGTTATTACTTGTCAGGAAATTTCTATAGATGCAGCTTGCTGAGGAGCGAAAACTCGGATATTACTTTGTCATCCTGTTTTCTGTCCTTTGCAACCCGAAGGACCGGGTCTTGCAGTTTTGGCTTTTGGGGCCTTAGTCGATTCTCCTTGCATCTCGGGCTCATCGTCGATGGGGTGTCTGCCAAACCGTTGTGATGCTCTTGTTTTCGGGCTACTAGTTGAATCCCTGATGCATTCGTAGTATCTGAGGCGCGTATGCCCAAGCGATTCTATCGCCCACAGCTTGATGTGGTGCGTTGCTGTGCTTTCCTCGCTGTCTTCTGCCATCATGAGCTGCCGCGGACCGACGTGTCGCGTTTAGCGGCCGCGATCGCGAACGGGATGGGATTTGGACTCTCCCTCTTCTTCGTGCTGAGTGCGTATCTGATCACCCTGCTTCTGCTGAAGGAGACTGAGGAGACTGGTTCCATCCATCTTGGGGCTTTTTACAAACGGCGCATTCTGCGGATCTGGCCGCTCTACCTGCTGGGAATCGGGATTGGCGTGTTTCGGTCATACCATCATGGCGTGCTCGATCAGGACAAGGCATGGTTCATCGCGGCGCTGCTGTTCTCGGGAAACATGGTCAGTTCTGCCGGGGTTCTGATGTCTCACCTGTGGAGTATCTCCATTGAGGAACAGTTTTATCTCCTGTTCCCTTCATCGGGGAGTCGCTTTGGCCGGCGTGGAATGCTGGCCTTCGCTTTGATTCTGATCGCTGGTGCGAATGCAACGATGGTCTACTTCGCTCATGTGCATGCGGAGCTTGATACGACGGTCTGGTTCAGCAGCCTGGTTCAGTTCGAGATGTTTGCTGCGGGAATTCTGCTGGCACTGGCGGACTCAAGATTGCCGCGCTGGGGTCTTGCTGGAAGCATGGCGGCAGCTGTCTTCGCACTCTGCACATGGTTTGCTGTAGCTGGTCTGTTCCAGCTGAAGACGCAGAACGCAGTGGCGCAAACAGCAGCTGGCCTATGCTTTGGATACCTGATGATTGCCGTGGCGTGCTGTGTCTTTATCGTCGCGCTGCAGGGACTGCCTGCATGGCGGCCGTTCACTTACTCCGGGAGGATCTCCTATGGTCTATACGTCTTTCATATCCCGGCGATCGCATTGCTCGGAAGGCACTTCTCTTCAGGCCTGTTGAATGCAGGCGCGGCGCTTACGATGACCTATCTGTTGGCGGCGCTCTCCTATAAGTTCTTCGAGAAGCCCTTCCTGGAGTTCAAACGAAGCCTGGAGCTTATTCCTACTCGCGCGGTCTAGCGTCAGGCGCACCGGACTGGTTTGAGAATGCAGGCAATCTCTCCGAAGTTGGAGATGTTGCTGCAGACTTCTGCTTGCAACAGATCAAATGCGTGTGAAAGGATGATCGCGAAATTATTTGCCTTCAATGACGTGCGGTACAGATCGGCCAGGCCCGGGGAGATGGAATGACGACAGTGCGTGGAGAGCAGAGCAGGCGGCGGTTCATGAAAACAGCCGTGTCTGCTGTTGCTGCAGCGGGTTTCCCAACCATTGTTCCGTCCTCGGTCTTCGGGCAGAACGCTCCCTCGAACCGGATCCACGTTGGGGCTATCGGCGCAGGCCGCATCTCGCGTGGTCATGACATGCCAGGGGTGTGGAAGTACGATCAGGCGCAGATCGTCGCCGTCTGTGATCTCGATCAGGGCCGCGTGGAGTCTGGCAAGGCGCTTCTCAACGAGGTCTACACGAAAAAGATGGGACGCAGCTACAGCGGCACGCTGGGCTATAGCGACTATCGCGAGATGATCGGCAACAAGGAGATTGATGCCGTCATCATCTCAACACCCGATCATCAGCATGCACGTCTCGCCGTCGACGCGGTGCATGCGGGCAAAGATGTCTATCTGCAGAAGCCGGCCTCGCTGACGATTGCGGAGGGCCGCACGATGGCTGACGCGGTCAAGCGCTCTGATCGAATTCTTCAGATCGGTTCGCAGCAGAGATCATGGAAACAGTTTCGTCGCGCATGCGAGCTGGTTCGCAATGGGCGCATCGGCGAGATCAAGCACGTGGAGATCGGTCTGCCGGGCGATCCTTCGGGTGGAGATGCGACCCCGATGCCGGTTCCGGCGAGCTTCAATTACGATGCGTGGCTTGGCTCCACGCCTGTTGTTCCGTATACCGTGGATCGGGTCATGCCGCAGTCCGGGTTCGACCGTCCCGGCTGGCTGCGGTGCGAGCAGTTTGGTGCCGGCATGATCACCGGGTGGGGAGCCCACCACGTCGACACCGCGCACTGGGGGATGAACACCGAGCTGACCGGTCCTGTTGAGATATGGGGAACCGCCGAATTTCCCAAGCATGGTCTGTGGGACGTGCATGGCCCCTTCAAGACGCAGGCCGTCTATGCCAATGGCGTCACGATGACGATCAGCGGAGAGTTTCAGAACGGTATTAAGTTCTACGGAACCAAGGGATGGATCTTTGTCTGCCGCGACGAACAGGCATCGCCGACGGCAACTGCTGGAGAGAAGGTGACGATTCAGCCCCTGGTGGCCAGCGATCCCAAGATTCTGGACAGTGTGATCGGGCCGAATGAGGTTCATCTGTACTACAGCGATGATCAACACGGGAACTGGCTGGATTGCATCCGCTCGCGAAAGGCGCCGATTGCTCCCGCCGAGGTCGGGCATCGAGCCTGTTCTACCTGCCTGTTGCACCACATCGCGATGAAGACGGGGCGGCGTCTGCACTGGGACCCCGTGAAAGAGCGCTTCATCAACGATGACGCGGCGAATGCGATGTTGAGCCGACCGCAACGGAAGCCGTACGTCCTGCATGCCTGAGCTCGATGCATGATGGCGAAATCTTTCAAACACAGGGATCGTGACAGCTGTCTCGATCAATGCCGTTGATTCCATTTAGTCTGGATGACACTGCGATTCGAGGAGAGCGTGCTGTCGTGGATCTCAAGGGAATGAAGGCAGTTGTTATCGGTGGAACCTCCGGCATTGGAAGAGCGCTTGCGCTTGGGCTGGCACGGTCTGGAGCGGATGTCGCGGCATCCTCACGCTCGCAGGAGTCGGTTGATAAGATCGCCGCCGAGATCGAAGCGTATGGCGTCGGCAGCATGCGCATTTCGTGCGATGTCTCCGATCGCCAGTCGCTACTGGCCCTCCGCAATTCTGTGCTGCAGCAGTGGGGAGTGATCGACATCTTAATTAACTCCGCAGGCATGACGAAGCGGGTTCCGTCGCTGGAGATTGACGAGGCGCTGTGGTCACAGATCTTCGAGGTCAACCTGACCGGCGTTCTCCGCGCCTGCCAGGTCTTTGGCGAGCCGATGATTGCACGCGGGTTTGGTCGCATCATCAACATCGCGTCTCTATCCAGCTTCGTGGCATTTCACGAAGTAGCGCCCTATGGAGCCAGCAAGGCGGCCGTCGCTGCTCTGACTCGTTCGCTTGCCGTGGAGTGGGCAAGCTCCGGTGTGACGGTCAACGCCATAGCTCCCGGCATCATCCCCACCGCTCTCAATCGCAAGATCCTCGACAGCCCGCGTGGCCATGAGTTGCTGATGCGTACCCCGATGGGGCGTTATGGAGAGGCGGAAGAGTTGGTCTCCACGGCGGTCTATCTTGCGAGCCGGGAGACCAGCTTTACGACCGGACAGATTGTCATTGTCGATGGCGGAATTCTGGCAAGCGGAGTGAATCAATAACTCGATGAAGATCACGAATCTTAAACTGATTGTCTGTTCTCCCGACCGCAACTTTGTCACCCTCAAGATCGAGACCGACGAAGGCATCTACGGTCTCGGCGATGCCACGCTGAACGGCCGCGAGCTCGCCGTCGCCGCCTACCTCAGCGAACACGTCGCTCCGTGCCTGATCGGGCGCGATCCCTTTCAGATCGAGGAGATCTGGCAGTATCTGTATCGCGGCGCGTACTGGAGGCGTGGACCTGTGACCATGAGCGCCATCGCCGCAGTCGATGTGGCGTTGTGGGATATCAAGGGCAAGGCTCTCAAAACCCCTGTCTATAACCTGCTCGGCGGTAAGAGCAGGGAAGGCGTGCTCGTCTACTCTCACGCTAATGGCGCCGATGTTGCCGAGGCCGTCGACAGTGTACAGAAGCATGTGGAGATGGGGTATCTTGCTGTTCGTGTGCAGAGTGGCGTTCCTGGCGTCAGCTCCAGCTACGGTGTTCCAAAGGGAGGCAAGCCGTATGAGCCCGCCGAGCGTGGTGCGCCGAGCGAGAGCCTCTGGTCCACAGAACGCTATCTTAACTTCGTTCCCAGCCTCTTTCAGACCGTGCGGTCGGCCTGCGGAGAAGACCTGCATCTGCTGCACGATGTGCATCATCGTCTAACGCCGATTGAAGCGGCACGGTTGGGGAAATCACTGGAGCCATTTCATCTCTTCTGGATGGAAGACCCCACACCTGCTGAGAATCAGGATGCCTTTCGCCAGATCCGCCAGCACACCGTAACGCCGATCGCTACGGGCGAGGTCTTCAACTCCTTCTGGGACGCGCACGATCTGATTCGCAATCAGTGGATCGACTATCTCCGCATGACGATCGTTCATGGCGGAGGCATAACGGCTCTCAAGAAGGCGGCGGACTTCGCCGGGGTCTACCAGGTGCGCACGGGCTTCCACGGCGCGACGGATCTATCCCCGGTGACGATGGCTGCTGCGCTGCACTTTGGTCTTGCGATTCACAACTTCGGCATCCAGGAGCATATGCCGCATACCGCCCTGACGGATGAGGTCTTTCCGCATGCCTACACGTTTCAGAGTGGCTACATGCACCCCGGAGATGAGCCCGGACTCGGAGTCGATATCGACGAGGCTCTTGCAGCAAAGTATCCCTACCAGCGAGCGTATCTTCCAATAGCGAGAAAGCTCGACGGGACGCTGACGGACTGGTAGATCAGAGCGCGTTGATGCGTTCGAGGATTCCATCCCACAACGCGATGCGTGCACGCAGAGCGATGGCGGCGCTCTCGGCGGCTTCCAGCCAGTGCTGCGGCGTGGGGCACAGGTGACGCATCATCGCAAGTGCCTTAGGGCCGTGCTCATCTCCGTCCAGCTCGATGTGACGCTCCAGATAAAAGCGGAATGGAGCGATGCGCCCCGGCATCGCGGAGTCGAGGTTGCGAACGAACTGCGTGAACATCTCCGGGATCAGATCTTCTCGTCCGAAGGTGAAGGCCGCTGCGATGCGATGAGGTGCTCCGGTCGCGATTACCTCGAAGGTTGTGCGAACGAATGCTGCGGCTTCGGTCGGCAATGTCGTAAGTGCTTCGTCGAGCGATGTGCCTGAGGCCAGTGCCGCAAGCAACGATTGCATGGGGACCGTATCGGCACCTGCGGACTGCATGGCCAGCAGATACAGCTCGTAATGCGAAAGCGGCTGACCCTGGTATTCATCCGTCTCTTCACCAAGCACGATCTCGTTGATCAGGCGGCGCGAGACGGGATCAGGCGAAGGAGTCCATGGAACCTCGACGCACGTAAGGCTGCGTTGCAACGCTTTCAGCAGCGACATGAAGTCCCACACCGCGTAGATATGCGACTGCATGAAGAGGTGCAGAGCATCCAGCGATCCGATCGACCGATAAAGCGGGTGAGTCGCCAGTGCGTCCTGCAGCGGTGTGAGTGAGGAGAGCAGGTCTGCTTCAGTAGAGATCGGTGCGGTTGCGGTGCCCATTTCTCTCTATTTTAGCTGCCTCCCATGCGCGAACCCGTTCGGCCGAGCGCAACGCATGGCGTGAGGGCCGGCGTTGTGGCACTCTCTGGCGTGACCGCAGCGATCGTTGGTGGTCGTAACACGAAGCAGGTAGACGGTGTGATGTCCGCGGCGAACTTCCGTCTATTTGAAGAGGAGTTTGCAGAGATCCAGGGTTACGTGAAGGAACATGTGTCGTAACGATTGCCCGAAGACGAAGATGCCCGGCCACACAGGCCGGGCATCTTTTTACTTCGCTCAAGACGACACAGTGGCAAACTATTTTTTCTGGTTTGCCAGTTTCTTCTGCGCTTCCAGGAAGCGGCGCACGCGGTCAAGCGAGCGAGCTTTACCGAAGACGATCATGCTTTCCAGCAGTGGCGGCGACATCGTCGATCCGGTGAGGATGGCGCGCAGCAGCATGAAGTTCTCCTTCACCGACCACTGCTTCTCTTCGCCCAGTTTGCGCAGGGAAGCATCGAGCGCATCGTGGTTCCAGTCGGCGGCTTCGATCGCGGCCAGCTGATCCTGTGCGAAGGCAAGGGTATCTTCCGGCGTGCGCTTCTTGGGGACCCAGGTGTCCTGCGGTGGCAGGACATTGTCGGAGAAGAAGAAGCCCGTCATATCGCCGAACTGCGTCAGTGTCTCGATGCGATTCTGCATGAGTGCCGAAATTTGGCGCAGGTAGTCATCGCCGAAGACGCGTTCGCGAATGGCGAGGAAGAAGTCCTCGGGCGACAGTTTACGCAGGTACTCGCCGTTGAGCCACTTCAGCTTGGCGAGATCGAAGACCGGCCCGCCGACCCGGATATCGGTGAAGACAAAGTTGGCGACCATCTCATCGAGGGTGAATTTTTCGATGACACCGTCGCCTCCGGCGAAGTCCGAAGGCATGCCGCCACCCATCAGGCCGAGGAAGTTGATGATGGCCGGTGGCAGATAGCCGGAGTCGCGGTAGTAGATGAGCGAGACCGGGTTTTTGCGCTTGGAGATCTTCGACTTGTCGATATTGCGCAGCAGCGGCATATGCCAGAAGCGCGGCACCTGCCAGCCGAAGGCCTTGTAGAGCAGAACGTGCTTGGGCGTGGAGGAGATCCACTCCTCGGCGCGAATCACGTCCGTGATCTGCATCAGGTGATCGTCAACGACGTTCGCGAGATGGTAGGTGGGGTAGCCATCGGACTTCATCAGCACCTGGTCATCGACGTTGCCGTGCTCGAAGGTGATGGAGCCGCGCAACTCATCGCGGAAGGTGGTCGAGGAGCTAAGATCGTTGCCGTGCGGCGGGATAGCGAGCCGGATCGTGTAGGACTTTCCGGCAGCGATGTTGGCATCGATCTGCTCCGGCGTAAGACGACGGCAGGTGCCTGGATAGCGTGGCGGGAGCTTGGCCGCTAGCTGCTGCTTGCGAATGTCGTCAAGCTCTTCGGCGGTGCAGAAGCAGCGGTAGGCCGTGCCGTTCTTGAGCAGGATGTCGGCATGCTCGCGATAGATCTCGGTACGCTCGGACTGGCGATAGGGGCCAAAGGGGCCGCCTACGTCCGGGCCTTCATCCCAGTTGAGGCCGAGCCAGCGCAGGGAGTCGAAGATCATCTCCTCGGAGGTGGAGACGAAGCGCGTGCGATCCGTGTCCTCGATGCGAAGGATGAACTGGCCACCACGCTGGCGAGCGTAGATGTAGTTCAGCAGGCCAATGTAGGCAGTGCCGACGTGGGGGTCGCCGGTAGGTGAAGGAGCGATGCGGACGCGGATAGGGGCTTCAGTGCTGATGCTGTTCATGTCAGTGGTCAATCAATTAATGCTAGCAGAGCGGAGGGGGAATTACCGGCTGCGCCGCATCATCAGAACGGCGCCTGTGAAGATACCGCTGGCGGTCACCGTCAGCAGCAGGATGGCGTGCCGATAGCCGCGTTGGGTGGCCGGTGAGGTTGAGGCGGTGTTATCGCGGCACTGGCTGCATCCCTGCGCGCGAAGCGGAGAAGGCGAGCATACGCTACACAGCACAAGCAACAGGGCTGGCCAGAGGCGTCTCATCGGCGTTTGCCTATTGGCAGAAAGCGAGCAGAGCAAAGAGAAAGATCCAGAACAGCCCCATCGCATGCCAGTACCAGGAAGTGCAGTCGACGATGATCTGTCGCGTTTCCAGCTGCTTTGAGGCATAGAGTGCCGTCAGCGAGGTGATCAGCGCGCCGATGCCGAGGAAGAGATGGGCGGCGTGGGTGTACGTGATCAGGTAGAAGAAGTGGCTCGAAGGATTGGAGCTGAAGAAGACGTGCTGGATCGCCAGCTGCCGCCATGCGACCCACTGGCCCGCAAGAAAGAGGAACCCCAGCGCGGTCGTGGCGACCAGCCAGGGCAGCACACGGCGGGTGAGCGGCTTGCCCAGGCCCAGCCATTCGTCCATGACATCGGTCTCACGGAACATGCCGCGGCGGGCGATCTCGACGGCGAAGGAGCTGGCGATGAGCACAGCTGTATTGAGCCAGAGGATCGGAGGGATAGCCGTCGGCAGCCACTGGTTGACGTAGCGGTTGTAGGAGTCGATGTGGCTCGTATTCTGTGCGACGAAGAAGGCGCTGACGATGGCAACGAAGAACATCAGGTCGCCGGCGAGGGCGAAGAAGAGTCCCAGGCGGGCGCGGCTCAGCTTCTCGCGAGGACCGCGTCGGCCGGATGGCCTGTCGTTCCAGTTGTCATTGTCGCCTCCACCACCGGTTCGTTTGTCGGTAGGTGGCCGCCGACCATGGCCGCCTTCGTGGTCATCGAGGCCGCGCTTTTTCTCCCGATCGGTATGGTTGGGCGTAATGGTCGATGGCATGGATGGCCTCTCGCAAAGGGAACGCGCTTGTGTAACAGATTACTCCGGTTTCATCCTTTTGATGTCATGGATTGCATCTGCGCTCCATTGCGGAAGATAACTTTCTTCCCCGGGGGTAGCCTCGAGGTACCAGCACGGTGGTCTGTGAACGATAATCGGAGCCTCATCCTCTACCTCGCTGGCTGAACCAAAGGCCAGCCGTGGATGCCACTCCAGCGTGGTTGCCTCCCAGGGATTCTGGTCGGCCAACGTGCCGTTGCGCAGGCTTCGGGCCAGATTATAGAGAAAAACCAGCTGCGCCGAGGCCAGGATAAAGGCGGAGATGGTGATATGCAGATTCAACGGAATCGTCCCGGCCAGCAGGCGGCCCCCGGCATTTGGAATCTGAATCAGCTGCGCATAGTGGCGCGGCTCACCGGCCAGTCCCGTGAAGTGCATCGGGAGGAAGGTGTTATAGGCGCCGTAGAGCGTGAGCCAGAAGTGCCAGCGACCCAGGCGCTCGGAGAGCAATCGTCCATGACTGACCAGCGGAAACCAGTAGTAAATCGCTGTATACAGGCCGAAGATGCCCGCCATCGCCATGATGAGATGAAAGTGGGCGACCACAAACATCGTATTGTGCAGGTACTCATCCAGGATCGGTTGCGCCAGAATCGGGCCGGATAGGCCGCCGGTGACGAACAGCGAGACGAACCCCAGCGCGAAGAGCATCGCTGTCGTGTAGCGTGGCCGCGTCCGCCAGACCGTAGCGATCCAGCTCAGCACCTTGGCCGAGGACGGCAGCGCGATCGCCAGCGTCGTCACCGAGAAGGCAGTGCTGGCAAACGGATTGAGGCCTGCGACAAACATATGGTGGCCCCAGAGCAAAATGCCGAGAAGCCCGATCGCCAGTGTGGTTGCGATCATCAGGCGGTACCCCACCACCCGCCTTCGGGAGAAGTTCGCCAGCACCATCGAGGTGAGACCCATCCCCGGCAGAATGGCGATGTAGACCTCCGGATGCCCGAAGAACCAGAACAGATGAAGCCACAGCAGGGGGCTGCCATTGCCCGGATGCCCTGCGGCCTGAACGACGCCGTTGACGATATCGCCCGGAGGGATGAAAAACCCCGTTCCTGCATGGCGATCGCAGAAGAGCAGCAGCAGTGCGGCGAGGAGCACAGAGAAGGCCAGCACCGAGAGCAGAGCTGCCGTAAACCATCCCCAGACGGTCAGCGGAAGCCGGTCCCAGGTCATGCCTTCGCAGCGCAGGCGCACGATGGTGACAAGCGTATTGATCGAACTCATCGTGGAGGCGATTGCGAAGAGTGCGATGCTCGCTAGCCAAAGATCGAGGCCCAACCCCTGTCCCGGTCCGGTGGCAGCTATCGCGCTCAGCGGGGGATAGGCCGTCCAGCCGGAGACGGCCGCCCCTCCTGGTACAAAGTGCGAGGCCAGCAGGACCGCGAGCGCCAGCGCCGTCAGCCAGAAGCCGAGCGCATTCATCCGCGGAAAGGCCATCTGCCTCGTCCCGATCTGCGTCAGGCAGCACCAGGTTGCCGAAGCCGGACTGCGGTGCGGTCGTTAGAACGAAGAACAGCATGATCGTTCCATGGAGCGTCACCATGGCCAGGTAGTCTTCCGGCTTGATCGCCCCGAACAGCGGTATCGGCAGACTCGGCCATGAAAGATGCAGCCGCATCATCAACGACAGCAGGGTTCCAGTCGCCGCAGCAAACAGAGCCAGCCCAAGGTACTGGCGGCCGATGGTGCGGTGGTCGGTCAGACGCAGCGTCCTCATGGGTGCGCCGCCTGCTCCCGCTGCGTCAGCCAGCGCTGGAACTCGTCGACGGGAAGCACGCGCAGGTTCGCGCTCATGCGGTAGTGTCCAAGACCGCACAGTTGCGTGCAGAGGATGGCAAATGTGCCCGTCTTCGTCGCGGTGAAGTGGATGTGCGTCGTCTCGCCGGGTACGGCATTTTGTTTGAGTCGAAGCTCCGGCACCGCAAATCCGTGAATGACGTCCTGCGCACGGAGCGTGAGGTCGATCTCGCGGTCGACAGGGATGACCAGCTCCGTGGTCACCAGATCGTCTGCTCCATGGGAGTCGTGCGCGTCGATGCCCAGCGGATTGCCCTCGGCCGCAGAGGCCAGCTGTGGTCGTGTGATACCGAAGGTGGCATCCGGGCCGGTATAGCGGAAGTACCAGGCAAACTGGAGGCCGGTAGCCTCCATCTGCATCGCCTCATGCGAAGCCCCTGTATAGCGGGTGAGTGCCCAGAGACGTTCCGCGCGAATGCCAAGCGTGGCGAAGAGGATGATCAGCAGCGTAAGCGGAAGATACTCGATAGCCCATAGTGAGCTGCGAGCCTGCGTGCGGCGGCCCACTAGGCCGACGATCAGCAGAAGATGCGCCAGCACGGCCAACCCAAGTGTGATCCACAAGCTCAGCTGTAGCTGATGATCAAGCGCGGGACCGTGGGCGCTGGCATCAGTCGGCAGCAAAGACGCGATGAGCGGGAGCAGGGACACGCCTCCAGAATACTTGTCGTGATGCGGCGATGCTTAATAACGGCCCAGCAGGCGCTGCCACCAGCTTCTGTTCGGTACCTCGTCCTCGTAGAGGTTGATCGGTTCCAGCTGCTGAGGCATGGCGTTGTTCATGAATGCCGCCAGAGGATTGGAGACGCAAAGCAGATGAGCGTACTCGGAGCCATATTTGTCCGCGATCACATCGTGAGCCTGACGCATTCGAGGAGGCCGCGACGAGGTGTTGTGCGCATCGGTTGCGATGAAATGAACCCAGCGATTGGCGAGGAGCTCATGCGCCATCTTCTGCGCCCTCCGTCCCATATCTCCGATCACGGAGCCTGCCGTTACCTGCACCAGGATGCCGCCCCTTAGCCACTCAGCCACGAGCTCCGGCTCCTGCTGTAGCGTTGGGTTGCGCTCCGGATGCGTCAGGATCGGACTCAACCCGCTGATCTGCATCTCGTAGAACGTCTCGCCCAGGCCGCGGGGCAGGGCATAGTCCGGGATCTCGACCAGCAGATACATGCCATTATTCAGGGAAAAACGGGTCGGTTCTTCATGTGCCACCTGAATGTTGTCATAGGTCATGTGAAAATCGCAGCCGCGTCCGAGCTTCAGCTTGAGGCCCTCGGCGTCGATCAGCCGCTGCAGCTCTTCGATCTTGGCATCGATCTCTTCGGGGATGTAAGCGTACTGCCCGTTCGCATGTGGCGTGCAGGCGATGTGCGTGATGCCGTCTGCCGCTGCTATGCGTGCCATCTCGAGGGAGGTTTCAAGGCTTGTGGAGCCATCGTCCTGGTCCCAGAGAAGATGATGATGAATGTCGATCATCGCTCGGCCTCTATGAGAGATTACCTTGCTGTAGCGGCGAGTGACTCAGCCAGCGACTTGAAGAGGAGCAGGCCGTCCGCCGATCCCAGCAGAGCTTCGCTGGAGCGGTCAGGATGAGGCATCATGCCCAGGACATTGCGACCCTCGCTGAGCACACCGGCGATGTTCTCGAGCGAACCGTTGGGATTCGCAGCCGCCGTAATCTCTCCGTCCGCCGTGGCGTAGCGGAAGGCGATGCGATCCTCGGCCTTGAGCTTCGCCAGCGTCTCGCTGTCGCAGAAGTAGTTGCCCTCCATGTGGCCGATGGGCATCTGGAGAACGCGGCCCTGATCCACTCCCGCTGTGAACGGTGACTCCTTGGTCTCGGTACGCAGATACACCTGCTTGCAGATGTAGTGCTGATTGGCGTTGCGCATCAGAGCGCCGGGCAGGAGACCAGACTCGCAGAGGATCTGGAAACCGTTGCAGATACCCATTACCAGGCCGCCATTTTTTGCGAACCTGGCCACCGACTGCATCACCGGGGCAAACTTTGCGATCGCGCCCGTACGCAGGTAGTCGCCATAGGCAAAGCCGCCGGGAACAAGAATGGCGTCGCAGCCCTGGAGGTCTTCGGAGGCGTGCCAGAGAAACGTGACCGGCTGCCCGACGAGGTTCTCAATGACGTTATAGGTGTCGTGATCGCAGTTGGAACCCGGAAAGACAAGGACGCCGAATTTCATAGCTTAAGGATAGCACCGCCCTTTCCCTGTCTTTCCAGACGCTTTACCCGGCATTTTCTTCAAAGACAGGGGCGTAGACACAGTAACCGCGCGGCGGGGCCGGGAACTCGGCGTTACCCTCGGCGTCGGTCGTGCGCTCGTCCGGATGGGCGATATCGTGGCCGTCCCAGGCGACGGGCCTGAACTTCTGGTTCTTCCACTGTGTCTTTACCGCGGTTCCCGACCATTTGTCCCCGAGATTGTTCAACACATAGATGCAGCCGGTCTTCCCCTCGAATCCACCCCGCTGAAGGATGTACAGGTCTGGATCGGCGTGCAGGATATAGGCCTCACCGCCTGCGTACCTGTGGTGTGCGTCGATCAGGGCGTCGATGCCGTTCGGCGTGCCCGGCCGAGCCAGTCCCAGGTTGTAGTAGTCGTACCAGAAGATGCAGGGGTACCCCTCGTTCATCAGGATGAACGAGTACGCAAGATTCTTGTCGTTGACGATCTCGTTGCCGCCCATGTCGTGGTTCTCGACAAAGGTGACCGCGTTGAAAGGACGGTTGGCGACGACTGAGCCATCTGAGGTCAGATTGCGCAGGTCATACTGCAGCGTGTCGCAGAGATCCTTGAGCTTGTAACGCAGCGGAAAATCGAAGGCCGCCACCTGCGAGTCGGTGACCGCTCGCACGCCGTCGAGCCATCCCGCGATGTCTTCCGGGCCGGACCAGTACTCGCCGACGACAAAGGGCGTGAACTCCTTGCCGTCGCGCTCGTAGCGGTACTTGGCCAGCAGGCCGATCATCCACGCCCCGAAGCCCTTCGCGAAATCAAAACGGAAGCCGTCGAAGCCCAGCTCCTCGATGATCATGCGGGCATACTCGAACATCGCGGTGTAGACGCGCGGATTGCGATGGCACAGGTGAGGGAAGCCGGCGAAGTTTTCTCCCTCGATCATGACGCGCTCGTAGCGCGAAGGATGAAAGCAGTTCCAGTCCCGCGCGAAGCGCTCCGACTTCGGATTGAACTTCGTCCAGCGCTTCTGCCCGTCGATCGGATTGACCTCTTCTTCGTCGGCGCCGGAGTTGTGGTTGATGACCATGTCCGCGTAAGCGCCAATCTTGTGCTCCCGCAGAACCTTGATCAGGTTCTCCAACTCCGCGCGGTTGCCGTAGAGCGTCTTGACCGCTCCCCTCTGGTCGTAGTCTCCGAGGTCGAAGTAGTCGTAAGGATCGTAGCCAACCGAGCGTGCCTCTGCCGCCTTGCAGATAGGGGGAAGCCAGATCGCATTGAAACCGGCAGCACCAAGCTCAGGCGCTTTCTCCGCGAGATAATTCCACCACTCGCCCTCTTTCTCTTCCTTGATTGGGGAGTCCCAGTAGAATGCCTGCATCATGACGGCCATGAGTTTTGTTCCTTTCGTGCGGCGCAGAGATCCCTCGAGCAAGCCCATATGCGACGGGCTGCATCGAAGAGGTTGAGTTGTGAACGAATACTTCGCAAAGGAAGTTTTCTGGTTCTGTCGCATTCTGATGCAGAGCCGGGTATGAGAGGTTGGCATGGCAGCTGAAGGACCGCAATCTCATCTGCGCACCGCAGGCACCGCCCTGGTGGGCTGGTGGCGCGCCGCGACGCTCGACGCCTTGATCGTCGGCGTGCTCTGGTTTGTCGGGCTGGAGCTGATCCACGTCCCGCTGGCCCCCTTCTGGTCGCTGCTGGGGGCTGTGCTGCAGATCATCCCCACCTTCGGCAGCATGATCGCCCTCGTCGGCCCTGTACTGGCCGTCGCGTTCAGCGGCCACGACGAGTGGCGCCTGGGCCTCGTGCTGGGCCTCTACGGCCTGATCATCGTGCTGGAAGGATTGGTCATAGGGCCGTATATCCTGCACCGAACCACCCGGGTGCCGTGGTGGGCCGCCTTTCTGGGGCCGATCGCGCTCGGGCTCATCATCCCTTTTTGGGGAGTGCTGCTGGCTCCGCCACTGCTGGCCATAATCTTTGCCTTTCGCAAAGACCAGCCCGACCAGCACACGCGCAACTAGTTTGCGTGTGGCGTCTACGCACCCAGCTTGTAGCGGGTCTCCGCCAGCCGATAGAGCGGCCGCCACACCAGGCGGTTGATCGTCACCACCATCAGCGCCATCACGATGGTCGCCAGCAGCAGAATCTGGAACTGGCCGCTATCGGTCGCCGCGCTGATGACGGCACCAAGCCCGGTAGTCTGCAGCGTCTGGTTCTTCAGGTGAAAGTACTCGGCGACGATGCTCGCATTCCACGCTCCTCCCGAAGCCGTAACCAGCCCCGTGATGAGATACGGAAAGATGCCGGGCAGGATAACCGTCCGCCAGCGCTGCGCCCGGGTGAACTTGAACAGTCGAGCGACCTCGCGCAGATCGTTCGGAATCGCCATGGCGCCGGCGATCACGTTGAACAGGATGTACCACTGCGTGCCGAGCATCATCAGCGCGATCGATCCGACACCGAGTCCGCCTCCCATCTGCACCAGCGCCAGCAGGATGACAGGAAACAACGCCGTCGCCGGAACCGAGGCTGCAATCTGTGCCAGGGGCTGCGCAATGCGGGCGAGGCGCGGGTGAAAGCCGATGGCCACGCCGACAGGAATCGTCCAGAGCGAGGCAAGCACCAGGGCAACATTGACGCGGAAGAACGTAGCAAGCGCGCCCTTCAGGATCTCGCCCGACTCATGCCAACTGATGTTATTCAGCAGCGACAGCGCGTGGGCCGCGGAATACAGCACGCCACCCAGGACGAGCGCCAGCACGACACCGCGCGCGATGCCGATCCATCGTTCCTGGCGCTCCATGTCCGCCTCGGCAGTGCCCTTGATGTAGGACTCGCGACGTCGCTCGAAGGCGGCACGGCGGTTCTCGTCCACCCGGCGATAGAAGCTGTCAGCCAGCGGATCGACCGTATGCTTGCGCAGGCTGCGGACGGCCTTGGAGTGCTGAAATAGCTGTAGAAGCGGAGACGTCACGCGCGATCCGGTCTCCACCTGCTCGAACTTGAACTTGTCGCTCCATGCGATGATGGGGCGCCAGATCAGCTGATCGGTCGCGACGATAATGGCGATCATCGTCGCCAGACCCCAGCCGATGGCGATGAAGTCGCCCGTCGAGGCCGCAGTCTGCAGGTACGATCCAAGCCCCGGCAGCCGAAAGTCTCGTGACCCGAGTACGAACATCTCGCAGGCCATCAGAAAAAACCACCCGCCGGCAACCGAGACCATCGAGTTCCACACCAGGCCGATGGTGGCGTAGGGAAGCTCAAGCGTAAAGAGCCGCTGCCAGCGCGAAAATTTGTAGATCGTCGAGGCTTCGCTCAGCTCGCGCGGGATGCTCTTGAGAGAAGAGTAGAAGCTGAAGGCCATGTTCCAGACCTGGCCGGTGAAGATCAGCAGAATGGCCCCCATCTCCAGCCCGATCTGCCGGGTGGGGAAGAGCGCGACCATCGCCAGCATCACACCGGGCAGAAAGCTCAGCACCGGGATCGACTGCAGAATATCGAGACCCGCGATCATCAGCGCCTCGAATCGGCGGCTATACGCCGCGACATAGCCATAGCCGACGGCGAAGAAGAGGCTCAGCAGGTAAGCCAGTCCGATCCGCACAACGGAGTAAAACGCGTAGCGCGGCAGAGCGTGAGGGCTGAGAGAGATCTGTATTTCAGGAGACGGATGCCCGAACCAGTATTTGGCCAGCTGCACGACGCCGTAAAAGCATGCCAGTCCGATGCCCGCCACACACAGGTCCAGCACAACAGGCCAGCTGCGGCGAAACACCTGCGAACGAGCCAGCGTCTCGCGGCTCCGGACATAACTGAAGCTGTCCGGCAGACGGATCATGCGTCGATCTCCGATGCTGCTTCCGACTCTGCCTCGGGGTTCTCGTTCTCCGGCAGCATGAAGCGCCGGCGGGAGGCGTCGTAGTCGAACAGTTCGGCGTAGCGGCCCCAGTTAATCGCCGTCTCCAGCTGACGCAGCGTCTCGTCTTCGCTGAACTGCTCGTCCAGCACATCGTGGAAGAACTCCTCCGAGACATTCTTGTCGCTCTTGGCCTCAATGGCGCGAACGATCTGGCGCAGCAGCAGGACATTTTCAAGCGCAGCGGTACGGAAGAGCTCCTTCTGACGCAGGATCTCCGAGTTGGCAAACTCCGTACCCGTTGGCGTAATCACTGCGTCGCCCTCGGTGACCTTCAGGAAGCCCAGAATCTGCGCGGCGTCGACGATAGGAAGCAGGTCATCGATCTCGAAGGCGAGATCGTCGGCCAGCTTGTAGATGTCGTCCCGGCCGTTGTGATCGACCAGCAGCTCCAGCAGACCGGCGATGCCGCCAGGCCGCGCATGAGGCAGCATCTGATATTGCATATGGCGCTGGTCGCGAACTTTGCGCCCGGTCGCCGTCTGCGGCAGTGCAGGGGGTTGCGCGTCCGGCTGCGTGAGCACTTTGTAGATGTAGTCGACCAGCTGGGTGAAGGCAGCAGCCTTGCGGTCCCGCGGGTGCGCCAGCGAGACACGGAAGTCGGTGCGGACGTGGCCGGGATTGCGACCCAGCACAATGATGCGGTCCGCCAGCAGGACGGCCTCCTCGATATTGTGCGTCACGATGAAGATGGCCCGCGTCGGGATCGTCTTGTTCTGCCAGAGCTCCAACAACTCCGAGCGCAGGTTTTCGGCGGTGAGTACGTCGAGCGCGGAGAAGGGCTCATCCATGAAGAGCACCTCTGGTTCGACGACCAGGGCGCGGGCAAATCCCACGCGCTGCCGCATGCCGCCCGAGAGCTCCTTGGGGTACGCCGCCTGGAAGCCGTCCAGTCCAACCGTGTCGAGAATCTTCATGGCGCGCTTGCGCCGTTCAGCCGGATCCATGCCACGCGCCTTCAGCGGGGCCTCGACGTTCTCGAAGACCGTCAGCCAGGGAAAGAGGGCAAAGCTCTGGAAGACGATGGAGACATTGACATCGGCCGAAGCGATCGGCTTTTCGTGCCAGTACACACTGCCTGCCGATGGTATCGACAGCCCGGTGAGCATGCGCAGCAGGGTCGATTTCCCGGAGCCGGACGGTCCCAGGAGCGCGACGATCTCTCCCTCGCTGATGGAGAGATCCGTGGGCGAGATAACCTGAATGCGATTCTCGCTCGGCTGCGCATAGTATTTTTCGACCTGTTCGGCGCGTATGATCGCTGGCTGCATAGAAGGTGTGTGTAACGTGTAGGATAGATCAATTGGAATTGCTGCGGTGTCTGTCCGAAGACTCTGCGGTCAGCGTATCATTAGTCCATAGAACCATGGTAAAGCGACGTACGCAGATCGCATTCCAGTGACCTAACGAAATAGAAAAATGGGGAAGAACATAAGCATGTCTGAGATGCCGTCCACTCCAGGGAAGCCTAAGGTTCTCGTCGCCGATGACGAGCAGGTGATCGCCAATACCTTGGCCATCATCCTGAACCAGGCAGGATTCGAGGCGCGCGCTGTCTTTAGCGGCGAAAAAGCTGTTGAACTACTGGATAGCTTTCAACCCGACATGCTGATCAGTGACGTCATTATGACGGGCATGACGGGCATTGAGGCCGCCATCATCACACGGGAAAAGTTGCCGAAGTGCAAGATCCTGCTCTTCTCCGGCCAGGCCGCCACGGCAGACCTGCTGGAAAAGGCACGCGAACAGGGGCATGAATTCGAGATTCTGGCCAAGCCAGTCCATCCCACCGATCTGCTCGCTAAGCTGCGCGGATAAAGCAGCCTCAGCTACGCCATCAACCGGCCGTCGTCCCCGAGTGGGGGCGGCGGTCTTTCACTTCTGGGGTCGGAAGCCAGAGTAGATGCTCTTCCACAGACTGTGTTGACTACGGATGCTGGCCCAGGCGCATCTCTCCCCCATCAAATCACAGAGCTTCAGATCTCGACGACGCGAAGGACCTGCCACGTTGTATTTATCAGCTGCTTCATGATGCGGTTCATGGTTATGTCGTGCAGAAACGCCAAACTGAGCGCGGGCGACGACGCATGGACGCCTTGATGGATTGTGCGGTCATCCTCTGGATGGCTTCCGCCCCGAAACAGACTCCTCACGTTGTCTTCTAATGTTAATAACGTCCCTGCATATTGCCCTTCAATGGTGGAGGATTGCTGCTGCAGGGGGGATTTGCGTATTCTGGATTTGCCTCTGTCTATTTCATGAAAACCGACTCCATGTAAAAACCTGGAGTCAGATATGCTTGAAGCAGCCCAAACCAAAGGATGACTCCCCAAAAGGACTTATGAGCAAAGCTATTTCCATCGCAGTTGTCGGTTCCGGATATGTTGGTCTTGTTGCTGCCGTCTGCTTCGCCGAGATGGGGCACGATGTGATCTGCGTTGATAACGACGAACGTAAGGTAAAGGCTCTGCAGGGGGGAGATAGCCTGATCCATGAGCATTACCTTCCAGAGCTGCTCGAGCGATATCGCAACGGCAAGGTGCGTTTTACGACGGATCTGGCGGATGCCACTCGAACCTGTTCGGCGATCTTTATCGCCGTCGGCACGCCCCAGAGCGAGACCGGAGATGCCGATCTCTCTTATGTGGAGGCCGTTGCCTGTGAGATTGCCCGCTCGCTCACCACATATAAGGTGATCGTCGAGAAGAGCACGGTTCCGGTCTACACCAACGAATGGATCAGCCGCGCTTTGGTGCGCAACGGTATCGACCGCGAGCTCTTCGACGTCGTCTCCAATCCCGAGTTCCTGCGCGAAGGTACTGCCGTTGCCGACTTTCTGCATCCCGACCGCATCGTCGTCGGCGCGGATAGCGAGCGGGCAGGGAATCTTCTTCGCGACATCTATGCTCCTCTGACAACGGGCGAGTATTACAAGCGCGAAGACGGCATCCCCGGCATTTGCTCCGTGGCTGAACCTCCACCGCTGCTGCTGACCTCCACGAAAAGCGCGGAGATCATCAAACATGCGTCCAATGCCTTTCTGGCGCTCAAGATCTCTTTTATTAACGCGGTTTCGAACCTCTGCGAAACAGCAGATGCGAATGTCGAGCAGGTTGCCAAAGGCATCGGTCTCGATACACGCATCGGCCCCAAGTTCCTGCGTCCCGGTATTGGATATGGTGGCTCCTGCTTTCCGAAGGACGTCGCTGCGTTCCGTTCGGTGGCCGATCAGATGGGCATTGATTTCAGCCTGCTGACCGAGGTCGAGAAGATCAATGTGCAGCAAAAGAAGCGCTTTGTCAGCAAGGTGCGTGCGGCGCTGTGGAACCTCCGTGGCAAGAAGCTCGGTGTGCTTGGCCTTGCATTCAAGGGGGATACGGACGATATCCGCGAATCCCCGGCGATCGAGATCGTCAAGATGCTGATTGCGGAAGGCTGCAGCATCGCTGCGTTTGACCCGGCGGCGATATCCCGTACAGAACAGGTTCTGCCTGCCAGCGCGAACCTCCGTTACGCCAGCGATGCCTACGACGCAGCTTCAGATGCGGATGCTCTGTTGATCCTCACGGATTGGTCTGAGTTTGGCGAACTCGATCTTAAGCGCCTCGATCAGTCGCTGCGTTACTCGATCATCATTGATGGACGCAACCTGTATGACCCGCAGGTAGTGGCGGATCAAGGATTCACGTACATCAGCGTAGGACGTCCAGCGGCTCATCCTGTTCGTGATCTGGCAGCTGCGTCCCATTGATCAGCGCGAGGGCTTCGGCAAAGGCAATATGGATGCCGAAGCCCTCGCCAATCATCTGGCCCATTTTTCACCTACGGCCTGTCCAGAGGACGGCTTAGAAAGGTTTTGCCATGTCGTCTCAGACCATCCTTGTGACAGGAGCCGCGGGTTTTCTTGGATCACATCTCTGTGACACCCTGCTCAACGAGGGGCATAAGGTTATAGGCAGCGACAACTTTGCAACGGGGAAGAGCACGAATCTAGCGCACCTCGCAGGGGAGTCCCGCTTCAGCTTTCTTGAGCAGGACATCACGCGCGCTTTCGATCCCGGCCCTGTCGATTATGTCTTCAACTTCGCATCGCCGGCCAGTCCTGTCGATTATCACCGCCTCGGCATCCAGACCCTCGAAGTCGGCTCTATCGGTACGCAGAACACGCTTGAGATTGCAAAGAAGTACAACGCTGGCTATTTGCATGCCTCCACATCTGAGTGCTACGGAGATCCGGAAGTACATCCTCAAGTGGAGAGCTATTGGGGCAATGTGAATCCAGTAGGACCCCGCTCGGTCTACGACGAGGCCAAACGCTTCTCCGAGGCTATGGTGACGGCCTATCATCGCTATCACGGCGTCAACACGCATCTCGTGCGTATCTTCAATACCTATGGCCCCCGGCTGGCGTTCAATGACGGTCGTGTGATCTCGAACTTTATGATCCAGGCTCTTCGAGGAGAGCCGATCACGATTTACGGAGATGGAAGCCAAACGCGCAGCTTCTGTTACGTCTCTGACCTGATCGATGGGATCGTGCGACTCTCTCGTTCTGAGGAACACTTGCCTGTCAATATTGGCAATCCTATCGAATGGACGATTTTAGAATGCGCCAATGAAGTATTGTCGGTGACTGGCTCTAAATCTGAAATTGTGCGTAAGCCGCTTCCTCAGGATGATCCGACTCGTCGTCGCCCTGACATTACCCGCGCAAAGACGTTGCTCGGATGGGAGCCGAAGGTTCCCCTGCGTGAGGGGCTCGAGCGTTCTCTCACATACTTCCAGTCCAGCAACGGCTGATTGTTGAGATCTCAGTCCTCGCTAACGTAGAGTTAGCGAGGACTGAGGCGCTTGCCTGCGATCCTGTCTGCTTGTATCAGCCACTTTTCGCTAACGATTTTCTTGCCGAGCAGGAAATGTGCGAGGTACGTTATCGGGTCCTGAGTGGCCGCAGAGACCTTGCCTCCCACTGGCTTCCATCGGACGCATTCGATCAGCACGGGGCCGTCTCCGCCCCGCGTTCGTCCCAGGGACTCCTGAACCACGCGATAGAGCGCCACGGAGTCCGAGGCGTCCACCGGGATGCCGGGTACGCCGGCCTTGCCCGACACCTTGGAGATCAATGCGTGGCTGCCACCAGTCTTCGATGAGGGAAGCACAACCAGGATGAGTGGAAGTTCGTTCGACGCGGCAGGGCGCAGGATCCGTCGATACTGCGCATCGCTCAGGTCGAGGCGGGGAATAAACGCAACCACCACACCCTGCTTCTGCTGGGCTTTGAGCGCGTAAGCTGCCCCCAAAGCCACCTCCAGCCGACGTAAAGGCTCGCTGATCGGCGCAAGCAGCCGCGAGATCGCCGGCAAGTGATTCTTCTTGGTAGAGGTGTAGGCCTTGAGCAGTTCACGAGGTTCCGCCCCGAGAAGAAGCCCCATGCCCGGACCCGCCGTTACATCGCTTACCAGGTCTTCCTGACCCAGTTGCAGCACCGAGCTTGCGCGAATCGCCTCTTCGCCGCGAATCGAAGAGATCTTCAACTTCGAGCCCCTGGCTTTTGCCGCGATCGCCTCTTCCAGCTTCCTGGCCTCGAGCATCGTCCCGTAAAGCGTCCGTAAAGTTGCGTTTGGTACCAGCGGATTCTCGCCGGCCTCTCCCTTGCTCTTCACCGCCATCCTCGTACGTCTCCTTGCAATGCACGAAGAGGGTTCCCGCAGAGGAACCCTCCTGATCGTGGTGTAGTTCTGGTCGCGTTACGCGCGAGCCGGATCGACCGCTTCGGTATCGAGACCAAGCTCCGCAAGTGCCTTCTGGGCAGTCTTGGGCTTGATCTTGCCATCGCGAGCCAGACGCGAGAGCGTTGCTCCGGCGATCGCCTCGGCGCTGACCTCGAAGTGGCGCCGCAGGTGTTCACGGTTGTCACTGCGTCCGAAGCCGTCCGTTCCCAGCGTAACCAGGCGGCCCGGCAGCCACGGCGACAGGGCATCAGGCAGCACCTTCATATAGTCGCTCGCTGCGATGATGGGTCCGTTAGCTCCCTCAAGCGCCGTCTCAAGATAGTTCTTCTTCAGGGCCTCCGCCGGGTGCAGGCGGTTCCAGCGCTCCGTCGAGAGAGCATCGCGGCGCACCTCGGTGTAGCTGGTGACGCTCCACACATCCGTCTCCACCTTGTACTTCGACGAGAGGATCTCCTGCGCGCGAAGCACCTCGTTGAGGATGGGGCCGCTGCCGAACAACTGCGCAACCGCCTCGCCCTTGATCGCCGGCTTCAGCTTGTACATGCCGCGGAGGATTCCTTCCGTTACGCCCTCCGGCATCGCCGGCATCGCGTAGTCCTCGTTGTACATGGTGATGTAGTAGAAGCAGTCCTCGCCGTTTTCATACATCCGGCGCAGGCCATCCCGCACCACAACCGCCAGCTCGTAGACGAAGGCCGGATCGTAGCTCAGGCAGGTGGGAACCGTGCTCGAGAGCACGTGGCTGTGGCCGTCCTGGTGCTGCAGGCCTTCACCCAGCATTGTGGTGCGTCCTGCGGTGCCGCCCATCAGGAAGCCCTTGCCGCGCGAGTCCGCAAACGCCCATGCCATGTCGCCGATGCGCTGGAAGCCGAACATCGAGTAGTACATGTAGAAGGGGATCGTCGGCAGGTTGTAGTTGGCATACGCCGTTCCCGCAGCCGTGAATGAGGCCATGGAACCCGCCTCGGTGATGCCCTCTTCGAGGATCTGGCCGTTCTTCTCTTCGCGATAGCTCAGCAGCATGTCCGAGTCGTGCGGAATGTACTTCTGACCCTCAGAGGCGTAGATGCCTACCTGCTTGATAACCGATTCCAGGCCAAAGGTACGTCCTTCATCGGGGACGATCGGGACGACGAGCTTACCGAAGCCGGGGTCCTTCAACAGGTGGCGCAGCAGGCTGACGAAGCCCATGGTGGTCGACACGGCACGGTTGTTTGAGCCGCCGGTCCACTCCTTCAGCGTGTCAAGCGCCGGGGTCTTGAACTCAAGCTTGGGAACCTCGCGCTTCGGCAGGTAACCGCCAAGCTCCTGGCGGCGCGCATGCAGGTACTGGATCTCCGGAGCAGACTCATCGGGACGGAAGAAGGCGCCATTCTTGGCTGCGTCCTCGCTCACCGGAATCTCGAAGCGAGCAATGAACGACTTCATCGAGTCGTCGGTCAGCTTTTTCTCCTGGTGCGAGGCATTGCGAGCCTCGGTCGATCCCAGGCCATAACCCTTGACCGTCTTGGCCAGGATCACCGTCGGACCGCCCTTGTGCTCCAGGGCGCGCTTGTAGGCGTTATAGATCTTCAGCGGATCGTGGCCGCCGCGATGCAGACGTGCCAGCTGTTCATCGGTCTTGTCCTCCACCAGCTTCAGCAGCTCCGGGTACTTGCCGAAGAAGTGCTCGCGCAGATAAGCGCCGCCCTTAGCCTTGAATGCCTGGTAGTCGCCGTCAACGCACTCTTCCATGCGCTTCAGCAGAAGTCCCTGGTGGTCGCGCTCGAACAGCTCGTCCCAGTCCGAACCCCAGATGACCTTGATGACGTTCCATCCCGCGCCGCGGAACATACCCTCCAGCTCGTCGATAATGCGCTTGTTGCCGCGAACCGGGCCGTCAAGACGCTGCAGGTTGCAGTTGACGACGAAGATCAGGTTGTCCAGCTTCTCGCGCGAACCCAGCGAGATTGCACCCAGCGTATCGACCTCGTCCGACTCGCCGTCGCCCACAAAAGCCCAGACCTTGCGGTCGGACTTTTCGATCAGGCCGCGATTCTCGAGGTAACGCATGAAGCGGGCCTGGTAGATCGCGTTCAGCGGTCCGATGCCCATCGAAACCGTAGGGAAGCGCCAGAAGTCCGGCATCAGCCAGGGGTGTGGATAGCTCGAAAGGCCCGGCTCGCCGCGCAGCTCATGACGGAAGTTCTTGAGGCGCTTCTCATCGAGGCGGCCCTCAAGATAGGCACGCGAATAGACTCCGGGTGACGCATGACCCTGGAAGTAAACGAAGTCGCCGGGAAGGTCCGCTGCACCTGAGGTGCTCGAATACTTCGCATGGAAGAAGTGATTGAAGCCGACCTCCAGCAGGGTCGCCAGCGACGAATACGTCGAGATGTGGCCGCCGATGCCCGCGTCCTTCTTGTTCTGCGCATGCACCATGGCCATTGCGTTCCAGCGCAGAAGAGCCTCAATGCGGCGCTCCAGCTGGCGGTCGCCCGGGTATGGAACCTCGTCGTGCTTGGGAATGGTGTTCAGGTACGGCGTGGTCACATCGCTCGAGACCGGAACGCCTGCCTCACGGGCACGGGTACGCAGAGCAGCGAGCAGCTCTGCGCTCTGCTCCCAGTCTCCTGCGACGACCTCGTCGAATGCCTCAATCCACTCTGCGACCTCTTTGGTGAAGTCGACCTGCGCCGCTGTCTCAAGCTTTGTCGTCATAGGTTCCAACCATCCTCGGTAAAACTAATGCTTATATCGCCATAACTAAGATAAATCCACTCGGTCGGAATCGTCACCCTTAGCCGGTGTTCGCACAACATCGCGATAACCGGATTCGGACGACGAGAAGCCCTTCCTCGCCTAGGTCGAGTAGTCCGCGTTGATGCGAACATACTCCTCGGTCATGTCGCAGGTCAGGAAACGGCAGCTGCCGTCGCCCTGGCTGAAGTTCATCGCAATGGTGTACTCCCGCTGCTGCATCGTCCGGTGGGCCTGCGCCTCGTCGAACGAAGGGGATCGCATGCCGTTCTCGTAGACCGGAACATCGCCGATGTGCACAATCACCCGCTCCGGATCGAACTCCACCCCGGAATATCCTGCGGCTGCCATCAGGCGGCCCCAGTTCGGGTCGGCACTCGACCACGCCGTCTTGCACAGCGGCGAATGCGCGATCGACTTCGCAATCTGCTTCGCCTCGGCGGCACTGCGGCAACCCGAAATATTGAGCGTCACCACATGCGTCACGCCCTCGCCGTCGTCGACAATGGCATGCGCCAGCTCACCGCAGACCTGGCCAAGCGCTACCGCAAATCCATCGCGATTCGCGGCACTCAGTTTTACTCCGCTTGCTCCGCTGGCCAGCAGCAGAACCGTATCGTTGGTCGAGGTATCGCCGTCGATCGAGATCGAGTTGAAGCTGCTCTCGGCCGCAGGCTGCAGAAGCTCTCTCAGCTCAGCCGACTCCGCCGCAATATCGGTAAACAGGTAGACCAGCATCGTCGCGTGCGGCGGTCCCAGCCGGGGATGAATCATGCCTGCGCCCTTGGCCGCTCCGAAGATGCTGACCTCGATGCCGTCGATCAGAACCGTCGCCGTCGCAACCTTCATACGCGTATCGGTCGTCATGATCGCCCTGGCGAAGATCTCGGCATGGGCCGCCGTCTCGCCAAGCTCTCCCTGGAGCGCGGGCAGCGCCGCCAGAACCTTGTCCCCTGGAAAGGGAACGCCGATGATGCCGGTCGAAGAAGGAAAGACCTCGTCGAAGATGCATCCGAAGGTCTCTGCCGCTGCAACGCAGGTCTTATTGCAGGCGTCGATGCCTGCCTGCCCGGTCGCGCAGTTTGCGTTTCCTGCGTTGACCAGCACAGCCTTCACGCGCCCGTTTGTCGAGGCGATATGCTTCCGCCCCACCGTAACGGGGGCAGCAACCATCTGGTTACTGGTAAACATCACTGCAGCCTGAGCGCCCGCTGGCGCCACCGCCGCCGCGAGATCCAGGTTCCCGCTGACCTTGATGCCTGCTTTGACTGCGCCCCACTGAAAGCCCTTCGGCAGGGCTCCCGTACTCCACGTCGACGTGCCTTCCATGTTCCTACTCTAGCAAGCGTCGAGCGCGTTCGCTGTGGAGCGCAGATCAGGCATTACACAGGGAAGTCGACCGTCATGGTTTTGCCCTTCGCCGAGCTCTCCCGCGCAAGCTCCAGCAGTCGGATGACGCGGTATCCGTCCTCCGACGGCACACCCAGCGGAGCCTTGCCGAGGATCGCGTCGCGCACGCTGGCATAGTAGTCGCGATAGTCTCCCCGCTCCGTCTTCACCGTCGTCCGGTTCAGAACGCCGGGGTTCGCCGGGTCAGGTGCAATCGTCAGCGTTCCCCACGCCTCCTCCGGCTCGCTCAGCCAGTCGCGCGTATCGCCAACCGGCGGAACCGCCCCGCCAGCCACCAGGGCCGGCTCCTGCGGGTCCAGACCGTATTTCCGGAAGCTGCCCTTAGTGCCGTGGATCAGGAAACGCGGCGCCGGGTCGGCGGCAATCATCGTAGCCCGGCAGTACGCCTCCAGCTTGGGGTAGTGCAGCGTAATGTCGAAGGCATCCTCGATCTCGGTGGTATCGCGGTCCCGGCGTACGCTCGCCGTGATCCCCTGTGGCGCACCGAAGAGCGCCAGAACCTGGTCCACCAGGTGTGGCCCGAGGTCAAAAAGCATGCCGTTGGCGTCATTCCCGGCCTCCTTCCACGTGCCCTCCCGTGGCATGGGCCGGAACCGGTCAAAGTGCGACTCGAAGGTGGCAATCCGCCCCAACTCCTCTGCCTCCAGAATCTTGCGAACTGTCTTGAAATCACCATCCCAGCGCCGGTTGTGGAACGGAGCCAGTACCAGCTTCTTCTCCGCCGCGATCTCGATCAGTTCGCGGGCCTGGATGCTGGTCGCCGCAAACGGTTTATCAATCACCACATGCTTGCCGGCCAGCAGTGCCTGCTTGGCCAGGTCGTAATGCGTCTCGTTCGGAGTTCCCACCACAATCAGGTCGATGGAGGCGTCCTGGATTGCCTCCTCAAACGAACGCAGAATACGCGCCGAAGGATATGCCTTCTGCGCCTCATCTCCGCGCCGCTGCACAATCGCCGCCAGCGTCAGACCTGGAACCGCGTTGACGAACGGCGCGTGAAAGACCCGGCCGGCCAGGCCGAACCCGATGACTGCAACATTAATCTCTGCCATGAACACTCACTCCTTGGTGGATAACATTGTGGCATGCAGTTCCTCGCTAAACCCTGGCTAAGCTGAAGATAGTTCGATGCTTGTCTATTTGAGGTGTAGCGGAAATGTTGCAAAAAACTGAAAAGATTTTGAGGCGTAAGGCTTATCTAAGCATCTGAAACTGTAAAGACATTTGAGAATTGCCGGTAACCACCGGCTTCGTATGTCTAACGGGATTCAAAATACACAGGATGCAGTTACCATCGGAGATATGGTTCAACCCAGAAAAAATAGTACAGGGAAGCGTGTGACTGATCGCGCCGGTTCCATCGCTACGTTTGGCCTGTCCCTGTGCCTCGCCGCCACGGCGGCCTCTGCTCAGACGGCGTCACCCTCCGGCAATCAGCCGCGGCCGACCCAGACCGGCACCAGCTCAGGCCCCGACAGCTCGGCGATGGCCGGTGCCCAGCAGCAGCTGTACACCGTCTCAGGCTCCAGCAACTCCACGGCAACCCAGGACAGCTTCAAGGGCAGTGTCGTCGAGGGCAAGTCCAGCGGGACGACCATCGATCTTCCCCTCGATGACGCCATCCAGCGCGGCCTGCGCAACAACCTCGGCATCATCCTGCAGGGCGCCTCGCAGAGAAACGCCAATGGCCAGCGCCTCGAAGAGCTGCAGGCGCTTCTGCCCACGATCACCGGTGCGGTCAGCATCAACGTGCAGCAGGTCAACCTCGCGGCCTACGGCCTGAAGTTTCCTGGCTTCAATCCCATCGTCGGACCCTTCCAGGTCGTCGACTTCCGTGCCTACCTCACGCAGAACCTGATTAACGTCTCGGCGCTCCAGAACTACATCTCGTCGAAGCACAGCTTCAGTGCTGCCAAGCTGACGGCGCAGGATGCCCGCGATATGGTCGTCCTGACCGTAGGCAACGCTTACCTCCTCTGTGTCGCGGACACCGCGCGCATCGAAGCCGTCACCGCCGAGCTGGCCACCTCCAAGGTCTCGCTCGATCAGGCCGCGGCTGCGCACGATGCCGGTACCAGCCCCAAGCTCGACGTTCTTCGCGCTCGTGTGGACTACCAGAACGAAGAGCAGACCCTCATTTCGGCCAAGAACCAGCTGGCCAAGGACAAGCTGTCGCTGGCTCGGGTCATCGGCCTGCCGCTCGATCAGGACTATCGCCTGACCGACCTGGTCCCCTACGCCGCCTTCAACGACATCGACCCGCAGGCCAGCGTAGATCAGGCCCTCAAGACGCGTAAGGATCTCGCGGCGCAGGGCGAAAAGGTCACCGCCGCCAAGGCGACCAAGACCTCGGCCTGGGCCTACCAGTTGCCTGTAGCCAGCTTCAGCGGCGACTTTGGCGACCTGGGACAGACCCCGGGAACCTCGCACTCCACCTATACGGCCACCGGCCAGGTCACGATGCCCATCCTTCAGATTGCGAAGACCAAGGGGCAGATCGAGACCGCCACGGCGCAGTATGACCAGGAAAAGGCCCGCCTCGCCGACCAGGCGCAGCAGGTCAACGCCGACGTCCGTGACAGCCTTCTCGATATTCAGGCCGCTGCCAAGCTTGTCGAAGCGACACACTCGAACGTCGAGCTGGCCAACGAGGCTCTCAGCGAAGCGCAGCAGCGCTTCAAGGCTGGTGTCTCCGACAACCTTCCCGTCTCGCAGGCTCAGTCTCAGACCGAGCAGGCCAACGACCAGTACATCAGCGCGCTCTATCAGCACAACGTCGCCAAGCTCGCCCTGGCGCGTGCTCTTGGAGCTGCGCAGACCAATTACAAAGATTACCTCGGAGGAAAGTAGCCTTGGCAGACCAAGCGGAGCAGAAGTACGACGATACCAAGAACAATACCCCGGAGGAGGAGTCCCCGGAGAAGAAGTCTCGCCGTAAGCTGATCATCATCGCCGTTGTTGTTCTTCTGGCGATCGGTGCAGCCCTCTTCTACTGGCACTCAACCTTCACCGAGGACACCGATGACGCGCAGGTGGACGGTGATCTGTACCAGGTCAGCGCACGTGTCGCCGGCCAGGTCATCAAGGTCTACGTGCAGGACAACCAGGCTGTGAAGGCCGGTGATCCCATCGCCGAGATCGACCCCAAGGACTTCCAGGTCGCGCTCGAGCAGGCTCAGGCGAACCTCTCCAGCGCCGAGGCGGCTGCGATCCAGGCCAACGTCAATGTGCCGATCACCAGCATCACCTCGAACACCAGCATCAACACCACGAGCTCCGATGTTCTGGGTTCGCAGGCCGCCGTCTCGCAGTCGCAGAAGCAGGTAGCCGCAGCCCAGGCCCGCATCGATCAGGCCAAGGCGAACGCCATCAAGTCTGATCTCGACGTCGAGCGTTACAAGCCGCTGGTCGAAAAAGATGTGATCTCGAAGCAGCAGTTTGACGCTGCTGTTGCGACCGCAGCCTCCAACCGTGCCGCCGTGCTTGAGGCCGAAGCCACGCTCATCGGGCAGCAGGAAGCGGTTCGCCAGTCGCAGCAGAAGTTGTTGCAGTCCCGCTCCACGGCAATCGAGGCCTCGAAGAACGGCCCCAGCCAGGTCAAGGCGCAGCAGGCTCGCGCCGAGGCCGCTCTTGCTGACGTCAAGCAGGCTCAGGCCAGGGTCGACCAGGCCAAGCTCAACCTCAGCTACACCCACGTTGTTGCTCCGACCACCGGAGTCATCAACAAGAAGAACGTTCAGGTCGGTATGAACCTCTCGGTCGGGCAGGATCTGCTGACCATCGTTCCCCTGACCGATCTCTGGGTGACGGCCAACTTCAAGGAGACCCAGCTGGACAGGATGCACCCCGGACAGAAGGTCACCATTGAGGTCGACGCTCTGGGCGGACGCAAGTTCCACGGTGAGATCAAGCAGATCGGCGGAGCCACCGGCTCGCGGCTCTCGCTCTTCCCGCCGGAGAATGCAACCGGCAACTACGTGAAGGTTGTGCAGCGTATCCCTGTTCGCATCAACTTCACCAACCTGGATGACGAAAATAAGGATCTGGCTCTCAGGCCCGGCTTCTCTGTCACGCCGATCGTTGCCGTGAAGTAAATCTCCAGAACCAGTTTCACTCACCCGGAACGGGCGGCCGAAGCCGCCCGTTCTTCTTTTGCATCAAACAGAATGAAAACGCTGTGAGCTGTGAAAGGAGTGGAGTTATGGCAGTCGCCATCAAAAAGACAAGCATTGCGAATGTAACCAATACGCCTCACTGGCATGCAAAGGCGCGTGAGATTCAAAAGTTCGGTACCGTCATTGAGGACCTTCCCCATTCTCTCGACGCTGGAGTTCGCGCCGACATGGTCGCCAAGCTGAATCAGTTGCTCGCCGATTCCATCGCCCTGCGCGACATGTACAAGAAGCACCACTGGCAGGTCTCAGGCCCCACCTTCTACCAGCTCCACCTGCTCTTCGATAAGCACTTCGGCGAGCAGGTCGAGATCGTCGACACCATCGCCGAGCGCATCCAGATGCTGGGCGGCGTGACGATCGCCATGGGAGGCGATGTCGCTGAGATGACGAAGATTCCCCGGCCGCCGCGCGGCAGGGAAGAGGTTCCGGTGCAGATTTCGCGTCTGCTCGAGGCCCACAAGCTGATCATCAAGGAGTGCCTCGCGCTCTCCGAGGCAGCGGACGATGCCGGCGATCAGGGAACCAACGATCTCGCCGTCAGCGATGTCCTGCGTCCCAACGAGCAGCAGTCGTGGTTCCTCAGCGAGCACCTCGTCGAGATGCCGCTCATCCTGGATAAGTGACGATGAGTAACGGCAAGTAACCGTAGCCTTCGTTCATAAGATACACAGCCCGGTGTTCTCGCAGACCACCGGGCTGTGTATCTTTAAGAAGCGCCGGACATCTAATCAGAGTTAGGCCTTTAACTGTCCGGAATCGCCTTTATGCCGATAGCACTCGCATTCTTCGTCCATTACGCCTACTTCATCCTGTTTATCTGGGTGCTGGTAGAGCAGCTCGGCATTCCTGTGCCGAGCGTCCCGCTGTTGCTGACGGCGGGAACGCTGAGTGCCACCCACAGAATTCATCACCTGACGGCCCTGCTGGCTGTTCTTGCCGCCTGCGCTCTCGCCGACTCGATGTGGTTTCTCATGGGCCGCCGCTATGGCAGCAGCGTGCTGAAGCTGCTCTGCCGGCTCTCCTTCGAGGCATCCACCTGCGTCAGCAAGACCGAGGGCTACTTCACCCGCCGCGGTCCGGCCACGCTGCTGTTCTCGAAGTTCATCCCCGGACTCAGCACCGTCGCCCCTCCGATCGCCGGTCAGATCGGCATGCCGTACCTGCGCTTCCTGATGTGGGATCTCGCAGGCTCGTTCCTCTGGGCCGAGGCCTTCCTTCTGCCCGGCCGCTTCTTCGGCGACGTAGCGCAGAAGAGCGCGCCGTTCTTCCACTGGCTCGGCCACTTCGCCTTCTTCATCTTCATCCTGATGGTGCTGGGCTTCATGTCCTACCGCTTCCTCAAGACCAGGAAGTTCCTCCAGCAGGTACGCGAGATGCGCCTTGAGCCGGAAGAGCTGAAGGCGATGATGGACCAGGCAGAGGAGCACGGCAACCGGCCTCCCTTCATCGTCGATCTGCGCCATCCGCTCGACTACAAGCCCGATCCCCGCGTCATCCCCGGTTCGCTGCGCATCGGCCCCAACGAGATTCGCCAGCACAGCGAGATCATCCCCCGCGATCGCGACGTCGTCCTCTACTGCACCTGCCCCAGCGAGGAGACCAGCGCCAAGCTCGCCCTCCAGCTGCACAAGCTCGGCGTCTACCGTGTCCGTCCACTTCGCGGTGGCTTCGACGGATGGAAGGAGGCCGGCTACCCGCTGGTCGATTATGTCGTCGACACGCCCGCAGAGGCCGTACTCCCGTCAGAGATCGCGCCGGCTCCACAGGAACCGAAACCGGCGCTGCCCCTTCTCTGATCGCTCCTCAGGCTCCCAGCCTGAAGTTCACCGTAAACGTCGTCTGCACCTCCGTCGGATCGCCGTTCAGCCGATAAGGCTGATAGCGCGCCGAGCGGATTGCATCCAGTGCCGCCGCGCGCAGCATCTCCGGCCCGCTCAACACGCGCAGGCTCTCCACTGCGCCCGTCTTCGAGATCACAGCCTCGACAATCACCACACCCGCGATGCCCGCAGCCTTCGCAATCGCAGGGTAGACAGGTCGTATCGGCGTCAGCAGCAGTCCGGCGGAGACTCCTGACGAGACGTGGATGCGCTTTGCCTGCTCTGGCTTCGCGACCGAAACGTTCGTCCCTGCTCTGTCGATTCCCGCAGCCAGCGCAGAAGGCAGACTATCGCTTGATCCTGTTCCCATATTCACCGGCCCAAAGGCCACCGGGGCATCAGCCGGGGCTGCGGGGCCATGGGGAATCAGCGACACGATCGTGCGTGTCACTGCTTGCAGAATCGGTGACGCGTCCGCGCTCGCTGATTGCGGCCTGCTCTCGACTGGCAACGGCGGCTTTGGTGGAGGAGGCGTAAAGACCAGCGGCGTCTCCATATGCAGGGAGAGCCGTTCCGGGTGCAACAGTGGAAATGTGATGAGCGCGATGGCTACAGCTGCCTGCAGGGCCATCGACCCAAGCATCGTCCAGCGCGTCGCCGTGGTAGCCTGTGCAGCCTGCGATTCAACGAAACTATCCTCGAACATAAGCTCCTCCGAACCGTCTCAGATTCAAAGAGCGCATTGAGCGAGAATGCGTCTGTTGTTAGCGTTAGACCCCTGCGGCGACGAATTTGTTCCCGCAGCTGTTGGATTTGCGTGCACAACGTCTTCGCTTTGAGCGATCATGAATCACCATGGCACATACGTCCCCCACGCTCACCGAGGCGCCACCAGCGTTCAGTACGGTCACAGCTCCAGCCAAACGCATCCTGTCGATCGATGTGCTGCGCGGCATCACCATGGCCTTCATGATCCTGGTCAACGATGCAGGCGACGGCCATCACACCTATGTGCAGCTGGAGCACGCCGCCTGGAACGGCTGGACCCTCACCGACCTCGTCTTTCCGACCTTCATGTTCGTCGTGGGCATGTCCATCATCCTCTCCATCAACGCCCGCCTGCAGCGCGGCGCCAGCAAGCGCGACCTCGCTCTTCACACCTTCCGGCGCGCTGGGGATGATCTACCTCGTCTACACCTTCCTCTCGCTCTATCCCCACTTCAACGTCACCCACTTCCGCTTCTACGGCGTGCTGCCACGCATTGCGATCTGTTACCTCATCGTCGGCCTTATCTGTCTGGTCACCCAGAGCGCCGGTTCGCTGCTGGCGATCGCTGCGGCCCTGCTGGTCGCCTACTGGGTCATGATGCGCTTCGTTCCGGTCCCCGGCTTCGGCGTACCCGGCATCGACATACCGCTCCTCGATCCGGATCGCAACCTCGTCGCCTGGCTCGACCGCGGCATCATCGGATTCCTGCAGCGCACCATTCACACCGGCAGGCTCTACGAGGGAACCCGCGATCCTGAGGGTCTCCTCAGCACCCTCCCCGCCATCGCTACTCCACTTATCGGCGCCGTCGCGGCTCTCTGGCTGCGCCGCGCGGAGGGCAAGTCGCCGCTCATCACCCGCGCGCAGTGCGCCTGGGGATTCGTCGCTGCAGGCATCGTCGGCATCACCTCCGGAATGGTCTGGAACATCTGGTTCCCGATCAACAAGAAGCTCTGGACCAGCTCCTATGTGCTCTTCGCCGCGGGCTGCTCGCTCCTCGGCCTTGCGCTCTGCTATTGGCTGATCGACATCAAGCACATCAACGAGACCAAGCTCGGCCAGAAGCTCACCTGGCCCTTCTTCGTCTTCGGCTCCAACGCCATCGTCGCCTACGCCGTATCCGACCTGCTGGTGGAGACCTTCGGCAACATCCACACCTCGGTCCTCGGTCCCAACGGCAAGCCGCTCTCCCTCTGGGGCTGGACCTACTGGCACGTCTTCGCCAGCCACGGCTCCACCAATAACACCTCGGCGGCCTTTGCACTGGCCTACGTGGTGCTCTGCTTCATTCCCAACTGGATCCTCTGGCGGAAGAAGATCTTCGTGAAGCTCTAAGAGCGTCTGCCATTTCGTTCCATGCCGTCTGAGCCGTTACCATAGACCACGGCGCGGCTTACCGCGGCATGGAGCAGAAATTGGCGTACAACGATCTTCGCGAATGGATTAACGAGCTTCACAAGGCAGGCGAGCTGAAGCGCATCAACATCGAGGTCTCCACCGACCTTGAAATGGCGGAGATCGCCGATCGTGCCGCGAAGATGGGCAAGGGAACTGCCAAAGCAGGCGGGCCTGCTTTGCTCTTCGAAAATGTCAAAGGTCATCCCGGCGCGCGCGTTCTCATGAATCAGTTCGGCAGCGAGCGCCGCATGCGTCTCGCCCTCGAAACCGACTCGCTCGATGCCATCGCCGATCGCATTCGCCTCCTCCTCAAGCCCGAGACGCCTAGCAGCCTGATGGACAAGCTGAAGATGCTGCCCAAACTTGCCGAGGTCGGCAGCTTCTTTCCCAAAGTTATCTCAGCGAAAGACGCACCCTGCAAGCAGGTCATCCTGCGCGGCGATCAGGTCGACCTCAATCGCATCCCCATCCTCAAAACCTGGCCCCAGGACGGGGGCCGCTTCATCACGCTGCCCTGCGTCATTACGAAGGACCCGCATACCGGTAAGCGCAACGTCGGCATGTATCGCATGCAGGTCTACGACGGCAAGACCACCGGCATGCACTGGCAGCGCCAGAAGGTCGCCGCCGAGCACATGCGTGAGCGTCTGCGCGCTACCTCCGAAGACGCTGCAGCAGCGGTTGATCTGATGGCGCAGACCGCAGGCGGCACAACGGCAGCCTCATCTCCCGAGAGCATCCCTGCGGCAAGCCTTAACAAGATTCGCGGCCAGCGTATGGAGGTCGCCGTCGCCATCGGCGCCGATCCCGCGACCACCTTCTCCGCCATCGTTCCTGCACCGCCCGATGTCGAGGAATACCTCATCGCAGGCTTCCTGCGTCAGAAGCCGCTTGAGCTGGTCAAGGCCGAGACCGTCGACCTCGAAGTGCCCGCCAACGCCGAGTACATCCTCGAAGGTTATGTCGAATTAGGCGAGCTCCGCACCGAAGGCCCCTTCGGCGACCACACCGGCTTCTACACCATGCAGGACGACTATCCCGTCTTCCATGTCACCTGCATGACTCACCGCAAGGACCCCGTCTACACCGCCACCATCGTTGGCAAGCCGCCCATGGAGGACGCCTGGATGGGCAAGGCCGTCGAGCGCATCTTCCTTCCGCTCATGCAGCTCACCCTGCCTGAGATTCGCGACGTCAACCTGCCGCCCGAGGGTGTCTTTCACAATTTGATGATCGTCTCGATCCGCAAGTCCTACGCCGGACACGCACGCAAGGTGATGAACGGCATCTGGGCCATGGGGCAGGCCATGTTTACCAAGTGCATCGTCGTCGTTGACGAGGACTGCGATGTGCAGGATGTTGCCGAGGTCGTCCTGCGCGTCACCAACAACATCGACCCCGAGCGTGATATCCAGTTCACCCTCGGCCCCGTCGATTCGCTCGACCACGCCAGCCGCCTGCCCAACTACGGCAGCAAGATGGGCATCGACGCCACGCGCAAGTGGGCCGCTGAAGGCTTCAACCGTCCATGGCCTCCCATGCTCACCATGGACAGCAAGGTCAAGGCAAAGGTAGACGCCATCTGGTCGAAGCTGGGAATCGATTAGCTACTCGGCTGAGACCAGCGTAATCGCCGTCAAATTTCGCACCCAGCGCTGCGGCTTCTTGTCGGCCGAATCGATCAGCTTGATCTGGCCGTCATCGCCCAGCGGCTTGCCGTTCATGCTCGTGGCGACGATTACGTCGGCGGCATGCTCCGAGCCCTCGATCTCCGTCACCGAGTAGAGCACCCAGTATTTGTCCGTGCCCTCGGCCTTGATGTAGCTCCGCAGCATCCTGCGATGCGTCGCCTGCCCGACAGCAAATCCATTGCCGGCGAGCAGGTCGCCCAGCGCGACCCCCGTGTAGGTTTCGTCCGCCTTGGTGTGCTCGTTGTGCACGGTCACTGTCTTCTGGGGCAGGGCCGCGAGATCAGCGACGCTCAGGGTCTTCGTGTTGCCCTCGACCGTCAGTTTCAACTCCGTCGAAGGCGGTGCCATCGTGTGCTCATGGCTGGCCATCGCCTGGCCGTGGACAGCGTACGTCGCGGAGACAAGGCCTGCCGTGGCAAGCAGGATTGCGGAGCGGAGTGATTTCATGCGCTTATCGTACCGGAAGACCTCAGGAATCCTTCCTCCTGCCGTGAACAATCTGCGGCCTCACGCTATACTTCCAGTATGTCCATCGTCAAAAATGCCACTGCGATCGCTAAGGGAATGGGTATCACGCTCAAGGAGGCCTTTCAGCCAACCGAGGTAGAGAACTACCCCGACGGCAAAGGGCCCATGCGTGGCGCGCAGTTTCAACAGCGCTTCCGCGGCAAGCATCAGCTGCAGCGCGACGAGAACGGACTGGAGAAGTGCGTCGCCTGCTTCCTCTGCGCAGCGGCCTGCCCCTCCAACTGCATCTACATCGAGGCGGCGGAGAATACCGAAGAGAAGCGTATCTCCTCGGCAGAGCGTTACGCCAAGGTCTACAACATCGACTACAACCGCTGCATCTTCTGCGGCTACTGCGTCGAGGCCTGCCCCACCGATGCCATCACGCACGGCCACGGCTTCGAGCTGGCTTCGCTCAACGCCACCACGCTGGTCATGCGCAAGGAAGACCTTCTGGTCGCCACTCATGGCCTGCCGGATGTCGTGCAGTCCGACAAGGACAAGGCCGAAGTCCTCGCCTGAGCGGTCTTCAAATAGGCCTTCCGGCCTGTCCGCGCAGATGAAATAATAGAGCCATCCTTGCAGATGGATACGGCTGAGAACTCCCTTTTCGGCAGCGCTATGTCTGTAAGTGGGAGTTCACGTATTATGGTCGCCGTTTCAGAGAAGTCCTCTATCCTTCATGTTTGTCATCGCGAGATGCTTCGCCCCCTGCGCGACCAGATTCTTCGCCTCTCCGGCTTCGACGTCGATTCCACCCTCAGCTACGACGAAGGCTTGAAGATGTTCTGGGCGAAGCACTATGACCTCGTACTAATCGACGTGGACGGAGAGTCCGGCATTCAGTACGCCGAGAAGCTTTGCTCGGAGATCAAGACCGCACAGCATGGCCAGAAGATCGCCTTCGTCTGCAACTGGCGCGTCGCCATCCTGACCGACTGCCCCGATGACATCGTACGCACCGAGTTCGATCCCGAGGCCTTCGTTGGCGGCGTACGAGAGATCTTCCAGCACTAGCCCGGGCATCGACGGCGTTTGTTGCGATCCTGTCCTGGGTGTGATAAAACAGTAAATACATTCAGTCTGCCCAGCAGACGCGAATTTCATGAAGAGTGGTTGAGGGACGAGCCCTGTGACGCCACGACAACCGGCCTGAAACCATTATTTCAGGCGACCGGTGTCAACTCTCTCCTGGAAACAGGGTACATGAGATTCGAGGGGCCTACCCTACATAGCCCCGCGAACTTCAGTCCACCCCGGACTGCGTGCATTTTCAGCACGCGGTTCTTCCATCAGAGACGTCATAGGCCTATTCCTCCTCCACCTTGGGAGAGAGTGTAATGAGCTATTCCTGTTCGGCCGTGGCGTATGAACTAAAGTGCAACGAGTGCGGAAAGCTATACGGTAACCAGCCCCTCTCAGCTTGCCCGGACTGTCTTGCTCCCCTCGAAGTGACCTACGACCTAGACGCGGCGCGAGGCGTCTTTACCCGTGAGGCCATCGCGAAGGGTCCGGCCAACATCTGGCGCTACGCCACCCTGCTTCCTCTACCCAAGGGCTTCGAGCCAGAGTTGCCCGTCGGCTTTACGCCGCTCCTCCGCGCGAAGCGGCTCGGTCAGCGCATCGGCGCGAACAACCTCTACATCAAGAATGACGCCGTCTGCTTCCCGACGCTCAGCTTCAAGGACCGTGTCGTCTCGGTCGCCCTCGCCAACGCGCAGGGCTTCGGCTTTAAGACCGTTGGCTGCTCCTCCACCGGCAACCTGGCCAACTCTGTTTCTGCACAGGCTGTCCGCCTCGGCCTCAAGGCTTGTGTGCTGGTCCCCGCCGACCTCGAGCCCGCCAAGATCCTCAACAGCCAGGTCTACGGTGCTCGCCTCGTCCGCATCGACGGCAACTACGACCACGTCAACCGCCTTTGCACCCTCATCGCCGACGAGTACAACTGGGGCTTCGTCAACGTCAATCTGCGCCCCTACTACGCCGAGGGCTCCAAGACCGTCGGCTACGAGATCGCCGAGCAGCTCGGCTGGAAGCTTCCTGACAACGTCGTGGTGCCCATGGCAGGCGGCTCACTCATCCGCAAGATCCGCAAGGCCTTCAACGAGCTGATCTATCTCGGCCTCGTCGAAGAGAAGCCTGTCCGCTTCTTCGGAGCACAGGCCACCGGCTGCTCGCCCATCTCCCATTCCGTCAAGGAAGGCTGGGACTACATCGAGCCGCAGCGGCCCAACACCATCGCCCGCTCGCTCGCCATCGGTAACCCGGCAGACGGCCCCGCCGCCTCCAAGATGATCCGCGAGACCGGCGGATGGGCTGAGGACGTCTCCGACGTCGAAATCGTCTCCGGTATCCAGGAGCTCGCCGAGACCGAGGGCATCTTCACCGAGACCGCAGGCGGCGTCACCACCGCCGTCACCGCCAAGCTCTTCGCCGAAGGCCGCATCTCGCCCGACGAGATCACCGTCAGCGTTATCACCGGCAACGGACTCAAGACCACCGACGCTCTCGTCGGCCACTATCAGCAGGAGCGCGCCGTGAAGCCCCGCCTGGCTGAATTCGACGCCTACCTCCGCGAGCTCGACGGCGCAGCGGAGCCCGAACTTGCAGTTGCAGGAGGAAATTGAACGTGTCCATCAAGGTAACTCTTCCCACCGCCTTCACCCGGCATACCGACGGCAAGAAGCAGTTTGACTCTGCCGCAGAAAACCTGTCCGGTCTGCTGACCGATATCGACCAGAGCTTTCCGGCGCTCGCCACCCAGATCAAGGGCGACGATGGAAAGCTCCGGAAGTTCATCAACATCTATGTCAACGACGAGGACATCCGCTTCCTCGGCGGCGAGACCTACGCCTTCCAGGATGGTGACGAGGTCATGCTCATCCCCTCGATCGCTGGCGGTCGCTGCTAAATAGGGCAGGGACGCACGCTTCAGGGCGCGCCGCGTGCGCGCCCTTTGTCTTGCCCATTCATCTATTTTTCCCCGGTACAACGTACGGATCGCCTTTTCTCTCTTATGACATGGAGCTATTGGAGCGCCCCAGAAGAGAGGTGTCATACACAATGTTTCTTATTCTTGCGATCGTACTTTTCGCGGCCTGGATCGGTGGTTTTCTCGTCTTCAAAACAGCCGGAATCCTCATTCACCTGCTGCTGATCTTGGCTGTCCTGTCCCTCATCATGAACTTCGTCGCCGGTAAACGCTCAGTCTAAGTCTTTAAAGAAGAAGGGCGGCCCTTTGAGGCCGCCCTTACTGCTTAGCGTTTGTTTCATTCTGACTACTGGTGCTGTTGCGGAGCAGGCTGCGGAATCTCGATGTTGCTCGTCAACACCGGCGCAAGCGCATCCGGGGTCTCTTCCTTTAACTCCGGCAATTTACCTTCCAGCGCAATCTGCAGCACCTGGTCCATCTCTTCGACAAAGTGCAGCTTCATGCTGGTCTTCAGCAGCTCCGGCAGATCGGCCAGATCCTTCCTGTTCTCCTCCGGCAGCACTGCTTCGAAGATGCCCGCACGATGTGCCGCCAGCAGCTTCTCCTTCAGACCACCGATCGGAAGTACCTTGCCGCGCAGCGTGATCTCGCCGGTCATCGCAATATCGCGACGCACCTTGATCTTCGTCAGAGCGCTGGTAAGCGCCGTCGCCAGCGTGATGCCCGCGGACGGCCCGTCCTTCGGAATCGCTCCCTCCGGCACGTGAACATGGATGTCGACGTTGCGATAGAAGTCCTTCGCCAGTCCAAGATAATGCGCACGCGAACGCACGTAGCTCATCGCAGCCTGTGCCGACTCCTGCATCACGTCGCCCAGTTGTCCGGTCGTCGTCAGCTTGCCCTTGCCGTCCAGAACCTGTACTTCGGTCTGCAGAATCGATCCGCCAACCTCCGTCCAGGCGAGCCCGGTCACAAGACCGATCTCGCTCTTCTCATGCACCTGCGAGTCGCGGAACTTCGCCACGCCCAGCAGGTCGGCGATGTTGTCCGCCGTGACCACCTCGCTGTGCTTGGCGCCGTTCTTCACCACGCGGCGAGCCACCTTGCGGCATACGTTACCAACTTCGCGCTCCAGATTACGCACACCCGCCTCGCGCGTGTAACCGCGAATGATCTGGCGAATTGCGTCGTCGTCGAACTTGATCTGCTCCTCGGTCAGGCCAGTTGCCTCGCGCTGCTTCTTGACCAGGTACTGCTTCGCGATCTCCAGCTTTTCAAGCTCGGTATAGCCATGCAGCCGCAGGATCTCCATACGATCCTGCAACGGGCCGGGAATCGTGTGCAGCACATTGGCCGTCGCGACGAACAGCACCTGCGAGAGGTCATACTCCACGTCGAGATAGTGATCCTGGAACGACGTATTCTGCTCCGGGTCCAACACCTCAAGCAGCGCGCTCGCAGGATCGCCACGGAAGTCCGAGGCCATCTTGTCGATCTCATCCAGCATGAAGACCGGGTTCTTCGTTCCCGCCTTCTTCATCGACTGGATGATCTGCCCCGGCAGGGCGCCAATGTAGGTGCGGCGATGTCCGCGAATCTCAGCCTCATCACGCACGCCGCCCAGCGACATGCGCACAAACTTGCGGCCTGTCGCCTTCGCGATCGACATACCCAGCGAGGTCTTGCCCACGCCTGGAGGCCCGACGAAGCACAGGATCGACCCCTTCGGATTCTTCACCAGCTGACGCACCGCAAGAAACTCGAGGATGCGCTCCTTGATCTTTTCCAGGCCGTAGTGGTCCTCGTTCAACACCTGTTCCGCGTGATCGATCGAGCGGATATCCTTCGACCGCTTCTTCCACGGCACAGCCAGCAGCCAGTCCAGGTAGTTGCGCGAGACCGTCGACTCCGCCGACATCGGCGGCATCGCCTCCAGCTTCTTCAGCTCCTGCAGCGACTTGTCCAGAGCCTCCTTCGGCATTCCGGCGGCGTCGATCTTCTTCTTCAGCTCATCGAACTCCGACTTCTCGCCGCGGCCCAGTTCCTTCTGGATGGCCTTAATCTTCTCGTTGAGGTAGTACTCTTTCTGCGCCTTCTCCATCTGGCGCTTCACGCGCGACTGGATGGTGCGGTCCATGTTCAGCTTCTCGATAGCGAGATCCAGCACGTCGGCCACGCGGACCAGGCGATCTTCCGGATCGAAGACCTCAAGCAGTTGCTGCTTCTCCTCGATGGGGAGCTGAAGGTTGGCCGCAATAATATCGGCCAGCTTCGCAGGCTCGTCAGGACGCACACTCGCGGCCATCGTCTCGTAGTTCAACGACTGCTGCAGCTTCACATACTGCTCAAACAGCGAGTGGACCCGCTGCATCAGCTGCTCTACCTGCGGCGTCTGCTCCAGCTGCGTCTTGCCCGTGCGTACTGTGGCGACAAAAAATCCGTCGGCGTCGCTAACCTCAACGGCTCGTCCGCGCTCCACGCCCTCGACCAGCACCTTGATGTTGCCGTCGGGCATCTTTACGCTCTGCACGATGTTGCCGATCGTTCCCGTCGCATAAATATCGTCCGCGCTCGGCTCATCCACCGAGGCGTCGTGCTGTGTCGCGAGAAAAATCTTGCGGTCCCCCGAGAGCGCCTCTTCCAAGGCGCGAACACTCGATTCCCGCCCCACGACGAACGGCGTCATCATGTGCGGAAAGATGACCATATCGCGAATGGGCATCATGGGAAGCTTACGAACGTCTGCGCTCAGTGTGTCTTTGGTCTGGTTACTCATCGCTCTCCCTGATTAGACGCTCGACTTGCGGCGACGATGCAACGTGCCTTTGCCGCGGCTTTCAGGTGATTGTAATGCTTTCATGAAATTCCTGCGCATCGGAGTTAGGCAAGAGGAGAAGGGAATTGGTCTTGTAGCGAACATAGAAAAACGCGGCAAACGGTATACCGTCGGCCGCGTCTCTCGTTGATATTCTTTCGACCGCTCAGCCTGCTTTTTCCAGCAGGATCGGCAGCGTCAGATCGCGATTCTTCACCATCGTCTCGGTGATCGTGATCTCCTTGACCTTCTTGTTGCCCGGCACGTGATACATCAGGTCGAGCATCAGCTCCTCGATGATCATGCGCAGTCCGCGCGCACCGACCTTGCGCAGCAGGGCCTCACGAGCGATCGCGCGCGCTGCCTCGTCGGTGAACGTCACCTTCACGCCCTCGAAATCGAACAGCTTCGCGTACTGCTTCAGGATTGCGTTCCGCGGCTTGGTAAGAATCTCGATCAGCGCCGCCTCATCCAGCTCGTCAAGAATGCCCATCACCGGCAGGCGTCCCACAAACTCCGGAATCAGGCCGTACTTCAGCAGGTCCTGCGGTTCCGCCTGGCGCAGCAACTCCGAATCGCGCTGTGCACGGATCGGCATCACTTCGCCATCCTTGTTCGGCTCCGTCTCGCCGATCGCGCGGAAGCCCAATGCCTTCTTGCCGACGCGGCGCCCGACGACCTTCTCCAGGCCGACAAACGCGCCGCCGCAGATGAAGAGAATGTTGGTCGTGTCGACCGCGGTGAACTCCTGGTGCGGATGCTTGCGTCCACCTTGCGGCGGAACGTTGGCAACCGTGCCTTCGAGGATCTTCAGCAGCGCCTGCTGCACACCCTCACCCGAAACATCGCGGGTGATTGAGGGGTTCTCATCCTTGCGGCCAATCTTGTCGATCTCGTCGATATAGATGATGCCCGACTGCGCACGCGCCACATCGCCATCAGCCGCCTGCAGCAGCTTCAGAATAATGTTCTCGACGTCCTCACCTACGTAACCGGCTTCCGTCAGAGTGGTGGCGTCCACAATGGCGAACGGGACATCCAGCATCTTCGCCAGCGTATGCGCCAGCAGGGTCTTACCGGAACCCGTGGGTCCAACCAGAAGGATGTTTGACTTTGCGAGCTCGACATCGTTGCCGCGCGTCTTGTTCATCTGGATGCGCTTGTAGTGGTTGTAGACCGCAACCGCCAGCTTCTTCTTGGTCATCTCCTGACCAATCACGTACTCGTCGAGGAACGCCTTGACCTCCTGCGGCTTAGGCAGGTGGGCAGGCGCAGCGCCTGGCTGTGCCTCGGTGCGGTCGTCTTCGAGGATGGAGTTGCAGACCGCCACACACTCATCGCAGATGTACGCGCGCGGATAATCCGAAGGCGATGAAATCAGCTTAGCGACGGCATCCTGAGATTTGTGGCAGAAAGAGCAGCGTAGTGATTCCTCTGAGCCCCGTGATGTTTTCATAGATGCGGCAACTCCTCGCGAAGCGTGCTGGCACGAACTTCTGACATCAGTCTACACCTGTTCTTCGAAGGAAAAGAGGGACGCCACGGTACGGGAGGTACCCCATCCGGTGACCACCGGATGTCACAAAGGTGTTAGACAGCAAAGGCCCGAATGCTGGCATTCGGGCCTCTGCTGGAGAAAGTACAGGGTTTAGGTGCGCGGACGGTCGATGATGTCGTCGATAATGCCGTACTCCTTGGACTGCGACGCCGTCATGATAAAGTCACGCTCCACATCGCGCTCGATCCGCTCAAGCGACTGGCCCGTGCTGGCGCTCATCAGCTTGTTGGTGATCTCGCGGATGCGCAGGATCTCGCGCGCATGGATGTCGATATCCGTCGCCTGTCCGCTCAGACCGCCCATCGACGGCTGGTGGATCAGGATGCGGGAGTTGGGCAGAGCGAACCGCTTGCCCTTCTTGCCTGCCATCAACAGGAAGGCGCCCATCGACGCTGCCTGGCCGATGCAGAACGTCACAACATCGTTCTTGATGTATTGCATCGTGTCGTAGATCGCCAGGCCGGCCGTAATGGAACCGCCCGGCGAGTTGATGTACAGCTGGATATCCTTCTCCGGGTCTTCACCGCTCAGAAAAAGCATCTGCGCAATGATGACGTTCGCGATGTTGTCATCGATCGGCGTCCCCAGAAAAATGATGTTGTCGCGAAGCAGACGGCTGTAGATGTCGTAGGCACGCTCGCCACGACTCGTCTGCTCGATCACCATCGGTACCAATCCCATAACGCTCTCTTTCCTGTTAGTCGTTCCGTCCGGGTTGTGATTGGAGGGGATAACTGCTACGAGGCCAGCTTCTCGTAGAGCACGCTTGCAGTCTTCTCGCGGCGCATCTGCTCGCGAATCCTCTCGAGGCCGCCATCCTTCTCCAGGCGCTCACGCAGACCCTCGAGCGGCTCGCGCGACTGGAGCGAAAGCATCAGCAGTTCGCGGTCCATGTCGTCCTCGCTGACCGTAATGCTCTCCGCTTCGCCGATCTTGTCGAGAAGCATCGACGCCTTCACCTCGTTCAGAGCCTGCGGGCGCTGTGCATCGCGCAGCTGCACGAAGTTCAGCTGACGCATCGCCTCGGTCGTCATGCCCTGCTGGGCAAGCGCACGCAGACCGCGATCCAGCCGCGCATCCACCTGCTGCTGCACGAACGATTCGGGAACCGGGAACTGGAACTTCTGCACCAGCTCATCCAGCATCTTGTCGCGTGCCTGGCTCTCGAGCGCGTTCTTCTTGCGGTCGGCGGCCATCTCGCGCAGCTTGGTCTCAAACTCCTCCCAGCTCTCGTAGTTGCCAAGCTGCTTGGCAAACTCCGCATCGCGCTCGGGGAAGATCTTCTTCTTGATCGACTTCACGGTGACGTCGTAGCCAACCGTCTGTCCCGCCAGGCGGGGCTCGCCGAAGTCGGCCGGATAGCTGACCTCGAAGGTCATCTCCTGGCCCGGCTTGGCGCCGCGCAGGGCATCGTTGAACGCAGGCAGCGTATTCTTGCCGCCAACCTCCACCAGCACATCCTCGCCGGTGATCGGATCGCTCTGGGATGCGTTCTCCACGCCATCCTCGGTCACTGTCTGCGCAAGCTCCTTCACCTCGCCCTTGAACGAGATCTCGGCCCAGTCGCCTTCAACCAGCGGACGATCCTCGTCCACCGGCTCGACCGTCGCATGGCTGTCGAGCGCACGCGAAAGCTCTGCCTGGTACTCGTCCTCGGTCAGAGCGACATCCGGCTTGGCAACCTTCACGCTGTCATAGCCGCTGATGTCGATGGTGGGTGCAATCTCGAACGCCGCCTTGAACTTCAGCGGCTGGCCATCGTGAAGCTGCAGATCCAGCAGTTGCGGCTGCGAGACCGGACGAAGCTCCTGCTCGTCGATCGCCTTGCGGAACCGCTCCGACACCAGGCTGTCCAGAACCTCCTGGCGCAGCTCCTTGGCAAACTTCGAGCGCACCAGCGACTCCGGAACCTTGCCTGCGCGGAAGCCGGGGATGCGTGCCAGCTTCGTGTAACGCTTCGTCACGACCTTGAAGGTCTTCGAAACCTCGTCCGCCGGAACCTCAACCTCGATCTCGCGGGTCAGTTCAGGGTTTAGCGAAGGGCCGTGTTGGTGGTGCTCATGGTCGTGGTCATGAGCGTGATCGTGCGTGTGCGCGGCCTCGATGGTGGTGGGCTCTGCGCTAACGATGTTCTCGGTCGTCTCTGTCGGGGTGGTCAAATCCATGCCTTCCAATGGGTCGCGCAAAATTACGCCGCAGTCTCGGCCCTTGCCTGTACTGCGCGATACGCGCCTCCTTACTACTGTACGAGGCTCGTTGCGGAGGGTCAAACCCCCGCAGCACGCTCGAAATCCACTTTGGGAGCTTGCAGTTTTCCTGTCCCTTACTTGCGGCGTACAAGCCTTCTAAATCGTGGCATGGCAACCGCAGGGCACAGGTTCTATGATGGGATGCAGTGAAACGCTCCACCGTAAAACCCCTGCCTGAAGCTTTCCAGCTCATCCATCAGTCGATTTCCTCCTGCGAACGCTGCGAGCGCTTGCGAAGCTACTGCAAGAACATCGGCGAGGTGAAGCGCCGCGCTTACCTCGACCAGACCTACTGGGCCCGCCCCGTGCCCGGTTTCGGCGATCCCCGTGCCCGCGTCCTCATCCTCGGCCTCGCCCCCGGAGCGCACGGCGCCAATCGCACCGGACGTCCCTTCACCGGCGACGGTGCCGGCTACTTTATGTACCCCGTCCTGCACGAGACCGGCTTCTCCAACCAGGCCGAGAGCCACTCCCGCGAGGATGGCCTCCGCCTGCGCAATGCCTGGATCGCCTCCGTCGTCCGTTGCGCTCCACCCGGCGACAAGCCCACCCCAGCCGAGCTGCGTGCCTGCGCCTCCCATCTCTCAGCCGAGATCGAGCAGCTCACCCGCGTTCGCGTCGTCGTCTGTCTCGGCAAGATCGCCTTCGACGGCTATCTCGCCTACCTCGTCTCGCAGGGCATCATCGAGCGCCGTTCCGCCTACCGCTTCACCCACGGAGCGCAGTACAAGCTCCCCAACGGCCTCCATCTGCTCGCCAGTTACCATCCGTCGCTGCGCAATACCAACACCGGTCGCCTCAATGTCGCCATGTTTACCCGCATCTTCATTCGCGCGGCAGAGCTCGCCGGCCTGGCCTAAGCAGCCCGGCAAATGCATCACTCTCCAGCTCTTTGGCCCGTATTGCTCTCATCCTGCTCTGAAGCCAACCCCTGCAGAAAAGCGGGAATCCTACCTAGATAGCTGCAACAGCAGGGAATTAACCGTCAGGAATTTAAGACTGCGAGGATAACGCATGAGTGCAAAGAACTATTGGCTGGCTTTTGGGATTGGCGTCTCTGCCGGAGCTGCGATCGCGCTGCTTTATGCGCCACAGAGTGGAGTTCGTACCCGTAAGCAGTTGCGTAAAGGCGTTGAGGGTGCCGTGGAAGACGCCAACGACTATCTGCAGGATGCAGGCGACTATCTGAAGTCGCAGGCAGAGAAGTTCAGCGACGAGGCGCAGGGGGCTGTGAAGCGCGCTCGCAAGTTCGCCGACAAGGCAGGCGATCGGGCCTCCGATGTGGCCGACTCTGTCTCCGGCGCCGTCGGCAGTGCCGTGAAGTCGGCTAAGTCGCTCGTCTAAACACCTAAACAGGAAGTTCTTTACTAACCAGCGACCTACTCTGGAGGGCCTACGGCCACCACCAGGTAGGTCGCTGGCGTATTACCCGTGTTCTGGATGTAGTGCCGATCGCCTGCCACGCAGATGCCGACATCTCCTGCCTGTAACTTCTTCGGCGTGCCATTGATCGTCAGCGTCACCTCGCCCTCCTGCACAAACCAGATCTCGGTGTGCAGATGCGTCTCCTCCGGCTCGTGCGGCGCTCCCACCTCCTGCGTCGTCTGGTGAATCTCCAGCTGAATATTGCCAGCCTTCAGCAGACCCTTCGTGAAAGCGCGGGACGTGCGCTTCGGGATCGATCCCGCCTTCGCCGCGGCAGGAGGGTAGGCGCCCGAGACGACGGCAGAGAGGGAAGCCGCCTCCGCATGGGGAACAGAAAAGGCAGCCAGAAGTGCAGGCACAAGGGACGCAAATTCGCGACGATCCATTCAACGCTCTCCGATAGTCATATTCGATTGCGTTAAAAACAATACGCCCCGGTCACTGCGACCGGGGCGTATCTTTCTGCTTGTTGTCGGTTTACACCGTGGTGAGCGCGAAGCCCGAAACCCTGTCGCCATCGCTCGAGATCGGACGATAGAACAGATGATTGTTATCCAGGTAGACCTCCAGGAACGCCGGGCGCTCCTGAATGCCGCCGGCGATCAGAGCCTCCGACAGCGGGTCTTCGATGTACTTCTGCAGAGCTCTGCGCAGTGGGCGAGCGCCATACGTGCGGTCCGAAGCAGTCTTTTCAATGATCCACTTCTTCGCGTCGTCGGTCACTGAAATCGTGATCGCCTTGTGCACAAGATTTACGTTCAACTGCTGTACCAGCAGCTCGAGAATCTGCATCAGGTCCGAATCCGACAGCGAGGTGAAGATGATGATCTCGTCCAGACGGTTCAGGAACTCCGGGTTGAAGGTGCGCTTCACTTCGCCCTTCACCAGCTCCTCCATCTTGTCGAGCACCATGTCTTCCTTCTCGCTCTGGAAGCCCAGTCCCTGCCGCTTCTGCAGGTGCTTGGCGCCGATGTTCGAGGTCATGATGATGATCGTGTTCTTGTAATCGACCGTGTTGCCAAGGCCGTCGGTCAGCTGTCCGTCTTCAAACACCTGCAGCAGCAGGTTGAAGACATCCGGATGCGCCTTTTCGATCTCGTCCAGCAGAACGACGCAGTACGGATTGCGCTTCACACGCTCGGTGAGCTGGCCGCCCTCCTCGTATCCAACGTATCCCGGAGGCGAACCGATCAGCTTGCTCACGGAGTGCTTCTCCATGAACTCCGACATATCGAAGCGGATCAGCGACTTCTCGCTTCCGAACAGGAACTGCGCCAGCGTGCGCGCCATCTCCGTCTTGCCGACGCCCGTCGGCCCCAGGAACAGGAAGCTGCCGATCGGACGCGAAGGATTCTTGAGGCCCGCACGCGAACGACGAATCGCCCGTGCCAGCGCCGAGATCGCCTTCTCCTGCGAGATCACGCGCTTGTGCAGCTCTTCCTCCACGCGAAGCAGGCGTTGCGTCTCCTCTTCCTTCAGCGACGTCACCGGAACACCCGTCCAGCGGCTCACGACATCCTCGATGTCCTCGCGCGTCACAATGCCAGCGCTCGAATCATCCAGGTGATACTTGTCGCGCAGCGCCCGCAGGTTTTCGCGCTCCTTGCGCTCCTCGTCCGAGTAGAACCGCGCCTTCTCGAACTCGTGGTTCGCAATCGCGTTCTCCATGCGGTGCACGATGAACTTGATCCGCTTCTGAACCTCGGTCAGCTCCTCGGGCAGGGAAGTCTGCCGCAGCTTGACCCGAGCTCCAGCCTCGTCGATCAGATCGATCGCCTTGTCCGGAAGGAAACGATCGGGGATGTAACGGCTCGAGTGCGACACCGAGAACGTGATCGCATCGTCCGTATAGCTGACAGCATGAAACTTCTCATACTTTTCCTTGATCCCCATGATGATCTTGATCGCATCCTCTTCGTTCGGAGGCGGGACCTTCACTGCCTGGAAGCGGCGCTCCAGCGAGCGGTCCTTCTCGATCGACTTGCGATACTCCGCCGGGGTCGTCGCGCCGATGCACTGAATCTCGCCGCGGCTCAGCGCCGGCTTCAGGATGTTCGCCGCATCCAGCGATCCCTCTGCCGATCCTGCGCCCACCAGCGTATGCAGCTCGTCGATGAAGACGATGGAGTTCTGGTTTTCCATCAACTCCTTCATGATCGTCTTCAGCCGTTCCTCAAACTGTCCGCGATACTTCGTGCCAGCCACAATCAGAGAAAGATCCAGCGCCAGCACGCGCTTGTCCGCAAGAAAGCTCGGGACCTCGCCGTCGGCGATCTTCTGCGCCAGCCCTTCCACAATCGCCGTCTTGCCCACGCCGGGCTCGCCGATCAGCACCGGGTTGTTCTTGGTGCGGCGGCACAGGATCTGGATCACGCGGTCGACCTCGGTATCGCGGCCCACCAGCGGGTCCAGCTGCTGGTCCAGCGCAGCCTGCGTCAGGTCGCGCGAAAACTCCGCCAGCATGCTCTGCTCGCCGCGCTGCGATGATTTGCTCGACTGCGACGCCGGGGTCTTCTCCTGCGTCGTGCGCTGAAGCTCCTCGCGGATCGCCGGCAGCCTCAGGCCGCGCTCGGTCAGGATCTCTGCCGCAAAGCACTTCTCTTCGCGCAGCAGGCCCAGTAAAAGATGTTCTGTGCCGATGTGCTTGTGGCTCAGACGCTCCGCCTCTTCTGCGGCATACGCCAGCACACGCTTGCACTCGTTAGAGAGCGGCAGATCGACCGAGGTCGATACCTTCTCGCGAATCGTCGTATGCCCTTCAATCTGCTTGCGAATCGACTCCACCGACGCGTGCGACCGCAAAAAGCGGTTTGTCAGTGCCTTGTCCTCGCGCAGCAGTCCCAGCAGAAGGTGCTCTGTCTCAATGTATGGTGACCCGAACTGGCTCGCCTCGTAGCGGGCAAAGAAGATCACCCGCCGCGCCTTCTCCGTGTAGCGTTCGAACATGTTCTCCCCTTCGAACCGGCCACCACCACTGAGGCCTGGGAGCCCAAGGTGGCGCCATTACCTACCATTCTCCCCGCCTCAAACCGACTGCGATGAGAACACATCAGGTGCTACCGCTTCGTCTGCGGCGCATACCCATCCACTGATACTAGTGTAGCCGCCGCGTCAACTCGTTCTGTGCCCGCGAAAGTTACTGCTTACACTACATCAATAGCTATTCGACGCAATATGTGAAAAATAGGTGCGGCCGTCACCCTAAAGCCGTAGATCTTCTTCCAGGCGGCCACTCTTCAGCCGCAGCATCCGGGTGCATCTCCCTGCAAAATCAAGATTATGGGTCACCAGAACACTGGTCAGACCATGTGCCTGGTGCAGCCCCTGAATCAACTCGAATACCGCCTCGCCGGTTTTGGTATCCAGATCGCCCGTCGGCTCGTCCGCCAGCAGCAGCTTCGGCTCCGTCACCAGCGCCCGGGCCAGCGACACCCTCTGCTGCTCGCCGCCGCTCAACTCGCCCGACCGGTGATGCCCCCGGGCTCCCAGCCCGACCTCCGCCAGCCAGTAAGCCGCCTTCTCCAGGGCCTCTTCACGCCGCACCCCGCGAGCCAGCAACGGCATCGCTACATTCTCCACGGCAGAAAACTCCGGCAGCAGGTAATGGAACTGCCACACATATCCCACCTCGCGGTTGCGAAACTCCGACGCCTGCCGCGAACTGAACCGGCTCAGCTGAGCCTCGCCGCAGTACACCTCGCCCGCCGACGGCTTATCCAGCGCCGCCAGCAGGTGCAGCAGCGTGCTCTTGCCCGCGCCGCTCTCCCCCACAATCGCCACCATCTCCCCGGCATGCACCGTCAGGTCCAGCTCGCGAAACAGTTCCAGCCCACCCGCACCCTCGGCGACCTCGGCATACACCTTCGTCAGCCCCTCGGCGCGCAGCACCACGCGCTTCGCCGCGCCGGTCTCCATCACCGCTCCGCCGCTCAAGCCTCCACCTCGCGCCCGGCATGCGAGCCTAAAGAGATCGCGATCCGGTTCCACGCATTGATCGTCGTAATCGCCAGCGTCAGGTCCACCGTCTCTCTCTCGCTGAAGACCGCCCGCACCTCGTCATAGATCGCCTCAGGCGCATGGCCGTCCTGGATATTCGTCACCGCCTCGGCCCACGACAGCGCCGCCCGCTCCCGCGCTGTAAACGCCTGCGAGTTCCGCCACTCGGCCACCGCGATCCGCTCCGGCGTCTCGTTCAGCTTCTTCAGCTCCGCCGTATGCATCTCGATGCAGTAGGTGCAGTCGTTCAGCAGGGAAGCCCGCAGCCGCACCAGCTCCAGCAGCCCATGCTCCAGCCCCGAGGCTGTATTCACGTAGTGCTCCAGCTGCTGCATCTTCGCGATGCCCTCCGGAGCAATCTCCCAGTACTTCAACCGAATATCACTCACTGTGTATTGCCTTTCATCCAATCCAGCGATCTCGGATCGAGTTGGCGAGCCTCTTCCTGCAGATGCTTCGCCTCCTCCGGATGCTGGGTTTGCATCTCAAGCATGGAGTGGTACGCATACGTTCGCGCCAGGTAGCGGGCGTAGATCGTCTTCATCGCCGGCAGATGGTTGATGGCCTCTTCAAGGCTCCTCTCCGATCGCGCATAATCGCGCTCTGCATCGGCCTCCATCTTCGAGACGTGTTCGGCCAGCCCCTGCCAGTAATACGCCATTCCGTACTCCGCATCTTTCTCCGTCAACGACTGATCAGCCATCGCCGTCCCTACCTGAAACTCATGCAGGGCAGCTTGTGAATCATGCGAAAACAGCAACGCGATTCCATACTGCTCATGGGAGCTCCGAATCTCGTTCACCCGCTGCTTCTGATCCGGGAAACGCTCGGCGATCGACACCAGTTCTTTACATGCGACAACCGCTGCGGCCCAGTCCTTGGCGGCATTTGCCGTTCGGCACTCGGAATCTTTCGGGAAGTAGGACTGTCCGATCGCCTGATCGGATCGTTCCGTACTCTCAGGAATTCCCAGTGAGAACGGCACTTCGACTGCAACACGAACCGGAGCGACCTTTCCATCCACCTCAAACGGACGATAGTGCCACCTCCTCACCGCATCGACTGCGGCTGCTGTCAGCATCGGAGGCCCCGCGATCACATCCACCTTCGTAACCTCGCCCTGCGCATCCACGTTCGCCTGCAGCATCACCGTACCCTGCACATGCGCAGCCTTCGCAATCGCCGGATACTCCGGCTCGACACTCTTCGCCAGGTGCTGCGTCGCCTCGTTCTCGACGATCACACCTTGTTCCTGCGCATGGCTCCACAGCGACAGGCACAACACCGCGACCGTAAATCTACTCATACCGCAGCGCCTCCGCAGGCAGCACCCTCGCCGCGCTTCTGCTCGGATACAGCGTGGCAATCAGGCTCACTCCCAGCGACACCAGCGCGACAATCACCCCATCGCGCACGCGGGGTGCAAACGGCAGGTAGTCCAGCGAGTACACCGCGGAGTCCAGATGGATAAACCGGTAGTGCCCGCCCGCCCAGCTCAGCGCATAACCCAGCACCAGTCCCAGCACCGTGCCGATCACCGAGATCAGCAACCCCTGGAACAGGAAGATCCTGCGCACCTGCATCTCCGTCACGCCGAAGCTCATCAGCACCGCGATGTCCCGCGTCTTCTCCATCACCATCATGGTCAGCGCAATCAGAATATTCAGCGCCGCCACGCACACAATCAGCGCCAGCACGATGAACGTCACAACCTGCTCCAGCTGCAGCGCGCGGAACAACTCGCGGTTCTGCTGTATCCAGCTCGTCGTCTGAAAACCCTTACCTGCGGCCCCTTCGATCTCGACGCCGATCTCGTTGGCCTTGTACAGGTCATCCACCTTGAAGCTGATCACCGAGATCAGGTCCGGCTCACTGAACAGCCGCTGCGCATCCTTCAACCGCATAAACGCATAGCTCGAGTCGTACTGGTAAAACCCTGTACGAAAGATCCCCGTCACCATGCAGCGCTGATACTTCGGCACCAGGCCGAACGGTGTCATCTCGCCCTGCGGGCTCGTCACCACCAGCGTGTCGCCGACCTTCGCGCCCACCGTCTCCGCCAGGTCCTTACCTATCACGATTGGAGGCGTCGGAGCCACCTCTCCCGGCACAGGCAGGGAGGTCGAGGGCTCCAGCGAATCCGCCGAGCCCTCCGTGATCTTCTGCAGGATGTCTCCCACCGTCTTCTCATCCGCCGGCAGAATGCCCTTGATCAGGCCGCCGCCGCTTCGCGCTCCACGCGAGATCAGCACCTGCCCATACAGCCCCGGGGCCGCCGCCGTTACATGCGGCAACTGGCGCAGCCTCTCCAGCAGGGGGCGCCAGTCGCGGATGCCGTCCGCCGCAATCCGCATCAGGTCGACGTGCGCCGTCGATCCCAGCAGGCGGTCCTGCATGTCCCGCCGCATCCCATTCGTGATCGCCAGCGCAATAATCAGCGACGCCACGCCCGCTGCCACGCCGATCACCGAGATCGCCGTAATCACGCCCACGACCGCCTGCCGCCGCTTCGCCCGCAGGTATCTTGCCGCTACAAAAAGCTCAAATCGCATCGAACCTCAGCTTACTATCCGGCACGCAGGGTCCCTGTCCGACCTGTCAAGTCCTGCTCATCCATAAGATGCTTACTATCAGTCAATTACAGTTGCCGATCAGTTATCCTCCGCAGGCTATTTTTAACTTGGAGGCCTTTGCGTGTCCTTCCAGGCTGCAAGATAACTTTCGTAACCGTCCAAATAAACCCAATGATTCGAAGACTTTGCGCAAAACAGTGGGGAGGGTCAGGGTGCCGCAATCATCTTCGGCAGGTTCCAGTGCTGCCATACCGCCACCATCCGCAGCACAAAACAGACCACGGCTCCAGCCGTCATCACCACCCAGCGCGGCACCTTGAATCGCAGGCCTACCACCACCACCAGCGCTCCCGCCAGCGCCGCTGCTGCGTAAACATCTGAGCGCAGCACGCCCGGCACACGGTTCAGCAGAATATCCCGAATCGTCCCTCCGCCCACGCCGGTCACCGCACCCATCATCACCGCCAGCAGTGGATTGATGCCAAACTCGACCGCTTTTCCCGCACCCGCAATGGCGCACAGCGCAAGACCCGCCGCATCGAGCGTGATCAGCAGGTTCGGCGGAACCTCCTGGATCAGCCGGAAGCAGAAGAACACCGCTCCGCCGCCCAGCAGAGCCGTCGCCGGATATCTCCAGTCACGGATGCTGTTCGGAGGGATCGCCCCAATCAGCACATCGCGGATCATGCCGCCGCCCAGTGCTGTGGCAAACGCGATCACCAGCAGCCCAAGGATGTCCAGATCCGAGCGGATCGCCGCCAGGCCGCCTTCAACGGCAAAGACGAACGCTCCCATCAGGTCGACGATCAGCAGCAGGAAGTCAGGATGATAGAGATTGAAACGGCCGACTCCGCGACTGGTGCGTTCTTCCACTCCAGCCGTCTCGCTCATCGCACCACGGCCTTCGCCGCAGACATGTTCTCGTAGCGGTCATACACGCGCACCGCGACGACATGCTCCTTGGCATCCTCGATCGGCGCGGTCGCCTTCGGAATCTCCGCCGTGAAGTCGTAGTGCTCCGTCAGCGAGTCCGAAACCCTGCCCACCGGCTCCAGGTACTGCCACGGACCGGCGTCGATCGAATACTCCGCGTGCGCGATCGGCGAGGTCGCATCACGTGCCTCCAGCGTGATGTGAATCTTCTTCGCATCGCCCGCAACCAATGCAGCCGTCAGCGGCTCCCGGAACCGGCGGCGTCGTATCGACGACAAACACAGGACTCTCGCGCTCGCCCGTCATCGCATCCGCATCGGTGTGAGCCGGACCATCGCTGGCGACAACCTTCACGCTGTAACTGCCGTCCGGCAGCAGGGAAGAGTCGAAGCTGTAGTAACGGTCGGTGATCTTGTCCTTCAGCAGCCGCCAGTTCTTCTCGCCGACGCCGCGATACCAGACGGCGAACATCATATCGTCGCCGTTATCGTCATGCGCCAGCCATCGCGCCGTTACGCCACTCTTGTCCTTCTGAGCCGTCAAAGGCGTGCTGTTCGGGTCCTGTTGAAAGTTCATCGTCGGCGAGCCTGCGGGCTGCGGAAAACCAACCTGCACCGTCGTCGTCGGAGTCGGTGTACTGGCCGCCATGCGTGCGCCCGGCTGCACGACGATCTCATCAACGACCGGCGCAACGTTGCGCGTCAGGTAGTTCACGCCAACCGAGTCGATCGTCGCCTGCGCTCCTGAACCGGGATTCGCTTCCGCACTCGGATGAAAGACAGCCTTCCACTGCGCGTAGCGTCCGGCAGGAACCGTCACCGCTCCATCCGCTGCGATGCGCGACCACTCGCTCCAGCCCATCAGCGGGCTCTCGACGTTCCCGCTGCGCATCCACAGTTCGTAGCTCTTCTCCGCGCCGTCGATGCGCGTCTCGATGCGGCCCCACTGCGAGAAGCTCTGCGCATCGAAGACCTCGCTGGTATACGTCGACTCCTTCGCCGCAGCATCCGTGATCCGGAAGAGCTTGCCGCTGTTCGCGGTCGCGATCATCACGCCATCTCTCACCGGAGCGAAGGCTATCCCCTGGGCTGCATCCAGGTGGGCCAGGTCGGTGAACGTTCCCGGCCGATTCGTATCGATGCGATAGATCCGTCCCCGATTTCCCGTAGATGCCAGCAGGGCGTTGTTGCGGAAGGTCAGCGCATACACCACGTCATCCTTCAGTTGCACCAGCCTGCCGGGCGTGCCGTCCTTGTCGATGCGATAGATGTCGCTGCCTTCAGGCACCAGCGCGTTGGCTCCTGCAGCCGTCGAGGACGCGGGCTGCACAAACGTGATCGAGACGCCGACATTGCCGGTCACGGGCAGCGGTGGCAGAGGCGTCGTTCCCTTGCCGCCCACGCCTGCAACGTAGATGTTTCCCGCGGCATCCGCGGCCAGTGCGGTGATCTCGCGGCGCGGGGCGGCGTAGACGGCAAACGGCTTGGCATTGGCCGCTTTCGTGTCGATTCGGTAGACCACGCCCGAGCCATCGGAGCCCGCCCAGAGCGTTCCATCGGCTGTCATGAGAAGGCACCGGATATGCTGATCCGCCGTCTTGAAGAGCAGCTGCGCCTTACCGCCTGCCGCCGGAATGCGATAGACCGCGGCAGGTGCTCCTGCGGCAACATAAACGTCGCCCGTCTTGCTGACGGCGATATCCCACAGATACTTCGGTTTCTCCTCGGTCGTCGACGGATCGAAGATCGCTGTTCCCGTGCCGCCCGCCTGCGGGATGCGGTAGACTTTGCCGTCCGGCGAGGTGGCAGCGATGACCGAACCGTCGCGCTCGACTGCCAGACCCTGAATCGCAAGCTCCCTGGCTTCGAAGAGCTTCGTTGCTTTGCCATCGCCGCTCACGCGCATCACCTGCGCCGATCCCGCCGAACTTCCGCCCAGCCCCACATAAGCGTTGCCAGCAGCATCGCTGGCCAGAGACCACGCATAGCTCTTCGCGGAGTCATAGACCTGCGAGACAGCAGGTCCGGCCTCGAGGCGGCCGTCATTTCGGATGGCGACACCATCGGCGCTGCCACGCTCCATCGTGTCGTAACGATCCACCGTCCAGAGCTTCGTACCCTGTGCGAGTACCGCGGAAGACAGTGTCATTGTTGCAGCCAGAACCAAAACCGAATGCCGTCGCATCATCGTCCTCTGAGTCTAAAGCACCCGTGAAATGAAAGAGGCGAAGAGTGTGACCTCTTCGCCTCCGCAGAATCTGTGTCGGTTTGTGATTAGTTGGCGAGCACTGCGCGGTAGCGCACCTGGTTCTTCTTTACCTTGGCCACGGCCTCGTTCGCCTTGGCCATCGCGAACCGCTCCGTGATCGCCTTGATGTTGTGCCGCGCGGCGACATCGAGCATCTCGTGCAGATCGCGTGGGCTTCCCGTCGGGCTGCCCGAGACCGCCTTCTGCCCGCTGATCAGCGAGAAGGCCTGGATCTGCATCGGCGACGGTGACGCTCCAACCACGCACACGATTCCCTTGGGACGCAGAGCGTTCACATAAGCGCTCCAGTCCTGATCGGCGCTGACCGTCGAGAGCAGGAAGTCGAACGCCCCGGCGACCTTCTTCAGAGCGCCTGTATCGCGTGTATTGATGAAGTGATGCGCGCCCAGCTGTCTGGCCTCTTCTTCCTTGTCCTTCGAGGTGGAGAAGGCCGTGACTTCGGCTCCGAAGGCGCGGGCAAACTGCACGCCCATGTGACCAAGTCCGCCGATGCCAATGATGCCGACACGCGAAGACGGACGTATTCCGTGATTCCGCAGCGGGCTGTAGACCGTAATGCCTCCGCAAAGCAAGGGCGCTACGTTCTCGCTGTCCAGGGCTTCGGGGACCGGAATGGCAAAGCGTGAGTTGACGCGAATCCTGTCGGCGTAGCCGCCGTTGCGGCCAACGCACGTGGGCTGACCCTGTGCGCAGAGATGCTCATCGCCCTGACGGCACCACTCGCAGTAACCGCAGCTGTCAGCCTGCCAGCCAACACCGACGCGCTCGCCGACGAGGCGATCTTTCACGGAATCGCCGACAGCGATGATGGTTCCGACGATCTCGTGGCCGGGGATAAACGGATACTTGCTGACGCCCCAGTCGTTGTCGATGAGATGTACATCGCTGTGGCAAACTCCACAGTGCGAGATTTTGATCTCGACGTCGGTCGGCTTCAACTCGCCGGGATCGTACTTGTAAGGAAGCAGCTGCGCACCGGCTGCGTGCGTGGCCAGTCCATGTATCTCACTCATCAGGAATCCGTTCCTTTTCCATTCGCACTGGGGAGAGGTGCGAATCTGTCTTCGATGCTACATCATCGATCTGTCGAAAAGACTGGGCCCGGATTGCGCCATCCTGTTGTCCTTCAAGAAGAAGAGTAGAAATGTCAGCGTATCAAAAGATTGAGAATCTGCGATCCGCTCACGGCATAATCGGTCGAAATGGACGCGGCCTCCACCAAACTCTCCCCGCTCAGCTGGAGCCGCTGCGCGTCCTTGAGCGGCGTGAGAACGTTCGCCATCGAGAGCGGGAGCTGGGGCATGGTCTCGCCATCGAGGATCGCCTGCGCCGTCTTGCTCAGCAGGGTTACAAAGACCTTGTCGTTCTCGTGAAGACGATTGATCTGCGCCACGGTGTCCGCCAGGCCGAGCTGGTGCGCCGGTCCCTGCCCGTGTGCCAGCCGGTCGAGGCTTGCGGCATCGCTCACCAGGATGCGGACCGTGCCCGGAGCGGTTCCTGCGGGGACGGTGAATTTAAGATGAACGACGTGCGCCTCTGCCTGGTAAGGGTCGAGCGTGGCCTCGACCTCGACCGTCTCGCCGGGGCGGGCTTCGATCGCTCCCAGGCGCGCCGATTCGATCACCGCGGTCCTGCGCTCGGCGATGCCCTCGAGCTTCAGGTTCATCCCGGTGACGACCGGTTGTTCCAGAGCATTGCCGTAGACGCGCCCGAATCGATCGCCGACGAAGAGCGCTGCCGTGATGGCAGCCGGGTTCAGCTCGGTCTGCGTCATCAGGCCTGCCATGTGGACATCCGGAAGGCCCTTGACGGCGATGTCCCCGGCGATCCGGTAGCTCATCTCGGCGGCGGCGGCGTTGGTGGACTGCAGGCTCTGGTAGACGGAGACCAGCATCGCTGATGGAGTCAGCTGGCGATTGTCCAGAACCTCGAAGTGAAAGGTCTTTGCCCTGGACGCAGTGCCTGCCGCGACGGCGGGCTGGGTGACTTCCACGGTGACTGGAATCATGCGCGCCTTGACGCCAAAGCGTCCCATGATCGCGGAGGCGCGGTCTTCGGTGAAGGCGCCCACGGTCTCGGTCGTATTGACGATCTTGAAGGCGTTCAGCGGGGAGGGAAGGGTTGCAACGACAGCTGCCTTGGTCATCGGCATATCGATGGGGCCATACTGCGTGATGGGGTGGCCGCAGGCCAGCAGATGCGTCGGGTCGACGTAGGTGACGGTGCAGGTGCCGGCGACCGAGAGATCGCCGCGTACCAGCACGGCGCTGACGGCGGAACCGGGAACCAGCGGTTCGGGCTGCAAGGCTTTGGGGTCGGCGCTGCCCAGTCCGGCGACCGGAGTCATCCCCAGGGCGCGGAAACGGTCGCCGAAGAGTTGGACGGCCTCGGTGCTGAAGCCGCTGAAGACAAGAGGCGTCTCCATGGCCTGCATCTCGATACCGGAAGATGTCGTCATGGGGGCGGACAAGGCTCCGGCCGAGATGGTTTGCTTTGTCGAGGCAGGAGCCGGGCGTATCTCGCCGTCACGGACCTCGAGCATCTGCTCGATGGGGGTGATGCCGGCGATCGGCTCCTTGCTGAACTGGCCGATGCGGTAGCTGATCGCCCCCAGCAGGCGACCGTTGATGTAGACCGGACTGCCGCTCATACCGGCGACGACGCCGGTGAACTCCGGCTTGGTGCCGCGCAGGCGGGCCAGGATCATGTCCTGGCCGGGGCCGAGCGAGTCGTGCAGAACGCCGAGGATCTCCACCTGCATGGGCTCGGGATCGACGCCCTCGAAGACGGTGTAGGCCACACCCTGCAGTCCGCGCTTGACCTCGGACAGGGGGAAGACGCGCATCCCGGAGGCTCCCATGGCCGCGGCTGCGGTCGGAGGTAGTGCTGTGCCGCTGGCACTTACGCCGGTGGCAGCTGTCTGTGCCTGGAGCGCAGTGGCGCCCATCATGCAGCCGAGGGCGGCCCGTCGAATCAAACTCCGCGTCTTTCTTGTTGCGATCACGTCTACAAGACTAGAGCCTAACCTCCCGTAAGCACCAGTCATCCGTGTCCCTTTGCCCGCAGGAGCGGCTCGTTTCGTTAGACGCCGGAGGACGGAAGAGGCCATCACGCCCGACCGTCTGCCACGTCCAACATGAGACGGAGTAGAGTTTTAGACGATGACTTCTCTTTCGCGTATTCGCCGCGTTGTCGCCGTAACCCTTGTTCTGCCTGGCCTGTTTTTTCTTTCTCCCGACATCTGGGCGCAGTCGCAACAGCAACAGCCTCCACCACAACAGCAGACGCCAGCAGACGACTCCGCCGGACCCAACACCGACTCCGGACCGATCGTCCTCAAAAAAAAGAAGGAAGACGAGGACAACACGCCTCCTCCCGCTCCCGCCGCTCCAGCTGAGCCCAAGGTCAAGAATCCCAACAACGACACCTATTCGCTGCGCGTCGATGTGCCGATCGTCAATCTCGACGTCAACGTGATCCTCGACAAGACGCATCAGTTCGTTCCTGGCCTGAAGGGCAATAACTTCCTGGTACTCGAAGACGGCGTTCCGCAGACGATCACCAGCGTCCGTATGTCGAAGACGCCGATTACAGCGGTCATGCTGCTGGAGTTCGCCGCGAACAGCTACTACTTCATCCGCGACATGCAGAACGCCTCCTTCAGCTTCTTCAACACGCTGAAGCCGGAAGACTACATCGCCGTTGTCACCTACGACCTGCGCACGCACATCCTGACCGACTTCACGAACAACAAACAGGTTGTCGGCGATGCGCTGCAGTCGCTGGTGATCCCCGGCTTCTCGGATACGAACTGTTTCGACGCTCTGTACGAGACGCTGGATCGCATGAGCCGCATCGAGGGACGCAAGTACATCATCCTCATTGGGACGGGCCGCGATACCTTTTCGAAGATCACGCTTGACAAGATTCTTGCCAAGATCAAAGCGACTCCCAACGTGACGATCTTCACGATCGGTACGGGCGCGCTGGTACGTGAGCTCGCCGATGCCCGCGGTGCGATGGGGCCGGTCACGCGCCTCGATTACCTGCAGGCCGACAACCAGATGAAGACCTTCGCCCGGATGACGGGTGGCATGAGCTTCAATCCGATGTTCCAGGGCGCGTTGCCGGATATCTTCTCTCAGATCAATGATTCGATTCGCAATGAGTATGTGCTGACCTATCGCCCGAGCAACAACAAAAATGACGGCACCTATCGCCGCATCCAGGTGAAGCTGGTCGATAACGAAGGCCAGCCGCTGCAGATGCAGGATGAGAAGCACAAGCCGCTGAAGTACTCAGTGATCGCGCGCGACGGCTATCGCGCCAAGCAGGAGGTCGAGTAAAACTCGGCTACCTGAAGAAAGAGAAAGCCCACCGGATTCGGTGGGCTTTTCTGCGTGCGGAGATGCCGATGAGTTGGCTAGTTGTTGCTGCTCTCTCGCTTGTAGGGTTTCTGCATCAGGGAGCGCGCTTCGTTGATGGCTCCCTGGGTGTTGTCGTTGGTCTGCACGGCGAGACGGTACTCGTTGACGGCGCGGTCGCGCTGGCCGGTCAGGTCGAAGATGCGTCCCAGCTCGATGTGGCTCCAGACCTCAACCCACTTGGGATCGCCGTCGCCGCGCAGCGCGTCGCGGAAGGAGTTCGCGGCCGACTGGTAGTTGCGCTGCATGAAGAAGACCTCTCCGATGCGATAGGAGGCCAGCGAGCTGTTCTTGTTCGCGTCCAGAGCCTTCTGATATTCGATCAGCCCGGCGGTCAGGTCGCCCTGCGCCACCTGCTGCTGGCCGCGCAGCACCGCTACACGTACGGCGAGGTCGGGCGTGCTCTTGAGCACCCAGTTCTGCGGGTCGACGGAGATGCGACGCGGCCGGCCAAAGGTCTCCACGGAGAAGTTGCTCTCCGTCCCGTAGACGTCGACGCGGCGCATCTCGGTCTTGCCGTCCGTCTCGATCCGCAGCTCGATCGGCATGCGGAAGAGATCGAGATCCTGTGCGACAGAGCCGACGGTGCGGAAGCCCTTATTGCTGCCCAGGCGGAAGACGGTGTACTTGTTGGTGAAGGTCGGCGCTCCGGTGCCATCGCACCACTGCGCGAAGAAGGGCTGCAGCGCCAGCTGCGACTGAGCCTCCGCAACCGATTGCACGTTGTCGGTTCGCACGCCCTTGTCGGTGTACTGCGACAGCAGGCCGCGCAGGAATTTCAGGAAGACGTCATCGCCCATCTCCCAACGGAGCATGTGAAAGACCATCGCACCCTTTTCGAGGGTCATTGACTGGAACTGGGGAGAGAAGGGGTCCAGGCGGCCGAGAGTGGTCAGCGGCTCGGTGTCGTATGCCAGCGCTCCGGCCTGGACGTCGGTGACGGCGGTCTGGAAGGCGTTCTTGCCGGCGGAGTCTTCGACGTACATCAGTTCGGCATAGCGGGACATGCCGTTGGTGATCCAGGCGTCGTTCAGCGTTGCGGGAGAGATCTCTGATCCCCACCACTGGTGAGCGAGCGTGTTGGCGAGCAGGCGGGAGTAGGTTCTCCCTGCAACGCGCGAGCCTGCGATGCCTGCGATCTCGGGCGCCCAGGTGGCGGAGACAGCATCGGAGGGCATCTCGACCAGGGCGATGTGCGAGCTCTCGGGCTGACCGAAGGTCGTAGTGAAGAACTCGAACTGCCGCGCGGCATCATGCGCGAAGGCGAGAGCGTACTGCTTGTTCTTTTCGGTGACGTAGACGCGAACATTGCCGCTTGTGGCTGGATCGATAAACTTGCCGGCGATGATGGTGCCGGGGAAGCCGGGCTTGGTCCAGTTGAAGGTGTACTCGGTGCGGTTGCCTGGAACGCTCTTTGGCGCGGCTACGCCGGAACCCGAACCGACGACGCGCTCATCGGTGGGCACGCGGATGTGCATCTCCGCGGTGAAGCGGTTGGTATATAGACCGACCATGGGGAACCAGCGCCCGGGATAGAGCAGGATGCTGATGGGGTCTTCGACCGAGGCGAGTTTGATGCCTTCGACGGGGCTGGTCTCGGAACCCTTGAGCGTGCCGGAGTATTCGAAGGCCCAGGTGGTCGAGGTGCCCTTCGGAATCGGGTTCGCAAGGCTGAAGCGGACGCTGGAGTTGGTCGTCAGCCGCTCAGCCTCCAGCGACTTGCCGGCGGCGTCGGAGACCTTGGTGAGCTGCAGGCCGTTGTTCAGCTCGAAGGTAGGATTCGTGAGATCCTGCAGCGCCGTGAATGTGACTGAAGCAGTCGCCGAGAGCTTGTTGTCCGCGGGGTAGAGATCGGCATTGATGACATAGCCGGTGATCTGGAGCTGCGGTCGCGCAGGCGCGGCGAAGACAGGAACGCCAGCGAAGAGGAAGAGGGCCAGGACAGCAAGCGGAAATCGAAGACTGCGAGCAAAAGAGCGCATGAAGGCAAAGTTCCTCAACAACATGGTACTGCGTGATCCCTGCTGATCCGCAGGCTGACATGTTAGACGCGCGACCCGGTAATTCGGCCAACGGCAGGCTAAACTTTGGCTCCTTCATGCAAAAGGGCCTCGACCGCGTCGGCCACCTGGGCGATGGGCGAGGCCCCGGAGCGTGACTGAAGGCGCTCGCGAACGGATGAGAGGTCCTCGATCATCTGCATTCTTTCGGGCGTGTCATCCAGCAGGCTTCGCAGCGCGGCGGCGACGTTGCCGGGGGTAAAGTTCTGTTGCAGCAGCTCAGGCACCACCCGCTGGCCGGCGATCAGGTTGACCATCGCGATCGGAAGGTTGCCGTGCTTGTCGGTGGAGCCTTCGGGCCAGACCTCCGGCGAGTAGCGGACCAGTTTTTTCGCCAGACCGAAGGTCAGCGCGGAGACGTTATAGACCACGACGAAAGGATTGCCGATCAGCGCTGCCTGCACCGTTGCTGTACCGCTTGCCACCACAGAGGCGCGAGCGTGCCTGAGAGCCTCGCGCGCGTCGGAGACGATGTGGATGGGGCCGGTCTTCTGCCAGACCGTCTTGCTGGACACAAATTCGTTGAGCTGGTCCCAGGCGATCGTCGAGGCCAGCGGGATAAGCAGCTCATAGCCTTTGCCCAGCTCCGCCGCGGCTTCGACCATGCGCGGCAGGTTCGCCTCGATCTCGCGCCAGCGACTGCCGGGAAGCAGGGCGATCCATGGCAGGCGGAGGTCAAGATGTCCCTCTCGACGGGCATACTCCTCCCGCGAGATGGTCGGTACGGGCAGCTCGGAGAGCGGATGCCCGGTGAAGGTGGCATCGACGCCGCGTGCACGGTAGAAGTCCTCCTCGAAGGGGAAGATCACCATCATGCGATCCACGCGCTCCTGTATCCATTGCAGGCGACGGCGTTTCCAGGCCCACAGCTGCGGGCTGACGAAGTAGATGACGGGAATGCCGAGTGCCTTCAGCTCCCGTGCGAGCCGGAGATTGACATCGGGGAAGTCGATGAGGACGGCGGCCTGGGGACGGCGCTGCTTGATCGACGAGACCAGGCTGCGATACGAGGCATAGACGCGAGGCGCGTGACGCACAACCTCAGTGATACCCATGTGCGCGACATCTTCGGCGCGAACGATGCGCTCCTGTCCAGCCTCTTCCATCTCGCGCCCGCCGAGGCCGAAGAAGCTGGTGCCCGGACGGCGCGCAAGGATCTCTCTGACGATCTGTGCGCCATAATGATCTCCGGAGGCTTCCCCGGCGGACAGAAAGATCGCCGTGTTCTCTTGCTTCACGATGACACCAGTGTAGATTCTTCTCGGAGGGTGTGCATGGCCAAACAGATTAAACGTTTTCGAGCGGTGTTGGAACCCCTGCCCGGAAATCTTGGCTGGACCGTGGCACGTCTCCCCTTCGATCCCGCAAAGACATGGAAGACCATGATCCGTCTGCGGGTGAAGGTGACTGCGGGCGATCAGATCTTTCGTTCCTCGCTGTTTGCCGACTCGTTGCACCATGGACACTTTGTGCTGGTGAACAAACAGATGCAGAAAGCTGCCGGAGTCGGCCTCGGCGGCATGCTCGATCTGGCCATCGAGCCCGACCTTGACGAGCGTATCTCGCCGGTTCCGGCGGAACTCGAAGCGATCTTTAAAAAAGAGAAGGCTCTCGCCAGATGGTATGAAAAGCTGAGCGACGCTATCCGGCGCGATATCGCGCGAGCAATCGAGGGCGTCAAGAGTCCTGAGGCCAAACGGCGCAGGGCAGAGCAGATGGCGGAGCGCATGCTGCTTGCGATCGAAGGAGAGAAGATGCTGCCGCCGATCCTTGAGGTGGCCTTCCGCAGGCATCCGACCGCTCGCAAGGGGTGGGAGCAGATGACGGAAGTGCAGCGCCGGGGACACCTGCTTGGCGTCTTCTACTACCAGAGCCCGGAGGCGAGAGAGAAGCGTGCCGGTAAGGTCGTTGAAGACTGTCTGCGAGTCGCAGAGAAGAAGAATAAATAGCCAGTTTTATGGACGGGGCCGCGTGACCCACAGCAATGGCTGCCGAATGGGAAAGCTGCGGTCGAGTTCGGGATTGGAGGTGTCGGCTGGAAGCGTCCTCCAGACATCGGCGTACTCCGGCCGGCTGTAGGCCCGCGCGGCCAGCAGAAGGGCCGGACGGCGCAGGGGAAGTTGCGTGAAGAATGCGGCATCGGCTCGATACGGCCATGCATTGCGATTCGCGATGAAGGGAAAGTATCGAGCGATTGCGACGCGCATACCGGGGCCATCCTGCAGTTCGTAGTCCCATACCTTTTCAAAACGGGTGGAGAGCAATTCGCAGGCTCCGCAGAGCAGGTCGAGATTGAACAGCGAATTGCGATACGGATTGGGCGTCGAAAGCTCGCGAGAGAAGTTACCGTCGTAGGCGATCTGTGCGCGTATGGTGGTTGAGCGAAACTGATGGCGTAGTGTCGTCAGGGCGCTATCGTCCTTCAGGTTGAGCCGGGCGCATGCGGCAGCCTGCAACATCCACGAAGAGCCATTGTGGTCGTGCGCATCTCGTGCCAGTCCCGCAGAGCGGGCGCTGTTCAGCCAGTCGAGATATTGCATAAACCATCGAGTAACGCCACCGGTCAGCTCCTCAGTAAAAGATTCAGAGGTTGCGAGGAAGGGAAGCGACTGTGCGATCTCGATCAGAGGCAGACCTTCAAGAACTCCCTCCATGCGTCCGGTCTTCGCACTGGTTGCCACCTGGGCGAATTCCAGAGTTGGGGTCATGGCCGTCTCCCTGGTAACGAACCATGCCTGCATCTGCGCGGCGGCTAGTTTGGCGTAACGCTCTTCATGGGTGATGAGGTAAGCCGCTGCGAGCGCCGGAACCGTGTGGCCCAGCGTGAAGAGAGCGTCACGGTGCGCCAGAAAAGGGTCTGCCTGATCGGTCGGCTCGGAGTAGTAATCGTGCACGGGCCCGGGAGAGCGATCGGCCGCGATGGCGGTGATGGGCATGACCGGTAGCGCGAGGGCGCGTTCCGCCTGCGCGAGGATGCGGTCGCGATCGATGGCGGCGACGTTTGGCCGGGCTGTCGATCCTTCCGGGGCAGCTGCGCGCGTCTGCGCAAAAGAAGACGAATGCAGCAGCATCGTCAGGGCACCGGAGCAGAAGTCTCGTCGCGTCGAAGACATGGCACAACCTTTGCGCCGCAGAGTAACACGAGCGGAGACAGCGGGATTGCGCCGTACCTGGCTTCGTTCGATGGTGCTGAAACGATAGGATGAATGCATGCAGTTTTTGGTGAAGCTCGTTCTGTCCGTTGCCTTGGGTAGCGTGTTGGCGTATGCGGATGATCGTGCCGTACGTGTATGCGTTCACGATGAGCAGGGACGAGCGATTGGCGATGCGCAGGTGCTGGCGCATACCAAACCAGTGCGGCTGAGCTCAAGTGATGGCTCCGGCTGCGCTGTAATTTCTGTCAGCGACCCGGCAGCCATGCTCGAGATCTCGCATGCCGGCTTTGCGACGCTGAAGCAGCAGGCGGGCGTGGGCGATGTGGATGTGGTTCTGCGCGTGGCCTCGACCAACACAGTCGTCGACGTTACGGCGCAGCGAACCCCGCTGTCTCTCGATGCCAGCGCCAGCAGCGTGCGGACGATGACGAAGGAGCAGTACGAAGAAGCTCCAGGCTTCAATCTGGATGATCGGCTGCGGCAGGTCGCGGGATTTCAGTTGTTTCGCCGCACCGGCTCCTGGGTGGCGAATCCGACGACGCAGGGGACTTCGCTACATGGACTCGCTTCGACTGCGGCCAGCCGTACGCTGGTCCTGAGTGACCAGATTCCGCTCAACGATCCATTCGGCGGATGGATTCATTGGAACGAAATTCCGCAGCTGGCGGTCCGCAACATCGAACTGATGCGTGGCGGAGCCTCCGACCTCTACGGATCGAGCGCTATTGGCGGCGTCATCAATGTGCTGCCGGTTACGCCGGAGAAGTTCTCCTATGCGCTCGACCTCGCTGGAGCGAGCGAGAATACCTCGAGCCTGAACGGCCTGCTCGCGGGCACTTACAAAGGGTGGAAGGGCCTGGCTGCCACGAGCATCTTTCAGACAGGCGGTTACATTCTGATCGCCCCTGAGATTCGTGGCGCGGTCGATGTTCCATCGAACGTGCATTCACAGAGCGGACGCATCGAGCTGCATCATGACCTGGGGCCGGGCTCCGTCTTTCTGCGCGGCAACCTGCTCAACGAGGCGCGCAGCAATGGTACCCCGGTGACGACCAACGCGACCCGCATCTGGCGCTACGCCGCCGGCGGCGATTGGAGCGACGGTGGCGATGGGCGCTTCCTGCTGCGCCTGCACGGAGCCAGCCAGGGATACAGGCAGTCGTTTTCGTCGGTCGTCGCCGACCGTTCCAGCGAGCGATTGACGCGGTTGCAGGTTGTGCCGTCGTCGCAGCTGGGAGCCATCGGGCAGTGGGCTCACACCTACCACGCCTGGACGGTGGTTGCCGGATCGGATGTGCTGGACACGCGCGGCAATGATCGCGAGACGCCGTATGGAACCACCGGCGCGCCACAGACGACGGTGAGCACGACGGCGCGGCAGCGTGATACAGGAGTGTACGGCGAGGCGTTGTGGCAGCCGAAGGGCTGGTCGGTGGCGTTGTCGTCCCGCGTCGATCGCTTCTCGACCTTCGACGCGAAGCAGGCCGGTGCGACGACTCCTCTGCCCACCGTGAGTGAGACGATCTTCAATCCTCGGCTGGGTGTGGTCAGGCAGCTGCCGCACGGTGTTGCGTTGACCGGCTCCGTCTTCCGCGCCTTTCGCGGACCGTCTCTGAATGAGCTGTACCGCACGGGACAGGTCGGGCAGCAGACGACGCTGGCCAATCCCTCGCTGCGTTCCGAGCGTGCGACAGGTTGGGAGGCGGGCGGGCTGATCAATTTGCATCACATCGGCACGGTGCGCTCAAGCTACTTCTGGACCCAGGTAAACCGTCCTATTGCTGCGGTTCAGATAAGCGCCACCACGACCTCGCAGACGCTGATGCGTCAGAACCTTGGCCAGCTGTTGAGCAAAGGTGTTACGGCAGAACTGGAGATGCACCCCGTCAGCTTTCTCATGCTGACGGCCGGCTACCAGTACGCCAACTCGACGGTCTCGAAGTTCCAGGCAGATCCAACGCTGGCAGGGAAGTGGACGGCGCAGGTACCGCGCAACTCTGCGACGGTGCAGGCGAGGATGGAGAAGAGCCAGTGGGGTGTCTTCGCCGTCGATGTCAGGGCCAGCGGCAAACAGTACGATGACACGGCAAACCAGTATGAGCTCGATCCCTTTGCGCAGGTCGATCTCTACGCAGAGCACAAGCTGAGAAAGTCGTTGCGGCTTTATATGTCGGTGCAGAATCTCGCAAACTCGCGCATCCAGGCAGGACGGACGCCACAGCTCACGTTGGCTGCACCACGGATCATCATGGGCGGCATTCGCCTATGGTGATGTCTGCTTAAACGATGAGCGGCGCAACGCCTTGTTCAGACATGCTGCGCCGCTCACGAGCATTATGAAGGGATCTCAGGCGATGGCAGCATTGACTAATGCCTGTGCCTCGGTCTGAATCTTCTTCAGGTGATCGGCGCCCTTGAAGCTCTCTGCGTAGATCTTGTAGACGTCCTCCGTACCGGATGGGCGCGCCGCGAACCATCCGTTTTCAGTGGCCACCTTCAGTCCACCGATCGGAGCCTGATTGCCGGGAGCCTCGGTGAGGATGGCGGTGATAGGCTCGCCAGCCAGTTCTTTCGCGGTGACCTGCGAGGGAGAGAGTTTGCCGAGCTTGGCCTTCTGCTCCTTGGTGGCGGCTGCGTCGATGCGCTGGTAGACCGGATCGCCGTACCTGGTGGTGAGCTCCTTGTAGAGCAGGCCGGGATCCTTGCCAGTGCGTGCCGTCATCTCGGCGGCGAGCAGACCGGGGATGAGGCCGTCTTTGTCCGTAGTCCAGACCTTTCCGTTGCGGCGCAGGAAGGTGGCTCCTGCGGACTCCTCGCCGACGAAGCCGAGTGAGCCATCGAGGAGGCCGTCAACGAACCACTTGAAGCCGACCGGAACCTCGAGCATGGGGCGATTGATTCCCTTGGCCACGCGGTCGATGATGCTGGACGAGACCAGCGTCTTGCCGATGGCCGTCTTCTCGCCCCACTCCGGCCGATTGGTGAAGAGGTACTGAATCATGACGGCGAGGTAGTGATTCGGATTGAGGAGGCCGCTGGAGCGGGTGACGACGCCGTGACGGTCATGGTCGGTGTCGCAGGCCCACGCGACGTCGAACTTGTCTTTGTTGGCGATCATTGACGCCATGGCGAAGGGGCTGGAGCAGTCCATGCGGATGCGCCCATCCCAGTCCAGTGTCATGAAGCGGAACGTCGGGTCGACGTGTGTATTGAGGATCTCAAGCGGCAGCTTGTACTGCTCGACAATACGCGGCCAGTAGTGGACGCCTGCACCTCCAAGAGGATCGACGGCGAGTTTGAGGCCGCTGCTGCGGATGATGTCGAAGTCGATGACATTTTCCAGGTCGGTGACGTAGGCGGTGATGTAGTCGTGGCGATAGGTCTTGTCCGCTTTAAGAGCGTTAGCGTAGGTCGTGCGTTTGATGCCCTTCAGACCGGCGGCGATCAGCTCGTTGGCACGGTTCTCGATCCACTTGGTGGCCGAGGTGTCGGCCGGCCCACCGTTGGGCGGGTTGTACTTGAAACCGCCATCCTCCGGCGGATTGTGTGAGGGGGTGATGACGATGCCGTCGGCCTTGTGTAGCTTCGGGTTCGTGTTGTGCGTCAGGATGGCGTGCGAGAGCACGGGCGTGGGCGTGTAGCCGAGATGCTCGTCGATGAGGACCTCGACATCGTTGGCCGCAAGAACCTCGAGCGCCGTGGTGAAAGCCGGTTCGGAGAGAGCGTGCGTATCGCGGGCGAGGAAGAGTGGCCCAAGCGTGTGCTGCGAGGTGCGGTACTCGACGATGGCCTGCGTGATGGCCGCGATGTGGTCGTCGTTGAAGGAGGCAGCGAAGGCATTGCCGCGATGACCGGAGGTGCCGAAGGAGACCCGTTCGGCTGCAACGGCGGCATCGGGATGCAGCGCGTAGTAGGCAGTGATGAGTCGCGGAATGTCGACCAACGAGTCGAGGGAGGGGAGGTGGCCGGGCTTATTTGTCTCTGGAGCGCTCATGTCGTCGGTTCTTCTTCCTTTACTGAAACTAGATGCAGTCTTTGCACTATATGAGATGCGGGTTAGAAGAGGAAAACTTGTCTGGAACGGTGACTGTTGCAGGATTCGGTTCGAATAACGCCGAAGTCGTATGGAAAGATGTCGCGATTTCGCTACATTGAGCGCATACGGAAGAGTTTGAGCCGCAACCAGAACGCAGTTCAAGCTACGTCAGGCCTCCTTACGGCCAGCGTGCACCGCAGAGCAGGAATCGTTGAGCATGTCGGCTGTCCCCTCTTCCAGGGATGGCCCTAAATGGAGAAGGGGCCTTGATGAGGGTATCTCGTGGGGGAGTGCGGCTTGCCGCGTTGACGCTGGCCGTGTGGCTAGCGGCTGGGGGCAGGGCAACTGCTGTCGAGGCACCGCTGGTTGCCGATGCGCACGTTGACGTAGCGCGACCTGCAGTAAACAGCGGATCCATCTCGAATCTGAATGTAGGTGGAGGCTACACCACGCTGCTCCAGTTTGACCTGGGGGCTCTCCCTTCGGGAACGACAGCGGCCCAGGTCTCGCGGGCGCTGTTACGTCTCTACTGCAATCGCGCGGATACTCCAGGGCAGATCAATCTGCAGCCAGTTAATGCGGCATGGGGGGAATACAGCGTCACCTACAGCACGATGCCCGCGCTGGCAGCGTCGGCGCAGAGCGTGACGGTAGGGCAGGCCGGCGCGTTCGTGTGGATCGATGTCACGTCGATCGTGCAGGGATGGCTGACGACGCCCTCAACAAACAATGGCCTGGCGCTGACCGCGGCATCAGCAGCGATTGCCTTCGACAGCAAGGAAAATGATTTGACCGGACACGCTCCGGCACTGGATATCTCGATCGTCTCGCAGGGACCGCAGGGAGCTCCCGGCCCAGCTGGGCCAGCAGGCGCGAAGGGCGACTCCGGGGCGCAGGGGCTCCAGGGCTTGCAGGGGGCACAAGGTGTGCAAGGTATCACAGGTACAAAAGGGGATACCGGGCCACAGGGACCCCAGGGTATGCAGGGACCACAAGGCCCGCAAGGGAGCCAAGGAGCCCAGGGGGCGAAAGGTGATGCCGGAGAGCAGGGGCCACCGGTCAGCTTCATCGGAAGCTGGCAGTCTACGAAGGCCTACTCCATCGGTGATGCTGTGAGTTATGGAGGAGGAAGCTATATCGCCCTCATCCCGAACCAGAGCGTAGAGCCGGACGTCGATGCTTCAACCTGGGCAGCTTTGGCGAAGCCGGGTAACCCCGGAGCTGCCGGGCCACCTGGAATACAGGGTGCTGCAGGGCCCCCGGGATTACAGGGAGCTACCGGGGCACAGGGACTACAAGGTTTACAGGGGCCACTAGGCGTACAAGGACCGCAAGGCGACCAGGGCATTCAAGGAGTTCAGGGGGCCAAAGGTGATACCGGAGCGCAGGGCCCACCGGTTAGCTTTATTGGAAGTTGGCAGACTACGAAGGTTTACTCCGTCGGCGATGTGGTGGGCTATGTCGGAGGAAGCTATATCGCTCTCGTCGCCAATCTGAATGTCGCGCCGAATACGGATGCTTCAACCTGGGCAGTCTTGGCGCAACCCGGTACTTCCGGGGCTCAGGGGATCCAGGGCCCCGCCGGGCCGCAGGGGCTGCCGGGAATCGTCTACAAGGGCGCGTGGGACAACACCGCCGGTTACATCACTAACGATGCCGTCACCTATGGGGGAAGCACCTATATCGCCCTGGGTACGAGTCTGGCGTCTCTGCCCGATGTATCGCCTGCGAAGTGGGCGATGCTGGCACAGTCGGGTGTCGCTGGCCCCAGTGGTCCGGCGGGGACCGCTGCCACCATCAGCATCGGTACGGTCCGCACGGTAGATTCAACGACGCCTGCCTCTGTCACCAATAGTGGATCGTCTTCGGCCGCCGTGCTGAATTTTTCCATTCCGCAGGGCGCACCGGGGCAGTCTGGAGGAGGGAGTGGAGGAGGAAGCGAGATGACCGGTATCCCATTCGCCTCGATGTACCACGCCGTCTCCTTCAATTCGAACTACTACTCGCTGAGTGCGGCGACGGCCAGCTCGACGGAGACGGACACGGTTCTGACATGGGTGGCCAGGGACTGCACGGTGTCGCAGCTGTCGGTGTACTCCAAGCAATCGAACAACATTACGGTCACGCTGCGCGCCGGACCCGCGGGTGCGATTGTCAGTACCTCTCTGGCATGTACTCTTTCGACTAATACCGCATGCACTGCGACGGGTTCACTGGCCGTTACGGCCAACAGCTTTCTGGATATCCAGATCTCTGGAGCCAGCGGCACGGCTGCGGGTGTTTGGACGGCAGTGGCCTGCAACTGAAGCGGCTCGAGGAGCCGGTCGCCGGGAATGCATGCGAGCGGGTATGCTGGTGGCGTTCGAATTCTTTCCCCGGGAGAGTCTCTTCACGATGAAGCTGTGGTCTGCTGCTGTTGGATGCGTGGTGGTATTGTCTGCAATCTCTGCTCACGCCGATGGGGCTCTTAAGGTCGACGGAGCCTCCGCGCAGATGGCCGTTTCCATCATGAAACAGTGGCCGCGCGGCGTGGTGACCACGGATGGAAAGACAAGCGACTGGACTTACGAAGAAGGCGTTCTGCTGGACGGTATCGTGGCTCAGTGGCATGCGACTGCCAACGGAGACGAGTTTCGCTATGTGAAGGACGCCGTCGATAAGTACGTCGGTGACGATGGTTCGATCAAGGGATACCGCCCGAAGATTCATAGTCTCGACGAGATCGCCATGGGACGCGCTCTCCTGCTGGTGTACCGTGTCACCCAGCAGCCGAAGTATTACAAGGCTGCGCGATATATCCACGATCAGCTGGCCGATCAACCCCGCACCGCGAGCGGAGGCTACTGGCATAAGGACGTCTATCCGAACCAGATGTGGCTCGATGGAGCCTACATGGCCGAGCCGTTTCGCGCGGCCTATGCCTACACCTTCCACGAGCCGGACGACTTCGACGACATCACCAAGCAGCTTCTGTTGATGTATGGGCATATGAAGGACCCGAAGACAGGTCTGTTGAAGCATGGCTGGGACGAATCGAAGACGATGCCATGGGCGGACAAGAACACGGGACTATCGCCGGAAGTCTGGGGCCGCGCAATGGGCTGGTACATGATGGCGATGGTGGACGTGCTGGACTGGCTGCCCGCAGATCATCCACAGCGTCCTGCGTTGATCGCCGCGCTGAAGGACCTCTCGCAGTCGGTGGTGAAGTATCAGGACAAGACGACTGGGCTGTGGTGGCAGGTGATGGCGTATGGTCCGCGCAAAGGGAACTACCCTGAAGCCTCGGCGAGCTGCATGTTCGTCTATGCCATTGCGAAGGGCGTTCGTAAAGGCTATCTGCCGCAGTCGCTGGAGCCGAGTGCAACACGGGGATGGAAGGCGATCCAGAGGGCGTTTGTGAAGACTGCGCCGAACGGCGATCTTGAGCTGGATGGCACGGTGAAGGTCGGCGGATTGGGCGGAAAGCCCTATCGCTCCGGCACCTTCGATTATTACGTCGGCGAGAAGACGCGCGTGAATGATGCCAAGGGCATCGGCGCGTACCTGCTGGCCGGCTCGGAGATGGGACAGGTTGCCACCGAGGCGCTGGGGCAGGGCAAGACGGTCATGGTCGACGCCTGGTTCAACTCGCAGACACGCAAGAACGCTGCTGGACAGACAGAGCTGTTTCATTACAAGTGGGACGATGACACGAACTCCGGATTCTCGTTCGTTGGTCGCGCCTTCGAACGCTATGGCGTCAAGCTGGCGACACTGAAGACGGCTCCGACAGTCGCTGATCTTAAGAGGGCACAGGTCTACTTTCTGGTGTCTCCGGATATCCCGGCGAAGAACCCGAATCCGCACTACATGGATAAGGCGAGCGGCGATGCCATCGAGGCCTGGGTGAAGGCGGGCGGCGTCCTGATTATTCTGCAGAACGACAAGAACAACTCCGAGTTTGAGCACTTCAACTCGCTGAGCGAACGGTTCGGCATCCACTTCAATGCCGTGCTGCGCAATACCGTGGACAATAACAACTGGCCGCAAGCGACGGCCATGATTCCTGCAGGCACCGGCGGCATCTTCACCTACCCGCATAAGGCGTATCTCAAGGAGATCAGCACCATCACCGTCTCAGGTCCCGCGAAGGCGATCCTGAAGGACAAGGGCGATGTGCTGATGGCGAAGACGAAGTTCGGAAAGGGGACTGTGTTCGCTGTAGTTGATCCGTGGATCTATAACGAGTACGTTGATCGTCGCAACACGCTGCCGCTGGACTTCGACGGCTTCGACGCAGCGATCGATCTGGCAGGATGGGCCATCAGGCAGCCGAAGTAAGGTAAGGGGCGAGCATCTCGCGCAGCTGCCGGGTGAGCTCCGGTAGCTGGCGTAGCTCCTCGGAGGTCGGCTGCTTCAGAATTTCTTCGATCTCGCTGGCGACCTCGCCCGCGTGCTTGTGACCAAACATGCCGAGATTGCCTGCAAGTTTGTGCGCCACGGACTGGGCTTCTTCGCGCTGCGTTTCAAGGATGCCGCCATCTTTTGCGGAGCGCGCTGCCAGTTCCAGAACGTCGAGCCGCTCGCGGGTCGTGGGAAGATGGTTTTTCCAGAGATCAGCCAGGAGGGTTTTGATCTCCGTCTCGGTGCTCGATTGAGTGTTCATGTGCCTCTACGCCTTCGCTTTCAGTCTCGTCGGACGGCCCGGGAAATCCCATGGACTCAGCGGCAGAAATACGTGCAGGGGCAAGAACTACAATAAACACAGTGTAGTGATTCGAGGTGAGAAGCCGCGTGCCCCAAAAGTGTTAGTGCTTTGCAGAAGGCCTTTCGGCATTTGATTCGTCTACGGCGGTGCCCGTCCAGTGCAACGTCTCGGCGATCTGGTCGGCGAGGGTCAGCGGATCGAAGGGTTTGAAGAGAACCCCGGCAACTCCGAGTCCGGCGAACCGGCGTTTGTCGATCCCTTGAACCTTGGCCGTCAGCAGCAGGACTGGAATGTGTTCGATGGCCGGATTGGCTCGCATTTGAAGAAAGGTCGTTGGCCCATCCACCCCGGGCATCATGACATCCATCAGGATGGCATCGGGCTGCCGTGCGACGGCGACTTCGATGCCCTGGGCTCCTGAACCAGCGGTCAGAACCTCCCAGCCCGCGGTTGCTTCCAGCGATAAAGCAGCTACCTCGCGGATGTCATCCTCGTCATCAATAATCAACACTCGTCGCATGAGACATCATTCTCTCACGCGAATGGGGGATGGCCAGATGAATAAAAGTGTGATCGGCGTGGATTTATAGCGGAGGAAGAGATGGCCTGCAGCGGATTCAGCGAAAAATACTGCTCTAGGAGGCAGGCCCGGTTGTGGTGAGATCGGAGAATTTTGTGCGGATGCGCTGCACCATGGAGATCACCAGCTCCTCGACTTCGTGAGGCTGGACCTTGGCCTTGGTGAGAAACTCCGTGGGGCCAAGGCGCAGGCGGGACATCTCGGTATCCGAAACCTCGCGGCCGGAGTAGACGACCAGGGGAAGCGTGCGCAGCGGAGGCTGCTGGCGAAGCCATTCGACGAAGGTGAAGCCATCGCCATCCGGCAGCGTCAGGTCGAGGATCAGCAGGTCAGGCTTGCGATTGATGCACTGGCGGATAGCCTCCTGCCGCGAGGAGGCGTGGTCGACATGCACGGCGGCATCCTGAAAGTTGGCGATCAGGATGCTGGCCAGATCATCGTCATCCTCGACAAGCAATACGTAGGCAGGGCCTTCTCCATGATGGAGGACGCGACCAAGCTCGGCGAAGAGCAGGTTCTCGTTGAAGGGCTTCTGCACCCAGCCCTGTGCGTCGCCGGTAAGCTGTGGGCGCAGCGTGGACGAAAGAACGCTGAGCACAACGACAGGGATGTTGGCCGTGCTGGGGGTGTTCCGGAGGCGCTGGAGTGTCTCCCATCCGCTGAGGCCGGGCATGTAGAGGTCGAGAAGGATGGCTTCGACCTGGGTTCCACTGGCGATGGTAAGCGCCTCGTCGCCTGAGCTGGCCTCGATGACGGTGTAGCCCTGGCGGGTGAGATGTTCAGAGACGACCGCGCGTATGCCGGCGTCGTCGTCACAGACAAGAATGGAACCTTCTCCGCGGGGCGGAAGAGAGGCCGGAAGCGAAACGTCGCTGGCCCGCGTGGTGCGCGGCAGCATGACGTACAGTGTGGTGCCCTTGATCAGGTTGCGCTGCGCCCAGATCGATCCGCTGTGCTGCTGCACGATACTGCGGCAGATGGCGAGGCCCAGGCCGGTACCGCTGTTCTGGCGGGAGTCGGTAGGCTCAACCTGCTGAAAGCGGTCAAAGATGGCGTCGAGCTTTTCGGCGGGAATGCCGCGGCCTTCGTCGACGACCTTCAACAAGATCGAATCGGCGGTGGCGTCGGTATGAATGCGGACCGTGGAGGCCGGGGGAGAGAATTTAATGGCGTTCGAGAGGAGATTGGTAAGCACCTGCAGGACGCGGTCGGAGTCGCCATCGAAATAGAGTGCCTCGGGGGCAGCGGCCTGGGCGACGGTGAAGCCGACGAGCTCCAGATGGACAGAGGAGCTATCGGCCATGGGAGTCATGGTCTCGATGGCCTGCTGGCAGAGATCGCGCAGGGAGCAGCGGCGGATCTGCAGGGGAGCGCGACCGGATTCCATCCGCTCCAGATCGAGGATGTCGTTGATAAGGCGGATCAGGCGATCGGTGTTAGTGGTGGCGATACGCAGCAGATTCAATGCTTTAGCATCGAACTGGCCGATCGTGCCGGAGGAGAGAAGGCCAAGCGCACCGCGGATGCTGGTCAGGGGAGTACGCAACTCGTGCGAGACGGTGGAGATGAACTCGTCTTTAAGGTGATCCAGCTGCGAGCGCTCATTCAACTGCTTTTTGTCTTCATGCTGTTGCTCGCGGGCGCGGCTGAGCTGTGTCGCAAGCTCGCGCGTCGTGCGCTGGGCCCGTAGAAATGCATAAAGCAGAACTCCGTACGTGGCGACAAGTGATAGACAAGCCAGAATCGGAAGTATGTGCATGCAGCGATCTAACCTCGGCATCCCAAAGACTACAGCTATAGTAACTTGGTGAAGTAACGTCCAAGTAACCGAAACGGATTGCAGATATCTCAATTTATTACAGGCTCTTTGGCCCATGTGCTATTGGCAACCTATGGACCATGGGTAACCGGCGTGTATAAAACCTGATTACTTTCGTAGTTATATGCTCCAAGCTATTGAAAATGTGTCGTTCTCCGGCATTTTCTCCTTATCTGTAAGACACTTGAATTTGAGTGCGCGCGATGCCTTGGGCCAGAAAGTGCCTTAAATAGAAATCGGGATCTTATCGATCCCGATTTGTGTTCTGAGAATTAGCGTTTCAATCAGGCGCTTACGGCAACCTGATCCAGGATGGCGGCCCACTTCTTTCCTGTACGGCTGGCCTGCGCATTCTTATGGAAGGCATAACCGGCGATAAGCGGGAAAGCCATGGTGGCTTCGGAGTAGACCATCTGCTCGTAGGTGGTATCGACCTTACCCCAGCTGGAGGCTTCCTTCAGCGTGGAGCCCGAGAGCGCGCCGTCGCGGGCATCGGCGACGGTGATCTGGATGGCGTACTTGTGCATCGAGGCTTCGACGCCGAGGATGTCGGCGGCTACGACGATGTCCTGGGCGAAGTTCTTCGGCACGCCGCCGCCGATCATCAGCAGGCCGGTGGTCGGGCACGCGATCTTCAGCTGGGTGAGCTCGTAGAAGTCCTTCGCCGAGTCGATCGAAACCGATGGCTTGCCGACGCGCGCATGCTGGTGGGCAACAAGGCCGAAGCCCGCCGAGCAGTCGGAGAAGGCCGGGCAGAAGATCGGCACGTTCTTCTCATAGCAGGCGAGAACGATGGAGTCCTTGCCGCCGTTGGCTGGGGTCTTGCCGTTCTTGACGAGGTAGGCGCCCATCTCACGGATGAACTCACGCGAGCTGTAGGGGCGGGGTTCCAGTGAATTGGTGATCTGGTGCGTGGTCTCGTCGCAGATACGCAGCTCTTCCTCGTCGATGAAGGTGTCGTAGATACGGTCGATCATCAGTTCGCGCAGAACATTGTCGCGCTCACCGTACTTGAACTCGTCGCCAGCGACGTAGTGGTAGTAGCCGAGAGCCTCGAAAAAGTCCTGATCGACGATGTTGGCGCCGGTCGAGACGATGGCATCGACCATGTTGTTGCGCACGAGGTCGACGATGACCTTCTGGAGGCCTGCTGAGATCAGCGATCCGGCGAGGCAGAGGATGACGCCGCACTCGGTGTCGCGGAGCATCATGTCGTAGATGGTGGCGGCACGGGCGGTATCGCGCGAGCTGAAGGCCATCGTCTGCATCGCATCGACCAGGGCAACGACGTTGTGCTGCTTGATGTCGATGTGCTGGATGGTCTGGTTGAGGAGTTCTTTTTTCGTAGACATAGCCTCTATAGGATACCAAGCAAAAGTCTAAGAACGACGCGGGTTTTATGAATTTTTAAGCGTTGGCCTGCAGTACGGGACGGCGAAAGAGATTGCTTCGGGCTCGCCGACCGGCGAGACTGGTTGGCATGAACGTGAACCTGGCTGAGCGAGCCCACAACCACAACTGGAAGCTCGATCCGATCGTGCGCTCGCTGCTCGATACGGACTTCTATAAGCTGCTGATGCTGCAGTTCATCTGGAAAAACTTTCCCGATGTCCGCGTGACGTCAGAGACCTCCAACCGGACGACGCAGGTGCTCCTCTCCGAGCACATTTCGGCCTCGGCCCTGATCGACCAGATGGAGCACGTGCGCCAGTTGCGGTTCCGCAAGAGCGAGATGATCTGGCTGGCCGGTAACACGTTCTACGGTACGCGCACCATGTTCGAGCCGGCGTTCCTCGATTGGCTGGAGAACGGCTTCCGGCTTTCGGACTACGAGGTCGTGGAGCACGATGGGCAGATCGGCCTTCGGTTTGCGGGATTGTGGACCGAGGTAACGATGTGGGAGGTCTACAGCCTTGCCATCATAAGTGAGATGAGGACGCGCTCGGCGCTCTCGCGGCTGAGCGAACTGGAGCTGGACATCCTGTATGCCCGGGCGAAGACCAGGCTGTGGGAGAAGATCGAGCGTCTGCGCCAGTACCCTGAGATTCGCATCTCGGAGTTCGGCACGCGGCGGCGGCATAGCTATCTCTGGCAGGAGTACGTGGTGATGGCGATGCGCGCGTCGCTGGGGCCGATCCTCTCGGGTACGTCCAACACCTATCTCGCTTACAAGCATGACCTGGAGGCGATGGGAACCAACGCCCACGAGCTGCCGATGGCACTGGCTGCGCTGGCCAACGATGACGAGGAGCTGCACGCCTCGCAGTATCGCGTGCTCGATCTCTGGCAGAAGAGCTATGGCGGTGAGCTGTTGATTATGCTGCCGGATACCTTTGGAACGACGCAGTTTCTTGAAGGAGCGCCGGAGTGGGTCGCTGACTGGACAGGCCAGCGTGCGGATTCGAAGGATCCGTTCGTAGCCGGAGACGAATACATTGCCTGGCTGATGAGCCGGGGGAGGGACGCGCAGAGAAAGCGCTTTATAGCCTCTGACGGATTGGATGTCGATGACATCATCTCGCTGCAGCGTTACTTCGAGGGCAGGATCCGTTTCAGTGCGGGTTGGGGAACGCTGCTGACCAATGATTTTCGCGGCTGCCACCCCCGGGGCGAACATGACTTCGAGCCGATCAGCCTGGTGTGCAAGCTGATGACGGTCAACGATCGTCCAGCTGTGAAGCTGAGCGACAATGCCCGGAAGTCGACGGGACCTGCGGATGCGGTGGAGCGCTACCGGGGTGTCTTTGGCAGCACGGCGGTGGTCGGGTCCGAGGTGCTGGTCTAGCGCTCGTTCTCCTGAGATTCATAGGCGGCGACTATACTTGCTGCATGCCGAAGTTTGCTCGTGTGGTTCGTTTTGTCATGGCGACAGCCATGGTGCCGTGGCTTGCTGTCCAGCCGTCATTTGCCTGGGGTGCGGACGGGCACAGGATGATCAATCGCCTGGCAGCGGCGAACCTGCCGAAGGATGTTCCTGCCTTCCTGCGTAACGGCAATGCGCTGGACATGATGGAGTACATGGGGCCGGAGCCGGATCGCTGGCGTAACAAAGCCGTGCCGGAGCTGGGCGACGAGCAGGCGCCGGAGCACTTTATGGACATGGAGTACGTGTCGCTGATCGACGGTCCACTGCCGAAGAAGCGGTTTGACTTTGTCCGCGCGCTCGAAAAAGCCCAGGCGCAGCACCCGGAGATGAAGCTGCAGCCGGAGGTTGTCGGCCTGTTGCCCTATGTCACCGAAGAGGTATGGCAGAGGCTGCGTAACAGCATGCACGAGTATCGCAACCTGCTGGCGGCAGGCGAAGATACTAAGCCGGTCGAGCAGGCGATTCTGTTCTACGCTGCGTGGCTGGGGCATTATGTCGCAGACGGGTCGCAGCCGCTCCACACGACGGCGAAGTACAACGGATGGACCGGAGCCAATCCCAATGGCTACACGACAGATCACAAGATTCACTCGTTGTTTGAGTCCGTGTATGTGACGGCGAATGTGAAGCCGGCCGACGTGGCTCCGCTGGTGGCCGAGGCTCAGCCAAAAGTCCTGAACGACGAGTGGACGGACTTTCTGGACTATCTGCATAACTCATCGGCGCAGGTGGAGACGGTCTACCAGCTGGAAAAGGTAGGCGGCTTTACAGGAACGGGAACGCCGGAGGCGAAGAGCTTTACAGAGCAGCGGCTTGCAGCGGGAGCGATCGAGCTGCGCGACATGATCTACACCGCCTGGGTCCGCAGTGGCGATCCGGTAGAGGAGTATCACGGGCCGAAGTAGGGACCGCTCCTAATGATGAGCAACGATGGGGTACTGCCGTGTCTTCACGCGTTCGAGCAGCCTGCGCAGAAGCGGCGTCAGGATGAACGCGATAGTGGGCACGGCAACCACAGCCAGCACAGCCCAGATAACAAGCGCGTGCCACTCCCAGCGCCATAGCTCACGTACCAGATCGAGCGGATGGCGCCTCGCCATCCCCATGATCGCGGCGGCGGATAAAGGGAGCGGAGCCGTGTGAAAGACCCGTGTTCCGATATGCAGAAATGGTACGAAGAGCAGAATCTCCAGCGGATAAACGGAGTGGGTCGCCACCTGCGATGCGGCGACGTTCAGCCGGAGGGCCCAGGCCACCACAAGGCAGAGCACGGTTGTGCTGCCCAGCAGGGGATTGATACCAATGATGATGCCAATAGCGATGCTCCACGCCAGCCGGCGGGGCGAGGCACCCACCCGCAGCAGAGCGAGAATAGGCAGAACGGTGCGACGGTAGAACCAGCCGTGATGGACTGGATCATGGGTCGCAGTTGCATTGGCAGGACTTGTCTGACCGTTCGACACAAGACTCAGGATAGACTGCCCTCGAGGAGTTTGCTGGTGGGAGGGGACATCGGGTGAGTATTTTGCGGTCTCTGGCGCGGAGCGTCCAGCTGGTGGGTTACTTTGCGCGCTATGGCGCGGAACTGCTGATTAAGCGGCCGCAGAGCCGCGAAGAGCGGGCGGACTGGCTGCATCGCTTTGCCGCGGCTGCGATCTCCGGGCTGGGGATCGAGATCGAGGTGGAGGGCAACTTCCCGGCGCGGGGCGCTATGATCTCGAACCACCTGAGTTACCTCGATATTGTTGTGTACGCCGCGTTGCAGCCATGCGTCTTCGTCTCGAAGATCGAGGTGCAGAGCTACCCGGTGCTGGGATGGATGACGACGATGGCGGGCACAGTCTTTGTGGCTCGTGGTCATGGAGGTTCTGCGGCCAAGGCTCGTGCCGGCATGGATGCCGCGCTGCACGCCGGTCTGCCGGTGGTCTTTTTCCCCGAGGGAACGACCTCGAACGGTAATGGGCTGCTGAAGTTTCACAGCGGCCTTCTCTCGCAGGTGCTCTCTGCCGAAGCTTTGATTACTGCAGGCCATGTCTGCTACAGCATGGATGGGGACAATAGTGACGCCACGGTGTCCGATGATGTCTGCTACTGGGGCGATGAGGTGCAGTTGCTGCCCCATATCTTCGGCCTGCTGGGGCTGACGGGCATCAAGGCGCAGGTACGTTTCGCCGAGGGTGCGATTGACTTTGCCTCGGAGGCGGTAGACCGCAAGGGAGTGGCGCGCGAGGCGTGGGTAGCAGTCGCCGAACTTTCACAAAAGAGTACCGAACCGGTGCACCATTTCTGATTCAACGAATCTTCATTTGGCGTGAACATCCTGTAACAGAAACCGACGCAGACTGACCTCGAAGCACCTAGCCCTGGGTCTCAAGGAGTCTCGATGGTTCGTGTTCAGGAGTTATCCGTTCCGGTTGTTCCCCCTGCGCTTCTCGCTTCTGAACCTCTATTGACGAAGGACATTCGGCTGGAGGCCGGTCCGTATGTTGCGCGGCTGGCGCTTACGGAAGCAGAGCGCGAGATGACCTACCGACTGCGCTTCATCGTCTTCAATCTGGAGATGAACGAGGGGCTGGAGTCGGCATTCGTCGATGGCATGGATCGCGACCGCTACGACGATGTCTGCGATCACCTGATCGTGGAGGAGAAGTCGACGGGCGCGATTGTCGGTACCTATCGGCTTCAGACAGGCGATGTCGCAGGACGCAACTTCGGCTATTACAGCGAGCAGGAGTTCAGCTTCGCTCCCTACGAGCACATGCGCAGTCAGATCGTCGAACTGGGGCGTGCCTGTATTCATCGTGCCCATCGTTCGGCAGAGGTGCTGAACCTGCTGTGGCGCGGTATCGCGCGGTACGCGCTGGCCAATGACATTCGCTACATGATGGGCTGTTGCTCGCTGAACTCGCAGGACCCCGGGATGGGCCACGCGGTGTCTGCTTCGCTGGCGAACTGCATGGCGGAGCCCGAGTTGTGGACGGTTGCGACCGAGGCGTTTCACTTGGAGCGGCCCGAAGAGATTCCCGGGCAGGAGCGCGCGCCTAAGCTGCTGCGTGCCTATCTTGCTATCGGTGCCAAGATCTGCAGTGAGCCTGCCATCGATCGCGAGTTCAAGACGATCGACTTCCTCACATTGCTCGACCTGCATACACTGCATCCGCGCGTGGCGGCGCGCTTTCTCGAGGCCCGCTGAGTGCGTCTGCTGCGTTCAATCTGGCGATTGGTCTGCGTCTTCCTGATGATGGCCTGGCTCGCGGTGGACCTTCGACTGCGACCGGCACGAGACACCGTGGATGGCGCGACACGCATGCATCGTTGCTGTCGACGCATTGTTCGCGTGCTCGGCGTTCGCTGGACGACGACGGGGGAGATGCCGATGTCGGGCGCCGTCGTCTCCAATCATCTGAGCTACCTTGATATCCTGCTGTTCTCTGCGGCGCGGCCCTTTGTCATGGTGGCGAAGTCGGAGGTCGCGACGTGGCCTCTGATCGGGTGGCTGACGAAGCAGGCGGGGACGGTCTATGTTGTGCGCGGCGGCGGCCCGTCCACTTATCCTGCGGTGAACCGCGCGATGGCAGAGGCATTTCGCAGCGGACTTCCGGTCCTGTTCTTTCCCGAAGGCACGACGACGGACGGGGCTGGCGTGCTGCCGTTTCGTCGTGGCCTGATGCACTCGGTTCTGCGGGAAGACGCGGCACTGTATACCGCGGCACTGCGTTACACCGATGAGCGAGCATGCTGGTGGGGCGATGCAACGCTGCTGCCTCACCTTATCCAGATGGCGGGACGAAACGATTTGCGGGCGGAGATACGTTTTGGCGATGCTGCTGCCGAGCGTAGAGACCGTTTTGAACTTGCTGCGAGTGCACGCGAATCTGTGGCAGCGCTTTATCGCGGATTATCCGCGCAGCATACCGAGCTCGCGCATCCGCTTGAGCACCTGCTCGACCGACCAGTCGAGGGCGTCGGTACCTTCGACGGTCACGGATGCGTGTTGCGCTGAAGGGATGACGTAAAGGTCGGCCATGGGTTTTGCCGTGGCTTCAAACTGAGCTCGCACACTCTCCTCGGTGCGGCCGCGCTCGCGCATGTCGCGATAGATGCGGCGATTGAGGCAGATCTCGTTTGGCGCGTTCACATAGATGCTGAAGTCGTACTGCGTGCGCAACTCGGCATAGTGCAGGGCAAGGATGCCCTCGACGATGAGGACGCGTGCAGATTCAATGGTACTGGTGCGGTCCCTGACGCGCGTATGCGTGGTGAAGTCGTAGATGGGGCGTTCAATGGCGTTGCCCGCGGCAAGATCTTCAATATGACGAGCCAGCAGGGAGTGTTCGAGGGAGTCCGGATGATCGAAGTTCTGCAGCGCACGTTCGTCCGGTGGCAGATGGCCGAGACAGATGTAGTAGAAGTCGAGCGGCAGCAACGTAGCGGCAAGCTGACTGGTCAGCTCGCGCGCCAGCGTCGTTTTGCCGGAGCCGGAACAACCTGCGATGCCGATGATCAGCGGCCGACGATGGAAAGAGAGCTGCTGCGGCAGCGCATCGTTGCGCTCTGTCATCGAGCCGCCATCTGCGCGGGCTCACCAAACTTTGGAATGATCGCCGTGAGCAGGCTGGTGAACTGGCCCGCAATGCGGCGGCCGATCTCCATGACCTCTTCGTGATTGATGGGCTGATCGAGAACGCCTGCGGCCATGTTGGTGACCACGGAGAGGCCAAGGATCTCAATCCCCATGTGCCGCGCGACGATGACTTCATGCACCGTCGACATGCCGACCAGGTCGGCTCCAAGTGTACGGAAGGCGCGGATCTCGGCAGGGGTCTCGTAGCTCGGACCGAGCACGCCGATGTAGACTCCTTCGCTCAGCTCCCAGCCTTGTTGCGCTGCTTCGCTTACGGCGAGTTGACGCAGGGCAGGGGAGTAGGCGGTCGTCATATCGAAGAATCGCTGGCCAGAGCCCGGAAGCAGGCCGAAGCGAGGCTCGTTGGGGCCGAGAGCGGCGTTGCTGCCCGTGAGGTTGATGTGGTCGGAGATAGCGACGATGGCTCCCTGACCGTAGAGCGTGTTGATGCCACCTGCGGCATTGGTGACGATTAGCCGCTGAGCCCCAAGCAGGCCAAGGACACGCATAGGAAAGGTCACCTGCTCCATGGTGTAACCCTCATAGGCGTGGACGCGACCCTGCATGACGGCGACTGTTATGCCGCCGATCGTGCCGAGTACCAGCTTGCCGGAGTGTCCGGCGACAGTGGACTGGGGGAAGTGAGGAATCTCGGAGTAGGGAATCGTGACGGCATCTGCGACCTGAGAGGCGAAGTCGCCAAGGCCGGAGCCGAGGATCAGGGCAAGTTTTGGCGTCGAAGGGAAGCGGGCGCGGATGAAATCCGTCGCGGCCTGTGCCTGCGTGAAAAGATCGTTCATCGTGAGTGTGAAATGTCCTTCGCCATTATCGCGCAAAGTCTTTGCGGAGCAGGAGGATTCTGCGAAGAGTTAGTTTCTCCCGCAGCCGGCACGATACACCTTCGCCTTGCGCCACTCTCCATCGGTGGCAAAGAGAACGCAGGTGTGGCCGGTTTCGGTGTCGAGTCGCCAGGTGAGATTGCCCTGACGGTACAGCTGGTATCTCCCGGAGCCGGCAAAGGTCATTCCGTTCGGAGGATTGGGCCGGATGGTGTCGTTTGCCGGGGTATTTTCTGCCGTGGGTTGCTGGCTCTGCGTCACCTGGGGCTGCTCGTGCTCCGGCTGCACGCTCTGACCTGCGGGCATCTCCGCCGCACTTGCCGTAGCTGAGGGCTGAAGGGCAGAAGCAGCTGCCGAGGCGCCGGCGGGATGGGGGTAGACGATGGGCTCGGAGTCGTCCTCGTCGCCATGCTGTGTCGATTCGATCTTTGCGGCAGAGCCGTTGGCCGCACTTCGCTTGGTGTCGTAGGAGTGGTATCCCACATAGGCGAAGATGGCCACGAAGACTACCAGCGCAATCGGAAGAATGCGTTTTGCCATGGTCCCTTTCTTCGCCGGCTACGAAGATGCCCGAACGCTTCGATCCCATCATAAACCCAGCTGGGGCAATGTGATACCAGCAGATGGAGGTCGAAAGCCGGCTGCGGGGTTCCATGCCTTGCTCTTCACCTTTGGCTGACAGGAAGGCGTGGCCGTCACTTCGGCGTTACCATCTGGTCACTACGGTGGCCCTAACAGGAGTATCATCATAGACGTGCCAAAATACTCGATCGTCGTCCCGTTTCACAATGAAGAAGATAACGTAACCACTCTTTACGACCGCCTGAAGGCCGTCATGGAGCAGGTTGGGGAGAGCTTTGAGCTCGTCTTCGTGGATGACGGATCGCGTGACCGTACCTATCGTCTGCTGGAAGAGATCGCCGCCGTCGACTCGCGTGTACTGGTGGTCAAGCTGCGCCGTAACTTCGGCCAGACCTCGGCGCTGGCGGCCGGCTTCGATCATGCACAGGGAGAGTTCATCCTGGCGATGGATGGCGACCTGCAGCACTCGCCCGACGAGATCCCGAACTTCCTGGCGAAGCTGGAAGAGGGCTACGACGTAGTCAGCGGCTGGCGTTCGCAGCGTGGCGACAATTTCATCATGCGCCGCATCCCCTCACGCGCAGCCAACTGGTTGATGGCGACATTGAGCGGAGTCAACATCCACGACTTCGGCACCACCTTCAAGGCCTATCGCCGCGAAGTGATTCACAATATTCCACTGTACGGCGAGATGCACCGGTTCATCCCGGCGCTGGCATCCTGGTATGGCGCGAGCATCTGCGAGATTCCCATCTCGAATCCGAAGCGTGAGTTCGGCAAAAGCCACTACGGCATCTCGCGAACCTTTCGGGTCTTCTTCGATCTGCTGACGATCCGCTTCCTGCTGAAATATATGACGCGGCCACTGCACTTCTTCGGCACCATCGGCGCGCTGGGCGTCTTTACTGGCCTGGGCATGTCGGCATGGCTTCTGGCGCTGAAGATTCTGACTGGACAGCATGTCATGGACAATCATGGGCCGATGTTTGTCGTTGCCGGTGTCCTGATTCTTGCTGGCGTGCAGATGATGGGCATCGGTCTTCTGGGAGAGTTGCAGGTGCGACACTTCCATACTGCGTCGCATCGGGCTCCTTACGCGGTCGATCGTATTCTGCGCCTACGCTCCGAAGAGAGCCTTCTGCAGTAGGACTTTTGGCTCCCGCCATCTTATAAATTTCAGCAACACTCAGGTTCTGCTGTATCGTTTTCAGCGAAGTGGAGGAGCGCATCTGCGTCGCCACTATTTGCGAAAGGCGGAACGAACGATGGCAGCACACTACGAGCTAAAACGCACAGCGAATAATCAATTTCTCTTCAACCTGAAGGCAGCCAATGGTGAGATTATTCTGACCAGCGAGACCTATGGCGCCAAGGAATCGGCCTTGAAGGGGATCGAATCCGTGAAGACGAACTCCCCTGAGGATGCTCAGTATGAGCGTAAGGTCGCGTCTTCGTCGCAGCCCTACTTCCTGCTGAAGGCGAAGAACCACGAGGTCATCGGCCGAAGTGAAACCTACTCTTCCGAGGGAGCGCGGGAGAAGGGGATTGACTCGGTCAAGCACAATGGTCCCATTGCCACGATCAACGATATAAGCTGATCCCAACTGATTCGAAGCGCATCCAAGACTGCATGCAGGCGATTCAGATTCAACAGAATGGCGGCCCCGAGGTGATGGTGCTGCGCGAGATCCCCACACCATCCCCAGCCGCTGGCGAGGCCCTGGTGCGCCTGGAGGCTTCGGGCGTCAATTTTATTGACGTCTACTTCCGTGAAGGACGCTACCCGGCAGCGTTGCCATTTGTCCTGGGCCAGGAGGCTGCAGGAACTATCGTTGCTCTGGGCGAGCAGACCGAAGCCAGCGGGTTCAGCGTCGGCGATCGCGTTGTGTGGTGCAGCGTGCCCGGCACCTACGCGCAGATGGCGGTTGCTCCAGTGGGTCGTCTGGTTCGGATTCCGGACGGCGTGACCTCGCAGCAGGCCGCTGCTGCCATGCTGCAGGGCATGACAGCTCACTATCTGTCGCATGCGACGTACGCGATCCAGCCAGGAGATGATGTTTTGATTCATGCAGGTGCCGGCGGCGTCGGATTGCTTCTGATCCAGATGGCAAAATCGCTCGGTGCCCGCGTCTTTACAACGGTATCGAACGAGGAGAAGGCTGAGTTGGCCCGCGAAGCAGGAGCGGACGAGATCATCCTCTATACCCGTGAAGACTTCGTCGACGTGGTCAAGAAGCGCATCTCTGGCCCGGGTCTGGCAGTCGTCTACGATTCGGTGGGAAAGACAACGTTTGAGAAGTCGCTGTCGGTCCTGCGCCCGCGAGGCATTGCCGTGCTGTTTGGCGGTTCGAGCGGAGCCGTGCCCCCTTTCGACCTGATCCGCCTGTCGACGATGGGATCGCTCTACGTTACGCGGCCCACGCTGAAGGACTACACCACGACTCGTCAGGAGCTAGAAGACAGGGCGGCAGCCGTGCTTGGCGCTGTCGCCAGCGGTGCACTGAAGCTGCGGATCGAGCACGTCTATCAACTGGCTGACGCCGCAGAGGCGCATCGCGACCTGGAAGGGCGTCGGACGACCGGCAAGCTGTTGCTGATACCCTGAGCGGGGCATCGTGTCGGATGTGCAGGTGTCTGCTGTCTCAAGGAGCGGTGATGAAGTCGAACTCCGTAACCAATCTGCTGCTTGCCGTGATCGCTGTCTTACTGGCCGTGATTGCCGTGGGGACGTTACGCGCGCCCGTGCCGGTGATGGCGCAGACGCCGGATGTGGATTATTTCTTCGAGCCGGGAACCTACATGGTGCGCGCTCCCGGATAACAGCCAGCAGGTCTATTCAAAGGTGGTCGTCGATCTACGCAACGGCCGCGTCTGGGCGTTTCCCACTTCGACGGTTTTGCCTTATCCGACTGACCCGATCAACAGCCGCCCGCAGGTCTCGCACCCGTTTCTGGTTGGCCGGTTTGCGCTCGAGGACACCAAGCGATACGTTCCTGACTCCACCCTGCGCTAGGTGTTTGGCAGTATCCCGTGCGCGAAGAAGTCTTTCTTTGACTTCCGTTGCGGCGATGCCGCACACTTAAGGTTCACCCAGTCCTGCGATTGTGCCCCTGCGCCGGTTGCGCCACATTTAAGTCTGTTCCGATACGGAGTGTTCGGGAAGCGCGGTGAAATTCCGCCACTGCCCCGCAACTGTAATTCGCGCATATTCATTCATTCGAGAGTGCAATATGAACGCCACCAGGCGAGTTTTGCCACTGACGGATACGTTGGGAAGGCGACTGGCCGGCCGGAAGACGGCGCTGGATGGCGTGGATCGCGAGAGTCAGGAGACCGGTTCCGTTACGCGCACATCAGCCACATTCCCGAGGGGGAATGGAGGAGTTGTCGTTCATGCAAGCACGTTCTGGCCGTACTGCGGCTAAGGTTTTTCTGCGCACGCCGGTTGCCCTGGTGCTGCTCTCACTCGCTGTACCCTCCGCTCATGCCGTGATCGTTCGCGGCACGGTCACCGACCCGCTTGGCGCGGCCGTTCCCGGTGCTCACGTTCAGCTGATGCAGGACAAATCTGTCGCTGGAACCGCCACGGCAGGCACCGATGGCTCCTTTGAGATTCGCAGCGCTGGCTCCGGCCGCTTTCGCCTCATGACCTCGGCGGCGACCTTCTCGCTGGGCATCGGACAGGATTTCTACGGCGGACGCACGGATGTCGTCACCCGCGACGTCGTTCTCAAAGCCAATACCGTGACCACGGACATGACCGTGACGGCAACAGGCATCGCGACGCCGCTCGAACAGACGAGCTCTGCGATCAACCTGATTCCGTTCAGCGCGCTGCAGGAGCGGGTCAACGTCACAGATGATCTGCGCCAGTCGCCTGGTGTTGCAGCCGTACAGTCCGGACAGTACGGCGGCGTGACGTCGCTGTTTATCCGCGGCGGCAACTCCGACGCGAACAAGGTACTGATCGACGGCATCACATCCGAGGACATCGGAGGACGCTTTGACTACAACACGGTCACCTCAACGGCTCTTGATGGCTTTGAGATGTATCGCGGACCGAACAGCGTTCTTTATGGATCGGACGCAGCCGCCGGTGTCGTGAACTTCCGCACGCCGCGTGGCGCAACCTCCAAGCCTGTACTGAACTACACCGGCGACGCTGGAAACTTTCACACCTGGCGCAATGAGGTCACCGGTGGCGGAACGTACAACCGCCTGGACTATTACGGTGCTTTCTCGCGCTTCGATTCGTCGAATGCTCTGCCGCTGGACCGTTATCACATCGCAACCAGCGCGGCGAACCTGGGCTATAACTTCACCGCAAATACGCAGCTGCGCTTTACCATCCGCGACGGCGTCTCGGCGACGGGTGTACCCAACGCGCACGACTTCTTTGGCATCTCCGCTGCCGGTAAGCAGGCCGATCAGAACCTGTATTCGGGAGCGACGCTTGAGAACCGTCACAACAACTGGCACAACCTGGTGCGTTACGGCATCGCCCGCAAGCGGGAACAGGCGGTTCAGTTCTACCCGGTCGGCGAACTGATCGACGTCTTCGGATTCGGAACGTACTTCGGCAACACCGTTAACATTCGCGGAGCCAATGGCTACAGCGCGACGGGACGCGCTGCCATCAACTACGCAGGCGTCTATCCCGCGGCGAACGATCAGTCGTCGCTGCGCGACGAGCTGTACTTCCAGTCCGACTACACCTTCAATCCGCACATGATCGCTCTGTTCGGTTTCCGTTACGAGGACGAGCGCGGTTCGTACAACAATCCGTCCTACTTCGAGAACGAGATCGTCAAGCGCACAAACTACCAGTACACGCTGCAGTTCCAGGGAGACATCAAGAATCGCCTGTTTTACTCGATGGGTGGAGCGATCCAGCGCAACAACCTCTACGGGACGGCGGGTACGCCGCGCTTCGGTCTGGCCTGGGTTCCGGTGCGTCCAGGCAACGGATTTCTCCGTGGCACCAAGCTCCGCGCCAACGCTGCGACCGGCGTTCAGGAGCCATCGCTCTCCTCGGAGTTCACTTCGCTCTATAAGCAGCTGCAACAGGCTGGCGCAACGGATCTGATCTCTGCGTATAACGTGCGTCCGCTGCAGGCACTGCGTTCGCGCACCTTCGATGTAGGTATCGATCAGAACATCATCGGGCAGAAGCTGGTGTTGAAGGCTGGCTACTTCCACAACCAGTTCAGCCACCAGATGGACTACGTCGACTCCGGCACACTGCTGCGTGTCTTCGGCATCGATACCAGCACAGCCTATCTGTACGGTGCGCTCCTCAACACGCTGGCCTTCCGTGCTCAGGGCTTCGAAGCAGAGGCGCAATACGCTCCCACGAATCACATCCTGGTGCGTGGCGGCTACACCTACCTGGCGACGGTGGTGGAGCAGTCGTTCTCGACCGATGCAGCGTACAACGGCAGCGCAGCCGAGAATCCAAACCTGCCGGGCGTGCCGATCGGATCAAGCTACCCTCTGGTTGGACAGCGCGCCTTCCGCCGTCCGCCGCAGACAGGCTTCTTCGCTGCACAGTATGAGGCGGCGAAGTGGACCGCAGCGTTGAAGGGTGCCTTCTCCAGCCGCTCGGACGATTCCACCTTCCTTTCGTATTCGGACCTGACTGGCGGCAACACGCTGCTGCTGCCGAACCGGAATCTTGCTTTCGGATACGCGAAGCTTGATGCCTACGGCACGTACGCGGCGACGCGTCGTGTAAACGTCTTTGTGGAGCTGTCCAATCTGCTTAGCCAGCAGCATATTGGGCCGATCGGCTATCCCGGACTTCCATTCACTTTCCGTGCCGGACTGAAGGTTCGTCTCGGAGGGAATTAAAACCCAAAGTCCGCTGCTGTGTTGCGGCATAGCAGCGGGCTTCTTTATGACATCGTGGCGTTGTTTTTCGCGTCTAATTGTTTAGGCAGTTGAAAGAGGACGACCATGATAGTTTCCCGCTTTTTTGCGATAGCATTTCTCGCCTCGGCACTCACCGTTCAGGCCCAGCAGGAAGGGCCAATTCCTACGCAATCTATCGTGACGATGGAGGCAAAGACGCCACAGCAGCTGACGTCTGCTGCGCTGACCGTGAAGGTCAACCGGCGTGCAGCGACGGTCTCGCGCGTCGAGGCTGTGAAGCCGAATGGAACGCAGATCGCCTTGCTGATCGACGATGGCCTGCGCACCTCGGTGGGAAGGCAGCTTCCTGATCTTAGAAACTTCATCACCTCGCTACCCGCAGGCGTGGAGATCCTTGTCGGATACATGCAGAATGGCCGCGTCGTTGCAGCGCAGCCGTTCACCACGGATCATGCCTCGGCAGCCGCAAACCTGCGCCTGCCATTCGGATCGCCAGGATTAAGTGCGAGCCCTTACTTCTGCGTCTCAGACTTCGTGAAGCATTGGCCCGGCGGGGAGAGCGCCGATGCCGCATCGCCGGTGGTGGGACCAAAGGCTCGCTTCGTGATGATGCTGAGCAATGGCGTCGATCCGTATAACGGCAGCGTCAGTCCGCTGAATCAGAACAGCCCTTATGTGGATGCCGCGGTCTCCGATGCACAGCGCGCAGGTGTTCCTGTCTATTCCATCTACTACGGCGACTCCGGTATTCGTGGCGGTGCGGCAAGCTTCAGCGGCCAGAACTATCTGACGCAGCTCGGCGAAAGTACGGGTGGCCGCGCCTATTACGTTGGGCTGGGAAATCCTGTCTCGCTGACACCGTTCCTGAAGCAGTTTGTCGCTTCGATTGAAGAGAGCTACATCGTGACGTTTAACGCGGAAGGAAGCAGGCTGGTCGAGGTCAACTTCTCGACCAAGCTGCCCAGGACGAAGCTCCACGCGTCGAAGATGGTGCGCCCGGGTACGGCGCTGGCGCAGGAATAACCGCTACGCCATGCTGATGCCTGCCGCCCGGTAGATCGACTGAATGCACTGCATATCACGCAGTCCTTCTTCCCCGGGCGTGTCGGGCGTCCTGTTCTCAAGGATGCAGTGGCTGAAGTGATCGGCCTGAGCGATGAAGTGGCTAGGGTCATGCGCCGGATTGGTCTCATCGACGTTGACGACAGGCGTTCCCGGACTGCTGCGATAGCTGGCCCGCAGCCGCTGCCCCTCGTAATGAAAGGGAGCCACTTCCAGCCATCCCTTTGATCCAAAGACCTTGTAGTAGCCGGGCATCTGCGCGCCATAGGTGGTTACGCAGCTGGCGACCGCGCCGGAGGGGAAGCGCATGGTCCACGCCAGGTTCTCTTCCACACCCTGAAAGCGGCCGTCGTCCTTGTCAGGCGTAGTTGCCACCGCGGTATACGCCACCGGCTCCTCGCCGGTTATCGCTCGAGCGGCGTTCAGCGAATAGATCCCGACATCCATCATCGGTCCGCCGCCGCCGAGGGCGCGGGTCGAACGCCACTCCCCGGGAGCGATATTGAAACCGTTGGCGCTGTCGAAGGCCTGTATTTTGCCGAGAGCACCGGAGCGGATGAGCGCGATCGTCTTCAGCGTGATGGGCTCGTAATGCAGGCGATAGGCGATCATCAGCTTCACGTTCGCCGCCTTGCAGACTGCGATCATGTCCTCGGCTTCGGTGACGGAGACGGACATCGGCTTTTCACAGAGCACATGCTTGCCGGCTTTGGCTGAGCGAATGGTGTACTCGGCGTGCATGCTGTTGGGAAGACAAACGATGACAGCATCGATCGCCTTGTTGTCGCGGATGCGCTCAAGCTGGTCATAGCTGTAGATGGAAGTCTTCGGAACGCCGTACTGCGCGGCGAGCTTCTCCGCCTTGTCGCGATGGCCACTGACGAGGCCCGTGATGGTAGAGGTCGATCCCTGAGCGATGCCGCGCATATGGTGGTCGGCGATGCGTCCTAGTCCGATGATGCAGTAGCCGATCTTGCGTTGGCCCGTCTGTGCCAGTGCAGGGAGGGGGACTGTATGGGCTGCAAGGCCGAGTGCGGACAGGCGGGCAAACTCTCTGCGGGAAATCGTCATTCGCATCACTCCGAAGGTCGGTTTTGTAGCGCGATAAGAATAGACACATTTCTTTTAGAACGGCAAAAGGCCCCGGATCGCTCCGAGGCCTTTTGTCATTACGGCTAAAGCCGCATGTCGCTGGACGCTACGTCCTAGTACATGCCGTCCATACCGCCGCCGTGGTTGTGTCCGCCAGCCGGAGCTTCCTTCTTCTCCGGGATCTCGGAGATGATGGCCTCGGTGGTGAGCAGCAGACCGGAGATCGACGCCGCGTTCTGCAGGGCAGTGCGGGTGACCTTGGTCGGGTCGATGACGCCGGCCTTGACCAGGTCCTCGTAGGTGCCGGTTCCGGCGTTGTAGCCGAAGTTCGCATCCTTGGACTCCAGGATCTTGCCGATGACGACCGCGCCCTCTTCGCCAGCGTTCGAGACGATGGTACGCAGCGGCTCCTCAATCGCGCGACGGATGATCGAAGCACCGATCTTCTCGTCACCCTCAAGGGTCTTGATCAACGCTTCAACCGCAGGAACCGTACGGATCAGCGCAACGCCGCCGCCGGGGACGATACCCTCTTCGACAGCCGCGCGGGTCGCGTGCATTGCGTCCTCGACACGAGCCTTCTTCTCCTTCATCTCGGTCTCGGTAGCAGCGCCAACCTTGATGACGGCAACGCCGCCAACCAGCTTGGCAAGGCGCTCCTGCAGCTTCTCACGATCGTAGTCCGAGGTGGTCTTCTCGACCTGCGCGCGAATCTCCTTCACGCGGCCCTCGATCTCAGCACCCTTACCGCCGCCGTCGACGATGGTGGTGTTGTCCTTGTCGATGGTGACGCGCTTCGCGGTGCCCAGGTCCTCGATCTTCACCGACTCGAGCTTGATGCCGAGGTCTTCGGTGATGGCCTTGCCGCCGGTCAGGATTGCGATGTCCTGCAGCATGGCCTTGCGGCGATCGCCAAAGCCGGGAGCCTTGACGGCAGCGACGTTCAGCGTGCCACGCAGCTTGTTGACGACCAGGGTCGCCAGAGCCTCGCCGTCCACGTCCTCAGCGATGATGACGAGCGGCTTTGCCGTGCGTGCGATCTGCTCGAGCAGGGGCAGCAGGTCCTTCATCGACGAGATCTTCTTCTCGTAGATCAGGATGTAGGGGTTCTCGAGAGCAGCTTCCATGCGCTCTGCGTCGGTGACGAAGTAGGGCGACAGGTAACCGCGGTCGAACTGCATACCCTCGACCACGTCGAGCTGCGTCTCCATCGTGCGCGACTCTTCAACGGTGATCACGCCGTCCTTGCCGACCTTGTTCATGGCAGCGGCAATGATGGTGCCAATCTGCTCGTCGCTGTTGGCCGAGATGGTGCCGACCTGGGCGATCATGTCGCCAGAGACGGGCTTCGAGAACTTGCTCAGAGCGCCACCCTGGATCGCACCATGCTCGTCACGCTTGCCGATGATGGCCTCAACAGCCTTATCGATGCCGCGCTTCAGAGCGGTGGGGTTCGCACCGGCTGCAACCGTCTTCACGCCCTCGCGGAAGATCGCCTGTGCCAGAACTGTCGCGGTCGTCGTGCCGTCGCCGGCGATGTCGGAAGTCTTCGAAGCAACTTCCTTCACCAGCTGTGCGCCAACGTTGGCGATCGGATCGTTGATCTCGATCTCCTTGGCAACGGTCACGCCGTCCTTGGTGATCGTCGGAGAACCGAACTTCTTCTCGATAACGACGTTGCGGCCCTTCGGGCCGAGCGTCACCTTTACTGCGTCAGCGAGGACGTTGACGCCACGTAGGATCGCTTGACGCGAATCTTCTCCATGCAGAATCTGCTTTGCCATTGCTTACTCCTGTATTCGACTAAAAGCCGAATCGAAATTTTTGATGTTGCCTGGAAATACCGTGTGCCGCAGTCTTCATTCCAACCGGAAATGGCGCCGAAAGGCGCGTCTGCCGCACGCAGTGCTTACTTGAGGATGCCGAGGACTTCTTCTTCGCGCATGATGAGGAACTCTTCGCCATCGAGCTTGATCTCGGTGCCGGAGTACTTGCCGAAGAGAATCTGATCGCCAGCCTTGACGTCGAGCGGGAATACCTTGCCCTCGTCGTTCGACTTGCCCTTACCAACCGAAACGACCTCGCCCTGCTGGGGCTTTTCCTTAGCGGAGTCGGGGATGATGATGCCGCCACGAAGGGTCTCGCCCTCTTCGATGCGGCGGACCAGGATGCGATCGTGCAGCGGTGTAAATGTCTTCGCCATTGTTTCCATCTCCTCAGTTACGGATGTTCCGGGCAAGCAGAATCGCCCGGGGTTACTGCACACGGACAAAACCGCTGGGCTGTTTTCGCAGGAGCGGCTGCCGTAAGATTGTCTGGAATTGCCGGAGACGCAGACAGTACGTGAGACCACCTGCGGGTCAGTCTGTCAGGCACTTTAGCACTCAAGCCTTCCGATTGCTAACGATAGGCGAGTGTCGTTGGTACTGTCAACTCTTCCGCGTGAAATGTGAGTGAAAGTCGCGCAGGTTCGCCGGTCGAGCTTCTTGCGCCGTGCTAAGTGTATGAAAGTTAAAGGCTAGCGTCTGCGCAATACGTACAGGCAGCAGTAGCGTTTCAGGAACCAGGGACGAGGAGGCGGATGCAGCTTTTGCCCGGAAAGGCGTAAAATATGCGTCATGCTGCAGTCGCGCCGTTCCTTCTTCTCCCGCCTCGCCATGGTTTCAATCTCTACGCTGGTTGCTTCGACCTGCCTGCTTGCGCAGGACTCCCCTGCCAAGCATGGCCGCAAGTACAAGCCACCACCGGAGACCTCGAAGGTCACGGTGATGGTGACCAAGCACTCGAACGGTAAGCCGATCATGAACGCGGCGGTTGTCTTCAATCCCTTCGATAAGGATGGCCACGACATCGGCAATCTCGAAGTGAAGACCGATCCGGACGGCAAGGCGACCATCGACATTATTCCGACCGGGTCCAGGGTACGGGTGCAGGTCATCGCCACCGGCTTTGCCACGTTTGCGCAGGACTATCAGATCGACGATCCTTCGCACGACATCGCCGTCGCTATGCTTCGTCCGCAGGAACAGGTCTCATCCTATCTCGATAACTCAGGAAAAGCGTCTTCCCGCAAGGCTGGTGTACAGGAACCGATTCGTCCAAAGGCATCGGGCTCGACGACGAAGCCTGATGCCGGATCGAGCAACTCTTCGGGCAGCAGTTCCTCCGGAAGCAGCACAACGCCAGCTCCACAGCAGTAACTGCATCGTTATGTCGAATCGTCCCCTTGAAGGTAAGACTGCGCTTGTGACTGGAGCGGCCAAACGAATTGGCCGCTCGATCGCGCTTACGCTCGCGGAGCAGGGCGCGAACGTTGCGATCACCTATCTCAGCTCTCAGCGCGAGGCTGAGCAGACAGTTCGTGACCTCGCGGAGTTTGGCGGCGAGGCAATGGGAGTCCGCTGCGACCTGCGCGAGCCCGAAGCGATCGAGGCGATGGTCGAAGAGGTTGCAGCTGAACTTGGCGGGATCGACATTCTGGTCAATAACGCCGGCATGTTCGAGTCGATTGCTCTTGAGGAGATTACGCCGGAGCTGTGGGATCGCATGTTTGCGACGAACACGCGGGCACCGTTCCTGGTGGCTCGTGCGGCGCATTCTTATCTGAAGTCAGCGCGGGGCAGGATCGTAAACATTGGCTCGCTGGGTGGACAGCATCCCTGGGCGACACATGGCCACTACTGCACATCGAAGGCGGCGCTGCACATGCTCTCGGAGACGATGGCGAAGGCGTGGGCGCCGGAGATCAGCGTCAATTGCGTGGCGCCGGGCATGATCGTGAATGGCGAGGTTGAAGAGGCTTACGAGCACTTCGCACAGAAGACGCCGATGCAGCGGAACGGATCTGCTTCTGACGTCGCCTCGGCGGTGCTGTACTTCGCAACGGCGCCGCATTTCATCACCGGGCAGCTGCTGACTGTCGACGGCGGGCTCGGTCTCTAGATCAAAAGTTATCTGGCCTCGTCGATTTCCATGCCGAAGCGCGAGAGTTCGCGCTTCTGCAGGTTGTAGTCGATGAAGAAGCCGATGCCGATGGCCAGCGGGATAAGCCCGGCGGCGGCCCCTGAGAGGACGTCGCGTTCCTGCAGGATGGCAGTCAGCGCAATAAAGAAGATAATGAGGCCCACGCCTGTCGAGGTAAGAACAATCCCGGTGCGGCGAGCGATACTGAGGCTGCGCAGCGGGTCTTTGATAGGCTTTTCTTCTTCCCGTACTTTGCCGAGCACCTTTTCGATGTCGTCGATGGCCATGCCGCGGGCCAGCATAGCCATGCGTTGATCGGCGCGGATACGCTTGGTCTGCATGTCGGACCAGATGCCGCTTACGATGGCGACGATGGCGACGACGAAGGCGCCGAGTGGAATGATGAATGGACTGTGCAGGACTTCCATAAGCAAGACCTCCCTTGATGTCAGCGTTAGACAACGAGTGGGCATTTAAGTTTCAGTCATCGTATTGAAACTTTCGCGAGGGTCGGAGGTCTAACGCTTCCTGTGAGTTTGGATCTCAGCTTCGAGCAGGTGGTGCGTGAGAACCAGGCGATGGTCTTTCGCACGCTGTATCGGTTGACCGGCAGCCGCGAACATCTTGAGGACCTCGCGCAGGATGTCTTTCTGCGCCTCTACAAAGCGCTGCCGAGCTTTCGCGGCGATGCGCTGGTTTCGACCTATCTGTACAGAATTACGGTGAACGTGGCGCAGAACGAGTGGAAGCGGCGCAAGCGTTCGGATCGTCCGCTGGTTTCGATCTCAGAGGAGACCAGCATGTGGGAGGATCGCCTCGAACACCCGGACAGGAATGCGGAGCAACTGCTGGAGGAGAGCGAGTTTCGTGTGCTGGTCGAGGCGCAGTTGCAGGAGTTGAGCGCGATTGAGCGTACGGTGCTCGTGCTGTATCACCAGGAAGAGCGGACTTATGAGCAGATCGCGGCGGCGCTCAGCATGCCGATCGGAACGATCAGGACGCATCTGCATCGCGGACGAAAGAAGCTGCGGGAGCGTTTGCAGTCATCCAAGGAAGGGAGGGCGGTATGCGGGACGACAGTCTGGAGCCGATGACGGAGGAGAAGCTTCGTTTGATGGAGGAGCGCGCCTTCGACGAGCGTGTGATCTCTGTGCTGGAGAAAGGGCCAGATTTTACGGTCACAATTCCTGAAGACTTTGCGGCTCGTGTGGCGGCGAAGGCTCCGGTGAAGAGGCCTGTCTCGGTGCGAGCGACGAGCTATGGGCGGGCGTCGATGTGGATCGGTCTGGCGGCGCTGCTTGCGGTGTTGATGGCTGTTTCGGCCAGCCGCCTTGGTCAGACGATGGGGACGATGACGGTGGAATGTGTGCTGCTGGCGCAGTTTGTGGCGATTGTCGGCTGGTTGAGCGTCAGGCGCTGGCGCGAGGGGTAGACCTGTCTACGCCGGATTTTCCTTGTGGTCGCGGACCATGTTGAGGAAGAGCTGGTGGACGCGGCTATCGTGGCTGAGCTCGGGATGGAAGGTCGCGGCCAGGAGGTGGCCTTCGCGGACGAGGACGGGGTTCTCGTCGCGGGAGGCGAGGACTTCGACGGGAGCGCCGGTTCTGGTGATGCGGGGGGCGCGGATGAAGACCATCTCCAGCGGGCCGCCGGGGAGTTTGGATTCGGCGTGGAGAATGGCGGAGTCGATCTGGCGGCCGTAGGCGTTGCGTTCGACGGTGACGTCGAGCGCGCCGAGGGACTTCTGGGCAGGATTGGTGACGTCTTTGGCGAGAAGGATGACGCCGGCGCAGGTGCCGAAGGTGGGAACCTTGTGGACGAAGTCCTTGAGAAGGTCGAAGAAGCCGCGCTGCTCGAGGAACTTGAGCATGGTGGTGGATTCACCGCCGGGCATGATGAGGCCGTCGAGTCCTTTGAGCTCGGTGGGCAGGCGGACGAGACGGGGCGTAGCTCCGAGGGCAGCGATGGTTTTAGCGTGAGCGTCGTAGGCGCCCTGCAGGGCGAGGACTCCTATGATCGGTCCTTTGGTCGCTGTCTCGGTGCTGCTGGTGGTCATGACCCTCCCCTTGTTTTTGCGCAAAATCTTCGAACGATTGAACTTATTTCGACGGTTACCAAAGTGGTATGCCGCTCGCGGCTCTTCACGATGGAAGGCCCCACTTCCAGTATAGAGAAACGTGGAGATGAATCGGCATCCGGCAAGTGTCTTACTTTGATGAGCTTGCACTGGAATGAGGCTTGACAGCCTGTTTCTGTGGATGGGCATCGTTCCTATCGAATCCGGCGGACCACCAAACATATATTTCAAACGAACGCAGAAGCTCATCTCCGCTTCGGCTGGTCGAAGGATTCGAGCTTCGCTCGAATGCCCACTCATGCGATGAGACTGCATGAATGGGGCACCCGGCTTGTGACTCCGCTCGAAGACGAGCAAGGACTCCAATCAATTTTGCGGATGGGCATCGTTCCTATCGAATCCGACGGACCCACCAAACATATATTTCAAACGAACGCAGAAGCTCATCTCCGCTCCGGTTGGTGGGAGGGTTCGAGCTTCGCTCGAATGCCCACTCATGCGATGAGACTGCATGAATGGGGCACCCGGCTTGTGAGCGAAGCTTGACAGCCTGGTCCGGTGTTTTGGCGATCAGGTGAGGGATGCAGGCTTATTCGATCCCTGAGCTTCGGCGAGCTGGGCGCGGAGATTTTTTACCTCGGTCTCGAGGGACTGGATGCGTGCGAAGAGGGGTGTCTGCTTCAGCTCGTCGACGGTCCAGCGTTGGGGGATGTGCTGGGGACAGTTCCAGTCGAAGGCGGCGAGGTGGATGAGGACGACACGCTCGGGGCGGCCGCGGTCCGGGAGAGGGAGCTGATCCTTCCAGGCAGGGGCTTTGCCCCAGGGGATGACCTCAGTGGTACCGAGGATTTTGAGGCGGGCCTGGTGCGGGTAGTCCATCAGGAAGAGGGCGGCGCGAGGATTGGAGCGCAGGTTGCCGGTGCTGATGTACTGGCGGTTCCCGGTGACGTCGGCGTAGGCCAGGGTGTGATCGTCGACGACGTGCAGAAAGCCGACGGGTCCGCCGCGAAACTGGATATAGGGCCAGCCGGTTTCACCGACGGTGGAGAGGTAGAAGCCGTCGCGGCGGGAGATGAAGTCTTTTTCGAAGTCGCCGAGGGTGTCGTTGGGGGAGCCGCGCTCGGTGAGCTTCTCGTTGGCGGGACGGCTGCCCATCTCGCGCTGGACGTCTTTGACGTTGTCGGTGAAGGTGAGTGCGGAGAACTGGTGGGCCATGTTTCCTGGCCCCTTCCTGAAGCGGTGGACGCACGCTCTGAATATTGGAGACGAAGAAAGCCGGGAACGATTCAAGAATCATTCCCGGCGGGTTGTAACGAAGAGGTTGCGGACGGAATTACTGGTTGGACTTGGGTGCCGTCTTGGGGGTCGGGTTCAGGGTGGGCGGGGGCTGGGTCGCCGCGGGCTTGGTGCTCTGCACGAAGTCCTGCGCCAGCTTCTGCAGCTGCGGCTGCAGGGTGGTCATCTTGGCCTGCACCAGCTGCATGCTCTGCGCGGAGAGCTCGGGGCTCTTGGTGAGCATGCTCTGCCCGGCGGGGGACTTGTAGAAGGAGAGGATGGCGTCCAGCTCGGGCTCGGTGTAGGTCTTGGCGTAGAGGTCGACGTATTCAGGTCCAAGAACCTTCCAGCCGATCTGGGCTTCGGTGGCCTGCTTCAGCTGCAGCTCGAAGGCATCGAACTTTGCCTTGGAGTCGGGCGGAACCTGGCCGCCGAAGAGCTGCTGCGGCATGGCCGCGGCCTGCTTCATGATGTTGCCTTCAATCTGCTGGCTGACCCGCTCTGTGTGCAGCATGGTCAACATCTCCTGCGCCTTGACACGCTTGGAAGCTTCGTCGGCGTGTGCTGCGGTGAATGAAGCGCAGAGAACGAGGGGGAGGAGAGCGATTCGACGCATAATGACCAACCTGTGTAGTTGTTTTTTTGAGTTAAAGAACATCGCCAGCACTACACATCGTGCTGGCGACAAGAATCTATAAGATTCTAACTTTTCTGGCGGATTTTAGAAGGGGGAACTCGAATTAAGTCCTGGATCTCCGGGATCTTAAAAAGAACCCAACGCTAAGTCCTATCCATTGCAACGTTCGTGTCATCCGCTCCGGAATCCGGGCTTCGTACGGCCGAACATTATCAAGCGCCCGGCTTGCGGCATGGGCCGGATTTCGGGCTGCAAAAGATTGCAGCCCGAGTCGTTTACCAGCCGCGGGTCTGCATCAGCTGTGCTTCTTCGATGGCAGCTGCGGCGAGTCCCTTCATGGAGCCGATGACCAGTTCGGAGGCCTCGGCGACGATCTTGGGATCGTTGAAGTGGGTGGTTGCGATGACGATGGCCTTGGCGCGGGAGACGGCCTCTTCGCGCTCGAGGGGGTTGTTCTCCACATCAAGCGGCGTTGCCCGCTCCTTCATGAAGATGCCGGAGCCGACGAAGACGGTCTCGGCGCCGAGCTGCATCATGAGGGCGGCGTCGGCGGGGGTGGCGATGCCGCCGGCGGAGAAGTTGGGCACGGGGAGCTTGCCCGCCTTGGCAACCATGCGGACCAGGTCGTAAGGGGCCTGAAGATTCTTGGCCGCGGCGTAGAGCTCGTCATCGGAGAGGACGGTGAGGGCCTTCATCTCGCGGACGATGGTGCGCATGTGGGTGACGGCGTGGACGACGTCGCCGGTGCCGGGCTCACCCTTGGTGCGGATCATGGCCGCGCCTTCGGTGATGCGGCGGAGGGCCTCGCCGAGGTTCTTGGCGCCGCAGACGAAGGGGGTGGTGAAGGCGTGCTTGTCGATGTGGTGCGCTTCGTCGGCAGGGGTGAGGACCTCGGACTCGTCGATGAAGTCGACGCCGAGGGTCTGGAGCACCTGGGCTTCGGCGAAGTGGCCGATGCGTGCCTTGGCCATGACGGGGATGGAGACGGCGCCGATGATCTGTTTGATGAGCTTGGGATTGGCCATGCGGGCGACGCCGCCTTCGGCGCGGATCATGGCGGGGACGCGCTCGAGCGCCATAACGGAGATGGCGCCGGCCTCTTCAGCGATGCGCGCCTGCTCGACGTTCATGACGTCCATGATGACTCCACCCTTGAGCATCTCGGCGAGGCCGGTCTTGAGGCGAAGGGTGGAGGATCCGAAGTTGCCGTTCGAGGTGTGGTCAGCCATGACAGTTTCTCCTTGGAGCAGCGCGGAACCTGTTGGGATGTGCAGGATTTGCCGCGGGAGGCTTCAGTTTATCAGTTTTGTTGACGCAGGATGAAGGCCCTGGGTGGAGGTTAATGGCTGGGGAACGCGGCGCGAGGTTTTGCAGAGAATTCAAATGGCGTTTATGTGGCTGGAGCGGCGTGGGCGCAAGGTGGGCAGAGGGAGCGGTGCAGCTCCCGAGAGGTGGTCGCATGAGCGCTGAACTGACGATCGTGATTCCGGCGAAGAACGAACGGGAGACGCTGCCGCGTCTGCTGGAATCGTTGACCAGGCAGGACTACGAGGGGATGTGCGAGACGAGGGTGATCGTCGCGGATGCGAAGTCGACGGACGGCACGGTGGAGGCGGCGCTGAGCTTTCGCGGCAGGCTGGCGGTTGAGGTGATCGAGGGCGGGCTGCCGTCGGTGGGACGGAACGCGGGGGCACGGCTGGCGACGACACCGTATGTGCTGTTTCTGGATGCCGATGTGGAGCTGCCGGAACCTACGCTGCTGCGGCGGGCGTTGTGGCGGATGCGAAGGAGACGGCTGCACCTGGCGACGACGAATATCTCGTGCAGGGAGGGGAGCGTCTTCGACGACGCGCTGTATGCGGGGAACAACTTTATGCAGTATGTGGGCTCGCTGCTGAAGCCGTTTGCGACGGGGATGTTTATGCTGTTCGACCGGGAGGCGTTCTGGCAGCTGGGTGGGTTCAATGAGCGGGCGCTGTTTGCGGAGGACTACCTGTTGTCGAAGGGCGTGGCGCGGGTGCGGTTCCGGATCGTGCGTGGCGGGGTGGTCACGACGAATCGGCGGTTTCAGAAGCTGGGGCATGGTCGCATGGTCTGGATGTTCTTCAAGACGATGCTGCACAGCTGGAACGACAAGTACTTTCTGAAGGACCAGGGGTATTGGGAGGAGTCGGAGGTCTAGGCTGTCTCTTCGGTTGGGGGTGTGAGGCCGGCAGCGGCGAGGAGTTTTTCGTCGATGGCGATGAAGAGGCCCTGGGCTTCGGCGAGCACGGTGCCGTTGGCGAGGGTGATCTCGGCGCGGTGGAAGAGCTTGCGGCCTTCGCGGCGAAGGTGGTGTCCGGTGACGGTGAGGGGCTGGTTGAGGGGCACGGGACGCCGGTAGTCGATCTGCATGTTGCGGGTGACGGCGATGAGGCCGAGCGGGCGGTTGAGCTTGCTCATGGCCTCGTCGAGCAACGTGGCGATGATGCCGCCGTGCAGGTAGCCGGGTGGGCCTTCGTAGCGTCGGTCGAAGGTAGCCTGCGCGGAGGCGGTGGGCCTGGCGTTTGTGCCGGTGTCGACGGTAAAGGTGAGATGGAGGCCGCTGGGGTTGTCGGGGCCGCAGCCGAAGCAGTGGTTGGCGCGCTTGTCGAGCGTGGACAGCGCGGTGGCGTGTGAGGTGGTGGTTGTAGTTTCCGGGGATGTGGCCATCTTCTGGAGGGACGGCAGATGACGGGAGAAAGATGCCTGACGGTTGGCGTGAGGCGTCGTGATCTGCGAGGATGACCTTCGTCGGAGGATGTGTTCATGAGGGGATGGAGAGCGTGGCTGTTCGCAGCCATGACGGTAGGCCTGACGGCGGGAGCGAAGGCCGCAGAGAACGATGCGCGTGTCGTTCTGGTGATGACGGACGGGATGCGTTGGCAGGAGATCTTTCGCGGCGCCGATGAGAGTCTGCTGACCAAGGAGCGTTACTACAACGGTCGCAGCGTGGACGAGTTGAAGACGAAGTACCTGGCGGCGACGCCGGACGAGAGGCGACAGAAGTTGATGCCGTTTCTGTGGAGCACGTTTATTCCGCAGGGGCAGATTTACGGCGACCGCGATGCCGGATCGGAGGCGTCGGTGACGAATGGGTTCAACTTTTCGTATCCGGGATATAACGAGACGCTGACGGGGCACGGCGATTCGCGGATCGATTCGAACGACGACAAGCCGAACCCGAACCTGACGGTGCTGGCGTGGGTGGCGAAGCAGCCGGGGTTCCAGGGCAAGGTAGCGGCCTTCGGAGCATGGCATGTGATCGCCAACGTGGTGAACCCGGAGATGTGCATGGCCTGCATGGTGAACGCGGGCTATGATCCGGTGGCGATGTCTCCGATGACGAGGGAGATGAAGATCCTGAACGACGTCAAGGCGAACTCGCCCAGAGGGTGGGAGGACGAGGCGTACGACGCTCCCGTGTTTGAGTCGGCGATGGAGTACATACGGATCAAGAAGCCGAGGGTGATCTTCCTGTCGCTGGGGGAGACGGACGAGTGGGCGCATGCTGGCAACTATGGCGAGTACCTGGAGGCGTCGCATCGCGTGGATGGTTATCTAAAGCGCATGTGGGAGACGCTGCAGGCGATGCCGGAGTACAAGGGCAAGACGACGATGATCTTCATGGTGGACCACGGACGCGGTTCGGCTCCGGAGGAGTGGAAGTCGCATGGGCAGAAGGTGCCGGAGTCGAAGTCGATCTTTATGGGCTTTACCGGGCATGGCGTGCCTGCGGTGGGCGTCGAAAAGAACGTGGCACCGGTGACGCAATCGCAGGCGGCGGCGACGCTGGCGAAGTACCTGGGGCTGGATTGGGATGCGGCGGAGAAGCAGGCTGGAAAGCCGATCGATGCGGCGGTGAAGTAACTCAGGCGATACAGAGCTCGATGATGGCGGGGCCGAAGCGCTCTGCCTTGTCGAGGGTGAGGCCTTCGATTTTGCGGAGATCGGCCAGCGTCTGCGGGCGGGCGAGGACGATGTTGCGCAGGGCGGAGCTGCCGAGGACGAAGAACTGCGGCAGACCGAGGCGCTCGGCTTCGCTGGTGCGCCATTGGCGTAGTTTTTGATCGAGGGACTGCTGGGTAGGGGAGAGATCTGCCTCTGGCGCTTTTTGTGTCGGGGCGACTGGCCGCGTGAACTGCTGCGGACGCGGGGCACTCTCGGCGGTGCGAGCAAAATGCGGGGGTTCCTCGGCTGCGCTTCGCTTCGCTCGGAAGGACACATCTTTATCTTGCGATGAGGCGTTTTGCTTCGCGAAGGGCAGGTCTTTGCTGCGAGAGGGTGGCGGGGTTGTGGAGCTGCGTGAGGAGGCGGCTTTGCGTTCGGGTTCGGCTTTGCGCTGAGTCGCGTTCGCAGAAGGCTCAGTGCCGCGGCAGAGGGCGATGATCTCTGCGCCGTAGCGGTCGGCTTTTTCGGGGCCGATGCCGTTGACGGTGAGGAGCTCGTTGATGGTCTGCGGGGCGGCGATGACGATGTTGGTGAGGACGGCGTCGCCGAAGATGATGAAGGCGGGCTTGCCGGTCTTGGCGGCCTCGGCCTTGCGCCAGTCGCGGAGGCCTTTTTCGAGGGTCTGCTGGGCTGGAGTCAGAGGTGGAGAAGCAGGTCTCTCCGCTCCGCTGCGCTCCGGTCGAGATGACAGATGTTTCGATGAGGAAGAGGAACGGCCGTTGCGTTTCCGCGAGCTGGAGGCAGTGACGGCGCTGTCGGTGAGGTGTACGCCGAGCGGATCGCCGGCCTCGATGTTGCGGCCTTCGTAGGTGAGGCCGGCACGCTTGAAGTTGATGGTGTCGCCTTCGGCGTTGGTGAAGCTGTCCTGTGTGAGCGAGACGAGACCGGCGCGGGTGAGGGCGTTGAGATAGGCGTCGAACTGGCGCCGGTCGACACCGAGGGCGAGGTCGGAGTGGAGCTTGCCGGTGGCGCGCGGGGACTGGCCGTCGAGGGTGCGCAGGATGGCGCGAAGGTGGCGGTCTTCCTGGGAGCTGGGTTCGCGAAAGGTCTGCGCGGTGGCGCGCTCGGGGGAACAGAAGTCGCAGTGACCGCAGGGGCGGAGGCCGTCTTCGGTGTCGCCGAAGTGCTGGATGAGTGCGCTCATGCGGCACTGCGGGGTCTCGGCGAAGCGGGCCATCATGTCGATCTGTGAGCGGCGGAAGGAGAGCTGACGATCGTAGCCGGATTGCCAGCTCTTGTTCTCGCCGGCGCGAAGGTTTCCGGCGATGTCGAAGGCGGCGGCGGACTGGGCGACGAGCTTTTCGGCGGTGCGTTCGAAGGTCTCGAGGTCCATGCGGAGCTTCTTGCGCAGCGCTTCGGGCTCCTGGAACTCTTCGGAGAGGACGCGGGCGAGGCGGGCGAGCTCGGTGGGCTCGGGGTAGTCGCGCTCGAGGAAGAAGTCGTGCATCTTGCGATCGGCGAAGGAGTGCAGGAGCACGGTGCGGGAGGGGTTGCCGTCGCGTCCGGCGCGGCCGATCTCCTGGTAGTAGGCCTCGACGGAGCCGGGAAGGGCGATGTGGACGACGGTGCGGACGTCGGCTTTATCGATGCCCATGCCGAAGGCGATGGTGGCGACGACGACCTCGAGGTTACCGCCGAGGAAGTGACGCTGGATGCGCTCGCGTGTGGCTGGCTCGAGACCGGCGTGGTAGGCGGCGGCACCGCGACCAAGTTGCGAGGCAAGCTCTTCGGCGGCCTTGCGCGATGGGGCGTAGACGATGGCGGGGCGGCTCTCGGAGGCCTTGAGCAGGTTGACGGTGAACTGGCTGCGCTGCGGCTTCGACATCTCGACGACCTCGATGGCGAGGTTGTGGCGGCGGAAGCCGTGGATGAAGAGTGCAGGGTCTGAGAGGCGTAGCTGTGCGGCGATGTCCTTCTGCACGGTGGGGGTGGCGGTGGCGGTGAGGGCGATGACGGGCGCGGGGCGCAGCGCGGGCAGGTGGTCGCCGAGGGTGCGGTAGTCGGGGCGGAAGTCGTGGCCCCATTGCGAGATGCAGTGGGCTTCGTCGATGGCGATGAGGGCAGGCTTGCGTTTGGCGAGCATCTCGGGGAAGCCGGGAACGCGCATGCGCTCGGGTGCGATGAAGAGGAACTGGAGGTCGCCGGAGAGGTAGTCGCGGCAGGCCTGGCGGGATTCGTCGCGGGAGAGGCCGGAGTGGATGCGGGCGACTTTGAGGCCGAGGGCGGAGAGCTTGGCGGCCTGATCGTCCATCAGAGCGATGAGCGGGGAGATGACGAGGGCGGTGCCTCCTCGGGCGATGGCGGGGAGCTGGTAGCAGAGAGATTTGCCCGCACCGGTGGGCATGACGAGCAGCACGTCGCGGCCGTCAGAGGCGGCGCGGCAGACGGCCTCCTGATTGGCACGAAAGCCGGGGAAGCCGAAGACCTGGTGAAGCAGCTGAGAGAGGTCCTGGGGACGAGGTGCGGAGTGCATGGGCCTTGGGTCATCTTCGCATATTGTTTGCCTGCGGGTGGGCCGGGGAATCCGTGAAGGCAATTAGAGGCAGGCCGGGGAAGGAAGGGACGGTGTGTGGACTGATCTGCTCGTTCTTTGTCAGAATCCGAGCAGGCGTGAGGAGAATCTGATAGTCGTACAGGACAGGAGGCTCGAAATGCTCTGGGTTGTGGTGGCTGTTGTTCTGATTGCTGTGGTCTTCGGCGCGGTGAGCGCGAAGAGAGCGAAGGATGCCCGCGAGTACAGGGAGAACACGATCGATGCGGATGCGCTACGGGCTCTGCTGGAGCAGCAGGCTTCGGTGAAGCTGTTCGACGTGCGTCAGCCGCTGGACCTGCTGGCGTACTCGGAGATGATTCCAGGGGCGCTGCGGCTGCCGCCGAAGCAGGTGGAAGCCGATCCGGCGTTGATTCCGCGGGATACGGACGTTGTCCTGTACTGCACATGCGACGGGCAGAAGACGAGCCTTGAGATTGTGCGCAAGGCAAAGGATCTGGGCTACTCGCGTCTGAAGGTGCTGCACGGCGGGCTGGCGGCGTGGAAGGCGAAGGGATATCCGGTGGAGGTGTACCGCGAAGCTTTCCGTTTAGATACAGCGGTATGACCGTGACGGTATGATGGCTGCACGGAAGATCGCTGCAGTCTGAATACAGACACGGGAGTGTTGGTTTGAACAGATTTGCGAGGTTTGGCGGGGCGGTGCTACTGGCGCTGCTGGCGGGGACGGCAGTTGCGCAGACGGCGAAGGCGGATGACAAGCCAGCAGCCAAGGAAGCCAAGGACGATGCCGGGATTCCGATTCCTCCTGAGACAAACACCACGACCAAGCACGACCTGACGGTTGGCGGGCGGACGATCCACTACACGGCGACCGCCGGGAATCTGCTGATTCGGGACGAGCAGGGCAAGGCGAACGCGAGCCTCTTCTACGTGGCCTACACGGAGGATGGCGTCGATGCCAGGAACCGGCCGGTGACGTTCTTCTACAACGGCGGGCCGGGTGCGGCGACGATCTGGCTGCACATGGGGTCGTTTGGGCCGGTGCGGGTGGTGACGCAGGCTCCGGAGGCGACGGCTCCCGCGCCTTACAGCTATGTGCCGAACGAGCACAGCCTGCTGGACAAGAGCGACCTGGTGTTTATCGACGCGCCAATGTGCGGCTTCTCGCGGGCGGTGGGCAAGGGAACGATCAAGGACTTTGCCGGAACCGATCAGGACATCGCGGCGTTCCGGAAGTTTATCGAGCGGTACATTACGGCGAATCAGCGCTGGAGTTCGCCGAAGTTCCTGTTTGGCGAGTCGTATGGGACGACGCGGTCGGCTGGCCTGGTGGCGGCTCTTCAGAACGATGGCGTGTCGTTCAATGGCGTGGTGCTGCTGTCGTCGATTCTCAACTACAGCATTCGAAATCCAGGCTATGACATAGAAAATATTGGGTATTTCCCGTCGTATGCCGCTATCGCCTACTACTACAAGAAGGTCAAGGCTCCGGGGTCGCTGGCGGAATGGGTGCAGCAGGCGAGAGAGTTTGCCCGGGGGCCGTATGCCCAGGCGCTGGCGCAGGGGGACCGGATCTCGAAGGCGGAGCTGGATTCGGTGGCGGCGAAAGTGGCAGCATTTACCGGTTTGAATGTGAATTATGTGAAGGAAGCGCGGCTGCGGATCTCTGCGTCCCGGTTCCGCAAGGAGCTGATGCGTGGGGATGACCGGACGCTGGGCCGCTACGATGCCCGGTTCCTGGGCTGGGATGTGGATGAGGCAGGAGAGACGCCGGGGTACGATCCATCGGATACAGGGATCAGCGGGGCGTTTGTCGGGGCGTTCCATGACTACCTGGAACGGGAGTTGAAGTACATGAGCCAGGAGACGTACTACACGTCGGGGCCGGGGGTGAACGGCGCCTGGGACTTCAAGCACAAGCCCTCGGGCGGGCAGGGAGGCCGGGGGGACCAGGCGAACCCGGATACGGCGATGGACCTCGCGGATGCGATGCGAAAGAATCCGAAGCTGAAGGTGTTTTCGGCGAATGGGTACTTCGACCTGGCGACACCGTTCTTTGCGACGGAGTATGACCTGAGCCATATGAGCCTGCCGGAGCCGCTGGTGGGGAATGTGAGTTTTGGGTACTATCCGGCGGGCCACATGGTGTATCTGAATGTGGAAGCGCTGCGTGAGCTGAAGGCCGATATGGTGAAGTTTTATGCCTCGGCCCAGCACAACTGAAGCATTGAAAGAGTTTGCGCGGAGTGCACCTTTCCTGGTTAAGGAACACGGTATACCGTGAAGGCGAAACCCTTGATTTTCAAGGGAAAATGGCCTAAACTGTAAGGCGTGGTCTTGTTCTCTCCCCCGACCATTTCGGGTAGGACATCATCTAGGAAGAGGTAACTGTTAACCTATGGCAAAGCGTCGTGGAAATCCGAATTGGGGTAAGCCGGAACCTATTGGACCGGTTGTCCCAACGGTGACATCGTTTGAGCAGGTTGTGAAGGAGTTCAAGCTGACCCCGGACCAGTACATCCGGTCGACCAGATTGCGTGAGTGGGCTCGGCGGAACAAGAATTCGAAGTATATCCCTGAGGCGCTGCTTGAGGCCTGGGGCTTCGAGATCGAGTCAACACTCTAAACTGTAGACTTCCTGAGTAGAGATTTCTGAAAGAGATGCCGTCCAGATGGGCGGCATCTCTTTTTGCGTCGAACGTATGATGAAGTGAGTCGAAAGAGACAGATACAACGGCCGGGCCCGGATGCCTGCCGGAGAGGGTTGAACGACGATGTTTGCGAATGTAAAAGACGCGATTGCGGCGATTCGGGCGGGCAAGATGGTCGTCGTGGTCGATGACGAGGACCGCGAGAACGAAGGCGATCTGACGCTGGCGGCGGAGTTTGTGACGCCGGAGGCGATCAATTTCATGGCCAAGTACGGTCGCGGACTGATCTGCCTGACGCTGACGGAGGACCGTGCCGATTATCTGCGGCTGGGGCCGATGACGCAGGACAACACGTCGCGGTTCGGGACAGCCTTTACGGAGACCATCGAGGCGCGAGAGGGCGTGACGACGGGTATCTCGGCTGCAGACCGTGCGCATACGATTCGTGTGGCGATCGATCCGAAGTCGACGGCGCAGGACCTGGCGCGGCCGGGACATGTGTTTCCGCTGCGGGCGCGCAAGGGCGGTGTCCTGGTGCGCGCGGGACAGACCGAGGCGTCGGTGGACCTGGCACGCATGGCCGGGCTGGTTCCTGCGGGGGTGATCTGCGAGATCATGAACGACGACGGCACGATGGCGAGGGTGCCGGACCTGGTGACGTTCTGCCAGGAGCACGATCTGCTGATGGTGACGGTGGCCGACCTGATCCGCTACCGGCTGCAGAACGAGCGCTACATCCATCGCGTGGCGGAGTCGGTGATGCCGACCCAGCATGGCGAGTTTCGCATGATTGCGTACGAGAGCGAGGTACAGGGCGGTGAGTCGCACGTTGCGCTGGTGTACGGCGATGTGACGGGGGACGAGCCGGTGCTGGTGCGCGTGCATACGCACTGCCTGGCGGGGGATGTCTTCGGGACGACGTTATGCGATTGCAGGGAGGTGGTGGCGGGGGCGCTGGAGAAGATTGCGCGGGCCGGACGCGGCGCGTTGCTGTATCTGCATAACGGTGGCGCTGGATTCGGGATCGACCGCGGCGTAACGCCGCACCGCGTGGTGCTGCATCGCGAGCAGAGGGCGAAGGATTCGACCGAGGAGAAGAGCCAGAGAACGCTGCGCCAGGTTGGTCTGGGCGGGCAGATTCTCTCTGACCTTGGCATTCATAAGATCCGACTGCTGACCAACACGCCGACCCACGTACCTGCGCTGCAGGGCTTCGGAATCGAGATTGTGGAGCAGGTTCCGGTTACGGAGACACGGACGGTCGTGCGGTAAATTTTTCAGGGGATGATGGAGGAGCGGCGGCAGATTTTCTGCCGCCGCTCTGTGTTTAAGGAAATTGCTTTTTGATTGCCTTACAGCCTTTCTTGAGTGGCCGGGGAGGCGCTGAGAAGGTGGCTGAATCCGCGCTGCTGCATCTGGTTGAGGAAGAGATCGTGGTCTGTGTACTGGATGGCCTGCATGCCGGAAGCCTGGGCGGCGGCGATGTTCTCGGGCTTGTCGTCGATGAAGAGGATGTTGGCGGCCGGGGTCTCGAGTCCGCGCGCGGCTGCTTCGTAGATGGCGATCTCGGGTTTGGCGAGCAGGAGACGGTAGGACCAGGTGTGATGGTCGAAGCCGGAGAGCCATTCGAGCTTGCGGAGCAGGCCATCGGTCATGGCATCGCCGATGTTGGAGAGGATGCCGGTGCGGATGCCTGAGTCCTGCAGCTTCTGCGCCCACTCGATCATTGGCGTGTTGGGGATGGTCCAGAGCTCGACGTCGGCGTCGATGAGCTGCTCGATCTGGGAGGCGTCGAAGGAGACACCGGCGCTCTCTGCGACCCTGGGCCAGTAGTCGGCGGCGTTGAGCTCGCCGCGGTCGTAGGCGTGGCGGTAGGCCCAGTAGCCGTGTTCAAAGGCCTGCTGTCCGAGGCCGGAGACATCGAGCATGCGCTGCCACTGGCTGGGATCGGGGGGAGCGGAGAGGACCATGCCGTAGTCGAAGAGGATGGCGTGAACAGGTGCAGTCTGATTGGAAGTCATGGGTTGATGCCATTGTAGGGCTATCGCAGGGGAGGCGTGGTCACCGCTACATGAAGAAAAGCGTCGAGCCGATTACGGCGGCTCGACGCTTTTTCTGTTGGGGGAGGGCTGCGGTTGGGTTGCGGGTTGACGGTTTGATTAGTGAGCGTTCATCGCGGTGGTCGGTGCGCCAGACTGATCCATGTTGGTCATCAGCTTGACTTCGACGCGACGATTCTTGGCACGGCCTGCGGAGGTTGCATCGGTCGCAACCTGCTGATCCTTGCCGATGCCGATCAGGTAGAACTTGTGGGGAGCGATGCCATACTTGGTCGCCAGGTAGTTGACGACGGCGTCGGCGCGACGCTGGCTGAGGCCGTAGTTGTAGTTCGCGTCGCCGGTGGAGTCGGTGCCGCCGGTGACGGCCAGGATATAGCTGCGCTTGTCGGCGAGGCCGGCGGCGAAGTCATCGAGGGTCTTCTTGTCGTTGGCGGTGAGGGCAGACTTATCGAAGCCGAAGGTCACGCTGACATCGCCGATGGACTTGTAGTTGTCGAGGTTGGCGATGACGCCGTTGAGCGTGTCGACACGGTTGTAGGCTTCCTGCGCGGAGCGGCCTGCGGTGTCTGCGGACTGGCCTGCTGCCATGGCGTGCTGGTCGGCGGTATCAGCCGCACCCTGTGCCTTGGCGATGCCCTTCTGGGCGCGGTCGTCGGTGTCGACGATGGTGCGGTGATCGGAGGCTGTCTTGGCGTCGAGGTTGTTGGTCTGGTTGACCAGGGGAGCGGTCTGCGACTTGACGTAATTCTTGCTGGAGCAGCCGGTGGTAAAGGTGAGCAGAAGGGCTCCGGCGATGGCCGCAGTGGCCAATGAACCGGGCTTGATGATAGAAGCTACTGCAAGTTCCGTGCGCTGGGTGGAGCTCATTTGCGTCATCTCCTCTTATGTTGCAGCGACCTGCTTGATGCAGATGAACTGTCAACTACATCATGTTGAGATGCAATCGTTGTGCCAAATGCTTTTTGCTTGTAAGTGGTTGCATATAAATTGGTTATCTTTTGATGATTTTTAGGGCCTGTCGTTGGGGTTGGGGCGGCACCTGGAACTTTTGTTGCAGATTTGCGTCAAATCTACCCGGGCAACCCGGCGACGAAAACACGAATAGACTGGTGAGGTAAGTGCACACTCCGCCGTCACTTGCGTTTCCGCGGCCTAAAGAAAACTGCTATGGACCTGCACCAGAAGATACGAACGCTTCCCACCTCTCCCGGCTGCTACCTGTACAAGAACGCCGAGGGAGAGGTGATCTATGTCGGCAAGGCCAAGAACCTGCGGGCGAGGGTGCGGTCGTATTTTCTGGAGGCGTCGCAGGCGAACGCGAAGACCGGCACGCTGATGCGCGAGGCCGTCGATGTGGACTACATCACGGTGGCCAATGAGCACGAGGCGCTGGCACTTGAGAACAACCTGATCAAGCAGCGCAAGCCGCGCTTCAACATCCTGCTGCGGGACGACAAGACATATCCATACATCAAGCTGACGATGGGGGACCGCTACCCGAAGGTGTTTGTGACGCGCAAGCTGCGCAAGGACGGCAGCGCATACTTCGGCCCGTACTTTCCGGGGAACCTGGCTTACCGGCTGGTGGACCTGATCCATCGCAGCTTTCTTATTCCGAGCTGCAAGGTGGATCTGTCGCGTTATCATCCGCGGGCCTGCCTGCAGTACTACATCAAGCGCTGCCTGGGGCCGTGCGTCGAGGGGCTGACGACGCCGGAAGACTACCGGCAGGCGATTCGGGATGTGCAGTTGTTTCTCGAAGGGCGTCCGGGGGAGCTGGAGCGTCGTCTGACGGAGCGAATGCAGGAGGCGGCTGCAGCAGAGCAGTATGAGATGGCGGCGCGCCTGCGGGATCAGGTGACGACGGTCCACCAGATGCTGGACAAGCAGAGGATTGCGACGGCGGAGAACGAAGATGCCGATGTCTTCGGCTTTCATTATGAGAACGAGATGCTGGCGGTGAATCTGTTTCATATGCGCTCGGGCAAGATCGTGGACCGTCGCGATTTTTTCTGGGAGGATCTGCCGGACCTTGCGAACCTGGGCGATGTCGCGGAGGAGAGTGATGAGGAAGAGAGTTCGTCGATGGAGCCCGATCCTCGCGTCTCCGCACCGGAGGCTGGAGAGGGAGCAGCGGCGATGCAGCATGGCGCAGTGTCCGAGCCGGGAGTTCCGTTCAGTCCGTCCGGATTTTTCTCGGCTCTGCTGAAGCAGCTGTATCTGGACCAGGGGTATGTGCCGCGATCCATCCTGGTGCCGGTGGACTTTCCGGATCGCGCGGTGCTGACGGAGCTGCTGGCAGAGAGAACGGGGCATCGCGTAGAGATCGCCGCTCCACAACGCGGCGAGAAGCGTTCGCTGGTGGATCTAGTGGGGCAGAATGCGAAGCAGTCATTCGATCAGCGGTTCCGTGTGCTGCAGCCTTCGCAGAAGATGATCGCGGAGGCGTTGCAGGATGCGCTGATGCTGGAGGAGACGCCGAAGCGGATCGAGTGCTTCGATATCTCGCATATCCAGGGAGCGGAGACGGTTGCTTCGATGGTGGTGTGGGAAGACGGCGCGATGAAGAAGTCAGACTACCGCAAGTTCCAGGTGAAGACGGTGACGGGCGTGGATGACTTTGCTTCGATGCGCGAGATTATCCATCGCCGGTACAAGCGCCTGCTGGAGGAGAAGAAGCCGTTTCCTTCGCTGATTCTGATCGACGGTGGCCTGGGACAGCTGCACGCAGCGGCGGATGCGTTGAATGAGATTGGCGTGACGCTGCAGCCTTTGGCGTCGATTGCGAAACGAGAGGAAGTGATCTACGTGTACGGGCAGGAGAATGATCCTGTGGTGCTGGATCGTCGATCGCCGGTGCTGCACCTGGTGCAGAAGATCCGCGATGAGAGCCATCGGTTTGCGATCAATTATCACCGCAAGCGCCGCGAGATGCGCGACCGCGACTCGGAGCTGCTGGCGATTCCGGGAGTGGGGCCGCGGACGAGGCAGCGTCTGCTGGAGCACTTCGGAAGTTTGCGCGGGATTCGACAGGCGTCGCCAGATGCGTTGACGGCGGTGGTGAATGCAGCGACTGCGGAACGTATCCGTGGCTACTTCGAGCAGGAGAGCCGCGCGGTGCTGCCGGTGTGGCCGCAGGAGCCGTAGCGGGAGACGAGTGTCAGCATGCAGTTACTGTCTCAGGGCGACCTGCGTGGGTGGTGTGGTGTGATCGAGTGACATCTTTGCCTGGCGATAGATGCTGATGCCGGTGAGATAGATGATGCCCTGGTGATCGGCGATGGAGCGAAGGTTGTCGTCCTGCTGCTGAAGGCGACCCTGCTGGCCGAAGGCGCAGGCGCGCAGGTACGGGAGCAGGGTGGGGTCTGACGGTGAGTCGGCGCGATCGAGAAGCCGCAGCGCCTGCTCAGGCTCTTTGTGATTGATGGCGATGGCGGCGCGAAGCTCCGCCGGTCCGTAGTGGGTGACGGGAGAGCTGTTGGCGGGGATGCGCTGCAGAGCGTCGATGGCGGCTACGGCCTCTTCGTCGTGACCGCAGATGGCAGCAGCCATGCCACCCCGGAAGGTGGCGACGGGCCCGCGATCGACGGTGTTGTTCATGCGAAGCAGATCTGCGACGTCGGAGCAGCGGCCTGCGAGGGAGCGATTGAGGGCGGCGAGATTGAGGATATAGACGGCCGCCGATTGCAGGCCGGGCACGGTGGAAGCCATGGCGGCGGCGCGGGTCCAGACCTGCTCGGCCTCATCCCATCGCTCGGCGTTATCGAGGGAGACGGCGTAGGCGGCGAGTTCCCCGGGGGTGGGCGAGCGGTGAGCGGAGGAGGGATCTTCGATCGCGTGCGCCTGCTGCAGGAGCAGATCGGGGCGGTTGGCGAGGTAGCTGGCGGGGATGCCGGCGTGTTCGGGAAGGACGCCGAGGGTGCTGGCGTGCTGCTCAAGATGAAGTGCATCGAGGAAGCGATCGAGCGCGATCATGTCGAACTCCGCTTCAGTGTAGGCGCCGCCGCGGAAGGGGTCGTCGCTGTAAGCCTGTTGCGCGGCGAGGAGGGATTCGACGGGATGGCCTTGAGCGCGGAGGACGCGGGCGAGGCCGAGCATGCCGTCTGGATCGTTGGGGAAGCTGCGGTTGTAGTCGCGGATGGTCTGCTCGGCGCGGCTGTAATCTCCGGACTCAAGCATCTGTGAGGCAAAGCTTGCCAGCAACTGTATGCGTTGGCCGCTCTCCTTCGCATTGGAGCTGGCAAGCTTCGCCGATTCGGCGGCTGCGACCTCGGCGTGCTGCGCCGAGTAGAGCCACGCCAGTTGGAGATGCGCCTGCGAGAAGGCTGGAGCTTGCGCTGTGGCGTTGCGGAAGGCCACGATGGCATCGAGGGGGCGGCCGGACTGAGCGGCGATATCGCCTTCGGAGTAGCTGCGCAGAGCCGCGAGGTTGCTGGTCGCCATCACGCGAAGAGGTTGGTCGGAGCGAGTGAGCGCTGTGCGGGGCTCGCCGAGCTGGCGACGCAAGATATGGCTGATCCGGTCGAGCGCGGAGGGGATCTCCGCGGGAGTTGCCGCCTTCTCCGTCAGTGAAGAGAGGATGGCGTCGGAGCTGGTTCGCCGCACCTCGATGTGGAGGCTGTAGGCCTTGTGATCGGGTCCGTCTGGGTGGGTCACTTCGCCTGTAAGGTACGCGCTGGCGTTGACCCGTTGCGCGACGGCGCGCGGGAAGGCGGTGTCGCTGGTGCTGGCATTGAGCTGACGAAGCCCGGCCAGGTAGGTGCCTTCGCCGCGCGTGGCCAGGGTCTGCGATTGGGAGAGCGAGAGCGAGAGCCCTTCAAGGGCTACGCCATCGAGCTTTTCGCCGGTTCGATCTTCGATGCGCGTGAGCAGGAGGACGTCTCTGGAGTCGAGCGAAGAGGGGTGGAAGGGGCCACCGTGGCTGATGATGCTGGCTCCAGCGACGACGGCGAGGGCAGCGGCCAACCCGATGAGGCGTAACGTCACTCGGCGTCGAGAGGCGGGTGGAGGGGAAGAGGGAGCAGCGCTCATTGCGACGGGATCCCTGTCTTCGAATTCGAACTGATTGATGCCTGAGCCGCGAAGTACGGGAGCGGGCGGGAGGGGGTCTATCTTGTTGGCGTCCGAGCTATGGATGGTAGCTGCTTGAGAGGCGAGCTGCGGCGCCGGGGATGGTTCATTGGGAGTCTGGCCTGCCGCGATGTGATGAGAGCCGCTGCTGCGACGGCTGCGACGGCGGTCGCGCGCGACCGGCTCGAAGGCAGGAACGAGCGGAACGACGGGAGCGGCCTCCTGCTTTCGGAGCCAGCTGCCGAGAGAGATCCGGCCGGGAAGGCGGTCGAGCGCCGTCAGAAGTTCGGTGGCGGACTGGAAGCGTTCGCCACGTTCCTTGGCGAGCAGCTTCAGGATGATGCGTTCGAGGTCGCGCGAGATGGAGTCGTTCCAGTTGCGCGGGGACTCCGGTTGGCCGTTGAGGATCTGCGCGTAGACGTCGTCGTTATTGTTGCCGACAAAGGGCAGGCGGCGAGTCGCCATCTCGTACATGACGACGCCGAGCGAGAAGAGGTCGGAGCGGATGTCGAGATCCTCGCCGCGAGTCTGTTCGGGCGACATGTAGGCCACGGTGCCGACGGTGAGGCCTTCGACGGTGAGGTCGAGTGAAGAGGATGCTGTGGTACTGGAAAGTACACTCGGCGGTGCAGCCTTGCGATCGATCTTGGCGAGTCCGAAGTCGAGCACCTTAACCTGCGCGGGGGCTTTGGGGTTGCGGACGAGGAAGATGTTGGCTGGCTTGATATCGCGATGCACGATATTGCGGGCGTGTGCGGCAACGAGGGCATCGGCGACCTCGCGGGTGTACATCAGCAGTTCGTCGATCGTCAGAACGCTGCGGCGGATGCGTTCTTTGAGCGTCTCGCCTTCGAGCAGCTCCATGACGAAGTAGGGAATGCTGTCCTGCTCCCCGATGTCGAAGATTGTGCAGATGTTGGGGTGGTTGAGACGGGAGGAGGTGCGCGCCTCCTGCAGAAAGCGCTGCTCGATTCCGGGGAGGTGGTGGTTCTGCCGAATGACCTTGATGGCGACTTCACGGTGAAGGCGGCGATCCCAGGCCAGGAAGACGATGCCCATGCCGCCGGAACCGAGTCTGCCGAGAATCTCGTAGGGCCCGAACATCTGGCCGACTTCAGGTGTCATGCGCCTCTGAGAAGCAGGAGGGATCGAGGACCGGAATCTCCGGCCGCGTGGACAGGATATCGACCCAGGGGAGGGGGAGCCATGACCCGTTAGCGGTGTTTACTAAAGAGGTAATGGGTCTTTTATAATGCCGTGTGAACTTTCCCCTGACCCGCACGCTGCCGCAGACCCTGCTGATCGACGCCGACGATACGCTGTGGGAGAACAATGTCTACTTCGAGCGGGCGATTGCGGGTTTCATCTCGTATCTCGATCACAAGGTGCATACGCCGGCAGAGGTAAGAGAGCACCTGAATCATTGCGAGCACAGGACGATCGCAGCGCGGGGCTATGGGCTGGTGAGCTTTCGCCAGTCGCTGGCGGACTGCTTTGCGGAGCTCTCGTCGGAGACGGTGACGGGCGAGCAGCGGGCGCAGATCGACAGGTTTGCGGACATCATCCATGAACACGACATTGAGCTGCTGCCTACCGTGGGCGATACGCTGGCGGAGCTTGCGAGGCGTCATCGTCTGGTGCTGGTGACCAAGGGCGATAGTGCGGAGCAGACAGGGAAGCTGAAGCGCTCCGGGCTGGAGCGCCACTTCGCGGGTGTCGAGGTTCTGCCGGAGAAGCATCCCGAGGCGTATCTGGAGCTGACAGAGCGGCATCTTTTTGAGCGGGAGCGGACGTGGATGATCGGGAACAGTCCGCGGTCGGATATCAATCCGGCGCTGAGCGCGGGGCTGCATGCGGTCTTTATTCCGCACGAGTTTACGTGGGTACTGGAGCATGAGACGGTGCAGGTCGCTCCGGCAGGCCAGCAGCTGCTGCAGTTGAGCCGGTTCGGCGACCTGCTGGATCATTTCTAGCAGCTACGTTCGTTTGGTGGCCTTGGAGCATCTGTTTAAACAGGGATGTGTGGAGAGACGGTGCGTGAGCAGGCGACAAAGGCGGTCATCGAGGAGCTGCTGGCGGAGCGTGAGCAGTTTCTGGGGTTTGTGCAGCGGCGTCTGAACGATAGGGCAGCCGCGGAAGACCTGTTGCAGACGGTGTATCTGCGTGCTCTGGCGCAGGTCGAAGGCCTTCGAGACCTGGCGGCGGGGCGGGCGTGGTTTTACCGGATGCTGCGCAACGCCATTATCGACGACTACCGGCGTCGCGCAGTGGAGACTCGGGTGGTGGAACCGATGGCAGAGGGGTTTGATGCGGCCGCAATTCCGGTGATACAGCCGAACCTTTGCCGATGCATGGATCGGGCAGTTGATGCGATGAAGCCGGAGTATGCGGACGCGCTGCGGGGCATCGATCTGACTGAGGGCGGGGTGGACCGGTACGCGCAGGGGGCGGGGATCACTACCGGTAATGCGGCGGTGAGGGTGTTTCGTGCGCGAAAGGCGCTGGCGAAGAGCCTGCAACAGATATGCGGAAGCTGCGCAGGGGCGGGGTGCCTGGATTGCAGCTGTGCTCAGCCGACGCAGCCGTAAAGGGCAGGAGCCCCGGGGCATTTTTTGAGGTACGAGTTGTTGAAAAGGAAACCCCTAACTCACTCGCACACAAACAGCTTCGTGGTGCTATACTGAATCTCGGATTGCTCACCGCTTTACATGGCAGCCTGCAGTGCAGAGCCAATGCGGAGGTGGCGAAATTGGCAGACGCACAAGCTTGAGGTGCTTGCGCCGCAAGGCATAGGGGTTCAAGTCCCCTCCTCCGCACCAATCCACATATTTTCTGGGAAGGGTTTACCCCACCGATGGTTATCGCGCTCGTCGTCATTCATGTTCTGGTCGCGCTGTTCATGGTTGGCGTGGTTCTGTTGCAGCAGGGCAAGTCGGCTGATCTGGCAGCAGCATTCGGTGGCCAGGGTTCGCAGACCGCATTCGGTCCTCGCGGCGCAGCCAACCTGCTGACGCGCCTCACGACCTACTCGGCGATCGTCTTCATGCTGACCTCGATCGGTCTCACGATACTTATGTCGCGTGCTTCGGCGAACGACTCGGTCCTCTCGGGGCACACGCCGACTCAGCAGAGCACCCCGGCCAAGTAATCGGCAAACGGATTTTGAAAAGAACGCAGGCCTTGTGCCTGCGTTTTCTTTTTGCCGTAACCTTTTCCTATGATTCACGAGATTCTGCCCGTCGGCCTGCTGCAGTGTAACTGTTCGATTCTTGGAGACGAGACCTCACGCGAGGCGATCGTCGTCGATCCCGGAGATGACATTCCGGCGATTCAGGCGGTGCTGGATCGTCATGGCTTGACGGTCAAACAGATTGTCATTACGCACGCCCACATCGATCACATCGCCGGGGCGCAGGAGCTGAAGCGGCTGACCGGAGCTCCGATTCTCTACAACCAGAACGACATCCCGCTGGTGAAGATGATGGACGAGCAGGCCTCGTGGCTGCGCATCGCGACCCCCGAGGTTCTCCCGCCTGATATTGCCATAACGGATGGGCAGACGGTGACGGTGGAAGGGATCTCAGGCGTTGTGCTGCACACGCCGGGGCATACGCAGGGGAGCAGCTGCCTGTACCTGCCGGAGCATTCGGTTCTGATCGCGGGGGATACGCTGTTTGCGGGATCGGTGGGGCGTACGGACCTGCCGGGTGGGGATACGAGGCAGCTGATCCGGTCGATTCATGACCGGCTGCTGGTGCTGCCGGATGACGTGTACGTGGTTCCGGGTCACGGCCCGAACACGACGATCGGTGAAGAGCGTGTCATGAATCCATTTCTTCAAAACTAGCTTTTTCAGATACTTATATTGAATTTAGTGAAGTTAAACTTGATGTGAACCAAGGGCGCTAACCGATTATTTTGCGTCTTTTTCGATCTGTGCAATTCCGGCACGAAATACCTCTTCCGGGGTGATGAGGCTGACGACGATGCGTCCGGCTTCGGCGATGCCGTAGAAGGAGCCGGGGTGGACGATGACGCCTGCGTCGAGGAGGTCGTGGGTCTCGAGGCCGAGGCGAGGCAGGCGGAGGATGTTGCTCCAGCCTCCGTCGGAGGCGAGCGCTGTGAGGCTGGAGCGGCGCAGGGTGTCCAGGTTAGAGGAGACGCGCTGGAGGATCTGTTGCTGGATCTTCGCGCGGGACCCCAGCCAGTGCGGCAGGGCGTACTGGGCGGGGGCGTTCATGGAGAGGAAGGTGTCGGCGATGACCTCGAGGCGGGCGAGGGCCTCGTCGCGGAGGTCGGCGGGGCCGAGGGAGGCGATCCAGCCGACCTTCATCTGGGGGAGTGCGGCGATCTTGCTGATGCCGCTGAGGACGAAGGTGAGGGCGGGATGGGGGCCAAGGGTGAAGCTCTCGACGGCGCTGGAGGGATGGGGGTAGTCGAGGAAGACTTCGTCGACGATGAGAGCGAGGTTGTGGCGGAGGCAGATGGCCTCGAGGCATTCGCGTTCGTGGCGGCGGGTGGCGTGGCCGGTGGGGTTGTTGGGGTGGACGAGGAGGATGGCCCGGGTGCGGGAGGTGATGCGCTGCTCAAGGAGCGCGAGGTCGATCCACCAGCCGTAGTCGTAGAAGAGGGGGTAGGGCTGGAGGCGGACGTCCTGGAGGTCTGCGAGGTAGTCGAAGAGGGGGTAGCTGGGCTGGGGGACGAGGATCTCGTCGCCGGCGTTGCAGAGGAGGCGGAAGAGGTAGCCGTAGGCCTCGCTGGTGCTGGTGGTGAGGTTGATGGCGGCGGGATCGACGGCGGCGCTGTGGTCGGCGTAGTAGGCGGAGACGGCCTGGCGGGCGAAGAGCATGCCGCGAGGGTCGGGATCGTAGTCGAGGGCGCGGGGATCGGAGAGGGGGGCGAGAATGGCGTCGCGGTCGTAGGTAAAGCCGCAGGCGGTGGGGTTGGAGGCGGTGAGGTCGAGGAGGGGCCGTCCGGCGGCGCGGGCCTCGCGGATGGAACGGGCGAAGCTGCTCTCGCCGAGGTCCCAGCTGGTGCGTGAAGAGAAACGCTGCGTCACGTAACTATGTTAGCTGGATAGGGCGGGGGTCAGTCGTTCTGGGGGTCTTTGAGCTTGAGGTAGATGAAGCCGAGGAGGGCAGAGGTGAGGATGACCCAGAGGAACTGGTACCAGTAGAAGAAGGGGAATCCAAAGAACGTGGGCGTGAGGCGCGCGTAGAACGCCGGGAAGCAGAGACCCAGATAGGGGATGATGAGCAGCAGCTTCCAGCCGATTTTGCTGCCGCCAGCGGTTGGAGGCGTGACTGGCCGGGGGGCGCTGGATGAGGGCGTGTGCATGCAGGCACAGGATACTTGAATTGATGGCCGGGGGCGAGCGAAATTGCCCGGAAGGGCATCGGGTAAAGTAATGAAAGCGATGGCTTCAAACGATCAGAAGGATAAGGCGCCGCTGGCTGAGGCGGTGGCGATTATGGCTCGCCTGCGCGGGCCGGATGGTTGTCCGTGGGACCGGGAGCAGACCTTCGATACGATCAAGCGGCATACGCTGGAGGAGACGTACGAGGTCTTCGACGCGATTGAGCGCCGGGCGTGGCCGGAGCTCAAGGATGAGCTGGGCGATCTTCTGCTGCAGGTGCTGTTTTATGCGCAGATGGCGGCAGAGGCCGGGTACTTCGATATCGACGATGTGGCGGCGGGTTTGAACGCGAAGCTGATCCGGCGGCATCCGCATATCTTCGGCGACGTGAAGGCTGAAGATGCCGACACGGTGCTGAAGAACTGGGACGCGATCAAGCGCGAGGAGAAGAAGGCATCCGCCGTGGGGGAGCAGTCGCTGCTGGCAGATGTGCCGCGAACCATGCCGTCGATGCTGGAGGCGGGAAAGCTGGGATCGCGTGCGGCGAAGGTCGGATTCGACTGGCCGGATGCTGAGGGACTGTTTGCCAAGCTGGATGAGGAGATTGGCGAGCTGCGGGCAGAGCTGACGGCTGAGACGAAGAAGCAGGATGCGATAGAAGGCGAGCTGGGCGACCTGCTGTTTACGGTGGTGAACCTGGCACGGCATTTGAAGGTGGACCCGGAGTCGGCGCTACGGGCGACGAATGCAAAGTTCCGGCGACGGTTTAGCGCAATGGAGAGATCCGCAGGTGGTCAGGATGAGCTGCGGGCGATGAGCGCCGACGCGTTGGAAGATGAATGGCGCCGGGCAAAGACAGACGAGATACGGGACGAGAAGGCATGAGTACGAAGACTGGCGACAACATTCGCATTGAAACGCTGACGACGATGGAGCAGTTTGAGCGCTGCGTGGTGCTCCAGCTTGAGGTGTGGGGTTACAGCGATGGCGACCTGATTCCGCGGCGGGTGTTCCTGGTGGCGCAGAGGATTGGCGGGCAGGTACTGGGCGCCTTCGATGGCGACACGATCATCGGCTTTGCAATGGGGCTGCCGGGATACCGGAATGGGTACTCGTATATCCACTCGCACATGCTGGCGGTACTGCCGGAGTACAGAAACTTCGGGCTGGGCCGGAGGTTGAAGCTGGCGCAGCGTGAGGATGCGATGGCGCGTGGGTTCGACCTGATGGAGTGGACCTTCGATCCTCTGGAGATTAAGAACTCGTATCTGAATATTGCGCGTCTTGGGGCGATCTGCAGGCGGTACAAGGCGGATTTTTATGGGCCGTCGTCGTCTCCGTTGCAGGGCGGTCTGCCGACGGATAGGCTGTATGCGGAGTGGTGGTTGAACTCGCCGCGCGTGCTGGAGACGCTGCGCGGGGAGGCGACGCCGAGAGAGTCGGTGGAACGCATCGACGTTCCGCACACGATTTACCAGTGGAAGCAGGACCCGGAGCTGAGGGGAAAGGCGCAGCAGGTGCAGATGGACAATCGCCACGCGCTGGAGTCGGCGTTTGCGCGGGGCCTGGCGGTCGTGGGATATGAGCGCGACGGTGAGGGCAATGGAAGCTTTGTGCTGGCACCGTGGAACGACGAACTGGAGCAGACCCGCAGCTACGATGCGAGGCGTCCTGAAGAGAAGAGCAGGTAACGGAACGGCGACGTTCGGAAAGACGGGATGACGATGATTCACATTGATGCGATTCACATGCGGGAGATCAATATGCCGCTGGCTCATCCCTTTGAGACCAGCTTCGGGCTGACGACGACGCGCAGGATCCTGCTGGTAGAGATTGAGGCCGAAGGGCTGACGGCGTGGGGCGAGTGCGTGGCCGGCGAGCATCCGTACTTCAGCGACGAGATGATCGATACGGCGTGGATCATTACGGAGACAGAGCTGATTCCGCGTCTGCTGGAGGCGGAGCTCGATGGTGGCGGGAGTGTGCCGGATGCGCTGAAGCAGGTGCGCGGGCACAGGATGGCGAAGGCCGCTCTGGAGAGCGCGGTCTGGGATCTTGAGTCGCAGATGGAGAAGATTTCGCTGGCGCAGCTGCTGGGCGGTACGCGCGAGGTAATTCCGTGTGGGGTCTCGATCGGGATTCAGCCGACGCCGGAGAAGCTGATGGAGAAGATCGAGACGGAGCTAGCGGCGGGCTATCAGCGCATCAAGCTGAAGTGCAAGCCGGGCTGGGACACGAAGATCTTCGAGATGGTGCGGAAGCGATGGCCGGAGATCCTGTTGAGCTGCGATGCGAACTCGGCTTACCGGATGAAGGACTTCGACCATATTGCGTCGTGGGACCAGTTCAAGCTTCTGATGGCAGAGCAGCCGTTGTGGTTCGACGACTTTTACTTCCACTCGATGCTGCAGAAGAGGATTGAGACGGCGATCTGCCTGGATGAGTCGATTCGCAACCGGCGCGATGCGCTGGCGGCGATCGATATGGAGTCGTGCCGGATCATCAACATCAAGGTAGGCCGCGTGGGTGGCTTCAGCGAGGCGATCGCGGTACACAACGTCGCGGCAGAGCGCGGGATTCCGGTGTGGTGCGGTGGCATGCTGGAGACGGGCATCGGCAGGGCGCACAATATCGCGCTGTCGTCGCTGTCGAACTTCAAGCTGCCGGGCGATGTCTCCGCCTCGGCGCGCTACTGGGCGCAGGACATCATCGAGCCTGAGGTGACGGTGAGCGGCAAGGGCGAGATCGTTGTGCCTACGACGATCGGTTCCGGATACACCGTTTTGCCGGAGCGCATCGAGGCGCTGACGGTGCGGCGGCAGACGCTACGGGCGAAGGCGCGGGTCTCAGCGTAAGCAAAGCTATTTTGTGGGCAGGGGAGTGCTAAGCAGAAGTTGGATAGCCTCCTGGTAGCTCATGGACGGAATGCTCTTGAAGTCGCTGGCATCGACGTCGGTGCTGATGTTGAGCGACTTCACCATGAGGGCGCGCACGCTGATGCGTTCGACGAACTTTGAGTAAACCCAGCGCCCGTTGCCGGCGTCGGATTGTTCGTAGACGAGCTTGCCGCCAGGATAAATGTGGGCCAGCATGCCCCATCCGAAGTTGATGCCCTTGAAGATGGTTCCTTCCATCCGGACGATCTGACGCGATTGGGGGTCGATCCAGGTGCGTCCCCTGAGGCCTGTGAGCGACTCGGCCGTGGTGGTCGGCGGGTGAAACTTCGGGTTCGGCTCAAAGTCGATGACAATCTCGGTCACCGCCGGATTGTGGCCCGTCTGCGGCTGACCTGGGACATAGGTGTAATTCATGGCTTCCGGCATGAGATGGATCAGCTGATCGGCGATCTTCTTGCCGGAGTCGTCTCCCCTGGCGTGTTTGGCAAATCCTGAGGGATCGCTGAGCATCGCGGTGAGACGGTCGCGCTCGGCTTTATCCTGCTCCGGGGTGAGTGGTTTTCCGTTGAACAGGATGAGTCGGGCGACGTTGCCGTCGCGGCTTTCGATGACCTCCCGCACACGGTCGCTTTTTGCGTCGACGATATGGACGCGGTAACGCAGGAAGGAACCTTCGCGGTGGAGATTGTTGAGGGTGTTCGCGGTGACGTCGGAGGCCCAGGTGCGGGGCGGGATCTTCTGCAGCCAATCGGGTATGCCGGGACTAAGGGTAGCTGTCTGCGCACAGGCTGCGAGAGCGTTTAGAGCCACAACGAGCACGAAAGCGAATGCTGCGGGCAGAGCTGAGAGAGAGCGCAGACGATGCGATGTCGAAAGCGATGTCGAAACGAGGTGGCGATCCCCGACGGTGTACCTTCCTGCTGAATGTAAACGAACCAATCGGCCCCCGCGTGCTCTTTGCCTGCCGAGCTGCTCCTCTTTAAAGAGTGACAACCCCATCTTACGTGTGACGCTGAAGAGGCCTGAGAAGTTTTCAAGTTTGCTTCACGGGGTGGGCGTTGGGTATTCTTCCGCCAGACGTAATCGTGCAGATCGACATAAGAGAGCGAGAGACAGATGAAGCCAGCAGAGGGTTCTACCGTGATTGGGAAGTCGGTCACCATACGAGGCGAGGTCTCGGGGAACGAAGATCTTGTGATGGACGGAGATATCGAAGGCACGATCTCGCTGCCGGAGAATAGCCTGACGATCGGCCCGAATGCACGGGTGGCCGCGGACATCAAGGTACGGAACCTGGTGGTGTACGGACGGCTGAAGGGCACGCTGCATGTTTCGGGCCGTGTCGATCTGAGGCATTCGGCGGTTGTGGAGGGAGATATCTTCGGCGGACGCCTTTCGATCGAGGAGAACGCCCAGCTGAAGGGCAAAGTAGAGCTTTCGGGCGCGCCGGAGCGGCAGGTCGAAGTGATGCCGCCGGTTGCTCACCATACAGAGACGCATGCGGGGCAGAAGCCGCTGATTCTGGAATCGCAGTCCTAGACAAGAAGGGAACCAAGCGACGATATGCGTAATATCTTCGGTGGCAGTGAAGGCTCCGGTGGGAATAAAGGCGCCTCTGCAAACCGCGTACCGAGGCATTCCAGTGGGTGGAAGGAACTTTTGAAGCACCTGAAGTCGCAGGAATCGCTGCGGGTGCTGGATATTGGACCAACGTCTTCGACCAATATCAATTACATTACGAGCCTCGGCCACAGCATCTACATGGCGAATCTTGTGGAAGAGGCTCTGAAGCCGGAGTGGATGGTTGCGGGTGAGGACGGAGAGACGAAGTTCGATGTAGGAAGCTTTCTGGAATCGAACCTGAACTTTTCCGGACGCAAGTTCGATGTGGTCATCCTATGGGACACAGCCGATTATTTGCCGGAGTCCCTGGTTGAGCCTGTGCTATCGAGACTGCATGAGGTGATGGAGCCCGGCGGTCTGATGCTGGCGTTCTTTCATGCCACGGCAGATCCTGCGGCTAGCTTTTGCCGATACCACCTCACGGACACTGAGATGGTGGAGATTCAGAAGGCGGGGAGTTATCCGGTGGTGCAGATCTATAGCAACCGCAAGGTGGAGACTTTGCTGAAGGACTATAGCGCGTACCGGTTTTTTCTGGCGAAGGATAATCTGCGCGAGGTGATTGTGACGCGTTAGTGTCACGGTGCTTTCCGGTAAGTCGAATGTAGCAATAAATAGAGCGCGGCGATGGCCGCGCTCTATTTATTGCTACAGGATGTGTTAGCTCTTGGCTGCCTGCTTACGCCTGTCTGCCCAGCGCTTTTTCATGGCGTCTGCGATGCGCTTGCGGCCTTCCGGCGTGAGCTTTCTCTTGCCCTTAGGCTTGGCGGCTGCGGCCTTGACGGTAGCTGCCTTCGTGCTTCCCTTGGGACGGCCGCGGCCGATGCGAACGGGCGCATCCGCTCCCGCAAGGAGTGCACGGGCTTGCTGCAGTTTGAGAATCTGAGCATCAATCTCAGCGAGAATGCGACTAACTTCCACGAAGAGCCTCCTGGAACTTCAACCTAGAACATATGAAATTGTTGTTAGGAGATCTTACAGCAAGTTACTCGGAGAGTAAGATCTCTCACATTGACCATACAGAAGTCAGATAGAACCTGCAAATCACGGCAGAGAATGGGTTAGGCTTTTGAAGCCGTACTAACTTCTTTGGACTGGCTAACTTCTGGCCGGGGGCGGATTGCATAGCCAGGTCCAGATTCGTCCATCTCTTCGCGATAGGTGCTGCCTAACTTGCGTCGATGGTTCGTCTGTTCGATGCACTGCTTCAGGCCCTGCAGCGTGGCTTGCTTGTCACGGGAAAATTCGTTGGCCATGCGTGTGAGTGCATAGGTGACGATATCGCTGTGATGCAGGTTGCGCATCTCGGGCTGGCGGCGGAGATTGAGCCAGAGGCGATGTACTAACTGAACCTCATCGGGCTGGATCGTGGGAGCGTGCGGACCGATGTGGAAGCTGAGGGATTCACCGTCTGGCTTGATGACGTAGAAGGTGAACTGACGCTTGGGTTCGGCGAGAGCCTCCCATGCCTGGCCGACGTGGTAAGCCTGCTCTTCAGCGGTGAGTTTGCTGGAAAGGCCGGAGATGACGGCTGCGGCGTCGAGGGAGTTTGCGGTCTGCACCAGTGCGGCGAAGATATCGCCCGCGGGGACGACGAGCAGGGAAATGTGCTTGCCGAAGCTCTCTGCGACAGACACCGCCTTGGTAAAGAGCATTTGCTCGTGCTCGCTGAAGAGCTGTTCGGAGGCGTCGACGTACTCGGGACCTCCGGCGCCCATCATGCGCGCGGCGAGGACGACGATGTCCTGCTCTTCGGCGTTGGTGTGGGTGAGGGCCCACTTGAGCGCGAAGGGAGACGCGGAGTCGCGCATCGTGACGATGACGGAGCCGGGCCGGATCTCAAGAGCGGAGCAGCCGACGGTGTCCTGGTGCTCGAGCTGGAAGTGCTCGCGCATCTGGCGGGTGGCGAGATCGTGGCGCTTTTTGTTGTTGCGTTCTGAGAGCGAGAAGATGATGAAGAACGCGGCGGCGAAGATGATGCCGCTGACCGTGGCCACAGATTTGGTGAAGAGATTGACGATAGCCGTGGTGAGCAGAACAAGGAAGACGGAGAAGAGGCCGAAGGGAATCTCTACCTTACCGAGACGAAGGTTCAACGGAACCTTGGAGCCGCGTTCGCCCTTGTACTTCCAGCGCAGTACGAGCATGGCGAGGGCGTTGAAGGTGAAGCTCCAGATAACGCCGAAGGCATAGGCCTCGCCGATGACGACGACGTTGCCGTGTGTCATCAGGATGACCAGCAGCTGCATTCCCGCGACGAGGTTCACGATGCGGTAGCTGGTGCCGTACTTTTTCTGCGGCTTGCGAAACCAGTCGGTGAGCACGCCGTCTTCGGCGATGCGCATGAGGACGCCGGTGGAGCCGACGATGGCGGTGTTGACCGCTCCGCCGAGGATGAGGAAACCGACGACGACGACGAAGCCGCGGAAGATAAGCTTCAGCACATCGGGGCCGACCATGTACATGGCCATGCCGGCGATGAGATTGTCACGATAGACGTGAACGCGGACGTCGTCGGGGATGATCATCACGGCGAGCAAAGAGCAAAGGCCGGTGAAGAAGAAGCTGTAGGTCGCGATGACGAGAGCGGCGCGCTTGAGGTTCTTGAGCTTGGGGTGCTCGATCTCGCGATTGACCTGGGCGAGCGACTCTTCGCCGCTCATGGCGAGGACGGAGTGGCCAAAGGCCATCAGAACGCCGAAGAGGCCGAGCGAGGTGGCAAAGTGGGTGCCCTTCAGGAAGCCGAGTGCGTCGGCGCTGAAGTGAAGATTGGAGGGGAGGGGCAGCGGGGGCAGCTGCGCTCCGCGATGAACGACGGTATAGGTTCCCCAGCCCAGAAGGATGACCACCATGACGGTGGTGATCTTCATGATGTCGAGGGCGCGCTGGCTGGACTCCTCGATGCCCTTGATGTTTTGCCACCAGAAATAAATGGTGATGATGACGGCGATGCCAGCCGAGGAGAAGTCGGGCCTCATATAGGGGATGGTCACCCAATGGAAGTAATGCGCTCCGTAGGCGAAGAGATCGTTCAGCATGCCAACGATGTATTGGCCGGCTGAGACGCCGGAGATGGGGCCGGTGAGAACGTAATCGAACATCAGCGCCGAGACGCTGATCTTGGCGAAGGTGCCGCCGAGGGCTTCCTTGACGATGCGGTAGACTCCGCCGCGGGTGTACATCGAACAGCTTTCGACGTACACGGCACGCACGGCGTAGGCAAAAAAGACGACGCCGAGGATGAGCCAGGGGGCGGATTTGCCGACGGCCTCTTCCGCGAGACCGCCCGCATAGAATGCGGAAGAGCCTAAGTCATTGAGAACAATCGCCGCTGCACGCCAGAAAGAAATAAACGTGAGCATCACCGAGGACGCCACCACCAGGCGCACGCGGTTGGATTGTGGGAGAGCGACAGTTTGCTTTTCAGAAGCCATTATTATGCGGACGCCGTTGCAGCCTTTGCGTCCATAAACCACCCATCCATCAGCTATCTAGTTTAAGAGGGCCGCATCGCAGCGTCAATGATCTCTTTTGCGGGAGGAAGCCGCAGCGGGAGATTATTCCGCCTCGTCGTCGCTGGTAAAGATCTCGCTCAGGTCGCGGATGACCGTAAAGATCACGACCAGAAGAGAGCCGATCATCCCGGCGAAGAAGAGCGGAACGAGGATCGCGGACAGAAGGCGGACGAGGGCATCCATACGTGTCCTATTGTAAGCCGCTTGAAATGCGGATGCTAGACTTCATCTGCGATGCGAGTTCTACCAGCGCGATTATGGGCTGCGGCGGTTCTTTCGGGGATACTGCAGGTCCTGCCATTTCCGATCGCGGGACCGGTTCCGGTCTGGCGGACAGGGTTTTGCTGGGTAGCGACGCTGCCGCTGTTGTGGGCGTTGACGCGCACCGATAGCAACGGAAAAGAGCTTACCGCGGGAGCGTGCGCCGCGCTTGGATATGCCTCGGGCATTGTCTGGTACCTGGGAAACTGTTACTGGATCTACCAGACGATGTATCTCTACGGCGGTCTGGCAAAGCCGATCGCGGTGATGATCCTGGTGCTCTTCTGCCTGTACTTAGGGCTTTATCATGCGCTGTTCGGCTGGCTGATCGGTCTGGCGCGCCGCAGGTTCGGGGTGCAGGGTGCGCTGCTGCTGAGTCCGTTCGTCTGGGTGGCGGTGGAGCTGGCTCGGGCTCGGATCACCGGACTGCCGTGGGACCTGCTGGGGATTACGCAGGTGGATAATCCTCTGCTGATTCGCCTGGCTCCGTTTACGGGAGCTTATGGCATTTCGTTTGTGATCGCCGCAGTGAATGCGTTGTGGCTGGTGCGGATCAGGATTCGCGAGCGCCGGTATACGAGGGTGACGCTGACGGTGGCGGGGGTGGCACTGGTCGTGTTCTACATGCTGGGGTTGCGACGTATCCAGACGCCGGGACGTTCGGCTGCGACGGCAACGGCAACGCTGGTGCAGGAGAATCTCGAGGTGGGCGCGGCGGCGACGGGGCCAGAGAACTCGGAGCAGGAGCTGCTGGAGTCGTTCTCGTACCTGAGCCGGTATCCAGGAGAGCGGATGTACCTGGGGATTCCGGAGATGCCGCATACGCCGGCGGTGCGGTTTTTAGATAGAGGCGAGCCGCGCGATGTGGATCTGATCGTTTGGCCGGAGTCGCCCGCACCGTTTGAGGAGAAGGACTCTGGGTTTCAGGCTGCGCTGGCCAGGCTGGCTCAGGAGGCGAAGGCTCCGGTGATCGTCGGAAATATCGGCATGGACCGTGATCCCGGGACGAAGCGCGGATTTCAGTTGTACAACTCCGCCTCGTTCGTGACCCCGCAGGGAGAGTTCGCCGGCCGTTACGACAAGATGCACCTGGTGCCATTCGGGGAGTATGTGCCGTTCAAGGATCTCTTCTTCTTTGCGCAGAATCTTCTGCATGAGGCCGGGACCTTTGATGCGGGGAGGCATCGGGTGGTGTTTGCGGTGAACGGCCACAAGTACGGCACGTTTATCTGCTACGAATCGATCTTTGGAGATGAGATCCGCCAGTTTGTGAAGTCTGGTGCGGATGTGCTGGTGAATATCTCGAACGATGGATGGTACGGAGACACGAGCGCGCCGTGGCAGCACCTGAATATGGTGCGCATGCGTGCCATTGAAAATCACCGCTGGGTTCTGCGCGCAACGAATACCGGGGTGACGGCTTCGATCAACCCGTACGGCCGCGTAGTGGAGGCGGCGCAGCGGCATATCCGGACGAGCATACGGGTGGGGTTTGGCTATGAGCACGACGTGACGTTCTATGCGGCGCACGGTGATCTGTTTGCGTATCTCTGCGCGTTGGTAACGGCAGCCGCTGCCTGGACGGGGCTGCGCAGGCGCTTTGCCGTAAACTAATGGCTATGCTGAGTGACCTGGAATACACGTACTCCCCGGTGCGCGAAAAGATTCGCGATCTGCGGGAGTATCTTTGACGCGCCCCGCCTTCGTCGTGAACTAGCCGTTATCGAAGAGAAGACCTCCGATCCTTCCGTGTGGGCCGATCCCGCGCGTTCGCAGCCGCTGATGCGCGATCGTAAGCGGGTGGAGAACCTGCTGGCGGATGACACGGAGCTGGCGCGACGGACCGATGATATCGAGGCCTACTTCGAGCTTGCCCGCGAGGGCGAGGATACGGAGGCCGAGCTGGCGCGGGAGATTCCGGCGCTGGTGGATTTTGCCGAGAAGCTGGAGTCGAAGACGATGCTGTCGGAGGAGAGCGATCCTCTGAACGCGGTTGTCGTCGTGCATCCTGGCGCGGGTGGTACGGAGTCGCAGGACTGGGCAGAGATGCTGATGCGCATGTACGTGCGCTGGGGCGAGCGACAGAGCTTCAAGGTGGAGATCAACGAAATTCAGGATGGGGATGAGGCCGGGATCAAGTCGGCGACGTTCACCATCTCGGGCGAGTTTGCCTATGGCCTGCTGTCGGGTGAGACCGGCGTGCACCGGCTGGTGCGCATCTCGCCGTTCGATTCGGCCAAGCGGCGTCATACGAGCTTCGCTTCGGTGTATGTGTCGCCGGAGATCGACGATACCATCGTGATCGACATCAAGCCGGAGGATCTCCGGATCGATACGTACCGCTCGGGTGGTAAGGGCGGTCAGCATGTGAATACGACGGACTCTGCGGTGCGTATTACGCATCTTCCGACCGGACTGGTGGCGGGCTGCCAGAACGAGCGGTCGCAGCACAAAAACAAAGAGAAGGCGATGAAGCTGCTGCGTTCGCGCCTCTACGAATATGAGCTGGAGAAGAAGAAGGCTGTCAGTAAGAAGCTGGAAGACTCGAAGCTCGACATCAAGTTCGGTTCGCAGATTCGCAGCTACGTGATGCAGCCTTACCGGATGGTGAAGGACCTGCGCACGCGGGTGGAGATCGGCGACGTGGATCGCGTGCTGGATGGCGACCTGGAGCCGTTTATCCGTGGCTACCTGCGGGCTCGCCGTGAGGGTGGTATTCCAGCGGCCGAGGCGGCGGACGACGAGTTGTAGAGATAACTGCCATTGGCTACGAGCTTGCAGTAAGGCATACTCGTAGCCACTATGGCGGGTTCGTCTTCGTTGCAGGCAAAACCGGACTATGGCATCGATGCGCCAGCGGTGCTTCGCAATCTTTTCCTGTTCGGCGGTCTATGCCTCGTCCTGGGTTTGTCATTACCGAGGACTCTTCATATGGGGCCGGTGCTTTTTGTTCCACGGCCGATGTTTCTATGGACCTCGTTCTTTTTGCTGGCCGAGGGGCTGCTCTATCTCCTGTATGTGAAGTGGGGTAAGTTCAGGCATCGCGACCGGATGCTGGCGCTTCACTCCTGGACGGGCGCGGAGCAGGTTCTGGACGTGGGATGTGGACGCGGTCTTCTGCTGGCTGGGGCGGCAAAGAAGATCCGGGATCTGAAGGGCAGCGGTCATGCCTTTGGCATCGATATCTGGTCGAGCGTCGATATGGGCGCCAACTCCGAGGCGGCGACGTTGCGCAATCTTGAGATTGAGGGCGTCAGGCAGCTGTGCAGCCTTGAAAGCGTAGCGGCTCAGGAGATGTCGTTTGCCGATGAGAGCTTCGATGTCATCGTGTCGAACCTATGCCTGCACAACATCTATGATCGGCCGACGAGAGAGCTGGCGCTGCGAAACCTTGTGCGGGTGCTGAAGCCGGGAGGTGTCGCGCTGATCTCGGACTATAAGAAAACGGGCGAGTATGCCAAAGCTTTTGAGGGCATGGGGCTTGCTGTCTCGAAGGAGCGCGGAGGCTTCTTTTCGACCTTTCCTCCGCTCACGATTGTTGTAGCGCGAAAGCCGTTGTGACCAGAGGTGGGCGTCGAGCATCCAAAGGCTGAGCGGTATGGAGGTGTTGATGTCGGAAGCAAAGGGTTTGCCGGAGTTGCAGAAGGAGCTGCTGGCGCTGTTGCGGGGCGGACAGGCTCATGCCAGCTTCGAGGATGCAGTAAAGGACTTTCCGAAGGAGAAGCGGGGAGTGGTGCCGGAGGGGCTGCCCTATTCGGCCTGGCAGATTGTCGAACATATTCGCATTACGCAGCGGGACATCCTGGACTTCAGCTCGCCGCCGACAGGTGGATATCAGCCGATGGAGTGGCCGAAGGGGTATTGGCCGGAGACGGCGGTACCAGCATCGGCGCACGCCTGGGACGCTTCGGTCGATGCCATCGAAAAAGACAGGAAGACATTTGAAGCCTTGATTACGAAGCCGGGAGTCGATCTGTACAAGCCGTTTCGTTGGGGCGAAGGACAGAACCTGCTGCGCGAGGCGATGTTGATTGCGGATCACACCTCGTATCACACGGGCGAACTGATCGTGTTGCGGCGTTTGCTGGGAATCTGGCATAAGTAATCTGGCGCAGGTGCAAGTCTGACGCGGTGCAAGTAAGGACGAGTGCGATGAATGAAGCTTCGGTGGTGCGCGCCATGCTGGGAAGGCCTCCCGAGGAGCCACGCACGATTGCGGTGATTGGGCTTTCGGAAAACCCGGATAAGCCGAGTCATTATGTGCCGGCCTATATGCAGGAGTACGGATACCGCATATTGCCGGTGAATCCTTCGATCGAAAGCGTGCTGGGCGAAAAGGCCTATGCTTCGCTGTCGGAGCTGCCAGTGAAGCCGGATGTGGTGAACGTGTTTCGTCTGCCGAAGTTTATTCCGGCGATCGTCGAGGAGATGGTGGCGTTGGGGCTGAAGAATATCTGGGTGCAGCAGGGAATTGTGCACCAGGAGGCGGCGGCTCGAGCCGAGGCGGCCGGGATCGGCGTGGTGATGGATCGCTGCATCATGGTGGAGCACCGGATGATCCTCGGATCGATGCGGGTTTGAGCGATGCCTGTCCGAGCCCTACAATTAATGTTTATGAAGATTAGCCGTCACGTTACCGCGCTTTTGGGGTTGGTGTGTGTCCTTTTTGCATGTGCTCCTGCGCGGGCGCAGATTCAGCCGGTGGGCGATGGTGGCCCGGGTCCGGTGAAGGCGCAGCACATGACGGTCGAGATGGTCTCTCTCGCGCCATCGATTGCTCCGGGCGGCACGCTCGAAGTGGGACTGGTGATCACGCTCGAAGAGAAGTGGCACGTTTACTGGATCAACGCCGGCGATTCGGGCGAGCCACCGAAGATTACATGGGGACTGCCGAAGGGTGTTACGGCAGGGCCGATGCGCTTTCCCATTCCGTCGCGGCTGCCGCTTGGACCGTTGATGGACTTCGGCTATGAAGATGAAGTTGCGTTTCCGGTACAGCTCAGCGCGGCCAAGGATCTAAAGACGGGCCCGGTCCATCTGGATGCGAAGGTGAGCTGGCTGGTCTGCCGCGAGGTCTGCATTCCGGGCAAGGCGAACCTGGGGCTGAACCTGACGGTCGATGCGCAGGCGCCGACTGCTCCTGCGCGCGTTGGCGCGCTGGGAGAGGCACTGGGGCTTCTGCCGCAGAAACCCGGGCCGGAGACGAAGGTCACGGTTCATGGCGGACAGAAAGAATTTGTACTGGATCTGATCACCGGCCAATCGACGGACGATGCCGAGTTCTATCCCTTTGACGAAGAGCAGATCGCGAATGCAGCGGATCAGGATGTCGACGCGCTGCCGAACGGTGTCCGGATCAGGATTCCGCGGGCGCCGGAGCTGACCAAGCTTCCTGCAACGCTGCATGGCGTTGTGAAGCTGGACGACGAGCATGCCTTCGATGTGACGGCTCCGGTCATTCCGGGTGAAGTGGCGCGATCGGGCAGTCCCGCGGCCAAGGGCGGAGGGCAGCAACTGACGGCGGTTGCTGCGATTGGGCTTGCGTTTGTCGGCGGCATCATTCTGAACCTGATGCCGTGTGTCTTTCCGGTGCTTTTCCTGAAGGGGCTGTCACTGGTGCAGTCGTCGAATGAGGAGCGCGGGCGCATTCGACAGCATGGGCTGGTCTACGCGCTGGGCATCCTGGTCTCGTTCTGGGCGATTGTGGCGGCGTTGTTGATTGTGCGTGCGGGCGGCAGCGAGGCGGGATGGGGCTTCCAGCTGCAGTCTCCGACGTTCCTGACGATTCTGGCGTCGGGAATCTTCCTGTTTGCTCTCTCGCTGGCGGGATTGTTTGATATTGGTCTGTCGCTGACGAGCGTTGGTGGCGAACTGGCGCAGAAGCAGGGTTATGCTGGCAGCTTCTTTACCGGAGTGCTGGCTACCGTGGTGGCGACGCCTTGCACGGCTCCGTTCATGGGCGCGGCGATCGGTTTTGCGATCTCGCAGCCGGCGTGGATTACGTTTGCGGTCTTCACGGCTCTTGCGGCAGGACTTGCAGCACCCTACCTGTTACTGAGCTTCCAGCCTTCGTGGACGAAGCTGCTGCCGAAGCCCGGGGCTTGGATGGAGATCTTCAAGCAGGTTACGGCGGTGATCTTCTTCGCGACGGTGATCTGGCTGGCCTACGTCTACGGAAGCCTCTTCCCGACCGGTGGAGTCTATCGCATGGCGCTGCTGTTGACCTGCTTCCTGCTGCTTACGGTGGCGGGCTGGGTTTTGGGCAGATGGCCGGCGCGGTGGTCGAGTTCAATTGCTGCACTGCTCATCGGTGCGGTGGCGCTGTCGGTGCCGCTGTATCAGCCGAAGGACACGACGCTGGTGTGGCAGCCTTACACGCAGCAGGCGCTTGACCAGGCGCGAGCGGCGGGGCATCCCGTGTTTATCGACTTCACGGCGGCATGGTGCCTGAGCTGCCAGGTGAATGAGCGCGTGGTGTTGAAGTCGTCGGATGTTCAGAAGGAGTTTCGCGATAAGAACGTGACGCTGTTGCGCGCCGACTGGACGCAGTACGATGCCGAGATCACCAAGCAGCTTGCTTCGGTAGGACGCAGCGGAGTGCCGACATATGTGATCTATCCGATGGGAAGCAAGCCGGCGGATGTGCTGCCGGAGTTGCTTACCAAGGCTGTTGTGTTAACTGCGTTGAAGAAGGATACGCAATGACCGACGATCAAAAGGCTGTCCGGGACGTGATCGACGCATGGCTGATTGCGTCGAAGGCAGGCGATCTGGATAGCATCCTGTCGCTGATGACGGATGATGCGTTGTTCTTTACCCGGAATGGGTTGATGACGCGGCAGGACTTTGCAGCATCGTTCCGCGGCATGGCCGGGAAGGTAGAGATTGACGGAACTCCTGATGTTCAGGAGGTTACGGTTGAGGGTGATCTGGCGGTCTGCTGGAACAAGCTCGAGATCAGAATCAAGCCGCCGGGTGCGAGTGAGATGCTGCACGCAGGGAACGTGTTGACGGTCTTTCGTCGCGGTGAGGATGGCCGCTGGCGGCTGTGGCGCGACGCTAATCTGCTGGCTCCGGCGTAGGCCACGGCGAGCATTGCGGCGTCTGAAGGATTGAGCGCACAATAGCAGCGTGGAGGTGCCGTGCCATGATTCCTCGCCACTCTCTTTCCATCGCATTCCTGTTCGCAGCCATCCCGTTGCTGGCCTTGACGCCTGGGACGCAGGCACCGGACTTCAAGGGAACAGACTCTAACGGGGTCGCTCACACGTTATCGCAGTACCGCGGTAAGTATGTTGTTCTCGAGTGGGCGAACAAGGGCTGCCCATTCGATCAAAAACACTATCTGAGCGGCAACATGGAGGCTCTGCAGAAGGAGTGGACCTCCAAGGGCGTTGTGTGGCTCTCAGTGTTGTCGTCAGGGCCGGGCGAGCAGGGAAATATGACTCCTGCGGAGGAGAACCAGTACCTGAAGCAGATGAAGGCTTCTCCGACGGCGGCGCTGCTGGATGGCGATGGTGCGATCGGTCATCTTTATCAAGCGAAGACGACGCCGCACATCTTTGTTATAGACCCGAAGGGACAGCTGATCTACCAGGGTGCGATCGATGACAGGCCGACGACCGATCAGGCAGATATCAAGGGCGCCAACAACTATCTGAACGATGCTTTGAATGCTGCGATGGCGGGTAGGCCGGTGGCGACACAGAGCACGCGGCCGTATGGTTGTTCTGTGAAGTACAAAGATTGAGACGTACAGAACCGGCTCTGCGAAAGATAAGACCTAGCGGCCGCGCTTTTCGGCTTTGATACGCGCAATCTCTTCCATGCGTTGCGCGAGAAGTTTCTCGCGTCCTTCTCCGGCCGGCTGGTAGTAGCGGCGTCCCTTGAGTGAGGGCGGCAGGCACTCCATGTCAGCGATGCGGCCTTCAACGTCGTGCGCATACTGATAGCCCTTCCCGTAGTCGAGCTCCTTCATCAGTTTGGTGGGTGCGTTGCGCAGATGCAGCGGAACGGGCTCGGCGGCAGTGGCCTGGATATCGCCGCGTACGGTGTTGTAGGCGCTGTAGACAGCGTTGGACTTTGGTGCGAGCGCAAGGTAAACGACGGCCTGTGCGAGGGCAAGTTCGCCTTCGGGATGACCGAGGAAGTGCATGGCGTCTTTTGCGGAGAGACAAAGATTGAGGGCTTCGGGGGCGGCGAGGCCGATGTCTTCGATGGCCATGCGCACGACGCGGCGGGCGACGTACATGGGATCTTCGCCGGCCTCGAGCATGCGGCCCAGCCAGTAGAGCGCAGCGTCGGCGTCAGAGTTGCGAACGCTCTTGTGAAGCGCGGAGATGATGTCGTAGTGCTGCTCGCCCTGCTTGTCGTAGAGCAACACGCGCTGCTGCAATGCCTCGGCCGCGATCTCCTTGGTCAGCACGGTCTCTTTGCGTCCACGCGTGAGACGGGAGGCTGCATCGAGAGCGTTGAGGGAGTGACGGGCGTCGCCGCTGGAGTACGAGGCGATCAGCGCGAGGGCTTCGGGATTGGCGGATAAACCGAGGGTGCCGAGGCCGCGTTCCTTGTCTTCGAGAGCACGCTCGAGGAGAGCGACGATCTGCTCCTCGGTGAGCGCGCGCAGCGTGTAGACGCGGGAGCGTGAGAGGAGCGCGGCGATGATTTCGAAGGAGGGGTTCTCGGTCGTCGCGCCGATCAGACGGATGGTGCCGCGTTCGACGTAAGGAAGGAAGGCGTCCTGCTGTGCTTTGTTGAAGCGGTGAATCTCGTCGATGAAGAGGATGGTGCGCGAGCCGAGGTGAGAGGCCTTCTCGGCGTCGGCCATCACCTGCTTGATCTCCTTGATGCCGCTGAGCACGGCGGAGAACTCGATGAAGCTGGACTGGGTGCGGTGCGCGATGATCTTGGCGAGCGTGGTCTTTCCGGTTCCCGGAGGTCCCCAGAAGATCATGGAGGTGGCGTCGTCGTTTTCGATGGCGATGCGAAGAGGCTTGCCGGGGCCGAGGAGATGCTCCTGGCCCATGTACTCCTCGAGCGTGCGAGGGCGCATTTTCTCAGCGAGAGGCGCTTGCCTGTCCGGTACTGATGAGGCGATGGGAGTTGCGTCGAAGAGGCTCATCGTGTTGCCCCTGTGGGACGCCGCTGCTGCGGGTTGGGAATGCGTTGGGTCTTCTTCACTGTCGTATGGATCGAGAGGCTGCGTTGCCTTGATGCCTCGTAGAGAAGCAGGGAACCGGCGATGGCGGCGTTGAGGCTTTCGACGGGGCCAGGACAGGGGATGGTGATACGGGCCGTCGCCATGCGCAGCCATGTCTCCGAGAGGCCGCTTCCTTCGTTACCGATCATGATCGCGGAAGCAGGGCGCATGTCGGAGTCCTGTGCGGGGAGCACGCCGGCATCCTGCGCTCCGACGGCGGCGAAGAGGCGGATGCCGCGGCGTGGGAGAGCGGCGATCTCATCTTCGTCGCAGGCGATGACGGGAAGACGAAAGACGCTGCCGACGCTGGAACGTATCGCCTTCTGATTCCATGGGCTGACCGTGCCGGGGGTGGTGATGATGCCGGAGGCACCGAAGGCTTCGGCGGAGCGGACGAGTGTGCCCAGGTTGCCGGGGTCCTGAAGGCCTGCGGCGATGAGCAGGAGAGGTGCGTTGTTCTGGAAGAGATCGTCGATCGACTGCAGGGGCGGCTGGATGAGCGCGGCGATGCCCTGTGGGGACTGGGTCTCGACGGCGCTGCGGAAGACGTCGTCGCTCAGGCGGATGATGTCGACGCAGGAGGGAATGCCTGCGGGAAGAGGGCGTTGTGGCGTGAGATAGAGCGTTTGCGGAACGATGCCGCTGCGCAGGGCCTCCTCGAGCAGGTGTTCGCCTTCGATGGCAATCAATCCCTCGCTGAGACGGGGATTTGCGGTGAAGGCTGCTCGCAGCTGTTTGACGCGTTGATTGGAGCGGCTCGAGATGATCTCGGAGGATACAGCCATCTGATGATTTTACGATGGTCCGCATTGTGCGTTTTGAGCGCTCCACGGCAGTGTGCTATGTTCCGAGATGGCCGGACACGGCACAGGAGTGTTGGAAACGTTGACTGCCGAAACCCTCCGCATTCATCCCGATGAGCCAGAACCAGGGCTTGTCTCCCAGGTTGCCGATCGACTTCAGAGCGGTCACGTAGTTGCCCTGCCTACGGACACGTTTTACGGACTTGCCGTCGATCCTGTGAATCTGCATGCCGTGGACCGTATCTACGAGATCAAATCGCGCGCTCGGCATAAGCCGCTATCGTTGCTGATCGGCGAAGTTGCGCAGGCGTATGAGCTTGCACGCGGATTGGATACCGCATTCGATCGGCTGGCGGAGCGATTCTGGCCGGGGCCGCTGACGCTGGTGGTGAAGGCAGGATCGAAGTTGCCGCTGCGGGTTACGGCCAATACCGGTAACGTGGCTCTGCGTGTGCCGGAGGCCGCGATTCCGCGTGCCGTGGTGAAGGCATTTGGACTGCCGATTACGGCGACGTCGGCGAATCTGTCGGGGATGCCGGAGTGCACTTATGCCAATGGCGTGCGGGACCAGTTGGGCGACAAGATTCCGCTGATCGTCGATGGCGGTCCGACGGCTCGTTCGGTCGCTACAACAATTGTCGACCTTTCGGGCGGCGGCAACTCCTGGATGATCCTGCGTGAAGGGGCGATCCCGACACATGAGATCGCATTGACGTTGCAGCGCTGACCGTTTTGTCACATCGACTCATCATCGTGTGGACGATACCGTACACTCAAGACGCACACTGACATGACCGTTTCGGATAAAAAACTGCGCGGTAGCCAACCGTCTGCGGCGCTCGTTATTGCTCGCAGCCTGATCCTGGCGCTGGTCCTGGTGGGGATTGGCTGGAGTATGTATGTCGCACAGCAGATCTCTGCGGTTGCGGACCAGGATGAGGCGCAGAAGGCGGATGCGATTGCCGTCTTTGGCGCCGCGGAGTATGCGGGACGTCCCTCGCCAACGCTACACTTTCGCCTGGATCATGCGGTGGATCTCTACCGGATGCAGATTGCACCGATCGTTATTACGCTGGGTGGCGGTGCGGATAAAGACCGGGGCAATACGGAAGGGGCCGTGGGACGGGATTATCTGCTGGCGCATGGCATCCCGTTCGGCAATATCATCGCGGAGACAAACTCTTTCGATACGGAACAGCAGGTTCATCGGCTTGCCGCGATCGCGCGCGAGTACAACCTGCACCATATTGTGGTGGTTTCGGACGGGACGCATCTGTTCCGGATTCGAGAGATGTGCCGGGATGTGAATCTGGATGTCTATACTTCACCGCGGGCGACGGTGGGGCACCTCGGATGGTTTGAGTCAGCCAAGCGCTATCTGCATGAGATTGCGAGCTACACGGCGTGGAAGCTTCATCTGGACGTTGGGCTTCCTCGGCGATGGATTACCGGGGAAGACGACTTTTAGCTCAACGCGACGGCAATGAGAGCGGCAGCGACGGTTGACAGGAAGTTGACGAGATCATTTCCCAGCCAGCCTTTTCGCTCAACGGTCGCGCCGAGCAGACTGTCGAAGAAGAGCCCCAACCACGCGGCCAGGCAGATGATGATCCGCTGATGCCAGGTGGTATGACCGATGGTGCTGAGGGCTGCTACAACGATGGCGGCGAGGATGCCTGCCATTGTGCCGCGGATAGTGATGCCCCCATCGGTGCCGGGCGGAACGGTTTGCCAGGTGGTGATCATGCGGACGGGGCCTCCCAGCGCCTGGCCGATCTCAGAGGAGTTGGTATCGGCAGCGGCTTCGGCGAGGGCCGCGATGCAGCCGACAGGGCTACCCGCAGCGGCGAAGAGGGCTGCTGCACCGAGGTTGGCGACGATCTGCGAGGCCTGCCGTCCCCGGCGTCCCTCGGCCAGGCCTCGAGCCTCTTTGCGGGAGCGACCGAACCTGGTCGCGGCGAAAGAGAGCAGGAACAGGACGATCAAGGCGATGAGTCCCGCATATGAGGTTTGCGGCGCCCCAGTTGCAGCAGCGGGCCTGGGTTCAATGAGAACAAAGCAAATAAGGGTTCCCGCGGCGATACCCCCCGGCGTGGCGGCCCGAAGGCTCCAGACGATAGCGCCGAAGACAACGCTGATGGCTGCGGGGATAGCAAAAAACCAGAGATCGTGGCCGTTCCGGAGAGTGATTGCCATACGCCACAGGGCACAGAGGCCGAGCAGCAGGCAGACGAGCGCGGTCAGAGCCGCGGACTGCGCCCGGTCACGGCTCGGCGGGATACATTTCTTTCCCGCCCCGGAGTTCCTGTGGATGTCTAATCTTGTGCTCACTGTGATTTACAATCTGACATAGCATAGCCAACACCAGTTGCACGGCGGGAGCAGTTTTGCGTTTAGCAAGAATCGAAGCAGAGAGAACTATCGAAGGCCGTTCAGAACGGCGTTCCATGCGGTCCAGAATGGGTATGAAAGCCAAGGCTGCAGCTGCAGCCGGCGTTCTGGCTGCGCTTGTGGCGGCAGCAGGCTGCGGCAACACGTATCGCCCAGTAGTGACGGCCATCAATCCCGTAGGACCGGCCTCGCAGCCGCAGCGGTTTGCGCTTGCCATCTCCGATCCTGGCGGCGGACTTCCCGGTATTGTGACGATCGTCGATTTTTCCGGTGATACGGTGCTGATTACGGCAAATGTTGGCGTTGCTCCGTACTTTTTCTGGCTGAATGCAACGGGCACTACAGGCTATACGTTGAACGGCGACGCAACCATGACGAGTTTCGATGTCTCGACTAGCCTGCAGACGAGAGACATGGTGGAGACGACGCTGTTGAATGGCGCTGCACCGAACAGCATCTTCGCGGATACGGCGTCGACCTACCTGACAGAGGCTGGTCGAGGCGCAGTCGCCCAGTTGACAGGAGCTCCTCCGGCGCTGAAGCAGGAACTGCCGATTACGACGGGATATACCCCTGTCTATATCGCCGGATACGCGGGCGCGGCGCGGCAGTATGTCATCAATCAGAATGCGAGTGGTGGAAATGGCTTGGCCTCGTCGATCGATACGACGAGCAGCACGATCTCCGGTACGGTGCCTCTCGGCAATACCCCTGTTTATGGCGTGATGACCTCGGATGGAAAGAGAGTCTTCATCATGAACAAGGCAGATGGCACCGTTTCTGTCATCAATGCCCAGGCGAATGCACTGGATGCGGTTCCGTCTCCGGCCGTCAATCCGATTCCTGTTGGAACAGCGCCGATCTGGGCTGACCTTGCAACGACGAAGAACGAGTTGGTGGTGCTGAACTCAGGTGACGGCGTCAACAAGGGGTCGGCGAGCATCATCAACATCCCGCTCTGCTCGACGGCTGCACTGCCGGGCAATGCGAATTGCGATGCGACCAACCCGATTGATGCGACTGGCTTCGGCCAGGTGCTGGCGACGGTGCCTGTGGGTGTGAATCCGCAGATGGTGGCAGTGTTGCAGGACGGCTCGCGCGCCTATGTGGTGAACAAGGCGGACAGCACGGTCTCGGTGGTGAATCTGACGTCCAATACCGTCACAGCGACGATTCCGGTGCCGAACACAATCCATCCGAACTTCATCGCGGCGATCAACGGCACGCCAACCGGAAAGATCTATGTGACCTCACCGGAGTCGACGAACATGACGATTATTCGTACAGATACGGATATTGTGGAGACGACGATTCCGCTGCAGGGATACGGCGTTCAGGTTCGCGCGCAGCTTCCGTAAACAACTCGATCAAAGATTAGAACAGAGGCTCTCAGTCAGTTACCTGCCATCACGATGGGCATGGTAGGTGTCTGGGAGCCTCCGTCGTCTTCGAGGGTGATTCCAAAGGCCTTGGCCTGAATGCCCTTGGGAAGCGGCGGCAGAATCACGCTGGCGTTTCCGCGCGGGTCGGGATGGAAGGTGCCGGCAGGGATAGGATCGCGTCCATCGGCGGGGATCAGCCAAAGCTCGTAGGTCTTGTAGGTTTCGACCGGCTCGAGGCTGCTGCCCAGGAAGATAAGGGCTCCCTTTGAGGTGACGTAGATCACTCGTCCCTGCGGGCCGGATGAGACGGGAGCACCCATGGAGGGGGTGAGGGTGACCTGACGGGCAGTGGGGTCGGTGATGGTCTCGAGGAGCTGGCGAGCACCCTCGGAGTCGGCGCGGAGGCGATTGATGATGTTGGTCTGATCGGCGATTCGTAACTTCTGGCTCTCGCGCTGGTGATAGAGATTGCCAGCTGTGATCGCAATGCCAGCGGCTGCGATCCATCCCAGCCAGGAAGCGATGCGCGGGAGCAGCCTGGTGACGGTCGCGTCTTCGTCCGTCTTTGGGAGCTTGTCCTCGTCAAGATAACGTGCGCTCCCCAGGCTTGCTGAGCGGGAGTGCAATCGTCCTCCCACCGCCGGCGGCGGTGGTGCGGTGACAGGACGAGGTGCCCGCTCGGAGCGCTCGTATCGTACTGGCTGCTCGGGAGGGGCGGACACGTCCTTCGGGGTGGGTTCCAGCTGCTCGATGGGGGCAAGTTTCTTTTCGCGAGCCACCTGATTCAGCAGGCGGTCGCGCACCTGGGACGGAGGGGAATGGGGTTCGACGATGGAGGCGAAAGAGGCAAGATCGCCCTGCAGCTGGGCGAGCTCCTGACGGCAGTAGCTGCAGCCGGAGACGTGCATCGTCATGGACGCCGATTCGGCGGAAGGCAGCAGCTGCAAGGCGAACAGTGCGAGATCGGCTTGATCGTAATGGGCGAGGGAACTCATGCGAGAAAGGCCTTTCTCAGCGCATGGAGTGTGCCGGTGATCCTGGCGCTTACGATGGCGGGAGAGTCGCTGGTCATCTCGCTGATCTCTGCATGCGTCAGGCCGTCGAAGAACGCCATGTCGAGTGTCTTTCGCTGATCGGCGCCGAGCTGGAGCAGGGCCGTGGCTGCCTGATTCGCCATCAGCTGTCGCTCCGATTCGACGCTGAGATCATATTGACCGGCGAGTGCAATGTCGCTGATCGCTTCTACCGGCTTCTTACGCCGGATGGCATCGATGGAGCGGTTACGTGTGAGGAGGGTCAGCCACGCTCCAAGGCTTCCGCGAATGGCAACGAACTGTTCCGGCGTACGCCAGATCTGGAGGAAGACAGCTTCCAGAATCTCTTCGGCGGAGGTGGGATCGCGGAGGACGCGGAGTGCGGTGGAATAAACAATCTTTGCGTAGCGATCGTAGAGAGAGGCCATGGCGTGCTCGTCACCGCGTCGTATGAGCGCGAGGAGGTCGGCGTCATCGTTCGATGTGGAACGGGATGCATGATTCGCTGGTCCCAACTCTCTGTACATCAATCAATTCCTGAGGTTCTGCTGAATTTTTCGATTAAGTCTTGTCCTAGCAACTCTAACGCATGAGGCCAGACAATGTACCTTAACCAATGAACGACCTCTGTGTCGGATATCGATTGAGTTTGCATGAAGATACGTCTGGACAAATTACTGGTGGACCAAGGGCATGCCGCATCGCGGGAGAGGGCGCAGGCCCTCATCCTTGCAGGACGCGTGCTGGTGAACGAACAGAAGGTGGAGAAGCCTGGAGCCGCCGTTACGGAAGACGCAGCCATTCGTATGCTGGGAGAAGACCTGAAGTATGTCAGCCGGGGCGGCCTGAAGCTGGAGAAGGCGCTGCAGCACTGGAAGATTGATCTGACGGGTGTTCCTGCAGTGGATGTCGGCGCTTCCACGGGGGGCTTCACGGATTGTATGCTGCAGGCCGGGGCAGTCTCGGTGTTGGCTGTAGATACCGGCTACGGGCAGATTGCGCAGAAGCTGCGCAGCGATGCACGCGTCACGCTGCTTGAGCGCACGAATGCGCGCTTGCTGGAACCGGGTAGCCTGCGCTCACCTGAGAAGGCTGCGCCTGTCTTTCTGGCGATGGATGTGTCGTTTATCTCGGCGACGCTGGTGCTGCCTGCCGTGATCGCGGCGTTGGCGGTCGAGGGGGAGAGATGGAGCGGAACGGCGGTAGTGCTGATTAAGCCCCAGTTTGAGGCCGGAAGGCACAATGTGGGCAAAGGTGGAATCGTGCGGGAAGAGTCTGCACGCCAGCAGGCGATTGAACGCGTTACGGAGTGTGCGCGAGAGCTGGGAGCTGCCGATCTCGAGGTGATTGACTCGCCGATCAAAGGGATGGAGGGCAATCATGAATATCTCCTGCGTGCTGTATTCGATGGAGCGAGCGATGAGAGCCCGGAGCCGGTAAACTAACAGAAATGTACAAGGCCGCAATTATCTCCAAGCCGCAGAAGCCTGAGCTTGCTTCGATTCTGAGCGAGCTGATGGACTGGCTAACCAGTCATGGCTATGAGGCGTTTCTCGACCCGCATAGTGCGGCTTACGTCGGCGCGAAGGTGTCGGTACAGCGCAGTGAACTGCCGAAGCATCATCCCAACCTGGTGATCGTGCTTGGCGGCGATGGAACGCTGCTGGCCGCGGCGCGGGCGTTCGCTCACTTCCCGACGCCGATCCTGGGTGTGAATCTGGGTTCGCTGGGCTTTCTGACCGAGGTACCGCTGGCGGAGCTGTATCTGGCTCTTGAGGCATGGTGCGATAACTGCGCGAGCATCGAGACGCGCGACATGATGCATATCGAGCTGCGCCGGTCTGCAAAGATCGTCAAGCACTGGGACGCGCTCAACGACATTGTGGTCTCAAAGGGCGCTATTGCACGTATGGCGGATTTTTCGGTGGAGATCGACCAGCAGTTTGTCGGGTCGATGCGAGCGGATGGCATTATTGTCTCGACGCCGACAGGATCGACTGCCTACAACCTTGCAGCGAATGGGCCGATCGTGATGCCTTCGGTGAGTGCCATGACGGTGACGCCGATCTGTCCTCATCTGCTGACGATCCGGCCGATTGTGGTGCCGGGGGATGCGACCATCACCATTCACATTGAGGGCGTGCCGAACCTGACCTACCTGACCGTAGATGGGCAGGAGGCGATCGAACTGGAGCTGGGAGACGAGATCGTCTGTTGCCGTTCGGAGCACAGCGTTCGCCTGTTGCGGCCGCGGCGCAATGGTCTCTTCAGCGTGTTGCGGAGCAAGCTGAGCTGGGGCGAACGCTAACGGATCGGGACGATCGCTCCGCCGACGGGATGGCAGAAGACCTTGCCGTGGCTGAGCGCGATACGGCGCTGGGCGAGAGAGGCCATCTCGGGGTCGTGCGTCACCATCACGATGGTGTGTCCCTGTGCGTGCAGGTCCTTGAGCAACCCCGCGACAATCTTCTGATTGGCTTCGTCGAGGTTGCCGGTTGGCTCATCGGCGAGGAGAATCGGCGGGTTGTTGATGAGAGCGCGGGCCACGCAGACGCGCTGTTGTTCGCCGCCTGAAAGCTCGCTGGGGAGATGATCGGCGCGGTTGCCGAGGCCGACGCGCTCAAGCGCAGCGCGGGCTTCCTTCTCGTCGGTCATCGAGTGGAAGTACTGCGCCAGCATGACATTTTCCAGCGCCGACAGGTAGGGGATCAGATGAAACTGCTGGAAGATGAAGCCGATCTTGTCGGCGCGAAAGCGGTCGAGATCGGTCGCCGACATGGAAGCGACGTCGACGCCGTCAATCATCAGGGCGCCCTGCGTGGGACGGTCGAGACAGCCGATCATGTTGACCAGAGTGCTCTTGCCGGAGCCCGAGGGACCGGTGATGGCGACCCATTCGCCGGCGACGATGGAGAAGGAGGCAGCGTTGAGTGCGCAGACCTTGCCAGCATGACCGGAGTAGTCTCGCGTGACCTCCTTGAGGGAGATCACGGCGCAATCGGGTCGCGTGAGATCGTTGGGATTTATCATCGCGAGGTTCTCTTTTACCATCATGATCATTCGCCTTTCAGCAGTGCCGCGGGTTGAAGGCCGCGCAGCAGACGGACGGGAAGCAATGCTGCCAGGACTGCGATGGACACATTCAGCAGAAGGATGGCGGGCAGGACGCTTAGCCGTGGCATGGTTGCGGTGTGAAAGTTGAGCTGGCTGATGAGAGAGGATGCTCCCGAGCCGAGGATGTAGCCGATCATTACTCCGCCGATGGAGAGAACCACGGCCTCGCAGACGAATAGCCCAACCATGTGAATCGTCGAGCTGCCGAGTGCTTTCATTAACGCAAAGTCTCGACGACGCTCCAGGACGCTCGCGGACAACGTGGCCAGAACGCTGATGGCCACAGTGAGCGCGATGAGGATCATGGCGGCGTACATCAGCGCATGCGTCTTATCGACGATGCGGTTTTCGCCTTCGACCAACTGTCGCACCGGATCGACCTTGATGCCGGGAAGCTGTTTGCGAAGGTCGCCGATGACGGATTCGACCTGCGCTGCTCCGCCGGGAACCTGGAGTTCGATGACGCTGGGCAGAGCACCAGTCCACGCGGTAAAAGATGCGAGCGGCATGTAGATGCGGTTATCTTCGTCTCCGCCGGTATTCAGTCGTCCGGCGCCGTGCAGCGTGATGGGACGGTCTGCGAAGGTGAGCTGCACGTTGTTTTCATCGCCGATGAATTGCGCGGCGTGCTGACCCAGGAGTGCACTTGAGGTTTCAGCGGGCGTAGGCCACGCCGTGACCTGCCACCAGGAGTCGAGGCGGCGTACAGCGGCGAAGTCGGTTCCTGCGACGACGACAGGAGTGCCGCGATCAGTGGTTGCGACGGCATAGCCGAACTCGGCTGCGTTGGCATCCGGTCCCGCGAGTGCCTGTACCTTGTCGAGCGTTCCATCGGCGAAGTGCTTTTCACCCTTTGCGGGAGTGATGACGATGTTGGCGCCGAAGCCGCGGAACTCGTGATGCAGCTTGGCATCAAGGCTGGTGTAGAGCGTGAGCAGCGCCGTTGCCACAGCGGCAGAGATGGTCATGGCGAGAAGCGCCGAGAGACTGCGCGCCCTGCGGTGCATGATCGACCGCCGGATCATCTGGAAGAGGCTGATGCGATGGCTCATGCGCCCGTCCGGAGGATCGAGGACGGTTCCATGGAGAGTGCCCTGCGAATGGCGGGTGTACTGCCTGCGATTGCGATAAGAAGCGACAGGCTGACGATGACGGGCAGCAGAACGGGGTTGAGGATGTCCGTCAGGGCAGGGGTTGCCGATGCCCCAAAGATCTTAATGCCAACCCATGCGGCGACCCCTGAGCCGATAATGTAGCCGATGGCTCCTGTGATGAAGGCCAGCAGGCCGGACTCGGTATAGAAGAGCAGTGCGATGGAGGTCTTGCTGGCGCCGAGTGAGCGCATCAGGCCGATCTCTACCTGCCGTTCGAGGATGGCGGTCGCCATGGCGGCGCTGACGGCGAAGGCCGCGGCGAGCATGGCTGCTGCACTGATGAGCCACATGAGGCCGCTGATGCGGCTGAGAACGGTGCCCTGGCTTTGTTCCACGCGGCGGATCTGCTCGGCGCGGGCTCCGGGGATGGCTTCACGAATCTGATAGGCGATGGAGTTGGCGTAGGGACGGCAGTACCAGATCTCCTTCTGCTTGGCGGAGAGGGAATCGGGGTCTTTGCGGGCGAAGGAGTCTTCGGGCTTGGTGCGGGCGGAGACCTCGACGCGCTTGACGGCATCCGGCGTTCCGGCGATGCTTTGCGCGGTGGAGAGCGGCAAGAGAATCTGATTGTCGACGGTATCTCCCGTGGCGACGATGCCGGTCACGTGAAGGCTGTGGAGAGCGCCGGGATTTTGAGGGGACGGCGTCAGTTGAATCGTATCGCCTGTGTGGATGCCTTTGCTCGTCGCCAGCGCACTGCCAATGACGGCATCAGCGCTGTTGGCTGTAGGGGAAGTCTCTTTCGGCCATTCACCGGTCAGCTTCCAGAGAGGATGCAGCGCGGGAGCTCCGGTGACGATGGCTGGGCCGCCGTTGGAGAGGGAGTGACGAAACCAGAGGCCGGTGGCCGCAACGTCGAGTGTCTCGCCTTCTGAGGTGGTTCCGAGGATGTGGACGGGCAGTTGAGGAGAGACGCCGGTGATGTTGTTGGCCCAGAAGATGCCGCGAAGCTTCTTGAGATCTGATTCCTTGAGGGTGGCTCCGCCGGAGTCGGGACGCACGTCGATGCCACCGACTTGGACGTCTAGCTGCTCTGCCGCGGGAGTGACAACGATGTTAGCTCCGTAGACGGCCAGCTCATCTTGAATGCGGTCGCCGATGGTGGTCGCCAGGGCGAGCATCGCGGTTACGGCTGTTGTGCCGAGAAGTATGGCGATGCCGGCGAGGATCTTGCGTCTCCGCTGCCGCCGAAAACTCTCAATCAAAAGCCGAAGGAACATGATGCGTGCCTTGTGTCCTTATTGCTGGAAGATCGGGATGAGAGAGCGCAGAGCGTCGGCCTGGATGGTGACCTGACCTGCGGTGACAGCGCTCTTCAGCGGGATGGGATTGCAGCCGCCCTCCTGGCCCATGGAGCCGGCGTTGAGGGGAGAGGCGCACATCTTGCAGGTGATGCCCTGATCGCCAATGTAGAAGCCTACGGGACCGCAGATGCGGCAGGCATCGCCGACGGCGACGATGTTGCCGTCCGGCTTCTTGAAGAGCAGGAAGCGAACCTCGGTGCTGCCGCCCTTGCCATCTTCGACGTGGACGCCGAAGCGGTGGAGCTGGTCGTCGTTGATCTCGGATGCGGGGACGGTGACCTCGGAGCCAACGAGTGTGACGGCGGTGGTGGGCGAGAGAGCCGTGGTGCTCTTGGCGTAGATGAACTCGGCGGTGGAGAGGAAGATGAACAGGAAGCTGGTGATGACGACAGCGTTCATCCAGAGCTTCTCGCGGCGCTGGGTCCACTCGATGCGGCGGCGGTCTGCCGGGGTGGCATCGGAGGCGAGCTGAACGGGAGCGCGCCGACGGTATTCCATCAGAATCATCAGGCCGGCGAGGGCAAGCATCGTAACGAAGAAGAAGAGGTCGTTGCGGACGATGGGGCCGATCAGGCGCATCTCCGCTTTGCTGGAGGGAAGGGCGCCGTTTTCGCTCAGCTCGTGCAGGCCGCTGACGATGAGCTGGAAGGCCACGAAGTAGAGGATGACGGTGGTGACGCGGAAGAAGCGCTGAAGATTGATCTTGACACTGCCACGGACAAAGAGAACACCGAAGACGACGGCGACGGCGATGCCGAGGACGGTTCCGGTGAAGCTTAGCAGCTCAGTGGAGTTGAGCGTGACGGCAGAGAGAATCAGAACCGTCTCGACGCCTTCGCGCAGCACCATGAGGAAGACGAAGAAGAAGAGGCCGGTCGTCGAAACGCCCTTTTCGCTGGTGTACTGCGAGACTTTTTCTTCGATATCGCCGCGCATGGTGCGGGCCGTCTTATGCATGAACCAGATCATGCTGATGACGAAGACGGCTGCGGCGAGCATGACCCAGCCCTCAAAGATGTCGGTATTGAGTTCGAGATGGGCCAGAACGATGGCCCCGGCGACGCTGCAGCCCACAGCGGCTGCGATGGCCCAGAAGACGATTTTCTTGAGCTCTTCGCGGCCGATCTTAACCAGATAGGCGAAGATGATGCCAACGATCAGCGAAGCTTCCACGCCCTCGCGGAGGGTAATGATAAATGCCTGCAGCATAAGGTGTTTCTCTTCCTCAGGGCCGCGATACGCGACGAACCGCCTGCTGGTCACCCTTGATCAAAGCATGGCGTCGAAGTCGACCTGTCCTGCATTCTAGTCTATTGAGGACTAAATTGGTCGTCAATCGGGAAAGGCCGTTATACGCGCAATCATTTCGAGGCGTGTTCTGTGAGTAGCAGATTGAAGGGATTTGATTTGCTGGGGGAGGGATGGTGCGCCCGGAGTGATTCGAACACCCGACCTACTGGTTCGTAGCCAGTTGCTCTATCCAGCTGAGCTACGGGCGCACATTGCGTTGACTGCAACTAGATAAGAATACATGATCTTTGGAATCAGATCAAACGTACGGTTGAGGAAAACAGCCGCCTAACGAGGCAGGCGGCTGGTATCGGCTGTGGTCTGCTGCAGCGAAGATGCAGGGATCGCCTTCATGGTGACCTCGGCTCCACTGCGGGCCAGCGCCAGAACGCGGTTCGGAGCGATACCGAGCAGCAGTGTGGCGACAGCTGTGAAGGTGAGCGCGATGGCCGCCGGGATGGACACCGGAGCACTCACCTTGATGTGTCCGGTGTCGGTTGCGGGGCGGCTGTACATTGCGGCCAGGAGGCGAAGGTAGTAGAAGCAGGCGATGCCGCTGTTGAGCAGGCCAAATAATGCAAGCCAGACGTTGCCCGCGTGCAGCGCTGCCGAGAAGACATAGAACTTGCCGAAGAAGCCGCCGGTGAAGGGGATTCCGATCAGCGAGAGGAGGAAGAATCCGAGCAGCGCGGTGAGGACGGGACGCTTGAGCGCGAGGCCGGCGTAGTCGTCGATGGTGCGAGCGTTCTCGTCGTAGCCGGAGAGCTGCGTGATGACGGTGAAGGCACCGACGTTCATGGCTGCGTAGGCTGCGGTGTAGAAGCAGGCCGAGGCGATGCCATCGGCTGGGAACGCGGTAAAGGCGACGAGGAGGTAACCGGCATGCGCGATCGAGGAGTAGGCGAGCATGCGCTTGACGTCGCGCTGCATCAGGGCGCCGAGGTTGCCGGTGAACATGGAGAGGACGGCGATGATCCAGATGAGGCCAGCCCAGCGCGGCTCGTACGAGGGAAAGCCGGAGAAGAGGACACGCAGAAGAACGGCGAACGCTGCGGCTTTGGGCGCGGTGGACATCAGGCCAACAACAGGAGCGGGAGCTCCCTGGTAGACGTCGGGGGTCCAGACGTGGAAGGGAGCCGCGGAGACCTTGAAGCCGATGCCGATGACGATCATCGCTAGCGCCAGCAAGGCGAGCATCGGTGTCGCTGTGGTCGCGAGTCCCTGCGAGAGGATATCGATACGTGTGGAGCCGGTTGCACCGAAGGCGAGGGCGATGCCATACAGGAAGAAAGCCGTGGCGAAGGAGCCGAGCAGGAAGTACTTGATCGAGGACTCGGCTGGTGGCGGCCTTGCCCTTGCGGAAGCCAGCCATGATGTAGCTCGAAATCGAGGAGATCTCAAGGCCGACGAAGACCATCAACAGCTCAACCGAGCAGGTCATCAGCATCATGCCCGTTGCGCCGAAGAGCACGAGGGCATAGTACTCACCCGCGACGTTGGCGTGACCCTGGAAGTAGTCCAGCGAGCTGAGAAGCGTGATGAGGACGACGGCGCAGATGAGCAGATGAAAGAAGACGGAGAACGAGTCGGCCTGGATGGTGCCGAAGAACGCATGGATGGTACCGAAGCCGAGCTGGTACCAGCTGGCGAAGCCTGCGGCGATGGTGCCAAGGATGGCGAGGAGGCCGAGCGACTTGCGGTTCTGCTGAGCCGGAATCAGGGGATCACCCAGCATTACGAGGACGCCGGTGATGGTGAGGATGTACTCAGGCAGAAGAGCGAGGACGTTGGGAGACATCTAGCGAGCTCCTTTCGTCGAAGCGGTCATGGTCTGTGTCGTTGCTGCGGGCTTAGCCGATGCGTCAAAGTTCATGTTGACTGCCTGAATGTGATTAACTCTTTCGGCGATCTTCGTGCCTGCGGTGTCGATGACATTCATAAAGACCGGGGAGGCTACGCCCATGAAGAGGAAGAGAGCCACCAGGGGCCAGAGAGCGAGATGCTCGCGCAGTTCGAGGTCGGGGGCCGTGATGGATTCGGAGCGCGGTCCGAGATCGCCGTAGAAGACGCGCTGGATCATCCAGAGCATATAGGAGGCGGTGAGGATGACTCCGGTGGTGGCGAGTGTCGTCCATCCGATGTGGTGCGAGATCGTCGACTGCATGGAACCGGAGAGAACGAGGAACTCACCGACGAAGCCATTCAGCAGTGGAAGGCCGGTGACGGAGAGCGCCGTGAGGACGAACATGGTGACGACCCAGGGCAGACGAGCTGCCAGACCGCCGTATTCGCGCATATCGTAGGTGCGGTAGCGCTCGTAGAGCAGGCCGAGGAGCATAAAGAGCGCCGAGCCGCCGATGCCTTCGTTGAGCGTCTGGTAGATGCCGCCGTCGATGCCGGAGACGGTGAAGGCGAAGATGCCGAGGATGACGACAGAGACGTGCCCGAGAGTACCGAAGGCCGCGAGGCGCTTGAGGTCCTTTTGGACGAGGGCGAGCAGCGCTCCGTAGACGATGCCGATGGCGCCGAGTGCGATCATCAGCGGCGCGATACGGTGAGCCTGTCCGGGGAAGATGCCGAGGTAGAAGCGCAGCAGGGAGTAGAGGCCCAGCTTGCCGGCGATAACCATGACGGCAGCGGTGGGAGCTTCGGAGACAGCGTCCGCCAGCCAGCCATGCAGCGGGAAGATTGGAACCTTGACGGCGAAGGCGGCCAGGAAAGCAAGCGATGCGAGCCAGAGTGCGGTCGGGTTCGATGAGATGCCGTGCGAGACGGCAAGCTCTGCGAGACGCGGATAGTCGAAGGTGCCGGTACGCGCGTAGAGCCAGAGCACAGCGACCAGCAGGATGGCTGAAGGGATGAAAGCGTAGAGGAAAAACTTGATGGCGGCGCGGCGGCGGTTCTCCGTCCGGCCGAAGGCTGCGATCAGCAACGCCATGGGGACCAGGGAGAGCTCCCAGTAGGCGTAGTAGAGGAAGAGGTCGAGCGAGACGAAGATGCCAAGCATTGCGACCTGCTGCAGCAGGAAGAGAACGTAGAAGAGGCGGCGGCGGCTGTCGATGGCACGCCAGGAGATGAGCACGCCAAGCGGCGCCAGAAGGCCGGTGAGCACGACGAACCACATGGAGAGCCCATCCACGCCAAGGTGATAGCCGATGGCGGGCGAGGTGATCCAGGGGCAGCTCTGCTCGAACTGGAAGCTTCCGGCGGGAACCGCGGAGTTGTAGTGAAAGGGCAGATGCAGCGTGAAGAGGAAGGTCAGTAGCGTGACGGCGAGAGCTCCCCACTGCTGGAGCTTGTCCCGATCAGGCAGCAGGGCAAGGACGATGGCTCCAACAAGGGGAGTGAAGGTGATGATCGTCAGGATGTTGTGGTCGAGGTTCATCGAGTTCGTCGGTTTCCTGTCGTTTTAGTGCAACCAGAGTGAATGGCCGAAGATCATGACGGCGATGACGGCAGCGGCGCCGAGAGCGAGCCATCCTGCGTAAGAACGAATGTTTCCGGACTGAATACGGCGTACCAGCGATCCCAGACCGCGCGTGGAGGCTCCAGCCGCATAACCCGCACCGCCAACCACGCCGCCATCGAAGATGGTGCCGAGAATGAGGCGCGAGAACATCAGCAGAGGAGTCACGATGACGCCCTGGTAGATCTCGTCCACATAGAACTTATTGTCGACGAGGCGGTAGAGGGCGGGGAACTTCTGTGCGTAGGAGGCAGCCGTGCCTGGCTTCTTGTAGTAGAGCGCGTAGGCGATGAAGAGGCCAAGCAGCGCTACGAGAACCGAGACGGCTGCAAGGCCGAGCTCGGTGGAGTGGCTGACGACCTCGGTCACGGTGACGGCTGGTGAGAGGACCGGCTCGAGGAAGGCACCGATCTCGTCGTGTCCGCCAAGTGCCGCGGGAACGCCAACCCAGCCGCCGATGATGGAGAGCAGTGCAAGAACCATCAGCGGCAGCGTCATGACCAGGGGCGATTCATGTACGCCGTGGCCGTGATGGTCATCGTGTCCGTGGCCATGATCGGTGTGCTCTTCGAAGCGCTCTTCACCGAAGAAGGTCTTGAACCACAGGCGGAACATGTAGAACGAGGTCATTCCGGCTGTGATCAGTCCAACGAGCCAGAGCAGCTTGCCGATCGGATTCGGAGAGACGAAGGCCTGGAAGAGGATCTCGTCTTTTGAGAAAAAGCCTGCGAGGGGAGGAAGCCCGGCGATGGCGAAGACGCCCATCGTCATCGTCCAGAAGGTGACGGGGATACGCTTGCGCAGGCCGCCCATCTTACGCATGTCCTGCTCGCCCGAGAGCGCGTGAATCACGGAGCCAGCGGCGAGGAAGAGCAGAGCCTTGAAGAAGGCATGCGTCAACAGGTGGAAGATACCAGCCGTGTAGGCCCCGACGCCGCAGGCCAGGAACATGTAGCCGAGCTGCGAGACGGTGGAGTAGGCCAGGACGCGCTTGATGTCGTGCTGCACCATGCCGATGCAGGCCGCGAAGAAGGCAGTCGCAGCACCGATGATGGCGACGACGCCGAGGGCGTAGGGCGAGCGGTCGAAGATGACGTGGGAGCGCGCGACCATGTAGATGCCCGCTGTGACCATGGTGGCGGCGTGGATGAGTGCGGAGACCGGGGTTGGGCCTTCCATAGCGTCAGGCAGCCAGACGTAGAGTGGAATCTGAGCTGATTTACCCGTGGCGCCTACAACGAGCAGCAGAGCGATGGCGGTGAGGAAGCCACCGTGCCATTCAGGATGAGCGGACACCGCGGAGAAGACCGTGGCGAAGTCGAGTGATCCGAAGTGGGAGATCATCAGGAACATCGCGAGGAGGAAGCCGAAGTCGCCGATGCGGTTGACGATGAAGGCTTTTTTGCCTGCGTTGGCAGCGGAGTCCTTCTTGAAGTAGAAGCCGATCAGCAGGTACGAGGCGAGACCGACGCCCTCCCAGCCGACGAAGAGCAGAAGGAAGTTGGCGGAGAGCACCAGGACCAGCATGAAGAACATGAACAGGTTCAGGTAGGCGAAGAAGCGCCAATAGCCCTCTTCGTGTGCCATGTAGCCGACGGAATAGAGATGGATGAGGAAGCCGACGCAGGTAACGACGCCGAGCATGATGGCGGTCAGATGGTCGACGGTAAAGGCGAAGTCGGCGTGGAAGCCGGAGACCGAGATCCAGCTGTTTCCGAACAGCGTGATGGTGGAGTGAATGGACTCAGGCGCGCCGGGAGCCTTGATGGTGGCCCAGAGCCACATCCAGAGCAGGGCTGAAATGGCCGTGGGGATCAGGGCGACGGCGGAGACGAGTGCGCGGGGCAGGCGGCGGCCCAGGGTTCCATTGAATCAGGAATCCCGCGAAGGGAAGCAGCGGAATCAGCCATAGATAGGAGGCGGGCATCTGGGTCTCTCGTGTCCTTAATTCTTGAGCAGGTTGACCTGGTCGACGTTGAGGGTCTGGCGCGTGCGATAGATGGCGATAATGATGGCGAGACCGACGGCGGCCTCGGCGGCGGCGACGACCATGACAAAGAAGACGAAGATCTGACCGGTGATCTGGTGCCACATGTGGGCGAAGGCGACGAAGGTCAGATTGACGGCATTGAGCATGAGCTCAATCGACATGAAGATGGTGATGATGTTGCGTTTGATCAGGAAGCTGGCGATGCCGACGGAGAAGAGGATCGCGGCGAGAACCAGGTACCAGGAGATGGGAACGGCTGCGGACATCGTAGTCTAGTGCTCCTTTCGGGCGAGCACGACGGCTCCGAGGATAGCGACGAGGATGAGAATGCTGGTGGACTCGAAGGGAAGCAGGAGGTCGCGGAACAGAACCTGAGAGATCTCGGCGATGTTGTTGGCGGCGTGGGTCAGGTGGTTGCCGAGATCGGTGACACCGAAGCTCTTGCCGTTGGAGAGGAAGACAAAGCTGAGCAGGCAGAAGATGGCGGCGGCGCCGGGGAAGCCGACGGCGTATGCGGCCTTGCTGCCGTGGGTTCGCTCTTCCTCGCCCGCGTTGAGGAGCATGACGACAAAGACGAATAGAACCATCACGGCGCCGGAGTAGACGATGACCTGTGCCGCGGCGAGGAATTCAGCCCCAAGCGACCAGTAGAGGACGGCCAGCGACATCATCACGACGACGAGCGAGAGCGCCGAGTTGATGGGGTGCCGCTGCAGCAGGAAGTTAATCGCTCCGGCGACGGCGAGCAAACCAAAGATGATGAACAATGCGAGTTGCATGATGCTCCGCGGATTCGTTCTTAGTGTGAATCGCTTGAATCAGGGCTAAATTGTTGTGGGCTACCTGTTGATTGTAAAGCAGGTAGCTCTGGGCTCATCCGCGCAGGGCAAGGACGAGGCTGGTGGCAATGATGTTGAGGATGGCGACGGGAAGCAAGAACTTCCAGCCGAAGGCCATGAGCTGGTCGTAGCGGAATCGGGGAAGCGTCGCGCGGACCCAGATGTAAAGCAGGAGAAACGCGAAGACCTTGGCGACGAACCAGAGCACGGGGAAGATCGCTGAGAGGATCGGTCCGCCGAAATTAGCAGGGAGGAGATTGCCCAGCGGGCTGGTCGCTCCACCCAGGAACATGAGGGTCGCGACGCAGGCAACGGTGATCATGTTGGCGTACTCAGCCATGAAGAACATCGCGAACTTCATCGAAGAGTATTCCGTGTGATAGCCGGCGACCAGCTCGGACTCGGCCTCGGGAAGGTCGAAGGGAGCGCGGTTGGTCTCGGCGTAGGCCGCCATCAGGTAGATGAAGAAGGCGATGAACTGGAAGCCTCCGAAGAGGTTCCAGGAGAGTGCGCCGTGCGCTGCCTGGCTGTCGACGATATCGCGGAGGCGAAGCGAACCGGCGCGAAGGACGACGCCGACCAGCGAAAGTCCGAGGGCAAGCTCGTAGCTGATGACCTGCGAGGTAGCACGCAGGGAGCCGAGGAGAGCGAACTTGTTGTTCGACGACCAGCCGGAGAGCGCGATACCGTAGACGCCGATTGACGTGATGCCGAGGATGACCAGCAGACCGATGTTGATATCGGAGATGGCGAACATATCGACGCCAGCGATGTGGGTGACTGCACCGAAGGGAACGACGGCGATCGAGATCAGAGCGCAGGTGAGCGCGATGATCGGCGCGAAGATGAAGAGCGGCCGCTCGGTGGCAAGCGGCATCAGGTCTTCCTTGAGGAAGAGTTTGATACCGTCGGCGAGGGGCTGCAGCAGGCCGAAGGGACCGACGCGGGAGGGGCCCCAGCGGTTCTGCATGCGACCGAGGACCTTGCGCTCGAGCAGAACGGTGTAGGCCACCGCCGTCAGCGTAATGACGAGCACGACGACGATCTTCAAGATCGAGAGCAGAAAGAATGTCTGGAAATCAGTCAGATGACTCACGTGTTTGCTCTCGTCTCCTAGTCGGCTGCGGTCTGGATGCGAACCAACTGCTCGCTGGTCTGGTACTGCTTGACGTCGTTCAGGTTGGGCGAGAAGCGGCCCAGAGTCCCCGAGGTGAAGAGCGTGTCGCCGGAGGGCAGAACCAGGTCGCGGCGGTTCGTGATCTGTACGAGCGGTGCCGCAGGCTCTAGGTGCTGGTCGTTGCCGCTGATCAGCTGGAGCCGAAGCAGGTTGTAGCCCGGTACGAGGCGATGAATCTCATCCAGGATCGCGAAGGGATCGAAGGGCGAGAGCTTGGGCTCGAGGTTGTTGGCGGTGAGCCAGACGGCGTGACGGTCGGCCTCGCCGGACTGAGCGCCGCGGCTCTGACCCATGTCGGCGCGAAGACCCTTGCCGAAGGGAACCAGCGCCTTGACGTCGGCCCCCATCTTGTCGGCGACGCGAACGATCATCTCAAAGTCGGTGCGGACACCGGCGCGGTCGCCGGCTTTGGCGACAAGCTGCAGGTCACCGTAGCTGTTGGTGACCGATCCTGCCTTCTCATAAAGATTGGCGGCGGGAAGAATCACGTCAGCAAGCTTTGCCGTCTCGGTCAGGAACATCTCCTGCGCGACGACGAAGGTATCCTTGAGCGCTGCCGGATCGACGCCATAGCGTCCGACCGGATTCGCATTGACGATGTAGAGCGCCGAGAGCTTGCCCGCGGCGGCGGCGTCGAAGATCTCGAGCATGTCGAGGCCTGCGGTGGCCGGTGCGTTGAACTCTGCGAAGGGGCCGGGCTGCGCAACCGGAACGTAGCCGGGAAGCATGTCGGGCAAGAGGCCCATGTCGGCTGCTCCGCGCGAGTTGACGTAGTCGGAGAGCAGGGCGAACTTCGCTCCCGGAATCGTCAGGCCGAATTCGATGAGGCGCTTCAGATCCGCGCCGCGAAGCTCGGAGCCGATGAGGATCAGGAGCTTTTCCTCTGCCTTGACGGCTTCGGTGAAGGCGCCGAGGGCGGAGGGATCGTTTGCTGCACCCGCCGCGGAGGCAGAATCACCCGCGAGGTAACCGGCGAGAGCGCCGTAACCGAACGGAGCCACCTGCAGGAATGCCTTGGCCTGACGGCGAAGCTTGATCTCGTCAGTGTTGGCGATGTAAAGCTTCGCCTTGTTGAGGCGGACATCGGAGCGAAGGTTCCACGCGGTTCCGGGAGCCTGGTTGGTGGGATCGCCACCTACTGATCAGGACAGCAGGGAAGTTCTGCGTGTCGCGCCACGAGGCGGTGCGCCCCTTCTGACCGGCGAGAGCCTGGGCGAAGGTGACGTAGTCTGCCGTGCGGTGATGATCGATGTTGTTGGTGCCGAGGACCGTGCGTGCGAACTTCTGCAGCAGGTATGCCTCTTCGTTGGTCAGGCGGTTTCCGCCGAGAACGCCGATAGAGCTGCCACCGCGGGTGTCACGCAGCTCGCGCAGCTTTTTGCCGGTGAAGGTGAAGGCCTCTTCCCAGGAGACTTCCTTGAGGCTGCCATCGGCCTGCCGGATCATCGGCGAGGTGATGCGCTCGGGGCTGTTGGCGAAGTCGAAGGCGTAGCGGCCCTTGTTGCAGAGGAAGTCGCCATTGATGCCGCTCTTGTCGCGGTTGTCGCCGCGAACGATCTCCGCGCCGTCTGAGGTGGAGCGGACGCCGAGGGTCGTCTTGCAGCCATCGCCGCAGTGCGTGCAGATGGTTGAGACGTGGTTCATCTCCCACGGACGGGTCTTGTAGCGGTAGGTGCCGGAGGTCAGCGCGCCGACCGGGCAGGCATCGATGCACATGCCGCACTGTTCGCAGTCGAGATGAGCGAGGTTGTCGGGAGAGAGCTGTGCGGGGATGTTGGGCGCGATGACGGCTGAGGAGCCACGGTTCTGAATGCCGAGGGCGAAGACGTCCATGCCCTCGCCGCACATACGGACGCAGCGATAGCAGAGGATGCAGCGCGGGCGGTCGAAGTAGACGGCTGGAGACCACTTCTGCTCTTCGCGGTGATTCTTCGGTTCGGCGTAGAAGCTCTCTGCCGCGCCGTACTTGAAGGTCATGTCCTGCAGTTCGCACTCGCCGCCAGCGTCGCAGACGGGGCAGTCGAGGGGATGGTTGCCGAGCAGTAGCTGCAGCGTCGCCTTGCGGGCCTGGGAGATCTCTGGCGTCTCGGTCTGGACGACCATGCCTTCGGCGACCGGCGTGGTGCAGGCGGTCTGGAGCTTGGGCATCTTCTCGATGCGGACGACACACATGCGGCAGGCCGCCTGAAGCGAAAGACCGGGGTAGTAGCAGAAGGCAGGGATCTCAATGCCGGCGGACTTGCAGGCATCGATGAGCAACGTGCCTGCCGGGGCGGTGAGTTGCTTGCCGTCTACGATGAACTTTACGTCTGGCATTAGTGCGCTCCCACGAGCTGTTCGACCGTAATGATCGGGGTTCCGGCCTTCTGGCCGTCGATGTAGTCTTCGAATTCCTTACGGAACTTCTTGACGAAGCCGAGTGTCGGCATGGCAGCGGCGTCGCCGAGCGGGCAGAAGGTGCGGCCCATCATGTTCTCGGCGAGATACTGCACATTGGCAACGTCCTTCTTCGTTCCGCCGCCGTTGTAGACGCGGCTGAGGGTCTTCTTGATCCAGTCCGTGCCTTCGCGGCAGGGGATACACCAGCCGCAGGACTCGTGCTGGTAGAAGGAGATGGTGCGCAGGGCAAACTCGACGATGGAGACGGTCTCGTCAAGTACGACGATGCCGCCGGAGCCAAGCATGGTGCCGGCCTTGCCCATCTGGTCGAAGTCGAGGCCTACGTCGATCTCTTCAGGCAGCAGAACCGGGCAAGAGCTTCCACCGGGGACGACGGCCTTGAGCTTCTTGCCATCCTTGATGCCGCCAGCGACGTCGTAGATAGCCTTCTTGAGGTTGTAGCCCATGGGCAGCTCGTAGACGCCGGGGCGCTCCACGTGGCCGCTGATGCCGAACAGGCGGGTGCCGCCGTTGCGCTCGGAACCGATCTTGGCGTACTCTTCGCCGCCCATAAGAAGGATGTGCGGGGCGGAGGCGATGGTCTCGGCGTTGTTGATGACCGTAGGACCACCGTAGAGGCCGACGACGGCGGGGAAGGGCGGCTTGATACGCGGGACGCCACGCTTGCCTTCGAGCGACTCCATGAGGGCGGATTCTTCGCCGACCTCATAGGCGCCTGCACCAGACTGGGTGATGATGTCGAAGTCGATGCCCGAACCGAAGATGTTTTTGCCGAGGAAGCCCCTGGCATAGGCGTCGGCGACGGCCTTCTCGACGATCTTCAGCAGGTAGCGATACTCGCCGCGAAGGTAGATAAAGCCCATCTTCGACCCGATGGCGAGGCCGGCGATCATGGTGCCTTCGATGATGGCATGGGGGTCGTGCAGAAAGATGACGTGGTCTTTGCAGGTGCCCGGCTCGGATTCGTCACCGTTGACCAGAACGTACTTCGGCTTCTCCGACTGCTTGGGCACGAAGGACCACTTCAGGCCGGTAGGGAAGCCTGCGCCGCCGCGGCCGCGAAGGCCGGAGGCCTTCATGGTGTTGATGATCCACTCGGGACCTTCAGCGATGGCCTTCTGAACTGCCTTATAGCCGTCGAGCTCGATGTACTTGTCGATGTCAGCGGCGCCCTGGCCGAAGCGGCGGCTGAGAACTTTAACTTCGTCGGGATGGGAGACGAGGGTTGGCATGGTTATTTCACGTCCTTTCCCTTGCCGGCGCGGTAGGTCTCGATGATCTCGTCGACCTTCACGGTGTTGAGATTGTCATGGAAGTCGTAATTGACCTGCATGGCGGGGGCCCAGCAACAGGCGCCGATGCATTCAACCTCTTCGAGGGAGAAGACGCCGTCCGAAGTGACTTCTTTATGGCCGATGCCCAGCTTGTGCTTACAGTGGTCGAGGATCTCGTAGCCGCCGCGCAGCATGCAGGATATGTTGGTGCAGACCTGCACGTTGTACTTGCCGGCTGGCTTGGTGCGCAGCATGGAGTAGTACGAAAGCACGTTGCGAACGTCCAACTCCAGAAGATCGAGGCGTTGCGCGATCTCGGTGACCACAGCATCGGAGACGTAGCCGATATCGTCCTGTGCATAAAGCAGCATAGGGACGAGAGCAGAGCGCTTGACCGGGTAAAGCGTTACCAGGTGATCGAAGCGCGCCGCCGTCTGGGGCGAAAAGATTGTGTTGGCGATCTCACTCACTGTGCATTATCTCCCGCGCCAGTCGTTCGGCGGCAAGGTCCATCTCTTCGGTAATTCCATTCAGTTTAACCGTTCCGTCCTCTTCCAGCGAAAAAGAGGAACGATTGCCCACGCTGTCTTCGAGGATGCCGTGTGTGACGCGCAACCAACGGTTGGCGACGCGAAGCATGATCTCGTCTGCGCCGACCTCGACGACTGCGTGATGCCGGCTGTTGAGTCCGTGGGCGGCCGAGTAGGAGCGCAGCAGCGATGCCCAGGAGGTCCAAAGTTCAGTGTGGAGCTGATGACTCGTTATCACAGGACTCCACCTCTTGCCATTAGCGGTCGATGGCTCCCAACACAATATCGATCGATCCGATGACTGCGACGACGTCGGCGAGCAGACGGCCCTTGCACATCGTCTCCAAAGCCTGAAGGTTCGAGTAGTCCGCGTTGCGCATGTGCACGCGGTAGGGCTTGGCGGTTCCGTCGGAGACGACGTAGTAGTTCATCATGCCGTGGGCCGCTTCGACCGAGCTGGTCGCTTCACCCGCGGGGACCGCAAAGCCTTCGGTGACGATCTTGAAGTGATGGATCAACGACTCCATCTGGGTCTTCATCTGTTCGCGATCCGGAAGGATGATCTTCGGCGCATCGGCCACGATGCGGCCCTCAGGCATGCCGTCGAGCGCCTGGAGGCAGATCTTCACGGACTCGCGCATCTCTTCCATGCGCAGCACATAGCGCGCCCAGACGTCGCTGTCGTTCGAGACAGGGACCTTGAACTGGAACTTCTCGTAGCTGGAGTACGGCATGTCGCGGCGGATGTCGAAGTCGATACCGGCGGCGCGCAGCGGAGGCCCGGTGACGCCGAGAGCGATCGCGTCTTCGGGCGAGATATAGCCGACGCCCTTCAGGCGCTTGATCCAGATGGGGTTGTTCTGCAGCAGGCCTTCGTACTGGTCGATCTTGGAAGGGAAGTCGAGCAGGAAGGCGCGGATGTCATCGAAGAGACCGAGCGGTGGCTCCATGCTGACGCCGCCGATGCGGATGTAGCTGGTCATCATGCGCTGGCCGCTGACGGCCTCGAAGATGCGCAGCAGCTGTTCACGTTCACGGAAACAATAAAGGAAGACGGTGAGCGCGCCGATGTCCATGGCGTGTGTTCCCAGCCAGACCAGGTGGGAGTTCAGGCGCATCAGTTCGTTGAAGAGCACGCGCAGCCACTGGGCCTTTTCGGGGATCTCGAGCTGCAGCAGCTTTTCGACCGCGAGGGCATATGCCGTGTTGTTGGTCATCGGCGAGAGGTAGTCGATGCGGTCGGTGAGGGGAACGACCTGCTGGTAGAACTTGGCCTCGCAGGTCTTCTCGATGCCAGTGTGCAGATAGCCGATATCCGGGGCGAGCGAGACGACGGTCTCGCCGTCAATCTCGAGCACAAGGCGGAGCACGCCGTGGGTGGACGGGTGCTGCGGCCCCATGTTGATGATCATGGTCTGATCGGAGATGGGGTCGGAACCGTGTTTGTGGAGCTCGGCGTCGGCGATAACGTCTTCGATGCCGGGATTAATCTGGTCGGGAGCGGCGATAGGTGGCATTAGCGGTAGCCCTCCACGGGGTAGTCCTTACGCAGGGGGTGGCCCTGCCAGTCTTCGGGCATCATGATACGGCGCAGGTTGGGGTGACCGTTGAAGTTCACGCCAAAGAGATCGAAGACCTCGCGTTCGTAAAAGTTTGCCGACGGCCAGATCGAGACGATGCTGTCGAGCGAGGCATTCTCGCTGTCGAGGCGGACGCACAGGCGAATGCGGCGCTTCAGCGAGTGCGAAAGGATGTGATAAACGACCTGAAAGCGGGGCTCGGACGGGTACCAGTCGACGGCCGTGACGTCCTCAAGGAAGTTGTAACCAGCTGCCTGGATGGCCTTGCAGGCAGGGATAATGTTTTCGCGGGCGACGGTGACGGTCAACTCTTCGCGGTCGTACTTGGCGGCGGCGGCCAGATCAGATAGTGCCTTAAGGGCAGGCTCTTCAGGGAACTTGTCGAAGACGGCCTGGGTGTCGAGAATCGCGGGCTCCATTAGAGATCTCCCTTATCGGTGGACCAGTCGAGAATGCCCTTCTTCCAGACATAGAACAGGCCTACAGCGACAAAGCCGAGATAGACGAGCATCTCCCAGAAGCCGAACATCTTAGAACCGGTGATAGCAGGCAGGCGACGGAAGATGACCGCCCAGGGAAGCATAAAGACGGCCTCGACATCGAACAGGATGAAGAGCATCGCCACCATGTAGAAGCGAACCGAGAAACGGCCTCGCGCGTCACCGATCGGATCCATACCGCACTCATAGGGTCCGAGTTTGGTGCGGGAGTTCTTGTGCTTTCCGACAAAGTAGGACGCCCCCACCATGCCGCATGCAAGACCAAGAGCCACCAGTATTTGCAGGACAAGCGGAAGATAATTCCAGATGTAGGGGTAATTGTGCATGGCCATGTTTGACTTTAAGTTTGCGGCTGGCAAGTGTCAAGCTATCAGGCCGTTGTGTTCGGCTATCGGCATTGCTAACGCAAAAGCTGTGAATAGGCGTCGATGATGCGGTCGCCTACCTGGGCGGCGATCAGTGCTCCTGCAGCCAGAAAGCTGCCGAAGGCGAGTTTGGAGGATGTTCCTGCACGACCCCGAGCCAGCTGGAATATCCCGTAAATGGATGCTCCAAGTACGCCAAAGAAGAGCGATAGCATGCCTGGCCAGAACCCCAGGAAGGCCGTGATCATGGCCAGCAGCTTGACGTCGCCGAGCCCCATGCCTTCTCGATGCCGGATAGCACGGTAGGTCTGTCGGATCAGCAACATAAGGATCGCCGCACCGCAGGCGGCCAGGACGCGGCCGAGGATCAGGGCTTCAGGCCCGGTCATGAAGAGATTGCCGGTATCGGCAGTGGCGCCCACGCTGGTCAGCTTTGGGCTATTTTGTGTCAGAAGGATCTGGTCCTGGCCGGGTGCGAGAAAGATAGCCTGGGTGCAGATGAGCAGGAGGCCGAGGAAGACTCCGGTCAGCGTGAAGCTGTCGGGCAGAAGGCCGGTCTCCCAGTCCATGAAGATCAGGCCGATCAGGAGAAAGCCTGCAATCGTCACGCCGAGGTTCGCAATGATGGCAAAGGCTGAGTAGGATGACCCGCCGTTTGTCCCCGGCGAGAAGTAAAAATGGATCACGGTATGCAGGCGGGCGGCCTGAATCGTAAACCAGATTGCTGTGAGCAGTTCAACCAGCGGGTAACGTGCTGAGATCGGTTGCCCGCAGTCGCGGCACTTCCCGCGAAGGAGTATCCAGCTCAGGAGCGGGATGTTGTCGTACCAGCGGATGGAAGCATGGCAGTGGGGACAGCGAGAGGACGGTTTGACGATCGATTCGTGCCCTGGAAGGCGGGAGATGCAGACGTTCAGAAAGCTGCCGAAGATCAGCCCGAGCAGAAAGCCGACCGTCTCGTAAATCATTCGTGCGCTCACACCTGAAGTATACGGCGCGTTAGAAATCGACGTGCATGCGGACGCCTTCGACCAGCACGGGACCTCGGTCCTGGTTGTAGCCCGGATGCTCGATGAACTGGATGTTGAGCGCGTAGAAGACACCTCGCCAGGCATGCAGGTTGTAGTAGCTTTCGAGGATGTCTTCGCGGGCGTAATTCAGTTTGCCGTCTCCGAGGAGGAAGCCAAGGCCTCCATAGCGCAGGTAATTCTGGTGGTCGCGCTTGATGGCGTTGGAGACGAAGGCGACACCGATCTTGTCGTTGGGGCGGGAGAAGGCCCGGCCGGAGTAAGCGCCGCCGAAGGCTACGGTCTGGTCGACCTCTGTGTAGGCATAGGACTCGTGCTGTCCCTCGTTCCAGCCTGCGCGGAAGAAGATACCGAGGTCGGGCGTCAACTCCTGCTCCATGTTGAGCCCGAAGCCATACTTTACGGCACCGAATTTTGCATGTGCAGAGATGTCAGGCTTGGCATCCTCGCCGGAGAGATAAGCGTTGACTGCGTCGCGGTATAGCCCCATATGCGCGTGATTGACGAAGCTGAGGATGCGTACTGTGCCTCTTCGGTTGGAGGGGACCAGCGGTCCCAGAAGGTTGCGCCTGAGTTCCACTTCGACGTTCTGTCCGCTGGCGCGGCTGAAGGCCCAGTCGAGATCGATGCCGTTGGCGACGGTGGGCATTGCCGCGATGGCGTAGCGTGCCGACCAGGAACGGTCGTGATACTCGGCGACCGCGGCGTAGGTGTAGCCACGGGTGTCGGCGGCGTAGTCCCATGCGCCGTTGTTGTCGACGGTCCAGTTGAGGAACTGCAGGTGACTGTCGGAGCCGATGGTATTGAGGTCGATGTAGTCGGGCAGACTCATCTTGCCGATGTGCAGCTCGATGCGGCGTTCCGGGAGCTGCGTGGCGAGCGAAAAAGGCGTCCGATCCACCTCGACCATCTTGTCGGTGAGGCCGATGGTCTGGTGGATCACAACTCTTGCAAGATAGGGCTTTGAGCCCAGGTTGGGATTACGCACGACATCGAGATTGGTGAATCCGGCCAGGCCCAGCGCCTGGCTGATACCGCGGCCGCCGGCAGACTCAAAGTCGACGATGGTGTCGGTGGCGTAGCGCATGTTGCGATGAAGCTGGAGCCCTAAAAATAAAGTGCCGATAAGAGAGGTCTTGTACTCGCCCCGGCTCTGCAGGCTGTTTGTGCCCTCGTACGGAGAGTGGAAGGGACCGTGAGCCTGGAAGATGATGTTGGCCTGCCCGGAGATGAGGTAGCGCGCCTGATCCGGGTGAGGGAAGATCGTCGTTGCGTCAGGAGATGCGCTCTGCTGTGGAGCGGGGGCGTCGATGGCCTGAGCCTGTAGATGCGTTGGCGTACGCATGGCGAGCGTGAGCGCCGCAAGGGCACACTTCGCAAGGAGAGATTGCATTGCAGGCCGATGTGGAGACATAGGTTTATTAGGCAAAGATGGACTCGACCAGAAGCCACAGGTTCAGCGCCGCGATCAGGATCGCGACGGCCCATCCCGCGACACGTGTCCATGTGCTGTTTACGAAGGTACCCATGCGATGTTTATCGCTGGTGAATTGCACGAGCGGGAAGACCGCAAAGCTCAGCTGCATGCTGAGAATGACCTGGCTGAGGATCAGTAGCTTTGCCGTGCCGGAGCTGCCGTAGATGGCGGTGACGATGATCGCGGGAATAATGGCCACCAGGCGTGTGATCAGGCGACGGAGCCAACTGGGCAGGTGGATATCGAGGAACCCTTCCATGACGATCTGACCGGCGAGAGTGCCGGTAATGGTCGAGTTCTGTCCAGAGGCAAGCAGGGCGAGGGCGAACATCATGCTGGCGCCGGTAAAGCCCAGAAGAGGCGTGAGCAGCCGATAGGCGTCGTCGATCTCCGCAACCTCAAAGTGGCCATTGCGATGGAAGACAGCCGCAGCGACGATCAGGATGGCGGCATTGATAAAAAGCGCCATCGAGAGAGCGACGGCGGAGTCGATGTTAGCGAATTTGATGGCGTCGCGCTTGCCTTCGACGGTGCGCGGGTAGGCGCGCGTCTGCACGATGGAAGAGTGCAGATACAGGTTGTGCGGCATGACGGTCGCGCCGAGAATACTAATCGCAATGTAGAGCATCTCCCGGTCGTGAAAGATCTCGCGGGAGGGTACGAAGAGATGGTGCAGGATCGGGAGCCACTCGGGGCGGGAGAGGATGGTTTCGATGCCAAAGAGAACCGCGATGGTGCTGATCAGGACCATTACCACGGCTTCGAGATAGCGGAAGCCGCGGTGTTCGAGCAGGAGGATGACGAGAACATCGACGCTGGTGATGATGACGCCAAGGATCAGCGGAATGTGGAAGAGCAGCTGCAGGGCGATGGCGGAGCCGATCACCTCGGCAAGATCGCAGGCCGCGATAGCAATCTCTGCGAAGATCCAGAGCGCAAAGGAGACTGGCCGGCTGTAGCGCTCGCGGCATGCCTGGGCCAGGTCGCGTTCCGAGGCGATCCCAAGTTTCAGCGAGAGACTTTGCAACAGGATGGCCATCAGGTTCGACGCCATGATGACGAAGAGCAGGGTATAGCCGTAGCGAGAGCCGGCGGCCAGATCGGTGGCCCAGTTGCCGGGGTCCATGTAGCCCACTGCAACCATGAAGCCCGGGCCGATAAAGCCCAGCATCCGGCGCCAGAGCTTGCTGGACGAGGAGACATCGACGCTGGCAAAGACGTTTGGCAGCGTGGGCCGATGGGCTTTGCTCACGCTTTCCTTAGCAATCGTGGATGTCGCCGTCTCCATCATCCTGTAACAGACCTCACTTTAGCTGAGTATGCCACAGCATGTTAACTATGGTTAATTTATTTTCGTTGAAGGATCGCTAAACGTGTCGTACCCATACCTTTTCGGCGGCTGGGCGCCCCAGGGTGGTCGTTCCGGATGGCGTTTCGATGGTGACGGTTTCGTCGTAGTTCCTCGCCAGAACGCGAATGGGCGTTTGGGGGCCGATGCCGTGCCGATGCAGAAAGAGCAGAAGCTTGGGGTCGCGTTCGTAGAGGCTGGCAACGATGAGGTTCTCCTGCTCCTCGACGTCGGAGAGAGGTGTCAGGCCACGCTTTTTGCGCTGGGAAGGGCTGTCGGGAAGAACGGTATTGCCGTGAGGGCAGGTTCCGCGCTCGCCCAGCTTCTCAATCAGCTTTGCTTCAAACGCAGGGGAAACCGCGTGCTCGAGACGTTCTGCCTCATCGTGAATCTGGTACCACTCCATGCCGAAGATCTCGGAGAGCATGCGTTCGATCAGGTGGTGCCGCAGTGCGGTCTTGTAAGCGATAGCTTTGCCGGTGGATGAGAGTTGGATGGTTCCGTCCTCGTGGACCACGACGTATCCATCGCGCTTGAGTCGGCGCAGGGCCATGGTGACGGCCGGGGGGGAGACGGAGAGCCAGTGAGCGAGGGTCGCCGAGATGACGTGCTGCCCCTCGCTCTCCGCTTCAAGAATGGCCTTGAGGTAATCCTCTTTGGAGACGGTAATTGCAGTATTCATCCAGATCTCATCGTGGAGTAGTTTCTGATCCGGAATTAACTATAGCTAATACCCTCTTTGAAGGAAATGATCTTTTACTTTGCCTTCACGCCAACAGCCACCAGGCCAGCTCCGGCGATCAGGGCAATCGTGCTGAGGATTGGGGAGATGGGCACTGTCTCCTTTTTGTCATGCGAGATCTGGATCGGGCCGGCGTCAACATCCTTGTGTTGGTGGGTGAAGCTGAAGCCGCCGCTGGCGAAGCCGACGATGCCAAGAACGATAAGCAGAATGCCAATGATGGTTGCGGGTTTCATCGTCTGAGAGAACCTTTCATAAAAGAGATAAGGGTGCATTTTTAGTGGTGCTTTTGTTTGTTGCAGATAGTCCGATGCGACGCCCAAGATGCGAGATGTACGCCGGTTGCGCGTTGCGGGGCTTGGGCGTAGTCTTGCCGTACACGGGAAAGGAGGATGATCCAGCCTATGAAAATTGACAGTAAGAGTTGCATCGATGCACGTGAGGTGACTGAGGCTTAGAGCGTTCTTCGCTCTAGTCCTGGCGACTTCAGTAATTTGCTGAACGTACTCCGCCGAGGCCCATGTCCGAGCAAGGACGCCTCAGGTCAATCTCAACAGCTCACCGACGAACGGCCCGCTGCTCCCTGTGAGCGCGGGCCGTTCGTGTTTTGGTTTTAGAATGGAAACCATGACACCTCTCGTTATCGCTGGCAGAGCCTTTCAGTCACGTCTCATCGTTGGAACCGGAAAGTACAAGGATGGTCCGGAGACGCAGGCTGCTATCGAGGCTTCGGGCGCGGAGATGGTCACGGTTGCGGTGCGGCGGGTGAATCTCGACCGCTCCAGTGAATCGCTGCTGGATTTCATCGATCCGCGACGCTACTTTCTGCTTCCGAATACGGCGGGTTGTTACACGGCAGAAGAGGCGATTCGGGCGGCGAGGCTGGGACGTGAGGTCGGTCTCTCCGACTGGGTGAAGATTGAGGTCATCGGCGACCAGGCGACTCTCTACCCGGATGTTCAAGCGACGCTTGAAGCAACCAGGGTTCTGGTTAAAGAAGGCTTCACTGTTCTGCCCTATACCTCTGACGATATTGTGTTTGCCAAGCGGTTGATTGATGCGGGCGCCGCTGCGGTTATGCCGCTCGGAGCCCCGATCGGCAGTGGCCTTGGCCTGCAGAATACGGCCAACTTGCGGATTCTGCGGGAGTTGATCACGGAAGTTCCCTTGATTGTGGATGCTGGAGTTGGGACGGCCTCGGACGCAACCGTCGCAATGGAATTGGGATTCGACGGCGTACTGATGAATACTGCCATTGCGCAGGCGAAGGACCCTCTGATGATGGCGGAGGCGATGCAGCATGCCGTTCTGGCTGGGCGCCAGGCTTATCTTGCAGGACGCATGCCGCGCAAGCTTTATGCGACGGCCAGCTCACCGCTTGAAGGAATCTCCCTATAGTCGCGCCAAAATCGTCAGACGTCAGGGTCTGCTTGATGAAGTAAACTTCGCCCATGCGTGTCTTTGGGATCGACTGCGGAACCGAGTTTACGGGGTATGGTGTCGTCGAGGTGGATTGCGATGCGCTGATGCCAAGGTTGGTTCATCGCGCGGCCGGGACGATTCGTCTGAACAAGAAAGACAGGACACCGCAACGGCTCGCGCAGGTTTACGCCGAGCTGACCGGGATGATGGAGCTGTATGAGCCGGATGTGGTAGCGGTTGAGGAGGTCTTCTTCTCCGCTAATGCAAAGTCGGCCCTCAAGCTGGGGCAGGTGCGCGGGGTCGCCCTGCTGGCCGCCGCCACGTGCGGTCTTCCCGTCGCGGAGTACGCTCCGCTCAAGATCAAGAGTTCGGTCGTAGGCTATGGGCTGGCTGCCAAGGAGCAGGTCCAGTTTATGGTGACCCGCCTGCTGGAGCTGGAGCGTCCGCCGGATTCAGCCGATGCTGCCGATGCGCTGGCAATCGCGATCTGCCATATCCACACGGCGCAGACGCTGGAGAGCCAGGGGGGCATGCGATGAAGCTCCTGTTTTTTATGCTTCTGATTGCGGGAAGTTCCGCACAGGCGATGGCACAATCGACGGCAACACCGTTGCAGTCTGCGCAGTCCGAGATCAGTTTTCAGTTTGAGCGGCAAGGGCTGGCGGTGCCGAAGTTCGCTCTTGTGCTGTATGAAGACGGAACTGGGAGCTACAAGGGGGAGACCGCTCCCGTGAGCGGGGCAAGTTATAACGCATCGCTGCATGCATCTTCTGCGGCGCAGCCGATTGATAGGCCTGTTCGAATCTCGCCTGCAACGACGGAGCAGCTTTTCAAGACGGCGCGATCGCTGAAGTACTTCAATATTCCCTGCGAATCGAAGGCAAAGAATATTGCGAATACGGGCAAGAAGACGCTCAGTTACAGCGGCAGCGCCGGGCGTGGGAGCTGCGTCTACAACTACTCCGATAACAAGGATGTTGCACAGATCACCGAAGTGTTTCAGGCGATTGCTTTCACCATGGATGAGGGGCGCAGGCTGGATTTTATGCATCGCTACGACCGTCTCGGGCTTTATTCCGAGATGGATACGTTGAGGCACGAGGTCGAAGCAAAGCGCGCTCTTGAGCTAGGTAACATCTCCACTTCTCTGACGTCGATTGCGCGTGATGAAGATCTTATGGAGAAGGTACGGGAGCGGGCCCTGGCGCTATTGAATAGCATCGGGGAGGGGCCGAAGTAGCCGGAACGCCGGGTCAGGCGTTTGCCGCAAGCGCACGATAGAGTTCCGACATCTCCTCGAGAGTGAGTGCCTCGGCGCGTGCCATCTTCGGAATAGAGGCTGGCCAGGCCTGGGCAAGATGCTGCGGGCTGAAGCCGGCGGCGCGGAGGTTATTCTCCAGAGTCTTCCTTTTCTGGGCAAAGCTCTGCTTCAGGAAGCGATCGAATCCTTCGGGGTCGACCTGCAGCTCGCCATAGCGAGGCGCGAAGGTGAGCCGCAGGACGGAAGAGAAGACCTCCGGCGGGGGAGAAAAAGATGAAGGCGAGAGGGTGAAGAGGTGCTCGACGCTGGCGTTCATCTGGGCCGTTGCAGAGAGCAGCCCGTAGTCCCTCACTCCAGGCGACGCGGCGACGCGATCGGCGACCTCGCGCTGCATCATGACCACGGCACGTCTGAGGTGGCCAGCTGCTCCTGCGGCGAACAGTTTCAGCAGGATGTCTGAGGTGATGTAGTACGGCAGGTTGCCGATGACATCCGCGGTTTCGCCGGAAGGAATGATGCTGGCCAGGTCGATGCGCAGGACGTCGTCTTCGATGACTCGAATCGTGGGTGTGTCCGCGTAGCGGGCGGCGAGTGCGGGTGCCAGTTCGCGATCCAGCTCCAGGGCCACAAGATGACCGGCGCGCGGCACGAGAATATCGGTGATCGCACCCTTGCCTGGGCCGATTTCGATGACCGTCCGCTGGCGGATATCACCGAGGGCGTCGGCGATCGCATGGCGAGCACGGTCGTCGGTCAGAAAATTTTGTCCGAGTTTCGGTTTCCGTTTCAACTGGCGTGGTACGTTTCGGGGGTATTTTGCATCTCTTTGTATAGACTAACGTTTTGGTCGACAGAGTAGAGGGAGAACGAATGCATATTGTTTTTGCGGCATCGGAGTGCGCACCCTGGGCGAAGACTGGCGGTTTGGCGGATGTAGTGAGTGCGCTGCCGAAGACCCTGGTTAAGATGGGCCATAAGGTGCATGTCTACCTGCCGTACTACCGCCAGGTGGCGAAGATGGTGCCGGAGCCGCCCGTCGTTCTGCCGAGTGTGACGATCCCATTCGCATCCTACAGCCGCTTTGCCAGGATTCTGGATGGGGGCAATGCGGACGGCGTACAGGTCTACTTCGTTGACATTCCCGAGCTGTTTGACCGTGAGAGCTTCTACGCAACGCCCTCTGGTGACTATCCCGATAATGGCGAGCGCTTTGGCAGCTTCAGCCGTGCCGTAATCGAGGCGACCAAGGTGATTGATGTACCGGATGTTTACCATGTCCATGACTGGCAGACATCGATGCTGGCGGTGATGTTGCGGTCGGTCTACTACTTCGATCCGATCCTGCGCCATGTCCCGGCTCTATTGACGATCCATAATGCCGGCTACCAGGGGACCTTTCCTCCGCGAATGATGGAGACCTTACTTCTGCCATGGGATATGTTCACGCTGGACAAGCTGGAGCAGTACGACCAGGTAAATTTTCTCAAAGGTGGCATCGTCTACTCCGACGCGATTACGACGGTAAGCGCGACGTATGCGAAGGAGATCCAGACACCAGAGTTCGGCAACGGGCTTGAGGGGACGCTGCAGAGCCGCGCGAGCGATCTGTTCGGCATCCTGAATGGAGCGGATTATTCGGAGTGGGATCCTTCCAGCGATCCTCTGATCGCCGCCCACTTTACGCCTCAGAAATTAGATGGGAAGAAGGAGTGCCGAAGGGATCTTCTCCATGCGTTTCGCTTTGAGAACGTCACTGACGATACGGCAGTAATTGGCGTGGTCTCACGCTTTGCCACGCAGAAGGGCATCGATTTTATCGTCGACATCATGGATCGTCTGCTGAAGGAGGACGTGGTTCTGGTGATGCTCGGTAATGGCGAAGAGTATTACGAGCGCCTGCTGACTGAGATGGCGGAACGCTATCCCGAAAAGGTTCGCGTGCAGGTGAAGTTCGATAACGTGATGGCTCATAAGATTGAAGCCGGTTCTGATCTCTTCCTGATGCCTTCGCGTTATGAGCCTGGCGGGCTGAACCAGATCTACAGTCTGAAATACGGAACGATTCCTGTGGTTCGCGCGACGGGCGGCCTTCAGGATTCAATCGAGGAGCTGCCGAACGGCGATGGGAACGGCTTCAAGTTCCTTGGCTACGATCCGAATGACTTCTTCGAGGCTGTTCTGCGTGCCTTGACGGCCTTTCGCGACAAGAAGGTGTGGAAGGTGATGATGAAACGGGCGATGGAGCAGGACTTCTCGTGGGATAAGCCAGCCCAGGAGTACGTTCGTGTCTACGAACGGATTATCCAGAATCGGCTCTAGTTTGTGGCGTACCGGCGTTGAAAGAGGTAGTGCAGCGGGATGCCGAGCAGGATAATTGCGGTGCCGATCAGCGAATTACGCGGCTGATCGGCAAATGAAAAGACCAATAAAACAATTGCGGATGCGATGAACAGCAGCGGCAGGAACGGATATCCCCATACGCTGTAAGGCCGCACCGCGTTTGGTTCTCGTCTGCGAAAGACGAAGATGGTGCTTGCTGTCAGTGCGTAGAAGAACCATTCGGCAAAGATGGCGAGAGAGAACAGGGCCTGGAACCTGCCGATGGCAAGCAGGAGCAGGGAGCTGAGAACGGCCTGCAGGATAAGCGCCGTTGAAGGCGTTTCGAAGCGCGGATGGACACGTGCCAGTCCTTTGAAAAAAAGACCGTCATGCGCTGCAGCAAAGGGAACCCGCGCACCGGACAGAGACGATCCGACAAAGGTAGCGCAGATGCTCACTGCCATGCCCAGGGAGACGAGGCCGGAGCCCCAGTTGCCGACGATCAAGCGCAGAGCATCGGCGGCGGGACGGTCGGCTGTAGCGATCGCGGCTGCAGGCATCACGTATTGGATCGCCGCGTTCGTCAACATGTACAAGCCACCGACGATTGCGACGCCGCCCACGAGAGCGAGTGGCAGGCTGCGTTGCGGTTGTTTAATCTCCCCGGCCATCTGCGTGACGTCGCTCCATCCGTCGTACGCCCAGAGCGCGGCGATGAGAGCGACCATGAAGCCGGAGAAGCCTCCACGCGCACCGGTAAACTCCGTGGAGAAGTTGTGCCATGAGCCGGTGTGTCCAGCTGCGCCGAAGCAAACGGCCGCGATGACGACGATCAGGAGAATCTTCAGCCAGGTAAGCGCCAGTTGCACGTTACCCGACTTGCGGGTGCCGAGGATGTTCAGTCCTGTAATGGCCCAGGTTGTGACGATGGCAAAGATCTGGCTCCAGAGCAGGTGTGCGAAGGCCGGCTGTGCAAGGAAGCTGAAGATGGGAAAGGTGCTGAGAACCCGCGCGAGTCCAGCGGCAATCGTCGCAATGGATGCAGGTTTGGCGATGGTGATCCAGGTCCACATGTAGAGGAAGCCCGTGAGGTCGCCATAGGCCTCGCGCAGGAAGGCGTACTCTCCGCCGTACTTTGGCCGTTGCGCCGCGATCTCGGCGTAGGTCATGGCGCCGAACAACGAAAGGAGGCCGCCGACGATCCAGACGGCATAGACCATCTTCGAGGAGCCGACCGCCGCCATCATCTCGCGCGGAACCAGAAAGATGCCGCTGCCGATGATGATGCCCACCACGATGGAAGTCGCATGAGAGGCGTTCAGTACGCGGGGAAGTTCTGTCCTGGATTCTTGCATGGGTTAGCGGGAGAGTAGCACATTCTCCTGGCTTGGCCGCATAATCCGGCAAACCTAGATGTAGTGCTTCAGTCCCAGCCAATCATTGCTGAGGTTCTTTTTACGGCCGCGGACAAGGTAGATGTTGCGATGCTCATATGGCATGGCGAGGGGATGGTCCATTCTTCCTGCGATCTCAACGGATTCGTAAAACTTGCTCATCTCTTCGGGCGTTGCGCCGTTGATGACGATCATGATTTCGCCGGTCGCTTCATTGGGCCCCCAGAGCCAGTAATTGTTGTGACCGCTGATCGCGAAGGGAAGCCCGTGACCGAGAAAATTAATCGCGCTGGCTTCGCCGTAGTTCGAAGCGAGAATACCTGCCTTGCGCTGGTCTTCCGGAGACAGGGAGTGGTAGATACGGGTTACCTGATCCACCTCTTCCTGCCAGCCAAAGCGGTCAGCATAAAACTGCGGCAAAACCCCGATAGCCCCGTTCTCCGTTTTTCTTCCGGCGTTGTAAAGATGTGTGGCTTTGGCATAGGCCAGCCATGCTGTCGGCCTTAGAACCGGAATGCCCATCGGCAGGACAAGTAATCCCAGCAAAAGAAGGATGCTTTGGTAGAGCGGAAAAGCAAAGATGCCGCCTTCTTTGACCAGTTTCCTGGAGGCAAACCGGCGCTCCCATGCGATACCCCCCGCGGCAAAGAGATAGGGGTAGATGGGGGCAACGTAATAATCCTTGGCGAACAAAGCCATCATGATGCCGAGGAAGAGAAGGTACGTGTACCCCAGCCATCGCCATGTCGCAGAGCGGAGCAGCCATATCAGGCCGGGCAGCCAGAGAAGAAGCGTTGCCGGTTGCATGTTGAGAATCTGTTGGGTGAGAAAGGGGATGGGGCCAAGTCGAACATTTTTGTTTTCGACTCTTCCGTTATGCAGAAACTCGAGCGTGGGCCAATGATGCTGGATCTGCCACAGCAGATTTGGCGAGGCAATGATGATGGTGAGCGCGATACCCATCCAGGCCCAGCGGTTCGAGAGGAGGCGTCTTTGTGGCGTGAGAAGAATGCCGACCAGCAATGCGAGCAGGAAGAATGTCATGGAGGGCTTGTTCAGCAGGCCGATTCCCGCGGAGATGCCGAAGAGCAGCCAATAGCGTCTTTCGGATGATCCGCGCAGGATCAGAATCAGCGCCAGAAGGCATGTCATCCAGAAGAGAGACTCAAAGGAGTTCATCGAAAGAAAGCTGTCGGTGCCGAGATACTGTGGCACAAGGAGAATGCCGGTCATGGCGAGCGCCTGGGCCGGACGCCTGCCTCCAAGCGACCATGCCAACAAGCCGGTCAGCAGAACCCGTCCTGCTCCGGCAGCAGCGGATAACATTCGGATGCCTGCCAAAGAGTGGCCGAAGACGGTCTCGGCGAAGCGTGCCTGTAGCGCAACGATGGGTCCGTGATCGACATAACCCCATGCCAGATGACGCCCGCAGATCAGGTAATAGAACTCATCCCGGAAGTAGCCGTAGCCGATATGGGCTTCCCAAAGGTTTGTTGTGAGATGGAGGAGAAACTTCACCAGCGCAAAGAGGACACCGAGACGTAGAGCGCTGCTCAATGCGGCATCGGGTACACGTACTACCGTTGTGCTGGCTGTCGCAGTGGACAGGGGCATAGGTTTCTCCAGGGGCAGAAGATCTCAGGTTGCACTTTAATACGAAGCGGCGGCGACAACGTTCCCTGATTTAGTATTTGTTTTTGCGGGCCACGAATTTGTCTCAGTGAAGGGTGGGAAGTGGAATGGACTGGACACCGGGCAGCATGAGCAGTGATGTCGAAGATAGGCGTGGTTCTTCAGGGGGCGGAGGATTTGGCGGGGGTGGACTCGGTATCGTCGGGATCATCTTCCTGTTGGTCATCAGCCTGATCACGGGCCGTAACTATATCGGCAGTTATCTGTCCGGAGGAGGTCACGTTGCAACCTCGTCGAGCAGCCGGCCGGTCACGGCGTCACGCGAAGAGGACACGTCTGCGCATCTCGTATCGTATGTGCTCGATGACGTGCAGCAGACGTGGGATAAGCTTCTGCCGGAACAGACCCGACAGCCCTATCGTCACGCGAAGCTTGTTCTGTTTCGCAACTATACGCAGTCGGGCTGCGGCGTTGCTCAGTCGCAGACGGGCCCCTTTTACTGTCCGGCCGATGAGAAGGTCTACATCGATTTGGGATTCTGGGATGAACTAAAGAAGATCGGTGGCAGCACCGCGGAGTTTGCGCAGGCTTACGTGATCGCGCATGAGCTTGGCCATCATGTGCAGAATATTCTCGGAATCGAACGGCAGATGCGCCGTCTTTCGGCACAGAATCCATCGCAGAAGAATGCGCTCTCCGTGAAACTGGAATTACAGGCGGACTGCTTTGCGGGTGTGTGGGGGCATAGTGCTGCCCAGCGGGGCAAGATCGACGAGGCTGATGTGCGCGCCGGGCTGAGCGCCGCAGCTGCCGTCGGAGACGATCACATTCAGAAGATGTCCCGCGGGGCCGTCAGTCCTGAGAGCTTTACCCATGGAACGTCAGCTCAACGACAGAGCTGGTTTATGCGCGGACTGCAGCAGGGGGACGTCAAAGCCTGCGATACCTTTAGATCGGCAGATGACAGTGGGAGCTACTAGGCGAGACCGGGAATCGCTCCCGCAATATTCGTATTAATCGTTGGCTTCTCTGCCAGAAAGACCGTAACGGTGGTCCCGTGACCGGAGCCCTGTGTCTCGCTGGTGAGGTCAATGGTTCCTCCGAGCTTATGGACGATGCCGCGGCTCACCCAGAGTCCAAGGCCGGTTCCTTGCTCTCCCTTGGTTGTGAAGAAGGCCTGGAACAGGTGCGGCGTGTCTTCCGGGGAGACGCCTGGACCATTGTCCGCGATGATGATGCGGGCACCTGAGGGCTGCTTTTGACCGCTTGAGTCGATATCGGCAGCTACCGGCAAAACACTGATATGGATCTCATGTCCGCCAACGGTCGCGGCCTCGGCAGCATTGCTGATGAGGTTCGTGAAGACCTGCCGCAGCTCTGCTGGAAAGGCGTCTACTACGACGGGACCTCGAAGATCCGTGCGTACGTTGACATCGAGCTCGTTGAGGCGGTGTTCCGTGAGAAGAAGGATCTCCTCGAGGATGACTTTAAGGTCGACAGGGACGGGCGCCCGGGATTCGCGATAGAGGCCGAGGATCGCCCGGCTTATCTGGGTCACGCGGGTAAGCTCCCGCTCGGCCATATCGATGAACTGTGCCGATTCTTCCGCCGAAACACTGTTCTTCATCAGGTAGAGCAGGTTGGACACGGAGTCCAGCGGGTTGTGAATCTCGTGAGCGATGGTGGCTGCGAGTCGCCCCGCGACGGCGAGCTTTTCGTTGGCGACCAGAGCTTCCTGTGTGCGCCGTTCCAGGGTGATGTCACGAAAGACCAGCACGATGCCGACGGTCTCGCCAGTCTGGTCGCGCACCGGGGCGCCGCTGTCGGCGATCAGGAGCTCAGTCGAGTCCTTGCGGATGAGAATGGTGTGATTGGTTGCCCCAACGGCAGCCTTCAGGCGTTTAACCTTGACCACGGGATCTTCCATTGGTTCGCGTGTGAGCTCGCTCACAATCCGAAAGACCTCGTCCAGGGGACGGTCCACCGCCTCGTTTGCAGGCCAGCCGGTCAGATCGCACGCGACGGGATTGATCATCTGAATGCGCCCGTCGATATCGCAGGTAATGACGCCATCCCCGATGGAATCGAGGGTGGTGCGTAGCTGTTGTTCCGACTGGTAGATCTCTTCTGCCCGCCGGCTGAGAATCTCCAGCGAGCTGCGATACGCAGAAGAGACAGCGTGCAGACGGCTGCGCATGAAGAGCCCAATCAGGATACCCATGCCGAGAGCGACGACGATCAGGGCTTCAATGAGATTACGAACCTGTCGGTGCCACTCGGCGATACGCTCCTGGCGTCGTGTCTCTGCGCGCGCTTTGATGGAGTCGATGTCCTGGCGGACCTGGTCCATCAAGCTCTTGCCGTAGAGATTTAGATTGACATCGTTACTGCGTCCGCCGGCTTTGACGAGGGCGGTGATGGGCAGAGCAAAGGCATCGCGCCAGGTCTGATGCTCGTTCCGCAGGTCTTCCACGTTGAAGCGCTGCTGTGGGTCTCCTTCGGTTAGGTTCTGCAGCTTTTCAAATTCAACAGGAAGGCGATTGCCGGCATCAGTAAATGGCTGGAGAAAGCGTTCATCGCCGGTGGTCTCGTATCCCCGAAGACCCGATTCCTCGTCCACGATCAGCTTGGCGACAAGCGAGGCCTGAGCGATGCGGGTATCCGTGAGCTGGATGATGCCAACGGTGTCGTTCGTGCTTCGGATCTGAAGATAAAGCGCTGCAGCTGCAAGCAGAAGCGCGATCACGGGGAGCAACAGCGCCTGTCGCAGAATCCGGGTGAATTTAGCTAGGTTCACGGCCCTCTCGTTGGCTTTCTATTCAGGTCGTTTCAACTAAGGCAGGAGCATATCAAGCTTTTGTAACAGTACGGGGGCTCCTTCTCCCTTTGTCATGTACAGGTTGACCAACCTGGTGACCTCTGGAGGCAAGCCGATGTAAGCAGAGAGCAGGAGAATTGGGACATCCGGTTTGATCTGCCGCATTCGCCCGGCAACTTCTCCGCCGTGCATGCCCGGCATCGAATAATCGAGGACGACGGCTTCGACGGGTTCGTTTTCAAACAGGCGCAGACCCGCACCTCCGTCCTGGGCTGTTAGAACGCGATAGCCTGCGCGTTCCAATAGGACCTTTCGGACATGAAGGCCGATGAGTTCATCATCCACGCAGAGAATAAGATGCGATGTTCGTGTCATGTGCGATCAGTTTTGGCAGAAAGGAAAAAGGGAAGCAGAGGTACGAAGTAAGTATACGTTCAGCGTTTGAGGCGGGATAGAGCGTAACGATTCACCGTACGTTTGCAATCTATGCACATTGCTTGGAGTAATCTGTGGTTGCGGATGCAAACAGCCTGTAAGAGGTAGAACCAGTTGAATCAGACGATCTTTGTGTTGGAAGATGACGCCGATATCTCTCGGCTGGTGCAGTATCACCTGGAAAGCGCCGGTTTTACCGTCCGGCCTTATCTTTCGGTTGGTCAGATTGTTCAGGATGCGGAGCGTCAGCCGCCTGCACTCTTTCTCTTGGATATCATGGTTCCTGGCGGCGACGGCCTGGATTTGTGCCGGCGTCTGCGTCTGAACCCTATGCTCAGCGTCGTTCCGATTATCTTCCTGACTGCACGTGCGGCAGAGAGCGATCGTGTGCAGGGTCTGGAGCTTGGGGCTGACGACTATATTACGAAGCCTTTTGGCACTCGCGAGCTGCTGGCCCGCGTAAAAGCTGTCCTACGTCGGTTTGAGCGTCCAGCGGTCTCCTCGATCGTGCGGTTTGAAGAGATCGAGATTGATGCCGGCGCCATGCAGTTGCGGGTGAAGGGAGAGCTGGTGACGACCACGGCGACCGAATTCCGCCTGCTCGACTACCTTGCCCGGCACCCAGGAAGAGTCTTCAGCCGGGACCATCTTCTGGACGCGGTCTGGGGTGATGCGCGCTTTGTGACGCCGCGCTCCGTAGACGTCTATGTCCGCCGCATCCGGGAAAAGATCGAGGAAGATGCAGAGACTCCGCGCTATCTTAAGACGATGCGAGGAGCAGGGTATCGCTTCGAGATCCCCAAGGCCGTTCCAGTCCCGGCTTAGAGGGAAATATTGACGAAGAGCCTCTTCTTTTCTTTTGTGGTCCGTATGACGATCGCCCTGGCGGTCGTTGTGTTGTTGCGCGCGTGGGCGGTTCCGGGCGGCTGGATGGTTGGAGCTGTTCTTCTCTTTGCCTGGGCCGTGGTCAACGGATTTCTGTTGTCACGTGCCGTCCGGAGGAGCGTGAAGCCCCTGGAAGCCGCGACGGTGGCGATTGCAGAGCAGCCGGCAAACAACCTGACCCCCTCGTTTACTGACTTCGATGGGCTGGCGTATGCGATTACGACTGCATCCACGCATGTCGAGCGCGTCCTGCACAACTCTTCGGAGAGTCGGCGCGAGTTGGAGGCCATGATCGACAGCATGCAGGACGCAGTCGTTGCCGTCGATCCGGCCGGGCGCATTCAGTGGACAAATCAGAGGCTGCAAAGGCTCCTTCCGAATGCTGTCGCAGGTGGTTCGGTGCGGATCGGACATGCTCTCGTGCAGACAATTCGCGATCCTGAGGTGCTCGAATGCGTACGGGGCGCCCTGGAAGAACGAACCGTGACCGAACGCCGTTCGATATCGTTGGTGCCGGGCAGAATTTTTGAGGTAGCGGCCTCTCCCATGCCGGGAGGAGGAGCTGTTGCAGTGCTGCATGACATCACCCGGATCGAACAGGTGGAGCGTACCCAGAGAGAGTTCGTCGCGAATGTCAGCCATGAGCTTCGTACGCCCCTTACCTCGATCACGGGCTATGTGGAGACGCTGCTCGATCATGAAAGCAGCCTGAGTCCGCAGGCCAGAGAGTTTCTGACGACGATTCACAAGAATGCCACGCGGATGAACCGTCTCACAGAGGACCTGCTGGTGATGGCGCGCGTCGAATCCTCGGAGCAGGAGTTGCATCCGATGCCAGTGCGTGCAGATATTCTGGTCCGCGATGCCATTCAGGCGATGAGTGGTCTGGTGCAGGATGAGGAGGCTGTCCTCGAGATTGGCAGCACAACGGAGTGCGAGGTCTTTGCAGATCCGGATGCCATCGTTCAGGTTTTGAGCAATCTTATTGAAAACGGCATTAAGTATGGCAAGTCCAAGGGCGAGGCGCGTAGCCGCGTGATCGTCGGAGCCAGAGAGATCGATGAACCCGGCGGCGCGGTCGAATTTATGGTTCAGGACTTCGGGCAGGGAATCGCATCGGAACATCTGCAGCGTATCTTCGAGAGGTTTTACCGGGTGGATAAGGCCAGGTCTCGGGAGTCCGGCGGTACCGGCCTGGGGCTGGCAATCGCTCGCCACGTGGTACAGACTCAGGGCGGAACTATACGGGCCGAGAGTCAGCTCAACGCAGGAAGCACTTTTCTGTTCACTCTGCCGAAGGCTCCAGTGAATGCTATCTAGTTGTTTTTCCGCGATTTCAAGCCGTTGTAACCTTTTGTTAATATTGCGGCGGCAGACTGGAAAACAGCGTAAAGTACGGTGGGCAACGGTGAAGGAGAATTTTGAGGCAGCGTTCTCACGATCGGCCTTCCGGTCTTCGTGCTGGGGAGTTACTGCGAGATTGATTTTGTCTGTAGGGCCTTGTGTGGATCAAAAACGCGCTGGTCCGATGCTGGAGTTCAGGCAGAGACAAGTTTAATGAATGCAGCGGGTTGCTCCTGTGTATTGTGGGGTATGCCTTCTCGTCCTATGAGTGGACGGAAGCCTTATTCTGATAGGACTTGGTCATGGTGTCAGTGAAGCTGGTGCGGATCTTTGCCAACCACTGGGTACGTCAAGGGGGAAGTTAGTGGGAGTTGGCATTCAAGTAGAGAGCCTGAACGCCTGGTATGGAAGTACGCATACGCTTCAGGACATCAATCTGCATATTCCTGCAAATCATGCGACGGCGCTCATCGGCCCCTCCGGCTGCGGAAAGTCTACTTTTGTCCGTTGCCTGAACCGCATGCATGAGACCAATCCCATCGCTCGGGCTACCGGCGTAGTGAAGATGGGCGATATCGATATCTACCGTGACGCGTCGCCGGTGGAGGTTCGTCGCCGTGTCGGAATGGTCTTTCAGCGCCCCAATCCTTTTCCGACGATGTCGATCTACGACAACGTCATCAGTGGACTTAAGCTCAACGGTTTTCGCAATCGACGGATTCTTGACGAAACGGTAGAGCGATCATTGAAGCAGGCTGCGCTGTGGGAAGAGGTGAAGGACGATCTCAAGAAGAAGTCTGGCGCATCTCTTTCCGGTGGTCAGCAGCAACGTATGTGTATCGCTCGCGCACTGGCTGTAGACCCGGAAGTTCTGCTGATGGATGAGCCTGCCTCGGCTCTGGATCCTGTGTCGACTTCGAAGATCGAAGACCTCATCTTTCAGTTGAAGAGCCAGTACACGATTGTGATCGTGACGCACAACATGCAGCAGGCGGCTCGTGTAGCGGAAAATACCGGCTTCTTTTTGAACGGTAAGCTCGTTGAGTTTGATTCGACGCACCGCATCTTCACGAATCCTCACGATAAACGAACGGAGGACTACATCACCGGGAGGTTCGGTTGATGCGCGTCAAATTTCATCAGAACCTGGATGAGTTGAAAGAACGTCTTCTGGTGATGGCCGGTATGGCAGAGCAGGCGATCCAGCGCTCGGTCGAAGCGTACCGCACGCGCGATCTCAGTATCTGCGAGCTTGTTTTCCACTCGGAGACGGCGATCAACAAGCTGGAGCGCGAGATCGATCAAATGGCCCTGGATCTTCTCGCGATGGAACAGCCCATGGCAATTGATCTGCGCTTCATCCTTTCGGTGATTCGCATCAACGCCGACCTGGAGCGCGTCGGAGATCAGGCTGTCAATATTGCTCTGCGTGTTCGCGAGATGGGAGCGCTTGCCAACGTCGACCTGCCAGTCGATATCCCCAGGCTTGCTTCGTTGTCTCTTGCCATGGTGAGGAAGGCACTGCAGGCCTTTATCGAGGGTAATGCAGAGATGGCCGATTCTGTTTTTGAGATGGACGATCAGGTCGATGCGATGAATGATGCTGCGTACAGGTCGCTGACGACGTTCATCAAGGAGCGGCCCGATCTTACTCCGCAATCTCTGAACGCCCTGATTATTGCGCGTAACCTGGAGCGCGTTGGCGATCACGCAACGAATGTTGCGGAAGACGTGATCTTTTGGGTGCGTGGCGCTGATGTGCGCCATAACGTCACCTCGAACTAGAGGGCACTTTTAAGGCGTCCACCAGATAAACCTGGGCAACAGCGGATAGTAAAGGCCAACTCTCAACTCGCCCTGGTATCCGCCGCCTCGAAGAATGCGAGCGTATGTCTCCAGTTGTGGAGCGTATTTCTCTCGTTCTGCTTGCATGAAATAGCTGATGTCTCCGCGGCTGTTTGCCGCTGTCTTGTAATCGACGATCCAGAGGTGATCCTCGCCTGCGGCCGTTGGATTATCTCCGGCGCGAAAGATGCGATCGAGGCGAACTCTGGATTGTTCTTCGTCCCATGACGTGATCCCGTGCTCGCTGATGGACTTTCGATGAGATTGAAGAATCCATAATCCTTCAGGATCCTGCAACGTGTTTGCGAGGGCGCGATGGATCGTCGGAACGAGAGTTGGAATTTTCGAGGAAGGGATACCGCTGCTGCGAAGAAGTGCCGTTATCCTCGGCGTCCAGCTCTGAATCTCTTTCAATAACTGTGAGGGATGATGGCCTGAGCTGATCTTGTTCGCCATCAGCTCAAGAAATGCATGGACGGCCGTTCCCACCATGCGGGCTTCAAAAGATCCCTCAGGGCGCACAAAGTCAGAGGGATGTGCTTCCTGTCTCGGAGCAAGGCGCAGCGAGGGCGTAGCTGTGCGTACGAAGGTCACGGGCAGGCGATAGAGTGGTTCGGATGACCGCGGCTTAGCCTCCGCTGCAAGCTGCGGGAGAACGGCGTGATTGGTGGGTTCGGGAAAAGCTACGATGGAAGCGATCAAGGGTTTTGAATGAAGATCGCTGTCCACGAAGTGTGATTCTGCAGCAGGCCATGCCGCTGCAAGCAGCGTGTTGCTCTCTGGATGCAGCGAGCTATCCTGCCTCTGTTTGAGCGTCGCAAAGAGGTGGAGCTCTTCGCGTGCCCGGGTGCAGGCGACGTAGAAGAGTCGCTTCGTCTCAGCTTCCTCGCGTCTGCGGCTGACCTCACGCAGCCATCGATTGAGTTTTTCCTCTTCCTCTCCCTTGCGTTGAATGGGTGCGAAGATTACGCCACTATCCTCTTGGCCGTTGTAACTGAGGGTGTCCCATACCAGAAGGCGATGGCCACCTGTCCGGGCTTTTTTTTCAAGGCCAGGCAACAGAACAACATCCCACTCCAGGCCCTTTGAGCCATGAATTGTCATCAGGTCGACCGCGCCCACTTTTGCGATACTGTCGGCGTAGAGTTTTCTCATCTTCTGCTTCAACGATTCAAGGTTTACCGCGCTGCCATGTTGTTCGGCATCGTAAAGGAGATCGAGATAGCGTTGCACATTGGAAAGTTCTTCAGGAGTAAGGTACGAGTCTCCTCCCAGCGTTTTCCATGTGCGCTCCACCAGCTCAGCAAGCGGGATTCGTGAGTGCTGCCGAGACATGGAAGCGATGATGTGCCGGATGCGCTGGAGGGCCTGTCGTCCACGTTCGCCAAGAAGATCGCCGCGCTGATCGATCAACTCTGTGACGGTGTACGGCTCCCACTTCGCGTCGTCCTGTCCACAGAGCATGTGCAGATCTGCTAACTCGAGACCGCACCAAGGTGCTCGCAAGACGGACAGCCATGCTATGCGGTCTGCGGGATGGAGCGCTGCCCGTGTGAGTGCGAAGAGGTCGAGAACCTCCGGCCTCTCTGCGAGCGATTCAATATCGACAGCGCGGAAGGGAATGGGGCCTGAACCATCTGTGCGTTTTAGTTCCGCAACGATCTGCGACAGATGACTGCGATTGCGCACGAGGACGGCGATCTTCCATGGCTTCCTGCGTCCTTCGGGCAAAGGCATGGCACGCCACTGTTCGATGATGCGGCGAATATGGGTCGCTTCGCGGCGAGCGAACCACTTCTTCGGCAATGTCGATTCTTCGGAAGTATTCGGCGCGATGACCTGTGTATGCCAGTGCGCGCTGGGTGCTTCGGCAAAGCTTGCTGGCCGTACAGGTTCGGCAGGGACGTAGGTCGCTTCGTCCGGTCTCTTGTGGTCGGACTCGCGTGGAAACAAGTTGGAGAAGATGCCGTTGAATGCATTTACGAGTCCAGCCTGAGAGCGAAAATTCGAGCGGAGGCGGAGCAGCTTGAGGCCGATTCCTCCAAGGACCTCTTCTGACATCGTGCGCACGAATCTCTCCACGCGAGCCTGGCGGAAGAGATAGATCGATTGCTTCGGATCTCCAACGAGAAAGAGTGTCTGGCTGTGTCCATCCCAGCCCTGGGTGAGAAGCTGCAGCAGCTCATACTGGCTTGTCGAGGTGTCCTGCATCTCATCGACGAGGATGTGCTGCAGCTCTATTCCCATGGAGTTTTCGACAGAGCTGGATTCATGCTGCAACGCGGTCCGTGCCAGAAGAGCAAGTTCCGTGAAATCGCACTCACCTCGTTCGGCAAAGATGATCTGCAGTTCAGCAAGCGAGCGGTATAGAACGCGAAAGAGTGCTTTCGCGACGAGCCACTGGCTTCGTGGATAGATCGGCGGAGGCAGGGTTCTTAACCGACGCAGTGCTTTGAGCAGATCTTCGTCGGCGCTAAGCGTTTCAACGATCTCCCTTAGAGTTGCAACAAGCTCTTTGCTGGGGGAGAAGCCCATGTGATTTGCATTGAAGCTGGCTCGCCATTTTCCTTCCCCGGTTAAGAGGAGATGTGCCAGCGCCTGCCATGTCGGCAGATCGTCGGCGACGGCTTGCGGCGGAGCGAGTCGATCGCGGCAAACGAGCAGGGGAGAGGGTTTATCTTTGTACCCTTCTGCGCTGCTCATCTCGTTTGCAAGGCTGGCAAGTCGTTCCAGCTGTCCGCGAGGAAAAGATCTTTCGATCTCTTCGAGTTCGCTGCAGATGGCTGAAGCGAGAGTGTCTTCAAGCTGCGGGAGAACCTGACCGTCCAGGAAGCTTTCTTCGAGGCTTTCCTTGTCGAGCGGAATCAAGCGTCCCCATTGGTCGCGCAGCGCAAGCATGTCAGCGATGAGTTCCTGGCACTTTTGCAGATTGCCGTCGCGCTGCAGGAGTAGAAGCTCGATGGCGCTGCTCAGAGCTGTGTCGGAGCCTCCAAGCAGAAGCAAGGTTCGTTCGGCAGCGAGACGATACAGATCGCCTGCATCTTCTACAGGGGACAAGCCGCTGCTGCCCGAGAGCACGGGTTGGCGATGCGCTATCTCAGCGCAGATGGAGTCGATGGTGCGGAGATTCAGGCGCTGGGGATGCTGCAGGATCTCCCATCCGAATCGGGTATCGCGCTCCAGAACTTCCCTGGCTAGCAAGAGTGTCTCTGCTTCGAAGTCACTTGCGGCGTCACTGGTTTCTGCCAGCGCGCGTTGCAGTTGTTCGAGTACGCGATCACGTATTTCTCCGGCGGCCTTCAGTGTGAAGGTGATGGCGAGCACCTGCTCCGGCTGCTGCACCTCCGTCCTTGCGAGGAGCTTGAGGTATCGCTGAATTAGAAGCCCGGTTTTGCCCGAGCCCGCTGGTGCTTCTGCAATCCAGGATTGCGTGATGTTGAGCGCGTCGCGGCGCTCAGCGTTATCCGTGACCGTCGATGGTGTAGAGGCTGGTGCTGGTTCTTCGCTGATTTCATCGAGCGCGAAGAGTTCACCACTCTGCGGACTCGCCTTCTGCTTGTTCATCCAATTCCTCGTCGAAGTCAATCGCTGCAGGGTTCAGGCGACAAAGTGTTCTTTGGGAGCAATGTTTGCAGGTCTGCGGATATTGCTTCGGATCTACGTGCGCCTCACCGCGATCGAAGCTCTCTGCGAGCCCTGTCAGAACCGTCTTCCATCCTTCGAGTTGTTCCTCAATGGGGGGACGTTTTTTGTTGGGCCTCCAACCGCTTCGTGTTGTTTTTCCGGTGTAGCCATCGAAGACCGCGTCTCCTCCAGCGTGGATATTGGCAAACGCGAGATCGATGGGCGGCATGTCCGGTTGAAGCATGGAGGACAGAACAGCATAGAGCGGCAGCTGCGGAGCATCGGGACGATCTCCCATCCACTGAGAGGGCATAGCGCTTCCAGTTTTGTAGTCGATGATGACGCTTCCTGCCTCTGTGGCATCGACGCGATCGACGCGCACCGTCAGCTGCAAGGGGCCAATCTTGACGTCGTCAAACTGCTTTTCACTGACAAGAACTTCGAAGTCGGAGCGAACTCGTTCGATCTCCATCCAGTTTGCCAGTAGTGTCTGCAGGCGTTCGCGTTGCACCTGGACATAGGCGGCGTCCCACACGCTGCGTGTCGACTGTAGCGCTCGCTGAATGCTCTCCTCTACAGACTCGGTGATGGCGACATTCAACTGTGACGAGGCCAATGCCTTCAGTGCGGCCTGGCTGCCCACCTTCTTCCAGAACGATTCGAGCGCTTCATGAACGATTGTTCCACGCTCGCCAGCATCCATACCCAGGACAACACTTCTAAGCTCGCTGGAGAGAAGACGCTTCTCCGCGAAGGCGCGAAAGCCGCACGCGGCCTGCATGCGCAGAATCTCCGCTCCCCCCTGAATCGTTCGCTCCGGCAGCCGTGGCAATGGCATGGTGTCGAAGAAGGGCTCAAGGCGAGCCTGCATCTCAGGCGCGTCTTCAGGAGAGAAGGAGTCTACGGATGCAATGGTGAGACTAAGAGAGGCGAGCAAAGGGGAGAGCCTCTGCCGGCCAGCTTCGGTCTCTGCCGCATAGCTGAAGATGACCTGCGGAGCACTTGCGCAGATCCGGGTGGCGACTGCCAGATTCCGCCGATCATCCGCTACATTGTCTCCAGGCATTCCAAGCTGTGCCTGAAGCGTCCAAGGTAGCAGCGCATTCCCGGAACGCTTGGTTGGCCAGGTGATATCTCCTGCGCCTAAAAACCAAATGGCATCAAACTGAGCACCGGCAGCTTCAAGTGGTCCCAGAATCTGCACGGGAGCTTCTCTTGATTCCTGGGTGAAGATCGTTGTTCGAACGATCCGCTCGAGCGAGTGTAGAGCGGTCGAAAAGTTGGCTTCGACCTCACGAAAATCGAGTGAAGCTAGTTCATCCAGACATGACTCCCAACGCTTGCGCGTCTGAAATTCGATGGAGTCCTCGGTGCCAAGATGTCCCCATTGTGCATCGGTGAGCAGGCTGCGTATCGTTGTTGCCCAGTCTGCAAAGCTGCGCAATTTGTCTTCAATCTCATATCGTTCCTGCGCTTCTTCAAGGCGCGAGAGTGTCAGGAGGAGCGTTGCCGGTAGCGGCCGTTTTTTGTTGCGCCGCGCGGTTGCAATCATCCACGCGATCGTTCCTTCCGGGCGCAGGAGAAGCTTCGCTCTGCGAAGGTTGAAGGCATCGAAGATGGAGCGTGCTTCTGCGTCGCCCTCCGGCATGGCAAAGAGGGGGGAGACAAGTAGAGCGCTGATTCGCTCCAGGGGAAGCGGCCCCGACAGCCAGCGGAGGATCTCCATGGCTACGCGGACCAAGGGGGTATCCGACAACCTGCTCCCGATGGAGAATTCGTAAGGAGCGGTTTCGTTGGATGCGGTGATCTCTTCCAGATGCGGTGAAAGAATGTGCCGGAAGCAACGATCGATGGAGGAGCGCCTAGACTCAAGCGAAGGGGAGATCACCGCAAGCCTGCAGGATGGCTCTTCGATCAGGCGGTTCCGCGCCCATCGTGCCACAGCCAGAATCTCATCTTGATCATTGCTGCATTCCACCTGAAGACGGCCATCGGCAAGCGGACCGACAGGCACTTCTATGACCTGTGCTCCTGCAGATGTGACTTCTTTGAGAAGACGTCGACGGGCCGGAGTGATGTCGTCAAAGCCGACCAGCAAAACTTCGAATGGAGGCGCCACAGAACCGGATTGAACGGCCTCGTGGAGCTGCTGTTCGATCAGGGCCTTGGAGAGCCAGTCCTGTGCCTTGCAACGTCGATCGAAGGCCGCCGCCCACCGAAGGTAGGTGCGGGTATCGAGACTGGAGGCTGCCTGTTTCATCAGGGACGAAGCCTCGTACTGCGCAACGAGTCGCCAGGCCTCGGCAGCCAGCTCTGCCAGGCCATCAACAGATCGGAGGACATCGCCACGCGTCTTATCCGCTTCGATGATGGAGCACCAGATCGTGTGCTCCTGGAGACCGTTCAGCAGGAGGGCTGTCGTATGTCCTTCGAGCAGCGCGGTTCGCCAGAGCGTCTCCATCCAGGAATCCCAGGCGAGAATTGTAGGAGAGGTCCAGCTCAACAGCCCTTTGGTTCGCTGCCGATGGTCGAAGGCACGTCGCAGCGTTCGCGCCGTCCGCTGGTTGGCGGTAATTACTGTAGCCCCGCGGTCAAGCGATTCGGCGACCGTTTGCTGGAGCTCTACAGTCGGGGGCCTTTCGTCCATATACCGGTTATACGCCGTAGCCTTTCGGAAATCGAACATCTGTCCAGGTGGCGGTGAAAGAGTGGCGCCCATGCACGTATCATCGTTAATCAGGAGAGTTTGCCCGTGTCTCGAAAGTTCTTTCTTGCATCTGTCTTTGCCCCCGTCATGCTGGTTGCTGCGACAACGCTGACCCTGGGCTGCAATACCGGATCGTCAGGGACTGAGAAGAAATATGTTGAAAAAACATTCCCGGTGAGAGGCAAGATCATCAGCACGGATGCGACCCACGTCACGCTCGATCACGATGCGGTTCCTGGCTTCATGGACGCAATGACGATGCCTTATAAGCTGAAAGATCCATCGATCGTAAGCGAGCTGCATCCCGGTGACATGATCTCCGCGCGTATCATCGCTCAGCAGGACGCAGCGGGGTTCCGCAGTCCTGAGCTCGACAATATTGTGGTCCTGGCTCAGGCCCGCCCGGACTACAAGCCTGCGGTTCAGTATCACGTGCCCAAACCGGGAGACAGCGTTCCGGACTTTCACCTGCTCAATCAGAGCGATAAGACGATTCATGTGTCCCAGTTCAAGGGGAAGGTGCTGCTCGTCACCTTTATTTACACGCGCTGCCCGATTGCGGACTATTGTCCGCGGATGAGCCGTAACTTCGCCGAGATTGATAAAGCCCTGGCTAAGGATGCTTCCCTTTATGCGGAGACGCACCTGTTGAGCATCAGCTTTGATCCCAAATACGACACGCCATCTGTTCTGCGTAGCTACGGTGGAGCGTATACAGGAAACTACACGCGCGAGAAGTTCGGGCACTGGGACTTCGCGGCTCCTCCAGAAAAAGAACTGGATTCAATCACACAGTACTTCGGGGTTGGAATTACCCAGGGAGATGACAAGACCCTCACCCATTCGCTCTCGACGGCGGTCATCGGCAAGGACGGCAAGATCGCTGCCTGGTTCCCGACAAATGACTGGAAGCCCGAAGATATTGTGGCCGTGTTGAAGAAGGTCGCGGCAGCTTAGGTCAATGGCTGGTCCACTGAATCCCGTTGCTGGCTGCTGAGAGCGGGTGATGGCATGTTCCGGGGCCCTCGAATCGTTTATCCTCAGCATCAGGCTAAAAACCGGGGAACCGGACAAGCCCACAAGATCAGGAGCTACAAGAACATGGCAAGGTTCACTATTGCGTTTGGAATCATTCTTATTCTTCTGGCGGTCACCGGATTCGTCGCGACGGGGAGCGCTCACCCCACGGCGCTGATTCCTGCGGTCCTCGGACTTTTGTTTGTTCTCTTTGGAGCGCTTGCGAATACGGCTGACTCGAAGAAGCGCATGCTGTGGATGCACATCTCCGTCACCGTAGCTCTGCTCGGCTTCCTGTCCATGATTCCGGCCGATATCGCGGCGTACCGGCTTTCACACGGAGCGTCGTACCCTTATCCGGCTGCAATTCTTGAGAAGGCGGCGATGTCGCTGCTATGCCTGATCTATGTGTTGTTCTGCATTCGCTCGTTTATCAACGCACGCGTCGCGAAGGCCTAGCCCTCCGGTTGGGGGAGGGCAGAAGCGTACACTGGTATAGAGATGCCTTCCCTTGGACCTTCCAGCTTTGGAGCGCCTTCTATGAAGGCCGCCGATCGACCATCACGGAACACAGGACGCGCAATCTCCGGCGAGATGACTGCTACCCGTCCGCGGCCAACGCTGAAAAAGGTGTTGCCTGAGGTCTGGAAGCTCATCAGGCCCAGGCGTGTGTTGCTGGGTTGTAGCTTCCTGCTGATGGTCGTCAACCGTGCGAGCGGACTCATTCTTCCTGCCTCCACGCGCTACCTGATCGATAACGTGATGGGCAAGCATCTGCTGTACCAGCTGCCTTATATCGTTGGGATCGTCGCCTTAGCCACGATTGTTCAGGGAATTACATCGTTTACCCTGACCCAGCTCCTCTCCAAGGAAGGTCAGCGGCTGATCGCAGAGCTGAGGATGCAGGTTCAGGAGCATATCGGTCGCCTGCCAGTCGCCTTTTACGATGAAAATCGAACCGGAACCCTTGTAGCGCGCATCATGACGGATGTTGAGGGCGTTAGAAACCTGATCGGCACAGGTGTCATCGACTTCTTCGGAGGCGTTCTCACAGCGCTGTTTGCCTTCGGCTACCTGATTCATCTTAGTGTCCAGATGACCCTGGTGACGTTTGTGATCCTTGTCGTCTTCGGGCTCATTCTGCAACGCGCCTTCAAGACGATTCGTCCCATCTTCCGGGAGCGCTCGAAGATTAACTCAGAGGTGACCGGCCGGCTCACGGAGTCTTTGGGCGGCGTTCGAGTGGTCAAGGGCTATCATGCTGAGTCCACTGAGGCCGAGGTCTTTGCGGGGGGCGCCAATCGGCTGCTGCAGAATGTCATCTCATCGCTCACGGCGCAATCCCTGATGGCACTCGCTTCGACAGCAGTGCTTGGTGTTGTCGGTGCGCTCATCATGTACCTTGGCGCTCACCAGGTTGTTGCTGGAAGGCTGACGACCGGAGGCTATGTCACGTATGTGATGTTCCTGGCCTTTATGATCGCCCCGATCGTTCAGCTGGTGTCGATCGGAACGCAGCTTACAGAAGCCGTCGCCGGCCTTGACCGTACGAGCGAGATTCTTGCCGAGGCAACGGAGGATGCTGATCCACTGCGGACCGAAATTCTCGGTCCGATTCGCGGCGAAGTGTCCTTTCAGGACGTGACCTTCTCGTACGAAGAAGGGAAGGAAGTCCTGCATGGCATCAGCTTCGATTCCCGGCCGGGCACGGTGACTGCCCTGGTCGGATCGTCAGGGTCGGGTAAATCGACGATCATCTCGCTGATCTGCGCCTTCCATTCGGCCAGCACCGGCCAGGTGTTGATCGACGGACTCGATCTCGCCACGGTCAACCTGGCGAGTTATCGAAATCAGCTGGGCGTTGTCCTTCAGGAGACTTTTCTCTTCGATGGCACGATTCGGGAGAACATCCTGTTCTCGCATCCGTTGGCGACCGAGGAGCAGTTTCTGCACGCCTGTAAGATTGCCCGCGTCGACGAGTTTGCAGAACGCTTCCAGGAGGGATACGGGACGATCGTTGGCGAGCGGGGGGTGAAGCTTTCCGGTGGTCAGCGGCAGCGTCTCTCCATTGCGCGCGCGATTCTGGCGGACCCACGCATTCTCATCCTCGATGAGGCGACCAGTTCGCTAGACTCCGAGTCAGAAGCGATGATCCAGGGCGGTCTCAATCACCTGATGAAGGGACGAACGACCTTTGTGATCGCCCATCGTCTCTCGACGATTCGCCGGGCAGATCAGATCCTCGTCATTGAGCAGGGGAGCGTGGTGGAAAAAGGAACTCACGACGAGCTCTATGCCGAACAGGGCAGGTACTACGATCTCTACACTCGTCAGCATGGCCTCGAAGCCAATCTCTTTCTCGCGCCCGGTGAAGGCGATCCCGTGGAAGAGCTTAAATGAAAAAGGCAATCTCCGCATCGGGGATCGCCTGCATTTCAACGATAGGAATCAATCGCTCTTAGTGCCGTGGTGTCACCGTGACCCCCATGCCGCTTAGCTTGCTGCGCGCCTGCATGGCCTCGGGAGAGTTGGGGAAGCGCTGAATGAGAGCGCGAAACTCGCGGACACCGGCATCATTCTGCTTGAGCGCCAGCAGTGCTTGTCCCTTGTGCAGGTGAGATACCGCAACCTTGCTGTTATCCGGAAACTGTTCGATGACGTGGTCGTACTCGCGAATCGCATCCTGGTACTTTCCGCCGCGATAGTGGATCTCGGCCTGATAGTAGGAGGAGTTGCCCGCCAGAGGGCTCTCCGGGTAATTCTTGATGACATCGCCGAACTCTGAGGAAGCCAGAGGGTACTTGGCTCCCATGTAGTCGCCCAGAGCGGTCTTGTAAAGCTCGTCTACCGGTGGCGCAGCCGGCGCCAGTGGAGCCTGCTCCACCGGCGCAGCCGACATCGGAACTCCTGCAGAGGGCTTGCCGCGTCGCGCCGGAGCAGCCGCCGGGGGAGGCGTAACCGGAGCAGGGGCCGCATTACCGTCGACAGGAGCTCCCGCAGCGCCGCCCGCAGGCATATTCGCGCTCATGGATTGCTGCTGGCTCTGGACGTCCTGCATCACCTTCTCCATACGCCCAAGTCGAGCCTTGACCTCGTCCAGCGAATCGTTCAGCGACTGAATCTGTCCGGAGACCTGATCCAGCTTGCCGTTCTGTGCTTCCTGGCGCACCTGCATCTGCTTCTGCAGCGTGTCGATGTTCTGCGACATGCGATTGACGGAGTCCGCACTCTGCTGCACCAGGTCCTTCATGACGCCCATACGCTCGTCGTTGGACTGCTGCAGTCGGGCTACGGCATCCTGCAACTGCTGCACCTGGGTCTGCAGCTGTACGATCTCTTTGCTGACGGCGAACGAGGGTGTTGCCGGCAACAGGAGAGCTGCAGCGAGCAGCGTCGAGCTCGCGGTGATACGAAATTTCATTGTGCTTATTTTTGTCATGGCGGTGATCGGTCCTCTCGCCTTTCTTCGTCGTTCCGGTGCAATGGTTAGGCCCTCGCGCCGCATTTATCTGCGGAGACGCGAGGGCCGAGGGTCATCTCAACAGCTCTAGCGGTCCATCGAGAACTGAGCGCGACGGTTCTGCTGCCAGCAGCTTTCGTTTTGCTCGGTGCAGAACTGCTTTTCCTTGCCGTAGCTGATCACGCGGATGCGAGAGGCCGGGACACCTGCGTTGACCAGGGCCGTCTTCGCCGAGTTCGCGCGGTTCTCGCCAAGGGCCAGGTTGTACTCTGCCGAGCCACGCTCGTCACAGTAGCCGCCAATGACAATCTTGATCGCCTTGTGAGCGTTCAGATAGGAAGCCGCAGTCTGAGATGAGGTCTGCGCATCAGGACGCAGATCGTAGCTGTCGTAGTCGAAGAAGACGTCCTGTACGTTCTGGTGGAAGGCCGCCTCTGACCCCATGTCGCCGGAGTCGCCATTGTTGGTCGGAGCGACGGGCACGCGCACTGTCACGCGAACATTGGCCTCCGTCGTGCCGCCGTCACCCTTCGCGGTCAGGTGGAAGTTGGTCGAGCTCGACGGGGAGACCGTCTGTGTACCGTTGCTCGGAACTTCGCCGATGCCGTCGATCGTGACGACCGTGGCATTCTGGGTGCGCCAGTTGAGCACAACCGACTGGCCGAGGTCGATCGCCACTGGGTCTGCCGACAGAGTGGCGGTCGGTGCGGCGGCGGGCGGTGCCGGCATCGGGCCCAGCGAGGACGGATCAACTGCCTTGTCCTTCTTGTGGCATCCGGTCACGGCGCTAAGGGCCGCTGCAACGGCAAGCATTGCCACAGCCCGGCGATAATTTGCGTGCGATAAGTTCATTGTCTCTCCTGCTCCTGCATTCAGATCAAAAACCAAGGTTTGAAGTCATTACTGCGAGTGTTCCCATCAACAATTATCTCGCAGAACGACGTTCTTATTTCCAACTCCAGTTCGGCATATCCGCTCCCGCTTCGGTGAGCGTCTTGCGACCGGTACCGTCGGCCAGCATCGAGACGATTCGTGTGCTCGAGCTGCGCCCTCCTGGAGTATTGGCAAATACGATGTGGCGTCCATCGGGAGACCACGAGGGGAAGTCGCAGCGGCCGATATCATGCGTCAGCTGAATCCAGCGCTTGGTCGCAACCTCCATGACGTAGATGTCCTGTCCGCCAGGTGCGCCAGGGCCGTACTTGCGGTCCCAGGCAAAGGCAATGAACTGTCCGTTCGGAGACCACGATGGCGACGTGGCGTAGCCACCATCGGTCATGCGCGATACGCCCGATCCGTCCGTGTCCATGATGTAAAGCTGCGGCAGCCCGGTCCGTCCGCTGATCCATGCGATCTGCGATCCTGTCTTGGGGTTGAAGACCGGCGAGACATCGGGACCACGGAAGCTGGTCACGCGGTGAACGCTACCGCCATTAGAGTCCGCAATCCAGATCTCCGGGTCGCCGCTGCGCGATGACGAGAATGCGATATCGCGACCGTTTGGCGACCATGCGGGAGAGAGATTCGTCCCTCCTGCAGAAGGGAAGCTGACAGGCCGGTTCAGCAGCAGGGAGTACATGCGAATCTGGAATCCGTCACGACCCAGCGATGAGAATGCAATGCGGCTGTTGTCCGGCGAGATTCTCGGCGAGATCGATACGGTGCCCAGATGGGTGATCGCATGCTGATTGGCGCCGTCGTAGTCCATCGCCCAGATCTCTTTATTGCCGCCGCCGATTTTTACGTAATAGATCTTGGTCTCGGCGATTCCGGGAACACCTCCGCCGAGGCGAAAGATAATCTCATCGGCGAAGCGGTGCGCGACCTGCCGGGCCATGTCGTCGCTTGCCTGTTCGTTGTACTGCTTGGCCAGCACCTGCGGAAACTGGGTGTTCTTGGCATCGAACAGAAATCCATTCACCGTGATTCGCCCGCCGGAAGAACCGAACGCGCCAAAGGCGACCATCGCCGCCGAGGCCGGGGCACCGCCCCACTGGGCAAGGTTGATCTCTGCCGGAGCGCCGGGGCTTGCCTGCGGAAGCATGCTCTTCGAGATGAGATCGAAGATACCCGCATTCGAAAGATCGTTATAGAGCGTGGTATCGAAGGTGTGCTTCAGCGGAAGCGTCTGCGGATCGGTCGCTGAGACGCCTTTGAAGTCGGCAACCGCCAGGCGGATGTTGGAAACTCCGCTCGATGTCTCGGTCTTGAACCAGTCCTGGGCGTGAAGCCCGACCGGTAGAGACAGCATGATTGCCGCCGCAAACGTAAAACGGATCAGATGTGTCAGAGGTCGTTCGGAACGAAAGTTCATCTCTTTTATCGTAGACGCAAAGTGTGATGGTTTGGGTGCTTTTTGCATGAACCAAAAAGGATTACCGCATTCATCTCTCTGAAATCAGTAGAATTCCGCTGACTCGAGTTCGGGAGAATCTGCGTGTTGTCACAGCCTCTCGATCATCTCATGGGCAAAAGGGGCATTATGATCCTTCGTCGCGATCTGTTCCGGCTGGCCGCCGCCACGACACTTAGCAGCCTCACTCCGAATCTGGCCCGCGCAGAGCAGCATGCCGGTCGCGGCATGGTCTCTCCCCGGATCAAGGACATTCAGGTCATTGAGTGCGAGCCGGCTGGCGTCCGCCTTACCGTCGTTAAGATACTCACCGATCAGGACGGTCTCTACGGCTACGGCTGTGCGACGTTTACGCAACGTGCCGACCTCGTTCGGCCTGCCGTGGAGAAGTATCTGAAGCCCTTTCTGCTGGGGAAGGCGACCGATCGCATTGAAGACATCTGGCAGTCCTGCTACGACAGCTCGTACTGGAAGAACGGCCCGGTGCTGAACAACGCGATCAGCGGAGTCGACCAGGCCTTATGGGACATCAAGGGACGTCAGGCGGGGATGCCGGTCTATCAGCTTCTCGGCGGCAAATGTCGCGAGGCCGTCGATACCTACGGCCACGCCGGAGGGGAGGACTACGCCGATGTCGTCTCCTCCGCCCGTCACTACGTCGAACAGGGATTTCGCAACGTTCGCGTCCAGATCGGCGTCCCGGGGATGGCTGGCTATGGGTCTTCTGCTGCGGGCAGTTCAAACTTTAAGCCGCTGCACGACAAGCCACTCTTCGAGCCGGCGCAGTACATCCGCCGCGCTCTCAAGATGTTCGAGGTCTGCCGCCAGGAGCTCGGGGACGAGTTGAACCTCCTGCACGATGTTCATGAACGAATCTCTCCGAATCAGGCCGTGCTCTTCTGCAAAGAGGTCGAAAAATTCAACCTCTTCTTCGTTGAAGATCCCCTCTCCCCCGAAGACATCGACTACTTTCGTCAGATTCGCGATAACTGTGCGACGCCGCTTGCGATGGGTGAGCTCTTCAATAGCCCTCATGAGTGGCAGCCTCTCCTCGAAGGCCGCCTGATCGACTACATCCGTTGTCACCTCTCACAGGTGGGCGGTCTTAGCCCGGCGCGCAAGATTGCCATCCTCGCCGAGCAGTTTGGCGTGAAGACGGCGTGGCATGGCCCTGGCGATGTCTCCCCCGTGGGACACATGGCGCAGATAACGCTCGATATTGTCAGCCCGAACTTCGGCATTCAGGAATACAGCCCATTCAATGACCGCACGCAGGCGATCTTTCATGGCTGTCCGTTGATGAAGGATGGCTATCTGTGGGTGAACGAGGCGCCGGGCTGGGGAATCGAGGTCGACGAGAAGGAGGCCGCGAAATCGCCTTTTACGCCGAGTAAGAACGGACTGAACGGGGGCTGGGGAGAGATTCGCCGCCTCGATGGAACCGTCATCAAGCAATAGGCGGGCTACTGCGTGTAATGGAAGGTGTACTCGACGGTAATGCGATCGCCTGCGGGGAGAGGACCAAAGCCCTCGACGCGCTGAATCGCACGCATCGCCGATTGATCGAGCGACGGAGAGCCGCTTCCTGTGCCCAGTCGCGGATTTGCCGGGGTGCCATCGCGATTGATGTCGAAGATAACCGTCACGCTCTTGCCTACCGAGGCACGCGGGTCGGCCTCTTGCGTGTACCAGTTCTGCGCAACCGTCCGGTTCACGATGTTGACGTAGTAGGCGAAACGCGCACCGAAGGTACGATCCTGGACCATCGCTGATGCTGTGCCGTTTTTAAGCTCGATCGTCGACTGCGGAATGCGTATTCCGGCGGTCTCTCCGGTTGCTGCCTTGGTGGGCTGCGGAGGCGTGGGCTGAGGATGCTTTGGCGGCGCAGGGGTCGGCTGCGGAGCCTGTTTTACCGGCTTCGTCTTCTCGGGAACCGCGACCTCGTCAGGCTTTGGTGGAGGCTCCGTCTTTTCCTTGGCGACGACAGGAGCGGGACTCGGTGACTCCGAGGTCAGCACGCCGTTATCCAGCTCACGTTGTTTTGGAGGCAAGGGAAGCGAGGCGACCATCGTCGCCTGGATCGCACCGGCCGTCGCTGCGTTCTCTCCCCAATTGTGGCCGCGATTGCTGATATATGCCGCACCGAAGATCAGTCCTGCGATGGCGACATGAAGCACCAGGGAACCCACAAGGTTCCCGCGCAGGTTCTCGCCTGTGCTCTGTTCGTCCTGTATCCAGCGGGTCTCGGCTGCCATGCGTTCGTTTACTTCTCGATGGGGCGGGTAACGATGCTGATGTTGGTGATGCCGGCTTGCTTGACTGCATCCATCACAGAAGCAAAGGCACCGAAGGGAACACGCTCATCGGCGCGCAGGTAGATCACGCGCTTGGATGGATCACCCTTGCTGCTTGAACGCAGCCGTGCGGGAAGCTCGTTCACATTCACCGGCTTGTCCTGCAGGAAGACGTTCTGATCGCGGTCGATGGTCACGACCTGGCGCTCATCCGTCACCTGATTGACGGTACGTGTCTTCGGGATGGCGACGTCGATGCCCGACTGCAGGACCGGCGCCGTCAACATGAAGATCAGCAGCAGCACCAGCACAACGTCGACGAGCGGCGTGATGTTGATCTCGGCGAGCGCGGTCTGCGTGCGGCCTTTGGCGGAGAAGGCCATGGCTAGAAGGCCCTCCGGCGCGGCGGCTCCTCGGCTGGAGCGTAGGTCGCTGTCGGCGGCTGCGTGGGCTGTGTCGGAGTCAGCATGGCGGCATTCTCAATAGCGTTCAACAACTCGCGGCCAAAGTCGTCCATGCGCGATCCGAACTCGCGCAACCGCGCCGTCAGCTGGTTGTAGCCTACGACCGCGGGAATCGCGACCACCAGGCCAGCTGCGGTGGTGATCAGAGCCTCGGAGATACCGGGAGCCACGGCGCGTAGTGTGGCGGCTCCTGCGGTGCCGAGTCCGTGAAACGCATCGATGATGCCCCATACCGTACCGAAGAGACCGATAAAAGGAGCGATGGCGGCGATCGTGGCCAGCCAGGTCATCCTGCTCTCCATCGATGTCAGCGCCTCGCTCGAGGCAGTCTGAGCGGCACGCTCCAGAGCAACTGGATTCCGCGGCAGGCCACGGCCGCCATTCTGGCGCTGATACTCGTCGTGAATCTCGTTGAAGACCGCTACCAGAGGACTCGGCCTGAACTGATCGGCGACCGCAGCGACCTCGCTCAGGCGGCTGGACTTGCGGAAGGCGCGGACAAAACGCTGCCCCTGCGCCTGGGCCTTCTTGAAACTGGACCATTTAGAAAGCATGATCGTCCAGGAGAAGATGCTGGCCAGCAGCAGCAAAAGTAGAACCGTAAAGGCGACCGGGCCGCTGTTATGGATCATCTCCGCGATCGCGCTCGAGTTGGCCGCGGCGGGCGGAGGTGCGGAAGCGGCTTCTTCCTGGAAGAAGCGAAAGGCTAAGGCAAGTGTCCAGACCATAGTTGTTGTGTCCACCAGAGGCTAGTGTAATCGTTGGACGCAGCTTTCACATTTACAGGTGTATCTCCTGCGTTGTCACTCCATGCACATGGACCAGTTTGCTATCCTCGGCCTAACCCGTTCCGCTGAGGCCCAGGAATGCTTCTCGAGTTGCGCGCCGAAAACTATGCCGTCATCGACCGTGCCGTCGCGTCTTTCGGCCCGGGACTGAACCTGATGACCGGGGAGACCGGTGCCGGTAAGTCCATCCTTATCGACGCGCTACAAGTCTTGCTTGGCGGTAAAGCCTCGTCGGATTTCGTCCGTCACGGCGAAGAGAAGGCCATCCTCGCATGCGTCTTTGAGCTGACGTCGGGCGCTGCAGCCATCCTCGATGCCAACGGGATCGACTCTGAGGAAGACCATGTTCTGTTGCGCCGTGAGATCGTTGCCAACGGAAAAGGCCGTGTCTTCATCAACAATCAACCGGCTACAGTCGCTGTTCTGCGTCAACTCGCACCCGAGCTTGCACTGGTTCACTCCCAGGGAGAGACGCTCGGTTCCTTCGATCAGGCGCAGCAGCGCACGCTTCTCGACCGCTTCGGCGAGATCTCCACCGAAGCCGTCGCCGCGGCCTATGCCAAATGGCGCGCCACTTCCAGCAAGCTCGCCGAACTGGAGTCGGATGAACAGGATCGCCTGCGTATGGCGGACCTCTGGCGTTTTCAGGCGCGCGAGATCGAGCAGGCAGAGCTAACCGCCGAAGATGAAGATGAGCAGTTGGATAGGGAAAAGCGCGTCCTGGCAAACTCCGAACGCCTCTACGCCGCTGCGATGAACGCCAATGAGCTTCTCTACGAGAGCGAAAGTGCTGCCGAGACCACGCTCGGCTCAGCCCTCAAGCATCTCGAAGACCTCGCCCGCTTTAACGATCGCTTCAGCGGGCCGGCGCAGCAACTTGCAGCGGCTAAGGCCATCGTGGAGGACGTTGCCGCCGAAGTCCGCGAATTTGCAGAAAACATCAACGCATCCCCTGGGCGGCTTGAGGATATTGAAGATCGCCTCGCCATGCTGGATCGCCTCAAGCGTAAGTATGGCGACACGCTCGCAGAGGTGATTGCCTTTGGCGAAGACTCTTCGCGCAAGTTGGCCGAGGTCGAGAACCGTGACGCCATCCTGATTGAGCTGAAGTCTGAGCAGCAGAAAGACGCTGCGTCCTATCGCACTGCAGCCTCAATGCTTACCGCAGCCAGGCGAGAGGCCGGGAAGCGACTGGAGAAGTTGGCCGTGGCGCAGATCAACGACCTCGCCATGCAGGCGAGGTTTGCCGCCGAGGTCAATCCTCAGGAGTCGCCCGAACACTGGACTTCGCATGGATGGGATCTGGTGGACTATCGCATCGCAACCAACGCGGGCGAGCCGCTGAAACCGCTCGAAGAGGTCGCGTCCGGCGGTGAGATGTCGCGCATCATGCTCGCGCTCAAGGTGACGGTCGAGGAAGGCTCCGGCCGCAAAAAGAAGAAGACGCCTCTCCCGCGCACTCTGGTATTCGACGAGATCGATATCGGCATCGGCGGGCGGGCGGCCGAGGCCGTCGGCCGGAAGCTCAAGACACTCTCCTCCGGCCAGCAGGTCCTCTGCATCACCCACCTGCCGCAGATCGCTGCCTTCGCAGACCAGCACTTCCAGATCGTAAAGTCCGAGAAGAAGGGGCGCACCCAGACCGAGATTTGCCGCATGGGGGACGAGGAGCGCACCAGGGAGATCGCCCGTATGCTCAGCGGAGAGGTGCTGACCGAGACCAGCCTGAAACATGCGGCACACCTGCTTGAGATGAGCCGCTAAAACTGACCCCCGAACGCATCCCCGGATCATTGAGTGGCATCCCAACATGGCAAACCGGTCCATGGGAGGGACCTCCGTATGGCAGCAACTCCTCAGAAATGTGCGACAGCGGGTTGTAACTGCATGGCACAGGCGGGTTCGAAGTACTGCTCTACCCAGTGCGAGGACGCCAGGAGATTTATGACACTGCGTTGCCAGTGCGGGCATCCAGAATGCACGCATTAGAGGTATTGCCGTAAATGCAACAAATACAGCTTTTTACCTGCTTCTGAGCCGGTTAGGCTGAAAGTGTCTTCCCGATCTGCCGCTCCTCCGGCCGTTTGGCCGGGTACGGCTCTTGTTGTGCACCTCAGATGGTTCATCTGGCCAACAGTTTTAAGGGTAGACAGGGTATACTTGGAGAGTGACCACTACTCTCGATTACGCTGCCGTAACAGACGGCGGCTCTACTGCGACAACCAAACGAGTCCTCCTTCTCAAGCCCCGTGGTTTCTGTGCCGGGGTGGTGCGTGCTATCGATATCGTGCGCATCGCGCTTGAGACATTTGGCGCTCCCATCTACGTCCGCAAAGAGATCGTTCACAACAGCTACGTCGTCAACGATCTTGCCAAGAAGGGCGCCATCTTTGTCAACGAACTGGACGAGGTGCCCGAGGGCGCGCGCGTGATCTACTCCGCGCATGGCGTCTCTCCTGCGGTGCGCGAGCGCGCCAAGGAGCGTGGCCTCAAGGTTGTTGACGCGACCTGCCCGCTGGTCACCAAAGTTCACGTTGAGGCAATCAAGTTTGCAAAGCAGGGCTACTCGCTGGTTCTCGTTGGTCATCGCGATCACGAAGAAGTAGAGGGTACTCAGGGCGAAGCTCCGGATGTGACACAGGTCGTCTCGAGCGTCGAAGAGGTCGAGGCGCTGGTCGTGCCGGATCCCGACAAGGTTGCTTACCTTACCCAGACAACGCTTTCGCTCGACGAGGCGAAGTACATGATCGATGCGCTCAAGAAGAAGTTCCCGAGCATCGTCGGTCCTCATGCGCAGGACATCTGCTATGCGACGGAGAATCGCCAGACGGCGGTCAAGAACGTCGCTCATGGTGCGGATGTCGTCCTGGTCGTCGGTTCGCGCAACAGTTCCAACTCCAATCGTCTGGTGGAGGTTTCGAAGAATCTCGGCACCAACTCCTACCTGATCGACAAGGCTGACGACATTAAGCCGGAGTGGCTGGATGGCGTTGGCACCGTTGCAGTTACAGCCGGCGCCTCGGCTCCTGAGGTTCTTGTGCAAGACGTTGTGGGCTATTTGCAGTCTAAAGGTTATGGCTCAGTCGACGAGGTCGAAGTCATGCCCGAGAATGTTCGCTTTGGTCTGCCCCCAGGATTGGTGCAGGCTATCAACCCGGCACCAGCAGTAGCGCAGTAACGGCAACCCCAGGTCAGAGAGCATCCGTGAATGAGCAGAACGACAGGTAATCCGCAGGCACCGGGGCAGCCTTCCCAGCCCCGCTTCGGCAGACTTGATCTTGGACTCGACCAGGTGGTGGATGGCATCCGCCGTGCGAAGGACTGGCTGTTCGGTCAGCAGCACGAGGAAGGTTACTGGTGTGGTGAGCTCGAAGCAGATGTCATGCTCGAAGCCGACTACATCTACATGCACACGCTTCTTGGAACCGGCGATCCGGGAAAGATGCAGCGTGCGCTGAACGAGATTCTGCGTCATCAGAACGAGGATGGTGGTTGGAGCCTCTATCCGGGCGGACCGTCGAACATTAACTATGGGGTCAAGGCTTACTTCGCCCTCAAGCTGATGGGCTGGTCTGCGGATCATCCGCTGATGGTGAAGGCGCGGAACTGGGTTCTGGCCAATGGTGGCGTCACCGCTTGCAATACCTTCACTAAGATGTATCTCTGCTCTCTGGGCCAGTACGACTACGATGCTGCGCCCGCGGTGCCGCCTGAGATCGTTCTGTTTCCCAACTGGTTTTACTTCAACATCTACGAGATCTCGTCCTGGTCGCGCGGCATTCTTGTGCCGCTGGCAATCATCTACGCAAAGAAGCCATTCAAAAAGATCACTCCCGAGCAGGGAATCGACGAGCTTTTCGTCGGCGGCCGTCAAAACGCTGACCTTCACCTTAAGTGGGATGCGAAGCACCCGATCGGCTGGCGCAACTTCTTTCTGCTAACCGACCGCATGGTTCACTGGTTCGAGCGGGTCCATATTCGCCCGCTACGCAAGGTCGCCATCCGCAAGGCAGAGAAGTGGATGCTCGATCGGTTCGAGAAGTCCGACGGCCTGGGCGCGATCTATCCCGCCATGCTGAACTCGATCGTGGCGCTGCGCTGCCTCGACTACTCGTTGGATGATCCCCATATGATCCGCGCGATGGATCAGTTCGAGCGTCTTGGGATCGACTGCCCGGAGGGCACCCCGGACTATCCCACACCGACCTTCCGTATGCAGCCTTGCTTTCCGCCGGTATGGGATACTGCGCAGGCGATGTACGCGCTCGGTGAGGCTGGTGTCAGCCGAAGCGATCCGCGCATGCTCAAGGCGGCTGACTGGATCCTTTCGAAGGAAGTTCGCACGAAGGGCGATTGGGCCGAGAAGGTTCCAAATGTGGAGCCTGGCGGTTGGTACTTCGAGTTTGACAATGAGTTTTACCCGGATGTTGATGATACCGGGCAGGTTCTGATGGCGTTGAACAGCGTGGATAACCCTCGCGAGCGCTATCAGTATGAGGTTTGCCAGCGCGCCATCAACTGGATCTGGGCGATGCAGTGCAAGAACGGTGGTTGGGCTGCCTTCGATAAGGACAATACGAAGAGCATCTTCCAGTACATTCCGTTTGCGGACCACAACGCCATGCTCGACCCACCGACGGTCGATATCACTGGGCGCATGCTGGAGATGCTGGGGCAGTACGGCTATACCCGTAAAGATCCGCGAGTCGAAAAGGCAGTTCAGTTCATCCTTAAAGAGCAGGAGCCGGATGGCAGCTGGTTCGGCCGTTGGGGTGTGAACTATCTTTACGGCACGTTCCTGGTTCTGCGTGGCCTTGAGGCCATGGGAATGTGGAACCATGAGCCGGCGATTCAGCAGGCCGCGGAGTGGATTCGTATGGTGCAGAATACCGACGGTGGCTGGGGAGAGACCTGCACGACCTACGACGATCCTAACCAGCGCGGTATCGGGCCAAGTACACCCTCGCAAACCGCCTGGGCAATCCTCGGTCTCCTGGCTGCAGGCGACACGCGTTCCGATTCGATCGCCAAGGGTGTTCGCTGGCTAATCGAACGCCAGCACACCGATGGCAGCTGGGACGAATTGGTTCCGGGCCGCAATGGCGAAAGTTATTACACGGGAACAGGCTTTCCCCGGGTCTTTTATCTGGGGTATCACTTGTATAAGCAGTACTTCCCGCTTCTTGCATTGACCACGTACGAACGCGCGATGACGCGCGAGGCAGCAGAACAGGCTGCCAGCTAAGTAAAAAGTTCTCTGGGAGGAACACCCACATGGCGGTACCGGTCTCACAGGCCTGGACGGTCGCAACTTACGTTTTGAAGCAGAAGCTCACGGGGCGGAAGCGTTACCCTCTCGTGCTCATGCTCGAGCCTCTTTTCCGCTGCAACCTTGCCTGCGCCGGCTGCGGAAAGATTCAGTATCCTGCTCACATCCTCAAGTCGGAATTGACGCCAGAAGAGTGCTTCCGCGCTGTTGAAGAATGTGGCACGCCGATGGTCTCTATCCCAGGCGGAGAGCCGCTGCTGCATCCGCAGATGCCGGAGATCGTCGCCGGTCTCGTCGCGCGCAAGAAGTACGTGTACATGTGTACGAATGCACTCCTCCTCAAAGAGAAGCTGCATCTCTTCAAGCCGTCGAAGTATCTTTCTTTCTCCGTTCATCTTGACGGCGAGCGCGAGCATCACGACTTTGCGGTTTGCCGCGAGGGTGGGCACGAAATCGCGATGGAGGGCATTCGCGCTGCTGTTGCGGGAGGCTTCCGCGTTACGACCAACACCACGCTCTTCGACGGTGCCGATCCCAACAGCGTGCGACGCCATTTCGACCAGCTGATGGAAGCCGGTGTCGAGAGCATGATGGTCTCGCCGGGTTACACCTATGACAAGGCGCCGGACCAGAGTCACTTCCTCGGCAAGGCTCGTTCGCGCCGGCTTTTCCGCGCGATTCTGTCGAACCGCAAGAAGTCCTGGGAGTTCAATACGCATCCGCTGTTTTCCGAATTCCTGATGGGCAAGAAGAACTTTGAGTGCACCCCCTGGGGCATGCCGACCTTCTCCATCTTCGGCTGGCAGAAGCCTTGCTACCTGTTGCAGGATGGCTACGCCGATACCTTCCAGGAGCTGATGGAGACGACGGCGTGGGATAACTACGGAGCCAAGAGCGGCAATCCGCGCTGCGCCAATTGCATGGTGCACTCCGGCCATGAGGCTTCGGCCGTCGACTACAACTTCGGCTCGCTCAAGGGATTTATCGAAACAGCGAAGCGCTACATCTTCAAGCCGACTTATGCAGACGCTGAAGCGCAGAAGCTGCTCAACGAGTGGAAACCGGCTCACGCGATGCCGCTTGTACAGATTCAGAGTCCAGCGGCTGCCAAAGATGATCAGCTGCAGGCCGTATCCGGAGACTAATCGACCATGGCGACCGAGCAGCAGGAACACCTTAAAATTGAACAACTGCGGAGCCAGTCCGCCGACGAGATTGAAGTCATCGCTGGACGCGAAAAGGAAAATCTCGAAGGTTGGATTCCAGCTCTCGCGGGTGAAGCCGAGGTCCGCGAGGCATTGGAGAAGGCCTTCGACTATCGCGGCGACGTGACGATTACCCGGAAGGACGGTACAACGGTAGAGGGTTATCTCTTCGACCGCCGCTCCGGAAATTCGCTTGGCGACTCGTTTGTGCGTATCATTCCGGTGAAGGACAAAGCGAAGGTCAATGTCAGCTACGCTGATATTGCGGCTCTCGCCTTCACTGGACGTGATACCGCTGCAGGAAAGACCTTCGATGCCTGGGTTAAGAAGTACTGGGAGAAGAAGGCCGCCGGCGAGAAGAATATTCAGATCGAACCCGAAAAGCTCGACTGAATCTACGCCTAGTTCATCCACGATGACCGCTCGCTGTGATGCGAGCCAGGAAAGACGCGAAGTGCGTGCATTCATAACGGGAGCAACGGGCTTTGTGGGAGCTCATGTTGCGCGGCACTATGCCAACGCAGGCGCTCAGCTTCGCCTTCTCACTCGGAAAACCAGTCGTCTCGATTCACTTCAAGGCATTGACGCAGATTTAGTCACTGGTGATCTGCGTCAGCCTCAGGATTTGCTCTCCGCGCTCCGGGGCTGCGACGCGCTTGTTCATGTTGCCGCGGACTATCGCCTCTGGGTGCGCGATCCCTCTGAGATGTATGCTGCCAACGTCGATGGCACTCGTGCCTTGCTGCGCCTGGCGCGCGAGGCTGGAGTACAGCGCGTTGTCTATACCTCCAGCGTCGCTACGATGGGATTCAGGACCGACGGCACGATCGTCAATGAAGCAACTCCAGTATCACTGGCCGACATGATCGGGCACTACAAGCGCTCGAAGTTCCTCGGTGAGCAGGAGGCGATCAAGGCGGCGCAGTCCGGTCAGCATGTCATGATCCTGAACCCTACGACGCCTATCGGCTCAGGCGATCTCAAGCCTACGCCGACGGGAAGAATCATCGTCGACTTCCTGAATCGCAAATTTCCCGCATACGTCGATACGGGCCTCAACCTGGTTGACGTAGACGAGGTTGCGAAGGCCCATGTCGCTGCCCTCGATCACGGCACTCCGGGCGAGCGCTATATCCTTGGCGGCGAGAATCTGACGCTCAAGCAGATTCTCGATCGCATGTCCGCTATTACGGGGCTTCCTTCGCCGACGATGAAGGTACCGCATGCCGTCGCCATGGCCTTCGCATTCTTTGACGAGACCATTACTGGCCGCCTCCTGGGCAAGGAACCCCGAGCCACAATCGAGGCCGTCCGCATGGGGAAGAAGATGATGTTTGCTTCTTCGACCAAGGCAGAACGCGAACTCGGCTTTCACGTTACTCCGATCTACAACGCGCTGCGTTCTGCAATCGATTGGTTTGTCGCGAATGGATATGCTCCTACGGTTGGTGGTTCGACTCGATGAGGATCGGTATCATCGCGGCGCTTCCTGGTGAGCTTCAGCCACTTGTTCGCGGGTGGGAGCGTCAACATGGGACAACGCGCGGCGTCTCTGTGTGGACAAAGAACAGCGGTGACGATCACCTGATCGCTGTGTGCGGTGGAATGGGTTCCGCCGCGGCGATGCGCAGTTTTACCGCCGCGGAGTTCTTCGGCTCACTCGATCTCGTCCTTTCAATAGGCTGGGCGGGAGCCCTTGATTCCGGGATGCGTACCGGAGAGTGCTATGTCCCCTCGGAGATCATTGACGTGCAGACTGGAGAACGCTTTGCGCTGTGCAGTGGCAAGCGTGCTCTGCGTCTTGTAACCACTCCGATCGTCGCTGATGCAAAGGAAAAGCGCCGTCTGTGGCAGAGTTATAACGCGGTCCTGGTCGATATGGAGGCCGCAACGATTGCCCGCCTGGCGGCCATGCGTGGTATTCCCCTAGGCTGCTTCAAGGGAGTCTCTGACGGAGCAAATGCCATGCTGCCTGATCTGAATCCCTTCATCGATGATCAGGGGCAGATGCGTATGGCTGCCTTTCTTGCGCATGTCGCCGTTAGACCTCACTTCTGGGCGTCGCTTGCGCATCTGGGAAAAAATAGCCGGCGTGCAGCTGAAGCACTCGCAACTAAGGTCCATAAATTTCTTGAGCAAAAAGATATTGAACGAACCAATCGAACGGGAGCCGTTTAGCTCAGTGAGTAGAGAAAATTCTTTAGTCCCCCAGACCATGCGCGCCGCTGTCTACCGTGGCGTTAACGATGTTCGCATCGAATCCATCCCCGTGCCGCAGATCGGCCCCGGGGAAGTGCTGGTGAAGATTCACACCTGCGGTATCTGTGGCACCGATCTGAAGAAGATTCATACCGGCTCACACTCCGCGCCGCGAGTCTTCGGCCATGAGATGTCCGGTACGGTTGTTGCTGTTGGCGAGGGTGTGACCGGGTTTGTCGTCGGCGATCGTGTGATGGCTTATCACCACATCCCCTGTGGCGAATGCTTCTACTGCCGCAAGCAGACCTTCGCTCAGTGCGAGACCTACAAGAAGGTTGGCTGCACTGCTGGATTTGAGCCCTCCGGCGGAGGCTTTGCCGAGTACATCCGTGTCATGGACTGGATCGTCCGTCGCGGCCTGGTGAAGATTCCGGATCACGTTCCCTTTGAGCAGGCGGCTTTTATTGAGCCAGTCAATACCTGCTACAAGGCTGTGGCGATGCTGAATCTTCAAGCCGATGAGACGGTTCTCGTCATTGGCCAGGGCTCCATCGGGATCCTGCTCGCTGCTTTAGCGAAGCGTACCGGAGCCAAGGTTCTGACCAGCGATCTCTATTCCGAGCGTCACGCGATTGCTGCGAAGTTTGGCCTGGATCATCCCCTGGACGCTCGCGGCGATGTCGTTGCTGCAGCCAAGGCTGCAACCGAAGGACGCGGTGCCGATGTGGCTCTTGTGGCTGTCGGCGGCAACGCTCTCATCACCGTTGCAATGGATGCTATCCGTCCCGGCGGCCGCGTCATGCTCTTTGCTGCCACCCAACATGGGGAGGCCCCATTCGATCCGGCGGCCGTCTGCATGGACGAGAAGACACTGATGGGCTCTTACAGCGCCTCGGTCGCTATTCAGGACGAGGTGACGCAGCTTGTGCTGGAGGGCTATACCTCAGGCTTCGACCTGACGCAGTTGATCTCCCACCGCTTCTCCATCGAAGACGCCGTTGCTGCCATCGATCTTGCATCGAATCCGCAGCCGGATTCGATGAAGATCGTCATTCAGGCAGCAGGGAACTAATCGCGATTGCGCTTCTTGATCTCCACGTTCAACCGCTTGATCTTCTGGTTGAGCGTGGAGAGAGGAATGCGGAAGTACTCCGCCGCCTCTGTCTGATTCCAGTGGCAGCGCTCCAGGCGGTCCGCGATAATGCGGCGCTCGATCTCTTCCATGAGGTCAAACAGGGACGCATCCGGTTGCTGCTCCAACATTGCAGACGAATACGTATTGCCGTTCAGCTGCGACGGAAGAAGGTCCGGTGGGATGATCTTGCCTGTCGAGAGCACGACACCGCGCTCAATCGCATTTTCCAGCTCTCGCACATTGCCAGGCCACTCATAATCCATCATGATGCGCATGGCCTCCGGTGACAGAGTGCGCTCCTCCATGCCGTTCTCGTTGCCGAAGAATTTCAGGAAGTGTGCCGCCAGCAGAGGAATATCCTCACGGCGTGAGCGCAGAGGAGGCAGTTCCAGCGTAATGACATTCAGACGATAGAAGAGATCTTCGCGGAAGCGTCCGGCGCGTACAGCATCCTGAAGATTAACATTGGTTGCGGCGATGATGCGTACGTCGACCTGGATCTCCTGCGTACCTCCAAGATGCATAAAGCGACGATCCTGCAGTACGCGCAGGATCTTCGCTTGCATGTCCATCGTCATCGTACCGATCTCGTCGAGAAATAGCGTACCGGTATTAGCAACCTCGAAGAGGCCTTTTTTTGCAGAGACAGCTGACGTGAAGGCTCCCTTGACATGGCCGAACAAGGTCGATTCCAAAAGCTCGGAAGGCACCGCGCCCGTGTTGACGGGTACGAAGGGCTTATCGCGCCGCGGAGAGTTCGCATGAATGGCCTTCGCCACGAGTTCCTTGCCGGTTCCGCTCTCGCCCTGAATGAGGATGGTCGAACGACTGGGAGCAACCTGCGCCACCAGATCGAAGAGCTTCAACATGGGATCGCTCTTGCCGACGATATTCTCGAAGTTATAGCGCTGTTTCAGTGTTCGCTTGAGCTGTACGACCTCTTCTTCGGCGCGGTGCCGCGCGATGGCGGTGCGAATGTCCGCGAGCAGCTTCTCGTTGTCCCATGGCTTCTGAACGAAGTTTTCAGCGCCCAGGCGGATTGCATCGACGACATTTCCCATCGTGCCGAAGGCGGTAATCATAATGACCGGCAGGGTGGGATACATCTCTACGATCCTCGGTAAGAGGTCCATGCCGCTTTCGCCGGGAAGAGCCAGATCAAGAAGAAGAAGATCGTACTCATTGCGAGCGAGTTGCTCCATGCCGCTGACGCCATCGGTCGCAAGAGTGATGGTGAATCCCTCAAGCGTGAGCATCGTCTCCAAAGACTCGCGGATTCCGGATTCGTCGTCGATGATCAGGATGCGGGGGCTGCCGGCGATAAGGTCGGCCTTACGGGAGGCGGTCTCGAAGCCAGCCTCAGTGCTTGTATCAGGCATGAATCGTCTTCCTGTCAATCTCCTGTGGAGTTGACGTTATTGCTGGGCGGTTGGCGGCGGCAGGGAACTCAAGCTGGAATGCGGTGCCTACGCCGACTTCGCTCTCAACGTAGATCTTACCTGCATGTTCCTGCATGATGCCGTAACTTACGGCGAGTCCCAGGCCAGTTCCTTTGTGCCCACCCTCTTGCGGCTTGGTCTTCGTGGTGAAAAACGGATCGTAGATCTTGTTCAGATGCTCGCGCGAGATGCCCGCACCGGTGTCCTGTATGCGCACCATCACCCTGCCGCCACTGCGGAAGGTGGCGATCCGAAGAGAGGCATCCTGCATGCCAAACATGGCGTCTTTCGCATTCAGCAGGAGATTCAGGAGCACCTGCTGCAGTTTGCCTCGGTTGCCGTGAATCGAAGGCAAAACGGTATCGAAGTTTGTCTGTATGCGAATCTGCGCAGTCTTGAACTGATGCTCCAGCAGTACGAGCGTATCGCGCAACAGTTCGTTCAGATCAACGCTGGTAAATTCGCTGCCGCTGGTCCGCGAGAAGTTGAGCAGGCCGTTGACGATCTCCGAGGCCCGGAACGTTTGCTGCGTAATCTTCTCCAGCACGGGAGCCAGTCGTTCATCGTCGCGCATATGCTTCGACAGCATCTGTGCATAGCTTGAGATGACAGCAAGGGGCGTATTCACCTCGTGCGCAACGCCTGCCGCGAGGAGTCCGATCGACGACAGCTTCTCCGACTGCGTGAGCTGCGCCTCCATCTGCAGGCGATCCGTGATGTCATCCACCAGGATGATGCGGCCAATCGCCACAAAATCCTTCGACACCAGAGGTGCAATCGCAATATTCGCAGTGCGGATCTCACCTGATGGAAGTGGTAGGCGGAACTTATATAGGGTGTGCGTGCCCTGTTCGCTACGGACGTCATTGAAGCGCGCTACAAAATCAGCGGAGAAGAGGGCCGATAGTGGCTGCCGGAGAGCCTCGGAGCGCGAACGCGAGAACATGACCTCCATCTGCGCATTCCAGCTCTCCACACGGTCTTCCAGGTCAACGGCAAAGATACCGATGTTGATCGATTCGACAATATTTTCGTTGAAATCTTTCAGCCGTTCGAAGTCGGTGATCTTCTGCTCCAGACGGCGATATAGCTGAGCATTCTGGATTGCGATGCCGATATATCCAGCCAGCGACTCCAGCACCTCCATATCTTCGCTCGACAGGAAGTCGCCATCATTCGTACGACCGAGGCCAATCACTGCCACCGTACGCGTTCCGTGACCGCCGCGGTTTGCCACGCGGCACGGGACGTAATAATTCAGGTCAAGCCGCGACGCTGACAGGCGTTGCGACTCCGGCAGACGAAGCACCTGCTGCGGATTCTCCAGGAAAAGGTGGCTATTGGAATCCGCGCGGTCGAAGTCGAGGAAGCGAAGGTCGAGGTTGTTCAGTTCGACGGGCAGCATGTTCGTCAAACCGTGCGAACTCGCAAGCTCAAAGGCCGGCGACAATCTGGTTACCTCTGTTTCAGGTGCCAGAAAGACGGCGACACGAGTCACCAGAAGAGTCTGAGGAAGACGCTCTACGATGGATTCCAGCAGCGTCCCCAGGTCGGTCTGCGAGTTCAAGCCCCGCCCAAACTCCACCAGCGTCTCGCGATAGTCGAATCGCTTTTGATCGAAGACGCGGTCCACGCGGCCTTGGATGGCACGTTTCAGCGGATCGAAGATCAGGCCGGTGACAACGATCGCGAACAGGAAGCCCCAGGTGCTGAGGCTGGGGAGCCGCGCATGAACCATCTCAGCCGTAATGGCGACGACGCCAAAATAGAGTCCCACCAGTGCTGCAGTCGCTAACGTATAAGTCACGCCGCGTTTGAAGATGAGATCGACGTCCATCAGGCGATAACGCACGATAGCCCAGCTGAAGGTTAGCGGTAGGAAGACGAGAGACAGGCCAGCCAGCTTGGTGAGCGTCGCCGGCATCGTGATGTCCGCGAGGTAGGGAATCGCGTACAACAGCGTGAACGGCGTGATCGCCAGCAGGGTTCCGCGTGTAAGCCACTTCAGCTGCTGTCGCTCAAGTGCCGACTTGGCACGGCGATAACGGAACTGGAAGAGTACCGCGGCGGCCACATAGTAAAAGGCCATGTAGCCGACGGAAAGCTGGTCGAGCTTATGCCGCAGCAACTCCGTCGCTGACCAGAAGAGAATGGCCCAGACCTGCAGGCTGATCAGCATGACGCCTGGCACGTACAGCGCCGCGCAGAGCGCCTTTCTTAGCTTGCCTGATGTCGGCGAAGCAAAGTCGTCCGAGAAGTTGACGGAAAAGTGCAGGAATAAGGCTGGTTGCAGTGCGGCGGCTGCGATGTTTCCCCAGTAGATGATCCAGTCGAAGGTATCCAGCTCAGTCGTGTATTTGAAGGAGTATAGGACGAAGGAGACAAGACAGAAGATGTAGAAGTGAGTTGCCTTTGGAGCCGTCCAGCGTCGGAACAGGACATAGATGCCGATACACAGATAGACCAGCGCGATAAAGCGGAGGCCCTGGTTAATGGACCGTTCCGTCGGCTCCAGAATGACCTGGATATCGAGCTTGGAGGCGTTATTTAGATCGGTTGCATGGGCCCGGGGACGCAGAATTGAGTATGTGGAGTGAGCCCATATACCGCTGCGGAACATCTCCCGCATAAACGGAGCCATGCGTTGTACTGGCCGTTCGTTGATTCCGATCAGAACATCGTCAGTGCGAATGCCGGCTCGCTCGCCGGGAGATCCTGCTGGAACGTGTCGCGCGACCAGCCCTCCGGAACCCTCCACCCAGGAGACTCCATCCGTAGGGACTTCGAAGTTATTCTCACTCTTCAGGTTCAGGATTGCGAGCACGAAGGCGCCCAGCGTGACAACGGCAAGGGCAACAGCCAACATCCGTGTTTGCGCGGCATTCTTCATGGTTCCTTCGTCGGTACCTGGAGGTGTTCATGCACACAGCATGCCAAACCACTTAATCAATTATCTTCACGGAGATGCGCCGAGGCAGCCCGTTAAATATATGAAAAACCATATGTCACGGGAAAAATCCTAGATCCTTGTCCGTGAACGACTTTCGAATCTCGGCTAGGAGAAACTGTCCGTTAATAGCTTCGACCTGAACCCGGTTGCTGTGCAACTTAAATTAGGCAGCAACAGTGGATTAACAGTCCTGTAACATTGTTCTTGAGGTTACTCCCTTGCTGGAAGCTATGTCGGTATCTCGCATGGAACGAGGCTTTGTCTCGGTCGCGGGAGCACGCCTGCACTACCTCAAGTCGGGAGAGGGGCGTCCACTGATTCTGTTGCACGGTCTGGTGGGGTCTGCCTGGAACTGGAAGCAAAATATACGTTCGCTTGCCAGCCACGCCACGGTCTATGCCATCGATCTGCCTAATATGGGCGATTCTGACCGAAGCGAGAACTTCGATGCAAGTCTCGAAGCCACTGCAGATGCTATGGCAGCCTGCATGGATGCGCTGGGGCTCGAGCAGGCTGATGTTGCAGGACACTCCCATGGTGGTGCGGTGTCGATGATGCTGGCCGCTCGTCATCCTGAACGCGTCGGCAGGCTCATTCTGTTTGCGCCTGCCAATCCTTACTGCGATCTGGGGCTGCAGCTGATTCGCTTTTACCAGACTCGGTTTGGTGCATGGTTCGCACGGCAGATTCCATGGTTGCCGCGAGCAATTAAGTGGGTTGCGCTCCGCAGAATGTACGGTGATCCGCGGCGATTGCGCAGCGATGTCCTTGACGGATACATCAACGGACTTTCCATCCCTGGAACGATCGACCATGTACTCAACATCCTTCATGGATGGGAGGCGGGGATGGAGCGCCTGCGTACATCGTTGGAGCAGCTTGCGGATAAACCGATCCTGCTTATATGGGGAGACCGCGATCATACGGTCGGGCTACGTTCCGCCAGGGATCTCGGGCGTGTCTTTTCGCGCTCTAGCCTGGTTGTGATTCCTGGTGTCGGGCATATTCCGTTTCAGGAGATGCCGGAGATCTGCAATCGAGCGATGACTGATTGGCTCTCCACGCCAAAGACAGCCTAGCGTTCTTCCAGAGAAAAAGTATCTTTCAGCCAGCCGCGTATCGCGGCCTGCATCAGCGCAAGCTTTGCCCCTGGTGAAGACGGCGTTCCCTGGAAGAAGTGCTCTGCACCTTCGATCCAGACCAGCTTTTTGGGATCCGCTGCGCGCAGCAGCATTGGCTCGACGGCTTCCTGTGGTCCAAACTGGTCCTCCGTTCCGCTGATAAACAGCTTTGGTTGGGGACAGTGTTCGAGGAACTCGTAGGTATAGCTGCGCCCCTCGGCGCGGTAGGGAACTCCCAGACCGATGACTCCCTTGACCCGCTCGTCTCCGCATGCCGCCTGCATGCCGATAAATGAGCCAAAGGAAAAGCCTGCCAGCAGAATCGGCAGTCCGGTCTTCGCCGCCAACCAGTCGAGCCCAGCTTTGGCGTCTTCCAGTTCACCTATGCCGTGATCGAACGTACCCTCGCTCAACCCCACTCCTCTGAAGTTGAAACGTAAGACCGGAAGGCCAAAGCCTGAGAAGGCCTTCATCGCGTGATAGACCACCTTGTTGTGCATGGTGCCTCCGCCCAGGGGATGGGGATGGCAGACCAGAACGGCAAAGCGCGCATCGTCACTCCCTCCATTCAGGATGGCTTCCAGCTTGCCGGCTGAGCCATGGAGATCATCGATTGATTGAACAGAGGGGCGGGAGAAGCTTTCGGACGAAGTCATCGTTCCATAAGTTTATCTGTGCAGCTGGAAGACGAAAACATGGTTGCGAGGCGCCTATCGTATGCTGGGAGTCATGCCCGTCGATCCTATCCAGCTCACCCGGCAACTCGTCGATATCGAATCCACCACCTATAACGAGGGCCTGGCCGGATCTTTTCTTCATGAATATCTTCTCTCCCAGCGCTACGAGGTCGAGCGGATGGCGGTCGCTCAGCCCGAGCGCTCAATGACGCCGGGTGCAGGCGATAGCGATCGGTTCAATGTCTATGCCTCCATGCCCGGCGTCACGGCCGATGTCGTCCTCTCGACACATTTCGATACGGTTCCGCCTTATTTCGGCTGCACTGAAGATGATGAGTTCCTTTATGGCCGCGGCACCTGCGATGCAAAGGGAATCCTCGCCGCCCAGGTCGCAGCGGCTGATCGCTTGCGCGAAGCTGGCGTCAAGGTCGGTTTGCTGTTCGTTGTTGGCGAGGAGCGCGACTCGGCTGGGGCCACGGTCGCCAACGAGAATCCCCGGGGATCGAAGTTCCTGATCAACGGCGAGCCTACCGACAACCGTCTCGCGCTTGCTTCCAAGGGGGCTCTCCGTGTCGAGCTGCGCGCTAAGGGCAAGATGGCCCACTCCGCTTACCCCGAACTCGGTGAATCTGCAATCGACAAGTTAATCGAAGCCTTGCACGATCTCCTGGCGATGCCGCTTCCGGTTGAGCCGGAGATTGGCCCTTCCACGATGAATATTGGCCTGCTTGAAGGCGGTCGCGCACCCAACGTCATTGCCGATAAGGCCGAGGCCCACCTGCTGATTCGCCTTGTTTCACCTGCGGATGAGACCAAAGCCAATATCGTCAAGGTCGTCGGCGATCGTGCCGATGTCTCATTTTCTCTGGAACTGCCCTATGTTCGGATGAGGAAGGTCGGCAATCTCCCCACCATGGTGGCCAAGTTTACGACCGATATTCCCTCGCTGACCAACTGGGGAGAGCCCTTCCTCCTCGGCCCCGGCTCCATCCACGTTGCGCACACGCCAAACGAGAAGATCGCCAAGAAGGAACTGCTTGAGGCCGTAGACCTTTACTACGACCTTGCTATTGGTCTGGTCGGCTAAAGTCGGGTCGCCATCTGAGCTGCCGGGAACATGGAACGGTTCCTGGCAGTTTCGTCCCTGTTTTCCTCAATTGCTGCGGGCTTAACATGGAGTCATGGCAGCCGAGTTTACGCACCTCCATCTCCACACTGATTATTCTCTCCTCGATGGAGCTTGCGACGTCGACAAACTCGCCGCGCACCTCAACAAAATAGGCCAGACGTCAGCCGCCATGACTGATCACGGCAATATCTTTGGCGCGGTTCACTTCTTCGATGCCATGAAGAAGAAGAACATCAAGCCTATCCTTGGCTGCGAGCTTTACCTCTCCGAGACGGAAGACCACCGCGAGATGTCCGGCGGCTACAAGCACTTCCTCGTGCTGGCCGAAAACGAAGAGGGCTATCGCAACCTTGTCCGACTAACCAGCGAGGCGGCGCTTCACGGCTTCTATCGCAAACCGCGGGTCTCCAAGGAGTTTCTCTCCCGCCACACGAAGGGGCTGATCGCCTTCTCCGGCTGTCTCGCCGGCGAGGTCAACCAGCACCTGATGGCAGGGAAGTACGAAGAGGCCAAGAAGTCTGCGGGCCACTTCGAAGACATGTTCGGCAAGGGCAACTTTTTTCTCGAGGTGCAGGACCACGGCCTGGAGCCCGATAAGCCTGTGCGTGAGGCGCTCTATCGCATGGAGCGTGAGCTTAACATTCCGCTCATCGCGACCAACGACAGCCACTACGTCGCCAGCGACGACTCGCGCGCCCACGAGATCCTGCTCTGCGTTCAGACCGCAGGCAGCATGAACGACCCCAACCGCTTCAAGTTCGACACGCAGGAGTTCTACATCAAGTCGGCGGAGGAGATGCATCGTCTCTTTGCCGACAATCCTGATGTCTGCACGCGCACGATGCAGTTCATCGACCGGTGCAACCTCAAGCTCAGCGCCGTCGACAATCCCTTCCCGGAGTTTCCCGTCCCCGACGGGCATGATCTCGACTCCTACTTCGAGCGCGTCTGTCGCGAAGGCCTGCGCAAGCGCCTCGATACCAACGTGGCGCACCTCCGCGCCAACGGCCTGCTCAAGAAGACCATTGCAGAGTACGAAGAGCGGTTGAACCGCGAACTCGACTGCATCAAGCAGATGAAGTTTCCTGGCTACTTCATGATCGTCTGGGACTTCATCCGTTACGCAAAGGAGCAGGGAATTCCGGTAGGCCCGGGCCGTGGTTCTGCCGCCGGATCTCTCGTGGCCTACGTCATGGAGATCACGGATATCGATCCGCTCCAGAACGAGTTGCTCTTCGAGCGCTTCCTCAATCCTGAGCGCGTCTCCATGCCTGATATCGATATCGACTTCTGCATGAACCGCCGTGGCGAGGTCATCGAGTACGTCAAGCGCAAGTACGGCAACGATCAGGTCGCGCAGATCATTACGTTCAATACGATGGCCGCCAAGGCTGCCATCAAGGACGTTGGACGTGCGCTCGAGATGCCCTATGGCGAGGTCGATCGCGTCGCCAAGATGATCCCGCCGACCATCGGCATCACGATCGATCAGGCACTTAAGGACAACGGTCCGCTCGCAACGGCATACGACTCCGATCCTAAGGTCAAAGAGCTGATCGATACGGCTATGCGGCTTGAGGGACTGGTGCGTGGGGCCGGCGTTCACGCCGCCGGTGTCGTCATCGCTCCCAAGCCGCTCACCGAGCTCGTTCCCGTTACGCGCACCAAGGACGACGCCACCGTCACCGCCTACGACATGAAGGCCGTCGAGAAGATGGGTCTTCTCAAGATGGACTTTCTCGGTCTGACGACACTCACTGTTATTGATGATTGCCTGAAGCTCATCAAGCAGACGACCGGCGAAGAGCTTGACCTGACCAAGATTCCTCTCGACGATGCGAAGACCTACGAACAGGTCTTCCATCGAGCCTTGACATCCGGCGTCTTCCAGTTTGAATCCGGCGGCATGCGTGACGTGCTCCGCCGTTACAAGCCGACGACCGTCGAAGACCTCACCGCTCTCAACGCGCTCTATCGTCCTGGCCCGATTCAGGGCGGTATGATCGACGACTTCATCGAGCGCAAGTGGGGGCGCCGCGCCGTCGAATACATGTTTCCCGAACTCGAGCCCATCCTGATAGAGACACTCGGCGTGATCGTCTATCAGGAGCAGGTCATGCAAATCAGTTCGGCAATCGCTGGCTACTCGCTTGGCGGCGCAGACCTGCTGCGCCGCGCCATGGGTAAAAAAGATCCCGAAGCCATGGCCAAGCAACGTGACTTGTTTATGCAAGGTGCCGCCGATCGCAAGCACCCAAAGGATAAAGCGGGCCAGCTCTTCGACCTTATCCTTCAGTTTGCGGGCTACGGATTCAACAAGTCGCACTCGGCTGCATACGCTCTCCTCGCGTATCACACAGCGTGGCTGAAGACGCACTACCCGGTTGAATTTATGGCTGCACTGCTTACGAGTGAAACCTCCAAGCCGGAAAACGTCGTGAAGTACATCGGCGAGTGCAAGGAGATGAATATCCCCGTTGTGCCGCCCAACGTGCAGATGTCCGACGCGAATTTCACTCCGGTGAAGAATGAGCAGGGGAACGCTATCGGCTTCGGTCTTGCCGCCATCAAGAACGTCGGTCACAACGCCATTGAGTCCATCATCGCTGCTCGTTCCGAATTGCGGAAGGAAGGCAAGCCCGGTTTCTCTTCGCTATGGGAGTTCTGCGAGAAGGTTGACCTCAGCCGTCTCAACAAGCGCGTGCTGGAGTCGCTGATCAAGGCCGGTGCCATGGACGCCTTCGGCAATCGTGCGCAGACTTCAGCGGCACTGGACTCGGCGATGGAGCGCGCTCAGAAGGCGCAACGCGATGCTGCTGCCGGACAGCACGGCCTCTTCGGTATCTTCGACTCCGACATGGCCTCGTCCGGTCAATCGGTCGATTCGCTTCCCAGCGTTCCTGAATGGGATGAACACACTCGCCTGCAGAACGAAAAGGAAGTCCTTGGCTTCTTCGTCTCCGGACATCCGATGGACAAGTACCGCGAGAAGCTACGCAACATTAAGGTGGTCGATACCGCCACAGCCGTCGAGATGAAGCCGGAGCCGCAGGTCTACCGCCGCGGCCGCGACGAGTCCCCACAGAACGAGATCCAGATAGCAGGCGTGATCACCGGCCTCAAGGTCGCCAAGTCCAAGCGCTCCGGCGAACTCTATGCGCAGGCCGCTCTCGAGGACACGACCGGAAAGATTGAGCTGATTGCTTTCCCGCAGTCGTACGAGAAGCTAGCCGAGAAACTTAAGATCGAAGTTCCGGTTCTCGTGCGTGGCGTGCTGCGTGGCGAAGAAGACTCAGCGCCCAAGCTAGCCATCTCCTCGATTCAGGCGCTTGAAGATGTCAAGGTCAGGCTCCCTGGCGCGTTGCGGATCAAGGTGCCGCTGCACAGCCCCGATGTCGCGTTGCTGGAGAAACTGCACGCTATCCTCACGGACGCGCCCGGACAGGGGAAGCTGTTGCTTGATCTTGAAGAGCCGGGAGAGTTCTGTGCTGTCCTTGAGCCGTCAGGAGTCACGGTTGCCGCTGACCGGCTCTTTATCGATCGTGTCGAAGAGCTTGTCGGGCAGGGCGGTGTCCGCGTGATCGAATAACAATACAGCTTTCAGTCAACACGTCTGCCCATGTACTGTTGCTGATATGGCCTTTCATCGAGGAATCGCAGCACTGTTGGCAGCAGTGTCTCTGCTGGCGTGCGCCGATGCGCATGCGGCATTTCAGCGCAGGCAATTGGATGACCTCAGCGAGTCGTTCTGGACATGGCGAGCGACAGAGCAGCCGTTTACCAACGACGATATCCCGCGCATTGAGCGCGCAACAGACTTCCGCGTCGACTGGTCTCCGTCTGCGGTCAAGCGCTATCACGCACGCATCGCGGAGTTTGAAAAGCAGTGGCGTGCGCTCGATGTGAGTGGCGCCTCGGTCATCGACCAGATCGACTATCGGCTCCTTGGCTCTGCCATTGCCCGTGTCGACTGGGAGCTCGATGTCGTCCCCATGTGGCGTGAGAATCCGGACTTTTATGTGCAGCAGGGGCTTGGCAGTGTCTATGCTGCCATCCTGCCTCCTCCTCCAATTCAGGCCGAACGGCAGAAGATCATTCTCGCGCGTCTCGAACGAATCCCGGACACGCTGAAAGACGCCCGCGAGAATCTCACCGACATGCGCGGCCCCTATGTTCGCGTGACGCTGCACAATCTTGATCACATCGAAGGCCACCTCCAGCGCTTCAAGGAAGGCCTGCAGCCAGAGTTCTCTCAGGACAACAAGACGAAGCTCGATAAGGACGTCGTCGCGGCGCAGGAGGCCCTCGCCAGTTATCGCGAGTGGCTCAAGAGCAGGTCGTCGGGGCTGCCGGAAAAGACTGCTGTTGGACGAGAGGGGTACCTGTACTTCCTTCGCAACGTCGCTCTCCTGTCCTATAGCCCGGAGCAGATGCTAGCCATGGGACGTCAGGAGTGGCAACGCTCCGTCGCATTCGAAAGCTTCGCTCAGGCAGCCAACAGCAAGCTGCCCAGGATGCCAATCTTTCCTGACATCCAGGCGCAGGAGCAGAGTGCCAATCAGGCCGAACTCTCCATTCGGCAATACCTTGTCTCACACGGCATCCTCTCCGTTCCTGAAGATGTAAAGCATTATCACGACCGCGCAATTCCACCTTACGTCGCCGCACTTGATTTCCTCGGAGTTACGGACGACCTGACCGGTCCATCCCGTCTCAACGAGGACAGCACAAGCTATAAAGGCGATCCGGCCAAGGCCACTGACTTCTTCTCCGTCGTCACCGCCATGGACACGCGGCCATTGATGATTCACGAAGGCGTCCCCGGCCATTACTTCCAGATGGCATGGAGCTGGCATCATCCGGATCCGATCCGCCGCCACTATTACGACTCCGAATCGAATGAGGGCATCGGCTTCTATGCCGAAGAGATGATGCTCGAGGCCGGCATCTTCGACGACGCACCGCGGATGAAGGAGAGCATCTACAGCATGATGCGTCTGCGCGCCTTGCGGACCGAGGTCGACATCCGCCTGGCACTCGATACCTTCACTCTGGAACAGGCAGCCGATTATCTCACCCGCACCGTTCCCATGGACGCGCCGACAGCCCGTGACGAGGCTGCCATGTTTGCCTCCACGCCGGGGCAGGCGATTACCTACCAGATCGGCAAGCTCGACATCATTCGCATGCTCAGCGACGCTCGGCAAAAGCAGGGGAGCGCCTTCAATCTGCAGACGTTTCACGACTTCGTCTGGCTGAACGGAAATGTCCCCTTTGCGCTGCAGCGCTGGGAGATGCTCGGCGACGCGAGCGATGTTCCCCCAATTGCATCTTCTTTTGCCTGGAATCGTAAGTAAAGTTACAAGCTGGGCGAACATCACACCGGCCATCGAGACGAGGAAAGGCAGCGAACGGTACAATCGAAGTCGGGTTAATTTACTTTCGATATGGCAGAACACCAGACGAACAAAGCCGGTTCTACTCTATCCGCAGGGGCGCACAAGCCGGAAGCCTGGCGGAAGACGGAGTTGGCACGGCATCCGCAGCGCCCATATCCCATGGACTTCATCGAGTCGATCTTTACGGATTTCACAGAAATTCACGGTGATCGAGCCTATGGCGACGATCAGGCAATGTCCTGTGGCATGGCATGGTTTCATGGTGAGCCCGTCATGGTCATCGGCAACCTCAAGGGCCGTACGCTCAAGGAGCGTGTGGCAAGGAAGTTCGGCTCGCCTGATCCAGAGGGCTACCGCAAGGCTTTGCGTGCGATGAAGATAGCCGAAAAGTTTGGACGACCGATCTTTACCTTCATCGATCTTGCAGGTGCCTATCCCGGAATCGGTGCGGAAGAACGTGGCCAGGGCGAAGCGATCGCCCGGAATCTCATCGAGATGTCACGGCTTCGTGTTCCGACGATCGCAACGATTACCGGAGAGGGCGGATCGGGAGGCGCGTTAGCTCTTGCCGTGGCGGATCGCGTCCTGATGCTCGAAAATGCGATCTACTCGGTGATCTCTCCCGAGGCATGCGCGTCCATTATGTGGAAGGACGCCAACCGGAAGGAGCAGGCCGCGGCCGCCTTGAAGTACGGAGCACCCGACGTGCTGCGCCTCGGCTGTGTCGATGAAGTCATCGGCGAACCCGACGGCGGCAGCCAGAACGATCCATCTGCAGCCTTCGCCCTCGTCGGTAACAGCCTTCGCCAGCATCTTTCGAACCTGCGTTCCATCTCCATCGAACAGATGCTGGAAGAACGATATCTTAAATTCCGTAACATCGCCCAGTTCTACACCAGCGACGCCGCGGTTCCTGCAACGGCAACTGGCGCCTGAGCCCACGAACTACGACGGAGTATTCGACGTTGTCTTCCCTAGAATCGAAGACCCCGCAGCAGCGAACGGGAAGAGCCTTCCATCTCGCGCTTTTTTGCGCTGCATTGGCATGGTCGGTCTCATCCCATGTGCTCTCCGTTAGCTCCGCTACCGGAATCAGCAATCGCTTTAACGCCGATTGGCTAACGCCGATCCTCTCGTCGTTATTTTTAATCTTCCTGCTGGCTGTAGGCTTCACGGTTCTGGATGTGATCGGACGACGTCCTTCACCCCCCGGTTTGAGCCTGGGTTTGCCCAGGCGCGCGTCGAGTGGCCGGGAGTGGCTTGTGGGCATGGCTCTGGGATGGGGCATGGTCGTCCTGTCTGTTCTGCCCATGACGTTGGCCGGTGATCTGCACATTAGCGTATGGTTCCAGCCTCGCGCCGTCCCTGTCCTTCTTCTGGGACTCATCTCAGCCGCTCTCGTCTCGCTGGCGCAGGAGATGGTCTATCGTGGCTATCCTTACCAGCGGTTAATGGAGGCCGTTGGGCCGATCGCCGGAACCTTCGGAATGGCTCTGATCTTCGCTCTGATGAAGACGATTGAGACCAGGACACCGCGTTCCGGAATCATCATTGCCTTTTGTACGGCGATCGTCTTTTCCATCGCGTGGCATCGGACGCATGGCCTCTGGCTCTCCTGGGGAATGCGATTTGGATGGATATTCGGCATGGGGGTCGTCTTCGGCCTGCCCGTCTCGGGTTCGACGGATTACAGCTCCATCATCCAGACGGTGGCTGTCGGCAGCCGTTGGCTCACTGGCCGCTATTACGGGCCTGAGGCGGCCTGGATTACGCTTGTCGCGCTGGTTATCGGATTAGTCGTGATGATCCGTGTCACCCGTACCTGGGCATGGGACTATACCCACTCGGAGATCGTTCCCGGAGGTTTCCCCATGGACGTCGCCCCTCCCGCAGCGCATACGGCGATGGAGCAGTCCGCACAGGCCAAAGCCTCCGCGCTGGTACAGATCATGCCCAATACTCCCCAGGGGCGTTCGGTCGAGGATTCTCCTCCTCCCCCCCCGAAGCCCATCTGATTCAGCGCCCTGCTTGCCTTTGCTCAACCCACTTGTCAAAAGGGAAGAGGAGGCGCAAGCTTGTCTGTATCTGAGGTGCTCCCATGGCGATGCGCACGCACAGATGGGTTCTCCTGGCAGGATGCCTGACGATCTGTCTCCCAGCACTCCGGGCGCAGGTCTTTGTTGTGGGCGAAAAGACCGCGACAGCTGACATCACAACGGCGTTCAAGCCGACGGACATTCCTCTTCCCACAGGCAAGATGACTGAGCGCGGCCGGCGTGATCTGGTTCGCAGCCTGAACGCTGAACAGGGGTTTGCGCATCGAGCGCTTCCCATCGGCGTCATTACGCTACAGGCGAACGGCAACCTGCTGCCGGAGCCTGACAAATACAGGCAGATGATCTATCAGAAAGGGCAGTCCGCTGCGGCAGGCGACAGAGTCGTCGTAACCGCGCTGGATATCAAAGGGGATAAGATCGTCGTTGATCTGAACGGCGGTCCTTATGCGAAACATCGTTTTCTCAGCCATGTTCAGTTCGGCAATGCTCCGGTCGCCGGGAATACTGGAGAGCAGGCGACAGGGTCTCGCGTCACGCTGGTTTTTCCTGACGGTGTGCCTGAGATCTCCGGTCCCGAGGTGAAAGCACTACTCGAGCCGGTAATTGATTTTGGCGTCAAATCCAGTGACCAGGCCTATGCCGACACACTTCCTCCCCGGCTTCGCGACGCCATTGCCGCGCATGAGGTTTTGGTTGGTATGAACCACCGAATGGTACTTGCCTCGCTTGGAGCCCCCGAGAACAAAATTCGAGAGCAGCAGAGCGGCGACCTCAACGGCGCACGGTATGAGGAGTGGATATACGGCCACGTCCCGCAGACGGTGAAGTTTATCCGTTTCGTTGGCGATCACGTCTCCGTTGTAGAGATTGCAGCCATGGGCAAACCCCTTGAGATTCACGACAAGAACGAACTTGATGGCTCAGAGACTCCGACTAATACACGCGAGATTGCGATGGGAGACCGCCAGCCCGGTAAAGAAGGAGAAGACACGACGGCCTCGACCTCACCTCCCAGCCTGCGTCTGCCAGGTGAGGCCAAGGATCCCGCCAATGCCCAGAGGAAAGTGCAGTATCCCGCAGAGGATTCTGCCTCCCGCAAAGCCGATAGTCAGCCCATTCCCGCGGCTCCGGGATCGCCCGCTGACACGGACGCGCCGCAGACCCAGCAGACTGCTGCACCTATTCCGTCAGCATCAACCCAGGGAGTGCCGGCGCAGCCGGGACAGGTTCCCCGCACGCAATAGGCCCCATAGCCTTAACGTCGGCTCCGTTGTAGAATGGTATCGAGCTACAACCGCAGTTCTTCTCCTCTGATTCCTGCCGAGGCCAGTCCCGGAAAAATCCTGAGAAGTTCCCGGATGTCTACGATCTCTCGCGTCCCCAACACTGCGGCCGCGGATTGAGCGTCAGCCATCCTTGCGCGGGCTGAAACATTCGTAACAGGGAGATCAAGCATTATGGCGAAGATTGCCAAGACCGGCGACCGTAAGAAGGTCATGGATACAAACAAGAGCACGGACTGCCCGAAGTGCTCCAAGCCCACGCGTATCGTCAAGCGCGTCAAAGATCGCGAGCGCGGAACCCCCGGCGGAGTTTACATCTCCTGCTCGGCTTGCGACTTCTTCGAGAAGCTCTAAAAACCAACGTAGTATCCTTCTAAAAAAGAGCCCCGTAAGGGGCTCTTTTTGCATGGGGATAACTTCAGAACCTCATACCGGCATGAACCAAAGTTGTATAGATTCCAACCCGGCGTTACTTGACGATCGTCTTACCAGGAGAGCAGACTTTAGTCCGGAAAGCAGGGAATAGAAGTTTTTATGAGTTCTATTAGTACCGCCACCCCAAGCCGCACCTCCTCCTCGTTCTCCTCTCTTCCTCACTTTGATCGCCCGACTTTTCTGATGTGCCCGCCTGAGTGGTATGACGTCAACTACGTCATCAATCCATGGATGGCAGGCAATCTGCATCGTCCGTCACGCGACAAGGCATACGCGCAGTGGAAGAATCTGCACCACCACCTCCAGCAGATCGCAGACGTGCGCCTCGTTCATGGGCAGCCCGGCATGCCGGACATGGTGTTCGTCGCACACGCTGCACTCGTGCAGCACGGCGTCGCAGCACTCTCCAGCTTCGCCCATCCGCAGCGTCAGTCCGAGGAGCAACCGCTCCGCCATTGGCTGCAGAACGCAGGATTCCTCGTGTGGGAGACCCCACGCGAGACCGCTTTCGAGGGTGAGGGGGATGCCCTGTTCAACGCGAACGGCGATCACCTTTGGGCCGCTCATGGCGTTCGGACCTGCCGCCAGAGCCACCGGCACGTTGCTGATGCCTGGCACACGCCGGTCACCTCACTTCACCTGGTCGATCCGCGCTTTTACCACCTCGATATCTGCTTTGCCCCGCTGTCAGGCGGCGAGCTGCTCTACTTCCCGTCGGCCTTCGATGCACCGTCCCGCGCAAAGATTGAGGCTGCTTACTCTCCGGAGAAGAGGATCGCGGTGACGGAGTCCGAGGCGACCCAGTTTGCCTGCAATCTGATCAACGTCGGTCGGCACATCATTCTTGGAGCCACAGGCACGGGAGTTGCGGCAAAGCTGACTGAGCGCGGCTATGCCGTGCACGAACTGAACCTGAGTGAATTTATCTGCGGAGGCGGGTCTGCCAAGTCCCTTACGCTGCGTCTCAGCGACTCACGCATCACCGCCGGGTTGGGGCAGCCCAGGCCCTAGGCCAATTCAGCAGAAGCAATCTCATCGACGATGGCACGTGCCGCAGCTGCTGGATCGGCGGCGCGTGTGATCGGTCTCCCCACTACCAGGATGGAAGCTCCCCGTGAAATCGTCTCGCCTGCCGTAGCGATGCGACGCTGATCGTCAGTGGGATATCCCTTGGGGCGAATTCCCGGTACCACAAGGATCGAATCCGGTCCGGTGGCCTCGCGGACTGCTGAGACCTCCTCGGGAGAGCAGACCATTCCGTCAATACCTGAATCTTTGGCTAACGTTGCCAGCCGGACGACCTGTGGCCCGGGGAGGCCGGGAACACCGGCTGCATTCAGCTCATGTGCATCCATGCTGGTGAGCACGGTCACGGCCAGCAGGCGTGGAGCTCCGGGCGTCTCAGCAGCCTTAGCCGCAGCCTCCAACATGGCTGGACCGCCGCAGGCATGAACGGTGAGTAGTTCGGCTCCGGTCTGGCTCACGGAGCGAACCGCTCCCGCCACGGTATTAGGAATATCGTGCAGCTTCAGATCGAGAAATACGCGAAATCCGCGAGAACGAAGTTCTGCAATGAGGCTGTTGCCTGAGGCGTAGTACAGCTCCATACCGACCTTCAGCCAGCTGCAGGCATCTCCCAGCCTGTCTGCCAGGTCGAGTGCCTCACGGCTTCCCGGCACGTCGAGCGCAACGGCAATCCTGTCTCGCGCCGAGATGATGGCATCTGTCTTCGCCAAGCTGCTAAGTGGAGTCGTCACCTGTTCAGTTTAGCGTGGAGGGGACTGAATTGCCCGCTCCTCCACGCTAAACAGGGTGTTGTGGAAGGGAACTGCGGAGATTACATCCCGGTGCCGGTATCAGCCAGGATCGGCATACGAACCTGGGCGATCAGCTGACGCATCATGTCCGAATCATTCGGACGTAACGTCTCGAGCTTGACCTTACCCAATCCGGTGATATGTAGCGCCTTTGCGGCGGCGTACGATAAATCCACGATGCGGTCTTCCGGCATCGGGCCACGGTCGTTGACGCGGACAAAGATAGAGCGGCGGTTCTTCAGATTCGTGACTTTGATCCAGGTGTTCAGGGGAAGGCTGCGGTGAGCGCAGGTCAGCTTGTTCATGTCGAACTCTTCGCCGTTTGCGGTCTTCTTGCCCTGAAAGTACTTGCCGTACCAGGAGGCTTCGCCGACCTGGTACCACTTGCGTGGCTTGCTGCTTTGGGGAGTATTCTGGCTCTGCATCTGTGACGGCGAAGCATCGCTTGCCGAAGCTGTGACTCCAAGCGCCACAAGCAGTGTCACGACGGCAACTCCAAGTTTGGTGGAGACGGTTCCGTCTCTCTTCACAGGAATTATCTTCATGGCATCGTTCATTCCTTAATTGTCCCGTTTCAAAACGGCTAAGTCAATCAGCTGCTTAGGTTAAGGGGTAAATTGGCTTGCCCGCACCCCGCCTTCTGTGCTAAAGGTAATCACTGAGTGTGATGCCGATATTCGGTCTGTTTTGGGCGAGTATTGGCCAAAAATCGGCTTTTTACGACATTTTTTTCCAAACCTGCTAATTTTTCAAAAAGTTCAAAAAAAGGCTCCTTCGGCCATTTTCCGGCTGTCGACGATGAATTTCGCCTTATGAAGACTGCTTTGACGATTGCCGGCTTTGACCCCTCTTCAGGAGCCGGCATCACCGCCGACCTGATGGTCTTTGCCGCTCACGGACACTTTGGGACCTCTGCCATTACGAGTCTCACGGTGCAGTCGACGTTGGGAGTCCGCGCTAGTCAGCCTGTCCCAGCCGAACTTCTGAGAGATACCCTCGATTGCTTGCACGAGGATCTTCCTCCGGATGGCGTAAAGATCGGCATGCTCGACACTGCAGAGATCGTCGCCACCCTGGCGGACTATCTTGAACGGCTTTCCGCCGAGCGTCCCGGCACTCCAATTGTCCTCGACCCGGTTCTGCGCTCCAGCTCCGGCAGGGAACTGCTCTCTGCGGAGGGACTCATTCTGCTGCGAGACCGCCTTCTCCCCCTGGTTGGCTGGATCACCCCGAACCTGGACGAGTTGAGCCTTCTCACTGGGCTTCCTGTTACTTCACGCGCAGAGGTTGAGCCCGCAGCGAGCGCGTTGCAGATACGCTGGCCGCAGCTCAACGTACTGGCCACAGGAGGCCATCTGCCTCAGCCCGACGACCTGGTGCTGCCTTCCGCTTCTTCGCAAGCCCATTGGATTCCCGGGGAGATGATCGAGAGCAGGTCGACTCACGGAACCGGCTGTGCTCTTTCAAGCGCGTTGCTCAGCCGCCTGCTTCTTGGGGATGATCCGCTGGCGGCGGCAACACAAGCCAAGCACTACGTCGCTGGAGCCATCCGAGAGGCCAATCCCATCGGTCATGGCCGCGGCCCGCTCAACCATTTATGGGTGCAGCGCTGATCCTTCGTTCCAGACGGCCTCCCATGCGCTCCTCATTACATTGCTTGAGCATGAAGCCAGGATCTACTCCGGTGTCTCAGCCGCGAGATCTTTGATGACTGGATGAATGCTTACAAAAAGAAGTGACTCGCCTCTCGCTCCGTATGGCTATAGCGGATGACCTGCTAGGCTTTAAAGATGCCCATCAACATTGTGCTCAATGGACAGTCCCGCAGCTTTGAATCTCTCGGCGAGTCTCCCAGCGTCGATGCTCTCGTCCAGGAGCTGGGGCTCAAATCCGATCGCGTCGCCATCGAGCGTAACGGTGAGATCGTTCCACGTACCACATGGGCGCAGGTCTCCCTGATCGAAGGGGACCGCGTCGAGATGGTGCATTTTGTCGGTGGTGGCTGTTAAGCGTAATCAGGCTCTGCCAGCTACCTCTTGCCTGATCTTTTCTCGGCGATCGCCATAATCAACCCATCCTCCGATGTGTTGTATCCCTGCAGTAGAGCCTCGATCATTCTTTGCGGGAGCTCCGGATCGTCGGCAGTTGCTGCAGGCGTTCCGCGATCGCCTTCGAGTCGCGGAACAGGACGAGAAAATCCCTCCTGCGGCATCGCTCGAAACGAGCAGAGGAGGGAAGATCATGTGAACTTGGAGGAGAATTTGGAGGCGCGGGTCGGGATCGAACCGACGCATAAAGGTTTTGCAGACCTCTCCCTTACCACTTGGGTACCGCGCCTCGGTGGGCTATCAATAAGCCCTGCAAATTGTATAGGTGAAGTGTAACGCAGGCAGGGACAAATTTGGAGCGGGAGACCGGGGTCGAACCGGCGACATCTTCCTTGGCAAGGAAGCACTCTACCACTGAGCTACTCCCGCTCTCACAAAAATAAGTATATAGATCAGTCTCCCTTCGGTCAAACCATCTGCCTGTGGAAGTTACTGTGTCTGGGGAGCTTGGCATTTAATTCGGGAGGCGCTGGTTATAGGCAATGCGAGGACCAGCTGACTCACTCGAGCGATGACGGACGATGTGCGGCGTAATAAGAAGAATAAGCTCACTTGAGTCCGTCTCCGTGGTCTTATAACCGGTCGTGCTTTGAAAGCCTGGTAGTTCGCTCAGGAGTGGCCATCCGCTGAGCGCTGCTGCTTCTGTCTTGCTCATCGAGCTGCCGATCATTGTCGTCTCGCCATCTTTGACCGTGACATCGGAGGTATACGAGCGGTTGGCAAGGATCGGGATGTTGTTCAGCGTGCTTCCAGTGAGCGCCTCGATCTTCAGCTCCAGTTTCATGCGCACCAGGCCGGAGCGCTCAACCGTCGGCGTGGCCTTTACCAACAGTCCAAGGTCTTCGTACTGGATCTGGGGAATCGTCAGCGCGCTCGACGTTCCCAGCAGCTGCGAGACGCTCACGCCATTGATCGTCGTTCCTGCCAGCGCGGAGGCGGTGGAGGAGACGGGGGTGGAATAGGTCGAGGTGGTAATCGGATATTTTGTTCCGGAGCGAAACTCTCCTGACTGACGATCGCTCACGCGAAGCAGCAGGTTGTCGACAGCCTGCGTATCGCTGGAGTTCAGCGAAAGATTGAACGTGGTCTGAACATTGGCGCTGATGCCTGACATGGTCATGCCGCCACCGAAGAAGCCGATCGTATTGGTGACCAAACTATTCGAAACCAGACCTGAAGCAATAAGTGCCAGAGCGATGATGGTGTTGCTGGAGCCAGCTGGAATCAGGCCATTTGCGATGGCCTCATCCACAATCGACTGGTTCGAGGAGACAATGCTGTTCGCCTCGGTGCTGACGTTGTACACCCCGATCTGTTGCGGCAGCTGTGTCCCGATATTTTTCTGATACGTCCGATCGATGCTGTATAGCCTCATATCCAGCACAACCTCGGGATTGCCGTCCATCATATCCGCCAGCGTCAGGTTGATCGCCGTGAGTGTATCTTCTGGAGCACGCAGCACCAGAGAGCCTGAGGTCGTCTGTATGGCCGTTTGTTTGACATCGAACACACTGCGGATTAGCGTCCCAAGTTCATTCATCTCTTCGACGGTCTTGCCGGGCAGGTAAATAGTCTCTTCGAGCAGGCGTTCGAACTTCTGCCGGTTATCAGCGTCGTCCTTGACGATTAAAACGCTATGGGCATCGAGCGGGACAGCCAGAGCCGTGGACATCTCGTAAAGAACCCCCGTCGCCTGTTCATAGGTCGCGTCTTCGAGATTGAAGCGGAGGTGCTTGCTCTCCAGGGAGTCATCGAAGTATGCCGTGATGCCGTAGCGGGAGAGAACCTGGCGGATCGTCTGGCGGGAATCGGCCTCCACGAGAAAGCTCTGTTTCCCCGTTTTCGGATCGAGGGCGATGGGGCCGGCGATTCTCATCGTGCTGCGCGACCACTGGCCGGCAGGCGTATCGGCGACAGATTCTATCTGCGTATGGAAGGCACTCTCTGCGGAAGAGGGATCCATGTGTTGTGCGACGAACCGATTGTTAGGATCGAGGGCCTGGGCCTCTGCCAGAAGCTTGCTCGACTCCTGCTGCTGACCCATCATGCGTGCCTTACCCGCCTGTTGAACCAGTTGCGTAACTCGATGCTCACGGGCAACGGCTGCGGCTTTGAGGTAGTCGCTGTCTTCTGGGTTGAGGTTCACTGCACGGGTAAATTTTTCTTCCGCGCCCTTCAGGTCGCCATGGTCCAACAGGCGTGCTCCTGCCAGATACGCGTCATCGGCCTCCCGCAGCGCCTTCGAACTCAGAGTTTTTTTAGAGGAATCAGGGGTTGACGGAGTCGGGGAAGACTGGCTTGTCCCTGCACTTTCAGCCTGTTGCGAAAATGCAGTCGATGGCAGCATGGGCACAACAATGCATGTTGCAGCAACAACAAGTTGTCGCAGCATGGCTGCACGATGTGGATTGCCAAACGTCATGAACTGCAGTTTAGACGGAGCGGAGTGGCTATCGGCTTCCGACAACCCCGCGGGTAATGCTCTCCAGGCGCGGCCGCTCACTGGCAGGGGGGCGGCGCATGCCGAGACGAATCTGAGTGGTATCCATGTCGAGCTCTGCAAGGGTGCGGCTCAACGTGTTGCGGTGCATGCCGAGATCTTCGGCGGCCTTGCACTGATTGCCCTTGTGCTGCGCGAGAACTTCCAGAATGTAACGCCGTTTGAACTGACGAACGGCTTCAGCATAAGAAACTCCGGCACTGTGCATCTGAACTACAAGCATGTCCAATTCGCGCTTCAAGGGGTTTGCTCCTTACAGGTCGTCTTCTTTTTGCGACGTCTTCCTCATTGTGACCCTAAGGGTGCAGTTTGATCCAATCGGCAGTGTTGTGCTTAATTAGCGTTGCGCCGGTCAGGATGCGTTGCTCAAGGTCTTGAGGTACAACGAAGGATACCGCATGTGCTCCTTCAAGGAAATAGGGAGCAAGCCGGGAATTTTTCACCCAGCCCAGCTCGGGAAGGAACGCACTGATCGCCATCAGAATCGCGACACCGATCAGACAGCCGCGCAGAAAGCCAAATGCCGCGCCCCCCAGGCGGTTGAAGAATCCAAGTCCAATCGCGTGAGCAGTTGCATGTACCAGGCGACCTGCAATCGCCGCCAGAATCATGACAACGATCGCAATAATCAGGAATGCTGCGGCACTCGCAAAGGCGGGGTTATGGATCAGATTCCCCAAAAAAGGAACTAATCGACCATAGTTCCAGCTTGCCAGCAGGACACCGGCGATCAATCCGCAAAGCGAGAAGATCTCCCGGACAAGGCCGCGCATAAATGCCTGCACCGTGGAGTAGGCCAGAACCACGACCATCAGCCAGTCGAAGGGTGTCATCACGGGTTTCTAGAGGGTCTCTCGTCCCGAGATCAGACGGAACGCCTCAAGATATTTTTCCCGCGTGCGAGCCACGACATCGTCCGGGAGCGCGGGCGCGGGTGCCTGCTTGTTCCAACGGATAGACTCCAGGTAATCGCGCACATACTGCTTATCGAACGATGGCTGCGGGCCGCCCGGTGCGTAGCCATCCTTTGGCCAGTATCGCGAAGAGTCCGGTGTCAGCACCTCGTCGGCCAGGACAATCTCTCCGTCGATCAGGCCGAACTCGAACTTCGTATCCGCGAGGATCAGCCCGCGGCTCTCGGCGTGTCGCGAGGCCTTTTCGAAGATGTCCAGCGTCAACTGGCGCAACGCATTGGCATGCTCCAGGCCGACCGTCTCGATCACTGTCTCAAACGAGATGTTTTCATCGTGCCCGCCGGTGTTGATCTTCGCTGCAGGCGTAAAGATCGGCTCTGGAAGACGGTCTGACTCCTTGAGGCCTGCTGGCAACTTGATACCGCACACGGCGCCCGTCGCCTGGTAGTCCTTCCAGCCGGAGCCCGAAAGGTAGGCGCGCACGACACACTCCACGGGAAACATCTGTGCCCGTCGGACCACCATGCTGCGTCCTGCAAGCTGGTCGAGATGCGGTTGCAACTCGGCAGGGAACTGCGATGGGTCGGCGGTAAGGACATGATTCTTTACCGTGTCCTTGAGAAAGTCGAACCAAAACAGCGATAGCTGCGTCAAGATGCGTCCCTTGTCGGGAACACCGGTCGCCAGGACGTGATCGAACGCAGAGATGCGGTCCGTCGCGACAAACAGCAGTTCGTGATCGCCAAGCGAATAGATATCGCGGACCTTGCCGCGAGCGATCGGCGACAGGCCTCCAAGACGGGTCTCAAGCAGTGCGTTTTGCATCATCTATGACGGTACCATTCTCCATACTGCGCATCGGGTTCGATCGCCAGGCTGTAGGGATTACTTGATCGGCAACGTCATGGCGATGGCATCCCGCTCACCATGAAGGCCCGGACAGTGAAAACTCACCTGCTTCTTTGCGCGATCGACCGTTACCTGTGTCTCCTGGGAGCGGCACTGATCGTCGCTGAAAGAGGCGCGCTGTACTCCGTGCTGGAGAAACGGAGCCCATGATGGCTGATACATCACGATGAGGTCATGTCCCGTATGACCGTCCAACTGCTCATCCCAGGGATTGACCAGAAGCAGGTAGTTCTTTCCGATCTGCTTGAGATCAGGTTGTTCCGTGTCGAAAATGGCTGTCAATGGAACAAGCAGGGCTGAAGCAAACATCGGCAGGAAGAGGATCACCGCGCAGATGCATGTCAGCCAGCGAGGCCTCATAAGGCTGAAGCGAACCAGCATCAGTTCATAGCCGATGACCGCTACCCAGCAAAACGCCGCGTTGAAACGCAACGAAACTGTGCCCCAATGCGATACGAAAAAGAAGAGCCGCACGAGAGTGGCAGAGACTGCCGTTGCCAGGAGAATTCTCTCAGCCCAAAGGGGCATACGAAACCAGAAGAACCTTAGAATGCTGGCCGCGATGGTCACTGTCAGCAGCAGTCCGATGGCTTCTTCGAAGTGCAATGTCGCTCCTGATCTGGTGGCGAAGAAAGGCGCGGTCAAGACCGCGCCTTCTGTTCTCTAAGCTACAGCTTTGCGTGTCGCGGTATCGTCGCGGCGATTGAGGTTGACGCTCACGACCTTTGAGACGCCCGGTTCCTGCATCGTTACGCCATAGATGACGTCCGCCTGCGACATGGTGCGCTTGCTGTGGGTGATCACCACGAACTGTGTCGTCGCGCTCATGTCTGAGATCAGCTTGGCGAATCGTCCGACGTTGGTCTCGTCCAGAGGTGCATCAACTTCGTCCAGGATGCAGAAGGGAGCCGGCTGGAACTGGAAGATACCGACCAGCAGCGACAGAGCCGTCAACGCCTTCTCGCCACCCGATAGCAGCAGCACATTCTGCAGCTTCTTGCCCGGAGGTGACGCTACGATGTCGATGCCGCTCTCCGCAGTGTTCTCGGAATCGGTCAGCTTCATAAATCCCTGGCCTCCGCCGAAGAGTTTAGTAAACGTTACGGAGAAGTTGTCGTTGATGATGTGGAACGCCTCATCGAACTTCAGCTTCGAGACCTCATCGATCTCCTTGATCGAGGCCTGCGTGTTTTCAATCGAATCGAGTAGATCCTTACGCTGCGTCTCCAGGAAGCCGTGACGCTGGGCTGTCTCGGTGTACTCCTCAAGGGCCATCATGTTGACCGGTCCCATCGCCTCAAGCTTCTGCTTCAGGGTGCGGGACTCTTCTTCTTCGGTCTGCAGGGCATCGCCCTCGATGCGGGCGATGCTCTCGTTTTCACGCAGAGTGACTGCTTCGACCGCGAGGTCGTTCAGGCAGGTCGCCTCCAGATGTTCAATATCCGAGGCGAGTCTTGCAGCGCGGGCCGTCAGCTCTGCCCGCTGTTCGCGAAGCCCATCGGTTTCGTGGCGAAGCGAACGGAGCCTCTGATCGAGCTCTGACATCGCCGTGCGAAGTTCGGCGGCTTGAGCCGTCAGGCTTGCACTTTCGGCCACAGCAGCTGACCGCGTCTCCGCCAACTCCGTATGCTGGCTGGAGAGAGAAGATGTCTCCTCCTCGCGTCGCAGCTTCTCACTCGCCGAGGCAGAAAGTTGCTGCTCGAGCTGCTGAATCCTCTGCTGCTGCCCGTTATGGAGCCGCGATGTCTGGTCGAAGTTTGCCTGCGCGTTGCGACGCCGTTCCTCCAGCCCTGCCAGGGACGCAGATGCTTCTGCTGCTTCCTGCTGCAGTTGCTCGCGGCGACCGCGCAGGTCATCGAGCTTCCCTTGCAACTCGGTCAACGATCCTTCCAGCGCGGATCGTTCCGCCTCCAGAGCCTCTGCTTCCTGCTGCTTGCGGGAGATCAGGTCGGTCTTCTGGTTGCGTGCATCGCGATTGCGTTCCGTCGCCAGCGCCCAGTCCTGCAGGCGACGCTCGATACGAGCCGTCTCCGACTCCATCTGCCGCAGTGCGGCTCCGGAGTTCGCGGCCTCACGCTCTGCATCGCGACGCTCGATCGTCTGGCTCTCGATCGCCGCGTTCAGCTCAGCGATCTGGCGACTCAGATCGGCGGTTGCCAGCTCTGTCTGAGCCAGCTCCTGTTCCGTCTGGTCTAGCTTGTGCTGCACTGCAGTCAACTCACGCTTCAGCGCCAGCGGACCCTGCGTGCTGGGTCTACCCCCCGTCACCGTAACGTTATGGAATGTCTCACCCGTTGGCGACAAAAAGAAGGCATGCGGATTCGATAGCGCCAACGAACGTGCGGTGTACGAATCCGGAGCGACGTAGCCTTCGCGGAGCTTCGGCAGGATCACTTCAAGCGACTTGCCGAAGCCATCCAGCACACGCACGCAGTCGCGCAATGCCACGACGCCATCGATCTGGGCCGTGTTGGTGACCGTTTCACTCGGCATGCCCTCCGCAAACGAGAAGTTTGCCTGGGAGTCGTTCGGATGGACGAGGAAGGTTGCTCGTCCGGCAACATCGGTCTGCAACAGATGCATGCCGGCGTTGGCGGCATCCCAGCTCTTGACGACGATGTAGTTCAACTCATCGCGAAGAAACTCGTCGACCACGCTCTCATATTTTCCCTCAACTTCGAGGAAGTCAGCCAGCGTGCCCACCGGAGCCATTGTTCCGGTCTCGGACGCCGCGCTCGACTTGAAGATATTTCTCACCGTCTCGGTGGAATAGCTGTGATCCCTGATCAGGCCTTCGAGCGAGTTGCGCCTGCCGTTCAGCGTTGCCAGCTCGCCACGCAACTGGTCGCCGCGGCGCTTGCTCTCGTTTTCTTCCTTGCGCCGCTCGTCGATCTGCTGGCGGCCCTCGGCGATTCCTGCCTCCAGTCGCTTCAAACGCTCCGTCACCGACTCGAACGACATCTTGACCTGGCCGCGCTGTACCCCCAGCGACTCAAGCTCCTGGCGTGCCACGTCGGACTCGGAGTTCAGGCGCTGTGCCTCCTGCTCCATCCCCGCGAGCGAAGCCTCGGCCTGTGCAACTTCGTTGCGTGTCTGCGAGGCACGCTGTACCAGCTGCAGTGTCTGACGCCGGTTCTGCTCCGCCTGCTGCTCGGCAGATTGCAGGGAACGCATCGCCTCATGAACCTGTGCCTGCCGCTGTTGTGCAGCCTCGCGCGAACCGGCAGCCTCTGTCGTTGCGTTCTCGAGGAAGCTGCGATGCTGCTCAAGCTCGCCTGCAAGCGTGCTCAGCTGCTCGCGTGCCTGGGCGAGGTCGCCGGAACCGTTCTCCAGACGATCTTCGAGCTCGATGATGCGATCCGTGTTCGATGCAGTCCGTGCCGCAATGCGTTCGAGCTCAACCGCTGACTGATTGGCTCGCGCTCCGGCCTCTCGGATCTGCTGATCGAGCACGTAGCCGCGATTTACGCCATCGGTGTGCTCAGCATCCAGCTGTTCCACCGTCACTGCCTGCGTGTCGATCTGCGTGGCGAGAGTGGCAATCTTCTCTGTAGTCGTGGCCTGCTCGCTGTCAAGCTGCGACAAGCGGCTAGCCAGTACGACGCGTAGCCTCGTGCGAAGCTCATCGCGCAGTGCGCCATAACGCTCCGCCTTTGCGGCCTGGCGCTTCAGCGTTCCCATCTGCCGCGTGACTTCGTCAAAGATGTCGTTGACGCGCGAGAGATTCTGCTTGGCTGCTTCGAGCCGCAGTTCAGCCAGGCGCTTCTTGGTTTTGAAGCGGGTGATGCCGGCCGCCTCCTCGATGATGGAGCGGCGATCCAGCGGCTTCGAACTCAGCAGCTGTCCGATGCGCTCCTGTCCGATAATCGCGTAGGACTCACCGCCCAGACCCGTACCCATGAAAATGTCCTGAATATCGCGCAGACGGCAGATCTTGCCGTTCAGCAGGTACTCCGACTCACCGGAACGGAACAGACGGCGTGTGATCGTCAATTCGCCGGCGCGGATGGGAGCGCGGTTGAACTTGCGGCGCCGGATCTTCAGGACGACATTGCTATTGGCTGAGGCCTCAGCTTCGGCCCCATCGGCGATAGCTGCTGCTTCTCCTTCACCCTCGAGCACAGTGCCGGGCTGGGCCTCTGCGACCGCTTCCTCGGTGTCCTGGGCTCGCTGGCGGCGCATCTCATCCTCATCCCAGTCGCCCGCGGCGGCGTGCTGCTCAGAGGGATGCTCGTCCGCAATCATGATCTCTGGGCCTTCAGGCGACAGCGTCGCGCCGTCGTAGACCTCGGGATCAACCAGTGTCAGCGAGACCTCGGCCATTCCTGTTGGTTTACGGTCGCGCGTTCCAGCGAAGATGACATCTTCCATCTTGATGCCGCGCAGGCTCTTGGCCGACTGCTCGCCCAGAACCCAGGTGATGGCATCGGAGATATTGGATTTTCCGCAGCCGTTCGGGCCGACGATGGCCGCGATACCTTCACCGGAAAGCTGGACCTCTGTACGGTCGCAGAACGATTTGAAGCCGAGGATCTGAACCTTCTTGAGCTTGAGCACAATCACCTCTCACAGCGTGCCCCCTGGGCCGCCTGTGGCGGCTCCTGCGGGGGAGCAGGGCACGGGGGTAAGACTGAACTAACTCTAGCGTTGCCGAAGCATGGAATCAACGGGAACAACACTATGGATTGTGGATAAGATGTCCCTAATACAACCAATAGGTCGAAGGTACATCTTGCCGCCTCCCAAATTTCCTATTCTCAACGCCTGACGGCCTTGGACTGGTTCTCCTTGGCAGGGTCAGCAGTAGGGATTATTTTAGGGCTGCCGCTTAATTTTCATGCTTTCTGTCACAGTTTGATACGACACTGGAAGTAAAGCTGAAGGCATCTGCCGCTTGCAACGGGAGCAACGAGCTTTCTATAATCCGCATCATCATGGCAATAGAGGTCGCTTTACAGTTGATTCGTCTGTCCTTGAGGACATACGGAGGTGGTGGGCTGTAGAGTGTTTCATGAGATGTTGCATCTAACTGACCCCGGGGTCGCCGGTTGGCAGTAGTTGAAACGAAGAGAGATTTAACTGAGGAGTGTGGAATGAAGAAGGTGGTAGTTGCGTCTCTCCTGGCGGTCGCTAGCGCAGCAACAGTTGCGCGTGTTGCGGTTGCACAAGCCCCGGCAAGTACAGGTTCCAGCGCGCAGCAGGCTGGCGGCGGCGTTACGCTTGCCCCGGCCGAATATAACGACTACACAGCGGCTGTTGGACAGAGCTCACCCCAGGCAGCGGCACCCGCACTGGAAGCTTATCTGACGAAGTATCCTCAGTCACAGGTGAAGACCGACGTGCTGCAGCGCCTGATGTTGGCGTACAGCTCCTTCGATCCCACCAAGACGATCGATGCTGCAGATCGCCTCCTGCAGGTAGATCCCAGCAACATCCGCGCGCTGACCTTTGAGACCTATTTCCGTCTCCAGGCAGCCGATCAGATTCAGGATGCGACTGCGAAGCAGGCTGCGCTTGACAAGGCTGCGGAGTTCGGTCAGAAGGCACTGGATGCGACCAAGCCTGCTGCAATGAGCCAGGCTGATTTCGATCAGGTCAAGAATGCTGCCGCCCCTGTTTACCATCGCGCCATCGCCTCCGCGGCGCTCGGCAAGAAGGATGCAGCAACGGCGGTTACGCAGTTCAAGGCTGGGCTCTCCAGCGTTCCGGTCGATCAGACCAAGACACCCGGACCGTTGCTGCAGGACACCTACTCGCTGGCACAGGCCTACTACCTGTCCACCCCGCCGGATCTGCTGAGCTGCGCCTGGTACGCTGCGCGCGCTGCGTCGTTTGCCCCGGAGCCGTACAAGACGCAGATGATGCCGCTGGCCAAGTACTGCTACAAGAAGTACCACGGTGCCGACGACGGCTTTGATGCTCTCGCCACCCAGTCACAGACCGCACTCGAGCCGCCGGCAACTCTCGGCGATACCATCAAGCCCGCCCCCAAGCCGGCTGACATCGTGAAGCAGGTCATCGCCAGCACCCCCGATCTTGCAACCCTCGCTATCTCTGACAAGGAGTTCATCCTTGCCAATGGATCGCCTGATGACTCCGCAAAGGTTTGGGATACGGTCAAGGGCAAGTCGGTTCAGTTCCCGGACACGACTGTCGTCTCGGTCTCTGATACTGCTCTTCAGGTTGCCGTCTCCGACGATGCTGTTCAGTCGAAGACTGCTGACTTCACCTTCAATCTGAAGGAACCCCTCAAGACCCCGCCTGCGGCAGGAGACAAGATTACCGTCACTGGTACCTACGCCTCCTTCACGCCCCAGCCCATCATGATCACGATGGACGATGGTGCAATTGTGCCCAAGAAGGCTGCCAAGCCGACTCCGGCTCACCACACCACCCGCAAGAAGTAATTGCGGTAAATCGCAAAGATAAAGGGCAGCCTTCGGGTTGCCCTTTATCTTTGCCTGCACCATCGGAGTACAGGATGCATCTTGCGGCGGTAACGGCTGACGATCTCTCGGAGATCGTCGCACTCATCAACCTTGCCTACCGTGGCCGGGGAGATGATGCCGGTTGGGCGACAGAGAACAAGTACATCGAAGGGGAGCGGACGACCATCGGGGACCTGCAGAAGGATCTCGCGGACAGGCCACAGGCGCTCTTCCTGATGTGGCGCGATGAGAGCAACGACAAGCTGCTGGGCTCGGTGTGGCTCGAGCCTGCGAAACAGGGCGCCTGGTATCTCGGCCTGCTCAATGTCCGCCCGGATCTCCAGCGAAGGCAACTTGGAAGGCGTCTTCTGGAGGCGGCAGAAGAGCGAGCCAGGGCGGAAGGCGCTGAACGCATCCGCATCTCTGTCGTCAACGTGCGGGATCAGTTGATCGCCTGGTATCAGCGACGAGGCTATGTGCTTACCGGCGAACGACAGCCCTTTCCCTACGGAGACGAACGGTTTGGCCGCCCGCTTCGTGAGGATCTTGAGTTCGTCTTTCTCGAGAAGCCTGTCTGAGTTACTCGCCCAGCATGAGGTGATGGATGGAGTAAGCGCGTCCCGAAGCGCCGTCGCAGCCAATGAGAGCCGCGCACATCTTCGGATTCCCTCGGGCGGCCTCGAATTTTCCTGGCATGCCAGTGAGGAAGCGGTTCAGGACGAGCTGTGTCTCCACGCCGATCACCGAGTCGTACGGCCCCGACATCCCCACGTCGGTGATGAACGCAGTGCCATTCGGAAGAACGCGGGCATCCGCCGTCGGAATGTGGGTATGTGTCCCCATCACGGCCGTCACCCGGCCGTCGAGATACCACCCTAACGCGACTTTTTCGCTGGTGGTTTCCGCGTGAATGTCCAACAGGATGACCTTGGCCGTAATCTTTGACAGCAGCTCATCGACTTTCCGGAAGGGATCGTCGCAGGAGGACATAAAGACCCGTCCCTGCAGGTTCAGGACGGCATACTGTTGTCCGTTCGGCAGTTCTCCTTGGTAGAACCCGAACCCCGGGGTCCCTACGGCGTAGTTCGCCGGACGTAGAACCCGTCGGCCGCGCTCATGGGAGTCGGCTGGGACGGTCATGTATTCAAAGATCTCGCGCTTGTCCCAGATATGATTGCCCGTCGTGATGACGTGTGCGCCCATGTCGAAGATCTCTTCGGCGATAGACGGGGTGATCCCGAAGCCACCGGCGGAGTTCTCGCCGTTGATGATCAGCAGGTCGACCGCGTTGGTTTCGATGACGTGGGGAAGATGCTCGCTTACGATATGGCGGCCGGCGGAGCCAAAAACATCGCCGACAAAGAGAATGTTCACAACAAAATTTTACATGGCTCTGTGGCCCTTGAAGCCCATCCGCCTTCGATTGTGATAGTTTGCTTGACGTGGCAAACAGCGAACGATTTCAGTTAGGCGTCAAAGTCCTCTCACTCCTCGCCGAGAGACAGGAAGGAATGCTCACCTCGGCCGAGATCGCCGAGACGCTGCAGGAGAGTGCTGTGATGGTACGCAGGTCCTTCCTGCTCCTTCATAAGGCAGGACTCATCATGCAGCGCAAGGGACCTCATGGGGGAGCCAGGCTGAAACTGCCGCCAAAGCAGATTGGTCTTGGAGATGTATTTGCCGCGACGGCAGGCGATTGGCTCTCGATCGAAGACAAGGCCATCGCCGGGCTGATGAAGAAGGTTCGCGAAGATGCGATCGACGCGATGAACGAGCACTCGCTGGCTGGCGTCGTCAAACGCGTGCGCAAGGCGAAGTAAGTTGCAAGGCTATTGCTGTGGGTGAAGATGCCGGGACTTGGCCCAGAGATAGCGGGCGAAGAGATCGATGTCGCCCGTGGTGCCTCCTTCGGAGACGGCAACGCTCTGGTCTTGAGTGACGGCGTGGCGCACGACGTCATCATAGGTCGCAGGCTGGAACTCAAGCAAAAAGAGAAAGCCGTTTTTGACCTTATTCGTTGCAGCGGCATGCCCCGTACCCGATGTGCCGTTGACTCGTCCCGCATAGCTTCCCGGGGCGAGGGTGATGACGTCCGTGAAGGTATTGGCCAGGCGCGTCATCTCAGCGCGTGTAACGGGATAGCTGCCGTCGAGATAAGACAGGTAGAGGCCCGCAACGTCCATGCGTGCATGGACGCAGTCCTCGCCCCCCTGGCTGGGCAGCGCATAGCCCCAGTCGTAGGCCTGGCGGCCGCGCTTCGTCGTAACCGTGCGGACACCGGCGGTAAAGAACCATTCGATATTGTCTGCAACAATCCGGTGATATCGCGTAGCCCGTGCTGGCGCATCGTGGAGCATGGCATGGGCCGAGGCGAGCATCTGGAAACCGTAGTTGAACATCATCACCTGATTCCACGGAACGGCGCTACCGCCCTTGTACGGAGATGCGGCGGAGAAGTACTGATGGTCATCGTGGGAGAGATCGAGCAGGCCATCAAGAACGTGATGGTCGATGACAAAGTCGGCGTGGCGGACATAGGTCCGGGCGCGCTCGAGGTATGTCGAACCGAAGTGATGCGGATCTCCAAAAGGCACCGGCTTCGTCCAGAGTGCGCGCATCTTGAGGATTGTGACGGCGCAGTTGCCGAGATTGCCGATCAGGTCGCCCTGCTCGCCGCCCGTACTCAGCCTTTTCTCTGAGAGATCGTTGGGCCATGCAGGATCGATGCGGCCGGTCCAGATCATGTGCTGGCCTAGCGGAGGGGCAGCAAGATCGTTTCGTTCAGTCAGTTGGGCATCGCAGAACCGCACCATCTGATCGACAAAGCGAGGGTCGTGGACGATCTGGTTGATCAGGCCCAGAGCGCGAATCGCCTGTCCGGAGACGCCGTAGGACCAGGCATTCTTCTCGTTGCTGGCCGCGGGCTGCATCGCCGCGATATATGCAAGCAGGGAATCGGTTTCGGCTGGAGTGACAGGGCCGTCGAGATCGCCAACCGTCATCTGCGCGTGCGCGAAGGAGCCTGTCAGGACGAGGAGAATCAGTACCAGTGCGGCGCGCATGGAACCCTTCCGTGGGAGCCATGAATGGCTCCCACGAATTTTATCCGTGAAATTCAGGTTTTGGCTGCGGACTATTCCGCGGACTCGCCGCGAACCCGCTCTTCTTTCTGCGCGATCTGGTCGGCGGTCTTCTGCCGAGACCGCATCAGGGGGAACAGAATGACGTCACGGATGGAGCTGGAATTGGTCAGAAGCATCGTGAGGCGGTCGATACCGATACCTTCGCCGCCAGTCGGCGGCAGGCCATATCCCAGCGCGCGCACGTAGTCATGATCGATCTCCGACATGGCCTCTTCGTCACCGCGTTCTTTCTGTTCGATCTGGTCGGCAAACCGCTCGTACTGGTCCACCGGATTATTCAGCTCCGAGAAGGCATTCCCAACCTCAAAGCCGCCGATATAGAACTCAAATCGCTCCACCCACTCCGGCTCTTCGGGCTTCACCTTCGATAAAGGCGAAACCGCGAGAGGGAAGTCGTAGATGATCGTCGGCTGGATCAGGTGCTCTTCCGCCACTGTCTCAAAGATCGTGGCGATCGTCTTTCCAGCCGGGTCCTCAGCGTCGTAATCGATCGAAATCTTTGCCGAGCGAAGCTGCTGCACCAGTGCAGCCACGCCCTCCTGGCTGGTAAAGCTCTCATTCGTCGGCTTGCTGCCCGCGGTCTCCGGCCAGAAGTGGAGAATCGCCTCACGCATCGAGAAGCGACGCCAGGCGCCAAGGTCAATCTCGTTGCCATTGAAGCGAGTGATGGCCGTCCCATTCACCTCCATGGCCACGAACTTGACCACATCCTCCGTCAGCTGCATCAGGTCGTGGTAGTTTGCGTACGCTTGGTAGAACTCCAGCATGGTGAACTCGGGGTTATGCCGCGTGCTGACGCCCTCGTTGCGGAAGTTGCGATTGATCTCATAGACGCGATCCAGGCCGCCCACCACCAGCCGCTTTAGATAAAGCTCCGGCGCAATGCGTAGATAGAGATCGATGTCGAGCTCATTGTGATGCGTGATGAACGGCCGTGCCGCTGCTCCACCCGCAATCGGCTGCATCATCGGCGTCTCCACCTCGAGATAGCCGCGCTCGTCGAAGAACTTCCGCAGTGCACGCAGCACTGCAGCGCGCTTGACGAAGACCTCGCGCACATTGCGAGCCTCTTCAACGCTCTCCGCCTGCGCCTCTTCTGCTGCTGCCGCAGCCTTGGCCGAGTAGCCTGTATTCATAAACAGGTCAACATAGCGCTGACGATAGCGGAGTTCGGTGTCCTCAAGGCCGTGATACTTGTCCGGCAGAGTCAACATGGCCTTGGCCAGAAAGGTGATCCCCGGCTGTTCCGGCGTGGTCGCTGCATGTACGGTCAGTTCACCGGTGCGCGTTCGCATCAGGTAGCCGCGCACGCCAATGTGATCGCCAAGATCGAGCAGCTTATACAAAGCAAAGGCATTCTCGCCCACGTCGTCCTTGCGGACGTAGATCTGCAGACGCTGGCCATTCTGCTGCAGCTGCGCAAAACCCGCCTTGCCCTGGATGCGGATCGCCATAATGCGTCCGGCGATGGCGACCTCTTTGCGGTCGGCCTCCAACTGCTCCCCCAGCACCTGGGAATCGGGCGCGTCGTACTGCTTCTTGATCTCGGAAATCAGCTCGGTAAACGCAAAGGCGTTCGGGTACGTCGCGTGGCCGAGGGCCTCGATCTCCTTCAGCTTGTCCTGGCGCTGCTGATAGAGCTTCTGCTCAAATTCTGACTCGAAGTGCACAGTATTTCCTTTAGTTGTGGTCGTTGTTCAGTATAGCGGTCATGGTGTTGCGGCCCACCTGCGTGTTGTAATAGTCAGGCTATGCCGGATCAAAACAAAAAAGGCGCGTTCGGGGAGTTGGTCAAGGCTGAGTCCATGATCCAGCTGGCGATCGCTCTCCCGGCGGGGTGCGTCATTGGCTGGTTGCTGGGGGAGTGGCTGGATAAACACTTCCACCAGAACTGGATCGGCATCGCCGGCATCATCCTCGGCGCCATCGGGGGATTCCTCCAGATCTTCATGACCGCATCGCGGTATCTCAAAAGGGGCGAGTAAGTGCGGTCTTTAGAATCATTTTCCGACGCCGATTTTCGGACGACGGTGATGCGGGCATTGCGCCTGCTGGCAGTCATCACGGCCGTTGGGGCGTTGCTTTTGTGGTGGAAACTGGGCTGGCAGTCCGCCGTTCTGCTCCTCGTGGGGTCGGCTATCTCCGGCTCCGGACTGTGGGAGTGGCTCCGGTTGATGACGGCCGTCATGGCCCGCATGGACGATGGCGGACAAGCCCGCCCGATGGTCATGTTGCTACTTGGATTCTTTATCCGTCTCGCTGCCACGGTAGCGCTGCTGTATGTTAGCCTTAAGGTACTGAACGGATCTGTCTATGCGCTGGCAGCCGGGCTTGCACTGGGAGTGTTTTCACTCGCAATCGAGGGCCTGAGGCTGGTAAAGGCGTGGACTGTCTAAGACCCCTTAAGGTCGTTCAACGAATACATTTATGCCGAAACAGCTTTTGTTCACCAAGTTTCTGAACGGTCACCTCGCCGCGCCTGTCACCGCGCTGCTTGAGGCCGTTCATGTCCATCCGAAGCATCCGCAGGCTCCCATCAGCAACGCGTTTGCGATGGAGATTCTGGTCTTCCTGGTCCTGATCGCCTACTTCCTGATCGTGCGTTTTACGCTCAGTGTCGAAAAGCCGGGTGCCTTCCAGCATCTCGCCGAGATGACGAATGGCTTTGTCGAAGATCAGGGACACCAGATCATCGGTCATGGCTCGGAGCGCTTCGTCACCTACCTGACGGCGCTGTTCCTCTTCATCCTGCTCAGCAACCTGATGGGTCTGATTCCTGGCCTGGAGTCGCCGACCGCCGACGTAGTCGTGCCGCTGGGTATGGCGCTGATGACCTTCCTCTACTACCACTTCCACGGTATCCGTGCGAACGGCGCTGCGTACATCAAGCAGTTCCTCGGACCGGTCTGGTGGCTGTATCCGCTACTGTTTCCGATCGAGGTCATCTCGCACTTCGCCCGTGTGCTCTCGCTCACGGTTCGTCTCTACGCGAACATGTTCGCAGGCGACCTGCTGACGCTGGCCTTCTTCTCGCTGGTGCCGATCGGTATTCCGCTTATCTTCCTTGGCCTCCACCTTGGCGTGGCGGTTATCCAGGCTTACGTCTTCATGCTGCTGGCGACGATCTATCTGTCCCTCGCCGTGGCGCACGACCACTAGTTATCGGTTCGCTCAGGCCTCGGTTTGGGCTGCATTCAAGCTTTGCGGCGGAGGGACTCCCTCTCCGCCGTAGCAACAACGCCGCAAGCGTGAGGGTGCCAGCACGGTGAGCATCAACCACCCACTGGCGGCGGAATCTAACGGGAGATGGAGTTACACCATGAAGAAGCTTCAGTATCTGTTCATGTCGCTGGCCGCGATGTTCCTCGCGACGCCGGCCTTCGCGCAGAGCGCAGTCAACGGCGGTTCTGCCGCAGGTCAGTGGGTTCCGCTGGCAGCCGGTCTGGGCATGGCCCTCGCCGCTGGTCTTTGCGGTCTTGCACAGGGTAAGGCAACCGCGTCGGCCACCGAGGCTCTCGCACGCAACCCCGGCGCTCGCCCCGGAATCTTCATCTTCCTGATTCTCGGCCTTGCCTTCATCGAGTCCCTCGCTCTGTTCACCTTCGTCATCATCTTCCTTCAGGTGAAGGCGTAAGACCCAGGCTCTCGCAGCCGCAAAAAGCCCTCGCTTCGGCGAGGGCTTTTTGTTCTCTTCTCAAATCTGGTGCGCCCGGAAGGACTCGAACCTCCGACCCTCTGGTTCGAAGCCAGATGCTCTATCCAGCTGAGCTACGGGCGCGGGTACATCTCGAACAACAATATTACTTGGCCGGGGCAGGAGCGGCTGCCGCAGGCTCTGGCGGAGGCGGCGGATCGCTGAACTGGCGAAGACTTTCGACAATATCGAGTCCGGCACGGCGCAGCAGCTGGTGAATCATCGACTCGTTCAGCCGGGTTGCGTCGTACTCTATGCGAATCGTCTTTTCCGCCTCATCAAACACCACACCACGAACGCCGTAGACCTCACGCACCCGTGCGATCGCAAGGGTCGCTGCCTCACTAGGCGGAACTCCGTAGCGATAAACAACATCAAGCTGTGTCATGCCTTGATCATACCAGTCTGCCGTCGGCTCATTCTCACATTCTCTGAGGGGCTTCACCGCTCTGTCGAAGCCGTCCGTGCGATCAAAGTCGCCGTGTACGCCGCACCAAAGCCGTTGTCGATGTTGACGACCGTTACGTTGGGCGAGCAGGAGTTCAGCATCCCCAGCAGTGCCGCAGCGCCACTGAACGAGGCTCCATAGCCGACAGATGTCGGCACCGCGATCACCGGAACCCCAACCAGGCCTCCGACCACCGATGGCAGCGCGCCTTCCATTCCGGCACAGACGATCACCACGTTAACTGCAGTCAGGCTCTCCCTTACAGCCAGAAGCCGATGCAGTCCGGCGACTCCGACATCGTAAAGCCGTGTCACCTCAGCTCCGAAAAGCTCTGCCGTCACCGCAGCCTCTTCGGCCACGGGAAGGTCGCTGGTGCCTGCGCAGACCACGGCAATTCTTCCGCGAAGCTCCCCCGCAGGGGATTGCCTCAGGGTCATTGCCCGAGCCTCCGCATGATGCGTCGCGGCAGGAACCATCGCTTTCACCTTCTCGGCGGTAGCACCGTCGACCCGCGTCGCCAGAACATCCGATCCGGCGGCGGCCATGTGGGCGAAGATCTCAGCAGTCTGCTGCGGCAGCTTGCCGGCGGCATAGATCACCTCCGGCAGTCCACTGCGCAGCGAGCGATGATGATCGATGCGGGCATGCCCGATATCTTCAAAGGGAAGGTTTGTCAGCCGATCAGCTGCGACAGCTGACGGCATCTCTCCGCGCTCAACTGCGGCCAGCAGATCGAGCAGTGTGCTCCTGTTCATCGTCTCAATTTGCCCCACTGGAAAGATATGCCGCAATGGCAGCTTGCTGCACCTGCTTGACCGCAACCGAGTGCTTTGTCGCCGCCGCACGGCAGTCTTCGAACTCCGGCGCAGCATTGAAGACCTCATCGCCACGCGAGCCGATCTTGATGCGAATCTCGCCATACGGAGTGGCTACGGCAACATGCCGCCTCTCCAGGCAACTCCGCCGCTCGTGATGAATCCTGATTCCCAGTGTGCTGGTCTCGCGCAGAAGCAGATCCTCTAGCAGGGTCACCTTGCTGTCCTCCGCGAGAATGGTGATCAGTGTCCCCAGGCGACCCTTCTTCATCTGCACCGCTGAAGACATCACATCCAGCGCTCCAAGCGCCAGCGCCCGTTCGCTGACATAGGCAAGAATCTGTGGTGAGAGATCGTCGATCGCCGTCTCCAGGACAGCAACGGAACCTTGCACCGTCTCACTCGACTCCCCAATCGAAAGCCGTAGCACGTTCGGGAAGTCCTTTGGATTTCGTCCTCCGGCGCCATAGCCGATCTGGTTCACCTGCATCGCAGGCTGCACACCGAACGTCGGTTCGAGCGCGCGAATAATCGCTGCTCCAGTCGGCGTAACCAGTTCCTGCTGCACATGCGCCGAATAGGTCGGCATCCCACGTAGAAGGTCCGCGGTCGCTGGTGCCGGAACAGGGAAGCGGCCGTGCGCGCAGTCCACCATGCCACCGCCAACGTTGAGCGGGGAGCAATACCAGCGCTCGATTTTGAGAGCGTGAATTCCTGCGCTCGCCGCAACGATATCGACGATCGCATCCACCGCTCCCACCTCGTGGAAGTGGATCTTCTCAATGTCGACGTTATGAATCTTCGCCTCGCTGGCGCCGAGTGATTCAAAGACACGAATCGCCGTATCCTTGACCGGATTGGCGAGTGTCGTGGACTGAATCAGTGAACGGATCACGCTGAGGGATCGGCCATGAGCATGGTCGTGGTGCGTGTACTCATGGCCGTGATCCTGATCCGTATGCGGGTGTCCGGCTTTGTGGAGATGCTGCGTCTTGGGGTGGTGCTGATGGCCAGCATCCTCCTGCGATCGCTGGTCTTGAAAGTTGTCATGCGAGTGATGCTGTGCCGTCTCCGCCAGCTCGCCGTTCTCAAGAACATGGATCTTAGTGCATGAGATTCCGCTGCGGTCGACTCGCTCAATCTTCAGCGATGCCCCCAGGTTCAGCGCGGCGACGGCGTCATGCAGAATCTTCGGCTCAACGCCAGCGTCGATCAACGCTCCAAGAAACATATCTCCACTGATTCCCGCAAAGCAGTCAAGATAGGCAATTCGCATGGTGCTCTATTCTTTCACGGCTGCCGGGGCAATCGCCGAGAGCGGTAAGACGGCGTTCATTGATCCCGAGCGATAACCCTGCATATCCATCGTGACGTAGAGGAAGCCAAGCGCATGAAGAGCGGCTGTGATCTGATCGAACGCTTCAAGATTCAGCGCTCGCGCCAGATCGGCGCGGTCAATCTCGACCCGTGCCAATTCCCCATGATGCCGAACGCGCACACGCTGGAAGCCCATAAGGTGCAACGCTTCCTCTGCCTGCTCAACCTGCAGAAGATTTTCCCGTGTCACCGGACGTCCATACTCGATACGCGACGCAAGACATGCAGATGCAGGCTTGTCCCACAGCGTAAGATCGGCTGCACGAGCGAGCTGCCGGATCTCCTCCTTCGTCAGCTGCGCGGTGACCAGAGGTGCGACGGCATGATGATTCTTTGCCGCCACCTGACCGGGGCGAAACTCGCCGCGATCATCCAGGTTCATGCCGAATGCAAGATGCGCGAAGCCTCTCGCTGCGCGCTCTGATTCCATCTGTGTAAACAGCTCATCCTTGCAGTGGAAGCAGCGCTGTGAGTCGTTCTTCTGGTAGCTGGGATTGTCGAGCTCTGCTGTTTGGAGGATGTGCGTGGGAATCCCGTGCTCGGCCGTAAACGCCAGCGCGCGTGCCAGTTCTGCGCGTGGCAGAGACGCCGAATCCGCAATGACGGCCAGCATGGCATCGCCGAGCACGCAATGAGCGGCATAGGCGAGATACGCCGAATCGGTGCCGCCGGAGTAGGCGATCATGACGCTGCCCAGTTCACGCAGCGTCGTCTCCAGCGTCTCCTTTTTAGCTGCCAGTTCCACGGCATCCTCCTGCAATTGAGATGGTATCGGAGTAGCCACAGGTTTTGCGAATGATGCCCTACAGCGCGCTGATTCGACTCCAGATTTCGGGATCGACCGGAACGCCCGAGCGCATATTTTCTTCGCGAAGAGTCAACGTCTGTTCCCCCGGATAGCGCACCGGTTTGGCCGGATCGATTGGCGTCGCCTGAGCGAGCGAGGCGATGATGCCGTCGGCGATGTGGTTCAGCTCATCCGCTGCAGCGAGGTTCGATGGATCGATGACGAGAAACATCTGGGATTGGCCAGCCTCGCGCAGGGGATCGGGAGAAAATTGATGCGTTGCCGTCCCCCCCGAAAGCATCGCGGCGATGGCATCCAGCACCAATGCCAGTCCCGACCCCTTCCAGTAGCCGATCGGAAGCGCTCGCTGCGATGCCTCAATAGCCTTGGCATCCTGCGTCAGGTTGCCTTCGCTGTCATAGCCTCCAGGCACCGGCAGTGGCACATCACGCTTGCTGTAACTGGACAGCGATCCGTATGAAAACTGGCTCATCGCCATGTCGAGGACGATGTGTCCGCCCTCCCGTGGAATCGCCAGCACCAGCGGGTTGTTGCCCAGGGCAGGCGTCTTCGCTCCCCACACCGGAAGGTTTGCCAGTGTATTCGACCAGCAGATGGCAAACATGCCCTCATCTGCTGCCTGCCAGCCGAAAGCCCCGCCCCGCATCCAGTGGTTGGTATTCGCGAGCGCGACTGCGCCGATGCCATTCTTGCGTGCCAGTTCGATCGCACGGCTCATGGCATCCTGCCCATTCAGGTTACCGATCCCTCGATGACCATCCCAGCGCTCGATCGCTCCGAAGGCTGCCGAAAGCGTCGGCGTTGCATGAACGTCGATGCTTCCGTTCTCCACCATCGCCGAAAAGCGCGGAAAGCGGTTAAGCCCATGTGTATAGACGCCGTCGCGGGTAGTTTCGGCAAACAGTTGAGCGCAGCGCTGAGCCCGCTCCTGGGGGATGCCAAGTGCCAGCATGGCCTTCAAAAGAGCTTGATAGAGATCGGGAAAGGGAATACGAAGCATGGTTCTGTCCAGTCCTCTTCGAAAAAGATTATTAGTGGAGCAGCGGCGGAAGCTTATCGCTTACACCGAAGAGAAAGATAACCCCAATCACCAGACTGTAGGCGGCAGTCAGCGAGGTGACAAGCGCCTGCAGACGTGGCTGGTTGCGGCTGGAGACGAAGAGGCCCGATGCCGATGCTGTCATAAGGGAGTTCATGAGCAGCAGTCCGCCGATAAAGCACAGCAGGCCGAAAAGACCGCGGCTCGTCCCGCCCAGGTTGGCTGCCAGCAGAAACAGCATCAGCTGCGATGGGGTCTCCGCGCCAAGCCCGTGAATGATTCCCACAACAAATACCGAGCTGCGGTCATAACGAAAAGCAAATGGATCTGGGCGTTCAGCCTCTGACCCAAAGAGCCTGCGTACCTTCCACGCAAGATGACGGGCACCGGTAATCAGCAGGGCAATACGGCTGGGAGGGAGAGCGTGACGGTGGCCCTTCCCGCGTCGCAGGAAGGCAATGGCGACATAGACAGAGAGCACAATCAGGGTCGCGCCGACCAGCCGTTCTCCAACGGCGTCCATGCGCTCCGGGAGCCGTAGGTGCAGCAGCATCACGCTGATTCCCAGCAGCGCCACGGTCACCGCATGGCCCAGCGCATAGAGCAGGCCCAGCGCCATGCCCTCGCGCCAGTTGCGTTGAACGCTTGTAATGTCTGTAATGGCTGCCAGATGATCGTAATCAAAGCCGTGGCGGAAGCCCAGCAGGGCACAGGACAACAAGGCGAGCTCGAGCGTAGACGGCATTCACTGGTAGCCTACGGGGCGATACGCTGTCCATGCAAGGAACCGGGGCCTGATTTGCGCGGGGATCGCCGGTGCGGCAGTTAAAGTTTATCTTGTACCTGTGAAAGGTAATTGTTACTTATGAACGTTGATGAGATCTTTCGCCACGCTGTGGCGCCGAAGCCAAAGACTCCGCGCTCTATTGTCATGATCGGCTCAGGCGGTATCGTCCACGACGCGCACCTGCCTGCATATGCCAAGGCAGAATTCCCCGTGGCCGCACTGGTCGACCTCAACCCCGAGAAGGCCGAGGTGCTGGCGAAAAAGTTCAATATTCCCTTTGGCAGTGGATCGATCGCCGAGGCAATTCGGTTTGCCCCGAAGGATCCCATCTTCGACGTCGCGGTGCCTGCAAAGGCTATTCCCGGCATCCTGAAGCAACTTCCGGATGGAGCCGCAGTCCTTCTCCAGAAGCCGATGGGCGATAATCTGGCCGAGGCGAACGAGATTCTCGCTCTCTGCCGAGCGAAGGGGCTGACGGCCGCAGTGAACTTTCAGCTTCGCTGGGCACCGAACATGCTGCTGGCTCGGGCGTTGACGTCGAGCGGTACCCTGGGAGAGCTCCACGATATGGAGGTCTCAGTCAGCGTCCATATGCCCTGGGAACTCTGGAGCTTCCTCAAAACCGCGCCCCGGCTCGAGATCACCTACCACTCCATTCATTACATCGACCTGGTGAGGAGCTGGTTCGGTACGCCACGCAGCGTCTATTGCAAGAGTGTCCGCAGCCCGCGAACGCCAGATCTGGCCTCGACCAAGAGCGTGATCACCCTCGACTATGGAGACGACAAGCGCGTCTTCATCGCGACGAATCACAGCCACGACTTCGCGCCGACGCTGCAGCGCAGCTTTGTGCAGTGGGAGGGCATGGAAGGCGCCATGCGCGCGCAGATGGGTGTCAATCTGAACTACCCCGTTGGCGAGCCGGATGATCTGGAATACATCCTCCGCGACGAGGAGGGCTGGAGGGTGGCGACAGTCTCTGGAAACTGGTTTCCGGATGCTTTTATGGGGTCGATGGGAGCCCTGCAGGCCTATGTCCAGGGCGAAGCGCCGACGCTTCCGACCAGCGTTGAAGATGCCATCGACACGATGCGCACGGTCGAAGCTGCCTACATCTCCAGCGAGCGTGGCGGAGTAGTCCTCCCCGTCGAATAAGGCCGCCGCGTTAGCGGCCCATCCATCCGCCATCGACGGTGATCACGGTTCCGGTCACATAATCGCTGGCTGGTGCGCTCAAAAACAGTGCAGCGCCTGCTAGATCGCTCGGCTTGCCCCATCGACCGGCCGGAATACGTTCGAGGATCTGACGGTTGCGTGTCTCATCGGCCTGCAGCGCCTCTGTGTTCGTCGTGGCAAAGTAGCCGGGGGCGATGGCATTGACCTGGATATTCTTCGGTGCCCACTCGTTCGCCAGGGCCTTGGTCAGCTGCGCGACTCCACCCTTGCTGGCGGCATAGGCAGGCACGCGGATTCCACCTCTGGAAGCTGAGAAGTGAAGCGATGTTGACGATCTTGCCCGGAGCGCTGCGCGCGATCAGATCGCGTCCGACGAGCTGCGAAAGCTGAAAGACGCTGGTCAGGTTGACCTGCAGCACCGTCTGCCAGTCATCGAGGGGATATTCCGTTGCTTCATGGCGAATGATCGTTCCGGCGTTGTTGATAAGAATATCGACCTGGCCGAACTTGCTCTTCACCTGCTCAAACAGCTCTATCGGGCCGTTCGTGGTGGAAAGGTCGGCCTGGAAGGCGGCTGCCTTCCCGCCGATCGTCTCGGCTGTCTCGGTCGCGGCGCGGCGGTTCCCGTGGGCGGCGACAGTGGCGCCTGCCTGGGCCAGAGCCTGGGCGATAGCGGCTCCCAAACCCGTGGCTGCTCCGGTAACGAGGGCGACTTTGTTGTCGAGGCGAAAGGTATCAAAAATGGTTGGCATGGTTGCTCCAAAGACTACTGTGTACGGCGCGACACGAGCAACTGTTGGCCTTATCGTGGGAAGAATCCCACTTTTCTTCATGTGTCTCCCACGCTTGATTGACGCTGATGTTGGCCGTTTCGTATGGTTGGAAGGGTTGCCATTGCTTTTGTGCCGGCTTGGAACCAAGGAGAGATGCGATGAGGCTGTACCAGATGGCGGACCACGTCCGCTACGGACTGATGAATACCGAGGAGTTGCGCGAGACATTTCTAATTGAGGAGCTCTTTGAGCCCGGCGAGATCGAGTTCGCCTATGTCGACCTCGACCGCACCGTCATCGGCTCGGCTGTGCCGACGGCCTCTCCGCTGAAGCTTGAGACAGATCCCGATCTGCGTGCCGATTATTTCCTGGAGCGCCGCGAACTGGGCATCTTGAACGTCGGCGGTGCAGGCAGCGTGACCGTCGATGGGAAGACCTTCGACCTCGACAAGCTCGACTGCCTCTACGTCGGACGCGGCGCCAAAGACGTTGCCTTCTCCAGCAAGGATGCCGCAAATCCCGCCGCCTTCTATCTGCTGAGCTACCCTGCCCACGCCGAGTATCCGACCGCGATGGTCAAGTTCGCCGACATGAAGCCGGTCGAGCTGGGCGCGGTGGAGACCTGCAATAAGCGCAAGATCTACAAGGCCATCTTCAAAGACGGCATCAAGAGCTGCCAGCTGGTCATGGGCTTCACCATGCTGGAGTCCGGCAGCAACTGGAACACGATGCCGCCGCACACCCACATGCGCCGCAGCGAGGTCTACTTCTACTTCGACGTAGACCCGGCTCACCGCGTGCTGCACTTGATGGGACCGCCGGATGCAACCAGCCACCTCGTCGTCGCCGACAAGGAGGTCGTGGTCTCGCCGGGCTGGTCGATCCACGCCGGCGTCGGCACGAAGAACTACACCTTCTGCTGGGGCATGGGTGGTGAAAACCAGGCCTATGACGACATGGACGGCGTTGCTATCGCCGAGTTGAGGTAAGCGGCGTTGAGCGAGTCTGGTACAGCAGGGCTAAACATTAAGCCGAAGAATGCGTGTCGCTGGGATGAACTGAGTCTTGGCGAAGTGATGGTCAGGTTCGATCCCGGCGAAGAACGTATCGCTGTGACGCGCAACTTTCGCGTCTGGGAGGGCGGCGGTGAGTACAACGTCGCACGCGGTCTGCGGCGATGCTTCGGTCAGCGGACGACGCTGGTCACTGCGGTCGCAGATAATCCGGTCGGTCGTCTGCTCGAAGACCTGATGCTGCAGGGCGGCGTCGATCTCTCCCACCTCAAATGGGTCGAGTACGACGGCATCGGTCGCGCGTCGCGCAACGGCATCTACTTCCTTGAGCGCGGCTTCGGCAATCGCGGCGCAATGGGAATGATGGACCGTGGACATACCCCGGTCTCGCAGATGAAGCCCGGTGACATCGATTGGGATGCAATCTTCAACACCGAAGGTGTGCGATGGTTTCACACTGGCGGGGTCTACTGCGCTCTCTCTCCGAGCACCGCTGAGGTCGCCAAAGAAGCAATGGCCTCCGCCAAACGGCATGGCGTTGTCGTCTCGTTCGACTGCAACTACCGCCCGTCGCTTTGGAAGGCCTCGGGCGGACGCGCCGCAGCCTGCAGACTCAATCGCGAACTGGCGCAGTACGTTGATGTTCTCTTCGGACACGAGGGAGACCTTCTGGACACCTGCGCTGCTGCCTCCGGTCCACCGTGGTACGACAGCGAAAGCTATGAGGCGATGTCCAAACGCATTCAGGAGAGCTTCCCGGCGATCAAGGTCATCGCAACGACGATCCGTCGTCCCCGTACCGCGAACCGTAATGACTGGGGAGCCTTTGGGTTTGCCGAAGGAAATGTCTTCGAGAGCGTAAAGTTCGACGATCTGGAGATCTTCGATCGCGTCGGCGGCGGCGACTCCTTTGCTGCAGGCCTGATCTACGGCCTGATGGAGCACAAGGGGCTGAAGTGGGCGCTCGACTGCGGCGTGGCGCATGGTGCGCTGGCGATGACGACTCCCGGAGACAGCTCCATGGCGACGCTGGGTGAGGTAGAACGGCTCATGGGCGGTGGTTCAGCGGCGGTACAGCGGTAGGATAGAGAGACTATGAAGAAGGCAGAAGTTCTAAAGAAGATGCAGGAGATCGGCCTGGTTCCGGTCTTGCGGGCCGAGTCGGTCGAGAAGGCGCTGGCACTGGCCGAGGCAATCGCAGCCGGCGGTGTGACCGTGCTCGAGATCACGATGACGGTTCCAGGTGCGATCCAGGTGATGCGCAAGCTCTCCGAGCAGCGCCCCGACATTCTCATCGGCGCCGGCACCGTGCTGGACCCCGAAACTGCGCGCGCATGCATCCTTGAGGGCGCGAAGTTCGTCGTCAGCCCGGCGCTCAACCTCAAGACAATCGAGATGTGCCAGCGGTACTCGATCGCCGCACTGCCCGGCTCTCTGACGCCAACCGAGATTGTCACCGCATGGCAGGCAGGCGCCGACGTTGTGAAGGTCTTTCCGGCCTCAGCAATGGGCGGAGCGAAGTACCTCAGCTCCCTGAAGGCTCCGCTGCCTCAGGTAGAGATGATTCCTACCGGTGGTGTCTCGTTGGCGACCGCCAGGGACTTCCTCGAAGCTGGAGCCTTTGCTTTAGGTGTCGGCGCTGACCTTGTGAATACAAAGGCGATGGCCGAAGGCAAGCCCGAGATTGTCACTGAGAGCGCGAAGAAGTACCTCGCGATCGTGAAGGAGTTTCAGGAGAAGGCCAGCTAATCTGCCTGAGTCCTCAAATCTAAATGGCCCGGAAAGTTACCTCTCCGGGCCATTCTTTTGTTTACAGCAGACAAGTCCTCCAAAGAAGCTAGTCGGCACTGAGGGGCTGAAGAGGTCCCGCGAGATCAGGCCTGACATCGAGCTCCTGATCTTTGTACTGCAACTCGTACAGCTTCCAGTACAGACCGCGTTGAGTCAGTAGCTGCTGGTGAGTGCCTCGCTCGCGAAGCTTTCCCTTGTGCATGACGAGGATGGTATCGGCGCGCTGGATGGTCGACAGCCGGTGAGCGATGAGGATCGAAGTCCGGCCCGTGATCATGCGCGACAGAGCCATGCGAACACGCAGTTCGGTGTCGGTGTCGACCGAGCTGGTAGCCTCATCGAGGATGAGGATGCGTGGAGCGTGCGCAAGCGCCCGGGCAAAGCTGATCAGCTGTTTCTGACCAGTGGAGAGTGTCGCTCCGCGTTCGCGGACCGGCTCCTGAAACTGTTGCGGCAGGGTACGAATGAAATCGCCTACGTTGACCTCGTCGCAGGCACGTTCCAGCTGCTCGTCGGTGATCCAACTGGAGCCGAGACGTACGTTGTCGGCGATCGTTCCTGTGAACAGGAATGGGTCCTGCAGAACCACCCCGAAACGCTGCCTCAGTGTCTTGAGATCCTGCCGGCGTACGTCGACGCCATCGATGAGAATCTCTCCGCGCTGGATGTCGTAGAAACGCATCATCAGCCCGGTGATGGTCGTCTTTCCTGCACCCGTGTGGCCGACGATCGCAGCCGTCTCGTCGGGCTGGATTTCGAAGGAGACGCCGCGAAGAATCCATTCGATATCGGGGATCGCTTCAAGCTCTTCCGAGGTGGTGGCGGAGGCGATCTGAGCCTGCTGATCCGGGTTCAGGCGCTGGTAGGTAAACCACACGTCGCGAAACTCGATGCCCCCTGACCCATCGCCTGCGACGGGGGCCGCAGGCGAGACGATGTCGGAGCTGGTATCAAGCAGCTTGAAGACGCGCTCGGCGGCAGCCATCGCCGCCTGCAGAATGTTGTACTTCTCACTCAGATCCTGGATAGGACGGAAGAAGCGCTGGGCATACTGGATGAACGCTATGAGGACGCCGAGCGTTACGGTTCCGAACAGACTGGTCTGCACTGTGCCATCCGGGCCGTTGAACGCATGCGCAGAGAGCCAGTGAAAGTGTTCTGCGTTCAGCACGCTGATGCCGCCGCGCCAGATGACAAGCGCAATGGCGGTTGAGCTAAGCAGCTCGACGATGGGATAGTAGAGCGCATAGGCAAAGATGGCGTCCGACCACGCCTTCTTGTTTTCGGCGTTGACCTCGGCAAAGTCATCGAAGGCGCGGCGCTCGCGGTTGAACAGCTGCACGATGGCCATGCCCGAGACGTACTCCTGCGTAAAAGAGTTGATACGCGCCGTGGCCGAACGCTGGCGTCGGTAGCTGTCTCGCACATGCTTGCGGAAGATCTTGGTGACGTAAAGAATGGCCGGAATCACCGAGATGGTGATCAGGGCCAGTGGCCAGCTCATGCGCAGCATAATGATGATGATGAAGGCAAGAACGAAGACGTCTTCGAAGATCGCCAGCACGCCAGAGGTAAACATCTCGTTGAGGGCGTCGACGTCCGACGTGACACGGGTAACCAGGCGCCCTACTGGATTGTGATCGAAGAATGCAGGCGACATGCGCTGCAGATGGCGGAAGATCTGGCTCCGAAGGTCAAACATAATCTTCTGGCCGGTCCACTGCATAAGGTAGGTCTGGATGAACTCAAGGATGAAGTTGAGCAGCAGCGCGCCCAGGTAGATCGCCGCAATCTGGGTAATGCCGACCATCGGTGAAGGATCAAGATGCCGCGCGAGCCACGAACGATTCCCGGCGACCGCACCGCTCATATAGTTGTCGACCGCAACTTTGACGAGAAACGGTCCGGCAACGTCGGTAGCTGCCTTGATCAGGATCGCAACAGCGGAGAGGACGACCTGAAGCTTGTATGGCCTGAGGTAACGGAGCAGGCGGCGCATCAGGCGGCTGTCATAGGCCTTTCCTGCCACCTCGTCGTCCTGCTGCGGCTTCTTTGCAGGCTCCTTCTTTGCGGATTTCGCTTGGTCGGCCATCTTTCCATTCTAGATGCTGGCTGGCGGCTGCAGATTCAAGCGGTTTCGTCGAAGTGAGCAGGGAAATGCCGTACCGGAGCGCTCAGGCATGAAAAAATAGAAGGGAGGCTATTGTGGACCCGAATCATCCGGTGGGACTCTATCTTGCGGTACCGTTCTGCAAGGCGAAGTGCAGCTTCTGCAACTTCGCATCGGATGCCTTTGCGCCTCAGCGTATGGATGCCTACGTCGATCGCCTATGCACAGAGGTCTCTCTGGCGAGAGATGCAGCAGCGGCCAAATGTGCGATTCTCGCCAGGACTGCCGACTCCATCTACTTTGGCGGAGGCACTCCCAGCCTGCTTTCGTCCGAACAGTTCCGTAGAATCTTCACGACTCTTGGCGGCCACTTTGATCTTGCCGACAATGCCGAGACAACGATCGAGTGTGCCCCCGGTCAGCTGAGCGATGAGACGCTGGACGAACTTCTGCGGCAGGGCGTCAACCGCATCAGTCTTGGCGTCCAGTCGTTTCTCGACAGGGAGGCCGCAGCCGTAGGTCGCCTGCACACAGGCAAAGAGTGCGAATCCGAGATACAGCGGCTACGTTCGGCTGGTATAGCGGAAGTCTGCCTTGATCTGATCGTCGGCCTTCCTCATCAAACGGAGAACAGCTGGCGCGAATCGTTGCAGCGTGCCATTGCCAGCGGAGTCACCCATATCAGTGTCTATATGCTTGAGGTCGATGAAGACTCCCGGCTCGGCCGCGAGGTGATCGAAGGGGGCGCACGATACGGTGCGGCAGCTGTTCCTGATGAAGATACGGCTGCCGCATGGTACGAACTGGGCTGCTCGCTGCTCGAAGCAGCCGGAGTGCATCAGTACGAGATCTCAAACTTCTCACGCACAGGGCACGAGTCGAGGCACAACAGCAAATACTGGCGCAGGCAGCCCTACATCGGCTTTGGGCTGGATGCCCACTCCATGCTGCTGACAGATGGTGGCGCGGTGAGGTTTCAGAATACGGATGACCTCGACTCGTATTCTCAGGATCGCGGACCATTAACTGTCATGCCACGCAGCAAAGTGCCCACGGCAGAGTACCTGACGCGCGAGGCAGCCTTTGAAGAGTCGCTGTTCTTAGGGCTAAGGATGAGTGTTGGAGTCGATATAGCTGTCCTCCGGCATGATTACGGCGACTTGCTGGAGCGGGTTATACCTTCCGTGAAAGAGATTGAAGCTGCCGGATTACTTACGGTAAAAGATGGCTGGATGCGTCTGACACAGAGTGGCCGTATGGCCTCCAACGAAGTCTTCAGCAGACTGTTGATCGCTGAAGCGGTGGAAGCATGAAGGAGGATTGTCGAATGATCGATCTGCGAAGCGATACGGTAACCAAACCAACCGAAGCGATGCGACGGGCGATGGCCGAGGCGGAAGTCGGCGATGATGTCTACGGTGAAGACCCCACGGTGAACCGGTTGGAGCAGGAGGCGGCAACGGTCTTCGGCCGCGAGGCTGCGATCTTCGTGCCCACAGGTTCAATGGGAAACCAGATTGCCATTCGCTTGCACACGCAACACGGCCAGGAGGTCATCTGCGAGTCGCGGTCGCATGTACTCGATTGGGAGATGGCCATGATGGCGGCCTTCTCCGGTTGCCAGGCGCGCATGGTGGAGGGAGATAGTGGCATCCTCACCTGGGACAGGATCAGCCGCGCCTTCGGTCCAAAGATGTACTTCCGGCAGACGACCGGATTGATCTGCATGGAGAACACGCACAACATGGCGGGAGGAACCGTGACACCGCTCGACGTCATGCAGGAGGTATGGAGCGGAGCCGCGAAAGCAGGCCTGCCGGTTCACCTGGATGGCGCGAGAGTCTTCAATGCGGCCACGGCGTTAGGTATCGATGTTGCGACGTTGACCGAGGGATTCGACACGGTGATGTTCTGCCTGTCGAAGGGGCTGGGAGCGCCGGTAGGGTCGATGCTTGTCGGCAGCAGTTCTGCAATTGAAAAAGCCCGAAGCATCAGGAAGGCGCTTGGCGGAGGAATGAGGCAGGCCGGTATTCTTGCTGCTGCCGGCCTGATCTCCCTCAACGAGATGCCGAAGCGGCTCGCGGAGGATCATGCCAATGCACGTCTGTTGGCGAAGTCCGTGGCAGATACGGCTTCGGCCATTATTGATCTCGATCGTGTGCAGACGAACATCGTCATCTTTACGCTCAAGGACGATGGCGATGCTGCTGCTTTCACCGCCGCCCTCAAGGCGCGTGGAGTGTTGGCAAGCGCGATTGGACCACACACCGTCCGCTTCGTAACCCACTACGACGTAAGCCGCAAGATGTGCGAGGAGGCTGCGGGGATCGTCTCGCAACTGCTGGCGCAGCCGGTCATGGCATAAGCACAGGCGAAGACGGGTACGGCCTGAGGTTGTGCCTCAGGCTCGTATCGACATCGCGTGGTGGAAGATGTTGTTCGGGTCGTAGGTGCGTTTTACGTTCTGCAGGAACGGATAGAGTTCGCCCGTTCCGTAGTAGAGCTGATGCCAGAAGTCGTGCTGCACCATGTCCGCGTCCGGGTAGTTGATATAGCAGCCTTCATAGCGATCCCCCCAGAACGGTGTGCCCGCATAGCGTGCACGATCCCCGATAGCGGGGTAGAGATCGGTATAGAAGTCGCGGATCCATTGAAACTGACCGGCATCCTGCTTTGGGTCCCGCCATGACGCGATGAACTGCAGCTTCATGATGGAATTGCGTTGCGGGGAGCTGGTCTCTTCGTACTTCACCTGCTGGTTCACTGCTGCCCCGAAAGAATCGCAGAGCACCGTGTTGCTCGAAAGATCGACGCCGGGAATCTCGCGTGTGAGGTGCTTATAAAAGCACGCGGCCTCATCTGCGGAGAAGGCTCGCTTCATAAATGTCGATTTGTATTTATGGCGTTCCGTGCTGGGCGGACCACCGGAGCGGCCGCCGCCACCGTGCGAGTCGATCCAGGCGATCTTCGAGACGTTATGCTTTGCCAGGCAGACGGTCTCGCCGGGATGATCCGGCTCGGCGTGATGCAGCGCCATCGCCGGATGCTTTGAGATCTCGGCGATGGGCTTGCACTCGTCGAAGACAGCCAGGAACTCGTCGAGAACTCGCGTGTCTTTCACGGTCCCGTCAGGATTCGTGAAGTTGACCGACATCGAGAGGTGGCCTGAGCTGCTATGCGAAAGATTGAAGATGGAAAAGAGGCCCCAGGTGTCCTTATCCTGACCACGCGTCTCCCAGTAGTTGCTGAACAGATACAGCAGGCGAGTAAACCGCTCCTGCGTCATGCTGTCCCACGAGAAGCTGATGCCTCCCCGGAGAACCTCGACGGGAGCCTTGGGAAGCTCTTCGAAGTGAAAGTTGGTGACGATACCGTAGTTTCCGCCCCCGGAGCCTCGGCAGGCTCGCAGCAGATCGGGGTGGTTCTTTTTGTCCGCGCGAAGGATCTGCGCCTTGCCTGCATGATCGACGGTGACGATGTCGACGGCCGATACCCAGTCCGGGGTAATGCCATGAAGCCGCGAAAGAAGGCCGAAGCCGCCGCCAGAGATATGTCCACCGGCACAGACCGGCGCGCAGGTGCCGCCCGGGATGGTTACCAGGTCACGCTTATAAAGATCGGGATAAGCCCGTCCGAGTGGAGTACCCGCTCCCAGACGATACTTCAGGCCGTTCGGCAGAGGATCCGTACCAGCGATGAAGCTGATATCGATGATTGCGCCGCCGGGGTTGTTATCCGTGAAATCTTCATAACAGTTGCCACCGGAGCGGATCGTGGGACGTATGCCCGCATGCACGAAGCGTTCGAGGGCCTCGGCAACATCCTCGCTGCTATCGCATAGAGCGATACGGCTGGCGCGATCGGCAACCGTTGCAGGAAAGCGTGCGTTCTGTCCGTGGCTGAGCCTTTCGAATCGCACGTCGTCAGGCGAAACAATCTCAATGGACATGGAATGATCCTTTGATGAAAACCATAGCAGGTGTGAAACAGAAGGGTGAATAAGGCAATCGCCCTAGAGAGGGAAACGCGCTGAAGGCTACAAGAAAACGACAGCGCCACACATACTCGTGTGACGCTGCCATTGGTCGTTCGTTAGATTAGCGGTTTGCGGCGTGGGTGTTGGAAGATACGCGAAACTGCTGGTGCAGCGTAGCCTCGGAGCTGTCCCCCATCCATAGGTCGAAGCTTCCCGGTTCAATTGCCTGGGTCTTGGTCTGGGGGCTCCAGAAAGCAAGATCTTTGGTGTCGAGCAGGATTTGAACCCGGCGGTGCTCATGTGCCTTTAGAACGATGCGCTGAAAGCCCTTCAACTCACGCACAGGACGCGAGGCGCTTCCGGCCCGCTGATGCGTGTAAAGCTGAATGATGTCGCTGCCTTCGCGGTCGGATGTATTTTCGACATCGACCGAGGCCGTCAGGCTTGCACCCGCGACAACATCAGGCTTATCAAGCGTGAGCCCCGTGATGGAGAAGGTTGAGTAGCTGAGACCGAAGCCGAAGGGATAGAGCGGTGCGCTCGTCCCATCCCAGTAGCGTGTCTCCGGATGATCCGGGATCTGGGTCAGCTGGCGTGCGTAGAAGATCGGAACCTGTCCGACGTCAACGGGCCAGGAGACGGTAAGCTTGCCGCCTGGATTGGCCTCGCCAAAGAGAAGGTCGGCGACAGCATTGCCTCCTTCGGAGCCGGGATACCAGATGTTGAGAATGGCAGGTACATGCTGCGAGGCCCAGGTGATGTTTAGAGGGCGCCCGGTCATCAGGAGCAGGACGATCGGCTTGCCCGTGGCGACAGCCGCCTCAAGCAGCTTTTCCTGTTCACCAGGCAACACCAGGGTCGAGCGCGAGGCGCGCTCTCCATTCATGTTTTGCGCCTCCCCAAGAGCCAGGACTGCCACATCCGAGCTCCGAACCAGATCGATGGCGTGGTCGAACTCCTTCTTGCGTTCTGCTTCTGTCGTTAGCTGTGGCTTCGGGCTGGGAAACTGCGAATCAAAGATGGAGGGCTGTACCCGCTCAATCTCAACTCCTTTGGTGCTAAGCAGTTTTGTCGTCGACGGCAGAGCATGCTGCAGGCCGTCGAGCAACGTGACGGTCGATTTGACATCACCTGCCAGGCTCCAGGAGCCGAGCGTATCCGGCTTGCTGTCGATCATAGGACCGATCAGCGCGAGGGTGCGGACGTCCTTCTTCAGCGGAAGAAGGTTGTTGTCGTTCTTAAGCAGAATGGCTGTCTGCGTGGCCGTGTGCCGCGCTTCGGTACGAATCTCAGGCGAGCCAATGACCGTCCTGGAGCGATCCACATCAACGTAAGGATTCTTGAAGAGACCAAGGTCGTATTTGGCGATGAGGATTCTTCGTGTCGCATTGTCGATGGTCGTGAGCGAAACCTTGTGCTCGCGTACTGCCTGCGCCAGGTGATCGCGGTAGGTGTGACTGGTCATCTCCATGTCGACGCCTGCGTTGACGGCGCGTACGGCAGCATCCTCGTCATCAGAGGAGAAGCCATGCGTCGTCAGGCTCTTAATGGAATCCCAATCGCTGACGACAAACCCCGGAAACTTCCACTGTGTACGCAGCGTGTCGGTGAGCAGGAATTTATTGCCGGTTGCGGGCACGCTGTTGAGGTCCATATAGGCGCTCATCACTGAGCCTGCACCGGCATCCACGGCTGCGTGATATGCCGGCAGATAAACGTTGTACAGCTGGTTATCGGAGATGTCGGACGAGTCATAATCACGTCCTCCAACCGCAGCACCATAGCCTCCAAAGTGCTTGACGCAAGCGATGATCGAATCGTTCGAGGCAAGGTCCGTGCCCTGAAAGCCGCGAACCTGCGCAGCGGCGATCTTTGAGCCAAGAAAAGGATCTTCTCCCGCGCCTTCCATGATGCGTCCCCAGCGCGGATCGCGGGCGATGTCGACCATGGGAGCAAAAGCCCAGTCCACTCCCACGGCCCGAGCCTCTCGCGCGGCGAGCGATTGCGCTCGCTCGATCAACGCAGGATTCCACGACGACGCCATTGCCAGCGGGACAGGGAAGATGGTGCGGAAGCCGTGAATGACATCAAAGCCGACGATCAGAGGGATATGTAGCCGCGACTGCTCGACAGCGATCTTCTGCAACCGGTTCAACTCAACCGGATCGGTGACAAAGAGCAATGAGCCGACCTTGCCTTCGGCAATCTGCTGCTCAACACCGGTGCCGCCGTCAGAGTTCATCGCGACCTGGCTCATCTGGCCGACCTTTTCTTCAAGCGTCATCTTCGCCAGCAGCTTGTTGGCAAATGCAATAGCTGCGGCAGGCGGCGCTGGCGGAGCCTTCTGGGTAGATAGGCCCTGCGCCGGCAATGAAGGCACGGCAAGAACTGCAAGGAGAATAGCCGCGGTTGCGGACTCAAAGAACTGCTTTGGAGAATGGTGAGGCAGATTTAGAGAATGCATGGACCTCTCGAAGAGTTATGGCGTTGGCTGCCAGATATAAGTCGCCAATGTAGACGGCTTGAGCGACGTGGTGAAGGTTCGCCCAGCCCAAGTTACACGGAACGATGTATTTTGTGCGAGGTTGTTGAGGGCGATCAGCACGATGGTGCGATCGGGATTTTGATAGGCAACGGTTTCAAGACTCTTATCCCCGTAGGAGTTGGAAGCAATCCGAACTGCTCCTGGCTGGACAAACTTACTCGCGTGCCCCAGCGCGTAGAAGTCGCCGGTATAGGTCACCTCAGCTGGCGATACGTGCAGATCGAGTGTTACGAGAGCACGACAGGTTCCGCAGCCGCCGGAGTGCGGTCCATGATCGGAATCCAGCACCAGCCCCCACAACGAGACTGCTTTCGCCCAGTTACGGGTCGATTCGATCAGCAGATGCGACGTCTTGATCAGCGCAGGCTCGCGATCCCATGTGCCGCCGGAGCACTCCGTCAGCCAGATGCCTTTTTCCGGAAACTCCTGATGAATCTTCTCCTGTGCCGTAACCTCACCGCCATAGCAGTGAAGCGCCGATCCAGCGAGATAAGGGGAAACCGATGCATCGGAGAGCAGCGAAAGAGGATACTCCGGATGATCCCAGTTGTGGTCGTAAGCGAGAATCGCGGTCTTGAGACCGTCATGCTTCAGCTCCGGGCCAAGATATTTTCCGATGAGCACGGCAGCCTGCGTCGCAGGGAGAAAGGTCCCCGGATAGTTCTTCGTCTCGTAGAGCGGTTCATTCTGCACGGTGAGATAGCGAATGGGAACACCGGCCTTTTGATAAGCCTGAATTGCTCGCGTGAGGTAGTTTGCGTAGAAAGGTAACGCTTCATCCCGTAACTGCCCGCCGTCAAGCGATCCCTTGGTCTTCATCCACGCTGGTGCGCTCCACGGACTGGCCATGACGGTGATCTTCGGATTCAGAGCAATCGCCTGCCGTGTGATCGGCAGGATCGATTCCCGATCGTGTTCGATCGAGAAATGTTCAAGGTTGCGATCTTCGCTTCCTGCAGGTACATCGTCATATGTCGATTCAGAGCGCGACAGATCGGTAGAGCCGAACGGTTGACGCAGGAAGCTGAGACCGATTCCTCGGTGAGGATCGAACAGGGCTGACATGACCTTGTTACGCGTGGCCGGTGATACCTGCTTGTCCAAAAGCCATGCTGTTCCGTCAGTAATCGATCCGCCAAATCCTTCCATCGTCTGGAAGCGCTGGTGATCGTCGATGGCGATGGTCATCATGTTGTCAGCGGATAATTTTTTTTCGGAGGCAAACTTTGCAGCTGGCTGCGGCGCCAGTTTAGTGTGAAGGTCGGCTGAAGTCTGATAGGAAGCGACCGTCTGCGCACCGGCTGCGGGCACAAAGTAAAACAGGAAAGCAACGGAGAATATTTGATGTCGGAGCAGCACAAGACCTCGAAACGCTGAACGAAATGAAAGAAGAGGGCTCCCGTTGTGTTGGGAGCCCCATGAAATTGCTCTTGCTGCTTAGAAGTAGAGCTTCGCGGCAAGTTGAATAACGCGAGGTCCACCCGGTCCGGCAGGATTGAAGCTGGAGGTCGGCTGCCCCCAGTTCGAGTCCTTGGAAACCGACAGCGGAGTATACGTGCCGTTGCCGCTATAGCCGGGCAGCGTCACATTCGCGTTGTAGTCGCGGGATGCGAAGTTGGGGTGGTTGAGGATGTTGAAGAACTCGCCACGGAGCTGGAGATAGCGTCCTGAACTCTCCGGACCGATGTTGAAGTTCTTGAAGATGGACTGATCCCACGTGACGAGTCCGCCCTGGCGCAGGCTACCTCGGGCAGAGAGTGTGGGGTGACCGATGGTTGGCTGGATCAGGTTGCCGCGATCGTCCACACCGACAAAGGCCGGTGCGACTTTGCTCCACTGTGAGCCGCCCGTAAGCTGGTTGGCAGGGTACCAGAGCGGGTTGATGACTGGAGCGCCGCTCTGAATGCTGGCAAGGCCGGAGAGCTGATAGCCATCGGTAATATACGATGCCCAGTGTCCGGCATGAAGGGCCTTCGAAAACTCCGGCAGGCTGTAGACATAGTTGATAGCAGCGACGTGGCGGCGATCATAACCGGCAACACCATAGCTGTACTTGCGCGGGTTGAACGGATCGACGAAGCTCTCGTCTGCCGTCGAGGTTGTCAGAGACTTCGACCAGGTATAGAAGCCGCCGAAGGTCAGGCTGCGGTTGTAACGCTTCTGCACGGAGACCTGAAGCGAGTTGTAGCTGGAAGTGCCGTCGAACTTGTAGTACTCCAACTGGCCATAGCCCTTATACGGGGAGAGGTAGTTCTGCGGATACGCGTACTGTCCGCTGAAGCTGTAACCGGCCGCAGCATACTCGGGCGGAAGATTCGGTTCGACGGTCGGGACGACACCGCCCGCGAAGTTCGCAGGATTCTGCGCTGCTCGGGTGAATGTCGTTCCGTAAGGAATGGTGTTGAGGTCGCGTGCCGTAACCTGGTGGCGTCCCACGTTACCGACGTAGGCGACGTCCAGCGTCACTCCGTTAGCCACCTCGCGTTGTATGCCGAGCGAATAGCTGTAGGTGACCGGCACCTGCCCGGAGACATCGGCGCCATAGATGCCGTTAAGAACGCCAGTGTTCGCCGCGACTGCAGACGAGGAGATCTGCGCGATGGTGCTGTTGTAGATGTTGGGGGTTGTCACGACTGCGGGATTGCCGAAGACGGTGTTGAAGACCAGGTTGCCCTGTGAGCGATCGTGCGATGTGCCGAAGCCGCCGCGAATAACTCCCTTGTGATCGCCATAGAAGTCCCACGCGAAGCCCACGCGAGGCTCAGGCATGATGCCCTGGGCGTTCCAGCCACCCTTAGGCAGCGTGCCATTGTTGGAGTAGGTCATTCCGTTCAGCGGATTGCCGCTTCCAGGAACGACGTTGCCGGTGGTATCGATTGTGACAGCGCTGGCCGCGTTGTAAGCGGACGGCGTAAACAGGGCGATCTGGTTGTGAGCATCGTACTGCGGTGGGATATAGACAAAGCGAACGCCGTAGTCGAGAGTGAAGCGTGGAGTTACCTGCCAGGTATCCTGCGCGTAAAACTCGACCTGGTTATAACGGAAGTAGCCGACAGGACGTGCGCTGGACTGGTCGAAGTTCTGGAAGTAGCCCAGCAGAGCGCTGGCAATCGGAGAGCCCTGGTTCGAGCTGACACCGGAGACGCATCCGCCCTCGCCGGTGGAGCAGTTGCTGAAGCTGAACTGACCGTTCGAATTTCCCCATGCAACCTGGTCCTTGCGCGAACGCTGGTAGAAGGCGCCGAACTTGAGGGTATGGCTGCGGTAGATCCAGGTCAGATTGTCGTTGACGTTGATCGTTGTCGCAGCCTGATGCCAGGGGGTCGCTCCAAAGTAGCTCGACGCATAGTTGGCGCCGTTACCGCTGAACCCCAGATCGGGAATCGAGGTGTCGGGCGTTACCGAGTAGAGCAGCGGCAGGCTGATGTTGTTTGCACCCACCGACAGGTTGCCGTTATTGCCTTGGACGCGCGAGCTATAAACGCTCGGTCCGATACTGACTTCGTTCAGCAGGTTGGAGCGCAGAGTGCTGGTCAGGTCAACAGACAGATTCCAGCCGGGCTGCTTGTTGGTGCAGCCGCCGGGGATAATCAGCGTGCCCGAGCAGGGAAGACCGAAGCTGCCGATGGGGCCATCCTGCATGTCACGGTTATTGATATAACGGGCAAAGATGCGCTCGTTCGGGCTGATCTGGTAATCGACGCGGCCAATGTACTCGGTACGTGGATGTGTTGAAGAGAGCGGGTCCTGCCGGTTATAGCTGTTGTTGCCGGTCACGTTCGGCAGAGGATACAGGCTGTAGATCTTCTGGATCTGGGCGAAGGCAGCCTGCTCGTCTGCATTCATCTGCCCCGCGGTGATCCTGTTGCCCGCAAACTGGGCTCCCGTGGCTGGGTTGTAGATCTGGAGCGGATTGCCGCTGCTGTCGACGCTCTGCGAGAAGTCTCCCGTACGTTCGGCGGAGGTCGGCGTGCGGTACTGGATAACGCTGCCGGGAACCAGCTGCCGGTAGTACTCGTTCGAGAAGAAGAAGAACAGCTTGTCCTTAATGATCGGACCGCCGATCTGGTACCCGAAGGTGTTGTAGCGGAAGAGCTGCTTGGCCGTGTCGTTGTGATTGCTCACCCAGTCATTGGCGTTCATACCTTCGTTGCGATGAAAGAAATGAAGGTTTCCGTGGAAGTCGTTGGTGCCGCCGCGAGAGGTGACCACAATCGATCCGCCTCCGGCCTTGCCAAACTCAGCCTGGAAGTTAGAGGTCAGCACCTTCACCTCTGCGATGGCGTCGGTGTTGATCGTGACCTGGGTGCCGCCGTTGTTGCCGGTGTCGACGTTGGATGCTCCATCCACGTTGAACTCGTGTTGATTGGCGCGGGTACCGTTAACCGAATAGGTATCGAGGCCGCCCGTGCCCGAAGCACCGAACGCGCCTACTCCCGAGACTCCCGGGATAACCCGAAGAATATCGAGAACATTGCGGCCATTGAGAGCGATGTCGTTCATCTGTTTGCCGGTAATCAGGTCGGACCGCTCACCGGAGTTGGCCTGGATCTGCAGTTGGCCGCTATCTGCGTTGACGTTCACTGTGGTGGCTTCAGCTCCAACCGCCAGGACGAGAGAGCCGGCATTCAGCCGATCCGTCGAGTTCAGAACCACACCATCCTTGACCAGGGTCTCGAAGCCCGTGGCGATGATGGTGAGTTGATACGTGCCGGCAGGCAGGTTCGGAATAGAGAAGGTGCCGCTATCGCTGGAGACAACGGTTCTGGTGACACCGATGTTCCGGGCTGCAGCAACGATCTTCGCCTTGGGAATGACGGCTCCGGACGAATCCTGCACAGAGCCGAGGATCATACCCGAGGTGACCTGAGCACCGGAAGGCAGGCAGATACCAAAAACGAATAGAATAAGTGCGGCCCATATAAGGTGTGCCGAAGATGCTGTTCCGAGTCGGACGGCAGATGCTGTTCTCGGCTCGGATGTTGTTGTTTTTATGCTTTCCAATATGGCCTCCAAATACGTGAAACAAAAGCGTCTCGAACAGTAGGTATCGCGGTATACGATAGTCCCGATGATTGACCGATTATTTCGGTGATGGTTTTCTGATGGAAGCTAAGTTGTTTACCCTTGGCAGTTTAGATGGTTAGATGTTTGTGATTGGGCAAGAGAAAAATACGCCTTTCCGGGCCGGAGAATGGCTCATCATCCCCGAAGCAAATGTCCTCAGGAAGGACGGGGACCAAGAGCGCCACGTCGAGCCAAAGGTCATGAAAGTGCTCCTGACGCTGGCAGCACGACAGGGCCATGTCTTTACCAAGGAAGAGCTCATCGCCGCAGTTTGGCCGGACACCTTCGTCAGTGACGATGCACTGACCCGCTGCATCTCCATCCTGCGTCGGGTCACGGAAGACGATCCGCACGAGCCGCGCTTCATTCAGACGGTCCCAAAGAGGGGGTATCGCCTGGTAGCCCCTGTATCGGAGATTGAAGAGCCGCAGATCGAGTCGGCTCCGGGACACACGGCTGCTGATTCTGGCATGGATCATGCCCTGACGGATGATGCTTCCACGCCCGGTTCAGCTATCGCACTGGAGCCGCAGCCGATTGCGATAGCTCCATCTCCGTCTGCACATTCGAAGCAATACGTCCTGTTGGCTTTGGCCGCATGTATGGTCATCGGAGCGGGAATCGTCGCCTGGTGGTTGTGGCAGCGGTTCCATCCATCACAGGTGGATGCCGCCATGCTGAAGACGACGGCCTTCACCGGCGATGCGGGCGAACAGACGCAACCGGTCTTTTCGCCCGATGGAAGATCCATTGCTTATGCCCGGACCTCACCCGGCGACGGATCAAGGCATATCTATATTAAGGAGATAGGCGGCGAGACCTCCCAGGAACTTAGCCGGGATGAGGTGGAGGAGTTTAGCCCGGTATGGTCGCCCGATGGCCGAGAGATTGCTTATCTTGGGCGATCGGATACGGGGTTGGGAATTTATATCTCGGCGCTCGGTCCGTCAGGCCGGCCGCGGAAGGTTTTTATCCCGCAACAGGCCAGCAATTGGGAGCAACGGGCACTCTCCTGGTCGCCGGATGGAAAGACGCTGGCGTTCCCCGATCATATGGGAGATTCAGCCAGCTCCTCGATCTATCAGTTGGAACTGGCCAGCCTTCGCACGCAAGCCATCACGACGCCCCCACCGGGCTCTGAGGGCGATCTCGCTCCAGCCTACTCTCCGGATGGGAGGTATCTGGCCTTTATACGAGCAAGCGAGACGGCGGTTCGCGATATCTACTATCGCTCTCTGCCCGACGGTCCGGTGCATCAACTCACCAGCGACCGCATGAACATCGATAGTTTCGCCTGGGACCGAGATGGTCATCACATCATCTTCTCCTCCAACCGTGTGGGACGGTTTTCGCTTTGGCGCATAGGGCTGAAGGATTCAAATCCGGTGCGCATGCCGGTTGGAACAGAGGATGCAACCGAGCCTGCCGTGGGGCCTTTACCTGCGCAACTGGCCTATACACGTGGATCGGCGCTGTGGAGCGTCGATCGAATCCGGCTCGGAACGGATAATGAGTCTCCGCAGGACACGGTGCTCTCTTCCACCCAGGAGGACTCTGCGCCAACACTGTCGCCGGATGATGCGTGGTTCGCCTTCCAATCACGCCGCTCTGGAAACCAGGAGATATGGATCTCGTCGATCGCGGGCGATCAGCTACGCCAGCTGACTTCAGCGAACGGACCAGTGACAGGCAGCCCGTCATGGTCCCACCACGGTGATCAGATCCTGTACGACTCGCGCCCGGATGGACACTCGCACATCTTCGTGATCGCAGCAAAGGGCGGAGCGGCGAAGCAAATTACCTTTGGCGGGGTCAACGATATCGTCCCGCGCTGGTCTGCGGATGATCAGTCCGTTTATTTTCGCTCGAATCGAGGCGGCCGCTGGCAGGTCTGGCGCGTTGCGGTAACGGGAGGAGAGCCGCAGCCGGTAACACGCGATGACGGGATGGCTCCACAGGAGTCGCCGGACGGGCAATGGCTCTACTTCACGCGCGGCGATGAATCCGGTCTTTGGAGGATGCCTGCAAAGGGCGGGGAAGAGACATTGATCTCATCGGCACCTGTAGCCGGCTATTGGGGATACTGGCAAGTGATGCCGCAGGGAGTGTTCTACCTGGATACGCGGGAATCTCCTGCGGCGATTCGCATTCTCGATCCCGATACGCGCCAGTCAAAGACCTTTGCCGTATTGCGCCTCACGCCCCCTCCTTATCAGGGCCTGACGGTCTTCAAGGATGGCCGATCGATTCTGCTGACTCGTGAACGAGATATCGGCCGCCATATCACCTTGGTGGAGAGTGTTCGTCCTTGAGCCAGTTACTCGCCGATTGGGGGAGTCGCTGCAAGCCAGCCTGAGAGAAACAAAATTGCGACCATGATCAGTGACTCGTAACGGATGGTTCGCTCGAGCTTCGGTGCAATAGTCGCATCTGCTTGGAGCCGGTCAATCAATCTCCGATTGGCAAAACCCAATCCGAGTACAACAAGAACAAGAACAAGTTTGGCGATCAGGATCCGTCCCCATCCGCTGGCAGGGATCTGTCCGATCGCACCACCTGATCCCAGCCATATGTTCGCGACGCCGCTGAGTAGGACAAAGCATAACGCCACCGTTGCCTGACGCGAGAGACGTGTTGCTGGCCGATGCGATATCGTTACGCGGTCCTGCGCCAGCGACAGTATGCCTGCAACAATCACACCGCCTGACCACATACCCATCGAGACAAGGTGCATCCATTGCACCCATTCGCGCAAGGCAAAATCGCCGTCTGAAGATGCATGACCCGTTGCAGCGCGGAAGACGGACAGCAGCAGGAAAGAGACTGCACTCGCGCCAACAAGATATCGGCTCGCGCCTGCGATAGAGAGGATCGCGATCAGTAATGCAGCCCCGCACTGCGGGATAAGGATACGTCCCGCATGAGTCGCAAACATGACATCACGCAGCTGCTGCCTTACGGAGGATAAACCTGCGTCTCCAGTCATGGTCGCGGTCAGCAGATAGCTCTGCACCAGCAAGATGACGCAGAAGAGACCGGCAGCAAGGGCAAGCAGCTTTATGAGGCGCTTACAGACAAAAGAGCTGTGGCCTCCCCATAAGGCGGCAAAGAGACTACCGCAGATCAGGCTGAAGGCGAGATCTGCGCTTCCGTTACTAAAGACGGTTAGACGCAGTATCCATGTGCTGCCTTGGATGCTCATTTCACGCTGAACTTATACTCTCCCTGCATACGGTGGCCATCAGGAGCGACGGAGACCCAATGTACGAGGTAGCCCCCCGCAGAGAGTGCCGGAACCGGAAGCGTGAGCGTCTTGGCGTCTCCGGGATCACCCTGCGAATGTTCCGTCTTGATGGCCACGCCAGCTTCACTCGTAAGCGATAGTGAGCTGAACTTAGGTTCGACTGCTTCGGTGAATGTAACGACGATCTTCTGCGGAGCTGGTCCAGTCGATTCCGCTGCTGGCACCATCGCCTTGGGACGAGCATGCGCCCAGCTGAGAGAGGAAGTGAATAGCAACGCTGTGGTGAGAGCGTAAGGCCGAAACCGAAATGACATGGTGCATTCCTTTCAGAAGTGTTAGCTGGCAAGCATAGTGAATTCGGCGATGTACAGCTGGTTGTTCGCGCCACGAAATTGAAGCCACAGCTTATAGGTGCCTGCTTCTTTGATTGAAACATGCAGCATCATCTCGGGTGGAGATGATGCGCTGTCGGGAAGTGTAGCCACGGGTTTGGACATATCCATGTCGCCACCCATCGCCATGGGATGCACATGGACGTAGGAGAGGTCCTTGTCGTTGAGAAAAACAGCGTGAGCAGGCACGCCTAGGTATGGATGAAGGTCCTTCGCCGGCTTGCCGTCTTTCAGGATCTCAACGTCGATCATCTCCATCTGACCGGAGTGAAGACGTACGGTCGAGAGGTCGACCTCATACGGCCCCACATGCACTCCCATACCGGTTGGCGGCAGAACGCGAGCACCAGCGGGCTTGTCGTTGCCTACTGGAAGATCGAAACGGAAGACCTGATGGTTGAGGTTATTTGGCTCTCCGTCCACGTATACGTGATAGATCGCAGGCGTGGCGAACTTCTGCGTGATGGTGAAGTGGCCGTTAGGCCCCAGTTGTGGATGAATATGCAGAAATGTTCTGAAATCGTCGCTGACAAGAACGACGTGCAGCTTTTGGGTCATCTCCACCTGGTAGCTCTTAATGGGCACAGTGGAGTGTTGCGGGGTCATCCAGAAATCAAGTTTCTGTTCGAAAGGGTTGGTTGCGAGATGCGTAACCCTAAGAAATCCGTCTGTCTGGGGAGCCTCGCCCTGCAGTGCGGAGATACCTTTTATGGTCTCAGCCCGAGAGATGGAAAGGATAGAAACAAAAACTACAAGACACTTCGACAGCAGCGCTTTCATGCAGTACTCCGCTAAGGACCCTGATGGATGTGTTGACTTGCGTGTGAGGTCTGCGCCATGCAGAAACAGCGTGAAGCACGAGGTTCGCCGCTGTTGATTTGGCTCGGTGAGATTCAATATAAGCAAACGCTAGCTTCTTGTCGAATAAGAAGATGCAGTAAGTCAGTGATGTAGATTGTCAATCGAATGATCGAATTTATTGATGATTGCTGACTCTTGACATGGCATGGAGCAGCACATACGCTGAAAATCATCACGCCGCACAATTCATAAGACTCATCCCTGCTGATGCTGTCTTTCTCTTATTCCGCAGGCGCTTCAGTCTCCGTGGATCAGACCTGTTTGCTGTAGCTACTAATAACTCAACAGTTCGTCATTGCGTGTGTAATACCTTATTTTTTATCGGAAATAGTTTTGGAAGCCCACTCGTTTTTGTGGAACAGCTACGAAAAATCATTAGGAGTGCTGCGACTGGATGCGATCTGGATGGATGTCCTTGTGTGTGATGGGCCTTCTTGTGGGAACGGCCGCGTGCAATAAAAAAGAGACGAAGACGCCTTCTACGACCACAAAGGCCAAACTTGGAGTGAATCCGTACGGAACCTCGGGGCAAAAGCCCGACATGAGCAAAGTGCCGGCCGACCTGCAGAAGGTCTTCGCGTACATCGATGGCCATATCGATGATCACGTCGAAAATCTGCAGAAGTGGATCCAGCAGCCTTCGATCTCTAACAGCGGAGAGGGAATTCCTGAATCGGCAGAGATGGTGAAGGGCTTCTTCGATAAGCTGGGATGTCAGACGACGCGTGTGTATGACGTCGGCATTACGGAGTATGGCTCCCCAGGAAACCCTGTCGTTTATGCCAAGTGCGATGAAGGCGCGCCGAAGACGGTGGCCTTCTATTGGCAGTACGATACGATGCCGGTGACGCAGCCTGACCTCTGGATCTCGCCACCGTTCGATGGAAAGATCGTCGAAGGTAAGGTTGCTGGTCTGCCGGATATCCCGCGGGTTCTGATTGGCCGCGGAGCGACGAACTCCAAAGGGCCGGAGATGGCGCAGTTGAACGCCTTGATGGCTTACAAACAGGTGATGGGCAAGCTTCCCGTCAACCTGATCTTTATCGCCGAGGGAGATGAGGAGCGCATGGATATTGGTCTGCGCAAGTTCATCTCCGATCACTCTGACCTGTTGAAGGAAGCAGATGCCCTGTATGCAGGCGGTCCCTCCGAAGGCTGCGTCTATGTCGAACTGACGACAAGTGGAAAGAGCTGGGGTCGCGGTCCGGTGGAGAGCGACGTCCATGGCGTGATGAAGCGCACGACTGACAGTCCCGCATGGCGCCATATTCATATGTTGGCGTCGTTGACCTCTCCCGACGGAAATACGCCGCTGATCGATGGCTTCTTTGACAATATGGAGAAGCCAACGCCGGAGCAAATGCAACAGCTGCGTGACCGTGCCGCCAAGATGGATCTGGCGAAGATGGCCAAGGCTCAGGGCGTTGCACGCTACATGTCTGATGATCCTGTCGAGGTCCTGAAGGACGGGCGCTTCGGAACCAGCTTCAATCTTGACGGTATCTGGGGCGGCAATATGTACGCTGGTGGCGCTGGCGCGATCTTGCCGAACAAGATCACGTCAAAACATAACTTCCGATACGTACCAAAGATGAGTGGTCCTGATCTAATCAAGAAGCTTCGAGCCCAGCTGGATAAAAACGGCTACAAGGATGTCGAGATCAAGCTGATCGGCGATGTCCCCTGGTCGCGAGGTTCGTCTCTGGATACAGACATTACCAATGCGCACAAGAAGGCTTCGGTGATGCTCGGTCTGTCAGGCGACGACAACCGCTTCATGATGGCCTCTCACTACAACCACATGGGTGAAGATAAGCCTCTGGGTGTAGCTGAAGCCGAGGCGACTGGTGGTTACTGGCCTTCGTATCTCTTTGCCGATGGTGAAGTAGGTCAGAAGGTTGGCACCGTATCGATCCCGATGGGCATGGGAGCCCGCGGAGGTGCCGGAGGACGGGCGCACGCCGCAAACGAATGGTATGCCATCGAAGGCAAGAAGTGGGATAACGGTATGGCGGGCGCGGAAAAGATTGTTGTTGCCAGCATCTGGGAGTATGCGCAGACGACGACGGTTGCTCCAAAACCAAAGACGACGGCTGGCAAATAGCCCAGCGAACGTGGTACCCGGCGCAGAAAGATTCGCGCCGGGATTCCGCTCCTTGAAGGGATGGCGATCTTCATGAACCCTGTGATCTCAGTTCGAAATCTCACGAAGACTTACCACGTGGGCGAGCATCAGGTTAACGCTCTGCGCTCGATCTCCCTGGATGTTCAGGCAGGCGAGTTCGTCTCGGTTATCGGCCCCTCTGGTTCAGGTAAGTCGACGTTGATGCATATCCTCGGCTGCCTCGATCAGCCGACGAGTGGCCAGTATTTTCTGGATGGACGAGATGTCTCGCATTTGAGCGACGATGAGATATCGCTTGTCCGAAATAAACAGATTGGCTTTGTCTTTCAAGGGTTCAATCTGCTGACCCGTACCTCGGCTCTTGAAAACGTCGAGCTACCTCTCTTATACGGAACCGGAAACATTACGGCAGCTGAGCGCCGCAAGCGTGCGATGGCGGCCCTCGCATCCGTAGGTCTGGAGTCGCGCTACGATCACCACACCAACCAACTCTCAGGCGGCCAACAACAGCGCGTGGCAATTGCACGTGCCCTGTTAAACAATCCCTCCATCCTCCTGGCGGATGAGCCCACGGGAAACCTCGATAGCAAAACAAGCATTGAGGTGATGGAGATCTTTCAGTCATTGCAGAAAGAGCGTGGCATCACCATCGTCCTCATCACCCACGAGATGGATGTGGCAGAATATGGATCGCGCATCATCAGCTTCAAGGACGGCAACATCATCTCTGACGTTACAAATGAGAGCCGTCGTCATGCGAAGGGGGAACTCGATGTGCTGCCTTCCGTTGCGGAAGGAGTCGCCTAGTGTCCCTCGGCAATAGCTACATCATCGCGTTAAAGGCGCTGCGTCGAAATAAGATGCAGACCGCTCTGACGATGCTTGGTATGACGATTGGTGTTGCGACCGTGTTGACCATGATCGCACTCGGAAGCGGCGCGCAAAAAGCGATCCAGGACCAGGTCAAAGCCGCAGGAATGAACATGCTTGTCGTCACCGCAGGCAACTACCAGGCGCAGAGAGAGAAACCGCCGGACGATGCGATTGAGATGGGAGCCGTTCGCAACCCGGAGGTGAACGGGCATCCTCATCTGCAATTGGCCCTCTTTCACCCGGAGGATGATCCATTCGCCATTCACGATCACCCAACCGCGCGCCAGAGGCTCGGGGACTCCGAAGCTGGACTCGGTGCAGCAGCCACACTGACGATCGAGGATGCGAATGCGATCCGCAAGATCAACGGTGTGCAGTATGCCTGCGAAGGCATTCACGAGAACGTCCATGTCGCTGACGGAGATACGCGCTGGTTCACTCGTGTGCATGGAGATGACTCGTCGCTGCCGAATATCCGCCGCGCCTGGAGCTTCGTACACGGCGACTTCTTCAGTGCCCGTCAGCAACGAAAGAATGAGCAGGTCGTGGTCCTGGGCAACATCGTTGCCGCGAAGCTTTTTGGCGATGTAAACCCGGTTGGCAAGACGGTTACGCTCTGGAAGCAGCCATTCAAGATTGTTGGCGTTGTGACCAGTTCGAGCTGGATGGTGACTCCGGAATCCGGGGATGACCAGTTTGACGCCGTCTATATTCCCGTGACGACAATGCAGAAGCTTCTGAACCTCTCAAAGCTGAACGATATTACGGTCACCACGAGCTCTACCGGCGATGTCACTCGTGTCTCGAAGACAATCGTTACCCTGTTACGTTCGCGTCACAAGATTGGTGGTAATACGCCGGATGATTTCACCGTGGCCAGCCAGGCTAGTAAGGCCTTAACCAAGGGAGGTCTGCGGCCGGATGTTGCCTCCGCCGTAACGGGCAATGCAGCTGGGCTGGAAAAGGTCACGCTCGATCAGCTAGGAAAGACTCTGGATAAATCGAGCAAGACCATGACCGCGCTTCTTGCAAGCATCGCAACTGTGTCCCTAATTGTGGGCGGCATCGGAATTATGAACATCATGTTGCTCTCCGTGACGGAACGCACGCGCGAGATTGGTATCCGCCGCGCTGTTGGTGCAAGGGCTACGGATGTCTTGCTTCAGTTCATTCTTGAATCGGTCACGCTTAGCGTCGTTGGGGGCCTTCTCGGCATTCTGATCGGCGTTGTAGCTGCCATCGCCATCTCCCATGCCGTGCAGTGGTCGACCAGCATCTCACCTCTGGCCGTCGCCCTCTCGTTTGGTATCTCGGCTGCTGTCGGCATCTTCTTTGGCTACTATCCGGCACGCGAAGCCTCTCGCGTTGCGCCGCTGACTTCGTTGAGGTTTGAATAAATGCTCAAGAAAAGTTTCAAGATCGCCGTCAAAGCATTGCGAGCGAACAAGCTGAGAACAGGACTGGCTATGCTCGGGATGACAATTGGCGTTGCCGCTGTGTTGACGATGTTCGCCCTTGGAACCGGTGCACAGCAGAGTGTATCTAAGGACGTAAAATCCGCGGGTACGACTCTCATCAATATTCGTGCAGGCAACTTTACTCGTGGCGGGGAAGAATCAAAGATCGCGACGGGGCTTGGTTCTGCGACAACATTGACCACCGAGGATGCCGATGCCGTGCGTGCGGTCAGTGGCGTGGCACACGTATCGCCCGTATCTCGCATGCGCGGCTGGGTGGCTGGTGGCGGTGACAGGAGTTACACGCAAATCTATGGTGTCGGTTCAGAGTATGCCGAGATGTATGACTGGGGCTTTGAGAAAGGGAAGTTTTTCAAGCAGTCCTCCGTAGACTCTGCCGAGAATGTTGCCGTAATAGGAGCTGCACTTCGCGACACACTCTTCCCGGACTCAAATCCGATTGGGGAAGAGATAGAGATTCACGGTGAGATCTTCAAGGTCAGGGGCGTGTTCAGCACCAGCGACGAAGAGCAGTCTCAGATGGCGGTTGTGCCATACACCAAACTGCAAAAACTGCTGGGTGTGAGCTATCTTTCAAACATCATGGTCTCCGCGGACCAGGCGGGTAATTCTTCACAGGTCGCAACGGACGTCATCCCGGTCCTGCGGTCGAGACATCACCTTGATACAGCTCGCCATTCAAGTGCGCCTGCAGGTCTTGGCGGTCTTCAAGGTGGTTCTATGGCTGGCGCAACACCTGATGACTTCACTGTTAAGACGCAGGCCTCCGAAGCTCTGACAAAGGGACTTAATACTTCTGTTGCCGCATTCATCCTGGCGAACATGCCGCAGATGGATCAGGTCAATTTACAGGAGATGTCCGGCACGCTAAGCCGCGCGGGGCAGACGATGACGGCCTTGCTGGCGGCCATCGCAACGATTTCGCTCATTGTTGGTGGAATTGGAATTATGAATATTATGTTGGTCTCTGTAACAGAACGCACACGTGAGATTGGCATCCGAAGAGCCGTAGGCGCGCGTTCTTATGACGTGCTGATGCAGTTTCTCGTTGAAGCTGTCACGCTGGGGATGGCTGGCGGTGTGCTCGGCATCATACTGGGCTTTCTTGCATCCTTTGCTATCACCAAAACGCTTGATTGGGATGCGACCGTGTCCCCTCAGGCTGTTGCTCTTGCATTTGGAATCTCTGCCGCAACAGGAGTCTTTTTTGGTTTTTATCCTGCTCGTCGTGCAGCAAAGCTTAACCCTATCGAAGCACTGCGTTTTGAGTAGAACGTGACAGAGATCTCGTCCATCCAGAAGAGCACTTCGATCGCATGGCGTTCGCTGCGCCGAAATAGGTTGCAGACGATTCTGACCATGGTCGGCATGACCATCGGCGTGGCTACGGTGCTCACCATGATCGGATTAGGGGCGGGAGCCCAGTCTGCGATCCAGGACCAGGTCCGCGCAGCCGGTATGAATGTCATCGTCGTCACGTCCGGGAACTACAAGATGCAGCAGCAGTGGACAAGCCAGGGAGAAGCGGAAGAGCCCGCAGCCTACAGACCCGAGCACGATAAAGCACACATTCAGACGATGGAATTGCGCTCTCTGCCCAGACCTCAATTTTATCTCCACTACGTCTGGCAACCCGGGACGAACCCAACAATGGGCCTGGCCCAGCGTGGAGAAAATGCAGCAGGTCTCGGAGCCTCCGATAAGTTGACGCTCGCTGACGCTGATGCTGTCACGAAGCTGCAGGGAGTGCAATATGTCTCTGCGGGAGTGGCGGAGAACGAGCTAGTGACGGCCGGCGACCGCACGTGGTTTACGAGACTGCATGGTGAGGGAGCCGACTTGCCACGGATACGGCGATCGTGGATCTTCGCCAAAGGGAAGTTTTTCAGTGAGTCGGATATTGATCAAGCTAAGCCCGTGATCGTACTCGGCAGCATTGTGAGTGAAAAGCTCTTCGGTAAGACTGACCCTATTGGGAAAGAAGTCTTATTTCATAAGGCAACATTCAAGGTTATTGGTGTCGTCGGGAGCGGTAGCTGGATGGTACCGGCGGCCCCAGGAGACGACCAATTTGATGCGGTGTACATCCCCGTGACCACTGGACAGCATATTCTCCAGCGGAAGAGCCTTGCCACGATCACAATCTCTACGGCATCCACGGGCGAAGTCAATCGTGTCACCAAGGCGATTATGGTGCTCCTACGGGAGCGTCATCAGATTGCTCCCAATGCAGCCGAGGATTTTATCGTATCGAGTCAGGCGAGAAAGTCGCTCGCGAAGGGGGGCATGCGAACTGATATTGCGCGGGCTGTTACAGGGAACGTCAATAATTTAGATAAGGTAACGCTGGAACAGCTAGGGAAGACGCTGGACCGAGCAAGCCGAACGATGACAGCGCTGTTGGCAAGTATCGCTTCAGTCTCTCTGATCGTCGGTGGCATCGGCATCATGAACATTATGTTGCTGTCCGTAACAGAGCGCACGCGGGAGATTGGAATTCGTCGCGCTGTTGGAGCGCGCTCCAGCGAGGTCATGCAGCAATTTCTTATGGAGGCGGTGACGCTCAGTTTGACAGGAGGACTTCTCGGGATCGTCATGGGTATTATGCTCTCCTGGATCATTACAAGAATGATTCAGTGGTCGACTAGCATCTCCATCTTGGCCGTCGTGCTCTCCTTCGGTATCTCTGCTGCTGTCGGAATTCTCTTCGGTTACTATCCCGCGCGAGAAGCGTCCCGGGTTAGTCCGATGACGTCATTGCGTTATGAATGAATTCAACTCCAGCCAAACGATGAAAGGCGCGGTGACAGATCTTTTACCACCACGCCTTTGACTAATTAGTAGGCTTTGTAAGTGTTGGATACTTGATGCCGAGCTGCTCGAGATAGGTTCCATACTTCGCTGAGTCGTAATAATACTTCTGCATCTCGGGACGATATTTTTCCATGGTTGTCTTGTTCATCCATATTGCAGGCTTGTCCTGTGGCCGCACCAGTGGCTGGTACTTCGCGTCTTTTGTCTCTACATTGGCAAAATAGTCTTTCGCGGCAGCCAGTAATTCGGGATGCGTCATCAGGTCATAGAGCGTCATGGCTTGCACCTTTGCTCCAGAGATAACTCCCTTATGAGCAATGGGAGTTGCCATGGCGATTGCATTGGACCAGTTATGTCCTGGAAGATTGGGAATGTTGGCCGGATAACGCAAAACAATTGTGGGCGCATTCCAGGAGATATCGCCGATATCATCCGAGGCTCCTCCCATGGCGGCATTTGGACTAGGGGCGCCCGGGGTTTTCACCTCGGTATCGAGGCCGACCTGAGGCACGCCTAGCTCTTTCTGTACTGCTTTCGCGAGGGCTTGATCGTCATCAGACCACTGCGGCATCCCGACGGCTATAGCGTTAGCGTTCAGATCGTCAGCTATGGGTTTGCTAAAGTATCCAGGCCACGCCGATCCAAGAACGGTAGCATCCCACGTCGTCTGAGTCATCGTTGCGGCTCCTGTCGCCATGCGATCGCCATCGTTCCAGAGCCCCTTGATGTGCTCATAGTCGAGCTCTCGAAAGTAATACCAGACTGAAGCATTCGGCGGAACCACGTTCGGCTGGTCGCCTCCATTTGAGATCACATAATGCGAGCGCTGTTGCGGACGCAGATGTTCGCGGTGAAAGTTCCAGCCGGTGTCCATCAATTCAACAGCATCGAGGGCAGACTTGCCCCTCCAGGGCGCTGCTGCGGCGTGAGCGCTTTCTCCGTGAAAGTTGTATTGCACCGAGATGAGGCCAGTCATGCCGCTTTCGCCCCATGATGTCCCGAGGTTTGTCGCGACATGTGCAAACAGCACTGCGTCGACATCTTTGAAGTAGCCGCTGCGAACGTAGTAAGCCTTGGTCCCCAGGAGCTCTTCCGCAACACCCGGCCATATCTTGATGGTTCCATGCAAATGATTCTTGACCATCATGTCTTTTACTGCGAGCGCCGCAAGGATATTCAACGGTTCGCCGGAGTTATGGCCCTCACCATGGCCTGGTGCGCCTGGAACGATCGGATCATGCCACGCCACGCCAGGCTTCTGGGATGCCTGGGGAATGCAATCAATGTCAGAGCCTAACGCGATTACCGGTTTACCTTCGCCCCAGGTTGCCATCCAGGCTGTTGGTATTCCTGCGATACCGCGATCAATCTTAAAGCCGTTCTTCTCGAGAATGCCTGTGAGATATTTCGATGTTTCAACTTCCTGAAAACCCAGCTCACCGAATGAAAAGACGGTATCAACCATCACCTGAGCCAGCTTGGCATTTTTTTCTACGTTCTGAGCGAGAGCCTGCTTTTCTGGAGTCAAAGAGGTCTGGCCGGGGCAGATGCCCACGGCCAGAACAGGAAGTAGCAAAAGCGTTGCACCGATAAACTTCACTACGTTTTCTCCCGTTGCGATGATTGATGGCTAGAAGAGAAGTCGGAGGCTGAACTGCAAATCTCGGGGAGTGTTGGCCTGGGTGATAGCGCCAAATCCCGTTGCTCCGTACTGAACTCCCGTCGTGAGTGGGTTCAAGAAGTTGGGGTGATTGAGAAGGTTGAATGCTTCGGCACGGAACTGTCCACTCAGGTGTTCGTAGATAGGGAAGGTACGTGCAAGTGTAAGATCAAGCTCCGTGAACTTGGGACCGGTGATGATGTTGCGTCCGGCATTGCCGAAGCGGGTAGTCGGCGCCAGGGTGAAGGCATTGACGTTGAACCATTGCTGAACAGTTTTCGGGCCGGCATTCGGATCTTGCCCCGGCACAATGTTCGGACGATCAGCACTGGCGAACGAACGGCTGTTGTTGCTGGAGCTATCCGTGATCGTGAAGGGGCGGCCGGTTTGAAAGGCAAAGATACCCGAGACCTGCCATCCGCCGAGAGCTGCGGCCCCCAGACCATTCTGCAGCCAGGGCTTGCCCTTGCCGAACGGAAGCTGTGCAACAGGGCTGAAGGCGACGCGGTGAGCAACGTTGAAGTCCGACAGTCCGCGCTCAGCTTTTAAGTTATAGATATTTTGCGGTGAGCCGGAGGAGTTGGAGCCGGAACCAATACCGCCTCCGCCATCGATTGACTTGCCCCAGGTGTACGAGAGGATGAACGTCACACCGTTCGCATAAGTCTGCTTAAGACTGTTCTGCCAGGAGTGATATTCAGAGTTCGAACGTGTGTCTTGATTCGATACCGTAGAGAAATTCGGGTACGGGCGCATTGTCTGAGTCGTCGTTGCGCCCACCGCGAGATTGTTGACATTGATCTGATTCAGATTAATGCTCAGCGGAAGCTTGGTTCCCTTTGAACCAAAGTACGTTGTCTCAAAAACCATATTTTTCCCGAACGCCTGCTGCACCCCCATGCTCCACTCCGTGATGTATGGTGTGCGGTAGTTTGGATTCACGCCGAGAGGGGACAGAGATGGACTGCAGTTCGTCTGTCCGCCGTAAGAGCAGGCCGTTGCGGCACCAGCGAATGGAGCATCGAGCGAAACGGTGTTGATGCTGCTTGCAGTGCTGGCAGTTGAGGTCGAGGTGCCGACGATGCGGTACGGATACTGCGTCCCATACGTCAGGAACTGGTTGTAGAGAAGCGGCGTGTTATAAAACGTTCCTGCTGCAGCCTTAAGAACTGTCGTGTCCGTCTTGAAGGGCTGCCAGGACATGCCCACACGAGGAGCGTAGTTGTTGTAGTCGTAGTTGTAGAGATGTTTGAATGCTCCCGTGTTCGAAGCGAGGAAGCTCTGTGTGCTGAGATCAAAGCGTGAAACGGTGCCATTCGGTGTATAGACCGGCGCATCCAGCTCCCAGCGCAAACCGTAGTTGATCGTGAGGTGCGGTGTTACCTTCCAGTCGTCCTGCACAAAAAGGTGGTTGCCGAAGAAGTTTAGATAAACCGTTCCCGCCGTTGTACCGATGGTTGAGGTGTACGAAAGGCCGAGAAGAAAATCGGCCATGGAGTCGCCGGTCGAGCCAATATGCGTATTGCCATTTACCGACATGATATTGGCATCGTTGACGGAAAAAGCGCCGCGGCCAGATGACGTAATCAGATTGATTGAGCGTGCGAGCAGAAGATCAATGCCTGCCTTGATCGTGTGAGCTCCCTTGCTCCAGGTCACGGTATCCACCAGTTGATAGTGGTTATCCCAGCGATTCTGTGGAAGGTTCGTAGCGCCGCCGATTGTCGCAAAGCCGGAGATTGCAGTATTCGGCAAACCGTTATTGTTTTGATAGCCGGGCTGACTGAAGTAAGGACCTCCAGGCAGACCGGTATACGCCGCGCCGATGGCCGTGTTGTCCTCCTGGATACGAGGCTGCTGCAGGCGCTGAAAGCCTGCACGGAATTCATTCAGTAGGGTGGGTGTAAGGATGCGATCGTAGGTGACGTTGATTAGCGTCGAGATCTGGTTGGTAAAGCAGCCGAATTTCGGAACAACGTACGACGAACAAAGTGAGTTGGACGGCTCGAAGGCAGGATCCTTGAAGAGATTGAAGCTGCCGTAGATGTTGTCCTTGTCTGAGATCTTATGGTCGACACGTGGCCGAAAACTCATTCATGTTCTCAGTGCGCGTCTCCTGGAAGTTGTAGTTCAGCGCGGGGTATTTGCCTGCAAGGGTATTGAGCGAAGGCACAGGGAACCCAAGGTTGGCAATCGTTTGGCCGGCGACTGCACCAACGGAGCTCCACTGTCCGCGCGTGTTTCCGGCGAGGGCGGTCGTTAGGTTGTAGCATCCAGTGCCGCAATTGGGGGCGAGTGCAGCTCCGGTGCGTGGGTTGTAGAGAGTCTTGCCGACGTTGAAGATGCCATTCAGCATATCCGTGGTAGGAACGGTTGACTGCGCCGTGAATGCCTGACGAATGCGCTGACCCTCATAGCCGAAGAAGAAGAACGTACGATCCTTCCAGATTGGCCCGCCAACGGTGCCACCGAAGGTGTTCTGCTTGAAGGACGGTTTATCTGCGCCTGCAGCGGTAAAGTAGGGGCGAGCATCTGTCGCCTCATTTCGAATAAATTCATAGGCCGAGCCATGGAAGCTATTCGTGCCTGACTTGGTGATGACGACAACCTGGCCGCCAGCCATTCGGCCATACTCTGCGGGATAGACGCCAGTAAGTAGACGAAATTCCTGAATCACTTCGACCGATGGGCGAAAGGATGGTTGCGCTACACCCATGTCGTTGTTGAAGATGCCGTTGAGCGTGAACTGATTGGAGATCTCGCTTGCGCCGGCGATATTGATGCCGCCACGGAAGCCGAGCGTCGAGTTTTGTGCCGGCTGATACGCGGCAGGAGAGAGAAGTGCGAGCGAGTAGAACTGCCGGTTTGCGAGAGGGAGTTCTACGATCTGCTTGTTGTCGACCAGTGTTCCGTTAGAAGAGGTCTGCGTCTGAAGAAGAGGCTCGCTTGCTTCGACATTCACCGTGTCGTTCGCGCCGCCTATGGTCAAAGAGACAGGAATCTCTTTCGTATCACCTACGTTGAGCGTAATGCCCGTGAGATTCTTCGTGGCGAAGCCGCTCATGGTCGTCGACAGTTCATACTCTCCGGGCTGGAGATTGGTGATTGTGTAGAGGCCGCTGCCGTCTGTCGTTGCTGTGCGCACTGCGGCTGTGCCCGTATTCCTTGCGGTCACCGTTGCGCCGGAGATTGCGGCGCCCTGGATGTCTTCGACGCGGCCTGTTAGCGTCGCATTGACGGTCTGTGCAGAGAGCGGCTGGACGTATGCCACGGCACACAATAGAAGGAGAAATATAGAAATAGACCTGCAGCTTATGCGTCTAAGTGACGACATCGCGGATGCCTCCAGATTGTTGAACGTGAATCAAAAAGAGGTCTATCGACCGCTCGTGTTTTGTGCGGATTGCAAAAAATACGACTGCGATTTCAGTGACAGCAGATACAGCTACGGCGAACGCCTGAGTGACAGGCTGAATAGGCTGCGACAACGAACATCAGGGTTCGTTGTATGGCGAGGTGCCATGAAGAGGTATGGTTTAGCTTCCGAGGGTTCGGAATATTTATAGCTATAACAAACGCATTACGATCCGTAAAGATATATTCATCAAGTATTTCCAGATAGCTTCATTGATAGAAGAGCTCATGCATATTGATAAAAAAAATAGAATGCGCAGCGTTGGTTCTGTCTTCATATTGCTTCTGCTGACAGACTGTAGGCATGCGAAGCAAAGTGAAATCGTCGTCGACAAGTACCTGCGCGTAGCTGTAGCTCTGAGCGAGCGGGATCCTGATGCACTTGATTACTATGTCGGGCCGAAGGAGTTGTTGAAGGCCGTGGAGAAATCTCCTCCAACATTGAGCGATATCGCGCTGCAAATCACTCAGCTCCAGAAGGAGCTTCCTGCCAGTGGAATGGAGCGCGCCCGTCGCGATGCATTGGCAGCACAACTCAATGCGATGGCCTTGCGGGTGCAGGCTCTACAGGGCAGGTATGTGAGCTTCGATGCAGAGAGTCGTGGATATTTTGATATAGAGGCGACGCCGTATGACAAGCAGCAAGAGCGAGTGGCTATTCGGTAAAGAAATCGGCGAAAGAATTGGATATGGAGCAGGGAACTATGCAGCGTACGATGCCCGATTCATCGTCTCACCAAAGCGTGTTCCCGCAGTCATGAAGGCAGCGCTCGCAGAATGCCGTAGGCTGACGCTGCAGCATATAACGATGCCGCCAGATGAATCTGTCGAATTGGAGTACGTCGTTCATAAGCCGTGGAGCGCCTTCAGCTCCTATAAAGGAAACAATCACAGTGTGATCGAGGTTAATCTTGAACTTCCTCTGACCGTCGACCGACTCCTGGATCTCGCTTGTCACGAGGGCTATCCGGGGCACCACGTCTTCAACACGTTGCGCGATCAATCTGTAGTAAAACGAATGGGCTTTCGCGAAGGGCAGGTGCAGCTGACATTCTCCCCACAGTCCTTCGTTTCAGAAGCTGCAGCGAGCTATGCCCCCGAGATGGTTCTCGACGAACCGACGAGGATACAAATCGAACGTAACCTCTTATTTCCGGCTGCGGGCCTCAAGACTGATGATGTCGAGCGGTATATACATGTGCAGCGGTTGATTGAAAGTCTGCACTCCGCAGAGCCGGGCATCGCTCGTGAATATCTCGACGGTCGATTAGAGTTTGTTCGGGCACTCGGGGCACTAGAGCATGAGTTATTGATGGAACATGGTGAGTCTACACTCCTCTATCTCAATGAATATCGTAGCTATATGCTTACCTACACCGTCGGCAAGGACCTAGTAGAACGATGCGTTGAGCAAGGAGCAAAAGAGCCAGTCAGTAGATGGATGCGATATCAGAAATTGATGACGCAGCCGGAAAATAACCTCAGCTATTGTGCACATCATGTTTGACTCCATGCAGTAAGTCGAAATAGAGTCAAACTCACTTGACCGTTTCCATTCATCCTCACGAGGACAATTCATCATGCCTGCTAAGCGCGCGCCGTTGTGTCTTCTAGCATCTCTTGTTGTCTTGACTGGGTGTTCCAGGAAAAGCCCATCACCTGCTAACGTTACGACCCATCCGAAGTTAGGAATACGGGCGCAAGCGGACGAAACAATTCATCCCGATTTGACTAAAACTGCTCCAGATCTGAAGAAGGTTTACGACTACATTGATCAAAATATCGATGATCATGTAGTCGATTTTCAGCACTGGATTCAACAGCCATCGATCTCCAATAGCGGAGAAGGAATTCCCGAGTCCGCGGAGATGGTCAAGGGGATGTTCGATAAGCTCGGATGCCAGACAACGCGTGTCTACGATGTCGGCATAACGGAATATGGATCGCCGGGCAATCCGGTGGTCTACGCCAAATGTGATGAAGGCGCACCAAAGACGCTGGTCATCTACTGGATGTATGACACTATGCCGGTGACGCAACCTGACCTCTGGATAGCACCTCCCTTTGAGGGCCGTATTGTGGACGGCAAGACTGCAGGCATCGATCCTTCTTTCAAGAAAGTCCTCATCGGTCGCGGCGCGGTGAACTCCAAGGGACCGCAGCTAGCACAGCTTGAGGCCTTCATGTCGATGCGAAAGGTGCTGGGGAAGCTGCCGGTCAATCTGATCTTTGTGGCCGAAGGCGACGAAGAGCGTATGGACATCGGTCTACGAAAATTTGTGAAAGACCACCCGGAGCTCTTCAAAGGAGCGGATGCGATGCTGCGCTTCTCCGGCCAGAACAACGGTGGAGGCGCAAATATATCCGGTGGCTCAGAGGGGTGCGTCTACGTCGAGCTGACCACGAGCGGCAAGAGCTGGGGACACGGTCCGACAGTCTCTGATATCCATGGCTCATGGAAGCGTTCCGTCGACAGCCCTGCCTGGCGTCACATCAAGATGTTGGGTTCTCTGATCTCCGATGACGGCAACACACCGAAGATAAATGGCTTCTTTGACAATATGGTTCCACTCACAGCGAGTGAAACTGCACAATTGAAGAGTGCATCCTCCAGGTTGAACCTCAAGTCGGCAGCAGACAATCTTGGTGTCGCCAGATTCATCTCCGATGATCCATTCACCATGATGAAGATGTCGCGATTCGGAACAAGCTTTAATCTCGACGGCATATGGGGAGGCAATATGTACGCTGGCGGGGCGGGAGCGATCTTGCCGAACAAGATTACGTCAAAGCACAACTTTCGTTACATCCCGAATATGAAGGGAACGGACATCGTGAAGAAGCTCCGGGCCCAGCTTGATAAGAACGGTTACAAAGACGTCGAGGTAAAGCTGATCGGCGATGTGCCATGGGCAAAGATGGGCTATGACACTGACATCGCAAGAGCCATTACGCAAACGTTCGATGATTTCGGCATCCCATACGCGCAGCCGTCACCGGAGGAGACTATTCTCGGCGGCTATTGGCCTGCATACCTGTTCTCAAATCAGGCTGTAGGCGAGCGCGTCGCTACGGTCGAAATGCCCATCGCTGCGGGCGGTGCAGGAATGGGAGGACGGGCCCATGCGGCGAACGAATATTACATACTTGAGGGCGCCGGCAAGGTTTATGGGTTGGCCGGGGCAGAGAAGTCTGTTGCCGCTACTATTTGGCATTTTGCAAACATGCCCACGAAAACGGTCACTCCTCAATGAGGGTGACCGCGGTCATCTGACGATGGTCCGCAGTTTCGTTTTTAGAAATTTAGACGCTCCGCTCTAAAGCCTAAAAAGGCACTTAGCGCTTCTATCTGGTATCGGCCGGAAGTCAGGCATCAACGTGAGTTGTCGCTCGACGGCGATAAAATCTGTGGTCGCATGCACCACAGCGAAAAGCGCAGATATCCAGCAATCGGAGGAGGTTTTCCCAGCTTTTGCGATGGGAACGATAGACCTTATCACGGTGGCAGAGTGGGCAGAGCATCGGTGACTCCAAAAGTACAGGCAATAAGTTGCGAAAGGAGATACAGGAGGAAATAACGCTTCCTTTCGCCAATGTTACTCCAGCGCAAGCATTTAGCACCATCAATAAAATGAGCAGCGGCTAAACCGCAGAGGCAGGATGCTCATCTCGGGCTTCAAGCCTCCGTAAATGCATAACTATTAAATGCCTGTAGTCCTCCAGTGGATGCAGATATCGCCGATCTTCCAGTCTTCCATGTTGAAGACCTCACCATGGGAGAAGAGAAGAAGCGAAGACCCTGCGGGCGACGAAAAAGGAAGCCCCGACCGGAAACACGGGGCTTCAGGCGGGGGCTGCTCTTGCTACCGAAGTAGGATGCGTTTTTCATCCATAAGGAAACCCTGTCTCCTGTACTGGAGCATGGAGTTGAATGGATACATATCCATTGACGGTCGACTGATAAGCCGTTTCATCAACCGGCTTATCAGTCTTGGTGCTAGGCCAAAAATTTACGACGCGCTATCTGAGCAATTCCGAGTAGACCGGTGCCGAAGAGCGCCAGGGTGCTGGGCTCAGGTACCGGGGACGCAGTTGCGGCAGTTGACGCGGAGAAGGTGGTTACAGTTGTATCCGGCTGCCCAGCCACATACTGGGAAGAGAACGTAAATGTGGCCGGCCCTGACTGGCCATCAAACACTCCAGTGCCAGTGAAGTAGCCGATACCCGTGAAGGTCAGGCATGTGCTACCTAAGTTGCACCCGGATGTGCTTGAGAGACTATTTGCCACATACCCGGCGTTGTACTGCGTCATCTCAAGTGTGAAGGTTTCACCGTTCCCCGTCACCGAGAAAATAGGAACTGTGCCCGACGGAAAGAGATTGGCTGGTGGGGTGTTTACGCCCATCTGGTAAGGCAGTGCTCCAGGAAGAAACGTGATGACGTCGCCCTGAGAGAGATAGTTGGCGAATGTCCCGCCAACCGTGCCGGCAACGGCTGCATCCCCAAAAGTGATGGAGGAAGAGGTGAAAGAATCGGTTCCGTTCGAACTAAAAAACCCACTAATGGGGTCTGCATGGGCGACAACGACACTGCTGATCGCCAAAGCGGAAATTACCACAAGCCGCTTTATCATGAGCGCTCCTAATACTGATTGATATTTGCGTCCGAGAGATGCTCTCTCGCGAAGGTATAACGCAATTGCAATGCCAAATCCCGGCCGCAATAAAATGCACTGCGCGTTCTACCTAAAGGCGGCTATTTGGTCCTCTACAATCTCGATTGATTGTTTTATGCAAAAAAATGCACAAATTTGAGTATTTACTTTCCTGTCAGCTGCTTGTACAGCGACGAATGGCAGTCCTAAATCTGCTCCAGGGACTCCCAATGTCAGCCCATCATTCTGTTTGTATCGGACGAATACTCGCCGGTGAGACGGGTCTGCTCGCTGCGGTAAGTCCCCACCCGTCACAAGTTTCTATAGCAGCGCTTTCAACCATCATGTGGCTTTTCACCCTGCTGCCCGCGAGATCATGTTGATCAGCATGACCCTCACGTTCTTCCTTTGGTAGCGCAGTGGAGACCTTGCGCTGAATGGTATGAGAGCAGCAGCATCCGGCCCTGGATACGCACAGTATGCAAGACATTGAGCTTGCCCTTGCCGCCGCGCATTGGGATCAGCGGTTCAATTCAGCCCGAGCGACGGGTATGACCAAACATGATCCGTCGCGCTCAATTGTGCTTGGACAAGCCTCTAACGGGAGGTGTATCGTGTCCCGACATAAATCGGAGGAACGAAATGCGGCCCTATTTGCTAACACTTTGCTTGAGTCCGCTCCTTGGTCTGATTGCCGCGCTAATCGTTTTTTCGCGCGATAGAAAACATCATTTGTAGCAAGATCCCTTCGCGCATTTCTTTCAGTTCCACGCAGAGGTTGTGCGCAGCATCGTGCACGTACCTTTAGCGGGACTACCCACTGCACCGTACAAGAGAAGAACCTTGCGCCTGGATGCCCGAAGCGATACGAAGGATAGGTTCGGGATACCCGAAAATAACCGTTTGAGACATAAAGCTCACTAACGGTGCCTTAAAGAAGCTTAAACTCCGATGGCCGCTAATAGCCTGCAATGCAAGCACTTGCGGAATCCTATTCATTCTCGGGGTTTAGAAATTATGGCGGAGAGACAGGGATTCGAACCCTGGATACCTTGCGGTATACACGCTTTCCAAGCGTGCGCCTTCAGCCACTCGGCCATCTCTCCGCGATGGGTGGGCTAAATCAATACTATACGCAAAACGGCTCCGGCAAAAGGGAACACGCCTGGAGAGTAAGCATGAGCCGTTTCGAAGTCTTTATACGAGAGAGAAAGTTCCTCGTGAACGTATCGCCTGCCACCGTGTCTTGGTACACCTCTGCCCTCAAGTGGCTTCCTTCCGAAGAGCCGACGCAATCCGAACTAAAAGAGGTCGTGCTGCGTATGCGAGAACGCGGCCTCAAGGAAACCGGCTGCAATGCGGCCATACGCGCAATCAACTCATACTTGCATTGGGCGAGTGGTGCCGAGAGAAAATGCGGGGCTGGATGTGCCCACCCCCATCTTCTATGGGGTTTGGGCATTGATGTTTTGCGTGATATTGCTTTGGCTGCCAAGGGTCAGCGGTGTCCCTTGAGTCAGGTAACGACGCAGCGTTAATGGGTCATTCCAGTTGATAGTCCAACCATGGTCAACCGAAATAAGGATGTATTGTCCTGGCACAATGCTCTCAAAGTTGAAGCTTCCGTCCGTGTCGCTTTGATCGAGTACGACCCTCCCAAAAGATCCTGGATCATCGAGTCCAGCCGGAACCAGTAGCACGACAGAACCGACACACGGCCTGCCGCCTGAACTGGACTTGCCCCTGACGGATGCCATACCGCTGGCAGTACGCAGCACGAGCGTGACATTGCCGCCGTGCACGTTGAGATAACGCCCGCTGATCTCAGCCCCTTCAGCTGCAAGGCCTGTCAGATAGCGATCGCGGGATTGAGCAGCAATTTCATATCGTCCTGCAGGTACTTGGAGCGAAAAGCCGGAATCCTTTCGGCGCACGCCTTGGCCTCCACGCTGCATGATTCCCATACCCATTCCGGGGATAGTGCCAAATCGCTGTCCGGTAGTCGTATCGATCAACGTCACAAACATCGGCGGCTGACCATCCTCGTCATCATGCCCTTCAAACTTCAGCGTCAGATTCGCCAGATCCGTAGAGTCCTGCCGCAGATCGACTAGATGCGTTGTGCCCTGGGTCAGCTCGACCACGGCATCCTTGGCATCCTGTACGGGACCCGCCATGCGGATGCGGTAGGTGCCTGGAACAAGCCCGTCAACGTCGATCTGGCCCTGCGAATTCAGGCGAGTCGTTACCTGAACAAAGCGTTGGCCCATGCTTTCGGGGTCATCGATGCGCTCGATGAGTGGAAACGCCGCCCGGGACAGATTGCCGCTCTGCTCATCTCCTGAAGGCGCGATCAATTGCAGATGAATCGCCGGTATCGGTGAAAGTTGCACGTCCGCCCTCTGCTCATCGCCAGGGCCCAGGGTGATGAGCTGCGCCTGAGAGGCGTCCGTGACGCCGGGAAACCATGTTCTTTGATAGGCCACATCCAGATCCGCTTGTTGTGTAGACACTGAATTATTCGTTGCGGTCTGTCCAGAGGGGCCCCTTCGCTGCGTGGTCGAGGTATACCAGGGCCGCGCCTGCACGCTGATGCGATAGCTGGTGGGCAGTAAACCGGCGAACTCATAAACTCCCCGATCATCAGTTTGCGTAATGCGGCGGTAGGAGTTGTTTTCGGCCTGAGCGCTGCCTGGTAGAGGCAGTGGACGCGCAGCTAATTCCACCGTGGCATTGCGCACCCCCTCACCTGCTTCATCCAGGATGGTTCCGCTGATACGTCCCTGGGGAGGCAGGCGAAAGGTGAGATCGTAGGTCGGTGCACCGGCTGTCAACACGACCGCGGAAGAGTACATTCCGTGAGCGTCATACGACATCGCCACATAGCCCGTCGCCGATGCCGTCAGATGCCATGCGCCGGAGGAGGGCACCTCCAGAATGAAATGACCTCGTTCATCCGTTGTTGCTGAGACGGAAGAGGACTGGCTACGGCCTAATGTGCGGCCGGATCGAAAGCGGTCCCTAAGCGAGGCCTCAAGATGACACTCGCGCACGGGACTTCCTGTAGCAGCATTCAGAACAACACCCGCGATGCGAAATGACGGTGCCGCTGGCGAGGCCCTCATCATGATCGAAATGGAAGCCAGCAAAAGAGAAAACACGATGCGGCAGGCCTTCATCACGGGTGCATCTCCGCGGCAGGAACTCCATCGATATCGACGGAGGCTTTACCGCCGGTGGTGACCGTAACGGTATTCAGATACGAGGCGTAGGGTTCCAGCATGGCAGAAGAGTGATAGTCCACCTGACTCCTTACCTCAAAAGCGATGGCGCGGTAGCTGCCGGGCGGCAGGGAATTGAGACTGAAGCTCCCATTGCTTGCACTGTGCACGGAATAAAAAGGGGTCGCGGAAGGGAAGTTGGGAATCAGGTAGACCCACGCCGATTGCAGTGTGCCTCCAATGTTAACCGTGCCGCTCAGGCTTCCAGTCTGATTACTGACCGTGACGATGATGGGAGAACTTCCTGCTCCTGGAGCAACCAGCATCTCCTGTTGGAGCAGATCGGCAGAGCCGTAGCTGGCAGATTTAATGAACCAGGTGCCACCGCCGCGGCTAAACAGCCGATAGCGCCCAGGTGTTGGTCGAAAGCTGTCTCCGCTGTACGGCGCCACGCGCATGGTAGACGGAATCTGGTCCGCAGGGCTGAGATGCAGGCCCAGTTGCGCCACCGTAGGGAGTGGCACATTATCGGACGTAGACTGGCTGTCCACCACGAGCTGAACCGGAATAGCCGAAACAGACACAAAATTGAGCGTCACGCCTTGCGAACCTGGACCACTCACCGTCACGGATGCCTGGGCGAATTCTACGCCGTCTGACCGCATCCTCATTGCCGTCAGCACATAGCTTCCGCTCGGCATCTCAATAGCCGAGTTTGCACCGTTTCGGACCAACGGAACGGGAAAGACTGCGCCTGTCTCCGTTGCAGCGGTCAGAGAGGCATATCCGCGACCACTATCAGGCTCCAGTCGAATCGGGATCGTGAATGTCGGAACCGGATCGGCATGGAAGTCCGCATGTTCTTCCTGCCCGGATCCGACATGCAGATATCCTGAGTTTCCACTTGAATTATTCGACGGATACATCTGTGGCAAAATGCTTTGCCCTGAAGTTGTCTGACGTGTGCCGGAGGATGTTTCGAGTCGATAATCTCCTGCAGGAACGACAATCCTGTACTCTCCGCGGGAGTTGGTTTGGCGGGGAGGCATTGGAATCCACTGCTGTCCCTGGTCGGTATAGAGACTGCGCTGCGGCGTAATCAGAACGTCGGGAACCGGCGCGCCGTCCCGGGTTGTGACCGATCCCGTGATGAGGGCCTCCGGGTAGAGCCTTACGGTGACTGGCATCGCCTGCGTTGGCTGAATGGAAAGCGTCGACGCAGACTCTCCGTCAGGAGAACCGTAGAAGCCCGGCTTGTTCACGCGGAGGGTCGTAGCCGTCCCGGCCGATTCCGTATCGAAGTCGAAGTGTCCCTCATGGTCGGTCAGGACCGCCAGGTCATTCATCTGAACCAGGGCACGAAAGACAGGTGATCCCGAACTCGCGCTGATGACCTGGCCTGAGATCGTGACAGGGCTCGAACTCGAAGCTGAAGTGAGTGTCGAATTGGCGGCAGGGGCTGTCTGAGAGCTGGCTGCCTGCGCACAGAGCAGCAGAAGCCACCAGACAGTTTGTGTCCAACGTCGAGCGGAAGGAAGAACCAGTAGCGACATGTTCAATCGCGGTCTAGAGGAGTTACCAGCTATCAGCTATATAGACGCTATTGCCGTCGTTTCTGGCCCATAGCGTTAACAGGTATTTAGATAAAGACTCACCATACAGTCAATGTCCGATAACACATATTATGTACAGTTGGTGTGTAGCTGCAAAGTAGGAATGTCCGGTTTCTGCGGGTGGCGGAGCCAGCGTCATCCATAAGGCCCGAGGCCGCGTTTCGAACAACAAGACTCTGGAAGGCATCCGCGAGTACGCGGTAGAGCTCGTGCGCGCGAAGTATGCTGACTTCGGTCCATCGCTTGCCGCTGAGATGCTCCTCTCTAAGCACGACCTCACGGTCTCCCGTGAGACGTTGCGCAAGTGGATGATGACTGAGGGGCTGTGGCGATCCCGCAAGCAGCGCCGCAGCTTTCATCAGCCCCGGTTGCGTCGTGAAGCGTTCGGAGAGCTGATCCAGATCGACGGCAGCGACCACCGTTGGTTCGAGGACCGTGCTGATGCCTGCACGCTGCTGGTCTTCATCGACGATGCGACGAGTAGGCTGATACATCTCCAGTTCGTGCGAAGTGAGAGCACGGACACCTATCTCAGTAGAGCCTACGGATGCCCCGTGGCTTTTTACTCGGACAAGCACACAGTGTTCCGCATCAACCGGTCTAGCACTCCGGGTGGAACCGGCATGACCCAGTTCGGTCGCGCTTTGGCCGAGTTGAACATCGAGATCATCTGTGCGAACTCGAGCCAGGCGAAGGGGCGCGTAGAGCGCGTGAATCGCACGCTTCAGGACCGGTTGGTCAAGGAACTCAGACTTGCGGATATCTCGAACATCGAAGCCGGGAACGCTTATCTGCCTGGCTTCATGTCGTCGCATAACGAGCGCTTTGCCGTCACTCCTCTCCGCACCGACGACAGGCACCGGCCTCTCTGCATTTCGATCGACAAGCTCACCGATATCTTGTGTCATCGCGAGCAACGCTACGTGGGCAGCCAACTGACATTGACCTACGACCGTAAGCGAATCATCCTGGAACGAAACCCCACGTCCGAGGATCTCGGGGGCAAGTACGTCGACGTCTATGACTTCCCGGACGGCCGATTGGAGGTGCGTTCGAAGGGCCTCCTGCTTCCCTACCGCATCTTCAGCAAGGACCAGAGAGTCAGCCACACTGCGATTGTCGAGAACAAGCGCCTAGGCCATGCCTTGGCCCTGATCAAGGCACGGCAGGACAGCCATTTCGAGGCCAAGGTAAAGACCAACAGTGAGAAGGGCCAGTATCAGAAACGCGGGCGCCAGATATACGGGCCGGACTATGTTCCCAAAATCCCCTCCCAAGCAGAACCAGCGTCCGAAACAACCGCTAAGGAAGCGTAACGTTCGATTCGCGCCCTCTTGTAAATGTGCTCGTTGACAAGACTGACGCTGGATGAGTGCATTGCCCTGTTCTCGTCACTTGAGAACGACTGGCTCGGACGCTTTACTTCCGATATGGCGACTTATCAGGATGGAATGACTAAACGCTGAGAGGCGGCCCAACTCGTTCGAGCCCATAGGCTCTCACAACTTCGGGGTCCGTGGGCAGCTTGCCTGTCTTCCCGAAGTCACGGAAGAACTCCTCCATTCGCCCGGCTGGTGTAAAGGCGATCAGAAGCTTTCCCGGCGTCTCGCCGACCTGTGCCCAAACATGCGGAACTTTTCTCGGCATGAGCACGGAATCGCCGGGCTTCAACGTCAACTTCTGGTCTCCGATCTCGACGCGGAATTCTCCCTCCATCGCGTACAGCCATTCATCCTGAGCCGGATGCACATGGCGGTACGGACCACCTTTCGTGAGGTTGGAATGTTCCATGATGAAGAGACCACCTTCGGTGTCGGCAGGAGAAGCCTTGAAGGCTATCTTGCTGAAGCCCAGTGTGTGCATCTCGCCCAAGCGGTCCGCACCAGCAGCAACCGTCTGTGCTTTCGGTCGCTCCTGCACCGACTGTGCCAGAGCGATAGAAGGTACAGAGAGCACGCCCATCTTCACAAAATCACGTCGTTTCAAGATGCCTCCTAAGAGTCATCGACTTTGATATGAAGCGGAGTCTAGCACCCAACGGGCGTCCGCACCAAGACCGCGCTTCCGATGCAATACTTCCGGATTGGTGACAAAAGCCGATTCATGACTGATAAGGACTAGGTTTGCATTGCTGAGGTGCAACCACCCTCGAAGCCTTTTGGGTGACGCAATCAAAGATCATCTCGCGCCCGCTGCGTCCGTTTTCGCGATTACTCGAAGACTGCATCGCAGTGTGGAAGGAAGCAACTTGCGGTTGCTGTTCGATTAACCGCAGATGCCGCTTCCCCCCTAAACACGCTCGTTGAACTTACATTTCTTGTTCCCACCAGCCGCGGGTGTTCACGTTAGCGGCGTCAGCGAGAGCCTCCAGCGCTACGATTTCCTCGCTAGATAGCGCAATGGCTCTGGCTCGGATCAGGCCACCGATGTAGCTGGGCTTGGTGACACCGATGATCGGCGTCGCGCCCTTGGCGATGGCCCAAGCTGTCGCGACATCGGGAGCTGTCGCGCCCTGCTTCTGGCCGACGACGGCGAGTTTGTTCGTCAGGGCCCTCAGCTGAGACAGCATGCCGTTGTAGGTTTTTGCTCGGTTGCTGCCTTCGGGCAGCGGGTCCTCTGGACTGTATCTTCCGCTCAGAGCGCCCTGTTCGAGCACCATATAGGCGAAGAACGGAATGCCCTGGTGGCGGCAGTAGTCCAGGATCCCAGCGTTTTCTGAGTTGCGGTAAAGGAGGCTGTAGTGGTTCTGGATGGCTTCTACTCGAAACCCGGCTTCTCCGAGGATCCGGTTGGCGAGCTCAATCTGGCCCAGGTTGTGATTCGAGACGCCAACGTGTTTGACCTTTCCGCTCTTGAGCAACGGGATCAAATAGGGAGTCCACCGCGCCACATCTGCTGGGTTGTGAATCCAGTAAAGGTCGATGTAGTCGGTGCCGAGGCGCGCCAGACTCTGCTCCAACATGTCCGCCACCGGATCATTGCCGGTTTCAGCAGCCTGTGGGGTGAACTTCGTCGAGAGTTGGTAGTCGCTGCGGTTGTAGCGCCTCAGTACCTCCCCGAGTACGGTTTCTGAACGGCCCATGCCGTAGACAATGGCGGTGTCCCACAGAGTGAAGCCGGCCGCATGCGCTTTGTCAGCAACTTCTTCCAGACCAGCCCGAGTCAAGGTGCTGCCGAAGTAGCCGTCACCCGTTTCGCCGCTGTCGCCCCAAGCCCAGGTTCCCAGTGCGATAGGGGGGATTTTCAGATCATCGATTGCCATGTTTGCTCCTCAATTGTTCTGCCGCCAGGTGCGCTGTGATCCAAGGCGACGCTGCCATCATGAGGTGCGGCGAAGCCAAACCGTTAGCCTGATGCGCCGGGATTTATGCCCAATCCTCCAGCAGGTGTGTTTTCCATTGCTGCTCCTTTCGCGATTGTGCGAAGGTCGTCTTATGGAGAAAGCGACCGAAATCTCTGCGGTGATTGCCCGACACGTCTCGAAGGATGGCCTCCACGCCACCCCAATTGAACGGCTGACGCTTGCGCGGTCCTCCACGGTGACGATGCCGATGCCGAATGTCTACCGACCGCAACTGTGCCTCGTCGCACAAGGACAGAAGGAGGTCACGTTGGGTGACCGCGTGTTCAGGTATGCGCCGGGTCGATATGGGATCGTGACTTACGATCTGCCGGTCACGGGCCAGGTGGTCGAGGCGACACCTGCTAAACCCTATCTTTGCCTGTTCCTCGATTTCGATCCTGTCATGCTGGGAGAGCTGGCATCACGTGTGCCCGCGCCGCACGGAACCCCTTTCCAACCCATAGGCAAGACTGTGTCCGACGCCGATCCCGATCTCCTCGATGCGGCACTACGTCTGGTGCGCCTGTTCGACGATCCGGCTTCGCTACCTGTGCTCGGCCCGCTTGCTGAGCAGGAGATTCTGTATCGCCTGCTCGCCGGTCCGGACGGCGCCAGGATGCGTTACATCACCACCAGTCAGGGCCGGGTTGCCCAAGTCGGCCGCGCCATCACCTGGATTGGGCAAAACTTCCGAGAACGATTCAGCATGGAACGGCTCGCCTCGGAAGTAGGTATGAGTCCGTCGAGCCTGCACGAACATTTTCGCGCCGTGACGGCTTTGACGCCGCTTCAATTCCAGAAGCAGTTCCGTCTACAGGAAGCGCGTAGCCTGATGCTGGTCCAGGACCTCGACACCTCGACTGCGGCCTTCCGCGTGGGTTACGAAAGTCCATCGCAGTTCAGTCGCGAATATCGCCGCCACTTTGGAGAGCCGCCTGCACGCGACATAGCTCGGTTAAGGGCTTCGCCGGACTTGGCAGTCCTAGCTTGAGTGCAGCTTGCCGAGTTCGGGATTAACGCTTAGCTTCTCTCATTCATGACATGCCGCCGAGCGACTGGCGCGAAGCGCATTGACCAACAAGGATGATTTGCTCGACCCTCGCGGCCCAATCTCCAAAGAACACATAGCTACCAGGAAATGCCGTTCTCGCCAGTTGTGGATTGATGACGATATGCCGACTTCGCGGTACTAATATTTTTGCCAATCGAACATATACTCTGCACATGATTCGATTGGCCACTTCTGTCGTCTTTTCTCTCGCCTTACTCGCAAAGCCATTCTTTGCATCGGGACAAGACCATTCACATGAGGTGGATCAAGTCTTCGCCGCATACGCCCAACCGATGAATCCGGGATGTTCTGTCGGCATAGTGCATGGTGGAAGATTCGTCTATCAAAAATCGTATGGCTCCGCGAGCTTGGAACTCGACGTACCCCTGTCACCTAAATCCGTGTTCTACGTAGGGTCTATCGCGAAGCAATTTACCGCTGCCAGTATCGTACTCGCTGCCGAACAAGGCTATCTCTCGCTTGATGACAATATCAGGAAGTATATTCCGGAGCTCCCCGCTTACGGCCATGACATCACTCTGCGAGAAATGCTTCAACAGACTAGCGGTTTTCGCGACTTCTTCGATCTCATCTATTTATCCGGCCATGACTCGTCCGAGTTCAATACACCAAGCGAAATCTTTGGTCTTATCAAGCGGCAAAAAGGATTGAATAATGTGCCGGGAGCCGAGTGGATATACAGCAATACGAACTACTTTCTTCTCGGCATAGTGTTGCAACGCGCATCGGGTAAGACGCTTGCCGCGTTCGCTGCCGAGAATATCTTTCGGCCGTTGGGGATGAAGGAAACAAGCTTTTACGATGATGCCTCCGTAGTGGTGCCCGGACGCGTGGCCGCATATAACGCCGGACCAAATGGCCGCTTTCTTGTGAATTGGTCCACGAACTACGCGGTAGTTGGTGGCGGGGGCCTGATGACTACAGTCGACGATCTGCTGCGATGGGACAACAACTTCTACGCGAACCATCTCGGGAAGGGGACGCTGCGAAAAGAATTGGAAACTCCCGGTGTTTTGAACGACGGCAATAAAATTTCCTATGGAATGGGTCTTATTCCTGGTAATTATCGCGGACTGCCGATCATAGAACACAATGGCTCGAATTTTGGCTACACCGCCGATCTGTTGCGTTTTCCTAATCAGAGATTCACCGTCATTACTCTGTGCAACGTTTCGAACGCGAACCCCGAAGAAAAGTCTCGTCAAGTTGCTGACCTTTACTTGATGACAGAAATGCAGCCGGACTCCACTCCAATTGACGCTGTTGACAAGCATCTACCGCCTCCCGATTCTTTTGCTGGCCAGTACTTCGATCAGCGCACACGCACGATTTACTCCTTTACTTCATCCAACGGCCATCTGCGAGCATGGGGTTCGGACCTAAGGCGTAAGAATGCAAACCAGTTCTATGACCTCTTTGGAGATCTATTCACATTCGAAGGCTCAGGAACCACAGCAAGGGTCACGCTGGATATGAATGGCGAGAGGTATTTTGCCGGGACACGTCGGGACGAGATTCATCTGGACAAAACAGCCTTGCAATCGTTCGTCGGCAATTTCAAGAGTTCGGAATTGGATGGCGCAGTTCATTTAGCGGTCGAACACAACAACCTAATTTTTAAAGCTGGGACAAATCCTCCAATACCGCTTGCGCCGATTGCTAATGACGAATTTCACGCCGGAAGCAGTTTTTGGGTTGTATTCCGGCGCAACAAACGAGGACAGGTGTCAGGGCTCAGGTTGTTCATGCCATCGGCACGCGGACTTGAATTTGTGCGAAACGATTGAGCCACTCGTTTGAAATCTCAACTCATCGTAGAAATCGAATTAGTCCTGATAAACGCCGTTCTGGGCAGTTGTGGATTGATGACGATAAGCGGACTTGTCGATACTAATCTTGAACTATGGTTACAACTATACCTATCGATGCTGAGATCGGGTCGCCAGTCCTCTTGAGGGTGATGACACACTACAGATGGAAAACGTTCGCTCGTTGCTGCGCTCTGACTTTGTTGTCACTGATCGTTCCGCTGCGCTGCGAAGCGCAGAGATCAACCAGCAGTGCCGCGGACGACGTTCCAAAGCCCGCCATCTCGGCGATCCTGAAACTCTTCACGACATATGAAGTTGTAGCTTTGCCCGCAGCCCATGGAGAAAAGGATGAAGATGACTTCATCTTGTCGCTCATTCGAAGCCCACGCTTCCCGGATAAAGTCAACGACATCGTCGTTGAGTGTGGCAACAGGCGGTACCAGTCGATCCTTGATCGGTATATTGCCGGGGAGAACGTCTCATTCACCGAGGTGCAGCATGTTTGGCGCGACACAACTCAGGCGATGTGTGGGGAGTCCGGCTTCTATGAGGAGCTATATCCCCTGGTCCGCTCATTAAATCAGCGCCTTCCTGCTGGTAGTCGTTTAAGAATCATCGCCGCAGATCCGCCGATCGACTGGACGAAGGTTAAGAGCTTTGAGGACACGAAGCCCTACCTTGATCGAGATGGAAGTATCGCCTCAGCAATGGAAGACGAGGTGCTTTCACGACATCGCAAGGCTCTGATGCTTTTCGGAATCTTCCATCTGCTTCACGTCAGCGGGTCAGGGCAGGGCGATGCCGTCACGAGGTATGAGCGTCATTTTCCCGGCAAGACGTTCGTCATCAGCGGGCTTGGCTATTACGGTCTCAACAACGAACGGCTTCCCATCTCAAAAGCAGCGCTGGAAGTTGGCCCGCTTCTTCTGGAGACAAACAACACCGGTCTAGGCGGTCTAAGCCTGGGTGATTTCCTTCCGACCCTGCCGACCATGGATCGAGAATGCAATGTTGTCGATCTGGCTCACCACCAAACAAGGGGTCTCCTCGATGCGTTCCTGTATCTTGGACCACAGAACTCTCTGCTCAAAGAAACTGTTCCAGCAGACATCGTCCTTGACCAGGCTTATAGAACAGAATGGTTGAGACGCCAACAGATTTCTGGGATGCCGGCCCCACCTACACTTGCGGAAGCAAACGGGGAAATCGTCGAGAGTGCGAAAAATCCTGTGCTAACCCTTCCTCACAGTCCCCCTGTCTCTGAGCAGATGGCGTCTCGGTGGCGCCAGGGATGTTTAGATCGTGCAAGAATCCAGCAAGCCAAGCCGAACTGAACAGCTTCCACAAGCGGTCGCTCATTCCTGGGACTCTAAACGCCCTTCCCGCAAGTAATCCGCCGCTGCTTCCGCGCTCAATGAGTGAGTTGCCCTGTTGTCGCCAGTTGAGCGTCGAAGTTGCGAAAAGCTGATTTTTCAAGAATCACTCGTTGTTGCTGAACAGCAGTGCATTTTATCTTTGCTCACTTGAGAGATAGTGGACAGGGACTGGTGGCGTCGTTCGGCGACATGTCTCGACTATGTCGTCTACTCCGCACGCAGCGCACGCGCCGGGTCCACTGACGCCGCCCGCCGCGCCGGCACCAATCCCGCCAGACAAGCCGCTACCACCAGCGTCCCAACCACTGCGGCAATCACGCTGGCGTCCATGTTTGCTACTTCATAGAGCTGCGACTGAAAGGATTTGATGTAACGCACACACAGCCCAGCCACTGGAATCCCAACGATCAAACCAGCCAACGTCTGCAGCATCGCTCCGCGCAGCACCATGCCGACTACTCCGCCACGCGTAGAACCCAACGCCATGCGTATGCCAATCTCCTGTTTCTGACGCTGAACGCCATACGCGGTCACGCCATACAGACCCACGGCAGCTAAGACCAGCGCCAGCAGCCCAAACAGCAGCGTCAGGTGCGCAATCATTCTCTCTCCGGTCAGGTTCGCCTCTATCTGTTCCGTGAACATCTGATAGTGGTCGACGGATAGGTTAGGGTCTACGCTCGCCAGGGTCTTTCGCACCTGCGCCTCCAGTCCCGGAGTTGTGGCCTTCATCTGCAGCACAATCTGGCCCGCATAGAGCGATGCGTCAAGGTCTTTCGTCGACCGTGAAGGCGACTGCTGCAGCATCGGACTGAAGTACATCGGATCTGGCAGGTCGCGCGCGCTTTGATATCTCGTGTCCTCTACGACGCCCACAATCTCGAAGTCGCCCGCGTTCTTAATATCGTTCGCGCCAAAGTGCTGCCCAATCGGATCTTCACCCGGCTTGAAAAGCTTCTTCACAAACGCCTCGTTGACCACGGCAACTCTCGGTGACGTCGCTGTGTCTGCTGACGTAAAAGTGCGCCCGCGAATCAACCGCTGCCCAATCGCCTTGAAGTACTCCGGGCTGGCCCGGTCAAACGACGTCGTTACTTCCTTTCCTGGCATCGGAGCAGGCTGACCCTGCACATAGACGTACCAATTCCAGTTGGAGCCACTCAGCGGCGTATAGAGTGTCAGTCCTGCATGCTCCACTCCCGGCAGCGCGTGAAACTTGTCCTCTATCTGCTGATAAAGTCCCTCAAGGCGCTCCGGCTTGTACCCAGCCTTCGATGGACTCACATCTACGATCACGCGGTTGTTCGTCACCAGACCCAGGTTTTGGTGTTGCATTCGGTCCAGGCTCTTGCCCAGCAGCCCCGCGCCAATCAGCAACACCACGGACAATGCGGCCTGCAGGACCACCAGAGACCGTTGCAGCAGCGAAGGTTTGTCCCGAGTCGAGCGGTTCGTCCCGCGCATCGCATTCGCAGGCTGTTCCCTTGACCCCATCCATGCGGGAGCGACGCCGAAGATCAAACCTGTCAGCACGGACACGGCAAACGCAAATCCCAGCACAGGCAGTGACGGCAGAGCGCTCACGGGCATCTCCGAACCGTGCGTGAACATCACCTCCATCAGCAACTTCGTCCCCGCGTACGCCAGCATCACGCCGGCCATGCCGCCCAGACATGCCAGGACCACGCTCTCGACGATCATTTGCCGCATCACACGTGCCCGTGCCGCACCCAGCGCCATGCGTATGGAAACTTCCGACCGCCGCGCCAGACCTCGCGCCAGGACCAGGTTGGCAATGTTCGCGCAGGCAATCAACAGCACCAGCCCAGCCAGTCCCAGCAACAGATAGAGGCTGCTCGCAGTGTTATGCTGCATGCTCGCTATGCCCCCGCCACCGGGAGTGAGTACAACGTGCGCCTTCGCCAGCAGCTTCTGCCCACGCACTGTTTGAAATCCCTTCAGCTGGGCAAGCGACTGCCGCAACAGCACGCTGACCTTCTCCTGGAGCGCCTCCTGCGCCACTCCCGGCTTCACCCTTCCAATCAGAAATAGCCAGCCCACATCTGGGCTGTTGCGCACGCCATAGAACCCAAGGGTCGGCTCCTCGGAGATCGGAAGGTACAGGTCCGGCGGAGTGTCGGTCATTCGATCGCCATAGAATCCGGGCGGCGTGATCCCAACAATGGTCACGGGATGCGTGTTCACATAGAAGCTGCTGCCCACAACCGAAGGGTCGCCCGCATAGTCCCGCTGCCATGCCCGGTAGCTCAACATCGCCACAGGCTCTGCTCCATCCGCATCATCGGCAGGCGTCAGCGTGCGTCCTGCATACGATTTCACTTCGAATGTCGCGAAGTAATTGCCCGAAACAAACCTTCCAAAGGACGAGTGAGATGCTGCATCGCCCGATGCTCTCCGCGCCGTCAGATCTGCTAGGCCGCCCTGTGTCGCTGCCAGTTGCTCAAACTCCTCTGTATGGTCGCGAAGATTCTTATATGTCTCATACGGAAAGATGGAGTAACTGTCGGCGCGTGAAGACGAAACCTCATTCAAATAACAGCAGTCTTCATGGTCACCCAGGCGCACCAATGTTTTGGGATTCGCCACGGGGAGATTCTTCAACAGCACCTCATGCACCAGAGTAAAAATTGCTGTATTCGCCCCAATCCCCAGCGCCAGTGTCAAAATAGCCGTTACCGTAAACCCTGGTGTCTTCCAAAGTTGCCGCAGCGCAAACCGCACATCCTGTACCAGACTTTCCAGCCAACCCCATCCCCACCGCTCACGAGTCACGTCCGCAACCAAAGGCACATTTCCAAACTCACGCATAGCCTCTCTCCTCGCATCTTCAGGTGTCGCACCCGCAGCCACGCGGTCCGCCGTCGCCATCCGCAGATGGCCCTCAATCTCGTCCCTTAACTCTCTCTTGCGTCCGTCGAACAGGCTCATAGCGCACGCTCCTTCGCGCTCATAATCGCCTCAATTGTTGCGACCATCTTTCCCCAGCGCTCATAGTCGTTGGCTAGCTGCTTTTTCCCGAGCGCGGTGATCCGATAGAATTTCGCGCGCTGGTTCGCATCGCTTTTCTTCCACTCCGCCGAGACCCAGCCTGCACGTTCGAGCCGATGCAGAGCCGGATAGAGCGACCCCGTCTCCACCTGCAGCACCTCATTCGAACTCGCACGAATTGCCTGGCTGATACCATACCCGTGCTGGTCGCCCCACTGCAGCGTCTTCAAGACCAGCATGTCCAGCGTTCCCTGCACTAACTCAATCCGGTTCTGATATCCGCTCTTCGCCATAGGCTGTAGACCCTCTACATCAAGGATGTAGACAATCTACAGCAACACACGAAAATTCAGCAAGTCGATCATCAAAATTTCAGGGCAGATTTCCGAAAACACCCTTTCGACAACTTGGACCCAAGGTCGCACTCAATGCAGCCTCGGCTGATGACAAATCGCCAATGTGCTCATCGAGGTCGACTTACTAATGGGAAATGGGCTTGCTGGAAGTGATCGCGCTTGATTTCCGTGGGCGGGCGTTTACGGAGACTGATCGCCGATAGACGTCGAATAAGCTCTCGCAGTGAAGGGTATAGCCTATTTCGGGAGCACCACACCTGCTGACCAGGGTGGCACGATGCCGTTCATGCGAGCATAGGCAATCAGTTGCCCCATGTGCTCATTATCGTGACAGATGATGCGCAGGTACATTCCGTCTACGCTTACGGCCTCTCCATATATCTTCACCTTGCGCTGTCGATCGCCAGGCTTCAGTTGGACTCGCGCTGCCTTCACTGCCTCAAGAGACCTCCGCAAGTAGGCCATAACCTCCGGCTTGGACACGATCCTTTTCTCCACATCATTCGACTCAAGCTCGGGTGGCATCTTCGGTCCGGTCACGCTCAGCAGATAGTAGTTCGACTGAGCGATGTGCATAAGCACTTCGCTCACCGAGCGCACTCCCGGCTCCGGCCGCCAACTGTACTTGTCAGCCGGAATCGCCTCCGCGAGCGAGACGAGAAGGCGTGAAACGTACCGCCACTCCCCGTCGTATCCGTGCCAGATACCCTCGTTGGCAGCCGCATCGGCATGGCTTTGGGCTTGTAGTGTGTAGGCGCCAAAAAGAAGAGCAACGAAAGTCAGCCTTCTGAGCATGCCCATACTCTAGCAGGCTATCTGATAGTGGATTGGTCCTCATAGGTCGGCAGGTCGTCAGTGATTTCCAACTCCCGACAAGGGCATTTCTCGGGGCTAATAGTTCTAAGTAAGCTCGAGCCCCTCAATGAGCGCTTTGCCCTGAAGGCGTCAGTTCAGTCCATTGAGATCCAAGTTGCTTTCACTTAGGGCAATATCGGTGAACTGGAACGAAGCATCCGAATTGTCCAATCCGTGTGGGGAATCTTACTCGAGGACAACAGCTCCACTTCTCTGTCGACGCTATAGTCAACTCGCCGAATGATTGGCGTGTCATCGTCCAGGAGTAGATATGACGCTCGTGGATCACCATCGAAGGAAAGACCGACACTTCCCGTATTGATGAGAAGCTTCAGAGTTCCGCTTAGGGACCTGATGGATGGTATGTGTACGTGCCCTAAAACAACAATCGGCCTTTCAAGTCCACTGTAGATCTGACAAATCTCTTCGTTGGATGCATTTGTTGGAGCAGCCTTCCAACAACTCTGCGGTGTCGCGTGAACAATCGCAAAGCCCTGCGCTGCAATTGCGTAGGGAAGCTCCCGTAGCCATGACAAGTGTTCAGCACCAAGAAGATCCCGAGTAGCGGCGGCCATCTCCCGAACGGAGGACCAAAGGGCCGGAGGAGCCGAAGATTGAGTGGCAAATTCCTCTAAACTTTCCGGCCAGCAAAGCATTTGATCGCCGTTCCCCATAACCCCTTGCCAGCCCAGATCGCGAATCTGATCGACTATTTCACTAGGACAGGAGCCGCCATCAGCAAGATCGCCGCCGTGGAACACCAAATCGGGAGCCGCAGTTTTGATGTCCGCCACGACAGCGTCGAATGCGGTAAGGTTTCCGTGGATGTCGGATAGGATTGCAACTCGCATTCGCTCTCCCTATTACCCATGATCCCCTACAAAATACCCTATTGGCTGGCGCTGGTTCACGCGAAGAGTGCGTCGGTGAGAGCATTATCGCCAATGCGCTCATTGACACTGGAATAGTACCGATATGTCATAGTGCAAGTCGGCATATCGGAATTAATCGTCATCGTTGACGCAAGATTTTTCGCGCGGCCCGTGGCGGATGGAAATGTGGAAATCGCCAAGGAACAGCGATTCCACACATTTCCACCGCACGACGACTACTATTGATCTTGGACAGTTCTACTTTGTTCCCGCTGAGACAAATCAACTTTGCAGCAACATGATGTTCGGCGGCGTAGATTGGCAATCCCCACGTGCCTGTAATGAGTTCCCCACGCCAATCAATGAGTTGTCCAACGAAACACCGTCATCGAGTACGGTGGCAATGCATACGGTACCCCAGGATTGAAATTGCCCAGCGTTGAACCGCTGATCGCCACATTGGCCCTGGTCTCATTCGTGTCCGTAATCTGCTTCGATGTGAGCTGGCTCATCTCAACTTGCCCGCTCGGTGCTCCCGTCCCCGAAAAGCTGACCGGTAGACTTCCAGTACGGCTCAGGTTGAAGACGATCAAGCTGCGGTGCGTCCCATCCGTGAATGCAAACGATTGCAGGAGATGCGCCTCATCGAGCTCCGCGTCATCATTGGCGCTCTTTGGCTGGTGCCACGTCGGATTCGCTCCGTTGATCTTCGTCGTCAGCATGGTCGGCAGAATCGCCTGGTTGGCAAGCTGCTCCGCAAGAAACTGCGGCCGCCTCAGATTGGTCGCCCCACCGATGTCAACGACTGTACCGAACAACGGTGTCGTCTGATCCTGACCCGTAGCCGAGTTCTTCAAGGAATTCGAGTATCCGGTCAGCGCCCACACCGACTGCGTCTTCACGCCAAGATCGCGCATCATCAAAAGCATATGGTCAACCAGGGCCAATCCAGCTCCAAGCGACGGAATCGCCTTGTTGAAGCTCGCCTGGTCTGCTGATCCTCTGGTCGTGTGCAGATTGACCTCATAGACAACAACCTTTGCCGGCTTCTTTGCCTGGCCTGCAGCCTTCACCTGCTGTGCCATATATCCCTGCTGCGTGCTGTCGACCATCTCGGGCTGAGCGAACATCGGGCCAAAGATCGCTTCGTTGCTCGCCGCGTCGTTAAACAAAGTAAACAGGTATGGTGCCAGGGCGATACTGTCGTAGCCGTCGCTGTTGGAGAGCTCCTGCCCTGTCAGCCACGTGTTGACGGCCTGTCCTCCTATAACGAGGTCAAACTTGCCGGACTGATAGCTCGGTGAGCTTCGCGCTGCGAGAAAGATCTCCTTAGCCCGCTTACCGTAGGTCGGCCCGTCAGGGATGGAGGAGCCCGGAAAGATCGGAGCATTCCACTGCTCATTTCCCAGCTCCAGGTGTATGACCGGAAACACCGATGTCCACGGAGCCGTCTGGCCGCGTGCCGCACGCTTCGCGCCATAGGGGGTTGTCGAAGCTCCGCCTAGGTACTCGATCAGGTGGCGAGCCTCGTCCGGCGAGATTCCCGGTGGCATGTTGTAGTAGGGCTCGGCACCCACAACCTGGCACAGCTGCAGAAACTCATGCAGGCCAATTGCCAACTCTTCTGCCTGCTTGCCGCCGGTGCTTGCCCCTGCTCTCTGGCGAGCCATCGGAGGAGCGATCAGGTTGTCGATTGTGCTGCCCATGCTGGCTTCATCGTTATAGCGAAGCACTCCGGGATGCAGATCCTTGAGTGTTGCGACTACCTCATCGCGAAAGACCGTCGGATTGTCCTTCGACGTCGATGCCAGACTGACGTCGTCCAGCAGGATGCTGGCACCGGAGATATTGAACTTCAACGCCACGTTTCCTGGCTCGTCACCGGAATCGTTCGCATTGAAATCGAAGCTGTAATCGTTCCACTTGTTCGAGAGCTTGACCTCTTTCGAGAAGAACGTTGTGCCCTTCTTCGATTGTCGCCCCAGAGATAGATGGAGCTCATTATTTCCTTCAACGCCCTTGGCTCGAAACGTGAGCCGATACGCTCCATTGAGGCGAACAAAAGAATGGTCGGCGGAGGTATCGAAGTACGAATCGATCTCGGCGAAACGCCCTGGGCCATTCGCCGAGATCCTCAACGCCTGCTTCCCTTGCGTCGACGGTGAGAGGTCATTCGTCTCCGCGGAAAAGACGCCGCCGCCTGATGTATTCACCCACCACCCTGCCTCGGGTTCTCCCGGAATTGTCTTGCGCACGATCACGAAGTCGTCAACTGCCGGTGGATGCGATAAAGGAGCAAAGCCGATCGTCGCCCCCTGGTTTGAGATCTGCGCTTGCGCCGGAAGGCTCATCGTCACCTTGCCGGATTGCCCTGCTGCCGCACCGGAGATGAACTCGAAGTCCGCGCCCTGCATAAAATTCGCCGGCCACGCCCCCCACTGGTTCCAGTCCGTGCAGGTAATCTCCGTCACCGATTTACAGCGAAGGATGCTCTGCCAGATCTCGCCCTCGAACCCCGGGTTGCGATAGATCAGGTTCCGCATCACCTGGCCCGAGTCGTAGTAGTTCTGCGCCGGAAGATTGATGCCCAGACGCTTCACCTCGTTCTGAGCCACACTGCCGTCAATGACGATCGTCGTCGGCCCACTGCTGTTCTTCTGCTCCGTCGAGAAACTCTTCTGAGCCCCCGCATGATGGCATCCCACCGTTGCGAAGACAAACGCCAGTGCAGCTGCGGTCGTAACGGCATCGGACAGAAACGTAATGTCTCCCCGGGGCTTCCACTTGCAGATCTGGGAGACCGTGCTGTTTCTTTGGTGGCCAGTGAGTGAGGCAGACGAAAAGAGGGGCATACGCCTCCAGAGTACAGGCAGAAGAGATTCCGCGCGACAGACTCTTTATCAGACCGGCCACACGCGCTTGACCGTTCCCGACAAGATCCACTGCCTCTCGTCGGCATTTAGAAACGGTGTGTTGACGCTGTCCCGGTACAGGCGAACGCGGTCGGCATACGACACAAGCTCTGGCTTGATCGGCCAGTCCGTCCCCCACATCAGGCGATCGGCTCCAAACGCATCGCGAATCTTTGCCACCATCGCTCCGGCATCGGGGTACGGATACGGCCGATGCGAAAGCGACCACATGTGCGAGATCTTCACGAACACTCTCGGATAGCGCGCCATCGCCATGAGTGCTGCCAGACTCCCCGGGTCGTCGACGGGACAGTCCGCCATGTGATCGATCACCACGGTCAGCTCCGGATGCCTGTCGATCAGAGGCACAACACTCCCGAGCCTGCTGACCGGCAGCAGCAGCGTCATCGGCACCTTCAGCGAGGCGCATCGTCGCCACAGCGGCTCCATCAACGGGCCGCCAATCCAATCGCCGCGAGCATCTTCAGCTGGGCTCAGGCGAACACCATGACATCCGGCCTCCGTCCATCGGCTCAGATCGTCCGGCGCGGAAGGAGCCTCCGGATCGACCCGGCATACGCCTGCGAAGCGTCCGGGGTAGCGCCGCAGCACATCGACAAGATAGCGATTGTCCCACTTGTAATGGATCACCTGGATCAGCACCGTACGCTGGATGCCGTTATCGCTCATCTTCGACAGCAGCGCCTCTGCTGAGGCATCGATCTCCGGAACCGAAGCCCCCGGCGCGAAAGGAAAACTGCGGCTGTCGTTGCCCCAGACATGAACATGCGAGTCAATCGGCACTTGCACTCCGTCAAAACGAAGCGCCAATGCCCCAACTCCCGCTGCACAGAAATCCCGTCGCGTAAGCATGGCCCAGTGTATTCATTCGGCGTGGCCGATGAGAAATGCCTCGGCTAAAAATGCGTCAACGCAGCAATCTGCGTCGCATACTCCGGCCAGCGGGCCGTCAACTCCTCGCGGCCTGCACTCTGATAGTCCTCGTACTCGAACCCCGGAGATACCGTGCAGCCTAACAGCGCCCAGTTCCCTCCTGCCACAAGACGCGATCCCTGCCATACTCCTCCGCGGCACCACCACCTGCGGCCTATGCCCTTGAACCAGATCATTGCCAATGACGAGGATCTCCCCGCTGCCATCGGGCTTCAGTTGCAGCATTTCGACCGGGTCGCCCGCATAAAAGTGGAAGACCTCGTCCGAGATCAGGCAATGCATTTCGCTGAAGGTCCCGGGTTCCAGCAGATAATAAATCGCCGTCGAAGTGCGTCGTGCGCCATGATAACGGCTCTCGGCGAACGCACCTGCCGCCAGCATCTCATCCGCAGCATACGTCTGCACAAACCATCCGCCCTCACGCGGATGCGGCTCCAAACCGAGGAGCGCTTTGACCTCGTTCGCTGTCATCCTTCTTCCCTCGCGTATCCTGAAATTGACTCTCTCATTCTATTCAGGCGGACCAACCACACAGGGATGCGTTCACGACTCGAACACTACTTCGGTTTTGCGGAGCGAGGCACCAACTGGCGGACGGAGATTCTGGCCGGCTTCACGACCTTCATCACGATGGCGTACATCATCTTCGTGAACCCCGCCATCCTGAGCGAGACCGGCATGCCCATCGCCTCCGTCACCGCGGCAACGTGTCTTTGCGCGGCGTTCGGCAGCATCCTCATGGGAAGCATCGCCAACTATCCTCTTGCCTTGGCGCCCGGCATGGGATTGAACGCCTACTTCACCTACACCGTCGTCAAAGGCATGCACGTTCCCTGGCAGACCGCGCTCGGAGCCGTCTTTCTCTCCGGCGTCATCTTCCTGATCCTCACCTTCACCGGCATTCGCCAACTTCTCCTCAGCGCTATTCCGCATCAGCTTCATGCCGCGGTCGCCGGGGGCATCGGGCTCTTCATCGCCTTCATTGGATTCCGCAATGCGGGCATCATCGTTCCCAGTCCCGCTACCACCGTTGCTCTCGGGAACCTGCGCTCCCCTGCCACGGCTCTTGCCCTCTTCGGCCTCATCCTGATCGCCGTGCTGCAGGTCTTACGTGTACGTGCGGCGATGCTGATCGGCGTACTGGGGACGATGGCCGCAGGCATCGCTTTGCATCAGGTGCATTGGCAACCGACGCCCTATAGCCTGTCCGCTCTCCGGCAGACTGCATTCCACCTCGACATCCCCGGTGCCATTCACATCGGTGCAGCTGAGATCGTCTTCGTCTTCCTCTTCGTCGATCTCTTCGACAACATCGGTACGCTCGTCGCCGTCTCCAACCGGGCCGGTCTGACGACACCCGATCATCGCATCCCTCGTCTCAACCGCATCTTCCTTGCCGACGCTGCGTCCACCATCGTCGGTTCTCTCACTGGAACCAGCACCGTCACCAGCTACATCGAGTCCTCAGCCGGCGTCGCCGCAGGCGGACGCACCGGCGTCACCGCCATCGTAGTAGGCCTGCTGTTTATCGTGGCCTTATTCCTCGCGCCTCTGGTCGGAGCGATACCCAGCTTCGCCACCTCTCCTGCCCTGATCCTGGTCGGTGGCCTGATGCTTACCGGCCTCGGCCAGATCGAATGGACAGAACCGGCAATCGCCATCCCGGCCTTCCTCACCGTGACAACCATTCCGCTGACATGGTCCATCGCCGATGGCCTCAGCTTTGGCCTCACCAGCTACGCCGCGATCGAGCTGCTCACCGGCAAAGCAAAGCGATCCAGCTGGATGCTCTATCTGCTGGCGCTGCTCTTCCTGTTGCGCTTCTTCTATCTTCGCCACGGCTAAAAGAAAAAGCCCCGACGCATCGGGGCCTCTCTGTGAGTTGCGAAAGAGTCTATCTCACGCCCAGCGACGGAGCCGTACGCGGAGCGGTTGCTCCCGTGGTAACGCCATCCTCAACCGCCTGGTACGAGATGACGGTCTTCAGTGTCTCGTACGGAATTCCGTTGAGCGGCAGCAGGTGTCCATTCACCGACAGCATCGGAGTCTGCTCCACGGCAGCATCCTGTGCCAGCTTGATGGAGGCCTCGACCGCATTCTTCGCCTCCACCGTATTTGCGCAGGTGTCGATAGTCGCAGCATCGAGTCCGGCCTTTACGACGGCATCTTTCAGCGTCTTGTCGCCCATCTCCGGTGTGAGCGATGCCTGGTTATCGAATACGGCAGAAGCATACGGGAAGAACGCGTCATTCTTCTGCTTGGTTACACAATAGCCATAAGCCGCAGCCTTGAACGCAAACGGGTGAATATCCACCAGGGGAAAGCTCTGGAAGACGATGCGGGCATTTGGGAAGTCCTGTGCCAACCGGTCCATCGTCGCCTGCGCCTCCTTGCAATGCGGGCACTGCAGATCGGCAAACTCCACCAGCATCAGGTTCTTGCTGGCTGAGCCGCGGTACGCTCCGTCGGCGCGTTCCTGCAGCATCTTGCGCGTATCTTCAAACGGCTTGGCGCCAAAGCTGATGACGTTCGCTGCGTCTGCGATGGCATGCTTGCCGTCCGGTGTGACGAAGAAAGAGGTCGACGCAACCTTGCCGGTGGAGTTCTTATCCGTCACAAAGACCACAACCTTGCTCACGCCCGGGGCTGAAGTCGTCTGAATTGCCTCAACGCGCCAGATGCGATTCGGATCATATCCCCAGAGAGCTGTCAGAAAAGAGTTAACCGTATCCACCGTCGGCGTTGCGGCGTTAAAGAACTTCGGATTCACCGGCGGAAACGGATCGGTGTGTCGCGACGAGTCCAGGGTCTGCAGCTCCAGTGGCTTCGCTGCAGGCGCTGCAGGTGCCGCCTGAGCTGGCTTGGTCGCTGCACCGGTCTGCGCCAGAACATATGCAGGCGCACCCAGCACTGGAGCCAGTGCCATCGCAAAAATGAATGCTCTCTTCAAAAGTAACCTTCCTTTACTGCCGCCTCATGCCGGACGGATTGTTTCCTGTTATTAAACCTGAACCTTGACGGCAATGGGAAACCGGCGGCCCATCCCGAAGGACTTCTGCGTCACCTTGAGCACGGGAGCAGCCTGCTGACGCTTGTACTCGCTGCGTTCGACCAGCTTCAGCACCGAACGCACCAGTTCGAGATCGGCCTTGCACTCTGCCGCAATCTCTTCAGCGGACAAATATCGCTCAATGTACGCCGTAAGAATCGGATCGAGCACCTCGTAAGGCGGCAACGAATCCGTGTCGAGCTGCCCTGGCCGCAGCTCAGCCGAGGGCGGCTTCTCCAGCGTGTTGTGTGGAATCATCTCCTTCGTCCGATTGGCATAACGCGAGAGATCGTAGACGCGCGTCTTATAGACGTCGCCGATCACCGCCAGGGCGCCCACCATGTCGCCATACAGCGTGCAGTATCCCACCGCCATCTCGCTCTTGTTGCCGGTCGTCAGTACCAGTGCGCCAAACTTATTCGACAGTCCCATCAACAGCGTGCCGCGTATACGCGGCTGAAGATTCTCTTCCGCCAGGCCGAACGTGGTCCCTTGGAATAGAGGTGCCAGCACCTGCTGAAACTGCGAGAAGATGTCGTGGATCGGCAGCAGTTCGAATCGTATGCCGAGGTTCTTCGCCAGATCGCGGGCATCGTCAATCGATCCAAGCGAAGAGTACTCCGTTGGCATTCCAATGCCCACGACGTTCTCCGCTCCAAGCGCCTCCACGGCGATTGCCGCCACCAGCGCGGAGTCGATGCCTCCGCTTAGCCCGACGAGTGCCTTGCTGAAGCCGCACTTTCTCACATAGTCGCGCGTTCCAAGGACAAGTGCTTGCCATATCTCTGCTGTGTCGTTACACCCCAATGCAGTCGCAGGCTCTGCCTTCGTGATGTCGACCACCACCAGGTCTTCGGCAAAGCAGGCTCCACGCGCCAGCACCTTTCCTTCAGGCGAGATCAGAAGCGACGAACCATCAAAGATCAGGCTGTCATTGCCGCCGACCTGGTTCACCATCAGCACGTAGGCCTTATGTCTCTCGGCGATGGCCGCCAGCATCCTCTCGCGGACAACAGGCTTTCCCTGCCAGAATGGCGATGCAGAAAGATTGACGATGACCTTCGGCAGATCGCCGCCTGTCGTCTCCCCATTCCACTTCTGCATCAGCGTGTCGACTGGGTCAACGGGATACAGCTGTTGCGGCCAGAAATTTTTGTCGTTCCAGGCATCCTCGCAGATGGTCACCGCAATCGGCTGACCGTTCACTTCTGTCAGCGCTTGCGAGGTGGCCGGCTCAAAGTAGCGCTGTTCGTCGAAGACGTCGTAGAACGGCAGAAGCATCTTCTGCTGCGTAAAAGAACGCCGTCCGTCCTTCAGGAGGACAGCGACGTTCCGCACCTGCTTCCCGATATCGTTCTCTGTGGCCAGCACACAGCCAACCAGCAGTGCCGGACGTCCCGCCTCGGCCGTCCATGCCGCAATCTCGTCCAGGGCTTTGTCCGCACGCTGCAGAAAGGATTCTTTTTCAAGAAAGTCAGCAGGCGGGTAACCGCAGACACACAACTCCGGAAATACGGCCAGGTCTGCACCCTGCTCCCCTGCACGGGCCGCATATTCGAGAATCTTCTTCGTGTTGCCGGTGAAGTCTCCCACCGTGGGGTTGATCTGGGCAAGCGCTATCTTCACATCCCCAGTCTAATGCCAGCCGTTGGAATACGGAATCGGGTTAGCTTCCCGTTCCGCTGAAGACCACGCCCACGGTGCGAGCCAGAATCTTCAGGTCGAGCCAGAGACTCCAGTTCTCCACGTAAGCCGTATCGAGCGAAATATAGCTGTCGAACGATGGGTCCTGACGAGCTTCAACCTGCCACAGGCCCGTGATTCCGGGCAGCACATTCAGTCGGCGCAGATGCGTCAGGTCGTACTTCTCTACCTCGTGGGCGATCGGAGGACGAGGTCCAACCAGGCTCATGTCGCCGCGCAGCACGTTGTAAAACTGCGGCAGCTCATCCAGCGAGTACTTGCGCAGCCGTGCGCCGATCCGTGTAATGCGGGGATCGTTCACGATCTTGAAGAGAATGCCATCGCGCTCGTTCATATGCGCCAGCTGTTCCTTCAGCTTGTCCGCATTCTGCACCATCGTGCGGAACTTGTAGCAATGGAAGGTTCTTCCCTTCCGGCCCACACGTTGCGCGCGGTAGAAGATCGACCCCTCGGAGTCGAACCGGACCGCAATGGCGATCGCCAGCATGATCGGCGAAAGGACTGTCAGCGCAAGCGCCGAAAGCGCGATATCCAGCAGTCGCTTGATCAGGAAGGCGCCGATCTGGAAGTCACGGCGATGCAGCGGAATCGTCGGAAACTGCCCGATGTACTCTACCGGTGCATTCCAGGCGAGGCCGTCATACAGGTCAGGAACCACGCGCACATCGATGCCCGCCTGCCGCGCCTCTTCCACCATGCCGATGACAAGTTTCTTGTCGCCCGGAACAGAAAAGAAGATCTCGTCGACAAAGAGCGAACGTGCCAGCGAGAGGCAGTTGCGCACATCGCCGATCACATCGGCATCGCCGCTCTCAGCTTCGCGCTCTGTCAGAGCGACAAATCCCTTGAAGCGAAATCCCAGGTGCTCCAGCGAATCGAGATGATTGCGCAGCGCATGCGCCACGCGTCCCGCGCCGATGATCAGCACATTCCTGGTTTCGATACCCGCACGATAGCGGCGATAAACCACGCGGCGCCAGAAGGCGCGTCGCACGCAGAGCAGTACAGCGGTAAACAGCACCGTCAACATAACGACGGCACGAGAGATGGCCGCACCTTCAAAGAGATACAGGGCTCCACACAGCAGCAGGCCTGCCGTCAGGACTCCCTGAATCGTCATACGCTGTTCATGAAGGCCGCTGCGCAACTGAATCGGGCTGTAAAGCCCATACGAGCGCATGAAGAAGATGACGCAGATCGCGAACCAGCCGAGGAACAACATCAGGGCACGCGTCGTCACCTGGATGTGGTGAGGCATGATCGACCACAACGTAGACCCTGCCGGAACACTGAGATTTAACCGTAGCGCAATAAGGGCCGCAAGCAGAACCGTCATCAGGTCAAGCGAAGCCCATATCGAACTTGTTACAGAAGGACGCCGAAAGAAGCCAAATGTGGTTCGTGAATGATTTCCCCTGCCCGTGGTGCTGTGTCCCGAGACGATAACCTGTTGTAAATAATCTGGTGTCGCCATGAACGAATGCCTTTCAGCTTGCTAGTACCTTGAGGTTTAAACAGTCGGTAAGACGGCTGTAAACGGATACAGACCTTCCCCGAAGACTTTCAGTCGTTCAATATGCATCCAAGGTAAGATTCGAAAGGATATGCGCCGAACTCACCATTTCTCAGGCAGTTGCACCTACACGCATCTCAAGGATAACTGGCTCTTGGGATGGGATGCAACTGGAAATGGTCCAAATTGAACTACAAAATTTACTCATGAGATAACACCTAAGTGTGATTGGAAAGGTGCGCTGAGAGTTGCCAGCCGATCCGGAGCGAGTTGTTTTTTTTCCCGCGCCCTTTCACCTGCAAAATCAAAGACCTGGCATCACCAGCTCATCGAGAGCTAAAAATTCTTTCAAAATCGGGTCTTCACTTTTTTCCATTTCTTCCATCGTCCCGAAGAAATGAGCCCGCCCTCCATGTAAAAACACCACGCGGTCCGCAAGCTTTTTTGCAAAGCGCATATCGTGCGTGACGACGATGCTCGTCAAATGAAGCTGCTCCTTAAGCCGCTCAATCAAATCGCCCAGCAGATGCCCCATCAACGGATCGACCATCGTCGTCGGCTCGTCATACAGAATCGCCTCCGGCTGCGCCGCCAGCGCTCGCGCAATCGCGATCGATCGCTTCATCCCCGTCGAAAGATCCGATGGCAGCAGATTCTCCATACCCGCAACGCCCACCATCTCCAGAAGTCCCTTCACCACCTGCAGAATCTGCTCTTCGGTCATATCGCCGCGTTCGCGCAGGGGAAACGCAACATTCTCCCCCACCGTGATCGAATCAAAGAGTGCGCCGTTCTGGAAGACCATCGTCACCTTGCGGCGAACCATCTGCATCTCCGATTCCGTATAGCCCGCAATGTTGTCCCCTGCCACGCGGATCGTTCCTTTGTCCGGCTTGAGAAATCCCATCAACATCTGCAGCGACACCGATTTCCCCACGCCGCTCCGCCCCAGGATGCAGAGCGTCTCGCCCGGCATCACGCAGAAGCTCACGTCTTCCAGAACAACCAGCTTGCCGAAAGACTTCGACACATGCTCGAAGGAGATATACGACCCAGGCTTATCGCGAACGTCAGGAACGGCATCCGCGGCAGCCTCATTCTGCTGGGCCGCCCGCTCCATGAAATCTTCCACCACCGGCGTCAACTCGGCAGGCAGCTCAGCCGTCAGCGGAACATCCTCCGCTGCGATGTGCTTTGCCCGGTCGTCGGAGATGTGCGCAGAGCCTTCCGCGTCAGTCGATTGCACAACATTCCGCTTGTCCATCTCTGCGGCGCTCTTGGTCGTGCTCTCTGTCGTCTGCCCGACCGACGCGCCTGGTATCTCTTCCCTCATTGCCATGGCCTCACGTTATTGTTGCATCCCCCGGCTCAGGGAGCGAGCAGCTCAGTCGTCTCTTCCATCGCGGCAAAATCCTGCGGCGTATTCACATTCGCAAACCACAGCCGCCGCATCTCCCACTGCCGTTCTGTCACCTGCGACTCCAGCTCCGCGCCACCGCCATCGAGAAGCAGCAACACGTCTCCCGTAGCGGCTCCGCGCATCTCCGCCAGGTCTCTCCCCGCCTCCCGCAGCGCCGGGTACAGTCGCATGAGCGACTGATCGAGAGCCGCGGTGATGTAAGGCGCCACACTGCGATGCAGCAGGCACAACGCCGGTTGGGGAAAGCCCTCCGCCTCAAACAAGGCGACCGCCGCCTGCTCCCGTCTGAGCGTGCTCTCGATCAGCCACCGCAGCAGTCCGGTCGGCACCAGCGGCATATCCACCGCAAGAAACAAACCCCAATCCGTCGTCATCGCCTGCAAGGCAGCTTCAACGCCGCCAAGCGGACCGCAGCCCGCGCGAAGATCGACGACCAGCTCTCCATATCGTGCAAGCTCCGCCGTATCGCTCAGGATGCATACACGCTCCGTAACCGCCGAAAGCTTCGCCGCCGCCCACGCCGCAAGCGGCCGGCCACCGGCTTCAAGCAGCGCCTTGTCGCGCCCCATCCGCGAGCTCTTTCCTCCCGCGAGTACGAAGCCCGTGACGCGGCTCTCTGCCATCAGGCTCCCACGCTGGCAAAGAAGCGAATCAGCGATTCGATGCCGCGATGAAAGTTGGCCAGGTGAAACTTTTCATTCGGAGCATGCAGGTTATCGTCCGGCAGGCCGAAGCCCATCATCAGCGTCGGAATCTTCAGCTCGCGAACGAAGTCTCCCACAATCGGGATCGAACCACCGCCGCGAACAAACACCGTCTCCTTGCCGAAGACCTCGTGCATCGCCTCCGTCGCCGCTTTCACGTAAGGGTTGTCGGTCGAGACGACGATCGGATCACCCGAATGGATCAGCCTCACCTCAACCTCAACCCCCTTCGGCACAATCGACCCCACAAAGGCCTTATAGGCGGCGAAGCTCTCCGCCGGCGTCTGATCCGGCACCAGCCGCATGCTCACCTTCGCAACCGCCTTCGCCGGAATCACCGTCTTGGCTCCAGCTCCAATAAAGCCGCCGGGCATGCCATGAACATCCAGCGTCGGCCGAGCCCAGGTCCGCTCCAGCACGCTGTACTCTGCTTCGCCCGTCAGCTCCCGCGAGCCCACCTCGGTCTTCCGATAGTGCTCCTCGTCAAAAGGAAGCGCCTTCCACGCCTTCAGCTCATCCGCCGTCGGCGCGGCAACCTTGTCGTAAAAGCCCGGAATCTGCACTCGGCCCTGCTCGTCCTTCAGCTTGCTGATGATCTGTGCCAGCGCGACAAAGGGATTCGGCGCCGCGCCTCCGTACATACCGGAGTGCAGGTCGGTCTTCGCTCCGCGCACCTCGATCTCCGTGTAGATCATGCCGCGCAGCCCCACGCACAACGTCGGCAGCTCCGGCGCGAACATCTCTGTATCGCTCACCACGGCCACATCTGCCTTCAACTGGTCGCCATGCTCGCGAACGAAGCTGGCAATTCCCTCTCCGCCGACCTCTTCCTCGCCCTCGACAATCACGCGCACGTTAACCGGCAGCTTGCCGCCATTGGCCGCAAACAGCGACTCCAGCGCCTTCACATGCATCCACATCTGCCCCTTATCGTCGACCGCGCCCCGCGCATACAGGTTGCCGTCTCTCTCTGTCGGCTCAAAGGGAGGCGTCACCCACTCCTCCAGCGGCTCCGCAGGCTGCACGTCGTAGTGGCCGTAGCAAAGCACCGTGACCGCGTCCTTCCCTGCCTTCAGCCAGTCGGCATACACCAGCGGATGTCCACCCGGATGCTGCGCGGACGCGGTCTCAATCAGATGCACATTCTCCATCCCGATCCGCGATAGCTCCTCCGCGACAAACTGCGCCGCAAGCCGCACATCCCCCGCATGCTCCGGCGAAGTGGAGATCGAAGGGATGCGGAGAAGTGCCTTCAATTCCTCCACAAACCGCGCGCCATTCTCACGCGCAAACGCAACCGCTCCTGACTCCGATGCCTGCATAGCCTCATACCCCTCTGGCTGCCGGCTGTGTAGCTTCCGGGCAGCAACCTACCAAGTATAAGCAAGCAGCCGCGTCTTCGCGGAGCGTTCTAGGCCGTCTCTCCCAGGTTGGTCAGGCAGCGTTGCAGCAGCGCATTCAGCGCGGCCATCTCCCTCTCGCTGATGCCCTGCCACATCCTCTCCTGGATCCCCGCGGAAAGGCCATCGACCACCTTGGTCTGCCGCCGTCCTGCCGCCGTCAGATGCGCCGTCAGGATGCGGTCGTTGGTCTGCTCCTTACCGCGCACAATCCATCCAGCGGCCTCCAGCTGCGCAAGAACCGTCTGCACGCTCTGCGGTGTGATGTAGCAGCTTCGCGCCAGCTCCGCGCCCGAACTGCCCGGCGTGTTGCGGATCGCCAGCAGAAGCTGAATCTGAGCCACCGTCACGCCGCGCGGCTTCAGCTCCTCTTCCACCTGCAGGCGAAACTGCATCAGGATGCGTTTCATCCCGACAACCGTCTGCTTCATCAGGGCCCGTCGTGAGTTCGAATTCGCTTTCTTTTTCGGGACAGACATATCAGTCTCCTGATAATATCTCAGGAACCTGATATGTCTACAGCTGTTGCACCCGCCATCCCTTCCGTCTGGAAGCCGAGCCACAACCCGTGGGCCGTCGCCCTGACCGTGACGCTCGCCACCTTCATGGAGGTGCTCGATACCTCCATCGCCAACGTCGCCCTGCCCCACATGGCAGGAACGCTTGGTGCCAGCCAGGAAGAGGCGACCTGGGTGCTGACCAGCTATCTCGTCTCAAGCGCAATCGTTCTGCCCGTCTCCGGCTGGCTCTCCAACCGCTTCGGCCGCAAGCGCTTTTACATGACCTGCGTGGCGCTCTTTACCATCTGCTCCCTGCTCTGCGGCATCGCTCAGACGCTCCCCATGCTCGTCATCGCCCGCATCCTGCAGGGCGCAGGCGGCGGCGGTCTCGCGCCCAGCGAGCAGGCCATCCTCGCCGATACCTTCCCCATCGAAAAGCGCGGCCAGGCCTTCGCCGTCTACGGCATGGCCGTCGTCGTCGCTCCCGCCATCGGCCCGACCCTGGGCGGTTGGATCACCGACAACTTCAGCTGGCACTGGATCTTCTTCATCAATCTCCCCATCGGCCTGATCTCGCTCTATCTCTCCAACCGCATGGTCGAAGACCCGCCGCACCTCAAGGCGCGTATGAAAGAAGCCCGCAACGAAAAGGTCGACTTCCTCGGCCTCGGCCTGGTCGCCGCCGGTGTCGGCTTCCTCGAGTTCACCCTCGACAAGGGGCAGGAGAAGGACTGGTTCGGCTCGCCGATGATCGTCACCTGCGCCGTCCTCGCCGCCGCCATGCTCCTCGTCTTCGCCATCTGGGAGTGGAATCACACCCACCCCATCGTCGATCTCAAGCTTCTTAAGAATCGCAACTTCGGCACCGCCGTCTTCCTTCAGCTCATCCTCGGCATGGTGCTCTTCGGCAGTACCGTGCTCATCCCGCAATATCTTCAGGCGCTGCTCGGATACACGGCGGAACGCGCTGGCATGGTGCTGTCCCCCGCAGGCTTCGTCATGATGATCATGATGGCCATCGCCGGACGCCTGCTGGGCAAAGGCGATCCACGCATGATGGTTGCGATCGGATACCTCATCACCGCGGCGGGCATCTACAACCTCACGCGCCTCGACCTCAACACCAGCTTCGCCACCGCGACGCTCTGGCGCATGCTGCAGGTCATCGGCTTGCCGCTGATCTTCATCCCCATCAGTACGCTCAACTATGTCGGCGTGCCTGCCAGTAAGACCAACCAGATCTCCAGCCTCTCCAACTTCGCCCGCAATCTCGGCGGCAGCGTCGGCACAGCGCTTCTCACCACCTTCATCGCGCGCACGGCACAGGTCCACCAGGTTGCTCTCGCGGCGAACGTGATCCCCGGCAGCGTGCCCTATAACCTCTACATCAACTCCATCAAGCAGCAGTTGCTCTCAAGCGGCATGTCGGCCGCGCAGGCCACGCAGCTGGCCATCGGGCAGGCCTACCAGGATATGCTGCGTCAGGCGTCGATGCTCAGTTACAAGAACGCCTTCTTCGGGCTCTCCTGCATCATCCTCTGCCTCACGCCCCTTCCCTTCATCATGCGCCTGCCGGAGAAGCGAAAGGCCGTGGACCCGGAGCTGATGGGCGGCCACTAGCGGACCGGGCGGTCGTTCATCAGCTTCAGGGCATGCGTAAAAGCGGATGGCTCGACCGCCACCGCTCCCTGATACGGCCGAGCCAGATCTGCGATCGCCGCCAGAGCCGTCACAATCACAAACGTGAGCGCAGCCACCTGGCAGTAGTGCAGCCACTTCTTGTCATTGCCCAGCAGGCAGGAAGAGACGATCGTCGCCGCTCCGCCGATCAGCAGCAGAAGCCACAGCAACCGCGGTACCTCGCTGCTCCGCTGGAGATCCCGCATGTTCTTGCGCTCCGCCAGGTTCGCCATGGCGTACTGGATATGGTCGATCGTGTTCGTTGCGAGCGTGGTCGTCGGCTCGGCCTTCGCCAGCACGCGCCACATCTCCTCGACCACAACGCCTGCCGCGCGGTCATCGCTCATCCGCTGCATCGCCGGCCACTCTTCGTCCACCACAACCCGTTCATAGCGCTGCGCCAGCACCTGAATCTGGTTATTCTGTGGCGACGGCAGGCCGTCCGCCAGCCGGTAGACATTCAGCATCGAGGTCGCTTCCAGATTGGCGTCAATCTGCGCCGCCCGAAATCCCTCCCACACCGTGTACAGCATGAAGCCGAGAATCACGCCGTACGTCGTTCCCAGCACCCCCAGCTGCCAGGCCGTGACCTCATTGATCACCTTGCGATTCGTAATCGGCCATATCCGATTGAGCAACGAAACCAGCAGCAGCGATGCAGCCACGGAGGAGCAGATCAGGAGACTGTTTTCGGTATAGCTCAGCATCGGTTCCGTTCACCCGTCGAAATCTATCCGCAAGTATGCCTGATGCCCTCGCGCAGCCGGGCAACAATTCTTCCCGTGGCAGTCTACTTCGCCGGATGCGGTCGTGCCGCAACCACCATCAGCTCAATGCGCCCCGTTGGGATCACCAGCTGCGCCACCTGCACCGTCGCGCGCACCGGCTTGTTCGGCTGCTCCGGCGTGCCGAAGAACATGCGATAAGCCGCATTCCAGCCATCGAGATCCATCCTGTCGCCCTTGGCCGGGTCGCCCGACAGAAAGGCCTGCATCTGCACGATGTCGCCCAGCCCCAGGCCCACCCCCTTCAGCTGCTTTTCAATCTCCCGGATCGCCGCGATCGACTGCGCCTTGGTGTCCCCGTTGTATCCCGCGGGCGTTCCTCTGGCCTTGTCCGCCGGATAGTCCACCGGAGCCATCGTTCCCGAAAGATAGGCCGTATCGCCCACCCACACCACCGAGCTGATGATCGACTGCGGGCTTCCGATCCGCTGGACCGGACCGCTCTGCGCCACTCCCGCGATCGTGCCGGCAAGCACCATCGACAACGCTGCAAGAACTCTGTTTCGTCTCATGAACTCACCCCGTTGCTTCACAGACTATCGGGCATCACAGACGCCTGCTGTCAGCGTGTCAGCCCGGCAGTTGTTCCGTGACCTGTTCGGCGTGTTCCTCATGATGGCGCCCGTGACGTCTGCGATGAGCAGAGACCGGCTCCGGAATATGAATCCCCAGGTTCTTCGCCAGCTCCTGTGTCGTGTACAGATCATGGGAGACCGGAAAGCCCGCATCCCTCCACGCCTTCAGGCCGCCGTCGAGAATCCACACCCTGCGGGCTCCCTTGCGGCGCATCGCCACCACCACCCTTGCACTCACAATCTGCTTGCGCGACGAGCAGTAGACCACCACGCTCAGATCGTCCGGAAGATCCACCTTCGGCGTGGCGCGCATCCTCGCCGGATCAATCCTCGCTGCTCCCGGAATGCCAGCCATATCGCCGTCGATGTCCTCAAACTCCAGCAGGTCGATGATCGCCAGCCGCTCTCCTGACCGCATCTTCTTGTCCAGCGCTGCCGCGCTCAGCCGATGCGTCCTCAGGTAGCTCATCATCCGCACAATCAGCGCGCCGCGCCAGCCGATGTACAGCAGCAGAGGAAGCCCGATAAACAGGCCCACCAGCTTGCCGAAGTGCTGTGCCGCCGTCACCGCGACATCCAGCTGGTCATGAAAAATCACGCCGATGAGCACATACATCGTCGTCCACAGCAGCGCTCCCAGCCCGTCAAAGAGCACAAACTGCGTGACCGTCGCCCCCTCCGCCCCGGCCAGAGGAGGCGTAATGCCATCCATCACCGGGATGAACTTCGCGATGGCCAGCATGCGCAGGCCCCAGCGCTCGAAGATCTTATGCGCCCGCTTCGAGCTCCTTCGCGGGTCCGAGCTCAGCTTGCAGACGATACGAACCACGCGGCTTCCCCAGCGCCGCCCCAGCCAGAACCACACGCCATCCCCTGCAAGACAGCCCAGGACGCTTGCAATCACGATTGGCGCAATATCCAATCGGCCTTCGACCGCAATCGCCCCCGCAGCGATCAGAATCAGCGGGGCCGGCAGCGGCAGACAGAGCTGACGAGCGAAGACGACGATCAGAATCCATGGGTAGGTAAGCTGGGGAGAGCCCATCATGCGGTTACGCTCATTATAGAAAGCGAAATAGAAAGCGAAGTGCTTATATCGCCTCCGGGAGGCACGAATCCCGAAATGTACCCCTCGCCGCAGAATCGTTGCCTCTGCCGCCGTCATCAGAACCAGTTACACTGTTAAAGGGTCGGAATGCGTACCCACGAAGGACACAGGTTTTGTTCAACTCAGTCATAGCAAAAGTCTTTGGTACCAGTAATGAGCGCGCCGTCAAGCGCCTGATGCCCATCGTCACCCAGATCAACGGACTCGAGCCGGCCATCCAGTCGCTCACCGACGAGCAGTTGCGCGACAAGACCGTCGAGTTCCGTAAGCGGATCGCCGATGCCATCTCCGGCATCGAAGACGCCGACGAGCGCAACACCGCCGAAAAGGCCGTCCTCGAGCAGATCCTTCCCGAGGCCTTTGCCGTCGTCCGCGAGGCCGGCCGTCGTATCGTGCAGATGCGCCACTTCGACGTCCAGATGATCGGCGGCATCGTCCTGCACTCCGGCAAGATCTCCGAGATGAAGACCGGCGAAGGTAAGACGCTCGTCGCCACCCTTCCCTGCTATCTCAACGCCCTCGCAGGCCATGGCGTCCACGTCGTCACCGTCAACGACTACCTCGCCAAGCGCGATGCGGAGTGGATGGGCAAGATCTACGGCTTCCTCGGCCTCTCCGTCGGCGTCATCGTCCACGACCTCGACGACGCCCAGCGCCGTGCCGCCTATGCCGCCGATATCACCTACGGCACCAACAACGAGTTCGGCTTCGACTACCTGCGCGACAACATGAAGTTCGAGATCGCCGACCAGGTGCAGCGCGGCAACTACTTCTGCATCGTCGACGAAGTCGACTCCATCCTCATCGACGAGGCCCGTACCCCGCTCATCATCTCCGGTCCCACCGACCAGACCACCGACAAGTACGCCCGCGTCAACGTCATCATCCCCCAGCTCGAGGCGGGTGAGCTCATCGAGACGCTCGAGACCAAGACCTGGACCGGCGACTTCGTCGTCGACGAAAAGTCCCGTGCCGTCACCGTGACCGACGAAGGCTGGGAGAAGATCGAAGGCCTCCTCGGCATCGGCAACATCGCCGACCCCGAGAACTGGGACCTCAAGCACCACGTCGAAGTCGCCATCAAGGCCCACGCCCTCTACAAGCGTGACGTCGAGTACGTCGTCAAGGACGGCGAGGTCATCATCGTCGACGAGTTCACCGGTCGTCTCATGCCCGGCCGCCGCTGGTCCGACGGTCTCCATCAGGCCGTCGAAGCCAAGGAAGGCGTCTCCATCCGCAAGGAAGACCAGACCCTTGCCACCATCACCTTCCAGAACTACTTCCGCATGTACAAAAAGCTCAGCGGCATGACCGGCACCGCCGAGACCGAAGCCGCCGAGTTCGACAACATCTACAAGCTCGACATCGTCGTCATCCCCACCAACCGGCAGATGCTGCGCATCGAGCACGCCGACGTCGTCTACCGTACGGCCAAGGAAAAGTACTTCGCCGTCGCCGACGAGATCGCCCGTCTGCACGAGAGCCGCCAGCCCGTCCTGGTCGGCACCACCAGCATCGAGAAGTCCGAGCTGCTCTCCGATATCCTCAAGCGCAAGGGCGTCCGCCACGTCGTCCTCAACGCCAAGTTCCACGAGAAGGAAGCCGAGATCGTCGCCCAGGCCGGTCGCCTCGGCATGGTCACCATCGCCACCAACATGGCCGGCCGCGGTACCGACATTCTGCTCGGCGGCAACGCCGATTTCATGGCCCGCCAGGATCTCGTCCGCAAGTCGCAGGCACGCGCCGTCTCCGCAGCCGAGGGAGCCATCTCCCCCGTCGCCGGACCCGGCATGTTCCGCTTCTACTACCAGTCGCAGGAGTTCGAGACGACCCAGGCCGCCTGGGATGCAGCCGTCGCCGCTCACTCCACCGCCGCACAGACGGAGCGTGACGCCGTCAACGCCACCGGTGGTCTCTTCATCATCGGCACCGAGCGCCACGAGTCCCGCCGTGTCGACAACCAGCTGCGCGGACGCGCAGGCCGTCAGGGAGACCCCGGAGCCTCGCGCTTCTACCTCTCGCTCGAAGACGACCTCATGCGCATCTTCGCCCGCGAGTGGGTCTCCACCCTGCTCCAGCGCCTCGGCATGGAAGAGGGCGTCCCCATCGAGAGCGGCATGATCTCCCGCCGCATCGAGGCCGCGCAGAAGGCCGTCGAAACCCAGAACTTCGAGTCCCGCAAGCACGTCCTCGAGTACGACGACGTCATGAACAAGCAGCGCGAAGCCGTCTACGGTCTCCGCAAGCAGCTCATGGAGGGCGTCGACCAGAAGCAGCTCATCACCGACGACTATCTCTCCACCATCCTCTCCAACCTGCTCGACGAGAACGCCCCCGAGAAGCTTCATCCCGAGCAGTGGAAGACAGAGGCCATGTTCTCGCAGCTCTACGATCTCTTCGGAGCGCATCTTGAGAACGAGGTTGATGTCACCGCGCTCAACCGCCACGATCTCGGTGAGGCCATCTTCGACAATCTCGGCGCCCGCTACGCCATCAAGGAGAAGATCCTCGGCTCGCAGGCCATGCGTTACCACGAGCGCGTCGTCATGCTCTCCGTCCTCGACGGACTCTGGAAGGATCACCTCCTCCAGATGGATCATCTCAAGGAAGGCATCGGACTCCGCGGCTACGCCCAGCAGGATCCTCTCGTCGCCTACAAGAAAGAGTCCTTCGAGATGTTCGAGACCATGATGCTCCGCTTCCAGGAAGACACCATCCGGCACCTCTTCCGTATGCAGATCATCGGTCCCGACGGCAATCCCATCGAGAGCCTCGATCAGCTTCCGCCCGACTTCCGCACGCCCGGAGAGGTTCCGCAGCAGCCGCCCACGCTTGAGGCGGAGGTGCAGTCCCTTCCCGCAGAGCAGGCGGCGGTCATTCCGATTCCCACTCGCGCCCCGTCGACCACCATCGACCAGCTTGAGCGTGAGTTCCAGCGCAAGAAGGAGCGCGAGCTCGAGCTGGCTCGTGCCGCCGGAAGCTCTGCTGCCGCCTCCAACGGCAACACCCCGCGCGTCACCGGCGACAAGGTGGGCCGCAACGATCCCTGCCCCTGTGGCTCCGGCAAGAAGTACAAAAAGTGCCACGGAACCGAAGCCTGAGTCCGGCAGTTTCGCGCAAATCAAAAGGGCGGCAGGATTAATCCTGCCGCCCTTATCTTTTAAAACTCCCTACAGCTTCTCGATATCGTCCAGCAGCAGCTTCGCCTTGGTGGCCAGTGTCTTTGCCCCTTCGGTATCGCCCGACTTCAGCGCGTCCTGCGCTTGCTTCTGGAAGTTCCTGACCTTGCTCAGCTGCACCTTCTCCGCCTCGACCTTCTGGATCGGCAGGGCGTTGATCCTGCGCTCATTGGCGGAGATCAGGCCCGCCGCCTCCTGCTGCGCGCGCGGACTCGTATCACCCCCCGAAGAGAGTGAGCCTAGCGAAGGCGCAGCGGTGTTGTCCGCCGGAGCCGACTCCGGTGTGCTCTGCGCAGGCGGCGTCACAGCGGCCGCCGGTACTGGTGGCGCCGAGCGTCTCCGCCTCAGCCTCAGCTTCGAATAAGCCGAAGCCGTCGGAACCGCTGGCAGCCTGACCACCGGAACCTCGATCTCTTCAGGCAGCGGCGGCTCTGGAATATCCAGTAGATCCACCGGCTGCGTGATCTGAGGCAATGGAGGAAGGACCGGCTTATGCCGGCAACCAGTGAGACCCAGCAGCAAACCAAAGACAACAAATAAACGTCTGCTTCGAATTCTCGTACCGTACTGCATCAGACGTGCTCTCCTACGGTTTTCCGGCCAGCACCTGCTGCAGTCTTTCTTGTTTCGGCTGCAGCACCTGCCGCCATCGGCAATCGCAGTGTAAAAATAGTTCCACGGTCCAGAGCTGCCGGGTCCGGGTTAGAACGGACGTCCAGCGCTCCTCCGTGTATCTGCAGAATACGGTACGTGAGCGCTAATCCAATTCCACTTCCGCGTGGTTTTGTTGTGAAATAAAGTTCGAAGATCCGCGGAAGGACATCTGCGGGAATTCCCACTCCCTCATCCGCAACCTCCACGACACCGAACGGATGCTCGCGTCGCATCCGCACCCGTATATTTCCCCCGTCAGGCATGGCCTGCATCGCGTTCAACAGCAGGTTCAGCACGGCCTGGCGCACCAGCTCCCCATCGATGCGAACCATCACCGGCTCCACGGGAGCATCCGTGATCACACGCACCCCGTTCTCCTGCATCTCCGCCGACGTCAGATCCACCACCGCCCCGATCACCTTTCGCAGATCGTGCTCGCGCAGATTCAGCTCCATCGGCCGCGAAAAGTCCGCCAGCGTCTGCACCACGCGATCCAGCCGCTGCATCTCGTTAGCCAGAATGTCGACGTGCCGCTGTGCCCCGCCCAGCGCCCCCGGTCCCGCCGCCGTCAGCTTGCTGCGCAGCAGTTCCAGGTGGACCACCATCGCGTTGATTGGATTCTTGACCTCATGCCCCACGCCCGCCGTCAGCCGTCCAATCGCAGCCAGGCGGCGCGCGATCTCCAGCTCCTGCCCCAATTGCATCATCGATTCGATATCCCGCAGCGTCAGCAGCGTTCCCATGCTTCCGCCGCCCAGCCCATCGTCAATCCGGTCCAGCGAGATCTGTACCTGCCTGCCGTCCTCGAGCGTGACCTGCTCCGCCGTCACCTGGTCGCCCCTCGCAAACGCCCTCAGCACAGCCGCTCCCAGCGACGTATTCCGCTCGAAGATCTCCTCCAGCTGCATGCCCACCATCTGCTGCTCCGGCCGGTTCAGGAAGTAGGCGACCGCATCCGAGACCATCACGGCGCGGTCGTCCGCAGTAAACATCAGCACGCCGTCGCGCAGGGTGTCGAGCATCTGGTTCAGGTTTGCCTGCAGCGCCGTATAGCCGGCCTCCTTCGACCGCATCTGCTCTCCCAGCCGGTCAATCGTCTTCGAGACGCGGGCCATCGCATCGGCATCGCCTTCGCTGGCCTCCGGCGTTGGTGCGGCAGCGGTCGTCCCTGCCTGCATCAGCTTCTCCAGCTGGCGGCTGATCATCTCGATCGGCTGCAGCGCACTATTCGCCAGCAGCGCGGCAAACATCATCGCCGCAATGGCCGCCAGCAGCGCAAACAGCGCCGCGGCCCTCAGCCAGGGCTCATACGAGTTCTTCAGGAAGGTGGATCGCACGCCGACATGCACGATCAGGAACGGCATCTGGTTCCGGTCCAGCGACTGAACTGTATCCAGAACCCGAGGCTTTCCGAAGACCTCGCGGATCTGGTACGCAATGCTTCCCGTCTGCAGGCTCTCCAGGCTGTTGCGGTGGTTGATTGGCTGGTTGATGGCGTCGGGGTCTGTGCTCACCAGCGTAATGCCGTGCGCATCCACCACGCTGACATCCTGCACCGTCGGCGAGTAACGCACGATCGCGTTCATCACATCGCTCAACGGCAGATGGCTCTTCAGCGACTCCTTCACCGCCGCATCGAAGGCCGCATCCGTATTGTCCGACGGAGGATTGGCCCGCAGGCCCGTCTCCACCGCCTGGCGGGTCATCAGCACCACCTCGTGCGCCAGCACATCGTTGGCGGCTGCCGTCTGTTCGATGCGCTGCCGCAGCAGCTCACCCACAAACAGAATCGACAGCACAGCCACGATGGCAAACGTCACGGCGGTAGCCGATACCACCAGCTTCGTCTTCAGGCGCATGGCTATTCCACCGCGGAAGCGTTATTCGAATATTCCTTCAGCTTATTCTGCAGCGTCTTCGAACTGATACCGAGAATCTCGGCCGCTTTCGTCTTGTTGTTGTGCGTCGACAGCAGCGTCTTCAGAATCAGCTGCCGCTCTGCCTCGTCCACGGTCGTTCCCACCTCGACGCGTACCGTATTTTTGTCTTCCAGGTAGCGATCCATCTCCTTGACGCGGACGCCGCCATTGCTCTCCTGACCCTCGCCGGGAGCAGCAAACCTTCCACTCTTCGTCATCACCGGGAACGACCCCGCCTCGCCGAAGTTCGGAGGCAGATGTTCAATCCCCAACAGACCACCGCCCGCCAGGATCGTCGCGCGCTCAATCGCATTGCGCAGCTCGCGGACATTGCCCGGCCACACATACTCCTCCAGCCGCTTCAGCAGGCTGTCTTTTATGCCGGTCACCGTGCAGTTATGCCGCTCATTCATGTCGCTGATCATCTTCTGCGCGATCGCCGCAATGTCCTCCGTATGCTCCCGCAGCGGCGGCATCTGGATATTGAACACGTTCAACCGGTAGTACAGATCCCCACGCAGCTCGCCTGCTGCCACAGCAATTTCGGGATCTTTATTCGTCGCCGCCACCACCCGCACGTCAACCGGCGTCTCCACCTTGGAGCCCAGCCGGCGCAGCTTCCTGTCTTCCAGCACCCGCAGCAGCTTCGCCTGGGTCGCCGCCGGCATCTCGCCGATCTCGTCCAGCAGCAGGGTGCCCTCTTCCGCCAGCTCAAAGCAGCCCGCCCGGCGCTCCACGGCGCCCGTAAAGGCTCCCTTCTCATGGCCGAAGATCTCACTCTCGATCAGCGTCTCCGGAATAGCCGCGCAGTTGACTGCCACAAACGGCTTGTTCCGCCGCGAACTCAGCTCATGCAGAGCGCGCGCCACCAGCTCCTTACCCGTGCCGCTCTCGCCCGTCACCAGCACGCTGACGTTCGACGGAGCCACCCGCTCAATCAGGGAGAAGATCTGCTTCATCCGCTGTGACGTTCCCACCAGCGGCCCCAGCATTCCGGTATCCCGCTGCTTCCGCTTCTTGGCCTCAAACTCCGTATCCGAATCGGTATCGTGCTGCAGCGCGGCGTTTTGCAGAATCATACGCAGCCGCATCGGGTCCACCGGCTTCGGAACATAGTCGAACGCTCCGGTCCGCATCGCCTCCACCGCCGATTCAATCGATCCCTGCGCCGTCATCATGACCACCGCCATGCGCTCCGGGAGATCGGCCAGCCGGCGCAGCATCTCCATCCCGTCCATGCGCGGCATCTTCAAATCGGTCACGACGATCGACGGCTTCCAGCTCTGGACCTTCTCCAGGCCCTCCACGCCGTCCGCCGCACCCTCGGCCCGATAGCCCCAGCTCTCGATCAGCTCGGTCAGGCCCGTTCGTGCATGTACTTCATCCTCGACGATTAAAACCTTCTCCAAATCCTGTCCTGCTTTCCCCTGAGAAGCTGTGAGTGGCCGGTGCCTACTACGATGCTCCTTAAAGTTAAAGTGTACCGCCGGGGAAACCGATTAGACACCCCTTTGACAATGCCTGCGGCCCATCGCCGGAACCAGGCTCCCACGCCGCACCCTCCCGCTTTCGCTCCCTCCGGACTCCACGGTATCCTTATCTCATGCTCGATCCAGAGATTACGGCCGAAGCCTACCAGCAGCTTCGTAAGCAGGACAGCGCTCCCCTCCTCTTAGACGTTCGCGAACCATGGGAGGCGGAGTTGGCAAATATTCCCGGTTCCACCCTCATGCCCATGGGAGATATTCCCTCCCGTGCCCACCAGGAGCTCGACCCCGACCAGCCCATCGTCGTTCTCTGTCACCACGGCGCCCGCTCGCTCTCCGTCACCATGTGGCTCCGCGATCAGGGTTTCGACCATGCGCAGTCCCTGGCAGGCGGCATCGATCGCTGGTCACGCTTCATAGATCCCGGCATCCCACGCTACTAGTCCACTTACGTCATTCTCCCCGAATCGGCAGCTGCAACAGCTAATTTGCGCGTCATCTAGCCGCGGCCGGAAAAACTGCATCCTAACGCGCAGGGAGGCAGTCGTGACGGAGTCTATGCAACAGGGGCAGAGTGACCAGCCTGCGTCAGCCGGAACATCGGCATCGCAACACCCTCCATCTACAGAAATCGGCATCGGAGCCGGCATCAACTCTCACGAAGAGGCCTCCGCCCTGCTGGCTGCAATCGTTGAATCCTCAGACGACGCCATCATCAGCAGTACCCTCGAAGGCCGCATCACCAGTTGGAACAAGGGCGCCGAGCACATCTTCGGCTACTCGGCATCCGAAATGATCGGACACTTCACCTCCGACCTCGGCACCGAGAGCGCCATCGAAGACCCCGCCACCGTTCTCGAAACCATTCGCCGCGGTAAACGCGTCGAGCACTATGAGACCCTCCGCCGTCACAAGGATGGCTCCGACATCCTCGTCTCCCTGACCGTCTCCCCCGTGCGCGACGCCTCGGGAAAGATCATCGGCGCCTCCAAGGTCGCCCGCGACATCACCTCCATGCGCCGCGCCGAGCAGTCGCTCCGCAACGCCGACAAGCTCGCCCTGGCAGGCCGCCTCACCGCCAGCATCGCCCACGAGATCAACAATCCCCTTGAGGCCATCACCAATCTCCTCTTCCTTCTCCAGCAGGAGAGCCTCTCCGAAGTCGGCCGCCACTATCTCAACCTCGCCCAGAACGAGCTCATGCGCGTCTCGCACATCGCCTCGCAGACTCTCGGCTTCTTTCGCGGAGCCCCCGGCCCCACCATCTGCCAGATCTCCGAGATCATGGAGAGCGCCATCGCCCTCCACGCCGGCCGGCTCATCGTCTCCCACGTCGCCGTCGAGACCAGCTATCAGCCCGTTCCTCCCCTTCTCTGTCATCAGGGAGAGATGCGTCAGGTCCTCGTCAATCTCGTCACCAATGCGCTTGACTCCATGCCCGGACAGGGCCGCCTCCTCCTGCGTATCCGTCCCGGTACCGACACTCACTCCGTAGAGCACGGCATCTGGTTTACCGTCGCCGACACCGGCGTCGGCATGAGCGGCAACACCATGCGCCAGGTCTTCGAGCCCTTCTACACCACCAAGGGGACCACCGGGACTGGCCTCGGTCTATGGGTCACCCAGCAGATCATCGCGCGGCACGGCGGCCACATCGCCTTACGCAGCTCCCAGACCGCCGAGCGGCATGGCACCGTCTTTTCCATCTTTCTTCCCTACGGAGTCGAAGCGTCTGCCGGCTGGTCCGGCGACAACGGAAAGACCGTCCCGCCCGGCGGGCCTGGGTCCTCCGGTGAAGGCAATTCCCCTCTGCCGCACGCGAATGCTGCTATTTCGCCCGGGGGTGAGTCTCGTCGTAGACCCGCTGCACCTGGCCCACCGTCAGCTGCGTATACCGTTGTGTAGTCGAAAGCCGCTCGTGTCCCAGCATCTCCTGGATCGCTCTCAGGTCAGCGCCCTCTTCCAGCATGTGCGTTCCAAACGCATGGCGCAGCGTATGCGGATGCACATCGGCAGCCAGCCCGCGACTCAGCGCAATCGCCTTCACGATTCGCCCTACACTGCGCGTCGTTAGCCTGCAATCGCCACGCATCCTTAGATTCGTCAGCAGCGGTCCCTCGTGGACCAGCGCTCCCTTACCCGAAGCCGTCAGCTTGGCCTCCCGGACCGGAAGATAGGTCCGTAGCGCAATCGCCGCCTCGTCGCCCAGCGGAACCAGCCGCTCCTTGCGTCCCTTGCCGCGGACAAGGATGGCGTCATCGCCCCAGCGCACGCTGTCCACGTTCAAACCCACCAGCTCCGAGTTGCGAATCCCGCAGCCATACAGCAGCTCGAAGATCACCCGGTCCCGCTCCGGCCACGCGATCGCCTCGCCATCTGCCGTTCCCTGCTCGCTATCGCCACTTCGCTCGGCAGAACGCCTCTCTTCAAGCGAGTTCAGTACGCGGTTAACCTCCTCCACGCTCGGCACGCGCGGAAGGTGCTTCGGCAGCTTTGGCGTACTCACCAGCAGCGCAGGATTCTGCTCCACCAGTCGCTCCTTCGCCATCCACTTGAACCAGCTCCGCACCGCGGCCAGTGCCCTCGCCGCGCTCGCCTTCGTCAGGCCGCGCTGATACAGCACCCCAAGGTAGGCCCGTATATGCAGATGTTCCACCACCTTCACCCCGGCATCCTTGCCCAGGCTCTCTTCCAGGTAGACTGCAAAGTTTTTGACCTCGCGCGCATACGCCCGCACCGTGTGCTCCGACGCCCCGCGCTCGTTCGCCAGCATGGAGAGAAAGCGCTCCGCGAGCTCGACAAACTCACTCCGCTCCGCCATGGCCTACTCCGCCACCTGCAACAGGCGCTTTCCCCGCGGATGATGCATCCGGTGCACCTGCTTCAACCGGCCCAGCGCAAGATGCGTATACACCTGCGTCGTCGCGATATCGGCGTGACCCAGCAGCGTCTGCACGCTCCTCAGATCTGCGCCATGCTCCACCATGTGCGTCGCGCAGCTGTGCCGCAGCTTGTGCGGACTCGCCTTGGTCCCGGTCGGCGAAGCAGACCGCACCATCTCCCACACCCACTGCCGCGTCAACGGCTTGCCGCGCACGCTCAGAAACAGGGCGCGCTGCATTCCAGCCGTCACCAGCTCCGGCCGTCCCAGCTTCAGATATCTCTCCAGCGCCTCGATCGCCGTACGTCCCAGCGGTACGATCCGCTCCTTATCGCCTTTGCCGCGCACCAGCGCCTGACCGGAATCGAGGTTCAGATCCTCCACATGCAGACTGCAGATCTCCGCAACCCGCAGACCGCCCGCGTACAGCAGCTCCAGGATCGCGTGATCGCGCAGCGCCAGACCATCGGCATCAGCCACCTTCGCCGCCGCGCCCGTCCGGTCCAGCATCTCCGTCATCTCCGACTCCGCCAGGCTCTTCGGCAGAACCTTCCAGCTCGCAGGCGACTCCACATTCACCGTCGGATCATGCGTAATCTTCTTGTCCATCAGCAGCCAGCGATAAAAGCCGCGCAGAGCGCTCAGCTTCCGTGCAATCGAACGCGACTCCACGCCGTTGGCCCGCAGTCCCTGCATAAAGCTGCTGACATCGTCCTGGCTCGCACTCGCCAGCACGCCGTTGTGCTTTTCAATATGTTCGGCAAACTGCTCCAGGTCGCGCTGGTAGGCCTCGCACGTCGCCGGTCGCATGCCCTTCTCCACACGCAGATAGGTCATGTACTCGCGAATCGTCGCGACGTTCCCCGTACCCTGACCCCATGTCTGCATAGCCCGATTATGCTCCGTTTGGCCGCCATCGAACCATCGCCCTCCCCCTGCGAACCAACCTAGCTAAGAACCCGCCGCTGTACTCCTCGAGGAAAACTCAGCTGAAACTCGCCACGTATCATCGCTGCACCCCGACCGGGAGGTCTCCATCATGCCGTCCATCGAACTCCCCCTTGCCCTCGGCGTCTTCCTCTCCACCGCCGCCACCGACGCCGTCTACGTCCTCTTCAACTCCGCCGTCGCCAGCCACCGGCGCGTCCCGGCAGCCACCTATAGCAGCATCTGGTATCTGCTCTCAGCCTTCGCCGTCATCAGCTACACCCAGCACTGGATCTACGTCTGCTTCGCCGCCGCCGGCTCCTGGATCGGCGCCTACTTCTCCATGACCTTCCTCAACCGCGAACGCCACGCCTCCAGCCCCAAACCGCCGCAATAACCCATCCTCCAGACGGTCCCGCCGACTGCTAAACTTGATGCAGTCATGTTCGAGAATCTTTCCGATAAGCTCCAGCGCTCCTTCAAAAACCTCCGCGGCCAGGGCACCATCACCGACGAGAACGTCTCCGACGCCCTCCGCGAGATCCGCATCGCCCTGCTCGAGTCCGACGTGAACCTCGCCGTCGTCGACCAGATCATCGAGCACATCCGCGAACGCGCCATGGGCTCCCAGGTGACCACCTCCCTGTCGCCCTCCGAACAGCTCGTCAAGATCGTCCACGATGAGCTCGTCAACATCCTCGGCAAGGACACCGCGCGCTTCCAGAAGTCCTCGCAGCCGCCCAGCGTCATCCTTATGGCTGGCCTGCAGGGCTCCGGTAAGACCACCACCTCCGCCAAGCTCGCCCAGTGGCTCAAGAAGGCCGGCCACCGGCCCATGCTCGTCTCCGTCGACGTCTACCGCCCCGCCGCCCGCCAGCAGCTCAAGGTCGTCGCCCAGTCCATCAGCGCCCAGCTCTACGAGGGCAAGATTGACGCCGCCACCCCCGGCACCGACGACGTCCTCCGCCTCGCCAAAGAGGCTAAGCGCGAGGCCGCCAACTTCGGCTGCGACATGCTCATCGTCGACACCGCCGGACGCACCGGCATCGACGCCGTCCTCATGGACGAGATGGCGCAGCTCAAAAAGCTCCTCTCGCCCTCCGAGATCCTCTTCGTCGCCGACGCCATGACCGGACAGGACGCCGTCAACTCCGCCAAGGCCTTCAACGACAGCCTCACCATCACCGGCGCCATCCTCACCAAGATGGACGGCGACGCCCGCGGCGGCGCTGCTCTCTCCATCCGCAACATCACCGGCGCGCCCATCAAGTTCCTCGGCACCGGCGAAAAGCCCGACGCCTTCGAGCCCTTCCACCCCGACCGCATCGTCTCCCGCATCATGGGCCACGGCGACATCGCCACCCTCCTCGAGCGCGCCGAATCCACGCTCGACAAGGGCAAGGCCGAGGCCTTCGCCAAGAAGGCACTCTCCGGCGACGGCTTCACCCTCGAGGACTTCCGCGACCAGCTCCGTCAGATCAAGAAGATGGGCTCCATGAAGTCCATCCTCAAGATGCTCCCCTCCGTCGGCCCCTTCGCCGGCATGTCGCAGGCCATCGACAACGTAGACGAAGGCCAGTTCACCCGCGTCGAGTCCATCATCAACTCCATGACCTCCCGCGAGCGCGCCGACCACGAGATCATCAACGGCAGCCGCCGCAAACGCATCGCCGCAGGCTCCGGCACCACCGTGCAGGACGTCAACAACCTACTCCGCCAGTACGGCCAGATGCGCAAGGTCTTCAAAACCATGGGCAGCGGAGGCGGCATGAAGGCCCAGCAAAGAATGATGAGTCAGCTACAAGGCCGCCAGAAGTTCGGCAGGTAGAAGGTTCACCGAAGGCGCGGTCATCAAACCAGCGCCGGCTTCCATCCACTATGCTCGCCGTTAACGGCTCCATGGTCACCTCGACATGCGACCCCAAAATTCCCAACCATTTTTTGCTAACAAATTGCAGTAACAGAAGTGTCATCCTGAGCGAAGTGGTTCGCGGCATTTTGCGAACCACGCAGTCGAAGGACCTGCGGTTGCTTTTGCCGTTGGCTCCCCAACGCCTCAAGCCTCACCGAACATCTTCACCGGCTTCCCCCACTCCTCACTCAAATCCACCCAGGCCGGATTCTCGCGTTCAATCAGCCAGATCTTCTTGGCGCGCGACCATCCCTTCAACTGCTTCTCCCGCGCGATCGCATCCTGAACAAAGGGATGCGCTCAAACCAAACCAGCCGATTGCAGTTGTACTTCTTCGAGTACCCTTCGAATCGCCCCTGTTTATGCTGTTCAACACGAAGCTCCATCTCGCTCGTCATACCCACATAAAAGTTATGACTCCTGCTGGCCACAATGTAGGTGTAGTACATCGCCTCATTCATTGAGCCCAGCATAGCAACCGCATCGAGAAGCAACCGCAGGCCCTTCGACTCCGTATCTAAAACTCGTCATCAATCGGGCATCTCTATCATTAACAAAGCACGAGCCGCAGTCCTAAACTATCCCCATGTCTTCAAAGATCACCGAACCCGAGATCTCCCTCCTCGTCGACACCTTCTACTCGAAGGTCCGCCTCGATCCCGACATCGGCCCCATCTTCAACGCCATCGTCGGTGACTGGCCCCATCACCTCGCCACCCTCAAGGACTTCTGGTCCACCGTCCTGCTCACCACCGGCCGCTACAAAGGCGACCCCATGATGACCCATCTTCAGCTCCCGCTCGACCCCGACCACTTCTCCCGCTGGCTCGCCCTCTTCGCCGAGACCGCCCACGAAGTCCTCCGGCCAGCGCACGCCGCCACCGTCATCGCAAAATCCCAGCGCATCGCCGAAAACTTCAAGGCAGGCATCGCCCTGCAGCGATCCACGGTCAGCTGAACCACGCGGTCAGCTAAACCACGGCGCGCCGACCGCCATCAGCGTCTGCCGGTCGTCCATCCGGCAGCCAAAGATGCCTTGCTGGTCTCTCGCCATCGGCGCTACCCTTCCCGAATGCGGCCTCTTCGCTACTCCATCAACGTCACACTCGACGGATGCTGCGACCACCGAGCCATCGTGCCCAGCGAAGACATCCATCGTCACGCAGTCGAGAATATCCAGCAGGCCGACGCCCTCCTCTTTGGCCGGGTAACTTACGAGATGATGGAGGCAGCATGGCGGTCTCCATTACCCGCGGGAGCAATGCCCGAATGGATGAAACCCTTCGCCCGCACCATCGACGCGGCAAAGAAGTACGTCGTATCCAGCAGCCTCAACAAAGTCGATTGGAACGCAGAACTCCTGCGCGGAGATCTCAGTAAGGCCGTTCAGCAGCTCAAGCAGCAACCGGGCAATGGACTCTTCGTCGGAGGCGTAAAGCTCCCGCAGGCACTGGCCGAACTAGGCCTGATCGATGAGTACGAGTTCGTAGTACAGCCCAGGCTCGCAGGCCACGGACCAACATTGTTCGCAGGGCTATCGAAGCCTGTCGACCTGACGCTCGTAAGCCGCCTGGAGCTCAGCTCAGGCGCGGTTGCGATGCGGTATGAGCCGAAAAGATAGCCATTGGCTTGCTCGTTCTAATTCAGGACAGGTGCCGCACACATGCCGGGTGCCCCATACATGCCGAAGGCATGTGTGGGTTCATTCGAGCAAAGCTCGAACCGCCTTCTTTAAGAGAATCACTTCAGCCGTGCCAAAGCCCAACATCGATCAACTCCGCCGAAGGGCCGGAGTGAAGCCCCAAAAGGGCAAAACTAATCGCCAGTCACAACAGACGACGCGAGCCTCACCAATCCCTGTCAAGCCCCCAAATTAAACCAAATTCTTCAATAAACCACCTATCGCAAACAAAACACTAAACTTGCCAGACGAAAACAAACATCTCTCAACTGGCATATTTCCCACCTCAACTCTCTAAAATAGAAGTAGTCGCAAATAACAAAGCCCCGGCAGCTGCCGGGGCTTCTCTACTTAACGCAGCAAACCATTTCATTTCAATATTTTGACTGGATCATACGAAGATTCCCCAGACATTCCACCGTTTGGCCACCAACCTGCACCCGAGGTCCAGACCTAAATTATCTATTTTCAATATTTTGACCCGAAACAAGGGGGGATACCATGATCGATCAGCCGAACGAAGCTCTGCACAACAACGACAACCCGGCCAGCAAACACCAGTGCCACCACATCTTCCCCGACAATCACCGCTGCGGCAGCCCGCGCATGCGCAACGAGCAGTTCTGTTACTTCCACCACGACTACCGCCGCCCCGTCGTCGCTCCCCAGGAGCGTTACGCCCGCACCTCCAGCTTCTCCCTCTTCACCCCCAGCAGCCACGAAGCCATCGAAGAGTCCCTCGGCGAGCTCCTCTCCCGCATCGCCGCCAACCACATCGACGCCCGCCGCGCCGGCCTCCTCCTCTACGGCCTCCAAATCGCCGCCACCAACCTGCGCTCCACCCAGAGAATCCAGGCAGCACAAACCGGCCCCGCACCTGCTCCAAACCCGGCAACGGAAGAACCGCTCTCCGCGGAAATCACCCGCATCCAAACCCAGAGGCAATGAAAAACAAATCGCGAAGAATTCATACTTCGCCTTACACTGTTGTCGAACCCCGAAAAGCACAGGACGACGATTTGGATATTCATTCCCTACATGTTGAACATGTTGTCTCCCTTGTTCTCTTTACCCTGCTGACCTTCGCCAACTCCTGGCATTACAAAGGCATGAAGGGTGTGAACTGGTTCTGCGGCTACAGCCTCTTCGTCCTCATCGGCGCCATCGCCGTCGCCCTGCGCGGCCACATCCCCAACTCAATCTCCATCCTCGCCGGAACCATCCCCGTTGCCGTAGGCTACGCCAGCCTCTGCCTTTGCCTGAAAGACTTCTTCGACCGCCCAACCTGGCACGTTTACATCCATGGCACCCTGCTCTTTTTGATGACCATTGCCATGGTTGAATATGGCGTCCTCCATCCTGATACGGCCCGCCGCCTCGTCGTCTACAGCATCATCCTCTTCTTCCAGCAGCTCTATCTCGCCGCTCTCCTCCTGCAGAACCGCAACCCATCGCTCAACATTCCCGCCGTCTGCATGCTGCTCATGGTCTGCGGCCTCGCTCTGAGCAACCTCGTGCGCGTCATCGGTGTCACTCTCCACGGCGCCCCTCGCGACTACCTGCAGGCAGGACCATTCCTCGCCTGGCTCGTCATCATCAACTCCTGTCTTCAGGGCGGCATCATGATCGCCTACGTTTGGATGACCGCTGCCATGCTTCGCGGCAAGCTGGAGGTCCAGGCATCCACGGATCCCCTGACCGGCGCTCTAAACCGGCGAGGCATTGAGCTGGCCGCCGAGCAGCGTATCCTCGCCTGCCGTCGCGATCATCAACCCCTCTCTGCCGTCGTGATCGATCTCGACGACTTCAAACACGTCAATGACACCTACGGTCATCACTGTGGAGACGCAACCCTCATCGCCGTTGCAGCCTGCCTGCAGCGAGGAATCCGTCCGCGTGACATCCTGGCCCGCATCGGCGGAGACGAGTTCGCTATTTTGCTGCCAAATACGCCGCACAACGAGGCCCTTGAGATTACCGAGCGGCTGAGAACGGCTGTCGCAGCCACGGACATCATCTACGGACAGACGCGCACCCGCGTGACGGCCAGCTTCGGTCTCGCCCAGCTGGAAACCTCGGAAGAGAACTGGGAGCAGCTATTCCTCAACTGCGACAAGATCCTCTACGACGAAAAACGTTCCGAGCGACACCGCAATACGACGCGCACAGCTTCAGCCCACACCCTCGAGATCCTTCCCCACTGATGCCCTGAGAGTCAGGCAAGACATTTAGCTGAAATTGAATCCGCAACAATCCGCTACCTTATGTTTATGCGTCGTCTCTGTTCTTCTCTGCTCGCACTCGCGCTGTCGCCTGCCTTCTGTGCACCGTCTCAGGCTCAAAGCTTTCCCGACATCAAGCCAAATCCTGCACAGCTGCACTGGCAGGATTTGGAGATCGGTGTCATCATCCACTTCTCGACCAACACCTTTTTGAATCGAGAGTGGGGCGACGGGACCGCATCGCCGTCCACCTTCAATCCCACACACGTCGATACCGACCAGTGGATGCAGGCCGCCAGGGCTGGCGGAGCAAAGTACGCTGTCCTCGTTGCCAAGCATCACGACGGCTTCGCTCTCTTCCCCAGTTCAAATACTGACTACTCGGTGAAGGCCAGCCCGTGGCTCAACGGCAAGGGAGATCTTGTTCGTCTTGCCTCTGACTCCGCACATCAGGCAGGCCTCGGCTTCGGCGTCTATCTCTCCCCCTGGGATCGCCACGACAAGCGTTATCCCGATCCGGCCGCCTATGACAAGTACTACCTCGCACAGCTGACCGAGCTGTCTACTCACTACGGTCCGCTCGCGGAGTTCTGGCTCGATGGCGCCGGTTCCGCAGGCCGTACCTATGACTTCAACAAAATCATCGAAGAACTGCGCACCTACCAGCCCAACACCGTCGTCTTCGCCGACACGGCGCTCTTCAAGGATGCCGATGCCCGCTGGGTTGGTTCGGAAGATGGCACCGTGCCGTACGAGAACTGGAACGTCATCGACCGCGCCGGTTATCTCCGCTGGCGCCCCGTCGAGGCCGATACCCCACTCCGGAAACTGCATTGGTTCTGGCATCCCAACGATGAGGCCTCCCTGCTTTCGCTCAATGAATTACTCGACATCTACAACAAGACCGTCGGCCGCGGTGCGCAGTTGATGCTTGGCCTTGCGCCTGACAACACAGGCCTGCTGCCCGAATCAGATGCCAACCGCCTGCGCGAATTTGGTGAGGCGGTTCAGCGTCTCTACGGCCCTGCCAGCAACCTGGCGGTGAAGACGCCACACACGCTGAGCGAGCCTGCAGCCAGGTCCGCTGTCGACAATGATCCATCGACCTTCTGGTCCGCCCCTGCACGTCACGCCACGCTCGAGCTCAGCTTTGCCAAGCCCATCACCTTCGACCGCGCTCTCACCATGGAGTGGCTCAACGAAGGTCAACACGTTCAGGAATACAGCATCGAGGTCTGGCAGAACGGAGCCTGGAAGACCATCGCTCACGCTCAGGCGATAGGCCACAAGAAGATCGATATCTTCCCGGCCGTTACCGCACAGCGTGTTCGCCTCAACCTGCTGTCCACTGTGGGTTCCGCTGGCATCCGAGAGTTCCAGATTTTCAACGGATCAGTCACGGCGCGCTAGATCGAACCGCAAAGATGTTCTCCCGCCGTACCCCCGGCGCTGATTCTGCATCCTAGCTAAGGGACGACTGACTTTCGCCACGATAGGAGAACAAAAAACAATGCTTCTTCTTCTGATCATTCTGATCTTGCTGTTTGGCTTCGGTGGCTATCGCATGGGACCAGGTCTCGGCTACTACGGTGGAGGAGGTCTAAGTCTTATCCTGACCATCGTCCTCATCCTGCTGCTGCTGAAGGTTATCTAAAATAGCGATGCGGCCTGCGAAGATTCTCTATGCAGGCCGCACTCGTTTTCAGTTCCAGCTTAGCGCCGCCTGCTGGTGTTGCCCCCCAGTAGCGACCCCAGAACACCACGAATAATCTCGCGGCCTACCGTGCTCCCCATCGTGCGAGCCGCGCTCTTGACCATTGCCTGAACCACCGTGTCTCCACGCCTTGTGCCGCCCCCTCCAAGAACGCCTCCCAGAACACTTCCCGCAGACCCCAGCCAGCCACCGTCATGCCCTTCAGGCACAGTTCCAGCGCCGGCGCCGCCCGGTGCAGGCGCTGCAGAAACCGTGGACGCAACGACCTTGCCCTTCAGCCTCTCGTAAGCCGACTCGCGATCCACCGGCGTCTCGTAGACGCCTGCGACCACCGAGCTTTTGATGATCGCGGCGCGCTGTTCCGGGGTGATTGGCCCAATCTGGCTGTGTGGCGGGCAGACCATCGCCCGCTCCACCACTCCCGGTATGCCCTTCACATCAAGGAACGAGACCAGCGCCTCTCCAACGCCCATCTGCGTGATCACCTGTTCCACGTTCAGCTTCGGGTTCTCACGAAACGTCTGTGCCGCAGCCTTCACCGCCTTCTGATCCTTCGGCGAGAAGGCCCGCAGCGCGTGCTGCACGCGGTTTCCCAGCTGGCCCAGCACAGTGTCCGGCACGTCGATCGGATTCTGTGTCACGAAGAAGACCCCGACACCCTTCGAGCGAATCAACCGCACCACCTGCTCGATGCGCGACTGCAGCACCGAGGGCAGATCGTTGAAGAGCAGGTGCGCCTCATCGAAGAAGAAGACCAGCTTCGGCTTCTCCTGGTCACCGATCTCCGGAAGTTTCTCGAACAACTCGCTCATCAGCCACAGCAGAAACGTTGCATAGAGCTGAGGAGACTGCAGCAGCTTGTCTGCTGCAAGAATGTTGACGACGCCTTTGCCGGAGCCATCCGTCTGCAGCAGGTCTTCGATGTTCAGCGCAGGCTCGCCGAAGAACTGGTCGCCACCCTCCTGCCCCAGCGTGACGAGGCCGCGCTGAATCGCGCCAATGCTTGCCGCCGAAATGTTGCCATAGCTCGACTGATATTCCTTGGCATGTTCCGAGACGTGCTGCAGCATCGCCTGCAGGTCCTTCATATCCAGCAACAGCAGGCCACTATCGTCGGCGATCTTGAAGACCAGCGTCAGCACGCCCGCCTGCGTCTCATTGAGATTGAGAATGCGGCTGAACAACAGTGGTCCCATCTCGCTCACCGTCGAGCGCACCGGATGACCTTCCTTCCCGAAGACATCCCAGAACGTGACCGGGCAGCCGGAGAAGCTCCACTCGCCCAGGCCGAGCGACTTCACTCGCTCATCGAACTTCGGCGAGCTTTTGCCGGGCTGGCTGATGCCGGAGAGATCGCCCTTCACATCTGCCGCGAAGACAGGCACGCCGATCGAGCTGAGCGCCTCGGCCATCACCTGGAGCGTCACCGTCTTCCCCGTTCCGGTCGCGCCGGCCACCAATCCGTGGCGGTTCGTCATCCCGGCCAACAGGTAGAGTTCATCGGTCCCCTTCGCGATCATCGGCATCTCAACCATCTCTGTTTTGCTCCTTAATCTGCTTCGTCAGTCCTTTCACAATATCGCATCCTTGCACTTCTCCCCCGACACCGCTAGAGTGGTGCTGCCTGTCCACTCCCATGAAAGCGAACTTCCAGCAATGAAACTGACGCGTCGCGACTCACTCAAGCTTTTCGCTGCTGCCACCCCGAGCTTTGCCCTTCGCCCGGCTCGAGCCTTTGCCGCCGATCTTCCCATCGCTGCGGGACCTTTCCAGGGCACACGCTCCTCCCTCGCTGGCTACAAGATTCCCTCCTGGTTCGGCGAGGCTAAATTTGGCATCTGGTCGCACTGGGGGCCACAGTCGGCCATCGAGGACGGCGACTGGTACGCACGCAACATGTACGTGCAGGGCTCGGATCAGTACAAGTACCACCTCAAGACTTACGGCCATCCCTCCAAGGTCGGCTACAAGGATCTCGTGCCGCAGTTCAAGGCTGCGCGCTGGGACCCCGATCATCTGATGGATCTCTATGTCAAAGCGGGAGCAAAGTACTTCTTCTCCATGGGCGTGCATCACGACAACTACGACATGTGGAACTCGAAGTACCAGAAGCGCTGGAACGCCGTCGCCACTGGTCCCAACAAGGACATCGTCGGCATCTGGAAGAATGCGGCACGCAAACGCGGCCTGCGCTTCGGCGTCTCCGAACACCTCTCCAACTCCTACGACTGGTTTGCGACGTCCCACACCAGCGACTCAACCGGCCCGCTGGCCGGCGTGCCGTACGACGGCGTGCTTCCCGCATACGCCGATCTCTACCACGACTACACCGGCGAGCCAGCCGACTTTGTGAAGACCGCGAAGGCCATGGGCCGCGTCGCTCCCACCCGCTGGAAGCAGGAATACTTCAACCGCATCAAGGACCTGCTCGATCAGCATCAGCCCGATCTGCTCTACACCGACGGCGGCATTCCGTTCGAAGAGTACGGCCTTTCTCTGGTGGCGCATCTCTACAACCTCAGTGCCAAAAAACACGGTGGCAAGGTTGAATCCATCTACTTCAGCAAGACCATGACCGACTGTGAAAACGGAACCTGCGCCCTCGATCGCGAGCGCGGCGTCCTTGATGACATCGCGGCCAATCCATGGCAGACGGACACCTGCGTCGGCGAATGGCATTATCGCCGTGGCGTCAAATACAAATCGGCGAAGAAGGTCATCGACCTGCTTGTCGATATCGTCAGCAAGAACGGCAACCTGCTGCTTAATTTCCCGCTGCCCAACTCCGGCGAGCTCGATCCCGAAGAAGTCACGACTCTCGAAGGCATCACCGCGTGGATGCAGATCAACAGCGAAGGCATCTATGCCTCGCGCCCGTGGAAGATCTACGGCGAAGGTCCCTCCACCAAGGTCGTCATTGCCAAGAACGGCAAGGAGTTCGATCCCAATGAAGGCAAGAAGCCGGACCTCGGCGCCCAGGATATCCGCTTCACCACCAAGGGCAAGACGCTCTATGCCTTTGTGCAGGGCTGGCCTGCGGGTGAGGCCGTCGTGACCTCTCTCGGCACCGGCAGCCCACACGCGCAGAAGGTCGTCGGAGCGCACATGCTCGGCTACAGTGAGTCGCTCAAGTTCACGCAGAGGGCCGACGGCCTGCACGTCACCATGCCATCCACGCGGCCGGCCTCAGCCGATATCGGCATCGCGCTCAAGCTGACTGTGGCCTGATCGAACAGAACGCGCGTCGCAGCGCAGCAGGAACAAGAGCAACTGTTCCGCTGCACTGCAGACGCAATCAGGCGTGTTTCACCATCTTCACGATCTCAATATGCTCCCCGTTGCCGACCGGAACCTGCGCCCGCTCGACCTCCCTGTAGCCTTTGAGCTTGTATAGCTTCATGCCGGTCAGTGTGCTCCCCATCTCAAAGCTTCGGAAGCCTGCAGCGACCGCGGCATCTTCAGCGGCCTTCAGGATCAGGCTGCCCAGCCCCATCCGCGCAAAGTCTGGATGGACAAAGATCGCCCGCACCTTCGCCGCGTCCGTTGCAGGATTCAGCAGCTCCGGCTCAATCTTCTCCACCTGGCTGTCACCGCCGTACAGCGTCTTCCGCTTCGACCATCCACCGCATCCGGCAAGCTCACCGCTCTCGGAGAACGCAAGAAAATAGGTGCCATCCGCGATCAGCTGGGTGTCCGTCGTAAATACGGTCTTCAGCGAAGCATCAATTTCGGCAGGCGAGTAATCCCCTGCCTGCAGGTCACGTACGGAGGCATCGATCACCCGGCGGACTGCAGGCATGTCCTCATCCGTCGCCATTCGTAATCTGAAGTTCATATCAACAAGTCTACGGAATCGGTTGCTGGATGACAGCCGCACGATCTACACTCGGCCCATGCGCCGTCCGTACGTTGTTCTCGCCGCCTTCCTGCTTGTGCTTGCCTCTCTCACTGCATCGGCCCAGCAGTGGGCGAAGACCAGGCTCGACGCCTCGCCGCGCCATCGCGAGTACGTCACGCTCAAGAGCAACGGCCGTAACGTACAGGCCTTCGTCGTCTACCCCGAGGTCAGCGGCAAGGCGCCCGTCATCATTCTCATCCACGAGATCTTCGGCCTCTCCGACTGGGCCAAGGAGATGGCGGACGAACTAGCGGCAGCAGGCTACATCGTCGTCGCGCCTGACCTGCTGTCCGGCGCCGGGCCCAGCGGCGGCAACTCCGACTCCTTCACCAGCATGGATGCCACGACCAAGGCTGTCTCCGGCCTGAACCCGGATCAGGTTCTCTCCGATCTGGACGCTGCCGCCGACTATGCCAGGAAGATCCCCGCCTCCAACGGGACCTTTGTTACGGTCGGCTTCTGCTGGGGAGGCGGCAAGTCGTTCGCCTTTGCCGCGCATCGCAAAGACCTGGCCTCGGCCTTCGTCTTCTACGGTCCTCCGCCTGCCGACTTCTCGACCATCACGGCTCCTGTCTATGGCTTCTACGCTGGCAACGATGCACGCATCGGCGCCACGGTTCCCGCAACCATTGAAGGCATGAAGGCCGCTGGCAAGAAGTATGAGCCCGTGACCTATGACGGTGCGGGCCACGGCTTCATGCGCGCAGGAGAAGACCCAACCAACACCAATCCTGCCAACGAAAAGGCGCGCAACGAAGCCTTTACCCGGCTGAACACGCTGCTCAAGGCGCTCCCCGCAGCCCATGCCTCCTGGGCTGTACCGGCGACTACGCCGGTACAGGCTGCTGGCAAGGCCCATGCGACGGAATCCACGCCTGAGTGTCATTCCACAACCGCCGGTTCCATGTAAGTGATCCCGCTCACTGTCCCCTTTGCTCTGCGGCTGCGATAATAGAGTTCGTGGCCGCATCGCTGAATAACAAATCGCTCCACACGCCGCTCCAGGAGCAGCTCGACCTCATCACCCAGAACACCCGTGCGCTGGTTCAGCCCGAGCGCCTCGCATTCTCGGAACGCATGGTCGCCGAACTGTTCTCGACTGGAATTGAAGACCGTATTCTGCAGGCCGGAGTTGCTCCATCGTTCAGCCTTCAGGACGGCCATCATGGCAAGACGGTCAACTCCAGCGACCTGCTGGCACTCGGCCCTCTCGTCATCAGCTTCTTCCGCGGCCGGTGGGATCCCTACTGCATGACCGAGCTTGAGAACTGGCGCAATCTTTACTCCGAGCTGCGCAGCCGCAGTGCGCTCTTCGTCGCCATCTCGCCGCAGACCACGCGTCAGAACGCTTTTACGATCGATCAGCATGGGCTGCCGTTTCCTCTGCTCACCGACCCTGGCTGTGCCGTGGCGGAGCAGTTCGGCCTCGCGCATTCGGTCTCGCAGGAGCATCGCCGCTACTTCCAGTCCATTCTGGTGAACATTCCCTACAATAACGCCGGCCTGAACTACCAGACGGCCACCGAGGAGAGCTGGCGTCTTCCCCTGCCCGCGGTCTACATCGTCCGTCAGGACGGCAGCATCGCCTTCGCCGAGGCGCACGCCGACCACCGCGTTCGCACCGAACCGGCCGACGTCTTCGCCGCGTTGGACGCGCTCTAGGCTGAATCGAACCGTACGTTTCAAGGCAAAAAGAAAAGGCCCCGGAGTTATCCGGGGCCTTCGTCTGCCGAAAAACGTTACTTGCCGCTGCGATAGCGATTGATCAGGTTTGTCGTGGAGCTGTCATGGGCCAGCTTCGGCTCATCTTTCGACTCCAGCTCGCCCAGGATCTTCGTGGCCAGAACCTTGCCGAGCTCAACGCCCCACTGATCAAAGGAGTCGATGTCCCAGACCACGCCCTGCGTAAACACGGCATGCTCGTAAAGCGCTACCAGCTTACCCAGCACCGCAGGCGTCAGCTCATCGACCAGGATCACATTCGAGGGACGGTTGCCTTCGAAGACGCGATGCGGCACCAGCCAGTCCGGCGTTCCCTCCGCCTTCACCTGCTCAGCCGTCTTGCCGAAGGCCAGCGCCTCGGCCTGAGCAAAGACATTGGCGAGCAGCATGTCATGATGACGACCAAGCGGATTCAGCGACTTGATAAAGGCGATGAAATCACAGGGGATCAAACGCGTTCCCTGGTGAATCAGCTGATAGAACGAGTGCTGTCCGTTCGTTCCCGGCTCGCCCCAGTAGATTGCGCCGGTCTGGTAGTTCACGGTCGCGCCGTCCAGCGTCACATGCTTGCCGTTGGACTCCATCGTCAGCTGCTGCAGGTACGCCGGAAAGCGCTTCAGGTACTGCTCGTACGGCAGAACAGCCTGTGTCTGCGCGTCAAAGAACTCCGTGTACCAGACCGTCAAGAGACCCAGCAAGGCCGGCATGTTCTTCTCGATCGGAGCCGTGCGGAAGTGGACGTCCATCGCATGGAAGCCGGCCAGCATCTCGCCGAAGTTCTTCGGACCGATCGCGATCATCGTCGACAGGCCAATCGCCGAATCCATCGAATAGCGGCCGCCGACCCAATCCCAGAAGCCGAACATGTTCGCCGTATCGATGCCGAACTTTGCAACCTCCTTCGCATTGGTGGAGATGGCGACAAAGTGCTTCGCAACCGCCTTCTCATCGCCCAGCTTCGCCAGCGACCAGTCACGCGCCGTGTGCGCGTTCGTCATCGTCTCCTGCGTGGTGAAGGTCTTCGACGCCACCAGGAAGAGCGTCTCTTCCGGATCCAGATCGACCACGGCCTCGGCAAAGTCCGTGCCGTCAACGTTCGAGACAAAGCGGAAGGTCAGGTCGCGCTGCGAGTAGTGCTTCAGCGCCTCGTACGCCATCACCGGGCCCAGATCCGAGCCACCGATGCCAATGTTGACGACGTTCTTGATGCGCTTGCCGGTGTGGCCCTTCCACTCGCCCGAGCGAATCTTGTCGGCAAATCCAGCCATCTTGTCCAGAACCTCATGGACGGCGGGCACGACGTTCTCGCCATCGACCACGATGGTTGCGTCTTTTGGAGCGCGGAGCGCAGTGTGCAGAACGGCGCGGTTCTCCGTGATATTGATCTTCTCGCCGGTGAACATCGCCTCGGTGCGCGCCTTCAGTCCCGATTCCTCGGCCAGGGCGATCAGAAGCTTCAGCGTCTCATCCGTCACACGGTTCTTCGAGTAGTCGAGGAAAAGCCCCTCTGCCTCCAGCGTCAACCGTTCGCCGCGACCGGGATCGGACTGAAACAGCTCCCGCATATGCTTGCCGCGAATCTGCTCAGCATTGGCCGCAAGCCCCTTCCAGGCTGCTCGATCGGTAAGAGGTACAGTCTTTGTTGCCGTCATACGCTTCACTTCTCCTTTTTGTGTCCCGCTGCCTCGCGTCGGAATGCGTCTGCTCTCTAGTGTAAGACCGATACGCCTCTTCCATGTGCTGGCCCTCATGCGTAAGACGCCAAAGCAAGTCTGTTTACGAAAAAATGATATGTTTTGCCTGCTCTCGCGTCTGAAAGAGAAAGAGGTCGATTACCGCTCGCCGTAGCCGAAATCTTGCATCGTAAAGAGTCGTGCGGTTATCGTATCTATTAACCGGCTATCGCCCCAGCCCTGCTCAAGCCTGCGATAGCCTGCCAGGAAGGGATCCATGAGCTTAACTACTCGCCCCGCGACTGCGCCTTCACTGCCTACTGCCACTCCTCCTCCCTCGCCACCGGTTAAGCAGACTCCCGCAGCATCGCTGGATGTCTACACTGGCGACCCCAATTTCATGACCTCCCTGGCGCGCGGCCTCATCGTCATTCAGGCCTTTACCCAGCAAAACCCGCAGATGACCATCTCTCAGCTCAGCATTCGTACGGGCCTCTCCCGAGCTGCGGTGCGCCGTTGTCTTTACACCCTCACCAAGCTCGGTTTTGCCGGTGCAGAAGACGGCTCGCGCTACTCGCTCCGTCCGCGCATGCTGACGCTCTCTCACACCTACACCGCCTCCAACACGTTGTCCTCCGCCGCGCAGCCCATCCTGGAGCGGATGTCTGCGACCCTGCGAGAGTCCTTCTCCGTGGCTACGCTTGATGGCGAAGACATCGTCTACGTCGCACGCAGTGCCGTCAACCGCGTCATGGCGGTCGATCTGCACATCGGCAGCCGACTCCCGGCATACTGCACCAGTATGGGACGCATCCTGCTCGCTTACCTGCCGCCCGAACAGCTCGAGGCATACCTCGCACGCGCCGTGCTCACGCCCCACACCACGCGCACCGTCGTCTCCGTCGAGCGCCTGCGTATGCTGTTGCGCACCATTCGCCGTAACGGCTATGCCATCTGCGACCAGGAGTACGAAGTCGGTCTCCGCTCGGTGGCTGTTCCCGTCTTCGCCCCCAGCGGTCGAGCCGTCGCGACGATCAACCTCAGCGGAAATGCGCCCCGCATCTCAACTCTCGAGATGCAGACACGCTTTCTGCCCCACCTGCGTAACGCCGCAAACGAGCTCTCCATCTTCCTTCGCTGAAGGATGTTGGTTTTCAAAAGGAAAAGGCCCACCATCCGGTGGGCCTTTCTGTCCTGATACCCGATTCGCAAAGCTTAGCCCATCGCCGGCGCTATGCAGCGGACAAACGCCGAAGCCTCGGAAGCCTCGATGATGACCTCGCCGACACCCTCCGGGATCACGATCGCCTTACCGGGCTCCAGCTCAATCTCTTCTCCCGGGGTGATCACCGCGACCTTGCCCTTCAGGCCCACAACGCATCCCGGCCCGGAGAAGCTGATCTTGCGCTCCTCGTCCTTCTCCAGATCGAAGCGATCGACGGTGAAGTACTTCTGTTCGATCAGGCGTGTGAAGCCGTCCATCTCCCGTGCCTCGACCTTGCCAGCTTCGGTGACCGGACGAATCACCTTGAGTCCCTGCTCAAGATGGAGCTCACGCGGGCGGCCGTAGTCATACAGGCGGTAGGTGATGTCGCTGGTCTGTTGCGTCTCCAACAGAACGCAGCCGGGCCCGATCGCATGCACGGTTCCGGCATCGACAAAGAGCATGTCGCCCACATTCACCGGCACCCAGACCATCAGGTCTTCCATCGTGCCGTCTGCGACCGATGCCGTAATCTTCTCCGGCGTGGACCCCGGCTTCAGGCCAAGCGCCACTGCAGCTCCCGGCTCGGCTTCCAGAACGTACCAGCACTCCGTCTTTCCGCGCGTTCCGCCCGAAGCCTTCGCCTGTGCGTCATCGGGATGCACCTGCACCGAAAGCTTCTCGTTCGGGAACAGCAGCTTCACCAGCAGAGGAAACTCACCGCCCAGGTCCGTCGAGAGTGACTCCAGTGTCCTGCCCTCGAACTCACCCTCTTCCACCACACACTGCGGTCCTGTCAGCCATGCCTCGCCTACAAGCTCGGTGGTGCCCGTCTCGCTGTACCACGGCTCAAGGCTCTTCTTGCCCCATGGTCTCTCGCTGAACCAGGGCTTCAGCCGAAACGGTGCTACCTTCGTCGTCGTTGCCATGCCTTATGCTTCCCTTCTTTTCAACTTCAGGAGCCCATCTGTGGGGCTCATCCACTTCTAGAATAAGCCTGTTCGCGGCAGCAGTGAAGGTGCGCCCAACATCCATGCCGTTGCCCTGCTTCGCGCAGGGCGAACATTCGCAATAGCCGCTTCGAAGTACGCTAGGTCTACTTCTCAGAGGCCTTGCGCAGCGTGTCTGCAGCCGATTCCGGCGTAATGTCTCTCTGTGGCGATCCCAGCAGCTCGAAGCCGACCATGAACTTCCGTACCGTCGCCGAACGCAGCAGCGGCGGATAGAAGTGCAGGTGGAAGTGCCACTCCGGATGCTCCTCGCCGTCATATGGCTGAGGATGCAGGCCCATCGAGTAAGGAAACGGTGTATCGAAGACCTTGTCGTATGTCGAGGTCACCGCCTTCAGGATTGCTGCCAGGTCATCGCGCTCCGCCTCAGTCATCGCCTTCAGATCCGCGACATGACGCACAGGAAGGACCATCACCTCGAACGGCCACACCGCCCAGTACGGAACCAGCGCGACAAAGCTGCTGTTCGAAGCGACCACGCGCTCGCCTCGCGCCACTTCCATCTCGCGATACGCGCACAGCAGGCAGCAGCCATGCTCCTTGAGGTAAGCTGTCTGCGCTGCCAGCTCAACCACTGCCTCATTCGGCAGCGAACGGCTCGCCCAGATCTGTCCATGAGGATGCGGATTGCTTGCGCCCATCATCGCGCCGCGGTTCTCAAAGACCTGGACGTACTGAATGTCGTCGCGCGCTCCAAGCTCCTGTGTCTGCGCATCCCATAGATCGACGACCTTGCGGATATCTGCGACTTCCATCTTCGCCAGCGTCAGGTCATGGCGCGGCGAGAAGCAGAGTACGCGACAGATACCGCTCTCACCCTCGGCGACCAGCAGACCTTTGCCGTCCTCGTCTTCGTGGAACTGCGGAGCATCCGGTTTGAGCGCGGCATAGTCGTTCTCGAAGACATAGGTGCTCGTGTACTCGTCCGTACGCAGGCCGCCCGCCCGCATATTGCCCGGGCAGAGATAGCACTCCGGGTCGAAGCTCTTGACCTGCACCTGCGCAGGCTTCTCCACTTGCCCCTGCCACGGCCTCTGCGTTCTGTGCGGCGAGACCAGCACCCACTCTCGCTTCAGCGGGTTATAGCGGCGATGCGGATTCTGCTGTGCCAGTTCGTTCACTTTGCTTCTCCTTTTGCAGCCAGGGCCAGTGCGCCATCGGAAGGAGACGAGACGAAGCAGTCAGCTTTGATGCCCGTCGCCTTCTCATATTCACTCTTCACCTGCGCGACGAATCTCTCCGTATCCTGCGTCCGTACGACATTCACCGTGCAGCCGCCGAATCCTCCACCCGTGATGCGGGCTCCGATGCATCCCTCCTGGCGAAGAGCGATCTCCACCAGCGTATCGACCTCAGGGCAGCTCGCAGCAAAGTCATCGCGCATGCTCGCGTGCGCAGCAACCATCAGCGCGCCGAAGCGCTTCAGATCGCCGGCGTGCAGCGCCTCACGTGCCTCCAGCACACGTCCGTTCTCCGAGATGATGTGGCGGCAGCGCAGGTAGCTCTCCACCGGCATCTTCTCGCGGCACTCCTCCAGCTCTTCGAGGCTGGCATCGCGCAGCATCTCGCGCCCAAACACCTTGCGCAGTACTGCCTGCCCTTCCTCCACCTCGTCGCGGCGATTGCCATAGCCGCCCGTTGCAACCGAGTGCCGGACCATCGAATTCGCAATCACCACGCGGATCTCCTCCGGCAACGGAAGCAGATCGTAAGCCAGCGAGCGCGTATCCAGCATCATCGCGCGATGCTCCACGCCTCCCGCAACGATGAACTGGTCCATAATGCCGCTCTTCGCGCCAACATATTGGTTCTCTGCACGACGGCAAAGCGTTGCCACCGTCTCAAGCGGCAGCGTCACGTCTGACAGCGACAGGATCGCCAACGCGACTGCGACCTCGATCGAAGCCGAAGAGCTAAGCCCCGCGCCTAGCGGCACATCGCCCTCGAGGCTCATGTCGAAGCCGGAGACGCTGATTCCCTCCTGTTTCAAGCTCCAGACCACGCCCGCCGCATAGTCGCTCCAGTGTCCCTGCGGTGCCCGTTCGAGTGAAGCGATATCCAGGCTTCTGCTTTCACCGTAGTTGGCCGAATAAAACGTCGCCTGTCCATCGTTGCGCGCACTGATCGCGGCGACGGTGCGAAACTCGATCGCCATTGGCATCACCAGGCCGCCGGTGTAATCCGTATGCTCGCCAATCAGATTCACCCGCGCAGGAGCGGAAAACAGCGTTCCCGCAACGCCAAATCGTTCCATGTGCGCCGCGCGCACTTTCCCTTCAACTGCCGTCATGTACTGCACCGAAAACGATGGATTCAAAACCTAGTCCATCCTACACGCGACAGCGGGACTACTCCTCCCGAAGCACCTCGAGCGGCTTCTGCCCCAGAACGCGGAAACTCGCAGCCCAGCCGGTAAAGATCGTCATCGCGGACGTTGCCAGTAATGCTCCCAGCGTCCACCCCCAATGGAAGTGATACGTCACCGACATCCTGCTCAGCAGCATACGTGCAATCACGTTGGCGAAGCCCACCCCCACAATGCCCGAAACCAGCCCAAGCACGGCGAATTCCACCGAAAAGACCGCGCCTATCCGGGCGCGTGTCGCACCCAGAGTCTTCAGCACGACCACCTCGCGGATTCGCCGATAGCGCGTGCCCGCAATTGCGCTCGCAAGAATGACGACACCCGCAAAGACGCTGAAGGCCGCCAGAAACTGGATCACATACGTAATCTGAATGACGACCGAGCGGACCGTCTCCAGAGCCTGCGCCACGTTGATAACCGTCACCGTCGGGTAGCTCTTGAACAGGGCCCGCTGCACCTCACCCACACGATTCGGATCGACGTGGGCGCCGCCGTACCAGACAGTAGGAAGATCTTTCAGCGTGGCCGGATTCAGAACGAACTCCGCGCGAGAGAACGTATGTTGCCCATCGCTCTTTGTCAGTGCGCTGACCGTCGCCGTGAACTGCTCATCCTGTGCGGCAAAAGTGATCTTCGAGCCGGGATGAACGCCAAGCCGTTCCGCTGTCCTGGTACCGATCGCGACGACAGCACGTGTCTCGCCCGCCTTCCACCACTCGCCCTGTGTCACCGTCGTTCCCTCTGGCGGTGCATCGAACGAGGTCAACGAGATGGTCTGCAGCATGCGCTTGGGAAAGTTCTTCAGCTTCGCCTCGCCGGCGGGCACGCCATCGATGGCGATGATGCGCGACGAGACCACCGGCAGAAACTCCGGATCTGCATTGACCGCAGGCTGTCCCTTCAATAACGTGCGAACGCCCGCGACTTCGTCACTCGTAATGTCGATCAGAAAGACATTGGGAAGATTAGGGGCACTCGAAATATGCAGCTCCCGAACCACCGCCTGCTGCACCAGGAACACCGCTGTAATCTGCATCACGCCCATGCCGACCGCGGCCAGCAGCGCCGCAGAGGGATTACCCGGACGATAAAGATTCGCCAGTCCATGTCGCACCGCCGAGTGCAGCCGAAGACGTGTGCGCTGCAGCAGCCAGCGCAGAGCAGCCAGCAGCGCGGCGCATGAGGCCAGCAAAACCGCCAGAACCACCACGAGGCCCAGCGAGAAGACCTCACCAACCATCGCTGAATCCGACAGCGTCGTGGCTATCGCCGCCAGCCCGGCCAGAATCAGCACAACCGCTCCCGCCTGCGAGGCATTCTTCGAGAGCTTGCGGAACAGCGCCGTCACGAAGGGATCATTGCTCTCCTCCATCGCGCGGCGAAAGATCAGCACCGGCCGCACGCCGCGAATATCGAGCAGCGGCGGCAGAGTAAACAGCAGCGTCGTCAACAGGCCCGCGCCCAGCCCGGTAAGAATCGTTCGCACCTGCAGATGAACGGCTGTCGGCACGTCGAGCAGCTTCCCGAGAAAGTATGGAAACGCCATCTGCACCGCGGTGCCCAGCGCAATCCCCAGCGTCGCTCCTAGGAGTCCCAACAGAAGCGTCTGGATGACATAGATCCTGATGATCTCGCCGGAGCCCGCGCCCATGGCCTTCATGATGGCGATCGTATCCAGTCGTTGTTCGAGATGTGCGCGCATCGCCATCGCGACACCCACCGCTCCCAGCACCAGCGCGACAAGGCTCATAAGGGACAGCAGACCTGTGGCGCGATCAAGCCCCTGCGTGAGCGCAGGATTGGTCTCGCGATAGTCGATCACCTGGGCTTCTGGAAGCAGCTTCTCCAGCCGCTCCTTGAGGGCAGCAACGTCCGACTCCGAGATCGGCGCGCCATTGCCGGGCTTCGGCACGCGGAAGAGATAGCGCTGTCCAGCATGACTGCCAGGCGCCAGCAGGCCGCTCGCATCGAGGCCATCCTGCGTGATGAACACGCGCGGCCCCGCGGCGAAGTTGCCCGAAAGGCGATCCGGCTCATTGGTGACAACTGCCACAATGCGGAAGATGTGATCGCCGATCTTCAACGAGTCGCCAACCTTAAGATTCAGCCGTACCAACAGATCTTCAGCGACGACCACCGTATCGTCACGCAGCATCGTCTTCAGCTCACCCGCGGGCTGCAGGTCGACTGAGCCGTAAAAGGGATACTTCTTCGGATCGACCGCCTTCAGCGAGACAAGCAGCGGATCGAGCGTCTTCGCCGAGCTTGCCATCGACAACAGCTCCGTCACCGGCGTTATCTCGATATGCTCGTCCGCGATCTCCTTCAGCCCTTTTTCTTCCTTCTCCGTCGGCTGCTGAAACATCCGTGCCGACAGATCAGCAGCCATGATCGAACGTGCGCGATCCAGCAGCGCGCCCCGGAAGGAGGACGAGAATCCTCGCACTCCCGTAAGAGCGCCGACGCCGATCGCAATCGACAGGACGACGAAGAAGAACTTGCCGCTCGATGCGCGCATCTCCTGTCGCGCAATCTTCAGTGCCGTGCGATACGAGAGCGAGGCCATCGCTAACGCACCAGCTCTGCGGCGCGTTCGCTGCGCTCATCGGAGACGACCAGACCATCGCGCAACACGATCCGGCGATCCGCGTATCCTGCCAGTACAGGATCGTGCGTTACCAGAACCAGCGTCGTTCCTTCCTTGCGGTTCAGGTCCAGCAGCAGCTCCAGTACATGCGATCCATTCGCCGTATCCAGGTTGCCCGTCGGCTCATCGGCCAGCACGATCGGAGGCTGCAGGATAAAGGCCCGCGCCAGCGCCACACGCTGCTGCTCTCCGCCGGAGAGCTGAATCGGATAGTGATCCATCCGGTCGCCCAGGCCGACATTTTCGAGCAGCTGCTTGGCGCGCTCAAGTCCCACGGCGAAGCTGGCATCATCGGCGTTCAACTCATACGGCAGCAGGACATTCTCCAGAGCCGTGAGCGTAGGCACCAGCTGATATGACTGAAAGACGAAGCCCACAGTACGCCCACGCACCTTGGCCAGCCTGTCCTCCGGAAGATACGAGATCGCCGTGCCGTTCAGATGAACATTCCCCGACGTCGGCGTATCCAGCCCCGCCAGCAACCCCAGAAGCGTCGACTTGCCGCTTCCCGACGATCCCATGATGGCGACAAACTGGCCGCGCGGCACGCTAAAGTCGATGCCCTTCAGAATCGACACCGTCCGCGAACCGTTGCGAATCGACTTGTGCAATCCCTCTACCGCAATCACTGTCTCTTCAGGCACCCTGGCACTCCCGTCGCTGCAACGTCATTCTTGATAGATTCATAGGTATGCGCCGCGTCGCAATTGTTCCTATACTAGCGGTTCTGCTGGCCACTCTCGGCGGCTGCCGCGCGAAGACCACTCCTGCTGCCCAACCAGCTGACAGCACTGCGTCCGGCGCCGAAGCTCCAGTTGCGGCTACCCCGGCGCCGGTTCAAAGCGATCTGACACAAGATCCTCGCCCCCGCATCGTCTGCTTCGGCGACAGCCTCACCGCCGGGTACGGCACCGAGGTCGGGCAAGCCTATCCCGATGCCCTGCAGAAGGACCTGGACGATGCAGGCTATCACTATCGTGTCGTCAATGCAGGCGTCAGCGGCAACACCACCAAGGATGGCGTCGAGCGAGTCGATCATGTTCTGAAGCTGAAACCCGCCCTCGTCGTCGTGGAGTTCGGCGGCAACGACGGCCTGCGCGGTCTGCGGATCGCGGACACCCGCGCCAATCTCGACAAGATCGTCTCCACGCTGACTGCAAGCGGGACTAAGGTCGTCCTGGCCGGAATCACACTGCCCCCGGACTACGGCCCCGACTACATCCGCCAGTTCAACGAGACCTATGCGCTGCTGGCAGATAAATATCGCGCGCCGATGCTTCCCTTCCTGCTCAAAGGCGTCTTCGGCGTCGACGGCATGATGCAGGCAGACCGCACCCACGCCACCTCCGCCGGCAACAAGATCGTCGCGCAGAACGTACTCGGTCTGATTCAGCCGTTGCTCAAGAAGAAGTCTTAGCCCATTACGACGATCGGCTGCATCAGCGTCCCAGCGACGCGGCGGCCAATCGCCATCAGGTCCACCGGGCTGGTAAAGATGCGGATGAGCGGAGCCGAAGAAAAGTCCGGCAGATTCACCTGCATCCCATTGCGCAGCCGTCCCGCCGTCTGGTCGTCGACCGTTACCGCAGGCATCTCCGGCAGGATCGTTCGAGGATGCGGCAACCGCGCCACGACATCCGCAGCCGACAGCTCCTTCAACGCATCCATTGAGATCGCTTCCGCCAGCGAGAACGGCCCCGCATGCGTGCGCCGCAGCGAGGAGAGATGCGCTCCACAACCAGCGATCTCGCCTAGCTCGTGCGCCACGGAGCGGACATACCCACCTGCCGACACACGCATGGTGAACGTCGCCTCATCTCCCTCCAGCGAGGTTAGCTCGAAGTGATGAATCCTGATCCGGGCGGGTTTGACAGGCACTTCCGCGCCTGCGCGAGCCAGCTTATACGCCGGCACGCCGTCAATCTTCTTTGCCGAATACGCAGGCGGCATCTGGTCCACATCGCCATGAAAGCGCCCTGCCAGCGAGCGCAACTCTTCCAGCGTCTGAGTCAACGGCCTTACAGGCGTCGCGGCCTCGCCCTCGGCGTCATAGGTGTCGGTCGCGTAGCCGAAGCGAATCCTGCCGTCATACTGCTTCTCGGCCGCGCCAAAGAACTGCGCCAGCCGCGTGTACTTTCCCAGCAGCAGAGGCAGCACGCCAGTGGCCATCGGATCGAGCGTACCCATATGCCCGATCGAGCGCTCACCGGTTACTCTGCGTACCACCGAGACCACGTCGTGAGACGTCATTCCGGCGGCCTTGTCGATTACGATCAGTCCATTCATTCCATCGACTAGTTTACGGCTTAAAAGCTGCTGCCGTTACGCCGAACCAGGGAAAGAAACTCGTTCCGCGTCTGCAGCTGCGATTTGAAGACGCCCAGCATGGCCGACGTCACCGTCGACGAGTGCTGCTTCTCCACGCCGCGCATCATCATGCACAGATGCTGTGCCTCCAGGATCACAGCCACTCCCTGCGGATGGATTGCCTCCGTGATGGCCTCGCCGATCTGCCGCGTCAAACGCTCCTGCACCTGCAGTCGCCGCGCGAAGACATCCACCAGCCGCGGAATCTTGCTGAGTCCGATTACCTTGCCATTCGGCACATACGCTACATGCGCCTTGCCGAAGAACGGAAGCAGATGGTGCTCGCACATCGAAAAGAATTCGATGTCCTTCACGATCACCATCTCGTCGTAATCGACGTCGAACAGCGCCGCGTGCAGCACCTCGGTCACGTCCATCGTATAGCCGCGCGTCAGGAAGGCCATCGCCTTCTCCATGCGCTCGGGGGTGCGCAGAAGGCCGTCGCGGCTGGGATCCTCGCCGATGCGGGTCAGGATCTCGCGGTACAGATCCTGCGTGGAGACGTCGGAGAGTGTTACGGCCTCAAGCGTGCTGTTATTGCTGGCCATGGTGTGGGCCTTTCTTAAAGTGTTCCGGTCGCGGGTATCTCGCCGCCGGCATAGTCGAAGGAGTTGTTACTCGTCTCTTCGACATGAATCCGCTCCAGGCGAGCCAAAGCAAAGCTCGCGAAGATGCGGTGGACTTCAATAGATAGATTCTCCGTCGTCGACACCTGATTCGCAAATTCCGGCAGCGTATTCAGATTCATATGGTCGAAGCGCTCGATCAGGTGGGTCTTCGCAAACGTATCCAGGTCAGCCAGATTGCAGACCATCCCCGTCACCGGGTCTACCTGGCCGCTCAGCGTGACCTCGACGGTGTAATTATGGCCGTGACCATGAGGATTGTTGCACTTGCCGTAGACCTCGCGATTGCCCGCCTCGTCATATCGGTTCGTGTGCAGTCGATGCGATGCGCTGAAGTGATAGCGTCGCGAGAGGTAGGCCTTCATGACGCCTCTCCATAAAAGTCTGCGAAGAGGTCTGGCATCTCGTACACCCGCACGCGATGCAGCTTCGCGTTGGGGATCTTACCCGCCAGCCGCTGCCAGATCGCAATCGCAATATTCTCTGTCGTCGGCTGGCTTTCGCGGAACTCCGGCACCTCAAGATTCAGGTGGCGGTGATCGTAGACGCTGACCACCTCGCGCTCCAGGATGTCCTTAAGCTCCTTCAGGTCCACCACAAATCCCGACACCGGATCGACGTCTCCCGCGACCGTCACCTCAAGCGTGTAGTTGTGGCCATGTCCATTGCGATTGGCACACTTGCCGAAGACGCGGAGGTTCTCCTCCTCGGTCCAGGAATCGACCCAGTAGTAGTGCGCGGAAGAGAATTCTGCTTTGCGGGTTAGAAAGATCATCTGTGCTCTCATTCATTTAGACGTTTTACGACGGCCGCCGGATGCATCTCAGCGCCCCACGCGATAACTGCGGCCCTTCCAAACCACCTCGCGCTGCACGCGGTGATGGATCGTGCTTCGAATCAACAGAAAGACAAACAGCGGCACACCAAGGATGGAGACTGCGACATCAAGCGCCGGAAAGTTCGATCGCGCCACTCGGGCATAAAAGCGCCAAAGCGTCCGCACCCAGATCAGCAGAAGGGCTCCCTTCTGCCAGCCGACCAGCCACGGCAAAGCGACGACCACCAGCGGCAGGCCGAAGAACAGCGCAACATCCAGCACGCGCCAGGCAGCAAGATAGACCGGCTGCGGAAACAGCAGCGCCAGGTTCTTCGTCCATCCCTCCACCATCTGCCCCGTCGTGCGATACATCTGTGTCGACAGCGCCTCTGGTGCATAGCGAAACCGGATGGGATGCTTGTTGCGCTTGAAGTTCGTCGCCAGGGCAACATCCTCGAGCACCTCGCTGGACACCGCGCGATGACCCCCGACCGCAAAGTACGCCTCGGCCTGCACCAGCAGAAACTGGCCGTTCGCCGCAGCGATCCGGCGTTCGGGATCGTTGACCTCTTTCATGCTGTAGACGCTGGCCAGTTCGGAGAACACCAGCGGCATCACCGCATGCTGCCAGAACCCCTTGACGATCTGCCGCGGAGAGTAAGACAGCAGCTCTGCATCATGTCGCTCCGCCTCACGGATCGACCGGGACAGGTCATTCGTCTCATGGACGGTATCGGCATCGGTAAACAGGAGCCACTGCCCCCGCGCCGCCTGAGCGGCCAGCCAGCAGGCGGCGTTCTTTCCCGTAAAGCCTCCGCTCTCCGTCAGGTTCAGCGCCGGTGCATCCAGCACCGTGATTCCTCTGCTCCTCGCCGCAAAATCATCCGCAATTTGGCGTGTCCGGTCAGTCGAATCATCGTTGACGACGATCAGCTCCCAGTGCCTCCCCAGCTCGAATCCCGGCTCCGACTGCGAGACGAGCGAGCCCAGGCACGCCGCCAGCGATGCCTCCTCGTTGCGCGCCGGAACGATGACAGTCAGCTCCATCTCCTCCGCGCCGCTCTTCTTCTCTGCGTCTTGGGTCACGACTTCGTATTATAGAAACGAGGAGCATACGGTGCGTAGAGCGGTTCTTGGTCTAGGGTTGCTGTTGACAGTTGCAGGTTGCGATCGCGGGCAGCATCCCCAGCAGGTGAATAAGCCTGCACCACAATTTACCGTCAGTGATGGAACGCAGTCCGCCGATCTCGCAAAGCTGCGTGGCAAGGTGGTTCTGCTGAACTTCTGGGCGACCTGGTGCGCTCCCTGCATCGACGAGTTACCCAGCCTCATGGAGCTCCAACAGCGCATGCCGCAGGTCGCCGTCATCGCCATCAGCAGGGACGAAGACCCGGATGTCTACAAGCGCTTTCTCTCCAAATACCAGCTCAACCTGCTGACGATCCGTGACCCATCACTCAGGATTCAGGATCTCTACGGCACCGTGCAGATCCCTGAAACCTACGTGATCGACCGGCAGGGCAACCTGCGCCGCAAGTTCGTGTCTGCACAAAACTGGACCAGCCCCGAGATCATGGAATACCTCTCAAAGCTCTAGCTGCGCGATCCGTTCACTGGCAGAAAGATCCTTCGGACATCGTAGCTGCGCATGCCGGCACGTCGCGCAGCCTCAAGTCCCTCGTCAGAGTCTTCGAAGACCACGACACGTTCCGGACGCACCCGCATCCGTTTCGCCGCCTCCAGGTAGACATCCGGCGCAGGCTTCGCGCGTTCGACGTCGTCCGCCGTGACGATCGTATAAAACAGAGGACGCAGCCGCGTCGCAATCAGCGTTGCCTCAACGTTCTTGCGCATGCCGTTGGAGGCGACGGCCATCGGGACTGAACCGAACCACTGCCGGGCGATATCCGCGACAGCCTTGATCTCCTGGATGAAGTTCACGCCTGCAAGATACGCCTCATTCGTACGTTCGTAGAACTCGCGCCGCTCAATAGCAGGAACCCCGAAGTCCTTCTCATAGGCCGTTAGAAGATCGTCCGGGCCGAGGCCATGCCGCTGGTGGTACCAGTCGTCCGGTATCGTCAACTCGAGCGGCATCAGGGCCTGCTGGATCGAATAGAGATGCGTAGCCGCGGTGTCGACCAGTGTCCCGTCGCAGTCGAAGACCAGTGCATCGAACGTGCCCTTTTCGAGAACGAAGGCCATAGGGTTCTGAATCCTGCTCGCTGGAAAGATCAACGTACGCCCCTCAAACCTGGAAATGAGCTGCAAGCAACACAAACTACAGACGTTGAGCCGGGGATTCTCAACCTGTTTAAATCCTACACCCCGGACATCACAACAGAATGACGCCGGGGTGCTCGGGTAGATCGATCGATGTTTTTGCTGCTACTGGTTGACGCCGCTGGCCAGGAAGCCGCCGTCCACCACCAGGATCTCCCCGGTGATAAAGGCCGACGCATCGCTTGCCAGGAAGATTGCCGAACCAACCAGCTCCTCCGTTTTGCCGAAGCGCCCCATCGGCGTGCGCATCAGCAGCTCCTTGCCGCGATCGCTTTCGTCCAGCAGCTTCTGGTTGAGCGCCGTGCGAAAGACTCCCGGCGCAATGCCGTTGACAGTCACGCCGCGCGAGCTCCACTCCACCGCCAGCGACTTGGTCAGCGCGCCCACCGCAGCCTTCGACGCCGCATACGCCGTCACTTCTTTCAGCGAGACAAACGTGTTCAGCGATGCGATGTTGATGATCCGCCCATAGCCGCGGTCGAGCATATGCTTGCCGAAGATCTGGCAGGCGCGCAGCGTCCCCGTCACATTCGTGTCCATGATGTCGTTCCACGTCTCTTCCGACACCGTCAGCGTCGGCTCGCGCTTGATCTTGCCCGCCGAGTTGATCAGGATATCGACCTTGCCGAACTCCTTGACCGTTCCCTCCAGCACCGCCTCCAGCGAAGCCCGGTCGCCCACGTCTGAGGTCAGCCGCAGTGCACGACGGCCCTTGGCCTCAATCGCACGCGCAGCCTCTTCCACCTGCTCGGCACGCCGCGAAGTCGCCACCACATCTGCGCCCGACTCGGCCAGTCCGACCGCCATCGCCAGGCCAATTCCTGAGGTACCACCTACTACAACAGCAGTCTTGCCGGTCAGATCAAACAACGGATGCGCCATCTAAAACGTCCTCTCTGTGTCTTACTTCGTTTGAACGCCCGGCAGCAGCGACAGAATACGGTCGACCACCTCATCAGGCGTTCGATCATTCACTATACGCAAAGCGTCCTGCGGTGGCTCCAGCGTATCCAGCTGGCTCTTCAGCAGGTTCGGATTCATGAACTCGTGGTGACGCGCCGCCAGTCGCTCCGAGATCAGCTCCTTCGAGCCGTCCAGCCAGACAAAATGCAACACCTCGTCAGGCATTCCTGCAGACAGCGTGACGCGATACTTCGCCTTCAGTGCTGAACAGGCCAGCACGCCGCTCTTGCCCTCGTCATGCCATCCACGCATCAGGCTGTTCAGCGTCTCCAGCCAGGGCTGGCGATCGTCATCATTCAACGGATGCCCCGCGGCCATCTTTTCTTTGTTGGCTGCAGGGTGATAATCATCGGCATCGGCGAAGACTGCGCCCGTCTTCTGGGCCAGCAGCTCGCCGATGGTCGATTTGCCGGAGCCTGTGACTCCCATCAAAACAACGATCATTAGCCTCAACCGTCCTCTCGACCTACGATCCCAGGAAGACCGGGCGGATGTGACGATCAAACAGGTTCGTGGTCACGTTGCGTGCCACAACCTCTTCGTTAGCCTCGAGCGCCTTCAGGTAGCGATCGCCCATCTTCGCCGCAACCTTGAAGCCGACGTGCAGCAGCTGGCGCAGGCTCGGGTTGTATGCCGGGTTCGACTGGTCATGGCGCAGCGCCGAGACATACTGCTCGCTCGTCCATCCGTTGACCTCTTCCGGGCTGGGCAGCTTCGTCGGGTCGATGTCGATCACCGTTGCATACGGTGCGCAAAGCTCCTCGCGATGGCCGTAGGCTTCGCGGTAGACCTCCTTGGCGATCTCCAGGCCCGAACCGCCCGCCTCAGCCAGACCTATCAGCTCTTCCAGCCAGGTCGTGCCGGCCGTCTTCAGATGAACGCCGGCGCCGGTACGCGTCACTGCGTCGTGAATCGCCTTGTAGATCGAAAACTTGTCCGAGCCCGAATGCACGCTCAGCTTCAGGTTCGCAGGCAGACCGTAGGTCTTCACGGCAAACGCAATCGCTGCGATGTCTTCGTTGAACTCACGCTCGAATTGGGCGACATCGCCGACGTAATCGACGCCCTTGTTAAACCGCCCCGTGAACTTGGGAGCGATGGTCTGGATCGGAATCTTCTCATCGGCGATGGCGGCAAGAATAATCAGCAGCTCCACCGGCGTCTGCGGTGCGTCCGTCTCGTCCATCGAGACCTCGGGTACGAAGTTGCCCTCGCCCTTCTTCTCCGCGATAAAGCGATAGATCTTGCCCGCATCCTGCACCGCGGCCAGAAACTTGTTCGCCACTGCGGTCACAAACGCCTTGTCCGTATGGAACGGCTCTGCGATGCCGGGGATCGTTACGGTGCCGATCAGCTCTGGGTGGCGTCCCACAAAGGCCTCGACATCGGCCGCATCGGCAGGCTTGCCGATCATCTCGGCCACGTCGATGGTGTAGAAGTTGCTTGGCTCCAGGAAGCGCTCTACTGTCGCCAGCGTAATGTGGTCGGCGTCCAGAAAGTACGGCTTCGTCCAACCCAGCTCCTTGATCGCCGCGTCCACCGCCTCGCGCGTCTGCACCGGCTCGCTGCCGATGATATTGTGCTCGCGGTTGGACTTGTTCCACACCGGTGAGATCTCGACACCCGCCTTGGCCGCCAGGATCGACGCCGCCAGCTGCGCCTTTGCCTGGTGCGCGAAGCGATCACCCGTGCCAACAGAAAATCTAGAGAGCTGCACTGCCATACCTGTCACCTGTTCTTTCGTGTTTGCCGCGTAAAATGGTCCAACCAATTCGCACTCAACAGCATACCCAACGCTTTAAGTTCGCGCAAATAACAAAACATCCACGGCAGAGTCGATACCGTGGATGTTCCTTACTCGTTACCGGTTCAGAGGCTAATCCTTGAACCTGCCGCTGTACGCCCAAAGGCCCAGCCCGGGATTCGAGATGTAGAAGATCTCCTCGCCGTCGACCGTGTTCCAGCCGTCCTTCAGCGTCTCAGGGTTGTACTTTGCCGTGTACTCGGCCAGGTCGCCGTACTCGAAGTGAACGCCCTCGATCTCCTCGCGCGTCAGATGCCCCGGGCAGTAGCGGATTGTGAATCGCCCCTCGCTTGAGCCGTGAATCAGGTGGGCGGCAGCACTCAGGTTTCCCGCCAGCGCCGGATCTTCCTTCACATACTCCAGTGTCTTCGGTGTGCCGCAATACCCATACTTGCGGATCAGCACATCGATGGCGGAGTCCTCGCCGAACTCATGCACCGCAGGTGCCAGAACAATCAGCTCGGCATCGTCTGCGAGTGCCATGCGCGTGCGATACACGCTCTTGTTTCCCAGCCAGGTCGAGCGGAACTCATGCGGGTCGAGAAACACCACTGCTTTGTGGATCTCGCGGTCCAGCATCTGGAAGTTGACCTTCAGCGCCAGCGCCGCCGCCAGCTCGAAGCACTCCACGTCATCGCCGATGTAGAGCCCGCGCAACACCAGCTTCCCTTCTGCGTTCTTGCCCACCACCGTCTGCACGTAGATGATCGGCAGCTCCTTGGCGAAGTGGTCGCTGGCATAGTTCAGCACCTTGCGAACCGGCGTATCCGCGCGTCCCATCATGCGTTCCATGCCATACACCGCGCCCAGGAAGTGCGAGCGATGAATGCCGATCGAGCCGCCCGTGCCCACAAAGATGTTCTTGTTGTAGTTCGCCATGCCGACGACCTCGTGCGGCACCACCTGTCCGATCGACAGGATCAGGTCATGGCCACCGTCACGCAGCAGCTTGTTCACCTGAGCGGGCCAGCCGTAATCGACCTTGCCCTCCGACACCTCGTAGAGAAACTCCCCCGGAACCTCGCCCAGCGTCACCACATCGTTGCGCCAGTCGTGAACCCGAAAGATCTCCCGCGGCGTCTCGCCGAACATCGTTGCGATCTCCGCGTCCGTCATGCCCTTATGCGTACCCAGGGCCGGAAGCACATCCGTCATCTGATCGCCGTAGTACTGCCACGCAAGCTCGGTAATCACTCCCGCCTTCGAGTGAAACCGCGTAAAGTCCGGCGGCACCGCGAGGACTTTGTTCTTCTGGCCCAGCGCATCCAGCGCGGAGAAGAGATTGGCGCGAAGTTCTTCGGCCGACATCTCGGTGGTCGGACTTCCAGCAGCAAAGTAGAGGCTCATGTCACGCCATTTTACGCTGTCATGCAAAATGCCTAAGCTGAGATTCAGGAGAAATCAGCATGAATCAACAGGAACTCAAGCTCGCGATGCCCGACGGCATCACCGATGCCGTCCTCTACACCTCCGACGATGGCAAGCCGCTCCCCGGCGTTCTCTTCATCCCCGATGTCTGGAGCCTTCGCGACACGATGGACCAGATGGCCTCGCGCGTCGCCGCCGAAGGCTACACCGTGCTCCTGCCCAATCCCTTCTACCGCACCAGTCCCCCGCCGGTCTTCCCCTTCAAGCGCGAGGACGCCACCCAGGAACAGGTCATGCAGCGTATCGGCGAGCTCGCTGCTCCCCTCACGCCACAAGCCATCGCCGCCGACACCGGCACCTACGTCGACTTCCTCACCTCGCAGTCCACTACTGCCCCCGTAGGCATAGGCATCGTCGGACTCTGCATGGGCGGCATGATCGCCTTCCACGCCGCAGCCGCACGCCCCGACAAGATCAGTGCCGCAGCCTCCTTCCACGGCGGTGGACTCTATAAAGCCGACAACCCGGCCAGCCCGCACCTCGGCCTGCACAAGATCAAGGCCCGCCTCTACTTCGGCCACGCCTTTGAGGACAAGAGTATGAACGCCGACGCCATCACCGAGCTGGTCAAGGCGCTCAAAGACTGGGGCGGACACTTCGAGAGCGAGATCTACGAAGGAGCCCGTCACGGCTGGACCGTGCCCGATAATCCCTCCTACAACCAGCCCCAGGCCGAGCGTGCCTATCAGAAGCTCATCGCCCTCTTCAAAGAAGAGCTCGTCTGAATCCGCCTTCATCGCAAGAAGAAGGGCGTGGCCAGAGCCACGCCCTCTTGCTTTTCGTGACATGCGCTATAGCTTGTAAGCCTTCTTCACCAGGTTCACCGTCAGGTCCTGCACCACCTCGAAGGCCTCGTCCTCATCCAGCCGGTGTTCGGCGACCATCCTTCCCAGGAAAGCGCAGTCGACACGCCGCGCCACGTCATGCCGCGACGGAATCGACAGGAACGCCCGCGTATCGTCGTTGAAGCCGACCGTGTTGTAGAAGCCCGCCGTCTCCGTCGCCGTCTCACGGAAGCGCATCATGCCCTCCGGCGAATCGTGGAACCACCACGGCGGCCCCAGCCGCAGCACCGGATAGTGCCCCGCCAGAGGAGCCAGCTCGCGCGAGAACGTCGACTCATCCAGCGTGAACAGGATCAGATTGAACTTCGTCGAGTTGCCATACTTCGAAAGCAGTGGCCGCAGCGAACGCACATACTCCGTCGGCGACGGGATATCCGCGCCCTTGTCGCGCCCGAACTTCTCGTACACCTGCTTGTTGTGGTTGCGGATGCTCCCCGGATGAATCTGCATCGTCAGGCCGTCATCGTTCGACATGCCCGCCATCTCCGTCAGCATCTGCGCCTGGAACAGCTGCTGCTCTTCGGGATTCGACTTGCCGGACAGAATCCTCTGGTACAGAGCCTCTGCCGCACCCGGATCAAGGTCCGCCGTCATCGCCGTCAGGTGGCCGTGATCGGTCGCCGTCGCACCCAGCGAGATAAAGTAGTCGCGCCGCTTGCGTAGAGCATTCAGGTAGCCCTTGTAGCTCACGATGCTCTCATGCGTCATCGCTCCCAGATTTTCGATGTTCTGGATAAACCCCTTGAACTCGGCATCGATCACGGAGTCCGGACGGAACGTCGGCAGCACCCGCCCCTTCCATCCCGACTCGCGGATCGCAATGTGATGCTCCAGCGAATCCAGCGGCGAGTCCGTCGTCGAGAGCACCTCGATGTTGAACTTCTCAAACAGCGCCCTTGGCCGGAACTCCGGCGTCTCCAGCTTCTTTGAGAGGATCTCGTAGTATTCATCCGCGTTCTCGGGCGTCAGGCGATCCTTCAGACCGAAGTTCTCCTGCATCGCGTAGTCGAACCACAGGCGCGTCGGCGTTCCCCGGAACAGGTAGTAGTGCTTCGCGAAGATCCGCCACACCTCGCGCGGATCGGCCTGCTGCTTCCCATTGTTCTGCGGAATCCCCAGCGACTCCAGCGTGATGCCCTGTGAATACAACATGCGGAAGATGTAATGGTCCGGCTGGATGAACAGCGCCGCCGGGTTGGGAAACGCCTCATCCTTCGCGAACCACGCCGGATCGGTGTGACCGTGGGGAGAGATGAGGGGTAGGTCGCGCACCGTATCGTAGAGCTTCTCCGCGATCGCGCGCGCCGTCGGTTCAGAGGGAAACAACCGCATAGGATCAAGCATGCAACACCTCGATGTGTAGACCAAACCATGTCGAACAACACAAAAAACTGGGTCTTGCCGAGCGTCGAACGCGAATAGGTTTCGACTCCGAACAAAACGTGACCAAAGAAGCCTAACAAAGAAATGCAAAATTGGTCGACCACTTGCCGGGCAGGTCGCCCGGCACCTCACCCGTCGCCCGATCCCAACCCCTTGGTTTACCGTAAGGACTATGCGTTGCTTTCGCGTCGTCTCCCTGCTGCTTGCGGCCCTGCCTGCCACTGTCTATTCGCAGTCCCTCAAACTCATCCCGGTTCCCCGGGAGGTTCGCGCCGGTGCCGTCCAGCCCCTGACGCAGGGCATCCAGCTCCTCTGCGCCTCTCCCTGCTCCGCGGAAGACAGCTTCGCCATCGACGACTTCAAGGAAGCGCTCGCCACCCGCGGCATCGCCATCAACCCAGCCTCTCCCGTCAACATCCTCGTGGCGCACTACGGCTCGGCGAACTCACGCTCCATCCTGACCGAAGCCTCCTCCGGGAAGGCCACCACCGACTTCCCTGCCGAGATGAAGGCCGAAGGCTACGCCATCATCCCCGACGGCAAGGGACTCGCGCTGACGGCAGCCAGTGACAGCGGCATCTTCTACGCCCTGCAAACCGTCAAGCAGATGATCGTCGGCAACGGAACCTCCGCCGTCCTCACCACGGCTACCATCCGCGACTGGCCGGCGATGCGCTATCGCGGCCTCTCCGACGATCTCTCCCGCGGCCCCTTCCCCACCTTTGAGTTTCAGAAGAAGCAGATCCGCATCTTCGCCGCCTACAAGATCAACATCTACTCGCCCTACTTCGAACACACCATGCAGTACAGCGGCCATCCGCTGATGGCGCCTCCCGGCGGCAGCCTTAGCCAGGCGCAGGCCCGCGAGCTGGTCGCTTACGCGGCGAAATATCACATCACCGTCATCCCCGAGCAGGAGGCCTTCGGCCATCTCCACTACCTGCTCAACTGGGAGCAGTACTCGCCCATCGCCGAGACGCCGCACGGCCACGTCCTCGCTCCGGCTCAGGCTGATGGCCAGAAGCTCACGCACGACATGTTCGCCGAACTGGCCGCGGTCTATCCCGGACCCTTCCTGCACCTCGGTGCCGACGAGACCGTTGAACTCGGCAAGGGACAGACCAAGGCCGACGTCGACGCCAAGGGGCTGGGCAAGGTCTACATCGACTACCTCGTCAAGATCGTCGACGACCTCAAGCCGCTCAACCGCAAGCTCCTCTTCTGGGGCGACATCGCCTACAAGGAGCCCGACCTCCTCAAACAGGTTCCTGATTCCTTCAAGAAGGCCACCATCGCCGTGCCGTGGGAGTACAACCCGCAGCCCAAAGGCTTCACCCGCTACATCAAGCCCTTCACCGATGCTGGCTATGAGACCTGGGTCGCTCCCGGCATCAACAACTGGTCGCGCGTCTATCCCAACTGGAACAACGCCTTCTCCAACATCCAGCAGTTCACCCTCGACGGTCAGAAGCTCGGCGCCACCGGCCAGCTCAACACCATCTGGAACGATGATGGCGAAGCGCTCGTCAACGCCGACTGGTATGGCATCCTCTTCGGCGCTGAAGCCGCATGGCACCAGGGTGAGGCCTCCGTTCCCACCTTCGAGTCCAGCTTCGGTCAGGTCTTCCACGGCGACACCACCGGCAAAATCGACGACGCGCAGCGCGAGATCATGGCCGCCCATCAGCTGCTGAAGGACTCGCCCTACCAGGTCGACGCCCAGGACCTCCTCTTCTGGCAGGACCCCTGGAACGCAGACGGACAGCGTATCGCCGGCATGATCCGCCCCATACTGCCCGAGCTGCGCCGCCACGCCGAGCGCGCCCTCGTCCTTGTCGCCGAGGCTCGCAACGCCAATCCCAGCCTGCGCGAGCAGGACGCACTCGATGTGCTCGATCTTGGCGCCCGCCGCATGGATCTCATCGGCCTCAAGTTCCAGATCGCCGACGAGATCGCCGCCAGCTATGCCCAGGCCTTTGCCCTGCAGTCCTCGAAGAACAAGGACGACCGGATCGAGGTCTCCCGCCAACTGAACTCCATCAACGGAGTCAACGGCCGCCTGCAGGACCTTCGCAACAACTACTCCCTGCTGCGCGATCTCTATGAGCAGGCATGGCTCAGGAGCAACCGCCCCTACTTCCTCCGCAACAACCTCGAGCGCTACGACTTCACCATCCAGCTCTGGCTCAGCCGCATCGACCGCATGCGCATCGCCCAGCGCCAGTGGACCAACGCGCAGACCGTCTCCCCGGCTTCCGATCTTGGAATTCCGGCTCCCTTCGTTCCCGCCCACTGAGCCACTCTCCGCGCTGCCAATCCCCGCGGCGCGGAGAGTAGTCTAGACACAGGCATTCGCTGAAATCGCGCGCATCCAGTTCAAGCGCAGTCCAAATCGGACAGAAGAGACAAGAGAACGCAATCATGTACCAGACCCTCCCTGCACGTCGTCTCATCACCGCCACCGAAGTCATCGAGTCGCCCGTCATCACCATCGACAACGAGGGCCTCATCGCCGCCATCGAGCCGAACGCCGCCCCCGCAGGTGAGCAGGCCATCCTGACCGCGACCTTCCTCGACGTGCACACTCACGGCGGTGCCAACCACGACGTCATGGAGGGCACGCCGCAGGCGATCGCTGCCGTCAGTCATCATCACGCAGTCCACGGTGTTGGCCACTACCTGCCCACCACCGTCACCGCGCCGATCGACACGACCCTCCGCTCGCTTGAAGGCATCGCCAACGCCATCGAAGCCCCTCAAGACCTTCACACGGCCCGGCCCATCGGTATCCATCTCGAAGGCCCCTTCATCTCGCACGCCAAGCGCGGCGTCCATCCGCCTGCCGATATTCTTCCGCCCGACATCGCTCTCTTTGACCGCTTCCAGCAGGCCGCCCGCGGACACATCAAGCTGATCACTATCGCACCCGAGATCCCCGGCGCCCTCGACCTCATCCGCCACTGCACCGCGCGGGGCGTCCGCGTCAGCATCGGCCACACCAACGCCGTTGCCTCCGAGGCACGCGCAGGCATCGAGGCCGGAGCTCGCTCCGCCACCCACACCTACAACGCCATGCGTCCCCTCGATCACCGCGAGCCCGGCGTCCTCGGCGAGGTCCTCGACGACGACAACCTCTTCGCCGAGCTCATCTGCGACGGCATCCACGTCGCGCCCGAGCTCGTCCGCCTCTGGCTCAAGGCCAAGGGCGTTCATCGCGCTCTCCTCGTCACCGACAGCATGGCCGCCGCCGGCATGCCCGAAGGCAACTACACCCTCGGCACCTTCCCCGTGACGGTCACCAACGGCCGCGCCCTCGCCACCGAAGACCTCGCCAACGGCAAGGAGACCCTCGCCGGAAGCGTCCTCACCCTCGGCCGAGCCGTCGAAAACCTGCAGCAGTTTACCGGCGCACCGCTGGAGATCGCCTCGCGACTCGCCTCCCGCAACCCCGCCGCCATGCTCGGACTCGAAGCCACCACTGCCGCAGTCGCTCCCGGACTTCCGGCCAACTTCAACGTCTTCGACGCCTCCGGCAAGCTCCAGAAGACCCTGCTGCACGGAGTTGCCGTTCTCTAAGGCGCATCCTCAACAAACACCGCGAGCATACTGGTAGTAAATGGCTTCCACCGTTACAGGACGCCCCTTCCACGCTATACACTCGCTACCATGCCCTTTGCCGCGACCGCTTCGCATCTGCACGCCTTTGACCTAGCCCTGATCGTCGCCTATCTGGCCGGCATCACTCTCTTCGGCCTGCGCTTTGGCGGCAAGAAGGAGGCAGGCGGCGGCAAATCGCTCAAGAGCTACTTTCTCGCCGACCGCAGCGCACCCTGGTGGGCCATCGCTCTCTCCATCGTCTCCGCCGAGACCAGCACCCTCACCATCATCAGCGTCCCAGGCGTCGCCTTCACCGGCGACTTCGGCTTCCTCCAGATCGTCCTCGGCTACATGGTCGGCCGTGTCCTCGTCGCCGCCCTCTTCCTCCCCCGCTACTTTCAGGGCGAGATGCTCACCGCCTACCAGCTCATCGACCAGCGCTTCGGCCATACGCTCCACAAAGTCACCGCAGGCCTCTTCCTCATCACCCGTTGCGCCGCCGAGGGTGTTCGCGTCTTCGCCGTCTCCATCGTCGTCGCCATCGCCATCGGCACCGGCGACGTGCTCTCCATCGCCATCATCTCGCTGCTCACCCTGCTCTACACCTTCGAAGGCGGCATGACCGCGGTCATCTGGACCGACGTCGTTCAGATGTTCCTCTACATCGCAGGCACCATCGTTGCCATCATCACCCTGGGCACTCACGTCCCCGGCGGTTGGAGCCACATCCACGCTGCCGCCTCAGCCGCAGGCAAACTCAACCTGTTCGACTTCGCCTTCAACCTCACCCAGACCTACACCTTCTGGGCCGGTCTGCTCGGCGGAAGCTTCCTCACCATGGCCTCCCACGGCACCGACCAGCTGATGGTCCAGCGCCTCCTCGCCGGAAAGAACCTCGCCGAATCCCGGCTTGCGCTCCTCTCCTCCGGTGTCGTCATCCTGGTGCAGTTCACCCTCTTCCTGCTCATCGGTGCGGGCCTCTGGGTCTTCTACGGAACAGCGCCCGCAAGCGGCATCGCCCCGGACCGTCTCTTCCCCTCCTTCATCGTCTCCGAGATGCCGACCGGAATCGCCGGGCTTCTGGTCGCCGCCATCCTCGCCGCCGCCATGTCCAACCTCTCGGCTGCGCTCAACTCTCTCTCTTCCACCACCGTGGTCGACTTCTACATGCATTGGCGGCCTGACGCCGACGAGCGCGAGCGCATGATGATCTCGCGTTCCTCCACCGTCATCTGGGCGCTGGTTCTCTTCGCCATCGCCGTCTACAGCATCAAGGTTGGCGGCAAGGGCCATGTCGTCGAGATCGGCCTCTCCATCGCCTCCGTCGCCTACGGCTCGATGCTGGGCGTCTTCCTCCTTGGAACCCTCACGCGACGCGCCACACAGGGCGGCGCCATCATCGGCCTCATCGCCGGATTTGCGCTCAACGTCGCGCTCTGGCTGCAGACCGAGCCCATCCATCTCTCCAATCTCCCCCTCATCGGCGACATGACGATCCCTCGCGTCGCCTGGACCTGGTACGTCCTCATCGGCTCGATTCTGACCTTCGCCGTGGGCTACCTTGCGAGTCTCCTTATGCCGAAATCGACAAAGTCTACTGGCGCGAAGATCGCAACTGCCGCCATCGTCATCTCTCTCTTTGCCTTGTCGTCCCGTGGCCAGGCAGAAGATTCTGTCTTCCTCTCTGCCGCCTCGCATCAATCCCGGGCAACAGCGCCGGCGCCTGACTTCTCGCAGATCACCACGCTCGTCGATAACGCCATCGCGCAGCACAAGCTGCCTGGAGCCGTGATCGTCGTCGGTCACGACGGCAAGGTCCTCTTCCATCAGGCCTACGGCAACCGCAAGATCGAGGGTGAGCCCAGCCCCGACGGCTCTACTGCCGCAGAGCCCATGACCGAAGACACCGTCTTCGACATGGCCTCGCTCACCAAGTGTCTCGCCACAACCACAGCCATGATGCAGCTCTACGACGAGGGCAAATATCAGTTCGACGATCCCGTCGCAAAGTACCTCCCCGAGTTTGCTGCCAACGGCAAAGAGCACGTCACCATCCGCGAACTGCTGACGCACTACTCCGGCCTCGCACCCGACGTCTCCCTCAAAGATCCCTGGGGCCTCACCGCACCCGACAAGGCCGAAGGCATCAAACGCGCCATGGAGTCGTCTCTCGCAGGCACGCCCGGAACGAAGTTCGTCTACTCCGACATCAACTTCATCACCCTCGGCGCCCTCGTCGAGAAGCTCTCCGGCCAGCCCCTCGACGTCTACGCGCAGGAACACGTCTTCAAGCCGCTCGGCATGATGTCGACCTCCTTCCATCCCTTCGACAAGACCTGCGGTCCGGTCTCTCGCATCGGTGCCGCCGTCTATCCCGGGCCAGTCCCGCGCACCGCTATCCACATGGTCTGCCCCGCGCATACCTGGAGCCCCAACGTCGTCATCCCCGAGACCGCGCCCACCGCTCACGACGACGAATCCAAAGACAACCCCTCCGCCAATCCCGACTACGACCACCTCCTCCGCGGCACCGTCCACGATCCCACCACGCGCCGCATGGGCGGAGTCGCCGGGCACGCAGGCGTCTTTTCGACGGCCCACGATGTCTCGCTCTTTGCCGATGCCCTGCTCGAAAAGCTCGTACACAACAAGGGTCCGTTCCCGGTCAAGCAGTCCACGCTTGAGCTGATGTCCAGGCCCGAGCAGCCCGCCACCGCTGAGGACACCGCCACCATCTACACCGCTGACCTCAAGCCCACCAAGGGCGTTGCTCTGCGCGGCTTCGGCTGGGACATTAACACAGCCTTCTCCCGTCCGCGTGGCTCCGTCTTTCCTACCGCCGGGGCTGGGAATGTAGCCAGCTTCGGCCACACCGGCTTCACCGGCACCACCCTCTGGATGGACCCCGGCTCCGACACCTACGTCGTCCTGCTCTCCAACGCCGTACATCCTCACGTCGGCGCGGGTTCAGTGCTTGCGTTACGCGCAGACGTCGCCACCGCCGCAGCAAAGGCGCTTCATCTCTACGGCACCACTCCGCCGGTAAAGGTTCTCACCGGCATCGACGTCCTCGAAGCTACCCACTATACGGACCTCGCCGAAGCCGAAAAGCGGCACGGAGGTCACCTCCGCCTCGGAATCCTCACCAATCAGTGCGGCGTCGACGCCCACGGCCATCGCACCATCGACCTGCTCGCCACCGAGGCACCCAAAGCTGTCCCCGGCGTCGAACTCAAAGCCATCTTCTCTCCAGAGCATGGACTCTTCGGCACCAAAGACGAGATGGGCATCTCCGGCGAGGTCGACCCTGCGACTCACATCACCGTCACCTCTCTTTATGGAGCGAAGGCCGATTCGCGCCATCCCACCCATGACCAGCTCAAGGACCTCGACGCTGTCGTCGTCGATCTGCAGGACGCCGGCGTCCGCTTCTACACCTACGAGGCCCAGACCGGCTACTTCATCGAGGCTGCCGCCGCTGAAAAGAAGCTCGGCCACAACCTCGAGATCATCGTCCTCGACCGCCCCAACCTCATCGGCGGCGTCGCCGTGCAGGGGCCCGTCTCCGACCCCAACCGCGACTCCTACGTCAACTACATGCAGATGCCGATCCGTCACGGCATGACACTCGGTGAACTGGCTCGCTACATCAACAACGAGCGCCGCATCTCGAGCCCGACCTCGCCCAACATGCAGGTCCCGCTCGGCGCTCTCGTCACCGTGATCAAGATGCAGAACTGGCAGCGCAGCATGTACTACGACGACACCGGCCTGCCCTGGATCAACCCCAGCCCCAACCTGCGCTCCGTCGGCGCCGCCACGCTCTACCCCGGCGTCGAGCTTCTCCAGCACACCAACGTCTCCGTCGGCCGCGGAACCCCGATGCCCTTCGAGAACATCGCCGCACCTTTCTTCAACGCGTCTGAGCTCGCCGCCGCGCTTACCGCGCGCAACATCCCCGGCGTCACCTTCTCCGCCTCCACCGTCACCATCGAAGAAGACGCAAACCACTCTCCCTACCATGGCCAGACTATCCCCGCCGTCCACCTCACGCTGACCGACCGCAGCGTCCTCGACTCACCCGCCATGGGCGTCGAGCTGATGTCCGCCATCCGCCGCCTCTACCCGCGTCAGCTCAATCTCGACCGCGGCGACAGCCTCCTGCTCAGCGTCAACAGCATGCTCGCCATCAAGAACGGCGACGATCCGCGCACCATCGTCAAATCCTGGCAGCAGGATCTCGATGCCTTCAAGGCGCGCCGCGCGAATTACCTGCTCTACTGAACCGTCCTTCCACGAAAGACGTACCGTATTCCGCAACAACGTTTCACAAATTCATCACACTGGCGCTATCTCTGCGTCACAATAGAAGACCAACAGCCAAAGGAGGTCGCCCGATGCCGCGTATTCACTTTCATCAGCAGCTGCTGACGCTCAAAGACAAGCTTCTCGCCATGGCTGCGCTCTCGCAGCAGGCACTCTCGCTGGCCCTGGAGGCCTATCTCACCGGCGATCTCTCGCTCTGTGATCACGTCGCCGTCATCGAAGCAGCCATCAACGCCGCCGAGAGCGATGTCGACGAATTCGCTTACGACCTGCTCGCCAAGGAGCAGCCCATGGCCATCGACCTCCGATTCATCCTCGCCGTCATCAAGATCAACGGCGACCTCGAGCGCATCGGCGACCAGGCCGCCAACATCGCCCAGCGCACCAAGACCCTCTCGCAGGTTCCGCTCATCGAGCTCCCCATCGACATCCCCGATATGGGAGAGAAGGTCGGCGTCATGATCCGCCGTGCCGTCCAGTCCCTGCTCGAAGCCGACGCCCGCATGGCCGAAGAGGTCCTCGCCATGGACGACGAGGTCGACACCATCAATCGCACCATAGCCGCAGACATGGTCGATATCATGCAGAGCCAGCCCGGGATCAGCGAACAGGCCCTCAACGCCATCATCGTCTCCCGCAACCTCGAGCGCTCCGCCGACCACGCCACCAACATCGCCGAAGACGTCATCTTCTGGGTGCGCGGCTCCGACGTCCGCCACAAGTACTCCCTCGCCGGCGCAGAGTAAGCCGCTATTTTAGCGGTAGCAGCTTCTCGATTGATCCCGCCACCTGCTCCCCCTGGATCGCCGCCCCCGCTGACGTGAAGTGCACATCGTCGGCGTGCAGGTCCTGGTGTCCCAGCATCAGCGCATGCTGATCGTCCACCGGAATCCCCTCGGCCTTCACCTGCTCGGCGGCGATCGCATTCCGTGCGTCGATCCGCGCATTCGTCGCGCCGCCGTCCTTGTCCTTCCGCACCGGCGTCACCGTCGCCCACACCAGCTTCGCCCCGGGAGCACCTGTCTTCACCGCGGCAACCAGCTCCGGAAAATATCTTCTGAACTCCGCCTCGCTGTAGCCCCAGCCATGCATGCCGTTGTTGAAGTGCACCACGGCAAACTTCACGCTCATCATCTTGAAGTACTCCGCCAGCTGCGGCTTCAACCGCTCATCGCCCACCGAGCACGACGTCGCGAAGTAATACACATTCGCCTTCCCCTCCAGATCCTTGGCCGTAGCCGCATAGTAGGCGCGTGTAATGGAGTCGCCCACCAGCAGCACATTCGCCAGCGCCGCATCAGGCTTCTCCGGACGATCCGTATACGTCCACTCGATCTTTTCCGTCACGCTATGCCGCGCATTCTCCGCAAACCCATGAATCGCAAGCCCCAACACAATCCCAACCAGCACCAATCGCTTCAATCCTGCCTCCTGGACTCATCGACCTCGCGGCCATCATCGCACTCGCGGCCATCATACTTCGGTTCAGCAGGATGCAGGCTTAGCCTTGACGTTCCCCGCGGTGGCGATTAGCCTTTAAGCATGGTTTACAAGTACGCCAACTCGCTCGACTGTCGCATGTGTTGTTGCGGCCGGGTGTTTGGTGTCTCTGCCTTTCTTCTGCGCTAAGTGCAGGAATCATCAAGGCAAGCCAGCCAAATGACCCCACTCCCGAATGAGTGGGTTTTTCTTTATCGCCACAAACTAATCTCCGTTTCGGAAAAGGATCCGCACCACGATGTCCACCACACCGGCCGCCACCCCCAAAGAGACCAAAGCCCAGCGTTCTGAACGCCTGAAGATCGCCAAGAATCCCTGGGAGGCATGGGACGAGGTCCGCGAATTCGCACGTAACGGACGCGATAACGTTCTTCCCGAGTGGACCGGTCTCTACTTCAAGTGGTGGGGCGTCTACACCCAGGGTGACGGCAAAGGGGTCACCGGCGGCGTTGGCGGCGAAGGCAAGGAGAGCGAGTACTTCATGATGCGCATCGGCATGCCCAACGGCCTGCTCACTGCCCATCAGACCCGTGTTATCGGCGAACTGGCCAAGAAGTACGCCAACAATCTCGCCGACATCACCACGCGTCAGAACATCCAGTTCCACTGGCTCACCATCGGTGGTCTCGTCGATGTCGTCGACGCCCTCACCGCAATTGGACTCTCCCCCAAGGGTGCCTGCGGCGACGTCGTGCGTAACGTCACCGGCTGCCCCATCGCCGGTCTCGACCACACCGAGCTCCTCGACGCCTCACCGCTCGCTCTCGAGATCGCGCATCTTCTGACCGCGAATCCAGAGTTCTACAACCTGCCGCGCAAGTTCAAGATCACCGTCACCGGCTGCCCCGTCTGGTGCTCCTTCCCCGAGATCAACGACGTCGCCCTCACCGCCATCAAGCGTACCGTCGATGGCAAGGACGAGATCGGCTACACCCTCCGCGTCGGCGGCGGCCTCTCCACCGAGCCGCACATCGCCGAGCGCATCCCGGCCTTCATCCCGCAGTCCAAGGCCATTGAGGTCGTCACCGCCGTCGTCCGCATCTTCAAGGAGCAGACCGACCTCCGCGAGAACCGCACCCGCGCCCGCATCAAATACCTCTTCATGAAGCACGGCTGGACACCCGAGTCCATGCTCGCCGCCATCGAGGAGAAGCTCGGCTACAAGCTCGACCCCAGCCCGCTCTCCATGGAAGCGCTTCCCGCCGACATCTACCGCGACCACGTCGGCATCACGCCGCAGCGTCAGCCCGGCCTCTCCGCCGTCGGCGCCACCGTCATCAACGGACGTCTCTCCGGCGACGACCTCATCAAGCTCGCCGATCTGTCGGAGAAGTACGGCGACGGCCACCTCCGCGCCACCATCGGCCAGAACATCCTCATCGTCAACGTACCCGACCGCGAGACCGCAGCCCTCGTCCTCGAACTCGGCACCCTCGGCCTGCACGTCGATAGCTCCGCCTTCTTCCGCGGTGCCATCGCCTGCACCGGCACCGAGTTCTGCAAGCTCGCCATCGCCGAGACCAAGGCCTTCAACAAGTGGCTCGTCGCCGAGCTGGAAGACCGCCTGCCCGCCTTCGACCAGCAGATCCGCATCCACGTCACCGGCTGCACCAACTCCTGCGGCCAAAGCTGGATCGCCGACATCGGCCTCGAAGGCAAGAAGATGAAGAAGGACGGCCAGATGGTCGACGCCTTCTACTTCTGCGTCGGCGGCTCCGTCGGCAAGTACGCCGGTATCGCCCGCCAGATCGGCTACCGCGCCGCCGCCGAGGACTGCCCCGACGCCATCGCTCGCCTTCTGCGCGGCTATCTCGATCTGCGCGAGCCCGGCGAAGACCTGCGCAGCTACTTCAGCCGCACCGACAACGCCACGCTTCTGGCCCATCTGGCAGGCGAGGTCGTCGAACCGGTCGAGCGTGACGCTCCTCCCGTCGGCGCCGGTCGTCTCGCCCTCGGAGAATAACCTGTCTTAAGCTGTCTGCGGATCGTCGAGAATCAACCGACATCCGCAGGCGGTCTTGAGAATCCGCTGTCAACCCGCAGATGGAGTCATGTCGCTTGTATTCAACAACCTGCCGCGCGCCGATAAGATAGAGCATTCCTGCTACTCTTAAGTTGGTCGTCCTTGTATCCCATGACCGATGGCGCTGGTTGAAGGTAGCTCATGAAAGAAACGCGAAAGATGATTGATCTGGAATGCTTTAGGCGCGAACAGGCGTAAGACATTAGCTTCCTGTATCACCCATTGGTAACCGCGCCAATATCGCCATTGTTTTGAAGATTTTGCGCAAATATGTACCGGGTACCCTCCCGGTGACCTGATCCCGGAGCCATCGATGTCGTTGTTCCCCATCTTCCTCAAGCTGACCAATCGCCCCTGCGTCGTCATCGGTGCCGGTCATCTCGCCGAGTCGAAGATCGCATCCCTCCGCGCTGCCGACGCCAGCGTCACAGTGATCGCGCCTCGCGCAAACGAGGTCATCTCCGAGCTGGCTGCCAACGGCGAGATCACCCTCGATCGCCGCCCGTACCGGCAGGGCGACCTCGCCGGAGCCTTCCTCGTCGTTGCGGCCACCGACGATCCCGCCGTTAACCGCGCCGTCTTCGCCGAAGCCACCGCAACCGGCGTCCTCTGCAACGCCGTCGACGACCCACCCTTCTGCGACTTCTACTTCCCTTCCATCGTCCGTCGCGGCGATCTTCAGATCGCCATCTCGACCGCCGGAAACTCGCCTGCTCTGGCCCAGCAGCTGCGCAAAGACCTGAACGAACAGCTGCCGCTCGACCTCGGCGAATGGCTCGCCGATCTCGGTAATCTTCGCCGCGAGGTCGTCGCCGCAGAACCCCTCAACGAGCAGCGCCGCCTCATCCTGCACGAGCTCGCCCAGCGTCAGGTCTGCGCCTACGATCAGTGCCCGTCGCGCCTGCTCGCCCGCGAGCACGCCCTCACGAACCCGCAGCAAACGGAGAAGCCGTGATCTCGATCCCCGATGCCGCTGCCGGTCACGTCTATCTCGTCGGCGCTGGACCCGGTGACCCGGCGCTGCTGACACTTCGCGCCGCTCATCTTCTCAAGACTGCCGACGTCATCCTTCCCGACGACCTCGTCTCTGACGAGATTCTCTCGCTCGCCAGCCCGACCGCGAACATCATCTCCGTCGGCAAGCGCTGCGGCCAGCCACGCATCACGCAGGCCGGCATCCACGAACTTCTTCTGGAACACGCCAGCGCCGGAAGCTCCGTAATTCGCCTCAAATCCGGCGACCCGCTCATCTTCGGTCGCGCAGGCGAAGAGATCGCCTTCCTACGCGAACATCGCATTCCCTTCGAGATCGTCTCCGGCATCACCACGGCCTTCGCCGTAGCCGCCTCGCTCGAGGCCACGCTCACCGATCGCACCCGCGCCTCCAAGCTGATCCTGGCCACCGCGCATCACGCAGCCGGCAAGGTTGCACTTACGCCAAGCTGGTCCGGTGCCTTTCCGGAAGAAGCGACGCTGGTCATCTACATGCCCGGCCGCGACTTTGAAGCCCTCGCCGCCGATCTCATCGCCTCCGGCATCGCTCCGGGAACGCCAGCAACTGCCGTCTCCCGCGCCTCCACCTCGGAGGAGCAGGTTCACGTCGCCACGCTCGAAACCCTGCGTAGCAGCGATGTCGGCCCAGCCCCAGTGATCCTGCTGGTGGGGCCTGACGTCGACAAAGATGCCGTTCGAGCAATTGCTGAGCGCCGCGCGAATCTGGCCGCTATGGCTGATTGAGGAAGCGCTCGACCCTCTCACGCACGCCATCGGCATCGCAGTCCATGATCAGGTGAGCGCACTGTCCCTCCGAAACATAAAGCTCCGCCCCCGGAGCAGCCTTCGCCCACGCGATACCGGGCGCTGGCGTCACCATCCGATCTTCCGCCCCCACAATCACAAGAAACTTGACCGGCGTCGCGCGCGCGACTTCTTCAAGAGATTTTCCTGCCAGCAGATCATGCAGAATAATCGCCTTCGCCTGCCAGATGCGGTCGTTGGCGTCCTGTCGCTGCGGCCGCTCAATCTTCTTGAGCCACGCGTCATATTCGCTGCGCGTCGCTTCACCATTGCGGAAGCGCGGCGTCGTCAGCATCTGATAGCCGATCTCGTTGGCCAGCTTCAGCGGCGGCTCCGTGGTGTAATTGCCGCCTTCATACGCTGGGTCCGATTCGATGGCGTCGATCACGATCTGCTTGGACAAGTGATCGAAGTTGGTGGTCTGTGGCGAGCCGACGATCGGCGCTGCACGATCCACGAACTGCGGATAGAGAATGCTCCAGGCAAAGGTCTGGTGTCCGCCCATTGAGAGGCCGAGCACTGCGTGAACATGTTTGACCTTCAGCACTTCAGTCAGGACGCGATGTTGTGCGCGGACCGCGTCAGCCAGCGTAAACACCGGAAAAGCGCGTCCATGTTGGCCCTTGCTATTCGATGGCGAGGACGAGACACCGTCGCCGAAGGCATCGAATGCTACGCCGAAGAACTTTGTGGTATCGACGAGGCGAGAGCGGCCAGGCTTGTCTCCAAACAGATTGGCGAGGTCTTCGCTGCGGCCGTTGAGCCACGTAGGAACGACAACGACGTTGGTGCGATCGGCGTTGAGCGTTCCGAAGGTTCGGTAGCCTACTCTGCAGTCGAGAATGGTTCCGCCACTTTCCAGCGGGCACGTTCCCAGTTCAGCGATCTTCTGTTCCCCATCGGCGGCCCAACCCATGCCATGCAGCGCCGACATAAAAAACACCAGCAGCCAAAAGCGTTTCATGAGTCGAGGATACACAGAACAAACGAGAGTTTCGTTTGCTTTTCAGGGGACTTCCGTGACAAGCCTCAACGCGCAGGCAGGATTGTGCCGCCCGAGGCAACGGATCTGAAGGAGTGATCCACGAGCAGTAAACTGAAAGTGCAGCAGCAGCTCTGGAATAGATGGAAGAGGACAGTGAAGATGAATCGTTCGATGCGTACCGCAGGTCTTGCCTTGATCCTCAGCCTTCCTTTCGCGTTGCCTGCTTTCGCACAGTCAGCGAAGAAGGCTCCGGCCGCTGGCAAGCTGGCGCCGGACTTTGCGCGCAAGGGTCTCGATGGTCAGCCGGTTCATCTCTCTGCGTATCGAGGGAAGGTTGTGCTGCTCAATTTCTGGGCGACGTGGTGCGGACCGTGCATGGCCGAGATGCCGAAGTTCTCTTCATGGCAGACGAAGTACAGCGCTCGCGGCCTGCAGGTGGTCGGCATCTCGATGGATGACGACCGCGCTCCGGTTGACAAGGTCTATCGCAGGCTCAAGATTGCTTACCCTTCGGTCATGGGCGATGACCAGCTCGGAGGGCTGTATGGCGGTGCTGTTGGGCTTCCCATCAGCTACCTGATCGGCACAGACGGCAAGGTGCTGGCGCGTTATCAGGGAGCCACCAATCTAGATCAGATGGAAGCGCAGATCGCCAAGGCTCTTCCGAAGAGCTAAGCCATCTCCGCACGCACATGATCTTCATTGTTATGGAAGACTCTTCTCCGCGACTGACGCGGTAGTCTCTGCTTGGGACCAGTCCTCTCCGCGCGCTTCACGCCCGAGGCTCGTAACGATTGCGATGGCAATGGCGCCCAGTACGACGGTCCATGTCATCACCGTTGTGAGGATGCCGCCATAGTAGCGCTGTGCCAGCGCGGCCTGAAAGACTCCGTTGCGCGAGGAACACAGGTTACCCAACTGATAGGCGAAGCCGGGAAAGACGGCGCGCACTGGCCCTGGTGAGAGTTCGTTGAGGTGAGCGGGGATGATGCCGAAGGCCCCCTGCACGGCAAACTGCATCAAAAAGCCCCCCAGCGCCAGCATGGGGATGGTGTGAGACCAGGCCCAGAGCGGGATCATGGGGATCGCTGCGAGCGCGGAGAGAACAATCATCCGCTTGCGGCCAAACTTCTCGGAGAGCGCGCCGCAGATGATGCCGCCAAGCAGCGCGCCGATGTTGGCAATGACGATAATCAGACCGACATTCCCGGATGCCAGTCCGTGATCCTTCTCAAGCAACGTGGGATAGAGGTCCTGTGTGCCGTGGCTGAACGAGTTGAAGGCTGTCATCAGCACAACGAGAAAGAGGAAGCTGGGAAGGTAGGCCTTGAAGTGGGCGAACTTGATCGCGCTCGACTGAGAGCCTTCAGCGCGACGACGCTTTTCGGCCTCCAGCCAGATGGGAGATTCCTCGATCTTGAACTGCATATAGAAGGCGAGTAATGCCGGCAGCGCGCCGATCATGAACATGACACGCCATCCGGTGAACATTCCGGTTCCATGCAGATGCGAGAAGAGCAGACCGTAGAGGGCGGCTGCCAGCAGGTTTCCTACAACATAGCCCTCCTGCAGGACGCCGGAGAAGAACCCTCGTCCGGTCGAGGGCAGCGTCTCCAATGCGAGCGCTGCACCGACGCCCCACTCGCCTCCCATCGCAATGCCGAAGAGCGCTCGGCAGAGGAGAAAGATGGGAAGTGAAGGCGCGAAGGCGGAGGCGAGTTCGAAGACGGAGAACGAGATGATGTTGACGATGAGCGTGGGACGGCGCCCGTAACGCTCTGCCATCAGGCCAAAGATCAGCGCTCCGACTGGCCGCATGACCAGCGTGAAGAAGATGGCCTCCGCGACCTCCTTGATGCCGACGTGGAAGTCTGCGGCAATGGCTTTGAGGCATACGGTCAACAGAAAGAAATCGAAGGCATCGAGGGTCCAGCCGAGAAAGCAAGCAGCGAAGGTATTACGCTGCGCCGATGTCAGGCGCTTGAACTCACTAAGAAAAGCCATATCGCGAGATGCTAGCACCTGTCTTGCGAGCTGTGCTGCTGAATCGATCTCTCAGAGGTAGAACGCGAATCGTTTCCAGTTTTAGATGGCGCCACCGGAGGGGTGCCGCTAAATTTATATGCATCGTTTAGTTCTGGCGACCCATCATATACGTGTTACAACACGCTCTACTCTATCGAGGAACGAATATGCGCAATCGACTTTTTATGGCCCTGACCCTTGCTACGGCAAGCTTTGCTGCCACATCGGCACTGGCACAAACCACTACCTGGGCCATTGATCCTGCCCACTCGAGCATTAACTTCGAGGTTCGCCACATGGGCGTGTCGAACGTACATGGATCGCTGGGCGACGTCACCGGCACCTTGCTCTACAACGAGAAGGACATCACCAAGTCCAACGTGGAGGCCAGCGCGTCGACGCCGACGGTTTCGACGGGCGTGGAGAAGCGCGATACGCATTTGAAGTCGGCCGATTTCTTCGATGTGGAGAAGTTCCCCAAGCTGACCTTCAAGTCGACCAGCCTCTCGAATGCTGACGGCAAGCTGACGTTGACGGGCGATCTGACCCTGAACGGGGTCACGAAGAGTGTAACCCTGGACGTTGACGGTCCTGCACCGCCGCAGACCGATCAGAAAGGCGTGACGCGCAGCGGCTTCTCGGCGACCGGCAAGCTGAAGCGCAGCGATTACGGCTTCGGTTCCAAGTTTCCGTCTGCTGTTGTCGGTGACGACATCAAGTTCTCGATCGACGTCGAAGTGGACAAGAAGTAAGTCCGTTATTTGAGCAAAGAAGAAGGAGCCCTGATGGGCTCCTTCTTTCGCTTTAAAGCTTGGCGAGGGCTTACATCTTGGCCCGCAGCGGTTGCGTGGGCTCTGTCTGCTGCAGCAGAGCGCTCTCCGCGTCGGTGGTGTACTTCTTCAGAAGTTCGTGATGGAGGCAGTAGAGGGCAAGCTCTAGGCGGTCGGAGACGCCGAGCTTGTCATAGACCTTGCGCAGGTAGTTTTTGATGACCTGCTCCGTAGTCCCGATCTGGTAAGCGATCTCCTTGTTGCGCATCCCGCGGGTGATGCAGCTGATGATGGCCAGCTCCTTCTTGGAGAGCTTGGGCTGCACCTTTGGATTGGTCAGAGTGGTGGCCTGGGCGCGGTAGGCCTCGATCACCCAGCTGATGGACTGGTTGTCGATCCAGGTCTCGCCCTCGGCGATCTTGCGGACGCACTTGACCAGCAGGTCGGGTGAGATGGAGCGCGGCACGACGCCGCGGACGCCCCGGCGGTAGAGTTCGACGGTATTGGACTCGTCGGCCTCCGTCACCTGAACGATCAGCTTGGCGTCAGGGGCAATGCGGACGAGCTCGGGGATAGCGTCGATGGTGCCGGCGACGAGGGCGCCTTCGAGCACCACGACATCGGTGGGATAGCGCTGCAGTGCGGCCTGAAGATTGCCGAGGGTTTCGACCTGGGCGACGACACGAATATCGTCTTCCAGAGCAAAGACCTTTCGCATACCAACGCGATAAATTGCCTGTGAGTCTGCCAGAATGACACGAATACCAGGCGCCGTGGCGTCTTCTTCGTGGTTCTCCTCCGGTTCGCGAGACTGATCAAAGTGAACAACCGTCATAGCTCAAGCCTTTAAAAAGTATTCGTCAATCATCGCCGCCGCCATCTTCTGCCCCTCCCTGGAGCAGTGCCGGACGATACGGCCGATACAGTGAATGGTGACATCGGTATCCGAGCCCATGATCGCGGAAGGCATGGCAATCGTGAACTCAATCCTGCTGTTGATCTCAGGCTGGACGTCGCAGGTGAACAGGAGGCCATTCGCTGAGATGTTTTCAGTCACCGCATGCAGTTCCCCCTCTGGGGTCTGAATGGTAAGGGGTAACTTCATGGGAAAACGTACGGCCGTACGGACTGGATTCTCTCCGTTAGCTTTTTGCACCTGGGGCACGGATGCGGCTCCTGTCTCCGACGAACATGTCCGGCAAATACGGATCTGTCAACAGGAGTCTACCGCACAAGGTAACCTGTAAGAAGATTTTTCCTGTGACTGGTTGCGGTTACGAGTAGCCGGGTACCGAGGCTGCCGCCAAGAGCAGGAATTTGGCACGAGCTCAGCATTGCGAAATACCTCATTTTCAGGCATACTTAGGTGTTGGATCCTACGGGAACATGCACTTAGATGGGCACGTTTTGCAATAAGGGATACCCGAGAAATCATAGTTCTGAGAGGCTTTGCCTGTGTTAATGATCCGTCTGGCGCGCGTTGGAGCGCGTAAGCAGCCCCACTACCGCATTGTTGTCATCGAGAAGGACCGCGCCCGTAATGGCCGTTCGGTTGAAGTCGTCGGCACCTACAATCCCCGCACCAACCCTGCCAGCGTCGAGCTGAAGCGTGATCGCATCGATTACTGGACCAGCAAGGGCGCCCAGCTGTCCGACCGCGTCGGAAAGCTTCTTGCCACCCCTGCCCCGGCTGCTGCTTAAGTTACCTCCGATGTATCTTTGGGACCCGATTTATGGTTCCCAAAGATATGTTCCATCTCCAGGTTCATCGTATTGCATCGATAGGGATCTCGCGTAAACTCTCCCTATTGTTTTTGTGGTGCCCGAAATGCTGCACGATCAAGCGTTGCAACATTCGGCTTCGCGATTTTGCTGGGCCGCGCTCGATTTGCACATCCTGAAAGTTCTCGCAATCGACGAGGCAAAAGGTTTGAGCAGAAGCCCCGCATTGTGTGACCCAGGAGGTGTGTACGATGACCCAGCCAAGTTCCGTGGCGGGTGGTGGAGATGACAGTACAGGCGAGATGACGGCGCTCGTAGTCGAGATTGCCAAGGCTCTGGTTGACTCGCCTGAAAGTGTCATAGTCGAAGCAATTAATGAAGGTGAATCAACGGTGATCCGTTTGAGGGTGGCTCCTACGGATATCGGCAAGGTTATTGGAAAACAGGGACGTACTGCTCGTTCGTTGCGCACGATTCTGGCTGCTGCAAGCATGAAGCTCCGGCGCCGCTTTGCCTTAGACATAGTTGAGGACCATTCCAGCCAGCAGGGGTGAGGTTCGGCCTCCCCTCTGCTTCATTCTTCGCTTACGACTTTCCCAAAAATGACATCGCGCTCAAACTCGTGGACTGTACTGGCTCGGCTGCTTCGCCCCCAGGGCCGCAAAGGTGAAATCCTTGCCGATCTGCTGACCGACTTCCCCGAGAGCATTGCAGGACGAACAGGTTTGTTTCTTATTCCTGAAAACTTCGCGGGTAGCAGCGAGGAAGTCCGGAGCATCCAGGTGCTGTCGTCCTGGCTTCCGGTAGGCCGTAATCGTGGGCGCGTTGTGCTTCAACTGGAAGGCATCGATTCGATCCATGCGGCAGAGATTCTGGCCGGCCTGGATCTTGCTGTCCTGGAAGAAGAACGTATCGCGCTGAACGACGATGCTTCGTATGTCAGCGATTTGGTCGGATGCGAGGTCTTTGACGGCGATCAGCGAATTGGAACTGTAGCCGATATCCAGTTCCCCGCTTCATCGACGGGCATTCGGCTGGAAGATATTCCTTCGCTCCTCGAAGTGCGCTCAGAGAGCGATCAGGAGATCCTTATTCCTTTTGTGAAGGCGTACCTTGTGTCGCTCGACCTTCCGGGGCGCCGCATTGCACTTCGGCTTCCCCCTGGCCTGGTCGAGGTGAATGCTATCGGCCGCCAAAGCGATAAGTAGCACCAATCGAGATGATGGGGTAGACGGGAATATCGGAGAGCCTCCGATTGATCTTGGCGATCTCGTCCTGCAAACTTGCCTGGGCTTCCGGGTTGTCGGCAAAGGTGAAGCACCCTTCCGGATTACAGGCAGTTCCGTTGAGATTTATATTGATCTGCGCCGATCCGCTATATGCCACGCCAAGTTCGACCGGCATGGTGAAGCGGCTGTCCCTGTGTCCGATGAGGTTGTACCCGAAGGCCACCATGGGCCCGACGGTGTGATGAAATTTAGCCTGGGCATCTCCAGCAACAGGATCATCCACGCTGTTGATGAAGTTGTTGTCGCCCAGGCTGAAATTGCCACCAGGCGGAACGGTCAGATGGGCTTTAGCGCTGTTGCCGAAGAAAAGTATCCCTGGGCTGATGCGGAAAGTATGTCGGGCAGATGGGTAATAGTCTAAGCTAACGCTTCCCGAATGGAGATCAAAGCGTGTGCTGTAGTGCACGCCGTCGACGTCGAACCCATAGCTCAATCCTATGTAATTGAACTGTCCTCGTAAACCGAGGTGACGCGAAAGCGGAGTGGCAACATCGACGCCTGCTCCAAGGGAGGTCGCTTTCAGGCCAACCTGCCAGTAGGAGAACGGACCGACCTTCTCGTAAAGAACTACTTTGGGAGCGGGTTTGCCTGAGACCGGGGGCTGCGATTCCCTATCGTTGTCCGTATCCGGACTGGCGATGGAAGAGGAGTAGCTAATGAGTTGTGCTACCGGAGCGGCATGGGGCGTATAGATAGAATTGATGTGGTTCGAAGGCCACAGGGGAGTTGTCCTTTGTTGCGCTCCGAGAGTAGAAGCTCCAAGGAACAGGCCGATCAGTATGCCCCTCTGAAAGACGTGCTTATCCTTTATCATCAATATTTTGGACCTTTATCTCTGGAGTGAGGATTGTGAATCCGGTTTGTCGATCTGTCGATCTTTTGAAAGGCTAAAGCATTCTGGATGTGAAATACGCTGCACCTCCCGGTCCATTCTGGTGAGTTGGGATGCAACTTTTGTGTAGCGGTTACCTCAACACGATTATTTTGACTATGCGTTTCGACATTATTACGATTTTCCCCGATTTTTATAAAAGCACTTTCGAGTACGGCATCCTTGGCCGCGCTCGAAAGACCGGCCTGGTAGAGCTGGCGACGCACGATCTGCGCAGCTTTACGCATGACCGTCACCGGACAGTCGATGACCGGCCATTCGGGGGTGGCGAAGGTATGGTATTGAAACCACAGCCGATCTTCGAAGCCGCACGCGCGATTGGCGTTCAGCCGAAAGACCAGCGGGATGCGGCGAAGGAGACGGTTATTCTCCTTTCGGCGCAGGGTCGACCGTTTACGCAGGCGGTTGCGCAGGAGCTGTCCTCGGTGGAGCGGGTGGTCATGATCTGTGGCCGGTATGAGGGAGTCGATGAGCGTGTGAACCAGTCGCTCTGCGACCGGGAGATCTCGATCGGAGACTATGTGATCTCGGGCGGCGAACTTGCTGCAGCGGTGATCGTCGATGCCGTGGTGAGGTTGCTGCCGGGAGCTCTGGGGCATCCCGACTCTTCGAGATTCGAGAGCTTTGGCTCAGAAGAAACAGATAATAAATACGATAGTGATGGATCCCCACGAACCACGCATGGATCGGGCGGGATTCTTGACTATCCGCATTACACGCGTCCGTCCGATTTTGAGGGATCAGAGGTGCCTGAGGTCCTTCAGGGCGGCAATCACGACGCCATTCGCGCCTGGCGCAGGATGATGGCGCTTGAAAAGACACTGGAGAACCGGCCGGAGCTTCTGGAGAAGGCGCGCTTGAGTCCCGAGGACCGGAAGGTGCTGGAGAAGCTGAAACGAATGCGTGAGGAGGCATCCTGATCTACAACAGTTCGCTAACAGAAAATGTTGTATCTGGTGTAAACTGAAACCTCTGAGTTCAGAACAGGAAAGTCGTTATGTCAATTCATCCCATCATGCAGAAACTGGCCGCCAAGCTTGAGCGGACAGACATTCCAAGTTTCGCTCCCGGTGACACGGTTCGTGTCCAGGTTAAGATTCGTGAAGGCGAGAAAGAGCGCCTGCAGGCTTTCGAAGGCATGGTTATCGCATGCCGCAAGGGACCCCAGGGTACCTTTACTGTTCGCAAGATGAGCTTCGGCCAGGGCGTGGAGCGTATCTTCCCTTACAACTCGAAGGTTGTCGACAAGGTCGAGAAGGTTCGTTCGTACCAGGTTCGTCGTGCGAAACTGTTTTACCTGCGCGGTCTGCGCGGTAAGGCTGCTCGTCTGCGCGAAGTTGAGCGCGCCAAGTAAGCCAACCGACTCTTACATTTCCACAAAGTCCATGTCCTTCGGGGCATGGACTTTTTACGTGTGCGAGGCGATACACTTCATGCATACCGTATGGCTTCAGCAACTCCATCCATTCGCTCCAAGAAAAACGTCGTCAAAGCTGCAGCCGCAAAGCAGCGGATGCTCAAGCAACTGATCTGCAGCGATGCCCCGGAGCAGGCCCTGCGTCACTGTGGCTTTCTCATGATCGCCGGCGTGGACGAGGTTGGACGCGGTGCCCTCTTCGGCCCTGTAGTTGCCGCGGCTGTGATCTTGCCGGAGACGGCAGGTGGCCTGGCCTCCGCGGGACTCAAAGACTCCAAACAGCTGCCGCGCGAGGATCGTGAGCGCCTGGATGTGAGTATCCGTAGCATGGCGCTTGCTGTGAGCGTTGCCGAAGTCGACGCGGAGACGATCGATCGGGTCAACATTTACCAGGCGACGCGCATGGCGATGCTTGCGGCGGTTCAGGGCCTCGATGTTGTGCCCGACCACCTGCTGATCGATGCCATGCGAATCGATCATCCCTGTCAGCAGACGAAGTTGATTTATGGCGATTCCCTGAGCCTGTCGATTGCCGCGGCCTCCGTGGTCGCGAAGGTGCATCGCGATGCGCTGATGCGCGAGCTTGATGTAGAGCATCCCGGTTATGGGCTTGCGTCACATAAGGGCTATGGAACTCCTGCTCACCGGAAGGCGCTGCTGGTGCAGGGACCGTCGATGCTGCATCGTAGGAGCTTTGCCCCGGTCCGTGCGGTGGATCGTAATGCAGAGCTTGAGGATCTTGTAGCCGGGGAGCTGTTTGAATCGGAGCCGGAGGAGGAGTTGGTTTGGCCCATCGACTGATGTGCGTCGTGGCACATCCTGACGACGAGTGTTACGCCTTTGGAGGTGCGCTGGCCCTGGCAGCAGAGCGAGGAGTCGAGACGTATGTTGTCTGCATGACAGACGGGCAGGCGGCACGGCACCGAGGCAAGAGTAGTTCGGGGTCAGATCTGGGTAGAATGCGTCGAGCTGAGTTTGCGGCTTCGTGCAGCGTGCTGGGTGTAACGCAGCACGAATGTCTCGACTACCAGGATGCCGAGATGACTGGTGTGCCTTTTCTTGAAGCCGCAGGAAGACTTGTAGAACGGATACGGCGGTTTCGCCCCAATGTCGTCGTCACCTTTGGTGGGGATGGTGGCATGAACTCTCATCCGGATCACATGATGGTGTCGTTTCTGACGACTGCAGCGTTCCACTGGGCCGCGCAGGAGAAGCGGTTTCCTGAGACGGGGCCTACGTTTCGAGTCGACAGGCTCTTTCATGTGACGACAGATTACTTTTTGCCGGAGCGTCAGCAGCCGATGCCGCTTCCCTGGTCGGCTGTGCTGGACATTCGCACTGTACGGGAGAAGAAGAACGAGGCGTTTCGCCAGCATGTCTCACAGGCTCCGCTCATGGAGTCCACGCTAAGTTTCTTTGAACAGCATGGCGGCCGGGAGCTGTACGCGTTGATTGCAGCCAACAAGGCACAGCCATCAAAGCAGATGACGGATCTGTTTGAAGGATTGCAGTGATCAACTCTATAGATTTCGCAGAGATCGAAGCTGCAAGTGACCCGCTGGTTGTATTTGAGCAATGGATGCGGGATGCGACACGCAGCGAGCTAAACGATCCCAATGCCGCCGCACTGGCTACGGCAGATCAGGATGGAGCGCCAAGCGTGCGGATGGTACTGATCAAAGAAGTCGATGAACGCGGCTTCTGCTTCTTTACCAACGCGGAGAGCCGCAAAGGCTTGCAGCTGGCAGTGAATCCACGTGGAGCGCTGTGCTTTCACTGGAAGAGCCTCACGCGTCAGGTCCGCGTGGAGGGGGCTGTGGTTGAGCTGCCGCCAGCGGATGCCGATGCCTATTTCCATACGCGATCGCGCGTGAGCCAGCTTGGGGCAGCGGTGTCGCGTCAGAGCCGTCCGCTGGAGAGCCGAAAGGAGCTGGAGGATAGCGTGGCGCAGTATGGCGCGGAGCATCCTGACGTGGTGCCACGTCCACAATGGTGGAGGGGGTACGCGCTGCAGCCTGAGCGTATTGAATTCTGGCTGGCCGGCGATGACCGGTTACACGACCGTATTGTGTTCACGCGCAGCGGCACAGAATGGGCTCGGCAAAGGCTCTTTCCATAGAGATCGCTACATCTCCTGAAGCCAAAGCTACCTGAGTGTTGATATAGTTCGCAGTGCAACAGAATTGCCTCAGGAGATGAACATGGCGGCGGATGGCTTTGGGCGCAGGGATTTTTTGCGAGCGGTAGGTTCGGCGGGTTTGATGGCGGGAATTCCTGCCTTTGGGGAGATCAATCCCTCACATGTAACGTATGAAGTCGCAGCGCCGGATCCTGGGGCTGACGAAAAGCCCAAGCACTCCATCAAGTTCGCCGTCTGCGGCATGAGCCATGACCATATCTACGGCATGGTTGGAGCGATTCAGCGTGGTGGCGGCGTGCTGGTGGCGGCCTACGGCGCGGAGCCGGACAAGCTGGCAAACTTCAAGAAGAGGTTTCCCGATGTGAAGATCGCCTCTTCCGAAGATGAGATTCTCAACGATTCTTCGATCCAGCTGGTTCTGAGCTCGACGATCCCGAACGAGCGCGCTCCGCTGGGCGTCCGCGCCATGAAGCATGGCAAGGACTACCTGAGCGATAAGCCAGGGGCGACGTCGCTTGCCCAGATTGAAGAGATTCGCAAGACGATTGCCGAGACGAAGCGGATCTACGGCATTCTGTACAGCGAGCGGTTTGAGGTGAAAGGCGCGGTGAAGGCTGGCGAGCTGGTGAAGAGCGGCGCCATCGGCCGGGTCATTCAGACAATCAATATCGCTCCACACCAGATCGTTCAGCATGGTGTCGATCCCTATGCCGGTGGTGCGGGAGGACGACCTGAGTGGTTCTGGGAGCCGGAGCGCTATGGCGGCATCCTGACGGATATCGGCTCTCACCAGGTCGACCAGTTTCTCTACTACACGGGGTCGACGCAGGCAGAGGTCGTGGCATCGCAGGTGTCTAACGTCAACCACCCGCAGAAGCCGAAATTCCAGGACTTCGGCGACATGATGCTGCGTGGCGACCGCGGATTTGGCTATGTCCGGCTGGACTGGTTCACGCCGGATGGCCTGGGAACGTGGGGAGATGGACGGCTCTTTATCCTGGGCACCGAAGGCTATATCGAAGTGCGGAAATATACGGATGTGGCACGCAGCAAGCAAGGCAACAATCTCTATATCGTGGACAAGAATCAGGCACGTTATATCGATTGCAACGATGTGACGCTTCCCTTCGGCCCGCAGTTTGTGGCGGACATAGTGAACCGCACTCACATCGCGCAGGATCAGACGCAATGCCTGTTGGCGGCGGAGTTGGTGGTGCGAGCGCAGATGAAGGCGCAGCATGTGACGTTGAAGAGCTAACCAGCAAAGGTTGAGTTGCAGCGAATTGAGCGGCCCCGGCAAAGATGCTGGGGCCGTTTTCGTTACCTCGCGGCTACTACTTTTGTCGTCGAGACAGACCGCTTCTTGAGAAGGACGTATCCCACGCGCGCCAGCAGAAGAACCGCCAGGATTGCCGTGTCTTTCCATGGGCTGAGGACGCCGGTCTTAACGAGCCACCAATAGTGGATCACTGCGGCGGCAGCGGCAAGATAGACAAACCGATGCAGGCGCTGCCAGTTCTTGCCGCCCATTGCTCTCATGATGGCAGCGGGCGATGTTGCGGCCAGCGCGAGGAGAATGAGCCATGCCAGGAAGCCGACCTGGACGAAGCGCCGCTTCATGACATCGTCCCAGATATAGGGCCATACCTGGCGGAACTGTTCGAAGATGACCGCGGGGTGGCCAGCTCGTAGACCATCCAGGACCGCGACAACGTCGTACCCGGAGAAGAGAAAGAGATACGTTGCCAGATGCAGCGTCGCATAGAAGAAAGCGTAGAGGCCAATCAGGCGACGAAAGCGGATGAGCCAGGAGATGCGGACGGAGATTCTGCGAATTGGCGTGATCGCCAGCGAGGCCAGCAGAATCCAAAGCGCCCAATTCCCTGTGAAGTGGGTGATGAAGTTAATGGGATCGGAGTTGAGAGCCAGTGCGCCGGAGCTATAAAAGCGATACAGCGACAGGAGCGGAAGCAGGCAGAGGATATGCGTGACTGCCTTGAGGAGAATGATGGTCTGCTTCTGCATTGTGATCAGTAGTAGCGCTTGAGGTCCATTCCATTGTAGAGGCCCGCCACCTGATCGGCGTATCCGTTGAACATCTGTGTCGGGATGTAGTGCGGTAGTAACGAGTTGTCGATGCGGCGCTCACGCGCCTGTGTCCAGCGGGGATGGTCGACCTTGGGATTCACGTTGGAGTAGAAGCCATACTCCGAGGAGTTGATCTCGTTCCAGGTGGTGTGGGGCTGCTTGTCTGTGAAGTGAAATCGAACGATCGACTTGGCGTTCTTAAAGCCGTACTTCCAGGGCATGACGACCCGGATGGGCGCGCCGTTCTGGTTGGGCAACACCTTGCCATAGCAGCCGAAGGTAAGAAGTGCGAGAGGATTCATCGCTTCGTCGAGCCTCAGGCCCTCGCTGTACGGCCAGTCATAGCCAAAGGGCAGGTCGGGCATCTGCTTCTTATCGACAAGGGTGACAAACTGAACGAACTTGGCGCTGGGCAGCGGTTCGCAGAGATTGATGAACTCGGAGAGCGAATAACCATCCCAGGGGATGACCATCGACCAGGCTTCGACGCAGCGGTGGCGATAGATTCTCGACTCTAACGGACGGTGCTTGAGAATCGTGTCGATGTCGAGCGTCTTCTGCGTTTTGACCATGCCAGTTACCTGAACGGTCCAGGGACGGGTCTTCAGTGTGCCGGCGTGTTTGGCCGGATCGCTCTTATCCGTGCCGAATTCGTAGTAATTATTGAAGCTGGTTGCCTTGGCGTAGGGCGTCTGATTCTCGGAGGTATTGAACTTTCCTGGGGTTGAGGTCAGGGTCTGGGCATGGACGGTGTCGGGAGATGTGAAGTAGCTGGAGAGGCGTGATGCGGCTGCGATTCCAAGTCCAACTGCAGAGGCGCCCCCTGCAATCAAAAGCCGACGCTGCTTCCGAAACCCTTCAAAGGATGATTCGGACGTGATATCGGCTGACTTTATCTCGGGATCGTATCCTCTTGCGTAATTCCGCTGCATTGTGACTTCCCTTCTGTGTCCCGCGCGCCTCACTCGTATGCGGCACTCTATTGGATAGAGTAGAGGAGCAAAAGGTAACGAGGTCTTTCTATCGTTCCTAAAAAGCGTGAGTTGCACAACAAGGCACGATAGGAGCACACTGTTCGGCATGATGACTGGAGCGCGTGAAAAAGACCTGATTGAAGCTGCTGACCTCCTCCTTGACGCAAGAAGGACCGGCAATCCCATTGCCGACCTGCCGAAAGGGCTGCAACCGACCTCGTTGGAGGAAGCCTACTTTGTGCAGGACCGTATGTCGTGGGCATTCGAGGAGATCGGCGGATGGAAGATCGGAGCCGCGTCTGCTGAGGCAATGCCGTCGTTCGCCCCGATGCCTCGTGCCTGGATCTCCTGCAGTGGATGTGAGCTGAGAGGCGCAACACATCGTTACCGCGGCCTGGAGGCCGAGATTGCCTTTCTGATGGGTGCTGATCTTCCGCCGCGCCAGTCACCCTATTCGATGAGCGAGGTTGTAGCTGCCATTGCCAGCATGCATCCGGCGATTGAAGTACTGGAGACGGGGCTGGTCGATCCTGCAGCCGCCAGCAAATTTTCGGGAGCTGCGGACATGGCCCTGCATGGCGGTTTTGTTTATGGCGCAGCGGTGCCGAACTGGCAGCAGATCGACTTTGGCAAGGAATCCGTCACACTTGTAGTCGACGGTGCTGTCCGCGTCGAACGTACAGGCTCTAATACTGCTGGCAACCTGATGCGGCTTCTCCCCTGGCTGGCTAATGAGGGTTCGTTGCGTACAGAGGGACTGAAAAAAGGAGATTGGATTACAACCGGCAGCTGGACTGGCAACACGCTGGCCTCTGCGGGCTCAACAGCGGAGGCTCGGTTCAGCACGGCAGGACTGGTAGCGGCCCGATTCTCTTGAGTTCCTGTTACCACCTGGCAAACACTACATGACGGGTTGAATGTGGGAGGGCCCCACCCTGGTGGGGTTCTTCTGATTGTTCCAAAAACCTTCTGGAATACAGGCATCGATAGCGATAAATTGGGGCTTCATAGTAAAGAAGGTGTCGTTGCAGCTTGTTGATTGCTCTTCTATTGAGCGGATAAAGGCGGATGATCGATATGGCACGTCCTTACTGGTCCGGACAGGTTCAAATCTCACTGGTGTCGTTTGGCGTCAAGCTGTTTGTCGCGACAGAAGCAAAGAGCGAGATCCGCTTTCATCAGATTAGCCGTAGCACAGGGGAGCGGGTGCGTCATCAGAAGGTTCTCTCCAGCGCGCTGGAAGACAGCCCCAATGAAGCAGCGAACCCTGTTGCAAAGGATGAGATTGTAAAAGGCTACGAGTATCGCAAGGGCGAATACGTCATCATTGAGCCAAAAGAGCTTGAGCAATTACGCGTGCCTTCAAAGCACGCTATCTCAGTAACTCAGTTTGTCGACATGAGCGAGTTGAGCCCAGAGTATCTCGAGAAGCCCTATTTCCTGGTGCCGGAAGACGATGTTCAGGCCGAAGCATTTGCAGTGGTTCGGGCGGCTCTGAAGAAGACGAAGAAGGCGGCTCTCGGAAAGATTGCCTTTAGCGGAAGAGAGCATATCTTCGCCATTGCAGCGGCCGAAAACGACGACCTGGGAGGCATGATGGGCTACGTCATGCGATATCAGGAAGAGCTGCGAGATCCTGCCGAGTATTTCAAAGAGATCAAGAAAGTTCCGGTCAATGAAGACTCGCTCCAGCTCGCGATGGAGTTGATTGCACGCAAGTCGTCACCATTCAAAGCCTCGGAGTTCAAGGATGGCTATGAAGCAGCGGTACGCGAACTGGTCGAAGCAAAGGTGAAGCATGTGGCAGTGCCGCAGGAAGAAGAAACGCCACGTCGTGCGCAGGTTGTCAATCTGATGGATGCTCTGCGAAAGAGCGTGGGCGAAGAAGAAAGCGGCGCTGTTGTTGCAAAGAAGCCATCTGGCTCCGTTAAAGCATCAAAGTCGGAGACGAAGCGCGGCATCTCCCTTGTGAAGGCGGGTAAGGCATCCGGCAAGCGGCGTTCCGCATAGCTTCGCATCCTGAGCGGAGTGAAGCGTGATGGCACCGTCAAAATCGTCTGGTCCTAAAGAGGGATCGTCCACGCCGAAGGTGAAACGCAAGCCGATCCGTAAAGCAAAGAATGCGAAGGAGCTCGTCGACGATCAGTTAGCCAGGTACCGCTCCATGCGGGACTTTGCAATTACTGACGAGCCCAGCGGAGACGCGGAAGCAAATGGCCGTGGCACCCTTCCCTTCTGTGTGCAGAAACACGAGGCGTCTCACCTGCACTACGACTTCAGGCTAGCGTGGAATGGCGTTCTGAAGAGCTGGGCGGTCGCCAAAGGCCCCAGCTACTTCACGGGGGATAAACGGCTCGCTGTTCAGGTAGAAGACCATCCCCTGGAGTATGGGGGATTCGAAGGCGTGATTCCAAAGGGCCAATACGGTGGCGGCACCGTGATGCTTTGGGACCAGGGGTCGTGGGAGCCCCAGGCAGAGTACAGCGATGTGGAAGCCGGTCTGCGAGATGGCAGTCTGAAGTTTGTTCTCCATGGAGAGCGGCTCAAAGGCAAGTGGGCGCTGATCCGCATGAAATCAAAGGCTAAGGGCACGAAGAGCAACTGGCTGCTTATCAAAGAGCACGATTCATATGAGCGCAGCGAAGACGTCACTCCAGTCACGGAGGCACAGCTCACAAGCGTTGTAACAAAGCGGACCATGAAGGAGATCGCCAGCAACGAAGATCATGTCTGGCAATCTGCCAAGGGAGCAGCGACCAAGCCAAAGGCAAGCATGAGACAGGCAAAGGGGAAGGTTGATGTACTCCCAGCTCTGAAAGAGCAATTTGAAGCGCTCGCTTATGAAGAACCTCCTCTCTTCATTCCTCCCCAGCTGGCAGTGATCGCAGAGGTACCACCTTCCAGCGAAGGCTGGCTGCACGAGCTCAAACTGGATGGCTATCGCATCCAGGCAAGAAAGTCCGGCGATCGTGTAGCCATGCTCACGAGGACAGGGCTTGACTGGACTCACCGTATGCCTGCGATCTCTAACGAGATCGCTGCACTCCCGGCAGAGGATGTAACTCTGGACGGCGAATTGGTTGTACTCAGCGAGAACGGCACAACAAGCTTCGCCGATCTTCAGGCTGCTATGCAGGAAGGTGCGGCTGGTGACCTCAGCTACTTCGCATTCGATCTTTTACACCTGAACGGAAGGAGGGTGAGAGATCTAAAGCTTGTCGAACGCAAGGAGTTGCTCGCGGATCTACTAAAGCGATCAGAGGTGAATCGCATCCTCTTCAGCGAACACCTTGAGCGCGGTGGAGAGAAGCTTCTGCTCGAGGCCTGCAAGCTGCATGCAGAAGGGATCGTCTCAAAGAAGTCCGCTAGTGTTTATCTCTCGGGACGCAGCAACGACTGGATCAAGACCAAGTGTCTTCACGAACAGGAGTTTGTGGTGGGAGGCTTCACGCTTCCCACAAATCATATTCATGGAATTGGCGCTCTCCTGCTGGGGTATTACCGCGATGGTGCTCTCATCTACGCTGGGCGCACTGGCACGGGGTTTACGCAAAAGACGCACCGACTGCTGCGTGATGCGTTAGATCGATTACGGCAATCGAAATGCCCTTTTGAGGCGATAGGCGTTGAAGCGCGAAAGGGTGCACATTGGGTCAGTCCCGGCCTCGTCGTTCAAGTGCGCTTCGCAACCTGGACGGGAGACGGCCTTGTCCGTCAGGCAGCTTTTCTGGGTATTCGTGAAGACAAACAGGCCAAGGATGTTGTTCGTGAAGAGGAGTCATCATCGTATGGCGCGAGAAAAGGTCGAAGCGGCATGAAGTCAAGTTCTTTGCCCGCGGCGAAGAAAGCTCCTCAACCTAAGACGCCCGACCGGGCACGCACCACCGTTCGCCTGACTCATCCAGAGAAAGTACTCGATGCAAGCTCCGGCCTCACGAAGCAGATGCTGTCGGATTATTACCGCGCTATCGCGCCTTATCTGTTAGCGGAGATTATCGATCGGCCGGTAAGCCTTGTGCGCTGTCCCGACGGCATTGGGAATGGATCGTTCTTCCAGAAGCATCGGAATGCGATGCTCCCAGCCGAAGTGAAGCAAGTGGACGTGCCGGATAAGAAGACAGGAAAGATTGAGCCCTACATCACGATCGATAGTGTTGAGGGGCTTACCAGCCTCGCGCAGATCAGCGTGCTGGAGATACATCCCTGGGGTTCGCGCAATGAACATCTCGAACATCCGGACCGCCTCATCTTCGATCTTGATCCGGACGAGGCTTTGACCTGGCAGGATCTTCGGGAGGCGGCTGAACTCGTTCATGATCGCCTTGATCGAGTGGACCTGAAAAGCTTCGTCAAGACCACCGGCGGCAAAGGATTGCACGTGGTATGCCCGATAGCGCCGGATAAGTCATGGGAACCTGTGAAGACATTTGCGCATACCTTTGTATCCGCCATCGAAAAAGAATTTCCTCAACGCTACCTGACGAAGATGAACAAGGCCGCGAGAAAAGGAAAGATCTATCTTGATTACCTGCGCAATGAACGAGGAGCGACTTCAGTAGCTGCCTACTCTCCACGCGGGCGCGAAGGGGCGCCCGTGTCGCTTCCTCTTAGCTGGAAGGAATTGAAAACAGCGAACAGGATGCCTGTGTTCAACGTGGCGGAGTATGAGTCATGGAAGACCAGGCTCAAGAAAAATCCATGGAAGGCCATCGACACCATAAAGCAACGTCTGCCAGATACTTGATCGATGAACGCAGGAATGCTAAAAGGCGAAGGGATTGAAATTTTCGTCCCTGTCAAAGGTATCGGTCTTCTCGGCTCGCTTGAGCGAATTGACCACCAGATATGTCATCGGGGTCGCAAGAACCTCGTAGGTGACCTTCAGAAAATAGCCCGTCACGATCATGTTTAGAAGTGTCGAGAAGGTGACGGTTCCACCGAAAGTAAGAGTAATCACCAGCGTGGTGTCGACTGCCTGACCGACGATGGTCGATCCGATTGTGCGAGTCCAAAGTTTTTCGCCATTCGTGAAAAGCTTTAGGCGAGCCATTGTGTACGAATTGGCAAACTCGCCGGCCAGGAATGCGATGAGGCTTGCGGCCAGGATTCGGGGGATAAATCCGAAGACGATCGAGAATGCCTCCTGGTGATGCCATCCAGGAGCAGGGGGCAGGGCGATCGTAATCGTCGCCATCAGATAGAGCAGGGCCGTTCCGAAGAAGCCGAGCCATATGGCCCGCCTTGAAGCTGCGAAGCCGTAGACCTCTGTGAACACATCGGAAAAAATGTAGGTGATTGGGAAGAGCAGGACGGCGCCGCTGACGGCAAAAGGGCCAATCATGCAAACCTTCTGCGCTACCAGATTTGACACAAGAAGAATGACCACAAAAGCTGTTGTCAGTGCATCGAGATATTTATATCGGGGGCTGATGGCAGACATAGTTCCCAAGACGGACGGTTTCTCTTGAGTAGTGAAAGCTATTGGCGTCCCCGACGGGATTCGAACCCGTGTTATCGCCGTGAAAGGGCGGTGTCCTGGGCCGGGCTAGACGACGGGGACGCTGAAGAGAAGTGCGAAAATCCAAGATTATCGCACTTCTCAACGCTATCAATATCGCTTTTCCCTGTCAAAGAAATCGAAAGGATGACTTGTCGAGTCATCACTCTGATGGCTTGCATCAAGCGTGAGCAACTGAGTTGCCGGCCTTGTTCTTATAGACGAGAAAGAATCCTGCAGGCACGAGGAAGACCGTCAGAACGACGGAGACGGTCAGTCCTCCAATAAGCGCCTGTGCCAGCGGGGCATATGCTTCACTTCCCTCACCTAGTTTGAGCGCCATCGGCAGCAGGCCGATGAGCGTGGCGAGAGACGTCATCAAGATTGGGCGCAGACGCACGCGGCAGGATGTTGTGATAGCCTCGCGAACTTCCATCCCTTCCTTCATCAGGTGATGTGCGAACTCCACGATCAGAATGCTATTGGAGAGTGCGATGCCGGCGAGCATGACAACTCCCATCAGCGACATAACGTTCAATGTCGTCCCCCACAAGAGCAGAGCTACGATCACGCCGGTGATGCCAGGGGGCAACGCCAGAAGAATGATGAAGGGATCTATGAAAGAGCGGAACTGCGCTACAAGGATCAAAAAGAGAAGCAGCACCGAAAGCATAAGACCGATAGCAAAGCTCTTGAACGAAGCGTTCATCGAATTCACGCTTCCGGTGAGTGAGATTTTGATTCCCGGGGTAGCGGGAGTTGCTGCAATCACCTTATTGATCTCGTCGGTGATGCGATTGAGGCTCTCCTCCTGAGGACGTACATAGACATCGACAAATCTACGAATCTGCGTGTGGTCCATCTCCGTCGGGGCCTTGAATTGTTCAATGTTTGCGACCATGTCCAGACGCGTCGGCCTTGAGATGTTCGTTCCATGCAAAGGTATTGCCTTGAGATCTTCGATGGACTTGACCTGGCCCTCTTTATATTGAACGGTGAGGAAGTAGTTGTTACCACTCTTGGGGTCGATCCAGATGCTGGGAGCGATCATTTGATTCGAGGTGAGAGCCGTAATGATGTTGGAGACAACTTCCTTTTCGGTCAGACCTAGTTGGCTTGCTCTGGTGCGGTCGATAGCGATGCGAAGCGACGGGTAGTCAATGTCCTGCGGAATGTAGACGTCTGCGACACCGTGAATGCGCTGCACCTTCGCGGCGATGGACTGCGCAAGATTATAGTCAGCAGTCATATCGTTGCCGGCGACACGAATGTCGATTGGAGCGGGAGCTCCCATGTTCAAGACTCCATCGACGAGACTGCCGCTGGAGAAGAAGGTCTGCAGTTCAGGCATCTGGTTTGCCAGAGCCGCCTTCACCTTGTCGATGTAGGTGTAGCTGCTCACCGAGTGGTCTTCGGAGAGTGCTACCTGAGTGAAACCGGTGTGCATGGCCGAGTTTGGAGTAAAGAGAGCCGAAAATCCAGGATCCACTCCGATATTGGTTACCGTCAGCCCCATGTCGTGCTTGGAGACGATACCGCGCACGATGCTCTCAATCTTTGCAGCCTCGGCCTCGGTATCAACCAGCTTTGTGCCGGATGGTGCCTTGAAGTTGATCACAAACTGACCGGCATCGGTGCGTGGAAAGAAGGAGAGACCCAGCAGAGGAAACAGCAGAAGGCTCAGGAGGAAGATAACTGCAGAACCAGCGAGGACCGCCCGTGGGGCTTCGAGCACTTTCTGCACGAGCCTGTCGTAGCGATGCAGTAATACGTCAAAGCCTGCAGCAAACCGCTCATTGAATCGGGCTCCAAAGCTGCGCTTCCTGCCGGGTGCCGCGGATATAACAACCTCATCTTCCGCAGATTCATGAACCAGCTCACCGTGTGGACTTTTGATAAAGCGTGCGCAGAAGAGTGGAACTACGGTGAGTGCGACAAAATACGAGGCGAACAGGGAGATCACGACTGCAAGGGCGAGAGCCGAGAAGAGAAACCGGCTGACACCGTAGAGCATTGTGACCGGAAAGAAGACGACGACCGTGGTAAGTGTACCGGCCAGTACTGGAAGTGCAACCTCCTGACCACCCTTCTCGGCAGCGACTACAGGTGGTTCTCCTCCCTCAAGGTGACGGAAGATGTTCTCAAGCACTACGACGGAGTTATCGATGAGGCGAGACAATGCCAGCGCAAGACCACCGAGCACCATGCTGTTGATAGAGCTGCCGCTAAGTTTGAGCACGAAAAATGTTGTCAGCAGGGACAGCGGGATCGAGAAGAAGACGGCTAGCGTGGCACGCATACTTCCGAGAAAGACGAGAATCATCAGGCAGGTCAGGAAGAGTCCGACGCCGCCTTCGTGAACCAGTGTCTCGATTGCTGTTTTGACGAAGCGAGATTGATCGAAGACGACGGTCGTCTTCAGTGAGGCGGGCACGTCGTACAGATTCTTCAGCGTGGAGCGAACACCGTCCACAATTGCGATTGTGTTGGAATCCGTGCCGGCCTTGAAGATTGGAAGGTACACCGCGCGCTGACCGTTGACGCGAACAATGTTGAACTGACGGCTGAAGGAATCCTGCGCAACAGCTACATCGCCTACGCGCACAGGAGACTGGCCTTCCATCTTCAACGGCACTTGTGAGATGTCAGCCGCAGCACCCAGCATCGAATTGGTATAGAGGTCATAGTCGTTGCGCCCGATCTCCACATCGCCAGCGGGTAAGATCACGTTGGCTTCGTTGATCTTTCGTACAACGTCCATAGGACTCAACTGATTGGCTTCAAGCTTGTAGGGATCGGCATACAGCATGATCTGCCGCCAACGTCCGCCGAACGGTTGCGGTACAGATGCGCCGTTCACGCTGGCGAGCTGGTTGCGGACGAAGTTCTGTCCAAGGTCCTTCAGCTTGCTCTCATCAAGACCGGAGCCCGCAAGCGTGACGAGGGACACGGGGATACTTGCCGCATCCTGCTTCAGGATGATGGGAGGATACGTGCCTGGCGGCATGTCGCGAAGATCGCTCATCGCGAGTGATGAGATTGATGAGGCATCTGCGTCCGGATCTGTACCGGCTCGAAAATAAACCTTGATGAGACTCACACCCGGTAGAGAGCGTGACTCCATATGGTCGATCCCACTGGCAAGTGTGAATTGACGCTCCAGATGGTATGTGATGTTTGTCTCAATTTGAGCTGGAGGCATGCCCGAATAGAAGGTTGCGACAGCAACAACAGGCAGGTTTACCGCCGGAAACATGTCAACCGGCATGTCTGAAGCACTCACCGTGCCCAGAATCATCATGACCAGGCACAGGACAACAATCAAATAGGGGTTTCGAATGGAAAATCCCGACATCTATCCTCGCTCTTTTTCTACAGGCGGAGTGCTTAGCTGTGTGCTGACTCGTTTTCGTACGTTGCGGGGCTGGCTTTTACCTTCTCTCCTTCAGAGAGGCCGGTATGGCGGCCAACGATCACCTGATCTCCGATGGTCAACCCTGTGAGGACTTCAAGTCGTGTGGAGGTTTGCAGCCCCGTTGTGACCTGGACAACGTGCACCACGCCATCACGGACGACATAGGCCTGTTCCACACTCGTACCGAGCCCATCAATCGCATCGATAGGCACACTCATGACATTGGGCCGCTCTGCAAGATGCAAGTGAACCTGTGCGTACATGCCGGGAATCAGACTGCCATCCGTATTAGGCACGTCCACCTGCGTATCCATAGTCCGTGTCGCCATCTGTACCGCACCTGCGAAGCGAGAGATTTTGCCATGGAACGTGCGGTTTGGATTGGAGACCGTGACATCGACTGTCTGACCATCCTTGATTTCGGCGACAGATGTAACGGGGACAGGAAGTGTAAGCCGGAGGAGGTCGTATTGTGCAAGACGGACAACAGGCATTGCCTGCGATTGAGAGGCGATGCCCGCCTGAATCATTGATCCCGTGCTCGCGTACCGCTTCGTGATGATGCCGTTGAAGGGAGCGCGAATCGTCGCATATTGCATCATGGCTCCGGCGCGATCGTATTCCGAATCTGCTGCGACCTTTGACTCCTGCGCCGCTCGAAGGCCAGCTTTCGCACTGGCAAGCTGTGCGGTCGCTTCGGCATCATGGGACAGTGCTACATCGACATCCTGACGAGGCACCAGGCCTTTATTTTTTGAGGCAACTTCCTGAATGCGCTGAAAGGATAGATGTGCGATGTTTGCTCCGGCTTCAGCGCGGTGAACGCCCGCTTCCGCAGTAACAACATTTGCTTCAGCAGCAGCAACGCCTGCCTTAGCCTTCTGGAGTTCGTCCTGAATTTCAGGAACTTCAAGAATCGCCAGTACGTCACCGGTCTTTACGTGCGTTCCGATATCGACGTGAATGGTGCGGACGTATCCAGCGACCTTGGCCATGACATCTACATCCTGAAATGGCTCAAACTCTGCAGACAGGACGATGTTGTTCTGCAACGTTGCAGGGCCCACCGTAGCTATCGGCACGATGGGAGATTCTTCGACTGGTGGTGCGCTTGATTTGCAGGAAGTCAGAAGGCAGGCACTCGAAACAGTTATAAAACCGAGGGCCAGTACACGTCCTTTGTTCGTCATTACGAGATGGTCCTTTCAGTTCAGGAGTCCTGCCGCGAAGTCCAGCTCCGTGCGGCGTGACAGATAGGTGTAGTTGGCATCGGCAGCCGTAATCTCAGCAGAGGTCTCATTAACCTGCGCTTCATTCAGTTCAACGATGCTTCCCAGGCCAGCGTCATATCGAGCTTGCGCAAGACGAAGCGCTTCTTTTGTCTGCGCAACAAGCCTGCCGGTCACTTCAAGGCTCTTGAAGGCTTCGTTGGCTCTCTGCCAGCTGTTGCGAACCTGTTCGGTGACTTCCAGATGCAATTGCTGTACATCCTTCGCGCGAGCATCTGCTTCGAGTTCAGCTTCTGCACGCCGAGCGCCGAAGAGGCCGCCATTGAATATCGGGATATTCAGGTTGAAGCCCGCGGCCGCGTAGTTATCCTGCAGCGTGTGGTCGTGGTAAGGAATCTGACCGGCTGCCCCGATGATACCCAGCGTCGGATAGCTCAGGCGCTTCTCTGCCTTTGCAAACTGTTGTGCAGCATGCTCCTGGGCCACGGCACCGTTCAGGTCGGCACGTTGTGCTTGTGCGTCCGCGAGGAGTGATTCCGGATCGGGGGGAAGAGTTTCAGGAGACGACGGCTCGGCAAGAGGCGATGTGATCTGCTGCGTACTTCCCATGGAGGTAGCCAGCCTGGAGCGCTGCTGCGCGACAAGGCTTTGTGCCTGGACGACAGCAAGATCGGCCTGACTGGCAAGCACCTCGGCGAAGTTTACGTCGACCGTAGACTTCAACTCACTTTGAGCCAAAGCATTTAACTGTCGAGCAACAAGGTGACGATTGCTTTGAGCGGCCATCGCGGCTCGAAGCACGGCTTCGGCTCCGAGCACCTGATAGTAGGCGCTACGCACGTTGAGTCTGACCTGAGCCCTGGTCAGGGTCGCAAGATCCTCCTGGGCCTGCGCTGAGGATCGGCTGCTGCCTACCAGGGCGCTCGTGCGGCCAAAGTCCGTGACCAGCTGAGTAAGATTGCCACCATAAGCGAAGCGGTCGGAGACAGCGGATGTCGTGATGTTTCCCACTGCGGTCGCAGTGCCTGTGTCTGCTGCACGAGCACCTGTTGCACTAAAGCCGACGGTCGGAAAGTAGGCCGAACGTGCCTGGCGAACGCGTTCTTGGATTGCTTTGGCTCTCAGTTGTGCGGCCAACATGCGAGGCTGGTTCGCTAACGCTGTGGCCTCCGCCTGCGCGAGAGGTAGAGGAGCTTCCGTTGACTGCGTCTCCGGGGTCTGCGCTTGCAGACTGACCCCGCCGAGAGAAAACACAAGGATAGAAAATACTGCAATCGTATTCCTGCAATTCATCAGGCGAGTACCTTCTCTCTGCCTGCGACGCTCTTCAGAATCTGGGTAGGATGCGCTTCAACCAATCCATCGGTGACCATCTCAAGAAGCAACGGAAGAATAACCTCTACTTTCTCGGGTGTGTCGATGAAGTAGAGCAACGTAGGGAGATGTAATCCCGTGACATCTCCCTCATCTGCTTTGTGCAGTCTTCGATTGGAGCCAAATCCCGCATAAGCATGAAGAACCGTAGCTCCTCCGATGCCAACATCACTCTCTTGCAGCAGCTTTAAAAGCTCTTCCTGAAGAAAGCCTGCACCTGCTGCTGTGTCTCGATTGATGTGGATGGTGACTTTGACAGCCGGTCCTACTGGCAACATGTATCCCTCACGATCAACCTGCTACTTGCTAGCGATGCTCTCAGGCATAACTTCCAGAAGAGCGGTGGTGTTGCGCCAGATCTGAGGATTCGAGCGTGTCGACGACAGTTCGATACGGGAAGAGTCGACATTGCCGGAGGACAAGAGCGACATACCGTAGAAGCCATAGAGGCCGCAGGCCGAGGCCGAGAAGATCGCTACAGGCTGCTCGGTATCGCCGGCATCGCAAGCCACAGCATCACGCGAATTTGCCAGCAGATGCGCGAATGCGCCTCCGTGCTTGTTGTAGCCCACGACATCGCCATCCTGATTGCGAATCTCACTTTGGGAGGGCGTCAACTGATCGCCGCCAACCTGTGTAGTTGTCGAGAGTGAATCGAGATCGGTCGATTTCGGCTCGGATGCCTGCCTGCTGGTCAGCGGATCTGCCATGGCGCGTAGTGTCACGTTTAGCGGAACCTGAGTTCCCTGCACTTCCAGAGAATCGATCTGAATCCGCAATGTACCGGCGGCCTGCTTCGCATAAGGGGTTTTGTCATATTCGAATGCCGCGGCTTGAACAACATGCCCCAGCACAATCGCACCGGACGGAACGACGCGACCGTCAGCAAGATGGACCGGCTGCATCGTCCTGGCCTTGACTGTATCCCCGGCCTTTGCGTGAGCGGCGCTTACCGTTGCCGTGAAGGTAATCGGCAGCGTTGCGTGGGCCGGGAGTTGAGCGGCTCCTGTCGATGCATGACCCTGCGCTGAAAGAACGCTTACCGCGGCAAGGAAAAAGGGCGTAATGCGAAGAAATGACATATGATCTCCTCCAACAACACCTGAAGTTGATCACTTTCCTCCCTTACAGAATCTTGACATTTCTCTTACAAATGCGCGGCGACCGCATCGAGTCTCCTCTCTGTCTTCGCGGATGTAGTTGTGGAAGATGTCGACGCGGTATGCCTCGATCCGCGTGGAGATATGCGTCGTTCCTGTGGCGCGAATGGCTGCGTCATCCATGAGAGCAAAGTGAATCTGATGATTCAGCCATAACGTGCCATCCGTGGATCATCGCATGGGATGGTAGACCACGGCCGGAACTTGACGGTCGCGTAAGTGATGCGCTCGGCTACGACACCGGCATCGGAGAAAAGCTTGACCAGACTCAGGTGCGCAACCCGGGAAGATGATCGGGATGAAGAGCTGTCGTTTGATCTCGCGGCGCCAGGCAGCATTGCGCTCTTTGCTTTGGAGTCAGTTCCCAGCCCGGCTTCGTGTAGCGGAGCCTTGAAGCGGCGCCAGGCAGCATTGCGCTTTCCTGAAAGTACTGATTTGGCCGGATGTCACCGCCGCCACCAGCGGTGACCTGTCCTCGGAGCAAGGCCGTGACGGTCAGGGCGCAAATCAACGTAATTGAAGGCAAGAATGCTGATTTCTTCATGGGATGAGATGCTCCACAGCAGAGGGCGCCAGAATGCTGACAGCTTCTTTAGATGAAACGCAGAACGAGGATACGGTGAGAACACGGGCTGGACTGCAAGGCTGGCTCGGTTGGGGCGTTGGCGTCGACTACCGGTATTCCAACCGTGCAGGCCCCTGGAATGCCAAGAAGAAGAATGATCGCGGGAGCAGGGGCGGCTTCCGACCAGAATGGTCCTGTTGCCACCATAAAAGCTTTTTCACAGGCCACTCCGTGGGCAAAAATGGTGTGACCAATATGGCGCGTTGTTTTGACTTTTCCCGATGGTCGGAAATTCTATCAATTTCAGGAAAATCATCAATTATCAGTAATTTTCAAGCGAATATCTGAGTTCTTCTTTATAGAGTCAACTGCCGTTCTGCGCGATTCCTGATGGCCCCAAGGCCCGGATCTGACGGGAGTGGTCCAAACACTATTCGATTTACATGGTGCTTTGGCATTAATATGGTTTGCGACCTTGGAAAGGGGTGGGTGTTTCCTCGGAAACCATCGGTATGCGTCTATCTTCGATTTGTTCAACTCTCTTCGTATGCGGCCTGACGGGCGCCAGCCTTGCACAATCCAAACCTGCAATTGACTGCAATCAGTCTTCGTCGATCAACCGCTGCCTGCTATCCGTCATGCACACGCCTCCGGCCAATGCCCGCCCGATGGTGCGCTGGTGGTGGTTTGGCGTTGCAGCTGATAAAGCCGAGATTCTGAAAGAGCTGCAACAGATGAAGGCTGATGATATCGGCGGCGTCGAGTTGGCCTTTGTCTATCCGCAGATTGTGAATGATCCCTCGAAGGGAATTCACAATGACCCTTTTCTAAGTCCTGAGATGCTGGAAAATGTTCGCTATGCTCAGGAGCAGGCGCGCCTGCTTGGCATACGGGTTGACGTAACCCTGGGTTCGGGTTGGCCGTATGGTGGTCCTGCAACGACGTTGGATGAGGCGGCCCATCGCCTGAGAGTGATGGAGATTCCCCTGCCCAAGGGGGTCGCCGAGCTGCCTAAGGTTAAGCTGGCTGCTGGCGAAAGCATCGTATCTGTTTCCGTGGTCAATGGAGCGCCTCATGAATGGGACGCGGCCAGTGCTGTGTTGATTCGTCCGGTTACGGCTCCCCTTCCCGCCTCCGGGAAGGATCGCGTGGCGCTTTTCTTTATTGATTCGCACACCAGGCAGGTCGTTAAAAGAGCTTCCGTGGGAGCCGAAGGCTGGGTTCTGGACCCATTTCAGCGCAAGGCCGTCGAGACCCACCTCGATGCAGTTGGCGGGCCGCTCGTCCGCGCGTTTGGGAAGACTCCTCCCTATGCGATCTTCTCCGATTCGCTGGAAGCCTACGGCGCGGATTGGACGCCGAATCTACCGCAGGAGTTCATGACACGGAGAGGCTACGATCTGCTGCCACACCTGCCAGAGTTAGTCGCTGGAGGCACGCCTCAGGCCGATGCGATCCGTCATGACTGGGGGAAGACGCTGACGGAGTTGGTCGAGCAGAACTATCTCATCCCGATCAACACCTGGGCGAAGGAGCACCATACCCAATTCCGGTCGCAGACTTATGGCGAACCGGCAGTCACACTCTCCAGCCAGAGGCTGGTTGCGCTTGCTGAAGGAGAGGGTCCTTACTGGCGGCAGTTCAATACGCTTCGCTGGGCGGCCTCCGGAAATCACCTGTACGGGCAGAACATTACCTCAGCCGAGACCTTCACCTGGCTGCACTCCCCGGTCTTTCGTGCGACACCGCTGGATATGAAGGCGGAGGCGGACCTCCACTTTATCGTTGGTACAAATCAGATCATCGGACACGGCTGGCCTTATTCAGCGCCGCAGGCAGGTGAGCCAGGCTGGTCTCTTTATGCAGCCGCAGTCTTCAACGATCACAATCCGTGGCATCCCGTCATGCCTGACGTCGCTGGATATATTCAGCGCGTGAGCGCCCTGATGCGAATGGGGCGGCCGGCGAACCAGGTGGCCTTGCTGCTTCCAGTGGACGACGCTTGGGCCGGATTTACTCCCGGACATGTCAGCGTCACCGCCACTCTAGCAAAGACGCTATCGCCCGAGGTGATCACAGCCATCCTGGATGCTGGCTACAACTTCGACTTTATCGATGCGGAGGCGATCCAGCGGGTCGGCATTCACTATCCAATTCTCGTTGTTCCGGCGACCCATCGCATGTCGCTGGCCACGCTGCAGAGCCTCGAAAGCTACGTCGCAAAGGGTGGCAAGGTGATCAGCGTTGGGGATGAGCCATCGCTGTCGACCGACGGAAAGGCGTTGCCTGAGATCACGCAGCTCTCACAGAAGCTCTTTGAGGTACAGAAGCAGACGCATGTAAGCGAGGCATCAGAGCTGGGAGACGCCCTGCACCACGCCGCGGCTCCTGACCTGACGTTGAGCACAAAGCAGCCCGAGATTGGTTTTATCAGAAGACATCTGGAGAAAGCCGACATCTACTTCGTCGCAAACACCAGCAATCAAACGGTCAGCTCTGAAGTCAGCTTCGGATCGAAGTTTTCGCACGCCGTGGTTATCGATCCCACATCCAACACAACCGCAGAGGCCAGCAAGGAGAAGTTCACGCTCAAGCTTGCGCCTTACGAGTCGCGCATCTTTATCCTGTCCAACGATGCCGGCATCAAGTCGCCTGCGCCGTTGCCCTCAGTAGAGCTCGTCGATCTTTCGCATGACTGGAAGGTTGACTTCACCAGTCTTACGACCTCGAAGAGCATGCAGAGCCTGGAGGATTGGACCTCCAGCAGCGATACGGAACACTACTCCGGCGAAGCAGTCTATCGGCGCACGTTTGATCTGAAGACCAAGAGGAAGAAGTCTGTCTATCTCTCGATTGAGGGAGGACACCCTGTCGACTCCTATACGGCGAAGAGTCATCCAGGCACGCAGGCCTGGTACGAAGGCCCGGTTCGCGAGGCGGCTCAGGTTGTGGTTAATGGCCATCTCGCTGGTGCCCTGTGGCACCCGCCCTATCAACTCGATATCAGCAGCTACCTCAAGCCGGGCGTAAACCAGATCGAGCTGCATGTGTTCAATACCGCGATCAACGCCTGGTCGGCCCAGCCTCCTCACGATTACAAACCACTGATCAAGGAGTACGGGGATCGCTTCCAGATGCAGGATATGGATAAGGTGCGTCCAGTCTCATCGGGAATCCTCGGAACCATCAGGCTGGTTACGGTTCCGTAACCAGCTGCCGGATAGGTTTGGCTGGAACTCCTGCGACGATGGCCCCAGCCGGCACATCTTTTGTCACGACGGCGTTGGCGCCCACCGTTGCGCCATCGCCGATAGTGACTCCTCCAAGGATGGTCACTCCCCTGCCGATCCATACCTCGGAGCCGATAACGATGGGCTTGGCGGTATGACCCGCGTCACGCATAGGAACGCCTTCTCGTCGGGCGTGATTGGCATCGCGAATGCTCGAGTATTCACCGATCATGGTTCCCTCCCCGATGGTGATTCCTGCCATGGCAACGAGGTGTACGCCACGCGAAAAAACAACACTATGACCGATGGCGATCGAGGCCTGCTCCTGCGTCTCCAGGTGAAGATCGGGATAGATCAGAACATCGCGGCCAAACCTCACGGAACGCGTTCCATAAACCCAGACGCGGCCGAGCACAACAACGGAGGGCGGCAGCGGATTGCGCAGCTGGGCGGCAAGAGATGCGTGCGACCATAGACGACGGGACGACTCATGCAATCCGGCAGAGAGTCGTAAGAGTTTTTTGAGTGGGAGGACCAGCAGTGATTTAAGGCCGGGCATAGGCGGAGATTACCACGGGCGTGGGGGAGAGACTCGGCCGCCCTGCGTATCCTTCCACGCCTGGTTCATCAGGGAGATCAGCACACGGTAATCCTCCCCTCGCTGCTTGCGTACCGAGGCGCGACTCCAGCGATTCCTGGCTACGGTGAGCCGGTACATCGCCAGTTCGCTCCACTTCGCCATGTACACCTGGGGGCCGTGATGCTTCCGGTAATAGAGGAGTGTGCTCCGCATGCGCCACATGACCACCTGTGCCGTCATGGAGGAAAATTCGAGCTTCTTCTTCAACTGCCGCGATGATTCCCCACCGATATGAACGACGATGATGTCGGGCCAGTACCAGACGCTGAAGCCAGCCTGCTTGATCCGTCTGCATAGATCGACCTCTTCGTAGTAGAGAAAGAAGGCGGGGTCGAAGAGCCCTGTCTTTGCCAGGGCGGATGGCCGAATGATCGAGAAGGCGCCGGGCACCCAATCCACGGAGGCAGGCTCATCGTCGTTGGCCCAGGTGCGGTCGAAGTGGCCGAAGAAACGTGACTTCGGAAACTTGCCGGCGAGACCAGTGAGCACTACGAGATCGTGAACGATGGAATGAAACGAGCGGGACGAAGGCTGCCACGATCCATCCCGGCCGATCAGACGAGAGCCACCCAGGCCGCAGTCCGGCTGGGCATCCATGTGCTCGATTGCCCTCTTCAGGGCACCTTCCTGAAAGAAGGCATCCGAGTTGAGCAGTACGTAGTATCGGCCTGATGCCTGCTGCAAGGCGATGTTATTCGCCGCTCCGAAGCCAAGATTGATATCGCTCTCAAGCAGCTTGACCTGTGAAAAGCACTCCCGGACCATCTGCGTAGAGCCGTCATGGGAGTTGTTGTCGACAACGAAGATCTCGATGGAGAGACCTGTCGACTCGCGGATCACCGATTCAAGACACTCGCGCAAAATCTGTCGCGTATTAAACGAGACGATAATGATGGACGCATCAAAACCTAAGCCCTCTGGAGCCTTTGTCAGCACAGTATGTTCAGTATACGAAGAAGATTTTGAATCATTCGAATATCTTTTGTGTTACTTAGGGCACATCGGCTCGTTGATACGATTGCTGCGGAGACCGCGCGTTCCTGCTGCCCTTCTAGACGACAATTGCCTGAAATGGTCTACACGCCAACTCTAAAAAAGTGCGGCTGGTATTCTCAGATTTACCTGACAGGCATTCGAGTTCAGGTCTTCTGCTCTTATATCTTCCCTTGAGGTCTTTCTGCATGACTGCTGCGGCACCGGCCAGCACTTCCAACCAGGTGGATGTGATTCTGATCGCCCCGAATGTCTCCGAACAGATGGGTGGCGAAGCGATCAAGGCCCTTCAGATTTATCTGGAGTTGAAGCGGCAGGGCGTGCGAGTTCACCAGATCACACATGTGCGGGTCCGCAAGGAGCTGGAGAAGAGCTTCCCGGATATGCAGGTCACCTATACGCCCGATACAAAGCTGCAGGAGATGCTGCACCGCGGCAAGCTCTTTGAGCAACTGCTGAACCTGGACTTCCTTCTCTCGGCGACAAAGGCTGCCGAGCAGTTGCTCAGGCAGAATCCTGACGCCTTGGTGCACTTCACCTCACCGGTCTCCCCCGTACTTCCTTACCCGAGCCTGCATAATGCCAAGGTTGTTATCGGCCCGGTCAACGGGAACATCCATTATCCGGTGGGCTTTCGCGAGCGCGAAAGAGCCGCCTACAAGATCCGCCGCTGGCTGCATCCCGCGATGCAGTTCCTTCATCGCATGACCTTTCGCGGCAAGCAGAATGCTGATGCCGTCCTGGTCTCGGGTGGGGAGCGATCCTTTGCCTCATTAAGGATGGCCGGCTGCCGCGATGAGAGGCTGCTGCCTTCCATCGACAGCGGCGTGTTGGATCGTCTCTATGATCAGCCGCGCATCGAGCATCACGGAGAGAATCTGCGTTTCTTCCATAACGGACGTCTTGTGGAACACAAGGGGACTGATCTTATCGTCCGTAGCCTACTCAAGACAAAGCGCCGAATTGTGCTGGACATTATCGGGCGCGGACCGGAGCTTGGAAACCTCAGAGCCCTGGTGGATGAGTTGAAGCTGAAGGATCGCGTGAACTTCATTGAGTGGGTCCCCGATCACAGCAAGCTCTCCGAGATGCTTCGGCAATACCGCGCCTTCGTCTTCCCCAGTCTTGCCGAAGCCAACGGTATCGTCGTCCAGGAGGCGATGGTGCAAGGGCTTCCCGTAATCGCCTGCGACTGGGGAGGGCCATCTCTGCTCGTCACTCCGGAGACCGGCATCCTGATCGATCCCAAGGGCGAACAGTATGTCATCGACCATCTGGCTGCTTCCATGGACCAGCTGGCAGGCGATCCCGAGCTGGCGGAGAGCATGTCCGTCCATGCAAGGGAGCGCGCCCTTCGTGACGGGTATCTTTGGTCAGGGGTAATCAAAAACTGGAGGAAGGTCTACTCCAAGGTAACTTTGCGCTCAATCTGAATGCCTCGATCACCATCAACAGTGGCAATGTTTTTATTGATTTAGGTTAGATGGCGATCTAAGTCTTGATAAGTTGTCTATCGAGAACCAGATGGATAGAGGCTGGGAACGGCGCAGGGTTACCAGAGTGTCCATGAGCCTTATCTCTTTCTATTGCCTCACTTATATTTCGCTCCTCCCTTCATGTTTTGCTGTGGTAGAGTGGCCACATCAAATGGATTTATGCTTCTGAGTTTCTCAGTGATCTTTGCTTTCCGACGAGCTATAAGGCTTTGAAGGAAGTGAGCTTCGGCAGGTAACCTGCAGGATCGAACGCTGTGAATCTCAGCGGTTCCACTTAGCCGATTGAAGGCTGGCGGAACCGGAAACTATATGGGCCCACAACATTGCGGTACTGATTCTTTTTGCCTTTGGTCCTTTGGAAAAGTTCCATACAGTCAGACAATTCACATTGCTTACTGCAGATTTAGCTTCATCCAGAGGCAGGACAGCGTTTGGCAGGTCAAGCGTTCCACCAAACGTCTTGGCGGATATCGATTCGAACATCGTATGGCGCAGCAACACCAGCAGATACGAGGCGATGTAATGCTACAACGCAAGAGTTATACGCTCCACGTGCAGATCTGTGACAGGATCGTCCGAAGGGGCACTACTTTCTGGATACGGCACCTATGGCAACATCGACGAGACCTTCTGACGACCTGACAATTTCCGAGGATCCCATCCTCGTACTGCGCAATGACGATATTTCCCTGCTGCAACGGGCTCAGGCGGGAGATTCACTCCTTGCGCTATTTGACCGTGCAAGACAGGCCTACCCGGACCGGATTGCGGCCACATACGAATCGTCCTGCCTCACGTATCAGGAGCTAAATCGCTCTGCCAATCAGATGGCCTTTGAGCTGCGAGCCAGGGGTGTTCAGCGCGGCGACATCGTAGCAATCTATCTCGACCGCTCAATCACGATGATTGCGGCCATGCTGGGAGTTCTCAAACTGGGTGCGGCCTACCTGCCGATCGACCCGGGGTATCCCAAAGCCCGGGTTCAGCAAACTCTTGAGGATGCTAACCCTTCGGTTCTGGTGACCAGCAATCGGTTGGCAGCGGAGCTTGCTGGCATTCAGGCAACCATCTTTTCCGTGGAGACCCTGTCCGCCGACACCCCTGAACTTGTGCTGGAAGAACTTCCGACGGCACAGGACATCGCGTATCTGATGTATACCTCGGGCTCGACCGGCAAGCCGAAAGGCGTTCTCGTCACCCATGACAATGTCGTGCGTCTGATGACCGCGACCGATGCTTGGTTCCACTTCCAGCAGGACGATGTCTGGACGATGTTTCACTCCTTCGCGTTCGACTTCTCGGTATGGGAGATCTGGGGGCCACTCACGACAGGTGGAAGGCTGGTGATTGTTCCGTTTACCACAAGCCGCTCGCCAGAGGATTTTTATAAGCTGCTTTCTGATGAGAAGGTGACGGTGTTGAATCAGACCCCATCTGCCTTCTCCCTGCTCTGCCAAATCGAAGACGGCGGTACGGTTCTTCCGTTGGCGCTGCGCAAGGTCGTCTTCGGCGGTGAGGCGCTTTCGTTCCGGTCTCTGCGGGGATGGTTTGAGCGTCACGGCGATCAGTCACCGCAACTCATCAATATGTATGGGATCACGGAGACGACGGTCCACGTCACGTATCGCGTAGTCCGTGAGGCCGATACCAAGGGAGACCCTGAGAGCCTCATTGGTGTTCCCATCCCCGACCTGCAGATTTATCTCTTGAATGCCAAGATGCAGCCCGTTGCAGAGAGCGAGATCGGTGAGATCTGCGTTGGCGGCAGGGGCGTTGCACGGGGTTACCTGAATCGTGCGGAGCTGACTGCCGAACGGTTCGTCGCAGACCCGTTCAAAGCTGGAGGAATGCTTTATCGTTCCGGTGACCTGGCCCGGCGGAGGCATGACGGTGAGCTGGTCTACCTTGGTCGTGGCGATAACCAGGTCAAGATCAATGGATTTCGTATTGAGCTCGGCGAAGTTGAGGCTGCGATCAGCGACTACCCGGGGATGCAGCAGGTATCTGTCATGGCTCATAGCGCGGAGGATGGAAGACAGAGATTGGCTGCCTATTTTGTCTTCTCCGGTGGAACGCCACCCGTAGCTAGAGAGTTGAGTGGCTTTCTAGCAAATCGTCTGCCTCCGCAGATGATGCCTGCCTTCTATATTCCTCTGCCGTCGATCCCGCTGACCGGGAATGGCAAGGTCGATCGGGCGGCTCTCCCGAAACCTGAGACCGGGTCGCACGCCTCCCTCATCAACTCAGCCGCTACGGAGGCCCAGGCCAAGGGTAGCCCCATGGAAGAGCAGGTTGCAGCTATCTGGCGCGGCGTGCTGGGTGCGGCAGAGGTGGGTTTCGAAGACAACTTCTTCGATATCGGCGGAACGTCGGTTCTGCTGGTTTCTGTAAGGGCACAACTGCAGCAAAAGCTGGCCCGCACCATCCCTGTGACCTGGCTGTTTGAATTCACCACCGTACGAGGACTTGCCGGGAAGCTGGCCGAAGCCGAAGGGGCAGCCGGTAAGACCACGGCAACAACTCCGGCGCTCAGTGCCGCCCAGGAGCAGGCAAGGCGTCAACGGGAGGCCTTTGCGAGAATGAAGGCCGCGAAAGGTTCGATCCGATGAATCCGCTCGACGAGAAGGTGCCGGAATACGATTTGACCGAGCCCGTGCTGGACGGCATTGCCATCATCGGCATGTCTGGTCGATTTCCTGGAGCCAACAGCGTTGCGGAGTTCTGGAGGAATCAGCTTGCAGGCGTCGAAGCGATCTCCCACTTTCGACTGGAAGAGCTTGAACTGGAAGGCTCCCGTGAGTCCGTGGAGCGGCCAAACTACATTCGCTCCCGCTCAATCCTGAGGGATATCGAACAGTTCGATGCCGAGTTCTTTGGCATCCTGCCCAAGGATGCCCTGGTGATGGATCCGCAACACCGCCTCTTTCTGGAGTGCTGCTCTGAAGCCTTCGAAGACGCCGGCCACGATCCATTTCAGTATCCGGGGTCAATTGGAGTGATTGCCGGATCGAGCTACGGCAGCTACTTTCTATCGCAGCTCTGCAGGCAACCTGGTTTTCCTGAGAACTTTCTGGATAACTACCAGATCGGCAACTACTCCAGCATGATGGGCAACCAGCCCGAGTTTTTGCCGACGCGAGTCGCTTACAAATTCAATCTTCGCGGCCCCAGCTATGCCATTCAGACAGCATGCTCCACGTCGCTTCTGGCCGTTTGTCAGGCCTGCCAGAGTCTGCTGACTTATCAGAGCGACATGATGCTGGCTGGAGGCGTTTCGATCACGTTGCCGCAGAAGCGTGGCTATGTTTACGTAGAAGGCGGCATGGGCTCAGCGGATGGCCACTGCAAGCCGTTCGATGATGATGCCCAGGGTACGGTCTTTGGCAGCGGCGTCGGTGTGGTTCTGTTGAAGAGACTGGAAGATGCGATCAGCGATGGCGATCATGTCTATGCAGTCATTCGAGGCTTTGGGGTAAACAACGATGGCGCCGGCAAGATCGGCTACACGGCGCCTAGCGTCGAGGGTCAGGCAAACGTCATTACCATGGCGCAACAGGCAGCCGGAGTCGATGCACGCACGATCGAATACGTTGAAGCTCACGGTACGGCAACTCCTCTCGGAGATCCGATCGAACTGGCTGCGCTCACGAAGGCCTTCCGCACCAGTACCGAGGAAAGCGGCTTCTGCACCATCGGAACCGCGAAGGCGAACGTCGGACATCTTGATATTGCGGCAGGAATAACCGGGCTGATTCATGCCACCCAGGTCGTCCAACATGGACAGTTCCCCCCGACGTTGCACTTCAAGAAGCCCACAGAGAAGTTCGACTTTGCGTCCAGCCCGTTCCGCGTCACGGCATCCGGCGGCTCCTGGGTAAGTGACGGTCCCCGACGCGCAGCCGTCAGCGCCTTTGGCGTCGGTGGCACCAATGCACACCTGATCCTGGAGCAGGCTCCGCAGCAGCAGCCCAGTCCTTCCGATAGACGGTTCCAGCTTCTCTCTCTCTCGGCGAGATCACCGGAGGCTTTGGGCGCTGCCGCAAGGAATCTTGCAGACTATCTCGAAAGCAATCGAGAGACTCCTCTTTCCGATGCTGCTTATACGCTTCACCTGGGGCGCCGTGCCTTTGATCATCGCCTGGCGGTCACAGCCGATACGATCGACGCTGCGGTTACGGCGTTGGCTGCGTCTTCGAAGCTCCGTCCAAACCGCGAGAAGCGAGCTGGCAAGAGTAAGGCTGCGTACATGTTCCCCGGCCAAGGATCGCAGCACTCCAATATGGGCCGCGAGCTCTACCGCAGTGAGCCTGTCTTCCGCGATGCCTTCGATACCTGCGCGCGGATACTCCTGGCCGAAGAGGTTGATCTGATTGGCGGCCTCTTTCAGGATGATGACGGCAAGAGCAGTTTTGATACCACGCAGACATACTTTGCTCAGCCCGCTATCTTCGCCATCGAGTACGCGCTGTCGCAGTTGTGGATCTCATGGGGTGTTATACCCGAGGCCATGATCGGCCATAGCATCGGTGAGTTTGTCGCGGCCTGCCTTGCAGAGGTCCTTTCGCTCGAGGATGCACTTCACCTGGTGGCAATTCGCGGACGATTGATGCAGAGCCTTCCTGCGGGAGAGATGCTCAGTGTTCGCTTGGGAGAATCCGAGACCTCGGCACTCCTTGCGGAGGGACTGGATATTGCTGCGGCAAATGCGCCTTCCCTCTGTGTTGTCTCTGGACCATCCGATGTCATGGCCAGCCTGCAAGCGACACTGAGCAGCCGCGAGGTCGCTCATCGCAAGCTCTATACCTCGCATGCATTTCATTCGTCGATGATGGAACCCATCCTCGACGAATTTCGGCGCGAGGTCGAAAAGGTTTCACTTTCCGCCCCAACGATACGGTATGTCTCATGTGTCACGGGAGACTGGATCACCCATTCGCAGGCAACGAGTCCTGCTTACTGGACCGAGCACATTCGCAAGACGGTCCGTTTCTCTCAAGGTATCTCGACCCTGCTGGAGTTGCCGGATGTTGCCTTGCTGGAGGTTGGTCCCGGCTCGGCTCTGGCCACGCTGGCTCGCCAACACGTAGCTTCATCCGCGCCATGTCTTATCGTCTCGTCCTTGAGCGATGGAAATACGGAGCACACGGAAGACTTTGTACTGCTGCAAGCGGTCGGAGCGCTCTGGTCCCGTGGCGTGGATGTCTCCTGGGAGCGCTTCTATCAGTACGAGAGACGTCTTCGCGTCTCCCTGCCGACCTATCCGTTTGAAAGAAAAAGATTCTGGTTCAACGACACGCAACGCAGCACACGGGATGCTGCGGATATACAAGCACAAGAAGTCAACTTCAATGCGAAGAACGAGATCGATCTGGAAAAGATTATGGAGGAGAGTTTAAAGATGAGCACGACCACCACTCCTGGCAACAAAGTCCCGCGAAGCAGTTTTCTCTGCGGTGTCATCGCGGAGATCTTTGAAGAACTTTCCGGCCTGACCATCTCGGAAGCAGAGCAGGATGCCTCGTTTCTTGAGCTGGGCTTCGATTCCCTCTTTCTGACCCAGGCATCCCAGGCTCTCCAGAGCAAATTCGGCATCAAGATTACCTTCCGCCAACTCCTTGGCGATGTCTCCTCTCTAACGGCACTCGCAGCTTTTGTTGATCAGCAGCTCCCCGCCGGCTCGTTTGAGAGTCCTGCGGAGACTGCTGCGGAGATTCCGATGGAAAAGACAGGCTCCCAGATTGCAGCTTCTGCAAGCGTCGCTCAGCCAGCTTTGGCGCAACCGGCTTATCTGATCAACCCTGCTCCCTTGACCTCTGGCGGCAGCGGTCTAGAACAGCTGATGCGCGATCAACTGCAGGTGATGAATCAGCTCTTCTCTCAGCAGATGGCTGTGCTTCAGGGAGTTGCTGTGCAACCAGCGGCTGTTATGCCTTCTTCAGCGCAGGCTCCAGCAGGCACGGTTTCTGTTGCAGCGCCTGCGGTCCCGTCCGCCGCAACTGCAGCTGCATCGGGTCCCGCGCCAAAAGACGCGCACGTGGAACTGAAGGGCTATACCCCATTCAAGCCGTTGCAGAAGAGCGTCTCAGGCGAGATGACGCCACGGCAGATTGAGCACATCAGCAAGCTGACCGCGTTCTATAACAAGCGCACCGCGACCTCGAAGCAGAAGACCCAGGAGAGCCGGCCCTATCTTGCCGACCCGCGCGTCGTCGCGGGCTTCCGTGTGCAGTGGAAAGAGCTGATCTACCCGATCATTACGAGCAGCTCCAAGGGCTCCCGCCTCTGGGATCTCGACGGCAATGAGTATGTCGATATCCTGAACGGCTTCGGACCGATCATGCTGGGGCATCGTCCTGACTTTGTCGAAGAGGCCATCAACAAGCAGCTGCATGAAGGCTTCGAGATCGGACCCCAGACGATTCTCGCAGGTGAGGTTGCCAAGGCGCTCTGCGAGATGACGGGCAACGAGCGAGCGACGTTCTGCAATACCGGTTCAGAAGCTGTGATGGCAGCTATGAGACTTGCCCGTACCCTATCCGGAAAGAGCAAGGTGGTCTTCTTCGCTGGCGACTATCACGGTATGTTCGACGAGGTGCTCGTCAAGGGATTCAAGCGCGGAGGCTTACCTCAGTCCGCGCCAATCGCGCCCGGAATTCCGCGTGAGTCCGTCTCCAACATGGTGGTCTTGGACTATGGTACGGACGACTCACTGGAATGGATCCGTTCGCACGCCCAGGAGCTTGCGGCCGTGCTGGTTGAACCGGTGCAGAGCCGCCATCCGAATCTTCAGCCTATCGAGTTCCTCAAAGAGATCAGAAGGATTACCGAGCAGAACGATGTCTGCCTGATCTTTGATGAGGTAGTCACCGGTTTCCGCTCTCATCCGGGCGGATGCCAGGCGCTCTTTGGCATTCGTGCTGATCTTGCGACGTACGGCAAGGTACTGGCAGGCGGCATGCCGATGGGTGTGCTCGCTGGGAAAGCCCGTTATATGGATGCCCTGGACGGCGGCATGTGGCAGTATGGCGATGATTCGTTCCCCGAGGTCGGTGTGACCTTCTTTGCGGGAACCTTCGTGCGACACCCTCTCGCCATGGCCGCGTGCGCCGCGGTGTTGAAGCACCTGAAGGAGCAGGGACCGGAGCTTCAGCAGAGACTGACCACGCGGACAGCAGCACTGATTGCCCGGCTGAATACCTTGCTGACCGAGAATGAGCTTCCCATTCATATCGAGACCTTCGCCAGCTTCTTCTACTTCAGTTTCCCAAGTGATTATCGTTTCAGCAGCATCTTCTATACTCACTTGCGATCGAAGGGGATCTATCTTCTCGAAGGTTTCCCCTGCTTCCTGACGACGGAACACAGCGACGAGGACATGGAGCGGGTCTATCGCGCCTTCAAGGAGACGATCGCGGAGATGCAGGCCGGGGAGCTGCTTCCCTTGCCGTCAAGTGTGCTCTCAGCCGCCGTTGAAGCCATCGTCGAGACCGCGGCGAGTGCTCCAATTACTGAGTCGCAGATGGAAATTCTGCTCTCTGCACAGCTCTCTTCCGAGGCAAACTGCAGCTTCAACGAGTCGTTCACGCTCTATCTTGAAGGCGACCTCAATCAGAGGATCTTGGAAGACTCTCTGACGAACATCCTCTCTCGCTACGAGGCGCTTCGAGCGACGTTCGATCCTAATGCCGGAATACAAAACTTCTCCGCGCCAGCGCCGGTCGCTCTGCCACGGCTCGACCTGTCGGCTTTCGCCGAGTCAGAGCGCGCCGAAAAGCTCCACGCGTTTCTCGAGGAGGACTCGAGGACGCCGTTCGATCTGCTGAACGGCCCACTCGTGCGAATGACTCTGATTCGACTGTCGCCCACGCAGCATGCCCTGGCCTTCACCGGGCATCATGCTGTCTGCGATGGATGGAGCATCAACGTCATCCTCGACGAACTCTCAAGGACATACAGCGCGCGAGTCGCCGGCAAGGCTCCTCAACTGGACCCCGTGATGCCCTTCAGCGAGTATGCACGCAACCAGGAGAAGCATTTCGCTGGGGTCGAGGGTGCAGAGGTGGAGTCATATTGGATCAAGAAGTTTGAGGTTCTTCCTCCTCTTCTCGATCTGCCTCTTGACCATGCACGTCCTGCAATGAAGAGCTTTGAGGGGGCGACCTTCTCTCGCAAGATCGACCTGCAGACACTCAAGGATCTCAAGAAGGCAGGGGCACAGCACAAGTGCACCCTGTTCGTAACGCTACTGAGTGGCTTCGGTGCTCTGCTGTCTCGGCTGACCAACCAGGACGATATCGTGATCGGAGTTCCTGCAGCTGGACAATCCCTGGTGGAAGATCGGACGCTGGTGGGACATTGCGTCAACTTCGTCCCGATGCGCACGCTTCCCTCCGAAGGCATCTCGACAGCAGGGTTTCTGGACCAGGTTCGAAAGACTGTTTTCGATGCATACGACCATCAGAACTATACGTTCGGCCGTCTCGTGCGAAAGCTGGCAATCCCGCGAGATCCGAGTCGCCTGCCATTGCTGGAGGTCCAGTTCAACCTCGAAAAGATCGGGGGGGATCTCAACTTTGGCGGACTGAAAGTCTCCGTTGAGCCAAATCCCAAGAGCTTCGTCAACTTCGATCTGTTCGTGAATGCGGTGGAAGGCAGCGACGGTCTCACGCTTCATGTCGACTACAACACCAATCTTATCGACCAGGACACGCTGGCCCTTTGGCTGGATGCCTACGAGATGCTGATACGGGGAATTGCCGCCGACGCCTCGCAGCCGCTTGCCCATCTACCGCTGCTTACGATTCGCGAGCGTGACCGCGCGTTGTTTTCCTTCAACCAGACGGAATCCTCGTATCCAACAAATCTTTGCGTGCACCAACTGTTTGAGCAGCAGGCTGCAAAGACCCCCAACACTCGTGCCTTGCGGTTTGAAGATCAGCTGCTGACCTATGGCCAGCTCAACGAGAGAGTGAATCGGCTGGCGCGTTACCTGCTGACGCATGGCGTCAAGGCGGGAGATGTCGTCGGTATCTACATGGAACGGTCCGTGGCCATGGTGGTCTCGCTGTTAGCCACCTGGAAGGCGGGAGCCTGTTACGTTCCCCTCGATCCCACCTTCCCAGCCGAGCGGCTGAAGATGGTCTTCGAAGACATCGTGAACCCGACCGTTCTGACCCAGACCGCGATCGCAAACGATCTGCCTGCCGGTAATGCACGTGTGTTGAAGGTTGATGAGCTCTGGCCGGAGATCGAGCTCGAAGACGCCGGCAATTTGAACCTTGCGAACGATCCCGCAGCAGTGGCTTATGTCATCTATACCTCCGGGTCGACCGGTCGTCCGAAGGGTGTTGAGGTCACTCAGACCAACGTGGTCAATCTTCTCTGCTCCATGGAGAAGATTCCCGGTATGACATCCAAGGATGTTCTGGTGGCTGTCACCACCATATCGTTCGATATCGCGGCACTGGAGATCTATCTTCCTCTCGTATGCGGCGCAGAGCTTATTCTTGCCAGCCGCGCAGTGGCCAGCGATGGCAACCAGCTTCTAAAGCTGCTGACGGATGCACACGCCACCATCATGCAGGCAACGCCCATTACCTTCCGGCTCCTTCTGGCTGCAGGATGGACGGGCACTCCGGCTATCACCGCATGGTGTGGCGGAGAAGCCATGCCGCGAGATCTTGCCAACCAGCTTCTTGAGCGAGGCATTCCGCTCTGGAATATGTACGGTCCGACGGAGACGACTATCTGGTCAGCGACCAATCGGGTCATCGCGGAGGATGCTCCGGTTCCGGTGGGTCTTCCGATCGCCAATACGCAGTTTTATGTCCTGGATACCCTGCAACAGCTACTGCCTCTGGGAGTTCCGGGAGAGCTGTATATCGGCGGTGCAGGCGTTGCGAAGGGTTATTACAAGCGCCCAGACCTGACGGCATCCCGCTTTGTTGCCGATCCGTTCAGCGAGAAGGCCGGAGCTCGTATCTATCGCACGGGTGACATGGTCCGTCGGACGAGAAATGGCCAACTGGAGTTCCTGGGAAGGGCCGACGGCCAGATCAAATTGCGCGGCTTCCGTATTGAGCTCGGTGAGATTGAGACAATCCTTTCAACACATCCCTCCGTTGGCCAGGGGGTCGTTCTACTCCGCGAAGATGTCCCAGGCGATAAACGTCTTGTAGCCTACATCATCCCGCAATCCGATGCCCCGGTGGAGACAGACGCTCTTCGCCGCCACCTGATGGGCAAGCTGCCGGATTACATGGTTCCGGCTGCCTTCATCAGCCTGCCTTCGTTTCCTCTTACGGCAAATGGAAAGATCGACCGAAAGGCGCTTCCCGTCCCTGCCTGGGCATCCATGGCGCAGTCTTCGGGGTATGTGGCTCCGAGCACGCCGCAGGAAGAGAGCTTTGCAAGGATATGGGCAGACGTACTGCATCTCGACCAGGTCGGTATCGCGGACAGCATCTTTGAACTTGGAGGCGACTCGCTACACGTCTTCCAGATCGCTGCTCGAGCGAACCAGGCGGGGATCGATGTCAAGCCACGGCAGATTCTGCAGCATCGCACGATCACGGCCATCCTGAGCGACCTCACCAAGTCTGCCGCAGCACCAAAACTGGCACCTCTGACTCCGGTTTCCCGCGCTAAATATAGAATCGTGCAACCAGGCGTTCCCGGCCAGCCCGAACCGGTTGATCCAGGAGGCCGCGGCAACCGATGAGCACGGAGGTCACTGTTCGAGAGGACGTGCAGATCGTAACGCAGTCCGAGGAGTACTTCGCATTTCCTTTGACTCCAGGTCAGAGGACGATGCTTCCAGCGCCGCTGGAAAGTACCCCTGACTCTCGTTTTAACGGCGCCTTTCGGATGAATCTCGCTGGCCCGATCGATCTCGTGTTGCTGGAGCGTTCGCTTCAGGAGATAGCGAACCGTCACGAAGCTTTGAGAACAGTCTTCCGCAGCGTTGACGGCGAAGTCATGCAGATCATTCTTCCGCATGGCTCTACGACGTTAGACGTGTTCGACTTCACTACTCTTACAGAACAGCAACAGGTCGAGCAGATCGATGCTGTCTGCCTGCGCGAGGCACAGGCGAATTTCAACCTGACGCTTCATCCTCCAGTTCGTACGGTACTACTCCGTCTGTCGAGCGGCCGGTCGATGCTTGTGCTTACAATCCACCAGATTATCGGTGACGGATGGTCCATCGGAATCTGGATGGAGGAGCTCGCACGAATCTACACGGCGTTCGCTGCCGGACTGCAGAATCCACTCCCTCCGCTGGATTTCCAGTTTGGAGATTATGTCGTCTGGCAACAGGAGATGACGGAACGCCCGGAGATCAAGGAGCAGCTCACCTATTGGAAGAATCGCCTGACAGGTGCGCAGCAGATCAAGATTGAGCCGGACTTTGAAGCACCTGCGCAGATGTCGATCCAGAGCGATATTCTCTCCGCAATGCTGCCGGGCGATCTTTCGCAGGGGCTTCGTCAACTCGCCCAGAGCAGGGTACAACGTTTTTCGTGGTGACCACAGCCGCATGTCTGGCTCTGTTGTTTCGCTACACCGGTAAGTCCGATATCAGCCTGCGGACCCCGTTGGCGGGTCGAACGAGGATGGAGTTTGAAAGTATCTTCGGTCAGTTCGTGAACCAGGTGCTGATTCGGGCCGAGGTGCATCGCGCGATGACCTTCAGTGATCTCTTGGAACGCGTCCGTGAGCGCGTGTGGGAGGCTCTCGCGAACCAGGATGTTCCGTTCGACACGGTCATCTCTGAGGTTGCAGGTGCTGAGGCTAACTCCAATCAGCTCTTCCTGCTCAACTTTGTCTGCCAGAAGGAATATGGGCGCGGCGGTCCTTTTCAGTTCAAGCTAGGCGACGCCGATCTGACAACTCTTCCATCCAAGTCGCAGGGCGCACTTTACGATCTGAATTTTTTTCTGGTGGAACGTGAGGCGGGCTGGCGGCTTTCTCTGGAGTACAAGACCGACCTGTACTCTCGCAGCACGGCAGAGAGTCTGCACGGACACTTCATCGAGTTGCTCCGCCATGTCGCTTCCAATCCGCAACAGCTGATTGCGGAGATCCCTCTTTCTCCTGCGGATGCGCTTTCCAGCCGCTTGCCGGAGATGGAGACGAATGTTGCCGTCTCTGATAGCAACACCGAAGAGATGGGATTGCAGGCGATTCCTGCCAGCTACGCGCAGGAACGCTTCTGGACGCTTTCGCAGGTGGATGCCGCAAACCCTACATTTCATATGCCTGTCAGCCTGCGGATTACGGGCAGGCTTTCTTCCTCGGTGCTGGAGCAAAGCTTTCGTCTTCTGATTGAACGCCACGAGACGCTTCGGACCAGCTTTGCGGAGATCAACGGCGAGCTGATGCAGGTCATCCACGATGTGGCTCCGTTCCACCTGAATGTGATTCCAATGGAGGACCTTGCCGAGCAGGAAGGCGAGGCTCTGCTGGAGAACAACCTCAGGAGTCTTCTGGAGCAGCCGTTCGATCTGTCCCAGCTACCACTCTTCCATGCGGCTCTTTACCATCTGAGTCCCGCAGAGCACATTCTGGCTCTCAGCATCCACCATGCGATCTCGGACGCCTGGTCGATCCAGGTCTTTCAGCGTGAGCTTTGGACAGCCTACGAAGCGCTGCAGAAACAAGGAGCATTCTGCTTTGAGCCCTTGCAGCTTCAGTATGGTGATTTCTCTGTCTGGCAGAGGGAGTCGGCGGAGTCGGAGGCCACACAGCAGCACCTCCAGTATTGGATGAAGTCGCTCGGAGGTCAGCTGCCTGTCCTCGACTTCCCTACGGACCACGCACCGAACCAGCTCGCAGTCGCTAAGAGTTCCCTGGAGACACGGTTGCTCCCTCAGGAGTTATCCGCTGCGTTGAAGCAGATTGCACAGGCAAACAGTACGACGCTCTATGTGGCTACGCTTGCCTGCTTCAGTATGCTGCTGCATCAGGCGACACAGGCCGGGGATATGATCGTGGGCTCTCCTGTAGTGAACCGGAGACTGGAGACAGAGCCGCTGATTGGTCCGTTTGCCGGACCGGTCGCTCTCCGGCTTAGGCTGACCGGCGACCCTACGCTCCAGGAAGTTCTGGCAATGGTCCGAGAGACCACCGTTGAATCGCTGGGCCACGCCGAAGTTCCATTCGAGATGCTTCTGGAGAGGCTGTCCATACGCGCTTCCGGCGGAAGAAGCCCTCTCTTCCAGTTCTACTTCTTCTGCCAGCCCGCCTTCCTTCAAGCGCGGGAGCTTGATGGACTCACGATCACTCCCCTGCCGACGCGAAGTCTAGGACTTCCGTTCGAGATGCAGCTTGCCGTGATCGAGCGAAAGGAAGGCGTTCGCGCACAGCTGGAATACAACGCCAACCTGTTCGATGCGTCCACAATCCGGCAATGGCTGGAGTACTATCAAACACTTCTGTCAGCCCTGGTTACGGCCCCATCGCAGCGGCTCAGCCAGCTCCCGCCACCGCCTCATGTGTCATCGGGCAATGGAGCGGAAGGCTCCGTCATCGAGTTGTTGGCCGCAGCAGCGCAGATGGAGCCTCAGCAGACGGTAGCGCTCGCTGAGGAGACTCCGGTAGTCAACGATGAGGTGACGAGAGATCTCACGCGGGTATGGGAATCTTCGCTGAATCTCAAAGACGTTGGACCCCACGATGATTTCTTTGCGCTTGGTGGCAGATCCCTCGTTGCAGCCCGCTTGATCGCCAGAATCAATAAGCAATATGGACTGAAGCTGGGACTGGCAACGCTGTTCAGCTGCCCCACGATTGCCCAGCTATCTGCACAGATTCGAGGACGACTGAATCCTCAGCTGCCGTCCTCGATCGTCGCTGTCCAGTCGGGTGGTTCGAAGGCTCCTCTATTCATGATTCATGGAGTGGGAGGAAACGTCCTCAACTTCTACGATCTCTCCAGAAGCCTCGGCGCGGACCAGCCAGTCTACGGAATTGAAGCGCAGTCTCTGCAGCAGGATGCCACTCCGCTGACCAGTCTTGAAGAGCTTGCCGCGTATTACGTGGACGAGGTGCGCAAGATTCAGCCATCCGGACCGTATCACTTCCTTGGATACTCTTACGGCGGTTTTGTCGCTTTTGAGATGGCTCGGCAGCTGCAGATAGCAGGCGAAAAAGTCTCTCTTGTCGGGATGCTGGACACTCCCGTATGGCGTCACACTGTTCGAGAAGAAAATGGCACGCTGGCGACGGCTGCAAGGCAGCTCGCCGCCGTCTGGTCACCGTTCTTCCACCGCCTGCGCCCCCTTACTCCAATGGAGCTCTTCGATGCAGTGAAGAGCACGATCCTTCGCACTCTCTATACCTTTGCGATAGACCGTGGGAAGGTCATCCCAACAAGACTGCGGAGCGTTTATCACATCAATTCCTTTGCCGCAGTGAACTACGTCCCGAAGAAGTTAGAGGGAGCCGTAACCCTCCTGAGAGCCTCACGCGAAAAAGGCCCTCGCGATCTTGGCTGGGGGCGATTTACCTCGCAGCCGGCGCGCATCTTTGAGATACCGGGAGCCCATCTTCAGGTTCTCTCTAACGAGAACCTGCCACGCGTGGTGGAAAGCCTCCAGGAGTGCCTGTAGGAACGGATTGGGCAGGTCGTTTCCATTGCAGGAACTGCACTTCTTTGAACGGACTGACGTCTCCTGATTGAAGCAATGGGGACGCTTGTCCTCTCAGTGTCTGATCAAAGAATGCGAGCGAGTACCGGCGCACAATGGTCTGCATTTCGCGGGTATTGATCGGTCCCGTATGCGTGATTCGCCGTATGGGCGAGATCATTGGCTGATCGGTAAAGTCATCGTGCATCGCGCCCTGGATAATCAGTTGATAGCCGCCTGCCTGTTCCATCGCATGGTGAATGATGGCGTCGTCCTTCACATCCAACTCGGCTTCAACGCGGAGGGCTGGGATGGCGGAGTGGAGATCTTCCAGCTTCGGGCCAGGGTCTTGCTCAAACATAAACATCATGGACTTCGAAGCGGGCCAGTTCTCGACGCCGTTGAACGTCCAGCCATCCATGTTGATCGCGGAACGGACCCGCGGATCGACCTCGCAAAGACGCATTGCAGCGGCTCCGCCAAACGAGTGCCCGATCGATCCGACAAGATTGAAGTTCAATCGCCTGTACCAGACACTTGCTGGGGTCAGGCTCTCAGCCTGCAGCCGGTTCAGGACGAAGATTTCATCACCAGTCCACTTCTCCAGCTCCATATTCCAGAGCGCCTCGGTGCGCTCCGAGGATGCCGTGCCCACGTCGATAATGGGCGATCCGCGAATCTCATCGACGGTCCTTCCATCCGGGAAGGTGACGCGCCCTGCGTTGTAAGGATGGTCGATGCTGACGACGACATATCCGTGGCTCGCCAGCTCCTCCGTAAGGAAGGTGTCCTGAACCCGCGTTCCGCCCCAACCGTGTCCGAAGATCACGATGGGAAACGGCAGATCACTCTGAGCAAGCGGGGCATCTTGACGGGAGTTCGTCTTCAGGACGGCCTGATACGTCTGTCTAAGCCTGCTATCGGACCATTGCCGGTATCGCGCCAGGGGCTTTCCTGAAGGGCTTGCCGGATACCATAGCTGCACCATCAGCTCCCTGCTGGCTGAGCCATGAGGGTTGGCATCCTCCTTCCGGCTATCGTCGCGCATGTACACGATGCGGGTGCCGACCGGGTACTGGCCCGTGGGCTTCGGCAGAGAAAACATGGGGACCGCATACGACAGGCCACAGCCGATCGCTGCAAGGATGACAACTGTGGCTGTCAGTTTTAATGCCGGTCGGTCAGAGTGCTGAGACCTAACCGTCCCATAGAGCAGCAGAAGAAGACCAAGATAGACAGGAATCAGCTGCCAGTGAGCCCCTTCAACGAACAGATGCACCGCAAAGAGGGCCAGGCATGCTGAGATAAGCGCCCATCTGGTCCTGCGATGTTGCGTCAGCGGCCAGATCAAAGCAGCAAGCAACAATGCCCCAGTCAAGGCAACTTCGAATGGCCGCATCCATACCTCAGAATAAATTGAGCGTGTCGAATGGCTGATATTCTACACAGGCCAGCTGATACCTGTAGGCAAGAAACCGTAAGCTATCGAGAAGCCTAATTCTGTGAGATGTAACGCCAAAACTCGCTGCCCGAACTGCTCTGCTCCCATCCGCGCGGGCGGAGTTCTGTTTGAGGGCAATCTCACGCACTTCAGACACGTGCCCTCATTGGTGGTCAAAGAATGAATGTTCTGGTCGTTGAAGAAGATCTCAATACACAGAATATGCTCCTCGGCTGGCTTAAAGACTGGGGTCACCAGGTCACGACCGCAAAGGACGGAGCGGAAGCAAAGCTGCTACTGCAAAACGACGGATATGAGCTGCTGTTGAGCGACTGGACCTTGCCCGGCCTGGATGCCCTGGAGCTCTGCCGTGAGATACGAGAACGGCCAGGCAGCCACTACTGTTACATCATCCTCTACACGCTCAAGGCAGGCGAGATCGACTTTGTGGCCGGGATGGACGCCGGCGCGGACGACTTCGTCAGCATTCCGCTTGAGGCAGGCCGGCTAAGAGTGAGAATTCGTGCAGCGGAGCGAATTCTTACGCTGAGGCAGGAGCTTGCGGAACAGAACGCAAGCTTGAATCGTCTGAACGAGAAGCTGGGCACCGCCTATCGCACGATCCAGTCCGATCTGCAGGCGGCCTCAGCGCTCCAGGCCGGGCTCATGCCGACGATCTTCGATGTGCACCCCTGCTTTCGCCTGGATTGGCTGGTCATCCCCAGCAGCTTCCTCGCCGGGGATAACCTGAACTACTTCATGATGCAGGATCGGTATCTCGTCTTCTACCACCTGGACGTCGCAGGACATGGCATCCCATCGGCCCTGTTATCTGTCACCCTGAATCACCTGCTCTCCCCGCAACCGGGGAGTCCCATGGTGCGGTTTGATCCACAGTTGGAATTGAAGAGAATTGTCCCCCCGATCGATGTCGTCGGAGAGCTGAACCGGCGCTTTCAGCCCCAGGGAGACGGTTATTTCACCATGATCTATGGTGTTCTGGACACGCAGACATGCGAAGTGCGTTTCTGCCAGGCAGGACATCCTATCCCGCTACAGTGCAATCAGCGGGGAGAGGTTGTTACGGTCGGAGAAGGTGGCTTCCCTGTCGGACTATGGCCGGACATGACTTATGAGGAGACGACGACTGTCCTTCCCGCAGGAGAGCGCCTTCTGCTCTATTCTGATGGCGTACTGGAATGCACGAATCCAGAGGGCGTAGCCTACTCTCTTGATCAGCTCAAACAGCAATTGAGCGCGAGTATGGAAGTATCTCCGAAGGCAGCCTTGGAACTGATACAACGCGATCTTGAACGATGGTGTGAAGGAAATAGTTTCCCAGATGACGTCTCTATGCTAATTATCGAGAGTAAGTAATACACTTCGGTAACCGGGGCTCGTCACGATGATTAAGTTCTCGCCGCTTAGGGAGTCCGGCTTGCAAGACCAGGAAAGATACTCCATCTCGTTTCGCATCGAGAGCAGCCTGGACCAGATCAGCCTGGTGCGTGCCGCTATGTCTGGAGTCTTTCATCATCTGGGCGTGATAGAAGCAGACATCTTCTCCCTTGAACTTGCGGTCTCGGAGATCATCAACAACATCATTGAGCATGGATATGGTGGAGCGCTGGATCATGCAATTGACGTCCAGGTGACTATCGCAGGAAGTCTCATCGAGATCAAGCTGAAGGACAACGCAACTCCCTTCCCTGAGGATCAGCTCCACCGCCTGCAGGGAGATCCTCCCATTCTGGAGGAGTCGACCGAGGATTGGCCCATGCGGGGCCACGGCCTGCAGATCGTGCGTCAGATCGTCGATACCCTGGATATCCGCTCAGACGAACAGGGCAATTGCATGAAGCTCACCAAGCAGGTCACGCGACTCGATCGATAGGATCGGGAATCAGGCAGGAACGATCAGCCGCAAAAAATACTTCCCCGCAAGTTTGAGGTTGTACAGGGTACCTCTGCGCACGCTGTAGTATGCGTCAGCAAGGTAGCATTGCGTCTCGTCAGTCGGATCGCTCATCGCAAGGGAAGCTTCTGTAATTAGGCCGGTTGGACCCGACAGATAGAGATCACGCCACTCGGAAGGCAGGGCCGCGACTTCCTGCGGCGATCGCGGTGGAAGCCCGACAAAGCTGATATCGCGGCGAATGACGGACATCAAGCCCGGGAGGAATTGCCGGGTGAATGCAGACCAGCCTGCAGGAATTGGCGTGTTCCAGGCATCTTCGCCAAAGCATAGAAGCTTGAATTGATCGAACGGAGTGACGTGGTTAGGGGAATGCTTAAGAGCTGAGATTCGAACCAGCTTCTTTTGCGTCAGAATTCCGTAAAAGATCGCGGCCAACAGGGTGATTGGCAGAAACAGGATCGACAGGCAGAAAGCGATCAGCGACTGCGGCACGCTCGTTAACCAACTCCGCTGGCTTCGTCGCTTCAAACCTCCCAGCAGGAAGCCCTCCATGATGTTGACGCTGGTCCCCAGGCGCACATTGATCAGCAGATTGTGGTCTACGATGGCGGTATCGAGTTCGAGGCGTTCTCCGATATAGCTGCCAGCGGTTACAAGGGAGTTCTCAATCGAAGTGTTCGTATCGACGATACATTCCCCTTCCAGAACGGCGTTTGGCCCTACCCTCACACCGCGATTCAGACGGGTGTTGGGCCCGATGTAGACCGGAGCCACAAGACTTGCTGTCGGATGCACCACGACGTTTCGGGAGACCCAGACTCCAGGCTCCCTCTCCACACCGCTCAAAGTCATTCCATCAAGCCGACGTTCCAGGAGGAGAGTCTGCGACTTCAGGAGGGCTTCAGGCGAAGAGGCATCCAGCCATTGCGGGACCTGAACGGCATCGACGTCTGGGCTGGCAGCCATTTCGTCGATCCTGCGGTTCAGTTCCTGGACCGTTAGCTTCGACATGGCCTCGGCGTAAGGACCTGACGGGAAGGCTGCTGCTCCCATCCAATGCCATTGTTGTTGCGGCGAGCCGTCCCCGGATCCATTCTCGGAGAGACCGAGGAAGACGACAGGCTTACCCCGGTCTGCCTTCAGGTTGTCTACAAAGGGATATGACAACGCGTGGATCAAGATCCACGGCTCTTCCTTCAGCTCCGGAATGATCTTCAGGGAGCGATACGGGTACTCCTGCTGCGACACCAGGTGGTAGCGGAACCTGCAACCCCACCGATCGCCATTTCCGAGCAGTGCCTCCACCGCTTCGGGGGCGTGGTCCACGATCATCTCGATCTTCGTAATCTTCTGCGCGACGAGAGCCTCGACAACATGCTGGAGCAGCGGCCGATCCCCGAGAGGCAACAACGCCAGAGAGCGCCTCTCATCCAGTCCGTGCATGGCGGAAGAGTGTCCTGGTACAACGATGACACCAATCATGGTGTGACGCCTCCTACGCGCGACGAGTCTTTAGCGTGAATGCGCTCCAATACAACGCGATACAGAAAGACCGCGTTCCCGACAAAGTAGCGCCGCCACATCCGGCGTGGCTCCTGCCAGAAACGATAAAGCCATTCCATCCCAAGCTCCCGGATCCATACGGGTGCTCGTGAAATTCTTCCGGAATAGAAGTCGAGCAATCCTCCGACCCCAATCACAGCTCCTGCGCCAAGCTCATGCTTGTGTTCGGCGATCCACTTCTCTTGTCGCGGCGCTCCAAATGCAATCAGGACAATGTTCGCGCCAGAGTCCGCGACAGCCTGGATGACGCCGGGCTCCTCCTCTGCGGAGAAATAGCCGTGACGGCAGCCTGCGATCTTCAGACGTGGATATCGCTGCACGATCCATTCCGCGGCAGCTTCTGGAATGCCGGAACGCCCGCCGAGGAGATACATGCCCGCTCCCGCAGCCTCGGCAGAGGCGCAAAGAAACGGCAGCATATCGGTTCCGTTGATATTCTCCCGGACATTCTGGTTCAGGATCGTTCCTGCCAGGCGAACTCCGATGCCATCAGCCAGAACGAGCTGCGACTGGGCCAGGACGGACTTATACGCTTCGTCAGAAAAGGCGATGTTGACACAGTCCGCATTCACAAAAGCTATCTGTGAGGCAGGCCTGACCATCGACATCGCCACAATCTGCGCTGAGGCCTCCGACATCGTCAGATTGTTGATGGTGACACCGAGGAACTTCAGCTTTGGCGGCGCCATGCTGGCTCCGCCGCCAAAGAGCATTACGGGCAGCGCGCGTGCGGCGATGCCAAAGTCTCCACGGATGGAGCTGGTCTCGACATATTCCAGATCGAGATCGATCTCTCTGGTGTAGCCGATATTGGCCCGTTTGCGCAGCCACCAGAGACTCCGGAGGCCGGGACGCAGATTGTAGCGTTTCCAGGCAGTGCGCTCGTCTCCAACCGACTCATCGAGCGCAATGGCACGCGGACCGATGAACGACATGTCTCCGCGCAGCACATTCAGCAGTGAGGGCCAGTTGCGGAACGTCTTCAGCCATGCGAGCCGGGAGTCGCTCGGAAAATGGAACTCATATCGCCCGAACTGCGTCGCCCATCGACCACGACGGGGGCTGGTCTGCAGACCGCCTCCTGAGAGTTTGGACAAAACCAGAACTGCCAGAAACAAAGGGCTGAGCAGGATGAACAGGAGAGAAGACAGGACGATGTCCCCCAGGCGATGGAGGGCCTCCGCCATCCAGATAGCGACCTGCCATCGTGCGGTGCGGCGAAACTGTGCACGGCGGCGATGACGAATTCCTCCTTCGGAGAAATCATCCGCCAAGCGCTCTAGCAGCGCCTCGCGCTCAGTCATCCCTGATGGGTGGCTACTCGCATGTGGCAGCCCCTGTCGTTCAAAAGACATGATTCAATACGCCCCACGTCCTGTGAGAATGGCAGGAATTGTTTTGAGAAGCAGCATCATATCGAGACGAAGGCTATGACTATCAATATATTGCGCGTCTAATCTCACCTGCTGCTCGAAGGGAAGCTCGCTGCGTCCACTCACCTGCCAGATGCAGGTGAGTCCCGGCTTGACTTCAAGCCTCCTCCGATCGCTGACGGAATAGCGGACGACTTCACTGGGGACCGGGGGACGAGGTCCCACGAGCGACATATCTCCCTGGAGAACACACCACAATTGTGGCAGTTCATCGAGGCTTAGTTTTCTCATCATCCGGCCGATTGAGGTCACACGGGGATCCCGCTTCATCTTGAAGGTGATTCCTTCATTTCCGTGCTGATTGGCCTCTGCAAGGGTGTGCTTCTGCCTGTCCGCATCCTGCACCATGGATCGAATCTTGGGAAAGCGAAATTCCCTTCCCCACAGCCCTACCCGGGTCTGCCAAAACAATGCAGGGCCGCCGTCCTGGAGACGAACCAGGGCGAACAGGAGCAGCAGGAAGGGAGACAGGAACAAAAGAGCCAGCAACGAGACCACGATATCCAAGGCGCGCTTTAAAAATTTAGTGCCGTTAACAATAAGAGCCCAGCTGAACATCTTGAAGAAGGCTCGGAGGGTCTTCAGGCGGCTGGAGGTATAACCAGCATCGCCGTATCCACGGTAGAGCTGGTCGATTAGTATCTTCCGTCCGAAATCGACGTGTAGCCTCGTGGCGCTCACGCAAGCTTCCTCCTGCGGGCGACCGTCACAGACCATCACGTGCTTGTGGTTCACACATCCTCCCACGAACTCTCACAGCGTAAAGCCACAGCGAGAAAAACGCCGTACAGCGTTTGTGGGATATGAGACCAAGCCCATCTGACCAAAGACTTAGAACCAAAGCTGTAGGGGCAGAGACAGTACCTCATCGAACGCAAAGACCAAAAAAACCAACAGTTATTTGCGATGAAGTATACTACGCGGCCTTGCGGAAACAAGCGGTTTCTTGCTTCCTGGAAGAACCGCCGGGAGCGCAGCCCATGGATCGAAAAAGAGAACTGCTTTCGAGGAACAAAGTCGTTATCATACATCTGAAACTGACTCGGACTGCACGAGATCGGAAGACGACAGGTGAAGAGCCGGGCGTCGAGTCGGTATATTCTGGAGCTAGATGATGCAGGTTCTGAGTTCGGAAAAAGAAGGCGTCCTGGTTGGCAAAGTAGACGCCAAAGCTCTTGATGCGAGCAATGTCAAGGCTTTCAAAGACGCGATCAAACCGCTTCTGACGCAGGGAGCCAAGCTGGTTCTCGATCTTTCCAGGGTCGAATTTATTGACAGCAGCGGACTGGGCGCCCTGGTCTCCTGCCTACGACAGGCACACGCGGATGGTGGAGAGATCAAGCTCTCCGGTTTGAGCAAACCAGCCAGAGCCCTCTTCGAACTGGTCCGAATGCACCGTGTCTTCGAGGTCTTCAACAATTCGGATGAAGCCGTCCTTTCCTACTCCTCCTAACCTGTTCTCCTGCTGAAAACGGCACATGCCTCTTATGCTCTCTGCCTCCAAGATCAGGGTCAAATGACCAGCCAGCCATCGCTTCGGATTGGATACCTGATCAGCAAATACCCGGCAGTATCTCACACGTTTATTCTTCGTGAGATCGCGGCGCTGCGTGCCCGCGGCATTGAGATCGACGTGGCATCGATTAATGATGCCGACGATCCTTCCAGGATGACCGAAGCCGAACGATCCGAGGCGCAGAAGACCTTTTACGTAAAGCGTGCCGGTGCGGGTGGCGCCCTCAGAGCCATCCTGGGTTTGACCTGCCGTCACCCGCTCCGATTTGCCTCTGGCCTGGCCGCCGCCCTTCGACTGAGCGGGCTCGATCTCAAACGCTCGATACTCTGCCTCTTCTATCTGGCTGAAGCGTGCATCCTCGCGGACTGGATGAAGAAACGAACACTTTCCCATCTCCACGTGCACTTCGCGACGCCTGCCGCGACCGTCGCCATGCTGCTCACGGAGATCTCGCCGATCTCGTTTTCGATGATGGTTCACGGTCCGGATGAGTTCTACGATGTCTCGGACTACTACCTGACGGAGAAGATCTCCGCCGCTCTATTTGTCGTCTGCATCAGCCACTTCGCGCAAAGCCAACTGATGAAACTCTCCTCCGGTGATCAATGGTCAAAGTTCGATGTCGCACGACTTGGGGTCGACACCTCGCATTTTGCCCCTCGAGTCAGACCGGCCATGCCGGACAGAGTGGAGATCTTATGCGTGGGACGGCTTGTCGCAGCCAAAGGCCAGCGTATCCTGATTTCCGCGGCAGAGCAGCTCAGGCTGCAGGGACGCTCATTTTGTCTGCGTTTTATTGGGGATGGACCTGACCGGCATCAGCTGGAAGCACTGGTGACGGAGAAGAGCCTGTCCGATTGCATTCGCTTCGAGGGATCCATCAATCAGGATGCGATTCTTGCTTTCTACCTCAATGCAGATATCTTTGCTCTCGCAAGCTTTGCCGAAGGCATTCCAGTCGTGCTGATGGAGGCAATGTCCATGGAGATTCCATGTGTTTCGACTTCTATTAATGGAATCCCGGAGCTCATCCATGACGGATGTGACGGTTTGCTGGTCGCGCCTTCGGATGTAGAAGGCTTTACCGCTGCCCTGGCTCGACTTATGGACGACGCTGCTCTCAGGGTTCAGTTGGGCAAGGCTGGCCGCACGCAGGTTCTTGGCAAGTACGAGATTCATGCAAATGCGGACCTGCTCGCAGAGGTCTTTCGGAACAGGCTAGGACGGGTTACCTCATGATCGGGATTACACGCACCCTTTGGATCTCCGCCGGAACCGCCGCTGCCTTACTGTCACTTCCCGGATCGCTTGAGTTGCTCTTGCTGACCGTCGCTGCCTTATTCCCTGCTCGGCGACATCGTTCTACAAATGATTTGCCGTCACCATGGAAGGTAGCGGTCATTGTCCCAGCGCACAACGAGGCGACCGGTATCGCAGCCTGCGTTGAAAGCCTGCGAGGTGCGGCAGCCGCAGACATGCTCGTCGATCTGTACGTGATCGCCGATAACTGCACGGATCAGACGGCGGAGATCGCCTCCAAAGCTGGCGCAAAGGTGCTTGTGAGGACCAACGCCACTGAGCGCGGAAAGGGTTACGCTCTTCATCACGCCTTCACGACGCTTGAATCATTGGGATACGACTGCTTTCTGATCGTAGACGCCGATACGGAGGTGGCGCCTGGATTTATTACCGAAGCTGCAGGCACCATGCGTGGCGGCGCGCAGGCCGTCCAGGTTCGCTACCTTGTCAGCAATCTGGAGGCGAGTACTCGAACCCGCCTGATGGGGCTAGCACTGCGGGCGTTCAATGTCGTACGTCCGCTGGGCCGGGATCAGTTGGGCCTGTCGGCAGGAATTCTTGGAAATGGGTTTGGCCTCACGGCAGAGACCCTTCGATCTGTTCCCTACCTGGCTTCCTCTGTGGTGGAAGATCTCGAGTATCATCTCGCGCTTGTGCGGTCCGGGCGACGAGTGGCCTTTGTAAATACGACAACGGTATTTGGCGAGATGCCGGTCCAGGGCAAAGGGGTGAAGACGCAGCGGTCTCGGTGGGAGGGTGGTCGCCTGAGGATGCTACTGGAGAAGAGCCCGGAATTAGCCATGAACGTGCTTCATGGCCAATGGCGCATGCTTGAGCCGCTCCTTGAGTTGCTCCTGCTGCCTCTGGCATTTCATGTAACTCTTCTGGCTATTGCTGTGTCGACGCCTGCAATCCTTGCGCGCTCTCTTGGAGCAGCTGGGATCTTGATCGTTGCGCTCCATCTACTAGCGGCCATCCTTGTAGGTGGCGGTACCTGGCATGACGCTGGAACCCTTTTCGTGGCTCCGTTCTACGTTCTGTGGAAGTTGATGATGATCCCTGCAACGCTGCGAAACGCGCGGTCGAAACATGCATGGGTGCGCACGAGTCGCAATGCTGAGTTAGCCTCGGAGAGCGATACGATTCCTCCCGCGCAGTAGGCCTTGTTCCGGGAACAGCTCCCTAGGACTGCTTATACTCCACCAGCATGGCCCTTTTCCCGCGGCGATGATTGATCCAGTACTGCATCTGACCGACAAATATGGGAATCTGCTGCAGATGAGAGTGCACCCCATATAGCGCCAGAGCGATCGTGTCGTTCGATTTCCAGCGAGCTTTCCATGCAGAACGCAGGGCACCTGCTGCCATGAAAAAGACGAGTATCCCGATGGGCCAGAGATGATGTATCCATAGAGCGGTAATGGCGCTGATAACTGTAATGCCGCTCCACATAATGGCACGATTTCTATTGCGCTTCGACTCTCCCGTCCAGAAGGCCTGCTCCGTGTCTCGATAACGCTCCGAGACCTCTGCGTACGCGTGACCTGCGCGCGCGGAACGCTTCCAGTACTGACGCCAGTGATGGATTGCCAGATCGTGGCCCGTCATCGGTCGATCGACGTGCAGTATCCTGAAGCCCAACGAAGAGATCCGACGGCACAACTCTGGCTCCTCGCCAGCAATGAGAGTCTCGTCGAACCCTTCGACCTTCGCAAGAACTTCACGAAGGAACAGAGCATCGCCACCGCAATACAATGTCCAGCCGGGAGCGTAAACCCAATCGAGATCGAGGGTGCGGATATAGATGGAGCTTTTGGGGTAGAGCTCTCTCCTGTGTCCCCAGACGACAGCAACTTCTTGGTTCTGAAACTCAGAGAGCGAATCGACAACAAACCGAGGATGGAGGACGGTGTCGCCATCCAGAAAGAGAACAATATCGCCGACAGCCGCTCGCCAGCCGGCATTGCGTCCCAACGCGGCGGAGGGACGTTCCGGCTTCAGGACTATCGCCTGGGCTCCCATCGACCGCGCCAGCTCTGTGCTCCCATCCGTTGAGCCCGAGTCAACGTAGATGACCTCCGTCTCAAATCCCGTTCGATCCATGGCAAAGACAGACGACAGGCAACGGCGCAGACGTTCTCCTTCGTTGCGGCCGATGACGACGACAGAGACCTTAAGCGGCTTGCCAGCTTGTAGTTCTGTTTTCATAGCGTGTGATGGCTGATCGCCGTCTCAACTTCCTTGGGTTTTCGCTGGATAATACGTGCGGGAATGCCGACCGCGATGGAATTGGATGGAACGTCTGTGAGGACGACGGCATTTGCACCGATCGCCACATCGTCTCCAATGCGAATCGGTCCGAGCAACTTGGCTCCCGCTCCGATATCGACCCGGTCTCCGAGATGCGGCGAACCACGCACCCCGCGATTACGGAGTCCCACCGTCACGCCGTTCCGGATGACACAATCATCGCCAAACCTGGCATCCCCGCTGACGACGATCCCGCCGATGTGCTCAATCACAAAGCGACGGCCGATCATGGCTTCGCAGGGTAGTTCCATTCCCAGCAGCATCTCCGAAAAGAACTTCATCCCCTTGTAGAGAAATGAGAGCGGCATACGAAGCAGACGCAGAGAAACGCTGTACCGCCACCGGCCAAATCGGTAGATGAGGAGCACCCAGAATCCATGACGGCTCCATTGGCGATTGTGCGTCTGCCAGTCCTCACGGATATTCTCAAACACCGTCTCTCTCCCCAGGCTCACAGAAATCAACCATCCCTGCGGGCAAATTCTCGCTGGGATCATTCAGCTTGCAGTTCTGCTCTCATATCGCTAGTGGAGCAATGCTCCCACCGTGAAGAGACTCACCAGGGGTGACAGTGTCTGGAATGTGTACCCAGCCTTGTTGAAGCCGCTCTCAGGGATATAAACGATATCTCCGGACTGAAGGGTCAGGTCAAGCGGCTTCGGGCTGAGGATGTCCTTGTACGCAATCAGCTGTGTCTTCCCAGGAGATTTCTCTGTTCCCCGATGAATGACCTGGATTGTGGGACTGCGACCAGCCTTTTCGGTGACGCCTCCCGCCATCGCCAGTATCTGCGGCAACGTCGACTTGCTGTCCAGCCTTTGCGTACCGGGCTTAGTCACCATCCCCATCACGGAGACATATTTATCCGGTCCGGGAACAAAGACGACATCGTCTCTCTTGAGGCGCATATTCGCCAGCGGACTTCCTTCTTCCAGAAGGCTCTTCAACTGAACCGTGACCATCGTGGCATTTCCGCGATAGATCATGCATTCCTCCGGAACGCCCATGGGCAGAGCCGAGTTCACTCCAGCAGATGCTCCGGCACCCGAAGAGGCTCCTCCCATCGGCGATGGAGCCTGAAGCTGTCCTCCTCGCGAGATCACTTCCAATAGCGTGGGCGTCGTATCGAACGTCAAAAGTCCTGGATGCTCCACCGCCCCAAGCAGAAGGATGTGATTGGAGGAGTAATGATCCACGCCAACAGAGACCGTCACGCCGGAATAATAAGTGCTCAAGGCCGTTTGAATATCCGCCGCCGCCTGCTCCCGGGTCTTGTCAGCCACCATCACCGAACCAACAACAGGAAGCGTGATTTTCCCATCCGGACCGACGATATGCTTGCTCGTCAGTTCGGGACGGCCGATCACCTCGACCGTGATCTCATCGCCACGGCCCAACTGATACGGCTGATCCGCAGGCCCTTCAAAGGCCTTCAGCAGAGCAATCGGATTCTGCTTCAACTCCGGAGCCGGGGCCGGAGTGTCCTGGCCAAAACAGGTCACGGACGCCTGCATTAGGGATGCCATGAGCAGGAACTGTCCAACACCAGATTTTGCCAGTCTCATTACCATTCAACTTGCTCCAAGGATTCAAGGTTCAACTTCATCATAGGCGAACCGACATGCCCGAGGACTTCATATCTGCCAGCTACAGCCCACGAATGGGTCAGCATCTTCCTTCACTTGTACAGGAGGGGCCTGAGCACAGAAAGAGGAAAATCATACATTCGGATACGACAATTGGGTGACACAACGGCTATCGCTCCGGCAATACGATCTTCAACCGTTATGTCGCTCAAAAAGAAACACTTACCGTCGACTCCGACCTTCACCCAGCGTTCGACCTCGCCTGTGACATCCAGCGCTGTCAGTTCGATCGAGAGTCCTTGTCCTTCAGCCTTCACCCAGGCTTCCTTGCGAGTCCACAACTGATAGAACGCTCTCCTCTTTTCTTCGATCGAGGGGAGAGATGACCACCATGCGGTCTCCGCAGGGCCAAGGACGGACGGCAGCAGTGCGTCGATATCGGTTGTGCGACCCAGGAATTCAATGTCGATGCCAACATAACTCTGAGAGGAGATGGCGATCAGAATCAGGCCATGCGAATGGGAAACATTGAACGAAATCGATGCTGCCCTGTCCCCTTCCAGCACGGGTTTTCCAAAGCTGTCTTCTCTTAATTTAAGCGAGGCAGGATCTACACCGGTTGCGTGACCGAGGAGAAGGCGCAGGCAAGTTCGGCCGATGACGAACTCTGCACGAACCCTCCCCGGCAATCTTCGCTGCGCGCGAGCCTGTTCCTCTGGAGAGAGAATTGGAGAGATGGCGGATAAAAGTGCATCATCGTCACCAAGGTCTATGCGCCAGAGATGAACCTCATCCGGGTTCAATGGAGGGAGTGACTCTACGATGTTCCAATCCGCCAAGGTCATCAGAGCGAAGACCACATCCTTGATTCAGTGACCTGAACAATCACGAGATAAGAATACTTGAGTGACCGGCTTCGTCGGTTACCGTTGCCTGAAGACAGGCTTGCGACAGCTTCAGATCGATGCTGTGGACAGGTGTCTTCCAGCCATGGATCGTTTCACTAAATCGCTAAGCCGCCAGATGATCTGCTGCCTCCTGCCGCTCGCCCGGAGAAAGCTTCTCTTTCATCACCAGGAATCCAGCCACGGAAAACTCTGCCAGCAACGGGTCGCACGGAAAACGAAACCGTGGCTTGGCAATCGTGGCAGCCGAGCTGGCGATGACAAGAAGCAGGGCCGCTGTTGTCAGCCACGACAGAGGATTTCGATAGCAAACCACCAGTCCGACAACAGAAAGCAAAACGACCGGCAACATGATCCAACCCACCAGATGTGCCAGAAGACCGGAGTGAAGTCCCTGGGTGCGAGGATTTCCAACGGAGTCGAAGACGACAATCGCACGCTCAACAACCAGCTCTCCCCAATGAGCAGGATGCTGCTTAATCCAGCTGACGGCGGCATCACGATACTTGCCGTCGAGGGCCGTCTCGGACATCGTCGATTCATCGAACAGGTGCGGATCAACCCAGTTGCCAGACATCGGTGTTGCACCGTCGTTCGCGCCAAGGTAGAGGTTGTAGCCGCCGTTCGTCGCTACGGTGAACTGTCCCATCGCATGCTGATTCCGCGACATCCAGATAACGGTAGGAAGCATTCCCAAGACACCAACGATGAGCGCCGATCGATACGATCGGCGCAGCAGCAGGATACCGGCAGCGATTGCTCCCAGCGGCGCGAATGTCGTCGTCGCAGCGCCGGCGATTCCAAAGGCTAAGCCTGCGCCGACCGCAGCACCGGCACGATTCTTCTCCATGGCAATGCTGCATAACCAGACGGCGACTGTCAGCGCTACGGCTGTCAGCACGGTAGGGTACAGCGTGGATGAGGCATACGCCAAGGCCGGATGCAGGGTCGCAATTGCCGCCCCAATGTTCGAAGCGGCAACGCTGAGGCCAAGTAGCCTGCCCACTCTGAAGCAGACAAACGGAACGACCAGCAGCAGAAGAGCCTCAAACAGCTTGACGTAAAGATCATTGTCGCCAAAGAGCCGGAACAGACCGGCGATCACGAATGGCTGTGCCGGCGGCCGGTATGCTGTCGGATGAATGCCGTCCTTGATGAATCCCAGGCCGTGCTCGATCGAGATGCCGATGTTCTTGTAGTCGATCTCATCGGCAAAGACTTCGGTTTTATACTTATGCGTCACCAGAATAAGCGCCAGCCGAATAATGACGGCGAACACAGCGATTCCTGGCAAGAACCAGCGGCTCTGTACGATTGCGTAAACTTTGCGATTCATCTGCTCGTTATCCTTGCCAAATGCATTGCAGCGCGCCTACATGTGGGTCATACGGTCCAATGTGGTGAGTCTATCGTGCAGCATGCTGAGGAGTGGCTTTCTTGCTTCACCGGAAAGATAAAAGTGCCCTCCGGGATAGGTCTTCAACTCGAAAGGCCCGCTTGTATGCTCTTTCCACGCTTCCAGCCCATCCATCCAGACGCTGGTATCCTCTGTCCCCGCAGTCACAAGCACCGGGCAGTTGAGGGCCGGCTTTGAGTCATACCGGTAAGTCTCTATGAGCCGAAGATCGGCGCGTAGAATGGGGAGATAGAAGTCGAGCATCTCCTGATCCTCAAGCACTTCTCGCGGGAGGCCGCCATATCGAGCCTCCAATGCAGCGAGAAAGCGGTCATGAGCAAGCCCATGCAGCGGTTTGGCAGACAGCTCTAAATGTGGAGCCACCCTCCCTGAAAGAAAAAGTCCAACCGGCTCCGGCGCGCCGCGCTCACGCAGGGCCTGTGCCAGCTCATAGGCAAGAACCGCCCCCATACTGTGTCCGAAGATTGCATACGGTATATCGCAGTCCGCGAGGAGCATCTCACTCATCTCCTGCACCAGCAGGCGGCTATTTGAGTATGGACTCTCTCGCAGACGCATCTCCCTTCCCGGCAGCCTGACGGGACAGAGCTCGACGGAGGGAGGCATCTCCCGCTTCCACGTTTGATAGGCAGATGCCCCCGCCCCGGCATGTGGAAGACAGAACAACCGCAGAGTGGCGCCCTGCACCCGATCACGAGAAGAGATCCACCTCTCCCTTGTGCCATATTCACCAGCAGTCATAGGATCGGGGCTCCATGAAAAAGATCAGTACTATTTCGCTGCGGTTAGTGAAGAGCATATCCCCTCACAAGATTGTTCTTCCGTTCAATCTCTGCCGCAAGGAGTCGAACTGTCGGCGCTTTGAAGAGTACGGAAAGTACCATCGAAATCTTCAAGTGCCGTTCGATCTCATTGAAGATCTGAAACGCTAGAAGAGAGTGACCGCCAAGCGCAAAAAAGTCATCGTCGACACCGATTGAGGTGAGCTTAAAGTTCCGCTCCCAGATAGCGATCAACTTTTGTTCCAGCTCGCTGAGAACCTTCGTCGAAGTATCCGGCTTTGGCGCCGAGACCGGCCTCTGCTTAAGCGCATTCCTGTCGATCTTGCCGTTCAGTGTAAGAGGCAGAGCCTCGAGGAACACGATCTCCCTCACCACCATGTGCGATGGAAGAAACTTCTGTTGAAAGTCAATCAGATCGGAAGAATGTAAAGGGGCTGAAGTCATCGTCACGAATGCAACGAGCCCATCAGTCCCCCCCGGCAGCGCACGAAGCACAACGGCAGCATCTCGAACGCGAGGATGCTGCTGCAGTGTCGCTTCAATCTCTCCCGGCTCCACCCGGAAGCCCCGGATCTTAATCTGGCTATCCAGTCTTCCGAGATATTCGATGTTGCCATCCGCTCGAAAGCGGCCGAGATCTCCGGTGGCATACAGCTTATCCGTCCACGCGAGATGATCGACCTTGATAAACCGTTCTCGTGTCAGCATAGGCTTGTACAGATATTCACGAGCCACGCCTTCGCCGCCTATATAAATCTGTCCGGGGACATCCGGTGGAACAGGCTGCTGCTCAGCGTCGAGGATAAAGATCTTCGTATTGGCGAGCGGCTTCCCGATCGTACCAAGCGACATCCGATCACGTAGCGCGTAGGTGGAATACGTCGTCGTCTCCGTCGGCCCATACAAATCAAAAACTCGAATGTTAGCTCCGCATTCTCGAATCTGATCCACCAGGCTCTGGGGCAGAGGCTCTCCTGCGAGACAGACGCACCTAACCGAAGCGGGAATTATCTCGGAGACCAACAGCGCCGACATCGCACTGGGCACGGTGTTCAGGAGGCTGGGTCTGGTCTGGGCACCGAGCCTTGGTAGCTCCAGGAAATCCGCAGCCAGAATCACGCTCCCACCGGTACTCAGCGGGAGGAATATTTCAAAGATTGAGAGATCAAAGCAGATCGAGGTTGCCGCGAAGACTCGTGCAAGTTCATCGGCAGAGAACACCGTCGAAGCCCATGTCAGCAGGGACACCGTACTATGATGCTCAATGGCGACACCTTTCGGTCGACCGGTTGAACCTGAGGTGTAGATGACGTAGGCAAGATCGTCTGGCTCGACTTCGGCCGAAGGGTTGGTCGACGGCATCGTGCTTATCGTCGCCTCATCCATATCGACACGCATGATCTGCCGCTCGTTGATCGACATGACCTCTCGAATCTTCTTGTCCGTGATGACCAGGGCAGCGTGGCTATCGGCTAGCATCGCCTCCAGCCTCTGGGCCGGATACAAAGGATCGAGGGGTAGATAGGCACAGCCAGCCTTTAGCACAGCCAGCATGGCGACAATCATATGGACGGATCGCTCCATGCAAATACCGAGACATGCCTCGCGCGGAATTTTCTTCGCCAAAAGAAAATGTGCCATCTGATTAGCTAACCTGTTGAGCTCCGCATAGGTGACGGTCTTATCCCCGTCAATCACAGCAACCGAGTCAGCAGACAGCTCGACCGCGCGCTCAAAAAGCCCATGTATTGACGCATGGGATGGCAGGTGCATCTCGGTCCGATTCCAGTCGACCAGCATCCGCTCTCTTCGTTCTGCGCCAAGGATACAGAGCTTCGAGACCCGCTCTTCCGGAGACGCGGCGATCGATTCGAGGAGGGCAATATAGCTCTCGACAAAAGAGCTCAGACGATCTGCCGAAAACAACTCTTCCTGGTATCGGATATGCCCCTGCAAGCCACTGCTCATCTCGCGATCCATAAAGATGACGAGATCATACGCAAGCGAATCGGCGCCATTATCGATGAGCGCGGTTCCATGACCATTGGAGAAGTCGCAACCAAAGAGGATCTGAAACAAGGGATGAGCATTCGGAGTCGTCGCGATAGGCAGCATCTCCAGCAGTCGGTCCAAAGGAAGCGTGCTGTGCGAATAATCCTCATTCACTGAGGATCGAACAGCGTCCAGCAGCTCCAGAAAAGTGCTGGACGTGGAGAGCCGAAAGCGTAAAGGGATTAGGTTCTCGATCTTATCCTCAAGAATCGGATCCCCTTTTCGCTGCTTCCGCAAAACAGGCAAGCCGACACAGAAGTCTGGCTGCCCGGTGTAACGATAGATCAGTAAAAGGAATGCACCAGCCAGCAGGGTTTCAAGAGAGGTCTCCCTGCTCATGGCCAGGTTACGGAGAATTACGGTGGTCTTCGATGGCAGATGAAAAGGGAGCGTACTCGTCTTTGCGGCGAAAGCTTCTGGTCTTGGCTTGCTGAAAGGCAGCTCAAGAAATCCAGAGATACCCTCCAGATGAGTCTTCCAATATTGCAGATGCTGCGTCCATTGCCCCGCCGGGCTGATGCGCTGTCGAGCGCGTACACCAAGATCGCTTCTACGAAGATTACCTACAGAAGAGGGGCCCTGACTCAAGAGTGCAATCAGCCCAGCCTTACGCCGCTTGAGTTCTTCGCGCAGTTCATCATGGAGCGCGCCGGCAACGGCATTGACCCGCAATTGCCCGTCTTCCGCGTGAAGCTTGATATCTTTTGCGGTGAGCAACTCGAGAAAAGCAGCGTCATCCAATCGCGAAAGACTTTCTGCAGAGTCTGGCTGGCTGCTGAAGCTCTCCATTGGATCGAAATCCATCCTTCTCTTTCAGTGGTTTATCTGCAACAAACATGCGGCTAAGGAAGTGAGACGGCGGTCCTAGATCACCCACTCTTGGCGATCCTCTTCAGGGCAGTCTCCAGCAACCACTATCGCATGTTCCCGTCCATTGATCGACAAAAGATTTTCTGCGGGCGTGTTTGGAGAATGCAGTACGGACTTACATATCTCATGTAAAAACGACATCAGATAATTGGCCTCAGAACCATGAACTATATTCGGATTCACCGCGACGCGGACCTGCATCTGTTCCGACGGCAATTCCGTCACATGCAGACTGATTGGGCTCGCCTCGGTTGCAGCGACCGTTCCCGAGCGAATCGGCATCCCTTCATCAAGCGAATCATTTCGGATGCGCTCCGACGGAATGTAAGACAGGACCAGGTCAAATAGCCTCGCCCGACCCGCGCGAAACAGCCCTAATGCACGAGCAAGATGGTCAACCGGAAAGCGCTGGTGGCGCAGGTCTTGATCGATCTGGAAGCCCCATCTGCGCGCAGTCTGGGCAAAGCTCTCGCTCCCCTTGAAGGCGAACTGTACTGGAAGCACACCGGAGAACATCCCCAGCGACTGCCAGTTCGAAGGCTCCCGGCGATGAAGCGCTATCCCCGCAACCAGATCAGTTACTCCGTAGCGATTTGAAACGACCAGGGCGAAGAGCACAAAAAGCAAGCGATACGAGCTTATCGAATATGTATCTGCCAAGGTATTCAGGTCAATCCATTGCTGCCCCTCTATCATCCAGTCGCTGTAGAAGTGCTCGTGCGTTACAGCATCCGTGGTCGATCTTTCAACAATGAGCACAGGGGGCAAAGGATGGAATCGTCGTGTCCAGTAGTCCAGATCCGCGCGATAGATATCCGATGCGAGGTATTTCACGTCTGAAGCAATGACTTCCTCATAGGAGGAACGTGCCGCAAGCGTGCCGGGGACATCTTCAGACAAGGAAAGATAGGCCTCTGTCCAATGACGCATGGTCATCGACGCGCTGACGGAGTCGGCAATCAGATGGTGAAACCTCCACAGCAAAAAAGTAAACTGCCCTTCAGAATCTCGAATCAGCGTGATGCAGAAGAGTGGATGATCTCCCAATGGCATCGGCGATGCGAAGTCTGCCGTCATGTACTGCTGGAAGGCTCTGTCTGGGTCGTCTGAGGCTGCAACTATAGATGTCACGAACGGAGCTTCCATGGATTCGTCTATCCATTGTCTCGGCTCATGCTCGTCCACGCGCAGTCTTAGCGCATTATGACGAGCCATGACAAGCGACATGGCCTGACGAGCAAGATGATCATCTAGCTCGCCTTCTATGCGCGCCCAACCACCAAGCTGAAGCGCAGCACCTGGGTTAAGCTTCGACTCAAGCCAAATCGATTGCTGCGCCAGGCTAAGTTCCAGCCACTTCCGATCTGGTCTCTCTTCCCTCATATCCGGGCCCACCGCATCCTGTTCTCTATCCCTTCAGGCCTGCAGTAATCGCCGTCTCCTCTCCACGGGCAATGGGCGCTTCTGTGCGCTCGTTGCCCATGACACGAAGGGCAAAGTCAGCGATGGCGTAAACACTTCCCGCACTCAACACCTGCATCACCGACACTGGTTTTTCGACATCGTGCTCGACGAGAAGAGCAAGTTCCACCGCCATCAACGAGTCGAGTCCCAAATCCGCCAACGGCTGCTCCGGATCAATCTGCTGCATGCCCATTCCAAGTACCTTGGCCGCATGCTCTCGGACAACTTCCACGATAAGGCTGCGCTTTTCCGACATCGGAACCTGCTGCAACCTGTTAGCAAGAGTCTCCATCGAGCTGAGCGATGACGCTGCAGCCGGAGTGATGATGGGATAAAAGCGCGGAACCAGCGTGCCAGGAAGAACCCTTCCCAACTTCTGGAGATCAAAGCGCGCAACACACATACGTGTGACTCCAGCAGCGGTCAGCCTTCCCAGCTCCGATAAAGCTTCTTCGGATGGCGTTGCGTCCATTCCGGTACGCGTGCGCAGCATCTCCGCGACATTTTCGTGGCGGGTGAGGAAACCAACATCCTTGATCGCTCCCCAGCCAACCGCCAGTGCGGGCAGTCCCAGTGATTGACGATGCTGAGCCAGGGCATCCAGATAGAAGTTGGCGGCAACGTAAGCGCCCTGTCCAGGATTCCCAACGACAGTGCTTGACGAAGAATAAAGAACAAACATCTCAATCGGATCGTTGAGCGTTGCCAGGTGAAGATTCCATGCGCCAGCGATCTTGGGAGTAAGCACCCGGGAGAGCAGCGCAGGGTTGATCTGAAGAACAGGAGCGTCCTCAATGACGGCCGCGGAGTGAATCACGCCCGCAATCGGAGGCATCGTGGCGCGCACCTCATGAAGCGCCTCAGATATGATCTCGAAGTTGGCGATATCCATCGCCAGCGTCTTTACCTGAACACCGCTGCGCTGCAACAGCGCAACTCCCTGCTTCGCTTCTTCTGTGACCGCACCGCGCCGACCAATAAGAACAAGCGACGTCGCCCCTTGCTCCGCAAGCCATTTCGCCGTTGCCAGGCCAAAGCCTCCAAGGCCGCCGGTCACGAGGTAGGTTGCATCTTTCCGGATGATCGATTGCGTACGAACAACCGGTAGAGTATCTGCGCTGTCGAGCTCCATGGAGAGGATCAGCTTCCCTACATGACGGGACTGCTGCATGGCGCGAAATGCCTCCGATGCTCTCGAGATCGGAATCTGCTCGAACGGCAGGGGCTTCAAAGCACCCGACGCGAAATGCTCCATCACCGCATGGAAGAGAGAACGAGCCAGTCCGCGCCGCTGCACAAGCAGCGTATCGGCATCAATGGCGAAATAGCTCAGATTCTTGCGGAAAGGACGAAGCCCAAGATGCGTGTTGTCGTACAGGTCTCGCTTCCCTATCTCAAGGAATCGGCCGAACGGCTTCAGGCACTTCAGGCTGCGAGTAATCGCTTCACCAGCCAGGGAGTTGAGAACAACATCGACACCATCTCCGGTAAGGCGCATCACCTCATCGGCAAACTCAAGAGAGCGCGAGTTGAGAACGTGATCGACGCCGAGCATCTCCAACATGCGTCGCTTCCGTTCCGAACCGGCGGTTCCAATGATTCTCGCGCCCCTAAGTTTTGCAACCTGGATGGCAGCAAGGCCGACACCGCCAGCTGCGCCATGAATCAGAACGATCTCGTTCGGCTGCAACTGCGCCAGATGATCCAAGGCATAGTAAGCCGTCAGAAACGCAGTGGGAATCGTCGAGGCCTCGGGATACGGCATCCCATCAGGAATCAGGCTCACAGAATCGCTATCGGTGGTGACAAAGCCTGCGAAGGAGGACGACGCGAATGCAACGACCCTGTCGCCTACCTTTACATTGCCGACATCACTGCCCACCTGAACGATCTCGCCGGCGCACTCCATACCGATTGTTGGTCCGGAGAACCCCTCTTCGACGGCCTCCTCCGGCAACATGCCCATTGTCCAGAGAACATCTCGAAAGTTGAGGCCAGCAGCCTTCACTGCAATTTCGACCTGTCCCGGACCGGGCTTTCGCCGCGCCACTGCCCTCAGATAAAGAGAATCGAGCCCACCCTGCGGAACAAAATCCAAAACAAAACTTTCCGTATGCCCTCTATCGCCAGAGTTGGGATGGCGGGACTGCTCCGACAAGGTCACAACGCGATCACGATTGACGAACCGAAATCCATCTGCGAGCTGAACTTCTGTCTCATCATCGCGCTGGAGCAATTCCCTGGCCAGCAAGTGTGCTCGTTGACTCACAGCAAGAGTATCGGAGGGGCAATCGACTAAATGGCAGGAGAGCCCGTGATGCTCATTGCCAATAACCCTTCCTAGTCCCCAGATCGGAGCCTGCGCCGGATCAGCAGGACCACCGCCGAACGCTCCCCTTAGGACTCCACGCGTCACAATCGTCAACTGTGTGGTGTGATCCTGCCTCGTTGTCTCGATCACCCTGACCGCGTCGAGCACATGAGCGCAGCGCGCGGATTCCGAAGCCACCAGCTTGTCTGCCGTAAGGTCTGCAAGAGAAGGAGCAGCGATATAAATAACGTGATCATAAGGACCCGAGCGCGTCCAGATCTTCTGCATCTCGTTGTTTTGGCCGCCGTCGCTTAGCCTTACGAGATAAGTCTCCACCTCGCAGCCGTTGGCGCGCAGCTCATCAACAAGTTCTCCCTGAAAGAGCCGCTCGTCCTGATCATGATCATCTTCAAAAATCGTCAGAATTTTGCTCGCCGACACATCAGTAAATTCACGTGGGATCGAAGCCATCTCCGAAACACGATTATCGCGTTGCGCCAAAACAATAGCCTGACGAGGCTCGCATGGGGCAGCACAGGCCTCTTCATCGGAGAGAATCACGCTCGAAGCAAATCCCTCTGCTTCTATAAACTTCTTCCACGACACAAAGCCTTGCGCATGGCCGGTTACTTCACTTGCATCATGTGGCGTACGCAGTGAACGCAGGAACATCAGATCTGATGCCGGCGTGCGCTGCACTTCTGTGAGCATCACATAACCGCCAGCAGCCAGCAGGCGATGTATCTGCTTGAGGAGCGTTGCCGGAGATGCCAAGGCACGAAATATTCCTGAAACAATAACAAGATCAAAGTAATCTTCGCTCAGCCCTTGCGCCGTAAGATCCTGTTCGGGATCAATCGTCATGTAGCGTGCGGAAGAATAATCTTTCAGTCGCTGCTCAGCGCGCCCTAACAGTGCCTCAGAGGCATCAGTCAACACATAATCTGTTCGTCCGATAGGAAGCACGGGCAACAGCCATGCCGTCAGAGCACCATCCTTCCCATTCAATTCCAGGACACGAACAGGCCGATGCGATGGCCAGGAGGCAACAATTTTTTGTACGGCCGCTCGTGCGATCTCGCTGTACACAAGCTGGAAGGGGGCAAATTCAAAAGCAGGTTCTGCGATCTTTGCAGTGTTGAAGTCGCTGTCCATCGAGGTGCGCCGCAGTGATTCTGCGGTGCGGCTGAGTTGCAGCAACTCCGACTGATAGCGTGGATGATCCTGAAACAGCTCTTTCCATAATGCATCTGCAGCAGGAAGAATCTCAGTTCCCCTCTTCCAGCCCTGGCCCTGCTTGAAGACAACATCATGATCGGCTGCAAGCTTGATTAGCGATTCCATCCGTTGCAGATCTTCAGAGCTTCCGACACTGCTGATCAGGCTCGACGCATCAAACTCGGTCTGCGTGCCGCGAAGATCATCGATCACCTCTGCGACAAAAGCTCTCGCTAACAGGTCGAAGCGAGGCTGAATTTCGCTGTAGTACGAGCGGCAATCATGGCGGAGAATGATCTGCGCAAGATCATCTTTCAGCATCTCCTTCACCGCATGGGGCTCGGGAAGAGCTGCTGGAAGAATCAGGCTTCGGTATCCCGGATCGATGGTCCAAGACTCCGCGATCAGTGGCGTTGTACTACCAGCGTTGAAATTTGCCTTCTGACTGCGTGACTCCTCGATCAGTAGCAGCAGATTGCCTGCCGCATCGACCAGGTGGAAATCAGCCACTACTGTTCGTTCACTTTCGTGTCGGATTATCAGATGGCAGACAAACGACTCAGGCAATGTCCCATAACTGATGATCCTGCCGAACGAGACAGGAAGCACTGCCGTATCACGCCGATCGCGCTGTGCGACCAGAGAGATCAGCATTTGGAAGCAGGAGTCCAGTAGCGCGGGGTGTGCCCGGTATTGTGAGAGATTCGGATCTACCGTCAGAGGAAGTCTGATCGTAGCAACGGCCTCCTGATACGGTGAATCGACCGGGCTCATCAGGAGTCTGTCCACGCCCTGAAAATCTGAACCGTAGTCCAATCCGCGACGAGAGCACTCCAGATAATGGGCTTCGGAATCGAGCTGCGTCGTCATCCTTGGCAAGAGACCATCGAGATCGACCTTCAGACCCAGCGGCGTTGATTCATTCGCTCCAATTCTTCCTCTCGCGTGCCGTACCCATTCACTGGAGTATTGCTCTTGCCGCGATCGCACTTCGAATATTCCTGTTGCGTTGTCCACGGATATCTGGACAAGTGGGTCGATTTGCTCAGATATCGCCAACGGACGCTGGATAACAATGTCCTCCAGCATCAACGTAGCTCCAGGGGAGACACGCTCTGCTGCAGCAAATGCCATCTGGATATAACCGGCAGCAGGAAAGACTACGGATCGCTGAACGACATGATCCTTGAGATACGGAATTCGATGAAGATCGAATGTGTTCTCCCATATCCCTTCGCCAGTCGTCATCCGATAGCCGAGCAACGGATGATCGCGATGCGTTGGATGATGGATATCCGGCAGAATGACGCTGCCACGCCAGTGCGGAAGTCTTTGCCATGGATACTGCGGCAGCTCCGGAATCCCTGCCGACCGTTGGAAGACAGCAGAGACATCGACGGCACCGTGGGCATAACAGGCGCAAATTGCAGTCCACAGATTTCCGGTTTCTGGCTCGGGGCCTCTCGGCCCTGGACGACGCAGCGTCTGCAAGGAGACGACCGTGTGATCAAGCACCTTGGCCGTTTGTTGCACATACTCTTTTAGAACCGGGTGCGGACCCACCTCAAGAAAGACACCGCTGTGGCGTTCTTGAACAAGGTCGGCAATCGCCTCGCGAAACTCGACCCGCTCCCGGACATTCCGATACCAGTAAGAGGCATCGAGAGCAGCACCGTCAACTTCAGTTCCGGATACCGTTGAAATAAACGGAATTCTGGACGTCCGGGGTCGCAACGTCTGCAAGGACTCCAGCAGCTCCGTGCGTATAGACTCCATGGATCGTGAGTGGAAGGCGTAGTTCAGCGGCAACAGCCTGGCGAACTTCCCTCTCTCTGTCAGCAGTTGAACGACGAGGTCCATGACCGCGACGTCTCCAGCGACCGTAACAGCATCAGGAGCGTTCTCCGCCGCTAGTTCGATCCAACCTCCCACCTCATCGATAAGCTCGAACGCCTCGCGAGCGCTGATTCCCAGCGCAGCCATGCGTCCCCCTCCAGCGGTCTTCGACTGGGACAAGCTGCGAAAATAGATAACGTTGACTGCATCTTCGAGCGTCAACGCACCTGAAACATATGCTGCCGCAACCTCTCCGACACTGTGTCCAACGACCGCTGCTGGAACAATTCCCTCTTGCCGCAGAGCGCTAGTCAAGCCAACCTGCAGAGCAAAGAGCAATGGCTGGGCGAATTCCGTAAGCGCAACGCGGCTCTCCGACTGAGGCTTGCGCATCTCGTCGAGGAGCGACCAACCAGCGAGTGGATGAAAGATCTGATCGATCTCGTCGATGGCAGCGCGAAAGACTGCGCTCTCTACCAGCAGCTCGCGCCCCATCCCCCACCACTGGGGCCCGTTTCCGGAGTACACCAATGTAAGCGGAACTACCGATGCGGGGCTGCTCCCCTGGGCAAGACCGCGAACCGCCTTGCCTGCCAGGAAGTGCTCCAGCTGCTCTGCGGCTTCGAGCGCGCTCTTTGCAGACACAGCCAGACGATACCGCTGCAGCGAACGAGAGTTAGCGACAGCTGCACAGATGGCAGACCAGCGCGATTCCGTCTTATTTCGGAGAAATGCAGCATACTGTTCAGCAACTGCCGCTAGAGCTGCCTGTGAATGGCCGGAGAGCAGCAGGATATCTGGCGTGCTCTTCTCAGGCTGCGCATGCTTGTCTTCCTCTGCTGGCGCAGGGCAATATTCTTCGAGAACAAGGTGAGCATTCGTGCCGCCAAAGCCAAAGGAGTTGACTCCCACGATGACGGATCGATCCGATGCAGGAATGGGAGTAGCGCCCGCAACGACATCGAGCTTCCAACCCTCGAAGTCAATCTTTGGGTTGGGCGTCTCGAAGTGCAGGTTGCCCGGAATCGTATGATGGCGAAGCGACAGCAGGACCTTGATGAGACCGGCAATCCCCGATGCCGCTTCCAAATGTCCAATATTCGACTTGACCGAACCGATCTTGCAAAAAGAGCCATCTTCGCGAGGTGCTCCCAGAACACGACCCAGAGCACCGCATTCAATCGGATCTCCTACGGTGGTACCTGTACCGTGCGCCTCGACGTAAAAGACATCCTCTGCCTTCAATCCGCACTGCGCATAAACCTTGCGAAGCAGGCGCTCTTGAGCATCTCCATTCGGCATCGACAGGCCCAGGGTCCTGCCGTCGGAATTCACTCCGCTGCCGAGGATCACTCCAAGGATGCGGTCGCCGTCACGCTCCGCCGCGGCCAGCGGCTTCAGCAGAACAAGCCCTCCCCCTTCGGAGCGGACATAGCCGTCTCCGCTAGCATCGAAGCTCTTACAGCGTCCGGTCGGTGACAGCATCGAGGCCTTGGAAAAACCGATCCAGGGCCGCACATGCACCAGCAGATTTACACCTCCTGCAAGAGCAGAAGAGCACTCTCCCGCCAACATGCTCATACATGCCTGGTGGACGCACACCAGGCTCGAAGAGCATGCCGTATCCAGCGCGACGCTGGGACCATGCAGATCAAAGTTGTACGAGATGCGATTTGCCGCGATGCTCAGGGAGCTTCCGGTATTCGAATATGCATCTGGCCCCTGTGGACCTACGAGGTGTGCATAGTCATTGCCGGAGATGCCAATGAAGACACCCATGTCGCTGCCCGCCTGGCCGCGAGGCGATAGATTCGCATCCTCCATTGCCTCCCAGGCCAGCTCAAGCAACAAACGATGTTGCGGGTCGACCTGTCGCGCCTCTTTTGGAGAGATGCCGAAAAACTCGGCATCGAACGCGTCGATTCGATCAAGGAATCCGCCTGCCCGCGTATAGACACGTTCTTCACGCTGATGGTCAGGATGATGCCATCCAAGATCCCATCGATCTCCCGTTGCCTCGCCGACGCCATCCCTGCCGGAGTGCAACAACTCCCAAAGCTCCGCGGGTGAGTTTGCGCCGCCCGGAAAACGCCCACTCATGCCGATGATGGCGATCTCACGGCCGGTATGACGACCTCGAGCGCCTTGCGATTTGGTCACCATGGAGCTGGAGGATTCGTTGGACGTGAAGGCCTGATCTGATCTCATCGACAAGGGATTATCTCTCTGTTCAAGTTGCCACAAAACAACTAAGGATCAAGCGCTCTACGGATAAAGAGAATCTGTCGCGAACACTTTCGAAAAATCTCAGTAGCATCATCTGCATGCGTGATGCGTTAGTCTTCGCTTATCTACAACTCCGATGAAGCCTTATCTGTCTTATCGGAATAGATCTCGTCGTACACTTTGAGCGGATAGGTATCACGCATGGTCGAGGCGTCTGTCCTGCCCTTCGCCGTCGGTCGTCGTCCTTCCACGCTGCGCACCATGGCAATAAAGCCATCATCTGCGTGCTGCAGACTCATGTCGTTGAGCACCGTTGCAACGCCGGCGACGTTCAAACGCTGCATCACCGCCAGCGTCTCCGTCAGATCATCTTTTGTGCTGAGCGCGGAACCTACGATTACGACCGTGATGTCTGCTAGCCTTGCAGCGAACTCCGCTTCGGTCGAGGTACTCAACGGCAGGGCTTCGATAAACAACAGATCGACGTTCTGCTTCAGCCTTTCGATGTTCTCTGCGACGAAACTCTCACGGCGAGGGCGTGTCAGTTGCGATTCACCAGAACGCGCGAGGCGCGTCTCCGTGGCGCGGCTCTCTGAGAGTCGAAGATGCTCCCAACTCTCTTCCCCATCGTCATCCGAGTCAGAGGCAAGCGACAGGCGCTGCAACGCAGAGGATGCCTTCATGATCAGAGTTCGATAGCCAAGCTTATCCATCTTCGCCGCGAGATTCGTTAGAAGACCCTCGATCTCGATATGTGGAGATGCTGCAGTAAAAACATAGGTGCGCGCCCCGCTCGTGGAGTGAGCCTGATCGAGACCGGCCACGAGCCGAAGCATGAATTCGTCCAGCACCCGGGGATCAACCTCATTGACTTTTGGAAGCACCGCCATCGGGGGGAAACCCAACGTCTTCTCTACATCGTTCCCAACATAAACATGAGGATCGAGCTTAAGCCGTATCCATGATGCAAAAAGCCCTAAGATGATTGCGAGTGGCAACGACGCGCCCAGGATAATGAGTTTCTTACTCGGGATCGGTTTCAGCGGCACCTCTGCGGGGAGCAGCAGGTGGACCAGTCCAGTCGACTGGTTTTCCAGTCGAATTGCAGCAATGGCGTTCTCCACTTCAGTCAGCTGATCCTGCAGACGCGAGATCTGCGCTGCTATATCTGCTGCCTGCTGAAGCTTCGGCGTCGCACCAGTCGCAATCGATGTCTGTTGCGAGAGCTGCGAATCGAGACGAGAGACGATGTCTGCCGTTCTCGCAGATTCGAGCTTCAACTTTTCCTGCAACTGCAAGGCAGCCTTCTCGCGCAGCTGACCGGTCATACTGTCGAGCGACTGATCCAGTCGCTGTAGTTCTTCCTGGTCTTGCTGATAAAGAGGGTTCTTTGTTGTCAGGCCCGCCATCTCTCCAACGATTTTGCTTCTGCGGGCGGCTATGGATTGCTTCAGCATTGCCAGCCCGGGATCATTTGAGATCAGCTCGCTGGAGGCGGCCTTCAGGGCAGCGGCAGAGTCCGGTCCATGACTGATGACCGAGGCTAATTGAGCCTCCGCAATTGCATGGGCGCTGCGAGCCGAAGCCAGCTGCGTGCGAAGCTCACCCAGCTGAGCGTCATACGGATTGCCGTTATCGCCTGCAGTATCTGCCACGCCCAGCGATGTGCTCAATCCCGCCTGGCTCTGACGGCCGGAGACTAACAGCGTTTGAAGCCTTTTCTGTTCATTCAGAAGGACTTCCAGCTGCTGCTGTGTCTGTGCCAGTTCATCCACCCGCTCCTTGCGAATGTATGCATTCGTAACCGCATTCACAACGTTGGCGATGCCGTAGGGATTCCCTCCACTCAGCGCGATCGAAAGCTGGTAGCTCCCCATCTCTCGCTCTACTTTCAGATCGTGCTGTAAGCGGGTGATAGCAGACTGCTCTGACTCTCCGGGCCGCGTCCACATTCCAGGGGCAACGGATTTCAACGCATCCGCAAGGATGTCGGAGCGGACGATCGTCTGAAGCTGCTGTTGAATATAGGTGTCGTATCGCGTCGGATCGTAGGTTCCGCCCGTTGCATCGGTAATCAGCTTCGCCTTGGCCGGCTGCACATAGATCAGCGAAGAGGTCTCATAATAAGGCGCTCGCTGCAGGCCGAAGGTAAGCAGCAGAGCGAACACGATAGCGCCAACTGTAATCGCGATGGTGCGGTACATTCTGACGCTGCGCGTCAGATCACGCTTGAGCTGTTTGAGTTGCTGAGAAGGAGGCACATCGGCGTCGGTCTGTTGTGACGACTCCGGCGATGGCTTAAAGATGACCGGATTCATGAAACTCCTTCAATGGCCTCTGCGAACTGTGACATGGCGTCCTGCGGGATCGCCATCTGAACTCCACCATTCACAGCCGACAGCGCCGGATGGTGTGGCATGGTATTCGCAATAGGATAAACCGCCCCTGAATATCAACTATTCCTCTTAAGCGTTAGCTCATCGTTTCCGGTCGGGCAAACTGCGCACAGCCTCCCGGCTCCAGAGAGCGCTCCGGGGGCTGTATAAGCGGGAACATTTGCAGAATCGTAGGCAATCATACCAAAACCATCTTGTATGTCATCCTGTTTCTCACGGTAGATCAAGGCTTTCGCTTTTTTGTCTTCATCCTGGGGCATCTCTCCCTATACTGGAGAGGCCTGCCCGCGAACGCCGGGCAATAGGCCGCCAGCCGACGATCCTCATGGAGTTCGCCACACTCATTCCGGGCATCCTTTGTATCCTTGTCATGCTTCGCGGCAAGACCCCGGCGGCACTTCTGAACGTCTTTCTACCGGTCCTCCTTCTCGTCCCTGTCGATTACTACCTCACCGTCCGCCCCATCCCCCCCATCAACATGATCATTGCCGTCATGCTCCCGCTTGGCGCGGGGATGCTGGTTTATGACATCGGACGCTGGAAGCTAACCCGTATCGACCTCTGGGTTCTTCTGTTTTTCTTTAGCAGGGGTTACACCGAATATGCTACCGGCCAGACAAGCGCGGCAATTCTCTCCTATTTCACCGTGCTGGCCACGGGCGTCATTCCCTATATGGTCGGCAAGCTGCTGATCGAGCAGAATGGTATCCGGGTAAAGTTTGTAACCCGTTTCGTTCAGCTTCTCTTCATCGGCTGCCCGATCGCCTGGTATGAGTACGTCAGAAAGTCCAATGCCTTCCAATATTTCTGGAGCCACTTTTATCCAGGGCAATGGTCCGGGTGGGTCACCTCCGTGCGATGGGGCTTCGGTAGGGTCGCCGGCCCATTTTCGCAATCCGAGCTTGCCGGCATGGTCTACTTTGCAGGACTCATCTTTACCATCTGGCTGGGCTACCGCAAGTACAAAGTCCGCAACGATATCGCCAGCTCTTCAAAAAGCCCTCTGAAGAATCCCAGGCTGGTTCTTTGTGTCATAGGCTTCACCCTGCTAACGACCCAGGCACGCGGTCCATGGCTTGGAACCATCCTTGCCATGTGCATAGCATGGGTCGGCCTGAGTAAAGTCCCCAAGCGCCGTGCGGCTCTTGTCCTCGCCCTTGGGATAATCGTTGGCATACCCGGCTACTATGCGGCAAGAAACTATGCCTCTGGCCCCAGAACTGACTATGGAAGCGAAAAAGAGACGGCGCAGTATCGCGCTCAACTGATCGATAACTACCTGCCGATCGCACAGGCTGGCGGTGCCTGGGGATGGGGCGCCATGGGATACCCGCACATCGGTGGTCAGGCGTCCATCGACAACGAGTATCTCCTGGTCTATCTCGGTGGGGGATATGTCGGGCTAGGCTCGCTCCTTCTCATCGTCGCCGAAACCATCCTTGTCCTTATCCGGCAGGCGTTTAAGACAAGATCTGTGCGGGACCGCCACTTCATCTTCTCTCTGCTGGGAATCTTTATGGGAATAGCCTTCACCCTCACCACCGTCTTCCTCGGAGCCCAGAACTACGAACTCTTCTTCCTGATCGTGGGATGGGCGCAGTCCATCAAGGCGATCACGCGGTCGGAGATGCTCCCGGAACGAGCGGAGGCCTACAACATGCTCAACCAGCCTCTGAACATGCGCGTCTATACCTGAAAACCTGAAACTTCGATTTACAACTTGTACCGCAGGAACATGCAGCCGCCGAGGATGGCGAGAAAGATTGCCGTCATCTGCAGATCCTGGCGGAGCGGACGTACGCCTTCACGTGTTGTTCCCGTCTGAATAACCAGATAGAGCGGAAGATCCCCGGCGGCAATGGCAATCACAGCTCCAAACAAGCCCCAGAAGTGGAAGGCCAGCGGAAGTCCGACCAGCATGGCCACGCAATATGCCGCGTTGCCTGCTGCGTTATATCTCGGCTTTCCCAGGGAAAACAGGACAGGCGCGGTCGTTTGATACAGCAGCGTATGCCAAAGTCCAAGGGCGAGGATCGGGATCATCCAGGCGGCGTCCTGGTAGCGCTTATCGTACAGATGCGTGATGATGAGGTGACCCCACGTAACCATGATCGAAAGCAGACCCGCTCCAACGAGAAGAATAAAAAAACGATAGTGCAGGAACTTCGCCCGAAACTCCGGCATTGGCATATGAACCATCTTCGAGACGAACGGATAAGCAACACGATTACTAAGTGCCAGAATGATTGCTCGAGGAATATCGGAGAGCGAGTAGGCAAGGCCGTAGATTCCCAGTACTGCAAACGGAACCAGTCGGGCCAAAATGAGTCGATCGGCCTGTGACGCAAAGAAGAAAAACGCCGTGCCGATCATGATCCATTTCCCGAAGTGGACGATGTTGTGGACGGAATTCTTATCCCACCGGAAGCTGTTTTTGATGCCGGGAGCGATCGCGGGAATATGGCTCAGGATGAGGCGATAGATCGTCGAAATAACCTGTCCGGCAATGATCGCCCAGACAGAAGGCCAGTAATAGGCCCAGATGATCGTCACAATCAAAGAAACGACTGCCATGCTGCCGTCAATGAAGAAGAGACGACGAACGCCAAGATGTCTTGCGAGCGACAGCAGATTCGTGCTGTTGAAACTGCCGATGAGAGTACTCAGTGCAAGAACTGGAAGCAGGACCGTAAGATGGGAGTCCCTGTAGTATCTGGACATCGGCCAGCTGAGAACTAATGCAGCGACCATCAGCACAACACCACGAATTATCTGAATCGTCCACGCGGTGTTAAGAAAATCCGGCTCGTCTCCATGAGGCGACTGAATGACGCTCGGCGCCAGTCCAATGTCTGAAAGAAGGTTGATCCCGACGATCAGCGTCGTCAGAAGTGTCATCTCGCCGAAGTAGGCCGGAGCCAGCAGCCTCGTCAGCACAAGACTGCTGACGACACGAAGCCCCATACCCGAACCGTACTCGAGGATCGACCAGAAGGAGGCCCTCAGGGCCTTCTTTTCAAGGACACGCTGTACGCCGGGTGCATCTTCCGTCACAATCTCTGAACCCACCGTGGCATATCCCTTTTATGTGCTGGAAATAGCTTCCAGTTTACTCACATGCCAGCTGTTAATCGAGAAGCATGTCTTCTCACCATAACGTGCTTGCAAGGCAAGCGATATAACACTTCGGTACCGTTTAGTACCTCCTGAAAAGGAATAAAAAAGCCGGGCAGCGATAGGAAAATCTCTTCCCTATCACTGCCCGGCCAAAGAAATCGGCAATAGCTATTGCTGCCAGGTAAATACAGTCATCGAGTATGCCGGCAGCGAATACTGTGTCGACGGCTGGAAGTTAGAGATTGCTGTCGTCGTGATATTCACCGTCGAATTGGTCTCGTTCGTGTCCGTAATGTTGGCCGACGTTAGCTGTCCAACCGTTACCGCTCCGGTCGGCGCGTTGACTCCTGTGAAGGTAATCGGACGAGCTGTCGTACGGCTAAGGTTGAAGACGATCACGCTCCGTTTGTTGGCTCCATCACTGAAGGCAAAGCTCTGGATCTCATGAGCTCCGTTTAGCTGGATGGAATCGTTCGTGCTCAGCGGTTGCACCCAGGTCGGGTTTGCCCCCGAAGCTGTCGCCTGCAGCATCGTCGGCAGGATCGCGGTGTTCGCCAATTGCTCCGCCAGGTAGGTAGGACGACGCAGATTAGTCTGGCCGCCCATGTCAATGACCGATCCGAACAGAGGCGTCGTCTCCGCAGCCCCCGTCGAAGTGTTGGTGAAGCTGTTCGTATATCCAGGAAGCGCCCAAAGATTCTGCGTCGTAATTCCCAGGTCACGCACCATGAGCAACATGTGGTCGGCGACGGTGAGACCCGCTCCCACAGATGCAGCAGCTCCGTTCAACGTCGCTTGATTTGCCGTTCCAGAGAGCGTGCTCAGGTTGACTTCATACACCACGAGCTTCGTATTTCCGCTTTTGGCATACTGCCCATTCTGATACATCGTTCCGGTCGACACGCTGTCCTGCATCTCCGGCTGCGCAAACATGGGGCCGAAGATTGCTTCGTTTGAAGACGTATCGTTCAGAGTGTAATAGAGATATGGCGCAACAGAAACGGAGTCGAAGTTTGAGCTGCTCGCCATCTCCTGGCTGTTCCACCACGGGACATCTGCCCATCCTCCCATTACCAGATCAAAGCTTGAGGCGTTGTAGTAAGGAGAGCTCTTCGCCGCACCAAAGACCGTCGCAACACGATTGCCATAGGCTACCGGATCATTGATCGCCGATCCCGGGAAGGTACCCCAGTTCCACTGCTCGTTACCAAGTTCCAGGTGAATAACCGGGAAGACCGATGTCCAAGGTGCTGCCTGTCCCATCGCTGTACGCTTGGCACCATAGGTCGTCGACGAATCTCCAGCAAGGTACTCTATCAAATTCTGCATCTCTGTCGGAGAGGCCGCAGCCGGAATGTTGTAGTACGGCTCAGCACCCACCGTCTGACACAACTGCAGGAACTCGTGCAGACCCAGCGCCACGTCATCGTATTCACTGGCGCCATTTGCGCCTGCACGCTGACGGGCAAAGGCCGGAGCGATGATGTTATCGATCGTAGATCCCGTGTTGGAGCCATCGTTGTAGCGTAGAACCCCGGGATTGAGCGTCTTCAACGTGTCGACCACCTCGTCACGGAATGGCGTCGGATTCGAACTTGTGACGGTAACTGGCGTCACGCTTACGTCATCCAGCAAGACGCTCGCGCCGCTCACGGCAAACTGAAGCTTGGCTGGTCCAATAGCTGTTCCAGTCTCATTTGCCGTGAAGGTGTAGGTGTAGTCCTGCCAACCCGAAGTCAGCGTCACCGTCTGGTTCACATAGACGAGATTGCTGCTGGCGAGATTACGCATAAAGCTCAAACCAACCTGGTTGGTTCCGCCAACGCCCTTGGCTTTGAAGGTGATCTGATACTGCCCCTTCATCTGTACGAAGGAACGAGTCGTGTAGCTGTCGAAGTACGAAGCCACGGTAGCGGATTGCCCCGATCCTGCAGCCGTTACGCGAAGTGCCTGCGTTCCCGGCGTCTCTGCGGAAAGATCCGAGTACTCGGCTGTCAACGTCGCGCCACCGGAGGTGCTCGTCCACCATCCCGCTTGCGGATTTCCAGGGAACTTCATGTGGATGATGACAAAATCACCCACCTTAGGAGCCGCGGACGGCGCCGCAAAGTTGATGGTCACACCAGCGACATTTTCTACCCGACACCGCGGTGCTCGAGGTCACTGTACCGGTCATGCCCTTCGCGCCACCATAGATGAACTCGAAGGTCGCCCCCTGGGCGAAGTTCGCCGGCCATTGAGACCACTGAGTGCGCGTCGGTGCAGCTGGTTGTTGTCACCGCAGTGCACTTCAAGATCGACTGCCAGATCTCGCCCTCGAATCCCGGGTTGCGGAAGACAAGGTTGCGCAGCATCTGACTGGAATCATAGAAGGCCTGACCCGCTATGTTCATGCCAAGGCGCTTCACGCCGCTCTGCGAAACTGTCGTGCCGATATCAATATTGGTAGCCGATCCCGTGGTTCCTCCCGTGACCGTAATCGTCACTGAGGCCGTCGCCGTGTTGTAGTTTGCCGTATCTGTAGGTGTAAACGTCACAGAAAGTGGGTTCGTCCCCGCACTGAGAGAGACACCCAGCAGTGGGTTATACAGAAACGTGCCCGGAACCGATGCCGTCGCATTCAGCTGAAGCACCGAGAGCAGCGTCCCCAGAGAGATCGGAGCCGGGGTCGGCCATGTAATTGTCGGTGTCGCTTTATTGATCACTAACGTCACAGAAGCTGTCTGAGTGCTCTGTGTCTTGTCGGTTGGAGTAAACGTTGCCGTCAGCTTTTGCGTACCGGCAGACAGCACCGCGCCAGCTGCGGGGCTGTAGGTGAAGGTGCCCGCAGTGGTCGACGATGCATTCAGTTGCGTCGAAGAAAGCGCTGTACCGTAGGTGATCGCTGCCGGCGTCGCCCAGGTGATCGCCGGTGCTCCGGCATTGACCACGAGAGATACCGTCGCCGTGGCCGAGTTGTAATTGGCCGTATCGGTCGGCGTGAAGGTCGTCCTCAGAGTAACCGTTCCTGCCGCAGGAGCCGTTCCCGCAGCCGGGCTATAGGCAAAGGTCCCAGGAACAGAGGCTGTCGCATTCAGCTGTGTCGTTGAGAGGGCTGTACCAGCAGAGATCGCTGCATGGTACAGCCCAGGTGATTGCAGGAGTCGCCTTGTTCACCACAAGCGTCACCGATGCCGTCTGAGCGTTCTGCGTCTTGTCCGTCGGTGTAAACGTGACAGTCAGCTTCTGCGATCCGGCAGAAAGGACGGTTCCACTAGCCGGGCTGTAAGTGAATGTGCCTGCAGCCGAAGCAGTAGCATTCAGCTGGGCATTCGAAAGAGCCGTGCCGTAGGTGATCGCTGCCGGTGCTATCCAGGTGATTGTCGGCGTCGACGCGTTGACCAGCAATGAAACACTTGCCGTGTTCGAGTTGTAGTTGGCCGTATCTGTTGGCGTAAACGTCGCTCTCAGATTCGTCGTCCCCGCCGAGAGTGTTGTACCTGCCGCCGGGCTATAGGCAAATATTCCAGGCACCGATGCCGTCGCATTCAGCTGGGCCGCCGAGAGCAAAGTCCCCTCAGAGACTGCAGCTGGTGTCGTCCATGTGATCGTGGGCGTCGCCTTATTAACCACCAACGTTACCGATGCTGTCTGCGCGCTCAATGTCTTATCGGTGGGCGTAAAGGTCGCGGACAACGTTTGCGTACCTGCCGTCAAAACAGTTCCAAGAGCCGGACTGTAGCTGAACTGTCCAACGACCGAAGCTCTCGCATTCAACTGCGCCGTCGAGAGAGACGTGCCATACGTAATGGCTGCCGGTGTTGCCCAGGTAATCGTCGGCGCTGCCGCATTGACGACAAGTGAGACGCTTGCCGTATTCGTGTTGTAGTTAGCGTTGTCCGTCGGCGTGAAGGCTGCCGTCAGTCCAACCGTTCCTGCCGCTGGAGTCGTTCCCGCTGCGGGACTGTAGACAAACGTTCCCGGAACCGATGCCGTCGCATTCAACTGGGCCACTGAGAGGGCCGTTCCTGCGGTGATCGCTGCGGGTGTCGCCCAGATGATTGTCGGGGTTACCTTGTTCACAGCCAATGCCACCGAGGCGGTTGCCGTCGTGTAGGAAGGATCTGACGGCGTAAACATCACGGTCAGCGCCTGATTCCCTGCAGGCAGAATGGTGCCTGCTGCCGGGCTGTAACTGAATGTTCCTGGAACTGATGCCGTTGCATTCAGCTGGCCTGACGAGAGAGCCGTCCCGTACGTGATTGCAGATGGAGCTGCCCAGGTAATCACCGGCGTCGTCGGCCCCACCGGCCCCGACGGCGAGTTGACAAGCAGATTCACCGTCGCAGTCTGAACCTGGTAGTTAGTCGTGTCGCTTGGCGTAAAGCTCGCCTTCAAAACGGCGTTCCCGATCGGAAGCACCGTACCAGCCGCGGGTTGATACGTGAAAGTACCCGCAACAGAAGCCGTGGCATTCAGCTGGCTCGAAGAAAGCACCGTGCCATAGATAATCGCGGATGGCGTAGTCCAGGTGATCTCTGGCGTTGCCTTGTTCACCACCAGCGTCGAGGAAACGGTCTGGGGGGAATAGTTCGTCGTGTCCGCCGGGGTAAAGGTTGCCGTCAGCGTCTGCGTGCCTGCAGTCAGAACCGTACCAATCGACGGGCTGTAGGTAAACGTACCGGCAATCGACGACGTCGCATTCAACTGCGTTGCGGAGAGCTCTGTGCCATACGTAATGGCTGCCGGATTCGGCCAGTTGATTGAGACCGAACCGCCATTCACGCCGATGCTCACCGACTTCTGGGCGCTCGTATAGTTCTCCGCATCCGTCGGGGTAAACGTTACGCTCAGTGTCTGCGCGCCGGTGGTCAGCATGCTGCCTGCCGCAGGAGAGTAGACAAACGTTCCCGGAACGGAAGCTGTCGCATTCAGCTGACTGGAAGTCAGTTTCGTTCCGTAGCTGATCGAAGAAGGTGCCGTCCAATTGATCGTCGGCGTGGCCTTATTGACCGTAAGACTGACCGATGAAGTTTGAGTGGAATAGTTCGTCGTGTCGTCCGGCGTAAAGGTCACGCTCAACGCCTGCGTTCCTGCGTCCAGCGCGGTACCCTCTGCCGGGCTGTAAACGAACTTTCCGGAAACCGAAGACGTCGCATTCAGCTGCGCTGCAGAGAGAACAGTTCCATAAGTGATCGCCGACGGAGTTGCCCAGGTAAGCGTGGACTTGGCTCCCTCAACCTGCAAAGTCACCGTCTTCTTGACCGGCAGATAGTTTGCGGTATCGATGGGGGTGAAGCTGGTGGACAGCACCTGATTGCCAGCGCTAAGCACCGTTCCCGAAGCCGGGCTATACGTGAAGGAGCCGATGATTGGAGCGGCGGCATTCAACTGCGTCGCCGACAGCGCCGTCCCGAAGCTGACGGGCGAAGGCGTGTTCCATGTAATGACCGGACTTGCCTTGTCCACCTGCAGCGTAGCGCTCGCCGTCGAACCAGCGTAGTTCGTTGTGTCATTCGGTGTGAACGTCGCCGTCAATGCGTTCGTTCCCGCCGGAAGCTCGGTGCCTACCGCCGGGCTGTAGGTAAAGGTCCCGGCAACGGACGAAGACGCATTCAGCTGTGATGCCGATAACTTGGTACCGTAAACAATTGACGCCGGGGAGGCCCATGTAATTTGTGTGGCTGCCTTATTCACGACAAGCTTTACGCTCGTCGTCGCCGATGAGTAGGTCGTGGTATCGGTAGGCGTGAACGTCACGCTCAGCGGCTGGGTTCCGGCTGAAAGAACAGCTCCGATCGTCGGGCTATAGCTGAACGTGCCGGGTACCGATGCCGTGGCATTCAACTGAGTAGCAGTCAACGCCGTGCCATAGGCAATTGCAGCTGGTGTCGTCCATGAAATAGCAGGGGCCTGCTGTGACGCATTCGCAACCGTGACACTGATCGACTTCGTTGCCGTGCTGTAGTTGGTCGCATCCGTCGGCGCGAAAGACGTTGAAAGCATCTTTGTGCCAGCCGCCAGCATGGTGCCTGCCGATGGGGAATACGCAAACTTGCCGGGCACCGATGCTGTTGCATTCAGAGCCGTCGTCGACAGGACTGTTCCAGCCTTGAGAGATGCCGGGACGACCCAGTTGATCGAGGGCACCGCCTTGCTGACGACCAGACTCACTTTTGCGGTCTGCGTCGTATAGGTCTTATCCGACGGTGTGAACTTTACCTGGAGGGTCTGCGTTCCCGCAGTAAGAACCGTGCCGAGAGCTGGCGTATAGGCAAACGTTCCTGAAACAGACGCCTTCGCATTGAGCTGTGTCGCCGAAAGCGCCGTTCCATAGCTGATCGCAGCAGGTGTTGCCCAGGTGATCGTTGGAGTTGCAGCATTGACGAGCAGTGAAACACTCGCCCTGGTCGAGCCATAGTTGCTGCTATCGGTCGGATCAAATGATGCCACGAGCGTTGTCGTTCCGGCAGTTGGCGTCACTCCTGCCGCAGGGCTGTAGGTGAACGTTCCAGGAACAGAAGACGTTGCATTCAGCTGGGTCGACGACAAGGTCGTTCCGTACGTTATGGCCGCTGGGGTCGCCCAGGTGATTGCCGGCATCGCCTTATTGATCACCAGGCTGACAGAGGCCGTCTGTGCGCTGTAGGACTTGTCGGTCGGAGTAAAAGTCACCGACAATCTCTGAGTACCTGCGGACAAAACCGCACCTGCCGCAGGGCTGTAAGTGAAGGTTCCGGGAATCGAAGACGTCGCGTTCAGCTGCGCCGCGGAGAGTGCTGTTCCATAGGAGATAGCTGCGGGAGTTGCCCAGCTGACCGTTGGTGTTGAGGCATTCACCGCCAGCGAGACACTTGCAGTATTCCCGTTATAGTTGGCGGAATCGGTCGGTGTGAATGTCGCTCTCAGAACGGCTGCACCTGCAGACGGTATCGTTCCAGCGGTCGGGTTGTAGGTAAAGGTTCCGGCAACCGATGACCTCGCGTTTAGCTGTGCAGCCGAAAGCGCTGTTCCATAGCTGATGGATGCAGGAGTTGCCCAGGAGATCGTCGGCGTTGCCTTGCCGACAGACAAGGTAACGCTGACTGACTGGGCGGTGTAGTCCGTCGTGTCCGTTGGCGTAAACGTCGCGCTCAGCGTGTGAGCACCAGCAGGGAGAACCGTACCCGCGGCCGGGCTGTAGGAGAACGCTCCCGGTACGGAAGCCTTTGCACTCAACTGCGCCGCGGAAAGCGCGGTCCCGTAGCTGATCGCTGAAGGTGCGGCCCAGGTAACAGCCGCCGTGCCCTTATTTACAACCAGGTTCACCGTCGCAGACTTCGTCGAATAGTGCGTCGTATCCGTCGGCGTAAACGTCACCGAAAGAGTGTGAGTTCCTGACGAGAGAATTGTTCCAGTCGCCGGACTGTATGCAAAACTTCCGGCAACCGAGGCCGTTGCATTGAGCTGTGCCGCGGAAAGCGATGTCCCGTAACCGATCGCAGAAGGAGTTGCCCAGGTGACGCTCGGGGCAGTCAGCGTTGCGCCCGTTGAGCCCGTACCCGTGCTAATGCCAAACAGCTTCCAGTCGGTCGGGGCCGCAGAGAGAGTCGGCTGGAACGGCAGAACCGACGACAGCCGGTAGATTGCGTCTACGTTGTTCGTCGGGTTCAATGCGATATTCAAAATTGCCGCAACCGTGTTCGCGGGTGTAGCCGTTGTTCCGGGAGGCGTCGCCGCGGCAAACAGAGTCTTGCAGGCTGTCGAGGTGCTGGAGGCATTCACGCAGCTCGCCAGAGAGTCCGCGAGCGAGTTGAGCTTGGTGTACACCGCGCTCGAAGACAGTGCCGTACCAACAGTGAGATTTGCGATCGTGCCCGCCTGTGCGTAGGCATTGGCTAGATCCGCAGCATTACTGCTGGCTGCTGCAACGTCAAATGAACTCGGATTCATGTACTTCGCAAGCGCATAGACCGAGGCGATCGTCGTGATCTCGTTCACGTAGATCGGCGTCGCGGCCTTGATGTTGCTGCACGTTCCCAGATCCGTCATCAACGCGATGCTGCTGTTTGAGCCCGCCCCCGGATTCCCTCCCGTCGCCACCACGTAGACCTGGTCGCTCGCATTGACGCACTTAAAGGTTGCCGGTAAAGAAAAAGTGCCCGTGGCGTTCGTCGAAACCACTGACGATAAAAGCTTGGTCGCCGAGGTACCCGCCCCTTTCGTACTCGCCGCATAGACCTGAACCGTTGCGCCGGAGATCGGCTGCAAACCGCCCTGTACCGTTCCCTGTACCAGCAAAGAATCCACAACGGAACTCGATACAAGGCCGCTGCCGCATCCCGACAGAAGAATAGAAGCAACAACGGCACCTGCGGACAGAACCTGAGTAAGCAACTTGCGGGGAGAAAAGGTGTCTATCACTGTAAACTCACTGTTTCAGAACAATTGGGTTTTGGGCACACCTCACGCATCCGGTCTGGATGAACACAATGTTTCGTGACATGTGAGCTTTAGCTCGAGGTACGGATCTCTATCTGGATGCCAGGACGGAACGGGTTGTTTTACCCGTGATCACCATCAACTCTTCGGTGTAATCCATTGGGGTCCACTCCTCCACATCAGCTACCGCGGTGGAGGATTTTCTGAACGGAGCGGAGAGGCTTACCAGATCGTCGACGAGTGCCGACAACTCGCGCAGCAACTTACCCGACTGTGCGAGATCGTCTCGATCCATACGGAGAAACTTCGCTGCAGCAAACTCTGTTTCAGGCATCATCACTGGATTGTGGGCCGATTTCATGGGGCAACCTCTCGCATCGTAAGTACCAAGGGCCAACTGAGATGAGAAAAATACAACAAGGGTTCAAACGTTCAGAGTGCTGCTCTTGGCATCGACTCTATCGGCTAGGGATGGGGCAACCTATCCCACGAAAGTACAACCGGTGTTACGCAAACGTGAAACAGTAAACGAAACAATTCATTGCAAATACGGCCTATAAATGCGTCGTCGGGATGACCGAAGCGTCAGCGGTACCATCCTGATCTCGTCACAGCAACACACGACGAGTCGCTCAGCACAAAAGGGCCCGAGGGATATCTTTGACACGCTCAAACAAATGTCTTGAGTGTTCAAACAAAGTCATTGCAATCTACTGGCCAAACCAAGTAAATCCATACTGGCCATAGGTTGCCTGCTTTTTGGCGTTTTTTTGAAACTCCTTCAGACCAAGAAAAATAGGAATTTTTTACCAGGTTGGCGCAAATCTTGCGCCGTTTGAGGCAACGAAAATAGGCAGGGAGAGCGTATCTCCCTGCCTATTTATGCTGCCGTAATAAGTCTTACGGGTGCTGTGGAAGCTGATTGCTGTTCCAGCCCCCTCCGAGCGCCTTGACCAGGAGCACACTCGCCTCCAGGCGCCGGCGGGTGATATCGATATCATTGCGCTCGTTCTGCAGCAGTGACGTCTGCCATGTGATGACCTGCAGATAGGTGTCCACACCGCCCTCATAGCGCGTATTGAACAGGTCCAGGGATTGCTGAGCCGATGCCGTGGCCTGATGCTGCTGATCCGCTTCAATCTCCAGACGGTGCAGCGCATTCAGATTGTCTTCCACCTGCTGGAAGGCGGTCAGGGTCGTTTGCCTGTAGTTTGCAACAGCAGCGTCATACTGATCCAGCGTCATGTCCGAGGATGCTCTCCGCCGACCATGATCGTAGATCACCTGGGAAGCTGCTGGGCCTACCGCGAAGAATCGGCTTGGCCAGCTGAACCAGTCTGTCACTGAGGTCGCGCGGAATCCGGCACTGGCAGAGAGACCCAGCGTTGGGTAAAACGCCGCCTTCGCAATACCGATCTGCTCGTTCGCCGCCGCCATCCGACGCTCCTGGGCCGCGATATCCTGACGACGCTCGAGAAGCTGCGACGGCAGCATTCCGGGAATAGCCGGCAGCGCGGGTTTTTCCTGGGTCACCGGGCTGACCGCGAGCGACAGACTTGCCGGGGGCTTACCAACCAGCACGGCAATTGCATGCTCGAAGTCCGACCGTTGAATATCAACATCCGTTGCCTGCACTTGTGCGGTCTGCAGCAGGGTGCGCGCCTGGGTGACATCCGACAACGGCGCAGCTCCGCCGTTATAACGGTCCTCTGTCAGCTGAAGAGCGCTCTTGAACGCGAGCACGGTGTCGTCCAGAAGCTTTCTCTGAGCATCAGCCGAGCGTAGGTTGAAATAGTCGATCGCAAGCTCCGCATGCAGCGAGAGGCGGACGGTCTCCAGGTCGGCCGCTGAAGCCTGGGCCTGATCCGTCGCCTGCGTGATCGAGCGCCTGATCCGTCCCCAGACATCGGCCTCGTAGTTCAAATCAATGGGTAGAAGAAAATCGCCGGTTCCATCGACTGCGAGCGTTTTGTTGAAGTAGGGCTGATTCACCGAGTTGCGCACTCCGTTCATGCTCGGAGCGACGCTGATTGTCGGGGCCTTCGCCGCACGGTAATAGCGGATCGCGGCCCGCGAGGCCTGAAAGTTTGCCTCGGCCGCCTTCAGTGTTTGGTTCGCAGGGTCGATCTGCGTCTCGAGATTATTGAGCGCGGGATCATCGAACATGGTCCACCACTGCCCTTTGATCTGCGCATCTCCAGGCTGTGCAGACTTCCACCCTCCGACTTCTTTGAAGCTTGAGGGACCTTCCTCCTTGAACTCAGGAGCCAGCGGAGCCGCAGGCCGCGAATAATTCGGCCCCACGCGGCATCCCGACAGGGTTCCAGTGACTACCGTTGCTGCCAATGCCGCGACTGCGAATAAACCTGTTCGCCGATCTTGCTTCATTGTCATGGCCGTCCCTTCGCCGCCGCCGCCTGAGCGCGAACCTCCATCCCGCTTGTCAGCGAATCGGAGGGGTCGACGATGATCTGATCCGTGGGCGACAGTCCTGAGACCACCTGAACCGAGTTTCCATAATCATGTCCAATCGAAATCGGAACCAGTTGAACCCGTCCATCCTTCACCACGCCAACGCGAAGACCCTCAGAGCGGAATAGCAGCGTGTTGGAGGGGATGGTGAAGGTGTGGCTCTCCACAGGCAACTTGAAGTGAACAAACACATAGGCACCGGGGCGCAAAATTCCCTTGGAGTTATCGACGTCCACTTCGACATTCAGCGTCCGGGTGGCATGATCGATCGCGCTCGCGTTGCGGACAATCCGGCCGTTGATCTTCAGGCCAGGGCTGGAGTCCTGCGTGACGATCGCGTTATCTCCATCGTCGATCGAATCCGCATACACTTCAGGCACCGAGACATAAACGCGCAGCTTCTCAACCGCCGCAAGGTGGAATAATTCACGAGGGCTGGCCGAACCCGAGCCTGCTTGAATCAGGTCCCCGATATCCGTATTTCTTGCAGTGATAATGCCGTTGAAGGGAGCAATGATCCGTTCATAGCTCTGCAACTGCTCAAGCCTGCGCACATTGGCCTTGCTGGCATCGACAGCCGCCTGGGCAGCAATGTAATTGCTCTTCGCCTGGTCGGCTTCCTGCTGCGAGACAGCATGCTTTGCCAGCAGATTATCCCAGCGCTTGCTGGTCACGCCCGCCAGCTCCATGTTGGCCTGAATCCGTTCCAACTCGGCGCGCGACTGCATCAGTTGCTGATCGATCTCTGGCGTCTCGATCTCCGCCAGCAACTGGCCCTTGCGCACATGCGCACCGATGTCGAAGTACCACCTCTTCAGGTAGCCATCGGTACGGGAGTAAATCGGCGTGTCCGTGAACGCCTGCACATTGCCCGGCAGCGTCAGGTCCTGTGCATCCGCGCCGATGGACGGAGTGACGACGTGGACCGACATCACTGCAGCCTCCGCCGTCGATTGCTCAAGCGCCTTCTCACTCGAAGACCGCGAGCGGATGCCGTAAACGATTGCTCCGAGGACCACCAGCGCAAACAGCAGCATCAGCATCCTGCTGCTCCCCGGGCTCTCCACCTCATGGTCCTTGTTGAGAGAGGTGTGAGCTGGCACTACATCTCCTGGTACCGGATTCTTGTCTTCTGCGTTCATGTCCTTCTCCGCATGGCGATCTTCATGATGAACTGTCATGCATGCTCCTCAACGGTGTGTCCTGCCGCGGCTGCGGGCTTCTTCGCCCTTCCATGGATCAGCGCAAACACAGTAGGTACGAAAATCAGCGTGGCTATCGTCGCGCAGAACAGACCGCCGATCACGGCGCGTCCCAGAGGAGCATTCTGCTCACCGCCATCGCCCATGCCCAGCGCCATGGGAACCATGCCAATAATCATGGCCAGCGCCGTCATCAGAACGGGACGGAAGCGCGTTGTTCCGGCCTCAATGGCCGCCCGAATCCCATCTCCATGCTCCTCAAGTCGCGCCTTGGCAAATGAGATCACCAGAATACTGTTCGCCGTCGCGACGCCCATACACATGATCGATCCCATCAGCGCCGGCACAGACAATCGCGTATGCGTAAGGAAGAGGAACATCACGATTCCAGCCAGTGCGGCCGGCAGCGCCGTAATGATAATGAATGGGTCCACCCAGCTCTGGAAGTTCACGACGATCAGTAGATAAACCAGCAGAATCGAAAAGACCAGTCCGCCCAGCAGTCCGATGTAGGAGCTGCGCATCGTCTGGACCTGCCCCTTGAGGGAGACAAACGTGCCACGCGGAAGCGTCTTGCGACTGTCGGTAAGAATCTTCTCAATCTGCCTGCTGACTGCGCCAAGATCTCTTCCCTGCACATTGCCGTAGATATCGACGACGCGCCGGATGTTGTAGTGATTCATCACGGCCACTTCATGGCCGCGCTTCACAGACCCAATGTCTCCCAGGATCTCAGGCGTACTTGTTCCCATCGGTCCCGCGCCGCTGGTCGTCTTATTGATTGGAATGTTTTGCAGATCCTGCATCGAATCCATCTTGTATTGCGGGGTCTGCGCCACCAGGTTGTAGTTCACATGGTTCTTCCAGTTCAGGAAGAACATGGGTGTTACCTGGAAGCTGCCGCTAAGCGTATTCAGCACGCTCGTCGCAACATCACGCTCGGTATAACCGCCCTGCGACGCCTTTGTGCGGTCCACATCAAGCTGCAGTGTCGGATAATCGAACGGCTGTTGGATCCGAAGATCGACCAGGCCTGGTACCTGACGAAGCTTTGCGAGGATCTGGTCGGCATGCTGCTTACTCAGATCGACATCGTTGCCCTCAATCTGGATATCAATCGGAGCCGGTACGCCGAAGTTCAAAATCTGCGTCGTAATATCGGCAGGAAGTGTATAGAACGTCGCATTCGGAAAGCGACGCGGCAATTCTCGGCGCAGCGCCTCCACGTATCGTGCCGTAGGATGATGATCTTCCTTCAACGTGACAAAAATATCGCCATCTGCGGCATTCAGCGTTCCGTTGGTCAGATGCTGTGTATTCATCGAGCTGTAGGGCATGCCGATGTTATCGAGAATGTTGTCGATCTCAGATTTAGGTATCTCTCTGCGGATCTCATCCTCGACCAGATCGAAAAGACGCGCCGTCTCTTCAATACGCAAACCTGACGCGCCACGCACGTGCAACACGAACTGACCACTGTCCGTATCAGGGAAAAAGTCCTGTCCCAGGAACGGTGCCAGTAAAAATACGGCCAGGCAACCCACCATAAAACTGGGGACAAAGAGGCGGCGCTTGGAGACAAGTCCGCTCAGCAGACTATGGTAGCTATTGCGAAGACGCTCGAAGTTCCGCTCGAATCCCCGCTGAAAGCCCGCAAAGAAGCCCTTCTTCGCACTCTCATGATGCTCGTGCTCCTTCAACAGGTACATCGCAAGCGTCGGAACCAGGGTGCGGCTCAGAACATAGCTCGCAAGCATCGCAAAGACCACGGCCTCAGCCAGCGGAACAAACAGAAAGCGGGCGACACCGCTTAGAAAGAACATCGGCAGAAAAACAATACAAATACAAAGAGTTGAAACAAGTGCAGGAACCGCGATCTGCGCGGCACCCTCGAGAATCGCTTCGCGCAGCGGATAACCTTCTTCAAGGAATCGCTCGATATTCTCAATCGTCACCGTGGCGTCATCGACCAGGATTCCGACTGCCAGCGCGAGACCGCCCAGCGTCATCGTGTTGATCGTCTCGCCCAGAAGGCTCAGAACGATCACCGATGTCAGAATGGAGAGCGGAATCGAGATCGCGATAATAATCGTCGACCGCCAGCTACCCAGGAAGATCAGGATCATGATGGCGGTCAGCACCGCCGCAATGATCGCCTCGCGAATAACACCCTGCACCGCAGCCCGTACGAACACGCTCTGGTCGGAGAGCGGTGTGATGTTCAGTTCGGGAGGAAGGGTCAGTTTGACGCGGGGGATAAGCCTGCGGATACCACTTACAACATCCAGCGTGGAAGCGTTGCCGTTCTTCAGGACCGAGATCAGTACGCCGCGGCGTCCATCCTGCCGGACGATATTGGTCTGCACCTGAAAACCGTCGCTGACACTTGCCACATCGCGAAGAAAGATCGTCGTTCCGTTGACCTGCTTCATTGGAATCTTCGACAGCTCTTCCACCGTGCGCGGCGATCCGTTCGTACGAACGTCGTACTCCGACTGGCCGATCTTGATCGTTCCCGATGGCATGACGACGTTCTGCGACGCGACCGCATTCAACATGTCACCCGGAGCAATCCCCTTGGATTGCATCGCTGCCTGGTCCATATTGATGGTGATCTGCCGCTGCTTACCGCCATACGGCAGCGGAACGACCGATCCTGGAACCGTGATCAGTTGGGGACGGATGAAGTTTGTCGCATAGTCATTCAACTGTGACTCCGACAAACCTTCACCGGAGACGCCGAGCTGCAGAATCGGTACGCTCGATGCAGAAAAGTTGATGATCTGCGGAGGCAGAGTTCCGGGAGGAAGCTGGCGCAATTCATACTGCGAAGCCGCCGTTATCTGGGCATTCGCTGTATCGAGGGACGCACCGGGCTGCAGATAAACCTTGATGACGACAACGCCGTTATAAGTCGTCGACTCGATGTGCTCGATGTTGTCGACCAGCGTCGTAAGCGCCTTCTCATAAGGGGAAGTCAGCCGGCCCTCAAGCTCTTCAGGATTCAGTCCCGTATATTGCCAGCCGATCGAGACGACGGGAATATTAATATTGGGGAAGATATCTGTCGGCGTGCGCAGAATAACGACGGGCGCCGCAATGAGTATGAGAAGCGCGAGAACAATGAACGTATACGGCCTGTTCAGGGCCACCTTAACAATCCACATTTGGCGCCTTCTACCTTACCCTTCCGTCAAAAATCACAGGAATTTCTGATCACTATCTTAGTAGATACGCTTAATGGCCAAATGTCGCACAGTTAGTTCCGAAACGTATCATCGGAAAAACCGATAATATCAATCCATGGAACTTCGTCACCTGCGCTATCTCATTGCCGTGGCGGATCACGGCAGCTTCACAGGCGCGGCCCAGCGCGTTCACATTGCGCAGTCCGCTATCAGCGAGCAACTAGCAGATCTGGAACATGAACTGGGCATTCCGCTCTTCACCAGAACCTCGCGGAAAGCAACCTTCACTCCGGCCGGAAACCTCTTTGTCGAAGAGGCGCGACGCGTGCTCGCAGCTGCAGATCACGCGGTGGAAGTCGCTCAGCGGGCCCATCGCGGCAAGATGGGCGCACTTCGTATCGGCTTCTTCGGTGGAGCGACCGGCGTGAGCTTTCCCCGCCTCATCCGCCTCTTTCGCAAAAAGCATCCCGACGTGCAGCTCTCGCTGGCAGAGATGAACTCGAGTGAACAATGGCAGGCACTCATCAAAGGAGAGATTCATGTCGGCTTTACGCGCCGACTGGAGCCCGAATTTCGATCTGAACTCAAATCGGAACTCATCCAGCAGGACCCTATCGTCGCCGTTCTTCCCAAAAATCATCCGGCTGCAGCCAGTGGCATCGTCGATCTTCTCGATCTGGCCGGAGAGTCCTTCGTCATCTCCTCACGAGAGATCTCGCCCGCGCTCTACGATAAAGTCATTGAACTCTGCTTCGAGGCCGGCTTCTCCCCTCGTATCGGAAGCATCTGCACCGTCTGGTCGACAGTCATCCTCATGGTTCAGGCGGGTGAAGGAGTGGCCCTCATGCCGCTCAATCGGCAACAGCATCGCACGCGAGAATTGATCTTCAGTCCACTCAAACAAAAAAATGCCTTCATCGAGTTCGTTATGGCCTGGTCCCCAAAGAACGATACGGCGCTCAGCCGCAGCTTTCGTGAGCTGGCCGTAACCATGGGGTCCTCGCCGCTGGATCTTTCGCCGGAGTGATCCCTGCAGTCACGCTATATTCGAGGCATCGGTTTTATACTCAGGAGCATTCTCCGTGCGCAGATGTCTCGCTTATTCAGCCATGCTCCCCCTGCTGTGGCTCTCACTCTGCTCGACGGCTCTTCGCGCGCAAGAGGTCTCCTGGCTGCCGGATTCCCTAAGTAACGGCTCCCCCTGCCTCTTCTCAGTCCATCTTCAAGGGGCGAATCATGTCACCGGCACATGGCAGGGGCATCCACTCACCTTCTTCCGCACCCACGACCCCGCCACTTGGGATGTGCTCGCCGGAATAGACGTCGCGGTCAAACCAGGAGTCTATCCACTACAAATCGAGGCAACCCTCGCGGATGGAACGACCCGGCACACCGAGCAATCAATCCGCATCGAAGAGGCTCCCTATCCCACAACGACACTCACCGTTCCCGAAAAATTCGTAGCTCCCTCGGCGGCTTCACTCAAGATCATCGCGGCAGACCGCGTCCTCAAAGAACAGGCGTTTGCAAAGACATCACCACAACCGCTCTGGTCCGGTCCATTCCGGCCACCCTTGGCCATCGCTCCGAAGACAGACTCCTTTGGAACCAGGCGCACATTCAACGGGACCCTTGCGAGCATCCATCGCGGCATGGACTATCGCGCAAAACCGCTGACACCAGTCAAAGCCGTGAATGCAGGCAGAGTGATTCTCGCCCACAAGCTTTATTACGAAGGCAACTGCGTCATCATCGATCATGGCCAGGGGCTGATGACGCTCTACATGCACCTTTCGCACTTCAGGGTCCGGCAGGGGGATAACGTCCGCCAAGGCCAACTGCTCGGTCTCAGTGGAGCCACAGGACGTGTCACCGGGCCACATCTTCATCTTGGAGTACGCTGGCAGGGCGCCTATCTCGACGCCTCCAAACTCTTCCAGATGGAACTCCCCGCAACGCCGACCGTACAAAAGGCAGTTCCGACTCCTTAGAGCAGAGGTCGCTTTCCTTCTATCGCCGGACTCTCTTCAGACTCGACACCAAAGAGCTTTCGAAGGAGACGCTGGATCGCACGCACCACCGCTCGAGCCGCAAGCAACGCGGCGATCAGCAGAACAATGGCGATCGTAGCGGCGATCATCGGATGGTGGGTGGCGAACCACGTCAGCCCAACCGCAAAGACATCTTCCGTAGTGCTCAACGCGATATTCGAGATCGGCTCCGGACTCGGAGTGACCGCTGCACGCACAGCGGTCTTCGAGCCATGTGCAATCATGGCGATCACGCCGCCGAGCCCAGCCGCGAAGATCTGCATCTGCGGCGAAAGCTGGGAACTTGCATGGTATGCAATCAGTCCAGCTACGGGGATGCGAACCACCGTCTGAAGCGCATTCCAGACCATGTCGAACCCGGGGATTTTGTCCGCGAAAAACTCCAGCACAAACAGCAGGCCGCAGGTAACCAGAACCCATGGGCTTCCGAGCCCGTCCAACCCGGGAGGAAGTGCAACCCAATGCGTTCGCGCGAGAAGCCCCAGCGTCAGCACTGTGGCATAGATGTTCAGACCGCCTGCGAAACTGGCAGCTACTATCAACGCCGCAATACTGGCAGGCGAAAAGCTCATCGTGGCGGAATTCTACTCCCTGTTCAACCAAGTGAGTGTTTCTTTTACTGGCCCGACGGCTAACGTCTCTATCGACGGACCGCGCGTTTGACCTGCGCGTACTGCTCAAGGATGAAGCTGTCTGTCATGCCCGCGATATAGTCCCCCACCACCCTCGCCAGCCCTTCCTGCTCAATTTCGCCGACATAGCTTGGGGGAAGCTCCTCTGGATACGCGATCCAGAAGTTGAACAGAGTCGTGACCACCTCTTCCGCTTTGTCGTGCTCCAGCTCCAGGGCATCGCAGGTGTACAGCGTGTCGTACAGATAACGTTTTTCTTCCAGACGCTCCGACTCCGCCTGCTCCGAGAAAACGGCCAGGCGTCGGCCGTGGCATCGGATATCCGCAAGCGTCTCTGCGCCCATCTCCCGCGTGTTCTTCAATGTATTGGCAATCAGGTCATCGGTCAGCGTGTTCTGCATCAACTGCAGCGCTTCATGAAAGAGGTACTTCTCCTCCACGCCGGCATGCTTCGCTTCGACCATGCGATAGCATCGGCCCAGGATCGTGACATGCTCCCGGATGTGCCCGATCTCAAGCAGACCCGACTCCACACCGTCATCAAGATCCGCCGTCAGATAGGCGATCTCATCCGCCAGATCAATCAGCTGAGCCTCGAGCGGCGGCCTCTCTGCCAGCAGGTATTCGGCTAACTCCGGGTGCTCCTCGGGACGATAGTCGCGCGAGTGCTTGATGATTCCCTCGCGAACGCCCAGCGTAAGATTCAGACCGCGATGAGCCGCATAGCGCTGCTCGAAGTGCTCCACGATTCGCAACGCATGGAGGTTATGGTCGAAGCTCCGGCCATGCTGGAGCAGGCAACGATCCAATGCACGCTCACCGGCATGCCCAAATGGAGGGTGGCCGATGTCATGTACCAGCGCCAGCGTCTCTGCCAGACTCTCATTGAGCCCCAGCGCCGTCGCCGCTGCGCGAGCGATCTCTCCAACCTCGATGGTATGGGTCAGCCGGCTGCGAAAGTGATCCGAAGAACGGCTGGTGAATACCTGAGTTTTTCCGGCGAGGCGACGAAAGGCACGCGACTGCACCACCCTCTCGCGATCGCGCTGAAATTCTGTTCTGCCAGACCGTGCCGGCGCCGGATAGACGCGCGCCGTCAGAGGATCATTGGAATCCCCAAGCACCGCACAGTAACTGAGATCGTTCCCCATCGCAAACCTGAGTGTAACGGATGCCTCTCTATGAAATAGCTGTGGCACGCCGTTTCTTAGCGGCGTGCCACAGTACCGTTCACGAAAGATTGTTTATTTCACCTGCGCCGCATTCAGCTTTGCCAGCTTCACCCGGGCCGTATCCAGCTTGTGCTGCACCTTCGCGACATCCTCCGGGTCAGCATCGGCAGGCAACGAGTTCGAGTATTCGGTCAGCGAACGCTCCCACTGCGTAACAGCCAGCTTCAGCTTGCCTGTCTTCTCATACACCTCGCCAAGATGATCGTGGATCGTCGGATCGCCGCTGTTCCGCTCATTGGCCTTGCGGATATTCTCCTCCGCAAGAGCGTACTGTCCCGTCTTGTAGTACGCCCACCCCAGCGAGTCCAGGTAAGCGTAGTTCTGCGGATCAAGCTCAACGGCCTTCTGAATCATGGTCAGAGCCTCGCTCAGACGAACACCGCGATCCGCGAGCATGTAGCCCAGGTAGTTCAGAATCGTTCCATTCTGTGGATCGATGGCCAACGCACGGCGGAATTGGGCCTCTGCTGCGTCGTACTGCTTCTGACGATCTGCCAGCGTCCCGCGCAGGAAGTAGACATACAGCTTCTCTTCCGGCTTCTCCGAAAGTGACTCGGCTGCGCCCAACTCGGCGTTCGCCTCCGCCCACTCCTTCATGCGAATGTAGATGTTCGCCATTGCCAGGTGGACCTCACGGTCGCCCTGCGCCTTGCCGCTCGACGACAGCTGCGACTTCGCCAGGGCAACCCCCTCTTTGACATTACCCGTATCCGCAAGCTGTCCCGCGTACATCAGAACCACACTCTGGTCCTTTGGCATCGCCTTCGCGGCATCGGCGGCAATCGCGGTCGCTTCCTTCCACATGTGAGCATCGCGGTAGCAGTCCACCTGCCCCTGGTAGCCGCTACGTGCAAAGTCGCCACCCATCAGCACCATCTGCTTGTAGACGTCCACGGCTTCTGTCGTCTTGTTCTGTTCCTTATAGATCAGGGCCATGCGCTCCAGAAAGATCGCGCGATTCCCCTTCTCTCCATCCGTATACTTGCCGTCAGTGTGAGCCGTACCCTCCAGCAGGTTACGCAGCGTCGCGATGGCTTCGTCGTACCGACCAAGCGTGTCGTAGATCAGCGCCTCGTTGTAATTCAGCTCAACGGAATCCTGGGCCAGCGGCTTGGCCTTCTCGATTGTTGCCAGTGCCTGATCGTAATGGCCCTGCTGGCGCTGGATATCCGCGATCTTGATCAAAGACTGCGCATCCTGCGGCTCTGCCGTCACAATCGTGTTGAACAGCTTGAGCGCCTCGTCCAGCTGGCCGTCCGACAACAGCGCATTTGCCAGTCCACGCTCGGTATCGACATTGTCTGGATCGTCATCGAGAGCGCGGCGATACGATGCAACGGCATCCTTCGGCTTGCGCAGCTGGTCGTACGTGGCGCCAAGCGCAAAATCAATCCGCGCGCTACGATCGTCTGCAGGAATCGACTTCAGAACATCGGCAGCACGCAGAAAATCGCCCTGCTCGGTGTAAAGGCGATACATGTTCAGAACGACATCTTCTGAACCCCCATCGATCTTCTGGGCCGCCTTGAACTCCGACTCTGCCTTCGCCGAATCGTGATTCAGCCCATACAGCTGACCGAGTAACAGGCGCGTCTCGACGTCATCCGGCTTCAACGCTGCGAGCTTCTCATATTCTGCGATTGCCATCTTCAGCATCTGCGTCGATTGCTGGCTCTGCATATCGCCAAGCGACCGCAGGTAGACCTTGCCTAGCAGCTCGTGGGCCGCGGTGTCATCCGGGTTCTTCTTCACTTGATCCTGAGCGGCACCCACCGCCTCGCGAATCCTGCCAATCTTGAAGTAAAGTTCCGCCAGACCGTCCTGCAACAGGCTCGACGTCGGATCCGCATCCAGCGCAAGCTTGTACTCCTCAACTGCCTGCGTCGCGAAGTCCGGCCGGCCTGCATTCACCGCCATGTCCTCGTACATGTGTGCGAGGCCGTAGTGGTAGTAAGCCGCTGACCGATCCACGGACTTTGTCGTATCCGCTGCAGGTGTGGTCTGAGCCGACACCTGAACCGCCGCCAGAAACGCTGCTGCGGGAATCAACCGGAGGATGGAGGCACGCATAAATGGGCTCATCGTCGATAACTTCCTGTGCCGCCTTGATTTGAGTGACTTCCACAAAACTACTGGGCCGCCGCCGTGGCGAATATGCCATTTAGACGGCGGCTCCATTCAATTGGCTGCAAACCGCCTTGCCGGAACCACAGCTATGGATGGCTTGGCGGTGATTATAACCATCTTTCCCTCACCCGTGCCGGAAATGGCGCGCCCCCGTAAAGACCATAGCGACCCCCAGACGGTTGGCCGCTGCAATCACGTCAGCATCCTTTACCGACCCGCCAGGCTGAATAACCGCAGTCGCTCCAGCGGCTGCAATCGTCTCCAAACCGTCCGGGAAGGGGAAGAAGGCATCCGACGCCGCGACCGTACCGGCCAGCGGCAGAACCGCCTTCATCGCACCAAATCGTGCTGCATCAACGCGACTCATCTGGCCAGCGCCGACTCCCACCGTCTGACCATGGCCGTCCGAATAACGCGCATACACAATGGCATTCGACTTCACATGCTTGCAGACGCGCCAGGAGAACAGCAGTGCACGCATCTCTTCCTGCGTCGGCGTCCGCTCCGTCACCACCTTCAGCTCGGCCTCGGTGATCCGCAGGCGATCGGCATCCTGCACCAGCAGACCACCCGAAACCTGCTTGATCACCCGCGGCGTCTCAGCCGGAACAATCTTCACCAGTCGAAGGTTCTTCTTTGCCGCAAACCGTTCAAGCGCCTCTTGTGTAAAGCCGGGGGCAACAATCGCCTCAACAAAAAGCTTGGCAATCTCCTCCGCCGCCGCACCGTCCACCTCTCGGTTGATTCCAATCACGCCACCAAACGCGGAGATCGGATCGGCCTCAAGAGCACGCTTGTACGCCTCGAGTACAGTCGCGCCAGTAGAAGCACCGCAGGGATTCGTATGCTTGATAATCGCGACGACGGCGTCTGCCGCCGCATCGAACTCACTGACCAGCTCCCAGCAGGCATCGAGGTCAACCAGGTTGTTGTAGCTCAACTCCTTGCCCTGCAACTGTTCGGCAGCTGCCACGCCCTTGCCACTACCATCTACGTAAAGAGCCGCCTTCTGGTGCGGATTCTCGCCGTAACGCAGCGTCTGGCTCCGACGATCGATAATCCGCAGCGTCTCCGGCAGTTCCATGGAAAAGGCTGCCGCGCCCAGAGGAGCCTCGATCGCCTCCAGGGCCGTCGCAATACCTGCGTCATACGCTGCCGTCACAGCAAACGCCTGCTTGGCCAGCCTCCAGCGTGTTGCACGCGAAAGACTTCCCTTCTGTGCCTCCAGCTCCTCCGACAACCGCAAATAGTCATCCACGGACGTGACAATCGCAACATCCTCGAAGTTCTTCGCCGCAGACCGCACCATCGACGGGCCGCCGATATCGATGTTCTCAATCACATCGGCAAAGTTGACGCCCGGCTTCTGCGCTGTCTTTTCAAAGGCATAGAGATTGACCACCACCATGTCGATCGGCTCGATGCCATGCGACTCCACCGCCGCCACATGCTCCGCATTGCCGCGCATGTGCAGGATGCCGCCATGAACCTTGGGGTGAAGCGTCTTTACCCGGCCGTCCAGCATCTCCGGAAATCCGGTCAACTCGCTGATGTCCTTGACCGTCAGGCCGGCGTCACGCAGCGCCTTGGCCGTACCGCCGGTCGAAACCAGCTCCACCCCATGGCTATCCAGCACACGGGCAAATTCAACAAGGCCGGTCTTATCCGTAACAGACAAAAGAGCACGGCGGACAGGACGAAGATCGACAGAGACAGAGGCTGGTGCACTATGAGAAGTCATCACCCTCTATTCTATGAGCCTTTTCAGGGCAGAACAATCGACCCCGTCAGCTCGCTCGCTCGCTCGACGCGATGCGCGCTGCACCACCGCAGCATTCCATTCGCAATGTTCTCTACCGCGCGCGGATCGGCATAGCTCGCCGTCCCCACCTGCACGGCGGTCGCTCCCGCCATCATGAACTCCACCGCATCCTCGGCACGCACGATTCCCCCCATCCCGACGACAGGAATCTTGACCGCCTTCCAGGCATCGTGAACCATGCGCACTGCAATCGGCTTGATCGCCGGCCCCGAGAGCCCTCCGGTTACGTTCGCGATCCGCGGCTTTCGCGTTTCAATATCGATTGCCAGCGACACGAAGGTATTCACCAGTGAAACTGCATCCGCCCCGGCTTCCTCGGCCACACGCGCCATGGCTGCCATACTCGTAACATTCGGCGAGAGCTTCACCATCAGCGGCCGCTTACACACGGCCTTCGTGCAGGACACCAGCTCCGTCAGCAGGCCAGGGTCCACGCCAAAGGCGATTCCTCCGTGGCTTGTATTCGGGCAACTCGCATTCAACTCGTACAGTGCGATGCCCTCCGCGTCGTTCAACACGCGGATCACCTCCAGGCAATCCTCCACCGTATAGCCGAAGATGTTGGCGATCACGACCGCGCCCTTCATCGCGCGAATCTTCGGGAGCTTCTCTTCGACAAAGGCTTTCACTCCCATATTCTGAAGCCCAATCGCGTTGATCATGCCCGACGCCGTCTCAATGATCCTCGGCGTCGGATTACCCTGCATCGGTTCGCGTGAAAGTCCCTTCGTGACAAAGGCTCCGATACGGTCGAAGGCAACGATCTCCTCAAACTCGACCCCATAGCCGAAGGTTCCGCTAGCTGCAATCACGGGTGACTGCAGCTCCACCCCGGCGATCTGGACACGCATGTCCGGCGCATTCGAGCTCATCGCTTGGCTGCCTTCCGCGACGTCGCGGGAACTAGTCCGGCACCCGTATCCGGCTTCATCACCTGCGTCAGCACATGGCCCTCAATACTCGAAGGCTGGTTCACCCGCAGAATCGAAGCGAAGGTCGCGGCGATATCCACCGGCGCAACCCGATCGTGATAGGTCCCCGGAATGAATCCCGCACCGTAAAAATCAAGTGGAACGTGACGATCGTAGGCATAGGACGAATAGTGCGTCGCGCCCATCTCGGAGCCTGGGAACTGGAAGGCGCTGAAGTTCACCCACAGTGCCCAGCCCACGTACGGCGAGTAGCTGTGCATGATGCGACGGCCCAGTTCCGTGTCCGGAATCTCGCCCAGACGCATCTTGGCGACCGGATAAACTGCTCCGATGCCAACCGGATCACTTACCCGGTCCGCAGGCATCGCCGCCTTCGAACTCTTGACCCCATACGCGGCGTCCTGAGCTGCCAATACGTCCTCCAGCGCCTCAGCCGCCGTACTCTCCGCTTCCATCTCGGAGACATGTGCCGCCTCAAAGGCCTTCTGGTTCAGCTGGATGTACGGATACTCTCCACCCAGAACGTACTTATCGCCCTTCTTCACCGGCCACTTCTTGTCCAGCGCCGCCTCCAGCGCCTTCAACACCGAACCGCTCTTGATCGCGACCGACGGCATCTGCACATCGTTGGCAGCGCGCATCGTGGGGGCCACGCCATGATCGCCGGTAAGCGCAATCACCACGTTCTGCAGACCGACCTGCTTATCCAGAAAGGTGAAGAAGTCGTTCAGCGATACGTCCACCGCATCGATCATCTTGCGCTGCTCCGGGGAATCCGGCCCAACGCGGTGGCCGAGGATGTCCGTGTTGCTGATCGAAAGCGTCAGCATATCTGTCACATCGCTATGCCCCAGGTTTTCGTTCTTCACCAGATCCTCGGTGAAGTCGATCAGATACTGCACCCCTGCCGGTGTGCCTCCCACACCTTCATAAAAGTTTCCGGTTGCAATCCCGGCAGCAGATCGCGCCTTCTTCCGCTCATCACTCGCGTTGAACGACTCGGCCCACGCCGGAAGCTTCGGCTCCCAGTAGCTCGAAGTAATAAAAGCTCCCGAATCGTGATCGGTCCAGTAAGCGCCCTTGGTGGAATGTCCCGAGGTCAGAATCGCTGCTCGGTCCTTGAACGACACGCCAAAGACCTTGGCGCGCCCCTGCGTCGCCAGTGTCAGCTCATCGCCCAGGGTCGAAGCCGCCTCGCGGTGAGGCGATGCTCCCGGCGACACCTCGCCTCCTTCGGGAACACCTACGAGCTTATAGCGCTTGTCGCTGACCGACGACACCAACTCGGGCTTGCCGTTCTCATCGTTCTGCCACCACTCGTTTATAGGGATCTTGTGCCCGTCCGTGTAGCTGCCTGTTCCAATCGTCGAATGCCCTGCCGCCGTCACCAGGTTGGCGTAATCGTAGTAGCAATCCGTGAAGTGAACGCCCTTCTTCAGAAACAGATTGAAGCCGTTAGGCGTCTTGAAGTCGTCGCGGTAGCGGTCCAGGTAGTCCCCACGAAACTGGTCGATTACCAGAACGACAACCAGCTTGGGAGTAGCGTGGTAAGCGTCAGCTCGCGCCGGAACAGCCCCGGGCAGAAGAAGAACAAGCAGGAGAAGGAAAGCAACAGCGTGGCGCATTGCATAAGATTACCGCGTCCGACTCTTACAAATCCTTACATTTGCACGCAGAAGACCCTCCCCCTGCCACAAGGCCGAAAGCTCGCTAAAATAGGAAAGAAATGATCGACTTAGCATTTGTCCGGGCCAATCTGCCCATCGTTGAAGAAAAACTTCGCTCTCGCGGGATGAATCCTGCAACCGCCCTGGGCGACTTCGCAGCCATCGATCGCGAGCGTCGCGAGGCGATCACCGAAGTGGAATCGCTGAAGGCGCGCCGCAACAAGCTCACCGAAGAGATCGCTCGCCTCCGTAAAGCCGGTGAAGACGCTACCTCGGCCACCGAAGAGACCCGTTCTCTGAAAGCCGATCTCGAGACCCTCGAAGCCCGTGCCACGGCCGCGGACGAACGACTCAGAACCATCCTTCAGACCATTCCCAATCTCCCCCAGGATGGGGTTCCCGTCGGCTCTGACGAACACGGCAACAGCATCGAGAAGCTCTGGGGCGAGAAGGCTCAGTTCCCTTTCACGCCAAAGCCACACTGGGAGATCGGCGAAGCGCTCAACATCCTCGACTTCAACCGCGCGGCGAAGGTCTCCGGCTCCCGCTTCGTCGTCCACTTCGGCGCCGGTGCCCGCCTTGAGCGAGCGCTCGCTAACTTCATGATCGACCTGCACACCCGCGAGCATGGCTACACCGAGGTGCTGCCGCCCTACATGGTCAACTCCAAGAGCCTCTTCGGCACCGGCCAGCTGCCCAAGTTCGCAGAAGATCTCTTCCACTGCGATGACAAGGGAGCCTACGTTGCCGGCGAGCTACAGGATGGCGATCACTGGCTCATTCCCACAGCCGAAGTCCCTGTCACCAATCTGCTGCGCGACGAAACCCTCGACGAGGCACAGCTCTCCGTCTCCTTCTGTGCCTACACCCCCTGCTTCCGCTCCGAGGCGGGCAGCTACGGCAAGGATGTCCGCGGCATGATCCGCCAGCACCAGTTCCAGAAGGTTGAGCTGGTCAAGTTCACCACGCCGGCCAAATCCAGTGAAGAACATGAAGCCCTCACCCGGCACGCAGAGACCGTACTCGAGCAACTCGGCCTTCCCTACCGCCGCATGCTCCTCTGCACCGGCGACATGGGCTTTGCCTCCTCGAAGACCTACGATTTGGAAGTATGGCTTCCCGGTCAGGGGCTCTATCGAGAGATCAGCTCCTGCTCCAACTTCCTCGACTTCCAGGCACGTCGCGCCAACATCCGCTATCGTCCCGCGGGAGCCAAGAAATCCGAATATCTCCACACGCTCAATGGGTCGGGCCTCGCCGTCGGCCGCACCTATCTTGCGGTCCTCGAAAACTATCAACAGGAGGACGGCTCCGTGCGCGTTCCCGATGTCCTCGTCCCATACATGAACGGTCAGACCGTCATCACCCGGCAGGAGCCCCTCTAACCCATGTTTAAACTCCTCCGTTCTTACTTCTGGTGGACCTACGAACGCGGTAGCATTCACTACGACGTCATGGTCTCGGTCATCCTGCTGTTCCTCTTCGTCGGTCCCCGCTTCATCGACTTCAAGGATCGTCCCGTCGAAACCGTCGCCATTCACTCCTCCGAAGTCCTCGTCAAAGAGGCTGGCATCAATGGCGACATCAGCCGCTTCATGTACCAGATCCGGGCCGACGACATCCAGAAGACCGCTGACGGCGACACCAGCGACTCCGCTCTGCGCAACGCCATCCTTCGCGTCATCGAGCCGATCGCCGGCGAAGTCAGCCTCGAACGCTATGAACCGGTCCGCGACGCCCAGGGCAACATCATCGCCTACGATGCCTGGATCACCCGCTGACCCAAACCAATTCGCCAAAGCTGCATCTAACATCGGCGGAGAGTGAAACGACGAATGAAGAAGATACTGATTGCCCTGCTCCTCGCCGCCGCCCCCATCGTCTCGTTCGCCCAGCCAAAACCCGGCGAACTGGATCAGGTGCTTCGCCAGATGGACACCGCGAGCACGAAGTTCAAGTCTGCAGAAGCAGACTTCCAGTGGGACTTCTACGAACGCGTTGTTAAGCAGACGACATCCGAGCACGGCAGCATTTACTTCAAGAAAAATGGCGCCAATCTCGAAATGGGAGCCAAGGTGAATCCTCCCGCCGCCAAGTTTCTCTCCTTCAAGGATGGCAAACTGGTGGTCTTCGATCCCAACACGAAAGACTTGAAGGTCTTCGCTTCAGGCAAGAACCGCGCTCAGTATGAGAGCTTCCTGACCCTCGGCTTCGGCGGCTCCGGCTCCGAACTCGCCAAGGCATGGACCGTCACCTATCTCGGAACCGAGCCGCTCTCAGATGGATCGTCAACCATCAATACCGCGAAGCTCGATCTCGTCTCCAAGGATGCCAATGTCCGCAACATGTTCACCCACATCACCATCTGGGTCGACACGAATCGCGGTATCTCGCTCAAGCAGCAGTTCTTCACGCCGTCAGAGGACTACCGCACGACGATCTACTCCAACATTCGCTATAACCAGCCCGTGAACACCAAGCCATTTGAGTACAAGAAATAAGCACGACGGTCCATCGTTGCGCACGGCGGACCGTCTTTCCTACTCCAGCGGCTTCAGCCCCTCAAATACCGTAGGGATCAGCTCCGACACCGTCGGATGGATGTGGACCGAATGCGTCAGCAGCGTATACGGCTGCTTTGCATACATTGCGGTCAGAATGCAGTGAACAGCCTCATCTCCGCCATTGCCCAGGATTGAGGCTCCAAGGATCATCTTCGACTCCGCATCGACCAGGACCTTCATAAATCCCTGGCTCTCGCCCTTCTCGACGGCACGATTCACCTTGGTCATCGGCCGTATTCCCATCAGGGCCGGTTTTCCGTTCTTACGAACTTCTTTTTCCGTCATCCCCACCTGACCAAGAGGAGGATCGATGTAGAGACCATGCACCTGGATGCGATCGCTCACCTTGCGCGGCTCATGATCAAGCAGGTTTGCAGCGACGATCTCGAAGTCGTTGTACGAAGTGTGCGTAAAGGCTCCCCTTCCGTTACAGTCACCCATCGCCCAGACTCCCGGAACGGCCGTCTCCAGAGTGTCGTTGACGGAGATAAAGCCATGCTTGTCCGTTGCGATTCCAATCGTCTCCAGCCCGAGATCGTCCGTATTTGGAATCCGCCCCATAGCCAGGAGAACGTGGCTCCCCACAACATCCCGGCTCTCCGAACCGCAGTCCATATGCACCACCGGCCTGCCGTCCCTGTTCTCCAGCCGGATGCAGTCCGAGCCTAACTCAACCCGCACCCCCTCCGCTTCGAGAATCTTCTTCACCTCATCGGCAACATCATCGTCCTCATGGCCCACCAGCCGCTGAGCACGCTCGACGACCGTCACCTCGGAGCCGAAGCGCCGGAACATCTGCGCAAACTCAAGGCCAACATAGCTCCCACCCACGACGATCAGGTGTTCCGGCAGAGTCTCCATCTCGAGAATCGTCGTACTCGTCAGGTAAGGCACCTCGTCGACCCCGGGCAGCTGAGGAATGAACGGTCTTGCGCCAACATTGAGAAAGATCTTCTCTGCCTTCAGAACATCGTCATTGACCTGCATCACTCCCGGGCCGGTAAACTTCGCGGTGCCGTGAAACACAGTGCAATTCTTCATACCGCCCAGCCAGCTCTCGAGACCGCTGCGTGACTTTTCCACGATCGCGTCCTTACGCTTCTTCACCTGGGCAAGGTCGATCGCGGCCAGTGTCTGCCCAGGCAGGCCATATTCCTTCGCGCGCTGAATCGTCCTTGCAGCGTACGCGCTGGCGACCATTGCCTTGGTGGGCGTACAGCCTGCATTCACGCAGGTCCCGCCAATCAGCTTGCGTTCCACCACTGCAACCGTCCACCCGGCATCGGTCAGGCGTCCCGCAAGCGAAGGCCCCGCCTGCCCGGCTCCAACAATAATCGCGTCAAACGTATGCTCCATCGCGCTATAACCTCGTGACGATAAGAATAGACAACACGATCGCCACAGCATCTTCGATCAACGCAGCGGGTAGATCGTTGCCCAGCGCCTTCGCCATCGCGCCACGCAGCGCCGATCCGCCAAGCGTTCCGGCCACAGCTCCAAGGGCGCCGATCAGAACACCCACCCAAAGCATCCCCGCCGAAGCGCCGATCGCACCGCCCGATAGAGCGCCTGTCACTACACGTGTAATGAACTGTGGGGGAATCTTGCGGCTCGGCGTATTGGGCAGCTTGTCGTTTACAAGTTCGCCCAATGCCAGCACGGTGAGGATATACGGCGTCGCAGCGTATCCGAGAAATGCCAAAGGCGTCCCCGCAAGCTTCAGGAACCCTAATCGAGCTGCCCAGCTCATCGCTGTTGGAGCCGTCAAGGCCCGCAGGCCGCTTACACAGCCAATCATAAAAGCAAGAACGAGAATCATCACCGAATCACCTCGCTGCATCAGGGCTATTAAATTTTGGACCGGGAGTAGCTGCTTCACTATAGCGGCTCCGGCGGCTTTTCCCTCCAGCCTTCGGGGTGATTCCTCTCCACCCAATTCGGGTTGAGTCCTCACATCGTGCCTCATCTTCAGTTACCATAAAGTTATGGCCAATACGTCGAAGGTCGATCTGGTCGGCGTAGGGTTGAATGCCACAGACACTGTCATTCCCCTTCCCCACTTTCCCGCCGCCGGCTCCAAGGTTGAGTTCGGCGAACTGAAGACCCTCCCCGGAGGTCAGGTCGCCTCTACCGTTGTGGCCTGCCAGACATGGGGTCTTTCGACCCGTTACATCGGCAAAATCGGCGACGATTCAGCTGCAGACCTGCATCGCGCTGCGTTTGAACAGGCTGGCGTCCAGGCCGAGCTGTTGACCGTCCCCCACTGTGCCAGCCAGCAGTCCATCATCCTCGTCGACCGCGATGGAGAGCGTACCGTCCTGCACCGTCATGATGATGCCCTCTCGCTGCACCCCAGTGAATTAAACCGCGAATGGATCGTCAACGCCCGCGCCCTGCACGTCGATGGATGGGACACCGAAGCAGCCACCCTCGCAGCCACCTGGGCCCGCGAAGCCGGTATCCCGGTCATTGCCGACCTCGATGAGCTCTATCCCGGTCTCGACCAGCTGCTACACAAGATCGATTACCTCATCGTCAGCCGTGACTTTCCCACCCGCCTGATGCAGGAGCCCGATCTCGAGACTGCTCTACGCCTGATGCAGAACCGCTACGGCGCGACCCTCACCGCCGCCACGCTCGGCCACGAAGGTGTGCTCGCATTCGATGGCACCACCATGCATCACTCCAATGCCTATCGAGTTCCCGCCGCCGACACGACAGGTGCAGGCGACATCTTCCATGCTGGATTTATCTACGGCCTTCTCAATAACTGGCCTCTGGACCGGCAACTCGACTTTGCCTGCGCCGCGGCAGCGCTGAATTGCACCGTCGTCGGAGCCCGTGGAGGCATCAAGCAGGTCGCAGAGATCGAGCGCCTCATCAACACCGGAACCCACTACCCTTCCGAGTTCGCAACTCGCACTGCCGGATCAGCTACCGTTTAGATCTCTGCTTTGGAAGGCGCTTAGCGCCAGCTGACCGCAAGGTGCCAGCGTAGCTTTCGGTCTTCCGTCTTCCTCAACACCCGGCGGTACTCCACAAGTTCGGAGAGCACCTGCTCACCGTCGGAGCCCAGTTGCTGAGGCTCATCTTCCAGGGCCGCCATCAGCGCCTCGACCGTAACCAAACCCTCTGACGGCGAGTACCACTGTGGCGGTGGAAGTCGCTGCATCAGCTCGCGGTTTCCCGCGCCTTCCTCGATCAGCAGCGACATCGAATTCTCATCCGCCGAAAAGAACTCGATCAGCGGCCTCACCTCCAGCCGCAGCGCCAGTTTTTCGACCGCATCTTCGTTTCTCGCCAACGCACGGCCATTTACGAAGATGTCGAATCCCGGGTCTTCCCCTTCGACCACGATGTACATGGAAGCAGCCATCGAAGGAAGTTTACCCCTCATCGCCTGTGCGAAAAAAGCCCTACCTTAGCGAAAGAACCTCATCGTCTACCTGTGTCTCGGCTCGCAATAGCCACACAGATGCCACCAGGAGCAGTCCAACTCCAGCGAAAAGCCTCCACGTAAGCTCCGGACGCACCAGCGCCAGCCCCTCAAGAATCGTTACCAGCGGGATCACAAAAAAACGAGTCGAGAACCGCACAACGTCCATCTCCCGCAACAGCCAGATCGTGAAGCCAATCCCGATTGCGCCTATAAACACAGCGGCCAGTAACCCCATGCTCCATCCATGCCAGACAAGCTCTCTCCGACTGCTGCCCCAGCCCAGTAAAACCAGCGCATTCACCGCACACGCGACGCCAAGAGTTATCGCCACGTCGACTCCCTGAAGCAGACGGTGCAACTGCACGCTTGCCACGCTAACGAAAAGCATCGCTACCGCAGCCTCCGCCAGAGCAACTCCACCGTGTACTGAAATCGGCGCTTCAAACGAAAGAAGGAGTAGCACTCCCGCCACCCCGGATAACGCTGGCACCAGCAGTCGCATCGTCACCGGCATATCGCTCGTCACGCCCCAGGCAAGAATCGTAACCACGGGAGCTAACGCGAACACAGTCGACGTATTCGTCTCGGAACCATACACGGCGGACAGCTCCAGCAGGATCGCCGGAGCCGCAAACATCAGCAGGCTCCACCACACTACTGGCCAGCATACCTTCGCATGACGTTTCCTTCTCAAGGCAATAGCACCCAAGCCTGTGGCAAGGAGTAGGAGTCCTCCCGACAGAGTTTCCATCACAGGAGACCCTTCAGGCATCGGCGGAATCAACCACCTGGAAGCCTGCCAGACACACAGCACCGCAAACCCGATCCATGCCTGCCAACGCATTCACACTCTCCGCCAAACAGAAAAGGGCCACGCGCTTGGCGTGACCCTCTCTGCTGTCTTGTTTCTGGTTACTGATTGCCCTGGCTATTACCGCCGCCCTGGGGCGAGCCGCTACCGGGGCGACGACCGCCGCGACGACGACGTCCACGCCGTGCAGCGCCGCCTGCCGGGCGAGGTGCCCCAGCCGCTGCCGGTGCGCCCTCTTCGCCGTTCGGTTCGTCCGTTCCTTCTTCCTCATCGCCGTCCTCGAAGTCATCATCCTCTTCGAAGTCGCCAGCGGGAGCAGGAGCAGCTGCCTGCGATCCGTGGTCATTGCCTTCACCTGCAGGTGCCGGAACCGGATCAGGCAGACCCAGCTTGGCGCGTTGCTCTCGCAGCACAGCCTTGCGGGAGAGCTTGATGCGGTTGCCCTCGATCGCCAGGACCTTCACCAGGATCTGATCGCCATCGCGAAGCTCGTCCTTCACTTCCTTCACGCGGTGTTCCGCGATCTCGGAGACGTGCAGCAGGCCATCGGTGCCGGGGAAGATTTCGACGAACGCGCCGAACTCAGCCAGACGAACCACCTTGCCCAGATACGTCTTGCCGACTTCAGGCACAGCCGTCAGATCGCTGATCATCTGGATCGCGCGTGCCAGACCATCGGCATCGCTCGAAGCCACATTCACGCGGCCCGAATCGTCCACATCGATCTTCACGCCCGTCGCATCGATAATGCCGCGGATCACCTTGCCGCCAGGTCCGATCAGGTCGCGGATCTTGTCCGTGGGAATCTGCAGGGTGTGGATGCGCGGAGCGAACTTCGACTTCTCTTCGTTCGCACCGGCAATCACAGCGTCCATCTTGTCCAGCAGCCACATGCGACCCTGGCGAGCCTGCTCCAGCGCCTCACGCATGATCTGCGGCGTGATGCCCATGATCTTGATGTCCATCTGCAGCGCGGTAATTCCGTTGCGGGTTCCGGCTACCTTGAAGTCCATATCGCCGTAGTGGTCTTCTGCGCCGGCGATATCGGTCAGGATGGCGTACTTGTCGCCCTCCTTCACCAGTCCCATCGCCACACCGGCAACCGCGCCCTTCAGCGGAATGCCAGCCTGCATCAGCGAGAGCGATGCGCCGCAAACCGTCGCCATCGACGACGATCCATTCGACTCCAGGATGTCCGACACCACGCGCAGCGTGTACGGCGACTCATCCTCAGCCGGAAGCACAGCCTCGATCGCACGCGATGCCAGAGCACCGTGGCCGATCTCGCGGCGGCCAACGCCCGTCATACGGCCAACCTCGCCCACCGAGAACGGCGGGAAGTTGTAGTGCAGCATGAAGCGACGCTTCTGCTCGCCCTCATAGGTCTCGATGCGCTGTGCATCGTCCGTCGTTCCCAGCGTCGCCGAGACCAGAGCCTGCGTCTCGCCACGGGTGAACAGAGCCGAACCGTGTACGCGCGGCAGAACGCCCACCTCGATCGAGATCGCACGGATCTCGTCGAACGCGCGGTGATCCGGACGGATGCGGTCATTCAGCACCTGCTCGCGGAAGATGCCCTCGCGCAGAAGCTCGAAGTACTTGCTCAGCTTCTTCGCCTCTGCGGCATCGCCCTCCGGCAGGTCCTTCTTCAGCTCGTCCTTGATCGCCTTCACCAGCGCGTAGCTCTCGAACTTGGGGTGCTTCTGCGTGTCCAGAGCATCGGCCAGCTTCGCGCCGATCTTGTTCTTCAGACCGTCCAGATACTCCGTGTCCAGCTCGGCCGCCGATACCAGGCGCTTCGTCTTGCCTGCACGCGAGACCAGGTCCTCGATCGCCGCACAGATCTTCTTGATCTCGCCGTGAGCGAACTCGATCGCGTCGACCACACGGCCTTCTTCAATCTGCTTCGCGCCCGACTCGATCATCACGATGCCGTCCTTGGTGCCGACGACCATGATGTTCAACGTGCTCTTCTCGCGCTCCGCGTAGGTCGGGTTCACGATGAACTGATCCTCGACGATACCGATACGCACCGCGCCCACCGGGCCGTGGAACGGGATATCGCTCAGGGCCAGCGCGCAGCTCGCGCCGTTGATGCCGAGCACGTCGGTGTCGTTTTCCTTGTCGGCCGAGTACACAAATGCAACCACCTGCGTCTCGTTGCGGAAGGTCTCCGGGAACAGAGGACGAATCGGGCGGTCGATCTGACGGCTGGTCAGAATCTCCTTCTCGCTCGGACGTCCTTCACGCTTGATGAAGCCGCCGGGAATGCGTCCGCCGGCATACGTAAATTCGCGATACTCAACCGTGAGCGGGAAGAAGTCGATTCCTTCCTTCGGATCGGGGGAGGCCACTGCGGTCGCCAGAACTGCGTTATCGCCGCTCGTCGTAAACGCGGCGCCGGAGGCCTGCTTGGCCATGCGTCCCGTCTCAAATTTGATCTGCTTGCCGCCGGCAAGCTCTACAGTCACATCCTGCTTCATAGTGTTCTCTCTCTTCTCTCGTCGTTGAAACTTGTATGCGCTTCATCCGCGGTGGCACTCAAAGCTGCGTGCGCGAAAAAGAGCGCAACTCTCCTGTAGGCCTGTACGTTCAGACCTGGAGAAGGTTGCGCTCTTGTGAAGCGTTCATGGAACAGCTCGGCACGGCCGGAGTCCGGCCCGAGATCATGGCAATCGTTTTGCTTGCCACGAGTGACCTCATCATCGGCTCCAGCCACAAGGCCATTTCAGACCCTGCATGGAACCTGCAGCCGGAATCATACGGCCCGAGCGTGCTTCCATGGTGTGAATGATGTCTCCGGGATTCGTTTACTTGCGGATACCCAGCTTACCGATGACCTCGCGATAGCGGTCGGCGTCGCACTTCTTCAGGTAATCCAGCAGACGACGGCGCTTGCTCACCAACATGAGCAGGCCGCGACGCGACCCATGATCCTTCTTGTGCGCCTTGAAGTGCTCGGTCAGTTCGCCGATACGCTCGCTCAGAATCGCGATCTGGACCTCAGGGCTGCCCGTGTCCGAGTCGTGGGTGCGAAATTTCGCAATGATGTCAGTCTTCTTTGCAGGTGCTAGCACAGCTTTCGTTTACTCCTGATTCGTTCAATCCACTTAGTGTTCCTAAAAGGATAGCATTGCTGCACGCAAGGGGCAATTTCCCGCACCAAACTTCATCGCGTGCAGACATCTGTTTCGGTTAGCCCGGAAATCTTAACGCCGAGGGCCATGCTCGGAGAGATCACGCATCTCGCCAACCCAGCGCAGAAAACGAAGAGCCTGCCATTTCTCTCCCCAGGCCAGCGCCCAGAAGTCTTTCAACGTCAATGACTCCGCCCATTTGCCGGAGTAGGTCTCCAGCCGCCAGCGCAGGTAAGGACTTCGCCAGGGCTGCAGACGATAGCCACGCGTGGCCTGCCAGAAAAATCGGATGGCTTCGATCACCTTTCCAGTGTAACCGCCACCTAGCCTTCTTCGGAGAGATCGTCCTCCACCCTCAGATAGCGGCGCATGTAGCGCAAAGGCTCCTCAGCCATCGCCAGCTCTCTCAGGTGATATCTCCAGGCGTCATCCCTCACGCTTCGCCGCGTATACGCTTTCCTGGTTACTGTTCCGATACTGCCGTCAGCCATGCGCCTCTTGAAGGTCTGTGTAGGAACCTCGAAGGTCATCCGCTCCCCGGGCTTCCAGAAGTGCGATGCAAACTCATGAGAAAAAAGCAGTGAGTAATAACGCCGTTCCACCGACAACATCTCGAGCGCCTGCCGGGAGTCTACCCACGGAAGCCCCAGCTTGCTCACATACCACTTCCGAAATGAAAAGCCGTTTGACCGTGCCTGGCCCACGAGCAACTGCAGCAACTCAAACCGTGTCATCGAAGTCCTTCAACCCAAGATGCATCAAGAACGCTGAAACTGGTTTGCTGCCGATCATCACCACAGGCCGGCCCCGAAGCTATAGTTCGACGCGGCCTGCGTCTAACATATGAGGAGTTATACACCGAACACCCTACGGAATGATGCTGACCAAAACCTGCGTTTCCCGAATTGCTCCTCTCCTGCGATCGACAGCACTCCTGCTGCTCGCTGCTCTCTTCTGCACCGAAGCTCTTTACGCGCAGGCGAATCTGCACACCGACCCGCTGAATCTCACGCCCGAGGTGCGTGAGGCCCACGTGTACTTCTACAACCTCGATTACGAAGGCGCTCTCTCACGCTTCGAGGCCATCCAGCGCGCCAATCCGCAGAATCCCATGGCGTCGAACTACATCCTGATGACCCTGATCTTTCGCGAGCTCTATCACCAGGACCTCCTCGACACCACCTACTATGCGCACGACTCCTTCCTCAGCTCCAAGCGTGATGTACCCGTCCCGCAGGCGACCCGCGACCGCATCGAGCAGCTCACCAATTCGGTTGTCAGCATGTGCGACAACCTCGTCAAGCAAAACCCCAGCAACGCGAACGCCTACTTCGCGCGGGGTTACGCCAGGGGCATGCACGCCGCCTTCATCACTCTCGCCGACCACAGCTTCGTCGGCGCTGCCCGCCAGGGTCTCTCCTCGCGACAGGACAGCGAAGAGGTCCTCCGCATCGATCCTGGCTATGCCGACGCCAAGATGGCCATGGGCATCCAGCAGTTCGCCGTCGCCTCGCTGCCCCGCATCCTGCGCATCATGATCGGCATCACCGGCGTCACCGGCAACAAAGAGAAGGGCCTCGACCTCCTCCGCCAATGTGCCGCTCAGGGCATCGTCAACCCCGTCGAATGCCGCACCGCCCTCTCGCTCTTTCTGCGCCACGACGGCCGCTACCCCGAGGCCCTAGCCGTGCAGCGCGGACTCGCCGAACAGTACCCCCACGACTATCTCTTCCGCCTCGAGGAGGCCAATCTCACCAAGGACAAAGGAGACGGTCCCGGCGCCATCGCCACCTACAAGCGCCTCCTCGACGACGCCCGCAAGCCCGGCTACTTTATTGACCCACGCCTGCAGATGACCTACTTCGGCCTGGCAGACACCCAGCGCGGCCAGAACATGATCGCCGACGCCGCCCAGGACTACCTCCACGCGGCCGAACAACCCAAATGCAGCGAGTGGCTCAAGCGCCGCGCCCAGCTCAACGCCGGAGAGATGTTCGATCTCCTCCATCAGCGCGACAAGGCCGTCGAGCTTTACAACATGGCCTCCGCCGGTGGTGGCGATCAGTCGCAGGCCGACGCCGCGAAGAAATACCTCAAAACGCCCTATACGGGAACCTAGACACCGCCTTCCGGCCAGCTCACCCGAACGATTTATCGAAATCGAGAGCACGCCTTTTGCCAGCAGGCCGGCATCTCAATTCCGATCAGGAACGATTCGCGGCTTTCTCGCGTATCTCCTGTAGATCGATTGCTCGGCTGTGTCAAAATAAGGTCTTCCGGAGAATCTCCTATGTTCTGTCCCCGTTGTGGAAAGCAGTTGGATCCCTCCTCCCGCTTCTGCGCTGCCTGTGGCGCTCCTGTCGGAGCAGCCCCACCGCCGCCACCACCATTTACGGCTTCAAAACTCTTTCGTCCGCGTCAGAACCGTATGATCGCCGGAGTCTGTGCCGCCTTCGCACAGGAATATGGCTGGGACCTCACCATCGTCCGAATCATTACCGCCATCGTCTGCCTCAGCGGTGCCGGAGCCTTTGCCTATCTGATCGCCTGGATCATCATCCCCGACGAGCCCTACACCGTGCCCAGCAACGGCCTCTGAAAGTGAGACGATTTTCGTTTTGAAGACCGCTGTATCGAAGAAATCCGCCGTGAAGCCCTCCGCCCGCAAGGGCACCGCCAGGAAGACGCCGGTTCCTCAGGCGCGCCCCTTCCAGTACAAAGGCCTCGATCTCTACTGCGATTCCGTCAGCCTCGCACCCCTCGCCGAGCAGTACGGCACGCCACTGTATGTCTACTCCGCCGATCAGATCAGCTCCCGCTTTCAGCTCTTCCAGAAGGCCTTCGCCGCAAGGCCTCACACCGTCTGCTACGCCGTAAAGGCCAACTCTTCTCTCTCCATCCTGCGCCTGCTCGGCAGTCAGGGCGCAGGCTTCGACATCGTCTCCGGCGGTGAACTCGAACGCGTTCGCAAGGCTCACAAACCCTCCCTCAGGCGTGTCGTCTTCTCCGGCGTCGGCAAGCAGGCATGGGAGATCGACGCCGCACTCAAGGCCGATATTCTTCAGTTCAACGTCGAGTCCGAGATGGAGCTTGACCTCCTCGCGCAGCGCGCAGAACAGCTCGGCATCAGAGCCCGTTTCGCTCTCCGCGTCAACCCCGACGTCTTCGCCGAGACCCATCCCTACATCTCGACCGGCCTCTCCGAACACAAATTCGGCATCGCCATCACCAAGGCCCGCGCCATCTACCGCAGCGCCGCAAAGTTCAAATGGCTTGAGCCCTATGGCGTCAGCGTCCACATCGGCTCGCAGATCCGCAAGGTCGATCCCTTTGCCGCGGCGCTCGAGCGCGTAGCCTCGCTTGTCCGCTATCTCCGCCGTGACGGCCACGACATCCGCGCCATCGACGCAGGTGGCGGTCTCGGCATCGACTACTCCGACGCCCCCTTCGACGCCGCCCACCAGGTAGAACGCTATGCCGCGGCACTCGAAAAAGGTCTTGGCGCAGAGTCCGCCCATCTGCTTCTCGAACCGGGACGTTTCCTTGTTGCGCAGGCTGGGGCCCTCGTCACGCGGGTACTCGTCGCCAAGAAGAACGGCTCGAAGAATTTCCTCATCACCGATGCCGCGATGAACGACCTCATCCGTCCCGCGCTCTATCACGCGCATCACGAGATCGTTCCCGTCCGCAAACCCTCCGGCAAGGCCACGCTCACTGCCGACATCGTCGGCCCCGTCTGCGAATCCGGCGACTTCTTCGCGCGTGATCGCGTCATCGCCCGCGTCAAGCCCGGCGACCTCGTCGCCCTGCTCGATGCCGGAGCCTACGGCATGACCCAGGCCTCCAACTACAACTCACGCGGCCGAGCCGCAGAGATCCTCGTCGAAGGTAGCCAGGCAAAGCTCATACGCCGCCGCGAGACCATGCGCGACCAGCTCGCCACCGAGATCCTGTAAGCACGAACCGGACACCGTCAGTTTTCATGCACGAGGCGGTGTCCGGTTCCAGCTACACGTCTCGTGATCGCCTCACGCACCTTCGCCAGTGGTGCCTTCGCATCAAACTCCACATCATCGCCAGACCTCCGCACCCCTAGCTGCCCCCAAAGAGCAGCCAGATCGACCGGCACCGGCTCCACACTCCACCGCTTGTACATCGTGCTCAAGACGTGCGTTCCCGTTGCCTGATCCCCAACAGCAAAGACTCGCTCCAGCGGCCACTCCTGGTCGATGCTTCCGCCCGCATCGACCACCGCGCGCAGCGCATCCTGTAGCCCTTTTCTGTTGTGTGTCTGCTTGCGAATCTCGGTGTCGGCTACCAGACAGAACAACCCGCCTCCCCAGTACGTCCGCCCCCACGTGTGCGTATGATCCAGCCCCTCATCACCTGGCTCAGGCTCACCCTTCGGCATCCCCTCCATCATGTCCCGCCATATCGTCTTCGCCTCCAGCTGTCCTGCCTGCACGCGAGCGATAGGCTCCACGTAGGTCGCCATTCCCTCCTCGATCCAGTGGTGCTCCTCGGCCACGTCGGGAAAAGCCATGTGCACCAGTTCATGCGTCATCATCCAGTCGTCCTTCAGTTCACCGGGAGTCACCTTTTCGCCTACCCGTATCCGCGTGAAACCCTGCATTCCCCCTCGGTGGCCCCACGTTGTTCCCTGGGAGACTCCTCCTCGTCCACCTTCGGGGAGAATCAATACTCTCGCCCTCGCCACCGGAAACCGGCCGAAGTATGTCGCCACCGCCTCCGCAGCACCCTCAACGTGACGCAGTATCACCTCATCGCCGACGTCGAATCGCCCTTCCCCGAAATCCACCTGAATCACCGTCCCAGGCAGCTCGATACTTCGGGTGAGGACAACCTTCGCCCGTTCGTGCCCACCCTGAAACGCGGCTCCTGTCCCCAGCGCCGAAAGGAACAGCGTAGCCGCGCTCACCATCAACATCTGCCTCACCGTCATGGCCATCCTCCGCCATCTCATTCGACGTATCTGTCGCACAATCATGCATCTCTGGAACATGCCGGAAAGACTGTCAACCGCACACAACCGTCAAGCCTTATCAATTCAAATACATAGCTTTGCCGATTTAGAGCCGGCGGATTGATACGATATATGGAGGCGAGCCCGTGGCCTGCAATCCTTGGCGTCAGAGGTAGACTCTGTGCATGGAACCACCTCAGCAAGCCATTTGTTTCGAAGACTTTGCGCAAAAAGTACGGGGGGAGGCCCCCTTCCTTCTGGCATGCTAAAATCTCAAGGTCGCATCAACCTGCGTTAGCTGCAGGCAAAGCAAATCAAAGAGACTGAGGTTGTAAATGTCCGGCCACTCAAAATGGGCGACTATCAAGCATAAGAAGGGCGCCCTCGACGCCAAGCGCGGCAAGATCTTCACCCGCCTGATCAAGGAAATTACCATCGCCGCCAAGCTCGGCGGAGGCGATCCGGACGGCAACCCTCGCCTCCGCAGCGCCATTGCTGCCGCCAAGGCCGAGAACATGCCCGCCGACAACATCAAGCGAGCCATTCAGCGCGGTACCGGCGAGCTCGAGGGCGTCAGCTACGAAGAGATCACCTACGAGGGCTACGGCCCCGGCGGCGTAGCCGTTATCGTGGACGTACTCACCGACAACAAGAATCGCGCCGTCAGCGAAATTCGCCATGCCTTTTCCAAGAATGGCGGCAATCTCGGTGCCGATGGCTCCGTCTCCTGGATGTTCACCACCAAGGGCGTGATTACCGTAGCCAAGTCGGACGTCAACGAGGAGAAGATCACCGAGATCGTCCTCGAAGCCGGAGCCGAAGACCTCTCCGAGCAGGGAGAAAATTGGGAGATCCTCACCGATCCCAAAGACTTTGAAGCTGTCACTGAAGCCATCAAAGCCGCCGGCCTCAAGACGGAGACAGCCGCGGTCACCAAGATTGCCTCCACCTACACCAAGCTCGAGGGAGCCCAGGCCAACGCCATGATCCGCCTCCTCGATACCATCGAAGACCTCGACGACACGCAGAACGTCTACTCGAACTTCGATATGGATGAGGCGCCCGTCGCTGGTTGAACCTGAGCGGTCCCTGTTATTTAAAGGCCGCCGACCAACGGCGGCCTTTCTTCTGTAATGCTGGAAAACTGGAAACAGACTGGAGCTGGAAAAGAGTGATCTCCTCAATACGTCGTTTCGCCTGGTTGGGCGCCCTGGCCCTCATCGTCTCCCCCATTGCAGGCAGCGCACAAGCAAAGCCGCCTGCTCCGACACCATTCGTCGGCGATAGCCACCCATTGGAGTTCGGCGTCCTGGCTCAGGGGGGGGTTGGCCTCACGGAGGATCGCAATAGCTTCAAGTTCCTGATGTTCGGCGGCCGCGCCGGCAAGGTCCTGATCTCCAACGTGGGACCGGGGCTTCTGCATGGAAACTTCGAGTATGGCATCGAGGTCTTCCCGTTCTGGCAGTCTTATACCCCAAAGTTTCAGCGGGAGATGTGTACCGACTCCGGCTGCTCCGCGCCTTACACCGTCGGCGGAACCTTCACGGGAGTCTCCATTACCCCCATCCAATTGCGCTGGAACTTTACCGGCTCCGGCCACCGCAAGATCGTTCCCTTCGTTCAGGGCGGGGGTGGTGTTATCTGGACGAATCACAAATATCCGGCCTTCGGCGGTCCGCCGTACAACACCACCAACGATGGAACGGCCGCCAATACCAGCGTCTGGAACTTCACACCGCAGTTTGGCGTTGGAGCCCACTACTTCGTTCGTCCGCACCAGTCACTCGATATCGGAGCCAACGCCATTCACATCTCTTCGTCCTCCCTTGGAGACAAGAATCCCGGAGTCAACGCCAGCGTTCAGTTTTCCATCGGTTACAGCTGGTGGAAATAACCGCCACCTCGTTTCCCTGCAGCACTGTCAGCTCATTGTTAGGTCAGACATCATGAAGAACGACGCCATCATCGAGTGTGTTCCCAACTTCTCTGAAGGAATAAACGCCGGTAAGGTCAACCAAATCGTTGCAGCTATGCAGGTCCCAGGTGTCAGTCTGCTCGACTGGTCGCTCGATGTGGCACATAACCGTTCCGTGGTGACCATCGCCGGGCCGCCCGAGGCCGTCGTTGAGTCGGCGGTCCGGGGCGTGGGCAAAGCCTCCGAGTTAATCAACCTAACCCTGCAGAACGGCGTCCATCCTCGAATCGGGTCGGCCGACGTCATCCCATTCATTCCGGTCAGTGGAGCCTCGGTAGCGGAGTGCGCCCTGCTGGCGCGACAAGCCGGCCTGCATATCTGGCACCGTTACAGCGTCCCCGTCTACTTCTACGGAGCCGCCGCGGCGCGCCCCGATCGCGTTCAGCTCGAAGATGTTCGCCGCGGCCAGTTTGAAGGTCTTCGCGACGCCGTTCGCAGGGACGCCTCGCGCCGTCCTGACATCGGAGGTCCGGAGCTGCACGACACCGCCGGCGCCTCCGCCGTTGGCGCGCGCAACTTTCTGATCGCCTACAACATTCATCTCAAACAGCCTGACATCACTGCGGCGCGCGCTATCGCCCGCGATATCCGCGCCTCCAACGGCGGGCTGCATGGGGTTAAGGCGCTCGGCGTCCTTGCAAACGACCGCGCCCAGGTCACGATGAACATCACCGATTACCAGTCAACTCCCATGACCAAGGTCTACGCCCGCGCTACCGAGCTGGCGCGCAGACATGGGGCCGAACTCGACGACAGCGAGCTGATCGGCCTGATCCCCCAGGCAGCTTACGATCCCGAAGCCGAATGGATTCAACGGATTCCTGGGTTTAACCCCGCACTCAAGGTCATTGAACGCAGGCTGGAACGCCCGCTCGAGTGGATCGCAGACTGAAATACTTACGAAACCTGCTGCCAGTACGTCCAACGTGGCAGGCAACGCCACTTGCCTGCCAGCGTTGAGTCACGAAAGAATAGAACTATTGGGCGCCGCAGTCGCGTTCAAGGAGCCACTCCATTGCAGATTCTCAAGTCAATCTTCCCCATCGCAACACTCGCCCTTTCAGCGACCCTGCTGCCCGCCGCTCAACTCTCAGGTGACGCCAAGGCCTCGATCCCGAAAGATATTCAGCAGCTCATCGTGGTGGACTATCGCGCGATGCAGAACTCATCTGCCGCGATGGATATGAAGGACCGCGTCCTTCCTCCTGAACTCAAGCGTCTTGAGACAGCGCTGAAGACCTCCGGTCTCAAAGTCGATCAGGATGCTGACATCCTCACCTTCGCTGCCTTCCGCGAGAGCGCCTCAAGCACGCGCATCGTTGGCATCGCACAGGGGCAGTTCCATACCCGTGAGATCATGGCGAACTTCGCCAAGAACAAGATCAAGCCAGTCGCCATGCGTAACAACAACATCTATCCGATGGGACAGAACGGCATGAGCGTTGTCTTCCTCAACCAGACCACGATGGTCTTTGGTGAGAAGGACGCAGTCAGGGCCGCTCTCGATGCGCGCGATGGCATCACACAGAACTTTCTCGCTAACAGCGACATGATGAATGAGATGGTTGCTGTCGATCAGAAGGCTGTCTGGAGCCTGCTCGACCAGAAGGGTACGCAGACCATGATGCGCTCGGTGCTCGGCGATGCCGCACAATTGGCCGATTACGACACCGTGCGCAATCGCATGAAGAGCTCGCGCTACACCATGGACTTCGAGAACGGAGTGAAGTTCGACATGGCAGTCGTAATGGGCGACACCATGACGGCGGCCACCTGCGCGACTCTACTCAAGGGTGTTTCGATTCTCAAGAAGACCCAGGGAACCTCGCTTGAGAAGTCTGCGCTCGATCAGACCACCATTGACTCCAACTCGGGAACACTGACCGTCTCCTACTCTTCGAGCGATGGTCAATTCGCCAGCCTGCTGAGCTCTCCGCTCTTCCAGTCTGTCGTTAAGTAAAACGTCGCCTCTCAACGCAATCGGCGGGCGTTCCCTCAGGGCGCCCGCCGATCTGCTTCTGCTTACAAACAATCTGGTGCGTCGTCAGGCTGCCTGTACCAGCGGAACGACGCGGGCCTTCACCTGATCCGCCGTAAACGGCTTGCAGATGTAGCCCTGTGCTCCGGCTGCAATAGCCCGCAGGACAAACGGCTCGCTGCCCTCCGTTGTGATCATGACGACCGGAACTCCAGGGGCAAGCTTCTGATCGCGGCGAGCCTCGAGAAACTGCAGGCCGTCCATCACCGGCATATTGATATCGCTGATGATCAGCCCGATCTTTGCCGGGCCAATGCCATCCTTGCGCAACGCTTCGAGGGCCTCTTCTCCGTTTGAGGCCTGCAGCACCTCGGTAAACTCCAGCCCCGCCTGTTTTAATGCTCGCTCGATCACCTTACGCATCACCGCCGAATCGTCAATAATTAGCGCTCGCACCAAACCTCCATAATCGTTAGCACTCTCACACAGACACTATCGGCAGATGGGAAAAAAGGTTGAGCGCCTCAAGCATAAGTTTCCTCTAAGCCATCGCTCCCCGTCTTTGGCACGCCACATGCTTCAGTAGCAGGCATGGACAGTGGACTCTACGCCGCCTACACCGGCCTGGCCGCCAGGACTCAGGCCCTCGATACCGCCGCCAACAACCTGGCCAACGCCGGCACCAATGGATTTCGTGCGCAACGCGACTACTTCCGCGGCGTGCTGGTCGAAGGACTCGGCCCCGCCTCAAATGCTCAGTCTCAGGTCGGCCAGACGGTGAACAGTTTCGGCATCCTTGGCGGCAACGCTCTCGATATGGGCCAGGGTTTAATGGCTACGACGGGCAATCCGCTCGACCTCGCCATCGAAGGCACAGGATTCTTCGCCATCCAGACTTCCAACGGTGTGCGCTATACGCGTGACGGGTCCTTTCGTCGTTCGTCGACCGGCATCCTCCAGACCAGCCAGGGCGAACCCGTGCTCAATACAAAAATGCAGCCCATCGCCATTCCCAGCGGCGATGTCCAGATCTCCCCAAATGGCAGCGTCTCCGTACGAACGCAGGACGGGAGTGCCCTGGTAAGCCAGGTTGGTGTCTTCAACTTTTCCGATCGCTATGCGCTTACGGCCGAAGGTGTTAACCGCTTCACCGCTGGCGACGCAAAGCCAACCACATCCGACGCGACCGTTCAGCAGGGCGCCCTCGAAGGCGCCAACCAGGATGCCATCCACGGCACGATGCAGATGGTTCTGGTGCAGCGTCAGGCCGAGATGATGCAGAGAGCCCTCACCGTCTTCAATAACGACTTTGATAAGACTGCGGCAGAAGACCTGCCGAAGGTTTAGCACACACGCTTTACGACAGGAGAACATCGATGATCCGAGCCTTATACACCGCGGCGAGCGGCATGAACGCACAGCAGGCCAATCTGGATACCGTGGCAAACAACCTCGCGAACTCTGCAACGACCGGCTTCCGCCGTCGCAGACTCCAGTTCGAAGACATGATCTACCAGAACATGATCACGCCCGGCTCGCCTGCGACCCAGCAGACGACCTCCGCAGGCCTGCAGATCGGTCTCGGAACACGCTCTGTCGCCACCGAGATGATCCAGACGCAGGGGGACTTCACCGAGACCGATAATCCCTATGACATTGCCATTCAGGGACAGGGTTTCTTTCAGATCACGCGGCCTGACGGCACGCTCGCCTATACCCGCTCGGGTAACTTCAATCTGAACAATCAGGGCCAGATCGTTACCGCAGACGGCGATCCCCTGCTTCCATCGATTACCATTCCCGCCAACGCCACCGACGTAACCATATCGCAGTACGGTGTCGTCTCCGCAACGCTACCCGGGCAAACGAATCCGCAGCAGCTCGGTACCCTCCAGCTCGCCACCTTCGCGAATCCGGGGGGACTGAACTCCATCGGCGGCAATCTCTTTACGCAGACACAGTCATCCGGCAATGTCATCACGGACGTTCCCGGCGGGACCAGCGGCGTTGGAACACTGCAGCAGCACTATCTGGAAAATTCGAACGTCGATGTTGTCAGCGAATTCGTGCAAATGATCCTCGCCCAGCGCGCCTACGAAAGCAACTCGAAGGTCATTCATGTGGCTGACGATATGTATTCGCAGATCAACAATATGGTTCGCTAACCCTGCGAGGGTGATGAGATGCTCCGACTCCCGATGCCGTTGATCCGAATCGCAACGATGGCCCTGTTCGTGCTTCCCTGCGCCGCAGGATTCGGATATGACGCGCCCTGCTATGCCACGCCGACTGAGGCTGCTGCAGTAGCCTCCAAGCAACAACCGACGAAGCAGCCACACGCCTCACAAGGCTATCGCATTGCCAGTATTCACCACGATCCTCTGCTCGGGGCGCCTTGGGCCGTCATCGTCTCCTGCGAACGTCCCGAGCTTGCGCCAATCATGGTGCCGCTGCCATCTACATTCACGCGAGCGACGGCATCAGGCGGTCCCTTCCCTCTCGTTCATACCGGAGATGTGGTTCACATCTTCAGCCACAACGAGATGCTCCATCTGGAGCTCACAGGAATCGCGGAAGGAAGCGGCACCGTCGGAGAACATATCCGCGTTCACATGCTTGGTGTGCGGATGCAGGCCGTGCAACATCCCCTCGGCTTCGGTGGACATCCCCTGCCGATGGTCGCCGTCATCCGTGGACCGAACGAAGTGGAGATCGATCAATGAGCGCCCCACACACACTGCCCCACTGCGGTCATCCATCCATCCTTAGCACCTCTGTGCTCTTCGCGCCTTTACCTCCCTCGCCGGAGAACCGGCTGCTCCGAGTCGCTGCCCTGTTGACAGTAGCCGTCCTGCTTCTCGTCCGCGCCATGCCATCGCATGCAGCGGATATCAAGAACCTTCTGAAGGAAAAGCCCAGTCCCGCAGCCACCTCAATGCAGTCCTATCTTGAGCGCGTGCGCGGGGAGAATACTGCTTCAGAGACTTCGGGCTCCATCTGGAACGACAGCGGCCGCCTCACCCGAATGATGACCGACGTCCGCGCCATGCGCCCGCACGATCTCATCTCCGTCGTGGTGGATGAAAACCTCGCGGCTTCGACAGACGGAACCGTGAAGAACTCCAGGGCATCGAACGCGAGCTCCCAGATATCCAGCCTCATCGGCGTCTTGCACGCCGGCAACGCGCTGCAGAATCTCATCAATCAAAGCTCCGCGGCAGCACTCGATGCCCAGGGAACGAGTGCGACAAACTCCAGCCTCAGCACCATCCTCGGTGGCCAGGTCATCGAGGTGCTGCCTAACGGCATGCTCGTGATCGAAGCCGCGCGCCAGGTCGAGTTCAGCCAGCAGACGCAGACGATCGTATTGCGCGGCATCGTTCGCCCCGAGGACATCTCACAGCAGAACCGGGTCCTTTCAACAGCCATCTCGAGCCTGGAGCTGGAGGTCCGTGGCAAGGGCATCGTGACTGACTACACCCATCGCCCCAACGCTCTGGTGCGGCTGCTCCAACACATCTTGATCTTCTAACCACGGGACACCTATGAACGTGAACGATCGGCAATACATCAGAAAGCTACCCTGGAGTGCCCTCGCGATCCTTCTTCTTACGACGCACCTTCATGGCACTGTTGGCGCTCCGACTATCCGTCAGGCACGTATCAAGGACATTGCAACAATTGAAGGCATTCGCGACAACCAGCTCGTAGGCTACGGAATCGTCGTCGGTCTGGCAGGCACAGGCGACAGCCAGCAGACAGCGTTTCCCCTCCAGACGCTTGCGTCGACTCTGCTGCGTATGGGAGTCAGCGTGCCGGCCGCATCCATACGGGTTCAGAATCTCGCCGCTGTCTTCGTTTCAGCTACCCTGCCGCCTTTCTCCAGGCCCGGCACCAAGCTGGACATCACCGTCTCCTCCGCTGGCGACGCACGCAGCCTGGACGGTGGGCTCCTATTGATGACGCCGCTGTTTGGCGCCGACGGCAACATCTACGCACAGGCTCAAGGTCCACTGATTCTTGGGGGCTACTCCATCTCCTCGAACGGAAATCTCAAGCAGGTCAATCACCCGAACACGGCACGCGTACCGTTCGGCGCCATCGTCGAACGGCCGGTCCCCATCGATATCCAAGGCCGCCACAAGTTCTCCCTGCTGCTGAACGATGCCGACTTCAAGAGCGCCGAAGGCATCGCTTCGAGCATCAACCAGGAGATGAGTCAGAATGCCGCTCACGTCATCGACAGCCGCAGGATCGACCTCACTCTTCCCGCAGGCGAAGAGGCCCCCAGCTTCCTCGCCCAGGTTGAATCCATTGAAGTGCCGATATACCCCCGCGCGAAAGTGGTGGTCAATGAACGCACGGGAACCGTTGTCATCGGTGGAACGGTTGTTCTTCAGCCAGTATCAATCCTGCACGGCGGGCTGGCAGTGAATGTTGTCAGCGAGTTTCAGGTCTCGCAGCCAAATGCCTTTGGCACGGGAGACACAAAGGTCGTCCAACAGACCAGCGTTGATGCCACCGACAAGCCTGTCAACCGCATCGAGCTCAAGCAGGGGGCTACCGTCGATGATCTGGTTCGCAACCTGCAAACCATTGGAGCCTCGGCTCGAGATGTCATCTCGATACTTCAAGCGATGAAATCCGCCGGTGCACTGGAAGCTGAGATTGAGGTTCTATGAACATATCTCTGGGTAGCTCTGCAGCAGACGGAACCGCTATGGACCCGACGAAGAAGGCCAAACTTGTTGAAGCGGCACAGCAGTTCGAAGGAATGCTCCTGCAGGAGCTTCTCAAGCCTCTTCGCAGTGGAGAGAACGATCTGAGTGGCGAACAGAGCGAAGACAGCTCCTTCGATACCATGTCGAGTTTCGGCACAGAGTCTGTCGCCAAGGCGATCTCGCAGAGCGGAGGCCTCGGCATCGCACGGCAGGTGATTCAGCAGGTCACAAGGAGTAACGACACCACAAAAAGCAGAAACATTACTAAAGTTTGATCGATCCCCGCCGATAGATTCAAGTAGTTGGAGGAAGACAATGAGTTTGGTGAACGGAGTTGGCGTCTCCAGTCAGACGCTTGATATACAGATTGCGGCGAACGAAGCACGGCCGCGAAACCAATCGATCTCTCCGAAAGATCCGGGGGCTGCTTCAACCAAGATCTCCGATGCAACGACAATCAGCTCTGCAAGCACACTTGTCTCGCAGGCGCTTGCAGGATCAGACGTTCAAACCGAGAAGGTCGAAGCGCTGCGCCAGGCAATCACCGCTGGAACGTATCACGTTCCCTCGACAGAGATCGCAGACAAGATCCTCAACACCATGACAGCCGAGTCCGGCAGCTAGTTCGAGCTCAATGTTGCCCAGGCCTCCTACAGCTTGAGGTCGTCGGAAATACGTGTCTCCTATCGCAGTCTGCAAGCAGATTTAAGCCGTAGAAAATTAGGCCGAAAGGCCGGAACGCGAGTATTCAAGATGGGTACAGTTAGCTCTCTGATCGATCTGGCGCGACAGACAATGATGGCCGATGAATTTGCTTTGAATGTTGTAGGGAACAACGTGGCCAACGTCAACACTCCGGGATATACGCGGGAGACCGTTGCCTGGGAGACACGGGACAGCGTCACCATTAATGGATCCATCGTCGGCCAGGGAGTCAGCGTAGGCACGGGAGGCGTCTCCCAGCGCGACCGCATCCTCGAACAGCGCGTTCATCAGCAGACACAGACCGTCGCGCAGAGCACCGCGCTCCAGACGGCGCTCTCCGAAGTGCAGGATGTCTTCGGACTCAGCGCCACCTCGACTTCTGCCAGCTCAACAGCATTGGGCTCCGCGATAGACAACTTCTTCGGAAGCCTTTCCACCCTGACAACAAACCCCTCGGACAGCGCAACTCGGCAGGCGGTAATAACTGCTGCCAATAATCTCGCCAATGCTTTCAACAATGCTTCGGGCCAACTCACGAGCATCTCCGCGGACCTGAACCAGCAGGTCAGCGACAGCGCCGATCAGGTCAACCATCTGACATCGACTATCGCATCCCTCAATCAGCAGATCACCAGTCTCTCTCCGGACGCCGATGCTGGCACACTCGAAGATCAACGGCAGCAAGCCATCGCCGAACTCTCGCAATACATCGGCCTCAACCAGATCACCAACGAGAGCAACGGCATGACGCTGACAACGACGAACGGGGCCGTCCTGGTGAGCGGATCGCAGTCGTATGACATGACGGCCTCGAGCGTCGATGGCGTGGTTCATCTCCTGGCAGGTCCCAATCAGACCGACATAACAGCAGGAGTAACCGGTGGCTCGCTTGGAGGCATCCTGGTAGCTCGAGATCAGATGATTCCTGAATACCAAAGTTCGCTCGACCAATTGGCCTACACGATGGCAACATCTATCAACCAGGCCAATGAGCAGGGTCTCGACGGCAGCGGCGCCGCAGGCCAGGCGATCTTTTCCATTCCCGGCACGGCCACAGGAGCTGCTTCACAGATTCAGCTGGCGACGACCGATCCCCAGGCAGTTGCAGCAGCAGCGATCGGCGAAGGCACTACCGGCACCGGCAATGCACTTGCCATGGCCGGACTCGCGTCGGATTCCATTGTTTCCGGACAAACACCAGTGGGCTTCTACGCATCGTTGCTGGCTCAGATCGGCGATGCGACGGCGGATGCAACTAACGACGTAACTGAACAGCAGGCCACCCTCGATCAGCTGACCACGCAACGCAACTCCATCTCCAGTGTCTCTCTTGACGAAGAGGCCTCCAATCTCGACACCTACCAGCGTTCGTATCAGGCAGCCGCGAAGGTCTTCTCCATCGCCGATCAGATCATGGCAAGCGCGCTGAATCTTGGCGTGGAGACATCCGTCTCCTAATCATCAAAAACGATTTCTAAAGGAGCTAGCCAGTGAGAGCGGATCCTACGTATATCAACAGCCTGACGCAGGCACTAAACAACACGGCGAACACGACCAACTCGCTCTCGAGTGAGCTATCGAGCGGACTGCGCGTCACTTCGTTGTCTGACGACCCAATCGTCGCAGCCGAAAGCATTCGCCTGGGAAGCACGATGTCAGGCATCGACACCTTCGTTGCAAATGCAGCAACGCAATCCTCGATGCTTCAGGTCACCGATTCCACCCTCGGCGATGTCGTCACACAGCTGACCTCGGCCTCGACGCTTGCCATCGAGGCAGCCAACGGGACGATGAACTCTTCCGACCTCAAAGCCCTCACCCAGCAGGTCATCGGCATCCGCGACCAGATCCTCGGCCTCGCCAACACCAGCTACCAGGGGCGGTATCTCTTCGCTGGCAGCCAGGGAACAACGCAGCCTTACTCCGTGGATGACACCACCGTCCCAGCAACGGCCGTGTATGCAGGTGACACCGTGACCCAATCCATTGAGACACCTGGCGGCCAGATGATCCAGATGAATCTTCCGGGATCATCAATCTTCGGATCAGGATCGACAGGCACGCTGGCGACACTGAATCAGCTTATCGCTGACCTGCAAAGCGGCGCAGACACCGACACGCTCTCCGCCGATAGTGCAGCACTCAACAATGCCCTGTCGAATGTCTCCACGCAGCGTTCCGTACTCGACGCCTCTCTCAGCACCCTGAAGGCGACCAGCACGTATGCGCAGACACAGAACGCAAATCTTCAGGCTATCCAATCGACGCTGGTGAGCGCCGACCCCGCAGCCATCGCCACGCAACTGAAGACCAACGAGACCCAATACGAGGCCTTGCTCGGCGTCATCAGCTCGATGAACTCAACCAATCTCTTCGATTATCTGAAGTAGAGGACCACCAGCCTAAAGGCTTTCACGCTTAGAGCCCTCTACGGCTGACCTAACTCGTTCAGCGCCTTCTGCGCCTGCTTGATATATTGGCCGTCCGGTTCCAGCTTGAGGTATGCGCTGTACTCCGCAACCGCCTCATCGTGCTTATTCATCTTTTGTGCAATACGGGCGAGTTCGTAGTGAATCTCCGAGTCGGTCGGCAAAGACTTCACCGCATCCTTTACGCGGAGATAGGCCGCATTCAGGTCACCCTTGTTTTCATAAAACTGGGCGACCTTCAAATCCTCGTCCACGCGATCTTCATCCGTCTGAAGCTTCTTCACCTTGGGCAAAAGACGGCGCCCTGAAGTCTTGGGAGCCTCCGGATTGTCATCCGCAGAATGCGATGGGGCATCACCTGACGCGGCCCCGTCGCTAGAGCTGGAGTATCCTCCAGTGCTACTTGAACTGCTCCCCTCCGAACCCGGCATCGGGGGCGCACTTCCCGGGAACGGATGCTCTTCTGCCGCAGACGGAGGATGACCCGAGGCAGGGGGTGCGTCAGGCGGCGTCTGAGAGCCCGGCATGGCGGGAGCGGATGACGACCCCGGAAATGGAAACTTCTGGGAAGCCGAAGGCTCCTTCGCAGGAGTGCATGGAGCATCCGCCGAAGAATCTTGAGGATTTTTCTTATTGTCCTTTGTCGCGGAACTGTCGGTAGTCTTCGTCTGATCCGAGGAGGGACAGGACGGAGCCGCCTGGGTCGGTGTCTGAGCGTAGCTATATCCAGCCAGAAGCACCGCCGCTACCGTGATCGCACGCACACGCATCATACCTACCCCTAGACTACGCTCCTGTCTGCTGACGAAATACACATTGTTTTGACTTATCCAAACTGCCGTTTGTTATAGTCAGCTTGCGACAGGGTGGCCGAGACGCCAGCGATCCGTTCCAGAACGCTTCCCGTAAGTCGCTAATTCCTTCATTCTGAGTCATCTTCCATGGTCTCTGGCCTCGTCATCCGTTCCTCGTCCATCCATGCTGCCGGCTGCTACACCACGCAGCCCATTAAAAAAGGTTCATCCATTGTGGAATACGACGGCCCACGCTTCAGCAAAGGAGAGGCCGACGAGCGTTACCGCGATCGCTTCGTGACCTATCTCTTCAGTACCGGCAATAAAGGCGAGGTCATTGACGGCTTCGGAGCAGCGATGTTCATCAATCATTGCTGCGAGCCAAACTGCGAGACGGAAAACCTCGACGGCAGAATCTGGATCGTTGCGACACGCGACATCTCCGCTGGCGAAGAACTGACCTACGAATACAACCTCCACGACTCCGACGATGACGAAGCCGACTGCTACTGCGGCACGCCCAAATGCCGTGGAACCATGTTCTCGGATGAAGAGGTCAAGCGGCGCGCCAGGAGGCAACGCCGGAAGGCTATTGCCGGAAAACGCTAGGCACCTCTCAGCGGCTACAATAATTGAGACGCGGAACTCCGCCGCAGCAGGCGAATGGCATACCAGGTTTTAGCAAGAAAATATCGTCCACAACGCTTCGCTGATGTCGCCGGGCAGGATCATGTCACGGTCACGCTGATGAATGCGCTGACTCAGGGACGCATCGCTCACGGCTATATCTTCAGCGGTCACCGAGGAATCGGCAAAACGACCATCGCCCGCATTCTGGCGATGGCGCTCAACTGCCGGAATACCATCGGAAGCGAGGCTCGTCCCACGGCAGAGCCCTGTGAAGTCTGCGAGTCCTGCACGGAGATCCGCTCCGGCACAGCCGTTGATGTCATCGAGATCGACGCCGCGACCAACCGTGGCATCGACGAGATTCGCGAGCTGCGCGACGCCGCACGCTATCGTCCCGCACGAGATCGCTACAAGATCTACATCCTCGACGAGGCGCATCAAATTACCGATGCCGCCTTCAATGCCCTTCTGAAGACGCTGGAGGAGCCCCCGGACCACATCGTCTTCATGATGGCGACGACGCAGCCCGAAGACATTCCGCAGACGGTTCGTTCCCGCTGCCAGCACTTCAGCTTTCATGCCGTAAAGCTGGTCGACATTCTCGCTCAGATCCGCGCGATCGCCGACCATGAAGGCGTTGAAGCCGACGATGCCGCCCTCGCCTTGCTGGCAGAGGCAGGCGACGGCTCGATGCGCGATGCCCTCTCCATCATGGACCAGGCAATAGCCTCGGCACCTGTAGAGGACGGCAAACCGCGACTCGACGCCGCCCAGATCCGCGAACTGATGGGCACCGTCCCCAGCGCCGTCTTTGAGCGCGTGCTTGAAGCTGTCGACGCGAACCGGAGCGCGGACGTCATCACCATCGCCAACGAGCTGCTGGACGCCGGAAACAGCCCGGCGCAGCTAGCGCGGCAGTGTGTTCGCTATCTGCGCAACTGCCTCATCGCGAAGATCGCCGGCATCGGCGCAGATGGCACCGGATTGGATGGCAACACCACGGAGCTTCTGCAGATCTCGTCCGACGAACAGCGCCGTGCCGGTCGTTCAGCTTCGCTCTTCACGGAAGAGGAACTGACTCGCTTTCTCCAGGTGATGCTGCGCACCTTCGATGAGCTGGGCTACCGGCAGGAGCAGCGTTTTCACTTTGAGCTCGGGCTTCTGAAGCTGGTGCACCTGCGGCGGCTGCTTCCCGTAGAAGAGATTCTCAGCCGCTTCCCCACCTCCGGCAGTTCAGGCAGTGGCGCAGAAGCTCCGCGAACGCGGACAGCTGCAACAGCACCACAGTCAACTCCAAGGCCCGCTCCTGTGCCGAGCGTGGCGCCATCAGCTCCCGCAAAGCCGGCATTCTCGCCCTTTGGCGGAGACAGCAGCCGCCGCGTCGTCCCCGCTCCGCCACAGCCAGCGGCACCGAAGCCCGTCAGCGAGACACCGAAAATCGTCCGCGAACCGGCAAAGCAGTCGGCTCCTGTCGCCGTTCTTGAGCCGGAAGAGCCGAAAGGCGTCTCTGCACTCGAAATCGCCACAGATCTTGTAGGAATGGGTGCCATTTCTGTTCCCGATCCTGAGGTCTACGTAGCTCCCGCAGTTGAAGATCCAACTCCGCCGCCACCTGTCGCCCCCACGCAGGAATCGGCAGGCCAGTCGGCAGATGATCTGCAAAGAACTGTCGTCGAGGCGCTCTCGAGCGCGAAGAGCCAGGGCTCTGCCGCCGACGCGATGGGCGACGCTGAGTGGCTGATCGAAGGAGGAGAGATCCGGGTGCAGACCAATCTCTCCAAGACCATGCTGTCCATGGTCATCAATCCTGATGCAGACCGTATCATTCGAGCCACGCTGCGGACCGTGGGTACCGGCTCTCTGAAGCTGACGCTGTTGCCGGGCGCGGCAGGGGCCAGCAGCGCTCCCAAGAAGGCCAAGGCCGCACGCTCAGGCAGCGCGCAGGCAAAGGCACTCGACCATCCGGTCGTGCAGCAGGCACAGCGGCTCTTCAATGCGGAGATTCGCAACGTCATCGACCTTAGCGACAACGACTAACCCAATCTCTCCGAGGTACCGTAACGATGAATCTTTCTGATCTCTCCAAGATGAAAGAGATGATGGGGCAGGCGCGCCAGATGCAGGAGCAGATGGAACAGAAGCTGCAGGAGACCATCGTCGAAGCCTCAACCGGCGGCGGCATGGTCACCGTTCGTATGAACGGCAAGAAAGAAGTGCTGCGCCTCAAAATCGAACCGACGGCTATTGGCAGCGCAGGCAGCGACCTGGAGCTGCTCGAGGATCTGATTACCGCGGCAGTCAACGAAGCCGGTCGACGCGCGGACGATGCCATGAAGTCGAGCCTCTCCGGCATGATGGGCGGACTCGATATTCCGGGGCTAACCTAGTGGCTCGGTTTGCAGAACCTATGACGCGGCTTATCGAAGAGCTGCGAAAGCTACCCGGCATCGGCACCAAAAGCGCTCAGCGTCTTGCTTTCCACGTCCTGCGCTCTTCGCCCGACGATGCGGAGCAGCTGGCCAGCGCCATTCGCACGCTGAAGGCAAGCCTTCGCCTGTGCTCCATCTGCAACAACATCACCGACGTCGATCCCTGCAGTTACTGCACAAGTCCCGCACGAGATCAGCACCTGGTCTGCGTTGTGGAAGAGCCTACCAACATCGCCACCATTGAAAAGACTCGCAGCTATGCCGGGGTCTACCATGTTCTGCACGGTACGCTCTCTCCCATTGGCGGTGTCGGACCGGAGCAACTGCGGATCGCCAACCTGCTGACCCGCCTGCCTGAGATCGACGAACTGATCCTCGCCACCTCCCCGACGACAGAAGGCGAGGCCACAGCACGCTATCTGGTTGAGGAAGTCCATCGCGTAGAACCTCGCGTCCGCGTCACACGGATCGCTACTGGAGTTCCTGCGGGCAGCGATATCGAATACGCCGACGAGGTGACGATGACCCGTGCACTCGAAGGTCGCCGCGAACTGTAGCATCTTCTTCATCGTTCGTTCATCCCCTCTTGATACAACTACTGCATGAACGACTCTCTCAGCCGCCGCAGGTTTCTTCGCCAGAGCTTTGCCTTCAGTGCCGCAGCCGCGCTCGGGCGCCTTCCTTTATCTGCCGCACCTATGCAACGTACCGATGGCAGCAACTGGTTGATGATCGGCGACTGGGGATACGAGCGCTTTGAGGCACAGAAGCAGGTCGCAGCCGCGATGCAGCAGTATGTCGCAGTGAATCGTGTGAAGACCGATGCCCTGATCATGCTGGGTGACAACTGGTACGGAGATATGACCGGTGGCGTCGACTCTCCGCGCTGGAAGACTCAGTTCGAAGAGATGTACCCGGAGTCGACCTTCAACTGCAAGGCCTACGCCATGCTGGGCAATCACGACTACCAGCGCATGCCGGAGAGCAAGGTCGACATGCAGCTCGCCTACGCCAGGCGCGGCAACACGCGCTGGACTATGCCAGCGCGCTGGTACAGCTTTCAGTTCCCCGCCACCAAACCTCTTGCGACCGTCATCGTTCTCGACAGCAACGTTCAGAAGCCCCGTGCCACGAAGGCAACCGGTGCAAACTTTCAGATGTCGCTTGAAGATCAGGCCGAGCAGTTACGCTGGCTCAAACTGGAGCTAGCAAAGCCGCGAACGACCCCTTACCTGCTGGTCATGGCGCACCATCCCATCTACTCCAACGGACCGCATGGAGATCACGAGGTCCTTATCGCAGAGTGGCTGCCGCTACTGGAACAACACAAGGCCCACCTCTACTTTGCCGGTCACGACCACGACATGCAGCATCTGGAGTTTGAGGGGCATCCCACTTCGTTTGTGCTCTCAGGAGGAGGAGGCGCTGACCTGTACAACCTGACGATTCCACAGAGTCAGCGTGGCCCCTCTGCTGAAAAAGTTCACGGCTTCACGCATCTCGAGATGACCGCCGAGCACCTAACCGTAAAACACTTCGATGAGCAGTGCCATCTCATCCACGCCTTCACCAAGACACCGGCAGGCGATGTGCGGATTCTCAGCTAAACGCAGCTCACGCTTAAAAACAGATCCCACAGTCGTCGCTCCTCTCTTGAAGAGAACGGCTGTGGGATCTTTCCTACTGTGCGAGGTCTTCGCCCGTCATCTCCAGCGGCTTCTGCAGTCCCAGAAGCTTAAGGATGGTAGGAGAGATATCGCGGAGACTGCCGCCCGGCCTCAGGATCGAGTGGTGGCTCGTATCCACCTCATCGCTGATCATGATGAACGGTACAGGGTTCGTCGTATGCGCCGTGTGCGGGCCGCCGGTCACCGGGTCGATGAGCATCTCGGCGTTGCCGTGGTCGGCCGTGACGAGCAAGGCTCCGCCACGTTGCTTCACTGCCCGGTAGATGCGACCTAACTGCGTATCCACCGTCTCGACAGCTCGCACTGTCGGCTCCATCTTGCCCGAGTGCCCAACCATATCCGCATTGGCAAAGTTGACGATCACCACATCAAATGCGGTGTCGTTGACCGCCTTCACCACAGCATCGGCGATCCCTTCCGCCGACATCTCAGGAGCAAGATCATACGTCGCTACCTTCTGCGATGGAATCAACGCGCGGTCTTCTCCCGGAAATGGCTTCTCGATACCGCCATTGAAGAAGTACGTCACATGAGCGTACTTTTCCGTCTCCGCAACGCGCAGATTGCGAATATTTGCATCGGCCAATACATTCGCCAACAGATTATCCATCGACTCCGGCGGGATGACGACCGGCACGGTAAAGTTCTTGTCGTAGTTCGTCATGGTCACGAAATGAATGTTCTTCGGAGCCTGCGCGCGCGGAATCTCCGTGTCCAGCTCCGCAGCCTTGGGAAGATCCAGCGCATTACCCGCCGTGAGGCCTCCAGGCATATCGCAGTTGCGCGCAAGAACCCGGGTGATCTGCCTCACGCGATCGGCGCGATAGTTGAAGCAGATGCAAACATCGTTGTCGCGAATCGGCCCGACCGGCGCGCCACTTGCATCCACAACCGTAAACGGCGGGACGAACTCGTCGGTGATTTCATTGTTGTAAAGCTCACGAATACGCGCCAGCGGATCGGTATAGGCGCCGCCCTGCGGTGAGCCCGTCACGATGGCATCGAACGCCTGGCGCTCCTTCTCCCAGCGCAGGTCGCGGTCCATGGCGAAGTAACGGCCCGACACCGAAGCAATAGCTCCAACGCCGATCTCACGAATCTGCTGTTGCAGCGCCTCCAGGTATCCGAGGCCGCTCGTCGGCATCGTATCGCGCCCATCCATAAACGCATGGATGTAAACACGGCTCAACTTATGCTGCGCGGCAAGCCTCAGGAGCGCATAAAGGTGTCGCTGCTGGGAGTGAACCCCTCCATCTGAGACAAGCCCCAGCAGGTGCAGCGCCCGCCCATCCGTTGCAGCCAGCTGCATCGCGCGGACCAGCGTTGGATCGCTGAAGAAGTTTCCACTCACAATCGCTTCATCGATACGCGAGATATCCATACGCACGATGCGTCCAGCACCGAGGTTGAGATGACCAACCTCCGAGTTACCCATCTGGCCATCGGGAAGGCCGACGAAGTGATCGCTCGCGCGAATCAGCGTATTGGGGTAAGTCGCCAGCAGCTTGTCGTAGATCGGTTTACGAGCATGCGCGATAGCGTTGCCGTGAGTCTCGGGGCGGTAGCCCCAGCCGTCGAGGATGGTGAGGACAATCGGTTTCTTAGGCATTTCTGGATTCAGAATATCAAGTTTCGACCGCACCAAATATTACGCCCCTCGCACATCGATCGTCGGAAGGATCTCCGTTGCCGTACCCAGCAGCACCTCATCGAAGACATCCGCGTTCAGCGGCTCCTCTGGACCGGCATAGATCGTACGAATTCCTCGCTGGTGCGCGACTTGGACAAAGCCCGCCGCTGGATACACCGATCCCGAAGTCCCCGCCACAAGCAGCACCGTCGCACGATCCAGCTCTGCATAGATACGCTCCATATCCAGAGGCACCTCACCGAACCAGACGATGTGCGGACGAACCGCTGCCCCACATATTGCGCAGAGCGGCAGATCATCCACCAGCTCATAGCCTCCGTCGTCGTAGAACGGCTCCTCGCATCGCACGCAACGCGACTGAAAGAGAGAGCCATGCATATGGTGAACACGGTGTGAACCTGCCCGCTCATGCAAATCATCGACATTCTGCGTGCAAAGATAGAACCTGCTGCCCATCTGCTCTTCCAGCCGGACCAACGCGAGATGCCCGGCGTTCGGAGCCGCAGCCGCCGCATCTCTTCTGCGCATGGAGTAAAACCGCCAGACCAGCAACGGGTCAGCCGCCCAGGCCTCCGGCGTCGCAACCTGATCCAAACGATGGCCGTTCCAGAGACCGCCGGAACCGCGGAAGGTGGCAAGGCCACTCTCCGCAGACACCCCGGCTCCAGTCAGTACAAACAGGCGGTCATCCGGAAGGAGCTGCACCACGGATCGGTCTACCTCGATGTATCCGGCGGCACAACATGGTAGCTATCGGTATCGTCGGAGATGGGGTGCCACCCACCTGGGGGCGTCACATTCTTCTGCAACGGCTCCGGCGCTCCCGCCGGCCCCCACGTCTGCGGCGCATAGGGATAGACGGCTGTATTCGCCTTCAGCACGGGATCGACGATACGCCATGCTTCTTCAACATAGTCCTGCCGCGCGAACAGCGTCGCATCGCCAGCCATTGCATCCGTCAGAACGCGCTCGTAGGCCTCCATCTCGTCCGGCTCAGGGTGACGGCAGGCCTCAAGCTCGACCAGGGAGCGCAGCCCGTTTTCATCTTGCTTCGACACCGAAACCGCCAGGGCGATCGTCATCTCAGGACTGATCCGAAAACGCATGTAGTTTCCTGGCGCAGGATCTGTCATGTACGTCTGCGGCGGCTTCCTGAGCTTCGCAACGACCTCGGTACAAGTCGCCGGCAGATTCTTTCCGGCACGAATATAAAACGGCACACCGTCCCATCGCCAGGACTTAATCTCCAGCTGCAATGCAGCAAAGGTCTCCACCGTCGATCCGGCGGCCACGCCTTTCTCCGACTGATATCCCTCAAACTGACCGCGCAGAAGGTTGCAGCTCTCAATGGGAGGAATCGCTCGCAGCACCTTGACCTTCTCGTCCCGGACAGCCTCGCTGTCGCGCCGCGCCGGGCACTCCATGGCGATGTTGCACATGACCTGGAAGATGTGGTTCTGCACCACATCGCGAATCGCCCCGGTCTGGTCATAGAAGGAGCCCCGGCCTTGCACGCCAAAGTTCTCCGACATCGTAATCTGCATACTTTCGATGTAATCGCGATGCCAGAGCGGCTCCAGAAAGGCGTTGGAGAAGCGGAACGAGACCATGTTATGAACCGGCCCCTTCGCCAGGTAGTGATCGATGCGAAAGATCGACGACTCTGGAAACGCGCTGAGCAGAATCCGGTTGAGCTCCTTCGCCGAGGCAAGGTCATGGCCGAAGGGCTTCTCTACGATCATGCGCGCACCCCGCGCCGATCCGGAGTTAACCAACTGTTCAATTACCGTCTCAAAAAGAGAGGGTGGAATCGCTAGATAGTGTGCTGGATGTTGTGCGCCGCCAAGCTGCTTACGGACCTCAACGAAGGTCGCCTTGTCACTGTAATCGCCATCAACATAGCGCAGCAGTGAGGAGAGCTTCTTCCAGGCCTCCGCGTCCACGCCTCCGTGCTTTTCGAGCGAATCCTGCGCCCGCGCCTTCAGCTGATCAAGATTCCACCCAGCCTTCGCGACACCGATCACCGGCACATCGAGACTGCCGCGCTTGATCATAGCCTGCAAGGCAGGAAAGATCTTTTTGTAGGCCAGATCTCCCGTCGCGCCAAAAAAGACGAGAGCATCGGAGTGAACAGCAGCGGGAGGGACGGTATTCGGCTCAGCCAAGGCAGCTCCTTTAGATCGAATCTGAGGGTACACTCAAAATCCGTTTGTAGGCATCAGTGTACCTATCTGGTTGGATGCAGGGATTAAACAGAAAGCCGCACCCATGGCAGGTGCGGCTTCCATACTTCCGGCGGCCATATTTCCAGGTGGCGTAACTTATTCGCCGAAGTTCACGCTTTCAATCCCAAGAAACGTAGCCGACTGGCCCAGCTCCTCTTCGATGCGAAGCAGCTGGTTGTACTTCGCAATACGATCGGTACGTGAGGCCGAACCCGTCTTGATCTGTCCTGCGCCCGTCGCTACGGCGAGGTCAGCGATGAACGTGTCCTCTGTCTCACCCGAACGGTGGCTGATGATCGAGGTATAGCCGTAGCGGCGCGCAAGTTCAATCGCTTCCAGCGTCTCCGATACTGTGCCGATCTGGTTGACTTTGATCAGGATCGAGTTACCGACCTTCTGCTCAATGCCCTGCTGCAGACGCTCCGTGTTGGTTACGAAGAGATCGTCGCCAACCAGCTGCACAAAATCTCCGACCTGCTTGGTCAGCAGCTTCCAACCATCCCAGTCGTCTTCCGCAAGGCCGTCCTCGATTGAGACGATAGGATACTGGCGAACCCAGCTCTCCCAGAACGCCGCCATCTCAGCTGAGCTCTTCTCGCTCTTATCCGATTTCTTGAAGATGTATTTGCCGCTGGCCTTGTCGTAAAACTCACTCGACGCCGGATCCAGAGCAATCGCGATATCCTCACCAGCCTTGTAGCCAGCCAGCTCAATCGCCTCGAGAATCAGCTCAATCGCCTCGGCGTTCGACTTCAGATTCGGGGCGAAGCCGCCCTCGTCGCCGACAGCGGTGTTGTAGCCCTTCTTCTTCAGCACACCCTTCAACGTGTGGAAGGTCTCCGTTCCCCAGCGCAGGGCATCCGAAAACGTCTCCGCTCCAACCGGCATCACCATGAACTCCTGGAAATCCACGTTCGAGTCGGCGTGCGAACCACCATTGATGATGTTCATCATCGGGGTGGGCAGAATCGAAGCGTTGACGCCGCCAAGGTAGCGATAGAGTGGCAGCTTCAGTGCCTCGGCCGAGGCGCGCGCCGCTGCCATTGAGACAGCAAGGATCGCATTTGCGCCCAGCTTGCCCTTATTTTCGGTTCCATCCAGCGCAATCATGGTGGCGTCGATCATGCGCTGGTTCGAGGCGTCCATGCCGACCAGCTCAGGGGCCAGGATCGACTCGACATTCTCCACCGCCTTCAGAACGCCCTTGCCGAGGTAATGGTCCTTGTCGCCGTCGCGAAGCTCTACGGCCTCGTGCTCGCCGGTCGAGGCTCCGCTCGGAACGGCAGCGCGGCCACGGGCTCCGCCCGAGAGTACAACGTCGGCTTCAACAGTGGGGTTTCCGCGGGAATCAAGAATTTCGCGGGCGTGGATAGAAACGATCTCAGTCATGTTGCTCCTGTCACTGGAAGATTCAGTCATTTGCCGGATAACGCGATGCTGCAGACGTTCGTTCAGCTTTGGGCGACGGTCGACGGGAACAGAGTTCCCGGCAACGGTGACGATAGTTTGAACGAAATGGGGTCCAGAGCTGGCGCCGGAGGATTTCACCATTTGAATTTTAGCAAAGCCAGTACAAGCACCGAATCACCAACGGGTAAATACGTCGCCTGTCATGTGCAACTTTCCTCACAGGTGTCGCAAGATGTAGTAGCAGGTTCGATTCCCTATCCTCGAAAAACTCCGCATCCCCCATCAGGGTTATTAGCCTTTCTCCAGGGCTTTTTGTCTCTTCCCAGAGATGCCGTAGCCCTGGAGGATCGCAAGCCATGAAGACACCGCTGACCACAGTTGCCGCCCTGGCCCTGATCACCCTGCCCCTGGCAGCTCATGCCCAGACAACAGGCGTCTCCAACCCGGACCCGGTCACCATCGACGCGAACAATAACGATGCCCAGCCGGCTCCGCCTCCCGCAGCGCCAGCCAAGCCCTCCGCCGCAAAGCCTGCGACCGAAGAGGCCTACGGCGCCTATGTGCCCTATAACGGTCCTGCCGTCCCTGGCGCAGCTGTTGTTACGGCACCGAAAACTGTTGTGCCGGATGTAGACGCACAGATCGTCACAAGTGTTCCCGAGCGGGATGGGGAGATCAACGAAGGCACGCTCCTGCACGTCAGAATGCGCGAACAGCTATCGACCGCCAGCACCGAGCTTGGTTCAAAGTTTAGCGCTGAGGTGATGGAGCCGGTCATGAACCAGGGACGTGTCATCATCCCCATCGGCTCACTGCTCGAAGGCACCGTCACCGAGGTTCACAGCGGACACCGCATCTCGGGCGCGGCGGCCCTTCATCTGGAGCCACGCAGCATTACCCTGCCTGACGGCACGCTGTACATGGTTCATGCACAGCTCATCGATACCACATTGAACAACTTCAATGTGGATCGGGAGGGCACCTTGAAGCGCCGCGACCGTGCCAAGGAGACACTCGCCGTTGCCGCCCTTACCACCGGAGGTGGTGCCGTAGCCGGTGCCCTGATCGGCGGCGGAGTCGGCGCGCTCGTTGGAGCAGGAGTCGGCGCAGGCGCAAGCACCGTAATGTGGCTCAAGCAGGAACGCCAGGCAACGCTCAAGGAAGACTCACGACTGGTCTTCAGCCTGACCACCCCGCTCATGCTGAAGCCGGTTGCCGCGGCTTCTGTAGAACCTGCGGCAACCGGTGCCGGCCCAGCCCTGCGGATGATGCCCGCCAACTAAGTTGCTTTTTGAGCATGCATGAAAGACGGGCCTTCGGGCCCGTCTTTCATTTAGTTCCTAACCTGGATTTAGTTCCGGACCTGCGCCAGAAGGCGCTTCCAGTTCTTCTGGTTCCGTCCGGTAGCTCTTCTTAAGGTCTTCCAGGATGCGCTCGAAGTCGCTGTGCCCGGCGAGGCGCTTCCATGCCGGATTCTTCGAGAACCACGGATAATTCTCGTTCCCTAGATAGATCGAGCGCCTCAGCCAGTGCAGCGCCTCGCTCTCATCGCCGTCTACGGCGAAGTAAGTGGCAAGCCGATACGCCATCTCGCTGTCCGCCTCCGCAGCAGCCAGCGTCTCGTCGATGATGAACGTCGCAGCTTTCTTGCGGTCGCCGAGTTGCACATAGCAGAGGGCGATTGTCGGAAAGACGATGCGAAGCGACTTCTCATTGCGGATCACGTCTTCCAGCGTCTCAACCGCCGCCGGCAGATCGCCGGTGCGCATCTGCTGATACCCCAGCGAGATGCGCAGCAGTGGCTGGCGCGGCTCCAGCGTCAGCCCTTTTTCGATCTCATCGGACGCAAGATCCAGTTGGTTCTGGTACTGATAGACGCGGGCGCGATGGTTATAGATCATCGCGGCGTTGGAAGGGTTCATGCGCAGCGAAGCGTTGAATTGCTCCAGCGCCTCCTCGTACATGCCGTCGATTCGCAGCGTCAGACCAGCGACCATCCGCACATTCCAGTCGTTGCCCGCGGTCTGCAGCAGGTGCTCGATCCCGTGACGCGCTGATTCCTTTTCACCGCGCGAGAGGAGCATGTACACGCGGTACAAATTGGCTTCGACCGACCCCGGATCAAGCTCCAGCGCACGGTCAAAGGCTCGCCTCGCCTCCAGAACATGCATCTGGCCACCAAGGCCATGGCGCGTGTACTGAAGATGGGTGATTCCCAATCCCGACCAGCCCGGAGGATACGTTGGGTTGCCTTGCGTGACCGACTCAAACAGCTCACGCGCCCGATCCAGGTCATCCCGGTTTCCAGTGCGCGTCATAAACGAGGACAACAGCGCTCGCGCCTGCAGGTACTCTTCCGAGACGTCATCGGTCAGCGACGTCGGACGGTTCCCTTCCTTCAGATTCCGCAGTCGCCCAATGCCCTGCAGCGCGCTGAAGACTTCATTGCAGATCTCCGCCTGCACACTAACCAGATCGAAGGAGGCCACATTGATCGAGCCGCCCGCCCGCACGCTCTGTCCGGATACATCCAGCAGCTGCCAGTTGAGATCGAAGCCCTTCTCAGAACGCATGAAGTTACCGGCAAGCACGAAGTCCGCCAACAGCTTCTTCCCAACGCTCAAGGGGTCGAGCTGCTGCGTCGGCAGCGTCATCAACGCGCTCGAAGGCCGCACCACCAGCGACGACATGCGTGTCAGTCGAGTCGCAATGGCATCCGCCAGGGCATAGCCATAGAGGGGAGCAACATCTGCCGGGCCAAAGTTGACAAAGGGCAACACGACAATGCTGCTCGTCGTCTGTTTGGCTGGCGAGTTATTGTTGCCGGACTCGCGAAAACGCTCCGCCAGCATCGAGAGGATTCCTGTGGCGCGCTTCTCTTCTTCCGGCGTGTCGATCGCTATCCGTCCCTGCGCCGGATAGCGCGAAAACGCATCTCCGCCCGTCATCAGCGCAGCGTCCAGCTGCATCGAACGCATGATCGTCTTCAATGACTCGCGAACATCGGCGGCAGAGGCAAAACGCGCGGCAGGCTGCTTCTCCAGGCAGCGCAGAATGACACTCTCCAGTTCGACCGGCAGCTGGGGCGCAATCTCGCGGATCGATGGCGGATCGGCAAACTGGATCGCCCGAATCGACTGAAAATCAGGTGCATCGGGACGATGGAAAGGATGCCTTCCCGTGGCCAGTTCAAACAGGATCAGACCAAATGCGAAGATATCCGATTGCACGCTCGACTGCCCGGTCACAAACTGTTCCGGTGCCATGTAGGCGATCGTGCCCCCTCGAGCGGTATAGGTTGCTCCAAGCGGAGGTAGATTCTGCTTGTCCGCAGGCCCCGAAGGATCAAAGTCCGTCTTGTCCAGTGCCAGTCGGCGCGCCAGGCCAAAATCGAGAATCTTGATCAGGCCGCCATCCGTCAGCATGACATTGGCAGGCTTCAGATCGCGATGGAAGATGCCCAGAGAGTGCGCAGCCGAAAGACCATCGGAGATCTGGATTCCCGCCGAAAGAACCAGCTCCAGGCTCGACGCCCCTTCGGAGATGATCTTGTCGAGCGACTTGCCAGGAACGTACTGCATGACGATGTAGGCCTCGGAGCCATCGCCCGATTCGGACGGAGCCTCTCCCACGTCGTAGATCGCGCAGACGTTCGGATGATCGATCGCGGAGGCCAGGCGCGCCTCCCGGAGCTGGGTGGCGCGCATCTGCTCCGTCGTCAGATTTCCCCGTTTGAGCAGCTTGAGAACAACCGGCCGTTGCAAGAGAGTGTCGTTGGCCAGAAACACAACGCCGGAGCCACCGGCCCCGATCTTACGAACGAGCTCATATTGCTCGATAACACGGCGCTTCATATTCCTCCATTATTGCAGTCAGACTGCATGTGGAAGGCTTCTTCGTCGTGAACTGTTGCTTCAGCGGTTCCCAAATGAGATCAGACTTCCAGGATACTTATCGATGGACGACGTAAAACACCCCTGCGATAGCAGATGTGCACCGATGAAATTCCCTGGACCGGCCGTCCTCTCAAAGAGGACAAGTCTAGAAAATCGCCAGACCACTGCCGATCTGACGGTTTTTCATAATCGATTCTGTCATCCCGAACTAGTGCTGTCCGCCACCGCGCTCCCAGGGCCGCGGATTGACCGGGTCATCCTGCCACTTCTGGCGTCGGCCGACGAGAAACATCACCAGCCCGAAGACAAACATCAGAAGTCCCCAGCCAATATTCAGGTTTACCCCCAGCGACCTCTCGTAGATCGCCGAATGCCGCGTTATGAGACCGTAGATGCTCATAATGCCGCCGTTGATCAAAAAGAGCAGGCCGAGCGGAATGCGAATATCGAGACCCATGCTGTAAACCCTTTCTGCCTAAGCAAAGACCAGGTTGAGAATGACGAGCAGGCCGAGCACACCCCAGGCCAGCGTCGTCGGCTTCTGATACCAGCTCAAATGATGCTCAACCGGCTTCGGCGTCAGCGAATACACCAACCCCACAAGCTCCGACTCCGGACGTGGCGTCGTCACCAGGCTGACGGCGACCGTAACGATCAGGTTCGCCGAGAAAGCAAAGATCGCCGTCCAGAAGTTCTGAGCCATGTCGCTCGGATAGTGATGAACGATCGCAATCCAACCGCCATGAATTCCGGGCAGCGCATCGGTCGGAATCGTCAGACCGTGGTGCAGCAACGCGGCCAGGGTCCCGGCGATCAGGCCGCTGAATGCGCCATGGCCGGTCGTCCGCTTCCAGAACATGCCCAGCAGGAACGTTGCAAACAGTGGCGCATTCACGAATGAAAACACCAACTGCAACGCATCCATGATGTTGTTGAAGTTGGTCGCAGCGTAGGCAGCGCCGATTGAGAGCACGATTCCGCCTATCGTCGCCATCCTTCCCATCCACAGATAATGGGCGTCGGTCGCTCGTTTGTTGATGTACGCCTGGTAGATATCGTAGGTCCAGACCGTATTGAAGGCCGTCACATTTCCCGCCATGCCCGACATAAAGCTGGCCAGCAGCGCCGTCAGACCCAATCCAAGAATGCCGGTAGGAAAGTAGTGCAGCAGCATGACGGGGATCGCGAGGTCATAGTTGTAGACCGGCTCTCCCTTGCTGTCCACGATGGGACTTCCATTCAGCGGGTTCGTCTTCTGCGGAATAATGCCATGTGGATGCTCATCGACCAGCGGAGCCGTGCTCGAGGCTCCGGCAACCATCGCGGGCTGCGTAGAGACTGCGTGCGGCGTGATACTGACCGCAATCAGGCCGGGCAGAATCACTAGAAATGGAAAGAACATCTTCGGAATCGCCGCAATCAGCGGAACGCGCCGAGCCGACTCCTCCGAGTCTGCGGCCATCGCGCGCTGAACCACCAGAAAGTCCGTGCACCAGTATCCGAACGACAGCACAAAGCCGAGTCCCATCGCCATGCCGAACCACTCCACGCCCAGCGTGTTCGTATTCGCATGCGCCATACCCCGCCAGGAGTGCGTCATCGACGCCGGCAGCGTATGGCGGATTCCCTGCCACCCACCCACATTCTTCAGGCCGATCCAGACCAGGGGAGCAAAGCCCGCTACGATCAGGAAGAACTGAAGCACCTCGTTGTAGATCGCACTCGTCAGGCCGCCGAGGAAGATATAGCCCAGCACGATCACAGCCGATAGCAGCACCGAGACATGGAAGATGTAATTGTCCGGGATGATGCCATGAAACAGGCCCAGCGTCTGGATCAACAGCGCCATCGCATACATCGAGATGCCCGATGACATCACTGTCATGATGGCGAAGGAGAAGGCATTCACCGCACGCGTCTTCTCGTCAAAACGCATCCGGAGGTACTCCGGCACCGACCTCGCCTTCGAGCCGTAATAGAACGGCATCATGAAGATTCCGACGAAAATCATGGCCGGAACAGCGCCGATCCAATAGAAATGGCTGGTGTTGATACCATATTTGGCGCCCGACGCGCCCATGCCGATGACTTCCTGAGCGCCCAGGTTCGCCGAAATAAAGGCCAGGCCGCAGACCCAGGCCGGGATAGAACGGCCCGCGAGAAAAAAGTCGTTCGAGGTGCGCATATAGCGCTTGAGAGCAAACCCTATCCCCAGAACGAAAATGAAATAGACCAGCATAATCAGCCAGTCGACAATGGAGAGATTCACGGTTTCCCTTCAAGCAAATGATTCGAAACGTTCTTCGGCCAAATGTAAATTGTTTACCCGCCATCGTCTAGGACGCTGGTGTCACTTCTTGCATCGGGCCGCCTCTATTATGCTAACTCGCTGTCCCACCATAAGATCCACCGCAGGGCTGGGTGGAAATGACCGGAATCGGGTCAAAACCTCTCTCCGACCGGCCATTTTTACCCTATAAAGAAAACTCTGTGAACTCACTGTGCATCACAATTTAAAGTTAGGGTGGGACACAGAACCAAAACTATACCTCCACCCAGGCAACACCGGATTCAGAGAGTAACCGCTGACGTACTTGGGGCTTGGCAAACCGACTTCCAAAGTTAGGGTGCCAGCCTATAAAACCGGGGATTTTGTTCTTTGCGGACCAGCTTTTCTCCGTCATGGAATCACGGTATCGGACGATATTTCTGGAGAAACCGGAAGATGCAGCATGTCTTCTGCGGAGAAGCTGATGGCCTTAGATAGAACGATTCTTCTGGTTGACGATAATGCAGTCCAGGCTGGAATCAGACAGACCATCCTAAGACGAGCTGGCTACTACGTCTTTACTGCGCTGAACCCGGTGCGCGCGCTGGAGCAGATGAAGGAAAACACACTTCCCGCTGACGTGAACCTTGTTATCACCGACCACGTCATGCCGGGCATGAGCGGAACCCAGTTCGTCTCCGAACTTCGTCGTTTTCAGCCAAAGCTCCCCATACTCGTCATCAGCGGCATGGAAGAGGCCTCCGATCTCTACGACGGCCTGGACGTCGAGTTCCGCGTTAAGCCACTTCCTCCCGACCATCTGCTGGATTGCGTTCGCAATCTCCTGTTGGAAGGCACCTCCGCGAAGCCGCTTAGCAACACACCTTCAGTAGAACAGGCCTTTCCGGTTGCGCGATAAACGAATCATTTTCTCCATCTCATTGCTGATTCGCCTCCACCATTGAGAAAATGATGGGTGAGGATTCCCATGCAAAGTCACCCTATGCCTGAGTTCGGGAGTTTTGCGCTGCTCCTGGCCCTGGTGCTGAGCGCGTACACTCTGATCTTTGGCGGCATCGCCCTTTGGAAATCACGCGGCACCAGCGGCTACACGTCAGGCGGTCAAGGCAGCGGAAGGCTGGGGGAGACGGCGCGTAGAGCCGGAATCGCGAGCTTCCTCGCTCTCAGCTGTGCCGCCTTTGCTCTGGTTTGGGCGTCGTTCACCAACGACTATTCCGTCTCGTACATCCTTCACCACACCAATCGGGATCTCAACACCGCCTACAAGTTCTCCGCTCTCTGGAGCGGACAGGAGGGTTCCCTCCTCCTCTGGGCATGGCTCCTCAGTTGCTACGGCTTTGTCCTCCGTATGCGTCATAAGGTTGACGTCCGCCTCTCCGCGTTTGCTTCGACCATTCTCGCGGGCATACAGGTCTTCTTCCTCCTGCTGCTGAACTTCGCCGCTCCGCCGTTTGCGATTCAGCCCGGCCCCATTCCGCAGGACGGCTTCGGCCTCAATCCCCTGCTCCAATATCCGGAGATGGTGATTCATCCGCCGATGCTCTACCTCGGCTACGTTGGCTTCTCCGTTCCCTTTGCCTTTGCCCTTGGCGCCCTGATGATGCGCTATCCCGGAGAGAAGTGGATTCACATCACTCGCCGCTGGACCATGGTCACCTGGCTCTTTCTCACCTGCGGCATCATCCTCGGCGCGCACTGGGCATACAGCGTTCTCGGTTGGGGCGGCTACTGGGGATGGGACCCCGTCGAAAACGCCTCGCTGATGCCCTGGCTCACCGGCACCGCTTTTCTTCACTCCGTCATGATGCAAGAGAAGCGCGGCATGATGAAGACCTGGAACGTCTGGCTCATCTTCTCGACCTTCCTGCTCACCATCCTCGGCACGCTGCTCACACGATCCGGTATCGTCTCCAGCGTGCACGCCTTCGCGCAGTCCTCCATCGGGGGCTGGTTCTACGGCTTCATCCTCGTCGTCTTCGCTGTCTGTCTGTTTACCTTCTTCAAGCAGAAGGACCATCTCAAGAGCGAGAACAAGCTGGAATCACTCGTCAGCCGCGAGTCCAGCTTCCTCTTCAACAACCTCATCCTGCTCACCGCCTGCTTCACGGTTCTCTGGGGAACCCTCTTCCCCGTGTTGAGCGAGTACGTGCAGGGCTCCAAGGTCACGGTTGGCGCGCCCTTCTACAACCGCGTCAATCTTCCCATCGGCCTCTTCCTGCTCTTCCTTACCGGTATTGGGCCGCTGCTGGCATGGCGTTCCACTTCGCTGCGCTCCATCCGGCGTAACTTCGTTCTCCCGTGCATCGCGATGGCCGTCTCCTTCACGGTCTGCGTCATCGCCGGCGTCCGCCCCTGGAGCGCTGGCGATGACGCACAGGCGCAGACCTTCTCGCTGATCACCTTCACCCTCGCAGCCGGCGTCATCACCGCCATCTTTGCCGAGTTCCTTCGCGGCGCTGGCGTCGTTCGCACCCAGACCGGCAAGAACCTCTTCGGCGCCACCATTCTTCTGGTGCGTCGCAACACTCGCCGCTACGGCGGTTATGTCGTCCACTTCGGCATCGTGGTCATGTTCATCGGCATTGCGGGAGGTGCGTTCAACCAGTCCCGCGAGCAGGAGATGGGCTTCGGCGACACCATGCAACTCGGCGGCTATAAGATCGTCTGCCAGAGCTTTACCCAGGACTCCAACCCCAACTTCGAGACCGAGTATTCCCTGCTGGACGTCTACCGCAATGGAAAGAAGCTGACGCAGCTCGCTCCGGAGCGCCGCTTCTATGTCGCCAGCCAGACCACCTCCACCATGGTGGCACTGCGCTCCACGCTCGTCGAAGATCTCTATGTCATCTACGAGGGCAAGAACCCCGACACCGACAAACCCATCATTAAGGTCTTCATCAATCCCCTGGTCAACTGGATCTGGATCGGAGTGATGATCGTTGTATTCGGAACCTTCCTCGCGCTGGTACCCAACCTGAATCCGTCGGCTGCGCGCATTGCCGCAGCCGTTCCATCACCCGCCATCGGCGAGCCCGAGGTGCACCATGCTTAGCCGTATGACCACCCGCCGCTGGTGGCAGAGCGCAGCTGTCTGCCTTCTCGCTGTCCTTATGCTCGGAGCCTCCGATGCCAGCTCACGCTTCGGCCGTCTCGGCCACGAGATGGTCTGTGTCTGCGGCTGCGGTCAGATCCTTCTTGAGTGCAATCACGTCGGCTGCCCCGACTCCGATCGCATGATCGGCGAGCTTCGCCAGCAGGTCGCCGGCGGGGGCCCCGACACCGCGGTTCTTAACTGGTTCGCGGCCAAATACGGTCCCACGGTCCTTGCTGCGCCCATCCGGGGCGGCTTCGACAACGCCGCATGGATCATGCCGGTGGTTGTCTTCCTGCTCGCCACGGTCGGCACTGGAATTCTGATTACCCTCTGGCGCAAGCGCACCCGCACCGGCCCCGCATTGGCCGGAATTCCAACCCACTCGGTTCACGACGATGAGCTACGCGAACGCATTCGACGGGAGACACAGTACTAATGGGAACCATCGCCGGACTAACCCTCACCGTTCTGCTCTTCGCCTTCGTCTTCTGGCCGGAGCGCAATCCCTTCTATGAAGCCGACAAGACCCGCGCCGATTATCTGAACGAACGCAAGGAGGTCATCTATGACAACCTTCGCGATCTTAACTTTGAGTATCAAGCCGGCAAATACCCCGAGCAGGACTACATCGAACAGCGCACCGCGCTCGAAGACGAAGCCGCCCAGGTGATCGCGGAGATGGAATCGCTCGATCGGCGCTCCAGCTCGCTCTCCCGCAACCACGCCTGATCCAGTTCTTTTTTGACATAAACTTAAAGGGTGATCCGTATCATGTTCTCTTCTCGCCGACTGGCTGCGGCAGCAGCCGTCCTTGCCGCACTTAGCATCGCGGCCCACGCCGACACCATCACCGGAACGGTCACCAATAAGACGAACAACAAGCCCGCAGCCGGTGACGAGGTCACCCTCATTCGTCTCGCGCAGGGTATGCAGGAATCGACGCACGCCACAACGGATTCCAAGGGCAACTACACCCTCAACGTCCCCGATCCCGGCATGCACCTGATCCGCGTCACTCACCAGAAGGCGAACTATTTTCGCCCTGCACCTCCAGGAGCCCAGTCGGTGGATATCGACGTCTATGACGTCGCAACCAAGGTCGCCGGGGTCGTCAGCGAAGCCGATGTCATGCGCGTTCAGACCGACGAAAGCGGCAAGAACCTTCGCATCGTCGAGAACTTCTTCCTCAAGAACGATTCAAACCCTCCCAAGACGCAGTTTGGCGATCGTCCATTTGAGTTTTACCTCCCCGCCGGAGCCGTCGTCGAAGGTTCAGCCGCACTCGCTCCCGGAGGCATGCCCGTCCAGGCTGCGCCCATGCCGCTCGGCGATCCCAATCACTACGCCTTTGTCTTTCCCATTCGGCCCGGCGAGACGCGTTTTCAGATCACGTATCACATTCCCTATAGTGGGAGCATCAACCTCGGCCCGAAGCCATCTCTGGCAACCGACACGGTCGCCATCATGATGCCGAAGAGCATGACCTTCAAGGCTGGGGCCTCTTCGCCCTACTCTCCCGTTACCGAAGAGATGTCGGCGCAAACTTTCGTGGCGCGCAACGTCTCCAGCTCGTCGCCACTCGCCTTCACCATCTCCGGCGCCGGTCAGCTTCCGCGTGATTCTCAGGCAGCTGCCGGACCGGGCGGCGGTCCCGGGCAGACTGACCAGTCTGCCGCCGGAACACAGCCCAGCGCCTCCACAGGCTCTGCGGCCACCGACACCCGCCCGGGAGGCGGTCTCGGCACCCCAATCGATCCCGAAGGCAACAACGACCCCTGGGCCAAGTACAAGTGGTGGATCCTTGGCGGATTGGGCCTGGCGATGGCCGCTGGCGCCGGTGTCCTGCTGAAGAGCGGTGGCCAGCAGCCCGCAATAGCAGCCGCCTCGCCCGGCGCACCGATTCCCTCCGCACCCAGCAGCTCCGGCGTGTTGGGCAGTCTCAAAGACGAGCTCTTTGCCCTCGAAACTGACCGGCTCGAAGGCAGGATGAACGAAGCGGAGTATGCTGAGCAGAAGGCCGCCATCGAGACCGTTTTGAAGCGTGCCTTGCAGCGAAAGGGACAGGACATCACAAGCTAACCCCGGGCCCCGTTTCCCTACGAGAGGCACCTGAGATGAATACGTTCAAGTCGACGCTTCTGCTGGTACTTCTGACCGTCTTCCTGATCTTTCTCGGCGGCATGTTTGGCGGACGGAATGGCATGGTGATGGCCTTCGTGCTCTCCATTGCCTTCAATTTTGCCGCCTACTTCTTCTCCGACAGGATCGCCCTCTCCGCCTACCGGGCGCAGCCTGTCACGCGGGAAGATCTCCCGCGCGCCTATAACGTCGTTGAGCGCCTGGCGGCCAAACAGGGACTGCCGATGCCGAAGATCTACGTCATCCCCAGCCAGAGCCCTAACGCCTTTGCGACGGGACGCAATCCAAAGCACGCGTCGGTGGCCGTAACCCACGGCATTCTCGATCTCCTCGACGATGAAGAGCTCGAGGGCGTTCTCGCACATGAGCTGGGGCATGTGAAGAACCGCGATATCCTCACCAGCTCTATTGCCGCAACCCTGGCCGGAGCAATTACGATGGTGGCGCGCATGGGATATTGGGCATCACTCTTCGGAGGTTCCGGTGATCGTGACGGACGCAGTCGTGGCGGCGGCTTCAGCGGCCTCTTCATGATCATCCTCGCGCCGATTGCTGCGACTCTGATCCAGCTCGCCATCTCGCGTTCCCGTGAGTACGAGGCCGATGCAACAGGAGCGAAGGAGACAGGCAACCCCTACGCCCTCGCTCGTGCTCTCCAGAAGCTGGATGCCTATTCGCGGCGGATTCCTATGCAGGCCTCGCCAACGACGGCTCATCTGTTTATCGTTGCCCCGCTCCTAGGATCTGGCGGCATTGCAAATTTATTTTCGACGCATCCCCCCATTCCGGAGAGGATCCGTCGACTGATCGGAAGGGACTTGATCTAGTGTTTGAAACCGTTCTACGGGCTGTACGTTTGCTTTCGATGGTTGCCTGGGTTGGCGGCCTCATCTTCTTCGCCTTCGTCGTCGCTCCCACGGCGTTTCATCTGTTGCCCAGCGCACACGAGGCTGGCCTCGTCGTCGGAGGCACCCTCCGCACCCTTCACGGCATCGGCCTGATCGGTGGCGCAGCCTTCGTGCTGTCGACCGCGATCCTCTGGTTCCGTGCCGAGGTTCCGGCCAGGGTCGGCTTTGCCATCTGCATCTCGCTCACCGCCATCATGATCGCCATCACGGCCTACTCGCAGTACGTCATCCTCCCCAGCATGGAGAACGACCGCGTCGCCGCAGGTGGCGCGGTCGAAACAGCCGACATCGAAAATCCGGGACGTGTGGACTTCGAACGGCTGCACGTTATCTCCGAACGCCTCGAAGGCCTCGTCCTGCTATGCGGTCTCGGAGTCGTGCTTGTACTATCCCGCGAGTCACAGTGGCCCGAGACAGGTAAAATTAGACAGATATGAACGCCGTACCCAAAACGAACGGAGTCTGCAGCTCCGACGGCTATCTTGCGAAAGATGGCGGTCAGCACTCGCTCGTCCGAAACGGGTAACATGTCCAAGCTCTGGTTAAGTCTTACTCTGGGCGTCGCTGCGGCCCTTGCGGATTATCTCGGCGGCGTCCTCCTGGTCCGCCGCTCGCCCACCGCGCGCTCTCTACGATACTTCGTGGCCCTGGGCGCCGGATTCATGCTTGGCGCTGCGGTCCTCGAGATGGCTCCCGAGGCCATCACCCTCAATCCCCGCTGGGCGCCTCTACTCATCCTCGCCGGATACTGCATCGTCCATCTGCTTGAGCACACCCTCGTGCCACACTTCCACTTCGGAGAAGAGACGCATCACGATGAGATGCTCTCCAAACGCACCAGCTACTCCGTCCTCCTCGGGCTCGGCGTGCATACCTTCTTCGACGGAATTGCCATCGGCTCCGGTTTCGTCCTGTCTTCCTGGCTCGGCTGGGTCATCTTCATCGCCGTCTTTCTGCATAAGCTTCCGGAAGGCTTCACCGTCGCCAGCGTCATGCTCGCGAGTGGTCGAGGACGCAGCGCCGCTCTCAACTCCGCCATGCTTCTCGGCGCGATGACCCTGGCGGGTGTACTCGCCATCAGCCTCCAGCCCAGCTGGGTTCGCGAGGGGCTCCCACTTTCTGCCGGCGTCACCATTTACGTTGCCGCGACAGATCTCGTCCCCGAGGTCAACCGTGAACCCGGCATCCGCATGGCACTCGTCTTCTTCGCCGGGGTCGCCATCTTCTTTCTCCTCAAGCTTCTCAGCCCAATCTAGCTCGTGGATACCACCGTCAGCGTGAACGTCGCGCTGTGCTGAATCGCCGCGCCGCCACTTCCGGTTGCAGTTCCAGTGACCGTAATGGTGTAGCTCTTGGAGCTTTGATTTGCGGCCGTGCTGTAAACGCGATCTCCACATCCAGCGATCATCATCATCGGCAGAAGCAGCAATGCTCCCCGCCAGCGTCGACGCCAGGGCAGAACAAGACCAAATAGCAAAGCCACGCAGACGCTCCGTGCACCGAGCCAGGTTGTTTGAGCCGTCTGCGGCGCCGATACGGTCAGCGTCACAGTTGCAGCCCCATCTCCCGGTGGAACGGTTGCAGGATTAAAACTCGCGCTCAACGATCCCGGCAGCCCACTCGCAGCCAGCGTGATGGGGCTAGCCAGGCCCTTTTGGGGCTGAACAGTAAAGGTGAAGTTTGCACTTCCACCAGCAAGAATTGTCTGCGAGGATGCACCGCTTACAGAGACGCTAAAATCGCCGCCGCCGCTGGGAGCACCCGCGATCGTATAAAGAGCTGGAGCCGACGCGCTCGCAAGAAAGTTATGATCTCCCCCATAAGCCGCTGTCAGCGTATGCGGGCCCGCAGTCATACCAGTTAGGTTGACGACCGCATCTCCGCCAGAATCAACCGCTGCACCACCGAGGAGCGTGCCTCCCTCAACAAGGCTGATCGTCCCACTTGGTACACCGCTGGTGGAGCTGGCCACATGCGCCTGTAACGACACCGGCTGTCCTGCGTCCGCGATAACTCCCGACGACAGCAGCGTAATCATTGTCGGTGCCTGCGAGATCGTCAGATTTGGATTCGCGGCCAATACATAGTTCCCCGCTGCTGTCCCTTGCAACGTGACCGTCACGGGGTAAACACCTGCGGCAGACAGTTGCGTCGCCGTCGTAGCAAGCTGTGTCGTAAGACTGCCCGCATCGCGGTCCAGGACTCCCAGTAGTGACGCGGACAACGGAGGAATTGGGGCACCATACAAGACGCTCGGCGGACTGACCGTGGCGCTCAACGCGACAGGAAGAACATGCAGCAAAAACGTCGTACTCTGCGCGGCCGTATGCGCCTGGTCTCCCATGTAAGTTGCCGCTAGCAAATGATCTCCGGCGCTGAAGCCGGAGGCATCCAGAACAGCTCCGCTCGACTGTATTGGTCTCGTAAGCAGCTGCTGCGACACACCGTTTTTGATCTCATAAAAGGTGACGCTGCCCGTCGCGCCTGCGCTCGAAAGAGTGGCGACCACCTGCCCCGAGCCATAACGCACGCTCGACGCCCCAGAGAGGGACACCACGATGGGAATATCAGCAGCTCCGGCTCCTGCAATGGTCTGTATTGTCGGGCCGGGAACTATCTCGCGAATGCGCGCATTCCCGCTGTCCGCAATAACTACCGCTCCTGTATCGGTTGCAATCACCGATGCCGGACGGTCCAGATTCGCAATCAGCGGCGACCCGCCATCCCCCGCAAATCCCTGGACACCGGTTCCCGCGACCGTCGTGATCGTACCTGTCAGAGCATCGATACGCCGCACCCGGGCGTTCTCCCGGTCCGCGACATAAAGATTGCCCTGCGCATCCACGGACAGGCCTCTTGGAAGCCGCAGCTTCGCCACCGTGGCGGCCTGCGCATCTCCGCTCGAACCCGCATCGCCCGTTCCCGCAATCGTCGTCACGATTCCCGTCGCGCCATCGACCCGCCGTATCCGCTGATTATGCGAATCGGCGACGTAGAGATTGCCTGAAGCATCGACGGCAAGTCCTCCAGGCGAATCGAACAATGCCGCCGATGCCGCTCCTGTATCTCCACTGAAGCCTTGTGTCCCCGTTCCCGCAACCGTCGTTATCACGCCGGACACCGCGACCCGGCGCACACGATGCGCACGAACATCCGCGATATACAAAACCCCCGCAACATCGAGCGCCAACGATGCAGGAAGATCGAGCGCCGCCAACGCAGCCTGTCCACCATCACCCGCAGAGCCCACCATCGCTCCGCCAGCAAAAGTCGTCATCACGCCGCTCGTAAGATCGACGCGCCGCACACGATGGTTATGACTGTCCGCGATGTAAAGAACCCCGGCCCCCACTGCCAGTCCCAGAGGCGAGTCCAGCAATGCAGCTGTCGCCTGGCCACCATCGCCATCGAACCCCTGAACGCCGGTGCCAGCCATAATCGTGAGCTGCCCTTGCACGTCGAGGCGATGGACAACATGTCGTCCCGTCTCGGCGATATAAAGATTGCCCGCCGCATCGGCGGCAATGTTGGTTGGAAGCAGAAGCGGCATCGCGTTCGACTGCGCTCTACTCTCGACCGTGCCAAAGCAGGTGAGCAGCGCAACGAACCAGACACACGACTTCACAAAAAATTGTTGGGAGAAAGTGCTCTGCAGTCCCATGGGAAGTTATCGCAGAGATTACATGATCTTTATGAACAGGAGAAGGTAAAAGACGTGGCGGTTGCCCCGTCTTTTACCCCCTAACGACTATTCCGCTACCGTGCGATTGCGAAGACTGCCCAGTCCCTCAATGGTCACGATCATCTCCTCGTTCGGCTTGAGCCACCGCTGCGGAGTCCGTCCCATACCAACGCCTTCTGGCGTTCCCGTGCTGATCACATCTCCCGCCTGAAGTGGCGTCAGGCTCGACAGGTATTCGATCAGCGCCGGAATCTTGAAGATCAGGTCACTGGTGTTCGACGACTGCAGCGTCTCGCCATCAATCGTCAGTGAAATCGGCAGGGCATGCGGATCGGCAATCTCATCAGCCGTCACCACCGCAGGCCCAATCGGCGTAAACGTTGGGAACGACTTGCCCAGCGTCCACTGCGACGTCGCCAGCTGAATATCACGCGCACTGACATCGTTTACGATCGTGTAGCCGAAGATATGCTCCTTCCAATCCGATGCAGGAATCTGGTAGCCACCCTTGCCAACGACCACACCAAACTCGGCTTCGTAATCAGGCTGCAAGCTGATCTTCGGCAGAATCACCGGAGTATCTGGCCCTACCACCGAGCTGGTCAGCTTCATAAAGACCGTCGGAACCTTCTGCACCGCCATCTTCGATTCGGCAGCATGGCGCGCATAGTTCAGGCCAATGCCGAACACACGCGGCGGACGCACCGGGGCATCCAGCTGCACCTCGGCAAGAGGCACACGCGGCGCCTTCTCCAGTCCTGCAATCACCGCTGCCAGAGCCTTATCGCCACCCTCAATGATCGCGAGCACGCTGGCAAATCCCAGCGCTGAGAGATTGGCGACGTCCTGTCCCACCAGAGCGCCCGGAAATTTCTCCGCCGCTCCCTTCTTCGAAAACGTAACTAGCTTCATGCTTTCTTGCTCCAGACCTCTCCATCAGGATATGCGAACCGCTCCAATGATTCTTCGCGGATCTCGATACTGTAACCCGGCTCAAGCGGCAACTGGTAGCGACCTTTGTGAATATGTACCGGTGTAACAAAGTGCTCATGCAGATGATCGACGAACTCGATCACACGATTCTGCATCGTCGCCGACACGGAGAGGAAGTCAAACATCGAGAGATGCTGCACGTATTCGCACAACCCCACGCCGCCCGCATGAGGACAGACCGGCTTGTTGAACTTCGCCGCCATCAGCAGAATGGCAAGATTCTCATTCACGCCGCCCACGCGGCAGCTGTCGATCTGCACAACGTCAATCGCCTCGGCCTGCAGCAGTTGTTTGAACATCACGCGATTGTGACAGTGCTCGCCGGTCGCTATCCTCACTGAAGGAACCTCGCGGCGAATCCTCGCGTGCCCCAGGATATCGTCCGGGCTCGTTGGCTCTTCCATCCACCACGGCTTCAACTCCGCCAGTTGGCTTGTGCGATCGATCGCTTCCAGCACACCCCATTTCTGGTTAGCATCCACCATCAGCTTGTTCTCCCAGCCGATCTCATCACGCACGATGTGGCCTCGGCGCAGATCGTCCACGGGGTCACCACCCACCTTCAACTTGAAATGCGTCCAGCCTTCGGCCAGCGCCTCCTTTGAAAGGCGGCGAATCTTTTCCTCCGAGTATCCAAACCATCCCACGGAGGTCGTGTAGGCGAGATAACCAGACCCGCGCAGCTGAGCCAAACGCTCGGCCTTGCCGCTCTGCGCCTTCTCCAGGATCGCCAACGCCTCTGCCGGCGGCAGTGCATCATCGATATAGCGAAAGTCGATAGCCTTCAAAAGCTGATTAGGCTCCATGTCGGAGAGCAACTGCCACAGTGGCTTCTTCTCCGCCCGAGCATAGAGATCCCACACAGCATTGATCAGCGCACCGGTGGCGAGGTGGATGACACCCTTCTCCGGCCCAAGCCAACGGAACTGCGAGTCGTCAGTGAGCTGACGCGAGAAGGCGCACATATCCTCCGTCAGCGAGCTGAGAGAACGATTCACCACGTAGCGGGTCAGGTACCGCAGCGCCTCAGCCACCAGATCCGTGCCCCGACCCAGCGTAAAAGTCAGGCCATGGCCTTGCAGATCGCTGTTCGTCTCCAGGATGCAGTAGGCAGCGGAGTAATCAGGGTCTTTATTAACTGCATCCGAACCGATGTGCTCCAGCGACGTTGGGAACCGCAGGTCGATAACGCGGGCACCAGTGATGACGATCTCGTTCAAGTTTTGCAACCTCTTCCCTCAAAATTACTCACAACTCACGGCTCTTAGGCCGCCGTCCAACCACCGTCGATCGGGATCACCGCCCCATTGATAAACTCGGATTCCTTCGAACAGAGAAAACGCGTCAGCGCCGCGATGTCCTCTGGAGTTCCCAGCCGGCCGATCGGCTGTCGCGCCACCAGCTCGGCACGAATCTTGTCTTTCTCCTGCGAGTGGTACTTCTCCAGGTAGCCCTCCACAAACGGCGACTGCACCGTCCCCGGCGCAATGCAGTTGATGCGTAGTTCTTTTGGATAATCCACCGCAATTTGCCGCGTCATTGCCTGAACGGCGCCCTTACTCGCACAGTAGGCGAAGCGTTGCTTGACGCCAACGGATCCCGCCACCGAACCGATGTTCACAATGCTGCCGCGCGAGGCGAGCAACAACGGAAGCGCCGCTTTGGTCACCAGGAAGATGCTGTTGACGTTCACGCGCATCACCCGTTCGAAGTCCTCTTCCGCGGTCTTCGAGATGTCGCCCACGAGCCCGATTCCCGCACAATTTACGAGAATGTCCAGCTGCGGTACCTGCTCTAACGCTTTCTCAATAGACTGAGAGCTGGTCACGTCCATCGCCACAGCAATCGCGTTCTGCAGTTCAGCGGCTACCTTCTGTCCTGCATCCAGGTTCAGATCCGCAACAACAACGCGAGCTCCTGCACGCGACAGCTCCCGCGCAATTGCTGCACCAATGCCACTGGCAGCTCCCGTCACCAGGGCAACTTTATTTTCCAGGTAAAAAGCTTCCGTCATAGGTAGAAACAACTCCCAGAAAAGCATACTCCGATTCTTCGCGACCGGCACCAGCCTTTTCTTGCGATGTGAGACTGGCCGTAAATCCCTTCCACCGAAAGGATGCGTTGCCCTGCCACAGACTGTTATTGTTTCCTTACACACTGAAACAACTGACAGATAAGAGACCTATGCCCTACATCCCAGCCGATGCTTCGTCACAGTCCAGTTCCTCTCTTGAAACGCAGCGCAATCGCTTTCTACTTCTGGTTGCCGGACTGGGAGGCCTGCTCTATGGCGTCGACGTAGGCATCATCGGCGGAGCGCTGCCATATCTGGAAGCGACCTCGGGGCTCAACGCAGGGCAACTCTCCATCATCGTGGCGGCTGTTTTGCTGGGCAGCGTGATTTCCACCCTCTTCGCCGGTCTACTCGCCGATCTCATGGGTCGCCGTCTGCTCATGATCATCAGCGGCGTCACCTTCGTCCTCAGCATTCCCATGATTGCCCTCGCTCATGGCTATGGCCCTCTCTTCTTCGGCCGTCTCCTTCAGGGCATCAGTGGTGGACTGATCGGTGTCGTCGTCCCGCTCTATCTCGCTGAGTGCCTCTCAGCTGCCCATCGCGGAAAGGGCACCGCCGTCTTCCAATGGCTGCTCACCCTCGGCATCTGCTCCGCCGCAGTCATCGGCATCTATTACAGCTACCGCGTCGAAGCCGTGGCAAAGGTCGCCGATGCCGCTACCCTTTTTGCGTTCAAAGACCAGGCATGGCGGCGCATCTTCTGGGTCTCTGTCCCCCCCGGACTTCTCTTCGTCATCGGCTCCATCTTCGTCGCCGAATCTCCCCGCTGGCTCTATCTGCGCGGGAAAAAAGAGCAGGCTCTTGCATCTCTGAAGCGACTGCGCTCTCCTGAGCAGGCCGAGATCGAGTTCAAAGAGATGGAACAGCTCGCCCAGGCTGACAGCTCAACCTCGAAGACCGCTGCAGCCAAGGACTCCATCCTGCGCCGCAAATACATCATCCCCTTCCTGCTCGCCTGCACCATCCTCTTCTGCAACACCGCTACCGGCGTCAACTCCATCATCGGGTACAACACCAGCATCCTGCTGCAGAGCGGCCTCTCCGACCTGCAATCTCACTGGGGCTATGTCCTCTTCACCTTCCTCAACTTCCTGTTGACACTGGCGGGCATGCAGCTGGTCGACCGTAAGGGCCGCAAATTCCTCCTCATTCTGGGGACGTCCGGAATCACCGCCTCGCTCATCTTTGTCGCACTGCTCTTCCATACAACCGAAAAGCTGAATCGCGAGTGCCGTACCGCCGTTCAGGCTCTTGTCGCCCCCGACCAGACCCTTTCACTCCCCTTCAGCGCCGACAAAGCCCGGGAGCTGCTGCAAGCCTCAGGCGACAACCCGGCCGACATCCAGACCGATCGCTCTTCCCTGGCCGTCATTTACTCTTACGGCGACTTCACTGCGGCTACCAGCTTCGTCCGCTCCGACGATCCCACGGCGCTGCCCATCAAGATCACGCGCGACAGCGCCATCCCGTCCAACAAAGTCGAGGCCTTCTTCAAGAACCCCTTCGGCAACCTTGAAGCCTCCCGCACCGCTCCTCTTAAAATTGAACGCGCCATGGTCGGCCAGGTTCCAGAATCCAGCCACGGCTGGCTCGTCGCCATCGGTCTCTATCTCTTCATGTCGTTTTATGCCGTCGGTCCGGGCGTCTGCGTCTGGCTCGCGCTCTCCGAGCTGATGCCGACGCGCATCCGATCCAATGGCATGAGCATCGCCCTCGTCATCAACCAGCTAGTCTCCACCGACGCTTGCGGGGATCTTCTTACCCTTCGTCAGCAAGTACGGCTACTCCAGCATGTTCTTCCTCTTCGCCGGATTCACCCTCATCTACTTCTCGGTCGCTGTCTTTTTCCTGCCCGAGACCAAAGGCAAGACCCTCGAAGAGATCGAGCAATACTTCGAAGGCAAGCAAGCACAGCAAGCTAGGTAATTGAAAACGAACCTTTTTCCCGCATACGGACAACACTTCATATGACGAATGGAGTCTTATCCGGAGTATAGTGACGTACATCTTTCCTACTGAGTTATTTGGAGACTTCTCATGCGCGTAAATCGAATCCACCTGGCGGCAACCCTCGTCATCGCGTCGTCCCTGACGTTCACTGGTTGCAAGAGTTCCACTCCTCCTGCGAACGAGGCTGCCGCCCCAGCTGCGCCGGCACCAGCGCCTGCCACGGCTCCGGCGACTGATGCAGCAGCTGCACCGGCGCCTGCACCCGCTGCGGCTGCTGCCGCTCCTGCCCCAGCACCTGCACCAGCACCAGCGGCAACGCCTGAGCCTGCACCCGCTCCAGTGGCTGCAGCACCCGCAGCACCGCCGGCTCCACGCATCATTACAGCTCCTGCCGGCGCAACCGTCTCTGTGACCATCAATCAGCAGTTGAGCGCCAGCAAGAACAACGTCGGCGACGGCTTCTCCGGCGAGCTTGCAGGCCCCCTCAAGTCTTCCGGCGGTGCAACCGTCTTCCCGCGCGGCACCAGTGTCTCCGGCACCGTTGTCGCCGCCAAGGGCCGCGGCAAGTTCAAGGGCGCAGGCGATCTGGGAATCTCCGTAACTGAGATCGGAGGCCATCACGTCAGCACCAGCACCTACGAAAAGTCGGAGAAGGGCAAAGGCAAGCGCACTACTGCTGTCATCGGCGGCGGAGCTGGCCTCGGAGCTCTCATCGGCGGCCTCGCCGGCGGTGGTAAGGGTGCTCTCATCGGCGGCCTTGCTGGCGGCGGCGCAGGTACTGCGGGCGCAGCCTACACCGGCAATAAGGATGTTGTGATTCCGGCAGAGTCGGTGATCAACTTCCGCCTTTCGAACTCCGTGAGCGTTACAAAGTAACCGTCCCTCCGGATACGCCGCATAGCGGGCATCTGCTTCCAGCAGGTGCCCGTTTTTCTTGACGGAGAAGATAAACTCGAACCATGCGGTTGAATCCTGTCTTCTTACTCTCTGCCACCGATGCCTCCCACTTTCCTACCGAGGCAAAGACCTTCGGCGCGCCAGAGATCGCCTTTCTCGGCCGCTCCAACGTGGGCAAATCCTCGTTGATCAATGCCCTCCTCGGCTCAAAGGAGGCTCGTGTCTCCTCGACTCCGGGCCGCACTCGTGCCATCAACTTCTTCGCCCTGCATGAGGTCTCCGGCGGAAGGCAGAAGGCCATCCCCACGCTCATCTTCGCCGACCTCCCGGGTTACGGCTACGCCAAGATCTCCAAGTCCATCTCTGCCGAGTGGCCAAAGTTCATCGAACCCTACCTGGCCGAGCGAGCACCTCTGGCCCTCTCCATCTGCCTCGTCGACACCAACATCCCACCACAGGCGAATGACCACCAGCTGATCACTTACCTCAAGCAGGAACAGCGGCCCTTCCTCGTCGTCGGCACCAAGGCCGATCGCCTCTCCAACAATGTCCTATCCAAAAATCTCGCCGCTCTCAAGCGCGAGCACGAGCTCACCGAGCTTCTTCCCGTCTCCGCCAAAACCAACGCTGGCATAAAGGCGCTCTGGCAGGCCATCATGCAAACTACCGAATAACAATAGCTTGCAGAAATCACTCAAAGCTGAGGTTGAACTGATCCAGGGCTGCTGATTCTTCCTTGGTCACCCACAGCCAACGTTGCGGCGGCCGAATGCTCTGAAACAGGCTCGGCGCCCCCTCCAGCCACCTTCTCCGCAGCCGATCCTCCTCCGGTAGAAGTCGGAGCGACTCCTCATCGAAACGGCGGAGCTCCGCCGCCGCCCCGCATGTCGCATGCGCCATCTTCCACTGTTCACCGCTAACCAGCGGAGCCAGCAGGCGATGACTGCTCAATGTCGTTCCACACCGCTGCAAGCTAATGTCTCCGCCCATATCGAAGTCCACTACCGCAGCACCGAGAGAAACAAAATAATCGCAGGCCCGCTCCGTCAGGTGCCCAGGCAAGGCCCCACCAAAGCTCGTAAACAGGCTCGGCGCCATACCGCGCGCCAGAATCTCCTCCAGAGCCTTCCCCATATCGGCTTTCAGCGCAACTGATAGGGGCGCCCCTTTGCGCACCTCGTTCTTGATCGCCCGAATCGCCTCATCGAGCGTATTGACGACGAAATCCGCAGCACCGGAACGAACCACGACACGCAGCCTGTCCGGGTCATCGTCGATGGCCAACGAGACCGCTCCGGCGATATGGCAGGCCATCGAAAACGCGGCACCCTCCTCCCCCAGCCCCAACGAAAGCACCAGCCGGCCCGCCCACGACGGACGAAGCTGCATCAGAACGGTAAATTGCCGCAGGGCATGGCGTTGCAGCTGCGAGGAGACGGGTGAGGAAGACATGCGTGATCGATCCTATCCCAGCGCTCTTCTGAACCCTACAGAACCAGTGAATCTGAAGGAAAAGGACTAGAATCGAAGTGTTATGGCGACCGCTGAGATCACTCCAACCACCGTCCGTACTGCCGACACCCCCTTCACCAACGAGCCCTTCGTCGACTTCACCACGGCGAAAAATCGCGAAGCAATGCTTGATGCCATCGCGACGGTACGAGGTCAGCTTGGTCAGGAGTATGACAACGTCATCGGCGGCAACCGCCTGAAGACCAGTGGCAAGATTACCTCCGTCAATCCGGCCAGGCCCTCCGAGATCATCGGCGTCCATCAGCGCGCCGAAGCCGATCTCGCCGAGCAGGCCGTCCAGGCCGCCCTCGCTGCGTTCCCGACATGGAGCCGCACCTCCGTCGCGGAACGTGCCACCTATCTCTTCCGAGTCGCCGATCTCATCCGCGAGCGCAAGTTCGAGTTCTGCGCATGGCTCACCCTCGAGGTCGGGAAAAACTGGGGCGAGGCTGACGCTGATGTCGGCGAGACCATCGACTTCCTCGAGTTCTACGGCCGCGAGGCGCTCCGTCTCGACGCCGTTACCACGCCTATCCAATACCCCGGCGAGCGCAACCAGCTGCGCTACATGCCCCTCGGCGTCGGAGCAGTCATCCCACCCTGGAACTTCCCCTTCGCCATCATGGCCGGAATGACCGCCGCCGCCATCGTCACCGGCAACACCGTCATCCTCAAGCCATCGGTCGATGCGCCTACCATCGCGGCACGATTCTTTGCCCTGCTGGAAGAGGTTGGCCTTCCGGCAGGCGTCGTTAATCTCTGCCAGGGAGAGGGTCCCGGCTTCGGATCGGCCGTCGTCGCCCATCCTAAAACCCGCTTCATCGCCTTCACCGGCTCTAAGGTCGTCGGCCTCGAGATCCACGAGAGCGCCGCGAAGACGCAGCCTGGCCAGATCTTCATCAAGCGCACCATCCTTGAGATGGGCGGCAAGGACTCGATCATCGTGGCCGACGATGCTGACCTCGACGCTGCGGTCGAAGGCGTCGCCATCAGTGCCTTCGGTTTCAACGGCCAGAAGTGCTCTGCCTGCTCTCGCGCCATCGTCGACGCCAGTCTCTACGACGCCTTCTGTGAGAAGCTGCAGGCCCGCGTTGCCGCCATCAAGACTGGCGATCCAGCTGAAAACTTCTACTCTGGCCCGGTCATCAGCCCGAAGTCCTATAACAAGGTCCTCAGCTACCTCGAGATCGGTAAGACCGAAGGCCGCCTCCTCAACGGGGGCCATGCCATCGAGACCACAGAAGGCGGCTACTATATCGCGCCTACCGTCTTCGCCGACATCAGCCCCAACGCCCGCATCGCCCAGGAAGAGGTCTTCGGCCCTGTGCTCGCAGTGATCAAGGCAAACGGCTTCGACGACGCCCTCTCCATCGCCAACAACACGGAATACGGCCTGACCGGTGCCCTCTACTCCACCTCGGTCGCCAAGCTCGACCGCGCTCGCGAGGAGTTCCAGGTCGGCAATCTCTACTTCAACCGCAAGTGCACCGGGGCCATGGTTGGGGCACATCCCTTCGGCGGCTTCAATATGAGCGGAACCGACTCCAAAGCGGGCGGTCCGGACTACCTGCTCCTCTTCACGCAGGCTAAGAGCATCGCCGAAAAGCTTGGCACCACAAAGTAGCGCAACCGAGAAAGCAGAGAGGCCCGCATCATCGCGGGCCTCTCTGCTTTTCCCTCTTCTCCGGCTGTGGTTCAGGCCGACTTCATCTCGATCAGCGTCCCGGCCTTCGCCGCGGCCTCGGCCAGTACGCGGTGATGAATCGTGAACAGCGCCAGCTCTAGGCGATCCGAGACCCCGGTTTTGTCATAAATCCCGCGCAGGTAGTTCTTGATGACCTGCTCCTTGGTTCCCAGCTGCAGCGCGATCTCCTTGTTCTTACAACCTTGGACGATCAGCGCCACAATCTGCATCTCCTTCGGCGTCAGCCGATCACGCACCCGGGCGCCCACCGTGTCGTTCGAATGAATTGCCGTGACATGAGCGCGCTGGACATAACGCTGTCCGCGTGCGACCCGCCGGATGCAGTCCACCAAGTCTATTCCGCCAATATTGCGCGAGACGATTCCGTCCACCAGCTCCGCCTGTCCCTCCTCCACCGTCTCGTGGTTTTCTGCGATCAGGATCAGACGGCCACCGGCGTTGCGAATCTGTGGCGAAAGTTCCATCACTGCGGGATGCAGGCTGGAGGCCGCAAGGACCACTGCTGCTCCCGCGTTCTCCACTGCCCCCTTCAGCTTCGCCAGATCGTCGCACTGGGCGATGATACGCATATCATCTTCCAGCGCTAGGATACGGGCAGCTCCTGCCCGGAAGATCGCCTGGTTATCGGCGAGAATTATGCGGTTCATCGTATCGTCACCTACTTCTGCGGGGTCTGGGGTGGGCCCGCAATGGTCTCATCGGCGAGAGCGCGTTCTGATTGGCGCATGTCTTCTATTCGGACAAGGCCGTCTTAGAGACCGAAAACATTTCCTGTGAGACTACAGCCTATGTAACTGAATCGTAATCCCCCATTCGAGGACCACGCCACTGCACACCATTTTTTGCACCTCCAATAGCACGAGTTCCATCCAATTTACGTGAGTGGTGTGCGCCGGTCCCGGTCGGCGAAGTATAACTGAACTATGCCGAAGCCAATCTTGCTTGCCATCGACGATGACACCAGTGTTCTGGAAGCGGTAGTCCAGGATCTGCGCCGTCACTATGGCCAGGACTACCGCATTGTTCGAGCCGCCTCCGGTGCCGCAGCGTTGGACATCTGCCGCCAGCTCAAGGAACGCAAAGACGTCGTCGCCCTCTTCCTGTCCGACCAGCGCATGCCCGGCATGACCGGCGTGGATTTTCTGCAGCAGGCGCTGACCATTTATCCCGACGCAAAGCGTGTTCTTCTAACAGCTTATGCGGACACCGAGGCTGCCATCCGGGCCATTAACTCGGCTAAAATCCACTATTACCTCAACAAGCCCTGGGATCCTCCCGAGGAGAAGCTCTACCCGGTGCTGGACGATCTGCTCGAAGCCTGGAAGCAGGGCTACAAGCCCCCTTTCGAGGGCATTCGCGTCGTCGGCATGCGCTGGTCGCAGAAGGATCACGCCGTGCGTGACTTTCTCTCCCGCAATCGCATTCCCTACCTCTGGATGAGCCCCGAGCAATCTCCCGAGGCTGTCGCCCTGTTGAAAGAAAAAGGGATCGACGACTCGCACCTGCCAGTAGTCGTCTTCGGTGACGGAACCGCTCTGATTCAGCCGACCTCCACCGATCTTGCCACCAAGCTCGGGATGCCCACGCAGGCTCAGCAGAAGTTTTACGACATCGTCGTCGTTGGCGCCGGTCCCGCCGGACTTGCCGCAGGCGTCTACGGAGCCTCAGAAGGCCTTAGAACCCTCATTGTGGAGCCCAATGCCCCAGGCGGACAGGCTGGATCGAGCTCCAAGATCGAGAACTATCTTGGCTTCCCCTCCGGACTAAGCGGTGAAGAGCTGGCCAAGCGTGCCTACCTTCAGGCTACCCGTCTCGGGGCCGAGTTTCTTCTGCAGAAGGTCAACTGCATCCGCTCTGAGAATCAGTACCAGATCGTCACGATGAGCGACGGGCAGGAGATCACCTGCCACACCTGCCTCATCGCCACCGGCGTCTCCTACTGCATGCTCGACGTGCCCGGTGCCGACCAGTTCACCGGCGCAGGCGTCTATTATGGCGCTGCTCTCAGTGAAGCGATGGGCTGCGCGAACGAGACCGTCTACATCGTCGGCGGAGCCAACTCGGCCGGACAGGCAGCCATGCACTTCTCCCGCTATGCCAATAAGGTCCACATGCTCATCCGCGGCGAGTCCCTGACCAAAAGCATGTCGAAGTACCTCATCGACCAGATCGCTGCCACTCCCAACATTGAGGTGGAGACCGGCACCGAGGTCACCGGCATGTCGGGCAACGGCCATCTTGAATGCCTGAAGCTGAAGACGCCCAAGGGCGAAGAGAATCGCCCCACCAGCTCCCTCTTCATCTTCATCGGTGCAGCCCCCAAGACAGATTGGCTGCCATCCAGCGTTACCTGCGACCCCAAGGGCTTCATCCTCTCCGGTCCGGATCTGAAGTCGAAGGCTCCGGAGAACTGGAAGCTCAACCGTGAGCCGTACCTGCTCGAAACTAGCATGCCCGGAATCTTCGTCGCTGGGGATGTGCGCTACAACTCAGTCAAACGCTGTGCCTCCGCCGTCGGTGAAGGCTCCATCGCCATCCAGTTCGTCCATCAGTACCTCGCTACTCTCTGAAAGGCATAAGACCTGCACCAATGAGCAAACTCTCCCAGGCCGTTCCCGAAGCACCTGCTGAATCGATCAACGACGATCTCTTCGCGCAGCTGCGAAAAACGGAGATCTTCTCCTCCCTGTCCGACGACGACCTTCGCTGCCTGACAGGGATGGAGGAGCGGACCCTGGAACCGAACGAGATCCTTGCGCGACAGGGAGAGGTCGCGCACTACTTCTGGGTCGTGCTCAGCGGCGATATCCGTGTCATCCATACGAATGCGAATGGTGCCGAGATAAAGATCTCGGAGATTCCTTCCGGGACAGCGTTCGGCGAAGTACCACTTCTGGCGAATATGCCCAACGCCGCTACGCTCACGGCTGAAAACGTTTGCCGCCTGGTACAGCTCAACGAGCAGGCCTTCTGGAACCTGATGACAACCTGCCCCGACGTGCGGCAGATGATCCTCGGCAACATGGCCAAACGCCTTCAAAAGGTCCAGTCGGTAACCATTCAGCAGGAGAAGATGGCCTCGCTCGGTACACTGGCAGCCGGCCTGATGCACGAGCTCAACAACCCCGGAGCCGCAGCCCGCAGAGCAGCCTCCCAGCTTCGCGCCAACCTCGTCCGAATGCATGAGCTCACGGCAAAGTTCAGCAAATCCGAGCTCAACATGGAGCAGAAAGAGTGCATGTACGAGCTTCAGGAGCAGGCACTCTCCACGAAACACCCGATTGTGATGAACTCCATCGAGCAGAGCGACGCCGAAGAGGCCCTCGCTGAATGGATGGAAGAGGCCAACATCGAGAACTCGTGGAAGATGGCCCCCACATTAGTCTCAATCGGAATGAAAGCCGACGATCTGCTATGCGCTCGCGCGGCCTTTCCTGGCTCCACACTCTCTGATGCCTTGAACTGGCTCGAAGCGATGGTCTCCAGCATGCAACTGGTAGGCACCATCGAAGAGAGCATCGGACGCGTCACCGATCTCGTCATGGCAGTCAAAACTTACGCCTACGAAGGCAAGGGACTTAAGCAATCCCTCGACGTCAATAAGAGCCTTCACGCAACTCTGGTCATCTTGAACCACAAAATGCGCGAGAAGGAGATCGTCGTCAGCAAGAACTTTGCCACCGACCTTCCCCTTCTCCAGAGCGAATGCAGCGGCCTCAACCAGATCTGGACCAATCTGCTTGATAACTCCATCGACGCCGTCGGCCCCAATGGCAAGATTGAAGTCTCCACCTGGGCTGAGATCTCGGCCGTCGATCACAAGCACACCGACCTCTGCATCCGCATCGCCGACAACGGAAGCGGAATCCCCCTCGACAGCCAGTCTCAGATCTTCGACACCTTTTACACCACCAAGCCTGTTGGAGTAGGGACCGGGCTGGGTCTCGGCATTGTGCATCGCATCGTTGAACAGTATGGCGGAAACATTCATTTCTCGTCTGTGCCGGGTGCTACAGAGTTCATCGTGAAGCTGCCGAGTACGCGCTAACCTTCTACGTTTTACACCGCAACTTTTTCGTTCAAAACATTTCTTCCGGACCTGCGTTCGAGTGAATATCCACTGCCTGCATTCCAGGCGTGAGCCACTGAGAGGTCCATGATGAAGAAGCAGATCCTGACCGTAGTTCTTTCCACCGCCACGCTCTTTGCGGTGACCGGTTGCGCACAGCGCACCTACTACGCTCCCCCTCCTCCCCAGCATTTCGCTCCGCCTCTCGCACAGGAGGCCAGCAATAACGGATTCCGCATGGGAATGGATGCAGGCCACCGTGATGCCTACAACGGCTTCGGCTATCACCCCAAACGTGACCGGGCCTTCCACGACACGCCGGGTTACGATCCCCGCCTCGGACCCTACGGCCCATACCAGAACGCCTTTCGCGGAGCGTACCTGCAGGGTTACGAAAATGGCTTTTACCACCGCTAGATTGACAGCACCATGGCGTGATCGCTGCAGACCGGGGCGGTCACGCTATGATGCAACAGAGGAGATCTTTAGCCGATGCCTTCCCCGTTTCATATCGCATTTCCAGTGAATGATCTTGCAGCGGCACGCCGCTTCTATGGTGAGACGCTCGGTTGCCCCGAGGGAAGAAGCTCCGACCAGTGGATCGACTTCAATCTCTATGGACACCAGATCGTCGCGCACCTCAAGCCGGCCTCAGACTCCGCCAACGTGCATCACAATCCGGTCGACGGCCACGACGTACCCGTCCCTCACTTCGGTGTCGTTCTTCCCATGGAGACATGGGAGGCTCTCGCCGAGCGCCTGAAGCAGGCAAAGATCAACTTCGTCATCGAACCCTACATCCGCTTCAAGGGTGAAACCGGCGAGCAGGCGACCATGTTCTTCCTCGATCCCTCCGGAAACGCCCTCGAGTTCAAGGCCTTCGCCGATCTCGGTCAGCTCTTCGCCAAATAGTCTTTAGGGATAGAGCAGAACGGCAATGTTGTAGTCGGTGAAGGCTCCTGATCCCGCATCGGTGCAGGCTCCGACGACTGCCTTATGGAACTTCCCGCTCTCGATGCGCTTTGTCAGCACTCCAGGCAGCTGATCGAGATGATCGGCCGTGTAGCGCACAATGTACATCGGCTTGTTCTGCGATCCGGCGAATCCCGAATCCAGGCCACAGGTGCGCCGTGCCTCATCGGTCGTCGACGTTATATTGCTCGATCCAACCCGCAGGCCAGCCTGAGCCAGCGTCATCGCCACGGTCTGCTCCTGCTCGTCGAAGCTCAGCGACTCGACCGTCGAGGCGAAGTCTTCCACCGCGTAGTAACGGCCTCCACGCGAGACGATCGCAATGCCAATCGAGTTCACCTCTGGGTCCAGCAAATTCTCCCGGTGGCCCGGAGAGCGCATCCAGAGATCATGCAGGATAGACGAGTCGGGCGAATCCGCTACGTTCTCGGTAATTAGGGAAAACTTCACTCCTGCCTGTGCGCCCCGCTGCATCAGATCCGGCTCGCCCTGGAACTGGTGGGAGATGTCGCGGTGCTCCGCCATCTGCAGTGCGTGATACTTGGCTGCCTGGGCGAGCGTCGCGTCATAGTGCAGAGGAGACAGCCCACGAGCAGCTCTCGCACGGTTGGCGGCCGTCAGCAGATACTGCTCAGCAGCACTTGAGGAAGGAGGCGGTGTCATCGCAGTGGGGGTGCCAGCCGCCGCGCCTGCTGCAAAGCCGGTTGCCGGCATGACAATAATGGCCAGGAGAAAAAGAGCAAGAGCCAGAAAACGGAGTCGTCCGCTTACAACTCTGTTCGAATCGTTAAAACGGAGCCCTGTGATATACGTGTTGCTCATCTGCGTCATCTGGAGGTCCTGCCGAAGGGTCTTAAGGCCCTTTCAGCTTTGTCTTCCATGATGGTAGGGAGCATCTACAAAGTTACTAATCCCACGGACGTCGTAGGGCGGTAGTTACTAATGGGGGATAAAGAAGCCATAAAAAAGCGGCCTTTGCGGCCGCTTCAACAAAATCAATAAGTTACCGATGGTTACCTTATGGTATCGAAGGTAGCTGGAGCCGTACCTGCTCCCAGGTTTTTTTGATTCCCTCTTCCAGAGAGGTCGTATGGTGCCAACCCAGAGCATGGAGCTTGTCCACGTTCATCAGCTTTCGCGGGGTCCCATCCGGCTTGGAACTATCAAACTCCAGCGAGCCTGCATATCCCAGCACCCTGGAGACCGTCTCCGCCAGCTCACGGATCGTGACATCTTCGCCCGTGCCGATGTTGATCAGCGGCGGTTCGGTCTCCGTAAACAGCGAATCGTACAGCGCTTCCTCCAGGTTCATCAGAAAGACGCATCCCTGCGCCAGATCGTCGGAGTACAGCAGCTCGCGCTTAGGCGTCCCCGTTCCCCATACGGTCACGGTGGGAGCCCCAGCCTGCATCGCATCCGCCGTCTTCCGGATCAGCGCCGGAAGCACATGCGAGTTGGCCAGGTCGTAGTTGTCGCCCGGACCGTAGAGGTTCGTCGGCATCGCCGCCAGATACTTCGTGCCGTACTGACGGTTGTAGCTCCAGCACATCTCGATCCCGGCGATCTTTGCCAGGGCATACGGACGGTTAGTCGGCTCCAGCGGTCCGGTCAGCAGACTGCTCTCCGGCATCGGCTGTGGCGCCAGCTTGGGATAGATACACGACGAGCCCAGGAAAAGCAGGCGCTCCACTTTGCTGTGATAGGAGGCGTCGATGATGTTTGTTTGCAGAATCGTATTGTCGCGAATGAAGTCGGCCGGATATGTGTTATTCGCCAGGATGCCGCCTACCTTCGCGGCGGCCAGGAAGACGTACTCCGGCTTCTCCTTCGCGAAGAAATCGTTCACTGCCGCGGTATCCAGCAGGTCAAGCTCCTGCCGCGTCCTGGTGAGAATGTTCGTATACCCTAACCGATCCAGCTCTCGTTGGATCGCAGACCCAACGAGGCCGCGGTGGCCGGCGATAAAGATGCGGGCGTCTTTCTTCATCCTAGGTCTCCCGCACGTTGTACGCTTCGAAGCCATGCTCGCGCACCAGGGCATCGCGCTGCGCAGCCTTCAGATCAGCTTCAATCATCTCGTCCACCAGCTGCTCGAAGGTGGTGCGAGGGGTCCAGCCAAGCTCTCGCTGGGCCTTCGACGGATCTCCAAGCAGAGTCTCCACCTCGGTCGGCCGGAAGTAGCGAGGATCGACCGCAACCACCAGCTTGCCGTTCTTGTCATGGGCCTTCTCATCGATGCCGCTTCCCGACCACGTCAGCTCCAGGTCAAGCTTCTTCGCGCAACGCTGCACAAACGAGCGCACGCTATGCTGATGTCCAGTCGCGATCACGAAGTCCTGGGGCTTGTCCTGCTGCAGCATCAGCCATTGCATCTCTACATAGTCGCGGGCATGGCCCCAGTCGCGCTTCGCATCCATGTTGCCGAGGTACAACGTATCCTGCAAACCCACTTTGATACGAGCCAAGGCTCGGGTAATCTTGCGAGTCACAAATGTCTCACCGCGCAGCGGCGACTCGTGGTTAAACAGGATGCCGTTGCAGGCGAATATGCCGTACGCCTCGCGATAGTTCACGCAGATCCAGAAGGCGTACATCTTGGCGACCGCATAGGGCGAACGCGGATAGAACGGCGTCGTCTCCCGCTGCGGAATCTCCTGCACCAGGCCATAGAGCTCCGAGGTTGACGCCTGGTAGAACTTCGTCTTCTTCTCCAGACCAAGAATGCGGATCGCCTCCAGCAGACGCAGCGGTCCGATTGCATCCGTGTCGGCCGTATACTCCGGCTGCTCAAACGACACCTGAACATGCGACTGCGCGCCCAGGTTATAGATCTCGTCCGGCTGAACCTTCTGGACGATGTGAATCAGTGAAGACGAATCGGTCAAATCACCGTAATGAAGAAAGAAATGAGGCTTGGTAGAGTGGGGATCTTCGTAGATATGATCGATGCGATTCGTATTGAACAGCGACGAACGGCGCTTTATACCGTGGACTTCATAACCTTTAGCAAGTAAAAACTCGGCGAGATAGGCTCCGTCCTGGCCGGTTACTCCTGTGATGAGGGCTTTCTTCAAACGATGACTCTCCTTGCTGATTAGGTCGGCAGACCCAATTTATCTGAAGCTTACAGGATCTCTTACAGGACATTAAACTACGCCAATGGCTCATAAAATTTCTAGTGGTTCCCATTGACAGGAAAGGACTTGTCCCGCCCTACCTATTCCAATTGGCCGCGGCGCGTCGTGCATCGGGTTTTCTCGATAACACCGCATCCGTTATGCACAGTATCGTCGTCAACTATATGGCTAATCTATCTGTGTCCGGATCGGCTGTAGCCCACACGACCCGTTCTCTGACAGCATGCGGTTAGCCGAGCAGATCACTCCGCGGTATTCTGACAGCCCTCAGAGAGCCACGTCTGTTTCAGGGGATTCCTCGATTTTGCAAAACACTAAGTCATTCGGATCCGTTTAAACTAATTACCTGCAACGCCTGCGGTTGCATTTCCTGCGCCAGGAAGCGATGCTGGATCATCTCTATATGACCTATGGTACCAAGTTAGGGTTGCTCAATCGTTTCTCGACTCAGCCTCTCGCAGCAATCGGTATGGTTCTTCTGATTATCTTCACCGTTTGCGCGATATTTGCTCCCTGGCTGGCTCCGCAAGATCCAGCCACGCTCAATCTTGCAGGCCGCCTCTCCGGCCCTACAGCGTCCCACTGGTTCGGCACCGACGAACTGGGCCGCGACACGCTCTCCCGCACCATCTATGGCGCACGCATCTCGCTGATTGTCGCTGTCAGCGTCGTCGGCCTCTCGCTTGCGACCGGGCTCGTCGCTGGATGTCTCGCTGGCTTTTATGGCGGGCTGCTCGACACCATCATCAACGTCTACCTCACCAACGCCTTTCTCGCACTGCCGGGCATTTTGCTGGCAATCGCCGTCGTCGCCTTCATGGGACCAGGCCTGGTCAACGTCGTCCTTGCCCTCGCCATCACGGGATGGGTCGGATATGCACGCCTGGTACGAGGACAGGTCATGGCCATCAAGGAGCGCGAGTTCATCGAAGCCGCGCGAGCGCTCGGAGCCTCCGACCTTCGAATTCTCGCCCGACACATCCTTCCCAACATCGTTCAGCCGCTCATCGTGCAGGCGGCCATCGGCATGGCGACCGCCGTCATGGCTGAGGCCACGCTCAGCTTCCTGGGACTCGGCGTTCCTCCTCCAGCCGCCAGCTGGGGTTCCATGCTCAACGACGCACGCTCACACCTCTTCGACTCGCCCCATCTCGTCTTCTTCCCCGCGATTGCCGTGATGCTCTGCGTGCTTTCCTTCAACTTTCTTGGCGATGCTCTGCGTGACCTAATGGACCCCCGCACTCACCTCGAAACCGGCGTCTAAGCCAACAAGGACCGCCCATGCTTATCGGCATCATCTCCGACACCCACGGCCTGCTTCGGCCCGAAGCCCTCGTTGCTCTCGCCGAGGCCGAGCACATCCTTCACGCAGGAGACGTCGGCGAGTTCGCCATCCTCGATGCACTCGCCGCCATCGCTCCCGTCACCGCCATTCGCGGTAACGTCGATACACATGGTCCCTGTGCCGCGCTGCCGCCCATCGAGGTCATCGAACTGGGCGGCCGGCATCTCTTCATGCTGCACTCTCTCCACGACCTTGACCTCAACCCAAAGGTTGCAGGCTTCTCCGTCGTCGTGAGCGGCCACTCCCATCGTCCCTCTGTCCAGCGACATGATGGAGTTCTCTTTCTCAATCCGGGCAGCGCAGGCCCAAGACGCTTTCGCCTCCCCATCACTGTGGCGCTGCTGACCATCTCCGCGAGCAGCGTCGACGCCCGTATCGTCGAGCTGATCTCCTAGCTATTTGCCGTCGAAGCTCACCGTTGCAAGAATGGACTGCAGTCGCTGCCGCACCGCGTCCAGCTCACTCGGCGATATCTCGCGCACCCCGCTGACCTCACCGCCACAGAACGTATTAATCACCAGGTCGAAGCGGTAACAAGCGTTCTTCCTGAACGACGTATAGATCTCATCGCGCGACTCTGTACAGATCGTTCCATGCTCGTCGTAGCCATGCCGGAACGGCACACCGCCAATCGTCGCCGTCGTCACGGTTCTCGGAGCCTGCACCGAAGCCTCCTGACTGCATTCCGATTCCGACGAGTGAGGCACCACGCTGAAGTAAAACAGCGCGCCAGAAAACGTTGACCTCGGATGTGGATTGAACGAGATCGTCGCCAGCGCTCGCATACGGCTCGATGCAGGCGCTGTCCGAACGTCATAGGCGAGCGTGCTCAACTCTGCGTCCCGCTTCGTCAGCGTCCATGCCGTCGGCACCTCGAACGACACGCCGTAGGTCGTGTCATGAAAGTGGCTTGCCGCCGGAGCTGTGGGATCGGGAACAGGCGTCGCCGCTCCGCCAAGGCGCGGCGATGTGGCCTGCGCATCATGACTGCTGCTGGGAGCCACGCACAACAGGCCTGCCAGCAGCACCCTCGCCATTCTTTGCAACAGGACTGTCTTGAACATCATGACTCCTAAGCCAGCACGGCTCCCGTCACCGGCCTTCAGCATAGCAGCGCACTTCTGTCGCTACGCTCGGCGCATGCGTGGATTAACGATGGTGTAGGCAATATCCGTCAGCAAATTGACCGCGACATACGTCAGCCCGATGGCAAGAATGCAGCCCTGCACCAGTGCATAATCGCGATTCGAGATCGCAGACAGTGTCAACCGCCCCAGACCGGGCCAGCTGAAGATCGTCTCCGTCACAATCGCCCCCGACAGAAGCGAACCAAACTGCAGCCCCATAACGGTCAGAATCGGAATTAAAGCGTTACGTAGTGCATGGCGATAAACGACTTGATTCTCCGTAAGCCCCTTGGCCCGCGCCGTGCGAATGTAGTCCTGCCCCAACTCCTCCAGCATCGCCGTGCGCACCATCCGCGTGAGCACCGCCGCCAGCGAGAGCCCCAACGTCAGCCCCGGCAGCACCAGGTGCAGCAGAAAATCACCGCCGCCGCCATTGCCCGCCGTCGAAACCGGCAACCAACCCAAAGCAATTGAAAAGACTAGGATCAGGATCGGACCAAGAGCAAAATTTGGAAACGACAGACCGATCAGCGACACGACTCCCAGCGTACGATCTTGCCACCGATTGCGATGCAATGCCGACAATACGCCCGCAGGAAGAGAGACGGCCACGCCGATCACCATCGCCGCCAGCGTCAGCGCCAGTGTATACGGATAGCGTTGCAACACCAGGTGCATCACGCTATCGTGCATCCGCAGCGAGCTTCCCAGGTCCAGATGCATGATCCCTCGCCAATAATGGAGATACTGATCCCCCAGCGGTGCATCCAGTCCATACGCATGACGAAGAGCACCGATATCTGATGCCGTCGCCCCCTCTCCAAGCATCTGTACGACCGGGTCTCCCGGCACCAGGTGAATCAGGAAAAACACTACCGAAACCACCACCCACAGCACCGGCAACGTGACCAGTACGCGGCGCACCGGCCGCCAGAATGCAGCACTCTTCATTGCGTGGCTTCCCTGCTCTCTTCCTCATAGGGAGCGTAATCAATTGGCGTCTCGACCGGTTCGACGTTCACGCGGCTGATGCGATGCCCGGCCATCTCCGCGATCGTAAACCTGCGCCCGTCGTACTCCAGGCTCTCGCCGTTTGTCGGAATATGACCAAGCTGAGCCAGAAGAAATCCTGCCAACGTCTCCACCGCTGCCTCGCGCGGAAACTCCCAGTGCAACTGCGTTCTCAGATCGCGCAGGCTCGTCGAACCATCCAGCGACATTACCCCGGTCGCGCTAGGCAGAGCAGATCTGGTGACATCGAACTCATCGTCCACCTCACCCACCAGTTGCTCCAGGATGTCCTCTGCGGTCACGAGGCCCGCCGTCGAACCAAACTCATCCACCACAATCGCAATCTGGCGACGGTGCAGTTGGAACTCCTGCAACAGCTCCATCGCCAGCTTGGTCTCCGGCACCACCGTCGGTGGTCGCATCACGTGACGCAGCGTCAATCCCGACTGCCCACGGCCACCCAGCGCCAGCGCCACTGACCGCAGGTGCATAAACCGCGACACATCCTTCGAGTAGACGATGCCCGCGATGTTGTCGATCCCTGAGCCCTCTGCCGACGCATCGTAAACCGGAACTCGCGAGTGCTGCTCATCCACAATCCGTGCGCTGGCCTGCTCCATGGGAAGATCCGCCGGCAATGAAAAGATCTTGCCCCGGGGAGTCATAATCTCGCGCACCACCACGTGATTCAGTTCGATCGCGCGATGGATGATCTCTTCCTGAAAGACCGGCAACAGCCCCATGCGTCGCGTCGCCGTGGCAATCAGCTTCAGCTCCTCCGGAGAGTGCACTGCCCCCTCGCCATGCAGCGGTGCGCGGAACAGCCGCAGAACCACGGTCGCGGACCCGTTCATCAGCTTCACCACCGGCCGCGTCATGCGGATAAAGGCATCCATCGGCCCGGCAACCGCCAGCGCGATCCGTTCAGTCCGCTGCAACGCCAGCGACTTCGGCACCAGCTCGCCCAGCAACACCTCGAAGTAGGTGATGATGGCAAAGGCCAGCATGACCGCAACGCTATGGGCGTAGATATCTGCGTGGGCTGGCAGGGCGTGCAGCCAGCTTGCCGTAGAACGCAGAATCATATCCGCCACGGCAGGCTCGCCGATCCAGCCCAGAGCCAGCGAAGCCAGCGTCACACCCAGTTGCACGGCTGGAAGAAATTCGTCGATGGAGTGCTTCAGCTTGAGCGCCGTGCGCGCCCCCGGCCTGCCCAGTGTGATCAGCTGCTGAATGCGGGTTTCGCGTACGCTCACCAAGGCAAACTCGGCTGCGACGAAGAAGCTGGTGGCCAGGATGAAGAACGCTACCAGAATCACGCGGAACAGGATCCACTCAAGCATGCATCGAGTGTAACGTCAGGCCGTCGTATCTTCCTCATACAGCGCGAACTTCACCAGCCGCAAAAAGCAAAAAGGCCTGCGACTGAAGCCGCAGGCCTTTGCGTGAAATTCAAGGTCAATTTATGCGAGAACCTTCGTCACCGACTTGTCGATGGTGTCCTTCGGCACGTAGCCCACAATCTGCTCCGCAACCTTTCCATCCTTGAAGATCAGAAGCGCGGGGATGCCACGGATTCCGTAACGCATGGGGGTCGCCGTGTTCGCGTCCACGTCCATCTTCATGACCTTCAGCTGGCCCTGATAATGGCTTGCCACTTCATCGACGACGGGAGCGAGCGCACGACAGGGACCGCACCAGGCCGCCCAGAAGTCCACCAGAACCGGCTGATCCGACTGAAGGACGTCCTTCTCAAAATTTGCATCGTTGACTTCTGTTACGAACTGTCCTGCCATGTACTTCCCTCCCAAGATGCTCTCGATTACCCACCCAGAATCTGTCCGAGCGACCTTCACCATAATAGATGCAATCAAAGACGTACAGTTTCAAATCTAGGAATGGCTTGAGATTCGCATCCCGGAAGAATATTCAAATCTGCACGTTGAGCCGAACCCGGCTTAAAGAGGAAACGCCCGGACCTCTCGTAAGAGAGGTCAACGGGCGGCGTAGCAGCCCTCCCCAGAACTGCCCACAGCCAAACAGTACGAAGTTTTGCCTCAAAAATAAAGGAATCTTAGGTAACTCAAAGAAAGATTACTTTTATGTAATAACGATGGAGATTGAATCTGCGCCGGAAGATACTTTTGTTTCAACAACTTCCAGCTCAGGGGCGCTAGCCGCTGAACGAATCCGGGCTCGCAGAGCCGAAGAATCCTCGTTCGCTTCAGCAATCACCAGCACCGATGGCCCTGCACCACTTAGAGCAACGCCAAGCACTCCCCACGATCCTGCCAGGGGCAACAGCATCGGCAACAGAGGGCAAGCCTGCATACGGTAGGGCTGATGGATGCGGTCTTGCATCGCCGCACTCAACAGATCGCCGCGCTTCAGCGCAAAGGCCGACACCAGCAACGCTGTCGCCTGAACGTTCGCCACGGCATCCGCCTTCGAATAATTCTCCGGTAGCAGCGCCCTGGCTTTGCTCGTCGACAGGCTGGACGACGGCATGGCAACCATCAACTTCCAGTCGATATTATCGATATAAGTTGCAGTAATAACACGACCTTGGTGCATGCCGGACACCGTCATCCCCCCAAGAAGGCACGCAGCCACGTTATCCGGATGCCCCTCCCGGCGGCACGCCTCAGCTAGAACCTGCTCCGGCGTCCACCCCATCTCGCCGAAGTGATTCGCCAACATGACACCCGCGACCAGCGCGGCTGCGCTCGAGCCACATCCCATGCCAAGCGGAATCTCGTTATCCAGCTGCAGGGATAGTCGCGGCGCAATCTTCCCCGCATTCGCGAGTACGTCCATGTATGTCGTCAGGATGAGGTTGTTCTCAACCTGTGAACACATCTCCGCATTGCGGCCTGTCGCATCGATGCTGAAGGCTCCCGTCTCAGAAACCCTCGCCTCGATGGTCAGGTAGAGCGACATCGCCAGCCCGAGTGAATCAAAACCTGGCCCCAGATTGGCCGAGGTGGCCGGGAGGCGCAACCTCACCGGTCCTGGCGAAGAGACGGCCGTACTCATGCGTGGACCAGCTTCATCTGTGTCTCAAGCGCGCGAAACACCGTGTCTGTATCGGGGTCAAGTACGATTGGCGGCTTGCGCAATGCCTCGTGCAGCGCCTGATCCGCGGAGGAGATCTCTGCGTTCTCCTCTGCTGTCAGCAACTCGCCACGATGATAGTCGATCGTGTAGTTCGAGTCCTTAAGCGTATGGCCCGTCAGGACCAGAACAACACGCTCTTCCCTCGTAATCCTGCCTTGTGCAACCAGCTTCTTCAGTCCAGCCAGCGTCACGGCCGAAGCGGGCTCGCAGCCGATGCCTTCCGCGCCGATCTGCGCCTTGGCCAGTGCGATCTCCTGCTCAGTCACCTGCTCGCACCAGCCGCCGGTCGTACGCAGCGCGCGCAGCGCCTTGCGCCACGAAGCCGGGTTGCCGATGCGGATCGCGGTTGCGCGAGTATTGGCCTTTACCGGGATCAACTCCTCGCCACCGTTCTCCTGCAGCGAACGATACAGCGGATTGGCGCCCTCCGCCTGGATGATGCTGATCTTCGGAATCCGCGAGATCAGACCGAGGCGATGCATCTCGCTGAAGCCCTTGGCCAGCGCTGAACCGTTGGCGAGATTCCCTCCGGGCACGATCACATGCTCCGGAACCTGCCACTCCATCTGCTCCACAATCTCGAAGGCGGGTGTCTTCTGGCCCTCCAGACGATAGGGGTTCACTGAGTTCAGCAGCATGATCGGGAAACGGTTCACCAGATCGGTCAGTACGTTCACGCAGCCATCGAAGTCCGTCTTCAGCTGGATGGTGAGTGCGCCGTAGTCCATCGACTGCGACAGCTTGCCCCAGGCAATCTTACCCTCAGGGATAAACACGATCGAGCGCATTCCAGCCCGCGCCGCATAGGCAGCCATCGCTGCTGAGGTGTTACCCGTCGAAGCGCAGGCGACCCACTCGAAACCACGCTCTTTGGCGACCGAAAGCGCCGCCGTCATGCCTGTGTCTTTGAACGAGCCGGTAGGATTCATGCCCTGATGCTTCGCGAACACCCAGTCCAGGCCAACCGCCTTCGAGATACGCGGCAGCTCATAGAGCGGCGTATTGCCCTCGCGCAACGTGACAACATTGGCGTCATCCACAATCGGAAACAAGTCGCGGAAGCGCCAGACACCCGACTGGTCGATCGACAGCGTCGAGGTGCGGCGCTCCTTCCAGAGCCAGCGCAACGCGCTCTCGTTCGGCGGATTGCTGGCGACAGGCGTCGCGGCTTCGCCGGGAATGGACGACCAGGGATAGATGACGTCATACAGGCCATTGCAATTCGGGCAGCGGAATATGCTATTGACAGCGTTGCCGGCAATTCTGGCGCCGCACTCAGTGCATCGGAGTTCGTGTGTCGCAACTTTCATGGGTTCTTCTAGGTTATCGCAAAGCCGGCACTCGCCCCAAGGCGAAGCGGCTGCACATGTTGATTCTGACGGCATTTTTCCTGCTTTTCTTGGCCGCTTCGGCGCCATCACAGGCGCAGCAAATCAGGGAGATTCGGGTCGCCGCCGCAGCGGACCTGCAGCCCGTGCTTCCGGTGCTGGCAGCCGACTATGAAAAAGCCACCGGCGTAAAGATTGCCATCAGCTTCGGCTCTTCCGGCACCCTCGCCACGCAGATCATCAACGGCGCCCCCATCGACCTGTTCCTCGGAGCTGACTTCGTCTTCCCGGAGAAGATCGTAGCGGCGGGACTCGCCGACTCCAGCGCACCGACGCAGTATGCCAAGGGCACGCTCGTCCTGTGGGCACGCAAGGACTCTCCTCTCCAGCCAATTACGCTAGACACCCTCGTCGATAAGCGTGTCACCTCCGTCGCCATCGCCAACGACCAGCGAGCGCCCTACGGACGCGCCGCCGTCATGGCCCTCCAGCGCATGAAGATGTACGACACGGTGAAACCGCACCTCGTCATCGGCGAAAACATCTCCCAGGCGGCCCAGTTCGTTCAATCGGGCAATGCGCAGCTCGGATTCATCTCGCTAACTGCGGCCAGCACCCCACAGTTCAAAGACTCCGGCACCTACGTCCTCGTCCCCAAACAGACCTACGCCCCGATCCTGCAGTGCGCCGTGGTCATGGCGAAATCCGAGCAGAAGGCCGCGGCCCATGCGTTTCTCGACTGGATACTGTCACCCGCCGTCCAGGCGCGCCTGCCGCAGATGGGACTCGGCCCGGTCCGGTGATCCCGGACCTTTGATGTGTAGACTGGCGCTTGTATGGACCATCAGGCGCTGTGGCTCACCCTGAAGCTTGCAATCAGTACGACGGCAATCCTGCTCGCCGTCGCGCTGCCGCTGGCGTGGTGGATCGCGAGCGGCAGCGGTATCGGACGCGCCGCCGCGCAGGCCATCGTGGCGCTTCCTCTTGTGCTCCCGCCGACCGTGCTGGGCTACTATCTGCTGATTGCGCTGGGGCCTCTTACTGCACCCGGAAGATTTCTCACCAGGGTCTTCGGCCATCCGCTCGCCTTCAGCTTCACAGGATTGCTCATCGGCTCGGTGCTTTACAGCCTTCCATTTGCGGTGCAGCCCATCGTCGCAGGCTTCAAGTCGGTCGACCAGGGATATCTTGAGGCAGCCGCCGGACTGGGAGCTTCGCCCTTCCGCATCCTGCATACCGTCATACTGCCTCTCGCACGCAACTCCCTGCTGACAGGCGCAGTGCTGGCCTTCACGCACACCGTCGGCGAATTCGGCGTCGTACTGATGCTCGGAGGCAACATCCCGGGAACGACACGAACGCTGTCGATCTCTCTCTTCGACCAGGTACAGGACTTCGATTACGCCTCGGCCAACCGCACGGCGCTTGTGCTGCTCTCCTTCTCATTGGCTACTCTGCTCGCGGTCTATCTCACGCCCGCATGGAACCAGCGCAACGAAAGGCAGGCCGACGTTGTCCGATAGCCTGCTGACCGTCAGCATTCGTCACGCGGTGGGGACCGTTGCACTCGACATCAGCTTTCGTCTCACGCAGCCCTGGACCGTTCTCTTTGGCCCTTCGGGCAGCGGTAAAACGACAGTTCTTCGCTCCATCGGTGGCTTTCTTCGACCAGATAACGGACGCATCGCGTCGGGCGACGACGTGTTCCTCGACACCGCGGAGAAGATCTTCGTTCCACCCTTCCGCCGGCGGGTTCGCAGCTCCGGGCAGATGGAGCGGCTCTTTCCAAACATGACCGTGATGCAGAACATCCTCTACGGCAGCGGCGACGCGCCGCACAACAAGGCGGAAAGTATTGCCCGCGAGGTGATGGCATCGTTTCTCATCGACCATCTGGAAAAACGGCGGCCACAGGAGTTGAGCGGAGGAGAGCGCCAGAGGACCGCCGTCGCTCGCGCTCTGGTTGCCGCCATCAGCCTGCAGGGCGAGCATCGGCCGCTGCTTCTGCTCGACGAGCCGCTCTCCGGCCTCGACCTGAAGGTGCGGGATCTGACTCTTACGGCGTTGCGCAAATGGACCTCCAAATGCGCGATTCCGGTACTCTCGGTCACCCATTCCCTGGGAGAAGCGTTTCAGCTGGAGGCTGAGATTTTGCGTCTCGCCGATGGCAGGATCGTGCAGCAGGGCCCTGCTGTCACCGTGCTCGAAGAAGAGCGGCAGCACCTGATGCGGCAGCTTGGAGCGCGCTAGCCGCCCAGCTGCACCGGCTCCTGCTCCAGCTCGATACCGAAGATTGACTTCACCTTGGCGCGGATCGTATCGCGCAAAGCAAAGACGTCGGCGGCAGAGGCCTCTCCGCGATTGATTAGCGCAAGGGTGTGGCGAGAGGAGATTCCTACGTTGCCCAGAACATATCCTTTGACGAAGCCCGCACGCTCCAGCAGCCAGGCCGCCGGAAGCTTAACCATGTCCTCTCCTGCCGGGTATCGCGGAATGGACTCTGGCTCGATGTTCAGCTCCGAGGCGATCCGATCCAGCGTTCCACGTGGAACAGTCGGATTCTTAAAAAAGGAGCCCGCGCTGCGGGAGTCGGGATCGTCCCCGTCGATCAGCATGCCTTTGCTGCGGCGAATCTCACGAACGGCGCGGTAGACCTCAATAGGAGCAGGCTGCTTTTTTTCAAAGTAATGCTTTAGATCTGCATATGTAAGTTGCACTTTCTTTAGGAAATTGAACCTAAAGCAAACCGCCGTAACAATATACCGCCCGCGAGACGTCGTATTGAAGATGCTCCTGCGATAACCAAAGCCGCAATCTGCACGAGGGATGTCCACAAAGTGGCCGGAGTGGAGGTCGAAGGCCCGAACCTCTTCGATGGTGTCCGCGACCTCCTGCCCGTAGGCTCCGACGTTCTGTACCGGGGTTCCCCCGACGGAGCCGGGGATGCCGGCGAGGCACTCGATGCCGCTCAGCTCCTGCTTTGCTGACGAGAGGACGACGGCGTTCCACTCCACTCCTGCAGGAACGGTGTAGAGGATGCTGTCCTGCTCGACCGTGATGTCGATGGGGCCGTCAATCGCGATGTGGATGACGAGACCGTCGAATCCAGCGTCTGAGACCAGGAGATTGCTGCCCCCCCCGAGGACGAAGAGCGGCAATTTGCGCTCACGGGCGAAGGCTATGGCCTCGACCAGTTCACTCTCCGTCGTGACGCGGGCGAAGAAACGCGCCGGGCCACCAATTCGCAGGGTGGTGAAAGGGGCAAGCGGGACGTTCTGCTGAATATCGAGGGCTGTAGGTGCCACGAAGTAGAGGGTAAATCAGTCTGCGCGACCCTCGCGGCCCCCGATACAACAGGAACCTGCCGCTGCACCGGGAGGGAGCCGGGTAGCGTTCCGGGACTACCCTCGGTACAATCGAAACAGGCCAGAGTTAGATATCGATGAAACTATCTCTGGAGTGTTTCTGAAGGGGGAGAGGGTATGTATCCAGAGATTATGGTAATTCCGATGCGCGAAGAGCTGACCCGCGCCGGTGTAGGCGAGGCCCGCAGTGCGGCCGATGTGGATGCGGCCCTGGCACAATCGGGTACGACGATGGTTGTGGTCAACTCGATCTGCGGTTGCGCGGCAGGCAAGATGCGTCCTGGCGTCCGGATGGCGATGCAGCACACGACCAAGCCCGACCACTCTGTAACGGTCTTCGCCGGTCAGGACCGAGACGCGACGGATCGTGCACGCAGCTACTTCGGCGGCCATCCTCCGACCTCGCCTGCGATTGCAATCCTTCGTGACGGACAGCTGGTATACCTGATGCAGCGTTCGGCGATCGAGACCTCGACGGCCCCCGCGATTGCGCAGGAACTGGCACGCGCGTTCGATACATACTGCGCACCCACAACTGCTTAATCGTTCGATAGATCTGAGCCGGGAGCGGTGCCCTTAAGGCCACTCCCGGCTTTTCCATTTAAGGCCATGGGCCCTCCTGCCGATACAGGTTTTAACCATGGCGACTCCCGTTTCCTCATTCGACAGGGTCTCTCCTTCCTGCGTCCCGTTACCAGGCAACGAAGCGAGCAGCACTTTCTCTGGAATAACTCCCTTCCTGGAACTCGTCGGGGAGAGCCCCTCGACCCGGCGGCTCCGCGTACAGATCGAACGGATCGGCCCTCACTTCCGCACTCTGCTGCTGCAGGGCGAGATGGGCACCGGCAAGGAGATGGTGGCGCGCGCGCTCCACGCGCAGACACGAGATGGCGGAAGCACATTTTCAACCTGCCACGGTGCCGCACTGGCTGAGGAGATTGAGTCGAGCCGAATTCCCGGGTCGGCGGGATCGTGTTGGGAGCCCGTTCTTCAAGGAACGCAGGGGACGATCTTCCTCGACGGCGTGGACGATATGACGTTGCGGGCGCAGGCTCACCTGCTGGATGCCGTCAGTGGATGGACACGGCGACGAACGCAGCCAAGGCTGGTTGCGGCATCGAGGCAAGACCTGCGCCGCATGCTGGGCGGGGGACGCTTTCGCCCCGATCTCTACCATCGGCTTGCGGCGATTGAACTCGTCATCGAACCCTTGCGGCGACGGCGGGAAGACATTCCTTGGCTGGCGACGCGGTTCCTGGAGGAGTTCGCTTCCCTCTATGCCAGAGGTGTGACATCAATCAGCCACGAGGCGATGCGGCGAATCGAGGAGTATGACTGGCCGGGCAATGTCCGCGAGTTGGAGAACGTGATGCGCAACGCGGTGCTCACCTGCGATGGCCACGCCCTCGAACCTCAGGATTTTGATCTGCTTCGGACACTGGGCCATGCCGCGGCAGCGGATGCCATCCCGAGTGGGGAGCCTGTTCCGCATGAGGTGATGGGAAGCCTTGAGAGCGTGGTCACCCGGCATGTGCTGCGCGTGCTTCACCTGTGCGGAGGGAACAAGGTGCGTGCGGCAGAGTCGCTGGGCATCAGCCGCTCGACGCTGTATCGCATGCTGGATGGCACGGAAGTGACGGATGGGAGGGTCGTTCAGGCCTGAGACGGTAAACTGACAGATGTAGTTTCGAGGTGTTTGTGAAGAAGAATCTGTCGGTCGTCTCGCTTGTTCTCACCGGGTGCCTCAGCGCAGCCAGCCCACTCGCCAGCCCGCTGTTTGCACAGCAGCAGACTGTGGCCGCGACCCCCTCGGTGGCGGAGCGCAGCAAGCAGCTTTCATCGCTGCTGAACGAGATCTGGCAAGACCAGCTGAAGCACCAGCCGGAGTATGCTTCGTCGCTCGGAGACAAGCGCTATAACGATCAGCTCTCGGACTACTCGGTGGAGGCGGTCAATGCCTCGCTGGCGAGGGGACGGGTCTTCCTGGAGAAGCTGGCGCAGATCGACACGACAGGTTTGACGAAGCAGGAGGTGCTGTCGCGCGACCTGATGGTGAGGAATCTCTCTGACGACCAGGAGGCGGCCCGCTTCAAGGAATGGGAGATGCCGGTGAACCAGTTCGGCGGATTTCACACGGGGCTGCCACAACTGGTCGACGACCTTTCGTTCGAAACGGTGAAAGACTATGACGACTGGATCGCACGCCTTCAGAAGGTTCCCACTGTGTTCTCGCAGAACATGACGAATATGCAGCTTGGCATGGACGAGCATCGTGTGCCGCCTGCCTACCTGCTGGAGAAGGTGGTTGCGCAGACGGAGGCAATTGCGTCGCAGAAGCCAGCGGACACCCCCTTCGCGCGTCCGCTGAAGAAGTTTCCGGCATCGATCAGCGCGGCGGACCAGAAGCGCATCACGAGCGACATGCTGGAGGCGATCCAGACGAATGTGCTGCCTTACTACCAGCGTTTCGGACGTTTTTTGAAGGCGCAGTATGTTCCAGCGGGACGCAAAGAGCCCGGCGTGTGGGCGCTGCCGGACGGTGATGAATACTACGCTTTCCGGGTTCGTCAAAGCACCACGATGAACAAGACACCGGAGGAGATTCACCAGATCGGTCTCGACGAGGTGAAGCGCGATGAGACCGAGATGCTGGAGATTGTGAAGAAGCTTGGCTTCTCCGATATCAAGAGCTTCAGTGCGGCGCTGAAGGCCAATCCGAAGGAGCACCCAGCCTCCGCTGAGGCCTTACTAAGCGCCTACAAGGGCTATATCGCGGCGATGCAGCCCAAGCTGCCGAGCCTGTTCGGCACGCTGCCGAAGGCGAAGCTTGAGGTCGTGCCGGTGCCGGACTATATAGCAAAGGACCAGGCAGCGGCTTACTACAACCCCGGAAGTCTCGACGGAAAGCGTCCCGGGCGTGTGTATGTCAACACATACAACGTGACAGAGCGGTCGCTGGCTCCGGTCGAAGCGGTCTCGTATCACGAGGGAATTCCGGGGCATCATCTGCAGATTGCTATTTCTCAGGAGCTGACCGGGCTGCCGGAGTTCCGCAAGAATTCGTACTACACGGCGTATACCGAGGGCTGGGGCCTGTACAGCGAGCGGTTGGGCAAGGAGATCGGCTTCTACCAGGATCCTTATAGCGACTACGGCAGGCTTGAGGCCGATATCTGGCGTGCGATCCGACTGGTCGTGGATACGGGCGTACACTCCAAGCACTGGACCCGCCAGCAGATGGTGGACTACTTCCATGAACATTCGGCGATCGACGAGACGAATATTCAGTCGGAGGTCGATCGTTATATCGCGTGGCCGGGGCAGGCGCTGGGCTACAAGATGGGGCAACTGAAGATTTTGGAGCTGCGCAAGAAGGCAGAGACAGAGTTGGGGCCGAAGTTCGATCTGAAGGGCTTCCATGACACGGTGCTGGACTCGGGCGCGCTGCCGATGGATGTACTGGAGCAACAGGTGGATGCGTGGATTGCCGCGCAGAAGAAATAGTACGGTGCAGTCTGGTAGCCTTTTGAGATGAACGAGGAGACATTCGATATCGTTGTCCCGGCGCCGTCGCTGCCCCAGGTGCGCGTGGCGATTCTCGGCACGGGCAAGATGGGCGGCATTCTGCTGCAGGCTTTCCTGAAGAACAACCTGCTGGGTGCGGACCAGCTGTTTGCGACGGTGCACCACCCTGAGCGCGCGCAGGCGCTGTCTGCGCAGTTCGGCATCGAGGTGACGACGAACAACCTGACGGCAGCGCAGCAGGCCGATGTGGTTGTGCTGGGCGTGAAACCCGTGCAGGTGCCTGCTTTGATGGAGGAAATCAAGCCGGCGCTGTCGCCGTCGACGTTGGTGATCTCGATTGCGGCTTCGGTGAAGACGCGCAGCATCGAAGATGCGGCAGGGCATGATCTTGCGGTGATTCGCGCGATGCCCAATACGCCTGCGACGCTGGCGGCGGGCATGACGGCTCTGTGCGCGGGACGGTTTGTCTCGAGCGAGCAGATGGCCATCGCGCAAAAGATCTTCCAGACGGTGGGCCGCTCGGTTGTAGTCGATGAGAAGCACATGGACGCGGTAACGGGACTTTCGGGCTCTGGGCCTGCGTTCATCTACATCATCATCGAGGCTCTGGCGGAGGCTGGCGTGAACGTCGGTCTGCCGCGCGATGTGGCGACACTACTGGCGGCGCAGACGACGCTGGGCTCGGCACGGATGGTGCTGGAGACCGGCTATCACCCGGCACTGCTGAAGGATGCGGTGACGACTCCGGCGGGCTGCACGGTAGATGGCATCCTGGAGCTCGAAGAGGGTGGCCTTCGCGTGACACTGATTAAGGCCGTTAAACGCGCAACACTGCGGGCAAAAGAGCTCGCCAGTGGCTGAGGATCGTAGAATAAGGCCATGACAACGACGACGATCTCTCCGGTAAGGCGAGCCACGAAAGGATTAGAGCTCTTTGCCTGGATTGTCGTCGCCTACAACACGCTGGTAGTGCTGTGGGGTGCGCTGGTGCGCGCGACGGGATCGGGCGCAGGTTGCGGCAATCACTGGCCGCTTTGCAATGGGCAGGTCATTCCTTTAGCACCACGTGTCGACACGATCATCGAATTTACGCACCGCATGATGACGGGCGGCGCGGGTTTTATTGTGCTGGCGCTGCTGATCTGGGTCTTTCGCGCGATGGCAAAGGGATATGCTGCACGCCCGGCAGCCGTGATCTCTGGCATTCTGCTGCTGAATGAAGCTCTGCTGGGTGCTCTGCTGGTGAAGCTTGGCTACGTCACGGGAAATCAGTCGGTGGGCCGCGTCATCATGCTCTCGATTCATCTAAGTAATACGCTGTTTCTGGTGGGTGCGCTGGTCCTGACTGCTGTTCTGATTGGAACCGGCCAGAAGACACATGAGATCTCGATGCGCGGAGCGAAGGCTGTCTGGGCGATCGTCGGGCTGGCCGCCACGGTAGTTGTCGGCGTCAGCGGATCGCTGGCGGCGCTTGGCGATACGCTCTTCCCTGCATCGTCGCTGCGTGCTTCGCTGGAACAGGATCTCTCTTCGTCTTCACCGGTATTGCTGCGGCTACGTGGCGTGCATCCGGTGAGCGCCATCATTGCAGCGGCATTTGTAATCTGGCTGGTGGCCCAGGCGCGGCACGCCGGAGCAGGAAAGCTGGCTAACGCGGTCGTCGCGCTGCTGGCGATTCAATTTGGCCTGGGGCTGCTGGATGTTGCACTGCTAGCGCCGACCTGGATGCAGATTCTTCACCTGCTGGGCGCCGACCTCTACTGGATCGTCCTGCTGATGCTCGCGGCGAGGCTGGTATGGCCGCCGGAAAAGACTACGCTGCAAAACGCCTGAGCCGACGAAAAGGCCCTCATCGCTGAGGGCCTTTCTGCAATCGACTTGCTATCTGAGTTTTACTTTCCGTCTACCTTATCGACTGCCTTCTTCGTGCCGTCCGCGGTCTTGTCATAGGCCTTCTTGGTGCCGTCAGCCGTAGCATCTGCGGCCTTCTTCGTGCCTGATGCGGTCTTGTGATAGGCCGTCTTGGTACCGTCCGCAGTCTTGTCGGCAGCCTTCTCGGTTCCCGATGCAGTCTTGTGGTACACCTTTTTGGTCCCCGAGGCGGTCTTGTCGTAGGCCTTCTCGCTGCCATGGGCGATGGCGCGACCGGTGTCCTTGGTCGCGGTCTTGGTATCATGGCCAACCTTGTCCGCATCCGTCTTGACGTCCTGCGCCATGACGCCCATGGTCAGCGATGCGAACAGAACAGCGGTTCCAATTTTTGCAGTAATCATCATTCGTCTCCTTGTTCGGCATCCTCATATGCGACATAAGCCGATTCAGATGAAGAATATCAGTGTGCAGGACCTTGCGGCCAGAGTGAGGCCTCAGAGGCATTCCGAAATGCAGCGGTCACTGCACGCTAAACCACGGCAGTATCGAGTTTATGTTCGCGACGCAGCTCCTGGTTCTTGAGCAGCAGTTCGGCAACCAGGCGCTGAAGTCGCGCGTTCTCGATCTCCAGGTCCATCAGACGGCTTTTCTGCGCTTCGCCAGCGAGGTCGTAGACGCGGTGCGGATGTATTCCCGGTTTCATGCAATCTATCCTTTGCCCTGCAATAGAGTTGTGGAGGCAATTGATTACGACTGGACGGTTCGTCCGAAGGGCCGCCCGCCATGACGCATGGCCTCGGAGAACTTCTCGCGCTCTTCAGGCGTCATGGCCTCCAAACGTTCTCTCATCCGACCCCTTCCAACCGCGGCAGCCGTTGCTCGAATGGCGATGGAAGCCACCGAAGAGCAGCTTCGTCAACACCAGCAGGCCAAGCGATTGCCAGAAGGTCAGTGTTCTCAGACCGAAGATCTCCGGCATCAGGACATTCCACAGGCCACGCACGACCAGGGCCGCAACCGTGGCAGCGACGACCACACACAGAACAACCTTCAATACTTTCTTCACTCGAAATCGTTTCATAGCGTTCCTCATATTTTTAGAAGTCCAGATCCCAGATGTCCTGCAGGCGCGCACGGAGAAAGAGCACGGCGTAGCGTTTTCGCGAGAGCAGGGTGTTCACGCCGACCCCGGTCATCGCAGAGAGTTCTTTGAAGCTGATCCCCTCGAGTTCATGGGCCAGGAAGACCTCGCGCTGCTCGACGGGCAGATCGCCGATGGCGTCCTCGAGGGCTTTGAGCAGGATAGTGCGCGCATAGGCGGCCTCGGGCCCTGCATCGGCTGAGGGCAGAAGATCGGCGAGGCTCAGCGATTCGTCTTCGACGAAGGCCGGAGTGTCGAGCGAGTCGGCCTGAGGACTCCGGAAGAGATCGACGATACGATTGCGGGCGACCCGGAATAGCCAGCCGGTGACGTGCTCGATCGGCTTCATCAACCGATAGGCCTGGATGAGCTCGTAGAAGACATCCTGCAGAATGTCCTCGACTTGTCCGGTGTCCCCGACCTGGCGGCGGATGAAGCTTCGCAGCCGCGACTCATTGTGCTGCAACGCGTCATGCAGCATCTGGTCCTGCTGTGGAACCGTGAGCCCGTCGATGGAGACTGGAGTCATTTACAGATGAAGACGGAGAAGATGGCCGGATATTGTGCCGCCGCCAAGAAAAATTTTGCAGACAGGCGCCCTATTTCTGTTAGCTGCCATTAACACTTGGCAGCACCTGTATAGGATAAGCTCGTATTCCTGCATGGATACCAAACCGACACACGCGACGAAGACGGGAAAGAGCAGCAAGCACAAGACCGCTACCTCTCCTGAGATTGCGACAGCCAATCGTTTTTTTAATCGCGACGAATCCTGGCTGAGGTTCAACCGGCGGGTGCTGGAAGAGGCCCAGGATGATCAGAACCCTTTGATGGAGAGGGTAAAATTCCTGGCTATCACGGCGAGCAATCTGGACGAGTTTGTCGAGATCCGGATCGCGGGAACGCTGCAGCGTATTGAGGACGGAGACAATCAGCCGCAGCCCGTCGACGAAGGCGGCATGACGCCGCAGGAGAGGCTGGACCGACTCAGCATCCAGCTTGCGGCTTTTGTGAAGGCTCAGTATGAGTGCTGGAACCAGGGACTGATTCCGGCGATGCTGAAGGAAAATATCCGCGTCCTGCGCTGGGACGAACTGAGCGCAAAGGCGCGCGCGCATGCGCTGGAGTTCTACACCGATGAGGTCGATCCCTTGCTGACCCCGGTGACGATCGATCCGTCGCACCCGTTTCCCCGAGTCCTCAATAAGGCGCTCTGCCTTGCGCTTCTGCTGCGTCGCAAGGGCAGACAGCCCGGACTTAAGACCGTGCCGGTGGCTTTGGGCGTGGTCACGGTTCCGCGATCGCTCCCCCGCCTGATTCCGCTGCCGGGAAACGATGGCTGGAACGACTTCATCATGCTGCATGAGCTGATCGAGGCACAGGTTGAGAAGATGTTCCGGGGTTACGAGATTCTTTCCCGCGCGGCGTTTCGCGTTACACGAAACAGCAATCTTTACATGCAGGAAGAGGAGTCGCGGTCGGTGCTTGAAAGCGTGCGGACCGAGCTCCATAATCGCCGCAAGGGCGATGCCGTACGGCTTGAGATTGAGGGCAATGCGACCGAGGAGATCACGGAGCGGCTGCGAGTCAACTTCGAGCTCGATCCTTGGCAAGTCTTCAAGACAGACGGACCGGTTAATCTCTCCCGCTTAATGAACCTGTACGCCGAGGTCAAGAATCCCGCGCTGAAGTTCAAAGCCTTCAGCGGACTGGAACTGCGTCTGAGCAAGAAGTCGGCGGATATTTTCGAGGAGCTGCGCGGCCAGGACATCATGCTGCACCACCCGTTCGACTCCTACAAGGCGGTGGAAGGCTTCATTGAGGCGGCGGCGGCAGATCCGACGGTGATCTCGATCAAGCAGACGCTCTACCGGACCAGCAAGGATTCGCCGATCTTCCGCTCGCTGATTGAGGCGGCGCAGAGCAAGGATGTGACGGTCGTTGTCGAGCTGATGGCACGGTTCGATGAAGACTCGAATATCCGCTGGGCGCGGGAGCTGGAAGACGCGGGCGTGGGAGTGTTTCATGGTATCTACGGCCTGAAGACACATTGCAAGCTGGCGCTGCTGGTGCGGCGCGATCCGGATGGCGTGGTGCGACGGTACGCTCACCTTGGCACGGGTAACTACAATCCGGTGACGGCGCGGTTCTATACCGATATCAGCCTGCTGACCTCGCGCCCGGATATCACGGCCGCGGTGCAGAAGGTCTTTAACTACTTGACGGCAGAGACTGATTCGGAGAAGTACGACCCACTGCTGGTTGCGCCGTTGACCCTGGTGGACGGGCTCCAGTCGCTGATTCATCGCGAGATCGAACATGCCCGCGCAGGAAAACCGGCGAGGATCATCGCCAAGATGAACGGGTTGATCGACCGGCAGACGGTAGAGGTTCTGTATGAGGCTTCGCAGGCGGGTGTCTCGATTGACCTGATCGTGCGCGGTATGTGTTCGCTGCGCCCAGGAGTAAAGGGGATGAGCGACAATATTCGCGTACGGAGCATCGTGGGGCGCTTTCTGGAGCACAGCAGAATCTTTGCCTTCGCCAACGCTGGCGAAGAGGAGATCTACTGCGGAAGTCCGGACTGGATGCCACGGAACCTGATCGAGCGCTGTGAGGTGGTCTTTCCCGTGACGGCACCGGAGCTGAAGAAGCGCCTTCGCGAGGAGATCCTGGAGTCGTATCTGAAGGACAACGTCAAGGCGCGTGTGCTGCAGGCCGATGGCGAATACCTTCGGGCACCCAAGGCGGGGGCGGCCTTCAGCGCGCAGGATTACCTGATGGAAAAATCGGCCGCGCGCCACGAAGGCGTTACGGCCGATTAACTCTGCATCCAGCGGATCGGCTAGTTGGTTACGGTCAGGGTTACGGGGACTGACTGTGTGACAGCTGGGGCCACTCCAGTGGATGTGGCCGTTACAGTAATGTTGTACGTTCCGACAGCTGGTCCGGCCGTTGTAGTTGTAGTTGATGTTGAGGTCGTGGTTGTCGATGTAGACGTTGACGTTGTGCTTGTCGATGCGGAGCTTCCACCGCATCCTGAAGTGGTGAATGCTGCGACCGAAAGGACTACCGCAAACAGTGCACCCCAGCGCCTACGACGAGGGCAGACAAACAGCAGCGAGCATGCCAGAACAACGCCTGAACCTGCGCCGTACCACCTATGGGAATCAGGAGTGTGCTCGGTCTTTGCAACAACGGTTTGAGAGTGCGGCGAGTGCAACAGGAGAGCGCTCGCCTGACTGGCTGCAATGGTCAAATTCACGGTAACAGGGTCATTTGACGTGATGGTGATGGGAGTGGTCGGCGAGAAGCTCAATAATGTTGAGCTGAGCGTCTGACTGGACAGTGCGGATAGGATTACTTTGCCGGTGTATCCATTCGGAGTGATGGTGAGTGTGACACTTGTGCTTCCAGTGGTTGTCATCGTTGCCGTGGAGGATCCCGCAGTCAGCTGAAAGCTGCCTGTAGGTGCAGGTGTAGTTGTACTCACTCCTACAGGAGATACGAGGCTCCACTTGGTCACGAAGTTGTAGGCATCAATGCTGCCCCATCCGGTCGCCTGATCATATCCGGTGCCAGCGGTGAAGCCGATGCTTCCACCGGATGGGCAATTCGTCGATCCGGTGGTGCAAGGGCTGTCGTTGTTTCCAGACGTGATGTCATGAAAGACCGTGCCGTAGTAGGTACTGTTGGCCAGACCGTAGATCATCGGGTTGACGTTGCCTAGACCACCAGTGGCAGTCCCTGTGGTAGTCCCTACAGTTTGTTCCAGCAGGGCTAGAATTCCAGCGAAGGACGGAGTCGAGACGGAGGTTCCGCCTACGACGTTCAGGTTGTTGCTGGCGTCGCGGTATCCGTTGGTGCACGATCCCTGCGAGCAGAACAGGTAACCATCGTGGGAGGCGGCTGCGTTCAGAGAGATGTCCGGAACATCACGAACCTGGTCACTGGGAACGCCGGTACCGATCTGCCAGGTTGGCTTGGCGAAGTACTTGCTAGCGCCACCGCCGCCTGCTGACAGCTCACCCGCGACGCTGGTCTCGTTCCAGACTGTTTCGGGGATGTAGCTGGTCGCAGAACCAGAGTAACTTCCGTTGGTGGTGCCCCAGTAGCTGCCGGAGCCCTCATTGAACATCGTTCCACCTACCCCGGTCGCGTACGCCGAGCTGGCCGGGTAGTCGACCGCCAGGCCTTGCTTTGCGGTGGTGACATTGTAGTCGCAGTCGGTCGCGCCGGAGTCGCCGGACGGACCGACGATGGTGATTCCCTGAGCATTGGCCTGCTGAAAGTAAGCGTCGTAGGCATTGAGAGAGGACTGCCCCCAGCTGGACTCGCAGGCACCGTAGCTGGTCGAGATGATCGGTGCCGAGTTATTGGTGATGGCGTAGACGACAGCATCCATAACAGATGCTGTCTTGCTGGCGCCGACGGTGACGTACTTGATCGTGGCAGCAGGTGCGACGGCGCCGGACCACTCCACGTCGAGCTGCGCCTCGTCGATGTCGGCCTTCGTGGTTCCGGCCGTATAGCCCGTAGCCTGAATGATCGTGGGCAGATTTGCAGCGAGGCCGGACGCGGTCCGAAAGGCTGCAACATCGGTGGTGCTGATATCGGTTTGGCCAGCGATAGCGATGCTCATGCCCGTTCCAGTAATCGAGTTCTGGAGCAACGGAGTGACATCGTAGATGGTGTAAAAGTCGCCGGGAGCGATGTAATGGCTGCCACTAATGGAAGAGGTGTACTTCGCGCTGACCGTGGTGTCTCGGACATGTGAGACCTTCGCACGCGACATGGGCTTGAAGTCGTTGAGACCGGTGATGCCGGTAACGACGCTTGCCATTGCAGCCGGAAGGCTGGGGTCGGTGAGATTGCTGATGTGCGAGACGCCATCCGCGCCCGTCATCGCATGGATGGAGGTACCAAAGGCGGCATCGATCTGCGCAACTGTACCGCTGACGCTGACATTGTTGCTGCTGGGCGCGACGGCCGTGACGGTGAGCCCCTGGGACTGAAGCCACGCCTTAACTTTGGTCAGGTCGCCGCTCGACATCCCGAATCGAGCGCCAAACTGGGTGGGCGTCAGCCACTGGTGATACAGCGCTGAAGACGGATTCTGCTGATTAGCCAGCAGCTGCTTCAGGTCGGCCTGCTGGGCGTCCGACATGTTGAAGTGCAGGGTGACACCGGTGAGCGCCTCGGTTCCTGCGAGCGTTCCTGCATCGGTTGCCGTGCGGGCTCGAGCGGGAACCGAATCGTTGATGGCTACACGCGTGCCGCCTGACTCGACGGGTGCCGCGATGCGGTTTGGCGTAGCAGCGCGCAGAACTGGGATACCGGTACCGGCAAACAGAACCAGAACCATGGTGCGGCAGACGTAACGATTGAAGATGGCCATCTTTTTTAAGTCAAACACCCGAGGGGTCCTTGGCAAATCGCCTGAGATGATTTTGCCCGGCGCCTGACTGTCTGAAGACGGAGAGCTGCAACCGGGGGATTACTCGATTAGACCAGAGATGAAGGAAAAGGTTTCGGTAAAATACCCTGCGCCGACACCTCAACTCTCAACGCTGTTTTGAGGGTATAGACGCAGTTTTGGTGTGCCGAGACGCAGCTGAACACATGAAATTATCAAAGCCCCGGAGAGCCGGAGATGACGGCGAGGCACATGACAGCAGCAGCCGACAGCATCCATTTCGGGAATGGTTGCCGACAGGAGCTAAAGGGTGTATTTCCCTGCCGCGGTCAGATGACGGGCGACGGTGCGCCGCAGAGCGATGGTGTCGATCAGTTCATACTTTGCCAGTCTGCGCAGGATGGCTGAGTGAGTGCGCAGCATATCTCCTTCGGCGACAGCGGCCACGATCCGGCGACCGGCCAGCTCGATCTTTTCCATGGCGGCGGAGGTGTAAAGCCGAGCCATGGCGATGGGAATCTCGGCGGTAGTTCTGGCCGACATCTTCGACGCGCGCAGGATCGCCGATTCCATAGCGAAGAGTTCGATCGCCATGTCGGCGATGGAGCCCATGATCTCCTGCTGCTCGGCGAGTTGTTGCTGGTAACGCTGCGAGGCGACGCCCGCGGCAAAGAGCGTTAGCTTCCGGGCCTTGCCGAGGATGGCGAATTCAGCGGCAAGCGGGCCGTCCTGCTCCTCTTCCGGAACGGGGCCTTCCATGACCTCATCCATTAACTGTTTGATTGCGGGCATCAGCGCGAGGCGGCCGGAGAGAGCCGCCTTCATCAGCCAGCCGGTGATGATGAGGCGGTTGATCTCGTTGGTGCCTTCGAAGATGCGATTGACTCGGGAGTCGCGATAGGCGCGCTCGGCCGGGTATTCCTCGACATAGCCATAGCCGCCGTAGATCTGCACGACATCGTCGACAACGTGATCGAGCATCTCGGAGGTCCAGACCTTCACGATAGAGCATTCGACAGCATAGTCCTCGATCGCCTTCTGGATTGCCGCAGGGTCGTGCCGATCGACGGTGGCGAGTGCAGCGTCGATCATGCCGACGACGCGGTAGCTGAGAGCTTCGCCGACGAAGACTCCAACGGCACAGTCGGCCAGCTTCTCCTGGATGAGGCCGAAGTCGGCGATGGATTTGCCGAAGGCCTTGCGCTCGAGCGCATAGCGAATGCCGTGGCCGATCGTAGTGCGCGCCGCCCCCACCGCGGCGTTCCCCAGCTTGTAGCGGCCGACGTTGAGGATGTTGAAGGCGATGTGGTGGCCTTTGCCGACTTCGCCGAGGAGGTTCTGCGCAGGGATTCTGCAGTCGGCGAAGATCAGCGGGCAGGTAGAGCTGCCGCGGATGCCGAGCTTATGCTCCTCCTTACCGATAGTGAAGCCGGGCGTGCCGCGCTCGACGAGGAAGGCCGTCAGCCTCTCTTTGCCGGCGTCTTTGCCTTCGGGAACGCGGCAGCGAGCGAAGATGGTGAAGAGGTCGGCGAATCCGGCGTTGCTGATCCACATCTTTTCGCCGTTGAGGATGTAGGAGCTTCCATCATCGGAGAGAACGGCACGGGTGCGGGCGCTGAGGGCGTCGGAGCCGGAGGTCGACTCGGAGAGAGCGTAGGCGGCGATCCATGCGCCGCTGGCGAGACGGGGAAGATAACTTTTTTTCTGGTCTTCGGTGCCATACCAGACGATGGGCAGCGTGCCGATGCCGGTGTGCGCGGAGAAGGCAACGGAGAAGCTGCCCTGCTTGGCGATATTGTCGGCGATGATCGCGGAGGCCATCTTGTCCATCTCGAGGCCGCCGTACTCCTCCGGGATATCGACCGAGGTAAGTCCGAGTTCGCTGGCCTTGCGGATCAGGCGGCGCGTGACGTCGAACTCCTTGGCTTCGATGCGGTCAGACAGAGGCACCACTTCGTTGGTGGCGAAGTCGGAGGCGGTGCGCGCAATCTGGCGATGCTCTTCGGTGAAATCTTCGGGGAAGAAGCAGTCTGCGGATTCGGCTGCAGCGATAAGAAAGCTGCCGCCGGGTACGATTCTGTTGCTGGTTGAAACGGTCGCCGTTGCCATACGTGTTGCCTCGCTTTAGTCGATTGCCTCGAAGATTCCTGCCGCTCCCATGCCCCCACCGACACACATGGTCACCATGCCGTAACGAGCCTTGCGACGGGGCATTTCACGCAGGATCGTGGCGGTCAGCTTGGCGCCGGTACAGCCGAGGGGATGGCCAAGAGCGATGGCTCCGCCGTTTACGTTCACCTTCGCAGGATCGAGGCCAAGGACTTTGATTACAGCCAGTGACTGCGCGGCAAAGGCCTCATTGAGTTCAATAAGATCGATCTGATCAAGCGTAAGACCGGCCATGGCAAGCACTTTGGGAATGGCATGGATGGGACCTATGCCCATCTCCTCGGGATCGCATCCGGCATAGGCGAAGGCGACGAACTTTGCCAGGGGGTGAATGCCAAGCTGGGCAGCACGTTCGGCGGACATGATGACGGCGGCAGCTGCGCCGTCGGAGGTCTGCGACGAGTTCCCTGCCGTCACGGTTCCCTTCGCATGAAAGACGGGCTTCAGTTTGTTGAGAGCCTCGATGGAGGTGTCGGCGCGCGGGCCTTCATCCATTTGGAAGATCTTGTCGATTGTCTGCGCCTTGTTCTTTGTGTCGAGAGTGGTTCCGAAGACGTGGACAGGGACGATCTCGTCCGCGAAGCGGCCTGCGGCGATGGCGGCGATGGCCTTCCGGTGGCTTGCGAGCGCAAAGGCGTCCATGGCTTCGCGCTCGATGCCGTAATGCGTGGCGACTCGCTCCGCGGTAAGCCCCATGGACATATACGAGCCGGGATAGTGATCGACCAGCCATGGATTCACTGAGATCTTGTTGCCGCCGAAGGGGACGTAGGACATGCTCTCCGTGCCACCTGCGAGGATGACCTCGGCAGAGCCTGCGCGAATGCGATCGGCGGCAAGGGCAATCGACTGCAATCCGGAGGCGCAGTAGCGGTTGATGGTCATGGCAGAGGCTGTCACGGGGAGACCGGCGCGAAAGCTGGCGACGCGAGCAACGTTCATTCCCTGCTCTGCTTCGGGCATGGCGCAGCCTAGGATGACATCCTCGATCTCTGAGCGGTCCAGCTGCGGGAGACGTTCGAGAACTCCACGGATGGCGGTTGCCGCGAGATCATCGGGCCGCGTGGTACGCAGGGTGCCTCGGGGCGCTTTTCCGACCGGAGTTCGAACAGCGGATGCAATGACGACGTCTCGCATGGGATTCCTCTAGTTCCGTAACGGCTTGCCCGTCTTCAGGGTGAAGGCAATGCGCTCCTGCGTCTTGCGCTCGCCACAGAGGGAGAGGAATGCCTCCCGCTCCAGATCGAGGAGATACTGTTCCGTGATTGGGGTTCCGGGGGCGACGACTCCTCCGGCGAGAACGTGGGCGATCCAGTTGGCAACTTTGGCGTCATGCTCGGAGATGTAACCGCCTTCATACATCGTCCAGACTGCGAGCTTCAGGGTGGCTCGCACCGACTCGCCGGGCGCAGGCAGGTCGCGGCGCGGCGTAGGAACAACGTATCCTGCGTCCGCCAGTGCCAACGCCTGCCGTTTGGCATCCAGCAGAAGACGGTCGCGGTTGATCGTGATTCCGTCGGCAGGGCGCAGAAAACCGAGTCGCTTCGCATCCTGCGCGCTGGTGGAGACAATGGCTTTTGCGAGGGTCTCGAAGTTCTTCTTGATGGCTTCGAAGATCTCGACGCTCTCTCCTCGGGCATCGGGCCGGATGCTGGTTCCTGATTCGATGGAACGCAGGAGCATCTCCTTGCAGCCGCCACCACCGGGGATGAGCCCTACGCCAGCCTCGACCAGCCCCATGTACAGCTCGGCATGAGCCTGACGCGCGGCGGCGTGGAGGCTGATTTCGACGCCGCCACCGAGGCACATGCCATAGGGCGCTACTACGACGGGCCGCGTCGAAAACTTTATGGCCTGGGTCATGTTCTGGAACGATCGCACCATCAGGTCGACTTCGTCCCACTCACCATCCTGCACCGCCAGCAGCAACTGCATGAGATTGGCGCCAACAGAGAAGTTTCCAGAGTCGCCGGTGATGACAAACGCCGCAAACGAGGCTGACTGCTCGCTGGAGGGCTTGAGCGTCTGCGTGATCAGGGAGACGATATCTCCTCCCAGAGCATTCATCTTCGAGTGCAGTTCGATGGCAGCGACTCCGTCTCCGATGTCGACGACGGAGGCACCGGAGTTCTTCTTCACAACGCCATTGGACTTTTTATACTGCGCAACGGATGCCGTCCCGGCGGGAGTTGAAACGGGGCGATATCCGTTGCTTTGGGGATCGAAGTAGAGGAGATTGCCCGGCAACGAGGGGTCATCCTTGTACCAGCATGGCTCGGGCTCACGGTTAGCATCGCCCCAAGCGAGGAGTCTTTCGACGTTGGACGCTATGGGAAGACCAACGGCCCGCATCTTCTCAGTCACGGGACGAACACCGACGGCATCGAAGATCTCGAATGGGCCGAGCTCCCAGTTGAAGCCGGCCCGCATGGCGCGGTCGATCTCAACGATACTTGCTGCAGGTTCGCTGGCCTGCCCGGAGACACGATTGGCCGCGTAGGTGAAGAGTTCGGTCAGCAGAGGCCAGTAAAATGCAGCAACACGGTCGCTACGGTGGTCTGCCTGAAGCAGTTGTGCGATGCGGGACGAAGTACTATCGATGGTCTTTGCCATCTCCAGAGATGGGAACTTCGGCCGGGTGGCAGGACGGTATTCCGTGGTCTGCCAGTCGAGCGCCTGACGGAGATCGCGACCGTCGGCGTCACGACCCTCTTTTTTATAGAAGCCCTGACCAGTCTTGTCGCCGAGCCATTTGCGTTCAAGCATCGTGTCGAGAAAAGACGGCAGGCGGAGGTCGGAACGCTCGTCGCCGATGGACTCGGCTTTGGCCTCGAAGTTACGCGCCACGTGGACCAATACGTCGATGCCGACCATATCCGCCAGACGGAAGGTGCCGGTCTTTGGCCAGCCCAAGGCAGAGCCGGTGAGGACGTCGACCTCTTCGACGGTGAGCCCTTGCAATTGCATCAGGCGGATCGCATTTGCGATGGAGAATGTACCGATGCGGTTGGCGATGAAGTTTGGCGTGTCGCGAGACGTGACGACGGTCTTGCCCAGACGCCGGTCACAGAAGTCGGAGACGGCAGCTACGGCCTCGGTGCTGGTCTCGGCGAGCGGGATGATCTCGACCAGCCGCATATAGCGGGGTGGATTGAAGAAGTGCGTGCCGAAGAAGCTTGCCCGCTCTGCCGCTGGAAGGGCAGACGCCAGAGAGGTGATGGGCAGACCGCTGGTATTGCTGGTGAGGATAGAGCCGGGCCGCTTCTGTACCAGCAGCCGGCCGTAGAGAGCGTGTTTTACCGCCAGATCTTCGGAGACAGCTTCGATGATCCAGTCGCAATCCGCGATCAGAGCTATGTCATCGTCGAAGTTTCCAGGTGTCAGCAACCGTGCGGCATCGATGGAGTAGAACGCTGGCGGCTTCGTATTTTTCAGGGCTTCAATGGCCGCGATGGCGAATCGGGAGCGATCACGCAGAGGAGCGTCGGCGGCAAGACCCGGCGGAACGATATCGAGGAGAATCACCGGCAAGCCGGCGTTCGCGATGTGCGCCGCGATGCGTGACCCCATGGTTCCCGCGCCGAGGACTGCCACTTTGCGGATGTCCGGACGAGCGGGAGAGCTGCCCCCTTGCTTCATGACGATCGCGTCCTCCGACAGCGAAGCTCAACCGTGCGCAAGCATACTGAATGATCATTCATTTCGTCAACGCTGCTTATTAATTTCTGGCGAGATATGTCCAGCTCTATCCAAGGTATGGCCGCAGTATGATGGCCGTCACTGCCAAATTGACGGCGGACGGCGGTATAGAAGGGATGTTACTGATGCGGCGGTTCTCTCGAAGACAGTTCTGCTGGTATGCAGCTGGCCTGGCATCATGTAGTACCGCCGGTACGGTCTTCGGCGAGAGCATGCGGGGGGAATACCCGCTGGTGGCAGCGACGGACCACGAGCGGATTTTACGAGCAGCCGACCATTATCTTGGCGAGCCGCCGGCGACCATAACCGCCATGCACAGCGATCGCAGCCCGGGTGGCGTGCATGACTTCTATTCGGAAGGCGACTACTGGTGGCCCGACCCGAAGAATCCGCAGGGACCATACGTACGCCGAGACGGCTTTTCGAATCCGGCGAACTTCAATGCACACCGAGAGGCGATGATCCGGTTGAGCCAGATTGTGCCTGCTCTGACGGCGGCGTGGCTGCTGACGCACCAGAAGAAGTATGCGGATCATGCCGGGAAGCATCTGGACGCATGGTTCGTTACCGCAGCAACACGGATGAATCCGAACCTGGAGTATGCGCAGGCGATCTTTGGGGTGAGTAAAGGGCGAGGCATCGGGATTATCGACACGCTGCACCTGGTCGAGGTAGCGCGAGCTGCAACACTGCTGGCAAATGCCAGTGCTTTGAATAACAGCCGTGAGGTCCGACGTTGGTTTGCGGATTACCTGGAGTGGATGCGGACCTCAAAGAATGGCCAGGAGGAGCGCGATGCAGAGAACAACCACGGCACCTGCTGGGTACTGCAGGCGGCGGAGTTCGCCCGCTTTACCGGCAGTGACGAGGTGGTGCAGTGGTGCCGGGAGAGATTTCGCACGGTGCTGGTTCCAAAGCAGATTGCCCCGGACGGAAGCCTGCCACTGGAGCTGGCGCGGACGAAGCCGTACAGCTATTCCCTCTTCGATATGGATGTGTTGTGCGCGATTGCGCAGAGCACCGCGACTCGCGGGGACAGCTTGTGGAGCTTCTCCACTCCAGATGGCCGTGGACTGCGCAAGATGATGGAGTTCATGACGCCGTTTATCGCGGACAAGGAGAGATGGCCTTACGCGCATGATGTCGAGCACTGGGAGGATCTTCCGGTGCGTAATCCGGCGTTGCTGTTTGCGGGGATAGCCTACGATCAGGCGGGCTACCTGGAATTGTGGAAGCGCCTGAATCCCGACCCAGCTGTACCGGAGGTGATTCGCAACTTCCCTATCCGGCAGCCTCTTCTATGGATCAGCTAAAGACAAAAGCGCTGCCTGTCATGGCAGGCAGCGCTTTTGTGTAAGGATCGTGCAGCGGCGAGTTACTTTTTGCCGCCAGCGAGGCGGTTCAGCTCGTAGCCGGCCATCAGGAAGCCGCCAACGCCATAGACATGGCTGGAGGAGGGCTTGAACTTGCCGGGTTGACCGTCGACTGGCTGAATGGAGCCTAGGCGTCCGTCGGCATAGATGTGCTTCAGCATCCCTGCCCAGGACTTCTCGATGACGGGGAGATAGGTTTTGCGGTCGAGGATGTGTTCGTTGATGCCGTAGGCGATGGCATATGTAAAGAATGCCGAACCTGAGACCTCAGGCAGATCGTAGGCACCGGGATCGAGAAGCCCCGAGCGCCATAGGCCGTCTTCGCCCTGAATGGACTTCACCTCTTCAGCCATCTGCTTGAACTGCTCCACATACTTTGCGCGGGCAGGATAGTTTTTGGGCATGATCTCAAGGACCTTGACCAGGCCTCCAAGCACCCATCCGTTGCCGCGCGACCAGTAGAGATTTTTGCCGTTGTCCTGCTTCTGGGTCAGGTAGCGTGCATCCCGAAAATAGAGATGGTCCTGCTTGTTATAGAGGAGATCAGAGGTCTGCCACCACTCGTGGTCCATGTAGTCGAGATACTTCTTATCGCCGGTGGCGAGATACATCCTCGACAGCACAGGGGGAGCCATATAGAGCGCATCGCACCACCACCAGAGCAACTTCTGAGGATCGTCTGGGCGAACGACGAGGCGGTCCATCGTCTCCTTGGTATCGGCCATGCGCTCCGGCTTACGTGAGCTCTTAGGATCGGAGAGGTAGAGATCCATGTAAGCCTTGCCTAGTGCCTGGTCGTCGGCGTGCGGAAAGCGGTCCTGAATGAGTTGCCACTTCTCCTGCTCCGAGAACTTCTGTACGGCATTACTGTAGACGGGGTCACCAGTCGTCTTGGACGCGGCGATCAGACCATCGTAGAGCGCAGCGTAGGTCCAGAGGCGATTAAAGTGCGATTCACCAACCTTGATCTGCCAGTCGCCCACTTTTTTTACTACGGCCTGGATGGCTTTGGGCTTCAGTGCGGGTGAGAGATCCGTTGCCAGCGGGCCAGGATCGTCCGGAGAATCACCGGAGGACTTAGAATCGATCGGGACTGCGGCGGGCTTTGTCTGAGCCACTGCAGTCGATAGAAAGCCTGTCGTGGTTGCCAGCGCAATGACGCCGATCGCTCCTGCGCGAAAGAGTCCGGAGCGCAAATCGTAAGAGTGCTTCAATGACATTCTGTATTCCTTTCCTTCAAGCCAGACCTTGATTCATGACCAGGGCGACTGCGCTGCGCAGACGCGAGGTATTCCCGTCAAAGGAAGGGCGCAGACGCGGCGCCTTTCCGATTGCGTTACGCCTGAGCTCTTCTTCGATTCGAGGACCGAAGAGATGCCAGGCACTTGTAATGTCTCCTACGATAACGATCTCGTTGGGCGCGAGAGCAGAGACTATCATGCGCAGACCGCGACCGAGGTGGAGAGACATGCGGTCCAGAGCCTCGACGGCGAAGCGATCATCATTTTGAGCCATCTTGAGGAGGGCGGCGAAGCTGGCCGGGGGGCGTTTACCGCTGATCTCCTGGTAGTAGCGCAGGCCTGCGCTGTTGGAGGCGACGGTTTCCCAGCATCCGCGGCCGCCGCAGCCGCAGGGCAGGCCGTCGTGCACCATCTCGATATGCCCGAACTCTCCAGCCATGCCATTGGCCCCGCGCAGTAGACGGCCATTGGAGAAGATGCCGGTTCCGATGCCCTCGGAGACGTTGACGACGACGAGATCTTCGAGTCCGTCGCTGTCGCCGAACCAGACCTCAGAGAGGGCGCAGGCGTTGGCGACGTTGTCCATCTCGACGCGCAGGCCGGTGGCGCGATGAATGCGGGACTGGATGCTTTGCACAGGCCAGTTGAGGTTGGGTGCAAAGATGGCACGCTGATGCTGCGGGTCGGCACGCCCGGGAAGGCTGATTCCGATGCCATCGAAGGACTTGTCGGAATGGGTCGCGATCACCTTGCGGATGGCGGTGACAATCTGTCCGATTGCCTTGTTGGGGTCGTCGGTGAGGGCAACGACATTCTGTGCGACGATCCTGCCGCCGAGATCCGTTACAGCGATGGTGGTCTGGGCGGGATGGATGTCGAGCGCGATGACGGCACGTTGGTGGTTGAGCTCCAGAAACGTCGGGTGACGGCCGCGGGGGAGCTTGCCGGTGGCGCCATCCAGCACCCATCGCTCCTTGATGAGATCTTCGACGATGAGCGATATGGTGCTGCGCTGCAAGCCTGAGATACGCGCAAGGTCTGCGCGAGAGACGGGCTGGCGGGTACGAATGAGATTGAAGACGAGGTTGCGATTGATCTGGCGAGGTGTCTTATTCGACGCGCTGAGCTTTCGCGTAAACGTGAATGGATGCATCGTTGCTGGTGTTGGCATTGTTTTCTTCCAACGAGCGCAGACGCCTTACCCCGGACATCCTTGCTATCTCTTCTCCGATAGGAATCAAGCAATTACTTACTTCTAATGAGGCAGACTTTATATCACCCCGGATCAACTCTTTGTAGTGGCTTTGAATTAAATCGCTTTGGGTTGGTGCGATCGCGGGTCGGAGTCAGGAATTTGCCCTCATGCCGTTTGGCCGCGGGCTGCGTCGAACAGGAAACACACGGCCGGCTCCGGTATAGTAAGGCTTCCGGCAGTTGTGCCTTTGGAGGTAGTCCTTTTGCGCGCTCGACGTGTGCTGACTGCAACTCTCGCTCTCGGCTTCGCACTCTGTGCCATCGCACCGGCACAGGACCTTGCGAGCTTTGAAAAACGCACCCACGTCAAGATCCTCCCGAATGGCCTTACGCTGATCGTCTGCGAGCGGCCGGAGGCTCCGGTCTTCAGCTTCTACACGCTGGTCGATGCCGGTTCGGCGGACGATCCCCAGGGCGACAGCGGCCTGGCCCACATGTTTGAGCACATGGCCTTCAAGGGCTCGCATGAGATCGGCACGACAAACTATCCGGCGGAGAAAATTGCCCTCGCGAAGGTCGAACAGGCTTACGCCGCCTACGATGATGAGTTTCGCAAGCGCGTCGGCCAGGACCCACAGAAGCTTGCCGCTCTTAAGAAAGCCTTCGAGGATGCCCAGGAGGCTGCCGAGAAGTATGTGATTCCGAACCAGTTTTCCGAGATCGCCGAGCAAAACGGTGCGGTCGGCATCAATGCTTCCACCGGCGAAGACTCGACGCAGTACTTCTGGTCGATGCCGTCGAATCGACTGGAGCTGTGGGCCTACCTGGAGAGCCAGCGAATCGGCCAGCCGGTGCAGCGTGAGTTCTACAAAGAGCGCGATGTGGTGCAGGAAGAGCGCCGCATGCGGATCGACTCCAACCCGATCGGCCGCATGGTTGAGCAATTCCTGGCGACAGCTTACGTCGCCCATCCCTACGGGCGCTCTGGCGTCGGCTGGGAGAGCGAGATCTCTCAAGTATCAGCAACCGAGGCCGAGGCGTTTCACAAGAAGTACTATGTGCCCTCGAACATGGTGATCGCCGTCGTCGGCGACCTGAAGGCTTCCGAGACGATGCCGGTGCTGGAGAAGTACTTCTCGAAGATTCCGGCCGGACCGAAGCCCGCACCGATGACGACAGTTGAGCCGCCGCAGTTTGCGGAGAAGTCGGTGACCATCAAGGAGGCGACTCAGCCCTTCTATATTGAGGGCTATCATCGGCCGGACTATCGCGATCCAGACGACTCGGTTTATGACGCGATCACCGATATCTTCTCCAATGGCCGCACGGCGCGGTTGTACCGCTCACTGGTACGCGATCAGCGCATCGCTGCGACAGCGGAAGGGTTCTCCGGCTTTCCCGGCTATAAATATCCGGGGCTGTTTGCCTTTTACGCCGTTCCCCTGCCGGGGCATACACCGGATGAGATTCGCGACTCGATCCACAAGGAGCTGGACAAGCTGAAGACCCAGGACGTGACGGACGAGGAGCTGGAGCGCTTCAAGACCCGTGCCCGTGCTGACCTGCTTCGCGGTCTTGCGGATAACGACGGACTGGCGCATCAGCTGGCCGAGTACCAGACACGCTACGGCGACTGGAGGCAGCTATTCCGCGATCTCGACAAGATCAACGCGGTGACAAAGACGGATATCCGCCGCGTCGCCAACAAAGTTTTCGTCGACGGCAACCGTACCAGCGCGCGTATTGAATACGTTGCTCCGGCCAAACCTGCACCGGCCAGCCAGGGAGGTGCGGAGTGAAGATCACTATGACTCGCTATTCGTTTGCCGTCTCGACTGCATTGTTTGCCACGTTTCTGGCACCTACGCCAATATGGGCTCAGGCTGCTGCCGCCCCAGCGAAGACTACGGCTGCCACTACTGCGCAGCCCTGGAAGAAGATTCCGATTCCGCCGCTACATGCATTCAAACCCGAACAGCCTAAGCGCATTGAGCTGACCAACGGCATGGTGATCTTTCTGCAAGAGGACCACGAGCTTCCCTTCATCGATGGCTCAATCCTGATTCGTGGCGGCAATCGCGACGAACCTGCGGACAAGGTTGGCCTGGTTGCCATGTATGGACAAGCCTGGCGCACCAGCGGCACAACAAGTATCAGCGGCGACAAGCTGGACGACCAGCTCGAGCTGAAGGCTGCGCGCATTGAGACCTCGGGCGGGGCGGCAAACACGTCGCTGCGCTGGTCGAGCTTTAAGGGCGACTTCGATTCGGTCTTTGCCTCAGCGATGGACCTGCTGCAGCATCCCGAGTTCAAGGCCGACAAGCTGGCACTCGCGAAGCGCCAGATCGACACATCTATCTCGCGCCGTAACGATGACGCCGACGGTATCGCCATCCGCGAGGCCATCAAGCTTGTCTATGGGCCGACGAGTCCGTTTGCCCGCCAGACGGAGTATGCCACGGTCAACGCAGTCACTCTCGAAGACCTGAAGGCGTGGCATGACAAGACGGCGGTGCCGAATGGCATGATCGTCTCCGTCTCAGGCGACTTCGACGCAGCTGCTATGGAGCAGAAGCTGCGCGCAGCCTTCGAGCCCATGCCCCGTGGCCAGGTGATGGCGGAGCAGAAGTTCACGTTTACCGATCCGACACCAGGCGTTCGCTTCGCCAACAAGGACGATGTCAACCAGTCGAATATCCTGATCGTCGGCCTCGGTACCGAGCGCAAGAATCCTGACTACTATGCCCTCTCGGTGATGAACGAGATCTTCTCCGGTGGGTTCGGATCGAGAATCGTCCAGAACGTGCGCACCAAGCTAGGTCTTGCGTATGACGTGGGCGGCAGCTTCAGCGCCTCCTACGATCATCCAGGAATCTTCTATGTCGAGGCCGGCACGAAGAGCACATCGACTGTCGCCGCCACCAAGGCGATGCTGGATGAGGTGAACCGCCTGAAGACTGTTCCACCGACTGCGACGGAACTGGCCAAGGCGAAGGACCAGCTGCTGAATGCCTTCATCTTTCACTACGACTCGCCCGACAAAATCCTGAACGAGCAAGTTACGCTGGCCTTCTATGGTTACCCTTCGGACTTCCTGGAGAAGTACAAGACGGGCATCGAGAAGGTGACGGCAGAGGATGTCGCTCGCGTCGCGAACAAGTATGTGGACGCGTCGAAGCTGGGGATCGTGGTCGTGGGCAACCAGGGTGAGATCAAGCCTGCGCTCTCGACGATGGGCACGGTGACCGATCTCGACATCACCATTCCTCCTCCGCCGGCCAAGGGCGGCAAGTAAGGTTGCGGGCTGCCGATGAGGCGGCCCGCAGCATGAGAAGATAGCCTGTGATGGATACACAAGGCTTCGCGATCGCAATCATGGCGGCCGGTAAAGGTACCCGGCTGAAGAGCAAGCGTCCCAAGGTTCTGCATGAGATTGGGGGCCGTTCCCTGCTGCTGCACGTTATTGCGGCAGCGCAGCAGATCGTTCCAGCGGAGCAGATCTACTGCATCATCGGCCACGAGGCGGAGCGGGTACGCTCGGCTATCGCGCCGACCGGCGTGCAGTTCGTGATGCAGGAAGAACAGCGCGGGACCGGCCATGCGCTGCAGATGGTGAAGGCCTACTTCGCGCTCTCCGGTCAGACGATTCCCGAGAACCTGCTGGTGCTTTCGGGCGATGTTCCACTGATTCGGCCAGAGACGATTGAGCTGATCCGCGAGACTCATCTTCGGGAGCGAGCCGCGATGACGATTCTGACCGCGGTGCCCCCGAATCCAACCGGCTATGGACGCGTACTGCGTGTCGATCCGGGCAAGCCGGAGGTTACGGCGATCGTCGAGCAGAAGTCACTGCGTCCTGACCAGCTTGCTACACCTGAGATTAACTCGGGAATCTATTGCTTCCAGACGGCCGCCCTGTTTGAAAAGCTGGATCTGCTTGATACCAACAACGCGCATGGAGAGTTCTATCTGACAGACGTTGCCGCGATGATGGTCGCAGACGGCCAACGCGTGGTTGCAGTCAAAGCCGACAGCGCCGACGAGGTTCTGGGCGCAAACACCATCGCTGAAATGATGCACCTGGATGCTGCGATGCGACTGAACACGGCGCGCAGGCTGATGGCCTCCGGCGTGACGATCTTCCAGCCGGAGACCTGTGTGATCGATGCGGAGGTTGAGATCGGGGCTGACACAGTGATTGAGCCGCACGTGCAGCTGCTAGGTTCGACAAAGATCGGCTCCGACTGCCGTATCCGGTCTTACTCTGTCATCGAGGACACGGTGATTGGGGAACGGGTCACGGTTCGCAACGGCTGCATTATGGGATCGGCGTTTGTCGCTGACGATGCCGTACTTGGGCCCTATGCACATCTGCGCCCGGAGAGCAGGATCGGCGAGGCGGCGCACATCGGGAACTTTGTAGAGACCAAGAAGGTGACGATCGGCAAGGGCTCGAAGGCGAATCACCTGAACTACCTGGGCGATGCGGTGATCGGCGAGGGCGTCAATATTGGCGCAGGCGCCATCACGTGCAATTATGACGGCGTCAACAAGCACCAGACGACGATCGGCGATAACGTGTTCGTGGGTTCGGACTCGACGCTTGTAGCGCCAGTCACGATCGAGTCGGGATCCTATGTCGCGGCAGGCAGCACCATTACCGAGACGGTTCCTACCGGCGCTCTTGCGCTGGGTCGCGCACGCCAGACGGTTAAGCCGGGTTGGGTGGAGCAGAAAGCCGCACAGCGTAAAGCGCGGAAAGATTGATTGTGGGAATAGACGCCCCGATTCAGCTAAGGAATTCTGTCGCGATCTGCCGATAACCATGGTGTCCATGCGCCCCTGCGCTCATGGAGCCTGGTCGACAGATGTCGCAGGAAAAGATTCTTATAGTCGATTCAGCCGATCGCATTCGATCCGCTAATATAATCAGCCAGGTTTGTATAGGCAGCCAAGTTTGCCCGCGCCTCCCTTCCCGCTCTAGCATGCGGAGTGAGGAGGATTTTCATGTCCGTTCTGACACAGCAGGAACTCAGCAGCTTTCTTCAATCCGGGACAAAGTGGCATCTGCAAGATGGCCAACTCATCCGCGAATGGACGTTCCTCAATTTCAAACAGGCTGTGGCCTTTGTAAATCGCATTGCCGACGAGGCAGAGTCAGCCAATCATCACCCCGATATCGATATCCGCTATAACAAGGTGCGTCTGGCACTTGTTTCGCATGACGCAGGCGGAATTACAGCCCGGGACAGTCGGATGGCATCAAGGATAGATGGCCTTCCGGAGTGACCGAGTTTGGATTTTTCCAGCCAAATGGAGATCCATATTTGGCGATTTCCAAAAAGTGAAATCGCTAATAAACATTATTTCGGGGCCGGCGGAAAATTTCAGGCAGCCAAAACTCACGTCCAAGTTATTCATAAATAATGAAATAGCATCCACAATCCACACATATCCCATCAGGAGACTCGCAGAAAGTTATATGAAGGAATGTATTTTTGCATTTACTCATACATATTGTGGTATATTTTTCTTACGGGGATGAAGGCACCCGGAAAGATTCTCAGCTTGAGCGAGTAGACCTCGGCTGATACAAGTTGCGTCACTGGCCTCCCGGCACGAACTCTGTTCGTGCCGCCTTTTTTTGCCCAAAATACGCGGGTTATTTAGGATGGCTTCATGAAGCGAATTATCGGATGCATTGCGCTGGGACTTATTACAATCGCCGCGTCTGCGCAGTGGAGCAATCCAGCTGCAGATATTCCGGCATACAACGCGAAAGCACCGACCAGGGCGCTCCCGCCGATCCTCAATGGCAGCCAACTGACGGGCGACTACTTCGCCAATTCATATCAGATCACGGCTTATAAGATGGCGGCAAAGATCCCCAATGTGCTTCACCAACAGCCTTGCTACTGCCATTGCGACCGAGCCATGGGGCACAATAGTCTGCACAGCTGCTTTGAAGGTACACACGGGGCTGCCTGCTCGACCTGCATGAAGGAGGCAGTCTATGCCTATCAGCAGACGAAAAAGGGCAAGACACCGGCGCAGATCCGGACAGGCATCATTCATGGCGACTGGATCGACGTCGACCTCGAAAATGCTTCTCTCTAAAAAGATCCGTTCCCTTCCCTTGCTCGCAAAGATGGCCTCATGAACTGGCTCTACTGGTCTATTCTCTCGGCCATCTTTGCCGCAGCGACCGCATTACTGGCGAAGGTGGGCGTCAGCGGTGTTGATTCCAACCTGGCGACCGCTATTCGGACAACGGTCGTAGTGGTGTTTACCTGGGCGATTGCCATCGGATTTGAGGCGCATCGTGGCTGGAGCGCTCTTAGCGGCCGCAATTGGCTCTTTCTGATTCTGTCGGGTTTAGCGACCGGCCTCTCCTGGCTATGCTACTTCCGAGCCCTACAGCTGGGGCCGGCGTCGAGCGTGGCTCCGATCGATAAGCTGAGCGTGGTTCTGGTGGCACTGGGTGCGTGGCTTCTGCTTGGAGAACGACTGACGCCGATGAAGCTCGGCGGCATCACGATGATTGCAGCAGGCGCTTTGGTCTTGGCGCTCGCTCGCTGAGCCGCTGCGCCAGCTATAGCGATATAATGAATACAGTTCTTTGCAGGGCCCAATGCAATGTTGGTGCCAGCTCCAGATGGGGGCGTCACGGCTTCGACGGGATTGCTTGCGGCAGAGAGGCATGCCGGGGTGTGGACACCCGTAATCGCTCACAAAACTATAAGTGCCGAACCTCAATTCGCGCTTGCTGCTTAATTAACTAAGTAGCCGATTGCTTCCGCTTCGCCTACGGGCGGATACCAATCGTCGCACAGTAGGCTGGCCAAATCTGCTCCGTCTGCGCGGAAATGGCGAGATCAATCAGGCTGGTGGTTGTTGCATCTTCGCCCGTTCCAAGTAACGACCACGAGACAAAGATGATACGGGAAAAGCATGAATGCTCTCTGTTGAAGGTTTTTTCGGACGCGGGTTCGACTCCCGCCGCCTCCACCATCACTAACTAACCGGGAATCAATTGGTTAGCTAATCGGACGGAAAAATCACGGCAAAACTGTACAGTCGCGCTCAAGGATTTGACCCAATTCGGCGATCGAAGCAGAATCTCGCTGAAGTCGGGGTCAACATGCTTTCCGTCTATACCCGCCATCATCCGGACTGCAAGAACGCCGGCGACAAGTCCTGGCGCCGCTGCAACTGCCCGAAGTGGATCTGGGGATCCGTCAACGGCAACTTCATCCGCCGCAGCGCCCGCACCCACAACTGGGACCAAGCTGAGGAGGTCCGCCTTAGCCTGATGCAGGCGGTGAGCGTGCCCTCCCTTCCAGCGTCCCAAGCCACTGAACCCTCTCCGCCAGTAGCGCCCTTCGCTCTCCCGGCTCCACCCGTGCAAACGCATCCCACTGGCCAGGTCTGCCTCCGGCGCCGAAGAGACCGCGTGTCACCGTCAAGAAAGCCGTCGAGGCCTATCTCGCCGATGCCATAGGCCGTAACGTCGCCGAGGCCACGCTCGAGAAACTCAACACCATCTTCGAGAAGCAGTTCCTTCCTTGGAGCTTGGCGCAGGGGTTCGAGTACATCGACGAGGTCGAGCTCGACGCGTTGCTCAACTTCCGCAGCACCTGGAAAGACGGCGCTCTCGCCAAACAGAAAAAACAGAGCCGTCTCATCGGCTTCTTCTGGGCCTGCGTGCGTCGCCGCTATCTGATCGAGAATCCCGCGCTCGGCCTGGGACGAGTCAAGGTTGTTCAGGTTCCGACCGACTACTTCCCTCCCGACGAGTTCCGGAGGATCGTCGACGCGATATACATCTACGGCGATCCCCGCGGTGGCTACATTCCTGTCTAGGACACGCGGACGCGGCTCCGCCCCCTGACGCTTCTCATGCGCTGGAGTGGGCTGCGTATCCGCGACGCAATTCTCCTTGAGCGACACCGCCTACACGAGGACAGTCTTTTGCTCTACCAAGCGAAAACAGGAACTCCCGTTTATGTGCCTCTTCCCTCCTACGTGGTCGAGGCACTTGAAACTCTTCCTCGTGGCCCGAAGCCCAACGCGCGTTACTTCTTCTGGAGTGGCAATGGAAAACCAAAGAGCGCAGTTGCTGATTGGCAGCGCGCTTATCGTCGCCTCTTCGAACTGGTAGATATCCGCAGGCCGGATGGGCAACTCAAGCGTTGCCATCCCCACATGTTCCGTGACACCTTCGCCGTGGAGATGCTGCTGGCCGGGGTTCCCATCGACCAGGTTTCGCTGCTCCTCGGACACGCATCCGTGAAGATCACGGGCCATGGCTCTTCAGAATCGCGTCAGCTTTCGCGACACTGTCGCCGCTGTTAAGTAAGTCATCTAGAAAAACAACGGGCAATTCATTTAGTTAGCCTTCAATCGCCCGAAGACGACCGTTAGATTTACGCTCCTTACGAACAATGACGCCGTTAACATGGCGCCCTACCTGAAAACCGTGGGATTGAATACCTGCTAGTAACGGAATACCTGTCATTTCAAGACACGCAAGTTTAAAGTCGTTGACATTCTTCATGCGTTTCCAGAACAACCGGGAAATCCAGCTCATAGTTAAGGGATCAAGTAGCAATACCCGAGTATCTATGAGCCACGAGCAGGATTTCCCTCTTGTTGACCATGTACTTTCGTTTCCGGCTAAGATAAGCGATCGCGTTTTCAAATGATGTAAAAGTTTTTTTCGGATCTCCACGATTTCCTCGTCTTCGGTGCCAGCCGAAGACGAGGCGGCTTCTGCAATATTGTTCATAGATTTTTTTAATGAGACCCCATTCTGCCGAGCAGAAATCCCATAGCCAATGAGACAGCAATTCCGACAGAACCAAAAACCGTTTGCAGTTGGATGGCACTCCGAAGATATTGATATTTCGCCGACCGATCTTCGGCACTGACTACAGTAAGTTCAAATCTCTTGTATGCGTTCCGAAACGACCACCAAATAGAAATTAAAAAAACATAAGGGGTCGCCAGGAAAAGAAAACACAAGGGAGTTGAAGGTGTCTTTAGGACAAGCGATGCCATTGAAGCAGCTACAATCAGGACAAGGATGGAATTAGCAATATATTCTTTACGGTCTGCACGAGTCGATGTCATTGTCGTATTTTTCCTTTCAGGGCGGATTGTCGTGTGTAACAACAATCCGCCGGAATCATTAGCTAGTTAGCAAAATACTGCGTAGTAAGCGCCAATCGCGACGATACCACCAAGAAATGCGAGCAAAACTCCTACTGAGGCGAAGCCAACAGCTGCGGCAAACGCAGCAGCAGCAGCAGCATCGGCCTCAGCCCAAGCTGCAATAGCAGCAGCACTAAGGCCGCCTCCTAACGCAATAATAGAAGCAAGTACTTGGCAGGTGTCTAAGGCGCTGACGGATTCCATCCCTTCATAGACAATCGTACCGTCTGAATATTCCGCAGTATCCACATCTCCCGGACTGCCTGGACCGGTATCACCATCACCTCCAACACCCCCTCCGTCCCCCCCCCACCACCACCATCACCATCACCGATCGGTAGATCGGGATCGTCGCAATCATCGCAGTCGTCCATGGGCTCGAGCACATCACTTGGGTCAGCTAGAGCATTAAGGCTCACAAAAACTAGTTTGGGGTTCCTTGGTTTATTTGCAAGGTCATCGTCCATATCAGATGTCATAGATTGAATGTTGCGATGCCCTTGAAATACAGCTGGCATTAAACTCGCATCTGACTTCGACAGCAATGAGGCTTGTTGGAGTGTATGTTTAGTGCCCCTCGACTCCTGCCTTATCATGTCATGGAGGCCTCTGTGCATCGCCCACAACCCGTGCGTCTCCACGATATTTGTAAACGCCTGAGAAGCTTGTGCGGCATTTTGCGTGAGATGTTGAGTTATCGCCGGCCTGGCTTTAGGAGCAAATCTGCCCCATATTTTCTAAGATTCCGAAGTTACTATCTACAAGGGTACTTGTTACAGCTGGGGCGCCGTTTGCTTTGATGAACTTCTCTAGCTCCGCGGTCATACCACTACTACGCATGCCCTCCATAACGTAAATTTATTGGCCTTTGCCATGACGAGTCGATGGGCTGTATTTCCGGGCCCTGCCCCTGAAATTTTCTGGTTTGATTTGATTGATGTTTGTTGTGCTACTGCTTTGGTTTCTGACGGCATCGCCCCGGTGGCAGCAACGGCTAGCGATGATGTTACAAAACCGCGACGAGTAATCATTGCGTGACATTTTCTTGAATGTTCATTTCATTTTTGTGTCTTTAGCTAGCGATTTGCGTAAAAAAAATGATGAGTCCGCTCCTATTCGCATTAGGAACTGAGAATGAGCTGAAGCGACTGTCTTTCTCGGAGACAAGTTGAGATAAAAAGGTCGAACAATCAGTGATGCGAAATATATGGTCTTCGCATTAAGGGCGTCAACGCACTTTGGTATGCAGACCAAAGCGCGTAGCAAGGCCTACGTGCGACCAACGATGTCGACGCCAGTTGTTTTTTTGTATACCGCTGACCTCTTGGGGAAAATACGCTAGCCGCGGGCCGCGCAACGCTCCACAAGATGCACGTTGATCTCAAAACCCATGACAAGGAGAGATCGATCAGCTAAAAGCGGCGGTTGGGCCAGACGCGACCACCAAAATAGAATATTATCTGCAAGGCCCTCTGGCCGCATCCACTTCCCTCATTACTCTTACAGCCTCCCAGTTGCAAGCATTGCGGGCGCTGAAGGGGCAGGCGCGATGAGGCGATCGAACCGCTTTTGGATAATGAGCATCTGCGCGATGGCTTGCCTGCTCGGTGCAACGCATTGATTCCACGCCAGAAGCGGATAAGCCTTCTAGCACCTGGTATCGCGCTGTCACGTACAACATGATCCTCATTGCCTGCAATACTGGCATGAGACGCATCCGTGTGATCTCAAAAGAGACGGAGTTGGAAGGCCGGTTTTTTACTACTGTGAACGGGAGCCCGCAAAGAGTCTCTATATCTCATTGATTGCTGATTTTCCGAACAAAGTAAACTTGCGCGAAGGCACGCAGGGCGTGTCGAGATCGATCTATTGCTATGCCACGCTGCGATTACAGGAGGGTGTGGACGCGTACTTACTTGCCGAGCAGATGGGGACTTCGGTACAGATGATCGAGCAGCACTACGGGCGTGTGAGTACGGTCAAGCACGCGATCTCGTGCTGCAGGGCGTGACAGGATGGGAGCTTCCGCATCAAGAGGATGCCCAAGCCAGGGCGTCCAAGGCAGCAGAGACACACGATAAATCCAGGCGCGGTCAGCGCCACAAGCCTCGCTGACCGTTACTCCAAAGCCGTCTTTCGCCGGAGCCGATGGCGGAGGCGGACGTAGGGAGTTCAATACTTAATTAACCTCTTAAGATTATGAGTTAGGATTTGCCGCAGCCCTGCTGGGGCGTTCTTAGCGGCAAATCTTTGCGCACGTGCCGTCGTTGGCGGCTGTCTTCGTGCGCTTTCTGTGGGGGCAGCTGCAACGACGAATGGCCTAGGTGGCATCCACGTATAGACTTTTCGGTGGATTTGTTTTGGTCTGCATTGGATGTATGGCGAGCCAATACGAGTTGAGCGATGCGCAGTGGGATCGAGTGCAGGGGACTCTTCCTGGGCGTGTGGAGCATGTTGGTCGGACTGCGGTGGATAACCGTCAGTTCGTGAACGGTGTGTTGTAGGGTCTACGTTCGGGGGCTCACTGGCGCGATTGGCCGGCCTGCGTGCAGATATCGATTATGGCCTCTGCGATGGCAGGAGCTGGAGAGATGTCTATGAGGATCGTCATAGTTGAAGAGGACATTTCGTGTTTCATTCGTGCATCCATCCGGATCGCCAGGTCATCTTCACCGTAGATCGTTACGCTGAAGAGATCGCTCCGTTTGCTGCGGCTGACGAAGAAATCGCCGATACGGTTTGTTCCGTGAGCCAGAGCAAAGGACATTCTCCTAGACGTTCGACCTCTTGGGTGATGTTGTAGGTAGCTTTTGTGAGAATCAGGTCGCTCACCAATATGAGGTTATCTACCTCATTTGAAGAACGAATCACAGTAACATTCTTTTCGTGTGCGATCTGTGATCGGATGATAGTGTCATCTTATCCTGCAACCCATAGTAGCCTTATCCTGTCGGGATCAAGTTTGCGGAAGGCGCTCAAGATGAGTTGGCAGACAGGCTCGCGAAGTTCGCGAGGGCTGCCGGAAGCACATACGGTCTGTCTTCGATTCAAAGAACCAAACCCGAGGGGGGGCGATTGTCTTTCGCTGTGCCCCATTGGTGGTTCGGCCGAGGCCCCATACGAAATCGCAGTTCGCCACCGACCGCTATTTCTTCCTGCTTGAGCCATGCACGGTGCAATGCGTGGCCGTTGAGTTCGGCACGTTGTATGTACAGGTTCGTTGGACTGTTGCTTTCGGCAATGATCTGGAAACGGGCGCCTGTAACGTCATTGACGATAGTGGCTCGATCTATGAGAGGACTGCCCAATACATAGACACCATTTGCGGTGTTGACAGGGTAGAAGCCGAGCGCGGCATACGTGAACCAGCAGGAGACTTCGCCGCAGTCGTCATTCCCTGGAAGACCGGCGCGTGTTGGGTTATATAACTGCGCGACTTTGCGTACCCAATACTGTGTTTTCCATGGCTGGCCGGCAAAGACGTAAAGGTATGGGTTCCAGTGGCTGGGTTCGTTGCCTTGAGCCTGCTGGCCGACCATGCCGGTAATGTCTGGCCGCGCATTGATGACGAATGATGGTGATGTGAAGAGTGCATCCAGTTTGCGCACAAACGCTTCGTCGCCGCCATGCAATGCAATAAGTCCTGCAATGTCATGTGGTACAGCAAAACTTGCCTGCCATGCGTCTGATTCTACGTATTCGTCATACTCTTCGTCTGGGCGGAACGGGGCTCGCCAACGACCGTCCTCGTACTTGCCACGCATGAAACCTACTGACGGGTCGAAAAGGTTTCGGTAGTTGCCTGCGTACGCTAACAACTCCTGAGCTTCGGCCTGCTTACCAATGAGTTGTGCGAAGGTTCCTGCGCACCAAAAGTCATATGCGAGGTCGAGCGTGGCAGAGACGGAGCCATCCAGCATTTCCATCGGGATAAAGCCGTTCTTTCGAAACGCCGTTTGCTTCTGCTGGAAGTGCTTTACGTCTGCCCCCTGAAAGGCCGACTCCCGCATGGCCTGCAGCGCCAACGCATGATCAAAGTCACGATATCCGCGGACGAACGCTCCGAGGATGATACCCGCGGCGTGGAAGCCGTTCATGCTCCACGTTTCGTTACCCCAGAGTTGCCACATGGGCAGAGAATGAGCCTGCATGCCGCTGTATGCGCGAAGCAGTGTGCAGATCAGGTCATTGATTCGCTTACCTTCGGAGAGCATCATGAGCGGTACCTGTCCGCGATAGGTGTCCCAGATGGAGAGCGTGGTGTAGACGGCAGCTTTGCCTGCATTGCGATTGGTGTGGTCCTGGTCACGATAGGTGCCATCGACATCACTCCACGTGGAGGGTGCCATATAGCTGTGATAGATAGAGGTGGCGTACGTCTGGCTGAGCTTCTCGTCATGGAAGCTGGCGCTGAGCCTGTTGAGTACGTCTGCCCATGCGGCTTTTGTTGCGTTGCGTATGCTGTCAAAGTTAAAGCCCTGTACTTCTGCCCGAAGGTTTTTACGTGCGCCCTCAACGCCAGTGCCGGAGATGCCGACGCGCAGCACCACTTCATGCACATCATGCGGTAGCGTAAGCATGGCTTGCATGCCGCTACCCTGCATGTGATCTCCCGGTGTGATCGCATGCTCTGCTTTGTCTTGACGGAGAGTGACTGCGGTGGGTGCTACATTGAGCTCAAGCACGAAGAAAAACTCACGGTCTTTGGCCCAGCCGTGTGTTGTGCGCGAGCCCGTGAAGCAGATGGGCGTTTCCCATGTGAGTGTCGCTGTTTCCAGATTGGAGCCAAGTCCGTGGAGCAGGTCGAGCAATAAGCCGCGCTTTGCATTGCTTTCGTTTGGAGGGAAGCGATAGCGATGCACGCCGCAATGCACGGTCGCTGTCATCTCTGCATGGACGTTTGGTGTTTCTAGATGGACTTTGTAATAACCTGCTGCGGCTTGCTCTGTCTCTTGCCGGAAGGATGAACGATAGCCAACCTGTGTGGGGAATACCCATCCTGAGTCCGGGCCAAGGAATGCAGCCTGCATCTCTGCCAGCGGTTCAGGAACGCCAATCTCCCAGCTCCAGTTGCGCCCCTCAACAATAGGCATGATGCGGAGATCGCCAAGGTCTGAGCTACCGGTTCCGCTGAGGTGTGTGTGCGAGAACCCAAGGAGTACATCGTCCGGGCTGTGATAACCGGAGCTGTGTTCCCAGCCATCCCACGCGCCCCGTTCGTTCCACTTGGGTTCAGGCGGCCCGCTGGTGTCAGGGCTTAATTGCACCAGACCAAAGGGAGCGGTTGCGCCGGGAAAGGTGTGGCCTCGCCATGCGGTGCCAACCAACGGACGCACACTATCGACGAGACCTGTAGCGTTCGGGACCATGCGGCTACCGAGCTTCTGACTGAAGGCTGAGGAGGTGATGGCTGCTGCGCCGAGGCTAATGAATTCGCGCCGTTTCATGGCCGTGTTTCTCCGTGGGTGACGTCTACGTAGTGTGGCCACGAACATGGCCAAGGATGTCATGGGAACAAGAAGGCCGGAGACCATGCGGCTCCGGCCTTGGCTAAGAACTGGCGCTAGAAGTTGATCTTGGCCTGGAGAGTTCTTTTGCGACACCTAGAGTTGAAGGTTGGTGGAGTCGCAAGCTCCCACATGCACTTATGATTTTCCATAGAAGGACGGCTCAAAACCGGATATGACCTGAGATGTCAAGCCAGCGTGTAAGTCCCCCTCCATTTGAATACCCGTCGACGGTCACCTGTCCGAATTGGGGCGACGTGGGAGTCGTATTGGGCGCCCCGTAAAGTTGCTGGTTGAACACATCGAAAGCTTCAAACCGCGTTTCGAGACTCACTCTATTTTTAAGGCGGAAGGTCCGTTGCACATTGACGTTCCACGCATTAGGTCCCTTCAAGTGGACTCCTTGAAAATAGGTGGGAAAAGACCGCGAATTATTACTAGGCTGGCACTGTGGATTGGTGACAAAACCCTCACCGGTATAGGTGCACACACCATTGTTATAGGTCGCAGTGACATTCCCAACATTGAGCCACTGGATATAGTTATATCCACCATTCGCGCTTGCGCCATTATTGACAAAAACAGGGTGTTTCAACTGAATCTTCTTGGAATCTGGCTTGCCGATATAAAACAAGTTAGGAAAGTTGATCAGCCATCCGGGCTGAGTTTCATACGTGGTGCTGATTTGATATCCACTGAAAAGAGCCGATTTCCAACCTGAATTTGCCCACGTGTGACCACGTCCGAAAGGAAGCCGAAATACAGCCTGGAGTGTTACACGGTAAGGTGTGCTGTTATTTGAAGCTTCCCAGCTTGGCGAAGGGTCAAAGCTATTTGCGAAATAGTTACGATCTCGTTGGTGGTTGAGTTGAAGCGCGGCCATCAGCGAAAAACCGTTACTTAATCTTTTTGTCACATTGACCTGAATCTCCTGAAATTTCGACTCGCCAAGGGATTGATACAACGTCAAGCCATTCATTTGTGGGTATTGATTAAGAAGCTTATAAATTGAAGTGTTCTTGGCGGTGAAGTAGCTACTGGATGAGATCAGGCTGTACTGCGTCGGATTGCTGGCAGCGAGGCTGCTGAAATTTGCAAGCAGAAACGGATTTGGCAGTTGGGTCGATAAGATGTCGGTATTCTGTGCAGTATTGGGTTGCGGACCGGGCTTGTAGAAGGATGCCGGCGTCGGCGCTGTGTTCTTTGGCATTAGAATTCTGGTTGCGAGCGATCCAGTCCAGGCGACTTCCACCATTGTCGACGCGCCAAACTGATGCTGGATGCCAAAATAACCGCGGAGCAAACGTGTTGGGGTCAGATTATGGTCATAGATGCTAGGGTTTCCTCCTGCGTAGTACATCGCTCCTGCTGCACTACCGATCGGTTGATTGAACCTGCTCCCGCTGGCGTTTACCGGAAACGGATTTCCCAGGGGTGATGTTCCGGCTACAAAGTCTGTTCCACCCACGTTGGAAGAATTCACCGTCGTGCTGGAGCTGTATCCATCCTGATTGCTGGTAAAGAATGCCTCCGTACCTTTGCCGGCGCCGCCGCCTGAGTAACCGCCTATTAGAGACAAAGGTGTGCCCGGCGAGGTGGTCGCATTGAGCGTGTCAGAAAAAAGCCCCACTCCTCCTCGAAGCACGGTTCTCTCATTGAGTTGATATGCAACCGCAAGTCTCGGCAATACGCGGGAGTTGTTTGCAAACTGATTCCTCGGAGCACCATTGACTCCAGCATATTGTGGACCACCTTGAATGATGAGCGAAGCAGGCAATACCGCTTGTTGGGCCGCAGTTGCACCTGCGCGAGCCGCTTGATATGCAAGGTTGGCAGCAGCCGCAATGGGAAGCGATGCTGTTGGATCCCATCCCACAATCTGGCGGTCGTGTTTTTCCACTGGGCCATACTCGTATTCGTAGCGGATGCCCGGAATGATCGTAAGTCTTGGTGACACACGCCACGTATCACCGATATATCCTGCATAGTAGGGCGTCCCAATCGACAAACTCGATTGATAGTTCACTTGAGAATTCGTCTGAACGCCCGCCAGAAGTGCTGCATAGGCCAACCCGTAGTTTTGCTGGGTGTAGGTGTGATCCGAGTTGTTATTTTGTTGCGTATAGGTATTGTCGAAGGTGTAGATTCCACTTGTATTTGCCTGGGCTCCGATTGAATAGTTCTGGAGTCGCCATTCAAATCCGCCGCGCAGCGTATGGCTGCCCGCTACTCGGGTCAGGTTGGCGCGAACGGCAAGAACACGATAATTGCTCGTTCCGGCATCCATATTCCCAATTTTTTGATAGCCCGACACGGCGATTGTGGGCAGCGTCAAGAATCCCTTCGCATAGTCATCTGCGTAGCCAGGTAAACCAACATCGCTTGGTTTGTATTGGTCGTATCCAGGAAAATTACGAGACTGCTTGCGTTGCGATGCTCCGACTGTAACATCAAGATTCGTTTTTGCATCGAACACGTGGTTCCAGCCCAGAGCTCCGGTGTCCACCCAAGTGTCTACCTGTCGCCTGTCCACATTGCCGACAGTAAAGCCTTGCAGCGTATTCGAAGCATGCGCCCTTGACCATCGAAAAAACGCATGGTCCATCTGGGAGGCTGCATAGTCGAACCGCTGAACGAATTGACGAAATGTGTTTGGCGTTGAAGTAACATAAACGAAATTGTTTCCTGTTGCGCTGCCATTCGTCGGGGCGGGTGTCAGGCTGTTGTAGATTTTCGCCATGCTGTTCTGCTGCATCATGCTGGCAGGAAGTATGTTGCCGCAGACCGGGTCTCGACGGGGAGTGCGGCTGGAGTCGTATGTTGCGGTATAGGGATTGTAGATCTGGTACTGACCGTAATAAGGAGTTCCCGCACCGCATTTACTTATGAACGCGGCTGGTACATTCGTGGTCTGCACAGGAAGGTCGCTGAAATTCCCTCCCCGCTCCAGCAATGTAGGGACAGTTGTCGTGTTCGCAGCCGCGTCAGTAAATACATCGTTGTCATACCCCGTAAACCAGAAGAGTTTGTTGCGACCGTCGTAGAGAGGTGTCCCATCAAGCTTCGGTATAAAGAAAGGTCCGCCGATACCGAAACCTGCATTGTGTTCATGGACTCCGGGATAACCAAACTGGTTTTCGTCCAAAAAGCACTTCGGTGAAGTCTTCGCACCGTTGTAGCAGTTATCGACGGATTTTTGATACTTGTAATTCAAACCCTGAAAATGGTTCATGGCTGCCCAGCGGCGATTCTGGTAGAGCCAGCGAAGGCCACCATGCAGATCGTTCGTACCATTTCGAGTGGTTTGCGTGACGGCTATTCCCATCGTGTGCCCGACAGAAGCATCGTATCCGCTCACATCGATCTTCATTTCGCCGATTTCGTCAGTTGAAAGACTGATAGCGTTCCCTCGTTGACCCGCCTGATTCGGCGCACCGTCGACACTGTACTCGTTCGCATTTGGCTGGCCTGACGTTCCCATCTTGGAAACACCGTTCCATCCCAAGGTGCCACTCATGGAATATCCCTGCGAAACTGAGCTTTGTACTCCAGGAGCCATCTCGATAAGCTGGAAGGTATTCTCGCCGCTAATCGGTAAGGCCTGCATCTCAGCCGTTGTCAGTATCTGCCCTCCTGTGCCGCTTTCCATATTCAGCAAGGAAGCATCCGCCGTTACGGTGACCGTTTCCGTAGTATTTCCAGGACGGAGCTTTAGAGGAACGTTGATCCTTGCATCCGCCTGAAGAGTGATTTGCGTTCGTATCAGCGTTTGGAATCCAGGAGCAACAACCGAGATTCTGTAAACACCCGGAGTTAGAGAGTCCACTTCGAAGAACCCGCTCGAGTTTGTGACAGAGCTTTGGGAAACCCCAGTTTCAGTATTCCTCACCGTCACATGTGCTTCGGTAATAACGGACTGAGTCGAATCTGTCACAGTGCCAGATAGGGTCGCTAATCCAGTAACCTGAGCGCTTGCAGTAACGCCGGCGAGGCACAGGCAGGTGCAAAGCACCCCGAATGCGCCGACTAGAAAACAGGAGAATACTTTGCTTTTTTTTGCGTGGTGTGATCTTAGCGAACTCTTTGGCGTCATTTTCCTCTTCAAATAAGTCCGAATCTCGGTAGGAAGATTTTGTTTCATCGGAATTTCCATTTTTTCTTCTCTCTAAGTGGTTCTGCGGGCGCTGTACGTCTCTGTTGACTCAGCGAATTCTTGACTGTGGGGCAAAATTCAGAGCAAGCTGGCGATGATCTACGGATTTCATCTTTTTGCCATACGGCTTACGAGGCGTGACGACCAGTATTTTGGAGATACGACACCACAAAGTCTCGGGTAGCGCGTGCTATAGCTTTGCTTATGAACCTCACCCCAATGCTGCGAACCCACACCTATGCCAGGACGGTTATGAGTTTCATTTGCTTTTTATTCCATTTCCGCAGTTACACAATGGGCTCACTTGCTTCCCATGATTCGTGCGACAGGGGACCAAAGATCGCTATAAGCGCAAGAGTCAAAATGCAACTTCTGCGCTGAATCCTGGACACCAGGCGGGCGCGGAGACGGATGGGGATTACGCGGATCGTCCTCGATGGTTTTCAAGGCCCAAACCATCCAGCCGATGTCTTCCTTGGCAAAGAGGGCCAGCATGCCGGCCTCGAACTTGCGACAGGTGGTCTCGTCATATTGCCACCAAGTAGCTCCAAATTCGGTGCAGAGGACCGGCACATCGTATTTATCGCGGAATGCGGTCACATGCTCTTGGACTAACCAAGGTTCGTCGCTGTGTGGATAATCATGAAAAGCGAAAACAACTTGATTGAAGGGTGCATCAAGTGTTCTGGCGACTGCACCCCAGGTTTTCTCCAAAGCTCTGGAATGCGACCAATCGGCGGTGCCGACAATCACAATGTGCCGCTGGTCAACCTCGCGAATCGCCTTAATGCAGCGAATATACAAGTCACGGACAGTTTCTGGAGGCAGATCGTGAGGCTCGTTGCAAAGTTCATAGCCAAGGACATTGGGCTCGTCTTTGTATCGAGTAGCAACTTTAACCCAGCGAGCAATCCATTCTTGAACACCGACTTCGTCCCAGTGGCTATATTGCTTTTGGGCCTGTCTGGCCTTAGATTCGTCGATTCTCTCGCTGAAGTATTCGTGGTCATCGAGAATGACATATAGACCGTTCCTCTTGGCGGCGTCTATGACTGGGTCGCAAAAGGTGGGGAGTTCCGCATCAATGTCGATTGGTTTGGCTACGTCATTATTGAAATGACGCGTGTAGAAAGCTAAGCGGACGGTATTGAGGCTATGCTCTTTGCAGAAACGCATCACTTCATCGTCTTGAGCTCGAATGATTACATTACGGGCATATCCAATCCCAAGGGGTATGAAGGGATGCTTGGCTTCTCGGTCATCTGAAGAGCGAACAATCATGTGGCCTTTTACTGAAAGCCAAGGCAACGCCTGGGAGACATTTTTTTGGGAAGACGCTGTTTCGGATTCCATTACTCCTGAAACGTCAGCGTCCAAGTAGGGCAGTTCGGTATTGTCCGTGGACCACCTGCCGTCGTGCATTACATACAGAGGGGTCCGCAATGTCGCGATCTTGGCAACAGCGCTCCGCCCACTTATCGCCCATGTCAGCCCTCCGATGCCCATTGCCGCAAGCAGGGATCTTCTGGGAATTCCATTTGAACGATCACAATATCTCTTCATAAGCTCCTCTTCCGCTTCACCGGTTCTTCTCAAACGTTTGGTGCGATCCGCTCGGGCCCGTACAAAACTGTTGAGCACGGTCTATCCCTGTCGTATCGACAGGCAAGAAAATTACAGTGTTTCTCTGTTCGATACATGTTTATCGGCATGAAAATAAAGGAAATAATCGGTTTTTGGGGCTCCACATTTCATGCCTCCGCGTGGTACCATTTTCGCGCTCATGGACTCATTGAAAAGCTTCGCCGAGCCGTCTTCTCAAGCGGCGGTACAGGGTGACCCGTTCTTGTTGCTGCCGCCAACAGATCCCCGCCGGGGCGCAGTAGAGCGCGTACTGGCTAGTTCTGTGTTCCAGCGCTCACCTCGAGCAAGCGAACTTCTGCTGTACCTCTTTCGACAGGTCCTACTCAGACCGACTGAGAGTATTTCCGAACAGGATATTGCGGTAGATGTCTATGGGCGTCGCCCGGGATACAACGCAAGCGAAGACGCAATTGCCAGAGTCCAGGTCTCTCAGCTCCGAAAGAAGCTCCACTTGTATTCCGTGGACGAGGGAGCGAAAGACCCTATTGTTATAGAAATCCCCGCGCGATCCTACGCTCCGACATTTCGAGAGCGGCAAGCAGAATCGGTAGATGTCTCGTCGCCGACGGAGTCGTTGCCAGCCGCAAGCAAGCCCATTTGGACCTTCTTAAACGGTGCAATCATTGCGGTTCTTGTTCTTGGATGTGGGGTGTTGGCCTATCAAAACCTCGCGATGAAACGCGAGATTCGAACGAAATTTCCGTATGCCCCAAGTTTGGATCGCCTGTGGGGTACCATTTTCCACCAGGACCGTTCGCTTCAGGTTGTTCTGTCCGATTCGTCCTTGATGCAGATGGCAGATCTCACCGGTAGGCGGGTAACCCTGAGCGAGTATCGCGACGCTCTGTTTCCATCGCGGTTCTTGTCGAAAAACGTAACCGATCCGGCCGTTCTCACCACGGCACAGAGGGTTATCGCCCACATCTACACGACAACTCAGGACTCCGATGCGGTGTGGCAGATTAGCCGTCTCACGTTGCGCTATGGAGTTTCGGCAAATCTGATCTCGGCAAGAGACTTTCGCTTGGAGCCGCAGACATCTGGGGATGTAATTTTGTTGGGCCACCCTTATGGCGATCCCTGGATGGAGCTCTTTGAGGGTCGGATGAATTTCCGGTATGACATGGCCTCCGACGGCAAACGAAGCATTCTTAATATGAACCCGCAGCCCGGTGAAAGCCGGGTATATGAATCGGATTCCTATCCATCGCAGATGGGCTATTGTGTTATTGCGTTTCAGCCAAAGCCGATTGGAACAGGAGACGCTCTTCTCATTCTTGGAACCGACATGTCTTCTACCGAGGCGGGACTGCGAGCAATTTCTGAAGAAGCATTTGCTGCCGAGTTGTTGCGACGCATCGGAGCAGGATCGTCGGGAACGCTGCCCTATTTCGAAGTGTTGGCGCGCGTAAAGCTTGTGGGAGGTGTCTCACCGGGGTTTGAATTCGTTACGCAACGAACAGCAGTTCATTGACACCGCACCGCATCGCTACTTCTTCATGGAACACACATAAGAGGTTGGGTTATTTATGTCACCCTGACCGTTATACTTTGGCTCTGCCGGGTAGGCACACACAATCCTGACCATCCCATTGCCCGTGGCAGTCAATGCTTCCGGGGCCTTTCCTTTCTCGACCCAATTCACGACAGCGTCCAGCGGCGCAATGGTTGAAGGCCCTTGTCCACCACTGCAATGCTGAACGCCGGGCAACATAAACAGTCGCACCGAACCGTCGATCGGCGCTCTGGCAGCCGCGGCGTTGAAGTATGTAATGGTCTCCCCGGGTGGCACGATCTGGTCAGCCCAACCGTGATACAGAACGAGCTTGTGCCCATGCTTCATAAACAGATCAAGGTTAGGATCGGTGGCATTCAGTGTACCCGACAGCTTCGCCTGCATCGTGTCGACATCGTTGCCGTAGTCGAAACTCTGCCAGGCCCAGTCCGCTCCAAACACCCATTCAAACACAGGTGCAAACGGTGCTTTCGCTATCGAAAACCTGGATGGCAGCCATCCCCAGGCAAACTCACTGCCACGCTCTAACCCAGGGTAGAGCTGCCGTCCGTTCCGAGAATCTTTCGGTCCTGCATAGGTCTTGTTTACTGCCTCAACCTGAGATGGGGTAAGGCATTGTTCGCTCTTTCCGTCTTTGCAGAGCAAAACGGCTGGATCAAACCTGCATGAACGTGGATCGCCAATCAGACCATCCTTCACCCCATCATTCATGTCACAGGCCTTCACAACTGCCTGATTCACCAGCGTCAGCTTGTCCGCCGAAAGGGAGCTTCCTGGAGCTTCAAGTGCCGCAAAGTTCCACAAAATACTCTCATGCACTCCCGTCCGGTTATGAGCCGGCGCACCACCAACAATGCCGTCATAGTCATCCGGAAAACGTTGCGCTTCCATCAACGCCTGCTCACCACCCGTTGAGCAACCGACGAAATAATCCTTCTTCTCTGCACGCCCATAAAACATCTTTACGACGGACTTGGCGAAGACCGTCATCTCATGAGTGGAACGCCATCCCCAATCTGCCCACCGCTCTGGGTGGCCGACATAGATTCCAGCGTCCTTACCATCCGGAACACCGAGTCCCATATCGGTATTGGCGACGGCATATCCATCCTTCAACCCATCCGCCAAAGGACCGTAACCGATGTGTCCAGCCAACCCTCCGTTGCCTGTTCCCTCTAGGCGTTGGTTCCACGTCGTCACTGGTAGCCAAACTTCGATCTTGATCGATGAATCACCACTCGGATTCAGTGTCGCGGTAACGCGACAGAACTCAGGCAGGTCATCGATTGCCTTTCCGCCTTGCGGCGTAAACGAACCTCCGTGAACGACCTCAGCCGACGTCACCCCAGACATCGTCTTAAGCCGAGCGCAGTCCTCTGCAACCGCAATGCCTGAACCGGGTAGCGTAAGAACCGCCAGCAGCAATAGATCCCGTACGATACGTTTTCTCAAATTTCCGTTCCAGTAACCGTGATCGCAGCCAAGGCTACCATAGCATCGGCGATTTACCACCCATGGTGAAAAGCAAAAAAATCAGATGGTGGAGAGGCCAGCGCGGCGAAGGTTCATATCGAGCGCCACGAAATGCTGTCGCGCGATCAACTGGAAGCTCTTGGAAAGAACAAGATTAATATCGGCGTTGGAAGGCCTCTAGACCCGCCGTTTGATCGAGTGTTTTCTTCAGAGACGCTGTACGAGGAGGAGATGGTGTTTTGTTACCATCAGGCCATCCACTTGCGGAGGCCCTATCGATATTGGAGCGCTTGCTTCTGAGCGGTTTGTCTTGCGTGATCGAGATGGGATCGAGGATCGGTATGACAGCATCCTGCAAGCTCTAAATTTGACTGCAGGTTTACGGCACTGAAATCCCGGAATGCTGCACTCAAATCCCGCACGAAGTTCGGGGTAAAGTTTGTCCGGGAATTGAATGCAAAAATGGCGTAACTGAGAAGCTGCGGGGGAGCCGATTGGCTTTTGGCGCTGAAGCGCGAATCGGTAATAAGCGCAATCAATCAGCACGAACGCAGTCGTTGACGATCGTCACCGTTCCGGAGCAGATTATTTCGTCCGGGATTAGAGTACATAAACCAGCTCGAATTCCGGGATTGAGTGCAGTCCGACAACGGCATCACTATTCCTCAGCGATACGACCCCTGACCTTCTCTTCACCGAAGGCGACTTCAAACTCTCTCGAGATGATGCTGTCCGGAATCACTCGCAATTCGGTAGAGGTGTTCATAAGTGCAGCCTGACTTTCGGCACGCTACATCGTGCGCGGTATCCCGAACTTTGTGGTACTCAACGAAGGCCACCTCGTCTCGCAGCAGGCCGGGCTGGTAGGCCATCAGTAGACGGAGCAATGGCTGGCGAACGCCTGAAATATTCAGGTCGCGCCCGGCTGATACCGAACGCGACCTGCGTGTTGTCGAAATACCCTCTTCCTGTCTGCGGTTCCAGATCATGTTCCGAAACCGCAGACTGCGAGAGAGCATCGTTTAGTTGCTGTTCATCACTGAGAGCGTGAGCTGCGAGGTACGCTGCACGGAACCCGCCGTTGCTGTCACCGTGACGTTGTAGTTAGTTGCAGCCTGCGCCGTCGAACCACTGCCGCAACCTGTCAGGCTGCCAACTCCCACCACAGTGCCCGCGAGCAACAGCGCCGCGAAGAGCACGCGCCCCAGCCTTCCCGTCGCCCACCGCATGCGGCGTACGCCTGCCAGTGGTAGCAGCAGGAGTGCAAACGAAAGCGGTAGACCACGCCGATCGTGAAGTCCAGCAACGACCGCAGCCGCAGGCAGTTTAATCAGCAGGGTTACGGTTTGTGGTCCGGCGTTCGCAGCCAGACTCGTTGTTGTCGTTGTCCAGGTCGCACCCGTTGGCAGGCCTGTGACCGAGAACGTCACCGGGCCGGGGTATGCTCCGTTGACTGGAGCAAGCTGATAGCTGACTGCTACCGACGTGCCCGTGTACACCTGGGTCGTTGACGGGCCGGTAAAGCTGAAGTCCTGCGAGGCGACCGTGATCGTACTGCCTGTCGTTGAGCTCGCGCTGCCCAGGAAGTTGCCATCGCCAGCGTACGAAGCCGAGATGACGTGACTGCCCGATGCAAACGTGCCGCTGTAAGTGGCGACGCCACCGCTCACCGCCGCAGTACCCAGCGCGGCGCCGTTGTCGAGGAACGTCACCGTCCCCGTCGGCGTTCCGCTGGTGGCCGAGGCAACAGCCGCCGTCAGGACGACAGTCTGCAACGGCGTTGCGGACGTACTGCCAAGGGCCAGCGTGGTACCCGTGGCCGCTTTCGTCACAGTTAGCGTTCCGTTCGAGGTAAACACCGCGTAGTTATTCAGCGTGGCTCCCGTCACCGCAGGCGTGACCGTATAGCTTCCTACGGGTGACGTCGCGGTGGCCGTCGTTGTGAAGCTGGTGGTGAAGCTCTCGTTGTTCTTCGCTCCGGTGACCATGCCCACGAAGGCCGGGTTGGCACCGCCGTAGACGCGGGTTGCGTCGTTCGCCGTCACCGTCAGCGCCGCGGGCTGAATGGTAAAGCTGGCCGTCGTCGAGGCCGCCGGATAGCCGCCTGCTGCATCCTGATCCACGCGCAGTGTGACGTTTCCTGCGCCCGTGATCGTTACCGTGCTGCCCATGACGGTCGCCGGACCGGAGACGACGCTATAGCTCAACGCGCCTGTTGAGCTCGAGGTCGCCGTCACGCCGAACGGAGCGTCGCCGTAGGTATGCGTTCCCGGAGAGGGCAGGGTGAGGTCAGCTGCCAGCGTCACGACCTGCAGAGAGAAGGTGTCCGTCGCTGTCGCCGCGGTGGAATCGGTGACCGTGATGGTGTAGGTCGTCTGGCTGCTGAGAGCCGTCGGCGTGCCGCTGATCGCTCCCGTGCTAGAGTTCAGCGACAGGCCCGGTGGCAACGCCGGAGCGGCGCTGTAGGCCAGTGGAGCCGTGCCGCCCGCGCCCGTGACCGGAGTAAATGTCGTCGCGGCGTGGCCAACCGTCAGGGTCGAGGAAGCAACCGCTGTCGTCGCCGTCAACGGGGCGAGCCCGGTGCCACTCAACGCGATCGTGTGCGTCGTCGAAGGGCTGGCGTTGAGGTGGTTGTCGGTCAGCACCAGCGAACCGGAGACCGGTCCCGCTGCGGTTGGAGCGAAGCTGATGTCGAGCGTGCAGTCCGTCCCTGCGGAGAGCAAACCCGGCGCACTGGTCGTGCTGCCAGTCAGCGGGCACGCAGTTCCCCCCGTACTGTTCAGCGAGAAATCCGATGCGATGCTGGGATTGTTGCCCGACGAGGGAATCGGGAAGCTCAAGGCTTCACTACCGATGTTGTCCAGTGTGATTGTCTTAACCACGCTCGTGCTACCGATGTTGGTTGCGGGAAAGGTCAGTGAGTTGGCTGCGGCTGAACGATCGAGGATGCGGACCACGTTCCCGAAGTCGGCGATCAGGATATTGCCGCCCGGATCAAGCGTAAGGGTCATCGGATATGCGCCGAGCGAGCTGACTGGAATGACAGTCGTTATTCCCGAAGACGATACCTTCACGATACGCGCGTGTTGGTCGGCGATATAGACACTTCCTCCCGCATCAACGGCAATACCCGCAGGCACGGATAACGTCACCGAGCCAGTTGCGAGCACTGACGCCTGACCATCAGCCGTAATCTTCAGGACACGATTTGCGGACCTGTCCCCGGCATAGAGCGTACCGGCAGAATCAACGGCAAGATCGAGCATCGAACTAGACGAAAAGCTGTAACCGGGTGTGCTGACCACGCTTCCCGTTCCCGTGGGCGAACCGGTCGAAAGGCTGACGCCATTGAGAACGACCTTGTCGATGCAGGTGTTGCCATAATCCGCAATGTACAGAACTCCGGAGCCATCGATCTTGAGCGATGTGGGATGGCTGGGCGCAGAAGGCAGACCGCTGATGGCCAGCGTTCCCGCTGTGCCTGACGCGGGAACAACGAGAATACGGCTGTTGTTGTAGTCCGCGATGAAGAGATTTCCTGCTCCATCGACGGCGATGCCGGTGGGTAGCGAGACGCCCGAAACAGGAATCGCAACACCGTCGCCCCCGCCGGCCGGAATCTTGAAGACCTTGTTGGAGTTGGAATCTGTCACGTACATGTTGCCCGCGCCGTCGAAGGCCGCCTGGTAGGGAGCATTGAGGGTTGTGTTTCCCGTATTCAGGTTGCTGACGGTGCCGGGCGTAAACGCGGCCTGCGGGCCTGTTCCCGTCCCATAGATATATGCCGTGGCGATGGAGTCGCCGCTGCCGTCCTTCAGGACGACGGCGCCTCGACGTTGGCCCGGATAGCGTGGCGCGAAGGTCACATCCACCGTGCAGGTGTCGCCCTTTGCATAGCTGTGCGATGTGCCATTGGTCGTGCAGCTTCCCGTCCCGGCATCGGTAAAGTCGAGTCCTTCGCTGCCCTGCGTCATCACCGACGGCGCGGCGATGCTGCCAGGCGTGTCGAAGGCGAAGGTGAGGGTGCGCGAGGCCGGAGTCGTCGCCGCAACCGGCAGATCTTCGAAGTTCACCGAACGGGTCGAAACCACACCGATCTGCGCCTGTCTCACGCTGGGAAGATAGTAGATATGACCGCTGGCAGCGTCTACCGCGATCCCGAAGCCAGTGTAGTTGCTTGCCAGGGTGCTGGTGATCCCGCTGCCGGGATTGAAGCTCAGAAGTTTATTGGTCGCGCTGCCATAGCCCGAGATGATCAGGTTGCCGTTGCCATCCACCCGGACATTGTTGGGAAAGCTGATTCCCGGAACCACCGTCGTCATGGAGGGGTTGGCGGGGACAGTGCCACCCACCGCCAACATCTCCACAATCGTTCCAGCGTTTGCCATCGCGACATAGATGTTCCCACTGCTGTCGATGTCGATGCCGCAGGGCCAGTTCAGGCCGGACGCAATGACCGTTACCGTGGGATTGGCCGGGATGGTGCCGCTGACCGCGGCAATCTTATGCAACGAGCCTGTCGTCGTCTGCGCGAAAAAAATATCGCCGGCTGCATCGACCGCGAGGCCGGTCACCGTCGTTAGCCCGGAGGCAACCGTACTGATCGCCGGACTGTCAGGGATGCGGCCACCGACCGCGGCGAGCATCTTGATCGAATCGGGACCGCTGATGAGGAGGTTGCCCTGCCGATCGAAGGTCAGGTCGTTTGGTTCAGTCAATCCGGACACAAGCTGCTGCGGTACAGCATCGGAGGGAATCTCCCCGCGGATCGCCGTGAATCTCCAGATCGACCCCAACGTGAAGTAGCTGACATAAAGATTTCCCTGGGCATCGGTCGCGAGTCCGTACGGCGTGCTGGCCAGCGGAGAGTTGAGTGTGCTCAGACTGGCCAGAAGATGCGCTGTCGTCGCCGAGGCATGAAGGCCGACAGTCCCAGCGAACAGGAGGCCGATCGCTGCGATCCAGCGGGAGAGGCAGCCGGCATGATGGAGAACAAGGCGCGACAAGGCAGAGGGCAGGTAGCGTGCTGAGAGTTTCAAAACGTCCTTAAGGAGATCGGTTGTTAGTTGGTTCAATGTTGCATGGCGCTTCGCCCGGGAGACGTGAGCACATGCCAGCAGGGGTAGAGGTAGTGTAGAAATTTCTTCGAGGTTTCCTATTCAACGAAAGTGGCAGATCTCTTCCTGTCACTCCGTTATGCAGGAAGAGTATGCACCGCGTCAGCGGAGGTAAAGACTCTCAAGCCTGCGCCCTTGTCACGATTCGTCATCTCAACAGTGTTGGTCATACAGGCCCACGCCTTCTGATTAATGCAGACCCGAGAAGGATCGAGTGGGTTGACAGCCTTGCCAGCTGCAAACGACTGGCATCCCCGACACGAGCTGATCGGGACCGTCTGGCAATTGGTGGTGAATGTATCCACCGATTGCGATCTCTACGAACAGCGGGCTCGCTACCGAAGAGGATTCACATTCGTGGAAGTCACTTCTGACTCCCCTGTTCCCCAAGGTCTCGGAGTCTCGCTCGCGTGCCGGGCTTGGCCATCCCACTGCGGCGACGTCTGACCAGCAGCGCTCTCGAACAGCTTCCCAAGAGAATGATTTCAGCTTTCTCCAGTCCCCTGCACTGCGTCCGCGATTTGAGTACAGTAGCCGAGGTTTCGGATCAAATCCGTGATTTGAGTGCAGCGTGACAGTAAGCAAGTGGACCTTGGTCGTCAGACCTCCTCGGGAACGCCACAGAGCCTTGTCGCTCCCATTTTGCGATCAGTGACGCTTCCTGGTGGGGCGCGCGATGGTCTAAGGCCTGTTACTACTAATCGAAGATCCAGATCGGCGAACCGGTCTGCCAACTTTGTCGCCGCCTATCCTCTGAACGTAATGTCTAATGCAGAGATCCTTTGATGGTTGACATGCCGACTCTTTCTTAGCCGCGCAAGGGCCACCTGCTACTGAATCATCTCGTAACTGATGGAGCGATCCACTATCTTTCATGTACGGCAGGAACCTGCCACGAGGAGGGGTCCGCATTATAAGGATGTACGGTGATTATTGAACTCCAAACCGGAGTGTTATTGTTGATCTTCACCTTAAGGAGAGCTTCAAAGTATGGCACTTTGCTCCCTTTGTGCACTCCTAATTTGTTTAGCAGAGTAGCGATACAGGAGTCATCCGTAAGACAATCAACAGCAGCGCGAGTGCCTTCCGTCAAAGTGCCTGCAAGAACAAGCATATTTCTTTTGGAATCCATGCCAGGCGTAAAAGCAATCACCGCGTAGTCGTATTCCGAATCGTTCGAATACCTATCCGATTCTCCAGGCTGCGGGTGAGCGTTGATAATGCCACGTCCGGTCTGAAAATAGAACTCGCTTAGACGAGACAGCTTTTGCAAGGCGGGATTCTGCTCTGGTCTGCCAAGAAAGATAAGATTGGAGACCCTGGCGGCGTCCCAGGAGAGGTGGGCTCCCGATTCGAGGCGGAAATCCCATTGGATTTGGTCGAAGAGGTGTGTCAGTGCCCGGACCGCCGGTACGTCGCCTGACCCTGTATAGGTCAAATTAAGAGACAGGTCAGGACGAGGCTCTTCTCCCTGATCGGCGTAGTGCAGGCCATCGGTCCACAGGTGGCCTGACAGCCGGGGATTCGAATAGACGATCGTCAGAGGTTGTTGTGCGTTGTAAAACGAGGTCCAGAACTGGTCCAGGTGTGCCGGCATCCTCTTCGATCGTTGACGCTCAATCATGTGCGTAGCAACAGCTCCCAGCAAACTGCCAAGAACAAGAACCAGGATGAGAATCATGCGTCCCTGTGTTTTGCCCTTTGTGGAAGCCGGCGCAGTCTCCATTATGGCGTAGGGGATTGAGGGGAGTTCTGCGGGTGGTTCTGCGTGGACGTGGGCAACGGATTCTTTGGTTCGAAAATGGCTAATCAGGCAATAACTGCCTTTTGGGATCTCGAGAAGAACCTCATCGTCGATACCAGCGCTTGCATAATACTCGACGAGCCTGGTCCGTAGTCGGCCTATCCGGACTCGAACGGTGGAATCAACCTGTGGGTCGAATTTATCCGATGATAGACCGAAAACTTCTCTGGCGAGCTCGATCTCTTTTACAGGCTGACCTGGGTGGTCGATCGCGCGCTTTCCGAGATAAGCCACAAGCTGGCGATTGGAATCAGAATGTTGAAACAGCTGATGTGCAAGTAACCGCTCGATCTGCCCTGAGATCTTCCCGGGAGCCTGCGTGTTGGGAAGCGAGAAGCTACTCTCACAGTCCGATGTATCGTCGAGACGCGCACTCGCACTCATCCGTTCCTAGTCTCCACATGGCCAATCCTCAATTGGCGATGGATCATTCTCGGTGGACACAATCATGGTTGTCAATGGTGCGAATGCTGAAGGCAACTGTGCAGAACAGCCACACCTGGCGGTTCTACGCGATAAAGAGGACGTAAGTCACATCCCTCCCGGATTAATGAGCAACCGTAGCTGTCTCGTATGCTCTGTGCGTTTGAAATTTGACGGTTAAAGCCTTGAAAGAAAAGCAATATATCGTCGTTACGCTGCCTCCTCAGGCTCTTCTTCCATGATGTAGTTCACGCATGTAACACCACGTTTCAGACCTAATGAAACTTGGCCATGCTTGCACGGCCACATATCTTTTCTGGCGATCCAATACTCCCGTTATCGCATAAGGCCTCACGAAAAAATAAAGCCTGATTTCTGTGACGCGGAGGTCCTTTTGAGGAGGCAGAAAGACCTTGTCGAACGCAAATAATTTTAGAAAAGTATTCTTTCGTATATGGCTGGCTAACCTGTTGGCAGTTACGGCATACGCACAGTTGTTTACGGCGACGATCACCGGCACGGTGACGGATTCTTCGGGGGCAGCGGCAAGCGGTGCGTCGATAAGGGTAGTCAATACGGCCACCCAATTGACTCGCCTTCTGAAGGCCGGCGAAGACGGTCACTACAATTTGAGCCAGATCAATCCGGGAAATTACTCCGTCACCGTTTCGCTGGCTGGATTCAAGACGGTGAAGCAGCAGATATCTCTCGAAGCGGGCCAGAACATCGGGCTTGATTTTGAGCTTCCTGTAGGTGAGGTCTCTGAGCAAGTAGTCGTAACCGCAGAAGTTCCCCTGCTGAACACGGAAGACGCCAACAAGAACATTACGCTCACCGGGGAGGAGATCAAGGATCTTCCATTGCCCACGCATGGTGCAATGGCTGCTGTGTGGGCACAGGCAGGTGTTGTTGCCATACGAACGGGCCAGGGCCTGAATGCGACATCAGGAGACCAAAACACCAATCGCTTTGCGCTGAATGGCGGTCGTGATGAGTCGGCGGCGATTCTGGTTGACGGGGTCAGTATTACGGCCGGTGACTGGGGAGGTGCCGTCGGCCTGCCCTCATCGGAATCTTTGCACGAGTTTCAGGTATTCAAAGCAGCATACGATGTGCAGTACGGCAGAACTGATGGAGGTGTGGTAAGTGTGACGACGCAGGGCGGCGGTCCAACCTTTCATGGAGGAGCTTTCCTGCATTATCAGAATGCAATCTTCAACGCGAACGCATGGGCCAACAAACGGAACACGACCATTATTCCCAGGGCTGACTACAGCATGAAGTTCTTCGGCGTGCGGGTGGGCGGTCCAATCTGGAGAAGCAAGAAGTTATTCTTCTTTACCAATTGGGAGCGTGTGAGACAGACCTCGCCTTCCAGCTTTACAGGGACTGTTCCAACCCAGGCGGAGAGGAATGGAGATTTCTCGCAAACATACGATTATTCCAACGGAATTGCCACGCTTTCCAGGATCTACAATCCTTTTTCGTCAAATTCCACTTTGGTGGCAAAGACGGCATTTCCTAACAATGTGATTAATCTTCCATTTGATCCTGTTGGGCAGAAGATCATAAACCTGTTTCCTCTCCCAAATACGACAGCAATTAATGGACAGAACAACTTTATTGCAGGTGGCACTTCGGCGACGAAACTCGATCGTCTGGATGGCCGTGCCGATTACGTCTTGAGCCCGAAGTTCTCCGTCTTCGGAACCTTTATGAAGCTATGGAACAGCCAGGACATCCCTGCGTTTCTAGGAAAGGGACTCGATACGAACTATGCGTCGTACAACCCTCTATACCGAGGACTGGTGAGCGCCACGTATGTGCCGACGGCGACCTTGGTGATCAATGCAGTTGGAGCATTTTCGACGTGGCACCAGTACCAGGTGTCGCCGAGCGAGATCTACGGCCTGGATGCCTCAACCTACGGTTTGCCTACGTCGCTGGTCAGCCAGCTCTCGACCAATACGCTTCCTGCGGTGTCCTTTACAAACTACAGCACCATTGGAAATGCCCGTCACCTCAATTACACGCTGCACAACTTTGACGGGCAGCTGAATGTCTCGAAACTGGTGGGCAATCATAACTTCCGTCTTGGCTATCAGGTGACGGTGCAGCAGTTGAATGACAACGACCAGAACTCCGGCAGCTTCTCCTTTAGTCGCGCTATGACGGGTGGACCTACGCCGAGCAATAGCACGTCGACGACAGGCAACGCGATTGCGTCGGCGTTGCTGGGGGTATACAACAGCGGAAGTGCCAATGTGGCCGTTGCGCCTGCGGCGCAGCAGGCCTATCATGCGTGGTACATAGAGGACTCCTGGAAGATCAATCCGAAGCTAACGCTGAACTACGGTCTTCGGTATGAGATCCAGATGCCTCGCAACGAGCGTTACAACCGCTACAACCATTTTGACGAGGATGCTGTCAGCCCTCTGGCTGGTTCTACGGGACTGCCGCTGAAAGGTGGGTTGGTCTTCGCCAACTCCTCGAATCGTGGGATGTGGAGTCCACAACTGACAAACTTTGCCCCGCGTTTCGGCTTTGCCTACAAGGCGTACAACAACATCTCCTTCCGCGGCGGCTATGGCATCTTCTATCCGCAAATGATCACGACGGCGCCGACGGCCAACACTGACGGCTTCTCGGTAACCAATGCGGCAATTGCGACCGTGAACGGTCAGGGTATTTTTGCCAATACGCTGATCAGCAACCCGTTTCCGAATGGGCTTGCTTCTGCGGTCGGCTCGTCGAATGGATTGCTGACGAATGTCGGCACCTCGGTAAGTGCATTCCTCTTCCAGAAAACAACACCAAGAATGCAAACCTACTCGTTCGATGTTCAACTGCAGCCGACTTCACGCTCTGTCGTCGAGATCGGATATGCGGGATCTCAGGGACGCCACCTGGCATCGGGATACACCCTGAATCGGAACCAGATGGACCCGAGCTATCTTCCGCTGGGGCCAACCTACCTGAACACAGCGGTGACCAACCCCATGTACGGCTATCTCCCGACGAGCAGTGCGAACAATACAACAACATTGCCGCGTTATAAGCTGTTGTTGCCTTACCCGCAGTTCACCAGCGTTTCGCTGCCTACGGATCTTCCCAAGGCCTCGTCAAGCTACAACGCTCTAACGACCAAGTACACGCAACGCTTTGGCAGCCAGTTGACCACGATCTTTACGTATCAATGGTCGAAGGCCATCGATAACACATCGGAGACCCAGGGGTGGGAGACGGGTGATGCTGCACGCGATTACTATCACCTGAATCTGGAGCGGTCCGTGAGCGCTCACGATGTTCCACAGTACTTCACCGGGATGGTGATCTGGAAGCTCCCATTCGGACACGGTGCACGCTGGGGGCAGAATATGAACACGGTGATCGACGGCGTTCTCGGAGGGTGGGAGGTTTCGTCGATTACAACCTTCTCCAGCGGCCTGCCGTATCAATTCTCCTGTACGAACAATCTGAGCATCTTTGGCTTCTCTGCATGCAGGCCGAACGTAAGCGACATTGGTCAGCTTAAACTTCAGAAGCGCTCGGTAGATACGTGGTTCAATGCGAATGTGCTTTCTAATCCAACCCTGATGAACGCTTCCGGTCAGGTAACCAGTTACGGTATCGGTAATATGCCTCGTTATACCTCTAATGTGCGATTTGGTTCGGCCCGCAGGGCGGATCTAACGCTCAGGAAGCGGTTCAAGCTCCCCCAAGAGATGAACTTCTCCATCGAGGCGGCGGCCTACAACGTGAGCAACACGCCTCAGTATGGGCAAGCGAATACCAGCGTAGGCAATACGGCAAATGGGGTGACCACCTATAGCAATACGATGGGACGGGTTACTTCACTCGCTGCCGGATCGACGCCGCGAATTGTGGAGTTTACGGGAAGATTTAACTTCTAATACAACTCACACAAGTGGCCAACAGATCGATCTGCTGGCCACTTGTTCTTTTCGCTTGCCGATCCAATTACGCATGTGAGGCAGTAGTGTCAGAAGAGATGCGGCCACGTTTTCATCTCTGCCTCTCATCAATACAAACAAGACAGATTGTTATTCAAGGAGATGAGTGTGGAACGACGCAACGCTATACAGATGTTTGGGGCTGGGATCTTCGGTGCGCTTTCTTCCTCAGAGACTCGTAGCTCATTTAAGGAAACTGCTGAGCAGGGGATCCCCTTTCTGCTCCCGCAGTCGTTTGGGGCAAAAGCCGACGGCAAAACGCTCGATACCGTGGCTATCAATACCGCCATCCACAAAGCCAGCGCTCAGGGAGGCGGAACGGTTTACGTTACCGCGGGCACGTATCTTTGCGGCACCATCATTCTCGAAAGCCGCGTGACGCTCTATCTTGAAGCTGGTGCAGTACTACTTGGCAGCAAGAATGTTTCTGACTACACACCTCAACCTGGCCCGTCGCCGCATTCGGATGCTGGACAACTGCATCTGATATTCGCTCGAGATGCCGAAGATGTCACCCTGGCTGGCCCGGGGAAGATCGACGGTCAGGGGCCATCCTTCTGGGTGCCCTCCGGCCGTTCCAAACTTCCTGTTGAAGAGCATTGGAGGGATGTAGCAACGTATGATTTCAAGCCTCTTCCACGTGTCTCACCAATGCTTGAGTTTGTTTCCTGCAAACGTTTGCGTGTCGAACAGGTGAGGATTGAGAACTCCTCCGGCTGGACCATGCGGCTTATCAACTGCGATGGCGTGGTTGTTGACGGCATTGCGATCAAAAACCCCGTTGCCGGGCCAAACGTTGATGGCATCGACATCAGTAACTCTTCCAACGTTCGTATCGCCAACGCGCTCATCGATACAGCCGATGATGCCATCTGCCTGAAGAGCGAAGTTCATAATCCGTACTCTACGGAGAACATTGTTACGCGCAACATTACCGTTACCAACTGCATGCTTTCCAGCTGCTGCAACGGCTTCAAATTCGGTACTGCCGGTCATGGCGGTTTTGAGAATGTACTCTTCAGCAACTCCATCATCTTTAATAATGAGGTCGATTATTCTGAACGAGTCATCGCAGGGATCGCGATTGAGGTTGTGGATGGAGGCTGGGCGGAGGGCATTGTAATGACGGGGATTCGTATGCAACGCACACGAACTCCGATCTTCCTCCGCCTTGGCAATCGAACGCCGAATCCCGATGGTCGTGCTGGTTGGATGAAAGGAGTCATGCTCAGCGATATTCATGCAACAGGTTCTATCCTGACAAACTCCATCACGGGCATACCGGATTTCAACATCGAGGATGTAACTCTTTCAAATATTCATATTCAAACGGAAGAACCGGGAAAACATGAGTGGGCAACACGTAAGGTCCCAGAGCAGGTTCCTGCCTATCCTGAAGCGCGAATGTTCGGACGCCTTCCGAGCTATGGTCTTTATGCGCGACACGTACACGGATTGCGTCTACGCGATCTTGTCTTCGAGACGCTGACAAGCGAAGAGCGTCCCGCGATTCAATGCGACGATGTAAGCGATCTGGAAATTAGTGGGCTGCGTGTGCCCCAGCATGGCACGGGATCTGCGGTCATTGCTCTCCACGATACTCGTACTGCGTGGCTTCGCACAGGACGTGCACCTGCGGGTGTACCAGCATACGTTGCACTCAGCGGAGCGATAACGGACGATATTTTGCTTACCGAAAATGATCTCCGCAAGGCCACCAATGCCGTCAGTATGACCAGTGATGTCTCTTCAAGCGCTGCCACCGTCGCTGGGTCAAATTTAGTTGTTTCTCAGAAAGAGACGAAGTGAACCAGCCGGGTAGTACGAAGCCGCCCCGTCGGCGAAGGAGCTGCTGCTGCCGCCGCTGTGCAAATCCAATCTTCCACTTCCCTGCCCAAGCCCCTTAGCCTGATGCACCCGTTTCCCCAAAAACCCTCTGTTGATCTGGCCTCATGGAAGGTCTCCAGCACGCCGGAATCTGTAATCAAATTAGGTGCTCAGGCCGTCTTTACGACACTTATCACCAAAAAATACGACAAATAATTTCTAAAACGACACTACCGACATGCCGACTTCAAGGGCCTGTCACCCGAAGAACCCGGATCAGTGCAGCCATCGCAGCGGTTTGCTGTCGTCTGCTTGGGTAATAAAGATAGAAGCCGGGATACGGTTGGCACCAGTCCTGCAGGACACGAATCAGTTTCCCGTTCGCGAGTTGATCAGCAACTTCTTGCTCGGTAATAAAAGCAAGCCCAACACCATCAAGCGCAGCCTGGATCACCAATGCCAAGTCGTCTACGATGAGAGGCCCATGCACGCCAACCGAGAGGGATTTCCTACCTTTCTCAAATTCCCAGCGGTACAGGCCAGTCGAGCCATGACGAAAATTGATGCATTGATGCTTCAAGAGATCCCGCGGGAGCTTCGGCCTAGCATGCGTTTTGAAATATGATGACGAGCCAACGATCGCGGGTCGATGGTCCGAGGAGACTCGTTGCGCAATCATGTCTTTCTGGATGTATTCGCCAAAATGGATCCCAGCATCGAAACCCTCCGCAACGATATCTCTGCGGCTATCGTCCGTCACAATATCGAGCGTAATGTCCGGATACTCGCGGTGAAACTCACCGAGCTTTGGCGCGAGAACTGAACGAATAGCAAGCCTAGGAACAAGCAAGCGGAGACGACCCGCCGCCTTGTCTCTCTTGCCGGAGATGTCTTCAAGGGTCTCTGCCACTTCGGCAAGGGCCGGTCTCAAGCGCTGGAGAAGCTGTTCCCCGGCTTCTGTTAACGACACACTTCGCGTTGTACGTGCGAGAAGTCGCACGCCTAATTGCTCCTCCAAGGCTCGCATCGCATGACTGACAGCAGATGGCGAGGTTTCTTGGCGTTTCGCTGCGCGAGTGAAACTTCGTTCTTCCGCAACCAAAACGAACGTCGAGAGTGACGATAGATCGGCAGACATCATTTGTGAATTTTACTCACAAGCGTATGCAAGTATCTCGCGATTCGAAAGCGACTCTCTGGGTATCTAATTAAGCATGGGGGTTCATGAGGCGACGCTAAGTCTGGAACCTGCACGAATGCCGCATACACCGATAAAAGGCCTCGGCTTATGGACACCGAGGCAGCGTTGGGCCCTAACCGGAATCACTGCCGTTCTTGTGTTACCTGGAATGATTCAAAGCATAAATGCGCAAACGGCGTTAAGCAGCCCTGCTGAACACTTGGCGATCATCGCCTCAAACGACCAGAAAGTTTCCAGCGGATCAGCTTCTTCCTTCACTGGTTCTGTACGAGTACAGCGTCTGTTTGCTGTTTTATCTCCTAGTCGTACGTCGGGTGGTTTGGTCACCTTTCAACCCGGAGCTCGGACGAACTGGCACACGCACCCTCTTGGGCAGGTGCTGATCGTTACCGATAGCGAGGGATGGGTTCAGGAGTGGGGACAGCCGCGCCGTGTGATTCATAAAGACGATGTAATTCAGATTCCGGCGAGCGCGAAGCATTGGCACGGCGCGACAGCGTCCACAACAGTGACGCATATCTCCATCCAGGAGTTGAGCAATGGAAAGAACGTCGACTGGCTCGAACCCGTCACAGACAGTCAGTACCTGAGCTCGAAGTGAATACTGATCAGGAGGAGCAAACATGCCGCACGTCATCGTCAAACTCTGGCCAGGAAAGTCGGCGGACTAGAAGAGAGAGTTGAGCGCAGCGATTACACAAAGTGTGATGAGAACCCTTCACTACGGAGAAGAGTCGGTTTCGGTCGCCTTCGAAGAGGTGCCCTCTGCGAATTGGAAGCCACAAAGTCTACGAGCCCGAAATCAAAGCAAAAGCGAGCCAGCTCTACAAGAGACCTAGCCCTAATTACGTTATCGCTATGCGATCCACCTCGAATCATTGCAAAGGATAAAAACATGCCCGATAACAGACATTTGCCCCACGGAGTCCTCAGCCTGGATGACGTTCGCTCGGTCTCCCCGGCGCTCGAAGCATATACACAGGGCGCTTTGCTGAACGGATTGTGGAAGCGCACAGAGCTATCGGCGCGAGACCGCAGTCTGGTAACCGTAGCGGCGTTGATCGCGAGGATTCAAACAATCGAGATGCCCTTTCACTTCGCTCTTGCTCTCGACAACGGTGTGAAACCGGGTGAACTTTCCGAGACGATCACGCATCTTGCTTTCTACTCCGGTTGGGCGAACGCGATGTCAGCGGTATCGGTTGCGAAGGATGTCTTTAATAAGAGAGGCGTCAAACAGGAACAATTGCCGCCTGCTAAAGACAAGCCGCTTCCTCTGAATCAGGAAGCCGAGGATAAGCGAGCGACTACAGTCGTGGCTAATCTTGCGGCAACGACTCCCGGGCTGGTGCAAAACACGACAGACCTGTTGTTCCTTGATCTGTGGCTTCGGCCTGCTCTGGCGCCGCGGGACCGTAGTCTCATCACGGTGAGTGCTCTCATCGCCTCGGGGCAGTCAGCACAGATTCCGTACCACCTCGGTCGCGCGATGGACAACGGACTGACGGCAGTCGAAGCAGGCGAGATTGTTACGCACGTCGCGTTCTATGCTGGATGGCCCAATGCGTTCTCCGCCGCCCCGGTGGTGAAGGACGTTCTCGAAAAGCGCCCAAAGTAAGGAGTACCCCATGAGCAACTGGACGACGGAAGAGCTTGATAAGATCGCATCCACTGATGACCTGCATATCTCTCCATATCGCAAGGATGGAAAGACACTCGGCACGCCGACCTGGATCTGGTCCGTCGTAGTAGATGGAAGCCTCTACGTTCGTGCCTATAACGGGCAGGTGTCCTCCTGGTACCAGGCTGCACGAGAGCAAAAAGCAGGACGCATCACAGCCGGGGGCCTGACAAAGGACGTCGTATTCAAGTTGCTGGGCGACACCGATCAAGAACGCATCGACGTGGCATACAAAGCAAAGTACAGCAAGAGCCCATATCTTGCTCCGATGCTTGGAGACAGGGCACGTTCAGCCACTGTCGAGATTACACCTGCATAGTCTCGAAGGCATGTACAAGAGCAGCAAGCGCAACAAGGAGATGATATGAAGATTCAAAGAGTCGGCACACAACCCTCAGCCAAAGGACCGGAGGAATACTTCACCGGCTCCGTGCGCGTAGACATGATGTTCAAGGCTGAAGAGCCTGGACGTTCTTCCGCAGGCCATGTGACGTTCGAGTCTGGTGCTCGCACGGCATGGCACACCCATCCTCTCGGACAGGCCATCCTCATTACTTCTGGTTGTGGCTGGGTACAGCGCGACGGCGGACCTGTAGAAGAGGTGCATCCCGGAGATTCCGTTTGGTTCTCCGCCGGTGAGAAACATTGGCATGGTGCAACTCCTACAACTGGCATGTCGCACATCGCAGTGACCGAATCGCAGGACGGGAAGGTCGCCGATTGGCTGGAGAAGGTCACCGACGAGCAGTACATAAAGCCTAGCTCCATCCGGGCTTAACAATTGGTAGATGCCGGTTACGGCAGAGGTGTGAAGAGTGCGAACAAGAAAGCTTGGCAATAGCAGTCTCGAAGTGTCTGAAGTTGGGTTTGGTTGCATGGGAATGAGCTGGTCCTACGGCGCTCCCAAGGACAAACTGGAGATGATCTCCCTTCTGCACGCAGCTGTCGATCGGGGTGTCACATTTTTCGATACGGCGGAGGTCTACGGGCCACTCCTGAACGAGGAACTCGTCGGAGAAGGGTTAGCTCCCTTTCGCGGCAAGGTTGTCATCGCAACAAAGTTCGGCTGGGAGGCGAACCCTAATGATGGCGGCAAGTGGACGGCGCTTAACAGCAGGGCCGAACATATTCGCGCAGTAGCGGAAGCCTCTCTGAAGCGATTGAAGGTCGATGCCATCGATCTCTTTTACCAACATCGTGTCGATCTGAATGTGTCCATCGAAGACGTCGCAGGAACAGTGAAGGACCTGATTCAGGAAGGCAAAGTAAAACACTTTGGCCTCTCCGAAGCCAGCGCACAGACGGTCCGCCGTGCACATGCTGTTCAGCCGGTAACGGCTTTGCAGAGCGAGTACTCTCTGTGGTGGCGAGAGCCTGAAGAGGATGTCATTCCGACTTTGGAAGAACTCGGCATCGGATTCGTTCCTTTCAGCCCGCTTGGGAAAGGGTTTCTGACGGGAAAGATCGATGCGGACACTAAGTTTGATTCCACAGACTTCCGGAGCAGCGTCCCGCGTTTCAGCGAGGAGAACTGCAAGACAAATCAGGCGATTGTGGATTTGCTGACAGATTTTGCCTCGCAAAAGGATGTCACAACGGCTCAGATTGCCCTTGCATGGCTGCTCGCGAAGAAGCCCTGGATCGTTCCCATCCCAGGAACCACCAAACTCAATCGACTTGAGGAAAATCTTGGAGCTGTGGCAGTCGAACTTACCGAAACAGAGGTCGCCGCATTGGAACAAGCGACCGCAGGGGTCAAGCTTGAGGGCGCACGCTATCCAGCATTTCACGCACGACTCGTCGGTCGATAAGCGGCAGGAGGAAAGGTATGAAGGCACCTCGTTTTTTGGCACTGTTTGCGATCATGGCAACGCCTTACCTCATTCATGCTCAGGCACCCCATGAAACAACTTCCGGTAAGCTTTCGGCAAAGTCTCGGCTCGTTGGGGCGTGGCATCTCACACATATCGACTCACCCAATCCCGCGGGCAAACCGGTCTCGGAACCGCAGCCCAAAGGCATGCTCATCTACACGCGCGATGGACACATGTCAGTCCAGCTGATGTATCCAAAGTCCTCAAACACCAAATCCAACGAGTATGTTCAGGATGGGTACGAGGCCTCCTTCGGCAGCTATGACGTGGATGAAGCGAAGCACACCATCACGCATCACGTGCTGGGCTCTGTCACCGGAGATCGCCTGGTCAGCAGAGATTTGCCGCGTTTCTACCAGTTCAGCAACGATGGCCATTTGATCATCCGTTCAACAAACCCCGCAGAGCATTGGTCCGTTACCTGGGAACACTATTAGGCAGTATGTCCGTACGTGGAAACATGCAAAACCATCGGGTGGCACAGCTTTTCGTCACTCGTCGGCGAGTTGCTTTACTTCAATGCTTTGTAGGCCTGCTCACTGATTGACTCCAGCCGAACTGGCTTGTCCTTCTGCATCGGACTACTGATACCTAGATTCCGGTCATCTTGAGCATGGCATCTGGCAGGCGAGTACCCTCGAGCGACAGCTTCGAAGTGGCTTCTTCAATCTGCTGGAGGTCGACCTCCGTCAACTGTACATCGACCGCTCCCAGGTTCTCTTCCATCCGTGAAATCTTCGTGGTGCCAGGAATGGGAACGATCCACGGCTTCTGCGCCAACAACCACGCTAAAGCGATCTGCGCTGGAGTTGCACATTTGCGTTGTGCTGCTGCCTGCACGGCATGTACGAGCACCATGTTCGCTTTGCGAGCCTCAGGCGAGAAGCGAGGCACGTGATTGCGGAAGTCGCTCGGGTCGAACTTCGTGTTCTCGTCGATCTGTCCAGTCAGAAAGCCGGCACCGAGAGGGCTGAACGGAACAAAGCCGATACCAAGCTCTTCGAGCACGGGTAAAACATCGTCTTCTGGTCCGCGCCAGAAAAGCGAGTATTCACTCTGCAGCGCTGTGACCGGCTGCACGGCGTGAGCCTTGCGGATGGTGCCTATGCCCGCCTCCGACAGACCAAAGTGCCTCACCTTACCTTCGGCAATCAGATCCTTTACCGCACCGGCGACTTCCTCGATCGGCACGTTGGGATCGACGCGATGCTGGTAGAAGAGGTCGATATTGTCTGTACGAAGCCGTTTCAGGCAAGCCTCAGCCGCAGCCTTGATGTGGTCGGGACGGCTGTTCGTGCCAGGGCTGCGCTTGCCGGTCTCAGGATCGATATCGAAGCCAAACTTCGTAGCAATCACAACCTGTTCGCGGATTGGCTCCAGAGCCTTCCCCACCAACTCCTCGTTTGCGAACGGCCCGTAAGCTTCGGCCGTATCGAAAAAGGTAATTCCCTTGTCGTGAGCTGACCGGATCAGTTGGATCATCTCGCCCTTATCGGCGGCAGGGCCGTAGGCCGAGGTCATGCTCATGCAACCGAGTCCCAAGGCTGAGACTTCAATGCCGCTATTTCCTAAGGTTCTTTTCACCATGATTATTCACCCTTCCTACTGCATTTATGAAACGCTTCACTTGAGCATCCCGATTGTCTTTAGCCAGCTTTCTACTTCCTTGCGGACTTCTTCTGCCCTGGCATCTTTGATGGCGAGGAGTTGTCCATCTCTTTCCAATCCTCCCCGAGTGGAGAATCCCTCCAGCACGGTGCTTTGCGGACACAGCTCTCGCACGGTCTGAAAGGTGCTCCCTGGGCCGTATCCGCCATTGGAGTTGAACGGGATGATTGTCTTCCCACGGAAACTGTACTGACGCAGGAAGCTCTTCATCGGAGGCGGCAGCTTCATATCCCAAGTTGGAAAGCCGACAAAGACGAAATCGTATTGATTCGATCCGTCGATCACTGTCTTGAGAGGCGGCAGATAGCCGGTCTCATTCTCGCGGACGACTTGCTGCACAGTGGCGTGATAGTCCGCCGGATACGGTGTTTGCAATTCGAGCGAGACAGTTTGCCGCCAACCTTTTCGTGGATGATGTCCGCGACGGCCTTGGTGTTGTTCGTTCGAGACAGATAAACGATCAGAATCTTCTTCTCCGCGGGCAGCCCTGGCCTTTCGCTGGCCGTTGTTGCGCCGCAGCGGCCCCGGTCAGGAGACAAAACACCACCAAGGCGATCATGAACAGGGCATCTCTTCGTCTCATCTGTCTTTCAACCTCGGTGGCTAATTCTTATCGCTATTCACTTTGACTGGCCTAAGCAGATGCGAAAACGTGAGTTGAGCAAGCTTCCACTTGCCGTTTTCCTTGCTGTAAACCTCGGTCACCATAAAGGGATTGGTGACTTCGTGCGCACCGACTACTGCCTGCAAATCCATATCTTCAAGCACGACAGCCGTGTTACCAAATATGCGAACGTCAACGGCGTAAACGAAAGCCTTCTTGTACCAGATGCCACCGCTCTTGATGGTGGCTAGTTCCTGGGTTTTCCCCCAGGTCCCACCCATGTGAGTGAACATGGCTTTGTCATCGAATAGTGTCTCTAACGAATCGACCTTCTTATCAGCCATCCAATCCCACTTCATGTTTGAGAGGTTGATGACTTCTTGTTGTTCGGGTGTATGACTCGCGGCAGTTTTAATCGTTTCCGTTGGAGGTGCTGGCGATTGCTGTGCGTAGGACGATTGCACAATCAGTGTCGATAGAAACAGACCTAACATTAAGGTTTTCATGGCTCTCCCTCGATATGTGTGGTTAATCTGCGGAGCAATTCAAAGCAGTGCGGCTGATCAGCCACGCTACGCGGATATAAGAATAAGTCTGCACTTAGGATTTCGGCGGCGCTTCGACGCCCGAAAGCGCGAGTACCCCGTCCGGCAGACGTTTCCCTTGAATCTGAATACTGGATACCGACGCGTTCAGCTCCTTGAGTTCATCCTGGTTGAACGTAACCGAGCTGCCGCCGACATTTTCAATCATGTGCGCCATCTGCGTTGTGCCTGGGATCGGCACGATCCACGGCTTTTGCGCCAACAACCAAGCGAGCGCAATCTGGACGGGAGCGGCCTGTTTCCGTTCAGCCCACTTCTTGACCAGGTTTACGAGCTCAAGGTTGTGCTTCAGGTTTTCCGGTGAGAATCGCGGCTCTGCCGCGCGAATATCGCCGGGGGCGAAACGAGTGTTTTCGTCGATGGCTCCAGTCAGGAACTGCACACCCAGCGGGCTCCATGGCACAAACCCGATACCTAGCTCCTGGCACATTGGGATAACAACCTCTTCCGGTCCGCGCCAGAGCATTGAATATTCGTTCTGCACGGCGGTGACCGGAAGCACCGCGTGCGCTCGACGCAGAGTGTTCGGCCCCATCTCACAAAGGCCCCAGTGCAGAACCTTGCCCTCGAACATGAGGTCCTTGACCGCTCCAGCCACATCTTCAATCGGAACCTGAGGGTCGACACGGTGCTGATATAAGAGATCGATTCGATCTGTCCGGAGACGCTTAAGCATCCCCTCAACGGCTCTCTTGATGTGATCAGGCTTACTGTTGAGCCCCATTTGAAACCGCCCCGTATCAGGGTCTATGTTCCAACCGAACTTCGATGTGATCACAACGTTATTGCGGAATGGCGCGATGCCTTCACCGAGAATCCGTTCGCATTCAAAAGGTCCATAAGCCTCGGCCGTATCGAAAAACGTAACGCCATGATCGTAGGCTGCCCGAATGATGTCGATCATCTCCGGACGATACGGCACGGTCGTCTCGTATTTACGGCTCATGTTCTGGACACCAAGACCCACGGTCGAGACTTCGAGCGAACCCAGCTTGCGCCGCCCACTTACATGCGCTTGCGTGTTTGGCTCGGCAACCGCCGGAGTAGAAAGCACGCCTGCAAGAGTCGCGGCTGCAGCAGCTCCAGTGATGCCTAGGAATGAGCGACGGTCGATGCTGATTTTCATATCGCTATTGTCGATACTGCGCATAATTTGAGCTCTCATCGGGTTTGGGCGAGGCTAATCGGGACGTCCACCTCAACTACTGCTCTAAAACTAAGGCCACTGCCACAGGTCGGCCCTGCCGGGCACGACAACATTCCTGCAAATCACGACAATCTGTAATCATGGAAATTGACGCCTTTCGCCGTTACCATGACGCCTTTTGCATGGCACGGCTCGGGTACACTTCGATATCGTTGGAATAGGAGAGTGAGTGATGCTTAAGCATTTCCGGGTTCCGGGACGTCTCGCTGTCAAGCTGGAGGAACTGGGTGTATCCGTTCCCGCCGTGCTCCGTAAGGCGGGTCTTCCGCGCGACCTCTTCCAGCAAACACGAGTGCTTGTCTCCACAGGAGAGCTCTTTGCACTTTGGCGTGCAATCGACCAGGTGAGCTCCGACCCGCTCATCGGTGTAAAGCTGGGGGTAGAGACAAAGACCGAACGCTTCCACCCCATGGCGATTGCCGCTCTCTCGACCGAAAACCTCGTAGCAGCTTCAGAACACATGGCCCGGTATAAGAAACTGACCGCACCAGAAGAGATTCTTGTCGAACTCGACGAAGTTGAATTCACCGTCGGCTTCCGTTGGCTGCTCGCCGTTGATAATGAGCCATCGAGCCTCACCGACTACTGCTTCTCGTGGATGCGCTCTCTTGCTCGACATGGAATCGGCGCTGCGGTAAACCCGCTTAGAGCCGAATACGTCCAGCAGCGCTCGAATCTTCGCCAGATAGAGCGCAGCCTTGGCTGCGATATTGTCATGGGCGCTCCACGGAATGTGATTGTTTTTCGTGCGGCAGACGCTACGAAGCCGTTCGTCACGCGAAACGCGGAGCTCCTCGATCTACTAGCGCCGCAGTTCGAGGAACAGTTGCGACAGTACAAGGAAGAGGACAGTTTCTTGGAGCTTGTGCGTCGCACGATCCAGGACAAGCTTACAGGCCATCGTCCCTCGATCGACGCCATATCGAGAGTTCTCCACATGGGCCCTCGTACATTACAACGGAGGCTCCAGGATTCGGGGTCGAGTTTTCAGCGCGTCTTGGACGAAGCACGTCATCAAATGGCGCGTTACTACCTCAGCAACTCGGCATTGGAGTTGAACGAAGCAGCCTACTTGTTGGGCTTTGAAGATCCCAACTCTTTCGGACGTGCTTTCCGTAATTGGGAGGGTATGCCGCCAAGCGACTGGCGGGAAACACATCGGTCAACAAAAGTGATGTGATCGTCACTCGTGTTGTTGCAGCAGATACATCAGTACCGGCAAAAGCGCATCCCGTCGTCATCAGGTTTGGATTGTTCTTTGAGAAAGATTTCAACTCGATCCGAAGTCCAAACTGCAACTCCTGTTCCAAGAAGTCGGTATCCTCCGTCCAAATTGCACAGGACAGAGACAGGGCCGTCGCTAGGACTGGCCAGTCCTCCTCATCCCTGCCCCGCAGACGCTGCCGCAGATAGGCAACCTTTCTTCCGCGACGCATCTGTTTGAACTCTGCGACGATCTCTTCCTCTCCGGGATGCCGTCACGGATCAGCCCACGTGCTTCAACTTCGTGAAAGAGCTGTTTCGCTTTATTTTGAGCAATGCGGAGTTCTGTGACCTTTTTCTCTTCCGGTGTGTCTAATGATCCGACGTCGCCGAGCACGGGTTTGTACCTCACTATACTTAGCCGATATGGCCTGCTGGAGGGCCAAAGCAGATGTTCACAGTTTCTTACCGGATAAAGAAGAGGCCGTTTTTTGTGCCTGCAGTTGCTGCGCTTCTCGTCTGTGTAGTAATGATCTCGAGCCCCATGAGATCGCAGGAGCCGCCGAGCATTATTGGAAGCTCCCCGCTCTCCGGGTTGTCTGGTGCGACAGGCTGGATCAACTCTACGCCTTTGACCGCGAAGCAGCTCAGAGGAAAGGTCGTTCTCGTCGATTTCTGGGATTATTCCTGCATCAACTGCATTCGCGCCATTCCCTATGTTCGTGCGTGGTCGGACAAGTATAAGGACAGCGGATTAGTAGTGATTGGCGTTCACACGCCGGAGTTCGATATTGAGAAGCTGCTGCCGAACGTGCAGAAGGCCGTGAACAAGTTTGGTATCACGTATCCCGTCGCGCTCGACAATAATTACGGCATTTGGAAAGCCTTCCACAATCAGTATTGGCCTGCTCACTACTTCATCGACGCCAAAGGAAAGGTTCGCTACGAGCACTTTGGCGAGGGAGAGTATGACCAGTCAGAGAAGTGGATACAGGAATTGCTGAAAGAAGCGAACGCGAAGCCGATGGCAGCCAGCACGGTCAGTGTTCACGGCGAGGGCGCTCAAGCTGCTGCCGATATGAACGACGTTCGCTCACCTGAGACCTATATCGGTTATGCACGTGCAGACCATTTTGTATCGCCCGGCGGCATCAAGCAGGATATGGAGCAGCTTTATACCGAGCCGAATCATCTTCTACTGAACGAGTGGGGTATTGCGGGCAAATGGCTGGATCATAGGCAGGTCGCTGTGCTCGGAGCCTCCGGAGGGAAGATCGTCTTTCGCTTCCATGCACGCGATCTGCATCTTGTACTTGGTCCAACTATTGATGGAAAGCCTGTTCGCTTTCGCGTGACTATCGATGGACAGGCTCCGGGAGTGAATCATGGAGTGGATACGGATGCGCAAGGCAACGGTGCCGTAACGGAACACCGCTTATATCAACTGGTACGGCAGAAGGGGGTTGTTGCCGATCACACCTTTGTCATTGAGTTTCTGGACCCGGGAGTACAGGCTTTTTCCTTCACCTTCGGATGAGGGGCAATTGGAGGACATCATGATTGAAAACCAGGATGGCAGAATCAGTCGACGAGCGTTCCTTATCGCTGGTGGCAGTGCAGCGACGGTGGTTAGCTTATATCTTCGATACGGGACCAAGCCTATCGAGGCAAAGAGTAGTGGCCCGAAGCAGGTGAAGATCGTAGAGTTTTCGCAGTTGGGGCAGAAGGAAGATACAGTCACCCTGCCTTTCATCGTGAAATCCGATACAGAGTGGAAGCAGCAACTGTCTCCCGCTGCGTTTGAGATCACACGGCGGGCTGGCACGGAACGTGCCTACTCCGGCCAGTACTGGAATCTCCACGACAAGGGGCTCTATCGCTGCATCTGCTGTGATACCGCGCTCTTCAGCTCTGAGACGAAGTTCGAATCGGGCACGGGATGGCCGAGCTTCTGGCAGCCTATCGCCAAAGAAAATGTTCGAGAAAACAGCGACATGACCCTGGGGATGGAGCGCACAGCTGTCTCATGCAGGCGCTGCGATGCGCATCTTGGGCATGTCTTCGATGACGGTCCAAGACCGACGGGTCTGCGTTACTGTATGAACTCAGTAGCTCTTAAATTCGTGAAATTCGCCTAACGCCTCAAGAAGCGCAGAGTAGAGATATGTCCGAGAACACCTTCGCCGAGATCCTTTTCGAAGTAAGCACATTTGCGGAGTCAGCGACGAGTCTTGCATCGTTGCAGAGCTTCATCGTCGAGATCATTCCGCGGCGCCTGTCCTACTACAACTGGACGGGCTTCTACATGCTCGATCCCAATGATTCGGAGATGCTTGTCCTGGGGCCGTTTCGCGGAGCGCCTACCGAACATGTACGTATTCCTGTGAGCCAGGGAATCTGCGGTGCTGCTGTAGCGCAGAACGAGACGGTGATCGTGGACGACGTTCACTCCGACCCACGGTATCTTGCCTGTTCGCTGGAGACGAGATCCGAGATTGTTGTACCTGTACGTGCAAAGAACGCTGTAGTTGGTGAGATCGACATCGACAGCCACGACGCTGCAGCGTTCTCGGTTCAAGATAAAGAGTTCCTCCAAGAGTGCGCGGCCATCGTTGGCGCTTTTATTGAGCGGAATGAAGGTCTGTCTTCAGCAGCAAAATGCCAATGGTAGATTTCTGCAGCCGGGGTTGAAGGCGGCCCCGCAGTGCAGACTTCTGCAAATGCCCCTTATCCTGCGGATCTGGTTAATGTCCTACAAGATATAGAGTCCATTTCTCCATGTCCCATCGGCGTCATAAATACACAGAACGCCTATTGGCACTGCAACCACCTTCTGTATCGTCGATGGATTTAAGGAGTGATGGTGCGGCTGGAAACGATCCGCGTCCTGGCTGGATTATTTTGAATATCCCTCGATTCAAGGAGCAATTCGAAGGATGGAATCTTTCCATCCGGGTGCTCGATCGATGCAAGCCACTTTGCAAATGCCTCGTTCTCTAGAACAAATTTTCCCGCCGAAAGGGTGCCTGAATTCCAAATTCCATCCAGAACAAGAATCTTCCCTTTGCCGCTGGGGTTCGGTAGATAAGCCACTTGGCCGTAAGTCTCTGATCCCCCCAAGTTCCCTTCTCCCTTTCGGGCGGTATAGAGCTCGGCTTCCCCAGGTTGCGGGTTCCGGTTTTCAAAACCGTAGGTCGAGTTCGATCCTCTGAGAGGAGCCTCTCTCTTTTTGAGAACAAGCTTGAGCTGCGGTTCAACCATGGCAATCCATGGATTCGCTTGACGAGACCCAAGGAGAATCAGATTTGAATTTTCCGCATCGGACGGCCTCAGATTTCTGGCAGAGATGATCTCGCAATTGGGCTGATTGCACTCAGGCAGATGAGCGAAGCCTGCCGCTAGTTGAGCATCTGCCGTACTGGTATATGGTCTATTTGCCAAACTGATCAGAAACTCCCGGCTGACTTGAGAAGTTCTTGGAGCCGAACTATGGGCAGGATCACGATACTCTCCGCTCAGATATTCGGTTAGCGTGACGTCGTTGGAGACCAACGTTTCGTACATTACAAGACCGCTATCCCCGGTAACGACAATAGTCCTCCGTTCAGGAGTAAATAGCGTACTCCAGAAACGAGCGACTGTAGGAGACCGATTGGCTAAAGTCTGCACCACAGTGGGTCTTTCTCGCTTCGCCCTTACATACCTCCAGGCAACAATAAGAAAAGCCGCCTGTATCAACAGAAAAAAGGCGATGACATACAGCATGCGGTCCGCACGAAACTCTTTTGCGAGCCGGCTTCTTCGCTGTTTCGCCGGTTCAGGCAAAACAACCTCTGGCTCTTCCAATACAGATACTTGAACTGGGACTGCAGCCATTTCTTTCCGATAAAAATGTGGCGTGTATCCACCCCGGGGAATCTCGAGCCGCTCCTGTTCCTCTGCTCCCTCTTCAGAAAAATAAGCATCTAGTTTATGCCGCAGACGTGTGGCGTGAGAACGGACGATCCCATCGACACCGGGATCATATCCCGGTGCGCGACGAAAGATCGCCACTCCTATCTGCTGCTCACTTAATTCTTGATCTCTGCCGGCAAGCTTCATCTTGCAGACATGCAACAGAAGACGGGGCAACTGCTCGGAGCGGGCAAACGTGCGTGAGCGGGCAATTCGTCTTGCCAATAGCCAGCGCCAATCTGACACGATCCGCCGTGCTTCAGCACTTGGGGGAGCCGGGGCTGTTGCCATGATGTCAATCTAGGCTTTTTTGATGAAAGAACAATGAATGCAGCCCGTTTAACAGTTGCAACACCGCCAGGTTTACGAATGGTAAACGCCACAAATTAAAAGCCTTACTCGCCAACTTTACGATTCACAGTGAAACGGATATGCTCCCCTCCCTCACGTCGCTATGCTCCACGAAGCCCTGCCCAGCAAACCCGAGGACGGGGCATCATTTCCCATCATTTTTGAAAGAGAGCCTTATGTTTTCGTTGAAACGTCTGCTCGTTCTTTGGAGCGCGATGATTCTCTGCCCGGTCGGCATTCTGGCGCAAGCCGTCAATGCGTCGATCGCTGGAGTGGTTCGTGATCGCTCTGGAGCAATGATTCAGGATGCCGAAGTGACTGCAACAAACACAGAGACCAATGTCAGCAGCTCCCAGCGTACGGGCACGAACGGGGAATACATCATTCTGAATCTCCCAGCCGCCACCTACAAAATTGCTGTCACCGCTCCCGGCTTCGCCACTGCCGTTGAAGCTGGAGTCGCGCTCGATGTCGGACAGAAATCCAACCGCGATTTCACTCTCGAAACCGGAAGCACCACCAGCACCGTGTCGGTCTCTACGGACAACAATGCGGTCGAGAACTCGGACGCAACCATGAGCAGCGTCGTCACCGGACCTCAGATCCGCAACCTGCCCCTGAACTCGCGCAATCCTTACTCTCTACTCGCATTGACGCCCGGGTTCGCCGGATCGGTCGGCAATAACTACAATTCCGTAGGCTATTCAATGAACGGCAGCCGCCAGGGATATACCGAGGTCCTGGTGGATGGAATTCCGGGTGGATTTCCTACCCCTAACGGCAACTCCGGAATCAGCGTCTTTCCCTCCGTCGACGCGATCAATCAGTTCAGGATTCTCTCGCAGAACTATCCGGCGGAGTATGGCCGCAGTCTCGGTGGCATCCTGAACACGGCCTTCAAGAGTGGTACAAATGGATTCCACGGCACGCTCTACGAATTCGCTCGCAACTCCGCCCTTGATGCCAACAACTTTTTCTCTAACCGGAATCGCAGTCCTTTACCCGCCTTCCAGAGGAATCAGTTCGGCGGTGTGTTAAGCGGACCTATCCAGAAAGAGAAGATGTTCTTCCTGCTCTCCACTGAACTGCTCCGTCAGAGCAGCTCCATTCAGACCACCACAACCGTCCCCACGCTTCTGCAGCGCCAGGGAGACTTCTCGCAAACATTCACCTCATCCGGGGCCCAGGTTCGCATCTACGATCCTTTCTCAACCCGTCGCAATCCCAGTGGCAACGGATATATTCGTGACCAGTTCCCCGGCAATGTCATTCCAGCATCGAGATTGAATGCGGTGGCGCGAAATGCCATGCAGTATTACCCCGAGCCCAACATTCCGGGCACGGCCCTGACCAATACGAACAACTACTTCGCCTCGACGACCGAGGACGTACGCATCGATAGCTGGGACGTACGCATCGACCGTAACCTCTCTCATCAGCAGACGCTCTTCGGACGATATTCCGACCGGTTTTACGACGACAACCCGCAGCCATTCTTTCCCAGCCCTATCCGTCAGGCCGAAAACAGGACGGAACAGCGCGACTGGATGCGCAACTTCGTCGTGGGCTATACCATCGCACCTACCGCCAACCTTCTGTATGACGTACGCCTAGGATTCTCCCGCACCCTGTACGACTACCTGAATACAAGTCTCGGCTTCCAGGCCTCTGACCTGGGACTACCCTCCTCGCTCAACACCGGTGGAGGTCTTCCCGCGTTTCCCGTCTTTGCGGCCTCGAACTACGTTCAGCTTGGCAACCCTGACAACCGGCATAGCGCCTTCATGACCTATAGCCTTCCGCAGAGCCTCACGTTGGTGCATGGACGCCACACATTCAAGTTCGGCCTCGACGCGCGCATGATCCGGAACAACACGCGAGAGACACGCGATACCTCCGGCTCTTTCAGCTTCACGTCCGGATTTACGCAGGGGCCGGATCCGAACACGGCAAGTGTCGCCGCTGGCAACAGCATCGCGTCCCTGCTGCTGGGCACAGGCAGCGGTGATCTGATTCAGAACTTCAAGGACGTCGCCTCGCAGAACTTCTACTATGGCTTCTATGCGCAGGATGACTGGCGCGCGACACCGAGGTTGACCCTCAGCTACGGTGTCCGTTACGACCTGGAGACACCGCGTACTGAGCGCTTCAATCGTATCAATTACTTCGATCCCAACGCAGCCTCACCTCTGGCCGGCGCCTCGGGGATCGGCAATCTTCGCGGAGGACTCGTCTTTGTCGGCGTCGACGGACGAGACCGACATCAGTTCAACTACGACGCGAACAACATTGCACCGCGTCTAGGACTCGCCTATCAGGTCGACAACAAGACCGTCATTCACGCAGCCTTCGGCATCCTCTATGCTCCATCTCCACAGGCAGCTCAGGGAACGGTCGGCCCATTTGGTTTCCGTGTGCAGAACACCTGGGTTGGTTCCGTTGACGGCATCACACCATACGACACACTTGACAATCCTTTTCCAAGCGGCTTCCAGCCTCCTCCCGGAGCCGCAGGCGGACTGGCAACCGGCGTTGGCGGGCAGATCCAGGCCTTCGTCCGGAACACCGTCACTCCTTACGTCGAGCAATATGGCTTCAATATCGATCGCGAACTTCCATGGGATTCACATCTTCAGATCGGATACGCAGGCAATCACGCCTTGAAGCTGCAACAAAGTCGCGAAGGCGGAATCGACTTCAACCAGCTGCCAACCTCAGCCCTCTCGCTCGGTTCCCACCTGAACGATCTCGTCAGCAATCCGTTCTATGGCGTCATTCAGTCGGGAACACTTGCGGCGCCACAGATTTCCCGCGGACAACTGCTGCGTCCGTACCCGCAGTTCACCAGCGTTCAACCGCTCTTCCTGCCAGGTGCGCAAACCAAGTACGACGGCCTGCAGATCAAGTACGACAAACGAATGGGCCACGGTGTGCAGATCAACGCATCCTATGTCTTCTCAAAGTCATACGACACGAACGTCTCGCATCAGGATAGCTACAACCCATCGGCAGACTATGCTGTGGCCAGCCAGCACATGCCTCATCGCTTTGTTGCAGGCTATATTGCTCAGTTACCTGTGGGGAGAGGCCGGCATTTCGGCGGCAACATGAACCGCACCCTCGATACGTTGATCGGTGGGTGGCAGGTTAACGGCATCACTACGATCCAGAGCGGCAGCCCCCTGCAGATCACCGCAAGCAACGTCTCGGGTCTGGGAAACCCCATGGAATATGCCAACTGGAATGGAACCAAACCTTCCCTCTCGGGAGACATCCACGACCGGCTCAACCAGTACTTCAATACGAGTGCCTTCTCGCAACCCGCCGCCTTCACCCTCGGCAACGCACCCGCCTACCTGAGCGGTCTTCTGACTCACAGGCTGGTTACAACAGACTTCTCCCTTTTCAAGGAGTTTCATCCTTACCGGGAGACGTCAATTCAACTACGCGCAGAAGCTTTCAACGCCTTCAACCACGTGCAGTTTGGTTCTCCAAACACGAACGTAAGCTCCACCAGCTTTGGCCAGATTACCTCGCAGGCAAATACGCCCCGCCAATTGCAGTTTGGCGCCAAGCTGCTCTTCTGACAACCGCGCGCACGACTCTGTGTGAGGCGTGCGCGCATCTGCATTTCAAAATGCAACCGACAACCGCCGATGGCCATCTTCGTCAGCTGCGCTGGCATCCTGCGAACAATCCCCTCATCGTGGCCAGCTTGGTGTCGCCCGTTCCACGTGCTGAGGTCCGATGAAAGCGGGATGGAGTGCTTGCCCCAAAGTAAGGGGCCACATCCTCCGTCTGTATGATGTGCCCCCGTTATTTAGCTGGTTACTTTAGAAATTGATGCGACCGACGATCTGCATCACCCTCATTGGCTGCGCCGAAGTGATCTGGCCGAAGCTGGCACTGTTGAACACCGGCGTGTTACCCGGCACCGTGACTGTAAGCGACGTCGTCGGGAACTGCAGGTTGACATGATTCAGCACATTGAACGCATCGAGCCTTATCTGGAAATTTGTAGAGCAGCTGTGACATCTTCTCCGCTACGCCCCGCAAATGTAGCGCAGCAGGGTCCTCTGGGCGCACGTGAAGGACGGAGGCATCGAGCGAAGACTGGCTTGAGCGGGGTGCAGTTTTGATCTGCGCAGAAATTCGTATCGAGCTTCCTCCTAGGACCTACCTTTCGGTATTTCGCCGGTCAGCAGATGTCGTGGCGAGACAAACATCCACCAAGATTCCATCTGCCGTCGGGTTCGAGGAACCATTGGCTGCGGCAATTGCTTCGGCAAAACAAACTGTACCCCCCTCATTGCTAGTGGCTGACGTTCCTGCCGTCGCTTCACCGGAGATGCGTCCCCCACGGAACCCATGGAAAAACGCTGCTTATCTTGCGGCAACGCTCTTGATAGTTGCGCTCCTGGGATATCCGTTAATACGTCACAACCAGGCGACGGATATGGGCCGGTTCTGGACCGACTTTTTAGGCAGCACCAGAAGTGCAATCATCGTGATGCCTGTCATTTGACATACGACGATTCCAGGTGTGCCTAGCCGTCCAAGCGATGTGTCTGTTGCACCGAACCTCTCCATCGAAGACACAACAATTGCTTCACGCGTCAATTGCTTCACGCGTCGCAGGTCGACTGGAGAATCTGAAGTATTGGCTGGCGTCGAGTTCGGAGATCAGCTTCTCGGAACTCCTAACGGGACCGGCAGTCTACATTGGTGCGCTCGACAATGCGTGGACAATGCGACTGAATAACGATCTGCCGTTCCGCTTTGAAGAGTCAGCAGATGGCCGGGCGGGCCAGATCGTCTCCAAGGATGGCAAGCGGTCGTGGTCGGTAGATATTACGACGCCGCATCAGAGAATCCAGCACGACTACGGTATCGTCGCAAAGTTCCATAGCTCGCTGACTGGCGAACCCGCGAGGATCATCGCGGGCATCTCTTCGCAGGGCACGCAAGCCGCCGGTGAGGTGCTGACCTCGCCAATGGTCTTTAAAATCGCGATCGGCGGGGTGAAAGATGCAGAGAACTTCGAACTTGTGGTTGAGACAGAGGCTGTAGATGGCAAGGCAGGTCCTCCGCATGTCGTTGCAGAAGAGACCTGGTAGCGTCGATCCCCAGCATCATCCATGACGATGAGCACTATGGTTGGGCGTTGCCTGCTGCTGCCCTCCGTCCTCCCGAGTTGTAAGACGGCTTTGTGGGCAACGATCCAGCGATCTCAGGAAAACATCAGCGCAGACTCTGTCCGATGGACTGCAGATGGTATCCGAAACTGGAATATTAGCTCTAAACGACCATACTAATGAGTGTTTGAGAATATTGAAATCCGATAGGTCATGTCTGACGTACTGAATTTGTAGCGCTGGTGACTGCACTGCAAAGGAGATCGGTATCGTGGGAAACCTTGAGGACATGCTGTACAAGCGAAGTCTATCCCGCCGCAGATTTTTAGATGTGGCAGGAACAGGGGCAGGGGCAACAGCCATACTGTCTCTGACAGGTGGATGCAGTGACACGGCATCCTCGGGCACGACAACGACGACGACTCCACCGGCTACTACGACGGTAACGGATACGGATATTCTTAATTTCGCTCTGAACCTCGAGTACCTTGAGGCAGAGTATTATCTGCGGGCCGTCACTGGTTCGGGACTTTCCAGCACCGACGCCGGAACCTCTGCCGGCGCAGTAACCGGGGGAACTCAGGTCCCCTTCAAGACCCCAGCACTTCAGCAGTATGCAATGGAGATCGCTAACGACGAGTTGGCCCACGTTCGGTTTCTGCGTTCGGCCCTGGGTTCAGCCGCCGTTAGCAGGCCGGCGATCGATCTCACAAACAGCTTCAACGCCGCGGCGCTGGCGGCTGGGATAGGGCCTACCTTCAATCCCTTCGCCGATGAAGACAGTTTTGTCGTCGGTGCATTTGTCTTTGAAGATGTTGGCGTGACGGCCTACCACGGCGCCGCAAGCCTGTTGACGGATAAAACACATCTCGCCGCCGCGGCCGGCATTCTTGCGACAGAGGCGTACCATGCGGGCGAGATTCGCACGTTGCTGACACAACTGGATGTTCCGTACATCACGTATGCGAACCAGATCTCCGCACTGCGTGCAAAGGCTGGCGGTGGAGCGGAGACGACTTTGTCAGCAGGGGCAATCGTGGCTGCGGATTCGAACTCTATCTCATATAGCCGAACCACCGATCAGGTCTTGCACATCGTCTATCTCAATGCGACGGCAGGTGTGGTTAAAAGTGGAGGCTTTTTCCCCAATGGACTTAACGGGACCATTACGGCATCGGCTACCTAGGAGAGTGTGATGAGCTTTGAAAATGAATACAACGGCGTAGCAGAGACCAAAGCCTCTTCGCGGAGGTCAATGGTTTTTATGGGTGGAGCTGCATTGGTTGGTCTTGCGCTCAATAAGAAGGCCTCTGCCCAGGCGGCCACGGTAACAGATGCAGACATCCTCAACTTCGCATTAAATCTTGAGTTCCTTGAGGCGCAGTTCTACACGATCGCCACGACGGGAATGACGCTGGACGAGATTGGTATCTCCACAAAAGGAGGTAACGGCGCGGCTGGTGGAGCGGTTACGGTGAAGGCTAACGCAAAGGTTCCGTTTACGACACCCTTGTTGCAGCAGTTTGCTGCAGAAGTGGCGAAAGACGAACAGAACCACGTGACGTTTCTGCAAGGCCAGCTAGCAACAGCGGCTGTCGCTCAGCCCCAGATCGATTTGCTCAACAGTTTCAATGCTCTGGCCAGTGCTGCGGGACTGGGAGCGACGTTCGATCCCTTTGCCAGTGAGACGAACTTTCTGTTGGGCGCCTTCATCTTCGAAGACGTGGGCGTAACTGCTTACCAGGGAGCTGCCGGACTGATCTCGAACAAGACGTATCTGGACAAAGCCGTGGGGATTCATAATGTGGAGGCGTATCACGCAGCATCGATCCGCACCCGCATCTTCCAGGCGGGAGCCACGGCTCAGGCCGCTTCACAGGCCATCGCCGCGACACGAGCCAAGCTCGATGGTACTGGCACAGACGACATTGGCGTCAGCGTGACCAGCGGAGCCGCTACGATCGTGGACAATGATCAAAACGGAATGACCTATTCCCGCACGACCACACAGGTTCTGAACATCGTCTATGGCGGTGGTCCCGCCGGTACAGGAGGCGCATTCTTTCCTGCTGCAATGAACGGTACGATCAAGTAGGAGCTATGCATCCGTTACCCAGTTTGGGCCGGGATATTTCCCGGCCCAACTAACGCAGGAATCGATATCTGCATCACATCTTCCTGCGATATAAGAATGATTCCTAAGATGACGCACACTCCGAGAATCCGATGAATGCTCCATGGAGTTCCGTGCCCAAGGCACCGTCGCCGATGCCTCCAATCAACACGAACTCGAGCGAAAGCGATGTAGCCCTCCTTAGCCGCGTGGCAGAGGGAGATCAGGTGGCAATGGCCACTCTCTTCGATCGTTACGGCGGCATGGTCTATTCCGTCGCGTTTCGTGTTGTGAGAGATCAGAGAGCCGCGGAGGATCTTCTTCAAGATGTTTTCTTTCAGCTATGGAGAAATCCGGAATCATATCTATCGAGTCGAGGATCTTTAGGTGCCTGGCTGCTCGTGATTTCGAGAAATCGCGCCATCGACGTTATAAGGCGTCGACGCCCCATGGAGTCGATCGACGATTATCCTATTTCTTCAAAAGAAAATCTGGCTTCAAAGATCGAACAGAGTGCAATGATGCATAAGGTCAGGAGTGTTCTGACGGTTCTTCCTTTGGAACAACGGAATGCGTTGGAATTGGCCTATTTTGAAGGCTTATCCCAGTCCGAGATCGCGGCGCGAACAGGCGATCCGCTGGGCACGGTAAAAACCAGGATTCGACTGGCGCTGATCAGTTTACGAAAGGCATTGCAGGCATGAACGGCGGCTCTCATATCTCGCAAGAGGATCTGGCACTTTACGGGATGCAAGCCCTTGAAGAAGAGGAGTTGCGGGCTGTTCGCGCTCATCTTCCGACCTGCGCTGATTGCCGCAAGCAGCTAAAAGAGATCGCAGGCGACCTAACCGCTTTAGCGCTAAGCGTTGAGCAGCATCCTGTATCTTCAGAAGCGCGACAGCGATTCCTGAGCAGCATATCCAGCGTCGTTCCCGTGCAAACATCGCCTACGGCTCCGACCACTGTACCGATTCGGGGAGCGGTAACAAAGACTGCCTGGGTGCCGTGGGCCATTGCTGCGGCCCTGGCTATTGCCACGGTGGGACTTGGTCTCAATGTGAAGGTGCTCCGGGAGCAGCTACGTGGCCAACTCCAAGAGACGGAGAGAGTCACAGAGCAGAATGCCCAGTCTCAACGAATACTGAGCCTGCTCAAAGCCTCTTCTGCCCAACGGGTAACACTTACAGCAAGCAAGCAACCGCTGGAGCCAAGCGGGCATGCGATCTATCTCGCAGAGCGCGGGGAGTTGATTTTCCAGGGAAGCCACCTCAAGAGCTTGCCCGAAGGTAAGACCTATGAGCTTTGGATTATTCCTTCCGATGGAAGATCGCCAATTCCTGCGGGCCTCTTTCGACCGGATGAGAGCGGTGAAGCCAGCTTGATGATGCCTACACTTCCTGTTGGGGTGAAAGCAAAGGCATTCGGAGTAACTATTGAAGAGCTGGCTGGCTCGAGCAAACCGACTATGCCTATTGTGCTGTCTGGCACACCAAACGGCGAAGCGTAGTTCGCCACCAAGGCCTATGAGCTTGAAGGAATGGCAGGTTGACATGCCTGAACATTTCCGAGATCCGCAGGCGTCACTTCACTATTCACTTCGAGAATGTCAATTGGCGTCGCCAATGGGTGCTTGGGGACCGATGAAGAAAGTAAAGTTCACGGTGTGGCTTTACAGTTCGATCTTCCTGAGTGCCCAGCTCCCCACAGCTTTGTCGGAGTCGCAACGAAACAGGTGAGTCTTGTACGATCGGCGATGCCGGGCGATTCTGCCTCAGTTCATCGACCAGATGCGAAATCGATAGCGCAGCGGCTTGAGGACTAACTAAAAGTTAGTAACATATTCAGGCAACGAATTTTTTACCCGTAGAAGGCAAAGAATTCCCCTCCTACTTTTCGGGTCTATTTGCGATATAGCTGAGATGGTTGGCTTTAGACAACGCGCTCTCTCTTTGGACACGCAATTGCATGCACAGTGAAGGTAATTCATTTCACACGCGATGCAATCTTGATTGATCACACGGCCCATAGGGAAATGTGATCAGGCGCATCGTCATGTCATCCTTCGACTGGTTTGTTGAGCTTCACACGAAACCAAAGAAAGTTCTTTTTGCAGTGAAAAAGGCCCTCCCTATCTTTCCTTTAAAACAACGGCAATTTGCTCTTTTCCCAGTTCTCGCATTATCCATACTTGGATTCACAGAGCTTCTACATCCTGTCGATACCCTGGCAGCACATCGGGGCTCTTCGCGCTCCGGTTCATCGAAGCCATCCGGAGGATCGAGCAGCAACTCCGGCTCCTCTACAACTCCTTCAGAGCCGACGACGCCCACGAACCCTTCGAGCTTCGTACTCAGCGGACTTCAATCTCCTGCCACCGTGACCGAGTCCATCTTTGTCTCGGCGAGCGGACTTCCCACAACAGCCTCCGTTTCTTACTACATCGACAACGTTCTGCAGACGACGGAGACGAGCAGCCCCTACTGGATGGGGGGAATATCAGGGACTTTGCCAAAGGGTTTGAGCATCAATGGCGCGGGGGCCGGTGCGCATGTCCTCCGTGCCACCGCGACCTTATCTGATGGGACAACCATTACGTCCAACGACATCACCCTGAATGTCGTTCCCTCGATTAATGCACAGTTCAGCAATGCGCTTTCGACGTATGCCAATCAGCCGACGGCGCAGCAAACGAGTGCAAGCACGCTTCTGGCAAACATCACCACGGCAGGTGCTTCTCTTTCTGCGACTGAACTGAGTACGCGCCAGGCAGTGATGGCGATGTATCTCAATTGGGGAATCGATCCATCGATCGACACGAACAATGATGAATCCAGTGTGCTCACGGGCCTGGCGCCCAAGAGTTGGCAGGCACCTGCAGCCCCTGTATCAGCGAGCGCAAATCTCAGCATGGCCTTCTCGCCAGATGCCCCCTACTATCATTCGATTCCCTCCTCCTGGCCAAAGGTCGCGTTGCCAAGTGGCTACATTCAGCAGCTCCAACTGAATGCTGCTCATGGCGGAGACGGCATCGGATATGGACAGACCGTTGCTTCGTCGACCGACCCACAACTCACCGTCACGAGCGAATGGTATTCCGAACAAAGCACACTGAAGACGTTTCCGTTTCGCATGAAGAAGGATTGGACCACCAGCCTTCCGAGCCTTCCGGCAGGCGACATGCATGTGATCTTTATCGATCCTTCAACAAACAGCTTCGTCAGCACCTACAAGACCAGTCTGAATCAGCAGACTGGCGGACCGAATGCCTTATACGCCAGTTCTCCGACTTCCGTGAACTCGCTTGGAGATGCGGGTGGGTCGACGGCTTCAAAGTTTGCTGAGCTGCCGGTAATGATTCAGCCGGGCGAGGTCACAAATCCTACGACGCCGATCCGACACGCGATCGGCGGCCCTGTGGAACGAACCTGGGGAGCACGCGTCTATCCGGCATCGGCGCGTGACGCAGGCATGCTGACGAGCAAGAACTCCTGCACGAACAGTGGCTACACCAATACAGGACTGGTGCCCTATGGGGGCGTTATCCAGCTAGATCCGAAGCTCGATCTCACGAAGCTCACCCTCTCGCTTCCTGCACTCCGCATTCTGCAGGCGATGCAGACCTATGGCTATTACGTGATGGACTTTGGCTGTGGGGACATGGATATCTACACGGCAATCACAGAGAGCGAAGTGGAGCCGTATGGTGGCATGTACGGCAATGTGAATGGGCCGGGCGTGCAGAACGAAGTGCAACGGGTTATCTCGACCAACGAGCTTTACGTTGTGGCGCCACTTACCAAGAAGCAATAGAAGCGAGGGAGGCCAAAGCTATTTGGCCTCCCTCTTTCCTTCCATCTATATATCTTTCAAGAGCGCCGACAGAGAAACATCCATCCCCAAGGCGATCACTTCTAGTGTAGGAAGAGAGATGGCTTTCCGACCGCGTTCTACCTCGGAGATATAACTACGGTCGATACCAAAAGCGATTGCCATCTCCAGTTGTGTCATATTGCGGGACCTCCGAAGCTCTCTGAGCCGAGCTCCGAAGCGGCTAGTGATGTTCACTGACGAGAAATCAATACTCCTCGTCAACTGTGCGAATCTCGTCAAATCCTGGGGTACAAAGTTCCGACTCACTTGAGGCGGTTGACCAGGCAGAATTCGATCATTAGGTATCATGCTTCTTACCTCATGGAGAGAAATGAGCCCTTGGTCCCGTAGTTTGTTCAAGCAGACAACGAGCCTGTCTTGCTAGTGATCTTCGATGAATGTCTCTATTCCGTGAATGCGAAGCCCGCGTCATCTGGAGTAGCTCGGCCATTCTAGCTTGGAAATTTCACCTATGGAAGAAGATTGTGAGCACCTTGTGCCGGTGAGTCTGTCGTCGTCGCATAGTTGGGTTGTAGCGGTACATTCACAACCCAATTTCTTCCGGTACCGTCTGGCAGTAAACTACCCTGCGACATGATGTAACTCGATGCCTGAGACATCGTGGCACACGTTGCATGAACGTTTTGCAATGTTGCAAACAATTGCTGCCATTGTGAGAGGGAAAATTCATCATAGCCGTGCGAGTAGACCGACAAAACTCCGCCGGCTGCTCCTAATCCCTCCGCTAGCGCACCGATGGATGCGGCGGGCTTCGTCGCATCGTATCCATCAGGAAGCCACTCGGCACCGATGTTGTAGATGTCTAGGCCTGAAAGAAGCCAGTTCCCATTCGGCGTGTAATCCGGCGTAAAAATCCCATTTCTATTTGCCAACACGCCAGCTGCGTGCATCTGGTTTTCGGTCGTAATGTTCGATGAGGTAAATGGCGTCGCAAATGATTTGACGACATAACCAGGGATGTTCGCCTGAATATCAGCAATAGACCCGTTGATCTCGAAATTGAGAAATCCACTGCTGGCCTGCGCCAGATACGGAGATTTGATATTCGCCTGGGACACGTCTGCAAGCATCAACGGAGTAAAGAAATTTTGATTGTCCTGGATCACGCAGCTATAGGACGGATTCGCGTTAATCTGTGTACAGACATTCAACATGCTGTTGTAGGAGTCTAGCAATGGCACATTGAGATCCGGTGTCGCCTGACCGTTCAGGTAGGTTGTAACAGTCCCTGCCGCCTGATTGATGCTCATCGTCGCGGTTGCAGCTGTTCCAAGATAGCTCATCGTGAAAACGTTATTATTTGCAATATCCGCATGGCTGCGAGTATGCGCGACAATCTCGTTCCCGGCCGCTGCCAATGCTGCAATGCGAGACCAATCGGCAGGCGTGACAAGTTTTGTGTTGACGGCATAACTGATGTGACATCCATAATTCTGAGCCATCGCAGCTACCTGCTCTGCTACGCCCAGATTGTTGTAGTCATCGACAAACGGAAGGATAAATAGTGGGGCCGCGCGAGCTTGAAACTCCGGACTTTGGTACACATTTGTTCCCAAATCCGTCACCCCAACATAGGTAAATGTCTTGGGATCGAACGGATTTGGGAGAATGACCGAATTGCCTATCTGGAGCGCGTAAGAACTCCAATTCGAAATTGTATTCCAGGTTGCCGCGCTCGTTGAATTGCCGGTGATCGTGGAACTGTCAATCACGCTGATGCCTGTGGTTCCGTATATTTCGATTGCATCATCGATGTTGCCGCTCAGGATCGAGTTGGACATGGTGATGCCACCTCCTCCACCGACTCCGAGGCCTGTTGCGTTGTAAAGTCCCTTGCTGTTCGTAATGGAGGGCGATCCTGAATCTACGCGGAAACCCTCGTAAGGCGCTCCCTGCCACACAACATCGTTGAATGTCTGATATCCGGTCACACCAGTTGCCAGGTAGATGCAGGTGTATGTCGCATTCACGAATCCAAGATGTTCTACAGTGATGTTTCCGACGTTCTGCACCAGCAAGGATCGATCGCGCTGAGTAACCTCAATTCCAGGCGCACTGTACGCTGTCGATGGGTTCGCCGTGGAGTAAACATAAAGCTTGCTGGAAGCATAGGCCCATTGGCCTGGACCTATAATCGTGGACGAGGTCGCGACCTGTTTGCCCAACACCGCGTTGAACCAAACCTCTGTTGGTGCGTAGGATCCCAAGGAATATGACCAAACTTTGGTTGTGACCTGAGTCCAGCCAGTCGTTACCAGATTGGCTCCAGTGATGATCGGCCTGCTGCCAGTCCCATAGGCTCCTAAATAAATGCCACTTGATTTTGGCGTGAGCATCTCGCGCCATGTGCCGCCTCGCAGGAATAAGATCTGATCGCCTGAGCTAAATGTAGTGCTATTTACTTTGGCGATCGTCTTCCACGGCTGTGTCGTCGACGTCCCCGGGTATAAATTGTTTCCCGTTGGACTGACGTAGTAGGTTGTTGCTCCCGCGGTGCAGGCACTCACCACGGCAATCAGCAGAAATGCAATTTGTATCCATCTACGAGTCATGATCACGCCTTCGATCTGGGGTGTATGCCACCCTGAGCTATTGATACGCACGAACTCCTTTCCCCTGCGAGAAATTCTCTGTGTGCTGAGTGATCGCTAAGGAAAGATCTACGGGAACTCGCGCCGACTTGATTTCCTGATTGAGTTTCCGTCTATCTTCGACGACACAGTATCGCTGTTAGACAGAATGTTGTCCGATGACAACACAGACCCACTTCCGGGTATGACAAGCTCAGCGTGCATTTACAAACAAACAGCCTTGCAGTTCGCCTTTGTTACGAGATGAAGAGCCCGTGGACTATCTAGACAGACAAATCGACGTAGAACCTCACTTGATCGAGCGGATTGTGAACAAAAAGCGTCTCGCAGTCAGCGCTATGCTCATCATGCTTGCTGCCATCATAGCGATCACTTTCCTACTTCCTCGAAAGTATCGTGCTGACCTAAAGGTGCTGCTGAAGAACGAGCGGGTGAATCCGATCGTAAGCTCCGGCCAAGATGCGGAGGGGCTTTATTACCTCGATGAAGTCAGCGAGGCCCGCATCAACACCGAGAGCGAACTGATGAGAAGCCGTGCACTATTACGCGAGGTTGCATTGCGAACCGGCCTCGATGCACAGGAGCATGCCAGATCTGAGGAGAAGCGAACTGATCTTGCGATCAACCATCTTGAAGAGAAGCTGACGATTGCGCCCATTCGACGCTCAAATATTATCGCCGCAAGTTATATAACGAAAGATCCGCAGCAAGCCGCCGTAATTCTAAAAACCCTCATGGAGCAATACCTAGAATTTCATCTCCGACTGCATAGCGCTCCAGGAATGGTCTCTGTCTATCAGCAGATGGCCGCGAATTACGCAACCGAGCGCGATGCCGCCCAGACAAAGCTCAACGAATTCAAGATGCAACACACCCTTACCTCACTACCAGATGAAAAAGCGCTGACGATTCAGCGAGTCGCCGATCTCAGCAAACAATGGTCCGATGTGCAGGTAGCTCTCAAACGCAGTCAGAATCAGGGACGACGCCTCCAAGAGGTGATCGGTTCGACACCTGCCATCGTGGAGAAAGAGAGGCGCTCCATCCCCAATCAAATGGAGACGGAGCAGTTGAATGTCGCTTTAATCAATCTGCAGAGCAAACGCGTGGAGGCGGCTGCTCGATATCAGCCCACCGATCGAGTTATACGGGACCTCGACAGCCAGATTCAGCTGACGCAGGATGCGCTGCGAAAAGCACAACAAAACAAAACAGAAGAGGTCTCCACGGAAAGAAACTCTCTTCATGTCTCTGTACAAGGCGATCTCATCAAGACCGACATCGAGTTGGCCGGGCTGACGCAGCAAGCACGCGAGATTCAAACTCAATTGATCACAGAACAGAAGAGGATCGTCAGCCTCGACAACCAGACGGCGACCTATGACAACCTTACAAAGGCAGTTAGCCGATTGACCGATCTAAATCAGACGTATGAAAAGAAGGTATACGAAGCTCAGGCAGGAGAACTGCTCGACAAGCAGGGTGTAGCTAATGTCGCCATCGTAGAAGAGCCAAGAATCCCATCGACACCGGTATCACCGAAGAGAGGGCTAATGCTTCTGATCGGTACAGTCTGGTCCGCCGCGTTTGGCATTGCACTCGCGCTGATCGTCGACCTGAAAGAGCGACGCATTCAATCACCCTATGAACTTGAGCTTGCACTCGGAGCACCTGTGGTGGGCCTGATACCCGCCAATGCAGCTATCCCTGGATATGACGACAAGACCGCAAAAATTTACAGTTCGCTACATCGTCAGACCGTTCATCCGGCATGGAGGTTGTCATGAGTATCGCTACTCTATTACCTGAACGAGCTGCGAGACAGCAAGTAGCTCCTGCTCATTCTTCCCTATGTGCTGAGAGCGCAGTATCAGAGATCATCCATAAGATCTTCATCGACACCGGAGACGCCGGTTATCAGGTAGTTGCCTTTACGTCCCCAGGCACAAAAGATGACGTTTCCTTGCTGAGTGCACTCATTGCCGGAAGGCTCGGAGCGATGCACGGAACGGTGCTGGCGATCAGCGCCGAGGGTCTGCTGAACGCGTCAAGCGATGAATTTCGTGACTCCGATTTTACGAAGGTGCATGACTCCACAATCTGGGTCTCGACGAAAAAGCCACCGACCATTACGGCAGCACAGCTCAGTCACACAGCGATGCTCCGCACGATGGCTATCTTAAAGCTTCGCTTCGATTTCATCATCGTGGATGCCGGAGGCTGCACGACACTGGATCGAACAAAAGAGCTTATTGCCTACATTGACGGCTTTGTCCTGGTTGTAGCGGAACGCCAAACCAGCGTTAGAAAGATCATCCAGGCTCGCCAATATCTCGAAAGCAATGGAGCCCGCATGATCGGCGCAATTTACAACGAGGCGCCAAGAGAGAGACAGACCAAATGACAAAGCTCCGACACGTTTCTTTACTTCTTGCCCTGATGGTTAGCTCTTCCGTCTTCGGACAGCAGCTCAAGACGCATGGCACACCATACAAAATTCAGCCGAGTGATGTTCTGGAGGTGCGCTACCGGTACACACCAGAGTTCGATCAAACCGTGAATATAGGTCCCGATGGTCAAGCATCGATACTCGGTCTCGGCGCGGTCGATGCCGGCGGGCTCACTGTCGACGAATTCAAGGAGCGCCTGACGAAGCTTTCTTCCTCCCGTCTTGTCGATCCGGATATCTCCGTCTTCCTGAAAGAGTACGTCAAGCCGCACATCTTTGTAGAAGGCGAAGTCAACACGCCGGGCCGGATCGAATATAGAGGCCACATCACGGCGTTAGATGCAGTGGCACTTGCTGGCGGAATGAAGAATACGGCAAAGGCCTCCGAGGTGCTTATTCTTCGCCAGAGCTCGAACCAGACAAGGGTGATCAACCTGAAGCAACTTATTCATGATCACAAGCTGGAAGAGGCTCCCGATCTTCTGCCCGGCGATGTGGTGTACGTGACCCAAAGTACATTTAGCAAGATTGAACGATTGGTTCGTCTAGGACAATTCGGTGCCATTTACAACCCAATGCGATAGCTATACAGCCGCAGAAACTTCGCTGGAGACGGTTGATGTCTTCCCGGCACGGCACGATCAGCACGTTAGTCAATCTCACAGTCTTCGACGATACCGTGGGATGGCTCTTAACGGCTGCACCTCGTTACTCGCAAAAGCCGGTACATTCGCGATCAGTCTGATCGTGTCACCAATGGCCTACCGACATCTTGGCGCAGAACGATTCGGCCTGTGGATGACCGCTACTTCCTTTGTACTGTTCACCACATTCGCGGACCTGGGAATTGGAAATGGCCTGACAATGCGTATCGCGGAGGCCAATGGTGTTGATGATGAACGGTCTGCCGTGCGACAGATATCTTGCGCGTTCTATCTACTCTGCGGAATCTGCCTCTTTTCCGTCCTGATAGCCGCAGTCTGTTTTCGTGCTGTGAATTGGGGACGCTTCTATGGCCTGAATACGCCGGGCGTGGCGCATGAAGCAGCCCTGTCGACACTCGTCCTGATGCTGTGCACCGCCGCGAATATGCCGTTGGGTGTTGCCCCCCGGATGCAGCTCGGATATCAGCGTGGATTCGTGCCGGACCTCTGGAATGGGTTGGCAAATCTTCTCGTCCTCGCCGCTTCCCTGCTCGTGATTATCTACACGAACAGCCTCCCTCTTCTCGTCTTCGTGTTCGGCGGAATCCCGGTGTTGACCACCTTAGGTAACTTCGTGACCGAGTTCGGAGTTCGTCACCCATCGTTGCGGCCACGAATCGCTTTGTTTGACATGAAGACGGGGTTACATCTCGCTGCGGTGGGCTCTCTGTTCTTCATCCAGCAGTGCTTTGGGCTGATCTACTATGCTAGCGACAACATCGTTATCGCAAAGGCGATGAGCGCGACCGATGTGGCCAGCTACGCCATCATTCAAAGAGTCTTTTCCATCGGCCTCATCACGCAATACCTGGTAGCGCCACTATGGCCCGCTGTAGGCGAGGCGCAGTCCAGGGGTGATTATCCCTGGGCCGCACGCGCTACCCGCCGCGCAATCATAGGCGGAAGCTTATTCAGTGCAGCTGTGGCAACCACGCTTCTGATGACGAGCCGGCAACTGATACGGGCATGGTTCAAGGTCGATCCGGGACCTATCGATTCTCTAAGAGTTGGTTTTGCGTTCTGGGTTGTCATCGCGGGCTATATTGCCACGATGAACGCGCTGCTGAACCAGCCTGCGCTCATGCGACGCCATCTGATGCTGTTTGGCGCGGCATCCATTACCAGCCTCATGCTCAAAATTGCTTTTGCACGTCATGACATGCTGTCCGGTGTGGCTTGGGGAACGGTGATTGCCTTCGGCATCATCTATGTTGTTCCAACCGCCAGATTGGCGATCCGCTCCTTTCCGCAAAAGGGGGTTGGCCTGCCATGAGCAGCATCGCCTGTGATGAGCGTTGCGCCAGTCGAGCGGCGATCACAATCAGCTTGATCCCCATCTTCGACTGCATACTGAACCAGCTCAATACTGCCTTTGGTGCGAGTCTTGGCGGCATGAGCCCACTACAAGCTACGCGCGGTTCGCTTCTGCTGGTCTTTATGGGTATATGCACCTGGACAATTGTTCGTAACCCACGCAAGCTACTCTCTGCTCCATTGCCTGTTCTGGCGGGAGTGGCACTTATTGCGCTGGCCATATCAAAAGAAATTAGTCAGACAGGAAGCATCTCTCTTTCCGGCATCGTGCCATACGGACAGTTTCTCTACTGGCTCCTGCTCTGGATGTCGGCGGTCTTCCTCTGCTCTTCGAAAGAAGATGCGCTGGCAATTCTTAAAGGATTGGCCATTGGATCTGTCATGACTGCGGCTTCCGTCTTTCTCGGACTTGCACTGGGCACTGGAAATTTCTACAGCGGCGATGCGGTGAAAGCATCCGCGGGCTGGTTTGAGACGGCAAAGATGATTACTGGCGTGCTGACGACCGGAGGCGTAATCCTTCTTTACCTGGGACAACAGCGGCAGGGATGGATGTATCCAATCCTCGCCTGCCTCAATTTCAGCGCATGCATTTTGACTTATGCTCGGGCAGGCACGGTAGCGATGGTTGTTGCTTTGGTGTGGCTCTTTGTGTGGCTATGCCTCTGGGGGCACGAATCGCGACGCTCCGGAATTAAATTTGTCGTTCTGTGCACCGCAATCGGCATCGTAGCCATGGCGATGATGTCGCCTGCACAGGTGCTGTCGCGATGGAACGACATGGAAGATGGAGGGGGCGCCGGATCAGGCCGAGCGACATTCTGGAAGATCGCCATTGATGACTTTTACCAAGCAGACGTTCTCGATCAGGTAGCAGGACGAGGATATGCCTCGATGTCCACGATGTTATTCCAGAAGTATGGGGACGACATTAAGCACACGCACAATGACGGCCTCGACATGTTGCTTGTCGGTGGCCTGACGGGTTGCTTCTGGCTGTTTCTTTTTGTCCTTGATCTGTCTGCAAAAATTTTGCGTCGCCCCATTTCCTCGAAGACGACGGCGGCAGCTATCGCCATTCTCCTGATCTATCTGTGCCATGGCCAATTGACAGGCCAGATATGGGGGACCGACGCGATGAGCTACTACACACTTGCGCTGGCCTCGCTTTGCATGATCGATGATCTTCCCGTTCTGAAGCAGGCCACAGAGCTTGCTCACTCCGTGGACCTCACAAATATCAGACATCCCTACCCCATCACGTAAAGAGGCAAGCTATGTTGGCGTTCGCACGAGAAACAACATCTGTCCTGAATACAGCAATCGACGTGACAACAAGGAAAGAAGCCTGCACGAGAATTGTGACGCTCGCACAAGAACGCAAGTCAGCCTACATCTGCTTCGCAACCGCACATATGCTGGTCGAAGCAACGCACATCTCGGCTATCGATGAAGCATATCGCTTCGCCGAGATGGTGAATCCCGATGGAGTTCCAGTCGCATGGTGCCTGAAGGCGAAAGGCTTCTCTAATGCTGAGTGCATCAGTGGACCACGCCTGTTTGTCGACCTGCTTCAACGGGCTGCTAATGAAGGAGTGCATGTTGGCTTTTACGGGGGCCGCGAAGAGACGCTCGGACTCATCCTCTCCCGCATCCGACGCGAACTACCGCAGTTGACGGTCTGCTACCTGCACTCACCTCCATTTCGTCAGTTGACGGAGGAGGAACAAAGAGAAGATATTCGCGAGATCGTTGAATCGGAAACGCAACTTCTCTTCGTGGGACTTGGCTCTCCTAAGCAAGAGATGTGGATGCGGCAGTGGGCAGGTACGATGCCATGCGTCAGTCTCGGTGTGGGAGCTGCATTTGAGTTCTTTTCCGGCGAGAAAAGATTGCCTCCATTATGGGTTCAGCGGCTTGGGCTAAATTGGCTGGTGAGACTGTGTCAGGAGCCGAGACGACTGATCCGTCGCAATCTCGCGTCCCCTGTGTTTGCATACCTTGCGCTCAAGCAACTTCTCCGCGAACCCCTTCGTCGACAGGCTGGGGATGCCTAACCACACGCAGTGGATAGAGCAAGGACTAAGGAACAAGTATTGGGGTCGTGATACATGGGCAAGTTTGGGCCGGAAGAGATCACTCGACAGATCCAACAATCGGAGATCACCCATGAGCGTCTTGTTAGTAGTTGCTAGTCTGCTTGCCTGCGGCTGGTTATCCTGGTTTGGCACCAAGAAATATCTTCTGATTGCTCTCGAGCATAGAGTTGTCGACATACCGAATGATCGCAGCTCTCATTCGGTTCCGACGCCACGCGGCGGCGGCATTGTCTTTGCAATTGTCTTCCTCGCTGGTGTCGCGTGTCTATCTGCATTACATCTGCTTCAGCCGCTCGAAGCTGTCAGCCTGTTTGCAGGAGCCCTGGTTGCCATCCTTGGATTCTGGGATGACTGCGCGGGATTACCGATCGTCGGTCGCCTGATCGCTCAGGTGATGATCTCTGCAGCAGCGGTGATCTGTCTCCTGGCAACGTGGTGGCCCCAGGTGTGGCGTCATCCCCTTTTGCCCATCATCCTGATCGGTGCAGTCTTTGGCTTCGTCTGGCTGATCAACTTGACAAACTTTATGGATGGCATCGATGGCATTGCAACAACAGAGATCATCTGCGTGGGCGCTTCATGTTCCCTTATCGTCCTGGCACGGCACAATTTTGATACCGTCGCCCTATCATTCGCACTCCTTGCTGTCAGCACTTCAGGATTTCTGATCTGGAACTGGCCTCCAGCTGCTGTATTTATGGGAGACGCCGGCAGTTGCTTCCTCGGCTATGTCATGGGTGCTCTCATGCTGACGGCTGTGGTGCGAGGCGATCTCGCATTTCCTGTACCGCTGATTCTGCTCGGCGTGTTCATCATCGATGCAACGCTTACGCTTGGCAAGCGCTTCCTTCGCGGGGAACAATGGTATCTCCCTCACTGCACGCACGCTTTCCAGCACGCAGCAAAGCGCTATGGCCACCTGCGCACGACGCTTGGAGTCGCTGCCATCAATATTCTCTGGCTTGCGCCACTGGCGTTCCTGGCAGAGTACCTCCCATCGTGTGGTTGGCTACTGCTGATCATTGCATGGCTGCCACTACTCGCAGTGGCGCAACATCTTGGCGCAGGTGTTCAGCAAACGCAGCAGCGGGTGGTCTCCGTAAGGATGGGCTCCGCACGGCGCATCGCAGCAATAACCTTGGTCCGGACACGCTTCGCTAGTCTCATCAACTCATCTGCGCTGATGAATGCAACCAAAATCTTTCTGCTAGTAGGAATAAGCTGGCTCGCCCTTTATTTGACGTTGCTAAGTCAATTTCCTGCCTCCTCCGTTCTCGGGCTTGCCTTATCGCGGGTCGGCATTACATGGGCGCTCACACAGTGCGGTGTGCTTGTGCTCTTCCGCATATACCGGAGCCAGTGGCGCCTGCTCTCTCTGGAAGAAATTCCAACTATTACCGGCATGAGTCTCGTTGCAGGCCTGGCCGGTGCACTCGTTGCACTTGCCTTGTGCCCATCAAGCGTGATCGCGTACCCTCGTTTCATTCTCTTTGAATGTCTCTTCCTGATCGTTCTGAGCGTGGGACTGCAGGTAGCGACACCCTTAGTGTTGAATGCATGCAGGCCCCGCACCAGTCCGAGGAGCAGGCGGCGTATTGCGATTTTTGGAGCGACGCAGGCTGGAGTGGATATCCTCTCAAGCCTGCGGCGTCTGTGCCCGGACTGTGAACCCTTAGGCTTTATCGATAGCCGTCCGGAGCTGCGAGGGGCCTACGTCTGTGGCCTACCATTGCTCGGCAGCACGAGTAATGCCTTAAACACGGTTGAGACCTATGGGATTCATGAACTGCTGCTGCCGTCTGCAGAAGTTTCGTCGGGGGCAGCTCTGTCCTTGATCCAGTTGTGCAAGTTGAGTGGAATCACCTATACCATCGTCCACTCCATCGAGCAGGATATCCTTCCACCCGCACTCGGTCCATCAAGGTTTTCCCCATCCCCGCTGGGCATGGCCTTCTCCATCACTCATCCAGCGACAGAAGCATCGGCAGGCTCTAGGGCAGGCGCATAAATGAAGACTCTCGATCAAGACTTTATCGTTCTTGTTATTGCACCCGCTGACGGGCGGGGAGGGATTGCATCCGTCGTTCGCCTGCACTCCCAGACAGAGGCCTGGCGCGTGATGCGGGCCCGGCTGTTGTCGACGTACGACGATCGAAGCTCCTGGCGAAAGATCCTTTCGGCGGCCAAGGCCTACGTGGCAGCCCCACTTCTGATTGCTCGCGCGACGATTGTGCATGTGCATCTTGCCGCCCAAAAGAGTGTGTTGCGGAAGCTTCCATTGATTCTGATGGCGAAATCTCTGGGCAAGCCGGTCATCGTTCACGTCCATGCTTTCAGCATGGAATCGCTGTTCGACAGTACAACGCTTTATGCGGGACGCCTGACTCTCAGGCTCGCGGACCATGTTATAGCGCTTTCGCAGGTGTGGGCTGATGCCATGACCGCACGCGATGCTTCTCTTTCTGTATCAGTCATTCAGAATCCCGTCTCGACATTCAGGAGAAATAGCTGGACTCCAGATCAGACTCCGGTTGTGCTCTACGCAGGAAAGCTCGAAGCCCGCAAGGGCTACCAGGATCTACTTGCGGCGGCAGTGCCGATACTAAAGGCATTTCCAAGCACACAATTCTGGTTCGCTGGTCACGGGGATATTGAAGTCGCCAAGGCAATGGCAGATACATATGGGATACGCGAGTCGGTGAAGTTCATGGGATGGCTGAGTCCCGAAGAGATGTCGAAGGCTTACGAGTCTGCCACGATCTTTTGTCTTCCCAGCTACAACGAGGGAGTTCCAATGGTAGTTCTTGAGGCCATGGCGCGTGGCATACCTGTCGTTTGCACCAAAGTCGGCGGACTTCCGAACTATATCGAACACGGTGAGAATGGCCTCTTTGCCGACGCTGGAGATTCTGTCTCCATCGCCAAGACAATTCTCTTTTTGCTTATGGATTCATCTCATGCGCAGACCATCGGCGAGCGCGGTGCGAAGACAATCCAAAACACATGCAGCCTCGAAGCGGTCTCCAAACAGCTTGAATCGCTGTATTGGCGGCTTCTGCACGGGAAGCCTGCGGCGGAGGTACCGCAATTCATCCATCCAGGCCACAAGTGATGCTATGCGGACTGCTTAACACGAATAACGGCAACCTATGAATTGGCTTATCCTTCTATTCACGCTCGATCTACTGGCAGCGGGGAGGTATTGTGTTGCGCAGACCAACTCGCAACACACGGAGCCTGCACATCGAGAGATACGGCTCAACGGCCTGACAAGTCCGGCAATTGTAAGTGGAACGGTCTTTCTGAGTATCGACGGCGCTCCTTCCAATGCAAAGGTCATCTTTGAGGTGGACGGAAAGCCTATCGATAAGCAGGACGTTGCCCCTTACTGGCTGGGAGGAACCTCCGCAGAGGAGCCACGTGGTTTCAACATCGAAAGCCTGGGCTATGGTGAACACCACATACAGGCCCGCTTTACAGACACTTTAGACCGAACTGATCGGAGCGACATCCTGACGATTCGCGTCATTCGTTCCAACAACGATGCCTTCAGCAAAGACCTTACGCCGTATCCTTCCCGACCACACAATACGACTCATGCTGCACCTCTTTTCCCATGCAAGAACGCTGAAGATTCATTGAACTGCATATCTAACCAAGAGCACAGAAGAGAGATTGAAGCCATGTATCACAATTGGGGCATCGATCTTTTTTTAGATGCAGACGAGGATCGCTCCAACATCCTTCGAAACCTTGCACCCAGAAGCTGGGCTCCTCCCAATAGAAGCGACGGAAAGGCACGTTGGAGCATGATGTTCTCGCGCGACACCGTGTTCTATCACGCGATTCCTGCACAGTGGCCCAGGGTTCCGCTACCGGCAGGATACCTCCACAGCATCCAACTCAATACAGCGCATGGCGGTGACGGCATTGGTTTCGGCCAGGTTTTTGCCAAGACAAGCAGTCCGGAGCTGATCGTCCGGAGCCAGTGGTACAACGTAAGTTCCACCCTTGAGACGATTTCATTTCGCATTCCTGCCGACTGGTCGAAACACTTACCCACCACTGTAGCTGGAGACCGCCATGTGATCTTCATTGATCCGCAAAGCAGATCGTTCGTCAGCACCTACAAAGCATCCATCAATCCATCTTCGGGGTCTCCCAATGCGCTCTATGCGGCGGGGCCTACCCCGTTTGATTCGATGGGAGACAGAGGCGGCTCCATTGCGGCAAATTTCGCGGAGCTTCCACTCCTCATCCAACCCGGCGAAAGCACGGATCCGGCAAAGCCTATATCCCATGCCATCGGCGGTCCCGTTCGCCGAATCTGGGCCGCTCGAGCCTATCCTGCGAGCGCCTGGGACGCAGGTGCAAGCACAGCTAAAGATTCCTGTTCAGGGCAGGGGGCGATGAATACCGGCCTCGTCCCCTATGGGGGAATCATTCAACTAGACCCCAAGCTCGACCTCAAAACGCTAGACCTGTCACTGCCCGCATTCCGCATCCTTGAAGCGATGCAGACGTACGGCTACTACGTGATGGATTATGGCTGTGCGGACTTGGATATCTACACAGCGCTAGACGCCGACGAATTCGAACCTTACGGGGGGCTGTGGGGATCTCAGCGAGGTGTCGGCGTACAAAACGAGATCCAACGCATTCTGAATATAAGCACGCTCTACGTCGTGGCTCCACTGATTAAGCGGCAATAACTCTCATTTCAAATGCACGGACTACAGCGAGAACTATTTCTACAATCAAAACGCAGCCAAGGGTTGAGAGCCCATCCCGGGCTGCATTTATGCGGAGTCCCCTTCTAAAGCGCTCGCATTTTCGCTAGAAGACATGCCTAACCAGCGTTGAAGTTCCGATGGCCGAAGAGGTTTGAGAATGAGAAGCGTGTAGAGGTGGCCTCCCATTCTCAATCTTATCTTCCGATTAGTAATACAGTTTGAGTGCCAGTTGAATCTGTCGTGGATCGCGCGCGGCGGTCACGTAACCGAATTGACTGCTTCCCATAACAGTCGAGTTGATTCCGTTCTGCGGCCCCGGAGCCGCGAAAAGGAAGTTCGTATGGTTGAGCACGTTGAACAACTCCGCCCGGAATTCAAGGTGTGTGGTCTCATGAATGGGAACTTCCTTCATCAGCGAGGCATCCCAGCTAATCATGCCCGGCCCCTTCAGGCTATTGAGCGAAACATTTCCGAATGAACCAAGTGCAGGATCCGCAAACGCGCAGGTATTGAAGTAAGTTCCTGCGACACACGGCTTATCGGAGGCCTTCACTCCTGGAACAAAGTCAGGACGCTGCTGACCATCAGAGTTCGCAAAACCAGCGTTCGAGTCCGTCACCGTGAAGTATGTTCCGGTGGAAAGCGTAGCAATCCCGGAAGTTTGCCATCCGCCGATGACCACGTTTGCAAAATTTCCCATATTGCCCAGGAGAAGTTTCCCGCGGCCGATCGGCAGCTGGTAAGTGTAGCTGGCAACAAAACGATGCCGCACATCGAAGTCGAGATTGCCGTACTCCCATTCGGGGTGCTTGCTCCACCGGAAGCTATCGTTATTCTGCGAACCGAGATTCGCATTGGACGAATTGCCGAGCGCGTGGCTGTAGGTGTAATTCACCAGTGCCGAAAGGCCATTGCCAAATCGATGCTCCACGCGCGCTTGCAGGCCGTCGTAGAAGGAATAACCCCATCCATTTAAGTTGCTGATGGATGCATTGATCATCGGAAACGGTCTTCTGGATGCCGTTGGCGATGAGGCATCCGCAGTTGGCGCAGCCTGGTTCAGGTTGCTGAAGGTATACAGCTTCGTCCCCTTGGAGCCTACATATCCCAGCTCCAGCACAGTCGAGGTGCCTGCCTGGTACTGAAGCGTGCCGTGCCACTGGATGACATAAGGCGTACGAAGACGTGGATTCTCCGAAAAGAGATTTGGGGTATTCGGATCGCTCAGAGACGTACTCGGAAATCCATTCGAAAGCTGTTCCAAACCTGGGACAGAACAGTCGACAGCACTTCCGGTATAAGCCGACTGGCTACAATTCGCATTGAAGCTCTGACTCGAGAAATACGGTGGGTTGAATCCTGGACTTGGGTTGCTGTACGGTCCATTTTCATCGCCGTTGAAGAACATACCGAATCCTGAGCGATATAAGAGATTCTTCGAGATGCTGTAGGCCAGACCAACACGTGGAGCAAAGTTATTGCGGTCTGCCGCAATCAGTGCGTTTGGAGCATTGTGATTGACGGTCAGCAACGTGGCCAGTGTGGGCGTCAGGGACACATTGCTGCTGCGAGGAATATCGAGCTGGCCTGTATCAGGATTGAAATTCGCCTGAGCATTATGCCGCTCGGTGATGGGAGAGTAATACTCGTAGCGGATGCCAAGGTTGAATGTAAGCCGGGGCGTTACGCGCCAATCGTCCAGCGCGAAGACGCTCCATGCATTGCGGAAGTAATCGACGTTGTTCAAGTTGTTGATTCCGCCACTTCCCGGTTGCCCTGTCAGCAGCGTTGCAAATCCACTTCCGCCAGATCCTTGGGCTGCAGGATTGTCGGTGTATTGCGTTCCGAACGACAGGTAGCCGCGCGGAGCCGCAGGCTGATAGATCGTAAACTCCTGCCTGCGCACCTCCCCACCAAACTTGAGGCTGTGGCTGCCCATCACCCTGGTCAACGTGTCGGAGAGGATGTACGTGTTTTGAATTTCATTCGATGGAAGATAGGTTGGACTGCCAATCGTCGCCATGTCGTTGAACGAGAGTTGCGGAAGGCCGCCGTTGTCCGTACCTGGAGTATAGGGGACACCCGGGAAGCCTATTGTTCCCGAAACATCTTCACCGTAGTTGAATTGATAACGGCTTGAATGAAGCCTGTTGTAGCCGATGCGAAACTCATTGACCAGCTTCGGGGAAAAGATATGCGTCTCACTCGCCGCGATGCTATATCCATTGTTCTGCTCGATACCGGTGAAGAAGCCTCCTCCATCGGCGAGTCCTGTAAACGGTCCTGGGATGACAGCAGGCTGGCGCGACATGCTGAAGCGATAGAACGCAGTATCGTTATGTCCAAGCGTCTGATCGACACGAGCATCGCCCTGATCACGGTTGCGGGTTTGGATGGGATTGTAAGCGTAGTTGTAACCAGAACCGTTGTAGTTTGGCTGTGGGTAAAGGGCTGCCAGCTTCGCGCCAAGGCCATCCTGCCTGCTCGCCGGAATCACATTGGAGGGCAGGTTACCGTTATAGCCGAATGGAACTCCGCAGTAGCCGCTGCTGCTCGCAGCAGATGCCTGGGTCTTCTTCGTATCGAAGAGCTCTCCTGCATAGGTCGACATTCCGTTGCAGTCGCTGACTCCGGTTGGTGACGATAGATCAAGCTGACTGGAGAAATCTCCATTTCGCTGTGCCTGCGTAGGAACCAGGGCAACATCCGTCAGTCCTTGGCGAATACGGAGGCCTTCATAGTCCACGAAGAAAAAGAGCTTATTGCGGACGATCGGGCCGCCCAGCGTCGCGCCAAATTGGTTCTGCTTATAGGGTGGACGGCGCGTATCAAAATAGTTGCGGGCATCGAAGGCCTCATTGCGAAGAAACTCGTAGACCACTCCGTGAAATTGATTCGTACCGCTCTTAAGCGAAGCATTCACCACCGCACCGGTAGCGCGTCCGAATTCAGCCGAATAGGAATTCGTGCTTACGCGAAATTCTTGCAACGCATCGACCGAAGGCATGATGACATAGTTTGTCTCGTTCAGGAGGTCCGGGAGATACGAGTTGTTGTCGATTCCATCAAGCAGAAAGTTATTCTGCAGCGAGCGGGCTCCGTTGGCACTGAAACCATAGCCACTTTCATCACGCGATCCGGGCTCGCTCATCGTGACACCGGCAGATAGCTGGGCAAGCTGCACGGGATTTCTACCATTGAGTGAAAGATTCACCATCGTCTGGCTGTCGATCAGCTGAGAGCGCTCCGACGTGCTGGTCTCCAGCAGTGGAGCTCGCTCCGTTACAGTGATCACTTCATTGTTCGAGCCTGTTTGCAGCTTGGAGTCCAGCTGCTGGCGTTGCTGGACATCAACTTTGACCGCGGAGAAGACCGTGGGACGAAAACCGTCCGCCGAGATCGTCACCGTGTAGGTGCCAATCTTTACGGGACTAAGTGTCCACTGGCCCGCACTATCACTTTGCACATTGTAGGTCGCGTTGGTTTCGGTCTGTTTCGCCAGAACCTTTGCCCCAGGAACAACGGCCCCTGTTCCATCGGTGACTAGTCCCTGAAGAGTCGCGGAATCTTTCTGGGCAAAGAGGGAGAGGGGGCTAAGAGTAAGTAGCATGAAGGCTGCACGGCGTGCGAGGTGGTGCATATTACCTCCTGTTCGCTTCGTTTACGTTGTATTACTGTTTATATCTTTTATGATCTTTGTTAGCGCAGTCTAATCGCGAAAAAATAACATGTCAAAACTTTTGTTTGGCTAAACACTCCAATCGAAATAAGGAAAAAGTATTTGACAATTCCTTTTGTCGCGATCTTGGAAACCAAATCGAAATAAAAAGCAATTACAGCTAATGACTGATGCTTCCGCTCTGAAGGTCTCGCGAAAAGCCAGATCGAGGATGCCTCCTATGCCCTCCGGCCTTTGCCTATGGTCGCTGCTCGCATTCCGTCAGGTGCGCGGTCTATTTATGTTGAGAAGGCGTCCTTCGGAGTGAACTGCAGCACATGTCTAACTTGTGCATGAGCGCTGAAATAGCAGCTCGATTCGTCGAATTTGACGGCCTTTACAGAAGGGCGTGGGGAAATCGGGAACCTGCTGGCTGGATGTGGCAGGTGCCGGTGCAACGGGAAGTTCCTGCGCCGCTATTGGCGTGCCAGCACAAAGGAATACCTCCACGGATAGCCCAGGCGACATCCACCCCAAGACGCCTTTACCGCATAGAAGATCGATAAAAAGGAAAGAGCCCGGTTCCCCGGACTCTTTCCTTGCGAAATTGCTGAAGCTACCTAGACATTGCGAAACATCTGCTTGATACCGCGCAACGCCTGTCGCGTCCTCTCCTCATTTTCGATGAGGGAGAAACGGACATAGCCATCACCGTGTTCGCCAAAGCCTACACCGGGGCTGACGGCCACCTTGGCCTCGGTCAAGAGCTTCTTGGAGAACTCAATGGAGCCGAGCGAGCGATACTGTTCCGGGATCTTCGCCCAGGCAAACATCGTCGCCTTTGGCAGCTCGACCGGCCAGCCCAACTTGTTCAGTCCCGGAACCAGAACGTCGCGACGGCTCTTATAGTTCTCGACGATCTCCTTAACGCAATCCTGCGGGCCTTCCAGGGCCTGGATCGAAGCAACCTGGATCGGCGTAAAGGTGCCGTAGTCAAAGTAGCTCTTGATACGCCCCAGTGCGGCGACAAGCTGCTTGTTCCCCACCATGAAACCGACACGCCAGCCTGGCATGTTATAGCTCTTGGAGAGCGTGAAGAACTCAACCGCAATATCCTTGGCGCCGGGAACCTCGAGCACGCTTGGAGCGCGGTAGCCATCAAAGACCAGATCGGCATAGGCCAGATCATGAATCAGAAAGATGCCGAGTTCCTTGCAGAGAGGCACCAACCGCTCGAAGAACTGAAGGTCGACACACTGTGTCGTTGGGTTGGCTGGAAAGTTGAGGATGAGGATCTTCGGTCTCGGCTCCATACGCGGCAACTCATATTCCAGGCGCGCCAGAACCTCGTCGGCGGTTGAGTCCGCGATATTGATGCTTTGCACGCGCGATCCGGCGATCACAGGACCGAAGATGTGGATGGGATAGCTGGGATTCGGCACGGCGACGGTATCGGCATCATCCAGCACCGCGAGGCACAGATGGGCAATACCCTCTTTGGAGCCGATCGTGACGATCGCCTCGGTCTCAGGGTCGATATCGACGTTGTAGCGTGTCTTGTACCAGTTGGAGATCGCACGGCGCAGGCGCGGGATACCACGCGACAGCGAATAGCGGTGTGTCTGCGTCTTCTGCGCCGCCTCGATCAGCTTATCGACGATATTCTTCGGGGTTGCCCCATCGGGATTTCCCATCCCGAAGTCAATGATGTCTTCACCGCGTTTACGGGCTGCTGCCTTCATCTCGCCCGTAATGTTGAACACATACGCCGGCAGTCTCTTCAGTCTTCTGAACTCGTCCATTGCCCTACCGCTCACCCTCGTAGAAACATCATGCATTACAAAGCGGCCGCTCTATATAGCGGCCGCAGGAAAAATCTGCGTCCGCTACTTCGCGGTTACTGCGATTGCGATGGGGAGGCTCTTTGGCGGGTAGCACGCCGCGTGATCGCAGGCCTGATACCGCAGCGTTGCTTCAACGGTATGCGTGCCCGCAGTCGCAACCACTGGAACCTTGACCTTGAAGGTCCCTGTATAGACATCCAGCTTCTCGTTTGGCTCGAAGCTGAAGCTATAGGAGATTCCCGCAGGATACTCCGGTACCGCGGTCGTTACACCCTGCACAGGCTTCAGTGTGAGATTGGTGGGAATCAGTAGCTCAGATTTCGGGGTATGCGAGTTCACATGGTAGCCCTCGGCCACCTTGAAGATCAGCTCGATGGTCGACTTCTTCCCTGCCTGAACCGCCTGCTCCTCTGCCGTGTAGGCAATATACTGCTTCGGCTTTACCGCAGGACCATTCAAGCCGCCTAACTGGGCGAACGAAGCTGTACTTACTCCCAGCAGAACTCCGACCATCACCATCGAACGCATCACATCCCACCTGCCTGCGTCGAACCCGAAGCGATCACCTTTTTGATGTTGGCCTCAATCTGATCCTTCGAGCCCAGACCAGCTGTCTGCTCGACGATCACACCGTTGCGATCCACATAGAACGACATGGGCAGCACTTCGAGGCCACCATAGGTGGTCTGCACCTTACCGTCGGTCAACAGGATGGGATACGTGACACCAGCCTTGCCCGCGACCTTGGCGATCAGGTCCTTGCCAGCATCGGCATCATCGGTCAGCCCCAGGATCTCGAATCCCTGCGCGGCGTATTGCTTGCGAAACTCTTCAAACCAAGGCATCTCGACCTTGCAGGGTCCACACCACGTCGCCCAGAAGTTCACTAGAACCGGGCGTCCTTTGTAGTCCGCCAGCGAAACCTTCTTCCCCTCCAAGTCGGTCAGCGAGAAGGCGGGTGCAACTTTACCGAGCATCTGCGGCATATCGCCTGCGGATTCGCCGCCTTTATCGGGTATCAGCATCACCTGGCTATCGCGCGCCTTCTGCATCGCCAGCTTGCGCTCCCGCAGGTTGTGCCAGCCAGCCCACAGCATCAGCGCAATGCCGGCTACCATTACGCCAAGAACCAGTACTCTCCGCATCGCTTTGCCTGTTATCCTTCCGCCCGCAAAGAACGCTGGGCCATCTTATTCAGTTTAGACGCAAACCGGGCTTTTCGGTGGCAGATAGCATGCGCCGTGCTCTGCTAACCTCAGTACGATGTCCGACTACGCCACAGGATCGCCAGCGCCCTCATCGTTCATCCGGATCGAGGCCAAGGCCCTTGAAGAACTTGCAGCCAGGCTCGACGGCACGATGTTGGGCCATTTTGAGCAGGCCGTTTCTCTACTGCTGGATTCGTTCGCTCGCCGCAGCCGCGTCATTGTGACTGGAATCGGCAAGAGCGGCCTCATCGCCCGCAAGATTGCGGCAACGCTGCGCTCGACCGGAACGCCGGCACATTACCTGCACCCCGCCGAAGCCATCCATGGCGACTTAGGAATGCTGTCGCGCGGTGATACCGTTATTGCCCTGTCGGCAAGCGGTGAGACCGAAGAGCTGCTTCGCCTGATTCCCTTGCTGAAGAGGCTGGCAGACAGGCTGATCGTCTTCTGTGGCAACGCAAACTCAACCCTCGCTGAGGCAGGCGATGTGGTGCTGGACACCAGCGTCTCCGCAGAGGCATGCCCAAACAATCTTGCTCCCACCGCCTCCACCACCGTGATGCTAGCCTTGGGGGATGCCCTTGCGCTCGAGGTAAGCCGCCGTCGCGGCTGGAAGGCCGAGGACTTTGCCGAACTTCACCCCGGCGGCCGACTTGGCAAGAAGCTAGCGCGAGTATCTGACCTGATGCACACGGGTGATGCCCTTCCCCACGTGGGTCCATCGACGCCCATGCCCGACGTCATCTATGAGATGTCCCGAAAACAACTGGGCATGACGACCGTTCTCGATGGAGATGGCCAGCTGCTGGGCATGATCTCGGACGGCGACCTGCGCCGCCTGTTGGAGCGCGACGGCGGCAAGGCCCTCGACCATGCCGCCGAAAATATCATGAACGTCGCCCCTCTGACGATTGCAGGATCTGCCTTCGCATCCTCTGCCCTGGCGCTAATGGAGGAGAAGAAGATTACCTCTCTGATCGTCGTCCGCTCTAACGGACAGGCTGAGGGTGTGCTGCACCTGCACGACCTTTGGACGCTGGAGCTGCTCTAAAGCCCCGCCTACCATCATGTCTCCGCCTGGACGCCGTAGCTGATGCCGCCGCTCTTGTTCTGATAAATCGTGCCTCCCACCACCCATCACGTAGATCCTACGGAACGTTATAATCAAAAGACTTAGCAGAAGATATCGGGAGATATCAGGAATGGCATTTCTCATTGCTCCAATCTGCTGAAGCTCTTGAACGCTACGCCCCGCTCAGGGTTCGCATCAGCTCGCCGACACGAGGTCTCCATGAATGATCAGATTGTTCCTGTTGAACCTGGCGAATTATGCGACAGAGATCTATCCCTCATCCTTGAGAGCTTTGGGATAAATCAGGTTCACCGGACTCCCACATATCAGTTTCAAATGCGCAGAACGCAGACGGGCGAAACGCTCGGCACCATTCGCCTGCGGATAGGCTCATCCGAGCACATCCATCGGTACGCAGGACACATCGGCTACAGCGTGCTACCTGAGCATCGCGGGCACCGCATGGCAGCACGAAGCGTCCTGCTGCTCACTCCGTTGGCAGCCAAACTTGAGATCGACCCGCTGTGGATCACCTGCGATCCTGAGAATATGGCATCCAGAAGATCCCTGGAACTGGCCGGCGCAGAGTTCGTAGAGATAGTTGAGGTCCCTTCGGACTGCATCATTCACCAGTCAGGACATCCCAAAAAGTGCCGCTATCGGCTGTCCACCGGCGATTCTGCGCAACTCCACTGCGGAAGTTAGAATAGGAAAGATTAAACCGAACGGACAGAAAAGGTTATACAGACGCATGCATCGCTGGTCCCAACTTTTTATTCCAACCCTTCGTGAGGCCCCAGCAGACGCCGAGGTCGCAAGCCACAAGCTCCTCCTGCGCGCCGGATACATCCGCCAGCTGGGCTCTGGTATCTACAGCTACCTGTTTCTGGGCAATCGCTCGGTCAACAAGATCGTCGCCATCGTGCGCGAAGAGATGGACAAGGTCGGCCAGGAGTTCCTGCTGCCCGCGCTGAATCCTCGCGAAGTGTGGGAAGAGTCAGGCCGCTGGGCAGTGATGGGTGAAAACATGTTCCGCCTGAAGGACCGCAAGGGCGCCGACCTGTGCCTTGGCATGACGCACGAAGAGGTCATGACCTCGATCGCCCGCAATGAACTGCGCAGCTATAAACAGCTGCCACAGATCTGGTATCAGATCCAGACGAAGTTTCGCGACGAGCCGCGTCCCAAGTCGGGTCTGCTGCGCGTGCGCCAGTTCATCATGAAGGACGCCTACTCGTTCGATATCGATGAGGCAGGCCTGGACGAAAGCTACAACAAGCATGACAAGGCCTACCGCACGATCTTCAAGCGCTGTGGTCTGGACTTCATCGCCGTCGAAGCAGATTCGGGCGCCATGGGAGGGTCGGCCTCGCAGGAGTTCATGGTCTACACCGATGCCGGTGAGGATCTGATTGCCAGCTCCGCATCGGGATACGCTGCAAATCTCGAGAAGGCGACCTCTCGTCTCGAGGCTATCGAGGATCTGGCTCCTACCGGCGACGGTCTGCCGGAGCTTGTTCACACGCCAAATCAGCGCACCATCGAAGAGGTCGGCACCTTTCTGAGCGTGAAGCCGCAGTACCAGATCAAGACGATGGCCTACATTGCGGAACTGCCTAAAGCCGACCACGCCAAGCTGGGTAAGACGCGTCCGGTCGTCGTCTTCCTGCGCGGCGATCACTCTCTGAATGAGGCGAAGCTTGGAGCCATCAGCGGTGGCGAGCTGCGTCCGATGACTCCAGAGGAGATTGTCGAAGTCTTCAAGGCTCCCGCAGGCTATCTCGGCCCCATCGGCGTCGAACCGGCACCTCATCCGAAGAAGCCGGGAACGCTTGTCATCCTCGACAAGGCTCTCGAAGGACGCACGAACCTGATCGCTGGCGCGAATAAAGAGGAATATCACCTCCGTAACATGACTCCCATGCGCGACTTCAAACCGACGCTGGTGGCTGACGTGCGCAATATCCTCGAAGGCGAGGGCTGCCCGATTGACGGTTCTCCGCTGCGCCTGGGTAAGGCCGTCGAAATCGGACACATCTTCAAGCTCGGCTACAAGTATTCGAAGTCGATGGGTGCCTCTGTGTTGAATCGAGACGGCAAAGAGGTTACACCGATCATGGGCAGCTACGGCATCGGTATCGAGCGCATTCTTACCTCTGCCATCGAGTCCTCGGCAGCGGCAAACGGCGGATCGGCCTACGCCCTGCATCCGGCGATCGCTCCGTTCCAAGTTGTCGTCACTATTACGAACGTACGCGGACGCCAGTCTGCTGGCTGCAGGAGAACAGGTAGCCGCTGAACTCTCCGCCAAGGGGCTCGATGTCCTGCTCGACGACCGTGATGAGCGGGCGGGCGTGAAGTTTAAAGACGCCGATCTGATCGGCATCCCCTATCGAATCAACATCGGACGCGGTGTCGCCGAAGGTAAGGTTGAATTCGTTGACCGGCTGAGCAAACAGACGCAAGATGTTGCACTGGATCAGGCCGCAAGCCTGGTAACGAATCAGATAACATCGGCCCTACAACCTTAGCTCCCCGGTAGCGCAGTCAAACGTCATATAAGAAAGAGCGCCTTGCCCGTCAAACTCAAATACGGCAGCAATAAAGCGAGTGGGAACCGGAGCCTGATCGAGCGGCTGCATCTGGATAACAGCATCGTGCGCGGACTTTTGGTCTTTGTACTCGGTTGCGTGGTGGTTGCCATCTCCGTACTCGGCTACTACTACTTCAAGTACGAGCACGTCGTCGATCAAAGGCTGCATGGCGGCCCGATCTTCGCAAATATCTCGCAGATCTACGCTGCTCCACGCGAGATTCGCCCCGGCCAGAAGATCTCGGCCGATCGAATCGGCGTCGAGCTACGGCGCGCTGGATATAACTACAACTCGCAGCTGGGTACGTACGAGATCAAGGGCGAGAATATCTTCATCAAGCCCGGGCCGCAGAGCTACCACACCACCGATGGCGCGACGATCTCTACCCCCGGTGGCGTCGTTCAGAGGATTACGGCCGAGAATGGTGCGTCTCTAAGCGCCTATGAATTAGAGCCTCTGCTGATTACGGCTCTCTCCGAGGACAACAGCCGCACCAAACGACGGATTATCACCTATAAGGACATACCGCCGCGCATGGTTGAGGCGGTAACTTCGATCGAAGATCGCAACTTCTTCGAGCACAGCGGCGTAAACTTCCTGCGCATCATCAAGTGCGGCATCGAAGACGTCGCCAGCGGCCGCAAGCGTTGCGGTGGCTCTACCATCACCATGCAGCTGGCGCGCGGCTTCTTCCTTACACCGGAGAAGCAGCTCAAGCGCAAGATGATCGAGATCATGATCACCTTCCAGCTGGAGTCGCGCTTCTCGAAGCAGCAGATCTTCGAGATGTACGCCAACCAGATCAACCTGGGACATCGCGGCAGCTACGACATTAATGGCCTGGGTGAAGCATCACAGGCCTTCTTCGGCAAAGACCTGAAGCAGCTGGATACGGCAGAGTGCGCCCTGCTCGCCGGCATGATCCAGAGTCCCAGCCGTCTCAACCCCTATCGTCATCCCGAACGTGCGCTGACACGCCGTAACGTCGTGCTCGAATCGATGGTGGAAACGAATGCGATTACGCAGAGTGAGGCCACGCGAGCCAAGGCAGAGCCACTGCGCCTGGCTGCTCCGAATGTCGATGCCAGCGAAGCGCCCTATTTCGTCGATATGGTGCACGACCAACTGGTCCAACGGATCAACGATCAGGATCTTGCACACCAAAGCCTGCGGATCTACACCTCGCTCGATCCTGAGCTGCAGCAGGTGGCTTCAGAGGCAGTTGAAGCTGGCATGAAGGACGTCGACGAGCTCGTCCGGAAGCGATACGAGCGCAAGAAGGAAGGCGGCCCCATTACCTATCCTCAGGTTGCGCTGATCGCAATGAATCCTCATACCGGGCAGATTCTCGCCCTGGTCGGCGGACGAAGCTATGCGGCCTCACAACTGAATCACGCGGTCGCTCAACGACCGACTGGCTCGATCTTCAAGCCTTTTGTCTATGCCGCTGCCTACAATACATCTCTGAACGGGACAAATCTTGATGGCAACGGTCCCTTCACTGCCGTTACCCGAATCAACGATGATCTTCAGGACTTTGGCACAGCGGGCAAATCCTATATGCCCAATAACTTTGTGAAGGGTGAATACCCTGGCATGGTAACGGCAGTCGATGCGCTGGCGCACTCGCTGAACATCGCGACCATCTCGCTGGCGCAGGAGGTGGGCTATAACAACGTCGCCTCGCTCGCCCGTTCTGCTGGCATCGTCAACGCTCGTGGAACTCCGTCGGTCGCGATCGGAACCTATAACGCAACGCCAATCGACATGGCTGGAGCGTATACGGTCTTTGCCAACAACGGCGTCCATATCAAGCCGTGGATGCTCGCTTCCGTACGCAACTCCTCGGGCGATATCGTGGCAGATTACTCCGCCGAGGCCAAGCAGGTCTTAGATCCTCGCGTCGCCTACCTGACACAGTCCCTCATGGAAGCCGTGATGAACTACGGTACGGGCGGCACGGTCCGCGGTCGAGGCTTCACGGCTCCCGCCGCCGGTAAGACGGGAACGGAACACGACGCATGGTTTGCGGCTTACACCTCAAGCCTGCTCTGCGTGGTGTGGGTCGGAAACGATGACTATACCGACATTAAAATTCAAGGAGCTGATGCCGCTGCCCCCATTTGGGCAGAGTTTATGAAGCATGCCATCAAGCTTCCTCAGTACTCTGACGTAAAGCCCTTCTCTCCGCCGGAGGGTGTCTCCATAGCCCGGATCGATCGTGCCACGGGGCTTCTCTCTGATGCATCCTGCACCGATAAGAGTATGTCGGTGGCGTTCCTGGACGGGACTGCTCCGACAAGCTCGTGTACGCAGATGTCAGATAACCCACAAAATTTCATTCAAAAGATTCTCGGCTTAGGTGGACATCAGGATTCTCCTGCCGCAACACCTTACGTTACCCCAAGGGCACAGGCTCCGAATGGGGTAACACCGACACCTGCTCAGCCGGCGAACGCGGCTGCACCTGCGGCAACGGATCAGCCAGCCCAGGAGACCAAAAAGAAGAAGAACATCTTCCAGAAGATCTTCGGTGGCGGCCACGACGACAAAAAGACCGATCCCAACTCTGGCCAACCACCGCAGTAGATCCTGGCCGCCTCGTCCAGCTGACGTTTCTCATAACATCTGGACGGGGCGGTAAAAGTACGACCTTTCTTCTTCTGAAAACTCTATGTTGAATCGATCCGTGGACTCCTCGGCCTGCTCGGCATTGCCCAGCAGCAGGTAGCCATCACTTGCCATCTGTCGGTGAACCGAACGAAAGACCACGTTTCGATCCTGCAGAGAAAAATAGATCAAGACATTACGCAGGAGCACCAGATCAAAGCTGGGTAGCGGAGGCAGTGGCGCGCACAGATTGGCGCAAACAAAGCGGCAGAGGGAGCGCACAGACGGGACAATCTCCCATTCCTCGCCGTGACGGATCGTATAACGAAGCAGCATGGAAGCCGGAAGCCCACGATTGATCTCCAGCCTGCGATAACGGCCGCGTTGAGCGTACTCGATGACGCGGCTGGAGATATCCGTTCCGACAATCTCAACGTCCCAGGATGCGACCTCCGGAAACCGTTCGAGAAGCAGCATCGCCATGCTGTGGGCTTCCTGACCGGTAGAGCTGGCCGCACTCCAGATGCGAAGCTGTCGCGTCGCCCTTCGGCTCTCAATCAATCTGGGGAGAATCGCCGTTCGCAACAGATCAAAAGGCTTCACATCGCGAAAGAAGCTAGTCTCATTGATCGTCATCGCCTCGGCGACGGCGCGATGCAGATGGGCAGGACGGCGTCCCTTAAGCATCGCAACAAGATCTTTCAAACTGGAGACGCCTGCCATGCGCGTGACAGAGATCAATCTGCGATCAAACAAAGCATTTCGCGACGGATCGATGAGATTAGCTGACTGATGAAAGACAATCTCGCGCAGGTAAGCATAGTCCGCATCAGAGCAGCCCATGAACTACCTCCGGCGACCGCTGCGGCTTTTCTGCAATATCAACACCAGGCAAGGAACGCCCCTTCCGGCTCCTTTTGACGCGTTGCGTAATCTCGCGGCCGATCACAGAGAGAGGCAGCACCGCTGCCGCGATACCTGACTCCGCGATCCTGCCCGGCATACCCCATACCGCCGACGACATCTCATCCTGAGCAAGCACCGTGCCCCCCGCAGCAGCAATGGCGTGAGCCCCTTCAAGACCGTCCGACCCCATCCCTGTCAGCACCAGGGCCAGAGTCCCGGCGCCGTAGAGGCGAGCTGCTGAGTGAAAGAGATAATCCACCGAAGGCCTGCAGTGGTTCAGCGGTTCCTGGTAGTGAAGTTTCGCCGCAAAGCCGCGGACTACTTCCAACGATCCGGGACGAGTAACCGCTTTGGGCATGATCTCCATATGGGCATCCCCGGGAGCCAGAAGGACAGCTCCTGCGCATAGGGGAACGCCATGACTTGCTTCGACGACTTTCAGCCGGCAGAAGCGATTGAGTCTCTCGGCAAGGACTCCGGTAAAGAGCTTCGGCATGTGCTGGACGACCAGCACGGGCACGGGAAAATCCTCTGGAAGCTGTGGCAGCAGCTGCTCGAGAGCTGCTGGCCCTCCGGTTGAGACTCCAATGACGACCACCTCGACCGCGCTACAGGACTCTCTACGGACGATTGCACCGGTAGGTTCATTGAGCGGTATCGCGCCCGGCACTTTTGACTGCCGCAGAGAGTTGGAGGCCAACGCTGCGATCCGGGGAAGAAGTTGCTGGCTCAGTGACGCCAGTGCGCTCTCAAAGTCATGGTGGCCGGTTGGCTTCATGACGTAGTCCGAAGCTCCACGCGCAAGCGCATCCAGCGTCGCCCGGGCGCCGCGCTCGGTATGCGAGCTGCACATGATCACCGGCACCTTGCTGCGTATCGCGCGCAGCCTGTCGAGTACCTCAAGCCCGTCCATGCGCGGCATCTCCAGATCAAGCACCAGCACATCGGGAGCGAGCTTTGCGATCTCCTCGAGGCATTCCATGCCGTCGCGCGCTATGCCCGCAAGCTCCATACGCGGCAGTTCTCCACGCGACTCACCATGGCGCATAAAGAGCGTGCGCATGATCCCTCGCATAACCGCGGAATCGTCCGCTGCCAGCACACGCAGGGTGCGCTCCTTGAAGACTCCCATGCCAAACGTCCCCTCTCCCTGGTTAAATGAGGCTGCTTGTGCACTCAGGCAGCAAACCCGAGGAGCATCATCTTTTCCCGCAGGCTCTCGGGGGTAAACGGCTTCATCAGAAACTCATCCGCGCCATGATCGAGCGCTCGCGAGATGAGTGCACTATCGGCCTCCGTGGTGACCATCATGACCTTCATCTCCGGTTGCAGTTTGGAATTGCGGATGGCCTTGACACACTCAAGCCCATTCATGACCGGCATATTAACGTCGAGGAGAAGGAGATCGAAGGTATTCTCTTCGGCGAGAACCTGCAGCGCTGCGCTCCCGTTCGACGCCTCCATGCAGGAGATCCCCATCCTGCCAAGCAGCTTGCGCATGTACTCTCTGACAAAGATCGAATCATCGACGATGAGGACCCTCATGCGGCATCACCACTAGAACCCTGACGGAACATGCCTGACTCTGCAAGGCGCGTGGGACGCAGCTTTTGCGGGTCCAGCCTGACCATAAGCCCGGACGGCATCTTGTACGCTCCATCGAAGAGCCACTTGCATCGTGACTCCAGGGTGCAGGGATTCACCTCGAGCATACGGCTATTGACGGTGACAACTCCGCCGACGCTGTCTACAACCAACCCAAATCGTTCACGAACATCATCGTCTTCCAGAACCAGAACGCATCCTGCCTCGGCACTCTCCGGAAGGCCAAGAAGTGCACGAAAGCTCACCGTCGTCAGAACATCACCCCGATATGGCACTACACCAGCAACGAATGCAGGCGCCATGGGGACACGTTCCAGGTCACGCTTTCCGAGAACCTCGCGAATCTGTGCGGTATCGATACCGAAGATATCCTCTCCCGCAAACATCGAACAGAGGGAGACGTTCTCAGCTTCTTCGAGCATCATCTCTTGCTTCACAGCTGTCTTCATGCGACCTCCTTCCAATCAGGCTTCTGCTCGAAGCCACGAAAGATCGTGGTGAGCCTGTCTTTGACCAGCGCCAGCTCACCGCCGCCCGCAGCACCGTCGTCCTGAATCAGAGACCCCTCAGAGACATCCAGCACACGGCGGACGACGACACCCATCCGTTGTCCGGTCTTCGATCCCGCCTCCCCGCAGATGAGGATGGTCGCCGCAACATCATCCAGGTTTCCGCCGGCAAGTTCGACCTCATCGAGGACGCGGCCATCATCTCTCAGGGGAAGAAGCTCGCCACGGTATTGCAACAGCGGCCGACCATTGGCATACTCCACTTGGCTGAGGGGAACACTTTCGATGCGCTCCACGATCTCAAGCGGCAGCGCCGTGCGCTCTCGCGCCTTGTCCTCAAATACAAGGAAGGATTCTTCGTCCGTCTGATGCACCTCGACAACTTGATCCTCGTCCTCCTCTGCAACCGGCTTGACTCCCGCTCGGGCAGCTGTTGCAGCGATATCGAGGATCAACGCAAGCGTTCCGTTTCCAAGAACCGTTGCCCCGGAGAACAGGCCGATCTCGCGCAATACCGTTGAGAGGGGCTTAACGACGATCTCTTCCGGGGCCAACAGATCATCGACGACCAGGCCATAGCGGCATCCTTCCGCTTCCAGAACAGCCATGTAAAAGCCATGATGATCCGTGGCGTTGTTCAGGCCGAGCAGGCGATCCAGCCAGACCATCGGCAGTAGCCGATCGCGTAAGCGATACACCTCTGCCGCCCCCACGCGCTCAATCACCTTGGCAGCATCGCGCGTGGGAATATAAACCAGCTCCACCAGCGTCGTCTGCGGCAAAGCGAAGCTCTGACGGCCGCTGCGCACAACGAGAGCAGGAACAATAGCCAGCGTCAGAGGGACCCGCAGGCGCAGGGTCGTCCCCACGCCAACCTTCGAGTCCAGCTCAACGCTTCCGTTCACCTTTTCGATGTTGGCACGGACGACATCCATACCAACCCCTCTGCCAGAGACCGTAGTGACAGCGGCAGCGGTTGAAAAACCCGGCAGGAAGATTAACTGCAGGACCTCGCGCTCGCTCATGGCAGCCGCTGTGTCTGCAGGTACAAGGCCGCGTTCAACCGCCTTGGCTCGCACCTTTTCTGTCGCGATGCCGCCGCCGTCATCAGAGACCTCGATGACGACCGAGCCTCCCTGATGAAAAGCCTTCAGCGTGACGCAGCCCTCTGAAGACTTCCCTGCGCGGAGTCTCTCCGCAGGAGGTTCGATACCATGATCGACCGAATTACGGACGGCGTGGGTTAGAGGGTCCTTGATCGCCTCCAAAAGACTCTTGTCTAGACCGGTCTCCTGGCCGAAGAACTCGATCCGCACTTCGCGCCCACAGGTCCTGGCCAGGTCGCGCACCATGCGCGGGAATTTTCCAAAGAGATTGCCCACCGGCTGCATACGGGCCTGCATGACGGTCTCGCGCAGGTCCGCCGTCACGCTGTCCAGCCTGCGTGCAAGTTCGGGAAAATTGGTCGCTTCGACGCCGCTCTGCAGCATCTGATTGCGCGTCAACACCAGCTCACCGACCAGGTTCATCATCCGGTTGAGGACATCGACGTCGATGCGCAAGGTCTTGTCGTTGGAGCCTACTGCGCTCTGAACAGCGACCGCTACGGACGGCGACCCGGCACCCGGCTCAACTGCCGCCGGGTCTGTGGGGACGACGATCGGAGCCAGATGCGCTCCGCCGGCCGTGGGCGGCTCCTCTTCGTTTAAAGCGGCGAGCTCCGCGATCAGCGCCTTATCGTCCGCGCTGCCTTGCTCGCCTTCATTCCCCGTATCCTCAATCAGCTGTACGATGGCGCGCAGACCATCCAGGAGACGAAGCAGCCCGCTGACAAGTTCCTCGGTCACCGCAAGCCGGCCTTCGCGCAAGGAGCCCAACAGATACTCGCCGGCGTGCGCCAGCTTTTCGAGCCGCGAAAAGCCGAGGAAGCCGGTCGTTCCCTTGATGGTGTGCACCGCACGGAAGATCTCGCCGACCAGCTGTGCGCTGTCTTGCGGTCTTGCCTCAAGCTCAGTCAGGCATCGCTCCATGCGATCGAGCCCTTCCTGGCTTTCCGTAATGAATTCTTTCGTCAGGTCGTCCACAACGCTTCTATCGGACGACGGTGCCAATCGCGTGAACTGTTCGCGCTTGCCTTTGCCGTTCGCAGCCTTTAGCCTCAGTGCCATGTCTCAAAATGAATCAGCCGGCACCGTCAGCAACTCCCAGTTCGAACAGCTGCGAGAGCTGGCACTCGCTGTCGCTGCCAAGGCCTACGCTCCATATAGCGGCTTTCGTGTCGGCGCGGCCGTTTTGCTGGAAGATGGCCGGACGTCGCAGGGCTGCAACGTGGAGAACGCCTCGTACCGCCTCACCACATGCGCGGAGCAGGCCGCGATCAGTTCGGCGGTGGCGCTTTACGGCCCGGCGATTCGCATCCGTACCGTGGTCATCGTCAACCTCAACCAATCTGCATGTCAGCCCTGCGGTGCGTGCCGTCAAACCATCCAGGAATTCAGCTCGCACGATACATTAGTCTGCTTCCCTGCAGAAGACGGCCAGATGACGCAATCCACCATCGCCGCTCTTCTGCCTCACGCCTTCGTTCTTGCAGAGTAGGGCATCCCGGTTAATCCTCATGAATCAAATTCACCCCATCGATGTCATCCTTCATAAACGCGACGGTGCAGCACTAAGCGACGAAGAGATCCAAGGCTTTGTCCGCGCTATCGTGGAACGCACTGGCGAACGGCAGCTGGTCACAGATGCCCAGATTGCTGCCTTCCTTATGGCCGTCTTTCTCAAGGGTCTCGACGCCAGAGAGCTGGCCACTCTGACCGCCGCGATGCGATTCTCCGGGGATACCTTCGATGCCTCCTCGTTGAAGACTTTTACCATAGACAAACACTCGACCGGAGGCGTGGGAGATAAGACGTCGCTGCTGATTGCCCCGATTCTCGCGGCGGCCGGCATTGCTACACCGACATCGGAAGAGGTTCCCGGCATCTGTGTGCCGATGATCAGTGGACGCAGCCTGGGGCATACCGGCGGCACCCTCGACAAACTCGAAACAATCCCCGGCTTCAACACCCAGCTCGGACTCGCACAGTTGGCCGAGGTTCTCCGCCGCTGCGGGGCGGCGCTCATCGGACAGACCCCGCGGATCGTGCCAGCCGACCGCACACTTTACGCTCTGCGCGATCATACCGGCACAGTCGAGTCCCCATTTCTTATCACCGCAAGCATCATGAGCAAGAAGCTGGCGGAGAGCCTGAACGCACTGGTGCTGGACGTCAAGGTTGGCTCGGGTGCCTTTATGCCGAGCTACGAACAATCCAGGTTCCTCGCGGAGTTGATGGTGCAGACCGGCGAGCGCGCCGGAACGCGTACGGTCGCCTTACTGACGAACATGGAACAGCCACTGGGCCGATTCTCCGGCAACTGGGTGGAGGTCTGGGAGTGCGTCGACATCATGAAACAGGTTCGCCATCCGATGTCCGCAGACCTGATCGAACTGTCGAATCTTCTCTCGGGCTCGATGCTTCACCTTGCCGGCCGCGCAAAGACCCCGGAAGAAGGCGCTGGGCTGGCTGATGAGATCCTCACCTCAGGAGCAGCATACCGGGCATGGCTGGGGATCGTCGAAGCGCAGGGCGGAGACCTCTCCGTCTTTGAGGACCCGGCAAGCCACCATCGACCACAGGCATCAACCGTGATCAAGGCCAGCCGGCCCGGCTACCTGGCATCGATGGACTGCAAGCAGGTCGGGTGGGCGGTCCAGCGCCTGGGAGCAGGTCGAGCCAAGCCGGGCGATCCCGTCAGCGCTCACGCGGGCATCGAATCCCATGCCAAACTGGGCCAGCGCGTGGAGGAGGGGCAGGCTCTGTTTACGCTCTTCAGCGAGGACGAGTCCCTTCTGGAAGAACCTCGAAAGATGCTGCTCGATACCCTGGTGATATCGGAGAAACCCGTGAACGCTCCCCCCTTGCTGCGTGAAGTGGTCTCAGCGGCAGGGCACGAAAGCATCTCCTAAAGCCACAGAGAAAGCCTTTAGCGGGCTAAAGTGCGGCAAGAGTCGTTTTTTCACTATTGCTTCCCTCGATCTTTCGCGGATAATGTTGGCACGCGAATCCCACCGGCAGGCTCAATTCCGGGCCCCGTACTTCTTTTTGACAGCAAAAAAAGAGGCCTGCTGGCAGAACAAAGTATGGAGCCCTTGATGAACTACGCCTTTCTCCCTGATCTCTCTGCATTGGCGATCCTCATCGCCATCCTGCTACTGATGCGCCGAAAACATCCCCAGGAGCATACAGATCTCTGGCTGATAGGACTTCTCATTACACTGGTCGAGTCCATGGCGCATATCTTCTACGCGCCTGACGGCTTGCCAGCGACCGTTCTGCATGTCGTCGTAGTGGACTGCTATCTTCTGGCTGGGCTGGTCTTCTGCTGGGACTCCCGCGAACATCCTATCCCCGCAATGACCCGGATGCTGTATCTGGTTATTAACGGGCTTCCGCTGCTAGCCATCAACACGACCTACGGCCTGCATATCTTTCGTCCAGCCCCCTATTATCCATGGATCGCGGTTGGCGTGCTGACGGCCATCGGCAGCTCCATTATCCTTCACCGTCCGCGCTTCTCCACGGTTGTTCATCTTGCCGGCTGGATCGCCATCGGGATACTCGTCGACCATGGCAAATATCGGGATGCGGTTTACTGGAGCCTCTCCGGGGTCTATGCCATCGCCGGCATCAAGTTTCAAAAGAGACTACCCACCCAAAGCACCGGGAGGCTCGCGATCATGACGGGCTTCTTCATCTGGTCGATCTGCTTCTTTGTTCACCCGTTCATCGTCACCTTCCGTGCCTATGCAGACATTGCATCGCATGTTTGGAATATGCAGAAGTCACTAATCTCGATCGGTATGATCCTGGTGATGCTCGAGCAACAGCTCAGCTGCAATCGCTGGCTTGCGCTACACGATGAGCTCACCGGCCTTCCTAACCGCAGGGCCTTCGAGGATCAGCTCTCGATAGCACTCGACCGCTGCCGCAGATCCGAGACCACACTGGCTCTCTTCATGCTCGATCTCGATGGTTTCAAACAGATTAACGATAACTTCGGACACCAGGCCGGCGATCAGATGCTGCGCCACGTCGCTACATCGCTACGAGAAAACCTTCGCGGCTTCGACGCCATGGCGAGGCTCGGAGGAGATGAGTTCACCCTGGTCACCTGCAATCCGGAAGCAACACAATCGATCGAACAGATCAGCGATAGGATCTGCTCGATTATTGAGCGTCCACTTCTCTACGACAACCAGACATTGCGGGTCTCGGCCTCGATTGGCATCGCGATCTTCCCCGATGACGCGGCCGATTCGACGCGCCTGCTGCGCATCGCCGACCTGCGCATGTATTCGCTCAAACAGAAGCGGACACCGCTACGCCATATCCGCCTGGACAGCGTGCCTTCCCTCACCGCGAGCGGACGGTTTCGGAGCCACATGGCAGGTGGACATTAGCCTCCCAGCGTTCTCGCGGCGATACAAACCACTGGTTCAGCGCCCCGGTAAACCGTTACACTCATCCCACACGCCATCACAGCACGGCAGGGAGCGACTCACCTTTGTCTCGGTTCATCGGTCTATTTGGTCTCATTGTTTTCCTCGGACTCGCGTATGCCTTCTCCACGGATCGGCGCGCCATTCGGTGGCGAACGGTGGCGTGGGGGCTCAGTCTCCAGATCTTCTTTGCCATCCTGGTGATTAAGTGGAGTTACGGACAGACGCTGCTGCATAAAGCCTCTGTCGTCGTCACGTCGTTGCTGGCGCACTCGGTGGATGGCTCCTCGATGGTCTTCGGGTCGCTTGGCACTCCGGGCAATCCTCTTTCCATCTTTGCCTTCGCCGTCCTGCCAACCATCATCTTCGTCTCAGCGTTCTTTGCCATCCTCTATCACATCGGCCTGATGCAGCAGATCATTCGCGTCGTGGCCTGGGTCATGCAGCGCACCATGGGAACCAGTGGCGCGGAATCCACCAATGTGGCAGCCTCGATCTTCATGGGACAGACGGAAGCTCCGCTGACGATTCGCCCCTTCCTCGACGGAGCGACACGATCGGAGTTGATGACCATCATGACCTCCGGCATGGCGCACGTCTCCGGCGGCATCATGGCCGCCTATATTAGCTTTGGCATCAACGCACAGGATCTTCTCTCCGCCGTCATCATGACAGCTCCGGGAACTATTCTCGTTGCCAAGATGCTTGTCCCCGAGACCGAGGTTCCGGCGACCGCAGGAACCGTGAAGATGCCGCCGCAGGAAGAGCACTCCAGCGACAACTTCATCGCCGCTATTGCTCGAGGCACCATCGACGGCGGAAAGCTGGCCTTCAACGTTGCCATTATGCTGATCAGCTTCCTCGCTCTCGTCGGACTCTTCAACGGAATCATGCTGGGCATCTCCAATTTTCTCTGGGCCCACGGGCACATCCCCTTTCCACACTCTCTGAACTCCGTCCTGGGAGTCGTCGGGGCGCCTGTAGCAGCAATCATCGGCATTCCGTGGCATGAAGCCCGCGCCATCGGCAACCTTCTAGGCACCAGAGCTGTTCTCAACGAATTTGTCGCCTACACGCAGCTCGGCCTGATGAAGTCACAGCTCTCTCCCAGAAGCTTCTCCATTGCAACCTTCGCTCTCTGTGGCTTTGCCAATATCGGATCGATCGGCATGCAGATCGGAGGCATCGGAGCATTGGTGCCGAATCGGCGAAACGACCTCGCGCAGCTTGGGCTTCGCGCTATGCTGGCTGGCACAATGGCCAATCTGATGAGCGCCAGCATCGTCTCGCTGCTGATCCGCTAGGCGTGCAGGCTCGGTTACCTATCGGCGCGCAGGATGCAACCGACAAGCTCTTCCGTGTCTTGGATCGCCTTATTGCGGCTTAATCCATAGGCCTTCGGATGCGCCAGGAGAAGCGCCGCGGCTCCGTGCAGCGTCATGACGATCTGACGCAATCGCATATCGACAGTCTCTTTTGGTGTCTCCAGGGACAGAAGCTCCTGAACCACCTCGCGAATCCCCTGCAAGAACTCCTTTCCCAGACGATCCCGCTCCTCGTTCAGCAAACGATCGCTCTGTCGCTGCAGAAAGATCAGCGAATAGTGGTCTGGATAGGCAGTCGCGAACCCGATCATCTCCGCAATAAAGAAGTGAACCTTTTCTCCGGCATTGCCGGCGGCATTCAGCTTCCGGTTTATCCTTTCGGTAAATCTCGTATAGAGCTCCAGGCAAAGATAATGAATCAGGGCGTCTTTATTGGCAAAGTGCCGATACATTGCCATCTGCGAGCAACCGGCCTTCTGAGCGACGTGGCGCAGGGAGAGGTGCTCGTACCCCTCCTCGATGAGGACACGGCTGGCGGCCTCAATGATATGCTTTCGCAGGTTTCCTGTCTTCGTGGACGGGCTCGTTTTTTCTATTGCCATGATCATGTTTACAGTGTAATCTAATTTTAGTTTACAGCGAACACATGATTTCGAACACACGATCTCGATGGTTTCTGTCCCTCCTTCTCCTGAACGCAGGAGCCCTTTTTGCTTCTGGACAAGTGAACAGCAGCTTGCCGCCGCCACTTCCTGATTGCTCAATGGTTCTGACCACGCGTGACGCCGCACGCTGCATCGGCACGACCCGGACGGACACACCGATTCCGCATCTGGACGAGAGCCATCGCTATACCCTCCCCGAGTTGATCGACATCGCGGAGAGTTCCAGCCCGGAAGGGCGTATTGCGTGGACCGAGGCCAAGCGTGCCCTCGAAAAAACCAGCATTAGCCGCGCCGAATATCTTCCTCTGTTGACGCTCGCCGCTCAAGGAAGCGACCTGCGCGCGATCGTTCCCTTCCCAAAGCCTATTGCGCCGCGCGGTTATGTCACCGTGGAAGAGCCTCAGGTCGTTGCCCAACTGGAGCTTCGCTACAGCCTCCTCGATTTTGGTCGCGGAAGTCGTCTGGAAGGCAGCAAAGCTCTCGAGATCGCTTCGACACTGCGCCTTGGGCGCGTACACCAGACGCTGGCATACAACACTGCGATGCAGTTCTATCGCACGCAGCAGGCCCTCGGCCTGCTCGACGCTGCGAAAATCATTCACCAGACAGCTGACACCTTACAGAAGAATGCTCAGTCGCAGTTCGACAACGGTCGCGCAACCCTGCCTGACGTTCAAAATGCTGTAGCGGGCGAAGCAGAGGCACGTTACAACCTTGCCGCCGCCGAAGGCGAAGTCGAGAAAGCAAAACTGTCGCTTACGGAATCAATCGGAATCGAGCCGACCACTGCGATCGAGATTGCTCCCGAGACCCCGCAGGCAGCGGAGAGCTTTGAGCGCTCAGTCGAAGAGCTCATTCAGGTCGCATGGAAGTCGCGTCCAGATCTTCTCGCACGCGCACAAGAGCTGCGCCATGCTCAAGAGGCTTATCGTACGGCGCACGCGGCCTATCTTCCGAAGGTTGGACTGCAGGCTGCAGGTGGACAGACAAGCATGTGGCCGACCGCCGACTACGGACAGCTTGGTCCGGCAAGCGTCTCCACGTGGCAGGTTGCCGCCCAGCTGCAATGGGATGTCTTCAACGGCGCACGCGGCCATGAACAAAAGGCTGCTCTCGCCGAACAGAAGGCTGCTGCCGAAGCACAGCGTGCAACCCAGGACAGTGTAACGCGCCAGGTCTGGGAGGCATATACCGACTACCAGACTGCGCTTGCGCAAGAGAAAGCCGCAAAGAGTTATCTGGATTCGGCACAGGTCTCGTATGACTCCTCCCTCGATGCCTTCGGTTATGGCGTACGTTCGCTGGTCGACGTCGTGCAGGCCGAACGCCAGCTGGCACAGGCGAGGCAGGAGTCGGTCCGGGCACAGGCACGACGTCTCCAGACGGAGATCGCTCTCAGTTACGCCACCGGGCAACTTGCACCACCCAAACTTCCCGCAACAGGAGCACGTCCGTGACACGATCATTCCGTTTCGCCGTATCTGCACTGCTGACCTACTCTTTAGCCGGATGCAGCAGAAACCCGAATGTTGAGATCGTCGGGTCCTATTTTCCCGGCTGGATGATCTCTCTGGCCGCTGCCGTGGCATTGACCGGCGTTGCCCACGTTCTGTTGCGCAGAAAAGGCCTTCTGCATGCAGTCGGTCATCCAGCGCTGATCTACCCCAGCATGGTACTGCTGTTCACCTGCCTGCTCTGGTTATGCTTCTTTGCCTGATAGGAATTCACCATGAATCCGCAAGAAAAAACGACGTTTGGACGTAGGCTCGGCATCGCCGTCGTGGCGCTAGCCGTGATCGTTCTCCTCATCGCGGTACTGCAGGTTGACCGCCATCCACGGACCGACGACGCGACCGTCCGCGCAAATGCCATCGCCTTTGCTCCTGAGGTGGAAGGACGCCTTACCAAGCTGCTGGTGCAGGATAACCAGGTCGTCCGTAAGGGCGATCTGCTATTCGAGATCGATCCTCGTCCTTACGAATATGCTCTGGCGCAGGCGCGAGCCGACCAGGCGACCCTCGAAGGACAGATCAACGACGAGAGACGCCGCATCGCAACCGAGCAAAGCGCCGTCGGAACGGCTCGCGCAGGCGTCCTAAGCTCCAAGAGCGGTATCAGCGCGTCTGAGGCCAACTATCAGGCATCCCAGGCTGCAGTGGAGCGAGCCAATGCAGCCCAGACCTCCGCAAATGCCCAGCTGAAGTTTGCCCAGAACGACTACGACCGCATCGCCCCGCTGTTGGCAAAGCACTACGTGACCACACAACAGGTCGACCAGGCACAGACGGTACTACGCGTTGCACAAGAGGCTGCACATCAAGCCTCGTCCCAATTACTGCAGTCCCAGGCACAGGCGTCCATGGCATTAGCAACCAAGCAGGCCGCTGAAGCTGGTTTTCAGGCCTCTCAATCGAAGCTTGGAGAAGCCGTGCATACGGTCGATACGCTGGAGACTCTGATGGCTCAGCGGCCAAATCGAGCCGCCAAGCTGCAGCAGGCTGAGCTCAACCTGGAGTGGTGCCAGGTCCGCGCTCCCTTTGACGGTTACGTCACCAACATGAACATCTCGGAGGGCGCTTATGCGCATCCGGGAACGCCGATCTTCACGTTGATCGATACGACGACATGGTGGGTTCTTGCCAACTACCGTGAATCAAAGCTAAAGCACATTCAGCCTGGAATGCATGTTGAGGTCTATCTGATGGAGCATCCCAGCAAACGCTTCAATGGTGTCGTCGATAGCGTCGGCCGCGGCGTCTTTCCGGAAGATGGTGGCGTGACCAACGGCTTCCCTGCCGTCGATCGCACACTGAACTGGGTACATCTCTCGGCAAGATTTCCTGTTCGCATTCGCGTGACAGATCCGAATCCCGATCTCTTCCGCGTAGGAGCAACGGCAATCACGGTCGTTCGTTAAGGGCGTTATGACATCCGCATCCATTGTCGAAAGTCCTCTCACGCTCATCAGGCGGGAGATGGCGCCTCATCCTGGCAGGCTATCCGGAAGCCTTAGAGATACGCTCGCAATCAGCATCATCATCGTGATCTCGATGACCCTGCGCGTGCAGGGAGTTTCCCTGGCGCTGGCTCTTCTCTACCTCATGCAGCGTGAGCGTCCAGGCCTAACGTTCAGAGTCGGTCTGCAGATTCTGGCTGGTGCCGCCGCGGCCTGTGCCATGTCGTTCTTCTGGGTGCAGCTCACGGATGGGACAGAGGTCTTTCGTTTTCTTGGCGTAATGTCCTGCATCTTTGTCTCTGCCTTCTGCATGGCCGGAACGACCATTCCGCTGTTCTGGACCATCCTCGCTTTTTACGGTTTCGTCGATCTGGCAGGATGGGATACCCACCGCTCTGCCGACGCAATTGTCACCAGTACGCTGTATAACGTCGCAGCACTCGCAATCGTAGTCCTATGCGCCGGTGCCGTTGAATATGTCTTTGGAACCCGCCATCCGGCTGAAGATCTCTCGCGAGAGATGAGAAAGCGCATCTCCAGCCTGCAAAGTTTTCTTACCGCGCTGGCAGAGTCAACAAGCACCCCGGACGCAGAGGTTGCCAGGCACCATCGCAGTCTTATCCAATACGCGCATGCAGGCGATCTCTATCTGAATGAACTTTACGACCGTCTCCGGGATGCGACACCAGATCCATCGCAACTTCCTCTTGGTCTGCATTATAGGATCGGGCTCGTCGGCAGGATGCTCAACACCTGCATCGTCTTTGGCTTTCGGTTGCCGCAATCCTCTACAGAAGAACAGCGGGAGGCCTATCGCATCGTGGCGTCGCTGTGTGATGACCTGCTCCACGTCCGTCCCCTTCCCCAGGAACTTTTCCTGCCGAACGAGACACCCGAACCGCTTCGCGAGATCGGACAGGAGCTGCTTGAATTTGGCACCATTGAATCGCCCACAACGCAGGCAGCCGAAAAGCCAAGCCGGCGCCCTTCAGCATCACTATCCTGGAATATCTTCCTGCCCGGCGTATTCGATTCTCCGGCGACTATCTTTTATGCGCTCAAGCTGACCCTTGCAGCCACCATCTGCTACCTCATCTACAACGCCTTCGCGTGGCCCGGGATTCTTACCTGCGTCGTTACAGTGCTCTTTACGGGCCTCAGTTCTACTGGCGCCATGAAGCAGAAGCAGCTCTACCGATTCTCCGGTGCCGCCATCGGTGGACTTCTCGCAATCCTGGTGGTCTCGTTGTTTTATCCGAATATGGATTCGATTACATCGCTTGTCATCGTCGTTGCACCCGTCGCCTTTCTTGCTGGTTGGGTGCTTCGCAGCCAGCAGATGAGTTACATCGGCGTTCAGATCGGCTTCGGCTTCTTCCTGACAGCTCTGCCCGGCTTCAGTGCGGCAACACAGATAACACCCGCGCGAGACCGTGTCATCGGCGTCGGACTTGGCATCCTCGTCATGTGGTTCATCTTTGACCAGCTATGGCCCATTCGCACGACGGATGCCCTTCATAGCAGCTTGAACCGCATCCGGCATGCAACTGAGGAGCTGTTTCAGCTGCTTTCGAAGCCGGAAGCGGAGCGCGATCCGGGCGCATTTCAGCGCTTACGATCCGCAGTCTCTCTCGAACTGGTTAACGTGCATCAGCTGGGTTTTTCTGCCAACTTTGAGGTTGGCAGGCACAGGAAGCGCGAGCTTGCGAGGACACGACGGCTGATCAGCAAGATCGAACACTCCTCGGCTGAGTTTTATTCGGCTGCGATGCAGGGCTATCGCTCGTGAACACTTAGTCAGCTCCCGTTTAACGAGGAAGCTGATAGGTGCCTTCAATCGTCAGCTTTATAGTTTGTAAAGACGGGCCGGCAACCGGCTGGGATCCTCCGATTGCGATCTTGTATTCACCTGCCTGAACTGAGCGAATTCCTTCACCGTCCACCTCCGAGAGATCGCGCGGAGAGAGCTTGAAGAGAATACGGCGCTCCTCGCCCGCCTTGAGGCTCACCCGCTGCACGCCCTGCAGATGCAGCCTAGGCGACAGCCCCTGATTTCCATTTGCAGGAGGAATCAGGTACAGTTCGGCGATCTCGTCTCCAGCCAACGCGCTTGTGTTCTTGACCATCACACTGGCTTCCAGAGGCTCCCCTGCTTGGAGCTTCGGCTGCGACAGCTTCAGGCCGGAGTAGGAGAAGCGGCTATAACTCAAGCCATAGCCGAACTCATACAACGGCATCCCCTGGAAGTAGCGATAGGTGCGGTTCTTCATCGAGTAGTCGTCAAATGGAGGAAGGTCGCTGACGGAGCGATAGAACGTGACTGGAAGCCTGCCGCTGGGATTGTTGCGTCCATTCAGTGTCTCGGCGATCGCACGGCCTCCGAACTCGCCAGGGTACCAGGCCTCGAGCAATGCATTCGCGTGATCGTGGGCCCAGTTCAGTGCCAGCGCGGAGCCGTTGAGCGTCACAACAACCATTGGCTTGCCGGTTGCAGCAACATCCTCCAGCATCTTGACCTGACTCGCCGGCAGGGAGATATCGGTGCGATCTCCACCGGCAAAGCCATCAATATGGACCTTCATCTCCTCGCCTTCCAGCTCGGGAGATAGACCGATCATGGCAATGACCACATCGGCCTTCTTTGCGGCGTCGACAGCCTCCTGCTGCAACAGTCCGGCAGGAGGAGCCCACTCCAGCGTCATGCCGCCGCCAAAGAGTGGAGCATGATGGATGTACTCAATCACCAGGCTGCGTGGTTTGGCGTCTTGAAATGTGACGGGGAACGACGGTGTCGTATTCTCGCGAATGGTCTCACCATGTGATCCATAAACACCCACCTGTTGCCCATCAATCTTCACGGAGAAAGACTCCGTATCGCTACAGGGATAGCAGTTGGCAAGACGTACGTTAAAGTGAAAGGTTCCGGCCCTGGGAGGAAGAATTACTCCAGACCATCGGATAGCAAAAGCATCCTGTGAGAGACCGGCTACTGGCGCCGCTGAATTCCAGTCAAAATCAATCTGACGGTCGATGCGCGTTACGATCGGCTTTGCCGAAAAGTCCGGTTTGGAGTCCGCTCCCGAAAGAGCAAAGTACTCCCCCTTCAATCCCTCCTCACGGGAAGACACAGACGGACGAAGCATCGTGCGTGGAATCGGAAGCGAGGCTCCATCAGCATACGGAGAACCTTCGGCATAGACGATCTGCGCCCCAGGAAACGCTGCACGAATACTATCGAGCGGCATCTGCGGGTCCTTCGGGATTGCGTTGTAATTGCCCTCCAGAGCCGAAAGCGATGCGGCATTGGGCCCGATCACGGCAATTCGCTTATACCTGTCCTCGCGAAGAGGAAGGATGCCATCGTTCTTCAGCAGCACCATCGATTCGCGCGAGGCCTTCAGCGAGACAGCAAGATGCTCCGCCGAACGGTCAGCGCTGAACGGAATGCTGTTATAGGAAACCTTATCTGCAGGATCGAACATTCCAAGACGGATTCGGGCGACGAACAGACGCTCCAGTGCCTTGTCGATGTCACTCTCTTTCAGCAGGCCCCGTTTTACTGCATCGGGCAGCACGCGATAGGTCTCGCCACAGTTGGTATCGGTGCCGGACAGAATTCCCTGTGCCGCGGCAGTCTCTTTATCGCTGGAATAGTGATGAGCCGTCTTCTGATAAAAATCATCGATGGCGCCACAGTCGGAAGTTACAAAGCCATCGAACTTCCAGTCTTTGCGTAGAACGTCCTTCAGCAGAAAGTCATTTCCACAGGCCGGAGTTCCATCGAGCGCGTTATAAGCGCACATAATCGAGTCTGCATGAGCGTCAACGATCGCACTGCGAAACTGAGGCAGATAGGTCTCCCATAGATCGTGCTTCGACGGATCTACATTGAAGCGATGACGCTCGCTCTCCGGTCCGCTGTGCACCGCATAATGCTTTGGTGTCGCGATCACGCGAGGATGCAGCGGATCGTCTCCCTGCAATCCGGTGATAAATCCACGTCCAAGAGCAGCCGTCAGGAATGGGTCTTCTCCGTACGTCTCCTGCCCCCTACCCCATCGCGGATCGCGAAAGATATTAATGTTCGGCGACCATACCGTCAGGCCAAAGTAGATATTGTGATTGCCATGGCGAATGGCATCGTTATATTTCGCCCGTGCTTCCGTGGAGATGACCTCTCCGATCTGGTGCATCAACTCCGGGTCCCACGTAGCCGCCATGCCGATCGCCTGGGGAAACAGCGTCGAGTATCCGGAACGCGCCACGCCGTGCAGCCCTTCGTTCCAGTAATCGTAGGCTGGAACACCAAGCCTCGGGATCGCAGGAGCGGCATTGATACTCTGCATGGCTTTCTCTTCCAAAGTCATCCTGCTTACCAGATCATGCGCGCGCACTTCAGGCGACAGCGTCGGATCGAGGTATGGCGCTTGCTGCGCTCCAACCGTTGGTACGGCGAACAGGCAGGATAAAAGCGCCCCCAACACAATCAAGCGATGACGCGCATCGCTCAACCACTCCAAATGATTACGAACCATAATTGCACTCCAGATCAGCAGATCAGGGAGAATGTCTCCCTGAAGAACCCATACGATGCGCCTTCGAAACGCGCATTTGCGACATCGATGACGCCTTTCGTCCCGCGATAAACGACGCCATCTCTTGCAAGAGGGAATCTCCGTACATGCAGAGATTTCATCCCCGAGCTAGAGGATACGACACGTGTGGATGAGCTTGCGTCCATTCGGGCTCTACAGTGCGCTATAGGATCAGTGGGACGAGCTGGCTACGACCAAACGAACCGTGATTCCCTAGGCATCCCGCACCACGAAAAAGTCCGGGCGCGACTGATCGACGCTGTACCCCATGCGTTGAAGACTCAGTGACGCGGCATCCCTAGTCTCATCCCCCGGAAACACAAGCTCCCAGTACAGGAGTCTTGCGTTTTGAGCTGAGCCACAGGCGATCCCACCGCCCATACATTCAAGCCGACATGATGGTGGTCTCCCCCTGTGGACACCCATAGATTTTCCTGAACCATAGCCCACTGCAAGCCGGCTCAAATAAGTATTCAAACACCGATATAAATGACGTGTACTAAATAGCCAGGGCGCGGATCTCCGCCAGTACCTCGAGCACGGAGCTGACCTTGTTGCCGCTGAGTCCATCGAACTGCGCCCGATGAAACTCCATCAAGGGAATATCCACCTTATCCAGGAGTGCTTCGCCCGCCTTCGTAATCGTGCTGGCGACCTGCCTTCTATCGTCGCGATCACGCGAACGGTGAATCAGGCCCGCTCTCTCCATACGATCCAGCAGACGGCTCATATCCGGCGCAGCCGTAATCATGCGATCCGAGATCTCATTGCGACAAAGACCGGCCGGACCAGCGCCCCGCAGAATCCGGAGCACGTTGTACTGAATCTGCGTGATCTCGAAGGAACGCAGGAACTGATCCGTCAGATGCGAGAGATCGGAAGCAGTCTTCATGATGCTCAGATACAGCTCCTGCTCTGGAAGCCTAAACGGTTGCCGCTGTTTAATGGCCGATGCCAGAGAGATCTTTTCAGAGGTAGTCATGTTTAACGTTCTATCACTTTGTGTATAAGACATGCCGTGCCAATCCTGTTCATATCGGCGGATCGGCCATTCGATTGGCGGCTCGACCATCGAGGACGGTTTTGGCTAACTGCGCCCGATGCGTTCTCAGACCATCTCGCCTGTCGCCCAAATTGCTAGTAAAGCGCCGATGAGTATAAATTCGTCACTCTTGCGCTGAAGGAGGCCGCGGTTCGATCGTGATCACATCATACTGATCCTCACTCAGCGTCAAGTCTTGCCTTTCATCTCCATTCACTGGACATTAGCCGCTCGGTGAATCGAGAGTCTCCAATCGATCGACCTGGAGCATGGGGCTCATACAAGCCAAAAGGCCAGTCCTCTCTCGGACTGGCCTTTTGGCTTAAAACAGCTGCTCCAAGAGAAACCGATTTACTGCCATCCGCCCCCGAGCGCCTGATAAAGTTGAACTAAAGAAAGTGCTTCGTTCTGCTGTGCACTGATCAGGTTAAGGCGTGCGGTGAATAGGTTCGTATCCGTTGTCAGCACTTCCAGGTAGCCAGTTGAGCCTGCCTGATAGCGAAGGCGAGCGAGCCTTGTGGAGTCTTGTGCAGCGTCGACCAGCTTCTGCTGCTCTGATCGCGTAGCCCTAACCTTATTGACCGCAATGAGAGAGTTCGACACATCACGGAAGGCGGTGATGATCGCCTTCTGATAGGTGAGCAGCATCTCCTCTTTTTGCTGCTTCGAGAGCTCATATTGGCCGCGCAGCTTTCCACCCTGAAAAATAGGCTGGGTAAGTGAACCGATGCCGTAGATCGTTCTGGAACCGGTGTCGAACATGTTTGAGAAACTATCGCCGCCAACGCCCCCCGAAGCGCTGATCGAGAGTTGCGGGAAGAACTGTGCTCGCGCTACTCCGATCTGAGCATTCGCAGCCTTCAGTTGAGCTTCAGCTTGCTCGATGTCGGGGCGACGTTCAAGGAGTTGTGATGGCAAGCCCACAGGCAAGTCTTGCGGGACAGGCGAGAGGGCGTTTGGATCGGTGTGTACGACCGGTCCAGGTGTCTCTCCTAGCAGAAATCTCAGTGTGTTTTCTTGCTGCTGGATCAGTTGTTCCAACTGAGGGACCTGCGCGCTCGCCGTGTAGAGCAGCTGCTCAGCCTGGCGAACATCAGAGAGAGGAGCGGAGCCACCCTTCTCAAGGGTCGTTGTCAGCTTGACCGAGTCCTGCCGTGCCTTGAGCGTTTGCTTGGCGACCTCCAGTTGCTGATCGAGTGAGCGCAGAGTGAAATACGACGTCGCGACCTGGCTTACGAGCGACATGCGAACAGCCCGTTGCGCCCACTGCTGAGACAGCAACTGGTCGCGCGCCGCTTCCGTCTGCTTGCGATAGAGTCCCCAGAAGTCCGGATTCCAAGAGGCAGATAGGTTAAAGCTCCCCGCCACCAGTGGATTGGAGCCGCCGAGGGAACTTCCGAGTGAATCGGGGAGTTCTGCGCCGAGGCCGCTACCACCCACACTGAGGGTAGGAAATTGGGCCGAACGAGTGACGCGGACCTGCGACTGAGCTTCGAGCACCTTTTGGGCTGCAACGCGAAGATCATAATTGTTGACGAGCGCCTGCTTGATCAGCTCCTGCAGTTCGGGCTCGCGAAAAACTGCACTCCACTGTTGGTCACCCAGAGAGTCTTTTGCGTCGCTCGAAACTGCTGTGTCATCCGGTCCTCGGTAAGCAGGCGGTGCCGGCACCTGGGGCCGCTGGTACTTCGGGCCAATATTGCAGCCCGCAAGCACTAATGCAGTCGCGCCGGTGAGAAGTGCGGTTGTACTTTTCACGAGAGCCTTCATGCGTGATCTCCCTTTTTGGGCTGGTCTATGCCAGCCTGTTTACCGAGTTCGCGGGGGTCGATATCGTGTTCGGAGTCCATGGTCGTTCCCTTACCGCCCTTGGTATAGCGGTGCGATACGTACTCGACGAACGAGAAGGTTACAGGAACGAAGAGGATGCCGAGCGCTGTCGAAAGCAACATGCCGCCCACGACAACCGTACCCAGAATCTGACGCGAGACACCACCGGCACCTGACGCAAACCAGAGCGGCAAGCAACCACAGATGAAGGCCAGTGCTGTCATGATGATCGGGCGAAGACGGAGCCGGGCTGCGTTCAACGCTGCGTCGGCAATGCTTTGGCCGTTCTCATAGTTACTCTTGGCGAACTCGACGATCAGAATGGCGTTCTTCGCGGAAAGGCCGATCAACATAATCAGACCGATGGTTGCGAAGACGTCGTTCTCCAGTGCGCGCATATTCAAGGCGACGTAGGCGCCAAGAATGGCTACCGGTGTACTAAGCAGCACGCTGAACGGCAACGTCCAGCTCTCATATTGAGCTGCGAGGATCAGGAAGACGAAGAGGATAGACAAGCCGAAGACGACCCATGACGGCAGGCCCTTCGCTGCTTTGTCTTCCTGATACGACATACCTGAGTAGTCGAAGCCCATATCAGAAGGCATCGTCTGGTGAAAGGTGTCTTCCAGCGCCTTCATGACTTGTCCGGAGCTGTACCCAGGGGCTCCCACAATCGTGATTTGCACCGCGTTGTATTCATTAAAGCGAAGGATGAACTCCGGCCCATTGATCTTCTTAATGTTGATCAGCGAAGCTAGAGGAACTTGCCCTCCGTTAGCGCTTCGTACATAAAACTGATTGATGTTTTGAATCTTACTTCTTGTGTTGGACTCAGCTTCGACGTAGGTCTGCCATTGGCGCCCAAATCGATTGAAGTAGTTGGCGAGGTAGCCGCCCATGAATGTCTGCATGGTTGCATACACGTCTGAAAGCTGCACCTGCTGCTGAACGACCTTGTCCTTGTCCACTGAAGCGTAAATCTGCGGCACAGCGGGAAGGTACGCAGGAACCGAAGCGAGAATTTCGTGACGACTCTTCAGGGCGCCCAAGAACGCGCCAAGGTTCTTCGTTAGGTAGGTCGGATCGTCGTTGCCCGAGCGGTCCTCCAACACAAACGTCACACCGCCCGATGTGCCAACGCCTGGGATCGATGGCGGAGGGAAGCTGAACGCAATGCCATCCGGATTCATACTTAGTAGCTTTGCGACGTTCTGCTGGATCGCGCCGAACTGCTCTTCCTTCGATTTACGAACGTCCCAGTCTTTCAATGAAACGAAGAAGAACGCAGTGTTTGTGCTCTGCGTCTGCGTCAGCAGGCTGAATCCGTTGACCTGGATGACGCCGCCGACTCCCGGTGTCTTCATCAAGGCATCAGATACCTTGAGCGCAGCTTCGTCGGTACGCTGGAGCGACGAGGCGTCCGGAAGCTGCAGGGAGACGAAAGCATAGCCCTGATCTTCTGTAGGGATAAAGCCCGTCGGCAAGCGAGCTCCCAAAAGCACAGAGATGACAGCTACCGCAACCAGCGCCAGCATGGAGAAACCGGCCTTATGCAGGAGCACGCTCGAAGTCGAGACATAGTTGTCGGTAGCACGACCGAAGAACTTGTTGAACAATTCGAAGAAACGTCCGAGTAGGCCTTTTTTCTTCTCTTTGTTCGTCGGCTTCAAAAGGAGCGAGGCAAGCGCGGGGCTGAGCGTCAACGCGTTAAACGCTGAGATCAGAACCGAGATAGCAATTGTGATCGCAAACTGTTGATACAGGCGGCCGGTAATACCGGGGATCGCTGCCGTCGGAATAAAGACTGCGGCAAGAATCAGTGCGATGGCCACAACAGGGCCTCCCACCTCTTCCATTGCCCTGATGGTCGCATCCTGCGGACTCATTCCCTGGTCAATATGGTGCTCAACGGCTTCCACGACGATGATGGCGTCATCGACTACCAGGCCGATCGCCAGCACGAGCCCGAATAGGGAGAGCGTGTTGATAGAGAAGCCCAGGAGGGGAAAGATGATGAAGGTGCCGATCAACGAGACAGGGACGGCCAGTAGCGGGATCAATGTCGCGCGCCAGCCCTGCAGGAAGATGTACACGACGACGACGACGAGGGCTAGAGCCTCAAACAGTGTCAGTACGATTTCATGTAAGCCTGCCGTAACTGCCTTGGTGGTGTCGAGTGGAATATCATATTTCAGCCCGGCGGGAAAGCTCTTGGAGAGTGTCTCCATCCGCTGGTTCACATCCTTTGCAACTTGCACAGCGTTCGAGCCCGGAAGTTGATAGACACCAAATACGCCGGCCGGAGCCTTGTTATAACGGCCGTTCAGGGTATAGAACTGCTGGCCCATCTCGACGCGAGCTACATCGCTCAGGTGCAGCACGGAGCCATCGGCATTGGCGCGCACTACGATCTTGCCGAACTCCTCCGGGGTAACCAGACGGCCTTCTGTTCGGACGGTATACGTGAACTGCTGGCCCTTGGGAGCAGGGTCGCCGCCCACTTGGCCGGCAGGGTTCACGTTGTTCTGTGTCTGCAGCGCCGCAATAATCTCCGTTGCGGTCACACCGAGCTTCGCGAGTTTGTCCGGCTGCACCCAGACGCGTAATGCGTACTGTCCGCCAAACACCTGCACGCGTGCCACGCCGGGGACGCGTGTAATTTCGTCCTGTAGCTTAATGATCGCGTAGTTTGTGAGGAATTGCGCGTCGTACTTGTTTTCGGGTGACGAGAGCGCGACGATCATCAGCGGTGAAGTCAACGACTTCTGCACGGTGATGCCACCGACAGTCGCCTGCACCGGCAATTGGGCCTGGGCCTGCGATACACGGAGCTGCGTCAGAATCTGGTCAGTATCGGGGTTCGTCTTAACATCGAAGTCGACAAAGATCTGCGACTGGCCGTTGTTCGCGTTCACCGAGTACATGTAGATCATGTTGTCGACGCCGGTGATCTGTTGCTCCAACGGCGTGGATACCGCCTGCAGCAAAGTCTTCGCATCGGCGCCAGCATAGTTGGCCGTAACGTTGATTTCTGGCGGGGCGATGTCGGGAAACTGTGCTGTCGGCAGTGTCAGCATCGACACCACACCAATGATGGTGGTGAGGATCGCGATGACAATGGCCACAATTGGCCTACGAATAAAGAATTTCGACATGCTTATCTCCCAGCCGCGTCTGATGCGGCCACGGGTGACGCAGCGTGCGGAGACACCGGTACGCCTGCGCGCAGCTTTTGAATGTTGTCAACGATGAGCTTTGAACCCGCAGGCAGGCCGCCTTCGACTACCCAATCGGTGCCAACCTGCGAGCCGAGGGTGACATTGACGACCTTGACCTTGTCATCCGGGCCTACGATGTAGGCCTGTTGAGTACCCTGCAGTTCCTGGATCGCAGCCTGCGGCACCAAAATCGCGTTCCGCTGCACGTGTGTCTCTGCCGAAATGCGGCCGAACTGTCCTGGGCGAAGAACGTTGCCCGGATTCGGGAACGACGCGGCGACGCGGATCGCGCCGGTTTGAACGTTCAACTGGCGATCAACGTACACGATGTGGCCCTTGCTCTCGTACTTGTCGCCATTCGACAGAGTGAGGGTGAGAGGCAAGTCCGCAGAGCTGCTTAACAGATCGCTCGTTTTACCCTTCAGGGTCGAGAGGGCAAGGTACTCGCTGTCGCTGATCGAGAAATATACCTTGATCGGATTCATCTGCGAGACAGCAGTCAGCACCGCGTTCGGACCTACAAGGTTGCCAACCTGGGTGGTCGCCTGACCCGCAACGCCGGAGATGAGTGAGCGTACTTGCGTGAATCCCAGGTTCAGTTTGGCCGTTTCTACCGCGGCTCGCGCAGTGGCGATCTGTGCTTCGGCTGCACGCACGTTCGCGGCCTGCTGCGCAGCTGTCTGCTTATCATTGTCCAGCTGGCTCTGAGCAATCGCGCGCTGCTCCGCTAGAGGCGCGTCACGATTCACATTAATCTCGGCGAGCTGAAGCTGGGCCTTCGCCTGCCCCAACGCTCCCTCTGCCTGACCAACCTGGCCCTCTGCTTGGTCCAGGGCGGCCTGGAACGGCCGAGGATCAATCTGGAAAAGGACTTGCCCCTTGCTCACCACAGAGCCTTCACGGTAGGTCTGCTTGATGAGGTATCCGCTTACCTGTGGCTGAATCTGAGCATTAACGTATCCGTCCATCGTTCCCACCCACTCGTTGCGGAGTGGAACGTCAGTTGTATGGACGGTGATGACCGAGACCGGCAAAGGGCCCGTGGCTGGCGGCGCCTGCTGCTTCTCGCAGCCGGTCGAAAAGAGTAACAGGACGGCGGAGAGCACCAGTCCTCCGGTCGTCTGCATATTGCGGTCGCTTTTGCTCGCCGATGCGGCGGGAGGGCTCGTCTGGAAGCGCATTGAAACTCCTTGCTCAAATATCTTGCCGAACCGATGAGGCTCTTACGAATAATAGTAGATAACATACATGGATGTATGCTTGCTAAATGGATGCTTAGGAACGATGACCGATTCATTAAAGAGGCGAAGAACCAAAGAAAGCCAGCGGAAATCCTCTCCCCCGCATACGCAGGAACGTGCGATTCAAACTCGCCAAGATCTACTTAATGCGGCGCGGTTCATTTTTGCACGAGACGGTTTTGCTGTGGCAAAGTTGGAAGAAATTGCTCAAGCGGCTGGCAAAACGCGTGGCGCCCTCTACGCTAATTTCGAAGACAAAGAAGATCTGTTCTTTGCCCTCATTGCAGAGGACCTTTCACAGGACTATGAAACTTACAAGCTTAAGTTAAGTCCGAGTTCTTCTTTGGAAGAGCGTGCCCAAGTATTGACGGATAGACTCGTCGATCTGGTCCATGATCGGCAGCGCATGTTGCTCCACATTGAGTTCAAGCTGTTCACCCTCCGTCATCCCCACCGACAGGAACGTCTCGCGGAACTGCATACGGCGATGTGCTATCAGGGGTCCAGCAGCACACGGGACCTAATTCCAGAACTACACATTGAGGATACTCTCGAGCGTCGGCGGGCCATCGCCTCGTTCGGTGCGATCCTCGATGGAACGGCAATCAATCTGTTTTTCGATCCCATCGGATCGAGCGAGAGCGAAATTCGCCGCAAAATCGAACGCGAGGTCCGCGAGCATCTTGGGGATAAACTGCATGCGATGAGCGCGCCCCCACTTCTTTAGAGCGGAAATAACACTCTACGCGAGCTACTCCCGAACGGAATGAATAAGCTTTCTATTCTCTAGCGTCGATGGCTTTGGTGAGTGCTCAGAAGCCAGGGCAAGGTATTAATTTACCAGTCACACACTGAATGCAGGTCACGATATAGGCTGGCGAAAGATTTTGCGACCATACCGACTAGTTGGTAGTCTACTTAGCATGCACGGAGAAATGGCGGAACGGATTCTGAAAACGGCAGAGGCATTGATGGTTGAAAGAGGATATTCGGCTTTCAGCTACGCAGATATCGCGGAAGCAGTGCAGATCAGAAAGCCGAGCATCCATCATCACTTCCCGACAAAGGCGGGGCTTGCTGCAGCCGTTCTCAGGTCGCATCGAGAAAGGCTAATTGAGGCAACCGAACAGCTCGACCAGCAGATCGCAAATCCCTGGAAACGCCTTCAGGCCTACGTTCAACACTGGGAGGGGTGTATCCGGCGGCAGACCGTGCCGTTCTGCGTTGCTGCGCTCATGGGAGCGGAGCTCCCGTCATTGCCGGAGGAAGTGCAAATCGAAGTGCATCTCCATTTCAGTGCATTGGGTAAATGGATGGAACAAACCTTGAAGGCAGGCGTAAAGGCAGGCGTCATCAAGCTGCAGGATTCGGTGGCAACAGAAGCCCAGACGTTGATGGCTATTGTGCATGGATCGATGCTCTCTGCGCGCGCCACTGGTGGCTGCGACGTCTTCCAGATCGTTACGACAGGCGCACTTAAGCGCATCGCTGCCGCAAAACACTAACCATCGAGGCCGATCCATGCGCCTCGTCTCACCTCAAAAACCTACCTACTAGAAGATAGCGAGACATCATGCAAACGAACTCCTTTCAATCAGCCCGCTCGTTGCGGAATCTGTACTTCATCCGAACAATGTTCCAACTCATCTGGGCCGCGGGCGTGCTCTCAACGGCCCTCACGCAGCCGCGTTTTGCTGCCGCGTTGCTGATCGTATACCCGCTATGGGATGTCGCCTGCACTCTCTACGATCTGAAGACCTCTGGCGTGACCGGAAGCGCAAGGAATTCGCAGGTTATCAATGCACTTCTGGGTACGGCGACTGCTCTCGGTATCACGCTAACGGTCTTTAGTAAGCCTGCTTTTTCCATCGCAATCTTCGGTGCGTGGGCATTCGCAGCTGGCCTGCTACAGCTCGTTGCCGGGCTCATTCGCCGCAAGCAGCTCGGCGGTCAATGGGCGATGATCCTGAGCGGCGCGCAATCCACTGCGGCAGGCATCGCGTTTGTGCTCGGTGGTCTTAGCGGAAAACTTCACGCGAAAGACATGGGAGGCTATGCCATCTTCGGGGCAATTTACTTTCTCATCGGCGGAAGTCTACTGAATCGAAGACTCTCGCAGGTTTCCACAGCCCCATAAGAAGAGGGACCGGAAAGGTGTCGCACCTTCTTGCGGATCAATGATGAGGAGACGACATATCGTTCATCCCTGAGTGCATAGCTATTCGGCATCCATTAAGGATTGATCGCGCGAAGTTTGATATCAGATTCTAATACCAGACGACTACTACATCTTCGTCAGCGAAATCATGAAGGCGGAGAGAGCGTGACGGTCATTCAGGACTCTGCGCCATACCAACAACCGAATCACTCTTGAGGCCTAACAACAGGTCAACAGGACGCTAAACGAAAGCCGCTGTGTCACTTCAACGATCTGTTCGTTATTCCAGCGAGCAAACTCTGCTTCCCCGCTGACCGCAAAAACGACGATGGCTCCCTCTTCGTAGGGAGCCCAACTTTTGCCTCGTTACTTGCCCAGGAGGAAGATACTTTTTCTTCAGGGTCTTTGCTGTCCGCTCAAGATTCCAACTTAAGTCTTTGGAATCTATGGCGG
>NZ_JAPWKF010000006.1 GCF_028283685.1 Edaphobacter sp. | reverse complement strand
TAGATGGTCGGGGCGGAGGGATTCGAACCCCCGGCCCTCTGCTCCCAAAGCAGATGCGCTACCAGGCTGCGCTACGCCCCGACTTACCTCAGTTTACCGTATCGCGCTGCATCCACTGCTTAAATCCACGTCTTGAAGTGAACACTGACGCCGAACAGCTGATGGAAGATGCCATTAGCCAGCCAAGCGACGATCAACATGGGAATGAGCATGATGAAAAACATCACCAGGCAGAGGCAACCGAGAAAGATCCAGCTCTGGATGGTGTGCTTGCGTGGGTTCTCCAGGCTTCCTGCCAGCAGAGCGTAGTTCCGCCGGTTGGCACGCCAGGCGATGTCGAACATATCGCCCACGATGGGGATGGAACCGAAGATGACCTCGATGCCGACGTTCGCCACCATGCGCGCCACCGTGACGTAGGGGACGCCGCGCATCCACGCCGCGAGGATGATGATGCACGAGGCGATGCCCCCCAGCACGTCGCCGAAGCCCGGAATCAGGCCCATAATCCCGTCCAACCCGAAGCGGATCGAGGTGCCGGGGATCTGAATGAAGTCATCCAGAATGTGCGAGAGGATGTCGAGGTTTTCGTCATCAAACAGCCCTTTGGCCCGCTTGATGCGTGGAGAGAGGATCTCGGGCTGAGCTTGAGGCTGCATTCGTCGGTCTCCGTCGGGATAAAATCGCCGCCGACCCCGGTTATGATGCTACAATTTAACTAATACGGCGGCTATAGTTCAGTGGCAGAACGCCGCTCTGTGGCAGCGGATGTCGTGGGTTCGAACCCCACTAGCCGCCCCAATTATCCTTCAAGACTCTCACAGAGCATGATTCAGCGGAGCCTGTTTGTGCCTCGCGCTCTCCAAGCCGCACTTCCCCCCTCAGACACAGCAGCTACTGTAGCCTCGGCCCAAATTTTTGCCGGAACATCGGGCTGGGCCTATCCCACGTGGAAGCCCGTCTTCTACCCCGATGGTCTGCCCCAGAGACGCTTCCTGGAGTACTACGCGACGCAGCTGAGTTCGGTCGAGGTGAACTACACCTTCCGTGCCCTGCCGACGCAGACAATGCTCGACAACTGGCTTGCCGCCACAACCCATTTCTTTCGCTTCAGCTTCAAGGCGCCGCAACGCATCACGCACATCAAGCGGCTAGCCAACTGCGAGGCGGACGTCGCCTTCTTCTGCTCCGTGCTGAACTCCGTCCACCAGGCCGGCAGGCTTGGGCTGCTTCTCTTCCAGCTGCCGCCGAACATGAAGGCGGAACCGGCCCGGCTCGCAACCTTCCTCTCCGCGCCTGCGCTGCGTTCCGATGACGCACCGCGCATCGCCTTCGAGTTCCGCAACGAGTCCTGGTTCAGAGAAGAGACCTACGCCATCCTCCGCGAGCACAACGCCGCGCTCTGCGTCGCCGAGAGTGACGATCTGCGCACGCCCGAGGTTCATACCGCAACGACGCACACCAGCTTCCGCCTGCGCCGCAGCGAAGCTTACACCCCGGAGGAGCTTGCCGCCTTCGCGAAGCGTTTCCTCGCCCTCGCCGCCACGCGCGAGACCTACCTTTACTTCAAGCACGAAGACGAGCCGACCGGCGCCCTGAACGCGACCGCTCTGCTGTCGGAGATCAACAAGGCCCTGCACAACTGAATGTCGACCGCTCTCGAGACCATCGCCAACCACGTGGCCCATGCGGCCGAGTTTGTGCCGCGCCGTTTCTTCTCCAACGGCCACCTGCAGACCATCCTCGGCAACTTTCTGCCGCGAACGAACTCGCTGCCTCCGGCGGAGACCGTGCTGGTCGAGGTCTCTCCGGCTCTCGCCGGGCAGATGGCAAGCCGCGTGCGCTGCGACTGCCACTGGCAGCCTGCAGAGGTCCGCGCCTCGCGTCCCACCGCCATCATCGTGCACGGCCTCGAAGGCTCGTCGAATTCGCAGTACGTCGTCGGGAATGCCAATAAGCTGTGGAACGCAGGCGGCAACGTCATCCGCATGAACATGCGCAACTGCGGCGGCACCGAGGCGCTGTCTCCCACGCTCTATCACTCCGGGCTCTCGAACGACGTAGGCGCGGTCATGCGTCACTTCATCGCGGAGCATCGCCTTGAGAGCATCGCCCTGATTGGTTATTCGATGGGCGGCAACCTGGTGCTCAAGCTGGCGGGCGATCTCGGCTCCTCTGCCCCCAGGGAACTGCGCTCGGTGATCGGCATCTCCCCCGCCATCGACCTCGGCCCCTCAGCCGACGCCCTGCACGCCCCGCAAAACCGTCTCTACGAGATGAAGTTTCTCCGCGCCCTGCTGGCGCGCTACCGCCGCAAGGTCGCGCTCTTTCCTCGCGCCTACGATCCCGCCCGCGCCGACGGCGTCGGTTCCATTCGTGACTTCGACGAACAGATCACGGCCTTCTACTCCGGCTTCACCGGCGCCGACGACTACTACTTCCGCGCCGCGAGCGCTCGCGTGCTCGACCGCATCTCCGTGCCGACGCTGATCGTCAACGCGGCAGACGACCCCTTCGTCCGCCTGCTTCCCCAGAGCCGCGAAAAGATCGCGGCCAATCCGATGATCACCTTCATCGAGAGCCGCAGCGGCGGTCACTGCGCCTTTCTTGCGCGCCCCGACAAGACAAACGGGTACGACGGCTACTGGGCCGAACATACGCTGCTGCGCTTTCTGCTGAACGAGGCCGAGGGCTAAACCGCGTCCAGCGTCCTCTCCTCCGCGCACCAATCCACATGGAAAGCGGATGACTCGCTAGAATAAAGAGATGCTCTCTGATTGGACCGTTGAATGTGGGGTCGACGATCCTGTACTCGTCGTGCCGTGGTCTGACCCGGACAATCCCGGCCGGCACTTCCTCGATCTGCGTGAGAATCCTTATGATCTCGACTGGCTCGAAGAGGCGACGCAGCATCCACCGCTGCTGCATGCCCTGCGCGCGCTGAATGCGCCACGCTCGCCGGTCTTCACCGCCAAGTGCGATGTCTGGACGCTGCCGGTCGAAGAGATCGAAAACCTTCGCTTCGATCTCGACCTCATTCCAGAGGACACGGCGGTCGGCCTCGGCAGCTACATCGACCTGATCTGGCGCGAACGCTCCATCTTCGTCTCCTTCCACCACCACGAGCAGATCATGCAGCGCATTCAACGCATGGCGATCCCGCTCTCACACAGCTACGCGACGCTCGAGTGCGTTCTGCGCCCTGCGCTGGTCGATCTCTCCACGCCGCAGGAGGGATTCACCATCAGCATCTACGTCAAGGCTCTGGGCCACAACGCCGAAGCAGCCGAGCAGCACTGGGGCGTGGCTCTCAATGAAGCCGCCACGCTGCTGCGCAGCCGCGCCTTTGTCACCTCCTAGAGCGCGAAACCACCCGCGAGACACCTCTCAATGTGGCGGGTGGCAGCCAGCTTGTTGCCGGCAATAAAAGCGTCTGGCACCTGTCGATAAGTCACTTCCGGGGAGCTTTTCAGCCCTCATTTAGAATGGATGCTGGGCGGCTTGGGGTAACATCGAGCTACCCTTCACCAGGTGCGGGCGAGTAGCTCAATTGGATAGAGCACGAGCCTTCTAAGCTCGGGGTTGTGGGTTCGATCCCCGCCTCGCCCACCACACCAACTCAGGGCGCCCTTTTACATCTCAAGCGATAAGCCGTCCATCCCACGCCCCCACGACGGCCATTCTTCCTGGGACGCAATAAACGACCTGCATTTCGCATTCGTTTCCTAAACTGATATCCCCCAGGATGTCGCACGACTTAAGTACCCAAGACAATCTCTAAGTCGTGCTGTTAGTTTGATCAGCGGAATAAACCCTCCCCAAGGCGCTCGAACTGCTATGCCATTTCCGACCTACCCGTGCCCCAATTGCCACACCAGCCCCGATCCGTTTACGTCGTTCGCATCGTAAAGGTTGGGAAAAGCTGCTGAAGTTCATCAACTATGCCGCGTATGCCTGCCGTACGTGCAAGCACCGCGTTTACAGCCGCACACCGAATGCTGGCTTTTCCCGTGCCTCGAAGAAGAGAAAGCGATCGCAGGCTGGATAAGATCACTTTTTTGTCTGCCTTGAAGATCTGGTCAACACCCCTTTTGGGGTTGCGGCCTCGAAACTGCTTCAGGCTTCCATCAGTTCATCTTCCGGCATCGCGGGATAGGGATTGCCGACGCCGCGCACGCCGAAGGCATGGCGCAACGCGGCCAGCACAATCAGTCCGACGGCAAAGCCGCAGACGCCGTTCCAGCGCCAGCGCGTCCAGGCGATGGTAGACAACGCCGAGCCGATCGCCGCTCCCGTGAAGTAGACCGTCATGTAGACCGTATTCAGACGGCTGCGCGCACTGGGATCGAGCCCGAAGATTCTCGTCTGGTTCGCCACCTGGCACATCTGCGCCCCCACATCGAGCACGACCACGCCTACCGCCAGCGCAATCATGTGCCACGTCGTCGAGATCGTCAGCCTCTCCTGCGCCCACAGCCATATATAGGAGACCGCCAGCAGCAGCATGCCCATCGAGATCACCCAGCGTGAACCGTGACGATCGGCCAGCCGCCCGGAGAGTGGAGCGACCATCGCACCCGCGGCTCCCACCAGGCCGAACATGCCCGCCACGCCAGCGCCCAGGTGATAGTGGCTCTCCAGCAGAAAGGCCAGCGTCGTCCAGAAGCAGCTGAAGGAGGCGAAGACCAGAGCGCCGATCTGGCTCGACTCGCGCAGCAGAGGATGCGTGCGATAGAGCGTCCATAGCGAACGCATCGCCTCACCGTAGCTGAGCTTCTGCTTCGGCGGCAGCTTCGGCATCATGCGCCACAGCAGAGGGACGAAGACGGCATTCATGATCGCCGCCACGACGAAGACCGACTTCCAGCCGGAGAGATTGCTGACCCAGCCGGCAAAGGTCCGCGCCAGCAGGATGCCCAGCAGAAGTCCGGTCATCACGGTGCCGATGGCCGCGCCACGCTTCTCGTGCTCCACCAGGTCGGGAGCGATGGGCAGCGCAACGTGCGTCACCGAGGCCAGCGCGCCAATCACAACCGATCCTGCCAGCATCCATCCCAGCGTGGGAGCGAACGACACCAGCAACAGGCCGACGGCCACCGCCGCATACATCCGCATCATCAGGGCGCGGCGCTCCAGCAGGTCGCCCAGCGGAACAAAGCACAGAAGCCCCACCGCGTAGCCTACCTGCGTCGCCACCGCCACAAAGCCCGTATGTCCGGCATCGGCGTGGTAGGTACGACCAATCTCTTCCAGCAGCGGCTGGTTGTAATACATCGTCGAAACACCGACGGCGCACGTCACCCCAAGAAAGGGCAGCAGTGCTCGCGAAGCTGGTTTTGCGGTCTCTGTCATCGGGGTTTGATCTGCCATTCCAGTGTAAAACCTCTTCCCCCAAATGCTTACAGCCATTCCTTTCTATTCAGCCATTCAGGGCCGGTGCTAGACTCGCTTCTTTCGGCGCCCCTGCGAGGTGAAACCGCATGTCCCAGAAGTATTCCCCTGCTCTCACACAGCTGAGCGATGAGGAGCAGCTCTTTCGCGATACAGTCCGGCGCTTCGCCACCACAGAGATCACACCACTCGTGCGGCAGATGGATGAGTCACAGCAGATGTCCACCGCCATCCTGCGGCATCTCTTTCAGCTGGGCCTGATGGGCATCGAGATCCCCGAAACCTACGGCGGCTCCGAGGGCAGCTTCTTCGACGCCATCCTCGCCGTCGAAGAGCTCTCTGCCGTCGATCCCTCGGTCGGCGTGCTCGTCGACGTGCAGAACACCCTCTGCATCAACGCCCTGCGCCGCTGGGCCAGTGAAGAACAGAAGAAGGCCTACCTGCCCCGGCTCGCCGCCGACACCATCGGCGCCTATGCGCTCTCCGAAGCAGCCTCCGGCTCCGACGCCTTCGCCCTGGAGACCCGCGCCGTCAAAGTCGACGACACCTGGGTGCTCAACGGGCAGAAGCTGTGGATCACCAATGCCAAAGAGGCAGGCCTCTTTATCGTCTTCGCTACCATCGATCGCGCCGTCGGCTACAAGGGCATCACCGCCTTCCTCGTCGAGAAGGACACACCCGGCTTCGCGCTCGGCCGCAAGGAAGACAAACTCGGCATCCGCGCCTCCTCCACCTGCGAGCTGATCTTCCGTGATTGCGTGGTACCTGCATCGCAGCTGCTGGGCGAGCCCGGCAAGGGCTACAAGATCGCCATCGAGACGCTCAACGAAGGCCGCATCGGCATCGGCGCGCAGATGCTGGGTCTCGCACAGGGAGCATGGAATCATGCCGCACGCTGGGCCAGGGAGCGCAGACAGTTCGGCCGCCCCATCGCCGACTTCCAGGCCATGCAGTTCCAGCTGGCCGGGATGGCCACCGAGATCGAGGCAGCGCGCCTGCTGGTCTATAACGCTGCGCGTCTCAAGGACGCGGGGCAGGAGTTTCTAAAAGAGGCGGCGATGGCCAAGTACTTCGCCTCGCAGGTCGCCGAACGCGTGGCCTCGCTCGCGGTCGAGATCTACGGCGGCTCCGGCTTTGTGAAGGACTATCCGGTGGAGAAGCTGTACCGCGACGCAAAGATCGGCAAGATCTACGAAGGCACCAGCTTCATGCAGCTACAAACCATCGCCAAGCTGACTCTCTAATGATGAAGGACTCAGCCCGCTGTTAAGGAAAGCTCAGCCAGCGCGAACCAGACGGCCGCGTCTGCTGACGATCGAAAGCTTCTCGGCCTTCATAATCTTCCGCGCCTGGTCACGAGCATGGTCCGCCCATGGTCCCACCGGGTCCAGACGGACGTAAGTAAGCCAGTGGCGTAACGCCTTGCGCCGCTGCCCCTGCCGCTCGTATGCCAGCGCGAGATTGTAGTGCGCGTCCGCATACTGCGGAACCAGGGCTACCGCCTTCTGGTAGGCGATCGTCGCCTCCTCCAGCTGCTGCATCTCGTCGAGCACATTGCCGAGATCGAAGAAGGCCAGCGCATAGTCAGGATCGGCGTGCGTTGCGCGGCGATACAGGCTCTCCGCCTCCGCATACTGCCGCATGTTGTAGTGGATGGTGCCGAGGTTGATCAGCGCCGGAGCATGAGCCGGGGACACCGCGAGGATAACCTCGTAAAGCTCGGTAGCATGCGCCACCGTCGCCGGATTCTCTTCCATCTGCACGGCGCGGAGAAACATCTCCTGCAGCTCCGCCGTTCGTTGCTGCGCGGCGTGCTTTTCATCACACGCGGGAACGATCTCCAGCCGTGCTCCTGCCGGAGCGGCGAAGTCGAAGGCCAGCTGCTGCGTCAGCGGATCGAGCAGCGCTCCCATATGCCGGAACGCCAGGCGCGATCCCTGCCGCACCGCCGAGGCTTCGAGCAGAGGATTCCGCATACCCACCGCACGCTGCATCGCCTCCACCGAGGCGCGAATGCTGGTCGACGAGATGCGGGTGCGCGCCTTCGCTGCGCTCGACTGCAGATCACGCAGCGTCCGCAGCTGCCCGAGCTCTTCGAAGGAGTACTGTTCTGTGGGGGTAATCAGCCCTGCCCGCTCCCACGACACAATCTGTCGCGTCTGCAGGTGGAGAATTCGAAGTACATCCTGACGGCTATATCGGGTCACGTCGTGTCTCGCTGGGCACCGTCTCACAAGCTGAATCTGTTTGGAGTATGCGCGGGCGAACCTCATCAATCAAGAGCCTTTGCGGCTTCTCCGTTAAATTTCCGTGGATATCGTGTACCAAATTGGATTCTGCTGTGCTTTTTGCAGAGCGCAGTCGCCAACGAACGTGCCGGACAGCAACACCTGGGCCATCTCAAGCCATACAGCCAGATTGCCGTCTGCTAGGCTATCCCTACCTTTTTAAAGAAAGTGGGATCTCGAACCAATTGCAGATGAAGCGCCCGCAGAGCCGCCTCCTGATCCCGTCGCTGTTGCTTCTTGCGGCTGTCGTCGTTGCCCTGAATGCATGGTTTGGCTTCCGCGCCATCCAATCTCTCTACGAGAGCGAGTACTGGGTCTCCTACACCTGGCAGGCCATCACCCGCGTCGAGAGCATCATGAGCCTCGCCAAGGATGCCGAGACCGGCAATCGCGGCTTCCTGCTCACAAGCGACGACAAGTATCTCCAGCCCTACCGCGACGCCCGGCGCCAGCTGCCCGCCGAGCTGGATGACTTCGCCAAGCTGACGGCGGACAATCCCACACAGCACAATAACCTCATCGAGATGCGCGCCGTCATTGAGCAGCGCCTCGATCTGCTGCAGCAGGGCATCGACCTCCATAACAGCGACAGCAAATCCGACGTTGTCCGCGCGCTCGTGCTCAGCGGCACCGGCAAGGCAGAGATGGATCATCTGCGGAGAATCGCCGACGACATGGAGCGCGAGGAACGGAGGCTACTGGCGGTTCGCACGCAGTCCGCGAACGACAACAACCGGAAGGCGCATTACATGATCGCGCTGGCCAGCCTGCTCGATCTCCTCTTCATCGCGTTTATGTTCCGCTACTTCACCAACGAGCGGAATCTGCGTCTCGCCGCCGAACAAAACGCGGATCACCTCGCGATCGCCCAGGCTGAGGCCGAATCGCGCGCCGAAGAGGTCCGCGAGCTGAACTCCGGCCTCGAAGAGCGGGTGCGCCAGCGCACCAACGAACTCGAGGCTATCAACCGCGAGCTGGAGGCCTTCAGCTACTCGGTCTCGCATGACCTGCGGGCACCGCTGCGCACCATCGACGGCTTCTCGCTCGCTCTGAAGGAGGACTACGAGGACATCGTCGACGCGACAGGAAAGGACTACATCCAGCGCGTGCGCACAGGCGTGCAGCGCATGGGGCTGCTGATCGACGCCCTGCTGCAGCTCTCCCGCATCACCCGCGCCGATCTGACCCGGGAGCCCTTCAATATCAGCGACGTGGCCCAGTCCGTCGCCAGCGCGCTCCGTGAAGAAAATCCGGGGCGCGACATGTCCATCGAGGTAGAGCCAGGCCTCATGGCCGACGGCGACACCCGCCTGGCCAGAGTGGCTCTGGAAAACCTCCTCGGCAACGCCGTCAAGTTCACCTCGCGACGCGAAAAGGCGCAGATCGTCTTCGGTTGGGATAAGGAGCAGAAGGCATGGTTTGTGCGCGATAACGGCGCCGGATTCGACATGTACTACGCCAATAAGCTGTTCAACGCCTTCAACCGGCTGCACGGCGACAAGGACTTCAAAGGCTCAGGCATCGGCCTCGCCACCGTCGCCCGCGTCATCCATCGCCATCACGGAAAAATATGGGGGAACGGCGTTGTGGACGAGGGCGCGACCTTCTGGTTTACGTTAGGATAACGAGATGACCGACAGCACAAAGCTCATTCTCCTGGTAGAGGATGATCCCGATCACGAGCTCCTCACCATTCGTGCGCTGAAGAAGTCGAACATCGCCAATGAGGTTCGTGTCGCGCGCGACGGCGAAGAGGCGATCGAGCTGCTCTTCGGCGAAAACCCCATCAATCCCCAGGTCATCCTGCTCGATCTCAAGCTTCCCAAGGTCGACGGCCTGGAAGTGCTGCGGCGCATTCGCACGGGCGAGACAACCCGGCTCCTGCCGGTGGTCGTCCTCACCTCCTCCGACGAGGAGCGCGACGTGGTCCGCAGCTATCAGCTGGGCGTCAACAGCTATATCCGCAAGCCTGTCAACTTCACCGACTTCGCAGAAGCCACGCGTCAGCTTGGCATGTACTGGCTGGTCCTGAACGAATGTGCGCCGCTCGGCTAGAGCCTACCGAAATCCGGGTTCTTCTCGTTGAAGACAATCCAGATGACGCGTTTCTGCTTGAGCGCCATCTGACGCGAAACGGCTTTCGCCCCACGCTGATACGCGTAGAGACGGAAGCCGAGATGCTTCGCGAGCTGCAAGCCACTCCCCGGCCCGAACTGATCCTCGCCGACTATCACCTTCCCAACTTCAGCGGACCGCAGGCGCTCCAGATTCTGCGCGCTACCGGCTTCGATATTCCGTTCATCATGCTCTCGGGCGCCGTCTCCGAGGAGACCGCCGTTGAGGCGATGCGCTCCGGCGCGCAGGACTACGTCTCCAAACAGAATCTGCTACGGCTGATTCCCGCCATCCACCGCGAGCTCAAAGAGGTCGCGGCGCGGCACAACCGGCTCGCCGCCGAACGCGCCCTGATCGCCAGCGAAGCCCGTTTCGCTTCTCTCGTCGAGGTCCTGCCGCTCGGCCTGCTCATCATCGACGCCGCCGGCAACACACTGTATGCGAATAAGGCGGTCGAACGCCTGCTCGGCTACACCGTCACCGATCTCACCTCAGGCGACGTGCCGCTGTCCGGCCTCTCCGCTTCGCTCGAAAGCATGCGCGACCACCTGCTGCTGCACTCCGTCTCAGCCTCCCCCGCAGAGATCACCTGCCTCAGCAGCGATGGTCGATCCGTCGAGACATTGGCCGCCGTGTCGCTGCTCAATCCGGATGCCGCCCCCGCTGAGCGCCAGATCGCCGTGTCGCTCGCCGACCTGACCTTTCAGAAGCAGAGCGAAGAAGCCATCCGCCGCACGGAAAAGCTGGCCGTCGCCGGACGACTGGCCGCCTCCATCTCGCACGAGATCAACAATCCGCTTGAGGCTGTCATCAACTGCCTCTACCTGCTGGGACTCTCCGAGCTAACCCCCGACGCCAGAAACTACCTCGACCTGGCGCAGAAGGAGCTGAACCGCGTCAGTCAGATCACCGTGCAGACGCTGCGCTTCTACCGCTCCTCCACGCGCGTCGGTCGCGCCGACGTCCACGAACTGATCGATAGCGTACTCACTCTCATGGAGGGGCGCATTCGCCAGGCCGACATAAGCGTTCGGCTGGAACTGAAGGCGGCACCAACGCTCTCCGGCCACGAGGGCGAGATCCGCCAGGTGATCGTCAACCTCATCAGCAACGCCATCGACGCTCTCAGCCACGGCGGTGTCCTGGTTGTCCGCACCCGCTCCATCAACGATCCCATCTCCGGCGTCAGGGGAATCGCCCTGACGATCGCCGACAACGGCACGGGAATCGTCAGGGCAACGCAGAAGCGGATCTTCGAGCCCTTCTTCTCAACCAAGGGCATCACCGGTACCGGCCTCGGTCTGTGGATCTCGCGTGAGTTGCTCAGCAAGCATCGCGGCAGAATCACGGTCTGCTCCCGTATCAGGACCAGCGAGTGTCCCGGCGGATCGGTCTTCCGCGTCTTCCTGCCCTCCGAGAGCAGCGTCTCCGATGGAGACCAGCGCCACAAAGCAATCGACGGCATGCCCGGCCTCTCGCGCACCTCGCCCGGGGCGTAATAGACCTTCGCTGAATAAGAGATCAGAGATGGGCGGTTCCTGCCCGCCAGAACACGCAATACACTCAATCCATTTACATCGAAACGCCCGGTCAGGTTGCCTCGCTCAGATTCGACGGTGTGCAGTGCATGTATATGTAGAGCGGTACTTTGCGCGAGCAGTAGTAATTTTCACAGGGTGGGAATTGGTGGGAACTCCTGGAGGGAATCAGAGCAGCACATCTCGTGGCCTCAGCATCCTAAAACACTGGAGCTGTAAGCGGTCCGCGTCGAACGTACCCAGGAGGAAATGGCGAAGGACATAAGAGGCTCGATCTTACTCGACCAGTCGATTGGTGTTCTTCATGACCAAATTTGAAACGCAATGTTATCGAGATACCGAGATTTACGGGCAAAGGAATGAAACAAAAGCGTACAGCTGGTTTTTTTCTCAGAGCTTCGTGATGATCATCTCGCCCTTATCCTTTGCTCTTATAGCCTTTCTAAGCATTTTTACCGGTTGCTAGAAATAGCACCGCATTCGCGTGCGGCTCTTCAACTCAGCAGGTCAAAGAAACACTTTCTGAGGAGATGCCATGCCCGCAACAGAGACTCAACTGTCGCCCCGCTATCCAAATTTGGGCCGTGGCATTTTTGTGGCGTGAGCACTGCATTCCAATGCGTCGTAGTGAAAAGTTGTAGCCATCCGAACAGCACCATCCGCACGAGCGATCGCTGATGAAACCTATGGTTTTGTTAGGAATTTGGAGCTTTTCGCGTGGGAAGGACTGGAGCCGATGAGCGGATTTGAACCGCTGACCTACTGATTACGAATCAGTTGCTCTACCAGCTGAGCTACATCGGCCTGGATCTGGAACCTCTGACCGGACCACCCGCCCTGCCAGGAGAATACTCCAATGCTCCATCTCCAATGGTACCGGGAATGCTATTTTGGCGCAACGGTCTGAAGCCTTATTTGCGTTCCCAAACTGAGCCGGTAACCTTGTACAAATCATGATGTTTCGAGCGGTCCGACGCGGCGTGGCCGCGCTTCGCCTGGTGGCGTGCCTTGCCCTTATCCCAGCAATCCCGGGAGTCTTCCCCATGCTGCACGCCGCAACGACAGACCACAAAGAGATCATCGGCTATGTCTTTCCGCAGAACCGCGTCCTCACCCCCGGCGAAGTGAATGTCCGCAAGCTGACGCGCATCAACTATGCCTTCGCCAACATCCGCAATGGAGAGATCGTCGAAGGTTTCTCTCACGACGGTGAAAACCTCGCGATCCTGAACGGCCTGCACCGCGAAAACTCCGCACTGAAGATTCTCATCTCAGTCGGCGGCTGGACCTGGTCCGGAGGCTTCTCCGACGCCGCACTCACGCCACACTCGCGCGAGCGCTTCATCGACAGTGCCGTCCGCTTTATCGAACGCTACAAGCTCGACGGCATCGACCTCGACTGGGAGTATCCCGGCCAGGCCGGCAGCGGCAACACCTTCCGCCCCGAAGACAAGCACAACTTCACGCTGCTGCTGGCCGAGCTGCGTGAACGTCTTGACCGTGAGCAGAAGCGGCTCGACCGGCGGCTCTATACCTCCATCGCCACCGGCGCCTCAGCCAAGTACATCGACCACACCGAGATGGACCAGGTCGCGCTCTACGTCGACAGCGTGAACATCATGACCTACGACTTCTATGTCGGAGGCCCCGCCACCGGACACGATGCTCCGCTCTTTCACAACCCGGCCGATCCCAAGCATGTCTCCGCCGACAACGCTGTCTCGCTCTTCCTCAACGCCGGTGTGCCGGCCGGCAAGCTCGTTCTCGGCGTGCCGTTCTATGGCCGCAGCTGGGGAGAGGTCCCGCCGACCAATCATGGCCTTTTTCAACCCGGCAAGGCCGCCCTGGGAGTTCACTTCTCCTATCCCGATCTCCCCGCCCTGCTCGCCCAGGGCTACGTGCGTTACTGGGACGCCGACGCGGGCGTACCCTATCTCTACAACGCCCACAAACGGATCTTCGTCACCTATGAAGATCCCCAGTCCATCGCCGGCAAATGCCATTACGTGCGAGACCACGAGCTCGCCGGCGTGATGTTCTGGGAGTACTTCAACGACACCACCGGCATCCTGCTCAATGCCGTTCACGCCGGGCTGACGCCCGTGCCAACTCCTGCAGTCGAGGCCCCCGACCATGGCAACAACGCACCCGCAAAGTGACCTCAAGACGCGCACCGTCAGCGCGCCGCGCGTCGCCTCCATCGATGTCTTTCGCGGACTGACGATGATCGTCATGATCTTCGTCAACGACCTCGACGAGATCAAAGGCCTGCCCTGGTGGACCCACCACGCGCCGGGCAAGGTCGACCTGATGACCTACGTCGACATGGTCTTCCCCGCCTTCCTCTTCATCCTCGGCATGGCCATTCCCCTCGCCACCGCACAACGGCTGCGCAAAGACCCGTCGATCCTGCACCTGTGGGGACACGTCCTGCTGCGCTCCGTCTCCCTGCTCGTCCTCGGCCTCGTCCTCGCCAACGCGGGTGTTGGCGATCCCTTGCTGATCCACATGAATCCGTATCTGTGGGCCATCATCGCGCTGCTGGGAGCAATGCTCTTCCTTCAGGTCTATCCGCCCTCAGAAAAATACGCGGCTCTCTTCCCTGTGTTGCGCAGCGTCGGCCTGATCACCGTCGTGGTGATGTTCGCGATCTTCCACCGGTCCGATCAATATGGCCTGGTTGGCTGGATCAAGACCGCCTATCCCGAGATCCTCGGACTGATCGCCTTCACCTACTTCTGCGTCTGCCTGCTTTACCTGCCCACACGACGCTGGCTGTGGGCGCCGTTCGCGTGGTTCGTCGCGCTCTCCGCATTCTGCGCCGCCTGCACGGCGAAGTGGATCACCTTCCCGCAGCACCTGTCGCTCTACCGCTGGCCATTGGACAACGGCGCGTGGGCCTCCATCGCCATGGCGGGCGTGGCAACCTCACTGATCTTCGTCGGCCCCGCCAGCCTGCGCTGGCCCACCTTCGCGTCCAAGATGAAGCTAGCGCTGCCGTTCGCCGCGATCTGTCTCATCGCAGGCCGCCTGCTGACGCCGCTAGGCATCTCGAAGATTCGCGCCACGCCAACCTGGTGCCTCTACTGCGTGGGAAGCTTCGTACTGATCTTCTCGTTGCTCTACTGGATCTGCGACGTGAAGAAGCACACCCGCTGGGCAGCCTTCACCAAACCCGCCGGGGCCAACACGCTGCTCACCTACCTGCTGCCCGATCTCTGGTACTTCGCCATCTCGGTCCTGGGCGTCACCTGGTTCCATAACCACTTCTCTGAAGGCATGCCCGGAGTTCTGCGCACCGTGGTCTTCACCGCGATGATCGTCGCCATCGCCGGTGTGCTGACCAGGGCAAAGGTCCGCCTGCAGCTTTAACGGCGCTTGCCCTTGTTCTTCTGGTTGCGGGCGCGGGACTTCGTCTTGCCGCCCGCCTTTCCCTTCTTCCGTTTGCCGCCGCGGTCGGGGCTCGTATGGGTCGCATCCCTCGCGACACCCGCCTCTTTTTCTTTCTTCGACCGGCGCAGCGAGCGCGGTGGCGCGGCGTTCTCATACTCCTCCGGCATCAGCGCAAACTGCAGCCGCCTTGCCTGCCGATCGATACGATCCAGCAGCACATGCACCCTTTGCCCCATCTTGAAGACACGACCATTCCGCCCGCCGACGATGGTGCGGTCCGTGTCACGGAAAAAGTAGCGATCATCCGCAAGGCTGGCAATCGGCACCATGCCTTCGATGAACATCTCATCCAGCTCGACGAAAAATCCATACTTCGTGCAGGAGAGCAGGATGCCCTTGAAGTCCTCGCCGACGCGGTCCTGCATGAAGCGCATCTTCTTCCACTCGATCACCTCGCGCTCGGCATCGTCAGCGCGACGCTCCGACAGACTGGACTCCGATGCAATGCCGTTCAGCTCTTCCTGCGGCAGCGGTCCCTGCTGCTCGCCGTGATGCGGTATCCGCTTCACGGCCTTCTCACCCCACGGCTGCGGTTCGCTGCTCGGAATAGCGAACCCTTGCGCATCGGCGCCGTTGCGCAGAAGAAAACGCAGCAGCCGATGCACGATGAGGTCCGGATAACGCCGGATCGGCGAGGTGAAGTGCGTGTAGCTGGGTGAAGCCAGCGCGAAGTGCCCTTCGTTTTTCTCGCTGTAGCGTGCCTGCTTCAGTGAACGCAGCATCAGGTAAGCGAGGATGCGTTCTTCAGGCTTGCCCTGGATCTTCGCCGTCAGCCTTTGATACATCTGCGGCGTTACCGGGATGGCGTCCGGCACCTCGTGCGTCTGCGCCTTGCGCCTGCCATCGCTGCGCTGCGCATCGCGACGGTCGCCCCTGGTCTGCACGCGCTTGACCGGAAGATTGCTGAAGCCGAGCGTGTAGCCGAACTGCGATGCCGTCTCCTCAAACTCCACAATGCGCTTGGGGTCCGGCGTCTCGTGGATACGGTACATGCCGGGGATGCCATTCGCTTCAATCCAGTGCGCCACGCACTCGTTGGCCGAGAGCATAAACTCTTCGATCAGCCGATGCGACCAGCCGCGCTCCGAACGCACGATGGACTGCATATTGCCCTGCGGATCGAACAGCACGACCGGCTCCGGCAGATCGAAGTCCAGCGAGCCGCGGCGCCTGCGCTTGGCGTTAAGCTTCAACGCCAGTTCATACATGCGGTCGAACTCCGGCGTCAGCTCGCCAAACTCCTTGCGCACCGCTTCATCGCCGTCGAGGATCGCCTGCACCTGCGTATACGTCATGCGCCGCGCGCTGCGAATGATGCCCTCGCACACCTCGAAGCCGACCACCTCGCCCGCATTGTCGATCTCCATGATGCAGCTCTGCACCAGGCGGTCTTCGTCGGGACGCAGGCTGCACATGCCGCTTGAAAGATCGTTGGGCAACATCGGAATGGCTCGATCGGGGAAGTACACCGAGGTGCCACGCAGCCGCGCCTCCAGATCAAGATCCGTGCCGGGCGTCACGTAGTGCGAGACGTCGGCAATATGTACCTGCAGCTGCCAGTTGCCGTTCGCCAGCTGCTCAACATAGACCGCATCGTCAAAGTCGCGCGCCGTCTCGCCGTCGATAGTCACGATCTGCAGTCCACGAAAATCGCGGCGCAGCGCCAGCTCATCCTCGTGCAGTGTATCGACGGTCTGCTTCGCAGAGTCTGCCGCCGCGGCCAGTACGTTGGCCGGAAACACATGCTGCAGATGGTGCTTGCGGATGATGATCTCGACGTCGACGCCAAACGCATCCGGCGGTCCCAGCACCTCGATAACGCGGCCCCGCGCCGGTCTGCCGGGCGATGGAAATCCGGTGATCTCGACATCGACCGCAAGCCCTTCGAGCGGAGTCTGCGGATTCTCCTCCGCCGTCCAGAGACGCTTCTGCTCCTGCGCCTCATCGCCAAGTACGCGATGTGGTGTCACCTTCGGCTCCGGCACAATCTCGTCGCCGTCTTCAATCAGGATGGGCTGCGTCATGCGCTCGTCGAACGGCGTCACGTAGTTGCCTTTGGCGAGCGGAAGATTCTCCCATGCGTTGCGCCGGTGCGTACGTGCGTAATGAAAGATGCCGACCACCGTAGGATTGCGTCGCGTCAGCACACGCGCGACACGGCCCGAGCGACGGCCATCGCGGCCTCGCGGAGCCTCATCGACCAGAACTTCGTCGCCCTGCATGGCGCCGTTCAACTCGTTCGGCGGAATAAAGAGATCGTCCTCGCGGTTCGTGCTGCCATTGGGGCGCACAAAACCATATCCGTCGCGGTGCAGGTCGATCCGTCCGGTCAACAGGCGCTCCCGCGTGGGATGCAACTCGTCCGCCAGTGGACTGCGCGAAACCCGCGCCGTCTTCGCCGGAACCGCCGAGGGCATGCTCCAGTGGTCGCTGTCGATCTTCACTAGAGCGCCGCGTGCCGTAATGCGTGCCAGCTGTTCCAGCAGCAGGCGACGCTCGCGCCCGCCACCCAGTCCAAGCTCGCGGATGAGCTGCTTGTAGCCTGCGCGTTGTCCCGCAGAGCGCTCGATCAGGCGGATCAGTTCACGGTCGGTGTACTTGTAAGGATGCCCGGACATTTCACCAAGGATAGCGCGATTGCATCAACGGCTGGCGTTGAGTGAGGTAGGCTCGGGTCGCAGGGTATTCGCCGCCTGCTCGAGCGTGGTGCCATTCGGCATCTGGCGCAGGTCGGTCTTCACCTCGTCCTCCTGCTCGCTGATGGTCTTGAAAAAAAGCACATGGCCGTTGAAGTGGATGTGCGACTCCGTAATCGTCCAAACGCCGGGTCCAATCTGTCGACGCTCGATGTTGAAGGTCCCGTCCTTCTCCATCTTGCCCAGGATGCCGAAGCCGAACTTCACATCGTAGAGCAGGTGCCCCTTCAGCGACTGCATCCGATGCCCCGGCTTCGTCACGACAATCTCACCCGCCATCGCGGCAAAGACGCGCGCCTCCATCGAAGGTGCCGAGAAGTTGGGATCAGGCGTAAAGGCAAGCGTGGTTACAGTCGGCGAGTCGCTCTTGATGGACCACAGAAACGCATCCGGCAGCATCCGCAGCATCTTCTCCGCACGAGCGTCATCCTGCGAGCTGTCCTTGCGCTGCTTCTCCTGCTGCGAGGGATCGTGGACGAAGGAGTCGATACGCTTCATCTCGGAGTTGAGAGCACCGCCATCGAGCGGCTTTCCGTTTTCCTCAATCTTCTTCTTCACCGACCCCTTGTCCGTCTCGACAACGATGTAGAGAAAGTGTCCCTCGGGCCGGGTGATATCGGACCGGTAACGCCAGCGAGTGTGATCGGCTTTATCGGCGGCGAGTTCGGTTTCAACGGCAGTCTTTGCCATCGCCTGCGCCCTGGGGTCCTGCTTCTGCTGCGCGTTTGCAATCAGGCTGAATGGAAGGGAGAGAGACAAAAACGTGCAGGCTAGCAGAAGCGATCTCATTGAAACCTCTCTCTGTTGGATGCAAGCATAAGGAAGGCGTAAGCAGATGACCCGGCGCTCCGTTTACGCCCATCTTACAAACTATTTGCTTCTCACAACTTACAGCTAGCCTAGTCTGTCCATTCCACCCGGACAGACCGCTTGCCCAGCCGCAGAATCGGGCTGTCGCCCAGAGCCTCAAAAGTAACCGCACGATCGGAGAACTTCTCCCCGTTGATGCTCACGGCGTTCTCGCCCAGCTTGCGCGTCGCCTCGCCGGTGGATGCAGCAAGCCCCGCCAGTTGCAGCAGCTTCGGCGTGCGCACTGCTACCGCCGGCTGGTCGTCGACCGCGGTCGACAGCCCTTCAGCTCCCTTCGCGATCTTCACCACCGCCACATCCTCGCTCACCGCCTTCTGCTGGAACTGCTTCGCCCAGCCCTCGGCGGCCGCATCGGCTCCTGCCTGCGTGTGGAAGTCCTTCGTGACCGTGTAGGCGAGGTTCTTCTTCGCCTGCATGGGATGCAGTTCGCCTGCGGCCACCTGGGCCTTCATCGCCTCGATCTCCGAGCCGCGCAGGTCGGTCAGCAGCGTCCAGTAGCGCCACATCAGCTCATCGGAGACCGACATCAGCTTGCCATACATCTCCGACGGCGCCTCGTGAATGCCGATCGCATTGTTCAGCGACTTCGACATCTTCTGCACGCCATCCAGCCCCTCGATGATGGGCATCATCAGGATGCTCTGCTGCGGCTGGCCGAAGTGGCGCTGCAGGTCGCGGCCGCGCATCAGGTTGAACTTCTGGTCCGTACCGCCCAGCTCCACATCGGCGCCCAGCGCAACCGAGTCGTATCCCTGCGCAATCGGGTAGATCATCTCGTGCAGCGCAATGGGCTGCTCCTCGTTGAAGCGCTTGTGAAAGTCCTCGCGCTCCAGCATCTGCGAGACCGTGAACTGGCCCAGCAGCTTCACGAGGTCGTAGTACGAGAGCTTATCCAGCCACTCCGAGTTGTAGCGAACCTCGGTCTTCTCAGGATCGAGGATCTTGAAGACCTGCTCCTTATAGGTCTCGGCGTTGGCCGCAATCTGCTCCGGCGTCAGCGGCTTGCGCGTGACGTTACGGCCCGTCGGGTCGCCGATCAGCGCGGTTGAGTCCCCGATGAGAAAGATCACCGTATGCCCCAGCTGCTGAAAGTGGCGCAGCTTGCGGATCAGTACCGTGTGGCCCAGATGAAGGTCGGGTGCCGTGGGGTCGAAGCCGGCCTTGATACGCATAGGCTTGCCCGAGGCGATGGACTGCTGGATGCGCTCCTTCAGCGATTCGAGAGGAAGGATCTCGGCGGTACCCTTGGTGATGAGGTCTAGCTGGTCTTCGAGCGATGGGAATGTCGGCATAATCGCTTTTAAGTATAAAGAGGCAGGGGCCCTGAGCCGAACCATCAAAAGGCTTTGAGCAGAAAGAGGCCGAAGGCCGATGCCGGACAAGCGACCAAAACGCGAGAAGGAGACGCCGCACAAGGAGAAGCTCTGCAAGACCTGCGGCCGCCCCTTCGCCTGGACCGAGGCGCGAGCCAGGGACTGGGACGTCGCCAAATTCTGCAGCCAGCGGTGCAGCGGCTACGCCAGGGGCGAACACGCAGCCGAGTCTTGAGGCCGCGATCCTCGATCTTCTCGCCGAACGCGGGCCGGGAAAGACCATCTGCCCCTCCGAAGCAGCGAAGCACGTCGGCGGCACCTCCTCGCGGCGCGACTGGGAGGGCCTGATGGAGCCGGCCCGCGAAGCAGCCCGCCGCCTGGTCAAAGCCGGGCGCATCGTGGTGACACAAAAGGACAAGGTCGTTGATGCCGCCACCGCAAAGGGCGCCATCCGACTGCGGCTGCGATAAACCCTCGAAGCTCGAAAAGCGGGGCAAGCTCAACCCGAAGCCCATCCACCAGCGAACTATACTCAGGCGCATGGACGCTGAACGCCTCAGGGCCATCCTGCTGCAGCTGCCGCACGTCACCGAGACGATGCAGTGGGGTGCAAACCTCGTCTTCTGGGTAGGCGACAAGGCCATCGGAGGCAAGATGTTCGCCCTGGTCGATCTCGACGGCGAAGGCGGCCCGGTCATCTCCTACGCCGCGGGCCCGGAGCGGTTCGCCGAACAGGTTGAACTGGAGGGAGTCATCCCGGCGCCATACCTCGCCCGTGCTCACTGGATCGCAATCGAGCGCTGGGACGTCTTCCGCGCCCGGGAGTGGCAGCAGGAGCTTACCGCCGCGCACTCCATCGTCTTCGCCAAACTGCCCAAGCGGGTCCTGCAGACACTTTCCCTGCCGCTCAAAGAGCAGAAGAGGCTGATCGCGCAGCAAAGATTGCTCGCCAGCTCCAAACCAGCCGCACGGCCAAAGAAACGGGCAAAAAAAACATAAGGTTGCAGCAGGACGATGGATTTCGTTAGCGTCAGGGATATGAATCAGATTGAAGGAGTCTCTCTGTCGCTGGCAGGCCGCGTCGCCCTCATCACCGGCGGCTCACGCGGCATTGGAGCGGCAACGGTGCGGATGTTCCGGCAGTCAGGCGCGAAGGTCGTCTTCAGCTACCGTGCCGCCGAGGCGCAGGCCAAAGAGCTGGTCGCGGAATGCGGTGGGGAGGAGTTCTGCGTTGCCGTGAAGCAGGATCTGGCCTCAGCCGCCGACGGAGCCGCCCTCGTCGCTGCCGCCATCCGCGCCTTTGGCAGGCTGGACTGCCTGATCGCTAACCATGGTGTCTGGCCGCCGGTCGATGCCCCCATCTCCACCATGACCGACGAGCAGTGGCGTTCCACCCTGGCCATCAACCTCGACAGCATCTTCGGCCTCGTGCGCGCCTCGGTCGCACAGATGCAGGCGCAGCCCGCCCTCAGCGGCCCACGCGGCCACATCGTCCTCGTCGCCTCCACGGCAGCCCAGCGCGGCGAGGCCTTCCACGCCGACTACGCCGCAAGCAAGGGCGCCCTCATCAGCCTCACCAAGAGCCTCTCCTCCGAGCTGGCGGGCCAGGGCATCTACGCCAACTGCGTCGCGCCCGGCTGGGTCGTCACCGAGATGTCCGCTGCAGCCCTTGAGCATCCGGAGACGTCAAAGAAGGTGCTGGCGACCATCCCGCTGGGCCGGGCCGCCTCGGTCGAGGAGATCGCCGGGCCAATTCTATTTCTATGCACGCCGCTGGCAGGATTCATCTCAGGCGAGATCTTCAACGTCAATGGCGGCGCCGTGCTGGTTGGTTAACTGGAGTGATGATGAAGCGTTGGTGTGCTCTGCTTTTGGTCTTCGGAATCGGAATCGGTGCCGGCTCGGCATCGCAGGCTCTGGCGCAGGCATCCAGTATTCCCAGCGCCGCGCCGACGCAGAACAGCGGCATGTCGCAGGAGGAGCTGGGCAAGAAGCTGATGGACGAGATGCTCGATGCCCTCGGCGGCCCGGCCTGGCTCGACCGCAAGTACATGCAGGTCTCCGGGCGCACCGCAGCCTTCTTTCGCGGGCAGCCCAACGGCATCGTGGTCGAGTTCAACGGATGGCGGAGGTTTCCAGCCTCAGGCCATCCCGCCGGAGAACGCATCGGCTTCCTGACCGACAAGAGCATGTTCTTTCCCGGCAAGAAGGTCGACGTCATACAGATCTATCACGACAGCACGGCCGACGAGGTGACCTACAAGGGCAGCAAGACGCTGCCGAAAGAGATCATCGAGGACTACAACCGGCGGCAGAAGCACTCCATCGAAAACGTCGTCACCGAGTGGCTGAAGGCCCCCGGCGTTATGGTCATCGCGGAAGGCCAGACGATGGTGGAGCGCAAGATCGCCGAGAAGGTCACCGTGCTGAGCGCCAACAACGACGCCGTCACCATCGAGCTCGACGCCACCTCGCACCTGCCCCTCCGCCGCACCTTCAAGTGGCGCAACGAGCAGTTCAAGGACTTCGACGAGGACACGGAGACCTACGACGACTACCACCTGGTCGATGGCCTGCCCACGTCCTACACACTCACTCGCTATCGCAACGGCGACATGATCAACCAGCGCTTCTACACCAAGGTGATCTACAACCAGGAGATCCCCAACGACATGTTCGACCCGACGCATCTGCCGCCCCCGCAGAAGGAAAAGGAAGAAAAGAAGAAGAAGTGGCAGCACTGAGAGGCCATCTCCCTGGATGGCCTCTCACAAACGGCCTGACCAGCAGCAATGACGCTGCCTGAGCGGTTTATACTCAGGTCTGCCATGAGTGAATCGACAGAAACCACTGCAGTACCGGTCGCGGCGCCCGAGACGCCCGCCACGAAGCAGACGATGGACATCACCGAGATCATGTCCATCCTGCCGCACCGTTATCCCTTTCTGCTCATCGACCGCGTGGTCGAGATCGAGCGCAAGCAGCGCATCGTCGCCATCAAGAACGTCTCCTTCAACGAACCGCACTTCCAGGGACACTTCCCCGACTACCCCATCATGCCCGGCGTTCTGATGGTCGAGGCCATCGCGCAGGCTGGCGGCGCTCTCCTGCTCACCGAGATCCCCGACCGCGAGAGCAAGCTGATGGTCTTCACCGGCATCGACAGCGCCAAGTTCCGCAAGCCCGTCGTCCCCGGCGACCAGCTGCGTATCGAGGTCAAGGTACTCAACTGGCGCTCCACCGCCGTACGCATGCAGGGCATCGCCACCGTCGACGGCAAGGTCGCCTGCGAGGCCGTCGTGATGTGCGCTCTTGTACCGCGTGTCAAACAAGAGGCGAAGGCTTAGTGAGTATCCATCCCACAGCGATCGTCGCCGAGGGCGCAAAGATTCCCGCAAGCTGCACGATCGGCCCCTTCTGCACCGTGGGTCCGAACGTCACGCTCGGCGAGCGCTGTCAGCTGGTCTCGCACGTCGTCCTCGACGGCCACCTGACGATGGGCGACGACAACCGCGTCTTCTCCTTCGCCTGCATCGGCATCGCGCCGCAGGACCTCAAGTACAAAGACGAGCCCACCGAACTCGTCATCGGCAACAAGAACGACATCCGCGAGTACGTCACCATCTCGCGCGGCACAGTGGGCGGCGGCGGCAGAACGCGCGTCGGCTCCAACTGCCTGATCATGGCCTACGTGCACATCGGCCACGACTCCGTCATCGGCGACGGCTGCATCCTGCCCAACGGCTCTACTCTGGCTGGCCATGTCACGGTGGAGGACTTCGCCGTGCTCAGCGCGAACGCTCCCGTCCATCAGTTCTGCACCATCGGCAAATACGCCTACATCGGCGGCGGCACCACCATTACGCAGGACGTGCTTCCCTACTCGCTTACCAGCGTGGAGCGCAACAACCACGCCTACGGCATCAACAAGGTCGGCCTCGAACGCAGAGGTTTCACGCCTGACGAGATCAAGCAGCTGCGCTCGGCCTACAAGCTTCTGCTCGCCTCAAAGCTGAATACCACTGACGCACTCGCCTCCATCCGCGAGAAGATCGCCTCAGGCGAATTTGGCGACAAGGTGGCCTATCTCGCAGACTTCATCGCCAAAAGCGAGCGTGGCGTCATCAAGTAGCACTAACGCCCAGGCTATTCCCGGAAGGGCAGTATCTTTGATGTGATGGCTACCAACGACAAGCTTGGCCTGATCGCCGGAAACGGCCGCTTCCCTTTTCTTCTGCTCGACGCGGCTCGCGCCCACGGACTCACCGTCGTGGTCGCAGCGATCAAAGAAGAAACCGACGAGGCGATGAACATCCGCGCCTCCGCCGACACCAACGTCCACGTGCATTGGATGTCGCTGGGCGAGCTGTCTCGCCTCATCGACACCTTCCACAAGGAGGGCGTCACGCGCGCCGTCATGGCCGGCCAGGTGAAGCACAAGCAGATCTTCTCCAGCATCCGTCCCGACTGGAAGCTCGCCAAACTGCTGATGAACCTGCGCACCCGCAACACCGACATGCTGCTGGGCGCCGTCGCCAAGGTGCTGGGCGATGAGGGCATCGAGCTGATCTCGTCGACACAGTTCCTCGAGCCGCTGCTGGCGAAGCCCGGCGTGATGACGAAGCGCGCGCCCGACGAGCAGGAGCAGAAGGACATCGACTATGGCCGCACCGTCGCCCGCGCCATCGCAGGCTACGATCTCGGCCAGACGGTCGTCATCGCGGCGCAGGCCTGCGTCGCCGTCGAAGCCATGGAAGGCACCGACGCCACCATCGAACGCGCAGGCGCACTCTTCCGCACCCTCGACGCCGAAGACGCCGCCCGCACCGACGCCGCCGAGAGCACCACGTTGCGCCGCGCCCTTACCGTGGTCAAGGTCGCCAAACCCAATCAGGACATGCGCTTCGACGTCCCCGTCGTCGGCGTTCCCACCATCCGCACCATGCAGCGCGCCGGTGCCACCTGCCTCGCGCTCGAGGCCGGGCGAACCCTCATGTTCGACCCCGAGGCCATCGCCACCGAGGCCGACAAGGCTGGCATCGCCATCGTCGCAGGATGAGCGGTTTATCGCGCAACATCACGAAAGCGTAAAATTCCTCTGCATCGCGGAACAACATGCGTCCTGACGCTTCGGGACTCGTCTAACGATCAAGCTCTCAAAACTGAAGGGGAACGACAATGCGCAAAAGTATTTGGATCGCAGCAATCCTTGCCGTGGTGGCCACCTGCGGCTTCGGCATCAAGGCCCACGCAGCCGACGAAGTACAGGCAGGCGCCAGCGCGCCGAACTTCACCCTGCCCTCACAGGAAGATAAGCCCGTCAGCCTGAGCGACTACAAGGGCAAGTGGGTCGTTCTCTACTTCTATCCCAAGGATCAGACGACGGGATGCACCATCGAGGCGCACAACTTTCAGCGCGACATGGCGAAGTATGACGCCGCGCACGCCGTCGTGCTTGGCGTAAGCCTCGACACCGTCGAGGGCCACAAGGCCTGGTGCTCCAAGGACACCTTCAGCTTCAAGCTGCTCGCCGATCCCGATCACAAAGTCGTCGATGCCTACGGCGTTCCCGTCTCGCAGCACGGCGACATGAAGTTCGCCGCGCGGCAGACCTTCCTCATCTCGCCCAAGGGCAAGGTCGTCAAGGTATGGCCGAAGGTCGACGTGCAGACCCACAGCGAAGAGGTCCTGGCAGAGATCGCAGCACAGAAGAAGTAGCCAGCTTATCGGCAGACGCAAAAAGGCCCGGGCGCTCACGAGGAGCAGACCGGGCCTTTTTGCTTGCCTTAGGTTAGAAGCTACTAACTACTTCTTGGCAGCCGTCTTCTTTGCCGGAGCCTTCTTGACGGCCTTCTTCACGGCCTTCTTTGCCGGAGCCTTCTTCACAGCCTTCTTGACGGCCTTCTTCGCAGGGGCCTTCTTGACGGCCTTCTTTACTGCCTTCTTTGCTGCTACTTTCTTCGTTGCCAAGGTAATACCTCTCTTACTAGATTTTTTGCTGCTTGCCGTACCCTTTTTGCTGGCCACCTTTTTGGAGGGGACCATACCGCCGCGCCGGGTACCGGCCTTCTTCGCGGCAGATTTCAATGTCGTCTTCTTGGCGGCAACCTTCTTGACCGCCTTCTTTACAACCGCCTTCTTGGCTGCCTTCTTCGGAGCAGCCTTCTTCACGGCTTTCTTTGCGGGAGCCTTCTTGGCAGGGGCTTTCTTTGCCGCTGCCTTAACCGCCTTCTTCGCCGCTGCCTTCTTGGCTGCTTTTTTCGGAGCGGCCTTTTTAGCAGGAGCTTTTTTGGCGGGAGCCTTCTTCGCCGGAGCTTTCTTGGCGGCTGCCTTCTTCGCCGGGGCCTTCTTCACCACGGGAGGAGCAACCGGCTCACGGGCCACGGGAACTTCCGATTCGCGGCTGGCAGGAACATAGGGCTCGGAAGATGTCACAGGCGCTGCAAAGAGGACAGCCTCTTCAACGTGCACGCTCGTCTCTTCGTCCTCATCCTCTTCGTCGGCGTGGAAGGAACCCTCGTCGTCATCCGAAGAGACGATCACCTCTTCCTCTTCTTCATCGTCCTCATCATCGAAGCGATGGCCGAGGTCGTCATCATCGTAATCATCCCCTGCCGCGGCTGCTGCATGAAGCTTGATCGTCTCGTCGTCGAACATCATGATCGCCTTATCCTCTGCTTGATCTCTTCGTCAGCGAATCGCATTTCCATGATCCGTTTTGCGATTCGATGCAGATTAACTCTACCTCTACATCCGGCGAGATTCTAGCAACAGAATGCCTACATGTGCCAGCAATGGCAAGCACTCTTTTTTGTTAGGTAGCTTATCGAGCAGCCTTCGATTTCTTCTTGGAAGAGGATGGGCTCGTCTTGCTCGATGAGGTCTTCGCGGAAGAGCTCTTTGCAGGCGATGATTTCGTCGTGCTCTTCGTCGCTTTCTTCGACGATGCGCTCGATGATTTCGAGGATGCCTTCGACGTCTTCGACGAAGAAGAACGCGACGCTCTGCCGCGTGTGCGCGTCGATGGCGCAAGCTTTACCGGCGCAGCGACAGCAATCGTGCGGCCCGGCGCAATCGTATTCGAGCTCAACCGATTCCACGAGCGAAGATCTTCCACCGACACGCCGAAACGATCGGCAACGGTAATGAGAGTATCCCCGCGCCGCACCTTGTAACGCTGCGGATGCGAACTCGTCACGGTCGCGACAGGCACGACAAGCTCGTCGCCTTCTTCGAGGCTTTCGCCCGGCTTCAGGCTGTTGGTCTCAGCGATCTCGCTCGCACGAGCATGAAGCGTCGAGGCAATCGTATCGAGCGCTTCCCCGGTGCGCACCACGTGGAAGCGCCAGCTCGACCGCTTCTCTTCCGGGATCTCCTTGATGCGCGACGTAAAGGCATCGCGCGTGCCAAGAGGGATGTGCAGATCGAACGGCGCATCGTGCGGAGTGTTCATGCGCAGCAGACTCGGGTTCAGCGCAACAATCTCCTCCAGCGAGGCATTTGTCACGTCCGCCACCAGGTGCAGGTCGACCGTGTAGTCGATCGTCACCGTATCGGAGACCACAGCCGCCATCGGCTGAATCTTGTCGAGCCCGTACTTCGTCGGATTCTTCGACATGATGATGGCGGCGATGATGCCCGGAACGTAGTTCTTCGTCTCGCCGGGAAGATTGCCGCGACGATACAGCTCCCAGAAGTCGGCGTAGCCCGTCTTCATCACCGCGCGCTGCACATTGCCCGGGCCCCAGTCGTACGCCGCCATGGCAAGATACCAGTCGCCGAACTGATCGTAGAGCGACTTCATATACCGGCCGTAGGCGCGGGAAGACTTCTCCGGGTCGAAGCGCTCGTCGACCCAGCCATTGCGAGCAAGGCCATATGCTCCGGCAAAGGGCATGAACTGCCACATGCCAGCCGCCCCGGAGTGCGTATTGAGAGCCTGCGGCTGGAAGCCCGACTCCGCGACCGCGAGATAGATCAGATCCTGCGGTACACCCTCTTCACGCAGAATCTTCTGAATCATGTCCTTGTACTTGCCCGCGCGCTCCAGCGAGCGCAGCAGGTGCGCATGGCCCGTCTGCGAATTGGAAAAGTAATTGATATAGCCGGCGACATAGTCGTTCACCACAAGCGGAAAATCGGACAGCGTCGTCTTCAGCTCATCGTTCAGCTGCGCGTTGAGGGCAGCATCCGATTTAAACGTGACCTCATTCGCGGCAGCATCGAGAGGAGCTGCTTCGATGACAGGCGAAAGACCGTTGCCCTCCTTCAACGCGGCAAGCTCAAGCGAATTAACCGAGTCCAGCAGATGCTCAAACTCGTCCGCAAGCTGCGGATCGTGCTTCAGGTCGAGTCCGCTGGTCAGCATCAGGTCGACCGCCGCATCGAAGTCCGCGCGCGCAGCCTCAAGATGCCCGGCACGATAGTTCTCCACGCCGGTGCGATAGCTCTGTTCCACGCGGTTGATCAACTGCTGCGCTTTGTACGCATTGGCGGCATCGTTGACGCTCTGCGCCGTGCCGGTTCCGGGAGCCGCAGTCTGCGGCGCGGCTGGGTTCGCGGCAGGCGTCGTGGGAGCCGTCGCCTGCGCAGGCACCTTGCCTGGCGCACCGGCCTGCGGCGTACCGTTCTGCGGGCAGCCGGCAAGCAACACCAGCGGCGCACACGCTGCGGCAAGCATCCAGCGCCGCACAGAATTGTTCTGATTCAACCGATGCATCGTTCCTGCTCATTGTATGACGTTGCAGCCGCAGAAACGGTCCGCCGACGTGCCTGCCTCCCGCATCTCACGCTGCTATCATGGGAGATTGAGGCATTCCGTCACCTACGTATGAACCCCAGTCACATTCGAAACTTCGCGATCATCGCGCACATTGACCACGGCAAGAGCACACTGTCGGACCGTCTGCTGGAGCTGACGGGAAGCCTCACCTCGCGCGAGATGCAGGCGCAGGTGCTGGACGCGATGGACCTCGAACGCGAACGCGGCATCACCATCAAGGCCCACACCGTCCGCATGATGTACAAGGCCAATGACGGCGACACGTATCAGCTGAACCTGATCGACACGCCCGGCCACGTCGACTTCAGCTACGAGGTCTCTCGCTCGCTCGCCTCCTGCGAAGGTGCGCTCCTCGTCGTCGATGCCTCGCAGGGAGTCGAGGCGCAGACACTGGCCAACGCCTATCTCGCCATCTCCAACGGGCTTGAGATCATCCCCGTCATCAACAAGATCGATCTCCCCAGCGCGGACATTCCCCGCACCAAGGAGATGATCGAAAAGTCCGTCGGCCTGCCCGCCGACGACGCCATCCCCGTCTCCGCCAAGACGGGCCTGAACGTGGCTGAGATTCTCGAGGCCGTGGTTCACCTGCTGCCTCCGCCCAAGGGGGACGCCGATGCTCCCCTGCAGGCGCTGATCTTCGATAGCTGGTTCGACCCGTACCGCGGCGTCATCGTGCTCGCCCGTGTGATCAACGGACGCATGAAGAAGGGTCAGAAGATCAAGCTGATGTCGAATGGCAGGATCTTCGACATCGAGAGCATGGGCGTGATGACGCCCAAACCCGTCGAACTGACGGAGCTCTCCGCGGGCGAGGTCGGCTTCTTCGTCGCGACAATCAAGAATGTAGCCGACACCAAGGTCGGCGACACCATCACCGACGTCGAAAGACCCTGCGATGAGGCGCTCCCCGGCTTTGAAGACATCAAGAGCATGGTCTTCGCCGGTCTATACACAGTCGATACGCACGCCCACGGCATGCTGCGCGATGCGCTGGAGAAGCTGCGCCTCAACGACAGCTCGTTCAACTTCGAGCCCGAGTCCTCCGTCGCCCTCGGCTTCGGCTTCCGCTGCGGCTTCCTCGGCCTGCTGCATCTCGAGATCATTCAGGAGCGGCTGGAGCGTGAGTACAACCTCGACCTGATTATCACCGCGCCCGGCGTGCAGTACGAGATCACTCTGACCGACGGCAGCGTGATCACCGTCGACAATCCCTCGCGCTGGCCCGACCCGAGCGAGATCGAGCAGATCGAAGAGCCCATCATCGAAGCCAAGATCCTCACCAACGAGGAGTATCTCGGCAACATTCTCAAGCTGGTCGAAGGCAAGCGCGGCGTGCAGAAGAACATCGAGTACGTCTCCGAGACGCGCGTGATGATCACCTACGAGCTGCCGCTGAATGAGATCGTCCTCGACTTCTACGACAGGCTGAAGTCCGTCTCCCGCGGTTATGCCTCGCTCGACTACCACCTCGCCGGCCGCTGGGTCTCTCCCATGGTGAAGATGGACATCCTCGTCTCGGGCGAGCCCGTCGACGCGCTCTCCATCATCGTCCACCGCGACTTCGCCTACGATCGCGGCAAGGCATTGGTCGATAAAATGCGCGAGCTGATCCCGCGGCAGATGTTCGAGGTCGCCATCCAGGCCGCCATCGGCTCGAAGATCATCGCCCGCTCCACCGTCACGGCCATCCGCAAGAACGTCATCGCCAAGTGCTACGGCGGCGACATCTCGCGCAAGCGCAAGCTGCTGGACAAACAGAAGGAAGGCAAGAAGCGCATGAAGCGGATCGGCAAAGTCGACATCCCGCAGGAGGCCTTCCTCGCCGTGCTGAAGGTCGGCGAAGAGTAAGTCATCCGGTAAGCCATCGACCCACTGGAGCGCCCTGCATGTTGCGCTCCAGTGCCCATCTGGCAGGGGCCGATTTCGTCAGATGCGCAAAACGCCATAACACTGCTGTAACTTTCATTTGTGGAAAGCGTTGAAATCAGCGGATTTCCCCGCAGGGGCCTTCGCCTGCCTGCACAAATACTCCGCTCCATCCCGTAAATATCTGATTACAGGATACATATACTATCTGGACGATATCCCCTGTATTGACAGGCAGATAGCCCCTCGGCTCCCTACCAGCAGCTACGCCTGAAGTATTCCACAATATTTTCCACAGACAAAACATCTGGCCTCCCCCGAAGGAGAGGCCAGACGGAAAAGCATGGAATTGCTGGTTACTTGGTCGGGGGCTTGGTGGCCGCAGGACGCGGACGGGTCGCCGACGGGGTCGGAGCCGACGGGGCCGGAGCGGCAACGCCGGAGGTCGTGTTGTATGCGTTCACCACAGCCAGGGTGATGTCGATGTTCGGATTCTGCGTCGCCCACATGACATTGCTGGTCTGCTGGTTGCTCACGTCGAGCAGCAGGGTGTAGCCGTTCTCGGCAACATACTTCTGCACCGTGCCCGAAACCTTGCGGGCTACCTTGCCGTAAGCCTCCTGAACGTCAGCCTGGTACGCGTTGTTCGCGTCCTCGGCATCACGGTTCAGCTGCTTTTCCTTGGTGTCGATGTTCTTCAGGCGGGTCGCACGCTCCTCATCGGAGAGGGTGGCCGGCGCGCTCTGCAGCTGCTTCTTGAGCGATTCGACCTCCTGACCGAGAGACTCAATCTGCGCGCGCTTGGGCTCGTACTTCTTCTGCACACCCTGGACAGCCTGCTGGCCCTCGTTGGTGGCGAAGACAGCCTGCTCAAAGGCGATCAGAGCAATCTTGGCGGGAATTGCCTGTGGCGGAGGCGGAGGCGTGTTGGCAGCAGCGGTGGCCGGAGCAGCAGGAGCAGGGGTAGCAGCCGTCTGCGCGTGCGCAGCGACAGTCGAGAGTCCCACGCCAAGCGCGGAGACAAGTACGAGAGAGCGATTCATGCGGTGTTTGGTACTCCTTCGGGTTCGTTCGCTAAATCAACCGGTCGTAGGTGCATGAACGCGACCTTCCGAGCCAATGGCCCTGCATCCGCTCAACAATCCGCTCGACCTGGAACGGATTATCTGTACCTCGATCTCCGGCTTCCCAATAAGGGCCGGAAGGGAGCGAGAGGGCTGCCAGAACACCACGATTATAGGGTTCTCCATGTGGCGGGTCAAACATTCCCGGCTAAATTGATCGTCCCTTGATTCTTCCAAAGACTCTCTCAGGATTCGCCCAGACTCTCCCAAAATCTGGAGCCTTAAACCTTCAAAAAACGGAATTGTGGACGCTTCCGCTTGAGTCACCTGCGTAAACGCCAGTAAATAGCGATTTAGCGAATGGCACATGGATTGCTCTATATATTCCCGTCAGATCGTTCTGGGAACCGCCGCGGCGGAACTGAGGACGACAGATCTGGCGCCGGCAGGAAGGAAGCTGAGTCCATAGATGACACAGCCCGCATGCAAGGCGTCGGTTCCCCGCCAAGGGTGAACCAAAGTTTATGGGAGGCCAGTGACTGGCCATCAGTATAAGGATAAAGAAGCAAGAGGCAGCTGCTCCGGCAAATTCCGGAGCGCACTCGATCCCCGTCTCTGCCTTGGCTTCTCTCGGTACGGTACAATAAAAAAAGAGAAGGCTTGCCAAGCAATCGGATTGCGCGTAGCCTGTCTCTGGCAACCGGCTGAGTGTGCCACACGAATGCAATCCGCCAACGGAGGGCTTCGGAGTTGGCAGGAGCGGCACCGCCGGACCTAGTTGCTAACTGTGAGGGTGAAGGAAGAGCCGGATGAGGTCTTCCGTGCTGTCAGTGCGGTTGCATGCAACATGCCGACAGCGAGTATCAACATTTTGTTGACGTTCCGTTTTGAGTACAACTTGAGATCGTTTTCTCCGACGCCGCACTACGGGTTTGGTTCGTACCCTGTCTCAAAGGACAGATTCGACGAGACACGTGCGTCCGTGGGAGTGAAACGTTAAAAGCGCCTTTGGCGCAGCAGGAAGTGGAAGCATGACTTCAGAGCAGAATATGCCCGAGGTGCAGTCGCACCAGGGTTCCACCGCGGTCCCCATTCCCGATGGAGATTCGCAGTATGCCGGCGGGTCATCGGCCCCAGGCATGGGCCAGTCCAAGAGCAGCCGCCGCCGGCGGCGTAAGCGCAAGAACAAGGGCCTGCCCTCGGAGGCTGGAGCACCCCAGGCAGAAAGCAGCCCCCAGGGACAGCTTCCTCTCGCGGAGGGCGCCGCTCCCGCACAGGCCGCGCCCCAGCAGTCTTCGGGACAGCCCTTCCAGGGTGGACAACAGCAGCAGGGCAACGGCAATGGTGCCAAGCGCTGGAAGAAGAAGTTCCGTGACGGCGGCCGCGGCGATCGTCCGCGCAGCCAGAGCGGCGGCGACTTCAATGCCAGCGGCCAGTATCAGCAGACCCACCAGCCGGGCAACAGCACCTTCAAACGCTCCAAAGGGGGCGGCGGAGGCGGCAAGCAGCAGCGCGGTCCTCGCAGCTTTGTAGGTCCAATGGACCACAGCTACCGCGAGGTAAACGGCAACTTTGCCGATACTCCTCCCTCCACCATCGACACCGGCAATCACCGCCGCTCGAACGGCCACGGCCGCAACTTCCATGTCAGCGATTCGCAGCCCATCGACTACTCGCAGGGCCGTACGATCCCGATTCCGGAAGATGCGCCGACGAAGATCCTCTTCTTTATCGAAGACCTCTTCTTCACGGCAAAGATTCAGGAGACCTCGCGCAAGCTGGGCGTCAAGGTCGCGTTCGTCAAGAACGACAAGGACGTGATCGCGCAGCTGACGACCGGCGAAGAAGAGCGTCCGGCGCTGATCGTATTCGACCTCAACAACACCGCAGCCAAGCCACTGACGCTGATCCCCAAGCTGAAGTCGAAGCTGAAGCGCGGGACCTCCATCATCGGCTTTCTCTCGCACCTGCAGGGCGACCTGAAGGCCAAGGCGGTCGAGGCCGGCTGCGACTAGCGTCATGCCGCGTGCAGCGTTCTCGCAGAACCTGCCGAACCTGCTGCGCCGCTACGGCGCCGAGGAAGAGGAAGAAAACAACTACAACCAGTAGCCATGCTGCTGGCGTAACTGAAGGGCGAGCCATTGCGGCTCGCCCTTCTTCTTTTCTCTAGCCTGGAGGCCAACTCATCCGGCGGCCGCCCAGCAGGTGCAGGTGCAGATGATGCACCGTCTGCCCTCCATCGTCGCCCGTATTCACGACGATGCGAAAGCCCTTCTCGAGTTCACGCGCCTTCGCCAGCTCCGCCGCAGTCGCCATCATGTGCCCGAGCAGCGGCTTGTGCTCTTCGAGCGTCTTCGCCACCGAAACCATGTGCTCCTTTGGAATGATCAGCAGATGCGTCGGCGCCTGAGGATTGATATCCGGGAAGGCGATGCAGTGTTCGTCTTCATAGACGCGGTTGGCCGGAATCTCTCCCGCAATAATCCTGCAAAACAGGCAGTCCGGAGATGTTTTTAAAGCAGACACAGATGGAGTCATAGAACCTTCACTTCTTAAAAAACTTTGGATGCCGATCTGCGTTCCAGGGATCGTATGCTGCGGCAAATGCAGCGCGATAGGCGACCGATGGATGACTGAACGTCCAGAAGGTGACAAACGCATTGGGGTTGGGATCGGTCAGCGAGACCTCTCCAAGAACTTGAAACGCCTGTTGCGCCGCCGTCTGCGGATCGGCGACGATGCCATGGATGACCTCCTGCCCGTAGATGTCGGCCTCATGCTCGTTCATCCGGCTGTAGCCATTCACTACGGGTTCGGTGAAGAACGATAGCACGGAGAGCACCAGCAGCATCACCGCCAGCATTCCCCAGTCGTTCTGCGAAGGGATATGCCAGTCTCTGCCGTATCGTTCCAGCAGCCATCGCACGCCGCGATAGCCGAGATAGAACTCCACCAGCAGCAGCACGCCAAGAAAGGCGAGCGTCTTCGGAATGTGATTGAGCACATAGTGCCCCAGCTCGTGGCCGAAGATGAAGCTGATCTCGTCCGGCGTGGCCTTGGCAGTCGTGTTGTCCCAGACCACCACACGCTTCGACGCGCCATAACCGGTGACATAGGCATTCAATCCCGTCACCTTCTCGCTGGCCTTCATCAGGTACATGCGGCCAGGCGGAATCTGAACGCCTCCGCGCGCAACGACCTGCTCCAGGCGATCGACCAGCGCCGGATCGGACTTCGACAGCGGCTCGAACTTATTGAACAGGGGATCGATCAGCACCGGAGCCACAAACACCGAGACCAGAACCAGAAGCATCGCCGGAATCCAGAACCAGAACCACCAGCGCGACGGCGAGCGGCGGATCACCCGGAACAGCAGCATCACGACAGGCACTCCAACGGCAAGCGTCAGCAGAAAGCCCTTACCGGCATCGGCAAACCAGCTGCCCCAGCCCTGCACCGACTGGCCGTAGCTCACCGAGACATGATGCCCATACATATCCAGCGGCAGCTCCAGCAGCGTTGTCGCCAGCAACAGCAGCAGCGCGAAGACAACGCCCTGCACCCACCGGTTGCGGCTCAGGTTTACCGCAACGTCGCGCATCCGGGCGATCCCGCCCAGCCCCAGCAGCAGCACCAGCGAGACGATGCTCCATCCGCTCGAGACGAAATCCAGCACCACGCGGATGTGCGAGTAGGCGATCGCGCGAGCCAGCGTCTCGGGCGGCAGGGAGTACGCTGGCTTTGCCGGATCGCGCTTCGGCGAAGCCGTCTGCGCAGGCTGCGACGGGCTACTATTCCCCTGGGCCCCGGCAGGCGGCTGCGCCCCGGCCGCAAGACTCATGCCGCCGGCAAGGATCAGCATCAGGACCATCCATCGGCAAAACCACGCGCTGCTGCTCAGACTCTTCAAGATTCCATCACCCTTGCCTGCTCATCGCCCGGCTGATCCCCAGCGCTTTGCATATCCCAACACTTTGCATATCCATGACCACCGCCTGGCTGTTTCGCCCATTCAGGTTGTGTCAGTTTGCACGAAAGCGATACCCGCGGCAAACCTCGCACTACCCCTGACGCCGTTGTCATCCGTCCAACAGGCAACATCACGCTCTGAAGCTTCAGACACGCAGGGAGCAGATTCGATACACTCCACTTCAGCTAGACGCCAACCAGAATGCACCTTGACGCGAAACGAGCTCTCCATCCGATGATGCAATATCGTGCCAGCCTCTCCCGCGCCACGGGCCTTGCCCTGGGAGCCATCCTCTTCTCCTCCGTGCCCCTGCACGCCGCTGACGCTGCGAAGGCAAACACCGCGCTGCTGGAGGCGATGAGCTCTGAGCTTGGCCGCGCAATGAACTCCCTCGGGGCCATCGGCGACGAGAAGCAGCCGAAGCCCTACTACCTCAGCTACTCCGTCTCCGACTCCGACAGCTTCAATATGAGCGCCCAGTACGGCGCCATCACCGGGCAACACGAGAGCCGCCGCCGCACCGCAGACGTGCAGATGCGCATCGGCACGCCGGAGGAGGACAACACCCACGGCGATCACCGCACCAGCGCGCTCACCACCATCCCCCTGCCGCTCACCGACGACCGCGATGCCATCGACCGCAGTCTCTGGTTCGCCACCAATCGTGGATACGCCCGCGCGCTCGACGGCTACCTGAAGGTGAAGACCGAGCAGCAGGTGCGCGCTAAAGAAGAAGACTCCTCCGCGGACTTCTCAAAGGAGAAGCCTGCCTCCGAGATACTGCCCGCCTCCGCCCCGCTCAACGCCGATCACACCCTCTGGGAGAAGCGACTGCGCGAGCTCTCCGCCCTCTTCCGCCAGTACCCCGATATCTTCTTCGATAACGTCGCCGTGCAGGCTGCGACCGAGACCGCCTACTTCGTCTCCTCCGAAGGCACCAGGGTGGCGACCCCCAATCACGTCGCCCGTCTCGTCATCGTCGCTCGCACCCGCGCCGCCGACGGCATGGACCTCTTCCGCGCCGAGACCTTCGAGGCCGACTCTCTCGCCCACCTCCCCGACCAGAAGACCGTCATCGAGAAGACCACCGCGATGGCGAAGAACCTCGTCGCCCTGCGCTCTGCTCCCATCACCGAACCCTTCAACGGTCCGGCGATCCTCAGCGGCCGCGCCTCCGCCGTCTTCTTTCACGAGGTCCTCGGTCACCGCCTCGAAGGCCAGCGCCAGCGCGGCGACGACGAAGGCCAGACCTTCACCAAGCTGCTGGGCAAGCAGATCCTCCCCACCTTCATGAGCGTCACCGACGATCCCACCCTGAAGGACTTCGACGGCCAGCCGCTCAGCGGCCACTACAGCTACGACGACGAAGGCCAGCAGGCGCACCGCGTCGACCTCATCAAGGACGGCGTGCTCGAAACCTTCCTCATGTCGCGGCTTCCCATCGCCAGCTTCGCCAACTCCAACGGCCACGGACGCGCCGAGATCGGCCGCATGCCCACCGGCCGGCAGGGCAACCTCATCGTCAGCTCCACCAAGACCGTCAGCGACAAGGAGCTGCGCCAGATGCTGATCGACGAGGCAAAGAAGCAGGGCAAGCCCTACGGCCTCTACTTCGAGGACATCTCCTCCGGCTTCGCCGTCACCACCCGCCGCTCGCCGCAGGCCTTCCAGGTCATCCCGCTGGTCGTCTACCGCGTCTTCGTCGATGGCCGCCCGGATGAGCTGGTGCGCGGCGTCTCTATCGTCGGCACCCCGCAGGCCGCACTCAACCGCATCGTCGCCACCGACGATCATCAGCAGGTCTTCAACGGCATCTGCGGCGCCGAATCCGGCAGCATTCCCGTCAGCGCCGTCGCCCCCGCCATGCTCGTCCGCGAGATCGAGACCCAGCGCCAGGCCCAGGGCACCGCACGGCCCCCCATCCTGCCCCCACCACCCATCGACGACGCCAAGGAGAAGCGATAAATGGCGCACACCATCTCACTCTCGCGTACCGTCGCAGCCGCCCTGCTCTTTGCCTCCTGCGCTGTCGCAAAGACATCCTTCGCACAGTCCGACGACCCTCTGATGAAGGCCATGCAGGCCGAGCTCGAACGCGAGAAGGCGCAGCTCGTCCTCCCCGGCATGCAGCGGCCCTATTTCATCGAGTACCGCCTCGACGACTTCACCAGCTACGAGGCCGTCGCCAACTACGGCGCCCTCACCCGCGAGGAACAGGGCCACCAGCGCATCGTGCGCGTCAACGTCCGCATCGGCGACCACAACATCGACTCCAGCAGCGGACGCGGCGAAGGCAGCGTACAGCTCGCTCCCGATGACAACGACCCCATCGCCCTGCGCTACGCCCTCTGGACCGCCACCGACGACGCCTACAAGAACGCCCTGCGCGCCTACTCCGCCAAACGCGCCGCGATGGAGCGCTTCCAGTCGCCGAGCGCCGAACAGGACCTCGCCCAGCAGAAGCCTCTGGTCAAAATCGAACCGCTGCGCAAGCTCGACATCGACCGCGCCGAGTGGCGCAAGCGCATCATCACCGCCAGCGGCCTCTACTCCAGCGCACCCGAGGTCCGCAGCTTCGCCCCGCTGGTGCAGTATTCCACCGCCAACATCCGTGCCATGGTGCTCAATCGTTACCTCGTCAACACCGAGGGCACCGCCGTGCGCTACAGCACCAGCGGCTATAACAACGCCATCAGCGTCGGCACGCAGGCCGGCGACGGCATGCGTCTGAGCCGCGACAACGGTTCGGTCGCCGTCAGCGCATCGGAACTCGAAAGCTGGCCGGCCTTCCGCAAGCGCGTCATCGACGACATCAAGACCCTCGAAGACCTGCGCAATGCCCCGCTCGTCGATTCCGAGGACTATCACGGCCCCGTGCTCTTCTCCGGTGACGCCGCCTCCGACGTCATGAACCGCCTCTTCGTCGATAACGTCGAGGCCGACCGGCCCGACATGGGCACCGCCGCGCGCACCACCGGCGCCTATGCCTCGAGCTATCGCGCACGCGTGCTGCCCGAGTTCATGAACGTCGTCGACAATCCCCTGGAGACGACGTTTGCCGGACGCTCCGTCATCGGTGCCTACACCATCGACGACGAGGGTGTCCCCGCCCAGTCGGTCGACGTGGTCACGGCAGGCAAGCTCCAGAACTATCTCATCGGCCGCACGCCGGTGCGTGACTTCCCCATTTCCAACGGCCACGGCCGCGCCGCGCCGGGTGCGGCAGCGCACTCCAGCTCCAGCGTGATGATCTTCACCGCCACCAATCCGCTGCCGCCCGCCGCGATGAACCAGAAGCTTCTATCGATGGCGAAAGACCAGAAGCGCGACGTCTACGCCGTGGAGACCATGGGCGGCGAGGCGCCGCGGCTGCTCTACCTCGTGCATCCCGACGGCAGCCGCCAGCTGGTGCGCGGCGCCAGCTTCGACGAGCTCGACAACCGCAGCCTGCGCTCCGAGATCATCGCCGCCGGCAATGATCCCTACGTCAACGACATGCTCGCCGCGCTGCCGCAGACCACCATCGTGCCCAGCCTGCTCTTCGGCGACATCGGCGTCAAGCGTGCCAACGAGGAGCAGCAGAAGCTGCCCTACTATCCTCCACCGCCGCCTGAAAAGTAAGATCGGGAGATCGATATGGTCACCTTCAAGACACTTCAATTCGCGACACTGGCTGCGCTCTTCGTACTGCTCTACGCCGGACGCATGATCAAGGGCAAGCCGCGCGAGACCACCGAAGGCCTCGCCTTCCCGCTCAAGCCCATCGTCATCTGGGGACGCGCTCTGGTGCTCCCGCTCTACTTCATCTTCTTCGCGCTGCCGGTCTGGAAGGCGACGCACCATCTGCCCATGTGGCTGCCGTTATTGATCGTCGCCATCGCCCTTTTGGTGCTCTCGCAGATGCCCGGCACCATCGTGATGACGCCCTCCGCGCTGGTACAGCACTTCTGGCTGCGCGGCGATAAGCGCATCAGTTATCACGAGGTCATGAGCGCCCAGGCGATCGGCGGAGGACGCATGACCCGCATCATGGGCGACAACCGCGTCACCATCACCCACACCTGGAACCACAGCGGCGCAGCAGAGTTTGCCAGAGAGATCGAACGCCGCACCAACCGCCGCGTCATCCGCTAAATCACCCCGCAGGGATTCCCTCTAGTCGGTGCGAATCAGGTAAGGCTCAGCCCCGCCCCCGACGCGGATGCTGTCTGCTGCCTCCGTCGCGGAGTCCTTATCCGGCCGTGAAGGATTGATGCGAACCCAGTAGCCCGTAGGGCCGGGGAACTCGATCACCTTGGCCTTCGAGTAGCGCCGCAGCAGCTGCTCCTTCAGCTTGATCGCATCCTTCTCATTCTGGAAGGCACCCACCTGCACGCACCAGCGTCCGCCGGGAATCGCACTGGCGCTGGTGCTCGGCGCCGGCGTCCACGCCTCGACGCGTACCTTCGCGATGCCCGCGCGATACACTCCCGTCGCCTTGGCCGCAGCCAGCGAGAGATCGATGATGCGCCCATGCACAAACGGCCCGCGGTCGGTGATCTTCACCACCGCCGACTGGTTGGTCGTCAGATTGGTCACCCGCACGATCGATCCCATCGGCAGCGTCAGATGCGCCGCCGTCATCGCGTTCTGGTCGTAGACCGTACCGTCGGCCCCTTTGCGACCGGCATACGGCGGGCCATACCAGCTTGCCAGTCCCGTCTCTACCACAGAGGGCCGCTGGCTCAGGTTCGGCGGTAGCGACGCAGGCGGCGACAGTGGAACACTCGCGCTCGGCGGCGCAGTCGTGCGATTCCTCGCTGTCGTGCTTCCGCCGTGGCTGCTCGAGCGAATCGGAGGAGGCGGCGGATGGTAGGCGTGCTTATGCTTCTTGTGGCAACCGCTCACCGCCAGCATCAACACCAGTGCGGGAACGGCAACAGCGATGCGAGAGCGATTCACGGCCGGGGTGTTCCCTCAGGGCGGCGTGGCGGTGTGCGGCCCGCTCGCTCATCCATGCGCTCCGCGATGGAATTCAGATGCTTCGCCGCCGCGCGCAGAGCTTCGGAGCCGCTCTTACGGACCTCGGGCACCACTTCGTCGTTGAAGTAGCGAACCAGCTCACGCAGATCGTCCTCCACGCGCGCACCGGTCTCGTGCAACCGTTGCTCCCAGGCAGACTTCCCCGACTCGGTCGACATATAGAGCTCTCCACTATTGATTATCAGAATGAGGAAAAAGCAGGGTCAACCACTACGGAAGGGTATTCCGCCCGCAGTGCCGAGGTGGTAACGTCAACGCTTTAGCGCCAACTGCAGCCGCAGATACAACGTAGCGCGATGCGGATGCGTCCTTTCAAGCAGGGCGTGCACATCTGTTACCGCGTAAAACGCCATAATTAATGTTCAAAGCACGTCGGTCCTGTTCCAGACTGGAGCAACGAGATCGTCAGTATCGTAAGTGAGGGTTTTTGTTGCCAGCAAAAAACGTATGCTCTATCCGTCACTGGAGAACAAGTCCGGGCCCTGTTGGATTTGGACTTCTCGCGTTCGCTCTTGTGACAGCTCCATGCTTAGCCGCTAATCCAGCGAATCCATCCGATCCCGCCCCCAGGGCGACGTCCACAGCCACAGAGACAGCCACGTCCGATCTGCCCGACGCGCCCAGCGCCACCCTCGCCGGCGAGAGCAGCTCCCTGCACGACGGCACCTCCGGCAACTGGTACGGCGGACAGATCACCGGAACAAACACCCAGCCCGTGGCCCTGGCTCGCGTGAAATTTATCTCCGCCGGACAGTCGGTCCGGAAGCAGCGCCCCAAAGACAAGATACTGCTGGGTCTGCGCGAGTCCGTGACGCCCTACGCCATGGCGGGATGGCTCCTCTCCGCAGGCTGGTCGCAGCTCCTCGATCTCAGTCCCAACTATGGCGTCAACAGTGAAGCCTTCGGACAACGCCTCGGAGCCGCCGCCGCGCTGAACTCCTCCAAAGAGGTCTTCTCCGACTCCGTGCTGGCCACGGCCTTTCACCAGGATCCCCGCTACTATCAGCTGGGTCCCGACCACAAGTTCTTCAATCGCGCCCTCTATGCGGTGACGCGGCCCGTCATCGGCCGTACCGACAGCGGAAAGACCATTCCCAACTACGCCTTTATCCTCGGCACCGGCGCCGCGGTCTCACTGGCCCAAACGTACTATCCTGAACGCAACATGGGCGTAACACCGGTGATGCGAGGCTGGGGAACCTCCCTCGCAGGCACCGCAGGCGGTTATCTCGTCTCCGAGTTCGCAGACGATTTCATCAACTGGCTGCACATCAGAAAGCATGAGTAGACGCGCACCGAACCCGTTACACAGCAAGGACGCAACACGATGATGGTCCGCGCATGGGTGCTCAGCGTGTTGATTCTCGCAGCAAGTGCCGCCGCACAGACGGCGCCGCCCCCCGCTCCCCCGCCGCAGGAGACGCCGGCCCCGGCGGCGCAGGAGTCCACCCCGATCGCGCCCCTGGCTCCCCTCAAGCCGAGGATCACGCCCAGCGACTCCCCCCAGGAACAACTGCCCGACGCCCCCAGCGCCTCCCTCCAGGAAGATGCCGTCCTCGTCGCCCGCCGGTCCCAGCATGCCAGCGGCAAAGATCAGGAGCCCTGCAACTTTATCAGCGCCCTCGGCATGATCTACTTCGACCCCAAAAAGGTCGATGCCCCACGCCCGCGCTGCAGCGAGCTGGTCTATCCCTACCAGCGCTTCCTCAGCACCAACATCGCGATCCCGCTCACCTGGCAGGAGAAGGGCTACCTCGCCGCGCACTACACCACCGATCCCTCCAGCCTGGGCACCATCGTCGGCATCTCGGCCATCAACATCGCGATCGACTCGCACACCGCCTACGGCCCCGGCTTCGCGGGCTTCGGCAAGCTCGCAGGCATCAGCGTGCTGCAGAACGCCACCGCCGAGTTCTTCGGTACCTTCGCCGTACCCGCGATCGCCCACCAGGACCCGCGCTACTACCGCCGCCCGGACAAGCCCTTCGGCAAGCGCATCCTCTACTCCGTCTCCCGCACCTTCGTCTCGCGCAGCGACGACGGCCACGCCATCCCCAACTACGGCACGCTCGCCGCCTACCCCATCGTCGCCGAGCTCAGCAATCTCTACGTCCCCGGCATCCAGAGCGACGGCGCCTCCACCGCCGAACGCATCCTCACCGGCTACGCCCTCGACCCCGTCAACAACCTGGTCAACGAGTTCCTCCCCGACCTCGCCAGCCACGTCCACGTGCGCATCATCTTCGTGCAGCAGATTCTCAACAACATCGCCTACACCAACCCCGGAAGCATGTAGAACGGGCCTCCACCAGCCATCCGCCACGGCCTTTAATTTTCTGCACCCTTTTCAGGGCTCCCATTCGCTGCTCCCCAATTACCGTTTAATGCAGAAAACAGCTGTTCGCTTGGTTAAACTTCAATCAGCACCCCGCGGTGGCTACGCTTAAGGAGGTTCAAACCCTTGTCCCTCATTCATTTAACCGAATGAGCCTCATGAGGGGTTGAATCAGGGTGCGTACTACCGCAGGCGCCCTTGGCCGAATACGCTCAAGGAGTAGCTGTTCAGGCTTCACCGATTTTTGAAGGAACTCATCAGGAGACAGAAACACTTATGGCAAAGTCCGCGAAGTTAGCCGAAAAGGCTCTTACGTACGGTGCAAAGGCCGCATGGGCCGTGTTCGACAAGCTGAACTCGATCTCGCCCAACCCCAGCTTTACCCCCAAGTGGAGCGACAAGCCGCTTCTGAAGAGCTATCAGAAAGAGAAGCCCCCGCTTGGCTGGCCGCGTACCACCGACTCGCTCTGCCCCCGCTGCATCCCTGAGATCCGCCAGCAGATCGTCGACGGCAAGCTGCCCCACGAGATCCTGCTCAACGAGAAGGTCGGCGAGATCAAGGCCCAGATCATCGAGCGCGATGGCCAGATCCTGATGGTGAAGGACTGTCCCATCCACGGCCACTTCGAGGACGTCATGTCCATCGATCCGCCGATGATGAAGCACCTCGAAGACGTCTTCCCCGGCCGCGACATCCGCGCCCACAACGACGAGAAGCTCCACAACCACGGCACCTCCACCGTGACGCACGGCCGCGGTTCGGTTCTGACCATCGACCTGACCAACCGTTGCAACATGATGTGCGATCCCTGCTTCATGGACGCCAACCAGGTCGGCTTCGTGCACGAACTCACCTGGGACGAGATCAAGACCATGCTCGACAACGCGATCACCATCAAGCCGCGTCGTCAGATGTCGGTCCAGTTCTCCGGTGGCGAGCCCACGCTGAGCCCCTACTTCCTCGACGCCGTCGCCTATGCCCGCAAGGTTGGTTACAACTCCGTGCAGGCCGCGACCAACGGCATCGAGTTCGCGAAGTCCAAGGAGTTCGCCAAGGCTGCCGCTGAGGCCGGTCTGCGCTACGCCTACCTGCAGTTCGACGGTATCGGCAACGCTGCCAACTCGCACCGCAAGGTCGGTAACTCGTTCGACGTCAAGCTCCAGGCCATCCACAACCTGCACGCAGCCGGCGTGGACATCGTCCCCGTCACCTGCATCATCAACGGCATCAACAACGAGCAGGTTGGCCGCATCATCGAGTTCGCCCTCGATAACCCGAAGAAGATCAACTTCCTCTCCTTCCAGCCTGTGTCCTTCACCGGCCGCGACGAGGAAGTCTCGGACGAGCGCCGCATGGCGCAGCGTTACACGCTGTCGCACCTCGCGCACGACGTCCGCAATCAGACCGGACTCGGCGAATCGACCCGCGACTGGTTCCCCATCTCCTTCATGTCCACCTTCTCCGACTGGGCCGACCTGGTTCACGGACCGGATCATGACTGGGGCCAGCTCTCCTGCGGTTGCCACCCGAACTGCGGTATCGGCATGGCGCTGATGATCGACAAGGAGACCAAGGAAGCTGTTCCGGTCACCGCGTTCCTCGATGCCGTGCAGCTCGCCAAGGACGTCGCCCGCATCAACGACGCCGCCCGCGGCAAGTTCCTCTCCATCGTCGGTGTGTCGCTCGCGCTGCTGCGCAACTACAACCCCTCGAACGCTCCGACCCACTTCAAGATCGTTGACCTTCTCCAGAAGTTCGACAAGTGCTTCGGCGCCACCGGCCGCAACTACGGCAAGGTGACCGGCGACCGCACCATGGCCGACATCGAGAAGCGCCGCGCCGATCGCTGGAACTTCCTCTTCATCGCCGGCATGTGGTTCCAGGACCTGTTCAACTACGACTTCCGCCGTACCGAGCAGTGCATCATCCCCTACGCCACGCAGGAAGGCGAGATCAGCTTCTGCGCCTACAACACAGGCGTTGGCTGGAGAAACATCATCGAGAAGATGCACATGACCGCGACCCTCACCAAGTGGTACGAGGAGCACGGCCGTCATGAGATCTTCGCCGGCGGCAAGAAGGTCGGCCTCGAGAAGCAGGAGAAGTACGACCTGGTTCTCAACGATGCTCACGTCAACTCGGCCGCCAACGACACGTTCGAGAAGTCCGGTATCGCCAAGAACGCCCGCGAAGAGAAGATCCGGGCGCGCGACGCGAAGATCAAGCAGGACGCTGAGAACGCCAAGATGGCCAAGCTCTACCGCAAGGAGATCCTCAAGGAGCAGGAGCAGCCCGGCTTCATCTCCCTCGGCGAGATCAAGGCAGCTCCCACGGCTCCCGCCAAGACCGAGGACAAGGACCTCGTCGCAGGCGACTAACCATTGCATGGAGCAGACGCGCTCCGCGCAAAAACAAACTACAAAGGCCGCCAGCAATGGCGGCCTTTCTTTTTGCCTCGACGACATCCCTAGGGAAGAGGCGTTTCTCTCTCTTGCAGCGCAGCAAGCATAAACGCCATCCCACTGAACGCCAGCGCCTCAAACACGCTTGCCCACTCGTTGCCGACATGGGTGTATGGATCGGCGATTGCCCTTGGGATATGCAGCATCAGCACCCACAGCAAGAGCATCGCTCCCACCAGCAGCGATGCGAGGCTTGCGACGCGTCTCACCAGCATCCCTGCCCCTCCTGCGATCAGCGCGACGCCTGCAAAGTATGTCCAGAAGATCTGGTTTCCGATCCAGGCAGGCACCAGCGACGCGACGAATCCCGGGTAAAGGAAGTGCTCGACGCCGAAGAGGATCAGCAGGGCCGCGAAGAAGTAGCGGCCCAGCGGAAGCGATCTCTCCAGCCAGCCGGGAATGTCGCCCCTCCCTCTTCCCAGCGACAGCGCGCAGATCCACGCTCCTCCCGCGAGTGCCAGCTCCTTGATGGCATTCGTCCACGCGCCCAGGACGGCGACGTAGGCTCCCGTAAGCTGGTAGGGCAGGTGCACGATGACGACAAGCGCCAGCAGGCCAAGTCCCGTCCATGCCGCGACCTTCCTGCCCCTGCGGTTGAACAGGATCGCCGCTCCCGCAGCGGTCAGCGCGGCTCCCAGCACGAAGATCCATAGCAACCGCAGGGGAATCCACGCCGGGAACTCCGGAACCACCACCCAGGGAAAGTTCATGAAGAAGAAGTGCATCAGGCCGAGAGAGGCGAGCCCGACGGCATACAACGCGCGACCCAATGGGAGGAGCCACTTTGGCATGGCGGAAGTCTAGACCATGCCTCGCGCCAAGGAGAACGCCTTTCGTCCCGAAACCTCTGTTTCTTCGAACTTCAACCGCCACGGCTTCAACGAAGCCTTCCCTGGCAACAGAGTCTGCGGCCCGGGGCTCTTTACCCTCCCGCCAGGTCAGGACCACAAGCCACTATGCAAAATATTGCGCGCTAAGTCATGTAAAAAGAACCACATATGGCAACAACAGACTTTTACGCTAACGATAGAATCGTCCTAAGTTCCCCCATTCCTTTTGCACGAGAAAATGATGAGACCCTCTGCGCGGTTTCGCAGGCAAGCCTTGTTCGTATTGGCCTCCGGATTCTGGGCCTGTGTCTTCCCCGGCAGCGCTCTTCTGGCTGCGCAAAGCTACGAGCACACGCCGCTCTACCAGAAGGTCGCCTCGCCGGCCACTGATGCCGTCATGATCCGCCACGCCTCCGCCAACGGCGTCACCATGGACATCTCCGTCGCCAGCGACGAGGCCGGATGGAGCGAAGGCCTGCGCACCGACGGCTCGCCGCAGCACCAGACACTTCATCTCTACATCGAGGCCACCGAAAGCGACGCCACCTTCGCCTACGACCTTGACGTCGAGCCGGTCGAGGGAACCCGCAAGATCCGCTGCACCTTCAAGCGGCAGAACGCCGACCAGTTCTCCGAGTTCAAGCACGCCTCGCAGACCGTTCCACTCAACGGCGATCTCGCGCCCGTCCTCGTCGACGACGGCAGCACCCTCGCCATCAGCATGTTCGCCGACCGCGACAAGAAACAAAAGATTGTGCAGTACCTGCACATCCGCCTCTCGTCCGCGAAGGAGACTGCCTGGACCACGGTCCCCGTCATGGGCCAGAGCTGCGTCCGCGTCCGTTAGCTCAGCGCACGCAGCAAGGCGTCGACGTCGTCCATCGTGTTGTAGATCGACGGTGAGATCCGCATCCGCCCCGGGTTCAGTCCCGCGTCCACCTTCTTCGCCTTCAGCTTCGCGGCTGTCGCTGCATTGTCCTTCACGGCGAAGGCGATGATGGTTCCCTTCGCCTCCTCCGGCGTAATGCAGGCGTAGCCCAGCTTCGGCATCTCGCGGCGCAGCTTTCCGTTCAGCTCCAGCGCGTGCGCCTGGATCTTCTCCACGCCGATCCGCTGAATCCACGGCAGCGAGTAACTGAGCGCGGCCAGAACGCTGTTGGCGTAGGTTCCCAGCTCGAAGTATCCCGCCGCCGTCTGCAACTGCTCGTAGCTTGCCGGATACTGCCCCACGGGATCGCCGGGAAAGGCGTGATAGTCGTAGCTCGCCGTCTGGCGGAAGCTCCACTGCGTCCGCTCGAGCCTCGGCAGCACATCCTTGCGCACGTACAGGAAGCCAAGGCCGAAGTCGCCCTGCAGCCACTTGTAGCTGGCCGATCCCAGAAAATCGACGCCGCTCTCGCGCACGTCGACCGGGATACATCCCGCCGCCTGCACCGCATCGGCGTACACCAGCGCGCCACGCGCATGCGCGACGTCGCAGATGGACTTCAGGTCGTGCTCAAAGCCGTTGATAAACGAGATCTTTGAGATGGCCACCAGCTTCGTCTTCCCGTCGATAGCCTGCTCCAGGTCCTTCGGCTCAATCTGCCATCCGCGCGGCTTCACGATGCGCACATCGACGCCGCGCTTCATCAGCTCCTGGTAGAGATAGAGCGATCCCTCAAAGTGCAGCGCATCCGTAACGATGTTTCCGTTGCCCGGCTGGTGCAGTCCAAGCGCGGCGACCACCATGTTCTCGCCTGCCGTCGTGCTGTTGACGAACGCGATCTCGTCCGGCTTCGCGCCAATCAACTCAGCGAAGCCCTCCCGCACCGCGATCGACGCCGGAGAGGTCAGCCCCTGCTGCATCACCACGCCGTGCGCCTTGTAGTCGAGATAGTCGATCACCGCCTGCCGTGCGCCGCGGCTCATCGGGTGCCAGCGCGCATTGTTCAGGCACACCTCGTAGTCGCGGACGACAAACTCTTCCTTGACGGGAAGAGCCGTGGAGACAGGCTTCAACGGCGGCACAGCGACCTGCGCCTCGCCCAGCGAGTGCATCGCCTCCAACATCACCGACGCCATACCACCCACCAGCAGAGACCTCCGCGGAAGCTTCAATGATGACTCCTTCTTTTGTAAGAAGAACTACCCCTTGACGGCGACGCCCTGCAGCTCGAACCGTGCGCCAAACAGCAGCGTGCCCGAACCAAGAAACGCCCGCGCCGGAAGCCTGCCGGTGAAGTACGTGCGGTAGACCGCATTGAAGCGCTCCCACAGCGACACATCGCTGCAGAAGATCTGCAGCTGCACAATGTCGTCCATCGTCATCCCGGCCAGCGCCAGCACCCGCTGAATCTCCTTCAGCACCAGGTGTGCCTCTTCTTCAGCGGTCTCCGGCACCGTCGTCGTGCCCTCAATCAGGCCAATGCGGCCAGAGAGATACAGTGTCTTGCCGTCGATCAGCACAGCATCGGCAAACGGCATATCGGGATTACTCGACAGGTATTCGCGGCTCATGGTTCCAGCGCCTCAGTTCGTGGGAATTTTCTCTGAGTGTATCGCGTAGCCCCCAAAGCCCCGGAGCAAAAGAAAACCCCGGCACGCAGCCGGGGCTCTCTTTGAAAACGATCTGCGGCTTACAGGCCAGCCGCCGTCGCCGCAGCGCGATGCGGACGGCGATGGGTCGCCCTGGCGATGGTGCGGGTATGCGCCCGCGAGCCGCCATACTGCCACTGCCGCTCCGGGCCCACGTCGACGTGGACAAACTGGTTGATCGGGTAGTAGCCCACGCCGCCAGCGTGCAGACTGAGCGCGGCATCACGCAAATGTGCCGTCGAAACCCCGGGAACGCGAATGTCGATCGCCTTGGCCAGCATGTGCTGGCTATGCTCCGCCACGCCCGAGTTCGACGAACGCGAACGCAGCAGGCCATTGCTCCACGGCGTGCGATAGCCGCAGACGATGTCGATCACGCCGTTCGGCTTGCCCAGCTTCGCCATCAGGGCGTGCAGCGTGTCGAACTCCTTGGGGTCGTACTCGCTCACGTCCTGCGTACGATGGTCGCGGAGAAAATGGTTCAGCTGCGCGAGGCCGTCCGGAACGTAGGTGTCTCCCACGCGATAGACGACGTCGATGCTCTCCCCCGTGTGAGTGTGAAACATGTGAAGCCGATAGACCTGCTCCGTACTCCCATCCGCATCCTTCGCCCTCGCGACGCCGCTGATACCGAAGATGACAGCTGCCGCCAGAACAACTGCTAGACCAAGCTTGATGGATGAACGCATGAAAGACTTCCCCAGGGAGATTGAACCACTAATATGCAGATCGCAAAATGCGATTTAGAAAACTGCATTTACCTTGACACTATCCAGTCTACCGAATCACCTGCAGGAGTCAGCCCATGAGCCCGCTTTCTCTGTAACTTTTGTGTAATAGCCCCCCTTTCGCCCTGTCATCGCCATCGATGCACGGGATCTGCAAGTGACCGAGGATAAACTGGTAATCATGGTGCTCGACCCGGTCCAGACGCGCGTCCTCGGCTCTCTGATTGAAAAAGAGATCACGACACCGGAGAACTATCCTCTGTCGCTCAACACCCTGGTCAATGCGTGTAACCAGAAGTCGAGCCGCGACCCGGTGATGGAGTTGAGCGAAGACGAGGTTCGCCGGGCGTTGCGTACGCTCGAAGACGACGAATTGGTCTCCACCCTGCACGATGCCCGGGTTCCCAAGTTCGAGCACCGTATCCGCACCGTGCTGAATCTGCGCCGCGACGAGACGGCGGTGCTCTGCCTGCTGATGCTGCGCGGCCCCCAGACGGCCGGCGAACTGCGCGGCCGCTCCGAACGCCTCCATACCTTCGATGACATCGCCGGCGTCCAGACTACGCTCGAACGACTGGCGGGCCGGGAGGCAGCCAGCGAATCGGCTCCCGGCGCAACCGGCCCGCTCACCGTACTGCTGCCGCGCCTGCCAGGTTCCCGCGAGGCGCGTTACGCTCACCTGCTGTCGGGAGCGCCCGAGGTTTCCATCCCTTCCACGCCACCGGTAACCGCACGCACCTCGGCCGATGCCGAGCGTATCGCACTGCTGGAGCAGAAGATTGAGACGCTCTCCTCTGCTCTCGAAGCACTGCAGGCACGCGTCGAAGACCTGGAGACTTCCGGCAACGCTGGCTGAACGGCAGCATGACGGCTGTAAGATGATCGGAGTTCCACTCCCCTGATGCCCCATCCTGAGTCCAATCCGCCCGCCGGATCGCCGACGGATTCATCCACCCACCCGAGATCCGGGCGGCGAGTAGACGATCTGCGCAACGAGCGCCTGGTGGGGGTCCTTGCGCTCATCCCCGATGGGGTAATCTGCCTGGACCGTGAGTGGCGGCTGACCTACGCCAACGCCGCAGGCCGCAGGCTCTCCCAGATTGAGTCTCATCACCTGGAGGGCCTCCCCATCTGGGATATCTTCCCGGAGAACGTAGGCACGCCGCTCCATCGCGCCTACTGCGAGGTTATGGAGACGCGCGTCCTCACGCGGCTCGAGCACTACAGCAAGCGCTTCGACATCTGGCTGGACATCCAGGTGATGCCCGTCGAAGACGGCATCTGCGTCGTCTACCGCGATATCACCGACCGCAAGGGAGCAGAGCTGCTGCGCGACGCTGCCACCTGGCAGCTCCGGCAGGTGCTCGACACCACCACCGATGCCGTCGTCAGCCTCAACCGCGAGTACCGCTTTACCTACCTGAATCGCCGCGCCCGTGAGCTGCTCTCCATCAAGGGCGACCTCATCGGAAAGAACCTCTGGGACGAGTTTCCCTTTGCGCGCGAGCATGGCCTCTACCGCTATCACTATGCACGCGCCATGGACGAGGGCATCCCCGGGGAGTTCGAAGACTTCTACCCCGAGCCGCTGAACATCTACCTCTCCATCCAGGTGCTCCCCTTCGAAGAGGGCGTCGTCATCTTCTTCCGCGATATCACCGCACGCCGCCAGTCCGACCATGTCCTTCACCTGCAGCAGCAGGTGTTGTCGGCAGTGCAGCAGCTGGCCCACGTGGCCACCTGGGAGGCCGACCTCGCCACCCGGCAGATCATCTTCGGTGCCGACTCCTATCCCGTCTTCGGCCATCCCTTCAAAGAGCTCAGGACCATCGACGATCTGCGTCGGTACACTCCCGCGGAGTATCTTCCCGCCATCATCGAACGTATCCGCTCCAGCAAAGATACCGGGGAGATGGTCGTCGTCGACGCCCCCATCCTCGCCGCCGATGGTGGCCTGATCTGGATCGAATCCCGCATCCAGGTCACCTACGCCGAAGGAATTCCCCGCCGGCTGCGCGGACTCTCCATCGACGTCACCGATCGCAAGCGGCAGGAGCAGGCTCTCTCCGCCAGCGAGGCACGCTATCGCACCCTGGCCGAACTCAATCCGCAGGCCATCTGGTCCTCCGACGCCGACGGCCAGCCCACCTACGCCAACCAGGGCCTGCTCGACTATCTCGGCATCACCGAAGACGAGCTGCTCCGCGCCGACTGGTCGCAGATGTTCCACGCCGAAGACCGCGACCGCGTCCGCGAGGCCTGGTCGCGCAGCGTCTCCATGGGCCAGGATCTCGACATCGAAGCCCGCATGATCCGCGCCACCGACGGCAGGAGCCGCTGGTGGTGGATTCGCGCCCAGCCCGTCCTCGATGACAACGGCACCATCCTGAGCTGGCTCGGCGTCAACACCGACATCAACGACCGAAAGACCTTCGCCGAGATGCTCCAGCAGCGCCAGGAAGAGACCGAGCAGCAGAGAGCCGAGCTGGAGACCATCTATCGCACCGCGCCCATCGGCCTCGCGCTCTTCGATCCCGTCGAGTTCCGCTACCTCCGCGTCAACGATCGCCAGGTCGAGATCATCGGCCTGCCGCGGGAGCAGATCCTCGGACGGCGCATCACCGAGATCGCTCCGCTCAAAGACATCGAAGAGCTCTTCCGTCAGGTCGCCCACGGCAACACCATCCGCAACCATATCTTTGAAGGCGAGCTGACCACGCGCCCCGGCGACCGACGTTACTGGAACACCAACTACTCTCCGCTGCACGGCAGCGACGGCCAGGTCGAGGCCATCGCCGCCGTCATCCAGGAGATCACGCATCAGAAGAAGGCCGAGCAGGCTCTCGTGCAGAGCGAGAAGCTCGCCGCCGTCGGACGGCTTGCCAGCTCCATCTCACACGAGATTAATAACCCTCTCGAAGCGATCACCAACCTGCTGTATCTCATCAAGGGATCCGCCGAGCTGCCGCCCAGCCTTGCCGACTACGTCAACACCGCGCAGAGCGAACTGGCGCGTGTCTGCCAGATCGCCACGCAGACCCTGCGCTTCCATCGTCAGGCCGTCAACCCGACCTACGTCACGGCATTCGATCTCGTCGAAGCCGTGCTGAATCTCTACCAGGGACGACTCGCCAACTCCGGCATCCGCGTCGAATCCGGCTACTTCACCTCGACACCCATCCTCTGCCTCGAAAACGATATCCGCCAGGTCCTCAACAACCTCATCGCCAACGCCATCGACGCCATGCGGCACAGCGGCCGGCTCGTGGTCCGCGCTCACGACTCCACCGACATGGTCCCCGGAGGCACCGGCGCGCGCAAGGGGATACGCATCACCATCGCCGACACCGGCCACGGCATGTCCTCCGATGTGCGCGAGCGCGTCTTCGAGCCGTTCTACACCACCAAAGAACTCAATGGAAACGGTCTCGGCCTATGGATCTCGCATGGCATCGTCGAACGCCATCACGGCCACCTGAGCGTGCGCAGCAGCCAGCATGCCATCCACCACGGCACCGTCTTCTCGCTGTTCCTGCCCTGCCTGGAGGCCGTCGCCGTCGAACAGGAAGAGCAACATCTCGAAGTCTGCAACAACGAAGCGGCCCAGGACTGATACACCCCGGGCCGCTTCGTTTGCTTTTTTCTCTCTCTTAAACCTCTGCCCAGAGCCTGAGCAGGTTGTGATACACGCCCGTCAGCTCCACCAGCGACGGATGATCCGGCACATCGCCGCCCAGTCGCTGAATCGACACATCGAGATTCAGCAGCAGGCTGCGGTGCGCATCGCTCCGGATCATGCTCTGCAGCCAGAAGAACGAGCACACGCGGCTGCCGCTCGTCACCGGGCGCACATGATGCAGGCTCGTCGACGGATACAGCACCAGGTGCCCCGCAGGCAGCTTCACCGAATGCATGCCATAGGTGTCTTCCACCATCAGCTCGCCGCCCTCATACTCTTCGGGACTGCTCAGAAACAGCGTCACCGACAGGTCGGTGCGAACATACTCGCCCGTCGCCTGAACCCGGCGGATGGAGTTGTCGACATGACTGCCGAACGACTGCCCGCCCTCGTAGCGGTTGAACAGCGGAGGAAAGATCTTCGCAGGCAGCGCAGCTGCAATAAACAGCGGGCTCCTCTCCAGAGCCTGCAGCACCTTCTGCCCCAGCTCGATCGCTACGGGATTACTCTCCGGCAGCTGCAGGTTGTCCTTCACACGAGCCGACTGGTAGCCAGCCGTTACCTTGCCGTCGACCCAGTCCGTATTGTCCAGCTTGTTGCGAAACTGAACCACCTCGTCCTGGCTCAGCACATCGGGAACTTGAATCAGCATGTCGTCCTCAAATCTTCTCTCTGAATTGGCTGCGTCAAAACGCAGCGCCTGCCGCAGTGGGTTCGCTTACAACCGACATCACCGTCTCTTCACTGCTCTCAGCGATGGTTGCGGCATAGTCGCGCAGTGCTTGCATCGGCGAGTCCATCAGGAACCGCCGCATCTTGCTCATGAACGCCGGCGTCGCTGTCTCCGGCACCTTCTTCAGCCAGAAGAGCGCGCCAACCACATCGCCCCCGTCTGCCAGCATGCGGGCATAGTTGAACTGCCCGCGAAAATCCCCTCCACGTGCAGCTTTCTGGTAAAGCTCACGCGCCTGGCCGAGATCTTTTTCAACGACCCAGCCGTCCTCATAAAACCCGCCGACAATATTCATCGACTTCACATGCCCAAGCTCAATCGCCTTGCGCAGCCAGTACAGCGCCAGCACACGGTCTTCCGGAACGTCGCCTTCACCCAGCACCAGCAGCGTGGCCAGGTTGTACATCCCCCAGTCGAGCCCCATCTCCGCCGCCTTGCGAAACCACTTCATCGCCATGCGCGGACTGCGCGCCACGCCCCACCCCTGGTCGAGACAGCGCCCCACCATGTTGATGGCCATCACATTGCCGCCCTTGGCCGCCCGCTCAAACCAGTGCAGAGCGTCAGAGGGCGCACGCTGCACCAGCCGTCCCTCCAGCAGCATCTGCCCATAAAGCAGCTGAGCCTCGGCAACACCGCGTTCAGCTGCGGCGCGCACGAGGCTCAGCGAGTTTGTATCTGTTTCGTTCATTGGTTAGAAGCTGAAGTTGAGAGCCGCCGTCCCTGCACGTCCCGGTGCCAGCGTCGCAAAGTGCGTCGTGTACGCCTGGCTGTAGTACGTCACATTGCCGGCGTTCTGCAGGTTCGCCTGCAGGTTCAGATGCTTATTGATCTTGTAGGCGCCGACGAGATCAACGCGGCCATAACCAGGAACCCACTTGTTGGTCGACTGGTTGCCCCAGACCTTCGACATCGCATACACTCCGCCACCCACCATAAACCTCGAGGTAATGCTGTAGTACATGGTGACCGCTACGCTGTTCTTTGGCGTATTGGGGAAGGAAGTGCCGTTCTGCAGACCTGCCGCCGCACCCGCGCCACCGACGCTGACGAGGACCGCATTCATGTACGTGTAGCCGGCGAAGGCCTGCAACTTCCGCGTGACCTGGCCAGTCACTGAGAACTGGACGCCACGGACACGCTTCTCACCGGCCGATGCGACGGAGCCATCCGTCAGCGTGATGCGGGCATTGTCCACATTGCTCTGGAACCACGCCGCTTCAAACAGCGCCTTGGTATGCGGCACATCCATCTTTGTACCGACCTGAATCGTGCGATTCTTCTCAGGTGCCAGATTGGCGTTGACCGTGCTGCTGAGCGCGCTGGAATCAACACCCTGCGCCAGTGCGTTTCCGGTCGGCGTCGCCGACGTGCTGATCGAGCCGTAGAGGCTGCTCCACAACGTCGGCTTATAGACAAGCCCCGCCTGATAGTTCAGCAGATTATCCGTACGCGAGTATGGAGTGCGGACATTCGTTCCGGCCGCTCGCGTCGAGATGAACGTCGAGTTGTAGTTGTCGTACCGTACGCCAATCGTCGTCTGCAGGTGCGGAATCAGTTGAATCGTATCGAAGCCATAGACCGACTTGGACGTGATCTTCGAGTTCGACGGGTTGTAGCTGCGCACAATGGAACCATTCCACGGATCGTGCGCATTCGGGTTGAAGATACTGGTGCAGTTGTAGTTTGATACCGCGCCAGCGCCAAGCGTACAGTTCTCCGATGCGGTCGCACTACCCGGCGTGGCATTCGTATTGATCGTGTAGTTGTCGTTGTTGCCGCGCTCGCTGGAGAACTCCATGCCCGTGGCATACGTGTGGCTCATCGAGCCCGTCTTGAACTGACCGGACAGATCCGTCTGATTGATCGCCGCATGAACACCCGTAACGCGATTGTTCTGACGACGGAAGATCATGCCGTAATAAAGGTTGCCCTTGCTGTCATCAGGCATCGACGTAATGTAGTTCTGCCCGTTGATGCTGTAGCGGAAGGTATTGCGGATAACGTGCCGCTCGCCCCACAGGTCGCGCTCGATACGGCCCGTCGCCGCCTTCGCCGATTCCTGCCGATAGTCGCGGCCCAGCAGGCCGTAGAAGGTCGACCGGCTCATGATATTCAGCGGCTGGCCGTCACCCGGCTGCAGGACCTGCGGTACGTTGTATTGGACCGTGGGCAGAGCTGGATTGTTGTATGGCATTCCAGGGTCCGGCATGCCGTTCGAGATCATGTGGTAGTAGTTCAGGTAAAGACGCGTCGGACCACCCAGTCCGATCGTCACCGACGGCGCCACGCCCCAGCGGCCATAATTCACATAGTTACGGCCATTGACGTTGTAGTTGGTCCACATGCCGTTCAAACGGCCATCCAGCCAGTTATTGACCTTCGTGTTGCCGTCCACCGTGCCACGCAGCATCTGCGCGCTGCCAGGCATAAACGTGCCCGCAATAAAGTTCTTGCGCTGGGCCATCTTGCTGTCCATGTTGATGCTGCCGCCCGCCGTGCCGCGACCGCCGTTCACACCGCTGGCGCCCTGCGACACCGCGATCGATTCCACATCGAAGACCTCTCGCGACTGCGCCGCCACATCGCGCATGCCGTCGATATAAGTGCTCGACTGTGTATCCACACCACGAATGAACGGGCGATCGCCCAGCGGATTGCCGCCCTCACCCGCTCCAAACGTAATGCCGGGAACCGTACGCAGCGCATCCGCCAGCGTGGTCGATGCCGAGTACTGAACCACGTCCTGCGGAATGATGGTCAGCGTCTGCGGAAGGTCCAGCAGAGGAGCCGTGTACTTGGGCGAGGGCAGAACATCCGTCGTGACCGTCATGTTCTCTTCGTTGCCGCGAAGATCCAGCACCACGCGATCGCTGGCGACGAATTTGGCGGCGATGCCCGTGTTCTTCAATGCCACCTGAAGCGCATCTTCCAGGGTCATCACACCCTTGACCCCCGGCGACGGCACGCTGCCCACCGTGTCCGCCGGAGCAACGATGACGACGCCCGTCTCCTTCTGCAGCGCCGCGGCGATATCGCCAAGCGATCCCGCAGGAATGTTGAAGTTGTGCACCGTCTGGCTGGATGCCTGCTGACCGGGCTCCGGAGCCGCCTCGCGGGTGTTCGGCGTACCAGCGTCCTTCGGCGTCTCCAGCGCGTGCGCCGACTCGGAACCACCCGAGACCAGAGCAGCAACCGCAACCGCAGTCGTTGCGAACCAGGGCGTCAGCTTACGCGAGACCGAAGCGGAGGTAAGACCGAAACGGCTCCTCATCCCCATCACCGGCGTCGGCGACCCCACCGTCACAACCGCTGTCTTTCCAGGAACCTTACTGCGCGCATCTCCACTCATCGTCTATCTCCATTCCCAAAGCGCTGACTGCCTACCGCAGACGCAACCAGCGGAAACCCATGCGCCATCTTTCTCAGTGCTGCGCAGGGGACACCAATCTCAATCAATCGAAATGGAGGAGGTAAGAGAGGAGCGCCGGTTGAAGATGGTCAACCGCGCTCCTATAATCACAACAATCTACGGCCTTCGAATCGATTCGAATAACCTGTAGACCCCGATCCTCGCGGTCTCCGCCAAGAGATAACCCGCGAGGATCTTTCTTTCCGCTCCACTTCACAACACAGCCCGCACAATGGTCTAAACCCGTTTGCCAGCTGAAAAAATAACGATAAATCGAATATAAGACAATGTTGGTCCTACATCAATAAAAATATGCGACACAATCAGTCGCACATTCGATACCCGCACAGATTCTCATCCCCACACCCACCCTCTTGCAAACCAATCTGCCCAAGCACCGCACAGCCGCGGGCGGAAAGAACCCTGATTTCCCGTCTCCCACAAAAAACAAAACGGCGGAGAGCATAAGCTCTCCGCCGTCCCTCATAACGAGGAGGTTGAGTTAGAAGTTGATCTTTCCAACCAGCTGAATCAGACGGGGCGAAGCATCGCCACCCAGGAACGATCCAAGGATCGAGGTAGGCGTGCTCACCGTGCTCTGAATCAGACCCGTCGTTCCGGCTCCGGCGGCAACGTCGTTCGAAGGAATCGCGAAGTTGGGGTGGTTGAGGATGTTGAAGAACTGAGCTCCAACCTTCAGCTTCGCCTCGTGCAGAGGAATATCGAAGCTCTTGGTCAGGGTCAGGTCGGTATCGGTGTAGCCCGGGCCAACAAGCGTATTACGCCCCTGCGTGCCAAAGCTCGTTGCATTATCGAAGCTCGCAAAACCGGCGCTGCTGCTTCCTGCAGCACCGAAGTCACAGGGTGTACCGTTGGCTCCTGCGTGCGTCGATCCTCCGCAGTTATGCGAGAAGTTGTTGTTCAGCTGGTCTGCGAACAGCGTGCCACTATAACCCGACGGCACCGTGTTCCCATCAACCACTGAGAATGGAAGACCGGAGCTGTGGAAGACTGTTCCGGCAACCTGCCAGCCCTTCACCAGCACCCTCGGTCCACGCGAAGCGGGGATGTCGATGATGTAGTTCGCGCTGATGTAATTCTTCACGTTGTAATCCGCATTGCCGTAGTTCTGGCTCAGGTTGTACGGGTTCAGCTGCCCGATGGGGTTGTTACCAAAGGCGTTGAAGCCACCGTTCGAGACCAGGTCAAGCGCATGGCTCCAGGTATAGTTGAAGCCCAGCGTCAGCCAGTTCTGATGACGGTTCGCCGTAATAACAACACCGTTATAGTTCGCCTGGTTCGCGCTGTTGTAGATTGAAACAACGTTCAACGAACTGTTCGGTCGGGAAGTCGGCAGACCGCTGACGTCGCCGAAGGCATTGAGACCGGCATTCAAGACTGCACCGTGGTAGGTGTGGTTTCCAACATACGTCGCAGAGACCACCGTCTTCGAATCAAGCTGACGCTCTACCGCAAGGCTCCAGATCTCCGTTGTGGGCATGAAGACCTTGGGCTGTGTCGCAATGAACGAAGGACGGGCAAACTTGCCTCCGGTCGCGTTATAGATCGAGGTGTAGCTTCCACCAGCAGCATACGCACTCTGGAAGGCTGTTGCCGAGTTCGCAGCAACGACTCCCGCACTGCTGTCGAGTGCTGGATCAAGAGCGTAGTTATTACCATAAGCAGCGCCCTGAATGCTGAAGCGTGCAACGTTCGGAGCATTCGAATCCAGATCGCTGGCGATCTGAGCCGGGAAGGTATCCGTGAAAAGACCGAAGCCGCCACGGATCGTCGTCTTGGAGTTCGGCAGGTAAGCGAACCCGATACGCGGGTTGATACCCACCGCCTGCTGATTCAGGAACGCTTGTTTGCGTCCACTGGAGAACAGCTGGTTGTAAGGCGTCGTGCTTGTGGTCGGCAAGCCCGAGAACTGTCCCGACAGATTTGAGAAGCAGGACTTGGCGCAGGTGGGGTTCGCATTGTGTTCGAAACGGATACCTGCAGTCAACGTCAGGTTCGGGGCAACCTTCCACTGATCCTGGAAGTAGGCGCCCATGTTGTAGACAGCAAGCGGCTCCGTCAGGCTGGTCGGAAAGCGCTGCACCCACAAATCAGAGTAACCGGCAGCAAAATCAGAGCTGTCCAGAGACTCTTCACGAGGCGTGGTGTACTCCGACAGGCCGTAGTCCGTAACCAAGTTGCGACGAAGACTGTAACCCATCGTAAAGGTATGCTTGCCCTTGTTGATGGTCAGGTCATCCACCGCCTGATAGCCCGTGACAAGACGACCTTGGGGGAAGGCGTAATTTGCGCCGCCGATGTTCGATGTGCCAAGCACATTATTGGCCCAATCGCCATCGTAGTTGGTTAGCACGAACGGAACGCTCGCATTTGCCTCGGCAGCATTGGTGTTGCTGAAGATTGCACGGTAGTAGCTGCCCGTAAGCACGAACTGGTTCGTAATGTTCGGCGAGATGCTGCGCGTCCAGTTCAGCTGGCCCTCGTAGCTGGGCTGTGGGCTGTTTGCGTTGAACAGCGGGCTCAGCACGTTGGTCTGCGTCGGCTGAATACCTTTGTCCTGCTTATAGTGGACGAACAACTTGTCCTTGCTCGACAGGTTGATGTCGAAGCGGCCCGTGATGATCCATTCCTGGGCAAAGTTCGTCGTCTGTGCGTTGTACTGCACGAAGCGAGGATCACCCGACGTTGACGGAATCTGATTCTGCGCGCCCGGAGCATTGTTGTAGTAGTCGAACATGGTCTGATAAAGCGGAGCCTCAGCTGAGTTTCCGTTCGCAGCCAAGTTACCGTAGGGCACTAGGGCGGTCGTTTTTGCTGTCGGATACAAGATGTCGCTCTGCCAAGCAGAACTCGGAGCATAAACCGTTGTACGAACCGGAATCACAACGCGCAGGCCTTCGGTGTTGATAAAGAAGAACGCCTTGTCCTTCTTGATCGGTCCACCGATAGCAGCCGCCCACTGGTTGGAGTTGCTGCGGCCCTTGGGATCGCCTGCGTTGTTGTTGAACCAGCTGTTCGCATTCAGCGCGCTGCCGTTCCACTGGTAGGTCAGGTTTCCGTGGACGGAGTTCGCGCCGGAGCGCGAAATCTCGGAGATCTGAGCGCCTGCGAGGCCGCCGTACGCCGCGCCGTATGCCGGCGAAACCACGGTGACCGTATCAATATCGTTGTTGCCCAGCAGCAGATTGGTCGCGCCGGAGTTCGTCAGGTTCAGGAACGGGTCGTTGTCATAGCCACCGTTCGTCGTCACCGTGTTCGAGGTCGCCGGAAGACCGAAGCTGGAGAAGTTACCGTAACCGCCCTGCGTGTTCATCACCGAACCAGGAGCCGTCTGAGCGATAAAGGTCAGGTCGTTGCCGGGGTTCGGGAGGCTCTGCACCTGCGCATAGGAGTAGGTGGTCGAGATCTGAGCGTCGTCGGTGTGCAGAAGCTGCGCATCCGAGCTGACCTCGATGGTCGTCGACTGGCTGCCGATCGAAAGCTTGAAGTTCTTCGACGTGATCACGCCCTGCGAGATCGTGAGCTTCTCTTCGGACGAGCTGAAGTTCGGAGACGTGACGCTCATCGTATAAGCGCCCGGCGTCAGCAGCGGAATGCGGTACTGACCGGAGGAGTTTGTCTTGGTGGTCTTCGTCGTGCCCTGGGCGACGTTCTTTACCTCGACGTCTGCTCCAGAGATCACTGCACCCGAGGTATCCGTAACGGTTCCCGTCACGTCACCAGAAATATTCGTCTGCGCCCAGACCGGAGTAGTCGCCACAAACGTGGTCGCCCCGGCAAGCAGGCTCAGTGAAAGAATAGCTCGCGAAAGTTGTTGAAGCCCTTTGTTCACAAAATCTCCCTTTACAGAATTGGCAGAACTGTTCCTTCGAATCGGTATTCGCCAACTGCCACGAACCTGTCCCCAACAGCAGGGAAACAAGCTTTGAATATTTCCGTGGCTTTCATCACTAGATAAGGCAATTCACGTGCCAAAAACTGCAGGTTGTCACTTTTTAGGGAGTCCTTCATTCCGTTATGGTTACGCCCCGGCATCAAAGTAGCCTCGTGCCGAGGTTATGTTTTTTTATATTTATTCGCGTTTTTATATTCCATAAATATGAGAGGGGTCCATAAGCCGATATATAGCAACAATTAGGCGGCCTTAGACACAGTGAGTGGAAATTAGTTGCGGACGAGCAACGTCATCTTTTCTGGCCCCATGAAATTCTGGAAAGAGCTATGGTCTTTTAGAGATTCGGTTTTTTGTAGCGCCCGTTAGCCGGCTGCCCGTCGTGCGGAACCGGGCCATCGCACTTTTCCCGGTTTTCCGCGGAGAAGGAGACTCAAACGAAGCACTCGCCGCCCCCGTCAAGCCGGACATCGTCTCCTGCGGCCATCTATAATAAGAGAGACAATCATGGCAGACGATCAGAATCCCCAGCTCCCCCTTGGCGGGAATCCCGACAACCCCGACAGCACGATTAAAGGTCCCGGCGCAGCGCTCCTGCTCCCCATCAACATTGAAGACGAGATGCGCCGGTCGTATCTCGACTACTCCATGTCGGTCATCATCGGGCGCGCTCTACCCGACGTCCGCGACGGCCTCAAGCCCGTACATCGCCGCATCCTCTACGGCATGCAGGAGATGGGTCTCCAGCACAATAAGAAGTACACCAAGTCGGCCAAGGTCGTTGGCCACGTCATGGGCAACTATCACCCCCACGGCGACTCTGCCATCTACGACACCATGGTCCGCCTGGCCCAGCCCTTCTCCCTGCGCTATCCGCTGGTCGACGGCCAGGGTAACTTCGGCTCCATCGACGGCGACCCTCCGGCCGCCATGCGTTATACCGAGTCCCGCCTCACCCGTATCGCGGGTGAGATGCTCGCCGACATCGACTCCGACACCGTCGACTTCGCCTTCAACTACGACGAGTCCACGCAGGAGCCCACCGTTCTCCCGGCGCGCATCCCCAACCTTATTGTTAATGGTGGCGGCGGTATCGCCGTCGGCATGGCGACCAACATCCCGCCACACAACCTCACCGAGGTCGTGAACGCCTGCATCGCTCTGATTAGTAAAGAGAAGACCGACATCCGCCCCGACATCCAGATCGTTCTGGAGCACGTCAAGGGACCCGACTTCCCCACTGGCGGCTATCTTTACGGCCGCGCCGGCATCGCCCAGACCTACAACACCGGCCGCGGACGCTTCATCATGCGCGCCAAGGTCGGCACCGAGAACATCTCCGGCGGAACGCCAGTCCATCGTCGTCACCGAGATCCCCTACCAGGTCAACAAGTCCAACCTCATCAAGCGGATCGCCGAGCTCGCCAACGAGAAGATCATCGACGACATCTCCGACGTCCGCGACGAGTCCGACCGCGACGGCATGCGCATCGTCATCGAGCTCAAGCGCGGCGCCGAGCACCAGATCGTCCTCAATCAGCTCTTCAAGCACACCCCCATGCAGGAGAGCTTCTCCATGATCTTCCTCGCCGTGCACAACGGCCAGCCGAAGGTCCTCCCGCTCGATCACGCCATCCGCGCCTTCATCGATCACCGCATCGAAGTCGTCCGCCGGCGCACCGCCTTCCTCCTCGGCAAGGCCCGCGACCGCGAGCACCTCCTGCTCGGCTACCAGATCGCGCTCGACCACCTCGACAACGTCATCAAGATCATCCGTCAGTCGAGCTCCCGCGCCGATGCCCGCGAGAACCTCTTCAGCTACTTCTCCAGCAAGCGCATCAACCTGCGCGGCACGGAGCTGGCCGGCGTCACCCTCGATCCGACCAAGTACAACGTCGACATGACCTTCTCGCAGACCGGCACGCTGATCCTCAGCTACCGTCAGGTCGACGCCATCCTCGAACTGCAGCTCTATCGCCTCACCCAGCTCTCGATCGACGAGCTGCTGAAGGAACTCTCCGAGGTCCGCAACACCATCGCCGAGCTCGAATCCATCCTCGCCAGCGAGAAAAAGCTTCGCCGCGTCATCGTCAAGGAGCTCGAAGAAGTCCGCGACCGGTACGGCGATGAGCGCCGCACCCAGATCGTCGACGAGACCAGCGAGATCCAGCTCGAAGACCTCATCGCCGACGAGCAGGTCGCCGTCACCATCTCCAACACCGGCTATCTCAAGCGCACGCCCATCTCCACCTACCGCCAGCAGCGCCGCGGCGGCACCGGACGTCTGGGCATGAAGACCCGCGAAGAAGACTTCGTCGCGCAGCTCATCGTCGAGTCGACGCACGCCTTCCTGCTCTGCTTCACCAACACCGGCCGCGTCTACTGGCTCAAGGTGTACGAGATCCCCGACATCAGCGCCGCAGGCAAGGGCAAGGCCATGGCCTCGCTCATCGCCCTGCAGCCCGGCGAAAAAGTCGTCACCATCCTCGGCATCCGCGACCTCAATGAAGAGGGCAAGTACATCCTCTTCGGCACGCGCAACGGTACGGTCAAGAAGACCCCGCTCCCCGACTTCTCCAACGTCATGGCGCGCGGCATCATCGCGATCAACATCGACAAGGAAGATGAGCTCATCGCCTGCCGCGTCACCGGCGGCTCCGACGTCGTCTTCCTCGCCACCCACGACGGCATGGCCCTCCGCTTCTCCGAGTTCTACGACAAGGACTCCGAAAAGTCCGGCGGTCTCCGCCCCATGGGCCGCAACGCCGCCGGGAACAAGGGCATCACCCTCCGCAAGGGCGACTACGTGATCGGCCTCGCCGTCACACCGTCCTCCGAGCAGCGTGCCACCCGACGCGACGAGCTTGCCATCGAGACGAACCTCGTCAAGGAGCTCACCGCCATCCGCGCCAGCATCGATTCCGCCAGCGACGCCCTGCAGAAGGCGCGCGAGGCCGCAGGCGGCACCGAGGACGACAAGGTCAAGGCAGCCAAGAAGGCCCGCGACAACGCCTACGCCAGGCGCGACGATCTCGACGAAAAGCTCGGGCTCAGCCCCTGCCTCATGCTCTCCGTCACCGAGAACGGCTTCGGCAAGCGCACCAACGTCGAGGAGTACCGCCTCACCAACCGCGGCGGCTCTGGCGTCATCAACATGAAGGCCACCGCCAAGACCGGCAAGGTCTCCTCCGTCCAGCTGGTCAACGACGCCAGCGAGCTGATGGCGATCTCGCAGTTCGGCAAGATCATCCGCATCGACACCAGCTCCATCCGCGCCGCCGGACGCTCCACCCAGGGCGTCAAGCTCCTCAACCTCGAATCCGACGACAAGGTGGCCGCAGCCGTGGTCATCCCACCCGAGGAAGCAAAGACCGAGCCGGAGACAGGAACGCTGCTCCAGTAACCGCATCACTACAAGAACAAAGGCGCGAGCAATCAGCTCGCGCCTTTTGTTCTGCAGTGACATCTACCCACCTCTGACCGAACCACCACAAACCCCATCTGACCAAACCACCACAACTCGGGTGCCCCATCTTCGACGCGAAGCGGCTAAGGTGGGCAATTTTCGCGGAAGCGAAAATCCGATACTCTCCACACCCTTTAAATAAGATGGCGCACCGGCGTCACTTCTTCTCTATAGCTTCTTTCAAATGCTTGGCGCAAGCCTCCGCAGTGCTCTGATTTGCTCGCGCTGCGTTTGATTTATCGACGTTATATGCGAAAACCAGATTGCCGCTGCGAGCATCCTTGATAGCGACACTCGCCTCCACATGAGGAAGCGGAGAGACAAATATCGTCTTCCCCCATCCAGCCTTGTCAACACGGGAGACGGCGGCTGACCACCTCTGACCGAACCACCACAATCGGGTGCCCCATCTTCGACGCGAAGCGGCTAAGGTGGGCAAATTTTCGCGGAAGCGAAAATCACGACACTCTCCACACCCTCAAACACGGATCGCATAATATCCCCACCTTTAGTCGCGATAAAGCCGCTCAGAACATGGCGCACCCGGCCTTAACCAAATATTCCGACCCCTCCGGCACAGTAAAATCCTTCCCATGCCGCTGGGTCTCAAGCGATATCAGGATGAAGGCGACGACCACTTCATCACCTTCAGTTGTTACAACCGGGAACCCTATCTCAAAACACCCTCCGCAAGAGACACCTTCCTGCACTCGCTCGAACTCACCCGCACTCGTTACAACTTCGAGGTCCTCGGTTACGTCGTCATGCCCGAACACGTCCACCTGCTGATCGGCGAACCGCCCGATGTCCCACTCTCAAAGGCCCTGCAGGCTCTCAAACTCTCCGCGTCAAAGCGTCTCACCCAACGTCCCTTCTGGCAGACCCGTTACTACGACTTCAACGTCTTCACCCGCGACAAACGAGTCGAAAAGCTCAAGTACATGCACCACAACCCGGTCGCCCGCAAACTCGTCGTAAAGCCCGAAGACTGGCCGTGGTCCACCTGCCGGCACTATCACCTGAACGAACCAGCTTCTGTGAAAGTCACCAAACCCGTATAGGTCAATCCTGCCGTAGAATCATCCCCGCACCGGGCCTCGCACCTTGCACAGCGACGGCGCTCCTCGTCGTCGAGAAGGAAGGCCTCCCATGACGACGGACCTGAACCCGGCTTCCCCCAATCCGCCAGCCGCGCCCGGCTTCAAACAGCGGGCCGCGCGTGAACTGAAGAACTACGCCGCCGTCTCCGCCTACCTCGCCATCCTCTTCTGCGCCGTCACCACCTACACCGCGCTGCTGCTGCGCCGATACGACGAGTCCGACACCCTCACCTACACCTTCGCTCTCCTCAACGCGCTCGTCATCGGCAAGGTCATCCTCCTCGGGGAGATGCTGCACCTCGGCCGCCGCGTCGAATCCAGACCGCTCTACCAGTCTGTCCTGCTGAAGTCCCTGCTCTTCGCCCTGCTCGTCTTCCTCTTTCACCTGCTGGAGGAGTTCATCAAGCGCCTCGTCCACGGCAAGCCCGCCGGAACCGTCCTCGAAGAGCTGGAGCTGGAACGCCTCATCGCCCGCTCCATCATCATCTTCTGCGCCTTCGTCCCGCTCTTCGCCTTCCGCGAGCTCCATCGCGTCCTCGGCGAAGAAAAGCTCCACTCCATCTTCTTCCTCGCAAGAAACCCCTGAAAGAAAGACGACAAACGGCCCGCCCGGCAACGAATCGCCCGGCAAAGCTGTCAAGCCCACAACCGCTGCAAACTTCATAAGATCAGCAAGATAAAGGCTGCCGATTCACCCTGGCCACGCCGCTACAATGGAAATGGGACTCCACACGCCAGAAAACCGGCGGGCCCGAACGCCGCCACCCCGCGCCGCAGACAGTGCGTAGGCCGTCCCGTAAACCATTTATTTTGAATATTTTGCATGTAAGTCGTTTCGATGGAAGAATTTACGCCTTACCACCGGAATAAGCCACGCAAAATGAATATTTTGCGCAAAAACCGGTGGGGGGAGGGGACCTGTCGATCCCGCTCCCCACACAACGTTGACGCACCTCAGCAACGTTGACGCATCAACGATTCAGATCATGAATCGTCTGCGCCGCAGCCGTGCCCACTTCACCTGCAATATCCTTGACCTTGCCCGCGACGCGATCCACGGTGCCTTCTGCCTCAAGATCCTCATCGCCCGTAGCGCGACCGAACCCTTCCTTCACCGCTCCCACAACGCCGCCAACCTTGCCCGCGGCGCGTTGCTTCACACCCCAGCCAAAGGTCTTCCTCGCCGCGCGATCCACGCTGTCATAGCCGCCCGCGTACTCCGGCTCACTCTCGCTGTTCAAGACCAGCACAGTAACCGCCGCTCCAATCGCTCCACCTGCCAGCAACCAAGCCAATCCACCTCGCATGCTGCACCTCCAGCACCATAGGATGCAATCGCACGAAAAGTGTCATCCGCCCATGCAAAGCGATCTTTACCGGCATAGGAATACAACGCTTTGCCGGGAATTTTCATCCGCACCTGATCCAAAATCAGCACAGAGATTTCGCCTGGCACTGCATCTAATTCCGTATGAAGATCATACGAAACAGCTTGCTCCTCATCCCAATGCTGTTTGCAACCATGCTGCCACTACAGGCCCAGCGCAACGGCAACAACTTCAATCGCGGCGTGCGCGATGGCGGCCGCGGCGGCAACTACTACTATGACGATCACCGCGACTATTACCACGACGATCATCGCCATGACAGTGGCGGCATCGGTCCAGGCAAGGGCGCAGCCATCGGCGGCGCAGGCGGGGCCGCTCTCGGAGCGGTCTTCGGCGGCGGCCTGAAGGGCGCACTCATCGGTGGCGCGGCCGGTGCCGGTATCGGAGCCATTGCAGGGCAGGCCAACCAGAACAGCAAGCGGAACAATTACCGTCACCACCGCTAATGGAAACAATGCAAACCAGATCTCTCCTCTCTTCGAAAGGGACACCCATGACTCTTGCCTCTATTTCTTCGCGAACGCTTCTGCTCACTCTCGCTGCAGGCTCCCTGCTCGCCACCGGCTGCAACCAGGCGCAGACGCCTGAGACGAAACCGGCCGCAGCCACCGCCCAGCCCGCAACGCCCAAACCCGACTCCTCGGTCTCGCTGACGCCAACCGGCAACGAGGAACACCACAAGTGGAGCAAGGAGCAGATCCTCACCTGCACCTTCCATCAGTGCTGGGAGCTGGCGGGCAAGAATGAGGATGCATTCTTCGATATCGTCCAGGAGCTGGCCGTCGTATCGGCGAAGGACCGCGGCATACAACTGCCGACGACCGAAGAAGCGGGCCGCACGGCGGGTGAATACATCCGCTCGCAGGCCAGGGCCGACAACCAGCAGCTCCTGTACGCCGTCGTCGACGCCGCCGTCCGCAAGGTCGGCGTGGCATCAGACGCTACCGGTACCGCAGCTACCGATACCACTGCAGCAAAGCCCGCAAAATAACCGAAGCCGGCGAGCGGTCCGCGATCAGCGCGGGCCGTTCCTGACCGCCTGCAGATCCTGATCGAGCATACCGGCCAGATCGCGGGCGAGGTCTGCTCCCTTGGGATCGGTGTAGGTGCCGAGCTGGCCTTTGATCTCGGCATCGGCCTTGCGCGTGTCATCGTGGCAGGGCGTCGAGGTCGTGTACGACGCGGTATAGCCGATGATGCGCTTGCCCAGCGTCTGCTCCTGTATGACGATGTGCAGCGCACGGTCGGCGTTGGCGGCAGCATCGACGACGTCCACGCCGCTCAGTCCGCGAATCGCCTGGCGAATCTCCGCCAGCCGCAGGCCCTGCGCATCGTCACCCGAGACCGTCACCCACACGCGCACCACACCGGGCTGGCTGGGTGTCGTGGGGCCGCAGGTCAGCAGATGCTTCTTCGGATCGCCCGCAGTGGCGTTCTTCGCAGTGCTGATCAGCGCTTCGAGCTGCGCCTTCGACAGCCTGTTAAGGCCCACCATCGTAAAGCTGCCCTGCGAGACGCCGAGATACTGCTGCACATCAGGCGTCCACGCCGACGCAGCGGTAGGCGTCCTGGCGGACGACTTCTTCTTCGCCGTGGCAGGGGCCGTCTGCGCCAGGGTGAGATGCGATGACAGAACGATGCTGGTAAGTACCGTGACAAGCAAACCGCGATTGATCAAACTTCCGACTCCGGGTGTGGTTTTCAGGACTCCTCGGGCAGTGAAAACAGGAGATCTCAGGGCTTGAAGCCGACAGACTCCCAAAGCGGTGCCGGGTCGTAGACCGCACCGGACGATATCGTCTTCACGATCCGCCGCGTGTTGTGGATGTCCGCCAGGGGGTCGGCTTCCAGCAACACCATATCGGCTCTCTTACCACGCTCAATCGTTCCCACCGGACTTGTCAAGGCCCATCACCCGGGCCGGAACGCTGGTCGCGGCCTGGAGCGCCTCCATCGGCGTGAACCCCGCCTCGATATACAGCTCCAGCTCGCGGTGCAACGAATAGCCTGGGATGTTCTGGTCGGTGCCGGCCACGATCGCCAGGCCATCCTTGTGCAGCTCGCGCACCGTGGCCATCATGTCGTGAAACATCGCCATCGACATGACCGCGCGGTCGGCGGGAACGCCGGGAGAGGCCAGGGCCTCGGCCAGCTGCGGCGCCACCTTCAGCACGCCCGGCTCCAGCGTGGCGTAGGCAACGCTGGAAGGGTGGTAGAAGTTTTCGTACAGCGAGATGGTGTCATCGAAGACGGTGTGGTGCTGCTTATACAGCGCGATCTGCCGCTGCGCATCGGGCGTCGAGAAGTCCGCCGGAGGAATCTCCTTGCCGCGCTCAAGATGCAGCAGGTCACGCACCGGGTACTGGATGTGGTTGATCTGATCGTAGCCGCCCATCACGGCCTGCTCGGTGGTCATGCCATTGGGCACGTGGCCCGTGACCGTCATACCCAGCTTGTGCGCCTCCTCGGCGATCACCGGCACCAGGTCCGGCTTCAGGCTGGAGTAGATCTTGATCTGCATCGCGCCAGCCGCCTTGTAGCGCCGCACCACCTCGCGCGCCTGCTCCGGCGTATCGGCCGTTACTGCGCCCAGCGACATGGGGCCGTTGCCGTCGACCACCCCGGCGATGAGGATCTCCGGACCGATGCCCTTGCCCGCAGCCAGCGTGTTGCGCACCGTGGTGATGAAGTCGAACTCGTTGCCGCAGTCGCGCGCCGTGGTCACGCCAGCGGCAAGATAGATCGGTCCCCACTCCACCTGCTCGTAGTGCGCGTGCATATCCCAAAGGCCGGGGATCAGATACTTGCCGGTGCCATCGATCACCGTCGCACCTGCCGGAATCTCGGGCTTCGGCGCGGTGACGATCGAGGCGATCTTGCCGTCTTCCACGAAGACCGTCGCATCCTTCACCGGCGCCGCGCCCGTGCCGTCGATCAGCGTGACATTCTGGATGACGAGATTGCGCGCCACCGGCTGCTTCGCGCTGGCAGCGAGCTTCGCCAGTGCGGCGAGATTGTCGTTGGCCGCGTTCTGGATGAAGGTGCCCAGAGCCCCTTCGTACTCATCGCGAATCGCCTCGAAGTGATCGAACTCCGCATCGGTCGAGATCAGCGCCACCAGATCCTGGCGCTCATCCATCCACAACGTCTCACCGCCCCAGATGAGGCCGTTGATGACGTATCCCTGCAGCGCATGCTGCTGCCCGTTCGCCGCAACGCTCAGTGTTCCCGCAGGTGTGATGGTGACGCTGCCCGCGGGCGTGGGAATCGATGCAGGCTTACCGTGGCGCAGCCAGTAGCGCATCAACATCTGCTGCATCGTGACAGGCGAGTAGCCGTCGATCAGAAACGTACCCTTTGGTGCGGGAAGCTGCTGTGTCTTACCGTCGCGCACCAGCGTGATGCTCTGTGCGTCGGCGTGATACTCCATCGAATCCTTGAGCCCCGACATGCGCGAGGACTGGCCGTCGAGCGACAACGTCAGCGGCTCCAGCTCGCCCGTCGCGGTGAAGACCGTCTTGAGCGGCACCTTGGTTCCACGATCGGTGAAGAGGAAGTCGGAGGTCAGCTTGAAGCCATTGCCGCTGCGTGTGATCGAGTAGGTCTCTTCACCATTGGTGCGTGCAAACTTGTGCAGGATGAACCTTCCCTGCTCCGACGTCTGGGCAGATGCGCCTGCGACAGCGCACGAAACTGCAAGCATGGCCAAGGATGCGCGCAAGACACTTTTATTCATAGAGCAACAGTATGCCAGCCTGTTAGCTGGCTTCGATAGGACGATTCCCTTATCCCAGCGCTGCAAAATCATGCACATTTTCTGTTTTAGTCAGTGATGGCTTGCTTCTAAATGCAACGCCTGACTATTCCCACCATTTGGAACGCAACGTGCTTACCAGTCATCACACTAGGCCTAATTTAAAAATTTTGTTTCTTTCCGGGAGCACATCTATGCGTCTTCACCATTCTCTTCTTGGACTCTCTCTTCTTGTGGGTTCCGCGCTCTCCGCTTCGGCCGATACCGTAGTGCTGAAGTTTGAGAACATCCTTACCGCCGGTCAGCAATCCGCTCCCATCGGCGACTATTACAACGGAACTGGTGGTCCCTCCAACAACTATGGCATCTCGTTTTCAGACAATGCCCTGGCGCTCTGCCTGAATACGCCCGGCAACTCCTGCTCCAACACCTCACGCGGCGGTCTCGGCGATCCCACCTCCCAGGGAGGCGGACTCTTCTTCCTCTCTGGCAGCGAGACCTACATGAATAACGAAGCTGGCTTCACGGATGGCTTTTCTCTGTTCTACTCGGCCATCAACCAGCCGGGCAGCCTGAGCGTCTACTCCGGCCTGAATGGAACCGGAACTCTGCTGGCGACGCTCGACCTGTCGCTCACGTCGAGCGGATGCTCAGGAATCTACGACGCAGGCTTCTGCCCCTTCGTTCCTGTAGGCGTCAGCTTCTCCGGAACGGCAGAGTCGATCTCGTTCGCCGGCGCGGCAAACCAGATCGTCTTCGACGATGTGACCTTCGGCAGCGCCATTCCGAATCCTCCCGATACCTCTGCGGTTCCCGAGCCTTCGACGCTGCTGATGATGTTCACCGGTGCAGGCGCTGCAATCGGCGGCGTGCGTCGGCGCATCGCCATGGCACGTAGCTAACGCAGGACAATTCTCTGGCTGTCGACGGCATCCAGTGGCGCTCACGTTCCTCGTGAGCGCCGTTTGTCTTAAGCACGACGCTCTGCCATGCTGTTTGGGCATGAGACCGACTTCCTCCGCGGCCTGGCCGATACGCACGCTTGACGAACACATCGCCGTAATCACGCAGGCCATCGAGGAGTGCCGCAAAGACCCCACAGAGCACGCCGTGCATCGCCTGCGCACCACGAGCCGCAGGATCGAGGCGCAGCTCGCCCTGCTGAGGCTGTGCGCCGAGGTCCCCCGTCTTCGCCACACGGGACGGCTGCGGCGACTGCTTAAGCTGCTGCGTCAGAGAGCTGGTAAAGTACGTGACTTCGACGTGCAGATGGAGAGCCTGGAATCACTCCGCCCACCGCGTCGAGGCGCGCAGTGGAAGCACGACCAGCAGCTGCTGATCGACCGCTTGAAGACGAAGCGGAAGAAGGCTGTGGTCAGGCTGACCCGCGACCTGCATCAGCATGACGATGACCTCACGACGCGGCTCGCGGAGCTGACCGCGCAGCTCAAGTCGCAGGAGGCCTTCTCACTCGAACCGCAACTCCTGATGCGGTCGGCGACGACATGGTTTCAGGATCAGGCTTTCATCCGGCAAGGCGGCTTCGACGATCCCGCTCGCCTGCACGCCATTCGCAAGGCGGCCAAGCTGGCCCGCTACATGGGAGAGAACGCGGCGAAGACTCGCAACGCCGCACGCCGGTTCGCCGAGGACATGGAGACGCTGCAGGAGGCAGGCGGCGCATGGCACGACTGCCTGGCGCTGGCCGGCGTCGCTGCGAAGTACGCCGGAACCAAATCCTCTCTCACACTGAATCTTCAATCCCGCTGCACGCGCCTGCTGAAGGCCTACCAGCGCCTGTTGCGCCAGGCAGCGGCCTAAATATCTGGTCTGGATGTCTCTAGACCTCTTCGGCCTTGTCCCTGCCGGCTACTCTTCTCTGCGAGACAGCGTTATTGCTGCGCCGGGAGCGTGCCTTGCGGCGTAGCCTGACTGCCCAGCGCTTCACACGGCCCACCGCCCGCTGCGCCCACACATAGTCACGCGAAAGAATCAGCAGGCCAGCGAGGATCAGCGGCACACCCGGAAGAATCGGCAGGATGCAGCCCGCGATCCCCGCAGCGAGAAGGCCCCACCCCGCGACCTCGCGCAACCATCGGCTGCTCTCACGGCGTGGCTGCTGCTGCGTCATAGCGCATTAGACGCGGACTCAGGACAGAACAGAGCAGAAATAAATCCAGCCGCCACCGATCCATTACGGATGCAGAGAGATACGAGAGATCTAGGGCCGCGGCGGATCGCCCGGCATTAGCGCACCGGCGCGAATCCACCGCTCCACCGTCGCGATGTCGGCATCGGCCAGCTTCGCCGACTTCGACGGCATGTTCTCCGGGTCATGCGCCGTGCCCTCATGGCGGATCAGCTTCATCATCATGCTGGATTCAGGATGGCCGGGAACAATATCGATGCCGCTTTTGCCGCCCTTCCTCATGCTGGCGCTTGTGGCCATGCTGAGGCCGCCGCGGTGATTCATGCCCGCGTGACAGCGAAAGCAGTACTTCTCGAAGATGGGACGGACGTGGCCGGTGTAGAACTCCGGGCTAGCGGCATCGCTGGTGCTTCCGGGAACCGGGGGCGTCGGCTGGTTGACCGTATTGCAGCCTGTGATCGTCATGGCCAGGATGGCAAGCCCGAGGCCGCCCCAAAGACTTCGCATTGCTTTCCATATTAACGGATCAGTACACGGAATCCGATTCGTCACTTACTCACTCAAGGCAACGGGTTTAGGGTAGAAAGTGCTCTGGCGGTTCCCGCGCCCTCTTTGTTTTACAAGGATGCGTCGGAACGCCTTCATCACGGCCGTATTGGCTCTTGCACTGCTGTCCCCAGGACATGTGTCGCTGGCAGCCTCGCACAAAACGCACCGCTCTGCGGCGCGCAAGGCGACTGTTGCTCCAGCAAAACACGAAGCGGCAAAGACCACCCCGACAAAACGCGTCTCGACGCGCAAGGCCAAGTCTGCGCCCGCAACCGCTCCCGCCAAGGCCGTTCCGGTCAGCGCCCGTTCACCCCACTCCAGGCAGAAAACAGCCGCGGCTCCCGCGGTCGAACGCACCTCGACGCGCTCCGGCAGACGTCGCAAGGCGACCCGCTCCGACTTCCTGCAGGCAGCCGGCGTCTCCGATAGAAGCGAAAAACTCCACCAAGCCACGCAGCATGGGACGAAGCTCGCAGCAGCCCGCGCCTCGGATCTCGCCGGAGCCGCAAAGCCGGGCATCACCGCACCGGCCAGCGTGACGCAGGCCGCCAATGTCACTCCCAGGCTGGGTACGATCGAGGACGAGGCATCGATGCCGGTGATCCTGCCGACGCTGTACAACAAGCGCGGCCGCCTGATCGTGCCGCCGCCGATGCGCGGATCGCACGAGATCCTGGTTCGCCAGAACGTCGTCGCCGACCGTGACGGCCTCGACCGCATCCAGGACGACAACGACCTCGAGCGCATGCGCACGGCGCGCCTTCTGGTCGGCATCCCCGTCTCAAGTGCTCTCACCGTCGACGATCGCCTGCCGGTCAATCGCCGTTACGCCCGTCCGTGGACGGCTCAGTTCCTGGTCACGCTCTCACGCGCGCACTACGCCCGCTTCCACACACCGCTGCAGGTCAACTCCGCAGTGCGTACGGTCGAGTTTCAGCAGCACCTGCAGCACATCAACGGCAATGCCGCTCCCGCCGAGGGCGAGACCGCCTCGCCGCATCTGACCGGGCAGGCCGTCGACCTGGCCAAGCACGGCCTCTCCATCACAGAGATCGCCTGGCTGCGCGGCTACCTGCTGCCGCTCTCGCAGGAGGGCCGCATCGACGTGGAGGAGGAGTTCCAGCAGAGCTGCTTCCACATCAGCGTCTACAAGAAGTACATGCACAACGGCACCAAGCGCGAGATCGCCGCAGGCCGCCACGGCGGCGCCTCCGCACTGGCCACCGGCCTCAACTAAATCTGACTGCCTGCGTGGTGCGCGGCTGACAGCTTTGCGCGGGACGCGAGTGACGGCCTAAACCGTCTTCTCGCGTGCTCCCGTCTTCCAGCTGCGGAAGGCTGCATCCAGCGCTGCCATATTGTGAACGGCGTCATCGCCGGTTGCGGCAAACGACTCGCCGCCCGTGAACGCCCGTGCGAAGGCATCCAGCATCCGCACATAGCCGTCGCTGTTGTCGATGGTGACCGTCTCCAGCGTCTCCCCCGCCTTGCGCACCGCGACCTCCACCGGCCGGTCGACCGAGAAGCCGCTCTCCGCCACCAGCACGCCGTCGCTGCCGGTAAACGAGAGCAGCGTGCGATACGGCGCGCGCGCATTGCAGTTCACGTTGGCCAGCACACCGCCGGACATCTCCATCTGCAGCGAGGCGATGGCCTCAACGCGATCCTCTGGCTTCGTCTTGATGGCGACCGTGCTCACGCTGGCGACCTCTTCGCCCAGAATGTAGCGCAGGGCGTCGATGCAATGAACGCCTACATCGGCGATGGGACCGCCCGCGGCCAGCGTCGGGTCCATGATCCACTTACGCGGTGCGCGGTCGGCGGGATAAGCGTACTCGGCCTGCGCCAGCTGAGGCGTGCCGATACGTCCTGCGGCGATCTGCTCGCGCATCCAGTCGATGCTCCGGTTGTAGCGGAAGTTCTGCGCCACTCCGTAGAGCACGCCCTTCGCCTTCGCCGCGGCAGCCATCTCGCTGGCCTCGGCGGCGTTCATCGAGACCGGCTTCTCGCACAACACAGCCTTACCCGCGTTGATCGCCATCAACGTATCGTCGCGGTGCATGGCGTCGGGCGAGGTGATGAAGACGACATCGACCTCGGGCGAGTTGACCAGTTCCTCCGGCGTAGCGAAGCAGTGCGCGATGCCGTGCTCGGCGCAGTTCTTCTTCGCGGCCTCCTGGTCGCGGCGCCACATGCCGGTGAGGGCCACTTTTTCACTGCGCGAGAAGGCAGGCAGCAGGCGGCGGACAGCATGGTTGCCGAAGCCAAGGATTGCAAAGCGTACAGGCGCAGTCATCAGACAGTTCTCCTGAGATCGTGTGGCGTAAATAGAATCGGCGGCCATTGCAGGCCGCCGATCCATCTTATCCGTTTCCGTTAACAGCCCGTCGCGGAGCTGCAGGTGCTTAGTGCTTCGTTCTCTTTAGTGTGCTTCGTTCTTGAAGACCTGCTCGGCGAAGAAGTTCTCCACCTTCGACTGGTCACGCAGCATCTCGAAGTAGGCGCTGCGCAGCAGCTGCGAGCGGCCGTTCTGCAGCTGCTGGCGGATCGCCTGCTGCACGCTGGGGTCGCTCAGCTCGCGCTGACCGGCAGGCTCACGCGAGATCACCTTGTAGATGGCATAGCCCGCGGGCTTCTTGGTCTGCCCATCCAGCAGCGGCAGAATCTCCGTGATCTGGCCGTTCTTCAGCTTGGTGACCGCATTGTAGACAGAAGGATCAGCCTTCATCTGCGACTCCGGCACAAAGCCGAGATCGCCGCCGCTCGAAGCCGTCTCCGGCTGCTCGGAGAAGTTCATCGCCAGCGCCGCGAAGTCCTCGCCGCTATCGAGACGGTTCTTCAGAGCCTGGATCTTCTTCTTGGCCTCGGTGTCGTTGGTCGCCTTGCTGTTCTGCAGGTTGCCGGGCTGGTTCGAGGGCACGCTGGTCACGCGAATCACCGCGAGGTGATACTGCGTCTCCACCAGGTTGTACTCCGACTTGTGCGCGTTGTAGTACTTGGACACATCCGCATCCGTCACATTGATCTTGGAGTCGATCTCCTTGGACAGCAGCTTGTTCATCGTCAGGCTGCGGCGGATGTCGTGCTTCAGATCGTCCAGCGTGCGGTTGCTGGCCTTGAGCTTCTCGTCGAACTGCTCCTGGCTGTAAGGAGCCTTCATCTCGTTGACCTTGGCATCCACCTCTTCATTCGAGGCCGTGAGATTCATCTTGGCAGCACGCTGCTCGACGATCTCCTCGTTGATGAGGGAGTTCAGCACGTTCAGCTTCAGCGATTCGGCCTGCTCCTGCGTCAGCTGCTGCTGTTGCTGCTGGGCCTCGCCGAGCTGGTTCTGGTACTGCTTGTCCATCTCGGTCTTCATGATGGGCTTGCCGTTCACCGTCGCAACCACATCGGCGTTATGCGCATGATTGCAGCCGGCCAGCGCCGTTACCACCAGCAGCAGGGCCGGGCGAGAGGCGCGGCCAAAGCGGCGCACCGAAGACGAACTCATTCTCGCAGTCAATACATTGGTCACTTGTTGCTCTCCTCGATGCTTTTACTTCTGGCTGCCTGCATGGTTCGCAGGCTGAGTCGCATTTCCTGCAGCAGGCGCACTCGGCGCTGCAACCGGGGCGGGCGGGGGAGGAGGAGGCGTCTTGCCCTCGGCGATCAGCGCTTTATCGATCATACGGTAGACGTACTCGATGGGAAACGCCCCCTCGAGCTTCTCGCCGTTGATATACAACACCGGAGTCGCCTCGAGGCCAAGATCCATGCCTTCCTTCACCGACGCCTTGATCGCCGTATCTTCCTGCTTCTCGATACAGGCGTTCAGCGTCACCTCGTTGACCTTCTGACGCTTGCCCTCGTCTTTGGCGAGCGTATCCAGATTCTCGTTCGCCTTGGCCAGCGTCTTCTCTGTCCCGCCGATCTCGCCCACGTGTCCGTGCACGTAGTCCACGTAGTTCCAGTAACCGGTAGCGCTCTGCGCTGCCAGGCAGTTGGCGTCGATCGCCCCGCGCACCGCCCAGGGATGGATCTGCTCGAGCGGAAAGTCCTTGTAGACGATGCGAACCTGGTCTTTGTAGCGCTCCTGCAGCGCAGGGAACAACGCGCTGTGCATCTTGGCGCAGAACGGGCATTCCAGATCGTCGAAGCCAACGATGGTCACCGGCGCGCTGGCCGGGCCGCCGCGCGAAGGACGTCCGCTGTCCGTCACCAGCGCCTTGGGATCCTTGCTGATGTCGAACTTCGAGAACTGGGCCACGGTCTTGCCGTCGGTCGACAGCAGGAAGGTCATCGGCTTGGTCGTCTTGCCCTCGGAGGTAAAGATCACCGAGATCTCGTCGTAGCCGGGAACATCACTATGGGTGCGCGGGCCGATCATGACGTCGTAGGTCGGCGGCAGATTGGTCTTGGCACGCAGCAGGATCTCCACACGCCGTTCGAGCTCGGGAGACAGCTTGCCTCCGGTGGGACTCTGGGCGTGGCAGCCGGCAGGAACCAGCATCAGCGCAAGAAGGGAAAGATGAGACAGCCGGGCCACGTTCAACACAATACTCCATTATCTCACGCTGGCGTGGAGGCCGCGACCGGGCGAGCCACTAGAACAGGCGCTGGGCGCGGCTCAGATTGCCCGCCGACCCGATGTTGGCCAGCGTCAGGTTGAAGCGGTACGAGTTCTCGTTACGCACCGACCCCAGCTCGTACTTGCGGTACTCCACGGAAAAGCCGCAGCAATCCCAGTTGTACTGCACCTGCAGCGCACCATACTGCAGCTCGGAGAGATGGAGATCGTAGCCGGCGTTGGCCGCCATTCCGAAGCCCTTGTGCGTGGGGCCGCCATAACCCAGCAGCAGGCGCAGTTGCGTAAAGTCCGAGATCGCCGACGAGAAACCGGCGACGTTGAACCGGCCCGGGGCGTTCAGGCGGGCATAACCGAGACCGGAGAAGATGTTCCCCTCGTGGATATTGACCAGCACGTTGTTCGAGGTGAACTTCTTCGCCCCCGTATCCACGTCGAAGTCCCACTCGACATCCACGTTGTCCGAGGTCCTCACCCGCAGCCGCGAGATCAACGGCGAGATGGCGCGCGGCTCCGTGAGGAAGGCGACGCCCGAGATCGCCAGCGTGGAATCGAAGATATTTCTGCGGCCGGTCACGACCGCACCACCGAAGTTCTGGTCGAAGAAATGCACCTGCGCCAGCTTCCAGCTGATCAGCTCGCGATTGCCGCAGCTCTCCGGCGAGGCCGTATAACCAGGGTCGGAGGTCGTCGCCCCCGGGGTCGATCCCGAGTTGTTCGGGGAGGCCGTGGACATCCATGTCTGCCCGGCATAGGGGATAACCACCGCGGGACATGGCTTGTTGCTCTTGCGATGCACGAAGATCCGCTGCGTCAGGCCGTACTGAAACTGGTTGGTATTGCTGACGACGTCGGTATCGTCGAAACGCAGGACACGATGGAAGTTGTCGACACCGCGCACCAGCCGGTAGTCGACCTCCGGCTCGATCGTGTGACGGATGTCGTCGCCAAACAGCTTGTGTACGAACGGCGAGGAGAAGGTCCTCTCCAGCACCGGCAGCCGTCCCTCGACATCGAACTCCACGTCGGCGCGGTTGATGCCCTCGCCGCTCTCCACCGGAGGCACCGTTGTGCGGTTCTCCTTGCTGCGGGTGTACAGCGTGTCCCGTACCCCGACCGAGGGCCGCACGCTCCACCCACCCGCCTTCAGCGGAAAGGCGATCTGTGGATGCAGGTCGAAGCGATGCGTCAGGCCAGTGGTGGAGAAGTTCGGCTGCACCCGCTTGAGCGACGTCGCCTCGCTCTCCACGCTCCACTCCAGCCCGGTCTGCCCCAGCCGGTGCTCCGTTGAGAAGAGATCGAAGGCCGGGGTATGGAAGATGCGGATCTGCTGCTCGGTCTGCGTCGCCGTCGCCGTCTGCTTAAGACCCTGGTAGCGGTCGGCGCGGATCGACCAGCTATAGCCGTCAGCCTGGTGCGTCAGGTAACCGACGGAGAGGATGTCGCTCGAAACCGCCTGATTGAAGTTATCGTCGAACGCCGTGCGATACGCGTAGGAGCTGAGATACTCGGCATTGCCCACCATGCGCGTATGCGCGCTGAGGTCGTAGCGGCCGGAGAAGAGGATGTCCTCGCCTCCCTGGTTGATGTACTGGCCGTCCGAGATATAGCCGCGGTCCAGCAGGCCGCTGTAGTGCGCCATCACGAAGTTGTTGCCCAGCCCGCGATAGCGGAAGGTGCCCGTCTGCGACCAGCCGCGCTTGGAGTAGTACTCCAGGCCCACCGTCAGGTCGGCGCTGCGGCTGAGCACCAGGTAAAACTGCTCGCCCAGCACAAAACCGCGCGTCGACGACTGCCCGATGACCGGAATCATGAAGCCGCTCTGCCGCTGCTCTCCCTCCGAGGGATGCGTGATATAGGGCAGAAATACCAGGGGCATGCCCATCACGCGGAAGGTGCTGTTGTGTGCCGAGGCCTTGCCGTCCTTGACGCTGAACCGGCCGGCGAAGAGCTGCCAGTCCGGGTGCGGCAGCTCGCACGAGGTCACCGACCCGTCGTAGATGTCGTAGTTCTTCGGCCCCGTCTTGACGACGACCTTCCCCTCAAAGAGAAACGGGTGACCGTTGCTGTAGATATTCTTGCTGGTCTTGCTCCCATGCAGCCCGACCGAGCCGTTCACGTCGAAGAACCGACCCGTCTGGGTCTTCAGATTCATCGATCCGCGGCTGGCGTTGATGACTTCGTCGTTCTCTCCGCCGGTGACCTTCAGGTGTCCGGCGGCATTCATCTCGCCGGTGTCGCTGTCATAGTCGATATGGTCGGCCTCGACCTTGCGATCCTTGTACGTAATCACCACATCGCGATCCAGCGTATAGCGGCTGCCGGTCTTGGTCTGCGGCCCTGCACTCTCGATCGTTACCGTCGATCCATCGTCGGGCAGAGGCACGATGACGGCCTCGGGGTAGCCCTTCTCCCGGCCATCGTCCGGTGCATCCGGAAGCGTCTCCGCCGCAACGGGCCGAGGTGCCTCACTCGACACCTCTTGCGCACGTAACTGTGGATGAATTACCGGCGCCAGCGTGATAGTTATCAAGAGATAAATACCGCGCAGCAACCGTCTACGGGCCCTGTCGGCTAAATCGAATCGTGTCAGACAAACTACCACTCTTTGAGGCTAACCGAATTTCTCCTCAAACGGGTTCGAGGTTTTAGACAGAAGCCATGAGCGCAGAGAGAAAACTACAATCCGGCATCGATCTGGCGAGCCCCGACGAAGCGCAGGAGACCTTCGCCCTGAAGGAGCAGGTCGCCGCACGCCTGGCCGCGCACCGCAGCCGCCGCGGAACCACCTCCGCCGAGACATCGCAGCCTCGGCCCGCAGCTCCCCCCCGCGACCGCGCCTCACGCATCGCTGCCGCCGTCGCCGAGCGTTACGCACACTCCCAGAGCTATCGCGCCTTCCTCGCCGAAGAGGCCGAGCGAGCCATCCGCCAGGCAGAGGCCGCCGCCGAGATCGCGCGTCTGAATGCTGCCGCCGTCGCGCAGGCGCAATACGACCTGCTGGAGAAGCTGGACGAGTACGCCGCCGAACCGGCAGCGCCGCAGCTCGTCATTCCTCCCGGCGCCGAATCCTCCTTCCCTGCTGTCATCGAGCGGGAACCGCTGCCGCACGCGCCGGAGCTGGACCTCTTCACCCCTCCTGCTCCACAGGTTCCATTGACCGTCCGGCTTCCCGAAGATCTTCGCCTGCGCAATGAAGCTGCGCGGCACCAGCAGATCCGCGAGCAGATCGAAGCGCTCAATGCAGGATTCGATCCCGAAGAGACCTACTCGCTGGACGAAGAGATCGCCTTCCGCCAGGCCCCCGTCTTCGAGCCGGTCGAGCCGACGATCGACATTCCCGCCAACCTGATCGAGTTTCCGCGCCAGCTGGTAGCCCCGCGTCGCGCACGGCCCCGCCTGGCCGAGGGTCCGCTGATCGATGACATGGAGACCGGGGCGCACCAGATGCGCATCTTCGAGGTGGAGAGCGAGCAGATCTCGTCCTCCCCCGACTTCGACGCCACTGCACCGGAGTGGAGCTCGATCCTGCTCGACGCCCAGCCGCGCGGCTCGATGGCCGCCACCGTCAACGGCGCCGTGCACGCCTCCTACGCCGCGTACGACTATTCGCCGAACCTGCCGGTGGAGTATGCAACCGCGGGCGACCGCCCGGCCCAGCACCTGGAGCCGACGGCCGAGACCCGACATCTCTACGCCATGCCCTTTCAGGCAGCGCCGCTGAGCCTGCGCGTGATGTCCGCCACGGTCGATCTCTCGATGGTGCTGATGGGCTTTCTGCTCTTCATCGCCGCAGCATCGCTCACCATCACCCACTTCACCCCCGGCGGTCTGCAGCTCTCGGTGCAGCAGACGGTCCTGTCGGGTCTGTTTGCCCTGTTGGCGCTCAGCTTCGGCTACCAGTACCTCTTCTTTACCTTCTCCGACGCGACGCCCGGCATGCGCTACGCGCGCATCGGCCTGTGCAGCTTCTCCGACGACAACCCCAGCCGCGCCGCGATACGCCGCCGGATCCTCGCCACCGCGCTCGCCACGGCTCCGCTTGGACTTGGACTGCTGTGGGCGCTGCTCGACGAAGACCGTCTCGGCTGGCACGACCGCATCTCGCGCATGTATCAGCGCAGCTACTAGCTGCCTTACCCCGTCCGGACGGCCTTCAGCCCGGATGGGGCCTCACTCCCGCCAGACTCAATCGAGATTCAGCTGCCAGCTCACACCGAAGCGGTCGCTCACCCAGGCAAAGCTGCGGCTGAAGCCGTAGTTGCCCAGAGGCATCAGCACGCTGCCACCCTCGCTCAATGAACTGGCCAGCCGCTGAATCTGCTGCTCGTCGCTGCAGGGAACGAACAGCGAGATCGCCGGCGTAAAGCTGAAGCCGTGCTCGATCGGGCTGTCGATACACATCAGCCGCATCCCGGCGACGGAGAAGGCCGCGCGCTTGATCGTACCCTCCCTGCCCGGCTCGCCTGCGCCGTAGCGCAGCACCTCCAGGACCTCGCCATCTTCGAAGAGCGAGACGTACAGCGTCATCGCCTCTTCGGCCTGCCCCTGGAACATCAAAAACGGACTTGCGCTCAATACGGTGGCCATCGGCCTCCTCCCGGGTTCGTCCCCGTCAGATGTCTTCTCTAAGAGCAACGGCCCGGGCGACAGAAGCCGACCGGGCCGTTGCAAGGTGTTTCGAGTATGCAGACTAGAACGTTGTCGAAACCGTCAGACGAAGCGTCTTACGCGGCTCGCGCAGCGTATAGTCCGATCCGTAGAGCTGGAGCGCCTGCTGGTAGGTGTACTCGCCTGCGCCGGAGTTCGGGAAGAAGCCGCGGTAGGTTGCAGCATCCGTCGCCAGCCTCTGCGGAACGTCCTTGTAGAGGCGGAGCGAGTTGTACGCGTAGAAGATACGGAACGGAGCGTTGACGATCGGCAGAATAACCTGGATCTCGGCGCCGTTCGACATGCGCGGAACCCAGTTGGTGGAGCCGACGGTCTGCAGCGGGTTCGGGAAGGCAACCTGCTGGCCGCCGTAGCAGGCGCCGTTGATGATCGTGGGGCAGCCGTACAGCGGGCTGGAGATCTCCTGTTGACCGGAGACGCTCTGGCGCAGCTGGCTCTTGTACACGTCGAAGGTCATGTTGAAGTCGGTGAAGAACGCGAACGTGACCTGGTTGATGATCGGGATACGGTACTCGAGGTTACCCGTGAAGCTGGTATCGCCGCCGATGGAGACGAGGCGATAGATCGGCAGAGGAATCTGCACGTTACCCAGCGTCGGGTTGGTCGGATCGCGCGGTACCACCGTTCCATCCGGATTGGTCAGGTTGAACATCGTCCGGACCGGGATGAAGGTGTAGGGCGATGCCGAACGCACGTCGAAGCCGCGGATTTCGGATTCGCCACCGGAGTAGATACGGTTGGTCGGCGGTGCCACCTCGCCGTCGAATCCGGTGATGTGGGCCAGCTGCATACGGTAGGCCAGCACGTTATGGCCTTCCTTATTAAGCTTCAGTCCCTTGATCGGATGGTACTGGCGGTACGTGACCACCGGCTGGACATACTTAATGTTGCCGCCCACACCCGCGACCTGCAGCGCAATGTTCAAATCGCGGCCAGAGTGCGGTCCGACCGAACGATCGAGGCTGGAGTAACTGAAGCTCGGCGTAATCGTCGAGGAGATGATGCCGGTCAGCTGGTTCTGACCCTGCACACCGGAGCGGAAGGCCAGCGTCTGGAAGACGTTACGCGTATTGTCGTTGAACGTCGTCACCGACGAGCGCGACAGGGCGTACGAGACACCGACGCGGGTCACGCCGCTGTGCGCGAACAGGTGACGCAGCGGCGAGCTGACCGAAAGCGTGAAGCCGCTCGATGACTGGTTGTAGTTCGTCAGCTGCGACTGCTGTGCCGTGGTCAGGTTCTGGCTGGCGCTAGCGGAGGCGGCGTAGCTCTTACCCGGGTTGAAGTCGTACTTGCTGGTCGAAACCTGCAGGCCCAGCGAGATCGGCTTGTTGCGGAAGTAAGGCTCGGTGAAGCCGAAGGTCAGGTTACGCGACAGGTTGCCGATGTTCGCCTGTACCGAGAGGGTCTCTCCCAGGCCGAGGAAGTTATTGGTCTCGTAGTTCAGGCCGACAAACGATCCTGACAGGCCGCTGATACCGCCGTTGAGGCCGATCGAGTTCTTGCCCTTCTCCTTCAGCTTCAGCAACAGGTCGACGGTATGGTCTTCTGCGTTCTGGCGGCTCTCGGAGTCCTGCTCCGCCTTCAGCGGCTCGAAGTAGTTCAGCTGGTTCAGGCGCATGATCGACAGATCCCAGAGCTGGGAGTTGTAGACCTGGCCTTCGTCGAGCATCAGTTCGCGGCGGATGACCTTATCGCGCGTAATGCTGTTGCCCGAGAACTCGATCCGCGATACGTAGAAGGCCTCGCCCTCATCGATATCGATATCGAGATAGATCAGCTTCTTCGCCTCGTCGACACGCGGGTTCGGCGATCCGACGAAGTTGATGTAACCGCCCTGGCCGTAGGCCTTGCGCAGAGCTTCAAGTCCCTTGCCGAAGAGCGTGGCGTTGAAGTACTCGCCGTCCTTCTGCGCGAACTGGGCACGCAGCGCCTTGGTGTTGGGGTAATGCTTGTTGCCCGTAAAGGTGATGCCGCCCAGGCGATAGCGCTCGCCCTCTTCGACCGGCATCAGGATGTCGATACGCTTGCCCTTGGAGGGACGCAGCGTGAAGGGGTTCAGGCCGCCGGCATCGCGGATGTGCGTGGCCGGTTCGCTGGTGATCGCCTTGAAGTAGCCGCGGTCGCGGTACGCCTGGCGCACGCGCTCGGTGTCCTCATCCAGCTTGGAGGCGTCGAAGGTACGCGCCAGCAGGTTCTCGAGGATGATGGAGTGCGGGACGCCGATGGGCCGCAGGTTCTTCATCGCGTAGCGCAGCGTGCGGTCCGGGACAGTCTTGTTGCCGTCGAACTGGATCTTGCCCACCTTAACCGTCGGGCCTTCCTTCACCGTGAAGGTCAGCGCGACCGCAGCGGGAGGAATGGTCTTCACTTCGGTCTTAATGGTGGCGAACTGGTGGCCGTGCATCGAAAGCAGCTCGCGCAACACATTCTCGGCGCGCTTGATCTTGGTCGGGTCGTACTGGCTCTCGACCGAGAGGCCCACCTTGGCCTTCTTCAGCGCATCCATAATGTCGGACTGCGAGACGGCATTGACGCCCTTGTAGTTGATCTCGCGGATGGTCGGCTTCTCACGGACGTAGATCACCAGCTGGACGCACTTGTCGCTGTCGACCCGCTCAATGCGGACATCGTCGAAGTAGCCGGTGTTCCAAAGCGAGTTGAAATCGCGCTCGACCACCTGCTCGTCGTAAACATCGCCCTGATGCGAGAACAGGCGCGCCAGCACCGATTCCTTGGGGATGCGGCGATTGCCGACAACCTGCGGCTGGCAAAGGGTCTGCGCTGTGTTCGATGTCGTGGGGGCAACCTGGGCGCTCAGCGACGGAACGATCGCGAGGGCAACTCCCAGAAAGGACGCGGCATAAGCAATGCGGGAGCTGCTGGAGCGAGTGCACACAGGCCTGGTCTTGCTCTTCAGGGAGCTTCCGCTCTCTCGATCTACGGTAAAGATACGCACACCCTCACTGCTTGAAAAATCACGCCCCGCCGGTTCCTGTTGGGGAGTCTTGATTATATGGGAGCGCAAGGGCGGTTAGCGAATCCGGTCGCCCCGGAACTTGCACAAAAAAACCGGTTACCGAGAAAGAAACCGGGTGAAACTTTTCGCCAATCGGCGCACTGCCTCGTTCTAAGTGCACTTTTCCCCTCAATCCGGCGTCGCCGCCAGCACACGGGCGAAGACCGAGCTATCCACATTGCCTCCGCTGATGACCGTTCCTACCCGGGTTCCCCCCTGCGGCCGGTCCCTCAGAAGTCCCGCCAGCCCGATGGCCCCGGCTCCCTCGGCGACGTTGTGGGTATCGGCAAACAAGGCACGCATCGCTGCCTCCACCTCATCATCGTCAATCTCCAGGAGACGATCACAGCTCTCCCGCACGATCGCAACGGAGTCGTTGCTGGGCAGGCGGCAGGCGACGCCATCGGCGATCCGGGTCGCAGCGGCATGCTCCACCGGATGCCCGGCCGCATACGAAAGCGCAAACGCCGGGGCTGCACTCGAGACCACCCCACGATGCGGGTCCGCAGCCCCAGGGCATCGCGGACTGCAACCATCGCGCTGATCCCCGACCCCATGCCGATCGGCACATACACCGTATCCAGCTCCGGGACAGCTGACAGAAACTCCAGGGCTCCCGTCGCGACACCCGCAACCAGCAGCGGATGATAGCTCGGGACCCGGTGCCAGCCGTTCTCCCGCTCAAGCGATGCGGCATATTCGCTCGCCGCCTGAAAATCATCCCCTGCCTCGATCAGTTCGGCGCCCAGCTCACGCATGGCACGGTTCTTCTCGGAGCTGTTGCCGAAGGGCACCACGATCACGGCGCGAATGCCGTTGCGTGCCGCAGCCAGCGCAATCGATTGACCATGATTGCCCCGCGTCGCCGAGACCACCGTCGTGATCTCGGGATGCTCACGCCGCAGCCAGTCCATGTACACCACGCCGCCGCGAATCTTGAAAGCGCCTACAGGCGAGTGGTTCTCATGCTTCAACCACACCTCCGCACCGGCGCGTCGATTCAGCAGAGGCCAGCTGAACTGCGGCGTCGCAGGCATGGTGCCGTAGACCAGCTCCGCTGCGCTGCGAATCACATCAAGGCTCGGCAGCCGCTCGTTCATGCCCACTCCAATATCCTGTCTGCTGGTTGGTAAAGAGTCGAAGTGATGCCGCAATCGGATCGCCTCAAAGGGATCGCCGCGGCAGGACAAGTCTATGCCTTCCGCACCTCGACCAGCGTGGAATAAAACGTTGCGCCGCCGCCGATATCGGTCAGACGCTCGCTGGTCAGCGCATTGATGTTGAGGCCGCCGCCGGAGAGCTTGTTCCACTCCAGCCGAGCCGCCACCACACCTTCGCCGACCTGGCCGTCGATGTGCGCCCGCAGCTTAATCGATCCACGCGCGTTGAAGATCTCGACCTCGTCGCCATCCATGATCCCGCGCGGCACCGCATCCGATCGATGCATCTCCAGGTACCCCGCCGTCCTTGCCTCCATCCGCTGGTGCACAGGGATGTTGGCAAAGGTGGAGTTCATAAAGTTGTCCGCCTTGCGCGGCAGAAACTCCAGCGGATACTCCCCTGCATTGGCACGCGACTCGACCGGAGCCTTGAAGACCGGCACCGGCACCAGCTCGCCCTTGCCGCTGGGGCTGCGAAACCACTCTGCCGTCGAAAAGGGCAGCGTATCGCCGTGCTCGTTCTTCGGCATCGCCAGGCGGATGTGCCCTTCACGCTCGAGAGACTCCCGCGTCACGCCTTCGAACCAGGGATGGTCCGCGGGCAGCGCCTGCTCGATCAGCTCGTCCTCACGGTCGTCGAAGCACGCCTCGGTGAAACCCATGCGCCGCGCCAGCTCACCAAAGAGCCGCACATTGTTTCGCGCCTCGCCCAGCGGCGCAATCGCCTGCTGCGAGACCTGCACATACTGATGCCCGTACGCGCCCTGCACATCCTTGGTCTCCAGAAAGGTAGGCGCGGGCAGAATGTAGTCGGCATAGTCCACCGTGTCGGTGAAAAACTGCTCGTGCACCACAGTGAACAAGTCCTCGCGCTTCATGCCGCTCAGCACATCGTTGGAGTTCGGGGCGACCGCCGCGGGGTTCGAGTTATAGACCAACATCGCCTTCACCGGCGGTCCGCCCACACCGGCATCCGGCGCCGTCAGCGCCTCGCCCAGCTGGCTCATGTTGATGGTGCGCGCTGTTCTGCCCAGCGGGCTGGCCTGCATCAGCTCCGGCATCTGCAACGCAGCAGAGCGGAACGGGAACGAGCCCGAGGTCGAAAGCTGCAGCCCGCCTCCCTTGTACTGCCACGCTCCGGTCAGCAGCGGCAACATCGCCACCGCACGCGCCGCCGTGCCCCCGTTCTCCGAGCGCTGAATGCCATAGTTCAGCCGGATCGCCGCCGGGCGGCTCCCGTTGCGGCCAGCCGTCGCATACGCGCGTGCCAGCCGCTCAATCGTCGCCGCGTCGATCCCGGTGGCCTTCGCCACCGCCTCGGGAGCATGCTTCGGCTTGAGAGCGTGCGCCTTCAACTCATCGAAGCCGTGCGTGCAGCTGGCGACGTACTCTGCGTCTTCAAGGCCATCGCGCAGGATGACGTGCATCATGCCCAGCGCCAGCGCGGCATCGGTGCCGGGGTTGATGACGAGATGCTCATCCGCCAAGGCCGCTGTGCGTGTCCTGTAAGGATCGATTACGACAAGACGCGCACCGTGACGGCGAGCCTCTTCGATGAACGGCCACAGGTGAATATTGTTGCCATGGATGTTCGCCCCCCACGCGATGATGAAGCCCGCATGCGCGAAGTCCTCCGGCGAAACACCCAGCCGGATGCCATACACGCTGGTCAGCGCCGCGCCACCCGCAGACGAGCAGATCGTTCGATCGAGCTGCGAAGCCCCCAGGCGATAAAAAAACCGGCGGTCCATCGAGCCGAACCCCAGTTGCCCGATGGTTCCGGCATAGCTGTATGGCAGGATGCTCTCCGGCCCGTGCTCTGCTGCAATGCCTTTGAGCCGCGCCGCGATCTCGTCCAGCGCCTCGTCCCAGCCGATGCGCTCGAAGGCCTCGGCCTCCCGTCCCTGCGGCAGCGGTCCCTTCGGCACTCCCGCCCTGCGGCGCATGGGGTAGAGCAGACGGTCCGGCGAATAAACGCGATCCAGATACTTCGCCACCTTGCCGCAGAGGAAGCCTCGCGTCACCGGATGCGAGGGATCGCCCTGGATCTTCGTCGCGCGTCCGCTCAGTGCATCGACCGTGACCAGCACGCCGCAGGAGTCCGGGCAGTCGTGCGAACAGACCGCATGCACCGTGCGCGTATTGGCCACGCTCTGGCTCATGCCTTCATTCTAAGCCACTAGGAATTCCCCTTAGCCTGCGATATCGTCTGCACATGCCGGAAAAACACTTTCCCACCACAAGGCTCGAGGCCTTCACCGACGGTGTCCTGGCGATCGTGCTGACCATCATGGTGCTCGAGCTCAAGGTGCCGCACGAGAACGGTATGGCCGGATTGCTGAGCATCGCTCCCATGCTGTTCATCTACCTGCTCAGCTTCTGCTTCGGCGGCATCTACTGGGTCAATCATCATTACCTCATCCGCCGCATCGAACGCTGCGACCACCGCGTCCTCTACGCCAACCTGCTCTTTCTCTTCGCGGCGTCGCTGCTTCCCTTCCTCACCGCCTACGTCATCGAAAAAGAGTCGGACTCTTTCTCCGTCTCTATCTATGCCGCATCCATGATCTTCACCGCGCTGACCTTCTTCCTGCTCCGGCTCGCCGTCGAGCGATTGCTCCGCAGCGAAGGCCGCCTGATCCCCTCCGATGTGGCCACCCAGCGCAAGCACATGGCCAGCCTCGCGCTCTACGGCGCAGCGGTTCCGCTGGCGCACTTCCACTCCTACATCGCACTCGGCCTCATCACCCTCGTGACCATCATCTGGATCATGCCGACCGCCAGCACAGAACACTGCCCGCCCGACGTTCTTCACGAGTAACCAGAAGGCGCTTTGTTACAGTGGGGGCAAATCACCCAGAGGTGTTCTGTGCGACGTTTCGCTTCACTCCTGCCTGCCGTCCTCATCATCGCGCTTGCCCTGCCCGCATTGCAGGCTCAGCAAAAAGAGCAGCAGCTCGGCACCGTTCCGCAGCAGCAGCTCGACGTCATCAAGGTACTGCTCGCACAGGAGGCAGCCTGGAATCGCGGCGATCTCGGAGCCTTCTCCGAGGCTTACAAGAATGCTCCGGACACTCTCTTCATCACCAACACCGTCAACCGCGGCTTCGATGGCCTGCTTGAGAGCTATCGCCGCGACTATCCCAACAGGGCTGCGATGGGCACGCTCGGCTTCTCAGAGCTGGAGGTCAAGCCGCTCGACGAACGCTTCGCCGTCGTCATCGGCCGCTACACCCTGGAGCGAGGAAAGAAAGACGGAGGCAACGCCACCGGCCTCTTCTCGCTGGTACTCGAGAAGACCGACAAGGGCTGGAAGATCGTCATCGACCACACCACCTAACCGATTTCGCTTTTAGAAATAGCAAAGGCCTCCGCGGATGATCCCGGAGGCCTTTGCTGTTTTAACAGCCGATACTGGCGCCAAAGGCGCGTCCCGCCATCCGCGCAGGATTTAGAAGGTCATGACTTCCTTTTCCTTCGACTTGAAGAGATCCTCGACGCGCTTGATCTCACCATCCGTCAGCTGCTGAATCTCTTCGCCTGCGCGCTTCTCGTCGTCGGCGGAGATCAGCTTGTCCTTGGCTGTCTTCTTCACCTGGTCGTTGCCGTCGCGGCGGATATTGCGGATCGCCGTCTTGTGATCTTCCAGCGTCTTCTGCAGCTGCTTGACGACGTCCTTGCGGCGCTCCTCCGTCATCGGGGGAACCGGAACGCGAACCACAGTGCCGTCCGACATAGGGTTAAGGCCCGTGCCCGAGGTACGGATCGCCTTTTCGATCGCCGCGACCATGCCCTTGTCATAGGGCTGCACCAGGATCAGCGTCGGCTCCGGCGTGCTCACCTGTCCCAGCTGTGCTACCGGCGTTTCCGTGCCGTAGTAGTCCACCTTGATCTGGTCGAGCATGTGTACATTGGCGCGGCCGGTACGTGCAGCGGCCAGATGTCCGCGAAAGTCTTCCACCGACTTCTCCATCTTCGACTTGATCTCCTGGTGGATGCCCTTCAACGAAGGATTGCCGTCCATAAACGATGCCATAATGCTGCCGCCCTCACGCGCTGTTGCGCCAACGGTGATTTTATCGAAAATCGCCGCCACCCGTAGACCTCACGCCCCGTAACTGACGATTTTCGTGACGCACCGTCTCCTTCTTTTCCGGGCGGGACACCATCGTCTGCATCGACCCTGGAGGCGCACTACGCGGGCAAAAACCATGACCATCCACCAGCGACTCACACCTCTTGCTAGCACGCACTAATTTTTCTGCGACGTGGTCGCTGGCGGCGTTCCCGCCAGCCGCAGGTTCACGGCCTTCTGCAGCAGGTCGAACCAGAACGGCGCACCCTGCGAGATCGCCAGCGCCGTCGCCAGCAGGCCGAGGATCTTCCAGATCCACCACGTGCCGTCGCCCAGGTCGACCAGCCGCGGGTCCGTGCCCGCAAGCGAAACCTCCACCACCCCCGTCGTCGGATGAATCAGGTCGGGCCAGCACGATGCCTTGTGTTCGCCGACCCGAACATCAAGCGAAGCCGACGCATCCTGCTCACGATGCAGGAAGCACCATCCCAGCGGAACCCCGGGAAGATGCTCACGCAACAGGTTCATCCGGCGAATCGACTCCTGAAGCTCCTCGGTGTCGCCATCCTTCTGCGCATCCTGCTGTAACGCATGTGCGCCTGCTGGAGCGGCCAAAGCCTCTTCTGTCTTCGGGGAGGCTTTGACATAATCGGTCGCCTCGGCGACGACCGCATCGCGCAGTGCCTGGTCGTTCCAGAATCTCTTGCTCAGCGTGATGGCATCCGCGTTCAACAGCAGCGACAGCACAATGCCGAAGACCCAGATCCAGGCATGCGATTTGCGCTTGTACCAGCCGGAGACGCGATCCATCGAGTCGTTGAACCACTTCTCAATACGCTCCCGCTGGCGGGCAGGCTCCGGGCAATCATGCAGCAGCGAGCTCAGCAGCTTCTCCGTCTCGCGAAACTCCGCCGTCCCTCCTGCCCCATCCAGCTTCAATCCCTTGTCGCGCGCCACCTGAAGAATGGCAAGCGCAAGCGTCGTCGAGGGGATATACGCAGGAGGCTGAAGCTCCTTGCGAAATTTGGCCGGAGCATAAAGCCCCTTGATCAACGGCGTCTCATAGACCGCCTTGCGAAACCCTTCATTCAGCAGCAGGCCGTCGAGGCCCTTCTCCAGCGTCCGTGCCCGCCAGCGCAGCAGGTTGGCCACGATCTCCTGAATCGCCGAGCACGCCGCGCTCAGCATCAAAAACAGAAAGGCCATGCTGATCGCAAAGCCCACGATGGTTGTGATCACCCACCACCTCCACGGCTGCCAAAGTCTTTCAGAGGCCCACAGTCGGTCGAACCAGATCACTCTACGCGATTGTTCTCTGGAACACATAAAAAGCGGCTGCCCCAAAGGACAGCCGCCGTTCCTGCATCGCCGATCCCACCTACTCGTGCGCGCTCGACTTCTCCCCCGCGAGGCGCCCATCCATGTCGGCCAGCACATACGACAGCACCGTACAGCAGCGCCGTGTTCTTCTTGAAGGCATCCTCATCCACCTTGTCGAAGGTATCGGCCTCGGTGTGATGCCAGTCGAAGTAGTGCTCCCCCACCGTGCGCGGAGCCAGCGCAGGCACGCCATCCGCCGTCGTCGGCCCGATGTCCGAACCGCCGCCGCCGGGCAAAACCGTATCCGCGCCGATCGGCACCAGCAGCGAGGCAATATCCTGCAGCGTGGCAAACGACTGCTGCGCGTCCTGCGGGAGCGACTTCACATCGAAGTCCTCCGCTGTAGGCAGTGCAGGCGCCGCAGCCGCTCCGGAGGCCGGCGACTTAGCCCGGCGAGGCCCGGCGAAGAAGAATCCGCCATAGCCGATGCCCAGCGGCTTCTCCACACCCATATCGCTCTCGATCGCCGCCACCTGGTCTCCGATCCTGTCGCCGATCCACTTGCGATAGGCAATACCGCCCGCATCGCCGTTCTCCTCGTTCACCCAGAACACCACGCGAATCGTGCGCTTCGGCTTCAGGCCGAGCTTGTGCAGCAGCGAGACCGCCTCAAACGCCGAGATGATGCCGCCACCGTCGTCCTGCGCTCCCTGGCCCACGTCCCACGAGTCGATGTGGCCGCCCAGCACCACCACCTGCTCCGGATGCTCGGAGCCGACGATCTCGCCCATCACGTTGCCCGCCTTCACATCAGGCTCCATGTGCGCCTCCATCGCAAGGTGCACCGTCACCGGGCCCTCCTTGGCGAGACGCTCGATCAGCATCGCGTCTTCCACGCTGATCGCCGCCGCCGGAATCTTCGCCTGCTTCTCGTCATAACGCAGCGTGCCGGTGTGCGGCGTCTGCATCGCCAGCCCCGTCGCTGAACGCACCAGCACCGCCGCCGCTCCGCGAGCCGCCGCGCGCGAAGGCCCGCCCACCCGATACATCGACCCCACGCCATAGCCGTGCCAGCCGGGGTTGAAGACGACGATCCTGCCCTTCACCTCGCTGTCCGGCAGCTTGTCCAGCTCGGCGAAGTCGTGCACAAACACCGCGGGAGCCGTGATGCCCTTCTTCGGCGTTCCCACACTCATACCCAGCCCCAGCATGTGCAGCGGCTTCACGATCGTGCCCGCCTCGCCCTTGTAGGTGATCGTGGCCGACTCCTCGCCACGCACCCAGCGCGGCACCATCACCGGCTGGACCTGCACGTTCTCGAGACCGGCCTTCTTCATCAGCTCCGCGCCCCAGGCCACCGCCGTGTTCAGCTGCGTCGATCCGCTGAGTCGCTTGCCGACGTGATCGGTCAGATACGCCAGCGCGGCATAGCCATCGTTGTCCGACATCGCCGCAGCAATGATCTTGTCGGCATCGGACTTATACTTCGCAGCCAGCGGCCCGGACGACGCAGGCAGCGACGCCTGTCGCTCCCCCGGAGCTCCCATCTGGGCCATCCCGGCCTGCCCCGCCAGCAGAGAAACACCTGTCACAAACGCAGCAAAACGCTTCATCGAAACTCTCCTTGATCTGCTTCGCCGCGGCAACGCGGCAACAAAAAGTACAGGCTGAGAACAGTTGTTCTCAGCCTGTAACGGTTTAGCCGTTGCGGACATCTTCCTTAGAAGAGAATCTTGGCAGCAAACTGCACGTTGAACGGCTCGCCCGAACCAAGTCCGGGAGCACCGTTGTAATCGCCGACCGTATCCGTCGACTGACCGAAGTTGCTCGAACCGAAGGAGCCGCTTAGCGGCGCCAGGTTCAGGCGGTTGGTGATATTGAACATCTCCGCACGCAGCTGGAGCTTCAGGTTTTCGTGCAGCGTCGTGTTCTTGATCAGCGAGGCGTCGACCGTGCCGAAGCCAGGACCGTAGACCGAGTTGCGAGGTGTCGCGCTGAAGGTTCCGGCCGTCGGAAGAGCATAAGCCGCCGGCGAGAACCACTGCACGTAACCGGTTCCGCTCGAATTGCGCTGGAAGGCACGGCTGACCGTATTCGGGTTAGCGACCATCGTCACACGATCCTTGAACTCACCTACGCCGGAGTTGTTATTGCCGGTCCTCGGCGTGACCGGGCTGCCGGTATAGAAGGTCAGGAAGCTGTTGACCTCCCATCCCTGCGTCAGGACACGGGGACCACCGAACTTCGGCAGCTCATAGACGAGGTAGCCGTTGAAGGTGTGGCGCACATCGAAGTCGGCGTTGCCATACTCAGCCGCCAGGTTCAGCGAGTTCTGCGGAGCATAGCCACGGGTTCCGGACACCTGATCGAGAGCGTGGCCAAAGGTGTACGAGCCCTGCGCACTCAAACCGTGAAAGTTCGAGGTGCGGAGCATCGCCTGGAACGAGCTGTAATTGCCGCTTCCGGAAGACTCATACTGGTTGATTGCGCCAAAGGACGGGAACTTCGAATAGTACGGACGGCTGGTCTGGTCGGTGCTGCCCGTCGTATTCTGGGCGGCCTGGTTGATGTCACGCAGGTTGAACAGGTGACGCGAGACCGAACCGACGTAGCTCACCTGAGCCACGGTGTTGCGGCCAAGCTGGTACTCGGCGTTCAGGTTGAAGTTCTGCAGATAGGCGTTCTTGAAGTCCTGCGACACCGTCGAGACGCCGAAGATCGCGCCGGAACCCGGCGTCGAGGGCAGCGGATCGACATTGGTGACGATCTGATACGGAGCAGACTTCGACACCGCAAAGACCGGGTTCGGACCTGCGTTATTCGCCTGAACACCAGCCGAAGCGCCGTTGCCGGGACGGTTGTCAAAGAAGCCGTTCAGGTTCGGCAGATCGAAGAACAGGCCGTAGGTTCCGCGAACCACCAGCTTGTCCGTAACCTTCTCGCTGAAGCCGAAGCGCGGCGAGAAGTTGGTGTAGCGGCGCGGATAGAGCGTGCTGATGTCCGTGCCCACAATCGAGTAGCCGGTCGAGGAGTTCGGGTTGAAGTTCGAGAGCGTACCGTCGGTCGAATAGACCGGACCGGAGAAGTCCCAGCGAATGCCATAGTTCAGGGTCAGCTTGTCGGTAACCTGGTACTGATCCTGTGCGAAGACATCCCACTGGTTGACGTAAAGATCGCGCTGCAGCTGACCGCGTGCGATGCTGCCTGTAGCTGCGTATCCTGCCAGGAAGTCAGCCAGGGCACGCACCGAGTAGTTGCTGGCGCAGGCATCGCTGGTCGGTGTCGCGGAGCAGCTTACGCCACCGCCCGGCAGCTCGAACGACGAGTCGTTGACGTAGGAGTTGGCTCCGGCCAGCGACGATGACTGACCGTTGAAACCGAAGGTTCCGCGGATATTGCGCTGGTAGAGCAGGTTCATGTAGTTCCGGCGGAACTCGCCGCCGAAACGGATCTGGTGCTTGCCGTAGACGTAGGTCGCCGTATCGGTCAGGTGACCGGTGTAGTCCTGGCGGCCCAGCGGAGGCGTGACGCCGACCTGGTCGAAGTTCGTGATCGTGATCGACGGCGCACCGTACAGCGTCGGGTCCGTCACCTCGGTGTTCAGACCCAGAGCCGGAATGTTCTGGTTGTGAACGTTGTCATTGAACGTCTGACCGAAGTAGTTCACACCGGCCAGCAGCTGGTTCGACAGATGGTTGTTGATCATCCAGTTGTGCGTCACGGCGTAGTTGTTCACATGCGTCGGAGCCAGCTGGTAGTACTCGTAGACGTTGACGCCGGCGTTGCCCAGCTGGCGGCCGGAGCCGATGAAGGCACGCACCGAGAGCGTCTGCTTCGAGTTGATGTTCCAGTCGATCTTGCCCACGACGTTGTCGCTGTAGCCGTTCTGCGGACGAGGATCGAGAATGTTATTGGTCGTTGCCGCACCAGCCTTGTTGCCGTAGGGCCACAGGGCCGTCAGCAGGTTCATCGAGGTCTGGCTCACCGGAATATTGTGTGCCGCCAGCAGGCTCTGTGCCTGGCTGACCCAGGCATCTGTCGGCTCGGTCGCCGCCGACTGGGCGCCGATGATGTACTTCTGGCGCTCATAGTTGATAAAGAAGAACAGCTTGTCCTTGATCACCGGGCCACCCACCGAGGCGCCCCACTGATTGTTGCGGATCTCCGGCTTGCGGTCCGTGGGAGCGAGGAAAGCGCTCTTGGACGCGAAGAACTCGTTGCGCAGATAGTAGTACGCGCTTCCGTGGAACTGGTTGGTGCCGCTCTTGACCACCATGTTGATCAGGCCGCCACCGTTGCGGCCCACCTCGGCATTGCCCTGCGACTGCACCGAGAACTGATCGATCGCCTCGATCGGCAACGTCACACCGGCCACGCCGGAGACGCCGCCCTGGTTCGCGCCCTGCGCGTTATGAAAGATGTCGTTGTTATCGACGCCGTCGATCTGCCAGTTGTTCTGGTTCGTACGCGAGCCGTTCATCGAACCCGCGCCGTTCATGCCGGGCGTAATCTTGATCAGCTGCGTAAAGTCGCGGCCATTCAGCGGAATGTCCGAGACGGCCTGACCGGGAACCACCGAGGTATTTGTCGTGGAGAGCGTATCGACAGCCACCGCATCGGCATTGACGTCCACCAGCTCGTTGGTCGAAGCGATTCCCAGCTTCACGTCAAGCGCGTAGACCTGACCGGCGCCGACCACAATCTTGTCGACCTTCTTCGCCGCAAAGCCCTCCGACGAAACCTCGATGGAGTAGCTTCCCAGCGGAATGTCCTGAAAGCTGAAGCCGCCCGAGCTGGTCGTAACCATCTCGCGCTTGAAGCCGGTCTCTGTGCCGGTCAACAACACCTTCGCTCCAGGAACCGCGGCGCCACTGGAATCCTGAACCGTTCCGGCGATACCGCCACGGAAGGTCTGTGCTTTAAGGGATGGTGTCATCGCAGACACCACGACCAAAAGCACGAGATACAGATACCTCGAAAACGACTTCATGATAAGGCTCTCCTGTTAAACGTTTCAGCAAAACGAACGGGGCTTAAAGATATGGACGGGAAGGCGCTCAGTTGAGAAAAGCGCAGGTGCACATCGTCATGGATGTACCTTCGGGTCTTTTGTATACGGTGATGTTTTAACCTAGCTTTAAAACTTGCCTCTGACAAGCTGTGATTGATGCGGTTTATCAAGGAAAATGATGGGTTCTTAGCCCCGGAACCAGACGTTCCGACCCACTGAAATCATCTAAACCATTGCATAAATTCAGTTAGCGGACTCGCCTTCGGCTCCGGCAGGATGACGCACTTATTTCTTTGTTTTATTTAGCTGGTTCCCCTTATCTTTTTGGCCCCGGGAGGCCTGGGCGTTAGCATCGAAGGGACCCGTCGCGCCTCCATAAGGCGACGCGGCGCGGAGAAGCGTCAGACCAACCAATGAATATGCGGAAACTCTCCTCCCTCCTCCTGTTCCGGTCCGCCGGGGCCGCCCTCCTCGTTGCCCTCGCCTCCTCGACTGGCGCTCAGACCCTGGCCCGCCCCGGCTGGGTCGGCTCCGGCATGACCGCCGCCCCCTGGTGGAAGCGGCCCGTCATCTATCGCGCCGACCCTCGCGGCTTCGGCGGCCTGCACGGTCTCGCCGGACACATGGACTACGTCCACTCCCTCGGCGTCGATGCCCTGCTGCTGACCTCGCTGAGCACAGCCGACGCCAAACAGCCCATCGACCCCGCGCTTGGCACCATGGATGACTTCGAGGAGATCATCCGCAACGCCAGCCAGTTCAATATCCGCGTCCTCACCGAGATCGACGCCCGCACCACCGATCTCAACTCCGCCGCGCGCCTCTGGCTCGTCCACGGAGCCGCCGGCTTCTACGCCCCCGGGGCCTCCGCGCAGCAGCTCGCCGACCTCAAGCGCGCCAGCGGCGGCTTCGCGGGGCAGCGCATCGTCATCGGCGACCTTACGAATCTCTCCTCGCCCGACCAGCACAGCGCCGACCTGCCCATGCTCGTCACCGACGCCGCGGCCACGCAGGAGAAGCTCTCCGCCTCAACCATCCGTCCCGCCCTCGAGTCCGCGCAGCAGCTCGCCGACCAGGGCCGCACCACCCCGCTGCTCTTCTCCGACGGCCCCGGCCTCAAGCGCAGCCTCGGCCGTCTGGGCAGTGGCTCCGCCAGCGAGGCCGCCGCTAAGACCATCGCCGCCATGCTGCTAACCACCCGCGCCGCGTCGATCCTCTACTGGGGGCAGGAGCTCGGCCTCGCCGACAGCACCGCAGCCATCACCTTCGGCGAGCCGAAGAAGGGCGAGCAGCCCGCGCCCGGCACCGAGGCCGAAGGCAACGCCTCCAGCTCGTCACTCCTGAACTGGTACCGCCAGCTCATCGCGCTCAGCCACAGCAATCGCACCATCTCCTCCGGCGCCATCACCGTGCTCAACCACGACGACCAGAACGTGCTGGCCTGGGTACGTCGGCCTCAGTCGGCCTCGTCCGCGACGCCACCCATCGTGGTCGTCGAAAACCTCTCCGACAAGCCGGTCACGCTCTCTCTTAAAGAAGACGTCCAGAAGCTGCACCTGCGCGGCAGCTTCCTGCGCACCGTGCTGCGCACCGACGACGCCATGGGCGCAATGCACCTCGACGGCATGACGCTCCAGCCCTACCAGGTCTTCATCGGCGAGCTGCGCTACTAAACCCGTCTCTCCAGATCGCGCTGGTCGAAGCCGGGCCTCGCATCAGCCGCGCTCCGCCTCCGCCAGCACCTCAGCCAGGTGCTTCGGACGCGCGGTAGTGTTCTGCGTAATCTGCTCGCAACAGCTGAAGCCGTCGGAGACCACAATCGCCTGCGGATTGCTGCGCACCGCGGGCAGCAGCACACGCTCGCCCAGCGTCTGCGAGACCTCGTACTTGTCGTCTTCAAATCCAAACGGCCCCGCCATGCCGCAGCAGCCCGAATCCAGCAGCTGCACGTCGGCCCCCGTCGCCTTCAGGATCGCGACCTCGTCCTTCATCCCCGGCCCCGCCTTGTGATGGCAGTGGCCGTGCAGCACGATCTTGCCGTCGATCTTCGGCACCTCGTACCCCGGCGCAAACTCCACCAGGAACTCGCTCAGCAGCCTGATCTGCGAACGCAGCTTCTTCGCGCGCGGATCGTTGGGGAAGAGGTTCACCATCTCATCGCGAAAGACCGACGCGCAGCTCGGCTCCAGCACCACCACCGGCGTGCCCGCTTCGATCTGCGGTGTCAGCGCGTCGAGAATCTTCGCCAGATACTGCTTCGCCGTATCCAGCAGTCCGAAGTCGTACAGCGGACGACCGCAGCATAGATGACGATTCGGCAGCGTGACCTCGAAGCCAGCAGAGGTCAGCACCTGGTGCGCCGCGCTCATCGTCGCCGGATGGAAGTAGTTGTTGAACGTGTCGGCCCACAGAAAGACCTTCGGCGCATCCTCAGATAACGCCTCGCGCCGGTTGCCACGCAGCCTCCGCGCATCCTTCGCCATCCTGCGGTCCGGCGTAAACGGGCGCGCGAACTTCGGGAACGTGCGGCTTGGATGAATATGCAGCACCTTCCGCATCAGCTGCGAGATCCCCGGCGCGGCGTTGATCGCATTCACGATGCCCGGCGCAATCGACGCCAGCTTCGCCAGCCGGTCGATGCGCCCGAAGGCATAATGCGCAACCGGCCGCGAGTGCTTCTCATAGTGATGCGAGAGAAACTCCGCCTTGTACGTCGCCATGTCCACCGAGACCGGACACTCGCTCTTGCACGCCTTGCACGACAGGCACAGGTCCAGCGACTCGCGCACCTGTTCGTTCGCCCAGTCGTCCGGCAGCACCTCGCGCTGCATCAGCTCCCACAGCAGGTGAGCGCGGCCACGCGTGGAGTGCTGCTCCTCGCCCGTCGCCATGTAGCTGGGACACATCGTTCCCGCATCGGCCTTGCGGCAGGCGCCCACACCCACGCAACGCAACGTCGCGCGCGCAAACGAGCCCTCATCCTCGGCGAAGGCGAAGTGCGTCTCCGGCTGCCAGGGCTTGTAATCCACGCCAAGCCGCAGATCCTCGTGCATCTCGTGCGGATCGATCAGCTTGTACGGATTCATCTTCAACTGCGGATCGAACAGCCGCTTGAACTCGCGCAGGCCTTCCATCAGCTCCGGCCCAAACATCTTCGGCAGCAGAGCTCCACGCGCCTGCCCATCGCCGTGCTCACCCGAGAGCGAACCGCCGTGCGCCAGCGCAATGTCCGCTGCCTTATCCATGAACTCGCGGAAGTCGAGGATGCCCTTCTCACTCTCCAGGTCGAAGCTCAGGCGCATATGCACGCAGCCCTGCCCAAAGTGCCCATACATCGGGCTCCAGTAGCCGAACTGCTGCATCAGCGCATAGATCGCACGCAGGTACGAGCCCAGCTGCTCCGGCCCGACCGCCGCATCCTCCCAGCCCTCCCAGCCCGTGCGCTTGCCCGGCACAAACGCCGTCGCTCCCAGCCCCGACTCGCGGATCGCCCACACGCGATGCGCCTCATCGTGGTCGTAGACCCGCGCGTGCGTGATGCCCTTCAGCGCTTCGACCAGACGGTGTGCCAACTCATCCGCCTCGGCCTGCGTCGCTCCGCCAAACTCCGCCAGCAGAAACCCGCGCCCCTCCGGCAGCAGGGGAATATCGTTCAGCGCCTTCTGCTTCGATCGCAGCGAATCCAGCAGCAGCCCATCCATGCCTTCAAGGCCGATCGGCTTGTGCGTCAGCACCAGCGGCACATGATCTGCGGCAATAAAAACATCCTCGAACCCGATGCCCACCAGCGTGCGGAACTGCGGACTCTCCACCAGGTTCAGCGTCGCGCCCAGGATCATCGCGCACGTACCTTCGCTGCCCACCAGCGCACGCGCCACGTTGAAGTGATTCTCCGGCAACAGCTCGTCGAGGTTATAGCCGGAGACGCGCCGTGGGATGTTGGGAAACTTCTCCCGCACCAGATCCGAGTAACGATCACGGATACTCTTCAGCCCCGCATACAACTCGCCCTCGCGGCCACCGGCGGCGATCTTCGCGGCCAGCTCCTCATCGCTCGTCGCACCCACCGTCATCCGCGTGCCGTCGTACAGCAGGATGTCGAGCGACTGAATATTGTCCACCGTCTTACCGCCCATCAGCGCATGCACGCCGCAGGAGTTGTTGCCGATCATGCCGCCGATAGTGCAGCGGCTGTGCGTCGCCGGGTCCGGCGCATACGTCAGCGCAAACGTCTCCGCCGCCTCGCGCACGCGATCCAGCACGATGCCCGGCTGCACATGCACCGTCCGCGTCGCCGGATCCACCGTGCCCATCTTGTTCATGTACTTCGAAAAGTCGAGGATCACCGCCGCATTGGTGCCCTGCCCCGCCAGCGACGTGCCGCCGCCGCGCGAGAGCACCGGCGCTCCAAAGCTGCGGCACACCGCCATCGTCGCAATGCAGTCCTCTTCATCCAGAGGAATCACCAGCCCGATGGGGATGTGGCGATAGTTCGAGGCATCCGTGGCATAAAGCGCACGCGATCCCGCATCGAAGCGGACCTCGCCGCGCACCGCATGCTTCAGCGCATGCTCAAGCTCGTGCGCCTGGGGAAAGCTATCGCCAGACCGCGCATGCGAACTGGGAAGGAGGACGAAGGGCGAGGCAGTGGTAGTTGTAGTCGACAACGGATCGGTCTCTCTTCAGAAAGTATGTCCCATGCTACTGCCACCATGGGTGAGTTGGCACGAACCCGCTGCGCCGGGGACGCAGACTCTGCAACCGCCCTACTTCTTCCCCACAGCCGGCTTCGCATCAGCCGTACTCGCATGCGCAGACTTCGTGTTGGCCGTCATCTTAAAGATCGCCTGCGCATTCGAGCTGTCGAAGCTCAGGTCCAGCGGGCTGTTCTCATCCCTCTCCTGCAACCGCAGCCGCGTGATGAACTCGTAGAACGATCCCGGCACCTCGCGCTCGATCACGCTGCCATCCGCTCCGCGAAAGCTGCGCTTCACCCTCGCCGCCTGAAAGGCCGTCTGCCGCACGCGGCCCGACTGCGACTTCTCCACCACCTCTTTAATCGGCTGCTTCAACGCCTTCAGCTCGTCCGAGAGCCGGTCGACGTCCGGCACGCGGTCCGTCGCATGGTTGAACGCATTGCCCTCGGTCGAGATCCACGCCATCTCCGGCGACTCCGCCAGCAGCGCCTCATAATCCGCCATCGCCGGCTCGCCATGCTGGCGATCGAAGACCTTCACCAGCACCGGCAGCAATCTCTCCGCCTCCGCCAGCGACAGCTCGCACGCCTTCTCCAGCTTGTTCAGCAGCAGCGCTGCATCCGGCGTCACCGGGTCCTCCGACGTCGCCGTCACACGCTTCACCGCCTGCTGAAACTGCGGAGAAAACCTCTCCGGGTGCAGCTCGCTGATAAAAAACTGCGCGATCTCCTCCGGATAATCTTCCTGCGCATGCGAGCGGCCCGTCATGCGCAGTCGCTCCAGCGGATACACTCCGTTCACCTTGTAGCCCAGCGGACGCAGCACGCGCGCGATCCCCTCCTGCCCGGCCGGAAGCGCACCCATTCCTTCCAGCGCCACCGTACGCACCGCTCCATGATCGTGCAGCACCGTCCGTCCCTGCGCCAGGCTGCGATCCACGTAAGCCGCCGCGGCAGGCACACGCTGCAACAGGTCTTCGAAGAGCAGCATGTTCAACGCCTGCGCCACCACCGCACGCGAGACATGCGGCCCCGGATCGGCTGCAAGATCGGGATGGATCACCAGCACGCGAAACAGGCGGGCGCCTCGAGCATGTCCCACAAGGTCTTCCAGCAGCTGCCACAAAACACCCGTACCGGATCTCATCGCTGACGCCCTCCCTCACGCTGCCCACTGAAAGCTGCACTCAGGACACTCATCATCCACAAACGGCGGCCACTCTGTAAATGGCTCCGCTCCGCTGCCGGCCCGCTAACGAACCGAACTCACGTCAAGCGAGTCACATACAACTTCGCCAGCAGCGTTCACCAGGCGCGACACCCTTCGCAATCCGCGCACGCCATTGCCCAGATAGACGGCATCCGCCTCCTCCAGATCGCGCAGGGTCAACACACGCTCCTCCGCTGCACCACCGTCGAGAAGGCTTCGCCGCTGCACTCCCGGCAACACGCCAGAGTCCAGCGGCGGTGTCCACAGCGTTCCCTCACGCTGCACAAACACCGTGCTGATCGCTCCCTCCGCCACCTCGCCGCGCTCGTTGCAGAAGAGCACCTCGTCGAACCCTGCCTCCCGCGCCGCGGCAAACTCGCGGTCGTACAGCCCCCGCCGCGTCGTCTTGTGCCGCAGAAAGACATCCCGCGAATCAACCCGATGCCGCGACAGGCAAACCTCTATCTCGCCGCCGCTCTCCGCCAGCACCGCATGCGTAAAGGTCACCGCACCGGAACGATTCAGCAGCAGCCGCAAACGAAAACGCCCGCCGCCCAACTCACTCAGCCGCGCTTGAATCGCTCGCTCCACAACATCCCGATCATGCGCAAAGCCGAAGTACTCCGCGGAGGCGCACAGCCGGTCCAGATGCAGCGGCAACAGCTTCACCACGCCGTCCTCCGCCAGCATCGTCTCGATCAGCTCGAACTCCGTTCGCTCCGCCGCCAGAAAACTCGCCTTCAACTGGCACTCGCGATACTCCGCCTCAGCCTGCGAGTCCGCAACGATGCCGCCGCCCACTCCCATCCGCGCCGCTCCATCCTTCACCACCAGCGTACGGATCGCCACATTGAACTGCGCCGCGCCGTCCGGTGCAAAGTAGCCGATCGCGCCGGTGTAGACGCCGCGCGGCCCATGCTCCAGCTCCTCGATAATCTCCATCGTGCGCACCTTCGGCGCTCCCGTAATCGACCCCGAAGGAAACAGTGCGCGAAACACCTCGTACCATCCAACCCCGCCGCGCAGCCTGCCCGCCACCGTCGAAGTCATCTGCAGCAGCGTGCGGTAGCGCTCCACCGTAAACAGGTCCTCCACCGCCACCGAACCCATCTCGCAGATGCGGCCAAGATCGTTGCGCAGCAGGTCGACGATCATCACATGCTCGCTGCGATTCTTCTCATCGCTCGCCAGCAGCGCTGCCTGCACCGCATCCTCATCGAGATCCAGCCCGCGCCGCATCGTGCCCTTCATCGGCCGCGTCACGATGCGCCGCGCACCATCTCCCGCATCTCGCGCGTCCACATGAAAGAACAGCTCCGGCGACAGCGACAGAATCTCATGCCCCTCCACGCGCAGCAGCGCCGCATAACTCACCGGCTGCGCCTCCAGCAAAGCACCAAACGAGGCAGCCACTCCATGATCGAGTTGCAGCGAAACAGCATCGGTAAAGTTCACCTGGTACGTATCGCCCGCTGCGATGTACTGTTGAATCTTCTCGATCGCCGCCACATACTCGCCTTCTCCGATCGCCAGCCGCAGTCCCTCCGCAGGCACATCGGCAACCCGCTGTGGCAGCGGTTCATCCGGCGTCACCTCCTCCGGCATCAGCGGAGGCGCATCCCCAACAAACTTTCCCGCAACATGATCGAAGACAAGCGGACGCGCATACACACCAAACCACGCCAGCGGCAGATCCCCGCTGCCACGCCGCACACTCCGCCCCTGCCGCATCGCAAAGTGCGCGCCGCACTCGTAGCCGGCATAGCCTGCAACAAACTGTCCTTGCTTTAAAGCCTCTTCGATGCGCTCGAACAACGCGGGCAACTCATTCAGCTCGCCTGCCGCAAGCGTCTCCATCGGATCGAGAAAGAGGTAGCTGTACCGGCTCTCCGCATCGCATCGCGCCGTCTCCAGCAGAACGGCGTCACGCGATTGCGCAGCCAGCGCGCGGACGTATCCCGGAAGCTTATAAAAATGTGACCGACTCGCGGAATGAAGACCGGCAGCCAAAGCGCGTACTCCGTACAGAGATCATTCTTTCACGGAAGCCACCCGCTCATCTCTGTCCACGAGCCTTACGCCGCCGGCAGTTCGTTATGTTCGAAGTACAGATACTTGCGCCACGCCGCGTCCGCGCTGCCGATCATCCGCATAATGTGCCGCGACGTATGCAGCGAAAACGGCCTCGGCTCGCGCTTCAGCTTCATGTCCGTCAGTTCGTGCAGCATCTGGTTGCCCTTCCTGCGATTGCAGTTGTGACAACAAGCCACCAGGTTCTCCCACGTCGAAAGACCACCCCGCGAGCGCGGAATTACATGGTCCAGCGTCAGCTCCGCCGCCGTCAGAATCACCTCGCAGTACTGGCAGCAGTTGCGGTCGCGCAGCAGGATGTTCTTCCGCGAAAGCGCCCGCGTCTGGTGCGGAATCCGGCGGTACTCCAGCAGACGGATCACGCTCGGCATCGCCACCTGCAGGCGCGCCGCGTGCAGCTGCTGTCCCTGCTCCTCCTCGGTACGCGCCACGCCTTTCAGCACCAGCACCAGCGCCCGGCGAGCACCGCAGATGTTGATCGGCTCATACGATGCGTTCAGCACCAGCACCGGCGTCTGCATCACCGGCTGTCGAAAGACCCCGGCCCGCGGATCTTCCAGCGCCGCCACTCTCATCGCGTGACCCGGCAGGTGCCCCGCATGCCGCTTCCCACTCAATCCCTGCTTCCGCATCTTGCCCGATTGCATCTCGACCGCCCTCCGTCCAAACACGTTCAGCACTACGTCCAGGTATCTACATCCAGGTGGTTACCGCTCTACCTCATCCCGCATTCCAGGCCGCGACCGCTGTGGCCTGCCCATCCCAACTCACAACCATCTCGCGCTGCGCCCGCGCTACCGTCGCCACCCAAACCCGTGCCGCACCGGCCTCGCGCAGCACCCGCGCGCACTCTCGCGCCGTCGCACCTGTGGTGTAAATGTCATCGATCAGCAAAATCTCTTTGCCGGCAATCGCTGCCGGATCAACCACGACAAACGCACCCTTCAGGTTCCGCCGCCGGCCGGTGGGCGTCAGCTCGAACTGGCTCTCCGTATCGCGCACCCGCCGCAGCGCATCGTGCCGTGGCTGCAGGCGCCACGTCGCGCCGCCGCGCCGCAGAGAAATCAATGCCTCGTCCGCCAGCAGCACCGACTGGTTATACCCGCGCTGCCTCTGCTTCGTTCCGAACAGCGGCACCGCGATCATCACTGCCTCACGCGGCATACCCTCGCCCGCCATGCCCTCCATCACCTTTGCCAGCAGACGGCCCAGCGGCTGCGCCGCGCCGCGTACGCGCTCATACTTCAGCAGGTGGATCAGCTCGCGCATGCGGTCTTCATAAAGGCCCCACGCCGCGGCCCGCTCAAACATCGGAGGCGTCATCCTGCACGGAGCGCAACGCAGCGCCTCCGCGCCAAGCTGGCGACGATAGTGCAGACCGTCCAGGTCCAGCGCCTCGCCGCAACAGACGCACAGCGTCCCCGGCTGCTCGCGCAACCCATCCACACATTTCTCACATACAGGGGAGTTCCCGGCTTTGAGCAACGGCCCCCCACAGGCCCTGCAATCACCAGGAAAGAAAGTTGTTACCAGATCATCGAAGACCGCACGAGCCACGCAGCCCGGACTCTTCAGCACGCGCGAAACAGCGCGCCATTCCTCCACCCCGCCGGGCGGGCCGCCAGGGGGACCGAGCGGTCTCCCGACGCTGCTTTCGAGCGAATTGTCCATCCAGCGGTTGCTGAAGACTCACCTCACTCGTATACCGTTGCCCGCAGTATAGTCCTCCGCACCATCTGCCCGTCAAGATTGCAGGCAGCCGCCAGCCGCATTGCAGGTACCCGCCGGGGTGCGCCCAGCCTGCCGCCTGTGCTACACCTGAGACCATGTTTCGTATCGCAACCTGGTGCGCCAAGTGCCTCTTTCTCTATATCGTCGTGGCCATCCTCGCCTACAAACTGGCGTGGATCTTCGTTCTCCCGGTATGGGCCGCGGGGACCAAGGCGCACCTGACGACGCAGTCGCGCTTCGTCTTCATGCTGAACTACTTCCTGCCCATCTTTGCCGCCTCCGGCTTCCTCCTCGGCCTCGTGCCCTTCCACCGCCTCGGCAAGGGCGTCACCGAGATCGCACCCGGCCTCGCGCCCATGGTCGAGCCCGATACCGTCCCCGCCATCTACTTCGCCTGGGTCCCCGTCGCCTTCGCCTTCCTCATCCGCTTCTTCACCTGGCACTCGCGTAACTCCAGCGTCTTCGGCGGCAACAACACCATCGGCCGCACCGCGCGCTTCTTCGGCAGCCTCAATGTGCAAACCGGCGCTCTGCTCGACAGCAGGTGGGCGCTCGATCGTTTCCTCTTCACCGGCCCCATGCTCTTCCTCATGGCCGCCGCCATCGCCGTGCTGCTGCGACGCAGTATTCTCGGCAAGCCGAAATCTGCCGAACGCATCGGCTAGCCGACACCAGAAGTTCTTCTCCCCGCCGCACTTGTTACACTCATGCAGCCACGGCGCTACCAGCGCGCGGGAGAGATTCAACCGATGGCCACCGTCACCAAGCCCACCTTCCAGCCCTTCGTTCCCGCCAGCGAATCGCGCCCCGAACTCACCGCCCGCGCCCTCATCCTCGGAGCCCTCTTCGGCGTCCTCTTCGGCGCCGTCACGGTCTACGTCGGCCTGCGCGCCGGACTCACCGTCGCCGCCTCCATCCCCATCTCCGTCCTCTCCATCTCCATCCTCCGCGCCTTCGGCCGCGCGTCCATCCTCGAAAACAACATCGTCCAGACCACCGGCAACGCCGGTCAGTCCATCGCCTCGGGCGTCATCTTCACCCTGCCTGCGCTCATCTTCCTCGGCTTCGACCTCGAATCCACCCGCATCTTCGCCCTCGCCCTCTTCGGCGGATGGCTCGGCGTCCTCTTCATGATCCCGCTGCGCCGCCAGCTCATCGTCGAAGAGCACGGCTCGCTCACCTACCCCGAAGGCACCGCCTGCGCCGACGTGCTCATGGCAGGCGAGCGCGGCGGCAGCTTCGCCTCCCGGGTCTTCTTAGGCCTCGGGCTCGGCGGCCTTTACACCCTCTTTCAGAACGAGAACCTCTTCGGCCTCTTCCCCTCCACGCCCAACTACCAGCCCGACCTCGGCTCGCAACACCTGCTGCGCGGAGGCGCCATCCGCGCCGACGTCACGCCGGAGTACCTCGGCGTCGGCTACATCATCGGCATGCGCGTCGCCGCCGTCATGCTCGCCGGAGGCGTCTTCTCCTGGCTCGTGCTGATGCCCGCCATCTACTTCTTCGGCTCGCACCTCGCCACGCCGCTCTACCCCGGCACCACGCTCATCAAAGACATGTCGCCCTCCGACCTGTGGCGCACCTACGTTCGCCCCATGGGAGCAGGAGCCGTCGCCTGCAGCGGACTCATCACCCTCCTCCGCACCGCGCCCACCATCCTCGCCGCACTCGCAGAGGGCTTCCGCTCCATCGGCAGGAACAACGCCAGCAAGAAAGCTGTGTCACTCCGAGCGGAACACAGCGGAGCCGAGGAAACCCCGCACCTGTCTTCCGGTGAAGCCTCAGGCCACCCACCCCGGACAGAACACGACCTCCCCTGGTCCGCCGTCATCGGAGGCTCTGTCCTCCTCGTCGTCCTCCTCTGGGTCTTCCTCGAGTTCAAGCCCGTCCCCGGCGCGCAGGTAGGAGCCTTCGCCAACCTCGCCGCAGCCTTCCTCGTCGTGCTCTTCGGCTTCCTCTTCGTTACCGTCTCGGCCCGCATCGTGGGCATCGTCGGCTCATCGGCATCGCCCGTCTCCGGCATGACCATCGCCACACTCATGGCCACCGCCGCCATCTTCCTGGTCAAGGGTTGGACCGCCCCCGCCTTCGGCGCTCTCGCCATCACCATCGGCGGCATCGTCTGCATCGCCGCCTCCAACGCAGGCGACACCGCGCAGGACCTCAAGACCGGCTACCTCATCGGCGCGACACCGTGGAAGCAGCAGCTCGCCATCATGATCGGCGTCATCGTCTCCGTGCTCTCCATCGGCACCACCCTCAACGCGATGAACAAGGGCCTCGAGAGCTTCCAGCGCCTGCCCAAGCCCATGGCACTCTCGCTCTCCGCGCTGCCCGACGGCGTACAGAACCAGGGCAACTTCACCCGCGACCGCATATCGCTGGCCCACATCGACAACGCGGGTGCCCCATCTTCGACGCCGGAGGCGGCTAAGGTGGGTTCGCAGGATGCGCATGAACTCACCAACGCCCGCAGCTACATCCTGCTCAACGCCATCGGCTCCTCCACCCTCGCCGACGGCAAGTACCTCTACAACCCCGCCACGCAGCAGATCGAAGTCCAGTGGACGCAGGGCATCGGCAGCGAAAAAGCCGCCGCTCCGCAGGGCCGCCTGATGGCCACCGTCATCAACGGCATCCTCAGCCGTAAGCTGCCGTGGTCGCTGGTGCTGCTCGGCGTCGCCCTCGTCATCATGGTCGAGTTGCTGGGAGTTCGCTCGCTCACCCTCGCCGTCGGAGCTTACCTCTCCATCGGCACCACGCTCGCCATCTTCGTCGGCGGCGTCATGCGCTGGATGGTCGACCGCGCCGCCGAAAAAGCAGGCACCGGCAGCGACGAAAATGAAGAGATCTCCTCCGGCTCGCTCTTCGCTTCGGGACTCATCGCAGCAGGCGGCATCGTCGGCCTGCTGGGAGTCGCCATGAAGCTCTACGAAGCCGCCACCGACCGCACCATCCCCCGCTTCAGCGAGACCAACCCGCTCCACCACGACTGGGTCTCCGTCCTCATGTTCGGCCTGCTCGCCTACTCGCTCTACTACTTCGCCCGCAAGCCACTCGACGCAGAGAAGTAGCTACGGCTTCGGCGGCAACGACTGCACAAACTCCAGCGCTGCCCGCAGAAGTCTCTGCCGCATCTCATCGTTCGCATAGACCTCAGGCGAAGCGCGGACCCAGCCGGTCATAGGTCTGCTACCCGAGACCATGGGTGTTACACCATCCAGCGCAAGCGCCCAGGCATCGTTGCCCTCACCCAGCCGCACCAGCATCAAGCCGGCTCGCGCTCCGCAGACAAGCTTGCCGTTCCACAGCCAGGTCAATCCGCCAAACATCGCCTTCTGCGTGATCCCGGGCCGGCCTTCCAGCTCGTCGTTCACCAGCGCCTCAAGGGCCTTGTCTCTCGCCATCAATCCCTCTCACGCGAAACCAGGAAACTAGTTCAGCCGCTCCGTGCTGATGTCCTCGTCGTGCTTCTCGATCTGCTCCGCCTCGCGCGGCTTCAGCTTGCGCAACGCCTCCAGCAGCTTCTGCGGCTGAAACGACTCCAGCTGCACATCCGCGCTCGGGCAACCCTCATACCCCGGCGCGCAGATCACGAGCACCGGCAGCGTCGCATCTATCTTCTTCAGCTCCGTGGTCAGGTACTCCGCCGGAATATCGTCCAGCTCACCATCCATCACCACGCCATCGATCGCGGGAAAGCGCCCCAGCATCTCCAGCGCCTCCTGCCCGCTATAGGCCGTAATCACGTTGAACTTCGCCGTCTCGATCACCAGCTTCCGTGTCGAAATACTCCCCGGAAATTCACGGTCCACCACAAGAAAACAAGGTCTCACGATTCGCAACGATCTAATCTCCTGCCCGTAAGATGCGCTGAGAATACTCCTCCGGCAGGTGACGGTAGAAATCCCTGCCCCAATACCGTCCTTTCTGGTCCTACCAATTCTCTGCTAGCATGACCAGCCTATGGACAAGCTCAACCCCGCCCGTCGCGACCTGCTCAAGCTCGGCAGCATGGGACTCGCCGCCGCAGCCGTCACCTCCGCTCCCACCCTGCTTGCGCAGGCCGCAGGCAAACACGCCGCTGCCGGCGCCTTCCCCGCCGGAACCATCTTCGACATCCGCACCTTCGGCGCTATCGGCGACGGCAAAACCGTCTGCTCCCCCGCCATCAACAAGGCCATCGAAGCAGCCGCAGCCGCTGGCGGCGGAACCGTCTTCTTCCCCGCCGGAACCTGGCTCAGCTTCTCCATCCGCCTCAAGAGCCACGTCTCGCTCTACCTCTCGCAGGGCTGCGTCCTCGAAGCCGCCGCCTCTCCGCTCCCCGGCGAGACCACCGGCTACAACGGCGGCACCTACGACGCCGCCGAGCCCAACACCGCCTGGGACGCCTTCCAGGACTACGGCCACAACCACTGGAAGAACTCGCTGATCTGGGGCATCGACATCGAGGACGTCTCCATCATCGGCCCCGGCCTCATCTACGGCAAAGGTCTCAGCTTCGGAGCCGGCCCCGGACGCCCCGTCAACCAGGCGCAGAACGGCCGCGGCTTCGGCCCCGAGCGCACCGGCAGCAACAAGAGCCCCATCGAAGGCGAGCGCCGCCGTCCCCCGCGCGGCGAGTACCCCATGTACCAGGCCGAGCAGCCCGGCGTCGGCAACAAGGCCATCGCCATGAAGAACTGCCGCAACGTCCTCTTCCGCGACTTCTCCCTCCTCAAAGGAGGACACTTCGGCCTCCTCCTCACCGGCGTCGACAACATGACCCTCGACAACCTCACCATCGACACCGACCGCGACGGCATGGACATCGACTGCTGCCGCAACGTCCGCGTCTCCAACTGCTTCGTCAACTCGCCCTGGGACGACGGCATCTGCCCCAAGTCCAGCTACGCCCTCGGCTATGCCCGCGCCACCGAAAACGTCGTCATCACCAACTGCTACGTCGCCGGGTCATGGGAGCTCGGCACCATGCTCGACGGAACCTACAAGCGCATGCCCGCCGACAAGCCCTTCACCGCGCGCAACGGACGCATCAAGTGCGGCACCGAATCCAACGGCGGCTTCAAGAACATCACCATCTCCAACTGCGTCTTCGAGGCCTGCGAAGGACTCGCCCTCGAGAGCGAGGACGGCGCCCTCTGCGAGGACATCGCCATCTCCAACATCACCATGCGCGACGTCGTGAACGCACCGCTCTTCTTCCGTCTCGGCTCACGCCTGCGCGGCCCCAAAGACACCACCAAGGTCGGCACCCTGCAGCGCATCGTCGTCGACAACCTCGTCAGCTACAACACGGCGCCGCACATCTCCTCCATCCTCAGCGGCATCCCCGGCCACGCCATTCAGGACATCAAACTCTCCAACATCTTCATCCAGCATCAAGGCGGCGGCACCGCCGAAGACGCGAAGATCGTCATGCCCGAAAAAGAAGACAGCTACCCCGACCCCGGCATGTTCGGCAAGATCACACCATCGCAGGGCTTCCTCCTCCGCCACGTCAACCGCATCGAGATGAGCCACGTCGAGATCGCACCCGCCACCGCCGACGCCCGCCCCAGCTTTTATCTCGAAGCAGTCGACCGCGCCGACTTCATCGCCGTCACCGCACCCACCGCGCAGCCCGCCTTCGCGCTCAACAAGGTCTCCGACCTGCGCATCGCCATCAGCCGCGCCGCCAAGGACACGCAACTGGCCACCGCCGACAACCAGACGCTCTAGATAAATCGCAACCGCAAAAGAAATGGCTTCGCCTCCACATCGAAGGCGAAGCCATTCTCTTTTCGCATCTTTGGCATTGTCATTCCGTAGCGCATTTGCTGTTTGTCATCCCGTAGCGCAGCGAAGAAAGCTGCTTGTCACGAAGCTCACAGCAGCACTACTTCACCACCAGCACCACCGCCTCATACCCCTTCAGCGCCACCTTCGTCGTCACGCCGTCCTTCCTTCGCGACGCGCCCACGCCAAACGTCTTGCCCGTCTGCGCATCCCACTCCTCCACGCGCCTGCCCGCGCCATGCAGAATCACCTTCTGCTCAAACGCATCCGGCCCCTCGTTGAAGAGCAGAAACACATCCGCATCGCCCAGCCTCCGCCGCATCACCCGTAAAGAACGCGAGGGCCTCTCCAGCGCCACATCTCCGCGTTCGATCACGCTACGCATCGCCGTTTCAAGCGAAGCCGAAACCACCTGCGGCCCGGGCGCACTTGCAGGCGGCTGCGCAGGAGGCGTCGGCGTCTCCTCCAGCTCCGACCCGCTCACCACCTTCGCCCACGCAAAGTCCGCAGGTGTCGCTGCACGCGCATGCAGATAGTCCTTATCCGAGATCAGCGATGGCAGATGCCCCAGCATCATCACCTCGCCGCCGCCCTTCGCAAAGGCATGCAGTCTCTCTGCCGCGGCCTCTGACAACACCATCTCGCCCGGCAGAATCACCGTGCCATAGCTGTTGCCGCTCTCCGTCGTGAAGACGCCCTTACCTGCCTTCAGATCCCGCGCCAGCGCATCCTCGCTCACAATGTCGAAGTCGATCTGCCGCTCCGACAACAAGCGCTCCGTCGACACAAACTGCCGGTCCGCCGCCTCATCGCCCATCCACATCGCAGACGAAGGCAGATACAGCGCCACCCGCGCCGCAGGCCGTCCCATCGACAGCAGATAGCTCATCCGCCGCACATACTCCAGCAGCGCCGGATATCCCGGCTCGCTCATGTACGGCGACCCCATGCGACCCGCCGTGCTCGCCGGCATATACATCGTCTCCACCAGGTTCACGCCGCGCACAAACTGCTCGTTCAGCACATACCGCGCCATCTCCACATCCGGCTCCGGACGATACGCCGCGAAGCTCTCCGTAAACGCACGCGGCCTGCCGTACACATGCGACACCGACGACGCCAGCCGCGGGAAGTCCGACACCGTGTCCTTCCAGATCTGGTGCCAGATCGAATCGATCCCCGGCACCTGCACAGTCTGCATCGCGCGGAAGAACTCACCCTCGCTCTGCACCAGGTGCATCTCCATCTCTTCGTGATTCAGATGCACCTGGTACTCCAGCCCATTGGCCGCGCACCACTCCGCCTGCGGCTTGAAGAAGCCATCGCGAAACATCTGCGAGAAGACATCGAGATAGTCCGCCCTCACCCGCTTCGAACTCTCCGTCATCTGCTCCGGCTTCACCAGCAGCCCCGCCAGATACGGCCGCACATCGTAGCCCTTCAGCTCGGTAAATCGAGCGAAGAACTTCGGCGTCCACGGCAGGCCGCGAATCGAGTAGTCCGGCTCATCGCCGCGAAACCCCATGATCGTCTTCCCGAACTCGTCCCCCATGGCCTTCTTGTATTGCTCGTGCGTAAACGCAAGGTACTGCGCCGTCGCCTCCGGGTTCATGTAATCCTCCAGCGACTGCGACCCATCCTTCACCCGCTTCGGATTCGTGTCGCTGCGCGTAGGCGATGTGCTGAAGCGATGCTCCACCACCGTCACCGTCCACTTCCCGGCAGGCGCCGCCCACGCGACCGCACCATCGGCAAACGGAATCTGCTCAGCCTTCCCATCGGCGTTCACCGCCGTAACCGCCACCGTATCCGGCTTCACCGTGCGCTCGAACCTCTCGCCGCCATTCACCGTCGCGGTCTCCGCCACCTGCAGTGCCTGCATGCGCAGCTCCGGCCTCTCGCTGGTGAACCTGCCCCCGGCAAAGCCGCTGGGATACCCGGCATCGTCGACGATCCATACCCGCATATCGCGCTTCTTCGCCTCTTCCACAAACCTCCTGAAGAACGCAAAGTACTCCGGCGACAGATACGCGAACGGCGATCCCGCGCCGTACTGCGCCGTCACCGCCCTGTAACCCAGCAGGTGCATGCGGTCCAGATCGCGGCGCACCACCGTCATATCGATCGCGCCATTCATCCCGTAGTAAGGCTCCGGCCCATACTCCGACGGAGGATTCTGCCACGCCTTCGCCACCTCCGCCGCCTGCGGCATCTGCATCTTCTGCCACGGCTGCTCGGCCACGCACTGCACCGCTGCCACCACGGCCAGCACCGCTCCGCCAAGTTGTCTGATCACATGCTCTCCAAAGAGTGTCCCTTCCCGGGCTCACCTGTTATACATTTCCCAAAAGGAAATAGTTTCAGCGGCAGACAGCCCAGAGAGGCTGCGCCGACGAGGGCAGTCCCCCGACGACCCCGTCGGCACAAAGGAGAGCACGCATGCCTTACCACGTCTCACGCGACGGCCAGAACTACGGTCCCTACACCCTCGAAGATCTGCAGCGCTACGTCGCCAGCGGCAACGTCCTCCTCAGCGATCTCGCCCGGGAAGATGAATCCGCCAGCTGGGTTCCCGTCGCCGAGATCCTCGGCGCAGGCTCGGCCGCAGCGCCTCCCGCACCCGGCTACGTTCCCGTGCCCGTGGCCCCCGCGCCCTACGGCGCACCCGCCTATGGCGCTCCCCTCGGCGCCTACCCCGATCCGCCCAATCTCCACTGGGCGCTCGTGCTCATCTTCACCATCTGCACCTGCGGCCTCTTCGGCGTCGCCTGGGACCTCGTCCAGATCCTCTGGCTGCGCAAGATCGAGCCCGCCACCAAGGCGCTCAACTACTTCATCGGCTACGTCATCCTCTCCTTCATCGGAGGCGCAGTCTCCACCGGCGTCAGCGCCGCGATGATGCACACCGGCCACTATCACCGCTCGCCGGTCTCGAGCCTCATCAGCATCGCCGCCTTCGTCCTCGTCATCCTCTACCGCTTCTCCATGAAGAACTCCCTCGAGCAGCACTTCAACGGACCAGAGCCCGTCGGCCTGCGCCTCGGCCCCATCATGACCTTCTTCTTCGGCGGCCTCTACTTCCAGTACCACTTCAATCGCATCAACGAGATCAAACGCGCCGCGCGCTACCGCGGATTCTAACCATGCACTCCACGCAGCGCAGCCGCCCGGTCTCTCTTGCACTGGCGGCTGCGCCTGCGCTCCTCGCACTCTGCATCGCAGCGCTGCTTCTACGCTTCCCGCCCGATCGATACAGCTTCTATCCGCGCTGCCCCATCCACGATCTCTTCGGCATCCTCTGCCCCGGCTGCGGCACCACCCGCGCCCTCGCCGCTCTGCTGCACGGCCACCTTCACGAAGCACTGCAGCTCAACGCGCTCACCACGCTGCTGATGCCTCTCGCGATCGCCTATGCCCTCACAGCCTGCCTGCGCCTGCTTCAGCGCAAGCCGATCTCTCTGCCGCAGCCTCCCGCACCAGCCATCTACGCCACCCTCACAGCCGCAGCCCTCTTCACTGTCGCCCGCAATCTGTAACCCACTACCTCATCATTCCCGCAAGCCACTGTGTCATGCCTGATCATCACGGTTGTCCCTCCGACCGAAGGCGCGCAGCGCCCCAGTGGAGGAACCTGTTGCTCTCCCGCCAATACCCCAGACGCAAAACGGCCCCGGCAAAAAGCCGAGGCCGCTCTGATGACCCTGCTAACTGTTTACGCTTCGACCGCAACCGGCTCAGCAGGTGCAGCGGCCTTTGCATCGGCGCTGCCCGGCTTGCGGATGTCGATACCACCCTTGAAGAACGCGCCGTCCTCGATCGAGATGCGCGCTGCAATCACATCGCCCGTCAGCGAACCTTCGCTGCGGATGTCCACGCGATCGCTCGCCTGGCAGTTGCCGCGAACCTTACCCAGCACCACCACCTCGCGGGCAACGATGTTGGCGGCCACCTGGCCATTACGGCCAACCGTCACGCGGTTGCCCGGCAGGTTGATCGCGCCTTCGACCTTGCCGTCGATGTACAACGACTCCGATCCCGTGACCTCGCCCTTCACCACCAGCGACTTGCCGATCGTGGCCTGCTCGCCGGTTGAGACTGCGGCTCCCGCACCGGTCGACCCTGCCCCGCGCGGAGCCTCAAAGCTCGGCGTCGACGGGGGAGTCGGCCGCGACGGTTCAGGAGTTGTGGGGGTGCTGCTTCCCGGCTGATTCGGTTTCCACATAGCTGTAAATGTCCTTTCCTCACTGGATGGAGATAATCCCTTTGACGGGCTCCACTCGCGACGCACGGCCAGTCAGCCTGAACGCCTGTTTTCAAGATACTACTCCGCGAGAGCTTGCAGGATGGGCCGGACACACAAGGAAATCCACAGTTTTTGTAACTAAATCAGCACTCCCCGGGAATCTCTTCCCGCCCCCGCGAACTTATTTCCCCCCGTAACGCCTTTTGTTCCATTCCCCGAAAGTGATATGCCCGTTCTCTCGCCACACTGCACTCGGACAGCTAGCATGGCTCCACGCCTTGTTCTCTCTGGAACGCGGAACCCTCCTCGCGATTCCCATCACCCACCGCCGGCTCAGGGATGCACCACACAACTCCCGTACCGGCCCACTCACTTGCACCCGCAGAGCCTTTCTCAAGTGACTCGCACATCCGTTCTACTGCAGAGCATCACTCTGTCCCTTGCAGCCCTCATGGGGCTGCCTTCCGCCGCTGCTCCGCGGGCGCCCAGGGTCCACACGGTCGTCCTCGGAGCACCGCGGCGCGTCTCCTTCACCCAACCCGACGCCACCCTCGAAGCCAGGACCGACGAGACCTCCACCATCCGCGTCCGGCCCCTCATCGTCGACGACCGCGTCCGCGACTGGACCACCGGCGACTCCCACGACATCACCGACCGCACCTTCGCCATCCGGCGCGCCCTGCGCATCAACGACGCTCTCCCCGCCGATACCGCGCCGCGCTGGATCTGGCAGCCCGGCCCCTGGATCACCGTCGACCGCGCCACCGGCCACATCACACCGCTCCACCTGCCCGACTTCGACCCCCTCGTCTCCGACGCCGTCTGGTTCCGCGACTACGCCGCCTACTGCGGCACCTCCTTCACCAGCAAGGGAGGCAGCCTCAACGTCATCGTCGCCCAGCTCGGCGCACGCCGCCCCGTCGTGCAGAAGACCATCGGCCGCTGGCCCGAGCCCAACCACTTCCTCCCCGTCTGCCAGCCCGCCCACTGGCAGCGCCAGCCGCTCACCGTCACCATCCAGCCCACCGGAGGCCAGCCCGCCACCTACGACGTCATCGGCACCACCTCGCTCCTCGAAGAGGGCGACAACGACGACGGCAACTGAAACTGGCTCCAGCGACATCAGGAATCGAGCCGCCGCACGAAACCATACAGAAACGTCGAGGAGCAGCCGCCGTGAATGCGTAGGAATTGCCTCCGTGAACATTGCATGACACGGATCGTCGAAACTCAGGAAGACATCGACGACTCAGGAAGGCATCGAAGGCTCAGAAAGGCATCGAAGGCTCAGGAGACATCGAAGGCTGAACCATCGCCCCCAAAAAGTTGTCATTCCGACCGCAGCGCGCAGCGCGAAGTGGAGGAACCTGCTTTTCGACCACGGCGCCATCCCTTCTCCGCACGAGCACCCACAACACCCCACGACACCCCACGCACCACGCACCTGTACCCCGCATCACATCCTCTGCAACCATGTCGGTGTAGCATCGACACAACTTACCTCGGAGACGATGCGCCATGAAGGTTATGCGTCTGGCAGACACGCAGCTGGTCGAAGCCACAGTCCCGCAACCCCAGCCCGGCCCCGGTCAGTTCCTGATCCGCGTCTCCGCTGCCGGAGTCATCCGCACTGAACTCGAGTGGTATCCCACCACCCGCACCAAATCCGGCGCTACCCGCACCGGCGCCATCCCCGCGCACGAGTTCTCCGGCGTCATCGCCGCACTCGGCGAAGGCGCCTCCGGCCTCGTCGTCGGTCAGCCCGTCTTCGGCATGAACGACTGGTTCGAAGACGGAGCTCTGGCCGAGTACATCCTCGCCCGCGGCACCGCCATCGCTCCCGCACCGCTCACGCTCTCGCCCACCGAGGCGGCCACCGTACCCATCTCCGCGCTCACCGCCTGGCAGGGCCTCTTCGATCGCGGCCATCTCCACCCCGGCGACCGCGTCCTCATCCACGGCGCCGCCGGCGGCGTCGGCCTCTTCGCCGTACAGATCGCGCACATGCACGGCGCCCACGTCATCGCCACCGCCGCTCCGCGCAACTTCGACTTCCTGCGCAGGCTCGGCGCCGCAGAACTCATCGACTCGCGCGGCGAGACTCCCTTCGAGGAGCTCGTCACCAGCCCCGTCGACATCGTCTTCGACACCATCGGCGGCGACAACCTCGTCCGCTCGCTTCCCCTCATCAAGCCCGGACGCTTCGCCATCACCATCACCTCCGACCACGAGGACTCCACCGACCCGCGCATCAAGGAATCCTTCTTCATCGTCGAGCCCAACCACCGCCAGCTGATGGAGATCGCCGCCATGATCGACACAGCCAAACTCAAGACCTACGTCGACGCCGTCGTTCCGCTCGCCGACGTCCAACGAGGCCTACACCGGATCGCCCGCCAACCGCCTCGGCCACGGCAAGCTCGTCGTCGCCGTCGATCCCAACCTGCGCTGAACAGGCACACGAAAGCAGTCACGCAAAAAAGAAGAGGAGGCTGCGTGGGCAGCCTCCTCTTTCTATTCATCCCGCCTAACATTTCTACTTAACCCGCTTCGCAGCGCTGACGCACATCATCCATGCGTCTGCAGCACCGTCTTCAGCAGAGCCTCCAGCCCGTTCCACGCAATCTGCACGCCGATGCACAGCAGGATGAACGCAATCACGCGCAGAATCCCATGCACGGTCGTGGGAGAGATCCTCGCCGCAATCTGCGGCGCATAGCCGTAGCACAGGTACACCAGCGCACTCAGCACCAGCACCGCGATCATCAGCCCCACGCGCGCCAGCAGCGTATCCGTCAGGCTCGTGCCCTCCATCGTGTGCGCGCTCAGCGTCAGCATGACGACCAGGCTTCCCGGCCCCGCCGTAATCAGGAAACATCAGCGGATAAAACGTGCTCGACTCGAAGCTCTTGGTCGACATCGCCTGCGAGCCCGCCTCCGCAACCGCGCTCTTCGACGAGTCGTTATCGCCGGTCTGGTTCAGCACCCCCCAGCCAATCGCCGCCACCACAATGCCGCCCGCCAGCTGCACAATCGGCAGCGAAATCCCGAAGAACGACAGCAGATACGACCCGATCAGCTCAATCACCGCCAGGAACAGCACCATGTTGATAGCGATCTGCCGCGCCAGCGACTTGTACACCTCCTTGGGCTGAATCCCCACCAGCCCAAGAAACACCAGCGCCGACCCCAGCGGATTGATCAGCGGCAGCAGCGCACTGAATCCCAGCGCAAAGTGCCTCCAGACAATGCCCACAACAACCTCCACGACAACCGCTTCAACGCGCGCGGCTCCTCAACAATATCGCACCACGCCCTGCAAAAACTTCGAACTCATCGCCCATGCCGTTGCCACCATGTATCTTCTTGCGCTGCCACTCCCAACCCGAGCCATCTATCATCGACACATGGAGCCCTTCGACGACCTCCTTCACCAGGCAGAGATCGCCCACGGCCATCTCTGCGCCGGGCAGATCCTCGGCGTACGCCTCGCCATGCTCGGCTGCAGCCGCCTCAACATCGCCGAGCCGCGCACCACCGACCGCAAGCGTCTCGTCACCTTCATCGAGATCGATCGCTGCGCCACCGACGCCATCGCCGTCGTCACCGGATGCCGTCTCGGCAAGCGCGCCATCAAGTTTCGTGACTGGGGCAAGATGGCCGCCACCTTCGTCGACCTCAAAGAGCAGATCGCCACCGAAGGCGACACCCCCATCTACAAAGGCATCCGCATCGCCGCCCTCGAAAGCTCCAAGCAGCGCGCCCGCGAGCTCTACCCCCACATCGATAACAAGAACCAGCAGCAGATGCTCGCCTACCGCGAGATGCCCGACGCCGACCTCTTCAGCGAACAGTGGGTGCAGGTCCCGCTACACCCGCGCGAGATGCCCGGCTACAAGTCCCAGCGCATCACCTGCGCCCAATGCGGCGAGGGCATCAACTACGACCGCCACATCACCGCCACCGGCGGCACCATCCTCTGCCAGTCCTGCGCCGCTCCCGAGCAGAGCTACTACCGCCCGCTCGACTAACAACACCCCTGTCATTCACTCGACCAGCAACACCCCTGCTCATTCACTCGACCAGCAACACCCTGTCATTCCGAGAGAGCGCAGCGAACCGAGGAACCCCCGCATTTCGCCCGCAGCGCCACAACAGATCGGGTGCCCCATTCATGACGCAGCCTCATCGCGGCATGAGTGGGAATGAACCAAACCCGAATCGTCTCTCAACGCACAGCGAAGATCGCTACTGCGCCCGCTCAGCCTTCCACGGCGCGTGACGCCCATTGATGCCATATAACCCCGACATCAGGCCGCCCTCAATCTGACCGCGAAACGTCAGCACCTCACGCGTGTCCGTGCTGAACTCCACATGATTGCCGTTCACCCAGCCCTGCAGCTTGCCCGACTGGTGCGGCCCCTTGAACTTCCCGCTCAGGATGTTTCCGTTCTGCGTAATCTGCACCGTCTTCAGCGAGCTGCCCTGCTTCTCAATATTGTCCGCATAGATCGTCCACGTACCCGCAATGTTCGCCGGTGGCTGATTCTCCTGCGCCTTCACCCGCATGCCCGGCAGCATCATCGCTCCCATGCACAGCACCAAAGCCAATTGCTTCATTCGTGCCTCCACTCGTCGCCCGGGGCATCGTCTCGATAGCCTCCAGCGGCGTCTCCATTGTTTTCATGCAGCCAGCTTAGGCGAATCCTCTCCCCGAAGCCATACACATCTCCGCATAGCCGCCTCGCGTCCACATATGGCGGCAACCCTACGCCAGCGTCGCCCTCAGGCCCATACAATCCCAGCAGGCGGCCTCCACGCTGCCCACTCCTCAAACGACTGGACGCGCCGTGACCCGAACCCTCCGCACTGCCGCACTTGCCCTCACTGCCTCGCTCGCCTTCGCCGCCACCGGCTACTCCCAGGCCACCGCCAATCTCTCGAAAGAAGGCTGGTACGCCGACCCCGAGATCCGCATCTTCGACCACCAGTACTGGATCTACCCCACCTCCTCCAGCCCCGACTCCGACAACGCCGGCAAATCATTCAACCCGCTGCAGACCAAACTCCGCGAAGGCCACGTCATCCACCCCGTCTACCTTCTGCACACCTCCATGGACGCTTTCTCCTCGCCCGACCTCGTCCACTGGACCAGGCACAAGGATGTCCTCGACGTGAAGAACGTCAGCTGGGCCGCCTACGCCATCTGGGCGCCCACCGCGATCCATCTCAACGGCAAGTACTATCTCCTCTTCGCCGCCAACGACATTCAGAAGAAGGACACCTTCCCCGGCGGCATCGGCGTCGCCGTCAGCGACTCGCCCGGCGGCCCCTTCGTCGACGCCATCGGCAAGCCCCTCATCGGCCAGTTCCACGAGGGCGCCCAGCCCATCGACCCCTTCATCATGCAGGACACCGACGGCAGCATCTACCTCTACTACGGCGGCCAGGGCCACTGCGTCGTCGCCCGCCTCGCCCCCGATCTCAAGTCCGTCATCCCCATGAAGGACGGCAGCATGTACAGGGAGATCACCCCCGAGCACTACGTCGAAGGCCCCTTCGTCATCAAGCGCAACGGCGTCTACTACTTCATGTGGTCCGAGGGCAGCTGGGAGAACGAGACCTACGGCGTCGCCTACGCGAAGAGCACCAGCCCCACCGGCCCCTTCACCCGCATCGGCAAGATCCTCTCCACCGACCCCGCACTCGCCAAGGGCCCCGGCCACCACTCCGTCGTGCAGATCCCCAACACCGACGACTGGTACATCGTCTATCACTACCACCCCATCGGCACCACCGGAGCCAACCAGCGCGTCATGGCCATCGACCGCATGACCTTCGACAAGGACGGCAACATCAACCCCATCAAAATCACCAAGGATGGCCCCGGCCCCAGGCCGCTGCCGAAAAAGCCGTAGACCTTCCCTCGCCCTGAAATGAAACCGCCTTTAAGCTGAAGGCTTTCCATAGCAATCGCAGCACCGCCGCAATCCTCAATTCATGCCGCGCTGAAGTCTCTACTGCGGCAAAGCCTTCAGCATCACGGTGCGTCCCGTCGCCGCGGACGTACGCGCGGCATCCAGAATCTGCATCACCACAACATTCGTATCCAGCGCCGAGAGATCGCCCGCGTCCTTCGCCTCGCCATGCAGCACCGCCGCAAGATATCCCAACGAACTCGCCTCGCTCGCCGGCAGCGCGGGGGCCTCGGACGTCTGTTCCGTCTTCTCTCCCTTGAAACGCGTACGCATCCCCGCCGGTCCTACCGTGATGGCAAGTCCGCCAGTCCCATACAGCTCCATGTCCTTGCGCGCGAAGCTCCAGTTCCACGACGGCATCAGCACCGCCTGCATCTTCGGATAGTGCAGGATGATCGTCGCATCGTCTTCGACATGCGGATAGAGCTGAGGCTTGTCCGTCTGCGAAACAGCCGTCACACTGATCGGGGCTTCGCCATGCATCAGCACCGTCGCCAGGTCCGCTCCATAGCAACCGAAGTCGAACAGCGCACCCGCACCGTTCCGCACCGGGTCCGTAAGCCACGGCAGCCACTCCGGCCCAACACCAATCTCGGCCGGCCCTTCATGCCCGTCATGCACCACCACCTTGCGGACGTCGCCCAGCTTCTTGTCTTCCGCCAGCTTCAACGCCTCGGCATTCGACGCATACCACGTCGTCTCGTAGTTCACCAGCACATGCACCTTGTACTTGCGTGCAGCGGAGCGAATCGCAAGCGCATCTTCCATCGTCGTGGACAGCGGCTTTTCCACCATCGACGAGACGCCACGCTTCGCCGCCGCCTCGATGACGCGCCGGTGATCCAGAATCGTCGTATACACCAGCACAGCATCGGGATGAGTGGCCACAAGCGTCTCATCCAGATCCGTATGGAAGAGCGAGTGGTCCAGCGAATACTCCTTCTCATACTTCGCCGCAAGAGCCTTGTCCGGCTCCACGATGGCAACCAGCTTGGCATCGCTGCTCTTCGGCAGTTCGTGCAGAAAACCCTTCACATGGCCATGGACCAGTCCCACGATCACGACGCGAACCGGCTTCGACTCCGCATGCAGACTCACTGACGCAGCAGCCACAAAAAACAGCAAGGCAATCTGGCGTATCAATTTCAAGGGAATTCCTCTCGGTTGAGATCATAGACCAACGAGCCCGTCTCTCTCGCCCGTCCGCTCGTCACAATCCCTCGCCAAAGGGACAACCCCCGCCATCCGCACTCATCCAAAAATCTGGGCTGCCTGAAAAATCGCGAACGCCGAAATCTGAAATCTGAAGGAGCCACGAATGCCCCTCACCCCCGCAACCGAACTCGCCGCAAAGAACACCACCCACCAGCCCAACGAATCCCCCGAGTACCGCGCCGCGCGCAACGCCCTCCTCACCGAAGAGATCGAGCTGCGCCGCAAAGCCGAACGTGTCGCCGAGCTGCGCCGCGCCCTTCCGCCCGGCGGCGGCATCCCCGAGGACTTCGCCTTCGAAGGCGCCAACGGCGCCACACGCCTCTCCCAGCTCTTCGGCGACAAAGACACCCTCATCGTCTACAGCATGATGTTCGGCCCCCAGCGCGATCGCCCCTGCCCCATGTGTACCGCCCTGGTCGACACCTGGGACACCGCCGCCCGCAACGCTCTCCAGCAGGTCGCCATGGCCGTCACCGCGCGCTCATCGCTCCAACGCCTCAAGGACTTCCAGAAGGAACGCGGCTGGCGCTTCCTCCCCCTCCTCTCCGACCCCAGCGGCAACTACACCCGCACCTACGTCTCCGCCGAAGACGCCGACATGCCCGCCATGCACGTCTTCACCCGCCGCGACGGCACCATCCGCCACTTCTGGGCCGCCGAGATGAGTTTCGACATGGCCGACCCCGGTCAGGACCCGCGCGGCCACCTCGACCCCGACCCCCTCTGGCACATCCTCGACCTCACCCCGCGCGGCCGACCTGCCGACTGGTACCCAAAACTCGACTACACCGCCCCTCCACTCACCACCATCCGCTGAAAACAGACAGGCGCAAGATGTGGCGAAGCTGCTACAAAACCCGTCTCGGGTAAGAGTTCAGTGTCACTTCCAACAAGCGACTTCCCGTTACTAATCTCCTCGATGAGTGCATCGACGATTTGGCATCGACGATTTGGCATCAACCCAGAACCATCGAGCCTGTCCGGATTGGCCCTGGGGCATACTGTAGATTCCTGGACCGCTATGCTCTCGGCTTCTGGCGGCACGTACCTTCACTGAGCCCCGGCTTAAGAAATTTTCCATGCAGTCTAGATTGCCGACTGCATGGAAAATTCCCGGCATCGCATCCGTCAAGATGCAAATGGGCCATCCGTTATGCCTTATGGCCGTCGCGCAGCTTCAGAGTTTCATCGATCCAGTTGAAGACCACTTCGTCTTTGTAGGCCAGAGCGCCGGATTGACAATGGTTCTCGGCGCCATCTTCGCTGGTAAATTCGAACAGCTTCTTGGGCGATCGTAAGGCGTCATAAACTACCTGTGGTTGGCCTTTGAAGAACATGTCGCCTTCAGCTTCTACTACCAGACACGGGCACTTGATCTGGCCGATAACATCTTTGATCGTGTATTTCTTTGTTTTTGAGATGAAATCGCTGATGCTCGCAGCGCCGAACGACCAGACACCCTGTGTGATGGCCCAGCGGAGGCCCGTATTGTTCTCCATGGCTGCACGGATGATCGTCTCGCCGTCTTCAGTATCCCCGGCCTCGAGAGCGGCCCATGCTTCTTTCGGCATCATGTGTTGAATGGTTTCGTGCAAGTCGTACACGCCGCCAAAGAAAATGGCTGCCCGGAACCGATGCTCAAACGCTACGGCACGGGCCGCGAGATAGCCCCCCAAGCTCATTCCCATCAAGACCAGGTTGTCGCCATCGACATCCGGCCTGCTCAGGGCATAATCCACTGCTGGCGTCACAACGGCTTCCCAGTCATACCGGAACGTAAGCCTCTGCTCGCGCATGGGCATGCCCTGTCCTGGCCCGTCCCACGTCAGGCAGTTGTATCCACGGCGGACGGCAGCGGCGGCTCCGAAATAGAAAAGCTCTTCAAGGCTAGAGTCATAGCCACCGTGAAAAATGAGTGTGGGACGCGGCTCGCCGGAATCATCCACCTTGTAGAAGTATCCCGGAAGCGTGGTTCCTTCATAGGGAATCTCGACCGGCTCCCAGGTTGGCCCAGTAAGCTTGGCTGCCTCGGAATATGCCTTCTGCGAAGCCCTCGCCATCGATAGGATGCGCGGGTCTTCCGGATCGCCATGCAGATAAAACTCGCCCGTCCTGAAGTAGGTGGAGGCGCGGAGATATGCTTCGCGGGCACTTTTCAAATGCCCTGCAGCCAGGCTGGTGTCAGCCCGCGACAAGATACGTTGGGCCAGCGTGCTCCATTCCTTAGACCAACTCTCGAAGTCACCCTCCTCAATACGTCCCGCAGCTGCCATCATCTCGCCGATGTCCGCGCCTCCGTAGTACGTGAAGCCGAGGTTGCGTATGAATTCGAATGCAAACGATTCATCTTTAAATGCGACTTTCATTTTTTCCTCCAGTGCCGGAGCACCGTTCAATCAGCTAGCCTGTCCCAATAAACGAAGTAGCCTGGCATTAAACTGTACTGTACAGTACAGTCTTATAGATGCTGCGGACTCGATGCAGGGTGCAACGATCCGCACGCAGATAGAAATACCGGCGACAATAGGCGGAGGAGCACCATGCCTACATCGGCCCAGCGGAAACCAACGCTTGAAACAGAAGCTTCGACGAAGCGACAACAGATCCTGAAAGCCGCCGCTCGCACCTTCCTCGCGCAGGGCTATCGAGGCACGAGCATGGAGATAGTCGCGAAGGAGTCTGGCGCAGGCCGGCAGACCGTTTACAACCAATTTGCAAGCAAGAAGGCTCTTTTCGACGCCACCCTGACCCTGCTCTGGGAAAAGATGCCGATCGATCACATCGTCAGCCGGACGGCACCGGAGCGAACTCCAGAGGAGGCGCTGCTCGAAATCGGGAATGCGATTGCAGAGTTCTGGGTCCCTGAAGAAACAGTCGCTTTCCTCCGGATGGTCATCGCCGAAAGCATCCACTTTCCAGAGCTGGCCGAAAGCTTCTTCACCTTCGGTCGGGGTTCGGCTCGACGCTCCGTGATCGAGTACTTCGGCGTGCTCCGCGATACCAAGGCCCTGGAGCTCTCCGATCCGGAGTTAGCGGCAGCTCAATTCATCGGTCTTATCAACGAACCGTTGCTCTCCTCGCGCATCATTGGTGCGGGCAAGTCTCCCTCAAAAGATCGCCGCAAACAAGTCGTCCATGAAGCGATTCAAACGTTTCTTGCACGTTACCGAGCCGTAAGAGACATTTAGTCACGCACTGACATCGATGGAGACGTCAATGTCCTTAGTGCCAACTGTCGACAACAGGGCGATGCACTCATCGAACAATATTGAGCTGACGTCGGCACATGAATCCTCATAAACGCCGTTCTCGTAGCTAAAAAAACAAACGCCGGGCCACGGATTCCCGTGGCCCGGCTCATTCAACCTCGTTCAAGACTCTTACCGGCGATAGTAGCTACCCCGATAGCCGCCTCGATAACCGGGGTGCACCCACACCTGCCGTCCCCGCTGGGGGCCATAATAGCCGCGATAGTACGGTGCTCCATAGTAGCCGCGGTAAACCGGGCCGTAGTAGCCACCCCCGTAGTAGCCTGCGGGATAGCCGTAACCGTAGCCTCGATACGCAGGATAGCGATAGGCAGGATAGCCGCGATACACCGGGTGTCCGATCACCACACCCACGCTCACCTGCGCCTCGGCCTTCTTCGGAGCAGCCAGCAGCAGCGCAGCGCCAAGCATTCCAGCCGTCATCACCTTCGCAACCATCGACGTCAAAGTGGCCCTCATCACAACCTCCGTGCAGTCCCTGCAGGCACCGCACTCACAATGAACCCCCATTCATCCCAAAGGTTTCTGCCGACAAGATCTGTCAAGCGCCGTAATGCACTAACTTATTCATAAACAATCAGATACACTCTGCCGAACAGTTCCCTTTCGCTTGCTATTCTGGTTGTGGGACGAAAGATCGGCACGTTACCCAGACACCCTCTACCTCCGTAACCATTGAAATATCTCCTTCCTTTTGAATACTTTGCGTAAATCCAGCGGGGAGGGCCGTACTAACCCTTGTCCATCGCGAAAGGCAGCCTCAAACCACACCTTCTTCCTGTGTTAGCCTCCGAGAAGAGGGTCAGTTTCGCTCCCCAAAAGCCTGCTACCTCGTAACCTCTTATGGATGCATCGACGAAAAGGGCCAGCCTACCGCTGTTGCTCGCGGCCCTCACCCTGCTGCCCTCTTATTACGGCTTCGCGCAAACCGGCTCCTCCAGCTCACTTCCCGACGCTCCACAGCCGCAGCAAAGCGCCGCGCATCCGAATCCGCTCGATAGCACCGCTGCGGCAAACCATACCTCCGAGTCCAGAGACATCACCCTCACAGGCATGCCCAAGCGCCTGCTCCGCGACCAGGAGGTCATCTGGACCAGCCCGGCAAGGATCCGTCCCAAGGACGCCATCTGGCTCGTTCCCTTCGCCACCGCGACCGGCCTGCTGATCGGCAGCGATCATCACACGATGACGCAGGCGATCGACCTCAACGACGACTCCCGCAAGAAGGCCGACAACTTATCGACCGGAGTTCTCGCCGGCATCGTCGCCATCCCCGCCGCCACCTACTCCTGGAGCCTCATCAACAACGCGCCGCAGGCCCGCGAAACCGGCCTGCTCGCCGCCGAGGCGCTGGCCAACAGCTATGCCGTCAACATCGCCCTCAAGGCCGTCTTCCAGCGCGAACGTCCGCTGACCGACAACGCGCAGGGTAAGTTCTTCAAGGCCGGTTGGAACGATGGCTCCTTCCCCTCCAATCACGCCATCATGGCCTGGTCCACCGCCGCCGTCATCGCCTCCGAGTATCCCGGCTGGCTCAGCAAGACCGCGGTCTACAGCATGGCCAGCGCTGTCAGCGTCAGCCGCGTCCTCGCCGAACAGCACTTCCCCTCCGACGTCCTCGTCGCCAGCGTCTCCGGCTGGCTGATCGGCCGCTACGTCTATAACGCGCACCACAACTATTCGCTGAACCCCTACGACTCGCCGCCGGTACCCGACAACTACGTCGCGCGCAGCACCTCGTCCTCCGCGCTTGGCCCGATGCCGACGCCTCCGCCGCCAGCGCAGTTCGCCCTTCCGCCCGATCCCATCGCGCACCGCCCGCCGCGCCTCTTTGACGGCGATCCCGACACCATCGGCTCGACCAATGTGCCCATGGACAGCTGGATCTATCCCGCGCTCGAACGTCTTGGCTCCCTCGGCCTGATCCCCACGCAGAACGTCTCCATCCGCCCCTGGACGCGGCAGGAGTGCAAGCGTCAGCTCGAACAGGCCGAAGAGCTCGCCGACCGCCTCGTGAACAGCGATCCCGGCCTGGTCGCCGAGGCGCAGCGCCTCATCGCCGACCTCGACCGCGAGCTCTCCAGCGAATCCACCACGACGCAGGAGCTGGCCCTTGAGAGCTCCTACGCCCGCGTCGGCACCATCGCCGGCCCCGCGCTCTACGACGGCTTCAACTTCGGCCAGACCTGGTGGAACGACTTTGGCCGTCCGCTCGGCCGCGGCACCAGCGCCATCGCCGGCTTCTCCGCCCGCGCTCACTATGGCCGTCTCTTCTTCTACGCCCGCGAAGAGATGCAGCAGAGCCCTGGACGTCCCAACGAGACGCCTGCGATTAACCAGCTCATCAACCAGATAGGCATCGGCCGCATCCAGACGACCGACCCCACCATCGCGCCCGTGCCCGGCTATCGCGGCCTACACGCGCCAGCGACCGCTCGAGATGTACGCGGGCATCGCCTTCGGCGGCAACGCCCTCACCTTCGGCAAGCAGCAGATCTACTGGGGTCCGACGACGATGGGCCCGCTCTCCTTCTCCAGCAACGCCGAGCCGACCTACAACGCCCGCCTTGTCTCCACGCGCCCGCACCCGCTTCCACTTGTGCCGTCGTGGGGCACCTATCGCTTCGACATCGTCCTCGGCAAGCTCTCCGGCCACTCCTACCCGGCGCGGCCCTGGTTCAACGGGCAGAAGGTCAGCTTCAACTTCGGCAATGCGCTCGAGCTGAGCTTCACTCGCTGGTCGGTCTTCTGGGGTGTCGGCCACCCGATCACCTTCCACTCCTTCAAGGACAATCTCTTCAGCTTCAACTCCACCGGCAGCTACGTCGGCAACGGTGCCGCTCCCTACGGTGATCGCCTCGATCCCGGTGACCGCAAGAGCAACTTCGACTTCCGCTACCGTCTGCCCTTCTTCAAGCACGCGGTCACCCTCTACGCCGACAGCTACTCCGACGACGATCCCAGCCCGATCTCCGCACCACGCCGTGCCGCCTGGAACCCCGGCATCTACTTCGCGCGCCTGCCCGGACTGCCGCACATGGACCTGCGCGTCGAAGCAGTCAGCAGCCAGGGCCTCGTTTATGACTTTGGCGGGACACACTTCTTCATGAACAACCAGTATCTCGACTCGAATACCAACAAAGGATTTCTGCTGGGAAATGCCGTCGGTCGCGACGGGCGCGCCATTGAAGCGCGCAGCGGCTACTGGTTCTCCTCAAGGACACGCGTCGAGGGCGGCTACCGCCAGGACAAGATCGCCAACGGCTTCCTGCCCAACGGGGGGACTATCACCGACGGTTTCGTCAACGGCAGCTTTGCCATCAACCGGCACTGGTCCGCGCAGGTCTTCACGCAGTACGAGCGCTTCCTGATTCCGTCCTACATGCAAAATTCGCAGCACAACACCAGCGGCTGGTTCCAGATCACCTGGAATCCCGAGCTCGCATTACGGAAGTAAAGAAGTCTGCAGGTGAGGATTCATCCTTCACCTGCACCACGGACTCACTTACGTCCAGTAACCCCGATTCATACTCAGCCTGCGCTTCAGTCCATTGGGGAAATGACTCTCAAGCTTGCCCAGCCGATATCCCACAAGCTTGAGCGCGGTACGAATCAGCGCTGAGGGAATCAGCCACCAGTGCTTCGGCCAGAGTGAATGCAACTCGGAACGAACGAACCGCGCTCCTTCGCCGCTTGCGCCACCAAACTCATCGATCAGCCAGCTCTCACGCGAGTGCAGCACTCCGATATCAAAGTAGCGGCGAAACTCCTGGCGCCATGTGTAGCTGTGCGAGTGATAAACCTGAGCATCGGACACATACGCGATCTTCCATCCGGACTTGACCAGTCTGGCCGCAGTGATCGTGTCTTCTCCGAAGACTGTATCCCGAGGGAAACCTCCGACAGCCTTCAGCGCAGACACACGGTAGGCGGCAAAAGAATTTGAGATGAAGATCGTTTTGAAGCCAAGATCTTTGCGAGAGGAATAGTCGCGGAGTACAGAGACAGCAGGATAGTTGAAGAGCCTTGCGTGCGCTTCGATTGGTCGGCTATCGAAGCGCGGCAGCTGACGTCCATACGCCGCTCCGACCTCTGGATCCTCAAAGGACCGCAAAAGATTCCTGATACTGTCCGAACCTGCGATCACAGCATCCTGGGTCAGGAAGACAAGGATGTCTACATCGGGAACCAGATCAACGGCCAACTGCCGTGTCGCGCCGTGATCAAACTCCCTTCGAAGGATGCCATGAACACGGATGCCAGAGGCACGCGCAAGGGCGACCGACGTGTCCGTCGACTCCGAGTCGATGACGAGGACGGTCTCGCAAGGCGTATTTTCCAGCAAGGAGTGGCTGAAATCCCGCCACTCCTTTGCCGCGTTCAGTGTTGGAACGATGACCGCGTATTTCATAACTATGATCGACGCGGAATGGCGTCACCCGTCTTCAGTTCCCTAAGACCGTATTCATCGCGGCCACAGCGATACCGAACTGCCCTACGATCTGCGCGAGATCGACGACCATCCGCATCGTTTTGCCCTTGTCGAGGTTGAGTGGGATCACGACCGTGTCGCCGGGATAAAGCCGCACGGAATCGAAGCCATGTCCGCGCAGCGACGAGCTATACTGCCTGCTGACCACATCGCCACCCGCGCGGAGCACGAAGGCACGATTCCTGTCGGCGTCACGATTCGCTCCGCCCGCCATGTGGACATAGTCGCCCAAACGACGATGCGGGTCATACAGGAACGAGTTCTGGTTATAGACCGCCCCGTCGACGCTGACGGTCGAAGGCACCTTCGGAATGATCAACTTGTCGCCATCCTCCAGCGTCAGGTCGGGGAGCGTATCGAGGCTGGTCGCGCCAGGAGCGAGCTCCAGCACGATGCGTCCCGTTGCGCGCACACGGCGCAGGCTGGAGATGATGTTTTGTGTCGTCTGCTGCTGCGCCGCCAGCGCCGTGGCGTCGGTGGAGCTGATGGCACGGCTCGCCGAGTTCTGTGCGTTGGTGCTGACCTGCAGCGAGATCTGATCCACATACTCGTTGAACCGCTGCTGCTGGACACGCCGCGTCGATTCACGCGTGAACTCAGCACCGTACAGATACGCGTCCTGGGTCAGGCCGCCGGCGCGCTGCACCAGCTGACGCAGCGTCTCTCCCGGCCGTACGCTGTAGATGCCCGACGAGACGACCTCGCCCTCAAGCCGCACAAAGCGTGTCTGCTGCGTCTGCGGAACCTTGATGTCCGCCTTCGAGAAGATCGTCACGACGTCGCCCGGCATCAGGTCAAGATTCTGCGAGGCATCGCCTTCCAGCACCGCTTTGCCCAGGTTGAAGGGAAAGAGCGCGGTCGAGAGATTTTCCTTGTTCTGGCGCTCGATCACCGCATAGGCCCAGTCGATGTCGGGCTCGCTCATCCTCACATCATTCTTCGGCAGGAACAGCGCTGCCGCTGAGTTATTGGTGTTCGTCGAACCCACGCTTGCGTTGGCGAGCCCAGCATTATTGTTCTGCTGCGACGACTGCGAGTTCTGCTGACTGCCCTGCTGCTGATTAGCCGCGCCCTGCGGGTTGCCGCCGATCGTGTTCGCCGGGATATAGCTCTGCATATCCTGCAGCCGGGAGCAGTCCAGTCCGCCGTCAGTGGGCTGCGAATCTCCGCCATTCATCAATTGGTTGAACGGCGTCATCTGCGGGTAGGTGTACATGCCGTCGCCGGTCAGTACCTGTCCCTGCCAGGGGCCACCGTTGATAACCGGCATTCCAACGAGGCCACCAAGACCGGAGCTGCGCATCGACGAATACTTCCAGTAGGGATCGTCACTCTCTTCGCCTACCGGGATGCCGTAGCGAAGGCTGGGAATACCGTAGGGAGTCGTGGGCAGACAGGTGGGCACGTAGCTCATCGTCGGCTGACCCATCTGGCTGCGCTTCAGCCAGTAGTCGCGCGTAATCAGGGCTTCCTTGTTCGGCAGCAGATCCAGAACATGCATCCCCGGCTTCCAGGTATAACGTCCGGGGTTGGCCACATTGCCGCGCAGCGTCACGGCATCCTTGAACTGGCTCGGGATCGCCACCAGCTCCAGCAGGTCGCCATCCTGCAGTGCAACCGACTTGCCCTGCGCATCGAGCGAGACCTCGATGATGCTGCGCAGGTGGCGCTGATCGACGCGCTCCAGACGAAGCTTGTCGCCGGAGGCGACGTTCGTCATGCCGGCGGCCAGATCGAGAGCCTCGCCAACAGTGGTGCTCGCGCCATGCTTCAGTTCATAGATGGCGGGCATCTTCACGCTTCCCGCCATCGCGACCTGCGGGCCGACGGGGGGAATATAGATCACGTCGCCGGGAAGAAGCGCAACGTCCTTCGACTTGTCCCCGTACAGGATCAGATCGTACAGGTCGAACTCGGTGATCAGCTTGCCGCCGCGGCGCAGCTGGATGTCACGCATGCTGCCTGCAGGCGAAGGGCCGCCGGTGGCGAAGACCGCCGTCACCAGCGTGCTCAGGGAGCTCAGCGTCCAGTTGCCCGGCTTGCGCGCCTGCCCCGTGATGTAGACCTCGATCGACCGCAGATGCCCCATGTTCACATTGAGATCGAAGTTGCGGAAGTTCTTCCCCATCTGCGACTTCAGGAACGGCTGCAGCTGGTCGAAGCGCATCCCGGCCACATGCACGGTGCCCAGCTGAGGAATATAGATAGCACCGGAGCGATCCACCACGAAGCGGCTGTTCAGGGTGACCTGGCCCCAGGTCTGGATCAGAAGCTCATCGTTGGGTCCGACGACGTAGTCCGGCGTGACCGGAATCTGGTTGACCGGGGCGAAGGTCGAGGGCAGCGTGCGGAACATCTGCGATCCGTAGATCGGCAACATCTTGCCGGTCGAGTTGGCGACCAGCTGCTGGAACTCGGTGGGAGGATCGAGTGGAAGCGGGTTCTGCTGGTTCCCCTGCGCCTGCTGCTGCAGGTTCAGCTGCTGCTGATTGTTCTGCTGGCCCATCTGCTGGGTGTCCAGAACGATTCCGCGTGCAGTGTTGGCGGCATTGGCGCCCTGCTGCATCCCCTGCTGCATCATCATCTGGTTGTTGCCGGTGCCGCAGCTGGGATCAGAGGGGCTGCAATCAGAGCTCGACGATTGCGAGCCGCTGGATTGCGTCGAACCACCAATGCCCAAGCTGTAAACGGGAAGCTGCTGCTGGGCCTCGGCAAGGATTGCCCCGAAACACATGACAGCCGCCAGACCGACGACAGGACCTCTCAACCAACCAAACCGCATCCGTTCAAAACCTCGCAAACTACGTTGCCGCCAGCCTCCACGTGACCACAGCCTGGGGGAGTCAAATTCTTTTAAAATAGCTGGCTCCAGCATACTCGAACGTATTCGCATGGTCAGCGAAAAGACCTTCCCGGAGCAGCACTGATCAACTTTATGCAGAGAAGCCAAACCGGCTACTTCGCCGACGCCTGCCCGTCCTCAACAGCCTTCGCCACGCGCAGCATGGTCGCCTCGTCGAAGTGACGGGCGAGGACCTGCACGCCGATGGGCAGCTTCTCGCCGGTCTCGCCGCAGGGAACGCTGACGCCGCAGATCCCCGCCAGACTGGCCGCAACCGAATAGATATCCTCGAGATACATCTTGATGGGATCGTCCGTCTTCTCCCCCAGCTTGAAGGCCGGAGTCGGCGTCACCGGCGCCACCAGGACGTCGACATCGTGGAAAGCCGCAAGAAAGTCGCGGGTGAGCAGCGTACGTACCTGCTGCGCCTTCTTGTAATACGCGTCGTAGTATCCCGCGCTCAGGGCGTAGGTCCCCAGCAGAATCCGGCGCTTGACCTCGGAGCCGAAGCCCGCGTCCCGCGTCTTACGGTAGAGCGCCGACAGCGATTTTGCCTCAGCGTCGCGCAGGCCAAAGCGTATGCCGTCGAAGCGCGAAAGGTTCGAAGAAGCTTCAGCCGTGGCAATCACGTAGTAGGTCGGCACCGCGTACTTGGTATGCGGCAGGCTCACCTTCTTGATCACGCAGCCAGCTGCCTTCAGACCGTCGAGCACCTTCTCAATTGCCGCACGAATCTCCGGGTCCAGTCCCTCGCCGAAGTACTCCTCCGGCACGCCGATGCGCAGACCCTCTACCGGCTTCTCCAGAGCAGCCACGTAGCTGCCGACCGGCTGCGCCGAAGATGTCGCGTCCATGGCGTCTTGTCCTGCGAGAACCTCCAGCATGGTTGCCGCATCCTTCACATTCTTCGTGAACGGGCCAACGCGATCCAGCGAGGATGCAAAGGCGATCAGGCCATAGCGGCTGACGCGTCCGTAGGTCGGCAACACACCCACCACGCCGCAGAAGGCCGCAGGCTGGCGGATCGAACCGCCGGTATCGGTGCCCAGCGAAGCCACTGCAAAATCAGCCGCAACCGCCGCAGCCGAGCCACCGCTAGAACCTCCAGGAACGCGATCGAGCGCCCTCGGGTTCCGCACCGGGCCATAGGCCGAGTTCTCATTCGAGCTGCCCATGGCGAACTCGTCGCAGTTCAGCTTGCCCAGCAGCACGGCGCCAGCCGCCTCCAGCCGCGCCACCGAGGTGGCATCATACGGAGGCTGGTAGCCCTTCAGGATCATCGATCCGGCCGTCGCCGGCGTCCCCTGCATGGTCAACACATCCTTGATGCCCAGCGGCACACCTGCCAGAGGAGGCAACGCCTCGCCGCGTGCAGCCATGCCGTCGATCTTCGCCGCCTGCGCAAGCGCCCGGTCGCGGCTCAGAGAGAGATAGCTGTTGATCTGTTCGTCACCGGTGGAGATCCGGGAATAATGCTGCTCGGCCAGCGCCACGGCCGTCGTCTCCCCGGAGGCTACCGCCGCCCGCGCGGCATCGATCGTCAAACCCTGCGTCAATCCTGTCAACTCTTCACTAGCCAAGCTCGTATCCTGCAAATCCCTGTTTTGTGTCTGAAACTGTTCTGCCGAAGATGCGGCCGGTGCTACCGCTCGATCACCTTGGGAACCTTGAAGAAGCGGCCATCCGTCTCCGGCGCTGCGGCCATGACCTTTGCGCGGTCCACCGAAGGACGCACGGCGTCGGCGCGCAACGTCTCGCCATGCAGGAAGGCCTCAACGCCCTCCAGCACCTCGCCGACCTGCGCCATGGGGGGCACATCGCTGGTGTTGAGCTCGTTGAGCTCGGCGATATGACCCAGGATGGAGTTCAGGTCGCGCTGCATACGCGGCTCTTCGTCCGCAGTCAGCTCCAGGTTAGCCAGTTCGGCCACACGTCTCACGTCGTCGATGGTTACGCCACTCATCTGCCTGTTCGATTACCTCTTCTTTATAAAGTGTATCCCGGTTACAGGCAGGGCGGCGATCCGGCCCAGGGCCGACGAGAGTTCGGAGCGCATACTGCGAAGCTGCTCCAGCCACGCATCGCCATCCACCTCAATCTCGACCAGGCCGTCCGCGTAACCAGCCACCACGCCGTGCTCGGCGAGCGCAGGCCCACAGGCGACCAGCCAGGCTGCTTCCAGCCGGTCCTGGGCCTGGAGCGCACGCAGGCTGCGCCCAAGATTCGACTTTAGAAGATCGCGAATACCATCCATTGGGAAAACGAAGCTCAAACTCGCGCCGAGAAGATCAAACACCTCTGCACAACGGCCCCTTCTTTTCTAGAAGGCTCCGTCCTGGGTGACGACCACATTGAAGGTCTTCAACAGGATCTTAAGATCTCGCCGCAGGGACCAGTGGCTGACGTACTCACAATCGAGGGCAACACGCTCGTCGTAGGTCAGCTCGCTTCGACCGGAGACCTGCCAGAGGCCGGTCAGTCCCGGCTTCACCTTGCAATAGCACTCGAAGGAGTCGGCGTACTTCTCGACCTCGGCGGCAACGATCGGCCTGGGGCCGACGAGGCTCATGTGCCCGGTCAGTACATTCCAGAACTGCGGCAGCTCGTCCAGGCTGTAACGGCGAAGGAACGATCCGATCGGCGTAATGCGGGGATCGTGGCGCAGCTTGTGAGTGCGGTTCCACTCCGACCGGGCCTCAGGATGCTTCGTGAGGTAGTCCTCGAGCACCTCGGAGGAGTTCACGCACATGGTGCGGAACTTCCACATCGAGAAGAACGCACCATTCTTGCGGATGCGGCGGTGCGAATAGAAGATGGGGCCCGGCGAGCTGAGCATAACCAGCAGCCCAACGACGCCAAGCGCAAGAATCAGAACGGGCACAGTCAGAATGATCAGCGCGATGTCGAAAATACGCTTCACCACACGGTAGCGGAAAAGACTGGCAGGAAGTGGCTCCCGTCGCCGAGACCGTGAGGCTGAGCCAGCCAAAACATCTAGGTACGAATAAGAATCTTCAATGATCGCAGCATCACGCGATTCAGGAGATTGGTATTCAGCCTGCATTGATTTCCCGTGTCTGTACAACGCATCCCTCTATGGTTCCACTTGCGAGGGGGTTATACGGGTTACTCGTGCGTGTTTTCCGTTGCGGCAGGTGACCTCAATTGCAACTACAACAAAAATCCTGCTCACTCCATCGACTACTTACTTAGACCCGTTCTTATCTACTCTGACTGTCAGCGCAGTGTGACACACCAAACTCAGTTTGGAAAACTATGATCCGGCTTTACAGAACAAAGCTAATAACTGGCTTACTTTTATCACACTTACTCAGCCCCACGCGTTAACCCATTCTGCTGAACTCCAGGCTTTTCGGTATACCCTCTGTGTACAAATCGGACTTCAGCTAAACTCTTCTGATGCAGGTTATTGAGACGCCGCTGTCCGACGTTAAATTGATTCAACCTAAAACTTTTGGAGATAGCCGCGGATGGTTCGCGGAGACCTACAACTCCCATTCCTTCAATCAATTAGGGCTTCCCAACGGATTCGTTCAGGACAACCAGTCCTTCTCCGCCAAGGGGGTTCTCCGCGGACTGCACTACCAGTTGGGCAAGCCTCAGGGAAAGCTGGTTCGGGTACTCTCGGGACATATCTGGGATGTGGCCGTCGATCTGCGTCGTGAGTCGGCCGACTTTGGCAAATGGGCGGGTTTCCACCTGAAACCCCGTAATGAAGCCGGCGAACTCGAGATGCTCTGGATCCCGGAGGGCTTCGCCCACGGGTTCCTCGTACTCTCAGAGACGGCAGAGGTGCTCTACAAGACTACAGACCTCTACTATCCTGCCGGCGAGCGCTCAATCCTGTGGGACGATCCGACCCTGAAGATCGACTGGCCCCTCGACGCGCTGGACGGCCTCCAGCCGTCGGTCAGCGGCAAGGATGCCCAGGGTTCGCCGTTCCTCTCAGCCGATCTGCCTTAGGCTGTTCATCCCTGCTGGGCGATCCAGGCTTCGATCTCGCCCAGCTCCTGCACGGCGAGATAGTCACCGCCGCAGCCTGCCTCCTCGGTACCGGCGATCAGAAACGCCTGTCGCAGTCCGGCGGCATTGGCTGCCTCGATGTCGGTGCAGCGGTCGCCGATCATAATGCTGTCTGCGAGCGAGACACCCAGCTCGTGGACAGCACGGACCAGCATGCCGGTTCCGGGCTTGCGGTCCTCGTGCTCGCGCTGGTACTCGCCGATACCGTGCCTGGGGTGGTAGGGGCAGTGGTAGACAGCGTCGAACTCCACGCCTTCGCGGCGCAGCTCCTGCCGCATCCACGTCATCAGCGACTCGTAGTCATCCTCGCTGTAGTAGCCGCGCGCGATCCCCGCCTGATTAGTGACCACCACCAGGCGGTAGCCCAGCCGCATCGCGGTGCGGCACAGCGAGGTGATACCCGGCATGAACGCTACGTCCTCCTTGCGATGCAGGTAGCCGATCTCGACGTTCACGACGCCGTCGCGGTCGAGGAAGAGGGCGCGCGGCTTCGTCTCAGCGACAGGCGCGCTCATCACTGCGCCTCGTAGCTGTGCTGATGCCCCGGGGCCTCGATCAGCTCCACCATGAAGCGCTGCGGCGTGATCCAGAACTGCACCCTCGCTCCACCATAGGCCACGGCGGGCTTGGCCGGACCAGCCATCAGTGATCCCAGCGCCTCCAGCCGCTTCGCCTCGGCGTCGAGGTCAGCCGTCAGGTAAGCAACATGATTCAGAATATTGATGCCGCGTTTCAGGGCGGTCTGCACCGGACTGGCCTCGCCCAGCGGAGCGATCAGCTCGTAGCAGGGGCCCTCTTCCGTGCGGCCAAACTGCACATACACCCCGATGCCGGGGTCTTCGAAGACCTGCGTCCAGCGGTCGATGCCAAAGAGAGCGGTCAGCGCCTGCCTGCCCTCCGCCATATCGCCCACGACCAGGCCGATGTGATCAAACGTCATGCTGTAAGGATATCCCGTGCGGTCAGAGCGCCTTGACGACTTCGGCGACAGACTCTTTCCAGCCCATCATCGTCCAGCCGAAGCGGGCAGCCAGCTTCTCACCGCTCATGCGGGAGTTGGCCGGGCGCTTCGCCGGTGTCGGATACGCCGTGGTGGGAATGCCTGCGAGCGAGGCGAACTTCACCCCGGGCTCGCGCTCCGCTGCCAGGCGTACACCTTCCGAGGCGAAGCCGAACCACGTCGTCTCACCCGACCCGGCGGCGTGATAGACGCCGTTCCACTGCGGCAACGCGTCCTTCAGCTCGGTATCTCGCGCGGAGGCCTCCACCCAGTCGATGACGCGCTGCGTCATCTTCGCCAGGTCGCAGCTCCACGTGGGAGCGCCGTGCTGGTCGTCGACGATGCTCATCGTCTCGCGCTCGCGGGCCAGCCTGAGGATAGTCAGCAGAAAGTTCTTGCCCGTCGCGCCGTAGACCCAGCTGGTGCGGAAGATCATGTGGCCCGCGCCGGTTGCGGCGAGTGCCTTCTCCCCCGCCAGCTTGCTGGCTCCGTAGACCGAGACCGGCCCCGTGGGATCGGTTTCGCGGTAGGGCTTATCGCCCGAGCCGTCGAAGACGTAGTCGGTCGAGAAGTGGATGACGCCAGCGCCAAGCCTCTCAGCCTCTTCGCCGAAGACACGGACGGCGTGCTCATTGACCGCATAGGCCAGCTCCGGCTCGCTCTCCGCCTTATCGACAGCGGTGTAGGCGGCGGGGTTCACGATCCAGCGTGGCGCCACCTCGCGAATAAACTCGCGCATCGACTCCGGATTGCCGAGGTCCATCTCCGCACGGCCCGGAGCGATGATCTCGCCCAGCGGCGCGAGCGCCGTCTTCAGCGCTGCACCAACCTGTCCCGATGTCCCAGTCAGCAGAATCTTCGCCATCGCTAGTAGACCGTCTCCTCCAGCATGCGCAGCAGGTACTGCCCGTAGGTGCTCTTGGCGATCTTGTCCGCCAGAGACTTCAGCTGGCCAGCATCGATATAGCCCAGTCGGTAGACGATCTCCTCGGGGCAGGCCACCTTCAACCCCTGGCGCTTCTCGATGGTGGCGATAAACGTCGCCGCCTCCAGCAGGGAGTCGTGCGTGCCGGTGTCGAGCCACGCCATACCGCGGCCAAGCACCTCGGTCTTCAGCTGACCGCGCTCCAGATACCAGCGATTGACGTCTGTAATCTCAAGCTCACCGCGCGGCGAAGGCTTGATCTGCTCAGCAATCGAGACCACCTGCGCGTCATAAAAGTAGATACCGGTAACGGCGTACTTCGACTTGGGCTTCAGCGGCTTCTCTTCGATGGAGATGGCCTTGCGGTTCTCGTCGAACTCCACCACGCCGTAGCGCTCGGGGTCGTGAACCGGATACGCGAAGACGGTGGCTCCGTCTTTGTTCGCAGCGGCGGAGCGCAGCGTCTTGACCATGTCGTGGCCGTAGAAGATGTTGTCGCCCAGCACGAGGCAGCAGGAATCGCCGCCAAGGAACTCCTTGCCGATCAGGAAAGCCTGGGCCAGTCCGTCGGGCGAGGGCTGCACGGCGTATATCAGCGTGATGCCCCACTGCGAGCCGTCGCCCAGCAGCTGCCGGAAGCGCGGCGTGTCCTCTGGCGTGGAGATGATGAGGATCTCGCGGATGCCCGCCAGCAGCAGAACGCTCAGCGGGTAGTAGATCATCGGCTTGTCATACACCGGGAGCAGCTGCTTGGAGACCGCCTGCGTCACCGGGTGAAGCCGCGTACCGGAGCCTCCGGCCAGAATGATGCCCTTCATCGCGTCCCCTCCGCCACCGCTTCGCGGCTGCCGTAGTTCTTGTCCATCCACTGCTGGTAGGCGCCGCTGGTCACGTGCTCCACCCACTCCTTGTTCGCGAGATACCATTCGACCGTCTTGCGCAGACCGGTCTCGAAGCTCTCCTGCGCGCGCCAGCCCAGCTCGCCTTCCAGCTTGCGGGCGTCGATGGCGTAGCGGCGGTCGTGACCGGGGCGGTCGGCGACGTAGGTAATCAGCTGCGCGTGCGGCTTGTACGGCGAATCCGGCACCAGCTCGTCGAGCAGGGCGCAGAGCGTGTTGACCACGTCGAGATTCGTCCGCTGGTTACCGCCGCCCACGTTGTAGGTCTCGCCCGGCTTGCCCTTTTCCAGCACCGTCATGATCGCCTTGCAGTGATCGACGACGTACAGCCAGTCGCGTACCTGCTGGCCGTCCCCGTAGACCGGCAAAGGCTTGCCCTTCTGCGCGTTCGAGATCATCAGCGGGATCAGCTTTTCGGGGAAGTGGTGCGGGCCGTAGTTGTTCGAACAGTTGGTGATCATCGCCGGAAGGCCGTAGGTGTGCACCCAGGCCCGGACCAGGTGATCGCTCGCCGCCTTCGAGGCCGCGTAAGGCGAGTTCGGCGCATAGGGCGTGTTCTCGTGGAAGGCAGGATCTTCGGGCTCGAGCGTGCCGTACACCTCGTCGGTGGAGACGTGCAGGAAGCGGAAGCGCTCCTTCTCCTCGCCCGCGAGCGTGTCGTAGTAGGCGCGTGCCGCCTTCAGCAGAGCAAAGGTGCCGTCGATGTTGGTCTTCAGGAAGGCTTCGGGGCCGAGGATGGAGCGGTCGACGTGGCTCTCCGCCGCGAAGTGCAGAATCGCGCGGGGCTTATGGTCGGCGAAGATCTTCGCCACCAGCTCACCGTCGCAGATATCGCCGTGGACGAAGGTGTAGTTGGGGTCGTTGGCGACCGAAGCCAGGTTCTCGGGATTGCCCGCGTAGGTCAGCTTGTCGAGGTTGATCACTGGCCCCTTGCCTGCTGCCAGCCACTCCAGGACAAAGTTGGAGCCGATAAAACCTGCGCCGCCGGTCACGATTACGGGAGCTGCCGTTGCTGCTGTTTGGCTTATGCCTGCCTTCACTGCGTCCATGCTTCCTGAAAGTCCTCCCGCCCGGCGTGTTCAGCTCTCTCGCACATCCCGCGAGGGACCACCGCCTGGCATCCCCTATTCGGAGTATCAACAGATTACCTTAGGGTCGCCTCGTCACCCCAACAAGATTCAGGCAACGCCCGCCGGATATCGCGTCTCCAACCAGACTACGAAAGGAGATCGCCGATATGGCCGTCCGCACCCAAGCCGCAGAAAATACAGTGGAACCGGGAACGCACGAGGACCGGAAGGCCGGCGTCACCCCGTCCGGCCCAAAGGGAGATAACCCTGCCACCGCCGGTCCCGGCCCCACCAAGGTCAAGTCCGGAACCCCGGAGAACGCCAGGGGGCACATCAATCCTTCGCCCGAAGACGCCAACGTAACGCCGGAGACCGCGCCGGAGAAATGACCTCCGATTCACCCGCAACGATCGCCGGGAGCCCACAAACATCAGCGCCCGCTCCATAATGTCTTGTGCCCGCTTTCAGTCTCCGATGCGGCGCAGAAAGTCGAGACCTTCGTGAAGGCGCTTCTGCTCTCAAGCTATAACCACCTTGAACTCACCGAGATGGATCGGCCCACGCCCGGTTCCGGCGAGCTTCTCATCGAAGTCGCCGCCTGCGGCATCTGCGGCTCCGACGTTCACGGCTTCGATGGCTCCACCGGCCGCCGCATCCCGCCGATCGTCATGGGGCATGAGGCCGCGGGCCTCGTCACCGCCGTCGGCGCAGGTGTCACCGACTACAAGCAGGGCGACCGCATCACCTTCGACTCCACCGTCTACTGCGGCCAGTGCGAGTTCTGCCAGCGCGGTGAGGTCAACCTCTGCAACAACCGCCAGGTCATCGGTGTCTCCTGCGGTGAGTACCGCCGCCACGGCGCCTTCGCCGAGTACCTCGTCATCCCCGAGCGCATCGCCTACCCGCTGCCCGACAACTTTTCCTTCCCCGACGCCGCCATGCTCGAGGCCGTCTCCGTCGCACTGCACGGCGTCGCCGTCGCCGACCTCAAAGGCGGCGAGACCGCGCTGGTCATCGGCGCCGGAATGATCGGGCTTCTGCTGCTGCAGGCTGCACGCGCCGCAGGATGCTCGAAGGTCTATATCTCCGACCTCGACGAGACGCGGCTCAAGCTCGCGGCCTCGCTCGGAGCCGACGAGACCTTCCTCGCCTCCGGCGAAGCCCTCAGCGCGAAGATCCTCGAACTCACCGGCGGCACAGGCGTCGACGTCGTCCTCGAAGCCGTCGGAGCCACCGAGACCATCGCCACCGGCATCGACTCCGTGCGCAAGGGCGGCACCGTCACGCTGGTCGGCAACATCACGCCGCAGGTCACGATTCCGCTGCAGAAGGTCGTCTCGCGCCAGATCCGGTTGCAGGGCTCCTGCGCGTCGGCAGGCGAGTACCCCGAAGCCATCGAGCTGATCGCCAGCGGAAAGATCAAGGTCGCACCGCTGATCACCGCCGTCGCCTCGCTCGAAGAAGGCCCCTCGTGGTTCGAGCGGCTGCACTCCCGCGAGCCCAACCTGATGAAGATCGTGCTCGACCCGCGCTCTTCACGCTGACAGATCTTCGGGCGCATCGCGCGAAGCAAATTGATTGTCATGCCGCAAATTGATTGTCATTCCATAAATTGGTTGTCATTCCCAGCGCAGCGGAGGAATCTGCCTCTTCCACGCTGCCACACTGTCCCAACACGCAACGGAGAACACGCCGATCATGAATCCCCTCTTCGATCTCACCGGCCAGGTAGCCCTCGTCACCGGCGCCAGCCGCGGCCTCGGCCAGTACCTCGGACGCGCACTCGCCAAATCCGGCGCAGACCTCATCGTGACCTCGCGCAAAAAAGAAGACTGCGCCGCCTTCATCGACGAGATCGAGGCCCTCGGCCGCAAGTGCGTCGCGCTCTCGCTCGACGTCCGTAGCCAGGACAGCATCGAGGCCATGGCCGCCGCGGCTGCCAGCGTCGCCCCGCAGATCCACATCCTCGTCAACAACGCCGGCTGCAACGTGCGCAAGCCAGCGCTCGAAGTGACATGGGACGACTGGAACCTCATCCTCGACACCAACCTGCGCGGCGCCTTCTTCACCGCACAGCACATCGCCAAGCAGATGATCCCGCACGGCTACGGACGCATCATCAACATCGGCTCCGTCACCAGCGTCTTCGGCTACGCCGGTCTCGCGCCCTACACGGCCAGCCGCGGCGGCATCAAGCAGCTGACCATGAGCCTTGCGGACGACTGGGGCCGCCACGGCGTTACGGTCAACTGCCTTGCGCCGGGCTGGTTCAAGACGTCGCAGAACGCCGTGATGTACGAGGACGCAGGCTGGGTCGAGTACCTCACCGACCGCATCCCGGTAAAGCGCCCGGGCCAACCCAACGATCTCGACGGCGCCGTGGTCTTCCTCGCATCCGAGTCAAGCCGCTACGTCACCGGACAGACGCTGCTGGTCGACGGCGGCATCACCACCGGCTCCACGCGGGCAACCGTGCAGAAACGCACCTGACGATCCGCGAGCATTGCTCATTCCGAATTGGTTTGTCACTCCGAGCGCACGCAGTCCCCGACGGCCTTGCTCGTTGGGGACTGCAGCAAGGGGCAGGCAGCAAAGAATCTGCTTCCTCCACTTCGCCACACAGCCGCTACATCTGCCTTTCAACCCTGTGGCGCATCCACCTGCTCGATCCGTCCCAGCAGAAAGACATATCCCGCGATGCCGATCAGCAGGTACGCCGCCGCAATCCAGAACGCCCACGCATACGAGTGTGTGAACGCCACCACGTATCCCGTGACGACCGGCGCGACGATGCCTGAAAGCTGATTCGAGAAGTTGATGATGCCTCCCACCGACCCCACGCTGCCGCGCGGCGCGATGATCGAAGGCACCGACCACCCCACCGGCGCTGCCGCCGACAAACCACCCAGCGAGATGCTGATCCACACCAACGCCTGCGTCGCCGTATGCGAGTACGCCGCGCCGATGATGCCCAGGCCGCAGGCCAGCCCCACGACGAGGTAAGCCTTCCGCACATTGCTCGCATCGTATCCGCGCCGAATCAACTGGTCCGCCGACCACCCGCCCAGCAGATCCGTGAACGTCGCAAACAGCCACGGCACGCCGGTGTAGAGAAACGAGTGCAGCAGGTCGATGCCAAGCTCGCTCGCAAGGTAGCTCGGCAGCCACGTCAGCAGAAGATAGAAGACGTAGTTGTACGATCCGAAGCCCAGCGCCAGCCCAAGCACCTTGCGCTGCCGCAGAAGATATCCCAGCCCGGCGCGCTGCTCGGCCTCGGTCACCAGCGGCGTCCACTCCGCCGAGACCGGCCCGGCGATGTGCCGCTTCTCGGTTCCGCTCAGCTCCGCATCCTCACCCGGATCGCGGTACAGCTTATAGAACGCGATGAAGTAGACAAAGCTGATGAGCCCCGTGATGACGAAGCTCCAGCGCCAGCCCGCCTTGATGAGGATGACGCCCAGCAGAGGCACGCCCAGCGCCGAGGCGAACTTCGCAGCCGCATCGAAGACCGCCGTCGCCGTGCCGCGCTCCTCCGGCGGAAACCAGTAGCCCGTCGCCTTCGCATTTGCGGGAAAGGTTGGGGCTTCACCAACTCCCAGCAGCAGACGCGCTCCAAACAGCGCGCCGATGTTGGGCGAGATCGCGGCCAGCAGCGACGCCACGCTCCACAAAAACGCGCTCACCCTGCCCACCTTCCGCACCCCAAAGCGATCGAGCAGTACGCCCACCGGCAGCTGGCACATCGCGTAGGTCCAGTTGTACGCCGTCGAGAGATAGCCGAAGGTGATGTTCGAGATGCCGAAGGCCGCGACCAGCGACGCGTGCGAGACCGAAAGGTTCACGCGGTCGAGGTAGTTGACCAGCACGCCGATGCCCAGCAGACACGCGATCCGCCAGCGGCGGCTCGGCACTCCCGAAGCGGGGTCTCGGTGCGAAGAAGCGTAGACGTCGGGGCCGGCCGGTGGCATGGAGAAGCAGAGAACCTCGCGCTATCGGTGTCAGCGAAAGCATATCTGCCGAAGACGGCTTATGGGAAATCGCGCCTGCGAGACGCCCGTTTATTCCGGCTTCAGATAGCCGCGCTTCATGCCGATCAGCACAGCGTGCGTGCGATCGTTCGCCTTCAGCTTGGCGAGGATGTTCTTCATGTGGCCCTTCACCGTGTCCTCGGAGATGTGCAGCTTCACGCCGATCTGCTTGTTCGAGCTTCCCGTCGCTACCTGCGTCAGCACATCCACCTCGCGCTCGCTCAGCCTGTCGGCATCGATGTGCGATGCAATCTCGGATGCAATCTCGGGCTGAATCCTGCGCTGCCCCATGTGCACGCGGCGAATGGTATCGACCAGCTCCGTGCTCAGCATGCTCTTCAGCAGGTAGCCAGAGGCTCCCGCTTTCAACGCACGCGCAGCCTGGATGTCGCCGGAGTACGTGGTCAGCACGATGATGCGCGCCTGCGGAAAATCCTGCCGGATACGATCGATCGCATCGATGCCGCCGAGGTCGGGCATCACCAGGTCCATCAGCATCACATCGGGCCGATGCAGCTGGAACAACGCGACCGCCTCGTGCCCTCCCGTCGCCGCACCCACCAGCACCATGTCGGGCTGCGAGTGAATCGCCATCGCCAGGCCATCGCGGATCATGGGGTGATCGTCAGCGATCAAGACACGAATTTGCTTTCCCTGACTCACCACAAACCATCCATCGCGGAAAGCACCTGCACTTCCGGTCATGCCGATGATACGTCTCCAACCGCCTGCCCGCCTCTACCCGAAAGGGTGGGGAGAGAACCCCCTGCAACACCTGTGCCTCATCGTCCGCGCAACCTCGCCCACAGCTTACGCAGAGCGCTGCGTCTTCCCGCATAGGCGATCGCTCCCGGAACGCGAAGCGTCGCCCGCGTCCCACTTTCAGAGAGACGAACAATCTCGAAACGCGCCTGGATCTTCGACGCACGTTCGCGCATGCCGCGTAGCCCCCAGTGGCCATCGCGGCCACCGGCACGCAGCACCGCCTCGTCGATGCCGCGGCCGTCATCCTCCACCTCGAGCAGCAGATGCGAACGGAAGTGGATGAGCATGCCGATCGACTGCGCATGAGAATGCAGAAACGCATTCGTCAGAGCCTCGCGGCCGATAAGCAGGATCTCCTCCTGGACCTCCGGCTTGAGCGCCCGTGCCCTTCCGCGTACCTCCAGGTGGAAGCCCGCCGGACGCAGCGCCTGCAGCTGGTTCCCCGTCGTCAAGAGCGAATCGATCAGCGAGCCCGACTCCGTCTCCGTGGCGCGAAGGCTGCGCACGCGTTCCCGCCCCTCCTGCATCACCGAATCGGCGCGCGTCAGCGTCTCCGACAGGATCTGCTTGGTAGGATCATGCGGCGAGAGCCGATCGGCGATGGCATGAAACTGCAGCATCACGCCGAAGAGGCTCTGCAGCAGCGTGTCGTGCAGCTCGCGCGCAATACGCTCGCGCTCATCGGATCGCGCAGCCAGCCGCGCCCGCATCTGCCCGGTCACCGCGGCGATGCGCATCTGCACAATCGTCCACAGCAGCAGCAGCAGTGCCAGCGCGACAAGAACGCGGAAGAGCCACGTCTGGTAGAAGGCAGGCGCAATGGTGAAGTCGATCGAGGTGCCCTGCTCGTTCCACACACCGTCGTTGTTGCACGCGATCACGTCGAAGCGGTACCGGCCCGGCCCCAGGTTGGTATAGAACGCCGCGCGCCGCGTGCTTGCACTCTGCCAGCTGCGGTCCACGCCCTCCAGCCGATAACGGAAGCGGACACGCTCCGCGATCGCCAGGCTGAGGCCGGTATAGTCGAACTCCACGCTGGTCGTGTGCGCGGGAATCGTGATCTTCTTCTGCGGCCCGTCGAGATAGTTTTTCTCATGCGCAATGATCGCCTCGATCCGTACCGGGGGAGGCAGCAGGTTGCGCTGCCGCTCCAGCATCTGCGGGTCGAGCCACGCAACTCCGCGCACCGTCGCAAACCACAGCTTTCCATCCGGCGCCTGCACCACCGAAGGATCAGGAAAGCGCTCGCCGGAGAGACCCGGCAGTCCATCGAGTGCGTCGAACGACTCCCCGTTCACCGCATAGCCTGGGTCACGCAGCCAGTGCGACAGCTCATCCGCCGGCACATGCACGACGCCCGAGTAGCTGTTGACCCACAGGTCGCCCGTGGCCGTCTCCACCACCCCCGAGACGCGGCCCGGCATCTCCTCATGCTGAAAACGCATCTTGCGGAAGACGCCATCGCGCATCAGCGCAATACCTCCGCCGCCCCCCATCCACAGCCTTCCATCGCGAACAGCGAGCGTCGTCACCGAGATATTCAGATCTCCGTCAGGAAACGAGAATCGCCGAAAGCCGCTCCCATCCCACTCCACCACCTTGTTCGAGAAGGCGAACCAGATGTTCCCTTCCCTGTCGCCAGCCATCGCTCCCAGAACCCCAGGCTTGCGGCCCAGCATCGGGGTCTCGTTCTTCCAGACGCCTCCGACACGATGAAGGATATCCAGCCCATAGGTCGAGAGCCAGAGCTCCCCATTGCGATCGATCGCAATCGCGGCGCAGACATTGACCCTGCCGCTGGGATACGGAACCGCAACGATACCCGCCCCCTCCGTCCTCCACAAGCTGGCATCGCCCGTGCCCCTGCCGGAGGACCAGACCTCGCCGAGCCTGTCGCTGCGCAGTCCCAGTGCGTTCGAGGTCTCCGCAAAGGTGCGCGTCGCTCCGGAGGGCTTGATCTCCGTCAACGGCAGGCTGCGGCCTCCCACCCACACGCGGCCATCTCTTCCGGCAGCGACGCCCAGCTGATAGTCCTTGCTCGGCGGAATAGGCACCACGGAGAAGGTGGTGCGTCGGAAGCGATCGAGCCCCGAGCTGGTCGACGCCCACACCGTCCCCTCACGGTCCACCATCAGCGAACGCACGTTATCCGAGCTCAGCCCGTCCACCGCACCGTAGTGCTCCCCGGCGATCTGCTTCAGACCAACTCCCAGAGGCTGCTGGCCCACGCCGGTGAAACGAGCCAGGCCCTGCAGGGTCGCCGCCCACAGGTTGCCGTCATGGTCGAAGACGAAGTTGCCGAAGCTGTCCCCGCGGCCTGTCTCGGAATGTGCCGGATCGAAGGGATGCGGCACGCTGTCGCCGCGGTTGCCGACCTTGCGCAGCCCGCGCCCGTCGGAGAGCCAGATGGCTCCATCCGGAGCCTCATGCAGATAAGCCCCCGCGTGCACATCTCCATCCCCCGGGCCACTGCGACGGAACTCCGCCTCGCCCTTGCGGCGGACCAGCAAGTCACCGTTCAGCGTCTTCACCCACAACGCCCCCGCGCTGTCCGCCAGCAGGGCACCGGCATAGCCTCCGGGATAGCCATTGCCCTTCACCAGCTCGCAGATGCCCTGGTGCAGATGCGCCAGCCCCGCCGACGACGCGATCCACAACGACCCGTCCGGAGCCTCGCTCATGCCGTCCGGCCGCCGCCCCTGCGTACAGCGGCGATTGTGAAAGTCGTAGAGCTTCGCATCCTTCCACAGCAGCAGGCCGCCCGTCCGCGTCGTCAGCCACACACCGCCATGCGTCGAGGTCATCGCGGCATCGACCTCGCCATCGCGAAGGACGCCATTGGTCGCCGCGTTCAGGCTCTGAAAGCGCACCCCGTCAAAACGATAGACGCCCTTCGACGTGGAGAGCCACAGGTATCCCACCTGCGACTGCGACGTCTCATAGACCAGCCCAATCCCGCTCTCCGAACCCCAGCCCGTATGGTGGTAGTTCTGCAGACGCCGTTCCACAGGCTGCGCCGACCCGCTGACGGCAGACATCGCCGCCAGCGCGCACAGGCCCAAGAGCCCTCGAAGTCTCCAGGAAGGGGAACGCACCATAAAGGAACACAATCGTATTCAGGATTCGCGGATCGAGTACACAGACTAACGCACAGCAGGGCTTCGGGCATTCCTCTCGCCTGCGCATTCCTATCGCCTGCGCATCTCTGTCGCTCGGGGCTTCCGCCTCTTCGCGGCTTGGAGCTGCCACAACGAAGCCATACAATAGCCACTGGGCCGGAGACATCGCACGCGATGCGCCCCGCGCCTCCCGGAGATTTCACCGGCACGTAAAGACCACCCGAGAAAGGGCCTATAGCTCAACGGTTAGAGCAGGGGACTCATAATCCCTTGGTTGGGGGTTCAAATCCCTCTGGGCCCACCATTCATTCTTGTGCTTCCCCCAACCCAAGAGGCGAGACGTCTCTGCACCAGCCCCAACGGTATACTTATTAGTCTTGTGTCCAAATTGAAGCACTCTAGTCAACGTCTTCTAACTCTCGTCCGTGTAGGCAGTTCGGATATCTCTACAGAGAGTGGCCGCACCCAGGATCGCCATCGCAGAATTGCGATCACTTCGATCTCCGCGGTCGGAGCAAAGCTGATCTCTGTAGCTGTATCGTTTCTCGCCATTCGCCTCTCCATCAAGTACCTAGGCTCCGAACGATATTCCGTATGGTTGACGATCAACTCGCTGATCGCGATGCTCACCTTTGCTGACTTTGGCATTGGGAACGGCCTGATGAACGCCATCTCGCACTGTGCCGGAAAAGATGATCGCGAAGGAGCACGACGATACGTTTCAAGCGCTTTCTTTGTGCTATTGGCAATTGCATGTGTCTTTACCGCAATCTTCTTCGCATCCTATCCATTTATCTCCTGGACTAGAATATTCAACGTCCACTCAGCCCTGGCAGCGCGAGAGTCCGGCCCCTCTGTTGCTGTGTTTATCGCATCCTTTCTTATCAGTCTGCCGCTAGGAATTGTGCAACGAATCCAGTTCGGCTACCAGGAAGGGTTTATCAATAATTTCTGGACCATTGGAGCCTCGATCGCAGGTCTTGCAGGATTGATTCTCGCGATTCATCTCCATGGAAGTCTTCCGTGGCTCATCGGAGCCATTGTTGGCACGCCCGTCCTGGCCCTAGCTGCAAACAATATCAGCCTCTTCAAAGAACGCCCCTGGCTTCGACCCCGCTGGATGAGCTTCTCTCGAGAAGCATCCAGGGAGGTCCTTGGGGCAGGCCTGATGTTTTTCGTATTGCAGCTTGCCATGGCCATCGGTTACCAATCGGACAATCTCGTCATCGCACAGGTGCTAGGAGTCGATAGCGTCACCCAATACGCCATACCACTCAAGCTGTTTCAACTCATTCCCACCGTCTCCGGCTTGTTCATGTTCTCTCTCTGGCCGGCATATGGTGAAGCCATGGCCCGCGGAGATGTTTCATGGATCAAGCGAACCTACCTTCGATCCCTTCGACTCCTTGCGATATCCGTCATTCCCGGCGCCCTCATCCTGACAGTAATTGCGACGCCCCTCATCCACCTGTGGGTTGGCCGCTCCATCACACCAACCGCGCTCTTGCTTGTTGGCCTTACGCTTGGTTCAATCACTAACAGCTTTGTCGGGCCAATCTCAGCGTTTATGAATGGAACGAGACTGCTGATGTTCCAGGTGGTCAGCTGGTCACTCATGGCAGCGACCAATCTGGGTATCTCGATCTTCCTCACGAAAAAGATTGGGCTGTCCGGGGTCGTCTACGGTTCCGTCATCTCTCAAACGGTTTTCATCCTCATCCCAAGCTTTTGGTATATCTCCCGCTTTATCAAAAAACTTGAAGCCCAGACAAGAAACGCAAGTGCATGATGCCGCGCAGAAGATAGAATTTTTCGATGGCACACGCAGAGCAACCTGGTAATCCGTGCGTGCTTTTGACAGCAACCGTCATCGTCAAAGACACGAGCTTTACCATTCGGACCGACCCAAAGATACGCCTCAATGACTACAAGCAGGCGTTTTCTCGCTGGATTAGCAATCCCGGCGTTCAGTCGATTGTGCTTGTAGAAAACTCCGGCTTCGACCTCACGGAGTTTCAGAAGATTGCCGACACCGTTCCAGATAAAAAAATTGAGCTGCTGTCCTTCACCTGTCCCACCTTCGATGGCCGGCTCGGAAAAGGGTATGGTGAAACCTTCTGCCTCGAGTACGCGCTGCAGAACTCGCGACTCCTAACAGAGTCTCCACTGTTTCTTAAAGCAACTGGTCGTTACTATTTGCGAAATGCTCACTCCTTCCTCAAATTTATCGCCCAGAATCCCGACGTCGACATAGTCTGCAATCTAACGAAGAATCTCTCCTGGGCAGACAGCCGTGCATTTGGAGGCAGGATAAAATTTTTGGAAAACTACTTCTTTCCGCTGAAGGATTTCATGAACGATTCGGCTGGCGTCTACTTCGAGCACATCCTTGCTAAGGCGATCCATCGACAGATAAGCGAGTGGGGGCGATGGGAGCTCCCTCCGGATCTACCCGAGATCGAGGGTATCTCCGGAACTCTAGATGCCGCTTACCAGATCAACCCGATCAAGGCCTTTGCCCGGAAAAAGCTATATCAATTCAAGCGGAGGCTTTTTGCGGCGCACAGTTATCTTTAGCGCAAAGAAAACCCTTTCCGGCTCAGGTACTCTTCCGCTGACCTCCTGAAGACATTAAATTGCTCTGCGACTCCAGCTATGATTGAACTGATAGAAAATAAATGATCGCTCCTATTCGAGAGTTCCTACGAAAAAATCTTCCGGCTCAGGCCTATCGGTCCATTGATTGGGTCTGGTGGACTGGGCGCCATTATCTACCCCGCCGGGGAGCCTCTCTCTTATCCCGTCGCAATCCGAAGGTTCAAAGCTTCCCGGCTAAAAAGACCGCCTCCAAGTTGAAGGACCAGCTTGGCAGTATCAACGTCATTAGGGTCACGAAGATATGCCATATCATGACCTGGCATGGCAGCGACAAGGGTATAGGTCGTCACGACTATACGAAAGTTTATTCTGCTCTCTTCCATAGCCTGCAGGATAAACCCCTGCGCCTTTTCGAACTTGGCCTCGGAAGCGGAAATCCAAGCATGCCGTTCTACATGGGAGAGAATGCCAAACCGGGGGCGTCTCTCCGCGGATGGAGGGAGGTCTTCCCCTCTGCGCGGATCTTTGGCGCGGATCTCGATCGCGATATCCTCTTCCAAGAAAATCGCATTTCCACCTTCTACTGTGACCAGCTTGACCAGACTGCGATATCCAGCCTATGGTCACAACCCGAGATGCAGGGAGGAATGGACATCATTATCGATGATGGCTACCACAGCTTCGAAGCGAATATTTCATTCCTGGACGGATCGTTGAAGCACCTCCATCCAGGTGGTATTTATATTGTCGAAGACATTACGAGAGGCGCCCTGGAAGAATGGAGAACAGTGCTCGAAAACACCTATTCCCATCGATTTCCAAATCATGAATTCGTTCTCGTAGAGCTTCCAAATGCCATGAACAATGATGACAATAATATGTTGGTCATCCGCAGAAACACGTAGCTCTTAGCGGGAGTAAAAGTATTATCATGCCGCCAGAATCACTAATCTCGCAACCGGAGATCTCGAAGCACGAATCGACCATCGCGAGCAACACCGAACCCGTCAGAATCGACAGTCTCACCATCCTTCTACTTCTTCTTGAAGGAAAGAGGACGATCTTTCGATGGGGCTTCGGATTCCTGATCCTGTCGACTATCCTTGTGTTCTTCGTGCTCAAACCGACATTCACCGCGGAAGCGCTCTTTATCCCGCCCCAAAGTTCACCGGGGAGTGCCATGTCACAGTTGGCTGGGCAGATCAGCTCGATGGGAGCCGTTGGAGCATTAACGGGACTCAAGAACTCTGGAGAGGTCTATGTCGGTATTTTGCAAAGCCGCACGATTGCAGATGCAATCATCAAACGCTTTCATCTCCAGGATGTTTACAAGACAAAGAAACTTAGCGATACCGAAAAAGTTTTGAAATCACACGCCAAATTTACGACCGGCAAAGACACGATGATCAAGATTAGCGTGGACGAAAACAATCCCGACCGTGCTGCCGATATTGCGAATGGATTTCTCGATGAATTGCAGCGGCAGAACAGTCGACTCGCCCTCACAGAGGCATCACAGCGACGATTATTCTTTGAGCAGCAGCTTGTGAATGAAAAAAACGCCTTGGCAGATGCGGAAGTAGAGCTAAAAAAAACGCAGGAAGCCACCGGCCTCATTTCCCCCACGGGACAGGCACAGACCGAAATACAGACCATGGCCAACCTTCGCGCGCAAATCATAAATCGTGAAGTTGAACTTACAACTCTGCGGCAGAGCGCCACGGATCAGAACCCGGAAGTAATTCGCCTGCAAAGCGATATTTCTGGTATGCAGCACCAATTGCAAAACCTTCAAAATAGTGATCAACAGCAGCAACCGGGAAATATCCAGGTTCCCACCTCAAAAGTCCCTGCATCGGTTCTTGAATACATTCGAAAGCAACGTGACGTGAAGTATCACGAGTCACTGTTTGAGGCTTTATCCAAGCAATTCGAGATGGCGAGACTCGACGAATCCCGCGAAGCCCCTGTGCTGCAGATCATCGATCGTGCCACCATACCAGACAAAAAATCGGGCCCCCATCGCTTACTGCTTATGGCTGCATTCACTATCCTGGGCACAATCATCGGTGCCATCGTCGTGATCTTTAGGCAATATCTGGCAGTGGCGAAAGAGAATCCAGCTACTGCTGAGCGGATCGCATCTCTTGAAAAAGCTGCTTCATTGCGGACCTAATAAAGGCTTGAGCGACGCAATATGAGAACTATAATGGTTAGACTGCATGTTGATCACGATCATCACCCCCAGCAGGAATCAGGGGCAGTACATCAAGGACTGTCTTGAATCCATCTTCGGTCAAACACATAAAGAGATCGAGCACATTGTGCTTGATGGAATGTCCACCGATGATACTGCTGATGTCGTAGCCCGATATCCCTCTACATTCCTGCAAAAAAAAGACTCCGGTCCAGCCCAGGCAATCAATAGGGGCCTGAATATGGCTCGGGGAGAGATTGTGTGCTGGCTAAACTCAGATGATTTGTTCTTTAGCCCGACGACCCTGCAAACCGTAGCCGAAATCTTCAGCCAGCAACCTAGTGTTGATGTCATTACAGGCGATGGTTACTACATGAACCATCACGGCAAGATGGTTCAACCTATTGTTCCGACACACCCTAACCGGATGACGCATGCCTGGATCAGACGGTATGACATGTTTCTGCAGCCAGCCACATTCTGGCGTCGCAACTCGATACAACTTGACGAGAATCTCCACTACGGCTTCGACTGGAAACTATGGAATGATTTCTACCTTAATGGGTTGAGCGTTCTCTATGTTCCACAATACTTCGCTCTTTATCGAATCCACACCAGCAGCCTAACGCAACTGGATCCCCCAGCTCGCCGCAAAGAGCTCTATCAACTCGTCTGCAAGTACAGCGGCAGCAAAATGCAAAGGGTTTGGTGCTGGATCGTATGGAAGGCATATTGCTTGGACGAACACTTGCCCGGCAACTTCGTGAGGCCGCCACTAAACATAATGAACCGTATTCTGGGAAAACTTACCTCTGGAAAGATTACCTCGGTCTAGCAGGTCAACCCCCTGCTGACGCATGTGAATACAGGAAGATGTCATGGCAACAGAAGCACCAGGAAGAGTGGAGGGCGGAGCACGGCTGACAGAGACGCCTCAAGGCCACCCCCTGCTCTCCATTATTATCGTGGTCTTCTGCGACAAGGATGATCTTCAAGACATCCTTGAAAGCATTATGCCTCATAAGATACAGGATCTCGAGATCGTTGTGATCGACGGCGGATCCCGCGACGGGACTGTAGCGCTTCTTCAATCATTTGGATCTAGGATCGATTATTGGCTTAGCGAACCAGATAGCGGCATCTATAACGCAATGAACAAGGGGCTCCAGTTTGCCCGCGGCCAGTACATTCTCCACCTGAACGCCGGCGACCGTCTCCTCATGGTCCCTTGGCAGGAGCTCAGGAAGTGCGCAGCAAGTCGGGTGGATGTCATCTGCTGTCGAGTATTGCTTGATAATTCCATCCAATTTATCTCTACAACGGGAGTTCTCTCCAAAATCGTAAACACCTGGCACCACCAGGGGACCTTCTACCGGCGCACATCGCACCTTGGATACAACGAAACCTATAAGGTCTTCGGCGACTTCGATCTTAACCAGAGATTGTTAAAGTCAGGATGCATCATTGCAAACTTCGATCACGTGGTGGCCAATCACAACAGTGATGGACTCACGGCACACATTACAGATAATCGCGAGACATACAAAATTGTTCGTAAGAACTTCGGATGGCCGTATATCTTACCTGCGCGTCTTCGATTCAGATTTCTGCAGTTACGTTCGTATCTTAGACAAAAAGCAGCGCCTAAAAGCTAGGCATTCCCTCATCCGCTATCGAACCACGCCCAAGGAAAACCGTAAGTGTTCTCTTAAAAGTTGATAGCGCCACCTCAGCCTACTGAGAAGGGATATCTGGCGGCTATAGTTCCGCGGATGACGCCTGTAAAAGAGAAGGGGTTCATCGATATACGCGACCTTCCCTCCTATGCGATCGTTGCTCGTCCCAATCCAGGCATCATGCAAAAACTCCACATTTTTTGGCAAAGGAAGAATATGTGCCAGTAGCGTTGCTCGAAATGCCATCGCCGACCCCTGGTATCGATTCACCACGACGTTCTTCCAAAAACCTGGTCGAAACTTAACCTGGTTTGAATAGATTTCGTCGAACGTAGCATTATCGTCCTTATCGATCAATGAAACACCTGACGTAACGATCTGGATAGAGTGATCCGAACGAAACGCTTCCAGCATCTTGGCTACTTTATCGGGAGCCCAGATATCATCATCGTCAGACAGAAAAATAATGTCGCCCGTTGCGTTTTCCATTGCTTCTTGAAATGTCGCAACCACACCGCAATTGCGCTCGTGCTGAATCAAACGAATCCTCGGATCGCGTATCAATTGAATCACCGACAAGGTCCGATCTGTAGACTTATCCTCCACGATCACGACTTCATCCCGACTGCCAAGCTGCGAAAGTATTGAATTCAACTGCTTCTCTACAAACTCTTCGCCGTTGTAAGCAGCCATGCATACTGAGATTTTTGGCTCAAGAGGTAATGGCCTAGTGTTCATTGCAGCAGGTTGTATCTCTGGCCTGGAATCACCGAAGCGCTCCACCATTTCCTTTTGCCAGGCGGCGAGCCTGCCACGCCTTGTCCAAAATAACCTGCGAAGCAGAAATTGCCCCGTCACCCGTCGATATTTCGACGAAGTGCTTCTCACCTGCCTGAAATAACGAACAAGGAGCCGTAAAGTTCTTTCGCCGCCTGCAAGCATCCCCATATCCAGATCCCAGAATGCCGACTCTGCAGAGAGAGCGTTTCTATAACGCTCCAGCGACATGCTCTTTTCAATACTGAGCATCGAGAAGTTGTGTTCTAGCTGAAGATCGCCTGCGATGTACACCGATTTTCCATATCGTTGCAGCTGATAGAACATATGCGTGTCGCTATTGTCCAGCCAGAACCATCTCGCGTAACCATGGATCTGCTGAAGTGCTGTCACACGCACCATCGTGCCCGAATTGAAGGCAAAAACAGCATCGTCTGGAATCCCAACATAGTCCTTTCGAAACCAGCGAGCCGTCACGCCACGCCAGAACCAATATGGTGAAAGCAGCCGCTGACCACTGACAACATGAGGAACGATCGCTCCCACCCGGGGGGTATTCGCTACCTTGATTGCAATCTCTCCCATTCGCGACAAAAAATTAGCAGGGAGCTCCGTGTCTTGATCCAAGGTCAAGAGCCACTGACAACCCTTTTCCTCAGCAATACGAGCAGCAAAGTTGTAAGCCTCAGCAAGACCTTTGTTTTGAAATGGGTGGTAGTACTCAACTCCAGTCGGCAAATCGGGAGGAAGAAGGGCCCCCGGCGTATTGTCGTACAAGACGACGCGCAGAGAGATAACGTCCAGCGATGCATTTTCTGCCGCCACCATAAGGCTCTGGTAGCTCTTCGATTCGTCAAGATGCATCTTATATAGCACGATAACGGCAAGCAGCTCGACTGGCTTGATCTCGGGAGCTGTTGCTTGAATAGCGAAATCCGTATCTCCCAAAGCCTTCATCAATATCCTCATCCGTTAAACCTGCATCACAACGGATCGTTCGATTTCTCAATCCCATTTCAATACAATCAATTCCGTACTGTGCGACACGCGCTTTGTGCTTTTTAAAGCATAGACCGCCAGCAATCGATCAGCATAGAGGAGGGCGGGTTGTTTGACTTCATCAGCAGTCTCGGACTTGACCCCAACGCCCTTCTGGCTTCAATCGTCATTGCAGCGGTCGTACTTTATCTCGCTTATCGTCGTTACATCGTTGCTGCGCTTGAACCACTGACGATGTACGTACTCATACTCATTGCAGACTCGACACTGATGTTTGCTCTCCCTTGGAATAACACAGACCGCTGGAAGTATGTCGGCTTCCTCTTTGCCTTCTGGATAGGATTCGTCTGTCGCCGCAAGGCCCGCCTCTCCAAAGATCGAATACAGCTAAAGAGTGAGAGCGTGTTCGACCTATGTACCATCCTCGTACTTTTATGCGCCATCATTGTCGCAGGCAATCTTTTTCTTGGCCTGACTGCCGGATTTCCACTTTTATCCGACAACCCAAGCGCCGCAAAAGTGACTGACCTGACAGGCGGTCTAGGCACTATCAAACGCCTCAATATGGGGCCTTACCTTTTCTTTTGTTGTGGCTGCATCCTCATGGCGGCCTTAGGACACCAGCGGCGACTGGTGTTATTCATGCTCTTTCTTGCCACATCTCTGGTCATACTCGGAGGTAGCAAGAGCGTTCTCCTGCCCGTGGTCTATGTCATGTCTCTTGTCGTGTACCACAAAGGGATGGGGGTAGGAGTCGCGCTCCAGAAGGCTGCACGTAAGTACACACTAATTGCCTTGGGAGCCGCCATCGGCATTGCTCTTCTCGTTACAACCAAAGATCAGGGTAGCCTCATGATGGGCGTGTCCAACCTTTTCTCAAGAGTGCTGCTTTCAGGAGACGTCATCCTGTACTACTTCCCCAGACGGGACGCCATTATCGGCGCTTTGGATGCCAGCTTCTTTGGTTTCGTCAGCAACCTGTTCTCCGATACGCTTGGATTTCTCCGTCTGGCCTCCTATCAAGAGGCTCTTGGGTCTATTATTTTAGGAAATAGTGAGGGCTTTGGCCCTAACGTTCAGTTCTTCATCCAGGCAGACTTATTTTTCAACCTTGTTGGCGGTCTCATCTTTAGCTGCTTGCTGGGTTACCTCGTAGCCAGCCTGCGGCATCTCTACTTTGCATCCCGCACCAAATCAGCGATCACTCTCACCTTTCAGTGTGTTCTCGCTCTCTGTGCCTTTGATCTAGCAATTGAGTCCGGTATGTTCATGACGGAAATCTTCACCCTAATGCTTATTGTTATGCCACTATGGGGCATGGCAAGGATCATTCGTCTCGTCCTAACCACGATCGCATCGGCAACGTCTACCGAACCAGTCAAGAGCTCCGGTTAGCAGCGAAATCTCCGGCACTCTTTCCGCTGCTAGTTGTACTCCAGCTCATGCGGCGCAGGATAAGTCAGCGTGCCATCCTTCTTCTCGTACCACATGAAGATCTTCTTCCCCCCGTTGACGCGCACCGCCACGATGATGCCCGTGCCGAAGGTTCCCGTGCCGTCTGTCTTCGAGATGTCGACGTGGTGGGTCGTGATCGGGCCGACCGGGCTCTCCGTGGTCCAGTCCTCGGTGAAGCGCTTGAGACTGTAGTCGTACTTCTGCGGATGCTGCTGCCAGTCGGCATCGTTCATCCAGATGCCGTACGCCTTGTTGTAGTCCTTGGCTTCGAGCGCGGTAAAGAAGTGGTCCACCGTATGTTCCGCATGCGTATTGGTGAACATCCAGCCGTGCCCCAGCAGAAATCCGCCGACTCCCACAAGCAACAGGACAAGCACCAAGCCGATTCCGCCAAAGATCAGCACGCTCTTGCGCTTCTCGTTCCCGGCGTCATACTTCGGCGCATTCAACAGCGTCATCGATTCCTCCACCTCACTCAAATCACTCGCCTAATATTAGACGCTTCCTGCCACCGCGAATGTTCCCTCGCCCCCGCCCTCTTCTTATAATCTGTAGCCCATGACGACAACCTCCCCGTCGGCATCGCTGCTGCAGCGAGCATGGCTTCGCCTCCAGACGCGCACCATGCGCCGTCTGGCAGCGCTCGCGCGTCGCCGCAGCCAGCGGCCGGCGCATCTGCTCACCGGCGAGCATGGCGAACGGGAGGCCGTCTTCTACCTGCGCCGGCGCGGCTACGTCGTCGTGGCGCGGCGATGGCGATCCGCCAAGCTGCGCGGCGATCTCGACCTCGTCGCCTGGGACAGCGGCACGCTCTGCGTCCTCGAGATCAAGACCCGCTCGCAGCGGCATCTCGTCGCGGCAGAGGCCGCAGTCGATACCGACAAGCAGACCACGCTGCTCCGGCTCGCCCAGGCCTACCAGCGGCGGCTCCCCGCAGCAGCGCAGCAGGCGCCCATCCGCTTCGACATTCTCTCCGTCTATCTCCCCTCGGACACCCATCTGCAACCAGACTCCGAGCCTGACTTCGCTCTCTATCAAGGAGCCTTCTCGTGGAAGTGAACTACACCCCGCCGACCGATCCAAAGCTGCTCGACCCTGTCGCACTCGCAGACCAGCTCTCTGCGACGCTCGATGCCGCTGCGCCATGGCTCGGCCGCCTGACGCCGCAACTGGCGGCGACGCCGCTCGCTGAGGGCAAATGGTCGCCGCAGCTGGTCATCGGGCATCTCACCGACTCCGCCACCAACAATCTTGCCCGCATCGTGCGCCTGCAGATCAGCCCGGAGCCATTGCCCAGCTACGACGCCGACACCTGGATCGCGCTGCAGCACTACGCAGGCCGCGAGTGGAAGCAGGTCTTCGATCTTTGGCTCGCGCTGAACCGCCATCTCGCCTGGACCATCCGCCAGGTTCCGCAGCACAGCCTCTCCAACCATGGCACCGTGGGCGGTACCGTCGTCTCGCTCGGCTTCGTCATCGAGGACTACATCGCCCACCTGCGCCACCACCTGGATCCTCTGCAAGCCTGGGTGCGGGCACAATCTCAGGGCTAGACCATCATTTTCTCCTGCAAAAACAAGATCTTTATCAAGCGGTAATTTGACACTGCAATGCCTTAACGGCAGAATACTGTCATGAGTTCGGCAATGCCCACCTTGCGCGACCGACAGACTGCCTCCACCCGCGAGCAGATCCTGCAGGTCGCCATGCAGCAGCTTGGCCAGGGGCCGCGAGGCACCTTCTCGCATGAGTCCATCGCCAACGCCGCCGGCATGGGTGCCCGGACCGTCTATCGCCACTTCCCCGATCGCGCGAGCCTGCTCGAAGCGCTCTGGGCGAGACTGCGCGAGGCCACGCAGGTCAGCTTTCCCACCGCGGAGAGCGACATCCTGCCCATGGCCCGCACCGTCTTCCGCGAGTTCGACGCCAACGAGCTGCTGGTGCGCGCGGTGCTGAACTCACCGGCCGGGATCGAGGTTCGCGAGCGCGGAGGCGTCGAAGGACGCGCCGCATTCGAGCAGAGCCTGGCTCCCCTCATCGACGACCTGCCCGAGCCTCGGCGCGCGCAGATCGTCGCCGTATTTCTTGCGATCTACAGCGCTCAATTCTGGGATCTCCTCCGCGAGCGCGGAAGACTTTCGGGCCCCGACGCACAGGAAGCCGTAGTCTGGGCCCTCGACACGCTCCTGCGCGCCACCAAAAGCTAGTTCCCGCCATCCGCCACCAAAGAGCGGACGGGGACGAAGAAAGTGAAGCGCATCATCATGAATCCGTCCGAGAAGTTCGATATTCTCGGCGTCGAGCTGGAGTGGAAACTCACCGCCGCCGAGACAGACCATCAGTACTGCGTCCTTGAAGCAGTTCTTCCCCCGGGAGTCGTTGTCCCTCCCCATCGTCACCCCGAACAGGAGGCCTTCTTCATCCTCGAAGGTGCGCCCGAGTTCGTCACCAGCACGCCCCGCGGGCTTGAGTGGTGCTTCGCCGTCCCCGGCGAGACCATCAACGTCAACCCGATGTCCATCCACGGCTTCCGCAACCCCACCCACTCCGACGTCCGCATGCTCATCACCTGCCCGGCGGCGCTGGGGAATTTCTTCCACGAGGCTGGCCTGCCCATCCTCCACGGCAGCCCCTACCGCTTCACCGTGCCGGCAGCAGAACAGATCGCCCGCGTCATGGTGATCGCCGAACGCATGGGCCACAGCTTCTCCTCCGAGAAGCCGGGCCAGTGCGGCTCCGCCCCGCACCCTCACGCACTCGGCCGCCTTCTCAGCCATCCCACGCGGTCCAGCGTGAACCGGGCCTACCTGTTTTAAGCCGATATACCCGCTTTAAGTCACAGAGAAACCCCACCGGCAGGCTACGATGCACTCACCGCAGCCTGCCAGTACACCTCACCTCACCCCACGGGCCCCGTAACGACAATCCCTTGATGGAGTACACGTCATGACGACGCCTGCAACCCTGTATGCGCCTTCACCGAAGGCCTCTCTGCCACACCGCGCCCTCGACAGGATCTTCTTCGGCGTCATGTCGCTGGTGATCCTGGCGATCGTCTTCTTCGGCTTCGCCCGCACCTACTTCCTCGCCGGCACCGTCCACGCCCCGCTTCCCAACCTGCTCATCCATATCCATGGAGCCGTTTTCACCCTCTGGATCGTGCTCTTCCTCGTACAGACCGCGCTCATCGCCACGCACAACGTCCGTATTCACCGCAGGCTCGGCATTGGAGGCTTTACTCTCGCCTGCTGCATGATCGTCCTCGGCGTGCTGGCCGCGGTCGACGCCATGCGCCGCGGCTCCGGTCCGCTCGGGCTCGACGCGAAGAGCTTCTTCATCATCCCCATGTCCGACATGCTGCTCTTCGCCATCTTTATCGCGGCCTCCTTCCGCGCGCGCCGTCGCCCCGAGGCCCACAAGCGCCTCATCCTCATCGCCACCATCGCCCTCACCGACGCCGCCGTCGGACGCTGGCCCATCGCCCTCTTTCAGCACCATCCACCCACGCAGGACATCGTGCCGCTGCTCCTGCTGCTGATGATCGCCGCCTTCGATCTGACCACGCTGCGCCGCCTCAGCCGCAGCACCCTCTGGGCAGGGGCCCTGCTGATGGCCGTACACCTCACCCGCGTCCCCATCGGCTTGAGCCACGCCTGGCACACCTTCGCCGACTTCATGCTGCGCACCGTCTGAAGCATCCCGTCAACAGAACATCGCAGACGCAAAAAGACCCGGCCATCTCGGCCGGGTCTCTTCTCTTTCTTTGCTCAAGGACTACTTACCGGCAGACTTCCCGGCGCCAACGTAGCTGATGCGCCAGATCGCGTCATACGCGTCGTCGCTCACCAGCAGCGAGCCGTCGCTCGCCGCAGTCACCGCAACCGGACGTCCCCACGCCTCACCCGAAGGCAGCACGAACCCGGTCATGAAGTCCTCGTACTCGCCCTTGGCGCGGCCCGCCGGTGTCATCGGTACGCGGATCAGCTCGTAGCCCACGCGGTCGGAGCGGTTCCACGATCCATGCTCAGCAGCGAAGAGGTCTCCCTTGTACTCCGCGGGAAACTGATTGCCCTCGTAGAACATGATGCCCAGCGAGGCGTTATGCGGATTCAGCAGAACGTCCGGCACGATCGCCTTGGTCTTCAGCTCCGGATGCTTGCCTGCATGGCGCGGGTCCTGGTTCGCGCCCATATACCACCACGGCCAGCCGTAGAAACCACCCGGCTTTACATGCGTGATGTAGTCCGGCACCAGGTTGTCGCCCAGCGCGTCGCGCTCGTTCACCGAGCACCACAGCTCGCCCGTCTTCGGATGGATCGCCTCGCCCGCGCAGTTGCGGATGCCGTAGGCGTAGACGCTCATTCCGCTGCCGTCCGGATTGAACTCCAGCACATCGGCGCGATCCTTCTCGCCCGGCGTCGTGTCCGGGTCATCCACGTTCGAGCCCGAGCCCACCGAGACCAGCATCTTCTTGCCATCCGGCGTGAAGCGGATATCGCGTGTCCAGTGGCCGCTGCTGCCGTGCGGCAGGTCGGCGATATGCTCCGGCTTGCCCGTCGCCGTCAGATCGCCGTTGCTGTACGGAAAGCGGACCACCGCATCGGTATCGCCGATATACAGCCACTTCGGATTCGGCCCCTCCGGATAGAACGCGATGCCGTAAGGCCGGTTCAGGCCGGTCGCATAGACGCTGGCCTTCTCCGCCTTGCCGTCGGCGGTCATGCCATGCAGGATCGTCACCTGCCCCTTCACGCTCTCCGCGACGACGATATCGCCGTTCGGCGCGGTGCGCAGCATACGCGGGCCGTCGACATCCTTGGAATACAGCTCGACCTTGAAGCCCTCCGGCACCTTCGGCCACACGCCGTCGGGCTTGGTGACGACCTTCGGCGAATTGGCAGCGGACTGCGTCGCATAAGGCTTCGGCAGGTCGGCGACCGTGATCTTGCGGCTCAGTCCCGGCTTCTCGAAACGGAAGTCGGTGAACGGAGGCGCCGGATCGGGAGCCTCGAACTTCGTCGTCGAGGGAGCGGGCTTCACCTCGGCACCGGCAGCAGCCTTCGTCGCCGCCGCTCCACCGCCGCCCAGAGACTTCAGATAGCTGACCACCTGCCAGCGATCCGTCTCCGGCAGCATCGCCCACGAGGGCATGCCATTATTCAAATCACCCTTGGTGATGTACCAGAACACCTCGCCCGGCTTGGCCGCCTGGGTCGCTCCGGTCGCCAGAGCAGGAATATTGGCCTGTCCCTTGGCGGTCGGTCCGTGACACGCCGCGCACCGCGCCTGGTAGACCTTGCCGCCGGCCTCGATATCCGCCGCCGACATGTACTTGTTCTCCTGCGCCGCCGCATCCGCGGGAGCACTATGAAAGCTCTGCGCCGACAGTACGGCAGAAGCAGCCAGTACAGCGACCGCCAGGGCGGAATCTCTCAACTTGAGGCTCGTCTTATTCATGTTCATGCTCAATCCATCTCCTCCCGGCGGTCTGCGCAGGGGATGTTTTTCGGGGTCGGAAGATACTCTAGCAGCCAGGCACTGCAACCTCTTGGGACCTTTGCCCTAATCCATTTCTACGGGTCTGGCAATAAGACGCTGGTCGAACTATTTAGGCCTCATCCGCTCGTCAATCTTGATGCAGATTTCTCGCTCCACACCTACTTTTGGCGTCTTTTGAATGCGCCGCACAGCCTCCCGGGGCACTTCGCCCGCCTTGCCTCAAGCCCATAACCCTGCGATACTTAATCGTGCACACCACGCACAAATCTCCAAAGCAATTCAAGAGGTCGCGGAAATGTCTGCAAAGTACATCTTCGTAACGGGCGGCGTTGTGTCTTCGTTAGGAAAAGGTCTCGCAGCAGCCTCCATTGGCTGCCTGCTGGAGGCTCGCGGACTCCGCGTCAACCTGATGAAGTTCGATCCTTACCTGAACGTCGATCCCGGAACGATGTCCCCGTTCCAGCATGGTGAAGTCTTCGTCACGGACGACGGCGCAGAGACCGATCTCGACCTCGGTCACTACGAGCGCTTCACCCACGCCAAGCTCTCGCGTGACAACAATCTGACCACAGGCCGTATCTACGAGCAGATCATCACCAAGGAGCGCCGCGGCGACTACCTCGGCAAGACGGTCCAGGTCATCCCGCACGTCACCAACGAGATCAAGAACGCCATGCGCAAGGTCTCGCAGGACATCGACGTCGCCATCGTCGAGATCGGCGGTACCGTCGGCGACATCGAGTCCCTGCCCTTCCTCGAAGCCATCCGCCAGATGCGCCAGGACCTCGGCCGCGAGAACACCGTCTTCGTCCACGTCACGCTGATCCCCTGGATCGCCGCCGCGCAGGAGCTGAAGACCAAGCCGACCCAGCACTCCGTCAAGGAGATGCTCTCCATCGGCATCCAGCCCGATATCCTCCTCTGCCGCTCCGACCGCGCCGTGCCGCGCGAGATGCGCCAGAAGATCGCCGCCTTCTGCAACGTCGAAGAGGCCGCCGTCATCGCCGCCCGCGACGTGCCCAGCATCTACGAGGTGCCGCTGAACTTCGCGCAGGAGGGCGTCGATACCCTCGCCCTCAAGTATCTGCATATCGATACACCCACCCCCGAGCTCTCCAAGTGGCAGGACATCGTTCACCGCGCCTATAACCCGCAGGACGAGGTCTCCATCGCCATCGTCGGCAAGTATGTGGAGTACGAGGACAGCTACAAGTCCGTCAAAGAAGCTCTCGTCCACGGTGCGCTCGCCCACAATCTCAAGCTGCGCGTCACCTGGATCGAAGCCGAAGGCCTCGAGACCCGCGACGAGGACGGCAAGCCCAACTTCGACTACCAGCACCAGCTCTCCGGCTATGACGGCATCCTCGTCCCCGGAGGCTTCGGCAAGCGCGGCATCGAAGGCATGCTCAACGCCATCCGCTATGCGCGCGAGAGCGGCACCCCGTACTTTGGAATTTGTCTGGGCATGCAGACCGCCTGCATCGAGTTCGCCCGCAACGTCTGCGGCCTCACCGGCGCAAACTCCGGCGAGTTCGACCCCGCCACCCCGCACCGCATCATCTACAAGCTGCGCGAGCTCACCGGCGTCGAAGAGATGGGAGGCACCATGCGCCTCGGCGCGTGGCCCTGCCTGCTCGAACCCGGCTCGCTGGCCGCCACGGCCTACGGGACCACCGAGATCAGCGAACGCCACCGCCATCGCTACGAGTTCAACCGCGAGTACGAGGCGATCCTCACCGGAGCCGGTCTGCGCCTGACCGGTACCACCCCGGACGCCACCTACGTCGAGATCGTCGAGATCCCCGGCCACCCCTTCTTCCTCGGCTGCCAGTTCCACCCCGAGTTCAAGTCCAAGCCGCTCGAGCCGCACCCCATCTTCCGCGACTTCGTCGCCGCCAGCTACAAGAACCGCGGGAAGAAGGCACCGGCACAGCTGGGACAGGCCGAATCGCAAACCGCATAATCAGAAATACGGCATCAAGCGAAAGAGCCAGCATCCCCATTGCTGGCTCTTTTCGTTTTTTCCGCCATCTTCCAGCCGGAACAAGTGTGCCGGTGGTCCAACCAATGTCGTTCCTGATACTCTCCCCTGCGGAACAGATTCCCCGGTCCCGCTCAGGAGAACCATGAAGCCGACGTCGCTCGTCCGCCGTAACCTTCTCAAAACCCTCGTCGCCGCGCCGGTGCTCGGCAGGATCTCCCCCGCGCAGCAGACGGCTGCGCCTCACACGGCCAGGCGTCCCGCTCGCCCCAGGATGATGCTCAACGTCCGCGACTACGGCGCCACCGGCGACGGCACCACCCGCGACACCGTCGCTCTGCAGCAGGCCATCGACCGTTGCGGCGTCCTCGGTGGGGGCGAGGTGCTGTTTCCTGCCGGGAACTATCTCACCGGGGCCATCCAGCTGCGCTCGCACGTCCTTCTGCGGCTCGACAAGGACGCCACCCTCACCGGCACGCCCGACTTCGCCGACTACCCCGTCGCCCAGGTCCGTTGGGAGGGCAAGTGGATCCAGGGCCACTCCGCCTTGATCTACGCCAATGACGCGACCGACACCGGCATCGTCGGCCCCGGCAGAATCGTCGGCAACAACGCCCTCGGCGGCAGGCCGAAGCCCGATAGTCCGCTGCGTCATCCCGCGCTCATCGAGCCCATCAACTGCGCGAATCTGCGCTTCGAGGACTTCTCCAGCAGCTACCACCTGATGTGGTCGCTGCATCCCACCTGCTGCAAAAACATCACCATCAAAAATCTCACCATCCGCTCCACCGGCGGCAACGGCGACGGCATCGACATCGACTCCTGCCAGCACGTCCGCATCGACGGCTGCGACATCGCCACCGGCGACGACTGCATCTCGCTGAAGTCAGGCCGCGGCGAGGAGGGCTACCGGCAGCTCAACACCACCGAAGACGTCACCATCACCAACTGCACCTTCGCCGACTCCATCTTCGCCTGCATCGGCATCGGCTCCGAGACCTCCGGCGGCATCCGCAACGTCCGCATCGACAACTGCAGGTTCACCGGCGCGAAGACCTTTGCCTTCTACATCAAGAGCCGTCCCGGCCGCGGTGCGTTTATCGAAGACATCGTCGCCACCAATCTCGACGTCAAGGGAACGGTGGGCGGCTTCCTGAGGCTCAACATCCTCAACTCCGGCATCCAGGACGCCGACCCCGTCCCCGGCCGTGAGGGCATCCCAACCATCCGCAACTTCCGCTTTATGAACATCCACGTCGACGATGTGCCGGTACTGGTCGACGGCACCTCCATCCACCCGGACAAGCCGCTGCAGGGCTTCACGCTCTCCGACGTCACCGGCACCTGCCGCAGGGGCATCTCGCTGGCGAACGTAAAGAACGCCGTGCTGCGCGGAATCAGGGTCACCGGATACGAAGGGCCGCTTGTGAGTATCGCCGGTGTGACCGGCACAGGGCTCGAAGCAGCAGCTCATATCGACCCGCCGAAGACGCCCGATCCCGTTCCGGAACCAGCCACACCCTACAAGCTGCACTAAATGATGCGTTTTCGTCGCCGTTGAAATAGCATCCAAGCAACTATGACGACGCAATACAAGTCCAGCGGCAGCGGCCTGGGAATCTTCGTTGCCCTCATTCTTGCCTTGATGATGGGCGGAGCCGTGCTTGCCCTCTTCCTGCGCCACGCCACTACCGGCGTCATGGCCACTCTGGCCGAACGCATCGTCGGACGGCAGACGACCATCGAGCCCTCGGTGCCGATCGTCGTGCAGCGCATCCAGAAACTCAGCCGCCTGGAGACGGTCGTCTATTCGCTGGACACCATCATCGAAGGCTCGCGTTCGAGCACGGTGCTGCCCGATCTGCTGGCCGGCGACCGCATCCTGCTGGTCGTGCACGGCCAGTCCATCGCGGGCATCGACCTCGGCCAGCTCAAGCCGGAGGATGTGCGCATCACCAAGCAGGACAATGGCAATCGCTCCATCCGCGTCACTCTGCCCGCATCGCAGCTGTTCTCCACCACGCTCGACAACCAGCACACCCGCGTCTATGCACGCTCGACGGGGCTGCTGGTGCCAGTCGACCAGAATCTGGAGTCCGAGACCCGCGCCCGCGCCGAGCAGCAGCTGCAGCAGACGGCGCTGAAGGACGGCATCCTCGATGCCGCCACCAAGAACGCGCGCGCCTCCGTGACCACGCTGCTCTACAGCCTCGGTTTCCAGCAGGTTGACGTCAATTAATCTGGGCGGATCTGGGGAGGAATCGGCAGTCGACACGCCCCTGTGCGGCGATCCGTATTGGTACAGGATGTACCTTCCATGAGGCGGCATCCCCTGTGGAACCTGCCAGACATCCCCAACCTGCGCTATCATCCTTAGCATGACGTCCGCTGGCAAAGACGATTCCGCAACTCCGTCCAACGTTCTCCCCTTCCCGGAGACGCAGGGAGAGTCGGCTCTCATCAAGACCCTTGGCTGGATCTCGGCCGGTCTTGGCGCTGTGGCCCTCGGCCTGTTCGTCGGTCGTGAGCTGCGCCAGCGTTACAAGTTCAACCGCCGCACGCCATACGATTTCTATTCGCACTCCGGCGATGAGCAGGACGTGGACTTCGGAATCGGCATCTAAGCTTCTGTCATGAAATGAATGACTTTGGAAGAGCAGGCGCAGGATACGAAGCTGCGCTTACAGCCATAGTGAAGCGATTTGCCATCTAATCTCCGAGAACGAGAGACTTTCCTTCGCGCCGGTTCTGTACAGAGCTGCACCTGTGACCCGGACGAAGAGTCTAGCCCAGGTGAAGTTCATTGAACAGTTCCGCTGCCACAGACTCTCAGGTCAAGGGCTTGACTCCTGCACTTCGGAGCTTGACTCCTGCACTTCAAAGAGCGATCAGAAGACGGAAGCAGAGGTTGTCCATTCTGCGGGGCATCCAGCGCCGTCGGCTCATGCTGCACGTCTCCCTCCTGTTGCTCGTGCAGGCCATCTGCTCGCACGCCCAGCAGTTTACCTTCCGCCACTATGGGCAGGACGACGGCCTCCGCAACCTCGACGTCTTCAGCATGGTCGAAGACGCCGACGGCTCGCTCTGGATGGGCACCGAAAACGGCCTCTTCCGCTACGACGGCTCCTCCTTCCAGCGCTTCGGCGAGCAGCAGGGACTGGGCGAACAACTGACGCCCGGACTCTACAAAGACGACTTCGAGCGCATCTGGATCACCACCAACAATCACCTCTACCTCTTCAACGGGCAGCGCGCCACCTCCGTTCCGCTGGGCGACAGCGACGCCCACTTTACCGAAGGCCAGACCGTCGCCGCGCTGAACCGGACGCACCTGCTGGTGCTGATCCGCGGCGGCGTCCGCCTGCTGACCGATACAGGCTCCGGCTGGACGGCGGCTCCGTTCTTCGACGCGCAGAACCTCGTCGCGCATCCTGAGCTGGGAAAGATCCACAGCATCCTCTTCGCGGACAACACGCTGTGGATGGGCTGTGGCGCCAGCATCTGCCGCCTGCGTTATCCGCTCGAGACCGCACAGCACCCCGAGGTTGAGTTCTTCTCCTCCGGCCAGCAGCTTCCCGTTGACGACAACTGGCTGCGCCTCTTCATCGACCGCCAGGGCACGCTCTGGGCACGCGGCGAGCAGCACATCGTCGTGATGCTGAAGGGCGAGCAGAAGTTCATGCTGCGCGATATTCCCGACGGCACGACGCCCTATCACGGCTCCGGCATCCTCTCCTTCGCGCAGGATCCCGAAGGCGATCTCTTCACCCAGATCAATCGCGGCGTCGCCGTCTGGAAGAACAACGCCTGGCGCACCTACGACAAGAACAACGGCGTCTCCCTCAACGACATCAGCACCATCCTGATCGACCACACCGGCCACCACTGGTTCGCCACGCGCGGCCACGGCATCTACCGCTGGCTCGGCTACGGCGTCATCGAGAACTGGACCTCCGCGCAGGGCCTCGGCGACGACGTGGCATGGCCCATCTTCCGCGACAGCCGCAGCCATCTCTGGATCTCCGATCAGTACCAGGTCGGCCTGCTCGACCAGACAACGCATCGCATCAGCCCGCCACCGGCCTTCGCCGCGCATCCCTTCCCCCACGGCGTCGGCATCAACGAGAGCAGCGACGGCTCGCTCTGGTTCTCGCGCATCGACGGCGAACTCGTGCGCACCGATCCCCAGGCGCAGCAGATCACCTTCCGCTCCCATCTGCCCCCGCTCATCCGCTCCTTCGCCGACTTCGAGGGCCGCCTCTGGCTGATGAGCCGCAACGGCCTCTTCGTCGTCCGCGACCCCACCGCAGCAGATCCTGTCATCGAGGCCATCCCCGACAGCCCCCTCTCGACCGACGCCTTCGCCGACGCCGCCGAGACGCCCGATCACGATCTCTGGTTCCTCGCCGACCAGCACCTGTACCACTACACCAACAGCACCGGCCACTTCAACATCATCCCGCTCGACCCCGCAGCGACACGCGGGCAGCTGCGCAACCTCGCCGCCGCCGCAGACGGCACGCTGTGGATCGGCGGTGGCATCCCCGCACTGTTGCACCTCCGCATCACCGGTAGCGAGGCCCAGCTCATCGAGTCGGTCGCCATGCCGACCCTGGTCTCCAACGTCGTCCAGATCGTGCGCTTCGATAAGCGGGGATATCTCTGGATCGGCACCGACCAGGGCATGAACCTCTACGACGGCAAGACCTGGCGGCTTCTCACGCAGCGCGACGGCCTCATCTCCAACGATACGGACGAGGGCTCCTTCTTCGCCGACAACGACGGCTCCGTCTGGTTCGGCGTCAATGGCGGAGCGGTCCACGCCTCTCTGCCCAAACGCTTCTTCAGCGCCGTACCGCTCGACGTCACCATCACCTCGGCGAGCATCGCCGGCAGGACGCTGGAGCTGGATCAAAGAACGGCGCTGCGCTGGGAAGACGGTCCCTTCGACGTCAGCTTCACCTCGCACAACCTTGCCCGCGACTCCGCCCTCCACTTCCGCTACAAGCTCAACGGCCTCGAAGAGACCTGGGGTGAGACCGCGGCGCACCGTCTGCACTACGCCGCCCTGCCCCCCGGCAGCTATCGCTTCGAGCTGCAGGCCATCGATCCGGATCGCCAGTGGCAGTCGCCCGTTACCTCTCTCCGCTTCATCGTCCGCCCGCCCTGGTGGCGCAGCCGGTCGTTCTACCTTCTGCTCAGCATCGCCTCCTTCGCCGGCGTGGTCTTTATCTGGAACTGGAGGCAGCGCACACTGATCAAGCGGCAGCGCATGCTGCGGCACCTGATCGCGCAGCGGACCCGCGAGCTCGAGGCAGAGAAGGCAGAGCTGCTCGCCACCCGCGAAGAGCTGCGGCAACAGGCCACGCGAGACTCGCTGACCGGCATTTACAACCGCTCCGAGATCCTCAACGTGCTGCGCCGCGAGATCGAACGCGCCCGCCGCTCCAACGCTCCTCTCGCCGTCGTGCTGGCTGACGTCGACCACTTCAAACAGATCAACGATACCCATGGCCACCTCGCCGGCGATGCCGTGCTGCGCCAGGCCGCGCAGCGCATGCTCGAAAGCGTGCGGCCCTACGACTTCATCGGGCGATACGGCGGCGAGGAGTTTCTGATCGTGCTTCCCGGCCTTCCCTTCCAGGACCCCCACGCGCGGCTGAGCCAGCTGCAACATTCCTTCACCAGCGAGGCCTTCGTCTACGAGGAACGCGCCATCGGTGTCACCTCGAGCTTCGGCGTGGCCTGGCTCGATCCCACGATGGCGACGGTCGAAGACCTCATCCGCTGCGCCGACGAGGCCCTCTACCAGGCCAAGGGCGGCGGCCGCGACCGCGTCATCTTCTACGTCGAAGAGGCCGGCAGCAGCCTTGACAAGCAGTTCAGGCTCTGAGTCTTCGCCGATAAAACTCATTGGACAGATACTTCCGTTTGTTACAAACTGTGGTCCATGCAGAGGTTGGGGCTCGCACAATGATGGCGTTCCCGCAGCTCGATCCGCTGCATGGGACAGGTCGTGGGTATGCGGCAACTTCTCGATTCGTCCAGCCTGATCACCAGTCAGGCCATTCTCTCCACCTTCTTTGTCTGCATCTTTCTTCTGGCCGCAAAGCTCTACCGCACGATTCGCGGCACAAAAACCTTTGCCGCGGCATATCTCTGCATCATGCTCGCGCAGATCTGCTACTCCGCATGCGACTTCTCGCACATCGCTGCATTCTGCTCTCTCGCTGATGCTCTCGTAACCGTTGGCTCTGCTCTCGAATACTTCGGCCTGCAGGAGTTATTCAACGAGGTCGGCCGCCGATCCCGCCTCCTCACCTGGGCTGGCGTGGCACTCACTATACTGCTCGCCGGGTCCTTTCTCCTCTACCCTCCATGGGGATTCTGCAACCCCATCGTCTATTGCCTCTTTTTCTTCTCGATTCGCTGCGCGATGGCAAGACTGCTCTTTCGCCATGCCAAGCACAACAGGCTGGTGCGCGCCTTCGCCATCGTCATGACCGCCTTCACCCTCTACGCGCCAAACCAGTTCGTCCGGCAGATCCTCAGCCACAACGGCATCCTCACCATCTTTGGCCTCGCCCGCGTCGAGATCGTCTTCCTGCTCGCCAATATCCTCTTCTCCTCGCTCCTAGGCTTCTTCCTGATCTTCCTCGTCGTGCAGCGCATCCTGCACGCGCTGGAGAAGGAGTCCCTCTCCGATCCGCTGACCGGCAAGCTCAACCGCCGCGCGCTCGACCAGATGCTCGGCCGCGAGCTCAACCGCGCCCTGCGCCAGCGCGCCAGCGTCTCCGTCGCCATCATCGACATCGACAACTTCAAAACCATCAACGACCGCTGGGGGCACGCCGCCGGCGACGACGCCATCCGCTCCGTCGCCTCCCTCATCGCCGCCCACGTCCGCCCCTACGACGAGTTCGGCAGGCACGGCGGCGACGAGCTCATGATCATCATGCCCTCCACCGAACGAGAGCAGGCCATCGCCATCGCCGAACGCATCTGCCACAAGGTCAGCGAAGCCCCCCAGGCCCACGGCGCCCCCCTCTCGCTCAGCATCGGCGTCGCCCAGTCCGAGCGCGGCGACTCCATCGAATCTCTTCTCCAACGCGCCGACACCGCCCTCTATCAGGCAAAGAATGAGGGCCGTAGCCGCGTCCGCTTCCACCCCTTCACCCCGTTCCCCGCTCACTGATCGCAGCCGGGGGCGCGATTTTCGCTCCGCCCCCCGGCTTTCCCACGCGGCCTTTCCGTCATCTAAACTGGATAGCGATGAATAAACCAGTATTTCTCTTCCCCGGACAAGGCTCGCAGAGCGTAGGCATGGGTCGCAGCTTCTACGACACCCACGCCATCGCCCGCCAGACGTTCGAAGAGGCCGACGAGGCGCTCGGCTTCTCCATGACCAGGCTCATCTTCGAGGGCCCCGAGGACCAGCTCAAGCTCACCGAGCACACCCAGCCCTCCATCCTCACCGTCTCCGTCGCCGTTGCGCGCGTCCTCGCCGCGCAGGGCATCACGCCCGCCTTCGCCGCCGGACACTCGCTCGGCGAGTACTCCGCGCACGTCGCCGCAGGCACGCTCAGCTTCGCCGATGCCGTCCGCACAGTGCGTAACCGCGGCCGTTACATGCAGGAGGCCATCCCCGAAGGCGAAGGCGGCATGGCTGCCATCCTCGGACTCGACGCCGCGCTCATCAGCGAGATCTGCGCCCAGGTCTCCGACCAGATGACGCCGCTGCCCACCGACCCCGCCGCCAGGGAGTTCAATCCCAACTCCGCCATCGTCGCCCCGGCCAACTACAACTCGCCCGCGCAGGTCGCCATCTCCGGCTCCAAAGAGGCCGTCGAACGCGCCGCCGCTCTCTGCAAAGAGGCAGGCGCCAAGAAGACCGTGATGCTGCACGTCAGCGCACCCTTCCACTGCCCGCTGATGCAGCCCGCACAGGATCGCCTCGCGCAGGACTTTCACGCCATCGCCTTCAACGACCCCACGATCCCCGTGGCATCGAACGTCGACGCCCTGCTCGTCCATCGCGGCGACACCGCACGCGACTGCCTCGTCCGCCAGGTCACCGGAACCGTCCGCTGGGTCGAGTGCGTCAACCTCCTCGTCGCCCAGGGAGCCACCCACCTCTTCGAGGTCGGCCCCGGCAAGGTCCTCACCGGCCTCAACCGCCAGATCCTCGGCAAGGACTCCACCCTCCCCGCCGCACACATCGACGATGTGGCCTCAATGGAGAAGGCGCTCGAGACCCTGCACCACCCTGTAAGCGCATAACCGCAGCAGCATCGAAGCCCCGGACAGAACCATCTGCTCCGGGGCTTTGCTGTGTATGCCCGCGTATCGCCATCTCCGCGTATCGCCATCTTAGTCCGTCCCTTCCCCCTCCCCCGGCCTGTCATCCCGACCGGAGGCGCGTAGCGCCGTAGTGGAGAGATCTGCTTTTCGACCACTGCTGTCCGGGCACACTTCCGAGCCGCTTTCAACGTAAAGACCGCCCGCGATTGAACTCAAATTCACAATCTGCTGCCCGCGTATCATAGGCAGTACAGGAGAACAGCACCCATGAATCCCGGCGACCTCGTAGAAGACTTCACCCTCAAGAACCAGGACGGCAAGGACGTCTCTCTCTCCGGCTTCAAAGGCTCGCCCGTCGTTCTCTTCTTCTATCCCCGCGCCGACACCCCCGGCTGCACCATCGAGTCCTGCGGCTTCCGCGACGCCTTCACCAAATTCAAGAAGGAAGGCATCGTCGTCCTCGGCATCTCGCGCGACACCGTCGCCGCGCAGAAAAAATTCCAGACCAAGTACGACCTGCCCTACGACCTGCTCGCCGACGACCAGATGGAGCTCATCAACCGCTACGACCTCATCAAGCCGAAGAACATGTACGGCAAGCTGGTCAAGGGCGTCAAGCGCACCACCTATCTCATCGGACCCGACCAGAAGCTCATCCACGTCTTCGAAGACGTGAAGCCCGAAGGCCACGCCGAAGAGGTCCTCAGTTTGTTGAAGCAGCAGAAGGCGTAGCCGTCGCCGCAACAGCGGGCGGCGCAGGCCGCTCGCCCGACGGCTGCTGACCGCCGCCGTCCGTCCCAGCCGCATCGTCGATCTTCTTCGGATAGATGTCGTGCTCCGACGTGATCCACCAGATCCCCATCGAACGCTTCAGCGTCAGTCGCGACGGAATCCAGCGCTCGCGCACATGGCCTCCCTGCGGCTGCTCCATCACATGCTTCAACAGCGAGATGTTCGCAATGTCACCCTTGCGATCCACCTTGACGTTCTCCATCTTCTCCGTCCACAGGCCGCGCCGCTTCGCAATCTCCGCCTGCTTCAACACCTCAAGATCGTGGCGGCTGACGTTGTGCTTCCACATGTACTGCTCGACCGGCACGGCATAGTAGGCCACCTGGCTCGCCGCATCGCTCGAGCGCATCGCCAGCTCCCACTGCCGCAGCGCGCCCTCCGGCCCGGCATCGACCGGCGGAGGCACGGGCTTCGCAACCTGCGCCTTCTCCAGCTGGATCACCGGGGCGGCCTGCTTCGGCTGCACAGCTCGCCACACAAACGGCGCTGCCGCCAGCACAAGACCGGCCGCCACCACCCAGCGCAGCCACGGACGATTCGGCTCCGCCGGATCATCCTCTACCGTAGCCTGCGCCTGCGCCTGCGCCACAGCTTCAGTCTGCGCTTCGGCCGCTGCCGCTCCCGCTTCTGTCTTCGATTCTTGCGCAGCCTGCGACTCTTGCGCTGGCAACGACTCCTGCACTTCCTGCACTGGCAACAGCACACTCGCCACAGCAGCTGCACTCTTCTCCGCTTCCCCGTTCTTCGCTGCAGGAAGATCCTTCGCTACAGGACTCGCTACAGGAAGAGGCGCCTGCGCAGCCTCACTCACCGCCGCCTCAACTTCAGCCCGTGTCTCGCTGCGTCTCTCAGCAGGAGCAGCCGCCGCAGGCTTCACTTCAAACTCACGCGCAGGCGAAGCAACCTCACGCACAGGCGGAGCGACCACCTCGCGCCGCGGCACAACCGGCACCGTCCTCTGCGCTCCGCTCTCCGTCAGCTCTGCCTCAAGCTGCTCCTTCGTCGCGCCGAAGATCCGCTGCAGCTTGCCGCGAACGATCTCCTCCTGCCCCAGTGGAGCCATCAGCGACGATGCCTGGAAGCTGACCTCCGCATCGATCATCGTGCCACCCTCTTCCGGGCGCACCTCAATCACCGTCATGTCGCGCAGGTTGATCGTGCGCGGCGAAGGCCCCAGGCCCGAGAGGATCAGACGCCTGCCTTCGCGCTCCACGCCACCCGCAACCCTACGGCGCGACTGCTGCTCCAGCACCGCGAGCACATGCTCCGCATCGCCCTCGGGAACTCTTTCGACTGCCTGAAAATGCACGCTGTTCCCCCTTATTGCGATGGCCCTCTCTCCCTCTCCGGTACAGCCGAGAGCAGATGCGCATGCACGATGAACCGCTTTGGAGCAGGCCCGATGTAGTCGAACGGATAACAGGTCACCAGCGTCAACCCCGGCCGCTCTGTTACCGCAAGCACGTCCACCCTGTCCGGCATCACGATCTCGGTTGAGTCAACAGTGTAGCGATACGTTCCTGTTTTGTCAGAGAGAAGGATCTGCGTCTGCGCCGCGATATGCCGCAGCGGACGGAAGTACGAATCGCGATGACCCGCGAGCCCCGCCGTGCCCAGACCTCCCGGCATCGCCGTGCCGCGAATGTGCCCCACGCCACGCCGCAGACTCTCAGGATCGTCGTCCGACGTAATCGGAGCCGAGAGCTTCAGCACCGGAATATCGATGCGACCGATCACCTCGTCTTCTTCCGATGCAGGCTTCGCCGCAGTCTCCGTCGTGAGCCCTGTCTCCGTTGTTGTTGCCCCTGTCTCCATTGCAGGCCCCGATGCGACCGACGCCGCCTGCACCATTCGATCCGCAGCGCGGCGGCTCGCAACTCCCCTCGCACTCACGCACACGCAGTACGTCAGGCAGAGCGCGCCGCCAGTCCACAACAACCTCTCAAGCCGACGCTGCAGCATCGTCTGTCCTGCGCGTCAGCCGCAGCAGCCCCGCCGCCAGCATGCTCAGCACACCGGCCAGCCACAGCAGCGGCATCCCGCTCGCCGTATGCGGCAGCGCAGCCACCACCGGCCTCTGCTTCGGCGAGGCGGAGGCCATGTAGTGCTCCGCCTGCACACCGCCGCCCTCGCTGCCTACGCGGTCAACGTGCAGCAGCCACAGGTTCAGCAGCTGCATATCGTTCTGCGAGATGGTGTTGTCCGCGGGCTTGCCCTCCGACGCCGGATCCACCGCAGGCACCTTCGCAGGATTGGCCTGCGCAATCTTCACCGCAGCGTCCTTGGGATACACAAACTCCACCGGCAGTCGCGAGCCGCTGAAGCTCCAACCCTTCATATATTTTTCGCCGCCCACATCGTTGTTCCACAGCACCGCGCCGCCACTGGACTTCGGCATCACGCTCTTGCTCTCCACGCCGAGAAACGTCGTGTTCACCGCGCCATCGCCACCATCGATCCGCAGCACCACGCGATCCGCAAGCCGGTTGACCACATGCAGCGTATACGCTCCCGGAGCCAGCACCGCGCCAGGAACCGCCGTCTGCTCCGTCACCGTGAACGGAGATCCCTTATCGCTTCCGGCAGCCATCATCTGCCGCACCGGCATCAGCAACACGACCATCGCAACAGACACAGCCTTCCACGTTTTGAAGATCATCATTGGAGTACGACCTCAATCTTTGAAATTGCACTGTCTGTTACGACGCCTCTCTTCCGCTCCGCAACGGCCCGCACCAACTCAATCTCTCGAATCTTTGGTTTCCCCTTCGAACAAACCAAGGTAACCCTGCAAAGGCCCGGCAAAGTCCGACAGATAAACCGCGTGCCGGCTCCTGTCCGCGCCCTGCGGCGTCTGCATCGGCGGTAAAGTATGAAACCATAGGAGATATGGCTGACGGTGACAGTCCCATTCCCCTGCGGGCGACCGACGCATTCCGCTCCCGCAACTTCCGCCTCTATCAGAGCGCGCGCCTTATGGTCATCCTCGGGGCCGAGGCGCAGGCCGTGGCCGTCGCCTGGCAGGTCTACCAGATCACCCACTCCGCACTGAAGCTCGGACTCACCGGCCTCGCCCTCTTTCTGCCCGGAGTCTTCTGCATGCTCGCCGCCGGGCACGTCGCCGACCTCTACGAGCGCCGCAACATCATCCTGCTCTGCTACGCTCTGCAGGCCGTCTGCACCGGCGTGCTCCTCTGGCTCTCGCTCACGCCCTGGACCATCGCCAACGGCCGCGTCTGGCCCATCTACGCCGTACTCATCGGCATCGGCATCAGCCGCGCCTTCTCCGGCCCGGCCTCCAGCGCGCTGCTGCCTTCCCTCGTTCCCAAGGAGCACTTCGTCAACGCCGTCACCTGGGGAGCCACCGTCTTCCAGGTCGCCAACATGTCCGGACCCGCCGTCGGCGGCCTGCTCTTCACCCTTCCGCTGATCGGCGTTCTTCGCGGCGCGCCTGTCGTCTACATCTTCACGCTCATCATGCTCGCCGGATTCCTCGTACTCATCAGCATGATCCGCCCCGCACCCATCGAGCGGAAGCCCACCGTCTTCAACCTGCGCACCATGCTCGCCGGACTCGAATACGTCTGGACCAACAAGCTGCTGCTCGGCTCCATCTCGCTCGATCTCTTCGCCGTCATGCTGGGCGGAGCCGTCGCCCTGCTGCCCATCTTCGCCACCGACATCCTGCACGCCGGTCCGCGCGGCCTCGGCCTGCTGCGCGCCATGCCCTCCGTCGGCGCGCTGCTGGTCTCTCTGCTGCTCGTGGTCAAGCCCATCAAGCGCCGTGCCGGCAAGACCATGCTCATGTGCGTCGCGCTCTACGGCGCGGCCACCATCATCTTCGGCCTCTCCAAACATCTTCAGATGTCCCTGCTCGCCCTCTTCATCCTCGGAGCCGCCGACATGTTCTCCGTCGTCGTGCGTTCGTCGATGCTCCAGCTGGCCACGCCGCCCGAGATGCGCGGCCGCGTCTCCGCCGTCAACTGGCTCTTCGTCGGCGCCTCCAACGAATTCGGCGAGTTCGAGAGCGGCCTCACCGCCAGCTGGTGGGGAGCCGTCCCCGCCGTCGTCGTCGGCGGCATCGCCTCCCTCTGCGTCACCGCCACCGCCTCCATCATCTTCCCCCGCCTGCGCCGGGCCGACGCGCTCACCGCAGAGTCCCTGCTCGCAGCCGAACAAGAACTCGCCACCGCCGAACCCCGCGACTGAAGACGCCTCCCCGGCAGCCACTTCTCACCGCCAGAATCTTCCCCGACAGGCATTTCACACCGCCAGGATCTTCCCCGGGCAGGCATTCCACATCACCAAAAATCCTTTCCCCGGACAGGCGCCGCACCTCCAGAACATCTCTCCCCGCACCTCTCACACCTCCAAAACTGTCATCCCGACCGGAGGCGCGCAGCGCCGTAGTGGAGGGATCTGCTTTTCGACCACGAACGCCTCCCAGCCACCATCTCCCCACCCCACATCCCTTAGCCCTCCGTTTACCGACAGCCGGCGTCATTTTTTGCATTCATGAATAAAACATTTCTCTTATGAGCAAAATATGTGGTTGACAGACCTTGAGGCTCACTCCTACCCTGTTGGGCGATTTTCATCCATGAATATTGCCGTTTGCAGAGGAAAGGCGCCTCACATGCCAAGCACCATCCGCACCCGTTTTTTTCCGTACCCCGCTCTTCTCGTACTCCTTTTCCTCGTCGGTCCTTTCCTCTCCATTCCGGCACTCGCCCAGCTATCCTCTGCCGCCGTTAACGGCACCGTCCGTGATCAGACCGGCGCCAGCGTCCCCAAGGCGATCGTGACCCTGCGCAGCACCGCCACCTCTGTCGAACGAAGCACCCTCACCAACGATGACGGCAACTACGCCTTCCCCAGCGTCTCGCCCGGCACCTACATCCTGCGCATCTCCTCCCCGTCCTTCCAGACCGAGCAGATCAACGCCTTCACCGTCGCCGTCGACCAGGTCGTCGCCCTCAACTCCACACTCAAGCCCGGCGACGTCAAGATCGCCGTCGAGGTCGAGGCCCAGGGCGTGCAGATCGAAAGCTCCACCTCGCAGCTCGGCACCGTCATGGAGCAGAAGAAGGTGCAGGACCTGCCGCTCAACGGCCGCAACTTCACCCAGCTGCTCACCCTCACCCCTGGCGCCACCCCGGTCAGCGTCGGCCAGAACTCCAACGGCGGCAACACCGCCGTCACCGCCGGATCGACGTTCTCCTTCCCGTCGATCAACGGCCAGCCCAACCGCTCAAACCTGTACCTCGTCGACGGCATGAACGACAACAACGCCTGGTACAACACCTACGCAGTCGCTCCCGTCGTCGACTCCATCCAGGAGTTCAAGGTCAACTCGCACAACGACGCCCAGTACGGACAGGTCACCGGCGGCGTGGTCAACGTGGCCACCAAGTCCGGCACCAACCAGTACCACGGCACCCTCTTTGAGTACATTCGCAACAACGCCTTCGACGCGCAGCCGCGCTTCACCGCCCTGTCGGCCTATCACCTGAACCAGTTCGGCGGCGTCCTCGGCGGTCCGCTCAGCATCCCCAAGCTCTACGACGGCCGCAACAAGACCTTCCTGTTCCTCTCCTATGAGGGCACACGCTACAGCAAAGGCAACGGCACCTACTTCCTGCAGCCCACCGCCGCGCAGTTAGGCGAGAGCACCTGGGGCGGACCGCAGGACCTCGGCGTCGCCGACTTCAGCACCGCGACCACCGGCATCTCCGGCTGCGCCGACAAGACCGCCACCAGCACCGCCAGCTGCCAGCTCTACGACCCCACCGTCGCCAACACCGCCTCCAGCCGCCCGGCCTTCACCGGCAACCAGATCCCCGTCTCCAAGATGGATGCGCGCGCCGTCGCCACCATCCACAAGATCTTCTCTGCGCCCGTCACCGTGCCCGGCTTCGCGCCCACGCAGTACAACGGCGTGATCACCACACCCACGCGGCAGACCAGCGACAACTACAGCGGCCGCATCGATCAGCACATCGGCGATAAGGACTTCATCTTCTTCCGCTACAGCGGCTTCCAGCTCAACACCACCGCACCCGGAGCCATCCCGCACCTCAAGGCCCTCACCGACCTTCCGGCGCAGCAGTACGGCGTCAGCTGGCTGCACATCTTCGGACCCCGCACCAGCATGCAGGTGCAGTATGGCCGCACCCACGTCGAATACAACACCACCACCCTGTTCGACATCTCCAACTCCGACCTGCTCGGCACCTATGGCGTCGATCCCTCCTTCTCCACCTATGTCGGTGGCGTCTCACTCTTCCCCACCCTCGGCCTCACCGGCTACTTCAGCGGCGGTGAGAGCAGCACGCCCTCCAAGAACCTCTCCAGCATCCACGAGTGGAAGGGACAGGTCATCCATACCCTCGGACGTCACCAGGTCAGCTGGGGCGGCGGCTGGGACCAGGCCAATTTCGAGCAGTACCAGCGCAACGGCTCCATCACCTTCAACGGAGCCTCCACCGGCAACTTCACCGGAAATCCCGGATCGACCATCTCCTCCGGCCAGTCCGCGCAGTCCGGCAACGCTCTCGCCAGCTATCTGCTGAACTATCCCTCCAACTTCAACTTCCGCAACGTGCTCATCACCGAGCGCCCCGGCGGCATCGCCTCCGCCTTCGTGCAGGACTCCTTCCGCATGACCTCCACGCTGACCGTCAACATCGGCGTGCGCTATGACCGCGGCGTCACCCCGCAGTACGGCACCGACGCCACCATCGGCCAGCAGGGCTCCATCGAGACCGGAGACTTCGACTTCGCCACCGGCAAGTACATCATCCAGGTCGCTCCGCCGCTCTGCTCCATCCGCGGACACGCTCCCTGCCTGCCCTCGGCCAGCCTGCCCGCCAACGTCGTCATCTCGCCCAACCGCAAGATCATGCGCGGCACCAAGACCAACATCGGCCCGCGCTTCGGCATCGCCTACAGCGCCAACTCCAAGCTCGCCCTCCGCGCCGGCTTCGGCATCAACTACGACAACTGGTCCACCATCATCCAGCTGCCGCAGAACTTCCAGGGTTCATGGCCTGACGTAGGCACCCGCGCCCTCGACAACACCAACGCCGCTGGCACCAACTACACCTCCGCGCAGAACCCCTTCGGCTCCAGCTCCGGCTCCGTCCCCGCCGCCACCCCCTTCGACGCCAGCAACGTCAACTACTTCGTCGATCCCAACATCAAGAACCCCTACTCCGAGCAGTGGAACCTCGGCCTCGAACAGCAGCTCGGCAATTACACCGTCTTCTCCCTCAACTACGTCGGATCGCAGGGCCACCGCACCGACATCGGCGGCTACACCAACATCGGCCAGCCCGGCCCCGGAGCCTCCTTCGCCGCTCGCCGCGCCGCCGGAACCGCCGGTCAGCCCTTCCCCTACACCGTCCCCAATCGCTGGGACAGCTCCAACGGAAACTCCAACTACAACGGCCTGCAGGCCTCCCTGCTGCGCCAGTTCCGCAACGGCTTCGGCTACACCGTCGCCTATACCTGGAGCAAGGCCATGGACTCAGGCCAGTCCGGCTGGTTCGGCGTCGAAGGCAACAGCCTGCAGAACCGCTATGACCTCCGCGGAAGCCGCAGCGTCGCCGCCTACGACATCCCCCATATCCTCGCCGTCGGCATCAACGGCGACCTGCCCTTCGGCAAGGGCAAGCGCTTCTACACCGGAAACCGTGCCGCAGACTTCATCCTCGGCGGATGGCAGGTCAACGTGATCTTCACCGCACGCTCCGGCCAGCCCTACACCATCACCGCCGCAGGCGACATCGCCAACGTCGGCAACGGCAGCACCTATGAGCGCGCCAACCTCGTCGGCAACCCCACGCTGGACAGCCCCTCGGCCAGCAAGTGGTTCAACACCGCAGCCTTCGCCACACCCACCCAGGGAACCTACGGCAACTCCAGCCGCAACATGCTGCGCACCCAGCGGCTGTGGAACCTCGACACCTCGGTCTTCCGCGTCTTCCCCATCTACAAGGAGATGAACCTCAACCTCCGCGCCGAATCCTTCAACGTCGCCAACCACCCCACCCTCAGCACGCCGGGCACCACCATCACCACACCGTCTACCTTCGGCATCGTCACCAGCGTCGTCGGCAACCAGCGCCTCATGCAGTTCGCTGCCAAAATCAACTTCTAACCAGCTCAACGTCTAGCCAGTTCGACCTTCGCTCGGGTGGACCTTCAAAAGACGGAGCAACCCAACTCCGCACAGCGAATCAATCTTGCCTCCGGCCTGCGCCCGCTAAGCGCAGGCCGCTTTTTTTGGCGCCGGGCCCTCCCCACCTCACCGCCATCGGGCTGCTGCGGGAACCCGGCCCGCGCAATTGCCGTATCTCCAGCAGCTCGCGATTGACCTTTACCCGGCGTCAAAGTCCAATGCTCCACAAAGCCTTTGCAGAGGAAAGCTCGACATGCTGCTTCGGTCCTCCTGCCTGATCCTCGTTGCCACCACGACCTGCGCCGCCGTGTGAGCTGCGTCTCGCTCTTATCTGGCAGAAGCATCAAGGTTTTCCACCGCTTCTCCACAGGCCTCGGTGCAAAACCGGCTCGAAATACCTGTCAAGCCCCATCCTCCTGTAAGCTGATTCCATTCAGCAGGTTACAGGTGCCTATTTGCTCCCTTCCATCCGGTAAAATAGAAACCGATACCTGAAATCAGGCTGTACCGATACACTTCCTCTGCCATAAATATCTTTACTTTCAATACTTTGACTGCAAATCCTTTCAATGGAAGACTTTAGCAAGGTCCAGCGATAAGTCTTTCTTTATCAAGATTTTGCTGGAATTGTGATGGGGGAGGGTACCCGGCTTGTCCGTTCCCGCACCCATCGTTTAGCGTCAGAGCGACCCTGGATGAGGTGAACGAAGGCATGGAGAACGGCAAGAAGGCTGCATTCGGAGGAACCCTCCTGTTCCTCGCGGTGATCGGTGTACGGGTTGGCATGATCTACCGCGAGCGCAACGCCCCCGAGAAATCGGCCCCGGCTCCGGTCCGCGAGAAGATGCCTGACGACGACCTCGTCTTCCTCAAGCACAAGCGCCAGGACAAGATGGCCGACACCGACGAGCTCATCGGCAAGCCGCTCTGGGTCTCCGCCGGCGGGCAGATGGAGTACTACCCCGCAACCGGCAAGCGCGTCGACTACACCAAGGTTGCCGGCACGCTCCTCGGCGCCGAAAAGCTCGACATCAAGGGCTTCACCCAGCAGGTCGCGCCCAAGGCCGCCACCTACCGCGTCCCCGGCGGCGACCGCCAGGTGCTGATGCTCTTCTCCCTGCCCAACTCCGTCGCACCCGGCACGGTCTACGGCGTCCCCGTTGGCTTCCACAAGGACGATCTCTATACCTTCTACCTCGACGAGATCTTCTTCTACGACGACCCCCACACTCTCTACAAGCACTGGGGCCCCGAGGTCTGGAAGGCGATCGACTCCCACCAGGTCATCCTCGGCATGAGCGAGCGCCAGACCCAGATGGCCCTCGGCCAGGTCTCCAGGAGCCTCTCCAACGACTACGGCAACCGACTCGTCGTCTACGCGAACTTAGGCAAGCCCTTCGCCGTAACATTTGTGAAGAACAAGGCGACCGCCTTCCGCCCCGACCAGGGTTTCTAGAAGAAAACAACGTTCCTGCAAAACAGAGGCCGCTTCCGAAGAAGCGGCCCGCCTGTTTCAGTCTTCGCAGCAACCGCATCAGCCTGTATTGCGCAGACCAGCGCTGATGCCGTTGATCGTCGCCGAGATGGCGCGGTCCAGCTCAGCAGGAACCTCTTCGCCCGCCGCGACCACGGCACGCTTGCGGCGGATCAGCTCCACCTGAATGAGGCTCATCGGATCGACGTAAGGATTACGCAGGCGGATCGAGCGCTCGAGCACAGGATTCGTCTCCAGCAGCTTCTGCTGGCCCGTCACCGCGAGCAGCATCTTTTGCGTCAGGTCGAACTCGTAGCGCAGCATCGTGTAGACGCGCTCGCGCAGCCCCTCATCCGCCACCAGCGAGGCATACAGCTTCGCAATGCCGAAGTCTGACTTGGCCAGCGCCATCTCCACGTTTCGGATGATGTCGACGAAGAGCGGGAAGCTCTTTGTCATCTCCTGCAGCAGCTTCAGGCCGTCCGGCGTCTCGCTGACAAACTTTTCCAGCGCGTGTCCGACGCCGAACCATGCCGGCACCAGCTGGCGCGACTGCATCCAGCCGAAGACCCACGGAATGGCGCGGAGGTCAGCCATCGACTTTTTGCCCGTGCGCTTGGTCGGCCGCGAGCCGATGCGCGCATTCTCCAGCTCCGCGACCGGCGTCGCCTGCTCGAAGTAGGTGAACGTCTCCGGGTCGTCGATGATGTGTTCGCGGTAGAAGGCGTAGGAGCTGGCCGAGATGCTCTCCATCGCGGCCTCCCACGCGGGCGTGATCTCGCCGGTCAGATGCGGCGCCGCAGGATTCTTCTGCAGCACGGCGTCAGGCCGCGCGATAGCGTCCAGCGAGGCGGCGATCATCAGCTCAAGATTGCGTTCGGCGAGGATCACATCCGAGTACTTCCAGTTGAGCACCTCGCCCTGCTCCGTGAGGCGAAGCTCGCCGGAGAAACTGTCCATGGGCTGCGCGAAGATAGCGCGATGCGTCGGGCCGCCGCCGCGTCCCACCGTGCCGCCGCGGCCGTGGAAGAGGCGCAGCTTGATGCCGCACTCGGCGGCCACGCGATGGACTTCGCGATGCGCCTTCCAGATCTGCCAGGTGCTGGTGATCATGCCGCCGTCTTTATTCGAGTCCGAGTAGCCCAGCATGATCTCCTGCCGGTGCCCCCATGACTTGAGCAGCGGCTGATAGGCCTCGGTAGACCATAGGCTGCGCATGATGGCGGGAGCGTTCTCCAGGTCTTCGATCGATTCGAAGAGCGGCACCGGCTGCAGGCCGGGATCGTAGTCGTCGCCCTCACCGCTGGACTCCACCTGAACGCCGCCCAGGCGAGCGAGCCATAGAACGTTGAGGATGTCCTCCGCGCTGGTGGCGCCGCTGATGACATACTGCTGCAGCGTCTCCGCCGGGTACTCCTTCTTGAGCGCGGCGATGGCGCGGAAGGTGTCAAGCACCTCCATCGTCTGCGGCGAGAGCGCTGGCGGCAGGTGCAGCTGGCCGTCGGTGTGCGCGGTGCATCCGGCGATCTCTGCGACTGCCGCTGCGTGAACGCGGGCGTGCTGACGAATATCCAGCGTCTGCAGGTGCAGGCCGTAGGTGCGGACCTCCAGCAGCAGCGGGTCGATCAGCATCTCCGCCAGCCGCGAGCCGTTGTTCTCCATCAGCGAGTTGCGCAGCACCGTGAGGTCGCTCAGCAGGTCGGCCGCGCGAGTGTAGCGCGAGAGCGCCGGGTTGGGCGGCAGCGGCACGGAGCTCTGCGGCGAGGCGCCCAGGCGCATCATGATGCAGGCGATCAGCAGCCGCAGGTACTCGAAGTGGAAGCGCTCCTCGAGATGCGTCTGTCCGGCGGTGCGCAGCTGCGTAAGGTAACCGTTGAGCAGTGCCTGCAACTCGGCCGAGACCGGGACCTGCTGCGTCGAGCTGCCCAGCTGCTCGAAGACATTCTGCAAACGGCGCCGATAGTGCGTCATCAACACGCTGTTGGCCATCACCAGGGCGTCGCGCGTGGTCTCGGCGGTGACGAATGGGTTGCCGTCGCGGTCGCCGCCGATCCACGAACCGAAGCGCACCAGCAGGGGCAGCTCGGCGGGGGAGGCATGCTCGTCGTACTCCGCTTCGAGCGCGGCGGCGACCTCGGCGTAGAGCACCGGAAGCGTGTCGAACAGCGAAGCCTCGTAGTAGTCGAGGGCCATGCGAATCTCGTCGCGCACCATGGGGCGGGCGCTGCGCACATCGTCGGTCTGCCACAGCGCGGTGATCTCGCCGGAGATCTCCCTTTCCAGCGACTCCAGCTCGGCCTCGGGCACGGCGACGCGATCCAGCTTCTCGAGAAGGTCGGAGATGCGGCGGCGCTTGAACATCACAGAGCGGCGTGCGACCTCGGTGGGGTGCGCCGTGAAGACCGGCGTGATGACCACGTGCGATAGCAGCTCTGCGGCCTGCTTGGCGTCGAAGCCGGCCTCTTTCAGGCGGCGCAATGTGCCGCGCAGATCGCCGCGCGGCGGTGGGGCGTCATTCAACTGCGCCGAACGGCGGCGGCGCTTGCGATGGTTGGTCTCTGCAAGATTGATCAGCTCGAAGTAGAAGCTGAAGGCGCGGGCCAGCTGATAGGCGCGCGCGGTGTCGTCGCCGTAGCCGTGAACCGCCAGCAGGGCATGCTGCAGCGTGGAGTTTGCGGCAGCCACATCGCCGGTGGCGTCGGCTTCGCGGCGGGCGATCGCGGTGCGGCGCAGGTTTTCGACGGCGTCGTACAGCTCGTCGCCCGACTGCTCCTTGAGCACCTCGCCCAGCAGCATGCCGAGCGAACGGACATCGCGGCGCAGAGGCGCTTCTTTAAGCTCGCCGGTTGGGGCGAGGAGTTCGGCTAGGCGCTGCGGCCAGTTTGTGGGAGTCCAGAGCGACGGCATCTCTATGATTATGCACCGCCACGCGCAATGCTGGCTTGCAGCACCAACTCACGGCAAACGATTTGCCGCATTAAACAACGACAGGCTGCCAGCGGTTTGTTTCCGCACTGGCAGCCTGTCTCCCGCAACGGGTAACCCTGACTTACATCACGCGGGCCAGCTTCTCCAGCGCTTCCTGCATGCTCTGGAGCGAGTAGCCGGTTCTCTCGATACGCGAGACCATCTCACGCGCCTCGGGGTACGAGACGCCGTAGCCGCGCGTCGAAAGGTAGTTGCTGATGACATCGCCGACCTGCCATGAATCCAGGGGGGCGCGCAGCAGCTCCTCACGCAGACCTGCAAGATCCGCCTGCGAAAACTTCTCCACTCCTGCCTGTATCGTCGTGGTCATGCCATCCCCTCTCCGCGCGTGGCGCTCGTCCCTTGGTGCAGTGTCTTTGTCTGCACTCTTATTGGATGAACCAGCGGCCCACAGGTTGCGCGTCGTTGCAAATCCATCCGTTCGAAGAGAGATACGTCACCAAAGCGGCAGAAGTTCATGAAGCGGCGGCAGAAGTCTGTCGCAACGGCAGAGCGGCGCGGATCACTCCGCCCGGCTCTCCAGCAGCACCGGAATGCCGTCGACGATGGGATAGCTCCGCGCGCACCCCGTGCAGACGACCGCATTCTCTGCGGCGCGCAGGCTCTTGTGGCACACCGGGCAGACGACCTGCTGCAGCCCGCGAAAGATCTCCGTCAGCTCAACCATGTTTCTTATGCTAAGCCACCGTTACGGGCAGGGCAGCCGCCCTCGCGATACCATTAACACCAGCTATGACAAAACAACCGCACGTTCTGGACGGAGTCGCCATCGCCTCGGAGATCAAGGCCGAGGTTGGTCTTGAGGTCTCCAAGCTGGTCGAGCAGGGCATCACCCCTGGGCTCGCCGTCATCCTGGTCGGCAACGTCGCCGCCTCCGAGATTTACGTTCGCAGCAAGGTGAAGACCTGCGGCGAGCTGGGCATCTTCAGCGAGCTGATCGCGCCGCCCGAGACCGTCACCACCGAAGAGATGCTGGAGCTGGTGGCGAAGCTGAACGCCCGCGAGGACATCGACGGCATCCTGATCCAGCTGCCGCTGCCCAAGCACGTCGACACCAAGAGGCTGCTCGAAGCCGTCTCGCCGGACAAGGACGTCGACGGCTTTCACCCGGTCAACGCGGGTCGCCTGCAGAGTGGCCAGCCCGGCCTGCAGCCGTGCACGCCTGCCGGCATCATCGAGGTGCTGAAGCGCGCCAGGCTGCCCATCGCGGGTCAGAACGCGGTCGTCGTCGGCCGCTCGGACATCGTGGGCAAGCCCGCCGCCCTGCTGCTGTTGAACGAATCGGCCACGGTGACGGTCTGCCACAGCAGGACGCACGACCTGGCCGCGGTCACGCGCGGCGCGGACATCATCGTCGCCGCCATCGGACGCCCCGGCTTCATCACCGCTGAGATGGTCAAGCCCGGCGCGGTGCTGATCGACGTAGGCATCAACCGCCTGACCGACAAGGCAGACGTCGAGAAGTTCTTTGCAGGAGACGAGAAGCGCGCCGCAACCTTCGAGAAGAAGGGCTCCGTAATCGTGGGCGATATCGATCCCGCGGCGTTCAAGATCTCCAGCGCCTACACCCCGGTCCCCGGAGGCGTGGGCGCGCTGACGATCGCGATGCTGATGCACAACACCGTCAAGGCCGCCAGGCTGCGCCGCGGCTTCAGCGCAGAGAGCAAGTAACCACACATGCTGCGTGTTGGACTTACGGGCGGGCTGGGCAGCGGGAAATCCACCGCTGCCCTCCTGTTCGCGCAGTACGGCGCGTACGTGCTGCAGGCCGATGAGATCGCCCGCGACCTGATGCAGCCGGGCGAGGCGGTCTACAACGCCATCGTGCACCGCTTCGGCAGAGGCGTGGTGCAGCAGGACGGCCAGCTCGACCGGCAGGCGCTGGCGAAGATCGCCTTTGCCGACGGCCGCGTCGAGGAGCTGAATGCGATCGTGCATCCGGCGACGATCGCGGAGCAGGCCGCCATCATGACCGAGATCGCCGAAGAAGAGCCTGCTGCCATCATCATCGTCGAGTCGGCGCTGCTCTTCGAGACGAAGCACGGAGCAGCGGCAGGCGGCGATCCCGATGCTCCCTGGCGCTCGCGCTTCGACTGCATCGTGCTGGTCACGGCAAACGACGAGACCAAGATCGAGCGCTACATTCAGCGTGTCTGCGGCGATACGCCGCCAACACCCGAGCGCCGCCAGGAGCTGGAGGCCGAGGCGCGGCGACGCCTTGCGCAGCAGATTCCCGATGCAGAAAAGGAGTCGATGAGCGACTTTATCCTGCCCAACGACGGCACGCTGGAGGAGCTGGAAGAGCTGGTGGAAGAGCTGTGGGAGATGCTCGACTTCGCCGCTCGCAACACACCATAGCCAATGGCCGATACAGCCCGAAGGCTGCGTAAGGCGTCTGTCATCAGTAGGAAAGCATTGCGGCAGTTGCCGTATCTCTCGATACGCTGGCTGACAGCGAAACCTGTCGATACAATTTACGGATAGTCGCGTTCTCAACGGCGACAAGGGAGAAGACTTGCCCGGTAAGACGAAGAAACTCCGCCCAGTTCTGCTTGTCCTGCTGCTGCTCAGCGGCTTTTACTACGTAACGACGCACTCCTCGTCCGCAGGAAAGCTCTTCCCGTGGCTACATTCGGCTCCGGATGCGAATACCACGGCGGAGGAGATCTCCGGCCCTGGCGGCAGCTTTCATCTGACTGAGGCTGCGGCCGCCCCTGCCTTCGACACGGAGGAGCAACAGAACATCGGCGTCTACAAGAAGGCGCTGCCTTCGGTGGTGAACATCACCTCCACCGAGGTCGCGTTCGACTTCTTCTACGGGCCGGTGCCGCAGCAGGGCCAGGGCTCGGGCTTCGTGCTGACCAAGGATGGCCTGATCCTGACCAACAATCACGTGATCGGCAACGCGCAGCGCGTGGAGGCCTCTCTCTCCGACAAGCACAAGTACAAGGCCAAGGTGCTGGCTCGCGACGCCAACCACGACCTCGCGCTGATCAAGATCGACGCACCCAACCTGGTGCCTGTAACGCTGTCCGATTCGCGCAACCTGATGGTGGGCCAGCGCGTGTATGCCATCGGCAATCCCTTCGGCCTGAACGGCACGATGACGCGCGGCATCATCTCGGCCATCCGCTCGGTGCGCAGCCCCAACGGCGCTCCGATCGAGGACGCCATCCAGACGGATGCTGCGGTCAACCCCGGCAACTCCGGCGGACCGCTGCTGAACTCGCGCGGTGAGGTGATCGGTATCACCACGATGATCGCCAGCAACGGCGCAGACCAGAGCTCTGGCATCGGCTTCGCCATCCCCATCAACACGGCGCGCGCTATCCTCGACGACTATGCGAAATACGGCTACATCCGCCGTCCGTCGCTGGATATCGTCACCATTCCCATCGGCCCCTACATTGCCGAGCAGCTGAAGCTGCCTGTCGATTACGGCGTGCTGATCGAGCGGGTGCTGCCGGGAGGCGCAGCCGAGCATGCCGGGCTACACGGCGGCACGCAGCGCGCCTACCAGGGCAATGAGCCCGTCATGCTGGGTGGAGACCTGATCGTGGCCATGGACGGCGACGAGATCACCAGCGCACAGGACCTCGCCGCGGCGATGAACTCTCACCGTGCCGGTGATGCAGTCACCGTCACCATCTTCCGCGGAAGAAAGAAGATGGACATCAAGGTCACGCTAGGAGACGCGAAAGACCACGACAGTCGCGACCAGTCCACGTAGGCGCTGGAAGAAAAAATGACGCCGGAAGAAATACAGAGGGGCATGACGAACAATCGTCATGCCCCTCTGCTTTGCGCTTCTTTAGCTCGCATCTATTTCAGAAAGTGCCGGCCTGCTTCAGGAAGTGGCGGCCTTCGATGCGATATTCTCCGCTCAGCACACGGGCGATGGCTTCCGCGTAGGCGATGTGCTCCTCGACAAGGATGCGAGCGGAGAGCGTCTCCGCCGTGTCCTCGTCGAGCACGGGCACGGTCTTCTGCAGGATGATGACGCCATGGTCGACGGCCTCATCGACGAAGTGGACGGTGCAGCCTGCAACCTTCGCTCCGTAGTCGAAGGCCTGGTGTTGTGCGTCGAGGCCTGGGAAGGCCGGGAGCAACGACGGATGGACATTGAGAATGCGGTTGGGAAACGCCGCAACGAACGCAGGCGTGATGATGCGCATATAGCCCGCGAGACACACCAGATCGATGCCAGCCTCCTGGAGCGCGGCGATCATCCTGGCATCGTGCGCGGCGCGTGCCTCGGGGCCTTTGCCCTCCTGCGGAATGGCCAGCGCCTTCAGGCCGAGTGAGCGTGCCGCATCGAGCCCGGGCGCATCGGGCTTGTTCGAGAGCACGACGGCGATCTCGGTGTTCGGAATGCGACCCTCCGCGATGGCGCGATGGATTGCAAGAAAGTTCGAGCCTCTACCCGAGAGGAGGATGCCAAGTCGATGCACGAGAGTATTCCCTTCGCTCTCGATTTTAAACGAGGCGTTCAACACAGAGAATCCGCGCTCAGTTCGCGGAGTTGCCGATGATGTTGAATGGCGAGGTGGAGTCCACCTCCACGCGCTCCGGAGAGAAGACGTGCATCATCTCGCGCCATGCGTTCCCGATCTTGTCGGAGGCGAAGTAGAGATGCCCCGCGGTCAACGGGCCGACAACGCGGTAGTGCCCGACGGCAGCCAGCGCCATCGACGCCATGCAGCCGCACTGCGAGCAGTCCGGTTCGCCACCGAACTGGCACGGCGTGATCTTCGTCTTGAGATCGGCGGAGATGGTGTGCGTCGTGCGCGCAAAGATGCAGTCCTTCGGACTGGCCGGAGGATGCGCAATCTCGTCGACCAGACGCTCAGGCATCTGGAGTTTGGGAAAGAGGGCGCGCAGGCGATGCAGATCTTCGACCACGTAGGCGCGCTGCTCCTGGGTAAGAATCTCCGGCCCGGTGGCGCCGATCTGCGGCGTGAAGAGGCTGAACCAGATGCGATGCACCTGCGGCTGCTCACTCCAGAAACGCACGAACTCTTCGAGATAACCGGGGCGCGCGGCGATGTTGCCGGTGATGGTGGAGTGGATCGTGATCTTCGCGTCGGCCGTCGTCTTCAGGATGCGCTCGTAGGTCGCGGGCTTGCGGCGCTCATCGTGTTCCGGCTGCAGGCCGTCGATGGAGACGGCGACCGTGAGGCGCTTGAAGCGCTGCCACTCCGCCGGAATGACGCGAAAGGCGCTGGTGACGACCTGCGTGAAGATGCCGCGCTCTTCGAGAGCAGGAAGAATCTTCTCCAGCTCGCGATACCGCACCAGCGGGTCGCCTCCGACGATCGAGACGTGCAGCGGACGCTCGCGATCGACGATGGCAAGAATCTTTTGCACAAGCTCATCGCCCTTGAAGTCGGACAGCTGCCGTAGTTCTGTCTCACCGCCAAGATGAGCCGCATCGAACGCGTAACAACCAGGACAGCGGAGTGGGCATTCCTTCGTGATCTCTATCGAAAGAGAAGGCTTACGGCCGGCAAGTATCCCAGCCCAAGCATGCAGTATCTCCGATGTCTTCATCAGCCTCCTCAGGCGCTTCAACTTGTCTTATGAGATAAGACGCAAATGACGCGATCATGATTCATTGGACGCACAAAACGTGGAAAATGGTAATAATGGTGCCCAGCAGGAGTGAACCATTGACCGAGATGCTTGCGCTACAAGAATACCGCCGCGAACTGGTCCGCTTCGGACGCTGGCTCTATCGCAAAGGCTTCATGCCGGGAACTTCAGGCAATCTTTCCGTGCGCCTCGAGGACGGCACGATCCTTGCAACCCCAACAGGTTGCAGCAAGTACCTGATGCGAGCCGCGGACATGGTCATCGTCGATCTCGACGGGCGGCAGATCTCGGGCACGCGCAAAGTTACCAGTGAGATCGGCATGCATCTGGCCGTTTATCGCGCGCGCCATGACATTCGCGCTGTCGTACACGCGCATCCTCCCATTGCGACAGGATTCGCCTGTGCGGGTCGCGCGCTTGACGAGCCGCTGTGCGCCGAAGCCGTGATGACGCTAGGCCCTGTGCCGCTTGCTCCCTACGCCACGACGGGGACCGATGCGCTGGCACAGAGCCTCGCCGCGCTTATTCCTCATCACTCCGCCATCCTGATGGCAAATCACGGCGCGGTGGCCTATGGAGAGAATCTGCTGGATGCGTTTCTCAAGATGGAGACGGTAGAGCACTTCGCCAACATCTGCCTGGTAGCCCATCAGCTAGGCTCGGCGCGGCCGCTGCAGCAGCTCGCCATCGACGATCTGCTGCAGGCCAAGGAACGCTACGTGCAGAATGCACTGGCGAAGATGCACTAAACGACGAAGAGGCACTGAGCTTCCCCCTCAGCGCCGAACATCTTCAAGCGCCATCACGGCGTAGCTGGTCGCTGCATCGTTCATAAAGCGCGCGGCATCGGTCGCAGGATCGCGCTGCTTGTTGAGCGAGTAAGCGGGCCACAACCCCTGCGTTGCATCCTGGTTGACGATGAGCCACTGAACCGCACGCTTCATCTCGGGCCTGCGCGGCGAGATGCCCGACTCCTTCAATGCGAAGACCGTAAGGCCGGTGGCGTAGCCATCGCTGCGCGCATCGACCGGCGTGTTGTCACGACGCTTCCATTGGCCGAAGTCCTTGAGGCTCCAGCCTCCATCGGGCCGCTGCAGACGCTGCAGATCCTCCAGAAGCGCCTTGTGCTGCGTCTTCGTCAGAAGGCCCGGAACATTCTTCGCCGCCCACAGCACGACAAGCCGATTGGCCATCGGCTGCTTGTCATAGTTCTTCGTCAGGTACTCACGAAGCGATGCGAGACCCTTCTGAATCTCGGGGCGATTGCGATAGTGATCGGGAGCAATCGCGACAGTGACGGCAGCCAGAGCAGCGCCGTAGTAGTGCGACTCATCGGACTCCCACGGCGCATTGTGGAAGTTGAGCCACTCCCACGAGCCTGCAACATCGCCGCTGGTGAGCTGCGTGGCCCACATGTTGTGAAGCGCCTGTTCGGTAAGCGGAGAAAGATGTTTCCCCTGCAGCGAATCGTAGCGCACAAGAATCAGCGCGTTGAGCACGGACTCCGTGCCGCGCGACTCGACCGTCTTGCGCGGACCCACCTTCTGATCGCTGTAGAAGGGCTCGAGCTCATTCCACAACGTCACCCGCCGCGTGATGTAGCCGAGCATCTCCCGCTCGGGCGCAGACGGTGACGATTCGTTGAGCGCGTGACGCAGCGTCAGGCGCGACAACGCATAGGGCACCGCGGTGTGGCAGGAGATGCACGCCGTCTCGTGATCGCGGCGCGCCTTGGGCCAGTTCATCCACCACGTCTGCCGCGTGTCCAGATACTTTGCCGCGGTAAAGCGGTTCCACCCGTGCGGCGCTGCATTCGCAGAGTCACCACCGCCTGCATACGCAGAACGGCACGACGCAAACGAGAGGGACAACAGCACTGCGGCGAGGAAAGAGGCCTTCACGCGAGCGGTCTCCGGGCAGAGAAGAATGTTCAGGAAATTACGGTGAGCTTAGCACAGCTCCTGCGAAACGCAGCCGTCCTGCGTTCCCGGCACGACGCATGATGCATGCAATGGAAAGCAGCGATTCTCCCGGCTTGTCGAAGATCGAACGCTATTTTTTTTCGACTGCGCGGTAACCGAAACACCAAATGCAGCGGGACAAAAACAGTGACGAACGGTAGAAAACCGCAAGGCGACGGCTCGGCATCCGTTATTGGTAATAGTCCGTTAACCAATCGTCTATCAACACTTAGGCGAACAACGGAAGGAGTAAACAAATGAAGTACCAGTTGTGTTTCCTGTTGCTGCTTGGAACGACCGCGGCATCGCTTGCACAGGGGCTCGATGGAGTCAGTTCCAGCGCAACATCCAGCAGTTCAAGCACCGAGGTGAGCTCCGTTACGGCGCCTGCCATCGATGCTCCTCTGCCGGAGAACACTCGCGCTGCACAAACCTCGACGATGACCACCATGCAGCAGAAGAAGAAGGATCAGACACCGATCGGCTCGGTTGCGATGAGCTACGTGTATCTCTTCCAGACCAGCCCCACCGACCGCAATCACAGCATGATGGGTTTTGCGGTAACGCCTGAGATCAACCTGACCAGGCACATCGGCTTCCAGGGAGACTTCACCAGCCTGTACGTGATGGGAGTGGACTACAACCAGCGCCGGCTGATCATGGCTGCCGGACCGCGCTACACGTTTGCCCCGCACTCGCGCTTTACCCCCTTCGTCTACGGCGAGGGAGGCGAGATGCGTTCGGTGAGCTCACAGAACAACCTCGTCGACTGGAACCCCGTGGCCAAGGCCGGTGTGGGCATCGACATGAAGGTGACGCGCAGCATCGCCTTCCAGCTCATCCCCGGCGAATACCAGGGAGAGAGGGTGGACGCAAGCGGCAAGTGGAATCAGAGCTTCTCGTCCCGCGCGGGCATTGTCTTCAACCTTTACAAGTGACGCTCAAAAAAAAAATCGCGCCTGAACGCGAAAGGAGCCAGTCGATTCGACTGGCTCCTTCTTTCTGCGCTGCAGAGAAAACTAGTTGTAGCTGACCTTGCGCTCGCCGCGCACGATGCGGCCGATGATGTGGAAGCGCTCGTTGGCACGGTTGAGGATGGCCTTGGCCTTCTTCACCTTCTCGGCGGGAACGACGATGATCATGCCGATGCCCATGTTGAAGGTGCGCATCATCTCGTCCTGCTCCACCTTGCCCAGCACCTGCAGATGCTCGAAGAGCGGCGGAACCTGCCATGATGCGAGATCGACATGCGCGCCCATGCCCTTGGGGATGATGCGGGGAAGGTTCTCGGTGATGCCGCCGCCGGTGATGTGCGCCATGCCTGAGACGACCTCGCCGTTAATGAGCTTCTTGATGATGCTCAGATAGCTGCGGTGAATGCGCATCAATGCGGCGCCGGTCTTGTCCTTCAGTTCGTTGACGTACTGCTCGGGACCGTACTTGGCGACGTCGAACAACAGCTTGCGGGCCAGCGAGTAGCCGTTGGTGTGCAGGCCGTTGGAGGGCAGGCCGAGCAGGACATCGCCCACCTGGATGCCATCGCCGGTGATGATCTTGTCGCGGCTGACGGCGCCGATAATGGTTCCGGCAAGGTCGTACTCGCCGTCGCCGTAGAAGCCGGGCATCTGCGCGGTCTCGCCGCCGATCAGGGCGCAGCCGTTGGCGCGGCAGGCATCGGAGATGCCCTGCACGACGGTTTCGACGACCGAGTTCTCCAGCTTGCCGGTGGCCAGGTAATCGAGGAAGAAGAGCGGCGTCGCGCCCTGCACCGCGATGTCGTTGGTGCAGTGGTTCACCAGATCCTGCCCGACGGTGTGGTGAATGCCCAGCTCGAAGGCGACCTTCAGCTTGGTGCCCACGCCGTCTGCCGAAGAGACCAGCACGGGATTGGGATACTTCTCCAGGTCGAGTGCGAAGAGGCCGCCGAAGCCGCCGATCTCACTGAGAACCTGCTTGTTGAAGGTCTTGCGCGCCAGCATTTTGATGCGGTGCTTCGACTTGTCCGCGGCGGAGATATCGACGCCCGCGTCAGCGTAACTGATGGGCTTCTTGGCCACCGATACTGGCTTCGGCTTAGCGGAATTCTGTTTCGTCGTGTTGGCCATGGTAGCGGTGACGTTCTCCGGCAAAATGCTCTCCGTGGGTAGGGAAATATGCTGTGACGCAGAGGTTTAAGTCTAGCAGCAGAGCGGTCGCTGGCGCTAAATCCTGTATTCACAGGGGTTACGTCGGTGCTGTGCCTTTCCGCCGCTCATCGCAAGCCCACGAAGCGCTTTCGATGCTCCGCTGCAGGCAGCGGGCACACCGCGTACCTCCCAAAAAGCCGGTAACGCAGCCGGGCCACGATACCGTAGCCTGACTCGCGCAGCGGACGAGGAACTGCTGCCAAAAGCGCCGCACGCCGCCGCCACCCCAGTAGCCGCAGCGCCTCGGCGACCGCATCGGAGCGATACAGAATGCGCTGCGCTGCCGTAAGCGGCTGCAACACCAGCGCGACGCCGTCCTGCGTAGCCGCCGCGCCGTCCATAAGCTCGCGGGCCGCATCGCTGTCGAGCGCGGCGAAGCGAAAGACTCCCGCACGATCGTGCCGCAGCACAAAGCGCACCACGCCGTTGCACAACGCGCAGACGCCGTCGTAGAGCAGCGTCGGGTGGTCCGCGATGGCTGTGCGTTCGTCTGGCGTCATTCTTCGTCCGTTTACCGCAGCGTCAGCAACGACGCTATGCAGCAACCTTATACTGATTGCAATGCCGCTCAATCTCACACGCTCCCGCCAGCTGCAGCAACGCGCCGAATCGCTTCTTCCCGGCGGCGTGGACTCGCCCGTCCGCGCCTTTCGCTCCGTGGGTGGCGATCCTCCGTTCCTGGTTCGCGCCGAGGGCGCCTATCTGTACGACGAGGACGGCAATCGCTATCTCGACATGTTCGGCTCGTGGGGGCCGATGATTCTGGGCCACGCCTTTCCTCCAGTGGTCGAGGCCATCCGCGAGGCGGCAGGTTTCAGCGCGAGCTTCGGAGCATCGACGGCAGCGGAATCGACGCTGGCAGGACTGGTGCAGCAGTGCTTCCCTTCTCTGGAGAAGATGCGCTTCGTGAACTCCGGCACCGAGGCCTGCATGACGGCCATCCGGCTGGCGCGCGGCTTCACCGGCCGCAAGTTCGTCATCAAGTTCGAAGGCTGTTATCACGGCCACTCCGACGCCATGCTGGTCAAGGCAGGTTCGGGCGTTGCGACGCTCGGCATCCCCGGCTCCGCCGGCGTGCCGGACGAGACGGTGATGCACACCATCGCTCTGCCCTACAACGATCTTGAGGCCGTCAGGCAGGCCTTCGCCACGCGGCCACGCGAGATCGCATGCATCATCGTCGAGCCGGTCGTCGGCAACGCCGGAACCATCGCTCCGCTGATCGGCTACCTGGAAGGGCTGCGCGACATCGCGCACCAGCACGGCGCTCTGCTGATCCTCGACGAGGTGATGACCGGCTTCCGGCTCTCGCTCGGCGGCGCGCAGCAGCTCTACAGCATCAAGCCGGACCTGACGACGCTGGGCAAGATCATCGGCGGCGGGCTGCCCTGCGCCGCCTTCGGCGGACGCGCCGACATCATGAATCATCTCGCGCCGCTGGGGCCGGTCTACCAGGCCGGAACGTTGAGCGGCAATCCGCTGGCGATGGCCGCCGGTATCGCCACCATCGAGCACCTGATCGCCAACCAGCACACGATCTATCCCAGGCTGGCAAAGACAACCGCGGAGATCGCCAGTGGCGTCGCCGCGATTGCAACAGAGCGCGGCATCAAGCTCACAACCAACCAGGTCGGCTCGATGTTCACATGGTTCTTCACGGGAAACGAGGTGTTCGACTACGCCTCGGCCGCGACCTCGGATACAGCCGCCTTCGGTCGTTTCCATCGCGCGATGCTCGAGAACGGCGTCTGGCTTCCACCCAGCCAGTTTGAGGCGGCGTTCGTCTCGATCGCCCACGGCGAAGTTGAGGTCGCGCTGATCCTCGAAGCAGCAGGCAAGGCACTCCGGCGGTAGTTCGTTTTAACGACCGTAGCTCGTTCCCATGGCAGTAGTTCGTTTCGATGGCAGATTCCAAATAACCAACGGAGTATCGATGAGAACCAGAAGAAGCGTCCGCCTTGCTGCAATCCTGCTTCCCTTCATGATGGGCTTTGCGCCGCTGGTTCAGGCGCAGGAGAAGCTCTCCGCGCACTGGGAGGAGCTGACCGGGCCGGACTTCGTGAAGGCGATCCACCAGGCGCAGAACACCTGCCTTCTTCCCATCGGCATCCTCGAGAAGCATGGGCCGCACCTGCCCATCGGCTCCGACCTGCTGAATGCGCGTTACGTCGCGCTGCACGCCGCGGAGAAGCAGTACGCCGTCGTCTTCCCCGAGTACTACTTCGGCCAGATCGCCGAGGCGCGGCAGGAGCCCGGCACCGTCTCCTACAGCCGCGAGCTGCAGCTGGCCCTTTTGCAGGCGACGACCGACGAGATGGCGCGCAACGGCTGCAAGAAGATCCTCATCGTCAACGGGCACGGCGGCAACAACCACCTGCTGCCCTACTTCCTGCAGTCGCAGCTGAATACGCCGCATGACTACGTGGTGTATCTCTTCGACCAGCGCGTACCGCCCACCGGCGGCCCGAAGAAGAAGACCACCAACGATCAGCATGCGGGCGAGAGCGAGACCTCGAAGCTGATGATCGTGCGGCCGGACCTCGTGCATCCCGATCGCGCCGAAAAGGAGTCAGGCGCCGACCAGCATCGCCAGCCGCTGCCCGACGGCGTCTACACCGGCATCTGGTGGTATGCGCGCTTCCCCGATCACTATGCGGGCGATGGCGGCGCAGCATCGCACGAGCTGGGCGAGTTCCAGATGAACTGGTGGGTGGATTCGGTGACCAGGGCGCTGGCCGCCATCAAGGCCGATGACGTCAGCCTGAAGCTGCAGACCGAGTACTTCGAGAAGTCGACGCACCCGTTGGACACGCCGCAGTAGCGGCTACGTCCAGGCGGATATGTTCAGGAAGCTACGTCCAGGCATCGACGGTGACGAAGCTTGTCTTCTGATGCTTCGCAAGAAAGCGCTCGGTCGCCTGTACCGTCTGCATGCGATCCTGGCCCAGCCCCTGCTGTCCGCCATCGTGCAGCACGATGTTGGAGGCGAAGCCGCGGCTGCGGTTGCGGGCGACGCCGCGCTCGATGCGCTGATGCAGCTTGTCGGCGCCGATCTGCATCCAGTCGCCGCAGATCAGGTTCCACTGTACCGGCGTCATACCCATCTCGCGTGCTGTTGCGAGAACGACAGGCCGACGTGCGCCGTGGGGTGCGCGAAAGAAGCGAACCGGCTCGCCGAGGACGTCTTCGAGGACGGCGCTGGTTCCGTGAAGCTCCTCGCGAATGCGTGCAGCGCTCTGCCACGGCAGCCAGGGGTGCGTCATCGTGTGATTGCCGAGGAGGTGCCCCGCGGCGTGCATCTCACGCACGATCTGCGGACACTGGCGCACGAATCCGCCGATGAGAAAGAAGGTGGCACGCACGTTGTACTTCGCCAGGACCTCAAGCAGTGCGGGCGTGGCCGCAGGATTTGGGCCGTCGTCGTAGGTCAGCGCGATCTCCGCCGCATTGCGCGGCGCGATCAGGGTGGGGCCGAAGATCTGCGATCCGGGCGAAAGCGCGGCCCATGCCACCGTACCCGCCGCAGCCATTGCGACGGCCGCCGTACCTGAGATTGCCGCGACGTTCATGGCTTCATCATCTCGTTCATGGCTTCATCACCTCACCGATGCTTAATCATCTCACCGCCGCACCCAGCTGCCTGAGCGTGGCGTCGTCCATCGCGCCATCAAAATACTGATCGAGTGCGCGCTCAAAGACAGAACCATCACCGGAAGCCTTCGCAAACAGGGTGAGGCTGGAGCGAAACTTCAGATCGTCGGGATAGCCGAAGATCTCATCGGCGGTTTTGCCGCGTACCGCCAGAACCGCCTCGACGCACTCGATCAGTCGCGCCCCCAGAACAGGATGCGCAAGATAGGCCTTCGCCTCATCCAGTGAGTAGATCGCAAAGCGCACCGACATCTCGCTCATGCCCAGCCCCTTGATCTGCGGAAAGACGAACCACATCCAGTGGCTGCGCTTCTCGCCCGCACGCAGCTCAGCGAGTGCGCGGTCGTAGACACCGGCCTGCGCTCTGACAAAGCGCTCCAGGTCGTATTGATTGTTCTCCATCGGTCGCTCCAATTCCAGAATCCCGGTGGTCCGTTATGGACCATAAGATTATTTGATGTAACGAAACATCTCCTGCAGGGCTCTAAGGAGATGTGACGATAGAACGTTCCAGCCTGCCACGCGTCTTGTTTTCGCTTGTCATCATCGGATTGCTGGTCTTTCTGGCCGCGCAGTTCGTGAGGCCTGCGATCGGCAATCCTCCAGCGACAGCCGAGCTTGCGGCACCTCCCGAGGTCAAGCGCGTCCTCCGCAACTCCTGCTACAACTGCCACTCGAACGAGACGCAACTGGCATGGTTCGACCAGGTGGCGCCTGCCTATTGGATCGCTGCCCGCGACGTGAAGATGGCCCGCAGCCACCTGAACTTCTCCGAGATCGCGAAGCTTCCCGCCGCCCAGCAGAAGGGCCTGCTGTGGGAGGCGGTCAACCAGGCACAGCTGGGCGCGATGCCCCTGCCGAGCTATCTTGCGCTGCATCCGCATGCGCGTCTCTCCGATGCCGATCTTGCCGTCCTGAAGAACTATCTCAACCCGCCGTCTCCCGCTCCCGCCCCCGACGACAAGGCAAAGACCGCAGCCGACGAGCAGTACAACCACTGGATTCAGGCGAGCGGCACGAAGCTTGAGGTGCAACTCTCACCCAACGGCATCGCCTACCCGCAGGATTGGAAGAACTGGAAGGCGATCAGCACCACCGACCGCTTCGACAACCACACCATGCGCATCATCTTCGGCAACGACGTCGCCGTGCGCGCTATCGCGGAGCACCGCATCAACCCGTGGCCCGACGGCACCATCTTCGCCAAGTCCGCATGGCAGCAGCAGCCGGACGCGGACGGAAACACGCGCGCCGGAGCCTTTCTCCAGGTGGAGTTCATGATCAAGGACAGCGCAAAGTATGCGTCAACCAGGGGCTGGGGCTACGCGCGCTGGCGCGGCATGGACCTGAAGCCCTACGGCAAGGACGCAGGCTTCACCGCAGAGTGCGTCGGTTGCCACAACCCGGTGCGCCACAACGACTACGTCTACACCTTTCCGCTGGAGGGACTTCAGTGAACGCGCCCTGGAAGAAGTATCTGCCCGCCATCGCCTGCGGCCTGTTGGTTCTGGCCGGCTGCAACGAACGCAAGCCGGAGGCCGCAGCCACAAACCACGTCGCTGCACTCACCGGACAGCTTCCCTATAATCCGCTGGCGTGGAAGCCGATTACCACCTTGACCAATCGCGCCGCAGCGACGACCTCGACGCTCTACGGCAACGATGCAGCGGTCGCCTATGCGCGCTCCACGGCGGGCGCGGCGTATCCCGCTGGCTCGGTGCTGGCGCTGGTGACCTGGGCAGAGCGCGACGACCCGCACTGGTTCGGCGCGAAGATTCCCGGCAAGCCGCAGACGGTTGAATTTGTCAGTATCGGCGCACAACCGCAGTATGCGGTGTATCGCGGATCGCCGCTGGCACAGGCAGCAAGCGATCAGTCCGGCAGCCGCATCGACTTCATCCTGCACCTGCGTGCCGCGGTTATACCTTAGCCGTCTGGCGATTGAGACGCAGGATGAGATAGACGCTGACCAGCACCAGCGCCGCTCCCACGAGCATGCGCGGCGTAATCACCTCGTCGGCGACAAAGTGACCGAGGACGACCGCCACGACCGGGTTGACATACGCATAACTGGCCACAGTGCTGGCGGGCATATGGCTCAGCAGCCACACGTATGCCGTGTACGCAATCAGCGAGCCGAAGGTGACCAGATACGCCAGCGCCAGCCCCGCACTGCGCGAGATGTGCGGCCACGGATGCATCTCGCCGATGGCAGCCGAGAAGACAAGCAGCACCGCACCGCCGATCATCATCGAAGCGCCCGCCGTCACCGGCTTCGACGCAGGCAGCGGCAGCTTCTTGCTCCACACCGTGCCCAGCGACCAGCCGGCGACGCCAACGATGATGGCCAGTACAGGCAATACCGGCACGGTCAGCCTGGCGTCGGGGATCATCAGCACGCCAACGCCGCAGAAGCCCAGCAGTACGGCGGCCATCGCGGTCCAGCGGAAGGCCTGCAGGCCGAAGAGGATCTCGCAGGCGACGACCATCAGCGGGATCGTCGCGCCAACCACGGCGGCGATCCCGGACGAGAGATACTTCTCCGCCCAGAAGAGACCGGCATAGTTGACGGCGAACATCAGCACGCCCATGATGCTGAGGCTTCGCCACTGCTGTACTGTCGGGCGAGTCGCACCGCGCAGCTTCATGAAGCCGAGCAGAATCACCCCGGCGAGGAGCATACGGGTGCCCGCGGCGAAGAGCGGCGGAATCTCGCGCACCGCGACGCGGATGGCGAAGAAGGTCGTTCCCCACAGAAAGTAGATGGCAAAAAAAGCAGCAAATGCGCCAAACGTAAGCCCGGTGCGCGCACGGGTGCTCTCGTCGATGGGGCTGGCCTGTGCCATGGGTGATATTCACCTTACCAGCAGAAAGCCGGGCCGTCGTCGCCCTGCTGACAGCAGAGGCCAGAACGTTGACGGGTGGCGGAACTCTCGCCCTGCCCGAGTTTTCCGCCGTTAGGCCAGGGAAGCCCGCCTGCCGTGTTTCAATAGATGAGGACAGGACAAACACAGAAAATGCCTTTGAACTGCGGAATCGTCGGCCTCCCCAACGTCGGGAAATCCACCATCTTCAACGCCCTCACCTCGGCCAAGGCCCAGGCGGCGAACTACCCCTTCTGCACCATCGAGCCCAACACCGGCACGGTCGTGGTGCCCGACGCTCGCCTCGACAAGATCACTGAGCTCGTCGTCCCCAACCGCACCGTGCCCACCACGATGGAGTTCATCGACATCGCCGGTCTGGTCGAAGGCGCAAGCAAGGGCGAGGGCCTCGGCAACCAGTTCCTCGGCCACATCCGCGCCACCGACGCCATCTGCCACGTCGTGCGCTGCTTCGACGATCCCGAGGTCGTCCACGTCGCAGGCGGCGTCAATCCGCTGCACGACATCGACATCATCAACACGGAGCTGCTGCTGGCCGATCTCGACACCGTCGACAAGCGCGCCCAGCGCGTCGAAAAGCTCGTCCGCAACTCGCAGGACCCCAAGGTCAAAGCTGAGTTCGAGGCCGTCAAGAAGCTGAAGGCCGTGCTCGAAGCAGGCAAGCCCGCACGCACCGCCGACCTCACCGACGATGAACGCAACGCCGCACGCGAGCTCTTCCTCATCACCATGAAGCCTCAGCTCTACGTCGCCAACGTCGACGAGGCCGCGCTCACCGCCGGCAACCCCTACACCGAGGCCGTCGAGAAGCGCGCCGCGGAAGAAGGTTCCGAGGTCGTGCGCATCTGCGGCGCTCTCGAGAGCGAGATCGCCCTGCTGGAGCCAGCCGAGCGCACCGAGTTCCTCGAGTCTGTCGGGCTGACCGAACCCGGCCTCAACCGCCTCATCCACTCGGCCTATCACCTGCTCGAGCTCATCACCTACTTCACGGCGGGCGTGCAGGAGGTGCGTGCCTGGACGATCAAGCGCGGCACCAAGGCCCCCGGCGCGGCAGGCGTCATCCACACCGACTTCGAGCGCGGCTTCATCAAGGCCGACTGCTACTCCTCGGACGATCTCTTCAAGTACGGCAGCGAACAGGCCGTGAAGGAGAAGGGTCTGCTGCGCTCAGAAGGCAAGGAATACGTGGTGAAGGACGGAGATATTCTCTTCTTCAAGTTCAACGTCTAAACGCGACCCTTCACTTGAACAACAAAGAAGAGGGATCGGCTCTGCATCTGTAGCGCATGCAGCAAGCCGATCCCTCTTCTTCATTACCGCGCAGATCTAGCTTGCCAGTATCCGCTTCACCGCATCCACATCCCCGCCCAGCCACTCGGGATGCTTCACCGTGCCATCGAACGTAGTGCTCGTCTTGAAGAGTTCGTACTTGCCCTCCATCGCCACATCCCTTGTCTTGCCGACCAGCGTGGCGAACTCGGCGTTCGGCATCGGCTTGAAGTTCTTCACCACGGCGAACGCCTGATCCAGCACCTTCTTTGAATCGATGCCCGTAATCTGTACGGCAACCGGCAGGTTCAGCGAATAGTGCAGACACTCCGGCGCGGTCACGACTCCACTCTTCAGCAGAATGCCCGAGCCGATCGACTTCATGCCCAGCACCGCGACCTTGTCTTCCATCGCACGCGGAACCACCATCTGCGAGAAGCTGCGATAGTGCGCGTCCATCACGTTGATGGGGCACTGCAGCGTGTCGAAGTGGAAGCCGTGCTGTTTCGCCACATCGAGCATGTAAAGATGCACGCGCGGGTCCTTGTGCCCCGTAAAGCCGATGAAGCGAATCTTGCCTGCCTTCTTCGCTTCGACCAGCGCCTCCATCGCGCCGCCCTCGGCGAAGATGCGGTCAGGATCGTCGAAGCGCAGAACCTCGTGGTGCTGCATGAGGTCGATGCGGTCGGTCTTCAGACGGCGCAGCGACTCTTCAATCTGCTGTGCTGCAAGCTGCTTCGTCCTGCCGTCGATCTTCGTCATCAGGAAGGCCTTCTGCCGGTAGCCGGACTGCGCCAGCGCGTCGCCCATGCGCGTCTCGCTGCGGCCTTCGTTGTAGTCCCAGCAGTTATCCATGAAGGTGATGCCGCGGTCGATGGCCTCGTGCATCAGCTTGATAGCCTCGGCGTCAGTCATATTTCTGCCGCCGAGATGCGCTCCCCCCATGCCGATGGCGGAGACCTCTTCCCCTGTCGCGCCCAGCTTGCGGTAGAGCATCTCGTCGCGCATCTCGCCCGCAGTCGCTGCCGTGATGCGAGGAATCTTCGCAATGTCGTTCGATGTTGAAGCCGGGGTAGAAGTCGAGATGGACGTCGCGCGCGTCGCGCCGCCCTCACCCCTGGCCGTCGCCACCAGGCCGGCTGCCGCACCGGCAGCAAGGAACTCTCTACGCTTCATGGCATGCCTCCGTCTGGTCTGTCTGGTCCGTCTGATCTTCAGATGCCGACTAACAGGGCAAGGCAACTACGGAAGGCTCCGCGAGAGCAGGTTTAATGCGAATGGCCGCCACTGCTGCTTCCACCGCCGCCGGAGGGAGCGCCGCCGCCGTGGAAACCTCCACCGCCGCCTGATCCGCCGCCATGGAAGCCGCCACCTCCACCGGCCCCGTTATAGCCACCACCATGATTGATGCCGCCACTGCCGCTGGCCTGAGCGCCGCTGCGATTGAAGCTGCTCTGCGCCGCTCCTGATGGCCGCGCGCCACCTGCGTTCTGCGAGGGACGCTGCTGATTTGTATTTGCCCCCGCCTGCTGGGTCTTCCACGCGAAGCGGTCGCCGCCGGAGACCATACCCTCGGGCGAGGGACCGCGGCGCAGCGACAGTGGCGCCTGCTGCATGTTTGTCCTTGCAGCCTGATCGGCGTGGTTGCCGCGTGCCATCATCCCGTGAACCGGGCCAACGGGAGATGCGTAGACCTCGCGGTTGGCGAAGCCATGCCTCTCCACGTCATGCGAGACACCGTGCAGTCCGCCCAGCGACCCGCGCGGCACGCCCAGACCCGCTGAGTCGCGGCGGAAGACGAAGTTGTCCTGCGCATCCATCATCGACCGCACCACCGGTCCCTGCGACTGAACGATCATGGAACGCGATCGCGCTTCGGGCCGGGTCCCAGTGAGAACTCCGGGAGGGTGCACCAGGTTGCGCAGGTTCCGATTCGTGTTGACGAACGCAGTATTCTGCAGGCCGTAGAACGAGCCGCCCGGCTGCCAGCCCCAGCCCACACCCGGGCAGAAGTTCCAGGCACCGGAGTGATACGGGAGCCAGCCCCACGGGTAGGGCGACACCCAGGAGTAACCCGTCGAATACAGGGTCCACATTCCCTGCGAGTAGGGGCTCCATCCCGCGCTGACGAAGTAAGGCTGCCAGAAGCTGCTGCCGCAGCCGCCGACGAAGCTGCCGTAATAGTTCAGATCGCTGACGCCGTAGAGCGAGGTCGAACCGAAGTTATTGCCCGTCTTCATGTAGCGCTCGTGATACTTCATCGCGTCGCGGTCCCAGCCGTCGTAGGCCGTCTCGTAGATCTCCTTGTTCAGCTCGGTCGGGCCGCTGCCGCTGGGGTCGAGCGTCAGCGTCTGCTTCTTGCTGACGACCGTGCCTGCGCCGCCATCGGCCTGCACCGAGGCCTCGCCCGTAATCACCGACAGCTCCGCCTTGTTGCCCGACTTATCCAGACGAAGATGCGTCCCCGGCGCGACCGCGATCCGCGCCTTGCCCATCGCCAGCGTGAAGTCCGAATCCTTCGACTTCATCATGCTGAGGTAGACGATGCCGCGATCGATGAGGATCGTCGAAGCCTTCTGGCCGGAGCTGTGCAGCACCAGCAGAGGAAACCTGACTTCAGATTCGGGTGCAAGGCGGAGAGAACTGCCATCCTCAAACTCCACCTCGGCGTAACCGTCGCTGCCCGTCGCCAGCCCCATGCCCTGCGTGACGGGCATGTTCTGCAGCGTGGCCTCGGGGCCGCGGCCGATATTGCGGTCCATCACCACCTTGCCCTGCACCTGGCTCAGCCGCACGATGCGTACATGCGAGTCGCCGGCCTGCGTTCCTTCCGCGGCAATGGAGTGAGTCAGCGCGACATCTTCGGGATCGGGCTTCGCAGGAGCAGGAGTTTGCGTCGCAGGCTGCTGCGGACCGGGTGGCGTTGCAGAGTCCTGTTGCATGGCAGGCTCAGCCTGCGCCGCTGCATTTGTCTCGGTGGGGGTACTTTTCTGCGCAGCCGGAATATCCTGCGCACTACCGCGCGCGGCCGCTATTCCCAGCGCCGCCAGCATCATCGTTGCGAAGATCCTGCTCATTGGGAACCGCCTTCTGCGAGAGCACCAAGTATAGCGTTCGCTTCCAGGGCACGGCGAAACGCCCTCTTTATCCACTAGATGCGAAGCCAGACTTTCTGTAGCGCAAATAATATATGAGGCCGCAGATAGTGTCGCTTTCCCATCATGCGTTGCTTTTCTGGCGGCTAGACATCCTTCTCAATCACCGCTTCCGGCCGCGAAGCGTACTCCGCCCACGAGCCGTCGTAGAGCGTCACCTTATCCGCTCCCGCCAACTCCAGCCCCAGCGCCACAACCGCTGCCGTCACACCGGAGCCGCAGCTGGTGGTCATCGGCTGATCGAGCTTTACACCCTTTGCCGCAAAGACCCCGCGCAGCTGCGCGGCAGGCTTCATGCGCCCCTCTTCAACCAGCTCCAGGAACGGTGTGCTGATCGCGCCCGGCATATGGCCGGAGCTGAGCCCCGCCCGTGGTTCGGGAGCGGCGCCCGAGAAGCGCCCCGCGGAACGTGCATCGAGAATCTGGCTGCCGTTGGGACCATGGCTCTCACGCGCGGAGATCATCGTCTGCATCTGATCGAAGTCCTTCACCTGCGCACGATCGAGCTTTGCCGTAAACGTCGCCTGCGGACGGCTGACCTCGCCCGACTGCAAAGGCTGGCCAGCTTCGGCCCATGCCTTCAATCCACCATCCAGCAGGTACACCTGCTTCGCACCATAGGCCTTCATCATCCAGCGCGCGCGGGGAGCGGAGAAGACGCCCTCCTGCTCGTACACCACGATGGTCATACCGTCGCCGATACCCAGCGCAGAGATGTTGCGCGAGAACTCCTCATCGCTCTGCAGCATGTGCGGCAGCGAGGTCGCGTGATCCGAGAGTGCATCGATGTCGAAGAAGACCGCGCCGGGGATGTGGCGCTCCACGTAGCGCGCATGGGTATCGACTGCGGGCGTCACTCCCACGGGCGGCAGCGTCGCATCCAGCACAACCAGGGAGTCCACGTTGGAGTCCATGTTTGAGTCATTGATGCGCTCAGCAAGCCACGAGACGGAGACCAGAGGATTCATGCCATCCAGCTTACTAGGCGGCAGCAGTGTGGTGGATCGCAGAGGAATAACAAGTGTGCGGAGGATGCCGCTACCGCAGGGAAAGAAGCGGCTGAACTATGCGAAGCCGGGAGCATCGTTCTACTCCCGGCCTGCGTTATTCGTGTTGCTAGAACTTCAGCACAGCGACGCCGTATTTTTCGAGCTTCACGCTGGAGACGCTTCCGCCCTTCAGCACATCGCTCATCGCCTGCGGCAGCGTCACGGTGGTCGACTCACCGAGGTTTTCCATGATGACGACGTGCCTGCCGTCGCCCTCGCGCACCGAGACCTCCACCGTCTCCGGCACATCGGCCATGAAGGTCTTCGCTCCGCTCTCTTCGACCATCCACTTCGCGGCCTGCTTCATCGTCGCCTCGTCGAGACCAGCGCCAATGTAGGTGATGGAGCCCTTGCCCACCTTGCGCGTCACCGCCGCAGGCTGGCCGTCGAGCCAGCCGTTGCTCGTGCCGTAGCGCATCAGCACCTTCGTGTCAGGCGACTTCACGCCGATCTGCTCCGCCCACATCGGACTGGTCCCGGAGCCCCAGTCGCCTGTGACCGGCACCGGCTGCTGCAGCGCATACCACTGCTCCACGCGAGCGCCCAGCATCCCGGCCAGCGGCCCCGGCTGACGTTCGGGATAGAGCGTGTTGTCCTCATCCTTCATGCCGCTGCGCTGGCCCAGCACCAGGTGTCCACCGCCACGCACGTAGGCTTCAAGATTCTTCACCGCCTCTGGCGTCAGCACGTTCAGTGCCGGGGCGACGACCAGCTTGTAGCCACTGAGCGGAGCCGTATCGGAGACGACGTCGACCGAACGCACCAGCTCGCGCACCGGGCCGTAGTAGCTCTTCAGCGCCTCCACCGGATCGAAGGCCTTGTTATGACGCTGCCAGTTGATCGACCAGCGGCTGTTGTAGTCGTTGATCAGCGCGACCTCGGACTTCACCGTGGTTCCTGCGAGCACAGGCTCGGCCTTCACGAACTCCTCGCCCGTCTGCTTTACCTCGTCATACAAAGGCACCGGCGTTCCATCGGCCCCGACCAGCACGCCGTGATACTGCTCCTGCCCGTTGAGGTCGCTGCGCCACTGCCAGTATTCGACCGCCTCGGCGCCGTGCGCGATATCGTGCCACGCCATCGCGCGAACCTCGCCCTTGTCGAGTGCGTTGTTGTTCGCGTGCCAGTTGACGAAGCCCGGCTGCGTCTCCATCACCCAGAAGTTCTTGCGCAGGAAGCCGCGCGTCAGGTCGTGCCTTGCACCGTTGTCGACGATGTTGAGATGGCCGGAGCCGACATAGTCATCCCACGAGGCGAAGTCGAGATCCTGCGAGACCGTGTAGTGATCGTAGGCGTCGAACCAGCCCATCATGTTGGTCGTGATGATCTGACGCTTCTCCGCGTGAGCGCGAATCGCGTCGAGCTGCACCTTCTGATAGCCGCGCCATGTATCGGAGACGAACTGCCTCCAATTGAGCATCAGCCCCGGATTGCCGCCCTTCTCCGGGGAATCGGAAGCTGGTTCCAGTCCTGGTAGGTCTCGCTCCAGTAGGCCGTCGTCCAGCGCTGGTTGAGATTGTCCAGCGTCCTGTACTTCGCCTTGAGCCACTGCTGAAACTGCGCCTGCGTCGAAGCGCCGTAGCTCTCGTTGGCGTACTCGTTGTCGATCTGCCAGCCGATCACGTTCTTGTCGTGGCCAAACTTCTCCGCCATCTTCGCGGCCATCTCGCCCGCAAGCTGGCGATACTTCGGGTCGGACCAGTCGAACTGCTGCCGGGCGCCGTGACCGTCCTTGCGGCCGTCTTCCAGGGTGCGCAGCGTCTCGGGATACTTCTGCGTCAGCCATGCGGGCGGCGCAGCCGAAGGTGTGCCGAGCACAACGGCGATGTGATGCTTCTCAGCCAGCCGAACGGCGTGCTCCAGCCAGTCCAGCTGATAGTCGCCCTCCTTCGGCTCCATCGTGCTCCAGGCAAACTCACCGACACGCACAAAGTTGATGTGCGCCGCCTCCATCAGCGCCAGGTCAGCGTCCCAGCGCGACTCCGGCCACTGCTCGGGGTACCACGCCGCGCCCAGCATCATCGCATTGCGGCGGGGAGCAGAAGGAAGAGGAGCCTGAGCGACCAGCTGCGTCGACAACACGAGGGCAGAGAGCGAAAAAACCAGGGATCGGATCACCACAACACTATAAAAGCCTCGCCTGCGCCATGCCCAATCTCTGGACAAACCGCGCCACCCGACGCACAATACTCACATCGAGTTCATCTCCAGCTCAGGGCATGGGTCCGCGACGATCCGCTCCGCTTCCTCCGAAATCTTCTGTAAGCCCTGACGGCGATTCTTCGCTTCATCCGTACATGCTGCGTGTCCCACGTCTGCGACACGCGCTATAGCCAGCTGCAGCCCTTCGACCCAAAAAGGAGCCTTTGATGACCCGTCCCTTCAATCGCCGCCGCTTCCTTGGCGCCTCTGCCGCGCTTCCCTTCGCCGCCGCAGCTGCCCGCTCCGCCTTCGCCGCCGCACCCGCTGCCGCATCCGGCGGCGTGCCCGCCATCGGCTACATCGACACACCGGCCAACGTCACGCTGCTGAACATCAACGAGTATCCCTCCGGCCCCACACCAGCGGCGGTCGCGATCATGACCCAGATGGCTACCAATGGAAACCGCTACTACATGGCGGAGGTCGCAAAATTCAACAAGGAGCTGGCGACGTATCACGAGCTGAAGCCTGAGTACGTCACCATGTACGCCGGTTCCAGCGAGGTGCTGCAGTTCACCACCATGGCCTTCACCTCGCCGACCAAGTCGCTGGTCGTCGCCGACCCCACCTTCGAGTCGCCCTGGCGCGTGGCCGAACAGGTAGGAGCCAAGGTGCACAAGGTGCCGCTCAAGTCCGACTACAGCTACGACATGAAGGCGATGGTCGCGGCCGATCCTAACGCCGGACTCTTCTACATCTGCAACCCCAACAACCCCACCGGAACGACGGTGAAGAAGTCCGACATCGAATGGCTGCTCGCCAACAAGCCCGCTGGTTCTGTCGTTCTGGTGGACGAAGCCTACATCCACTTCTCCGACGCCGAGAGCGTCATGGACCTCGTCGCCAAGGACAAGGATCTCGTCATCTCGCGCACCTTCTCCAAGATCTATTCCATGGGCGGCCTGCGCTTCGGTTACGCCGCTGCCCGGCCCGACCTGATGAAGAAGCTGCACTACTACGGCGTCAACATCCTTTCGACCACCGCCATCCAGTGCGCACGGGTGCAGCTGAACGACAAACAGCTGATTCCACTGCGCAAGCAGGCCATGGCCGACACCCGCAACCGCACCTTCGAATGGCTGGCGAAGCAGGGCTACGACTTTTCTCCCTCGCAGACCAATCACTTCCTGCTGAACGTCAAGAAGCCCGGCGCACCGGTGATCAATGCACTGGCTCACCACTCCGTCATGATCGGCCGCACCTGGCCCGCAATGCCGAACTGGCCGCGCGTCACCGTGGGCAGCCCCAGCGAGATGCAGAGCTTCCAGTCTGCCTTCCTCGAAGTGATGAAGATGCCCGACGGCAAGATGAACGCTCTCGCGCATCCCTATCCACACCTGGCCGGGGAGCACACCTGCTAGCATCCCTGTTCTGATAGCGAAGGGCCGGCGACTGTCCGGCCCTTTCTCTTTTGCTCCCTTTTCAGCGACTCCTGGGATATCTGCTCATCCCGAAGCCTTCTGCCTAAAACTGCTATTTCCAAAGGGATTCATGCTGGTTCTATGTGTTTCGGTGTAGCATGAGTTACCCGCCGGAGCGACTCGGCAGGAGGCAGCTTTATGGCAGCCACAGCAACGTTTACTTGCGTCTGCGGAGTTCAGAAGAAGGCCACCAACCATTGGATTCTGGCCCGGGTGACCTCGAACTCCATTCAATTCATGCCCTGGGACTGGAATCTCGCCCTCTGTGACGACATCATTATCCTCTGCGGAGAGGGCTGCGCCGCCGCCCTGCTCAGCCGTTCGCTGGGCGAGTGGAAGGAGCTTCCCGCAGGGATGACCGATCTGTCTTCAGCCAGCTTTTCCCGCTGTAGTCCTTAGCGAAGCTGCACTTAGACGGCCTACTTCGCGGAGATGTGCTCCGCCAGTTGCACCGGCACCGAGGACGGTCTCTCGGTTGACGGCGTAGTCTTCTGCTCGGCGAGGATGCGGTAGTTTCCGTAGTCGATGGTCAGCGTTGCCTCCCCTCCGATGCGCACGTGGCTCATCGCCGTGCTGCGTTCGGGAAGCCAGAACCTGCCGTGCCTGCCGTATCTCCAGTCGAAGCTGGCGCGGTTGATCCACCAGGATGGATTCTTCGCCGGCTCCCCCTGCACCCGCACGACGGCAAAGTCGTCTTCGCTCACCCAGATGCGGCCACGATAGGTCAGCTTGTTGTCCACCTTCGGCGCGACGCGAAGCACCCAGGCCTCCACGCCATCGACCATCTCCTGTCCCTGCAGTTCGAAGCTGTAGTTCTCTTCGGAGAGCATCATCTGCATGCGCTCCGACCGCTCCGAGGCCTCCTGCTCCGTCGCCATCATCTTGCGCAGGACACGCTCGCAGATGAGCTTCGATCCCGACTCCGAGACCACGGTGAAGTGCTTCTCGCCATGGTCGCCATACTGCATGTGTACGTTGATCTCGCCGCGATGCTCGCCGCCGGTGCCGTGGTACTCCACGCGGTAGGTGCGTTCGGCGGTGTAGCCTTCCAGCTCGCGTTGCCGCTCGCTGTTTTTCTGCTGCATCTGCGAGACGATCGTCTCAACCGCGGGCGCGTTCTCCGCCCTCACAGCGCGCCCGGCCAGCAGACACGCCCCGATACAGACCAGTCCTTTGAACCTGTGCCGCATGGAAACCCCTCCATACTGAGGCGATTCCAGCACAGTTGCACCATGATTAGTGCAAACGCCGGGTTGCGGGGAGGCTATTTCTCTGTGAATCGGTTTGCACGTAAGTGGCAGCCAACCTATGGATAGCTCGTCACCTTCGGCGTCACGCGCCCGGGAGCCACGTGCGTTGGGCCGCCCTTGTTGTTGATGACATTGTCGATAGAGCCGAGATTATCCAGCGAGACCGTGATCATGTGCTCGAAGCGCACGCCCGGCGTCTGCGGCACCTCGATGGCACGGGTGAGCCGCACATCCGGATGTCGGAAGACGCTGTAGATGCCCATGCCATGCGCCTCGTGGCTGGTGACGTTGTCCGCCACCTTGTACGAGGCCCAGCCGTTGACGTTCGGCGCGCTCGTCCACTCCGGCTGCGTCGGCGGATCGTAGGGAATCTCCGACTGGTAGAAGAACGTCCTGCCGCCGTTGCCCGTCCACAGCACCTGGTACTGCTGATAATGCTCGACGAAGAGACCATAGGCCGTCACATCGTTGCCGTTGACCACGACGCCGTTAGCCGCCGTGTTGCTCGTCCAGCCGACGCCCTTACCGTGATCAGCGCGCCACACCCAGGTGTGGTCGACGATGACGTCGTTGGAGTGAATGGCGAGCGATGTCTTCGCCCTGCCCACGCCTGCTCCACCCACACGGAAGAAGACATCCGCCACCAGCGCCGGTCGTTTGATGTGACGCAGACGCGAGCCCTGGTGACCGACCTCAAGCAGCACGGGCGACTCCTGCTCCCCTGCATCGAAGAGCAGCCCGGCGACCGTGACATCGTTCACATCGGCGACCGTCATTGCAGCGTTGCCGCGCATGGGCTTCAGCGTCGCAAAACCCAGCCCCATCACCACGGTGCCGGGGTGGTTGACGCGAATGGTGTCCGTCAGCTCGTAGACGCCGGGCGTGAACAGCAGGTTCATCCCCTGCGCCAGCGCCGTGTTGATCGCCTCCACGGTATCGCTCGGCTTCGCGAGGAAGAACTTCTTCAGCGAAATCGTCCGCCCCGGCGTCTCACCGCCATGCCACGTCACGCCGACACTGTTCTTCTCCAGCGCAGGCACACGCACGGCATAATTGCCCTTCTTGTTGAGGAACAGGAACGGGCGTTCGCGCACCACTGGCGTGCGGTCGATCTTCGTATACGGCGGCTGCGGCCAGTCGCCCTCGGGCAGCTTATTCGCGCCGACGAAGACCATGTTCCAGTTCGAGCCCTTCCAGCCTCCCCACTCCACGTTGCGCGAGATCCACTGCTGCTGCGTGCCCGAGTTCACCTCGCCATCGACCATGGTGTCCGCCATCCACCCGCCGCTCGACCAGCCATGCTTCTGGTTCAGCACCAGGTTGCCCTTTACATGCATGCGGCGAAACGGCGCAGCCTGCGAGACGGCCCACTGCATCGTGTTCTCCGCCGGCCCGCCGACCGGTGTGACGGAGAAGCCCTGCATCGCGCGCCAGAAGGTCGTCGTCGCGTTATCGTTGCCGCCCGCGGCGTCGCTGCGCACGTTGCCGGTAATGTGCACGGCATCGGGCGTCGCTCCCAGCCCAAGCACCTCGGTGTAGAAGCCCACCGGCACATCGGCCTTGTACTCGCCCGGCGCAAACAACAGCGCGTAGCGCTCCGGCCCGAACTCATTGTGATGCTCCACCGCATAGACCTTATCGACCGCGGCCTGCACCTCTGCCGCCGGTGTCTGCGGCGTGAAGACCATCACGTTGGGACCGAAGTCCGGCCTGCCCTGCGCCATCGCGACGCCAGTGCACATCATCACCGCGGCCGCAAGACGCCGCATGGAAGCTAACTCTACATACAAGATCGACTCTCCTTGTTTGGGAGGGATGACTACTTGAGGCCGCGCAGTCTGCGGCATGCCTCTTCGAGATCCTCGTCCTTCTTCGCGAAGCAGAAACGCAGCAGATCTTCGCCCTTGCCCGCACGAAAGAACGCCGAACCCGCCACCGCAGCGACGCCCGTCTTACGCAGCAGCGAACGCGCACGCTCGGCCGCGCCCTTGCCTTCCAGCACATCGCCAAGATGCTTCATCGAAGCAAGAATGTAGTACGCGCCATCCGGCACATAAGGATCGAAGCCCGCATCGCGCAGCGCTCCGACCAGCATCTCGCGCTTCACCTCGTGCTCCATCGCAAGCCCGGCGTAGAAGGTCTTGCCCAGCTTCTCGATACCTGCTGCGACGCCATGCTGAAACGGCGAAGGCGCGCAGACATACAGCAGGTCGCTGAAGTACGCGATCGCCGGAATCCACTTCGCATCGGCGATCACATACCCGATACGCCAGCCCGTGACCGAGAAGGTCTTCGAGTAGCCCGACATGATGATGGTGCGCTCGCGCATGCCGTCGATCGCGGCCGGAGAGATGTGCTTCATCTCGCCATAGATGAAGTGCTCGTAGATCTCATCGGTCAGGATGAAGAGGTCGTGCTCCTTCGCGATCTCGGCCAGCCCCTCCAGCTCAGCGCGCGTAAAGACCTTGCCTGCCGGGTTCGATGGCGTGTTCACCACGATGGCGCGGGTCTTCGGCGTAATCGCCGCACGCACGCGCTCCAGATCGAGCGCCCAGTTCGCCGTCGCGTCCAGCTCCACCGCGACAGGAACCACATGCAGCGTCCGCAGCGTGCCCACGTGATAGCCGTAGAACGGCTCGAAGAGCAGCACCTCGTCGCCGGGATCGAACAACGCCAGCGCGACCGCATGAAACGCTCCGGTAGCGCCACTGGTGACCACGACCTCGCGCTCCGGGTCGACGACGATCGACTGCATGCGCTCGGTCTTCTCCGCAATGGCGCGGCGCAGGCGCGTGATGCCGTCCATGCGCGTGTAGATATTGTGGCCTTCGTCGATAGCCGTCTTCGCGGCCTCGGCAACAACGGCGGGCACCTCGGTATCGCAGACGCCCTGAGCAAGATTGACGCCGCCGATCAGGTCGCTCTCCATCGTCATGGCGCGAATCTCCGACTGCACCACGCGCGGAGCCAGCGCGCTCAGCCCCAGACCGCGCTTCGACGTCACCTCAGATTCAACCATCGCCTGCCTCCGTACCATTCACCAAAAATGCGTGCCTCCATCTTACGTCCGTGGTGTATTGAGGTCACTCCTTTGCGTCCCGGCTTGTTGATCGGAATCGGGACTTTGCCTTGCTAAAGGCACGGCTTCAGCCCTTATCACCACGCGAGGACGGGGGGTCAGCCCTGAGGGAGATACCGGGCAGCGGACGCGCAGAATGCGCCTGCTATCCTCACACCACACATGCGCCGAGCACTCCCAGCCGCAGCCCTCGCTCTTGCATCCTTCGCTCTCACCACCACCGCCCATGCGCAGTTCGAGATTCAGGACTCCCATACCACCGCAAGTTTCCGTGGCATCCACTCCATCGGCAACGGAGTCGCATGGGCCAGCGGCACCGAAGGCACCGTCCTGCGCGCCACCGACGACGGCAAAGACTGGCAGCGCTGCACCACACCACCCGATGCCGACAAACTCGACTTCCGCGGCATCCAGGCCTTCGACCAGAACACCGCCATCGTCATGTCCTCCGGCAAAGGCGACCTCTCACGCCTCTACAAAACCACGGATGGATGCAAGAGTTGGAAGCTTGTCTTGATCAATGCCGATACAGAAGGATTTTGGGACGCCCTCCAATTCAAAGACCGCAGCTTTGGTACCCTTCTCGGCGATCCCGTCAAAAACGTCTTCGTCGTGATGCTCACGTTCGATGGGGGTGAGAAATGGGAGAGACAGTCGCTCAACGCAACGGTGGACAGTAGTGGTGAAAGCGTCTTTGCGGCCAGCAACTCTTCGCTTCTCGTCTCTCATCCGGGATATCGAAAATTTTGTACGGGAGGCTTTGGTGGTCCCCGAGTGATTAGCCTCGGAGCTGGGCCGCAGAACACGGGTGAACACACCCCAAAGAAGCTCAAATGGAATGCAGGTCTTTTTACTGATCGGCTAAGAAGCCTCAAACACAGCCCTTCAAGCGGCTGTTTTTCCATTGCGGAAGATCAAAAAGGAACCACGGTCGCCGTCGGAGGCGACTACTCAAGACCTAACGACTGGAATTATTCTGCGTGGACGACCGCGGCCGCCGACTACGAGAAGACCGATGAAAAAACTGCATTTCGCCTCTCACACATCCTGCCTGGTGGCTACCGCAGCTCCGTAGCCTACGACGCCACCACCAAAACCTGGATCACCACAGGCCCCAACGGCACCGACATCTCCCGCGACGACGGACGCAACTGGAGCGCACTCAAACCCGCGGCGAGCGATGCCCCCGACGCCGACAAGAACTGGAACGCCCTCTCACTTCCCTTCGTCGTCGGCCCGAAAGGTCGTATCGGAAGACTCCGCCCCGAAGCACTCAAACAATAACCCGCCCAAAATCGGGTGCCCCATCTTCGACCGCAAAGCGGCCTAAGGTGGGTTCGCAGGATGCTTCCTCATGTCGAGAAATTAAGCCACGCAAAGATACCGCGTGCCCCATTCGAGCGAAGCCCGAACCGTTACCTCGCCATCTCCTCCAGATAAATCTTCGTGTAGTCGAGGTAGTTATTCGCGTACATGCGGATCAGTTTTCTGTCCTCTTCGCCCAGCGTCTTCTTCACCTTTGCCGGCACCCCCACCACGAGCGAGTTCGGCGGAATCACCATCTGCTCCGGCACCACCGCTCCTGCGGCGATGATCGATCCTTCACCAATGCGCGCATTGTTCAGAATCGTCGCGCCGATACCCACCAGCACCTCATCTTCGAGTACGCAGCCATGCACCGTCGCATTGTGGCCGATCGTGACCATCTCGCCAACGATGACCGGGTAGAGGTGGCGCATACCGTGCAGCACGGCGCAGTCCTGCACATTGGAGCGCGCGCCGATGCGGATGGAGTTGACGTCGCCGCGCACCACCGCATTCATCCACACACTGGCATGCTCGCCCAGTTCGACGTCGCCGATCAGCTGCGCCGAGACATCCACATAACAGCTCGCCGGAACGACCGGCGTCTTTCCCTGGTAACTCCTGATCATGGGAGAAATTTTACGGCGGCCAGAGGCCTGGGACATCGTGGAACTCGACCGGAACTTCTTTTGCGAGCGGGATGCCCGCCTTCTCCTTTCCAAAAGGTCACCATCTCGAAAGGTGGGTTACATAGACCCGGTCATGTAGCGTCGGCCAGCCGGATATATTTGTGGCAAATCGATCTATATCAACAGTTCCCCCCATTGAATCGTCTCAAAGAATCCCCTGATTACTTTGGTGGCTGTATGTGACTGTGGTTACTAGGCAATCCTCTGACCACCCTTTGGGTACTACCCAAAGATTCTGTGGTTATCTCAGAAAAACAGTTAAAAAGGCCGAACATCGGGTATCCTTACTATGTCCCTGCAAGGGAATGTTTGGAGGTGTATCTCTCTTGGCAGAGGTTCGAGTTCAGGAAGGCGAGCCCCTTGAGAACGCACTGCGCCGCTTCAAGCGCAAAGTGCAGACGGAAGACATCATCAAGGAGGTCAAGCGCCACTCCTTTTATCTGAAGCCGGGCGAAAAAAAGCGCGTCAAAGAAGCGCTGGCCCGTAAGCGTAATCGTAAGAAGGTCCGCAAGGAGCAGGACTAAAAGCAAGCTCCCAGCAAGAAGGGCCCGGTTCCCTCGGAACTATTCCGAAGGGAACCGGGCCATAACCGCCAGTCGCTAGACTCCCGCTACGACCGGCATGCAGCGCGCTTTCGAGTACATTGCCGCTGCTGGATTTCCTGCAGCATGCTGCCATTCTTTTGGCGGCCCGGGCCCCTTAGAAATCCAATACGTTTGTCTGAGACCAACGACAGGTCGATGGCTTTTGAGCATGCTCATCGGTTATCGTGCTGTCCCGCAGACGGGAGACGCGGTTATGGAATTCGTAGATCGCCTATTAACCTGTGCAGACTGTGGTGGTGAGTTCATCTTCACCGCCGGGGAACAGCTTTTCTTCTTCGATAAGCAGTTCAAGAACGATCCAAAGCGCTGCAAACCCTGCAAGTCCAAGCGTGCAGGCGCTGCCATGCGCCCCGGGTCGGGTCCTGCTGCTGCCGGAATCTCGCGCACTGAGACACGCACGGTGTGTTCGGAGTGCGGCATCGAGACGACCGTACCGTTCAAACCGACGCAGGGGCGTCCCGTGCTGTGCAGGGCCTGTTTCCAGGTCAAGCAGCGCGAGGTGGTTCCGGCTGAAGTTGGCGGTGATCCAGCACTGATCGGCGTCACGAACGAAAGCCTCCTGGCCGCCGTTCCGCACGCCTGACGCACCTGTCACGACGTCGCTGCGCTCCCTTCACGTACGATGGGAGCCATGCCTGTAACCAGCAGCCCTCCCCTTACTGCCGACCTGGTACGTGGGCTTGCGACGATCGGCGACTTTGAGTTGACCGTGTGTACGGACGGTCCATACCGCCTCGACGGCGGCGCGATGTTCGGCGTCGTACCAAAGCCAATGTGGCAGAAGCGAGCCCCCGCAGACGACAACAACACCATCCTGCTCGGCTTGAATACGGTCGTGGTGCGCACCGGCAAACACACCGTCGTCATCGAGACCGGCATCGGCAATAAGCAACCGGACAAGATGCGGCAGATCCACCAGAACCAGGAGCTGCTTCCGCAGTCGCTCGCCGCCGCAGACGTACGCCCCGAAGAAGTCGACGTCGTCATCAACACGCATCTGCACTTCGACCACTGCGGCTGGAACACGACGCTGCACCCCGATGGCTCCGTCACACCGACCTTCCCCAACGCACGCTACTTCGCACATCGGGGCGAGGTCGAGCACGGCCACATGCAGTACGACCGCGACCGCGTCAGCTATCTTTCGCCCAACTACGATCCTCTGATCGCCAACGGCCAGATGACGCTGCTGACCACGGAAGGCATCGCAGCCAATCCCGAGATCGTCCCCGGAGTCAGCGTCGAACTCTTCCCCGGCCACACGCAGCAGTTGATGGGCGTCCACATCGCGTCCGGCGACGAGCACGCCTGCTACATCTCCGATCTGATTCCCACCACCGCGCATCTCGATCCCACATGGGTCATGGGCTTCGACCTCGACCCCATGCGCTGCATCGCCGAGCGCAAGCGTTTCTATCAGCGTGCTATTCCCGAGAAGTGGCTCGTGCTCTTCACCCACGACCACGCCACGCCGATGGCGTATGTCGAATGGAGCGACAAGGGCAAGCCGATCGTCTCCGCAGGCGTCACACGCTGACGCCGCAACATCCCTCTGCACATGCAAAGAGGCCCTGCCAGAAGCAGAGCCTCTTTGCGCGTCCACCCACCGTTAGAATTTGAAGCGCGCCGCCAGCTCGAAGATGCGCGGATCGGCCGCCGCAGTCGCCTGACCGAAGGTGGCCGCACCATACGACGTCGAGATGGTCGTAAAGTTCGTGTGATTGAAGACGTTGAATGCCTCGCCGCGGATCTCGAGGAAGCGCGAGTCGGTGAAATGGAACTCCTTGTAGAGGCTCATGTCGAAGAGGATCAGCCCCGGACCGCGCAGGATACCGGTTCCTGCGTTGCCATAGTATCCGGCGGCGGGAGCGGCAAAGGCCGACGTATTGAACCACTGATCCTGGCTCTTCGGCCCTGCGGTCGACTGGCCCACAACCAGGTTGGGACGCATGGCGTTGCCCTGGTTGGCGATGCTGAGCCCCGGCGATAGCGCGGTGCCGCTGCGCAGCGTCGTGATGTCGGAGTACTTCCAACCGCCCAGCAGCGTGCGCTCGGCGAGGTTGCCCTTGCGGAAGAACGGAAGGTTGTAGATCGCAGTCAGCGAAGCGGAGTGGCGGAAGTCCAGCCCCTCGGCGTTGCCGTAGTACCGCGACGGATTGTATGGATCGATGACGTTGTAGGTGCCCGAGGTGTAGTCGGTCAGATCATGCGAGTAGGTATAGGCAAAGGTCAGGAAGAGCGTGTCCGAGACCGGATGCTTCACGTTCACTTCGAGCGCGTTCCAGTTCTGGTTGTTGCGCGAAGCGAAGGTGGTGATGGCGCCATAGCCCTGGTAGGGAGCGTAGTAGTACGGCGTTACCGTGCCGGTATTGATCGCGGGATTGAAGTCGTACGCTCCCGTGTGCGGCGCCTGGTTGTAGTTCCACGTCCCCAGCATGTGCCGCGCCTGGCTCGCGGCTCCAGTCACCGAAGCGATCCACGTATGCGGGAACTGGTGCTCCAGCGAAGCCGAGTAGGTATGCACCTGTGTCGCCTGAATGTTCAGGTCGGCGTTGTTCAGCGTCTGGATCGTCGCGGGCGCGGTGGTCCCGGTGCCCACCGGGTTGGCGAAGGCCGGGTTCTGCAGGTTCACCGTCGACAGCGACGGCGGGTTGCTGGCGCACTGGAACGAGCAATCCTGGTTGCTGAAGATGCGGGTGAAGGTGATGCCGTAGCCGCCGCGGAAGCTGGTCTTGCCATCGCCGAAGACATCCCACGCCACGCCGAACTGCGGGCCGAAGTACCAGTTATGTGCGTTGGAGTAGTTGCGCGGCAGACCTCCAGAGTGACCGGTGTTCGCCAGCAGGCCATTGAGAGGGTTATAGCCAGCCGTCGTCGTAAGCGAGCCGTTGGCATTGACGATAGGCGCCTGCGTTGCAAGGTACGCCGATGGATCGAAGATCGTCTGCGTGCCGCGCGGCCCCTGCGGCAGCGGCATCCAGTAGGCGCGCAGACCGGCGGTCACCGTGACGTTCTTGGTCACCTTCATGCGGTCTTCAAAGTACGGCGAGATCGACATGCCATGAACCGGCACGCGGATCTGGTCGCTGGACTGGGTGAAGGTCGTCGCCTTGCCCAGCAGGAAGTCGGCCAGAGCATCGTCCAGCGTCACTCCCCCGGTAGTCGGCTTGGTGAAGTTGCCGGTGAAGGTGTACTGGCCGTTGGTGGCAGTCGCCACGTTCTGCCGCTTCGTATTGAAGACGACCGTCAGTCCGCCCTGGAAGTAGTGCCGTCCGTGCAGCCAGCTGAAGTCGTCGCCCACCGTGTTGTCCAGGTCGGCAGCGTGCGTCAGCGGCCGTGATGCCGGGATGCCCTGCGGCGAGATGCCGCCGGAGAACGTCACCAACGGAAGACGCGTCGAGAGGTAGCCGTTGTAGGGCTGATTAGTCGTGAAGCCCGAAACCTGGTCATTGGTCGTCGTGCCGACCAGATCCAGATCCAGATCGAAGATGTTCATCGCGATGCTGGTGGTGTTGACCAGGTTCGGCGTCAGGATCTGCGTCAGCGCAACCTGCGCCAGCTTGTTGTGCGTGTAGTCCGTCTCGGAGTTGACGTTGAAGACCTCGCCGCTCTGCGCGCTGTTCAGCGAGTTCTGCTTGTACTCCTGGTACTCGTCCAGATACTCGCCCAGCAGGTGATAGTTCTGGTTGAAGTTGTGATCGATCTTGATCTCGTCGTCGCGCTGGTTGGTGACCTGCTTCTGATTGTTCAGGTAGTTCTGCGTGCCGCCGCTGTTGTAGTTGGGCAGCGGATACAGCGCGTTGAGATAGGCCACCGCATTGGCGTTCATCGCGCTGGTTGGCACCACATACTGACCGGCGGAGTTCTGCGCGAAGTTCAGGCCCGTCGTCGGGTCCTTAATCGGCGAGGTGAAGATGCCCGCGCGCTGATTGGCCGTCGGCGTCACGCCCAGCAGGTTGGTCGGAACCTGGTTCAGGCGCACGAACTGCTGCGACCAGAAGAAGAACGTCTTGTTGCGCTTGTTGTTGTACAGGCCGGGGATGGTCACCGGTCCGCCGATGTTGTAGCCGAAGATGTTCTGCTTGTACGGCAGCACCGAGTTCGCAAAGTACGGCTTCGAGTTCAGCTTGTCGTTGCGCAGAAACTCCCACACCGTGCCGTGGAAGTTCGACGTGCCGCTCTTGGTCTGCAGCAGCACAACGCTCGAACCCAGCAGCGAATACTTGGTCGAGAAGTTGTTCTGCAGCACCTTGACCTCTTCCAGCGAATCCGGATTCGGGATCACCGATTGCTGATTCATGTTGCCGGTGTTCTCGTTCCACACGCCGTCCAGCGCATAGAAGGTCTTGTTCTGCTGCATGCCGTTCACCGACAGCGTATTGTTTGTCGAACGGCCGCCGCTGGTGAGACCCGTACCGGCCGAGGTGTTCTGCACGCCGGGCATCATCGTGGCCATACCCTGGTAGTTGCGGCCGTTCAGCGGCAGCGTGCTCAGCTGGGCGCCCTCAACGTTAGCCGACTTGTCCGAGGTCTGCGTCTCCACCATGGGAGGCGCCGCCGAGACCTCAACGCTCTGGCTCGACGATCCATTCTGCAGCTGGATGTTGACCGTCACCGTCGCCGCCGGGTGCAGCTCGATGCCCGTCGTCTTGTACGACTGGAAGCCGTCCATCTTCACCGAGAGACTGTAGCGGTCTACCCCCAGGCCGGGCAACACAAAGACGCCCTGCCCGTTGGAGGTCGACGTCGCCTGCGTGCGTGTGCCGTTGGCTTCGACGGTCACGGCCGCTCCGGGAATAACGGCGCCGGTACTGTCGGTGACCGTGCCGGTGATCGTCGCCGTCGTGGAGAGCTGGGCTCGAAGGGGAGAGGTGGAGAGCAGTACGAGAAAGACGAAGATGCCGAGGAGGAGAGGGTGCTTCTTGATCATGGTTCTGGGCCCCGCCGGACACGTACTCTCCGGAATTCAATTTCAATACAGATAAAGTTTCTAAAAGCGAAGACTTTGTAATTGGTCTAACCAACAGTTGTCAAATTACTCAACTGGCAGCCGTAGGCGATCTTCTGCGAGCGCAGAGAACACTTCGATACGCTCATGTTTGGAAGCTATTGTCTTCAAGGGGCTTAGGCGCAGCGCAGGGAACACTGCTGTCGGACACGGCAGAGGTCAGACCAGGAGAGGAAAAGGAAACACAGAAAGCCCCGCACGAAGCGGGGCTTTTGCTGGAACAGGAGTGCTGAAGTCGTTCTTAGGCGACGACTGCGATCGGATCGATCGAGACGAAGCGGCCGTTCTGGCCACGGTCCTGGAAGCGGACCACGCCGTCGATCTTGGCGAACAAGGTATCGTCCTTGCCGCGGCCGACGTTGAGGCCGGGCTTCAGCGGGGTTCCGCGCTGGCGAACCAGGATGGAGCCGCCGGTGACCGTCTGGCCGCCGAAGCGCTTCACGCCGAGGCGCTGCGCGTTGGAGTCGCGACCGTTTTTAGAAGAACCTAGACCTTTTTTATGTGCCATCTCTATTGCCTCATTCTGCGCCGGCGAGCGAACGGTTTATCGGTCCCGCCCGGTGCGCTTGATATCTGAAACTGAACTCTCTGCGGGCGGCTTAGCCGACCAGAATGTCGTTGATCTTGACTTCAACGTAGTTCTGACGGTGACCCTGCATCTTCTTGTACTGCTTCTTGCGCTTCAGCTTGAAGACGAGAATCTTGTCGCCACGGCCCTCGCCGAGAACCGAAGCCGTTACCTTCGCGCCGCTCAGGTCGCTGACGAACTTGCCCTCTTCCTTGCTGACAGCAAGAACGTCGGAGAACTCGATGTTGCCCTCGGACTGGCCGGTGGTCTCGATCTTGAGGGTGTCGCCGGGAGCGACCTTATACTGCTTGCCGCCGGTGCGGATAACTGCGTACATGGCTCTAAAACCTTTCGCGCGCGCTCATCCGAGCGCTGACCGCTTCCTTCATAGAGTTTTGCTGCGGGGCGCATCACGATCTTTCAAGCCAACAACAGACTGAACCTGATCGATCGGCTCTAAGCCTGCACCCCAACCCCGATCACGCAGGGATAGAGACGCGCTGGCTGGTGCGCCAAACTTAATGAGTGTACCGAGGTTTCCGTCTGCGGTCAATGGAAATTGCATGCAAATGCCCAGTAATCAGTGCATTAACATCTGCATCCTCAGCAAAAAATGGCACTTAGCTTAAGTACTTCCCTGCTACAAGTACTTCCCTGCTACGCCGTCCCCTCCCGCGCGCCCTTCCAAAGGTCGAGTCCGCCATCGGTCGCATAACGGTCGATCGCCTTCAGCTCCCCATCGCTGAACTTCAGGTTCTTCAGCGCGTCGAGCGAGTCATTCAGCTGCTCCACGTTGCGCGCCCCGATCAGCGCCGAGGTCACCCGCGCATCGCGCAGCACCCAGGCAATGGCCATCTGCGCCAGCGTCTGCCCACGCCTCTGCGCAATGCGGTTCAGCGAACGCACTCGATTCAGGTTCGACTCGCTCAGCATCTTCTTCGAGAACGATCCGCCGCCGCCCGCACGCGAACCCGCAGGCACGCCCTTCAGATATTTACTGGTCAGCAGCCCCTGCGCCAGCGGCGAGAAGGCAATGCAGCCCGCGCCCAACTCATCCAGAGTCGCCAACAGCTCGTCCTCAATCCACCTGTTCAGCATCGAGTACGACGGCTGATGAATAAACAGCGGCACACCCTCGGCCTTCAGCAGCGCCGCCGCCTCGCGCGTGCGCTCCGGGCTGTACGACGAGATGCCCACATACAGCGCCTTGCCCTGCCGCACGATCTGCGTCAGCGCCGCCATCGTCTCCTCCAGCGGCGTGTCCGTATCGGGCCGGTGGTGATAGAAGATGTCGACATACTCCAGCCCCATGCGCTTCAGGCTCTCGTCCAGCGAGGCGACCAGGTACTTCCGCGAGCCGCCGATGCCATACGGCCCGGGCCACATGTCCCAGCCCGCCTTGGTGGAGATGATCAGCTCGTTGCGGTGCGGCGCGAGATCCTTCTTCAGCATCACGCCGAAGTTCTCCTCCGCCGAGCCGTAAGGCGGCCCATAGTTGTTGGCCAGGTCGAAGTGTGTCACTCCGCGATCGAACGCCCGCCGCACAACGGCGCGACCCGTCTCAAAGACATCGGCCCCGCCAAAGTTCTGCCACAACCCCAGAGAAATTGCCGGCAGCACGATGCCGGACCGGCCACAGCGGCGGAAGTTGGCGACCTTGTAACGGTTCTCAGCGGGAACATAGCTCATCGGTGAAACTCTCCTTCGGCCGGGGACTCCCAGCCCTGCAACTTTTGTGTGCCGTTCTTAGGATGCTATCCCGCATTTTTTCCATAGCCTACTGCGCCGAGCTGCGATATCTGTACATCATGCGTTTAATTGCTGTTCTGTTCGCCTTTGCCTTGGTGACGTTATCGGGATACGGGGTTGCTCAACAGGCTGGTGGTGCTGCACCGGCACCGGCTTCTGCAAAGTCTGCGGATTACACCTCTGAACCAGTCGTTGTAGAACATCTCGACCTGATCTACCGCTTTGCCGCCGACGGGACGGGATCGCGCGAGATCAACGCCGTCATCCGTGTGCAGTCCGATGCCGCTGCCCGGCAGTATGGCGTGCTGAACTTTTCCTTCGCAAGCAACAGCGAGCACGTCGATCTGGACTATATCCGCGTGCGCAAGCCGGATGGCAGCATCGTCGAGACCCCGGCATCCGACGCGCAGGAGATGCCGCTCGAGGTCACGCGACAGGCTCCTTTCTATAGCGACCTGAAAGAAAAACAGGTGCCGGTCCGCAACCTGCGCCAGGGTGACAAGCTGGAATACAAGGTGCACATCGTCGGCACGCGCGCCGACGCGCCGGGGCAGTTCTGGGGACAGGAGACCTTCGGCCTGTGGGCAGTCATCCTGAGCCAGAACATCGAGCTGCATGTGCCGAAGACGAAGTATGTCAAGGTATGGAGCCCCACGGTCGCGCCAGTGAAGAGTGAGACCGGCGACGAGGTGGTGTATCGCTGGACCGGCTCGCAGCTGGAGTCGACAACCAGCAAGGACAGCAAGCTCAAGCATAGGGAGATCGCCCCAAAGGGTGAGCTGCCGACGATTGCGTGGACGACCTTCAAGAGTTGGGAGGAGGTCGGCGGCTGGTATCGCGGCCTCGAAGCCGACCGCGCTGTACCCGATGCCGAGATCAAGGCGAAGGTCGCCGAACTGATCGCAGGCAAGACCACAGAGGATGAGAAGGCACACACCCTGTACAGCTACGTGGCCACGCAGATTCGCTATATCGGTGTCGCCTTCGGCGTCGGCCGTTACCAGCCACATTCGGCGTCGGAGGTACTGCGCAACCAGTACGGTGATTGCAAGGACAAGCACACTCTGCTGGCCGCTATGCTGACGGCAGCGGGCCTGCATCCTTCGGCCTCTCTGATCGGGGCAGGCATTCGCCTGAACGAAGAGGTACCTGCGCCCACCGCTTTCAACCACATCATTACGACCGTCCCGATTAACGGCCGACAGGTATGGCTCGACACGACCGCGGAGGTCGCTCCATGGGAGATGCTGATCTCCAGCACACGGGACAAGCCGACACTGGTGGTGCCGGATACCGGAGCAGCGATGCTCGAAAGGACACCGCAGAAGCTTCCCTTCACTCCCTTCAGCACCTTCACAGCCAAAGGAACGCTGTCCAAGGACGGCACCATGACGGCGCAGATGGAATACACCACCCGGGGCGACGATGAGGTCGTGCTGCGTACCCTGCTACGCCAGATATCGCCCGGCCAGTGGGACGAACTCTCGCAGACTCTCTCGCAGGGAATGGGCTTCGGCGGCACAACCAGCCACACCGAGGCTGGACGGCCCGAGCAGACCGCCGAGCCGGCACGTCTCTCCTACGACTACGCGCGCGAGAAGACCGGGGACTGGGAGAATCACCGCATCCTGCCACTGTTTCCCGTGGTCTTCATCAATCCGGTTGACGATAAAAATCCGCCACAGAAGTACCCCATCCAGCTGGGCGAACCACGCGTCGAGAGCGCGCTCTCCGTCATCAAGCTGCCGGCCGGCTGGGGAGCCGACCTGCCCGCCGCCGTACACCAGGAGACAGCCTTCGCTACCTTCAACAAGACCTATCTCATCGAAGGAGATACCCTCACGATCACTCGCCGTTTAGTGATCCGGCAACGCGAGGTCCCTGCCTCCCAATGGGCAGCCTACAAGAAGTGGTACGACGACTCCATCGGCATCGGAGAAAATTTTGTTCAACTCACCGGTTTTGGTGAATCCCAACCGAAGCAGGCGACAACAGGCGACGACAATTCAAACGAGCTGCAAGCTGCAGAAATCGCATTGCAACGAAATGATCTGAAGTCAGCGAAAGAACGGCTCGAACTGGTTCGAACAAAGAATCCCAATCAGATTGGCCTCTGGGCGGCATACTCTCAGCTGGACCTGCGTGAAGGAAAGGATGAATCTTCCTTGCGCGATATGGAGCAGGAGCTGAAGCTTCACCCCGATCAGCCAGAGCTCTACGATCCGCTGGTACGGATGCAGCTTGGCCTGAAACACCATGAAGATGCGAAGGCAACGCTCAAAAAACAGATCGAACTGCAGCCAATGGCGATGAAGCCTGTACTGGCTCTGGCCCAGCTCCTGATGGATGACAACGAAAACCAGGCTGCCGCAGAGGCACTTAGCTCGGCCATCAAGAAAGATTCACAGGACGACACTCGCCCACTCCTCATCGCACGCCTGGGACTCGCTCAGCTGAAAACAGGCGACGAGGATGCGGGCCGTGCCACGCTCACAGGTCTACTTGATGTCTCATCGGATCCTCTCATCCTGAACGATACGGCTTATGAGCTGACAACCTCGTCCGGCGATAAAGAGATGGCCGAGAAGGGCGCTTTGAAGGCAATCGATATTCTTACCACGCAGTCCTCTCAGTGGACGCTGTCTGGTGATACGAAGCTGCAGGGTTCCAGGTCGAACCTCTTGGTTGCCACATGGGATACGCTCGGCTGGATCTATTTTCAGAAAGGCGAATTCGAACTCGCGGAAAAGTATCTTCATGCGGCATGGCGGAATGACCCTCAGCCCGTCATCGGGCTTCATCTCGGAGAGGCACAGGAAAAACAAGGCAAATCGCGTGACGCGTACAAGACGTACGAGGTCGCACTGAGCCTTGGCCACTCAACTGAAAATGACACCTCAAGCCAGCTGAAGGGCCGCTGCGACGCCCTGGAGAAGAAGGGATTGAGGCTTTTACCTAAGGAACTCGACGAATCGATTTACATGGCGCGCAGAGTCCGCATTCCGAACCCTGCACACGCTGCAGGAATCGCTGATTACGACCTCATACTATCCAACGGGAAGATTCTAGATGTGCAAGCAACGCCCGATGCAGCTACAAAGATCGACGGTGGCATCGACATGATGCGCAGCGTGGATTTTCAGGCGTGGGAACCATCCGGGGCAGCAGCCCGAATAAGATTACGTTTCATCCTGAACTGCAAGCCGGACAGATGCGAACTGGAGAAGCTGCCTATCTAGTAGCTCCAAGCTCCAACGGGTGAGAATCCTATCCATCTTTTCGCTACACTGATAAGTGGAATGGCAATCATCAAGGCAGTACGAGGGACACGGGATCTTCTCCCGCCCGACACCGAGTTGTGGAATCACGTCGAGGCGACGGCGCGCAGCGTCTTTGCCCGTTACGGCTTCGGCGAGATCCGCACGCCGCTCTTCGAGGCGACCGAGCTCTTCGCCCGCGGTGTGGGTGAAGAGACCGACATCGTCTCCAAGGAGATGTACACCTGGGAGGACCGTGGCCGCGCCGAGAGCGACAAAGGCCAGTCCCTCACGCTGCGCCCCGAGAACACCGCCGGGGTCGTGCGTTCCTATATTGAGCACCACCTGAACGACAGCGGCATCCTGCAGAAGCTCTTCTACATCGGGCCGCAGTTCCGTCGCGAGCGTCCTCAGCGTGGCCGTTACCGCCAGTTCTGGCAGATCGGCGCCGAGGTGCTGGGACCGCAGTTCTCCGGTTCGGACTCCGCTCTGCGCGACGCCGAGGTGCTGGAGATGCTGGCGACGCTGCTCAACGAGCTGGGCGTCAAAGGATGGCGGCTGGCGCTGAACTCCGTCGGCTCGGCCGACGACCGTGCCCGCTACTCGCGGGCCCTGCGCGATGCGCTCGCCCCGGTGAAGCACAAGATGTGCGAGGACAACCAGCGCCGCGCCGAGACCAATCCCCTGCGCGTGCTCGACTCCAAGGACGAGGGCGACCAGGAGATCATCAACAGCCTGCCCAAGATCGCCGAGTTTCTGGGCGAAGACTCGCGCGAGCACTTCAACCAGGTCAAGGATGCGCTTGAGGCCTGCGGCGTGCCTTACGTCATCGATCCCCGCCTCGTACGCGGCCTGGACTACTACACCCGCACCACCTTCGAGTTCACCGTGCCCCGACGGCAGCGGTCTGGGTACGCAGAATGCCCTGCTCGGCGGCGGCCGCTACGACGGCCTCTCCGAGATGCTCGGCGGCCCGAAGGCCCCGGGCATCGGCTTCGCCATCGGCGAAGATCGCCTGATCCTGACGCTGCAGGCGCAGGCCGAAGAGAAGCAGGCTGCCAAGCTCGACGCCTTCATCGCACCCATGGGCGTGGCGCAGAACCCCGCGGCCCTCAAGCTGGCGCACGAGCTGCGCAAGGCCGGTCTGCGGATCGAAGTCGGCGATGGAGCCTTCCGCCTGCGCCGCTCCTTCGAGACCGCCGACAAGCTGGCCAACAAGATGATCATCGTCGGCGAAGACGAGGTCAGCTCCGGTCTGTTCACCGTCAAGAACTTTGCCAAAGGCGAGCAGGAAAAGATACCGCGTGAGGGTTTAGCAGCGGCACTGAAACTCTGATCGAGAGCTCCGAACTCCGTTTGACCAGCGAGGCCTGATGGTACGCAGAGAGTTCTTCAAGATGGCAGCCGCTGCCGGGCTTACCGGCGCGGCGCAGGCAGGTGCGCAGACCTCCCCAGCCGAGCCGCCGGTCATCGAGCGAGCCAATCCGAACCAGCCCGGCAAGGGCAAGGTCTTCGCGCTCATCACGCCGCATCTCGACGACGGCCCCATCTTCGCGGGCGGCACCATCGCCAAGCTGCTGAACGAGGGCTACACCGGATACTTCATCCGCGTCAGCAACGATGAGAAGGACTCCTACAACCTCACCCTCGGCGAGACCGTCCTCGCCAACGAGCAGGACGCCGCGCACTTCGTCGAGGTCGCCGGTCTCAAGAAGCGCTACGACCTGCACTACCGCAACCACGGCCTCGACGACGTCTCGCGCATGGAGATTCGCGTACGCCTCATCTTCCTCTTCCGCCTTCTCAAGGTCGACACCGTGCTCAGCTACGACCCCTGGGGACACTACGAGGAGAACCCCGATCACTACGTCACCGCGCAGGCCGTCGAAGCCGCCTGCTGGATGTCAGCCGACCACCTCGACTTTCCCGAGCAGTTCGACGCGGGATTGAAGGTGCATGCCGTCAGCGAAAAGTATTACTTCGCCCGCGGTCCGCAGATGGTCAATCGCGTCGTCGACATCGGACCAACGCTGAAGCAGAAGCTCGCCTATATCCGCTCCTGCCGCACGATGATGACCAACATGGTCCGCAGCACCAACGACTCGCTCACCGCGCAGGGCATGCGCATCCCCGCCTTCTCCGGCACGCAGGAAGCGGCCAACGATGCCTTCATCGAAGCCGCATTCCTCGAGCGCGACAAGCGCATCGGCAGCAAATACGGCCTCGAATACGCCGAGGAGTTCCATTACATCGGCCCCGACCACTCACTGGACGGCTATATCAAGGCGCACGCGGAGCGGATTTAAACGTCCTGCTTCATTCGCAGAAACCTTATACGACCAGCTGCCTCGCGAACAGCTGACGACAAGCCGACGTGTAGGGACTCACCTTGGATTATGGAACCGCCGGTCGATCATAAGTAGTTAAGCCCAAAGCGCAAGACGTCTTTGCAAACGATTGTGTATCGTTTTTCCAGGCCATGAGTCAGCCAGATACACGCATCCAGCCCAAGCAGCATTTCGAAATACTCGACGGCCTCCGCGGCGTCGCCGCCATGGTCGTGGTCATCTTCCACATGTGCGAGGCATGGAACGGCGGCGATCACGCCAGGCAGATCGTCAACCATGGCTACCTCGCAGTGGACTTCTTTTTCATGCTCTCTGGCTTTGTCGTCGCCTACGCGTACGACGACCGCTGGCACCCTGCAAATGGCCAGCGACGCATGACGCTGTGGGACTTCTTCAAGCGCCGCCTCATCCGCCTTCAACCCATGGTCGTCATGGGCACTCTCCTTGGCGCGCTGCTCTTTTACCAGAGCGCCAGCCCCAGGGTCTTTCCACTTGTCGCAGCTACATCGGTGCCCAGGCTCATTCTCATCGCACTCATCGGCTGCACGCTCATTCCGATACCCATCTCCATGGACATTCGCGGCTGGCAGGAGATGCATCCGCTCGACAGTGCGGCCTGGTCGCTTATCTTCGAATACATCGCAAACATCGCCTATGCGCTCGGCCTGCGCAAGGTATCCAATCGCGTGCTCCTGGTGCTCGCGGCGCTCTCCGCCGCCTTACTCACCCACTATCTTGTCACCACGCCGCGCGGCGACATCACGGGTGGCTGGACGCTCAACGCGCTCGAACTTAAAATCGGCTTTATTCGGCTGTTTTACCCATTCCTGGCCGGCATGCTCCTGCAAAGGATGCAAATACGCATCCACGTTCGCAACGCTTTCCTCTGGTGCAGCCTGCCGCTCGTCCTCTCTTTCGTCCTGCCGCGCTTCGGCACGCCAGCCACAGGCTGGAAGAACGGCCTCTACGAGGCACTCGTCGTCATCCTCTTGTACCCGGTCATCGTGGCCATGGGTGCGGGCGAGCAGGTCAGCGGACGCATGACCACGCGCCTGTGCCGTTTCTCAGGCGCCATCTCCTACCCGCTCTACATCACGCACTACGCGCTCATCTACATCTACACAGCCTGGGTGGCCGAGGGGAAATTCACTCCGGCGCAGGGCCTGGCATGGGGTGCGGCTTTGTTCTTTACCGCCATCGCCATCGCCTATGCCTGTCTCAAGCTCTACGACGAGCCGGTGCGCCGTTGGCTGAACCGCCGCTTCCTGGTCACTGGCACCACGACACCCTAGTTCGAAGCCTCCCGCAAATACCGGGAAACACCGTTATCGGCAGCCGGGCAATCTGTTACCCAACTGCCAGGCTAACCAAACAGCCTTATTCCCTGCCGTTTAGCCAATCCGCCCCGCTCTTCGTACAATAGAAGACATTGTGACACTCGACTTTTTAGGTACTTTGCAACGCACCCATAAGTGCGGTGAGCTCCGCGTGGAGCAGGACGGCCAGGACGTGGTTCTGATGGGCTGGGTCAACCGCCGCCGCGACCACGGCAATCTCATCTTTCTCGATCTCCGCGATCGCACCGGCATCACCCAGGTCGTCTCCGACATCGAGATCGCCGGGCCCGCCCACGACAAGGCCGAGGCCGCCCGCTCCGAATACGTCGTCGCCGTCAAAGGCACCGTGCGCAAGCGCGGCGAAGGCCTCGAAAACCCGAACATGGCCACCGGTCAGATCGAGGTCGTCGTCAAAGAGCTGCTCCTGCTCAACGAGAGCAAGACGCCTCCCTTCTCGCCCTCCGAAGACGCCATCGCCAACGAAGAGGTCCGGCTGAAGTACCGCTACCTCGACCTGCGCCGCGAGCAGATGCAGAAGAACTTCCTGCTGCGCCACAACGTCGCCCGCGCCATCCGCGAGTATCTCTCCAACGACGGCTTCCTCGAGATCGAGACGCCGTTCATGACCCGCTCCACGCCCGAAGGCGCACGCGACTATCTCGTCCCCAGCCGCGTCCACGAGGGCGAGTTCTACGCCCTGCCGCAGTCGCCGCAGATCTTCAAGCAGATCCTCATGATCTCCGGCTTCGACCGCTACTTCCAGATCGCCCGCTGCTTCCGCGACGAAGACCTCCGCGCCGACCGTCAGCCCGAGTTCACCCAGATCGACCTCGAGATGACCTTCCCGCAGCAGGAGATGATCTTCCGCACCGTCGAAGGCTTTCTCTCCGCGGCCTTCAAAACCGCAGGCATCACGCTGCCCTCAGGTCCCTTCCTGCAGATGAGCTACGACGACGCCATCCGCAGGTACGGCATCGACAAGCCCGACATGCGCCTGCCCGCAATGGTCGAGCTGTCGGACGATCTCGACGCCGCACTGCGCGAGACGCTCAAGATCGAGCAGAAGCTGCCCATCCTCGGCTTCATCATTCCGAAGGCCGGCGGCCTCTCCGGCACCGAGCGCAAGAAGCTGCTCTCGGAAGTCCGCACCGGCTTCGGCGAGACCGGCCTCGACCTGCTCGACACCGAGCGCCTGAAGACCAGCGAGACCTTCGCTCCGCTCGCCGCACTCATCGCGCAGAAGCTCGAAGCCACGCCCGAAGACCTCATCGTCGTCGTCACTCCTAAACTCGGCACGCCCGAGATGTGGAACTTCGACCGTCAGTGGATCTACAAGCGCGTCGGCGCGCTGCGCCTGCAGCTCGCGCAGAAGTTCGCCGACAAGCACGGCCGCTTCACCCAGACCGGCACCGCCGAAGACTTCAAATTCCTCTGGGTCACCGACTTCCCCATGTACGAGTGGGACGAGGAGGCGAAGACCTGGAACGCGGCGCATCACCCCTTCACCTCGCCGCATGAGGACGACATCAAGTCCGGCGCTCTCTTCAATGACAAGGGCTCCGTCCGAGCACTCGCCTACGACATCGTGCTCAACGGCACCGAGCTCGGCTCCGGCTCCATCCGTATCCATCGCCAGGACGTGCAGGCAGAGATCTTCCGCTCGCTCGGCATGAGCGACGAAGAGGCCAAGCAGCGCTTCGGCTTCTTCCTCGAAGCCCTCGAATACGGCACGCCTCCGCACGGCGGCATCGCACTAGGCATCGACCGCATCGTGATGATCCTCGCAGGAGCCACCAGCCTGCGCGAAGTCATCGCCTTCCCCAAGACCGCCAAGGCCATCGACCTCATGGTCGACGCCCCCAGCCCCGCAACCGAACAACAGATGCGGGAGCTTCACCTGAGGATCGCTCCGCGCAGCTAAGGCTACAGTTTCCTCTTCCAAGTAAAGAGAAGCAGCGGACAATCTCCGCTGCTTCTCTTATTTAACAACCGTCAGCGAAGTAGATAAATCGGGTGCCCCATCTTCGCTGCGTAGCGGCTAAGGTGGGTTTGCAGGATATACATGCAGGCAATACATCGTGCCTTCGGATACAACCCGCCTTTTTAGCGACGATAAGACCACCGCGAAGATGGGGCACCCACGGATCTAAACGTCCGCACAGACCTTCACTTCACCGCACAAACAAAGCTCCCCGCATCATCCACACTCCCACTGCCCTTGTACTTCGCAACCTGCGGATATGCGCACAACGGACGCGTGCGATCCACCTTCCCCGCAGCATGATGCGACGCAACGATCCTCGCAGGCACCTTGCCCCGCTCCACCCAGTCCTCCATCACGCCGATCTTGTCGAAGCTGTCCGGCCCTTCACCACCTGAGCAGTGCGCCATGCCCGGAGCCATGAACAGCCGCACCCAATCGCCGTTCACATCATGCAGCGCCTTGTAGAACTCCACCGTCGATCCCGGAGCCACCTGCTGATCCGCCCAGCCGTGATACAGCAGCAGCTTGCCGCCGCGCTTCGCAAATGCCTCAAGATGCGGATCGAGCGCGTCGACATCCCTGTTTACCGCATTCGCCTTCGCAGGGTCGCGATCCAAATCGAAGCTGCGCCAGTCCCACTGCGCATTCTGGTAGACGACATAGCGAAACTGATCCCAGAAAAGCTCCGCTGGATCAGGCCCACCCGCAACCCGCGCCCAGCGCATCTCCGTCCCCGGCTCCAGACGAGGAAAGAGCTGCTCCCCCTTCGAATCTCGAAATGGGCTGATGATCGTCTGCGCCGTCTTCACCTGCCGCTGCGTCAGGCAGTCCGCTGCATCGCCGCCTTTGCAGGCAAGCTTCGCGAAGTCTACCTTGCAGCTCGATGGATCTTCGATCAGCCCATCCTTTACGCCATCGTTCGCATCGCACGCATCCAGCACGAAGCGATGAATCATCGCGTACTTCGCTGGCGGAATATAGTCCACCGCATCTTTGAAGGTCTTCGTCGCGAGCCACAGCGCCCACGCATTACGTCGCATGTCCGCAGGGTCACCAGCGATGATGCCATCGAACTCCTCGGGATAGCGATACGCCTGCAGCAGCCCCTCGCGCCCTCCGCCCGAGCAGCCGTTCCAATACGAATAGCGTGCCGCGCGCCCATAGAACGCATCCACCACCGCCTTCGCAACCACCGTCATCTCATGTTCGGCTCTGTACGCAAAGTCGACAAACTTCTCCGGATGCCCCACGACGAAGCTCGCGCTGTCGCCCACGTGGCCATCATCGGTGGCAGCCGTGGCATAGCCGCGCCGCAACGCCTCCGCCATGCTGCTGTAATTAATCGAGCCGCCCCAGCCGCCGCTGCCCACCGCCATCAACTTGCCATTCCATCCAGCCGTCGGCAGCCAGATCTCCGCATGGATGTCGGAGTCCGCCGTCGGCTTCAGCGTCACCGCGACGCGACAGAAGGCCGGCAGTGCGGAGAGCTTCGCCCCACCGTTCGGCTGCGGTAACGCGCCCTCCACCACCGGCTTCGCTGCATCGACCACAACCTTCGCCGTGGACAGCTTCGTCAGCGACTCACACGGCTGCGCACGCGGCAATGGCGAAACAAGCAATGGCGGCAAAGCAAGCAGCGGCTCCGAAGCAAACAGCAATGGCGAAGCAAGCAAACACAACGCGGCGAGCAGCACAGTTCGTCCAGGCATGGACGCAACTATAGCTGCTCGCCGCATGACGACTCCAGCGACGAAGCCTTCCGCTACGCTCAGTAGGCGCTGGCGTCCGTCAGCAGCTTCACCTGCTCCGCCGTCAGCTTCAGATCAACCGCCGCAAACAGCGACTCCAGCTGCTTCGTGCTCGTCGCACTCACAATCGGCGCCGTCACCGTCGGCTGCGCCAGCAGCCATGCCAGCGCGATCGACGCCTGCTTCGCGCCGGTCTGCTTCTCAACCTCTTCCAGCGCCTTCAGGATCTTTATGCCGCGATCGTCGAAGTACTTCTGCACGCGGGCCTCGCGCTGCGCGCCCTTCGTGTCCTCCGTGCTCTTGTACTTGCCGGTAAGAAAGCCCGACGCCAGCGAGAAGTACGTGATCACGCCGATGCCATACTTCTCCGCAACCGGAGCGAGATCCCTCTCATACTCCTCGCGCGTGTGCAGGTTGTACTCCGGCTGCAGCGTCTGATACACCGGCAGGCCCTTCTGCTCCGAGGTCTCCATCGCCTTCGTCAACCGCGCGCCGTTGTAGTTCGACGCGCCGATGATGCGCACCTTGCCCTGCCTGATCAGCTGATCGTAAGCCTCCAGCGTCTCCTCAATCGGCGTCGACTCATCATCCTTGTGAGACTGGTACAGATCGATGAAGTCCGTCTGCAGGCGCTTCAACGAAGCCTCCACCTCTTCGAGAATGTACTTCTTCTTCAGGCCCTCTTTGCCGTCGCCCATATCCATGCCGACCTTGGTGGCCAGCACAATCTTGTCGCGCTTACCCGAGCGCTTCAGCCAGTTGCCGATGATCGTCTCCGACTCGCCGCCCTGGTTGCCCGGCTTCCAGCGCGAGTAAACATCCGCCGTATCGATGCAATCGAAGCCACGGTCTACAAACGCATCGAGAATCGCAAACGATGTCGCCTCGTCGATCGTCCATCCAAAGACGTTGCCGCCGAAGACAATTGGCACGATGCTGATATCGGAGTGTCCAAGTTTTCTGGTCTGCATTTAATATCCTCTGCCTGGTTGGATTGCAAACCTTCGCCTAAAGTTTCGTCGCGCATCGAACAGTAGCCGCTTTTCGCGCACAAAAACGCCGCGGAGAAGAAGATCTCTTCGCCGCGGCGGGTTGACTTCGGTTAAACCGTCACTACTGCACGGTAATGGTGATGGTCTGCGTGCTGCGGTCGTACTGGTTGGTGGCGTACAGCGTGTACGTCGTCGTCTTCGTGGGATGCACCGTCGCGCTGGTTCCGCGCACCGCACCGATCTCCGGCGAGACGATGTAGTACGACGCATTGTCCGCCGCCCAGCTCAGCGTCACCGCTGTACCCGCAGCCACAGCCGTCTTATCCGCCGTCAAGCTCTTGATCGTGGGAGCAGCACCCGTCGGCACATTCGCCGCCGTGTACACCGTTCCCATCTGCACCACGTCGAACGCCGAGGCAGGTACCTGCTTCAGCGTCGAGAGGTCATCGTTGTTCCAGCGATCGTCCGGCGCTCCAATCATGAACATGCTGCTGCCGTTGTCGGCCATGATCATGCCGTAGTTCTTCAACGCCGTCAGAATCACCTTCGCCTGCGCCGGATACGACGAGATGTCGAAGTCCGCCTTCAGGCGCAGGCGCATGCCCATCACCGCTGCGTTGGGATCGCTGTTATTGGCCGCCCAGTGCGATGCCGGAGCCACGAAAGCCGCACGGCTGCGCGCCAGCGTCACGCGGATCGCGTGATCGATGTGCCCCGCCGCCACCTCGTCGTAACGCACCAGCCCCGGAAACACCGGCAGGCCGGCTGCATCGGTCGAGGTCCAGCGGAAGGGACGCTGATTGAGGTTGGTCAGGTCCCACACCGCGCCGGCAGAGGCATTCCACGAACCGTCGCCCTGCACGTAGGCGTTACCCAGCTCGTAGAGCCAGCAGTTGTCGCGGTCCAGCACAAGGCTGTGCCGGTCGCCTGCATTGGGATCGCCCTCGATCGCCGTGCTCGACGAGAAGGGCATCGGGCCAGGATCGCTCTCATCGCCATAGTCGGTGTAGTTGACGTTGACGAACGACGAGCCGCTGACCACGGTGTACGGAATGCCGATCGTCGCGCCGTCATACAGCCCCGCACCGAAGTTCGCATACAGATGCGAGCCGCCGATGTAGCCGATCATGCCCGCCGAGCTGGCATCCACCGGCGACGAAGCGATGTTCTGCCGCCAGGCATCGTTAGCCGCAAATGGCAGAAAACCGTTGAGGTTCGCACCCTGGCCCAGGTCCATCGCGCTGCACGCGGAGCTGGTGGGTGTCGTGGTCGCCGGTGGAGTGGTCGTGCTACCCGTTCCAGTGCCAGTACCGCTACCTGGATCAGTTGTCGTCGGAGGCGTCGTCACCGGCGAAGTCGTCACAGGTGGAGTGGTGACAGGAGTGGTGACAGGCGGAGTGGTGACAGGAGTGGTCACCGGCGAAGTGGTCGTCGTACCTCCACCCGAACCCGCCGTCGTACCGCCAGAGGTCGTCGGCGAGGTCGGTCGTCGTCGGCGTCGTCACAGTCCCGCCGCCTGAGCCCGTCGCTGTACCGCTCGTTGCTGTGGCCGTGGAGCCTCCTGTAGAGGTTCCAGTCGTGGTTGGAGTCGTGGTCGTGGTCGGAGTCGTGGTCGTACCCGAACCCGTCGCGGTCGTCGTCGACGAGGTTGTGGTCGTAGGAGTTGTCGTCGTTGTAGTTGTAGGCGTTGTAGTTGTTGTAGGCGTCGGGGAACCCGTTGCCGTCGAGACCGTGGTTGGGGCAGTCGTCGTCGTTGTTGTCGGCGTAGTCGCCGAAGAGGCGCTCGTCGTCGTGGACGCATTCGACGTCGTTGCCGACTGGGTTGCCGACGAGGAGTTGCTCGACGTGGCCGATGACGCTGTGGAGGCAAGCAGCTCCGAACCGGGCAAACCGATCATGCCCGCACCGCAGCCGCTCAGCGCCGTCACACTGGTCAGGATAAGTAACTTGGGGAGGATTCTTGGCAAGGTACGACTCCTTTGCAGTTCCATGAGGAACCGCTGGATGAATTGCCAAGACAGATCTTTGGAATTCCTTACTCGGAGAAAAAGCCTAGTTCAAAAACTCAGGAAGAGCCTAGTGCCGAACGCAGTTTTGCAGGTGAATGACCTTAATTGTTGCACAACAATGCATGAATGCTGGGTAAAGAATTACCACCAGGCAACAGACCTGTTATGTGGCATATAGCTACACCATGCCCGGCATCTCAGGCTTTTTTAACAGAAATCCTCAGGCAAACCGGGGCTTGGGAGGAAGGTCAGTTCATCCAGCGGCGGTCGTTCGGATCGCGCTTCAGCTCGTCCGGATCGATGTAACGGCCATCCTCGTCGAAGTGAACCTCGCGGTTCTGCTTGCGCATGTACACCTCGAACTTCCGCGCCGCCCGCCGCCGCTTATAGCGGTAATACGAGTTGCGCACGCCGTAGAAGCTCTCCGTCATGCCGAAGGCAAATCCCCGGCGCGGCGCAAACTTCACAAACAGGAAGCCCGCCAGCGCGCCCGAAAGCTGCAGCAGCGCACCGAAGCTGTCCGCCTGCTTCAGCAGCACGGCGACCGCAATCAGGATGTAGATCGCGACCATGTACTTCGCCTTGAGGCGCAGCACAAACCACAGCAGGAACTCCTGGTCGCCGAAGAGCATGGCGATCGCCATCAGCAGCCCGAAGATACCCGCCCATGCGCCCACTGAGGCCACATCCGGCCGCAGCCCAAAGACGTGCGTAAACGAGACCGCCGTCGCCACCGCCGCGCCGCCGATCACCGACGTCCAGTACAGCTCCATCAGCCAGCGGCCGCCGTGTGAGCTCTCCAGCAGCGAGCCGGTGAACCACAGCGTCAGCATGGCGAACACCATCGACAGGATTCCGGGGTTGACCAGCGAGTACGTGGCCAGCTGCCACACCTCGCCGTGCATCACCGCCAGCGGTTCCAGCACCATGTGCGGCATCAGCAGCCGATCGAAGCCCGGCGACACCCAGGAGATCAACGCCAGAGCAAAGAACGCGACGACGTTGATCAGGATCAGCCGCCGCACAGCGCCGCCAAACGACGGCAGGTTCAACGAGATGGGTCCGGATCGGGGCATGACTCCGTCTATTTCACCACAGCGCGGCCCCTGCCGTACGAGGCGGCCCGTTACTGCTTCGCCGGCTGTGCCGGGATGGCACTCCGCATGGCCCGCGAGGGCGTCGGCATCACCGCCGGGCTGCGATGCCCCGCCGCGTCCACCGACCGCACACCGAAGATAACGTTGTCCTTTGAGATCGGCAGCTTCAGCGACAGCGCCGCCCCCGCACTCTCGACCGTCGTCCACGTCGCATCGTCCGTCGACCGCCACACCACCTCATAGCCGGTCCCGGCAGGCGCACCCTCGGGAGCCATCCAGCTCAGCTCGGTGGAGTTATCCAGCGCCTCCGTCCCGATGCGCACCTCGCGCGGCTCCCCCGGAGCCGAAGCCAGCGTCGCCAGCGCCGCCGCGTTCATCCGCGCCACGTTCGCCACGTAGTCGAAGTCGACATAGGGCAGCAGGTCACCGTACTGCTTGCCGTTCTCCACGCGCAGCGTCTGGTGCTGATGATCGAAGTTCTCGCGCCACTCCGTGATCCGCACCGCGGTAAATCCCTCGGCGTTGAAGCTGGTGTGATCGCCGCCGCGCAGGTAGCGGTCACGCCGGAAGATCAGCACCGGATGAAACGCCGGCACCAGCCGGACCAGGTTGCTGCGCGGACGTCCCGGCGGCGTGTTCTTCCCCGCACGCTCGGTCGAGGACTTGAAGTACGCCGCGCTCACCTCCGCAATCGACCGCGCCAGCTCCCGCGAAGGCGAATCGCTCTCCGCGCCAAGGTTGATCAGCGCCCGCGCCTGCTCAGCCGTCGCCGTCGCCGGGATTCCCTCGGAGAAGACACGCACCACCGCCTTGTTCTGCTCCGTCTCGCCCGGCGTCGTATCGCCGCCGACGATGTCGTTATTCAGCACCGCCTCAAGATGCCAGCCCTCGGCCTTCGCCACCTGCGCCAGATGACGGCTGCCCACCAGCCCCTGCTCTTCCCCCGCGACTGCCACAAACACAATCGTCGCCGGAAACTTCAGCTTCGAGAGCACGCGCGCGCACTCCATCGAAACCGCCGTGCCGCTGGCATCGTCGTTCGCCCCCGGAGCCGGATCGTGCGTATTCATCACATCGGTGTTGCGCGTGTCGTAATGCCCCGTCACCAGCACCCTGCGCTCGGCCTGCGCCGGATCGGTGCCGCGTAACACAGCGTAAACATTCGTCAGCTTCGTCGGCTTCACGATGCGCGCCGTCGGCCCGGACTGCGGCTGCGCCACAAACTCGTCGCGCTTCACCTCAAGACAGCCGCCACACTCCGTCGAGATACGCTGGAACTCCGACTCGATCCAGTCCGCCGCGGCGTTGATTCCTGTTCCCGGCTTCAGGTCCGTCTCCATGCTGGAGAGCGTGTTGCGATTGTTGAAGCTCACCAGCTTCTCGATCGTCGCCTGCACATCCGCCGCCGACACCTGCCGCAGGGCTGCCGCGATCGCAGCATCCGGCGGCGGCGCTGTCACCGGTTGCTGCGCCTGCACAACAATCGATGCATTCAGAAGCACTCCAAACAGTGCCCCGTGAAAAACGCTCACCATGCGCTTGCTCAATCGTCCACTCCATGATTGGGAATGCAGAAGCTGGCTTCATCCTAATCGCCTGAGCCACTCTCTTGACGCGATGGCACAACTGGCCGCTAAATAATTTCAGCACCCTGTGCCATAGCGCCACGCTGCTGCAGAATCTCTGGAGGATGCTTCGATGGCTGTAGTCTGCCCTGAATGCGATAACCCGCTCGACCTCAACGACGATGTCGACACCGGCGAAACGGTGCAGTGCGAGGAGTGCGGCACCGAGCTGGAGGTCGTCGCCGTCGATCCCATCGAGCTCTCCGCCGTCGACGAAGCCGGCTACGACGACGAAGATCTCACGCCCCTCGGAACCGACGAAGAGGACTAGCCCTCACTCTCCCCGCTACGCTCGCGCAGCCCATGTTCGTATACTGGGTTTATGAACAGTCTGCAAAAGTTTCGCTCGCTTGCCGGTCGTGCTGCCCTGGCCTCCACAACGCTGATGGGAGTTGTCGTCCTTCCCGCAGTCGTCACCATACCGGCTGCCGCGCAGCGAGGCCCTGTGCAGCGCGTCGTTCAGGGCAAGGTGACTGACGAATCCGGGTCCGTCAAAGGCGCCGTCATCTACCTCAAGGATGGCCACACGGTGAAGAGCTTCATCGCCGACGACCAGGGTAGCTACCGCTTCGGCCAGCTGGCACAGAACACCGACTACGAGATCTGGGCCGAGCACAACGGCAAAAAAAGCTCCGTCAAAAGCATCAGCTCCTTCGACATGAAGAACCAGTTCTACATCAACCTCAAGATCGAGAAGTAGACTCACGCCTCCAGCAGCAACATGGTTCGCATCGGCGCCGATCGTGTGCCTGCAGCAAGAAAAAAGGGGACTGGATATCCAGTCCCCTTCTCGTTTGGACTTCCGTAAGAGTTAGAAGATAAACCGGATGAGGATCTTCATCTGGCGTCCCGTCTGGAAGATATTCGGCAGAGCATAATTGCTGGCAACCAGATTCTTCTTCGTGTTGCTGACGCCGACGTAGTCCCATCCCGTCATCATTGCGTTGAAGTCGAAGCCGGTGGGATTCGCCGTCGTGTTGGGATAGACCGCTGCCGTTAGCGGAACCTCGGTATACCCCGTTATGGCATGCTGTCCCAGTAGATTGGAAACATTGATCTCCGCGCCAAGCTTCCAGGGCTCATGCTGCTTGCTGACGCTGATGTAGTGCGTCAGATTCGCATCCGTCTGGAAGTAGCCCGGCGTACGACGGTTGTGCTGCACCGCTCCTGCAATGATCGAACCATCGCCGCCACGCGAGATCGGCACCCAGCTGCTCTGATCCTCGACAAACTGCACCGAAGACGTCGAGGTTCCTGTCGGCCATGCCGTCGAAACCGGCGTGCCCTGGTAGATGGCCTGCGAAAGACCCAGCTGCGTCTCCCCCAGGAACCACCTCTGCCGGAACGATCCATAGCCGCCCAGCGTATTCGGACGATCCGTCGGCAGCGGTCCGCCAAACGGCTTCCCGTGCGCCGTGAACTGCATCTGCGGCTGGTCGAACGAGCGGTTGTTGTTCGGGCTGTGACGACCGCCGCCACCATCGGTGTTGAAGGTCGAGGTCAGTCCGGGATAGTTGCCATACAGGCGGCTGTACGCGTAGTAAGCACTGAAGAAGTAGTGCGATCCTGCAGTCTTCATCACGCGTAGTTCAAAGCCGTCGTAGTCGCGCTCCGCCTTGGGCTGCGCCGGGCAGTTCGGGCACAGCGGCGAGGTGAAGTCGTTGGAGTAAAGCGTCCGATGCAGCAGGTCGCCGTATCCCGGTCCGGGATTGCCGATGTAGAAACCGAGGTTATCGGTCACGCCGATATCTTCGATCGTGTTATCCAGACGCTTGCGAGCATAGCGCGCCTTGATGCTCAGCGTCGGCGAGACCGCCCAGTCGCTGCCCAGCACCAACTCGTGCATCGACATCGGCTTGACGTTCGGATCGACACCGGGGTCCTGCGTACTGATCACGTTCTTGCGCAGGTCGAGGTTCTCGATAAAGCGATAGCTGCTTCCCAGGTTGATGGCGCCGCCGCTGGCCGGGCAGGCGTGACCGTCGCTGTTATTGCCCGGCTGCACCGCGGCAAAGTTTGGATCGTCGAGCGCGTATACGCACTCATGCCAATACTCGCCGCCGAACGAGCCGCGCGGAAGCGAGTACTTGATGATGTCGTAGAACTTGCCCCAGCTTCCGTAGGCCTTCAGCTTGCCATTGTGCAACACGTCATACGCCGCTCCGATACGCGGGCCGACTTTATCGGTGAAGCCAAAGCTGATATCCGAAGCGCCCGCGCTGTAAGGCGGCAGGTACTCACGATCGAAGCGAACACCGGCGTTGATCGTGAGTCCGGTGTGCGCCACGCTCCAGCTGTCCTGAACGTAGATGCCCTCGTTGTCGCCCCGCGCAATGCCGCCGGTCGAGTAGTCGTTGACGAAGAAGTAGCCGTACTTGCCGCGGCAATGATCCGCCGCTGAAGCTCCATAGGCAGCCACATTTGCGCTGATCACGCTATCGCAGGCCGTGGCCGAAGTCGCCGGCGTATAGTCCGTGCCGTAGTAGAAGTCGATCAGTGCCGTCTTGTAGCCGCTGTTCAGGTTATTGAAGGTGGTGTTGCGCATGAAGCCCACCTTGAAGTTGTGTGTGCCCGCCCATCCGGTCTTCAGGTAAGAGAGGTCGGCGTTAAGTGTCTTGCGTTGCAGGATGTTGTATTTCTGCTGCGTGTTCGCGCCAAGGTTGGAATATCCCGAGATCTGCTGATAGGCCGCAGGCACCGTCGAGCCGTCCAGGCCAACCGCGCCATTCCCCTTGCCGTCACCCGATCCTCCATCCAGCAACGCGCGAACACCGGACGGTTTTCCGCGATCCTGTGCGTTGCTGTACGTGTAGCCCCAGCGAACTGAGACCAGCAGGTTCGACGTCGGCGTGTAATCGCCGCCGAAGATGTAGATCGACGTCGGGATCACCTGCCCGGCGTCCGTGCGGAACGTCGTCGGGTCCGTCGTCGAGCTCGAGTTCACCTGGCCCGTCTTGCTGTCCGGGTTCGGCAGCGCGTTGCCCGTCAGGCGCGTGTACAGATCGTTCCAGCTCGCAAAGACGCGCAGCTTGCTGATCGGCGCATAGTCGAGGCGCATATAACCGAAGTGCGTATCCTGCGACTGGTAGAAGCTGCGCGGCCCGGGATTCGTTCCCGTGAACGTCACGTCGCGGCGCTGGCGATAAAACTCCGGCATATAGCCGATGTTCATCCACAACTTATCGGTCATCAGCGGCCCGCCGATATCGAAGCCCGGATTGATCACCCTGTAGTGGTCCTGCTTGCCCAGGTAGTACTGCGATGCCTGGTCCGTGCGCGTCGTGGAGTTGGTCGTCGTTCCGGGGTCCTTGCGCAGGCCGCAGGTGCTCGAGAAGATGCACTGGTCATTCGCATTCAGCGCGCTCGAGCGATAGTGCATCATGATCTGGCCATGCCACTGGCTGCCACCCTTCTGCTGCACCACGTTCACCACGCCGCCCATCGCTCCGCCATACTCGGCCTCGAACGAAGAGCTCTTCACCTGCACGTCCTGCACAAACTCCATGGGCACATTGAAGCCCACGCCGCCACCGACGACATCGGTGACGTTGACGCCTTCAGCCAGATAAATGTTCTCCGTATCCGATGCGCCGTCGATCTGGAACCCATTGGTGCGGTTGCCGTTCAGCGCCGCGCTCACCTGAGACGCCGTCTGCGTCGCCGTCTGCAGAGGCTCCTGGCGCGCACCCGGTGCAAACGGAATCACCGACTGGAATGAGCGGCCCTTCGGAATCTCCTGCAACACCTCGTTGGTGACAGTCGTCTCCACCTTGCTCTGCGTCACATCCACCTGCGCCACCGCCGTGCTCACGTCGATGACGGTCTCGGCTCCGACGACAAGTTGAAAATTGATATTGGGCAGGCCGCCGGGAAGCAGATTAATATCAATCGCCTTCGCCGACATACCGCCGCCCAGCACCGTCAGCGAGTATTTGCCCGGTGGCAACGCATTGAGGCGATAAAAGCCGTGGGAGTCTGTCTTCGCTGTTTGAGGACGGATCAGTTTGTCGCCGGTCGCCGTAACGGTGGCATCGGCAATCACAGCACTGGATGGATCGGTAACGGTGCCCTGAATAGCACCGGTTGTCTCCTGTGCGCTGGCAATCACGGTTGCAAACAATGCAACCACCAGCAGGCACACTGCCGCCGCAAGACGGCGCATGAGGAATGCGGTCTTCATCATCTGTATGGCCTCGGAAAAATATCTCTGCATGAAACCATGCAGAGGCTCAGCTGTGCTGCGTGCTCATCATGGGGCCGCAGCTGATCAATCAGACCGCCGCTGGTTGCAGAGCCACCGCGCCTTCATCGGGCAGAGGAGGACATCAACAGCCAGTAGAAAATCCGACATGTGACTGTCGGAGAGGTCTTTGATATGGAGGTCAACCTATAGGCCTCCATATCAAAGGTCAATGAAAAAAATGTGGTGAATTACATTTTTTTGTGACCAATTCCGGTATACGAGGGGTAGACGATCTTGACACATTTCGCGCGAACCTGAAGACAATTCATCGCCAGCTCTCAAGGCCCGTCTAAGGCTTATCGTCGATGCGATCTCCATGGCTCGGCGGCTGGCTCGTCACCATGATGCGCAGCGGCGACGAGCTGCGATTCATCGCCTGGTGCTGCTGCCCGGGATGAATCTCGATGCCCTCGCCCGCCTTCACCGTGAAGTCATGATGCTCGATCTCCATCGTCAGCTCACCCTCCAGCACGAAGAAGAACTGCCGCGCGCGTTCGTGATGATGCCGCGCCTCTTCAGCACCCGGCGGCATCAACTCCTCGATGATGTTTAGCTCCGGCGTACGGACGAGATACCAGCCATCGCTCTCGTTGTTGTTCGGGCCGCCCCACCTGTAGTGCTCCGCTGTCGCCGTTGAGATCACGTTTGCTGGCATTGCACTCAGATGACGCTCCGTTCCACGCGATGCAGAAACTTACAGCGGGATATTCCCATGCTTCTTCGCCGGATTCTTTTCGCGTTTCGTCGCCAGCATATCCAGCGCCGTGTTCAACCTGCGACGCGTCTCGCTCGGCTTGATCACCGCATCTACAAAGCCGCGCTCTGCCGCAACGTAAGGATTCGCAAACCGCTCGCGAAACTCCTCCACCCTCTCCTTGCGCGCCTCGGCCAGCACCTCGAGCTTCTGCTCCTCCGTCAGCGACACGCCCTGCGGCATCACCGCCTCCGCACGCTTCACCACCGCATCCAGCTCGCGCCTGTAGACGATGTTCACCGCGCCCTCCGGCCCCATCACCGCAATCTCCGCCGTCGGCCACGCCAGGTTCACATCCGTGCGCAGATGCTTCGAACTCATCACGCAGTATGCGCCGCCATAGGCCTTGCGCGTAATCACCGTCAGCTTCGGGACAGTCGCCTCGGCAAACGCATACAGCAGCTTCGCTCCATGGCGAATGATGCCGCCATGCTCCTGCCGCGTGCCCGGCATGAACCCCGGCACATCCTCAAACGTGATCAACGGAATGTTGAACGCATCGCAGAACCGCACGAACCGCGCGCCCTTCACACTCGCGTCGATATCCAGCACGCCAGCCAGCACCGCCGGCTGATTCGCCACGATGCCCACGGGACGCCCATTCATTCGCGCAAAGCCCACCACCAGGTTGCGCGCGAAGTGCTCATGCACCTGGAAGAGATATCCCTCATCCACGATCCGCGTAATCACATCGACCATGTCGTACGGCTGATTGCTCTCCTCCGGGATGATCGTCTCAAGCGAAGCGTCAGCTCGGTCCGCAGGATCGCTCGTCGCCCTTCGCGGAGGATCGTCGAGATTGTTCGACGGGATAAACCCCACCAGCTCGCGCACCATCGCCAGGCACTCGCGATCGTCCTGCGCCATGAAGTGCGCCACGCCCGAGATCTCGTTGTGCGTCGCCGCACCGCCCAGCGCATCCTTCGTCACATCCTCATGCAGCACCGTCCTGATCACGTCCGGCCCGGTGACGAACATGTAGCTCGTCTTCTCTGTCATCAATGTGAAGTCCGTAATCGCGGGCGAGTACACCGCGCCGCCAGCACACGGCCCCATAATCGCCGAGATCTGCGGCACCACACCCGACGCCAGCGTATTGCGCAGAAAGATATCCGTATAACCCGCCAGCGAGAGCACGCCCTCCTGGATGCGCGCCCCGCCCGAATCGTTCAGCCCGATCACCGGCGCGCCCACCTTCATCGCCATATCCATCACCTTCACGATCTTCGCCGCGTTCGCCTCCGACAGCGACCCGCCAAACACCGTAAAGTCCTGCGCAAACACAAACACCACGCGCCCATCGATACGCCCATGCCCGGTCACAAATCCATCACCCGGCACCCGCTGCGAGTCCATACCAAACTCACTCGCACGATGCGTCACAAACTTGTCCGTCTCCTCGAACGTGCCCTCATCCAGCAGCAGCTCGACACGCTCCCGCGCCGACAACTTCCCCGCCGTCTCCTCGCGAGCCCGCCGCTCCGCTCCACCACCCTCTTCGGCAATAGCATGCCGCGCAGCCAGTTCCGCAAGACGCCTCTGATGCGGCGTCAGCCCGTCGTGATTCCCCTTGGAAGTCGCAGGTGTTTCCGTAGCAGCCATGGTCAGCGATTTTAGCAGCGCAGCCCGGGCACCTATCTCCATGCGACCTGAGATCGAGGGATTTTCACGAAATCCTGGTCTTCACGATCTAGTGAGAATCGACAAACACTTGACTCCCGGAGGCAAAAACAACGGATGAACCGACCACGGCTCCATTCGTAGATGGCTTTGTTGCCGTCCACACTGGCTGTCCCGTAGCTAACGAAAAGATAGCGTTTTTTTCCGGTGAATAAATCTGATCGGATGTCACAACCTGAATACGGTTCAACAGCGGAATTGCAGATGTCGCCTGCTGTACGCCTGCCGCGTTATAGATCACCGCTCCCTTATAGACAAGGGAGGTCCCAGTGACACTGTCGACATCAAAGATGTTGGTCAAGAGTGTATTGTCATCGAGCCATCCTATAGCTCCGCCGGTAACTCCGCCGACGAGTGCGCCATTTTTATAGATCGGCGACGTGGGAGCTGGTAAACCGACTTGGCCGCTCGATATGGAGACCAAACTACCATCCGGAGAAATTTCAATTGGCTGGTTGGATGTCGCGGGCAGGGCAAATGATGTTGTACCGTCAACTGATCCTGTCATGGCTTGGATTGCGCGGCTATCGGTACGCTGGAATATTTGTCCAAAAAACGTACCTGATCCCGCGAGTGAGAAATCGATGCGTTCCAGGTTAGATCCGTCGCCCAATTGATTAGGAAGACTCTTGACAAGAGTGCCCGACGGCATCGAATAAAAATTTAGAGTCCGATCAGGCGAATAGGCACTATCGTTCAAATTTGCGACTGCTGCCAATACGGTATCGTCCGCAGACAGCGCTACCTTCGAGCTCGAAAAAGCAATGGATACATTCGACGACAGTTGAACAGGATTCAAATAAGTGATCGTTCCGTTCGCAGTTGCAATTGCTGCCCTGGTAGTTCCTCCGGCAATGCTCCACGCCTGGCCGAGATCCAACGCACCAGCGACATTAGGACTTGAGCCATCAGCGATGACACCATGTTCATTTGAGACATACCACTTCGCTGCGCTTGTTGCTGTATACGAACTTAGGAACGCAAAAGGAGTCGTAAAGTCGCTCTTGGATGGAGCCGACGCCGAGAGATCGACAATACTACCGGAACCGTAGTGATCATTCACAAGACCAATGGTCGTGCCTGAAGCGAAAAACTGTGTACCGTTTGCCGTCGCATAGGTTGCGGAGGGCGAATTGGCGCCAACCTCATAGATTGCGATTGAGGAAGGATAAAGCCGGATCGGCAGAGCCACAGAGATCCAATTTCCCTGCCCAGCTATGATTTCACCGCTTTGCAACGCTACGATCCCTTGCTGAACTCCCGCCGCGGAATAGGTCCAGACTGTCGTTCCTGTGCTTGTAAGGAAACGCTGCCCGTCGAGAAACCACGAATTGAAGGTACCGAAAAAAGCTGGACTCGTAGCAGATGCTCCGGTGCTGACGGCAATAGTTTCAATGACACTGCTACCCGCAGCACCAAGCGCAACTTGGATCTGATCTGGCGCGGCAAAGACGTTAGCCTTTGAATAATCTCCTTGTCGCTGAAACATCTGCTGACCAGTGGATGACCACACCGACAAGCCGGCAGAGGACCCGGCGCAGAGGTAACTTCCATCCGAAGCCAGCTTCCACCAGGCATTCCTTCCAAACGAAGTAACCGGGTCAATCATCGTTGGGGACGCGATCAACGAAAGGAGATGACCATCAGAGGAAGAACGGACTTCGACTCCATTTGATTGACCAATGGCTATGGAGCTACCTGCAATGTCGATGGGCCAGTAGACAGACTGTCCCAGAAAGTACTGGTCCCCGCTAGCCACCTTTGCATTGGAACTGCTGTCCCATAGAACCCAGTGACCGCTCTGATCTTGGCTAAGAATTCGATTACTCGCGGACCGCATGGCAGTGATAGCACTGCCATGACCCAGATCCATCAATGACACATAAGCTTTGCCCACAGACAACACAACGGTTGCAGTCGTACTGCCGCCTGCGTTGGAGGCAGTCACCGTATAGGATGTCTGCCCAAGAATGCTGGTTGGAGTGCCGGATATCGTTCCGTTGCCGCTGTCCAGCCCCAATCCTACGGGTAAAGCAGGGGAGACTGTAAACGACGTTACCGTCCCAGTGAAAGAAGGGATATTTGGGATAATCGGCTCGCCGACGGTCGCCGAAACACTTCCCTGGGGATAAGCCAGCGATGAGGGGGCCGCAACCGCTGCAGCCACGACGATCTGCAGGGAAGCACTTGTTGATCCAGAGGCATTCGTTGCAGATACGACATAGGTGGCTTGTGTCACCGCCGTCGTTGGAGTTCCCGTAATCGCTCCGGTCGTTGAATTGAGGTTCAAGCCCGCTGGAAGAGCTGGAGACGCGGTATACGCAACAACAGTACCTGTCACTGTCGGAACATCTGATGCGATGGCAACTCCTACCATCGCCGAAATGATCGTCTGGGGATACGTCAGACCGGTGGGCGCAGGAACGTTCACGGCCAGTTGAATGGTTGTCGTCGTCGAACCGCCGGAGTTCGAGGCAGTAATGGTGAAGGTCGTAGCAGGAATCGCTGCAGTCGGCGTTCCCGAAATAACGCCCGTCGATGGATTCAGAGTAAGACCGGCCGGGAGGGCTGGACTGATCGAATACGAGCTCACCGTACCCGTCACCGAAGGTGTGCTGCCTGTAATCGACTGCCCCACAATGACCGTGATCGCCGTCTGGGGATAAACCAGGCTGGATGGCGCTGCAGGAATGGAAGAGCTGTTTTGCCCCCCCGAACATCCCAAAACGAAGCACAGATACAGCGTTGCGAACAGCGAAAAGATACCTCTCCGAACAGAGACTGAAGGCAGGAAAAAGCTAAGCATAAGAAAGACCCCAATTTACTCCGTGAATAACCTGTACATCATCTTTCTCAATACTGACAATTGAAATAAACGAAATTGACCAGAAACTAAGAGTGCTCTGCACGGCCTTGATGGGGCAAATAAAAAGCGAATAAAATCTTAGCTTAGATAGCCGTCTCCACTTCCGTGTCCTTCGCCCCCCATCCCGACCGCTTCAGCTTCCTGCACATCGACCTCAACTCCTTCTTCGCCTCGGTCGAGCAGCAGCTGCACCCGGAGTACCGCGGCAGGCCCGTCGCCGTCGTGCCCACCATGGCCGACACCACCTGCTGCATCGCCGCCAGCTACGAGGCCAAAGACCTCGGCATCAAGACCGGAACCCAGGTGGGCGAGGCGAAGCGCCTCTGCCCCGGCATCATCCTCATCGAAGGCAGTCACACCGAGTACGCCAAATACTCCGCCGCCATCACCAAGGCCGTCGAGCTCGTCTGCCCCGTCTCGCACAACCCCTCCATCGACGAGATGAGTTGCGAGTTGATGGGCCGCGAGCAGGAGCCTCCACGCGCGCGCAAAATCGCCCTCGACATCAAGCAGTCCATCTACAGGAACGTGGGCGAGGCGCTGCGCTGCTCCATCGGCATGGCGCCCAATCGTTACCTCGCCAAGATCGCCAGCGACATGCAGAAGCCCGACGGCCTCATCGGCCTTCTGCCCTCACAGCTTCCGCGTGCCATCGCTCATCTTGAACTGCGCGACCTGCCCGGCGTCGGCGCAAAGACCGAGGCCCGTCTCAAGGCGAAGGGCATCCACACCATGCCCGACCTTCTCGCGCTCGACCTCAAGGGCATGCACAACCTGTGGAACAGCGTCTGGGGCGATCGCATCTACCACTGGCTGCGCGGCGGCAACACCGGCGACGATGGCGCGCCCGTCTCCAACGACGTCCAGAAGTCGCTCGGCCACTCCCACGTCATGGCGCCCGACTTTCGTAACGAAGAGGGAGCGTGGGCCATCGCCAACAAGCTTCTCCACAAGGCCTCCATGCGCCTGCGGATGGAGAAGTTCTACACCGGCGCGATGTCCGTCACCATCCGCTACCAGCTCACGCGCGAGCAGGCCGAGCGTATGAAATCGAAGCGCCACTTCAGCGGCATCAAACAATCAGGCTGGGGCATGGAGGCGCGCTTCCGCCAGTGCCAGGACACTCTTACGCTGCTCGAAGCCATGCGCGGCATGTGGGCGCGGCGACCTCAGGGCGAGGAGTTCCGCAAACCCTTCTTCGTCGGCATCACGCTGCGAGACCTCGTCCCCGAAGGCGAGCACCAGGAAGAGCTCTTCGGCGATCCCGACAACCGCGGCCAGCTCTCCGCCACCATGGACAGGCTCAACCTCAAGTATGGCCACACCACGCTGCACTTCGGCAGCATGCTTGCCGCACGCGAGGCCGCACCCACCCGCATCGCCTTCACGCAGATCCCCGTAGAGTACGGCGTGGACTATATGTAACCAGTCACCATTCCTCTCCTTTGTTGCCGGAAAGGCAGCGGGGGAATCTGCTTTTGCCTTTCACCAGCAAGTCACCAGCAAGACGATGATCGCTTGCGGTACGCTTCTTCAGTGAGCAGCATGCACTACACAGGCCGATTAGCTCCAAGCCCCACAGGTCTCCTCCATCTCGGCCACGCGGCTACCTTCTGGACCGCTTACCAGCGCTCTCTCCAACACCAGGGCACGCTCCTCCTCCGCAACGAAGACCTCGACCCGCAGCGCTCCAAACCCGAGTACGTCGACGCCATGATCGAAGACCTCGCATGGCTCGGCATCGACTGCGCGCCGCCCATGATCGTGCAGTCGCATCGCATCTCCATCTACCGCGCAGCCTTCGTGCGTCTCCTCTCCCATGGATACGTCTACGCCTGCACCTGCAGCCGCAAAGACCTCACGCAGATGATCGCTGCGCCGCACGAGGACACCGACGACGAACCCGTCTACACCGGCCACTGCCGCCCCGCCCCGAACGCCCTCCCGCAGACGCTGCAGCCCAGCACCAACTACCGCTTCCGCGTTCCCGATGGCGAAACCATTCGCTTCAACGACGCCAACCTCGGCCCGCAGAGCTTCACCGCAGGCAAGGACTTCGGCGACTTCCTCGTCTGGCGCAAGGACGACCTCCCCAGCTACCAGCTCGCCTGCGTCGTCGATGACGCCGACTCGCAGATCACCGAAGTCGTCCGCGGCGCCGACCTGCTCAAGTCCACCGCACGTCAGATCCTGCTGCAGCGCGCCCTGCAACTGCCCGCAGTCGACTACCTCCACACCCATCTCCTGCGCGACGAACAAGGCATACGCCTCGCCAAGCGTCACGACGCCCTGGCCCTTCGCACCCTGCGCCAGCAGGGGCACACCCCCGCCGAAGTCGTCGCCATGTTCTCGCGATGAGTTGCTTCGCAGCGCAAAAATAAATTTACCGCCACGCCTGCTGCGCTTTGCATCCCACCCCCATGAAGGACATGCCCCACTGAGGGATCTGAAGGAGCAGGACGCATGACATATTCCAGGAAGATTTCGCCACGCCTCGCCGCGGCTTGCATCGCAGCAACTGTCTTGTTCGCTGGTTGCAACAAGAAGGCCGACAACACACTCAACTACCTCAATGCCGTCAACACGTACTACAGCGCGCACCCTGCCTGCCTGTGGGCCTCTTCCCAGCAGTTCCCGCAGCAGGCCGGAACCTCGGACCACGAGAAGACGATGCCGCTCGATGCGCTCGTCGACCAGGGCCTGCTCGTACGCTCCACTGCCGATAAGAAGGTGATGATTATCGTCAGCAAGCAGTTCAATAACTATGACCTCTCCGACAAGGGCCGCTCCGCCTGGACCCCCGACAGCACCCAGCCCGGCTTCGGCAACTTCTGCTACGGACATCGCAAGGCCACCGCAATCGACAGCGCCACGCCCACCAGCGATCAGCCCGGAGCCACCACGCAGGTCAGCTATCACTACACCTTCGGCGACGCGCCTGCATGGGCCACCGCAGCGGAGACGCAGAACGCCTACCCCGATCTGCACACCAACCTCAGCGGCCCCCACACCGATACCGCCACGCTCACCAACACCAGCAATGGCTGGACACTCAGCACCCCCTCAACAACGCCATAGCGACAACGCGATAAGTGGTGGACAACGAAGAAGGCCGGCAGGAGATTTCTCTCCGCCGGCCTTTCATCTTTGCTTTTCAGACCTCGCGACTCGTCGCTCCCGGCTACTCCTCCTGCGGTCCGCCACCGCGCAGCGCAGTCTCCGCATCGTGCCACGACTTCATCCTGTACTCCTTCGGCGGCGTCTCCCCCGCAAGGTTCTTCACAAAGTAGTCCCAGCGACGCCGCATCATGTACAGCGACGCCGCCTGGTAGCCATGCGGCACATTCGGAATCATCAACAGGTCGAAGTCCTTGTTCGCCTTGATCAGCGCATCCACCACCAGCAGCGTATTGTTCGGCGGCACATTGTTGTCCATCGTCCCATGCGCCAGCAGCAGCTTGCCCTTCAGGTTCTTCGCGATGTTCTGATTCGCCTGGCTGTCGTAGTTGCTGGTGCCGTCGGCGTTCTTCACCTCAAGCCCCGCCCAGCGCTCCGCCCAGTCATCCTCATAGTCGCGCTGGTCGTGATTGCCGCTCTCCGCGATGCCCACCTTGAAGAAGTCCGGGTAGTTGAACATCGCCGCCGCCGTCGCATTGCCGCCGCCCGAATGCCCATACATCCCCACTTTGTCGATATCGATCCACGGATACTTCTTCGCCAGCTCCTTCATCCCCGCAACCTGATCGGGAATCGTGTTGTCGCCCAGGTTGCCGTAGTAGAACTCGTGAAACGCCTTCGAGCGCCACGGTGTTCCCATCCCGTCGATGCACACAACAACAAAGCCCAGCTCCGCCAGCGACTGCATATCGCGATGCGACGCCGTAAAGCTGCGTCCCCCGCACGAGCCCGTCTGCGGCCCCGGGTAGACGTTGTTCACAATCGGATACTTCTTCGTCGCATCGAAGTCCGTCGGCTTGAACAGAAAGCCATAGAGATCCGTCTTCCCATCGCGCCCCTTCACCGTAATCGGCGTCGGCGGCACCCAGCCCATCGCCTTCAAATCCCTGATGTCCTGCTTCGCCACCTCCATCGTCAGTGCGCCATCGGTCGAGCGCACCACCGTCGTCTGCGGCTCGGTCGTCGTCGACGCCACGTCGACAAAGTATCTGCCATCAGGCGATGCCGCGATCGCGTGATCCGCATTCTCCGGCGTCAGCAGCTTCATCCCCGTCCCATCGAAGTTCACGCTGTAGTAGCTCTGAAAGTAAGGATCGCGCCCCTGCTCCTTCCCCACCGCCCGAAAATAAATCTTCCGCTTCGCCGCATCGACCAGCAGCATCTCCGTCACGTTGCCATCGCCACGCGTCAGCTGACTCTTCTGCTTGCCCGTCGCACCGTCGTACAGATACATCTGTCCCCAGCCGTCGCGCTCGCTGAACCACAGAAACTCATTCGTCTGCCACAGCCACTTCCAGTTCGAGCGGCCATTCCCCGGCTCGAAGAACTTCGGCGCCGTCTCCGTCATCACCTCGCGCACCTCGCCCGTGGCCACATCGGCCATGCGCACCCACTCCTGCTTGTGATCGCGTGAGGTCGATACAAATGCGAGCTGCTTCCCGTCATCGCTCCACTGCACATCCTCCCACGGCCCGCCCGGTTCGCAGCTGATGTCGTCGCACAGCATCGAGCGATGCTGATCCGGCGCCATCTTCAACCGCGTCACCTTCGCTGCATCCACATCGACGATCACGCGCTCGATCATCGTCACATCCTTATCGCCTACCAGCGGATACTTCCACGCCTTCAGCTGCGGATGCGTATTCGTCACCGGCACCAGGTACATCTCGCCCGTCTTGCGCTGGTCCTGCTGAAACGTCGCGATCTTCTTCGAGTCCGGCGACCACACCAGGATCGGACGATCGCTCGACGACCATCCCGCGTTGTCCGTCGCATAGCCGTAGTCCTTCACCCCATCCGTCGTCAGCTGCGTCTCCGCACCCGTCTCCACATCGCGCACCCACAGGTTCCAGTCACGGATAAACGCCGCCTTCTTCCCATCCGGCGAAAGATCATACGGCACCGCCTGCGACGACTTCTTCTCCATCGCAACACATTGTCCTGCGCCGCTCAGATCGCAGCGCCAGTGCCGCGCATGCACCAGCACCGTCACCACCTTGTCGCCATCGCTCAACGCGAACTCCGTAACCGGAAGCTTCTTCACATTGAGTGCCGCCGTGTGACCCGTCGCATCCTCGGCCTGCATCGCCGCCGTCAGCGCGGTCGCCAGCTTCTGCTGATCGAACGCCGGGCCCTTCGTCTTCTTCACCGGATCGACCAGCAGAAACGTCGTTCCGTCACCCGCATAGTCGCGATACCAGAAGCGGCCATCCCCCAGCCACTGCGGCTTCTCCACGCTGTGATACACCAGCGCATTCACGTTGTAGTTCATGAAGCTCTCGGCGCGGGCATAATCCGCATCAGTCAGCTGACGTGGCTGCTGCGCCTCTCCCATCGCCGTAGCGCCCATCAGGCACAGCACCCCTCCAACACCTAGCAGCTTCCCTGAAGCCATTCGTAGAACCTCCCGCAAAACTGTTGATGCCTGTTCTATTCGCACGTTCTCTTGGACGGCAGGAGCCAGTCTAAAGTCCCCCGCGTCAAAGGCAAACCTTTCCCTCGCGGTCATCCTTCGCCGCCGCGCGCCTTCCACAACGCCTGCCGCAGAATCCCCATCCACACCGGCACATCCGCGGCCTTCAGCCCCATGCGCAGCACCAGGCGGCGAACCTCTTCCTCCGTCGCATGCGCATACTTGCGGCGATAGCCCGTCTCGTCCAGCACATCGCTCAGCATCTTCGTCACGCGCTCAATCTCCACCGACTTCGCCGCGTCCCTCACGCCCACCCCGGCATGCACACCCTCGCGCCGCACCAGCTCGTAGAGACACACCGCCGCAGCCTGCCCCAGGTTCATCGAAGGATGCCGCACATCCTCGTGCTCATACATCGGAATCGTCATCAGGAAGTTGCAGTGGCTCAGCTCCTCGTTGCTCAGCCCCGTCTTCTCCGAGCCGAACAGCAGCGCCACGCGGCCCTCCTCGCCGGCGCACGCAGCCTTCACCAGCTCCGCCGCCTCCGCCAGCGCGTGCAGCGGATGCTCCAGAGCACGTTCGCCCACTGCCGTCGTTCCCGCCACCAGCGTGCAGTCGGCCACCGCATCCGCAACACTCGCAAACACTCTTGCATCGGCAATCACCTGCGACGCATCCACCGCAGACTTCGCCGTCTCCAGCGGAACGCCATACTCGTTCACCACGCGCAGGTCGCTGAAGCCGAAGTCGTGCATCGCCCGCGCCACCGCGCCGATGTTATTGGGATTACGCGCGCGCACCAGCACCACCGCAACACGCCCAAGAAGCTGATCAGATATCACACATCCATTCTAAGAGAGCGGAAACTCTATCGAGTGCACAAATGAAAGATGGCCCGGCATCGGCCGGGCCATCTTGATCGTCTCCATCAAAGCAGGTTTTTCCAGTTACCGCGAGGCTTAGTGCCCGTGCTCCCCACCGTGCGACTCGTTATGCGGCGCCGCATGGCTCTGCTCACGAGGCTGCTGCCCCCCATGCTGCTGCGCTTGAGCGTGCTGTTGCTGGTTCACATGCTGTTGCTGCATTTCAGCGTGCTGCTGCTGATTGACATGCTGCTGTTGTGCCTCGGCATGCTGCTGCTGATTCATATTGTGCTGTTGCTGGTTCATGTTGCGCTGCTGCTGATTCATGCTGTGTTGCTGTTCATTCATATTGCGTTGCTGCTGGTTCATATTGTGCTGCTGCTCGTTCACACGCGACATCGCCATCGTATGCGGCTGGCCGTGATTCACCGAGGCCAGCTGGCCATGATCGTTGCGCATCGCCTGCTCATGCGCCATCTGGTTATGCGTCGGCTCCATATGGTGCTCGTTGAACGCAGCCCGCTCCGACTGAGACTCACGCGCGTTGATGCCGCCATGTCCGCCGTTGTAGCTCACGCGATTGACGTTATTCACCACCACCGTACGGTTGTACACATTCGTGATGTGCACATTGCCGAAGTTGTTCACCGAGTGGTTGTACGCGAACACGCCATGATTCCAGTAGCCGCCCTCATAGCCAACACCGCCGTAGCCGTAGCCATAGTTCACGCCGCCGTAGAAGCCGATGTGCGGCCCCCAGTAGCCGGCGTGGTAGACATAAGCGCTGCCGCCCCAGCCCCAGTAGCCCGGCGTCCACAGCACGCCAGCCGACGGAGGCATCACCCACACGCCCGGCACCCAGTAGTAGCCCGCAGGACCCCAAGCCCAGTAGCCCGGCGTCCACATGTAACCCGCCCCAGGAATTGCAGGCTGCGCATACACCGGCAGCGCCGGCGGAGGCGTCCCCACCGAGATACCGATTGCAATATTCACGGCACCAAAAGAGGCCGCTGGAACAAAGGCCGCCGCGCTTGCAGCTGCCGCCAAAACCATCACGCGTATTGTCTTCAGGGAGAACATCGTCTTTTATTAACCTCGCAAAACTTCATCTGCTCCGGGGTCTTCATCTCAACCTCTCCCCGGCCACAGACAAATGAACCCACCTGCCCGAACGAAGTTTCCCGCTTTCGTCAGATTTCCTGTGAACCTCGACAACAATTCTTACGTCTATCTCCTGCAACTATTTGTCACCATGGAGCATCGCCACGACTGCCCAACAGATGTCTTATTGCCGCCGTGCAGGAGCCACGCCCCGGCAAGGGCGGAAATACGCTACTCTCCGCAATCATTTAAACTTGATCTGTATCTTTTCCTGACCAGCAGCACAAAGCACCCTCCGTCCCTCCGTGGCCGATAACTTCGCCCAACTCGTCAAGCAGCAGGCCGACATCGTCCGCATCGTCGGCGACTACCTCAAGCTGCGCAAGACCGGCGCGCAGAACTACACCGGCCTCTGCCCCTTCCACAAGGAGAAGACCGGCTCCTTCTCCGTCAACGCCACGCACGGCTACTTCTACTGCTTCGGCTGCCACGAAAAAGGCGACGTCTTCACCTTCGTCATGAAGCTCGAAAATCTCAGCTTCCCCGAGGCCGTCCGCACCGTCGCGCAGAAGTGCGGCATCCCGCTCCCCAAGCGCGAGTTCAACTCGCCCGAAGAGGCACGCGAAGCCGGTCTGCGCCGCCAGCTGCTCGACATTCCACGAAGCCGCCACGCAGTACTTCGAGGCCGCCCTCAAGACACCCGAAGCCGCACGCGCCCGCGAGTACATGACCGGCCGCGGCATCACCCCCGAGACCGTGCAGAAGTTCCGCATCGGCTACGCGCCCGACGACTTCAACCACATGCGCAACGCCCTCGCGCAGCACTTCAGCGAAGAGGTCCTTCGCGCCAGCGGACTCTTCTCCGCCAAAGAGCAGGCCGACGGCTCGCAGGGACAGATGTACGCCCGCTTCCGCAAGCGCATCACCTTTCCCATCGCCAACGAGCAGGGCAAGACCATCGCCTTCACCGCGCGCGCCCTCGACAGCAAAGACGAGAAGGGCCGCGACATCGCCAAGTACCTCAACTCGCCCGAGACCGCGCTCTACACCAAGGGCCAGGTGCTCTTCAATCTCGACAAGGCCAAGGCCGACATGCGCACCCACGACTTCGCGCTCCTCGTCGAAGGACAGATGGACGCCATCAGCGTCTACATGGCCGGCATCCACAACGTCCTCGCCACATCGGGCACAGCGTTCACCGAGGCGCAGGTGCGCCTCCTCTCCCGCTTCAGCAAGCGCGTCGTCGTCAACTTCGACCCCGACACCGCCGGGGCCAACGCCGCAGAAAAATCCATCGCCATGCTCACCGAAGAGGGCTTCGAGGTGAAGATCGTCACCCTCGACGGCGGCCTCGACCCCGACCGCTTCGTCCGCGAGCAGGGCCTTGAGGCCTACATGGGCGCGCTCCGCGGGGCCAAACGTCACTCCGATTACCTCATCGATCGCGCCCGCACCCTCTTCCCCGCGCGCACCGCCGACGCCAAGGTCAAGGCGATGAACTTCCTCCTGCCCCACATCCGCCGCATGCCCTCGCCGCTGCAGCGTGACGAGTTCGCCGCCGACACCGCACAGAAGCTCGGCATCGACTCCGCCATCCTCCGCCAGGAGCTGCGCCAGGCCGCCGCCCAGCGCTCCGAAAGCGTCCGCTCCCACCAGCACGATCCCGCCAGCGAGACCGAGCGCATCCTCCTCCGCGCCCTCGTCCTGCCCGACAGCGACCCCGCACGCCAGATCGCATCCACGCGCCTCGCCGAGCGCCCCGACTACTACGACGGCCTGCCCTCCGCAGGCGTCATCGAGGTACTGGCCAGCGCTGCACCTCCCGAAAATCCGCTCGACGCCGCGCCCGATCACTCCACCAGAATCATGCTCGCCCGCGCCCTCGAACAGCCGCACGACGTCGAAGGCGCTGCCGTCGCCTCGCTCGCCGATCAGGTGGAGGATGCCCTCCACACCCTCGAGCGACGCGCCATGGAACGCCGCCTCCGCGAGGTGCGTTCCCAGATCGCCGAGGCCGACCGCCGCAACGACGCCAACATGAGCGTCCAGCTCACCCAGCAGCTCATCCAGCTGCAGCGCCAGCTCCGCGAACACTAATCTCGCAGCTCCATCTATCAACTAACGCTCAATCCATCCACGCTCAATCCATACGCTCACATCCATCCACATAAGCCTCCCTCATCCTGCCCCCTTACAATCCAGCGCTTAGCGCCTCCGCGCACAACGCCCTTGCGTGATCTTCATGGCCTCATGTATCTTTTGCAGCCGATCGCCAGCTGACACTGGCCGCGTCGCATAAAGTACGGAGTCCGAATGAAATCTACCCGCGTCCTCTTCAAGACCGCCGCCCTTACTCTTCTCCTCCCCTCAGCCCTGCTGGCCCAATCCGTCGCCCTCAATCCCGCGACGATGGCAAAGCTCGGCACCGTCGACCCGCGCTACCAGGGCTACAACATCGAGATGGTCGAGGTCACCGGCGGACGCTTCTGGGCGCCCTACAAGCAGCAGGGCGAACCCCAGGCCGACGATGCCTCCAAGGCCTCCGTCCCCGCCGGCATGGACCCCTCCCTCTACCGCTACCGCGCCCCCATCAACCTCTCCAACCCGAAGCTGCGTAAACTGGCCGCCGCCCTTGGGCCGTCCTACGTGCGCGTCTCTGGCACCTGGGCCAACTCCACCTACTTCCACGACTCCGACACACCCGCTCCCAAGACCCCACCCACCGGCTTCAACAGCGTTCTCACGCGCAGCGAGTGGAAGGGCGTGCTCGACTTCACCAAAGCCGTCAACGGCAGCCTCGTGACCTCGTTCGCCGTCAGCCCGGGCGTCCGCGACGCCAATGGAATCTGGACCCCCGTCGAAGCCAGCAAAATCCTTGCCTATACCAAATCCGCGGGCGGCTCCATCGCCGCCGCCGAGATGTTCAACGAGCCAAGCTTCGCCGCGATGGGCGGAGCGCCCAAAGGCTACACCGCTCAGACCTACGGCAAGGACTTTCAGGCCTTCCACGCCTATATCTCCAAGGCCGCGCCGAAGATGATCGTCCTCGGCCCCGGCTCCGTCGGAGAAGCAGGCGGCCTCGTCCCCGAAGCGATGAAGCAGTCCATGCTCAAGTCCACCGACATGCTCGAAGCCTCCGGCCCCGGCATCAACGCCTTCTCCTACCACTTCTACGGCGGCGGCTCCCAACGCTGCCTCAGCGCCGGAATGCCGCCCATGGTCTCCCCCGAGACCGCCCTCTCCGACGAGTGGCTCTCGAAGACCAACCACGACGAGGCCTTCTACGCCGAACTGCGCGACAAGTACGCCCCCGGCAAGCCGATGTGGCTCACCGAAACCGGTGAGACCGCCTGCGGCGGCGATCCCTGGGCCTCCACCTTCATCGACAGCTTCCGCTACCTCAACCAGCTTGGCTCACTCGCCAAACGCGGCGTGCAGGCCATCCAGCACAACACCCTCGCCGCCAGCGACTATGCTCTGCTCGATGAGGACACCTACACCCCCCGCCCCAATTACTGGGCCGCCCTCCTCTGGCGCCGCATGATGGGGACCACCGTCCTCGACGCAGACCCGAAGGCGGCCCCCTCAGGCACGCCATCCACCCCGGGCCTTTATCTTTACGCCCACTGCCTGCGTGACCAGCCCGGCGACGTCGCCCTCCTCGCCATCAACGCCGGCAAGGAGCAGCACACCATCACCCTCCCCCAGGCCGCCGAACGCTACACCCTCACCTCCGACAACCTCACCAGCTCGCAGGTAGCCCTCAACGGAGTCGACCTCGCCCTCACCGGCAAAGACGACCTCCCCACCCTCAGCCCCACCCCAACCCCCGCAGGCGAAATCACCCTCGCGCCCGACGACCATCACCTTCTTCTCCATCCCCAAAGCCAATAATCCCGCCTGCAGGAGGTAGCGGCCAGGTTATAACTTTCGTTATAATGACCACTGGAGGGCTTCCAGAATGGCAACGACCGCAAAGGTGATCTCGATCGGCAACTCCATTGGAATCGTTCTGCCTAAAGAGATTGCAGCACGGCTCCACGTAGAAAAAGGCGATACGGTCTATCTCTCCGAGAACCCTGATGGCGTGCACCTCTCCGTATACGACGAGGCACTTGCCCGCAAACTCGATGCCATGGAGCAGGTTATGCGGGAGAATCGCGACGTCCTGCGCAGGCTGGCCGAGTAGGTGAACGAACCGATCTGGATTGAAAAGCCCGAAACCCTGATCGCTCACTCCCGCCAGTTGGCGGAGCACGGTGGCGCCGACGGTATCCGCGACGAAGGTCTGATCGAGTCGGCTTTAGGCAAGCCACGCAACGTCTTCGCCTACGAAACGGACTGCGATCTACCTCGCCTGGCAGCCTCTTATGCCTACGGAATCGCACGCAATCATCCATTCGTCGACGGCAACAAGCGCACAGCTCTCGTAGTCTCCGTAGGTTTTCTGCTTATCAATGGTCTCCGCATCGTCTCCACGCCCGAGGAGAAGTACTTCACCTTCCTTGGCCTGGCCGACGGCACTGTCTCCGAAGAGCAGTTAGCTCAATGGTTCCGCACCCACGCTCAGGCCCTTTGAAGCCTTAAACTCTTCAAAGACTTATGCCTCGCCACAAAACCACAGACCCCGGCTACACCAACCCGCACGGCCAGCGCGTCATCGCCGGCACCGGGTTTCCCTCCGAAACCTTCCCCGGCCAGAAGATCTACCACCTGCGCTGCACCCACTGCGGGCACGACTACGGCGCCAACGGCACCGACATCCACACCCGCCGCTGCCCCCGCCACCAGGACGGCGCCAAAGGCGAGCCTCTCCGCGAGCCGCCTCCGAATCTTTTCTCGGCGTAGTGGCGTCTAAATATTGTGGTATCCTGTGATTCGCTGGGGAAGTGTGCCCTCGTATGCCCTGACCTCTCGGAAGGTCCGGCTGGCCAAAGGCGGTCTAAACCGCTACCTGCTCCCCTGACACCACAGAAACAACCCAGGGATACCTCCGCTCGGAGACCACGAAACTTCGCCTGAGCGGCATCCCACTAAAAGATTATTTGCAGGAGCGCGCACCCTCGTGGCTGAAGAAATCGACAAGTACGAAGAAGACATAGAAGACAAGCTCATTGAGACCGGGAAAGAAAAGGGATATCTGACCTACGGCGAGGTCAACGACCTGCTGCCGGGCGATATCACCTCCCCCGACGATCTCGACGACCTTCTCACCACCATCAACACCCAGGGAATCGATGTCCTCGCGGGCGATAAGTACGATCGCGACCGTGATCGCGACCGCGACCGTTACGACTCCGAGGCCGGCGAAGAGAGCGAAGACGTAGAGCTCGATCTCACCCCTGGACAGCTCGAAAAGACCAACGACCCCGTCCGCATGTACCTCCGCGAGATGGGCACCGTTCCCCTGCTCACCCGCGAGGGCGAAGTCGAGATCGCCAAGCGCATCGAGCGCGGACAGCTCCGCGTCATGAAGGCCATCTCGCGCTCCCCCATCGTCATCCGCGAGATCACCGGACTCGGCGAAGACCTCCGCCGCGGCGTTCGCAACATCAAGGAAGTCGTCACCTTCGACGAAGAAGAGCTCACCGAAGAGATCCTGCAGGCCCGCGTCAAGCAGACCGTCGGCCGCGTCGACCACATCCTCAAGCACCAGAAGAAGATCACGGCGCTCGAAGAACGCGTCGAAGCCCCGCAGGGCAAGGACGCCAAGGCAAAAGCCAAGGACGCCCGCAAGCACCGCTGGCTCATCGGACGCGAGCACGTCTACATCAACCGCATCGTCCGCGAGTTCAAGTACACCAACGCCGAGAAGAAGCGCCTCCTCGACAAGGTCAACAAGACCGTCGACTCCATGCGCACCCTCGAGCGGCAGGTCAAGACCCTCGACACCAAGTTCGAGGCCTCCAAGTCCGAAGAGCTGCGCAAAGAGTACCGCCGCCAGCAGAAAAACTGCCGCACCGACCTCGAGCAGCTCGAAAAGGACGCCGGCATCACCGTCATCGATCTCAAGCGCACCCAGCGCGAGATGATCCAGGGCGACATGGACGCCGAGAAGGCCAAGCGCGAGCTCATCGAAGCCAACCTTCGCCTCGTCGTCTCCATCGCCAAGAAGTACACCAACCGCGGCCTCCAGTTCCTCGACCTCATTCAGGAGGTGCAACATCGGCCTCATGAAGGCCGTCGACAAGTTCGAGTACCGTCGCGGTTACAAATTCTCGACCTACGCCACCTGGTGGATCCGGCAGGCCATCACCCGCGCCATCGCCGACCAGGCTCGCACCATCCGCATCCCGGTGCACATGATCGAGACCATCAACAAGCTCATCCGCACCTCGCGTCAGCTGGTGCAGGAGCTTGGCCGCGAAGCGTCCTCGGAAGAGATCGCCCGCCGCATGGACATCCCCGTCGCGAAGGTCCGCAAGGTCCTCAAGATCGCGCAGGAGCCCATCTCGCTCGAGACCCCCATCGGAGAAGAGGAAGACTCGCACCTCGGAGACTTCATCGAAGACCGCATGGCCGTCAGCCCCTCCGACGCCGTCATCTCCGTCAACCTCAAGGAGTACACCTCGCAGGTCCTCCGCACCCTGACGCCGCGCGAAGAGCGCGTCATCAAGATGCGCTTCGGCCTCGAAGACGGCAGCGAACACACCCTCGAAGAGGTAGGCCAGAGCTTCCAGGTCACCCGCGAACGCATCCGCCAGATCGAAGCCAAGGCCCTCCGCAAACTCCGCCACCCAAGCCGCAGCCGCAAGCTGAAGGCCTTCGTCGACGGAGTCAAGGAAGTCTAAAGAAGCAGCACTGCAGTAACAGCAAAGAGGCCGCGAGCAATCGCGGCCTCTGCTTTTACTGACATCAATTGAGACACTTGAAAGTCAATTTGCGCACTTGGTCCCAGGACTCAACCAACAAGCCGAAATCATAACTACGCCCACGCACAGATTGTTCAGCAATAAGAGACGTAGCTTCTCTGTTGATCTCGGCCGGACCAATGGCGGGTGGTCCATACATCCACCTCAACCCATTCCTCGGGTGCCCCATTCATGACGCAGCCTCATCGCGGCATGAGTGGGACATTCGAGCAAAGCTCGAACCGTTTCCGGGAACGCCAGGCCTTCAGGCTTGGCCATCTGAACCTCTTCCCATGAACCGGGGCTTTAGTCCGTGGGGTAACAACTGCCCACACACCAGGCGGGTGGCACACATCTAACCAGCCAAGCCGGGTGCCCCATCTTCGACGCGAAGCGGCTAAGGTGGGCAATTTTCGCGGAAGCGAAAATCCAACTCAGTCTCGCACTCATATCGCATCATCGCCGGATGCCGAATGATCCCAAGGTCACGGCTTCAGCCGCGCCGAACAGTCCAAAGCGATAGTGGCTTCAGCATCTGAGCGCCCCCGGATGGACTGTGCCACATCCCACCTGCTAAAGTCCTCCCGCAATCGGGCCGCGCCTCTCCATCCTTCGCAGCGGAGAAACCCGCATGAAAACGAACCTCCTCCTCGCCCTCTCGCTCGCCCTTTATTTTGCCCCCACGGCCGCTCAGGCCACGCCGCTCCCCGTCGGCACCTACACCCTCTCGGCGACCACGCCCACCTCAGGCATTCACTCCGGCTCCGATGAGGGCACGCTCACCGGCACCCTCACCTTCGACGCAGCCTCCAACCTCACCGCCGCCAATCTCGTCTTCGACGACCTCACCGTCGGCAGCCTCTTCTCCTTCACCGATCCAGGCCCCGTCAGCATCACGACACCGCCCGGCCTGCTCGCCGCCACCATCTACAACGCCATCGACCCCGCCGAGTACTTCGCCTTCAGTATCCGCATCCCCAGCACCCCCTCCGGCGCCTTCACCCTTACCTGCGGCACCGACTGCGACAACTGGATGCTGATCGACACCGGCGAAACAAACCTCACCTACGTCGAAGTCACCGGGGCGATCACCCCGGCGCCCGAGCCCTCCTCCCTCCTCCTCCTCGGAACCGGGCTGCTCGGCACCCTCGGCGCCATCCGCCGCACCAGGCACAGTTAGCCACGCGCCCCGCGGACGAGCTCAGCCTGCCGAAGATCCTCTGATAACGAAGAGGGGCTCGAACCCTGAGCCCCTCAGCAAACCGCTGTCAACCCACGAAACCCCGCAACCCAAACAAAACAAACCTCATCCTGACTGCCGATTCACCCCGCCCCACTTGCTACCGTTAAAGCAGCCCGGAAAAAAGGCAGGCGCCCCAAAGCAACACCTCAGAACATCTGCCTTTCTTTTCAAGAATTTACCTCTAAACCATGCATCATCAGGAATTTAGCCGAATCCTAAAAAATAAACCCTGCAAAATCAAGATTTTGCAGAAAAACAGGGGGGAGGGGAGGGTCCCCTCCTCCGGCCTTCATCACTCGAGCCTTCGAGTGCAGCTCCGCGCAGAATTATGATGGAAGAAGCCGTGAACTACACCATCGCAGCCTTCTACCGCTTCGTCTCCATCTCCGAACCATCCGTTCTGAGAGAGGAGCTGCTTGCGGCCTTTCACGGCACCGACCTGCTCGGCACCACGCTGATCGCCCCCGAAGGCATCAACGGAACCATGGCAGGCTCTGCCGAGACCATCGATCGCTTCCTCAAGCTGCTGGAAGAACGCGCCGGCCTCGATCGCGCAGAAGTTAAATTCTCCTCCTCCGAGGAACCGCCCTTCCGTCGGCTGAAGTTCAAAGCCAAGGCCGAGATCATCACCTTCCGCAACGTCAGCATCGATCCAAACAGACCCGGCCAGTACGTCGAGCCCGAGCAATGGAACACGCTCATCGCCGACCCCGACGTGCTGCTTCTCGACACGCGCAATCATTACGAGACCGAGATCGGCACCTTCGAAGGCGCGGTCAAGCCCGACCTCGAAAAATTCTCCGACTTCGTCGCCTACGTGCGCGAAAACCTCGACACCACCAGGCATCGCAAGGTTGCCATGTTCTGCACCGGAGGCATCCGCTGCGAGAAGGCCTCAGCCTTCATGCTGCAGGAGGGCTTCCCCGAGGTCTACCACCTGAAGGGCGGCATCCTGAAGTATCTCGAGCAGACACCCAGGCAGGACAGCAAATGGAACGGTGACTGTTACATCTTCGACGAGCGCATTTCCGTCGACCACGAGACCTTCGAAGACTAAGAACGTCCGACGCAGTTGCAGTTCAGGCCATGCATCCTTCCATGCCAAGCCTCAACCTTCAGGACATCATCTTGCGCTGAACCCGGGCAGCTCTCTTCTCCCGCGCACTCAGCCACGCACGCACTGGCTCGTCATACAGCTTCAGGCAGCCATAAGCGATCGTCACCGCAACGACGAACAGCAGAAGCCCCATCGGCGCACCCTGCGACAAGGGAACCTTCTTCACCGTCACCCATGCTGTGAACGTATAGATCAGCGCATAGTGCGTGATGTAGAGCGGGTAGGAGATGTCGCCGAGAAACTTGCAGATCTTCTCTTCGATACCGCCGCGCACGTTATCTCCCGCGCCCATCGCCACGATGACCGGGAAGATGACGATGATCGCAAACGCCTCATACACCCCGTTCATCCAGAGATGATGCTGGCCGCCGATTCGCGGAATCGCGAAGGTCGCCAGCAGCAGCAGACTGCACCAGGCGAAGGTTCCGCGCACACGGATGCGCTTACCCAGGCGCATCAGCAGCATGCCTGCGAGAAACGGAAACAGCAGCCGCGCAAAGCCGATGTGCAGCTGCTCGCCGTTCACCTCCCAGCCGCCGATCACGTCGCCCCTCGGCCCCAGCACCAGCAGGTGAATCAGCAGACCGGCCGACAGCACCACCAGCACCGAAAGCACTTTGTTCGAGACCTTCCGCAGGCCGCTGGCATAAAGAATATTCGCCACGTATTCAAAGAACAGTGACCACGCCGGGCCATCCAGCGGGTGCATCTCCTGCCACCCGCGTATATCCATCGACGGCAGCAGTGGAATCATCGTGAAGCCCACCAGCATCACCAGCAGCATCTTCCACAACGGCGTTGTCGCAACCAGAGGAAATACAGGAGCCGCCTGCGTGTAGAACAGCAGCGCGCCAATAATGTTGCCCATCACCACCATCGGCTGCAGACGGATCAGGCGCCGCTTGTAGAACTCCCACGTCGTCATCCGTTTCCAGCGGTCGTCGTAGGCATACGCCACAACGAAGCCCGAAAGCAGGAAGAAGAAGTCCACGGCAAGGTAGCCATGATTGAACGGATGCCGGAAGGCATCGCCCAGGTAGAACGTCTCCAGGATGTGAAACAGCACCACAGCCATGGCGGCCACACCGCGCAGGCCATCCAGGATCTCGTAATGCGGCTTGGTTCGCAGGTCGTTGGTATGCGGATTCATAAGCGCAACAAGAATAACGGAACAAGCTGCGCGGAGACATCTGCAACAGGCTTATGGGCCAACTTCGTTACAGGCCATCAGGTTCAGTCGTTCAAACCCATCGGCACAAATTAAATCCCATACGGCAGGCATAGCAGCCAGATGCCCCACCCAGGACACCCGGCTGCCGCACTATACGATTTCATCCTCTGCGAAGCCTGTCCTATCTTCAGCAATCTTCTGGAACGCGGTGTTGATCGTCTCCTGTGTGTCCCGCGTAGGGACATGAAGCTTACGCATGGTCTTCGATGCGGTCTGGCACAGCTGGTACCTGTTCTCAATAGTCTTCTTGGCGCGAAAGATGGCGTCTGAACGCATACCTGTTCTCCGATACATTTGCGGCGCGTCAGATTGTAGGTGTCCTGAAGTCGCAGGTGAGCTGCCGGGTCTGGAACCGCCTGCAGACCGATGCCTGCAAGCCCGCCCCCGCGCAGCATAAAAGGGGGATCTTTCAAGCTTATACCCGTTCCGACGGAAATACGCGCCGGCCGAAGCCAGAACATCACCGTCTCCTGCCCCACGTCTCGGATCGGCATGAAAACAAGCGGACAGGCTGCGAAAGGCTTTTACTGCCCCGAAGGCTTCGGCAGCTCCTGCCCGGTCGACAACGGCTCCCCGAACTGCGGCGTTCCGTCCGCATTCCACGAAAACGGCTGGATACGCGGCGAACGGAACCGTCCGCATCCCTCTCCCGTCTTCGGATTCGCGTGGTAGATGATCCAGTCCTGTTTGCCGTCCGGCGACTTGAAGAACCCATTGTGTCCCGGCCCGAAGACACCGGCCTCGCGGCTCTGTTTGAAGAACGCATGATCGTACTTCGTCCATTGCGCTGCATCCAACAGGTTCGCTCCTGACTTCGCGCGCACCACGCCCAGCTCGTAGTAGTCCGTCCAGCATGCCGAACCCGAGTACACCAGGAAGATGTCCGCATCGTGCTTCAGAATCTCCGGGCCCTCGTTCACATTCACATGCGGCATCGCCGGCCGGTTCGGCAGGTCGCCCACATGCTCCCACGGGTACTTCGGATACGACAGCAGCACGCGGTCCGAATCGATCGTCCACGGATCCTTCAGGTGCGCGATATAGATCCTCTGCTCGCCGTCGTTATCGCCCTCCCAGCCCGACCACACCATGTACTTCTGGCCGCTATCCTCAAACACCGAGGCATCGATCGCCCACTTGTCCGTCGCATCGCTCACCTTGCCCTTGAACGTCCATGTCCCCTCAAGAGGATCGGCCGACGCGTTCTCGATCACATAAATGCGGTGCGACTCGTTCTTCCCGTCATCCGCGGCAAAGTAGATGTACCACCGGCCATCGAGTTGATGCAGCTCCGGCGCCCAGATGTCATGCGAATACGCTCCCGTCTCCGGCGCCTCCCACACCACCTTCTTCTCCGCGTGCTGCAGGTCGGTGATGTCGCGCGTCTTCCAGATCGTCAGATTCTTCTGCGTCGAATTCATGTAGTAGTAGAAGCCGTTCGCCGTTACGACCCACGGATCGGGCCCGGTCGACAACAGCGGATTGTGAAAGGTCATACTCTGTTGCGCGAACGACCGCCCCTGCAGGCACAGCACCACCATGACAACAAAGACAAAGCGTAGACAAAACCTCATTGGGCCTCACGAATTTCGAGACCCATACTAAACGCTCGCGCCGCGACCACCCACCACTGGGCGCGGCGCTCTCCATTAAAGCCGTCCTTATGGAATCAACCAGCCTTACGGAATAAGCCGGTCCGCGCGCAGCCGTTCAAACAGCGCGAAGAAACTCTCATCCGTCGACTGGTAGTCTGCAAATCCCAGCCTGCGGCTCTTCGACATATCCGTCACCACCTCGACCGGCCGCCCCAGATCGGCGTCCGTGTGCCACGCCGAGACCAACCGATGAATGTCGCTCTCCGCCAGCCCATGTTTGTCTGCAATCTGCTTCCACACCGGCGCGGCGTCGGCCAGCTGCTGTTCCAGCGGAACGCCCTCGCCCTCCAGCTCCGCGGCCTGCACGCCAAACCAGTCCGCGAGCCGCTTCCACATCCAGCTCCAGCGAAAGACATCGCCATTCACCACATTGAACGCCTCGTTGCGCGCCGCAGGAGTCGTCGAGGCCCACAGAAGATGCTTCGCCAGCAGCCGCGCGTCCGTCATGTCGGTCAAACTCTTCCACTGCACCGACGAGCCCGGAAACACCATCGGCCTGCCCAGCTCCTGCGCGATGCTCGCGTAGACCGCCAGCGTCGTGCCCATGTTCATCGCATTGCCCACGGCGTAGCCGACGATGGTGTGCGGACGATGCACGCTCCAGCCAAACCCCTCCCGCTCCGCCGCGGCAAACACCTCATCCTCCTGCGCGTAGTAGAAGTTCTCCACATCGAGCCGCGGCTGCTCCTCGCGAAACGGCGTCGCCGGAAGAATGCCCTTGCCATAGGCCTCGAACGGCCCCAGGTAGTGCTTCAGCCCCGTTACCAGCGCCACATGCTGCACCGTCTTCGCCTTCGACACCGCATCGAGCACATTCCGCACCATGCCCGCATTCACGCGAATATTCTCCGCCTCAGTCGGCTGCCGCAGCCACGTCGCCAGAAAGATATGCGTCGGCTTCACATCCTTCAGCGCCGCCTCGACCGCCGCAGCATCCTGCAAGTCCACGGCGATTGGCGTCACTCCTTCGCGCGCACCCGGCCGCCGCGCCATCCCGTAGACCTTCCAGTCCTTCTGCGCTACCAGCAGGTCGGCCAGGTTGCCGCCCACAATACCCGAAACCCCAACAATCAACGCTGTCTTCATGATGCCCTCCCTTCGGCGAAGCCTATCGCTCCCCCGTGGCATCTACTACTCTGGGGCGTCTTTCATCATGGAACAAGTCATTAGCTATCCTGGGACTGGCACTCCCACTCTCGCGTCCGACATATCCTTCCACGGCGATTCCCGCCGCCGCGAGCTCGCAGGCTTCCTGCGCAACCGCCGCGCCAGCCTCTCCCCCGAGGAGATAGGCCTGCCCCGAACTACACGTCGCCGCGTCCGTGGTCTCCGCCGCGAAGAGGTCGCCGAGGCCGCCGGAATCAGCACCGCCTGGTACACCTGGATCGAGCAGGCACGCGACCTCAACATCTCCGTCGCGACTCTCGACAGCATCAGCCGCGCCCTCCACCTCGCCGAACAGGAGCGTGCCCACCTCTTCCAGCTCGCCGGCCAGCCCGTTCCGTCCCCTGCCGTCCCGGCCGATGACCACATCATGACGCCGCTCCAGGCCATGCTCGACGGCATGAACCCCAACCCTGCTTACGCACTCAATCCCCGCTGGGACTTCGTCGCCTGGAACAACGCCGCCTCCACGGCCTTCGGCGACCTTGCAGCCATGTCACCCGGCGAACGCAATTACCTCCGCCTCGTCTTCACCTCGCCCCATCTTCAGAACCTCTTCGTCAACTGGGAGGAGGTCGCACGATGCTCCCTCGCCCACTTCCGCACCGACTCCGTCGCGCTCATCGACGACCCCTCCTGGATCGCCATGGTCGCCGATCTCCGCCGCCGCAGCGCTACCTTCCGCGAGTGGTGGACCCAGCACAACGTCGCCTGGCCGCTCAGCTGGCGCAAAGAGCTTCGCCTTCCCGACGGCCATCGCATCTACAACACCTTCGACATGGAGCTCTCCCGCCCCTCGCGTCTCCGCGTCGTCACCTACATCCCCTCCACACAGCACAACGCAGGGCAGCACAACGCAGGCGAACCCACGGCCACACTATAATCCCGCAATCAGGGGTCGCCCTCCCTGAAGCTCCCCAACGGAGGACCGACTCTTTGTCCCGTACCGCGCTTCTGCTACTCGCCGCCACCCTTGCCGCACTGCCGCTTCACGCGCAGGACAGCGCCGCCGTTGAACGCCTCTCGCCCGCAGCCTCCGCTCTGATCCCCGCCGACGCGAAGCTTGAGAAGCTCGTCACCTGCTGCAAGTGGCTCGAAGGCCCGGCCTGGTCGCACGATGGCCGCCTCTTCGTCACCGACACCGATCTCAACGAGCTGCTCACCATCACGCCAGCCGGTAAGGTCACGGTCTTCAAGAAGCCCTCCGGCCTCACCGACGCCAGCAGCTTCCACGGCAAGGAGCCCGGCACCAACGGCAACGCCTTCGACTCCTCCGGCCGCCTCACCACGGCCGGTCACGCTCTGCGTAACGTCTTCCGCTTCGACACCCTCAGCGGCAGCTCCTCGCTCACCGTCCTCGCCGACCACTACCAGGGCAAGCGCTTCAACAGCCACCAACGATCTTGTGTACGCCAGCGACGGCTCGCTCTACTTCACCGACCCGCCCTACGGCCTCGCCACCCAGTCCGACACCGACCCCAAGAAGGAGCTTCCCTTCAACGGCGTCTTCCTCATCCGCAACCCCGCCGCCAGGGCCAGGGGCTCAGCACCGGTTGAGCCCGTGCTGGTCATCCGCGATCTCACACGCCCCAACGGCATCGCGCTCTCGCCCGACCAGAAGATCCTCTACGTCGCCGTCTCCGATCCCGCCAATCCCGTCTGGATGCGCTACCCGCGCAACCCCAACGGCACCGTCGGACCCGGAACCGTTCTGCTCTCCAGCAAGGGCGCAACCGGTGTCGGTGGCCCCGACGGCATGCGCGTCGATGTCAAGGGAAACATCTATGGCGCCGGCCCCGGCGGCATCTGGATCATCTCGCCGGAAGGCAAGCACCTCGCCACCATCCACGTCCCCGAGCGCGTCGGCAACTGCGAGTTCGGCGGCGACGGCAAGACGCTCTACATCACGGCATCCACCAGCGTGTACCGCATCCGCGTCAGCGTGTCGGGCCTCAGAAACAAGTAGCAAATACGGTTACACATTCACCGTCAGCTGCGATCACCGGAGATATACCGAAGGCTGTGCGAGGAACATAGCCTCCCGCTCCCACTGGAGTAAAGAACACAAAAGCAGAAATACTTCGCTTCTCACCCGCAAGCCGGTTCGCAAAATGAACACGCGTCCGGCTTCGCCAGCTAGTAGAAGTAAGGCGTCTTCGCGGTCCACGCCGACCTGGGATACTTCTGATGCAGCAGCGTGAAGGCCTCCTTGCTCACCGCCTTCTGCTCCAGCATGGCCTTGTCCCCGTCGCCGCCCACGTAGCAGCCATAGCGCGTGGCCCGCACCGTCAGCGCCAGCGCCTCGGCTGCTTCCTTGTCATCGGGATGCGCCTTTACATAGTCGATGGCACGTCGCCCCACCCACATCACACCGTTCGGCAGAGCGTTGAGGCGCTTGTTCTCGTAGTCCACCGCTGCCTTCTCCGCAGGCGAGAGAAAGCTCACCGGGATCGTCGTCTCCATCGGCTTGCCCGTCTCCGGCGATAGAGAAGCCGGTCCGTCGGCCCACTTCGAGCACCACCAGTTATCACGGAAGCTGTCCAACTCGCGGTAGCTTGCCGAGCGCTGCACTCCCTGTTCGAGATACGGCCTCACGCCCGGATTACGCAACAGCACCATCGTCGCGGCAAAGCCCGTCTCCGTGCCTGCCGTGCGCAGCGACTGAGGCAGCAGAGGCGCCGCCGCCTTCGCCACCGTATCGTCGCTCAACCCCACGGCGCGAATCCACGCTGCCATCGCCAGCGCCTGGCGCAGGTGTTCAGGAAGCTCCTTCCCCTTCGCCGCCTCCAACCACTTCGACAGCGGCAGCGAGCGGTTGAACGTCGAGGCCGCATCCCAATCGAACTGCGCCCGAGGAATCTTCTTCTCATCGCCGAGGTTCGATGCCGCCTGCGACCCGGTCTCGAGCGTCGTGCGTGGCGCGTCGGCAAGGAACTCGCCATAGCTGGTCGCGGTGCGAATGCGCTCGCCCAGCAGGGCGTTCTTCGCCGCAACCTTCCCCTCCGGCACGGTGTCGCGATTGATGCCGTCGATCACGGTGCTCGTCAGCTTGCGCGCTTCTGTCAGGTCGCCACGCTCAATCATCAGCCGTGCCCGTGCATAGCTCAGCGTCACGTAATCGGAGACGCCCGGCGGAACCTTCGCCGCCGCAGCCTCCATCTCACTCGCATCTGCATCGCCCGGCTTGGCCTGCATCAACGCCGTCACCAGCCACGGCTGCGTCTTGCGCTCGCGCCACATCGCGGCGGCATCCACATCGCCACCGTGTCCCATCCAGCGCAGCAGGTCCGCATCGCCGGTCACGTTGTGGCCGGTAAGAAAGAGCATGTCGGCCATGTCCTGCGCGAAATCCTCATCGGGCTTCGGCCCTGCCAGCGCCTGCGCCGCATCGTCCAGCCGCTTCTTCGGCTCCAGCCGCACCGCGATAAACTGCAGCTCCGCCGAGGCGGCCTGCGCCACGCGATCCTGTCCCACAGCCGCTATCGTCTTCAGCCGCTCCCGCGCCTTTTCGAGCAGAGCATTATCGAAGGTCGCCTGATCGCCCCAGTTCTTCGCAGGCGCAGCCGTAGTTGCCGCCTTGCGCACCTCGGCACGCGCCGCCAGGTACTCGCCCCACGGCTGCCACGGCGACGAGACGCTCCTGCCGATCGTTTCAAACCCCGCTGCCGCGCCATCATAGTCGCCTGCATAAAACTTCGCCGCTGCAGTCTGATACTCGCGATCCAGCTTCAACAGCGTGCTCGCGCCCGCATGGACCGGCTCCGGCATCGTGCCTGTCTTCGAGCAGTTCGAAAAGACCGCATCCTGCCCCTTCAACCAGTCCACGATATCCGCGCTGCCCGCACCCCACACCTTCGCCCGCGAGCGCAGCGCAGCCGAAGCAGCCACAAACGCATCGTTCGGGCAGTTCAAAAAGCTTTCGTTCGAGCTGAAGTTGTCGCGCTTCACCTCGTAGATCTTCTCCTGCTGAATCTCCGGCGTCGACTTCACGTCCACCTTCAGCGCCTCGGCCCGCGCCGCGCGCCACTGGTTCACCGGCTTTTCCGCCTCGATCGCCTGGAAGTCCGCTGCCGCGTAATCAGGCTGCTCCGGCGCAAGGTACGCCTCGCGCTCCGGCTCGCTGAGCCTGCCGCCGATCAGGTAGCGGTACGCCACCACCTTGTCCTTGCGCGCATACCCAGGCTGCAGCACGCCCAGCGTTCCCATCGCAAAGGCCTTGGCATTCTCCGGGTGCAGCATCGGCACAAAGACCTCCGGCTCGAAGTCCGGTCCGCACGCCAACACCACGATCAGCGGAACCGCCGCCGCCAACACCGCCGCTCCTGCAAGCGCCCACACACCTTTGCGTCCCCTGCCTTGCTGCCGGGTCACTTTCTGAATCACCATAGCTCCTTTACTGTCTCCTGCAGCCCATCGCGCTGCCAGCCGCCGTCGGGGAAGACGTACACTCTTCGTCCTGCGAGATTGCGCGGCCATGCCTCGCGCGTTGAGATGCCGACCGAGCCCATGCATACCGGCTCGCGGATCATAAAGTCGTTTGCCACCTCGCGCCTGCCATTGGGCGCGAAGCGCCTGCGGTCCGGCTCCATGCGAAACAGCATGGGCACCGCCTCATCCACCGGCAGACTGCGCAGCCATGCACTGTCGTAGCTGCACCACGAACCCAGGGCCGTTATGGAAAGCGGCATCGCCGCAGGCATCACCTTACGCACACGCTGCAGCACACCGCGATACCACGTGCGCTCTGAGAGTTTCGCGTCAAAATCAATCTGCAAAGCAGCCGACTCGGCCGGTCGAATCGCCGCGACAATCTCTTCCGCCGTACGATCTGCGGCCGCATCGTCCAGCACCGCGCCCGCCCCGGTCTCAATCCTCACCACGGGAATTCGCACCAGCGCCGATGATGCCGGAAGCAGCATCGGTTCGCGGCGGGGCACCACCGCAGGGCCGCGTCCATCAATGACGATGGTGCGATCCAGATAAGCCAATGCCGTCGTCGCCGGGTCCAGCGCGCGCATGTCTTCGCGACGTTCCCAGGCCCACACCGTGATGCGCGGCAGATGCGCCATGCGCGTGTTCGCATGAGCCGAAGGGCTGCGCCAGTCTCCCTTAAGAGCGCCGAGGGCCGCCAACACCGCGACCGCACCCAGCCCTCCTCGTGTCAACCTCAGCATGGTTCCAACGATGCTTGAGCTGGACAGGGAAAATCAAGCTGCCGCACCCCATCCGGCAACACGCACACCGCATCGTTCGCATCTCCATGCGCCCATAAATGCAAAAAACCCCGGTAAAAGACCGGGGTTTCCGCAAACGTAAGAAATTGTCGGTGAAGCGGGAAGATTTACGCCGATGCTGCTGCGGTGAAGCCGTCGCAACCGGAGATCGGGCTGACCTTCAGGTGCAGCGAAGAGTGCTTCGGGTGACCGCACTCGTCGAGCAGGCTCAGCTCAGCCTGCTTGGTGGTGATGATGCTCACGAGAGCCTTGTCGCTGTGGTGGCTCTCACCGAAGTGTGTACAAAGTCCGCACTGTCCTGTCTGAATCGTCTGCATAAGAACCTCCTGAACACTCTCTGAGAGCCATCGGGATCCGCTTGCGTTGCCTCGCGTCCGATGCCCTACAACCACGACTCTAGGACACGCGAAAACCCTTGTAAATTGCGACTGAAAGCGTCCTAATCCGTTACAGAAACACGACTTAAATCGTCGCAGATCGACTTCAAATCGGCTAAGCCCAAGCAGCGACAGTGGTTGAGCGAAATGGAACAATTCTGGTCCGCATTCCGTATGGAAACAGGGAGCGAGTCAAAATATTTTTCGCTCGGGAGTTCACCAACGCCATGCCGTTCCTCGATCCCATCTACACCGCATCCATGACCCCGCAGCAGCGCGCCTGGTTCTACGCCGAGTTCAACCATGCCAGCCGCGATGAGGTCGTCGGCGTTCTGCTCGCACTCTTTCTCGGCTGCTTCGGCATCCATCATTTCTACCTGCGCCGCAATGGCCTCGGCGTGCTCTACATTCTGTTCAGCTGGACCGGCATCCCTGCCATCCTCGGCTTCATTGAGGCTTTCCTCATGCCGGGACGCGTACGCGAGTACAACGCCGTGCAGGCCAGCTACATTGCCACGCAGATTTTCGCCACATCCCCGGCAGCCTATGCCGACCCCTCACCGCAGAGCGTGTCCTGCCCCGCCTGTGGAGGCGCATGCGACTACGCAGCCAGCTTCTGCCCTCACTGCGGCGCAACGATCGTCACGCACGCCTGACTACTGCCAGCTGACGTTCGTCTCCTTCGCGTATTCGAAGGAGACGAATGGCTGGCCGTCCGCACCCGTACCCAGCTTCGCCGCCGCGCCATTCACCGTCACGCTCTTCGGATGCAGGTTGCGAAACCGCACCGTCACCTGCGCTGCCTTCTCGCCTGTAATCTTCAACGACGATCCGCTGCGCTCAATGCTGCGACCTTCGAAGTCCTTGATCGACGCCGACCCCGCATCGCCGATCACCTCGTACACGCGGCGATCGTCCAGCGACTTCACTGCCTTGTTGCCGCTCTCCGATTCAGGCACCAGCGTCATCACATCCTCGGGAATCTTCGGGATCACCGCGCCAGCCCGCGCGTACACCGGAATCTGGTCGATTGCTGCATCCACCACGATCGTGCGCCCTCCGCTCACATGCACTCCCGTCCAGTAGTCCACCCACTCTCCCGCAGGCAGATAGACAGCACGCTGCGTGCCCTCGGCGATCACCGGGGCCACCAGCAGGTCCGGCCCGAAGAGGTACTCATCCTTCTGCTGCCGCGCCAGGTCGTCGTTCTGATAGTTCAGTGCCAGAGCGCGCATGATCGGCATGCCCGTCTTCGCCGCCTCCTGCGCCGCCGCATAGCGATACGGAAAGAGGCTCATATGCAGCACCGCAAACTTTTTGAACGTCGCCAGCGCCCTGTCGTCGCCACCCTTGTCGTAGTCCCAGGGCAGCACGTTCGCGGCTGACAGCACCTCCATCGTCGGTGTGAACGCCGCATACTCCGTCCACCGCTGAAAGAGCGCAGCATCCGGCGTCGAGGCTGTCTTCAGGTAGCCGCCGATATCCGCCGTCCACAGCGGCATGCCGCTGATGCCCGCCCCTAGCCCCGCCGTCACTACCGAAGGCAGGCCATTCTCCGGCGAGAAGGTTGCCTCGTTGTCGCCGCCCCACAGCATGCCGATGCCGTTCGCGCCCTGCGTCACCGAGCGGCAGAACAACACGCCGTTGCCCTTCAGGTCCTTTTGCATCAGCTCTTCCATCGCATTGTTGTAGAGCACGGCATAGCGATTGCGCATGAGCCGCGGATCGGTACCGTCGGCAAACTTCACCGGCCCGCTAACGAAGCTGCCCTCGGCGTCATCGTCCTTGAAGCCGTCCGCGCCGGCCTTGATCGCCTGCCGCACCTGGTCCTGCCACCACTGCTTCGCGTGCGGGTTGGTGAAGTCGATCAGCGAGCCCTGCCCCTTCCACCAGCGGCCCACGTACGGGCTGCCGTCGAGCGCCTTCACGAAGAAGCCGTTGCCGGCCGCCTCGTCGTAGTTCTCCGACTTCTCCGCCAGCTTGCCCGCGAAACCATCCTCGCCCGGCGGGTTCGACTTGTTGTTGATCCACGACGTATGCCACAGCACCAGCTTGTAGCCGTTGTCGTGGATGTACTTCACCATCGCCGGTGCATCGCCGAACTGCTTCGGGTTGAATTTGTAACTGTTATAGGCCGTCGTCCATGGCGAATCGATCAGGATGACCGACGCCGGAATCCCCAGCGCGCGCGCCTTGTCCACGTCGGCCTTTACCTCAGCCTCGTTGCGGTGAAAGTCGCGCCCCAGCCACGGCGCAAACGCCCAGTACGGCGGCAGCATCGAACGGCCGGACTGCGACGTGAAGCGATCGAGAATCTCCGGAAACTGCGGGCCGGTAAAGAGCACGATGCGCAGCTTCTCCGCCGGCACATCGACGATCACGTCGCTCTCCGAAGACGCATTCATGTCGAAGGTCGCATCCGCCGTGGTATCCACCCACAGCCCATAGCCACGCGTGCTCATGTAAAACGGCATCGGCTTGTACGTCGTCGAACCCTTGATATGCCCGTTGTCGGTCGAGACATTCCGAACGACGGTGTGCGAGTGATTCAGCTGGTCGAAGTGCTCACCAAGGCCGTAGTAGTTCGAGCCGTCGAGCACATGAAATCGCCAGTAGCCAACCGTGTACGCCACGCTCGTGATCTCGAAGACGCCCGGCGCCAGCTGCCGCAGATGCACCTTGTCGGTGGGTACGCCATCGCCCTCGAACTCGAAGCCGCCCAGCTCCAGCGTGTCGGTGGCACCCGAACCACCCGGCAGCGTAAGCGCCAGCAGGCCCGGGGTCTTGCGCACGAAGCCTGCAATCGGAGCCTCCGGTGCGCGTCCCACGGGAGCCGCTGCCGCAGGCGCGACATCCTGCGCCGCCGCCGTCAATGAAAACGCCAGCACCGCCAGCGCCCCAAGTCGAACTCCTGCCCCGTATGTCATCCCACCGCTCCTGTCGCCAACACACCCTGGTAAAAGACAAAGAAAAAGGCCCCATAGCAGGGACCTCTTCTTTCATTCTTTTGTACCAGCAATCAGCCGGCCGCGCAGCGATTCGCTACGCAAGGCGATTACATGGAGGTGTCGTGCGCAAGCTGAGCCTGATAACCCTTCTCGAAGTCCGAGCGGTAAGCATCCTGCTGGTCCTTCTTGACCGGGGGCTTCTTGTACAGGTGCGACACCTTTGCATCGATGGGACGCTTGGCGGCCTTGTCCAGCTTGGCGGCTTCGATGCCGTCACGGAAGGCCTGGTTCTGCGAAGCCTGCTCGGTACCTGCAGGAGCTGCGTTCCAGTCCTGAGTGGCGGGCTTGTTGTTCTGTGCATTCTGGGCCAGCATAATGACGGGGCTGGTCATAAGAGCCGCTGCGATCAGCGGGGTAGCAAGGCGAGTAAATTTCATGGTCGTTCCTTCAGAGGCAGGATTCCTATTCCGTCAGGATCCCAAGAAGCACATCATGGTGCATCTTCGTCGGCCGCTAGATATGATACGCCCGAGAAGGCAAAAGGTTGCAAAAAAATCGCGCCCCACTTGCGTGGAACGCGATTCATGCTTCCTTTACGGTTACACTTCTGCATCGCAAATGATGCAATAGCCACGGTTACATATTGGTGTGACCGGCGCGCATGTCCTCGTTAAAGCTGGGCTTAATGAACTTGAGACCCGCCTCCAGCTCCTGCACATATCCCTCGCGCAGGTTCATCAGCGCCTCGGTCGGCGTGGCGAACTCGGTATCGGCGGCCAGGCGGATGATGCCCTCGTGCGCGACCGCCTCGGCCGTCTTGCGCAGGTCTTCCACCGTCGTGTTCAGATACTGCGCATCACGCGGATCGGCCAGCCAGACAGGCTCGCTGCCGCCCAGCACGCCGGAAAGCCAGAAGATCTTCGAGGCCAGGAACTCCATGCGCTGCGCCTCGGTGGTGTCGTTGAAGATGAACTTCTTCTGCTTGGAGGAGTAGTAGCGCGTGGTGACCGGGACGGGCTGGCGATTGCCGCTCTTCACCATTTCGATCTGGCCCTGGTCCATCGTCTTGCGCACGGCGTTGTAGATGAAGCTCTCGGCGAAGGGCTGCTCGAGGGCAGGAACAACTTCGGCGAACGTCAGGGTCATCGAGGCCGCAACCTTGGCGTGCAGCACGCTTTCGTTACCGTCCTCCAGCTTGGTCTCGCCATGCACGATGTGCGTATCGGCGCCCGAGGTGGAGGTGTGGAACGGCCACGCAAAGTTCGCGAAGCTCAGCGGCAGACCCAGCAGCGTCAGGTAACAGTCCGGACGCGGATTCTTCAGGCGCGTCGCCGACTCCTTCAGGTAGGTCTCGACCACGCCCTTCAGCGGACCCTGCGAAAAATCAAACGCCGCGCTCAGCTCCAGCAGCTGCTGCTTCGCGTTGTTGGAGGCCAGTGCAAGGGTGAAGCGAGCCGTCGGTCCGCCCGAGAAGTCCTTCCCCTCTGCGACCGAAACCACGACCAATCCTGCGGCCTTTGCCGCTGCTTCTACCTGTCCTGCCAATACCGTCTGCGTCACTGTGCTCATCGCCTCTGTCGTCCTGAATCAGAATTTTCCGTAAACCAATCTATTTTACCGCTACCGGCTCGATTTTCGCCGTTTTTGCGCCCCCTTCAACGCGCTGGCGTCGTCGCCACCAGCACATCCAGCGCCGAACTCTGCGTCCCCGCATCCGGCGTCGTCACCGGCCCCGACCACACCGTACCGAAGGTATTCTGCGGCGTCCGATTCTTCTGCCAGATCGCCTCCGCGTTGACGGTAAAGGCCTTGGCATACTGCGAGTCCGGAGCCACCGCGTTCAGCGCGCTGAGGTTACGCACGAAGATGCCCTTGAACTGGATGCCGTCGCCCCCACAGTTGGGCTCGCAGGGATCGTGCAGCACGCCATCCTTGTCGGCAAGATGCGTCAGCGCGGCGTCAGCGATACTCTTCGCCGCATCCAGAGCGCCTGGATTTCCCGTCTGCTTCGACAGCTCCGCCAGGCCGCCCAGCACCACACCCTGGTTGTAGCTCCAAACCGTCTGCTGGTTGTTGCTGCAGATGCCCTTCACCTCGTCGATCTTCAGGCCGTCGTTGATCAGGTGATCGTCGTTGATCATGCCGCTTCCCTTGAACCACTGCCACTCCTTCGTGGCCCAGTTGGCGTAGTTGCCGCGATCGGCCTCGGGCACGCGGTTGGCCAGGTGCGCTGCCACCGAGAGAAACAACTCATTCGCGATCGCGTTCTTGTACTTCCTGTCGCGACTCCACCAGATGCCGCCGCCGCAGGTCTGGTCCCACGCCGCCGCCATGTCGTCGAAGATCGACCGCGACATCGTCAGGTAGCGGCCATCATGCGTCAGGTCCCAGGCGTCGATCCACGCCAGCGCCCACCAGCCTTCGTCGTCGTAATACTTGTTCAGAAAGCCGGGGAAGCCGGTCAGCTCCTTCTTCGCGTCGAGACGCTGCTCCACCGGAACCGTCTTCTGCGCCTGCTTGAACGTGTTCTTCAGCACACCCTTGTACTTCGTCTTTCCCGTGACGCGCATGTAGTCCGTTACCGTCGTGATGGCGTTGGCAGAGTTCCACCAGCCCGTCGTGCGATAGAGGCCCATCTTCGGCACATACCACTGCTGCAACGCCTGCACGCCCAGCTGTGCGCGATGCCGCGCTTCTTTGGGAGAGGTCTGCGCAGCAGGTGTGGCCTGCGCAAAGCATTCCGTGGCGACAACAAGACAAAGAACGAAGGGGAGGAGACGACGAATCATCCCTCCGTTCTACCAATAAACTTCATCTCTTTGTAATAGCCCGTCCCCAGAATCAACGACATGCGCAAAAAAATCGCCGGTTTTCTGCTGGCCTTCTCCCTTCCTGCCGCCCTCGCCGCCCAGGCCCAGACCATCGCCGTCCACGCGCATCGCGGAGGCCGCGCCGCCCGTCCGGAGAACACCCTTCCCGCCTTCCGGTACGCCGCTGGTCTGAAGGTCGACGCGCTCGAGCTTGATATCGCCGTCACCAAGGACAACGTCCTCGTCGTCTCGCACTCGCCTTACCTGACGCAGCCGCATTTTGACGATCCTCGTATTAGCGCCGCGCTCTCCGGCGAGCGTCACTGCGACGGCCCCGCGCTGCCCCCAGGCACCACCATCCACCAGCTCACCCTCGCGCAGCTGCGCCAGTACGACTGCGGCGCGCACACGCTCACGGCGTTTCCCAAGCAGGTCGCCGTACCGCACACCACCATTCCCACCTTCGATGAGGTGCTCGACCTCGCACCGCTCGGCGCCTTCGACTTCAACGTCGAGACCAAGATTCTGCCCAGCCATCCCGAGAACACACCCTCGCCCGAGGTCTTCGCGCAGATGATCGATGAGGCCGTCCGCAAGCATCACCTCCAGTCGCGCGTCATCCTGCAAAGCTTCGACTTCCGCACCCTGCACGCCATGAAGGCCATCGACCCCGAGATCCGTCTCTCCGCACTCTTCGGCGAGCCGAAGTACGACCACTTTATGGGCATCACCGATACCGACAAGGGCTTCCTGCACATGGCCGAAAGCGCGGGCCTGCGCAAGGGTGACTTCCTCTCGCCCGACGAAAGCCTCGTCACACCCGCCGAGGTTGAGGCCGCACATAAGGCGGGCTACCTGCTCGTGCCCTACACCATCAACGACGCCGCGGGCTGGCAGAAGCTGGCCGACGCGCACGTCGACGCCATCATCACCGACGACCCCGCCGGCCTGCTCGACTGGCTGCGCGCGCAGCAGCCTTCCCTGCATCGCTAGCAAAATCCTTCGCTTGCCATTCCGGCTCTCCCGGCGAGAAGCTGGAATGGCTTTGACCGCGAAAGGCAGTTGCATGCAGACACACAGGCTCCGATTCTCTCTTCCCATCCTCGTTCTTTTTCTCGCCACGTTCCTGCACGCGCAGACACCGGAGCATCACCAGCCCCCTCCCGATGCCGTGCCTTCATTTCTCGTCACCGGCATCAACGCCTACCGCTCCGTCGGTCCCGAGGCAGCGATCAAGGCATGGACCGAGTTCAGCGCCCTCGCCGAAAGCAAGGATGCCGCCGATCAGGCCGCCTACCTCCACCAGGTACAAGGCTTTTACGGCCCGCTCGAAGGCTACGACTTCGTTGCATCGCGCATCCTCACGCCGCGCACCCGCGTCATCTATCTTGCCTTCAACTACGAGCGCGGCCCTCTCTTCGCGAAGTTCGTCATCTATCGCTCATCGCAGCGGTGGCTGCTCGCCAGCATGGACTTCAACCTGAAGGAAGAGATGATCCTGCCACCCTCAACCTCCGAGTGAGGACCCTCGCAACGACCGCCGCAGTTATGCAGTTAGGTTCATTGCAGCAATCCCCATCACATTCCTCGATCATCCACAAAGGCGATTTCTAAAATCGCCTCACCTTCTATGCGCACGCCCACCATCACACGCCGTCATGCCCTCGCCACCATCGCCGCAGCAGCCGTAGCTCCCCGCACCCTGTTCGCCGCACCTGCCGATCTCTCCACCACACTCAACGCGATCGAGACGAAGAGCAAGGGACGCCTCGGCGTCACCATCCTCTTCCCCGATGGAAAGCGCATGACGCATCGTGGCGACGAACGCTTCCCCATGTGCAGCACCTTCAAGTTTCTCGAAGCCGCCGTTGTGCTCCAGCGTGTCGACGCAGGCAAGGAGACGCTCGACCGCTCCATCCAAATCAACCAGAGCGATCTGCTCGAGTACGCCCCTGTCTCCGCGCAGCACGTCGGCGGCAGCCTCACCGTCGCCGAACTGTGCAAGGCTGCGATTACCGTTAGTGACAACACCGCTGCCAACCTGCTGATGGCCAGCTTCGGCGGGCCACCCGCCATCACCGCCTTCGCTCGCTCCATCGGCGACACCTTTACGCGGCTCGACCGCACGGAGACCACCCTCAACGAGGGCACGCCCGGCGATCCACGCGACACCACAACACCCAACGCGATGGTCGGCAACCTGCAAAGGATCCTCTTCGGCGACGTGCTCAAGCCCGCATCACGCCAGCAGCTCACCGACTGGATGCTCGCCAACACGACCGGCAAAGCCAAGTTCGTCGCGGGCCTGCCCACAGACTGGAAGGTCGCCGACAAAACCGGCGCTGGCGGCCATGGTTCGAACAACGACATCGGCGTGCTGTATCCGCCCACCGGCAAACCGATCCTGATTGCGTCCTACCTCACAGAAACAACGCTGACGACGGATGAGAAAAACGCGATCCACGCCGACGTAGCGCGCTCTCTCTTTGCCAGCATGAAGTAGACAAAACCGCTTCTACTCTGATCTGGCTCCCTGTATCCCCTTTGTTCTTGCATCGCGTTGCCTTTTTGCATCGCCATGAAATCCTGCATTTCCATTGGCTTTTGCATTGTCATCCGGCAGCGTAGCGGAGGAATCTGCTTTCCGCACCCAGCCACCCATGCCAACACCCCGCGTCTCGCCTTGAGACATGGCGGCCATCCCATCATCCAGCCGCTACCATCGAAGGCAAGGAGCATTGCAATGAAAGCCGCCATCCTTCGTGCCTCTGCCGACAAGCTCTCCATCGAAGACGTACTGCGCCCCGAAGTGAAACCCGGCCACACACTGCTGCGCGTGCTCGCCTGCGGCGTCTGCCGCACCGACCTCCACATCTTCGAGCGCGACCTGCCCACGCTGCGCGACCCTCTCATTCCCGGCCACCAGATCGTCGGCGAGGTCGTCGACGGCGCAACCGATGCGCTTCCCCTCGGCTCTCGCGCGGGGGTCTCCTGGATCGGCGGCACCGACGGCACCTGCCCTTTCTGCAGGCGCGGTGAAGAGAACCTCTGCGACACACTCACCTTTACCGGCTATTCCGTCGACGGTGGCTACGCCGAGTACGCCCTCGTCCGCTCCGACTTCGCCTATCCACTTCCCGGCGACATCGAACCGCAGCTCCTCGCACCGCTGCTCTGCGCCGGCATCATCGGCTTTCGCAGCCTGCGCGTCGCAGGCGTGCAGCCGGGCGAGCGCGTCGGCCTCTTCGGTTTCGGCGCATCGGCATCGCTCGCCATCGAGGTGTTGAAGCACTGGGGCTGCGAGGTCTACGTCGCCACACGCGGAGAGAGCCACCGCGCGCAGGCCACACAGCTGGGCGCAACCTGGGTGGGCGAGGAGAGCGCAAAGCCTCCCGCCGCGCTCGACCGCGCCATTACCTTCGCGCCCGCAGGAGCCGTCGTCGTAGCTGCGCTCTCCAGTCTGCGCAAGGGCGGTGTCGTCGCCATCAATGCCATCCACCTCGACCAGATGCCTGCCTTCGACTACGACACGCTGCTCTGGGGCGAGCGGCAGATTCGCTCCGTCGCCAACATGACGCGCGACGATGCGCGCGATTTTCTAGCACTGGCGCATCAGATCGGCATCCGTCCGCAGGTGCGAACGTTTTCACTCAACCATGCCAACGAAGCGCTCGCAGCCGTCAAGCACGAGACGGCAGAAGGCCCCTGCGTGATCCTTCCCTGACCACGCAAACAAGGCAAACGGGCCAAATAAAAAGGGACGGCATATGCCGTCCCTTTTTATGCCTCGATAAGAATCTTTGGGTAGCCGTCTTCGACGTTAGTCAGTCGGGGCGCTGCTGTGCGTGGTGAACTTGCGGAAGATAAACTCCTGCGCCAGCGCATTCGCGATACGTCCGCCGGTGGAGATCGCAGCACCACCGAAGACAAGCCCCGGCCCGCGATCGTGCGGCGGATAGTAGATCTCCGAGAGCGCACCCGAGATCAAATCGCCGCCGATGCTCGAGTAGTTGAACTCCCAGTGACCGTCCTTGTCGCTCCTCGCCTCAAACGGCGCTGCCATCGCATGCAACATGCGGGACTTCTTTGTTCCCGTGCCCTGGTAGAAGTAGCGCGGGTCCTGGTGCAGCAGCGAAGGAAGAATCGCTCCACCGATAAAGATTGTCGTCGCGCCGCCTGCATAAGCCGCACCGAAGCGCTGCCCGTATCCCTTTGCACCCTGCACATAGGTCGGCGCTCCGCCCGAGGCCTGGTTGATGCCCGCAAGCAGTCCCGCCGCCGCGATGCTCGCCACGTCGGTCGAAGCGCGCAGCGCCAGCTGATACTTCAGCTTGGTCGAGAGCGGAGCATAGCGCTGATCGTAGACCACGTAGAAGTTCGGCACGATGCCAAGGACGCGCTGCTTCTCCGCGCTCTTCACCTGCTGCACCGCAAGCTGCTCCGGAGAGACCGCGGAGACCGTGGTCTCGACGATACCGACCGCGAGCTTCACCTCGGCAAGGTCCATCTGCTGACCTGGCGTCAGGGTTACGGTCTGCGAGGTCCAGTCAAGAAAACCCTTCGCCTGCACGTGCACGTGGTACGGCACAGCGGGGGAAAGATGCTCGAGCACGAACGATCCGTCGCCCGTGCTGGTTGCTGTCTGATGATCCTGCGGTGAGGAACCGTCCGCGCTCAGCGTAGCGTCAGGAATGATGCTGCCGTCGGTGTCCGTGATGACACCGATGATCGTCGCGCTCTGCGGCACGGGACCGGATACGACAGGCTGCTGCCCAAAAAGGGAGGGGGCAAACAGACATAAAAACAGGGAGGCAAAAGTTTGCTTCATCGCGTCATTCAAAAATTTCAAAAAAATAGTCTCGCTAATTGGACGGTTTGGGGGCAGAAACGATGCGAAATAATTCGGATTTGCCGCGCTGGACGCTCATTTGCCGGATCTTCGCCCGTATCCGAAAAGGCGTTTTATTTCAATGGTTTCGGATTGGGCAACGGCTTCGATCGATCCCGCAGCGTGTCCAGCGAGATCGACCCGGGCGGCATACCTTTGCCCGCATCCGGCATAAACATCTCCACGCCATTGTCCGGCGTCATGCGGCTGTAGCCCTTCACCATCTGCTGACGGTAGTTCGCAAGATCCAGATCGAACCACATATCGTCCGACGCATCGATCAATGTAAGGTCGGCCTTCTGCATCGTCAGCTTGCCGAAGCTGACGATGCCGCCGCGCAGCCGTAGAAAGTTATGCCACTTCTCCAGGTCCTTCTCGTCATCGATCGTGGTCGAGCCATAGGTCACCACAATGTCCGGCGCATTCACCACGATCGTGCCGATCTGCCCGCGCACATGCGGCGGCGGCAGCAGCTTCGTCGTGTCCAGGTAGATGTCGTTGCCGTCGATCTCCACACCCGCCATCGGCGTCTTGCCCATGATGTCACCGATGTCCACCTTGAAGCTGCCCAGCAGCCCCTTCACCGGCATCTTGAGCACTGCGATCCTTGTCACCTTGAAGTGCACACGCTCGTTGCGTTGCCGGCGACAGCGTGCCGTCTACCTCCACCGGCATCGGCACCAGCAGCTTGTGCAGCATGCCGGTCAGCTTCAGCTCCGAGCCTTGGCCGCGCAGCGTCATCGACTTCAATGGCGAGTGCGGTGCCAGCGCCGCATTCAGGTACGTGTCGATATCGCCAAGGTTGGCATGCACCAGGCCGCGGTCGATGTGGAATACAAACGACTGCTGGTCGTCGAGCGATGGCGTCCTGCCCTTGATGACCGGAACCATCTCCCCGCGCAGCCAGCGCACGTAGATGCGGAAGTTCGGCCCTTTGCGCAGCTCCAGATTGTGTGCGTACACCATGGTGACGTCCGAATCCGCCGCGCCGCCTGCGTCCTGAGGGATTGGCTCATAGAGCGATGTGTCGCCGTCTCCCATGAGGGAGCCAGCCTTGGGCCGGGCCGGCCAGACCAGCCACAACAGGAGAAACACAGCTGCACCAACTGCCGCAGCGAGGAGATAGCGTCTTGTATTCATCATGGTGTAAAGACAGGCTCAGGTACAGCATCCGGAGGGAAGCACCTGCATGGTGTGATGCGGGAACCCGCGAAATCACTGCACCGCCTGGTTGCACCTTTTTCATCGATTGCGGGAAACTATTCCGCGGGCTGTGGGTTATCACCCAAGTCTGTCGCCTTCAGGAGAACGTTTATGCAACGTTGCCGAGTTTGGACGCTTCTCGCTGTGACTGCATCCACAGCCATCCTTCCCTTAACAGCACAGCAACCGGCAACTCCGCCGCCACAGACTCCGCCAGCGCAGACCTCGCCAACCCCGGCGCAGCCCGCGACAGCGCCGCCAATCGCCGCGCAGTCGGTCAACAACGGCACCTACACCATCACGCGCAATGCACGCATCGTCATCCTCGACATGGTGGTGACCGACAGCAAGGGCAACATCGTCACCGACCTCAGGAAGGAAGACTTCCACGTCACCGAGATGAACGAGCCTCAGGTCGTGCTCAACTTCGAGGCTGCCGGAGCGCACGTCACACCGCCGAGCGACGACATCACCTCCACGCAGCAGCTGGACCAGATCGCGCCGCGCGCGCCGGTCAACATCGTTCTGCTCGACGAGTTCAACACCCGCTTCGAGGACATGGCCTTCGCCCGCTACTCGCTCAAGAAATTTCTTGAGCGGCAGCCGGGCAAACTCGCCACGCCTACCATGCTGATCGCCGTCGACCTGCAACACTTCACCGTGCTGCACGACTACACGCAGAACAAAGACGAGCTGATCGCCGCGCTCGATCATCACTTCGCAGCCTACCCCTGGCAGGTCCACCAGTATGGCTGGCTCAGCGAGCGCTATGCCACGGCCTTCATCACGCTGCGCCGCGTCGCGCAGGCAGTCATCGGTCACCCCGGCCACAAGAACATGATCTGGATCGGACGCGGCTTTCCCAGCCTCAACATGGCCAACTTTCCCGTCGACACCGCGAACCGCGTCAACAACGCTGTGCAGGACTGCGTGAACACGCTGCGCGATGCCCGCGTCACGCTCTACACCATCGACCCCGCAGGCCTGATGATGGACCCCGGCAAGTACGGCTCTGACGCCGCCTTCGTCGATCCCTTCGGTGGCAACTACCAGTTCTCCAAGCTCGCCACTGCCACAGGCGGCAAAGCGCTCTACGGACGCAACGATGTCGACCAGCAGATCGGCACCGCCATCCGCGATGGCGCAGCCTTCTACACGCTCACCTATCGCCCCGGCGATAGCTCTGCCAGCCCGCAGAAGTTTCGCCGCATCAAGGTCACCGTCGATCGCCCCGGCATGACCGTCACCACGCGCGAGGGCTACTACCTCGCCTATGGTCCCGGTCGCGTCGATCCGCAGAAGCCCTCGCAGCGCCTCGTCACCGACCTGCTCTCCGCTGAAGGCAGCACCATGGTCTACGACGGCGTGCCGCTCACGCTGACGCGCATGCCGGGCGACGCCGAGCACTTCGACATTCACGTCGACGAGCACGCCCTCTACTGGACGCCTGCTACCGACACCGAGCCACGGCATACCGAGGTCATCCTCATCGCCTCCACCTTCGACAAAAAGAACAAGGAGATCAAGCGCGATGCCAAGAGCATCCGCATCCCCGCCACCGGCAACGACGTTCCACCCACCGGACACTTCCTGCGCGGCATCGACTTCAAGTACACCCTCGCGCACGATCCCAAGGCGGTACGCGCACGCTTCGTCATTCGCGTCACGGCGTCGGGCCGCATCGGCACCGCCGACGTCGATCTCACCAAGCCACCACCAGCGAGCTAGCACTCAGCCGCACCGCATAGCGCAAACAAAGAGGGAGCCGCAAACATGCAGCTCCCTCTCCACCACATCAATGCACGCCACAGAAGAGTAGCGATGCAATCGTCTGACGACGATAGTTAGCCCAGCTTCTGGATCTTTGCGCGCAGCGTCTTCGCCGCCTCAGCCGGGTCCTTCGCGCCGTAGATCGCGGCACCGGCCACAGCGATGGTCGCGCCAGCCGACTCCACCGCGCCGATGCGCTCCGTGTTGATGCCGCCAGCTACCGAGAAAGCGATATCCGCATTGCGTCCCGCATCCAGCAGCGCCTCGATGCTGTAGCCCGCCTGCGCCTGCTCGTCGAGACCGGCATGCAGTTCAACCCAGCTCACACCCAGAGCCTTAAGCTCCTTCAGGCGCGTCGCCTTGTCCGCGACGCCGATCATGTCGGCCACCACGGCCTTGCCGTGCGCCTTGCCCGACTTCACCGCGCCAGCGATCGTGCTGTCCGCCGCCGACGCCAGCACCGTCATAATGTCCGCGCCCGCCTCAAAGGCCAGATTCGCCTCCAGCTCGCCCGCGTCCATCGTCTTCATATCCGCGAAGACCAGCTTGTCGGGATACGCGGCCTTCACATTCGTCACCACGCTCAGACCCTGCTGCTTGATCAGCGGCGTGCCCAGCTCAATCACGTCCACATGCTCGGCCACCTTGTTCAAAAGCGTCAAAGCATCAGCGGTCGAAAGAAGATCGATTGCGACTTGCAGTTTCATGGTTTTCCTTGCTCCATCTCAGTTGGTGTTGCGTTCGTCTTCCGGCACGCGGAGCCTGTCGCCCGCCGATGCCGCACAAATCGTGTTGAATCCTTACCGCTCTCGCGTCCGCCTACTCAAGGTTCGCGTGCCGCGTCCATAGCTCCTCAGCCGACTCGCCGCGCTGCCGCCATAGCCCCTGGAAGATCGCATCCATCGCCACCAGCAATGACTGCTCGAACAGAGCACCGGCATACTGCGCGGAGATCGCTCCACCGTGCTCCTGCTTCATCGCAGCCGGAATCGTAAGAACGGCATCGGCCATCCCGCCCAGCATCGATGCGGGTGCTGCCGTAATGGCCAGCACCCGCGCCCCCGTTCGCGCTGCCACCTTTGCCGCCTGCACCACACCGGCGGTCGATCCCGATCCTGAAGCCGCAATCAGCAGATCACCCGCCGCAATCGCCGGAGTCGTCACCTCACCCGCAACATGCACCGTCAGGCCAAGATGCATCAGCCGCATCGCCGCCATCTTCAGCGCCAGTCCGCTGCGCCCGGCGCCGATAACGAAGACGCGCCTCGCCGCAAGAATCTCCTCAGCCGCGGCAGCCATCTCCGTGCCAGACATCGCCGTCACGGCACGCTCCAGCTCGCCGAGAATCAGTGCGCGATCACCGATCGAGGCTTCCGCCAAAGAAGAATCTGTAAGAGAAGAGCCTGTGGTCTCTGCGAGCGATGCCATAACCCTTTCAGCATCCCACCTGCACACGCACCAAATCCAACAGGAAATTCAGATGGCCCGATAGGGATTTTCTATCGGGTAGAGACCTTATATTTCAACGCGCCGCAACCTTTTTCTTCACCGGCATCAGCCGTTGATACGCCGCCAGCATCGCGCGAATCTCCGTCACCATCTCCGCGCTGTGCGCCAGCTCCATCAGCGCATGCACCGGCTGCGGCAGTGGGTCCTTTCGTGCCGTCACGAAGCCAACGTTCGCCTGCTCGGCGGGAGTCTTCTTGATAGAGACAGCACGCAGCCCCGCAACGCGATCCATCGTCCCCGCCAGCGACTGCGGCAGAACCGTCGACCACTTCCCCGAGCGCAGATGCGCCGCCAGCACCGCAGGCGAATCCGTCTCGATCACCCGCTGTGCCCGCCGCAGCTCCTCGCGCACCGCATCCGGCACGCCCGAACGCAGCAGGCACAGCGGCTGTCCGGCGATCTCGTCCCATCCCATCCGTCCACCGGGCTTCGCCTCTGCCTGTGCCGCCGTCAGAAAGAACATCCTCTCCCGGTACAACAGGTGGGTCGTCAGTCCCTCGCCCGGAGCCTGGTCGATGTACGTCACCGCAATATCCAGCTCGCCCGAGCGCACCCCCTCCAGCAGCCTGCCCGCATCTTCCGTCACCACCGAAAGATCCAGCGCCGCGTACTGCTCGCCGAACGGCACCGTCAACACCGAGACCAGCGCCGTCGTCGCCGTCAGCGCGCCGATGCGGAACGGTCCCTGCATCGCGTTCTCCTTCAGCGTATGCAGCTCCTGCTTCAGCCGCAGGCAGTCATCCATCATCTGCTGCGCCCACGCCAGCACCCGCTCGCCCTCGGGAGTGAACCCCTCGAACCGCTGGCCGCGCTTCACGATCAGGACGTCCATATCCTCTTCCAGCTGCTTGATGCCCGCCGAAAGCGTAGGCTGCGAGATGCGACACGCCGCCGCGGCCCGCGCAAAGTGGCGCTCCTTGCTCAACGCCAGAAGATACTCAAAGTTACGAACGATCAATTGCGGCTGCCTTCCTCTTCCCTTCCAGTCTCGCAGCTTCGCCGATCCCCTGCACGCGACGCCGCCTCCCCGCAACCAGCTCCCTCGCATGCTCGCGGACGCACTATGATGGTCGATGATGAGCACCGACCTGAAACTCGCCACCCTGACGACCGAGACCCGCAACCCCCGCACCACCGAGATCGATCAGGTCTCCACCCTCGAGATGCTGACCATCATCAACGACGAGGACCAGACCGTCCCCCTCGCCGTCGGCAACGAGCTGCCGCAGATCGCGCGCGCCGTCGACGAGATCGCCGCACGCTTCGCCAGGGGTGGACGCCTCTTCTACATCGGCGCCGGAACCAGCGGACGCCTCGGCGTGCTCGACGCCTCCGAGTGCCCGCCGACCTTCTCCGTGCCCGCCACGCTGGTGCAGGGGCTGATCGCCGGCGGCGACTCCGCGCTGCGCAAGTCCAGCGAAAAGTCCGAAGACTCCAAAGAACAGGGCGCAGCCGACCTCCTCGCCCACGGCTTCGGCGAGAATGGCCTGCCCGACACCCTCGTCGGCATCGCGGCCTCCGGCCGCACGCCCTACGTCATCGGCGCCATGGAGCAATCGAAGAAGATGGGCCTGCTCACCATCTCGCTCACCTGCGTCGCCGCCTCCGCAATGGCCCGCGTCGCCGACATCGCCATCGCCCCCGTCACCGGCCCCGAGGTCGTCACCGGCTCCACGCGCCTGAAGGCAGGCACCGCCACCAAGCTTGTCCTCAACATGCTCTCCACCGGCGTCATGATCCGCACCGGTGCCGTCTACGGCAACCTGATGGTCAACGTGCAGCCCACCAACGACAAGCTGGTCGACCGCGCCGAACGCATCATCGCCGAGGCGACAGGCGTCGACCGCGCCGCATCAGCCGAACTGCTGAAGGAGGCGGGCAGCGTCAAGCTCGCCATCGCCATGCAGAAGCTTGATCTGGATAAGGAAGCAGCCGAGACAAAACTGAAGGCTGCAGGCGGAAGTCTGACCCGCGCGCTGGCTTAGTGAATCGGGCCTTCAGCCCTATTCGGCTATGCCGTCTTGCCGCTCTGCCTGGTCATTCCCATCCGCTCCACCAGCACCGGCTTGGCTGGAACCGCAGGGGCATCCTCATCCGCCACCACGCGGTTCCGTCCCTGCTCCTTGGCGCGGTAGAGCAGCGCATCGGCCCGCTTCAGCATCGTCGCCAGCGAGTCGCCTTCGCGGCGCTCCGTCACCCCCATGCTGACCGTCGTCATGATCATCCGGCCTTCATAGTGCACGCGCATCTGCTCCAGCGAGCGGCGCAGCTCATCCGCCATCCTGACGGCATCGGCTAGATCGCTCCCCGGCAGCAGCAGCACAAACTCCTCGCCCCCCACGCGCGCAATCACATCCGAGCGGCGCAGCTGATCGCGCACCAGGTCCACGAAGGCGCAGAGCGCAGCGTCTCCACCACCATGGCCGTAGGTATCGTTGAGCTTTTTGAAGTGGTCCAGATCGGCACCGATCACAACCAGCGGGGTCCCCAGCCGCTCGCTCCTCGCCAGCTCGCGGGCAGCGTGCTGCGCCAGGCTGCGACGGTTCATCGCACCCGTCAGCGCATCCTCCCCCGCCGCCTGCGCCACATTGGCATGCAGCTCCAGGATGCCGAAGACGATGTACATCATCAGCATGATGTACCCCACGACCATGATGACCACCATCGAGGACATCCAGACAGGATCGCCCCACGGCCGGCCGCTCACCACGGGGCAGCGCTGCGTCGAGATCACCATGCGCACGCCGAGCGCCAGCATATGCACGGACAGCAGACCTGCAGCGATCCGCGCCGGCGTCCGAAACTGCTCCTTGCCATCGCGCAGCAGCCCCCACACCGTAGCCCCCAACAGGCCCTGCATCGGAACACCGAATGCGAAAAACGACCACTGCCGGATCTTCGCAAAGGACAGCGCCGCATAGACCACCATCGCGAGCAACAGCATCGCCATCCAGCCCCAGGAGGCGAACGGTTTGCGCCGGACAAACCAGCGCAGTCCCAGGAATATGGCCAGCGTACAGAGGATGCTCAGCTCATCCGGCAGCATCACCGTCGCCCAGCGCGGCAGATGCCCTTCCAGCTGCTGCAAGGTGGTGCCGACGAAGTCCAGAACCGTGGAGGCCAGCAACCAGCGCGCGCCCACAATACTTCGATCGACCAGTGACAGCGACAACAGCGCTATCGAAAAAAGTCCCAGGCAGAACAGGCAAAACACATAAGACGTCGTGTAGTCCATCAGGGTGTCCCCGACACCGAAGCTTGAATCAGGCTGTCTCTACCGGCCAGCCGACAATACCTGTCGGATAACCTGCCGAAAGCGATACTTCTTCCATCATGTGCACACGCACCGATGACAGCAACGACTGCGGGCCACGGAGGTCCCAGACTATTTTAAATCAGGCTGGCTTTAAAAGAGACTCAACTTTCGTGGCATATCGATCCCGAGGTGCTCGTAGGCCAGCCGGGTCGCCACCCGCCCGCGAGGCGTGCGGTCCAGGAACCCGATCTGAATCAGAAACGGCTCGTAGACCTCCTCCAGCGCGTCCTGCTCCTCGGCCAGGGCTGCGGCGAGCGTGTTCAGTCCCACCGGTCCGCCGTCGTACTTCTCGATGATCGTGCGCAGCAGGCGGCGGTCCAGCTCGTCGAAGCCGTGCGCATCCACTTCCAGCATCTCCAGCGCCTTCTGCGCCGTCTCGCGGTCGATCTTGCCCGAGGCCCGCACCTGCGCGTAATCCCGCACGCGCCGCAGCAGACGGTTCGCGATACGCGGCGTCCCGCGCGACCGCATCGCGATCTCCGCCGCGCCGTCATGGTCGATTGGCACGGCCAGCACATCCGCCGAGCGCTCCACCACAAACCGCAGTTCGTCGTCGGTGTAAAACTCCAGCCGCAGCAGGATGCCGAAGCGCGACCGCAGCGGGCTCGACAGCAGCCCCGGCCGCGTCGTCGCCGCCACAAACGTGAATGGCCGGATGTCCATCACATGCGTGCGCGCCGCCGGCCCCTGGCCGATCATGATGTCCAGCTTGTAGTCCTCGAGCGCCGTGTACAGCTTCTCTTCCAGCACCGGCTGCAGCCGATGAATCTCGTCGAGGAACAGCACCTGCTTCTCACGGATGTTCGTCAGAATCGCCGTCAGGTCGCCCTGAATCTGCAGTGCCGGGCCGCTCGTCTGCTGAAAGCCCACGCCCATCTCGTTGGCGATAATCGTGGCCAGCGTCGTCTTCCCCAGCCCGGGAGGCCCGAAGAGCAGCACATGGTCCAGCGCCTCGCCGCGCGACTTCGCCGCCTCCAGCGCAATCGCCAGCTGCTCCTTCGCCTTCGACTGTCCGATGAACTCGCTGAGCTTATTGGGCCGCAGCTTCAGCTCAAACGCCGCATCGTCGTCCACGCGGCCAGCCGAGACCAGCCGCTCGGCGTCGGACTTCGGTCCGTTGAGGCCGATCTTCTTGGCGGGCGGCTTGATCTGCGAGTAATCCACTAGGGCGATATTAAGGCGAAGAGCGAGGGGAAGCAACCGTATCGCCGATATTCCGACTCCCGAAGATCGGGGTATGACGTTTCTTCGCCGAGGCTACGGCTGTTTCCGTACCTTCCCTGTCGGGATCTTCAATGGCCGGCATTTGCTCGCCGATTCGAGACCCCACCGGGCTCCGCTCGAGAGGATGGCCTCCCGCATGGAGAGCGTCACCCGGCCCATGCGTTCCGCGTTCGGGTAAGGAACCGCAACCGTGTATGGCACGCCCGGATAGAAGATGCCCGTCTCGGTATGGCAGGCTGAACCATGCAGGTGCTGACTGGGCGAAGGCGCACAGGTGAGACTGAACTGTTCGAGCGGAACCTTGGCCGTGTCGCGAAACGTCACCGTGATCGTGTCCTTGCCGAAGCTTCCATCTACCAGCATCACGGGGCAGGCAATCTGTGCCCGGACAGAGCCTGTCGCCAACAATAAAAGCCCGGCAGCAACGCCTTTCCACATGCGGCCCATCCTACCACTCCGCGGCTTCCATACCAGCCGGATCCATTGCATCGCATCCGGCGAACGTGCCAGCAGCAAAGAAGCTGTTATACCGTGGTCAGCATGAATCGACGACAACTACTGACGGGTGCCGCCGCAATGACCGCTTTTGCCACGACGACCTCTGCCAGAGCGGCAGAGACGTCCCGCAGCTTCCTGGAGATCGCCACCTGGCGCCTCCACAACAGCGACGAAGACCAGATCAAACGCGTCGCCGCATACCTCGAACACGGCCTCTTTCCCGCGCTCACCCGCGCCGGTGCAAAGCCCATCGCCGCTCTTTCAACGCTGATCGGTCCCGACGGCCCTTCCCTTGTCTCCATCGTGCAGCACGCCTCGCTCGCCGCCATGCAGGCCGCGCTCGAAAAGGTCGCCTCCGACAAGGAGCACGTCGCCGCCTCCGAAGAGCTGGCCGCAGGTCCAGGCATGCCCTTCGTCACCATCGAGTCGAGCCTGTTGCACAGTCTCGCCATCCTGCCCGAGCCCGCTATCCCCACCGACACCGCAACCCGCCCGTCGCGCATCTTCGAGATGCGCACCTACGAGTCGCAATCGATGGCAGCCCGTGTCAAGAAAGCCGCCATGTTCAATGATGGTGAGATCGGCGTCTTCCAGCGCCTCGGCATGCGCCCCGCCTTCATCGGCGAATCCGTCATCGGGCCGCGCCAGCCCAACATCACCTACATGCTCTCCTTCGATTCGCTCGCCGAGCGCGAAAAGCTATGGAGCGCCTTCGGCTCCGACCCGGAGTGGAAGAAGATCAGCTCGCCCGCCGATCTCAAAGACGCAAAGATCGTCGCCAACATCAGCAACATCATGCTGAAGCCGCTGCCCTTTTCGCCGCTGAAGTAAGCCCTGACGGTGTTCCGGCAAGCCGGACGATCAGCCATCCACAAAAAGAAAAAGGGCCTGCGCGGCACAAAGCCAACGCAGGCCCTCCTCTTCGTCTCCCTTACTGCATCAGGTCGATCACGTTCGCAATAAAGTACGTGAGCGGGTCATAGACCACCACGTACCCCTGGTAGTAGCCCATCTGATACCCCGGCGGCGGCGGCGGCAGGTAGCCGTACACCTGCGGAGGCACCGGGGTAATGTAGCTGACGTAAGACCACGGGAAGAATCCACCCACCACAAAGCGCGGGCGCATCCCCATGTTGACGTAGCCCAGGTTGCGCGAATAGTAGCGGCGCAGATAGCTGCGATCGTTCGGACGGAAGGCATAGTTCGGACGGTTCGGCGGGCGCTGTCCCCATTGTGGCGGACGTCCCTGCGGCGGGCGACCACCACCCTGGTTCGGCGGACGGCCTCCTCCATTGTTCGGCGGGCGATTGCCACCATTGTTTGGCGGACGATTGCCACCGTTATTTGGCGGGCGATTGCCGCCATTATTCGGTGGACGGTTGCCGCCATTATTCCCACCAGACGGTGGACGATTTCCGGGATTGCCACCACCGCTGGGAGGACGATTTCCGCCGTTGTTGCCACCACCGCTGGGGGGCCGGCTGCCACCATTGCCCGGTTGTCCACCACCGCCTGGCCGGCCACCACCACCCTGAGGCTTGCCGCCGCCGCCCTGCGGGGGACGACCGCCCTGAGACAAAGCCGTCGAGCTATCAAACGCCAGAACACTGAACAGAAGCAGACCGCAGAAGATCTTACGTTGTAGCGACAAGAGGCTCCTCCACCAAAACAGAATGACGTTCGTTGCTGTGCCACCAGCCTAACCCAGCCACCTCATCGTGCTATGACACCGCAGCATCACACAGTACAAGCCCGGGTGTCTAACCATATCTGGCACGAAGTGACGTGAATGGACTTCCACAGAAGTAGAGCCCTTCGCCGCGCCTATCCATCACACGCTCTTTACCGGCTCAACACAAACAACACACAGCCATGCGGTGGAATCGTCTTTCCAGTCACCGCATCCTCGACATGACCGAGATCGCGTCCCTCCCATACGTCGCGCACCTGGTAGCTTTTCAACCTTGTCGCACCATAGTTTCCAAAGGGCTTCTGCATCACCGGGAGAGCAGTCTCCCCGAGATTGAAAAACGCCAATGCCTCCTGGTCATTGCTTAGCGTTGTGTGCCACACCACAAGATCGCCCTCGCGGCTCACCTGCCGCTGCCCATGCCCTGTCTGATCGATCGCCACGATGTCTTTATTCGTCAGCAGCCCCAGCGTGAACGCATCCAGCTCAGTCAGATTCGCCCCCACAATCAGCGGACTCCGCGCCATCGCCCACAGCGTCATCAGCGTCCTCTGCTCGTCCTCCGTCAGCCGCGTCGTTCGCGGCTTGCCCCATCCCGGCACCGGCCCCAGCGTGCCCAGCGGAAGCATATCGGCATCGGGCCAGTTTCCTGCTTTTACCGAAGGCACCCAGTCGGCCAGCACGGCGAACTGGTTCCACACGCCCTGCGGAAAGTCCTCGCTCTCGGGCCGCTTCCATCGGTCCCACACATCGTTCGAGATGCGCCACAGCTGCGCGTTCGCCGCCACCTCTGCCGACTTCTCCAGTGGCGCCGGCCCCGGCGAAAGGCTCAGCACCATCGGCCGGTGCGTCTGTCCCGTCGCCTTCACAATCGCGCGGTGAATCATGCGAATCTCATCGCCCTTGTACGGGTGCGATGCAATGCAGTCCACCTTGATGTAATCAACGCCCCACTCCGAGTACTGCCGCAGCAGCGCGTCATACCAGGCCTGGCCCGCGGCATTGTCCTTGACCCCGAAGTTGTCCGGGTTCCACGAGCAGGTATCGCTCGTGTCCGCCGCATCCACCGCATGAAACCCACTCGCGGCAATCGGCGTATTTTTCGCCACCGCGCCCTTGGGAATGCCTCGAATGATGTGGATGCCGAACTTCAGCCCCTTCGCATGAACATAATCGGCCACCGGCCTGAAGCCCGCCGCACCCTCCGCCGACGCATAGCGGTTGACCGCAGGCTGATACCGCCCCGTCGCATCCATGCGGAACCGGAACTCCTCGCCCTTCGCCTTCTGCGGATTCAGCAGGTACCAGCCCTCATCCACCACGGCATACTGATAGCCCACCGGCTTCAGCTTCGCAGCCAGCACATCCACGTTGGCCTTGAACTGCGCCTCGTCGATCGTCAGGCCATACGAGTCCCAGCTGTTCCACCCCATCGGCGGCGTGGGAGCCAGCACGCCCGTCTGCGACACAGCTCCAACCGCGCACCACAACAACGATGCAGACAGCACCTTCCACACAACTCGAAATCCCACGATCACCCCGTCCGTTACATGTGTGAGCAGATAAAGAGGCCGCCGGAGATCGCCAGCAGGTCCTCCACGACAGCGACGACAAAGTCCGGCAGCTTGGTCTGCAGCACCAGCCCACGGCGCACGTAGTAGCCGACGAAGGCTCCCCCGATGCCGCCCGCTGCGCCCAGCAATGCGCCCACCTGCGCTCCCTTACCGGCGCTCATCGCCAGCGCCGCGCCGCACAGTCCTCCGGTGATCGCGCGCGCCACCAGGCCCACCGGCATCGTACGCGCGGGGGTCTGCGGCAGCTTGTCGACGATCAGTTCACCGATCGCGCACAGCGTCCAGAGCGAGAGCGCCAGCCTCGTGTCCATCCACGCCAGCGACGTCCCCTCCAGGTGAATCCAGCGCAGATACGCAGCAGCGGCAACGATCGCCGGAGCCATCATCGAACGCAGACCGGCCACGCAGCCGATCAGAAAGCAGAGAACCAGAACAGAGAAGAGCATGGGCGCACATCCTTTCCTGCAGCAACAACGTGCGACGCTACGCATTGTCTTCCAGAAAGCTCCCCGTTGCAAAGTGCAGGGAGCGCATCACAGCTCCAGCTGCACTACAGCGCCAGCTGCATTACAGCGCCAGCTGCATCAAGGTGATGTCCTGCGGCTGGTCGAACTTCCATCCAGCGCCGCGCAGCACACCCGCCTCTACAAAGCCCAGCGCACGGTGCATCGCCATCGACGGCTCATTCACGCCGCCGATGACCGCGATCATCTGGCGCGCTCCGTACTCGCGGCAGGCATCGATGACAGCCGCAAGAATCTGCCGCCCATAACCAAGCCCCGCTTCCTCGGCGCGCACATAGATCGAGTCCTCGACCGTATAGCAGTACCCGGGGCGTGGACGAAACGGCGCGGCATAGCCATATCCCACCGTCTTTCCCTCCGCCTCGGCGATGAAGAACGGCAGTCCGCGGCCATGCACATCGTTCAGCCGCCGCCGCATCTCGATCCCGTCCGGAGGCTCCAGCTCCATCGTCGCCGCGCTGGTCAGCACATAGTGCCGGTAGATGGAGGCGATCTCCTCAACATCCTCCGGCGTCGCATCGCGCAGTTCGAGAGCAGGCATCTCCCTACTCTATCCCCGCGCAGCAGCCTCTACGAATGCTAGGCTGGAGTACGGATGCACCTTCCGTCTCACCCCCAGGCACGCAACGCACGCCGCAGCCGCACGCCCCTCGCCGTCACCGCGACCGCCGTGGCCGCCTTCACCATCGCCTGCGCCAGCCCCCTGCCGCCCAAGCCGCCCTCGCTGCACCTGGTCAAGATCCCCAACGATGTCACCGCCGAGCGCGTCGGCAACGAAGTCCACCTGCACTGGACCACCCCCGAGCGCACCACTGACAGCCTGAAAGACCCCGCTCCGCTCACTGCCGAGCTCTGCCGCGAGACCGGCGCTCCCCCGGCCAGGATCCACACCCTGCCGCCCTGCACCATCGTCGCCCGAACTCCGGTCAAGCCCGGCCCGTCCACCATCGCCGACGTGCTGCCCGCATCGCTCACCGCCGACCCCGTCACCGTGCTGCGCTACCGCCTCCGCATCCTGAATCCCAACAACCGCACCGCCGGCGATACCCCCGTTATCCTCGCTCCCGCCGGAGCTGCGCCCACGCCCGTCGCCGGCCTGCACGCCTCCGCCGCACGTGCCGGTGCCGTCATCGAGTGGCAGCCCACCCCCACGCCCTCCATCGTCGAGCTGGTCCGCGAGCACACCGATCCCAAACCCGCCGCCAAGCCCAAGGCCCAGGGCAAGACCCCGGCCGCCCCCAACCTCAACAAGGACGAGGAGCCCGTCGAGATCCGCCTCCGCTCCGCCGACCCCAGAACCCATCCAGACGCCGCCGATCCCGGAGGCACCGTCGACTCCAGCGCCACGCGCGGCGCCAGCTACACCTATCGCGCCCAGCGCCTCCGCACCGTCCTCCTCGAAGGCAAAACCTTCGAGCTGCGCAGCGACTTCTCCGCGCCGGTCGCCCTCAGGAACGTCGATACCTTTCCCCCGGCGATACCCACCGGCTTAGCCAGCGTCCCCTCCGCCAGCAACGGCCATCCCGCCATCGACCTCTCCTGGCAGCCCGTCGCCGACAGCGACCTCAAGGGCTACAACGTCTATCGCAGCGACGCCTCAGGCAGCTTCAACCGCCTGAATGCCGAGCTGCTCGACGCCCCCGGCTACAGCGACGCCACCGTCACCACCGGCGCCAGCTACCGCTACCGCGTCACCGCCGTCGACTCCAGCGGCAACGAAAGTAAGCCATCCTCCGAGATCGACGAGACGGCAGAGGCTCCGAACCCGTAGACTGCTCTGCGTTCTTCGATCCGAACGGGAAAGGAAACGCAATCGCCGATGAAGTACTGCCGCTATCTCTCCACGGAAAAGATCATCCGCTACGCCATCGTCGAGGAGCGCGAAGGCGCTCTCTGGGCCGTCGACCGCATGGAGCCTCCGGTCGAAGACCTCTGCGCCCGCCTCGCCGCAGCCACCGAGCCCAACTTCCCCGACGACCCCGTCCCGCTCTCCTCGCTGAAGCTGCTGCCGCCCGTCGCGCCCTCAAAGATCGTCTGCGTCGGCCGCAACTACCGCGACCACGCCACCGAGATGGGCAACGACATCCCCACCGAGCCGCTGCTCTTCCTCAAGCCGCCCTCATCGCTGCTCTCCCCCAACGGCACCGTCAGAATGCCCGCGCTCTCCAGCCGCATTGACTACGAGGGCGAGCTGGCCATCGTCATCGCCAAACGCTGCCACAAACTCGGCCCTAACGAGGACGCAGCACGCTATATCCGCGGCTACACCATCGTGAACGACGTCACCGCCCGCGACATCCAGAAGTCCGACGGCCAGTGGACCCGCGGCAAGGGCTGGGACACCTTCTGCCCCGTCGGCCCTATCGTCTCCGACGAGATCAACCCACTGCACGGCGCATCCGTCACCGTCACGACTCGCCTCAACAACCAGGTGATGCAGCAGGGCTCCACCGCCGACCTCATCTTCCCCATCGACCACCTGCTGCGCTACATCTCGGCCACCATGACGCTCGAACCCGGCGACCTCATCCCCACCGGCACCCCCGCAGGCGTAGGCCCGGTCGCTACGGGAGATACCGTCGAGGTCGAAGTAACAGGCCTGGGCGTGCTCACCAACCGCTTCGCGATAGAAAGCTAAAACGGCCTCATCGCCATCTCCTGGCGCAAACAGGCAGGAGCGGCTCATCTGCTCCTGCCCGTTGCCAGCCCTTTCCTCAGCGCGATTAGAGATTCGGATGCAGGTCTCGTAGAGGACTTACTTGCTCCAGCAGGGACGCGACATGAAGAATCGTCGACTCGGCCTGCCAGCTACCAACGATCTGCACGCCGATCGGCATTCCGTCACTACTGGTGCCGAAACGCATGGAAACACCCGGCAAGCCCGTAACGTTCAGAGGCGTTGTCGCGGACATGATTCCCAGGATGTCCACCGTCTCGCCGTTGATCAGCAACTCCGCCTGGCCATGCTTGAAGGACGGTGTCGGCAGCACCGGAGTAAGTAAGACGTCGTACTTCTGGAAGTACTCGGCATAGCCATCCTTCAGCCGCTCCGCAGCTTGAGCAGCATCGATGTAGTCCGCCGCCGGAGTGTCGGGCGATGAGAGCATGAACCTGGCCGTTGCACCGATTTCATCCTCGCTGCGGCCGATCGTCGTCTTCACGAATCCGGGCTTCATCTCGAGGAGATGCAGACGGCTGAACACATCGAGAGCAAAATCGCGTTCCAGTGCAGGAATGCGAACTGACTCAACCGCGTGCCCGAGATCCTTAAGCGCTTCAGCGGCAGCTTCTACCGTCGCCGCAACCTCGTGGTCGATCGGACCAAAGCCGGGCTCCACCAGCCAGCCCACACGAAGCGGACGCTTGCTGGAACTTCCAATGCCGTTATCGAACGAGATGGCGCTGCTGGAGTAGCCGTCCTGCCCGTCCGGTCCAGCGAGTTGGGAAAAAGCCAACGACAGATCACGGATACTCCGCGCCATCGGGCCCACATGCCAGAAACGCCTCGGCTCACGCGGCCAGATACCGGTCATAGGGACGCGTCCGTGGGTGGCCTTGAGCGAGACAATGCCGGTGTGTGCTGCCGGGCCACGCACGGAGATCGCAAGGTCGGTACCCAGGCCAAGCGGAGACATGCCTGCCGCAATCGCTGCCGACTCTCCACCGCTAGAGCCACCCGGCGTCAGATCCAGGTTCCAGGGGTTGTTCGTGCGGCCGGTGAGCAGGTTGTCGCTTTCGATCCCGTAGGAGAATTCAGGAAGATTGGTCTTCGCCAGCAGAATGCCGCCTGCGTTCTTCAGACGCGCGACGCTGGTCGCATCCACATCGGGCGTTCGTCCCTTGAAGATCGGCGAACCACGCTGGGTCAGCACGTGCGCAGTGTCAATCGAATCCTTCGCGGTGAATGGGACACCATGCAGCGGTCCCAGTTCATCTCCACGTTGTACCGCTGCTTCCGCTTTACGCGCGGACTCCAACGCGTCCTCGACGATCGTAACGATCGCATTCACCTTCGGGTTGGCAGCCTCGATGCGATCGAGGTGTGCCTTCATGACTTCGACCGGAGAGACCTCGCGTGTGCGGATCAGTTCAGCCAGCTTCGTTGCGTCGGAATAAATCAGTTCGGTGCTCATTGCCTGCCTCTCTACCTGCCACTTGGCAGGTTATGGCTATTGAGATTCTACCTGCCACATGGTAGATTCAGAAATCGAGGAAGTTTTCTCAGACTGAAGGTGAGGAGGTTTGCGATGAGTGCAAACGCTCGCGAAGAGATCCTGGCCGCCGCAAAGCTTACGGCTCAGGCTCACGGTTATGCGGGGTTGAACTTTCGTGATCTGGCGGAACAGGTCGGCATCAAAGCCGCGAGTATCTACTATCACTTCCCGAGCAAATCCGATTTGGCTACGGCGGTGGCAAAGCGCTACTGGGAGGACGCTCAAGCTGACCTTGAGTCCCTGTCGCGGGACTCAGCGAAGCCGCTGGACGCACTGCGCCGCTATCCGGAGACCTTTCGCCGGGCACTGGAGAACGACAATCGCATCTGCCTTTGCAGCTTTATGTCCGCGCAGTTCGATGACCTGCCTGACGCAGTAAAGACGGAAGTTCAAGCTTTTACCGACGTCAACCTTGCGTGGCTGAAGAAGACCCTGGTTGCCGCTCAGCTCGCAAGCCCCACGGAGGCCGAGAAGCGAGCACGTGCCATCTATTCGGGAATCGTGGGCGCTCAACTGATGGCCAGGAGCAGGGCAGACATCGCACTCTACGACAGCCTGATCGAAAGTTACCGTACCGCAGGTTTGCTTCCCGCTTAGGCAGAGTGGCACGGACAACGTGCTTATGAAGTGATTCGATCATTCGCTCTGCTTTTGTGGATAGGCAAAAAGCTAAAGCCCCGCCTGTGCTACCGTTTCTTCGAACACGATGATCATGCCGACCTCTCGCCGAGCCCTTCTGCAGGCAGCTGCTCTTCTGCTGTCGACGACCGTCACCTTCGCTCAGATCTCCCTCCAGGTCTCCACCGACAAGGGAACCGTGGAAGGCACAGCCACCACCGACGGCAAGGTCGTCGCCTTCAAGGGCATCCCCTACGCCGCGCCTCCCGTCGGCGACCTGCGCTGGGCGCCACCCGCGCCCGCAGAGAGCTGGACCGGCGTGCGTCCCGCGAAGGGCTTCGGCTATCACTGCGAACAGACCTCCGTCTTCCGCGACATGATGTTCCACGATCCCGGTGCCTCCGAGGACTGCCTCACCCTCAACGTCTGGACTCCCGCCAATGGCACCAAGGGCAAGCTGCCCGTCATGGTCTGGATCTACGGCGGCGGCCTGCAGGGCGGAGCCACCTCCGAGGGACGCCAGGACGGACAGTTCCTCGCCCACAAGAACGTCGTCGTGGTCAGCATGAACTACCGCCTCGGCATCTTCGGTTTCTTCGTCCACCCCGAGCTCACCGCCGAATCGTCGCATCACGCCTCCGGCAACTACGGCCTGATGGACCAGAACGCCGCCATCCAGTGGGTGAAGCGCAACATCGCGGCCTTCGGTGGCGACCCCGACAACATCACCCTCTTCGGTGAATCCGCCGGCTCCTTCTCCGTCAACTTCCACGTCGCGTCGCCCATGACCCGCGACCTTATCAAGCACGCCATCGGCGAGAGCGGCGGTGCCGTCGCCTCAGCCCGTGGACGCGACATGACCCGCGAGCAGGCCGAGAAGGTCGACACCGCGGCTGCGCTCTCCCTCTACGGCACCTCGAAACTCTCCGACCTGCGCGCCCTCTCCACCGAGGACATTATGCGGCCCATCCTCGCGCCCGGCGCGCCCCACTTCACCGCCGTCGTCGACGGCTGGTTCCTGCCCAAGTCCGTCGCCGACATCTATGCCGCAGGCGAAGAGGCCCACATCCCCGTACTCGCAGGCTGGAACGCTGACGAGGTGCGCGGCGGCATCACCGGCAGCCTCAACACCTTCACCTCCGCTGGCTTCGCCTCGCAGGCGCAGATCGAATTTCCCACGCGGAGCGATGATTTCCTGAAGCTCTACCCGCACTCCACCGAGAGCGAGGCCCTGCGCTCCGCCACCGACTATGCGGGTGACAAGTTCATCGCCTACGGCACCTGGAAGTGGCTCGAATCGCAGGTCGCCACCGGCCAGGCCCCCGTCTACCACTACCTCTTCGCCCTGCCCAACCCCGGCGACCGCTTCCATACCCCGGCCGCAGGAGCCTACCACTCCGACGACATCGAGTACGTCTTCGGCTCCCTCGACTCCCGCCCCGAAGCCCTTTGGCGTCCCGAAGACCGCAAGCTCTCCAACGAGATCCAGTCCTACTGGACCAACTTCGCAAAGACCGGCGATCCCAACGGTCCCGGCCTGCCAAAGTGGCCCAAGTACGGCCCCACCGAGTGGCAGACCATGCACCTCGACCAGACCTCAGCCGCCAAACCGGACAGCCACCGCGAGCGGTATCTCTTCCTCGACAGCATCTGGGGCAAGCCCGCGCCGCCACCCACCGTAGTGCCCTAACCGTGGTGCATCTTTACCGTAGTGTCTTATGCGGGCAGTAAAATGAGGTGTTTGCATCATCCGGTCCACGGACGGCGCGAACAATCGTCCTCGGGCCGGTCAAGGCCTTCTACAGGCGTCGAACGCAAACGCAACGCGCGGCGCCTTGCTAAAATCTAAGTAAGCAGCGAAGGAGCGCAAAGATCATGGCGACAATTCTCGAACAGCTTCGTGGCATGACCACCGTGGTCGCCGACACCGGCGACATCAACTCGATCAAACAGTTCAAGCCGACGGACTCGACCACCAACCCGTCGCTCATCCAGGCCGCAGCCGGGATGCCCGAGTATCAGCCCATCGTCGACGGCGTCCTGCAGCAGGCCCGTAAGGACGCAGGCTCGAGCGCAAGCGACGAAGAGGTCGCAGCCCTCGCCTTCAAGACCCTCGCCGTGGCCTTCGGCAAGAAGATCCTCGACATCGTTCCCGGCCGCGTCTCCACCGAGGTCGATGCGCGTCTCTCCTACGACACCGAGAAGACCATCGCCGCCGCGCACGACATCATCGCGCAGTACCATGCCGCCGGCATCTCCAACGACCGCGTCCTGATCAAGATCGCCTCCACCTGGGAGGGCATCAAGGCCGCCGAGGTGCTGGAGAAGGAAGGCATTCACTGCAACCTGACCCTGCTCTTCGGCCTGCACCAGGCCATCGCCTGCGCCGAGGCCAAGGTCACCCTGATCTCGCCCTTCGTCGGACGCATTCTGGACTGGTACAAGAAGGACACCGGTAAGGATTACACCGGCGCCGACGACCCCGGCGTCCAGTCCGTCACGACCATCTTCAACTACTACAAGCACTTCGGCTACAAGACCCAGGTCATGGGAGCCAGCTTCCGTAACACCGGCGAGATCAAGGAACTGGCAGGCTCCGACCTGCTGACCATCGCCCCCAAGCTGCTGGCCGAGCTCGAAGCCGAGCAGGGCACGCTCGACAAGAAGCTCGACGCCGAGAAGGCCAAGACCCTGTCCATCGAGAAGATCCCCATGGACAAGGCGACCTTCGACAAGATGCACGCCACCGACCGCATGGCGCACGACAAGCTGAAGGAAGGCATCGAAGGCTTCTCCAAGGCCCTCGAGGAGCTCGAAAAGACGCTGGCCAAGCGCCTCTCCGAGATCTCCGAGCCCGCCGTCGCCAAGTAAATACCCTGGCACTCAGGACACAACAAAGGCCGCGCACATCAGCGCGGCCTTTGTCTTTCCATGCAGCTGAGGTCAATGCAGCTGAGGCGATTACTGGCGAAACATCGGCCCGCCCAGCGGCGAGGCCGTTGCTCCGCCATCCACGAACAGCTCCACCCCCTGCACGTAGCTCGCGTCGTCCGAGGCCAGGAAGAGCACAGCCTTCGCAATCTCCTCCGGCTCGCCCATGCGGCCCAGCGGCACCGTTCCCGAAATCCACTTCTCCAGACCCGAGACCTGCTCCTCCGTTCGCGATCCATCGCGGTTCCAGATCGGCGTCTTCGTGCCTCCCGGCGCCACCACGTTCACGCGAATGCCGCGCGGCGAAAGCTCGGACGCCAGCACCCGTGCAAATGCACGCACACCCGCCTTCGTCGCCGCATACGCCGAGTACCCCGGCAGCCCCAGCGTCCCGATCACCGAGCCGTTGAAGATGATCGAAGCGCCTTCGTTGAGATATGGCAGAGCGTCCTCCACCGTGAAGTACGCCGACGTCAGGTTGATGTCGATGATGCTGCGGAACAGCTCCTCTGAAGCCGCCCCCGCAGGCGTATTGCCGGGGATGCCCGCGTTCACGAACAGGACATCCAGCTTGCCGAACTTCTCCGCAGCTTCCTTGAAGGCCGCCTTGCGCGCCGCCGAATCCGTAATCTCCACCGCAATGCCGTGCGCCTTCGGTCCCAGCAACTGCAACGCCTCGTCGATCGTCTTCTGGTTGCGGCCGGTGATCACCACCTCCGCTCCCTCTTCGACGAACAGCTTCGCTGTTGCCAGTCCAATGCCGCTGTTGCCACCCGTAATCAACGCCTTCTTGCCCTTGAGTCTCATCGTGTCATCTCCTATTGGTGCTGCCGAATCTGCTGTTGCCGAATCACTGCAACCGGATGTTTGGATGGATCAATGTGGTTTCAAGATGCAACTAGTTTTGCTAAAATATTTCCAGGGAGGCCCGCCATGAAACATAAGTCCAACCAGGACAGCGTCTGCCCCATGGCCCGTTCGCTCGATATCGTCGGCCAGTGGTGGTCGCTGCTCATCCTCCGCGATGCCACTCTCGGCGTCAAACGGTTCTCCGAGTTCGAGCGGCGTCTCGGCATGGCCAAAAACATCCTCTCCTCACGCCTCAGGATGCTGGTCGAGGCCGGTGTCCTCCAGCTGGTCCCCGCGTCCGACGGCAGCGCGTACAGCGAGTACGAGCTGACCGCCCGCGGCAAGGATCTTCTGCCCGTCATGGTCGCCCTGCGTCAGTGGGGAGAAAAGTACATGTTCCCTGACGGCGACGGCCACTCGATCCTGCTCGATCGCCGCGATCACCTGCCGCTGAGGCCCCTCGTCGTCGAAAGCGCCGACGGCCGCGCCCTCACCACCGACGACATTGAAGTGATCCTTCCCGCGCCCCGCTGATACCGATACGGTCAGCAAGCCGTTCCGACCGCAGCGCGCAGTGGAGGAATCTGCTTCTCTACCGCAGCATCATCCCAGCCACCCAAACAGCTACAGAATGTAGCGGCTCAAATCCTGATCCTTCACAATGTCCGCCACCTGCTGGCGCACATACTCGGGATCGACGACGATTACCTTTTCCTTCACGCCATTGGTCTCGCGCTCGATCACCGGAAGCGGCGACGCAGGTGTGCTGCCGGTCGCCGCAATCTGCGCGACCACACCCTCCTCCGTCGGCTCCGTGCGCGAAGACTTCATCAGGTCCGGCGCCTGGAAGCTGATCTCATCCAGCACGCGCTCGAGGATCGTGTGCAGCCGCCGCGCGCCGATGTTCTCCGTCGTCTCGTTCACGCGGAAGGCAAACGACGCCATCTCCTGGATCGCCTCCTTGGTGAACTCCAGCTTCAGCCCTTCCGTCTCCAGCAGAGCCACCGACTGCTTCACCAGCGACGACTTCGGCTCCGTCAGGATGCGCACAAAGTCTTCGACCGTCAGCGACTTCAGCTCCACGCGGATCGGGAAGCGTCCCTGCAGCTCCGGAATCAGGTCGCTCGGCTTCGACACATGGAACGCACCCGCCGCGATGAACAGAATGTGATCCGTCGAGACCATGCCGTACTTCGTACTCACCGTCGTGCCTTCCACGATCGGCAGGATGTCGCGCTGCACACCCTCGCGCGACACATCCGGCCCGTGCGCACCCTCGCGCCCGGCAATCTTGTCGATCTCGTCGAGGAAGACCATGCCCGCATCCTCCACGCGCTCCACCGCTAGCCGCGTCACCTGGTCCATGTCGATCAGGCGGCCCTCTTCTTCCTGCACCAGGTACTCGAAGGCCTCGGCGATCTTCATCTTGCGCTTCTTCGTGCGCTGGCCGAACAACCCCGGAAGCATGTCCTTCAGGTTGACGTCCATCTCTTCCGTGCCCTGGTTGGTGATGATCTCGAAGCTCGGCGAGTTACGGTCGCGCACATCCAGCTCGACCATGCGCTCATCCAGCTTGCCCTCGCGGAACTGCTGCCGCAGCTTCTCGCGCGTGCGGTGCTCGCGGTCGACCGGCTTGTCTTCGTGCGTCCCGGCGGCAGCAGCGCCGTCCTCCGGCATCGACGCCGGAAGCTGGATCACATTCGTCCCGGGAACTTCGGTAGCAGCCGCAGCCACGGCAGCCGCGGGCGTCGGCGGAAGCAGCAGGTCGAGCAGGCGGTCTTCCGCAGCCATCTCGGCCTTATCTTCCACCTCCTCCATCTTCTCCTCGCGCACCATATCGATGGCGATCTCCACCAGGTCGCGCACAATCGACTCCACATCACGGCCGACGTAACCTACCTCAGTGAACTTCGACGCCTCCACCTTCAAAAATGGTGAGTTGGTCAGCTTCGCCAGCCGCCGCGCGATCTCCGTCTTGCCCACACCGGTCGCGCCGATCATGATGATGTTCTTCGGCATGATCTCGTCGGCCAGCTCGGGCGAAAGCTTCTGCCGCCGCTGACGATTTCGCAGCGCAATCGCGACAGCACGCTTGGCCGCCTGCTGTCCCACAACATACTTGTCCAGCTCAGCCACGATCTCGCGCGGAGTCATCTCATCCAGCGCCAGCGCCTGATCTTCTGCGGTTCCGGGTAGAAAAATTGCCATATGTCGAACTCCTGAAACTGAGCGAGTCAGCAAATTACCTGATTAAATCTCGACTCAACGTTATGTTTGTCATTCCGCAACGCCGCGGGGGAATCTGCTTTTAGCCTCTGCCTACAGCGTCGTCTTCAACTCTTCGATCAGCACATTGCTGTTCGTATAGATGCAGATATCTCCAGCGATCTTCATCGACTTCTCCGCGATCTCCCGTGCGCTCAGCTCCGTGTTCTCCAGCAGCGCCCGTCCCGCCGACAGCGCAAAGCTGCCGCCCGAACCAATCGCGCAGATGCCCTCATCCGGATCGATCACATCGCCCGTGCCCGACAGCATCAGGGTCGTCTTCGTGTCGGCGACGATCAGCAGAGCCTCCAGCTGACGCAGCATCTTGTCCGTGCGCCAGTCCTTGGCCAGCTCCACCGCGGCGCGGCCCAGGTTACCGGCATACTGTTCCAGCTTGGTCTCAAAGCGCGAAAAGAGCGAAAACGCATCCGCGGTCGATCCCGCAAAGCCCGCCAGCACCTTGTCCTGGTACAGGCGGCGGATCTTCTTCGCCGAGTGCTTCATCACCGTCGCGCCCATGGAAACCTGCCCGTCGGCGGCCATCACCACCGAGTCGCCCCGGCGCACGCAAACTACGGTCGTCGAGCGGATACGCCTGCCCTCGGCTAAATCCAGCGGATGCGCCAGGGGAATGGCTGCCGCCTGCTGGCTTGCATGCGAAATCTTCTCGCGCTTGGGGGGACGGGACGACGGCGAAACGCTGTGTTTAAGCACATCTCAGTATATCGCCGCATCCTCCGGCGCCGCGCCATACCTCCCCGGCATTGCCATCCCGCCCGCCTTGCTTGCCGTCACCGTCATCCCGACCGAAGGGAAGCCGGTGTGCCCCAGCGAGCCTGCTCGTTGGGGTAAAAAAAACCGCTTTTCGACCACGACACCTCCCGTCCTCCCACCTTCGCGCCATCTCATCTCCCCCAAATCTTTCATTCGTCCACCACCGCGGCTGGGCTATGCTCTTTCTCAGGATCCCTGCCGTGCTCGATTCTCTGCCTTCACTCCTGCCGCCCACGCTGCGCCTCTCCCGGCACACGCTGGCCATCGCCGCCGCGACCGCTGCCGCCGGCGGCCTGGCGATCTACCTCCTGCGCCGCCCCCGTCTCAGCCCCGACGACATGGAGCGCGAGCGCCGCGAGCGGCTCGCCGCCGTGGGACGCATCACCGACGGCATCATCCTCGAGACCGCCGAAGGCCACCTGCATCACCCCGCCGACGTCGAAGACTCCCACGTCACCCCGCAGGTCATCGTCTACAACTACCGCATCGCCGGCGTCAGCTACGAGGCCGCGCAGGACGTCACCAGCCTCGCCGAGATGGTCCGCGACATCCGCACCGACCTGCCCGTCCAGGTGCGCTACGAGCCGCAGAATCCAGCCAACAGCATTGTCGTCGCCGAGTCCTGGAGCGGCCTCCGCCTCTCCGCCGAGGTGCCCCGTCCCGTCCTCGGCATCGACCGCCACCACCAGCCCGCCGCCGAATAGAACCGCCCCCCGCACAATTGAACCTGTCCTCCGACGGGACTACACTCGAACTATGCACATGGTCGCCGGACCAAACCGACGCATGCAGAACGTCCTCCGGCTCTCCATGGGGCTTACCGCCGCCTATGTGCTGGCGACCTTCATCTTCGGTCTGCGCGCCCACTCGCTGGCCCTCATCTCCGAGGCCGGGCATAACCTCTCCGACCTGCTGGCCATCGTCCTCTCCTACGTCGCCGTCTACTTCCAGGGACGCCCCGCCACCGACCGCAAAACCTTTGGCTATCAACGCGCCGGCGTGCTGGCTGCCTTCGTCAACGCCTCCACCCTGGTCGTTCTCTCGGTCTGGATCGCCATTACCGCCGTGCAGCGCCTCAGCGCTCCGGTCGAGGTGCAGCCGAAGCTGATGATGGAGGTCGCCCTCGCAGGCGTCCTGATGAACGGCACCGTCGCCGCGCTGCTCTGGAAGTTCTCCGGCGACGTCAACATCCGCAGCGTCTTCCTGCACATGCTGGGCGACACGCTCTCCACCGCCGCCGTCATCGCCGGCGGCGCGGCCATCCTCTTTACCGGCATGAGCTGGGTCGACCCCGTCCTCTCGCTCCTCATCGCCGCCATGATCCTGTGGAGCTCGGTCGGCATCATCCGCGAGACGCTCAACATCCTGCTCGAAGGCACGCCGCAGGGCATCGACCTGTCTGCCGTCCGCGTGGCTATGGCCGGGGTCGAAGGCGTGCTCGACGTCCACGACCTCCACGTCTGGAGTCTAGGCTCCAGCTCCCACGCCCTCGCCAGCCACATCACCGTCTGCGAGATGCCCGCCTCCGAGTGCACACGCATCCTCGACGCCATCAACAAGCGGCTGCACGACAAGTTCCACATCACCCACACCACCATCCAGTTCGAGACTACCGGCTGCGAGACCACGCACGGCTGCTCCTCCCCCCCGGAGCCCGAAGAGGTCGGAGCCCACGGTCATCATCACCACGGCCACTCGCACTAAACCGCGCCTCCGCACCCGCTCTCTCCCGCACCCCTAAGTACCCCCTTCAAAATCGTCATTCCGAGCGAAGCTACACTCGGCAGCAGAACCGCCCCAAAAACTGTCCCCTCCCCAAAATTGTCATTTCGACCGGAGCGAAGCGCAGTGGAGAAACCTGCTTCTCTACCGGCAACGCCAAACAACCACCCAAACAAAAAGGGCACGGCCAAAGCCGTGCCCTTCTGCAACCAAATCAGTTACAAACTACTGAAGCGTAGCATCCAGCGTAATCTCCGCCGCCTTCAGCACCTTCGACACCGGACAGCCTTCCTTCGCCGCATGCGCCAGCTCGTCGAACTTCGCCTTGTCGATACCCGGAATCTTCGAAGTATTTACCAGGTGAATCTTCGTGATAGCAGGCGCGCCGTGCAGGTCGAGCGTCACCGTCGCCTTGGTCTCGATCGTGTCCGGAGTGAAGCCCGCCTCGGTCAGCTGAGCGCTCAGCGCCATGGTGTAGCAGCCGGCGTGCGCGGCGGCGATCAGCTCTTCGGGGTTGGTGCCCACACCCTCGGCAAAGCGGGCGGCAAAGCTGTACTGCGTGTCCTTGAGCGTGCTGCTCTGGGTGGTGATGGCGCCCTTGCCCTCTTTGAGCGTGCCGTGCCAGACTGCGCTTGCGTAGCGATCCATGTTCGTCTCCTTCTCTGTCGATTCAACTCGTTCTACGAACGTACCTCATTCGATGCGCCGCCGTCGTACCTTGGACCGTTGAAAAACATCTCAGTCCGTTGAAAAACACTTCGGCTGTCGAAAAAAATGAAAAGTACGTTACGCTTACCAGGTGTCCGCTCCCTTAAATGCTGAGAACACCGGCACGCATCCTGCTGCTTCCATGCAGGATCAGGCACAGTGTCCCATCGATGCCGGGCATCACCAGGTATGGTGCCCCACCTGCTCCTCGCGCCTCGAAGACAGCCGCTGCAAGCTCATCTGCCGCACCTGCGGTTACTTCCTGAGCTGTGCCGATTTCTACTAAGTACCGCTTCCCTGCTACATTTTCTGCGATGAACGTTATCGTGAAAGCCCTCCTCCTGCTGTCGTTGCCCACGGCTGCCTTCGGCGCCGTCGCGCCTCCCAGGGGCAACATCGACGAGGTGAATCCGTACATCGGCACCGGCTCCGGCAAGATCGGCTACGGCGGAACCATGCCGTTCGTCACGCCGCCCTTCGGCATGACCGACTGGACACCGCAGACGCGGCAGAACCGGCTGAGCGTCGTCAGCTACAAGTACGAGGACACCAACATCCAGGGCTTTATGGGCACGCATCAGCCCGCCATCTGGATGGGCGACTACGGCTACATCACGCTGATGCCGCAGGTCGGCCCGCTGGCCACCACGCCCGAGACGCGGCAGATGGCTTTCAAGCACAGCGAAGAGGTCACACGCCCCGACTACTACTCCGTGTGGATGACGGCGAAGGACGGCGCGCGCATTCACGCCGAGATGACGGCCACCGAGCGCTGTGCCTACCTGCGTTTCAGCTTCCCCAACGGCAAGGCGGGCCGCGTGCTGGCCGAGATGTCGCGCCCCGGTGTTCCGGGCATGGTCAACATCAACGCCGCGCGCCACGAGATCACCGGCTATAACCCGCATCGCATCGACCGCAACCTCGGCCCCTTCGTGCTGCCTAACTTCAAGGGCTACTTCGTCGTGCAGTTCCGCCACGCATGGAAGAACGCCGCGACCTATGGCATGGACAACTACGGCGCGCGCGTCGCCCGCGGCGGCTTCGCCGAGTTCGCTCCCGGCGAGCCGGTCGACGTGCGCATCGGCACCTCGTTTATCAGCGTCGAGCAGGCCCGCGAGAACCTGCGTCGCGAGATCCCGGTGTGGGACTTCAACGCAGTGAGGAACAAGCTTTGTTCCACATGGAACAAGAAGCTTGACCGCGTGCAGCTGGATGGAGCAAGCGAAGACCAGCGCAAGATCGTCTACACCGCGCTGTATCACGCGCTGCTGTATCCGCGCCTCTTCTCCGAGTACGGCCACTACTACTCGGCCTTTGACGACAAGGTTCACGCCGGCGAGAGCTACAACGCCTACTCCATCTGGGACACCTTCCGCGCCGAGCACAGCATGCTGACGCTGATGGCGCCCGAGCGCGTGCCGGGCATGATCACGGCGCTGCTGCAGGACTACAAAGAGGGCGGCTGGATGCCGAAGTGGCCCAACCCTTCCTACACCAACATCATGATCGCCACGCACGCCGACTCGATGGTAGCCGAGGCGATCGCAAAGGGCTTCACCGGGTTCGACCGAAAGACCGCGTGGGATGCCGTGTACAAGGACGCGATGACGCCGCCCGACGGCGATACGACGCGGCGCTGGCTCGACCGCGAACAGCACACGCCGTACGAGGGCCGCGGCGGATTGACGTACTACAAGCAGCTTGGCTTCATTCCCACCGACAAGACGGACGAGGCTGCGTCGCGCACGCTCGAAGACAGCTACGACGACTGGTGCGTGGCGCAGGTGGCGAAGGCGCTGGGCAAGGAGAAGGACTACGAGTTCTTCCTGAAGCGCTCCCTGAACGACCGCAATCTTTACAACCCTGCGCTGGGCCTGATGAACGGCAAGACCTCAGACGGCAGATGGGCGCCGTTCAGCGGCGACCGCGACTCGCACGAGAGCCGTGCGCTCTCCGGCTGGACCGAGGGGGGCGCCTGGGTCTACACCTGGTCGCCGTTCCACGATATCGCTGGCGTGTTGCAGCTGATGGGCGGCGAGGCACAGTACAACGCCAAGCTGGATCAGCATTTTTCGGGCGGACACAACGTGCACTCCAACGAGCCGAGTCATCACTACGGCTACCTGTACGACTACTCGGGCGAGCCGTGGAAGACGCAGGCGAAGGTGCGTGAGATCGCGAACGCCGAGTATGCCAATCTGCCTTCGGGCATCGACGGCGACGATGACTGCGGGCAGATGTCGTCGTGGTACCTGTTTACCGCGATGGGCTTCTACCCGGTGAACCCGGCGAGCGCGGAGTACATGATCGGCGCGCCGATGTTCGGTCGCTTCGCGATGAAGCTGGCCAACGGCAACACCTTCGCGGTAGTGGCGAAGAATGCGGCACCGGCAAATATTTACATCCAGTCAGCGACGTTGAACGGCCGTCCGCTAAACGATCCAATTGTGCGATATAAGGACATTATGAGCGGCGGCACGCTGCAGTTCGTGATGGGCCCACAGCCTTCGAAGTGGGCCAGCGCATGGCGCGCGAAGGCGATCGCGGTGAAGTAGCGCAGGCGTTATGTGCACGGCTGGGCTACAATTCCGCCAGTCTTTGCAGGCCGAGGGTTTCCGCGTTCCATTCGCCTGAAGCGAGGGTGTCAGCTATGAACGATCTTCGTCAGGAACCACTTTCCGCCGGTGTGCGCTTTCAGCCACTCGCCATCATCATTGCCACGCTCTGCTACTTCGGGCTGGGGGCGGTGTGGTTCACGCTGCTGAAGAACCCGTGGATGGAGGGCATCGGCAAGACGATGGAGCAGCTGATGGCAAGCGGCGTCAGCCCGGCGCTGATCTACATCATCGCCCTGTTGCTGACGCTCGTACTGGCGCTGTTTCTCTCCTGGCTGATACAGAAGACCGGGCCGTTCACGGTCGCGCATGGCGTGCAGGTCGCGGTCATCGTCTGGTTCTGCACGGTCTTCGTGACCTTCGCCACCGAGTATGCCTTTGAAGGGCGAGGCGTGAGGACGCTCGCGATCGTCGCGGGCTATCCGCTGGTGGGGATGGTGCTGATGGGAGCGGTGCTGGGTGGGTGGCAGAAGCGGTGAGGTCTGGTTCTTCTCCTGCTGCATGAGCATCTGTGGCCGAACAGCAGGTCTCTCCACTCCGCTTCGCTCCGGTCGAGATGACAGTATTTGGGGTGCTGCGACATTTGGGGTACTGCGACAAAAAACCTTTCGTGCGGCAAAACGGTTTGTGAAGCTGGACAAGCAGCGTATGGATTGCTGCGCTTTTGCAAGCTATCACTACTACTTCCAAGCTAGATGTTTACTACTTCTCCGAGGCCTTGCGGGCGGCTTCGAACTCGTCGCCGGGGAGCCATTCGATTTGTTTGGGAGAGGCGATGGCCTGCCAGCCCAGGTCGATGCCGAACGCTACAAGTTTGGCGTTGCCCTTGAAGTCCCAGTCGGCGTGATAGTTGTCGGAGAAGTTGTGATAGTCGTTGTCGACGAAGGCCTTGTCTTTAGCAGCTCCCCATTCGCGGTCGTGGCCTTCGAAGAGTTCGCCCTGATCGACGGAGAAGGCGGGAATGCCGACGCGGGAGAGGGAGAAGTGGTCGGAGCGGTAGTAGCCGCCCGCCTCGGGGTGCGCGTCGGGCACGACGGTGAGATGGAAGCGTCTTGCGGTGTCGAGCACGGTGGCGTGGAAGCTGCTGCGCTGCTCGCCGTTGAGGTTGACTTCAAGCGGGACGCCGATGGGGAGGATCATGTCGTAGTTGATGTCGAGCGCGATCTGTCCGGCGGGAACGGGTGGGTGCTGGCCGAGGTACTCGCTGCCCAGCAGGCCCTGCTCTTCGGCGGCGACCGAGGCGAAGAGGACGGAGTGCGGCGGGGGCGTCTTCATGGTGGACCAGACGCGGGCCATCTCCAGCAGCATGCCGACGCCGGTGGCGTTGTCGGCGGCTCCGTTGTAGATGTTGTCGCCGGGTTTGCCGGGCACGATGCCGAGATGGTCGTAGTGCGCGGTGTACATCACAGCCTGGTCGGGCTTGCCTGCGGCGACGTTGGCGCCGGGGATCATGGCGACGACGTTGGGTGACTGGAAGCTGCGCACCCTGGCTTCAATGTGAGCTTCGAGCGAGACGGGCAGCGGCATGGCCTTGAAGCCCTTTTTGCCTGCGGCGGTCATCTCGGTCTCGAGGTCGAGGTTCGCGGCGTGCAAGAGCGTGCGTGCGGACTCGAGCGTGATCCAGCTGGCGGCGGCGAGCTGTGGGTCCTTGTTATCGCGGAGGTAGGTCTTCTCGCTGGTATTGGAGTTCCTGACGACATCCCAGCCGTAGCTGGCAAGGTCGGTGCGGTGGATGATGAGCGCGCCGATGGCGCCGTGCCGGGCTGCCTCTTCGAACTTGTAGGTCCAGCGGCCGTAGTAGGTGAGGGCCTTGCCGCCGAAGAACTTGGGATCGTCGGAGGGCGGGTCGCCGACGATGCAGAGAACGACTTTATCTTTCACGTCGATGCCAGCGTAGTCGTCCCAGCCGTACTCGGGCGCGGTGACGCCGTAGCCGACGAAGACGATGGGGGCGTTGATGTCGACGGACTCGGTGAGGCGGCGGTTGTTGACGGTGTAGTCGTCGCCGAATTTGAGGTCGTAGCTGTGCAGCATGATGTTCATGCCGCCGCCCTTGGGCTTGTCGGGGACGAAGGAGAGGTGGGTCTTGTCGGCGATGGTTTTGGTACCAACGAAGTTGACCATCTGCAGGTACGTGCCGTTGTCGCCCGCGGGCTTGAGGCCGTCGAGGGCGAACTGCGTGGCGATGTACTGGGCGGCGATCTCGCCGCCGCGGGTGCCGGGGCCTCGGCCTTCGAGGAGATCGTCGGAGAGAAATTTAACGTGGGCGCGAATCTTTTCGCCATCGACGGTGGACTCTGCGCTTTTGACCGCGGGCGGGATGCTCTGCGCGGAGAGCAGGGCGGAGGCGAAGAAGGACGAGACGGTGATGAAGCGAAACACGTTCACGGAGGCGGCTCCCGGAGGATGGTGGCGGAGCTGAGACGTCAGCTCCGTGCAGACTTGAGTTTACCCTTGAGGCGCTTTTGCCTCTTCGCATCGTGCGCAGGCTGCTCTTCTTCGGCCAGGCGGATGGGGGTGATGGACATGATCTCCAGGCGCTGAAGGATCTTGCGGGCCAGGCCGGTGAGCGCGAGCTGATTGAGCCGCGAGGCGCGGACCCACTTGAGGTCGGCGCGTGCGGCGGGAACGGCGCGGCGCAGGGCCTGGTCCTTGCTGCCGCGCGGGGCGAAGACCTGCACGTAATAGTTGGTGTTGGTGATGGCGTGGCGGAGGCGGATGGTGGGCTCGCGTCCGTGGACGACATCCTGCGGCAGCGGTGGCAGCTCGTACATGCCGGCCATGAGGGTAGCGTCGTCGGGGCGGCGCTGGAGGAGGACCTCGGTGATGACGCCGCGTTTGCGCAGGCTGAGCAGGTAAGCGGCGGGACGGCTCTTCTGCGCGGCGCGGGGCTGCGTGGCGTGCTCACCGCGGGTGGAGCACATGGCGTAGACAGGACAGTTGAGGCAGAGCGGGGCGCGGGGCAGGCAGATGGTGGCGCCGAGCTCCATCATGGCCTGATTGTGATCGCCGGCGGCGTTGGTCTCGCCCTGGAGGCGTCGACGCGGGACGAGCAGGTTGGCCTGCTTCTGGATGAAGGCGCGGCCCTGGGCGTTGGCCTGCTCGGCGCGGCCGGTGAGGCGGAGGAGAACGCGGTTCGACGTTACCGTCGACGACGGCGATGCTCTCGCCGAAGGCGATCGAAGCGATGGCGGCGCTGGTGTACTCGCCGATGCCGGGCAGGGTGCGCAGCTCAAGCGCGCTGTGAGGCAGGATGCCGCCGCGCTCAGCGGTGATAAATCGTGCAGCCTTGTGCAGCATGCGGGCGCGGCGGTAGTAGCCGAGGCCTGACCAGGAGGCGAGCACCACCTCTTCCTTGGCCAACGCGAGGGCGAGGACGGTGGGAAAGCGGAGGAGAAAGTCGTGGTAGTGATCGATGACGGCTTCGACGCGGGTCTGCTGGAGCATGACCTCGGAGACCCAGGTTCTGTACGGGTCGTGGATGCCGCGCCAGGGCAGCTCGCGCGCGTGGCCGCGATACCAGTTCATCAGGCGGCGGCGAAAGACGGGTGGATCGAGTGCGAGTGCGGCTTCGGCCGGGGTGGCTGGAGTTGAGATCGGCGCGACGATCTCGAGACGGTGTCGTGCTTGCATCGCATGTCAGTCTATCGTCTCCGATGCAGACGTAGTATGGGAACGTACAGTTTTCCGACATCGACATTCCCGCAGAGGATGAGGGTTCCCGCATGGTGACACGACGCAGCATGGTAAAAATGGCCACACTGGCAGCAGGACATACGACCGCTGCAGGCTTACTGGGGCCGCTGGCGCGCGCGCAGCAGGCGACGGATACATCGACAACGACAACGGCGGCAGCAGCTCCCCCGAAGGATGAGACGAAGTGGAAAGAGACGTGGGACGCGGCGCTGGCCGTGCTCGCGGGCAATGTACGCAGCGTGCCGCGCTTCGACCGGCCGGTGCTGTTTGAAGGCGCGGTGTATGCGGGCATCTGGCAGGAGTGCGGGCCACACGAGGGGCTGGTGTACGGCACGCTGGCGAAGTACGTGCATGCGACGGATGCGCAAAAATCTGCACTCGCAGCGGCACGCAACAATCACATGGCCTTCTTCGCGCTGCAGAAGGAAGACGGGCAGCTGCCAGCCTCGGTGAAGCTGAGCGAGGTGGGCTATGGGCAGATCCAGATGGTGGTGCCGATCGCGGCGACGGCGTGGGAGGTCTCGCAGCTTACAGATGACGACGAGCTGCTGGTGACGGCATATAAGTCGTGCAGCCGGTGGGATGCGTGGCTGCGCGAGTTTCGCAATACGCGCGGCACGGGGCTGGTGGAGGGCTTCTGCACCTACGACACGGGACATGACAACAGTCCGCGATGGAAGGGCGTGCCGAACCGCTGTCCAGACGCGGACGCGAAGAAATTTCCTCCGGGCGTGGGAGTACCCAGACTGTGTCCCGATCTGTCGGCTACGGTATACGGTGGACGCGTGGCGCTGGCGAAGATGGCAAAGATGCTGGGCAAGCCGGATGAGGCGGCGCGGTGGGAGCAGGAGGCAGAGACGCTGCGGCAGCTGATCCTGACGAAGCTGTATGACCCGCAGGACGCAGCCTTCTACGATCTGGACACGGAGAACAAGTTTGTAAAGGTGCGCTCGGATGTGATCAGCCGCGTGCTGGGCGAGCATGTGCTGAAGCTGGACGAGGCGAAGGACAAGGCGATCTTCGACGCGGTGTGGACGAAGGAGATTCATAATCCGAAGGCGTTCTGGGCGCCGTATCCGCTGACGTCGGTGGCGATGGATGATCCGGCGTTCGTGAAGCCGATCCCGCGCAACAGCTGGGGCGGAGCGACGCAGGCGCTGACGGCGCTGCGCGTGCCGCGCTGGATGGAGCACTACGGCAAGGGCGCGGAGATGAAGGTGCTGATGTCGGCGTGGTGCGAGGCGATCATGCGGCATGGCGAGTTTCGCCAGCAGATGGATCCGTGGACGGGTGACTTTACGCAGAAGGACCCGAGTGGGTACTCGCCGTGCGCGCTGGTGTTTCTGGAGTTTGCGCGGCGGCTGGGGCATGCTCCGGAGGCTTAGGAATTCGCCGTTGTCGATTCGGTAAAAAGCGTGATGTGGTTGCCTGGGTTGTCGTGGTCGAAAAGCGGGTTTCTCCACTACGCGCTTCGCGCTCCGGTCGAAATGACATTCCTGGTTGATTACCTGGGGAGCAGGACGGGCTCCTTGGCTGCTCAGTTGCCAGATGGTGTTGCATTGGAAGATTCTGACTGCGTGATGTTTTGGGAGAAGAGATGAGGGTTGCTACAGGGCTTGGCCTGCTTGGCTTGATGGCTGCTTCGATGGGGTCGCTGCGTGCGGCTGTGGCTCAGGGGACGGTTCCGACGTTTACGCAGAAGCATGGTGCGGCAACTCTGACGATGGTTGGCGGCGATCCTGCGAAGGGGAACACGACGACGATCCCCACGGTGATTGCGCCGGTGCGGCTGGAGTTCGAGTCGAAGAAGGTTGCAGGCAAGCCGTTTGCGATGGATGCCGCGGGCGATGTTGCGCCGATCGAACGGTCGCCGGTGTTTGCAAAGTTCCGCTACGGCAAAGAAGCGCCAACGCAATACGCCGATGCGATGCTGCGGGCGACGTTTCCGAAGGAGAAAAACTGGCATACGGAGCTGGCGAAGCCGCGTGTGAAGCCGGTGACGGTGACGGTTCCCGCGGGCTATGGCTATGTGCTGGAGTCGAAGTCGACGGGGACGTATGCGGCGATCGTGGACCTGGAGTTTGTGCAGCAGGAGGTCTTCAAGAAGCTGCCGAAGCAGGACGGCGCGCTGGTCTTCGTGGTGACGCACAATACGGCGTTCTACGCGATGGGCGATGCGACGGTGTGCTGCTCGTGGGGGACGCATGGTGTGGACCGCGCGACGGGCAACTCGTTTGTGCTGGCGAGCTATCTGCGCAATGCGCCTGCGGTGATCACCGATAAAGATGCGCAGCCGCTGACGCAGCAGCTGGCGGAGTTTGTGAACGATCCGCTGATGGACCCGCTGTTTCAGCGCGAGTTGTATGAGAAGAAGCTGAACCCGGCGACGGCTCCGGGCAATGCGGTGAGCTGGATGCGGCCGGAGGGGATGAAGCCAGGTGACGGTGGGCGCTGCGGCGGCAATCGCGTGGCGTCGACGTACTTTCAGCTGGAGCCGACGGACACGAATCCGAAGAATAATTTTCCAGCGTCGCAGCCGCAGGTGGTGCATGGCGCGGGCGGACTGTATCACGTGCAGAACGTGGCGCTGATGCCGTGGTACGTGGGGGCGGCGGAGCCCTATGGCAAAGCATTCAGCTTTCCTGACGCGACGATGCTGGGCGAACCGGCGAAGGCCTGCCCGGAGCGCAGGCCGGGTGCGATGGCGGCGGCGCCGAAGCCGACGGAGGAGCCTTTCTATCCGACGGCCAAGCCGAACGGGCATAAGCTGATCGGCTACTGGTCGGGCTATGGTGCGAAGGGGACGAGCTTCTCGCTGCGTGAGGTTTCGCCGCAGTGGGACTACATTCTGGTGGCCTTCGCGACGCCGGACAAGACGGCGCCCGAGGGCACGATGACGTTCCGGACGCCGCCGGACTTCGACACGGAGCAGTTCAAGAGCGATATTGCGTGGCTGAAGGGCAAGGGCAAGAAGGTGATGATCTCGCTGGGCGGCGGCGGGCAGCACTTTACGCTGGCCGACCCGAAGCGCGTGCCTACCTATGTTGCTTCGGTAGAGCAGATTGTGGCGGAGTATGGATTCGACGGGATCGATATCGACTTTGAAAGTCCGTCGCTTTCGATCGATGCGGGCGACACGGACTTCAGGCATCCGACGACGCCTTCGATCGTGAACCTGATCGACGCGCTGCGGCAGCTGCACGATCACTTCGGCAAGAACTTCATGATCTCGCTGGTGCCGGAGGGCACGCAGATTCCAGCGGGCTATCCGAGCTATGGCGGGCAGTTTGGATCGTACCTGGCGATTACGTATGCGATCAGGGACATCCTGACGTTTATCGATGTGCAGGACTACAACACGCCGCCGCTGCAGGGGCTGGATGGCGAGATCTATCAGCCGGGCACGGTGGACTATCACGCGGCGATGACGGAGCTGCTGCTGCATGGCTTCAACGTGGGCGGCGATCCGAAGATGTTCTTCCCGGCGGTTCCGGCGAAGCAGGTGGCGGTGGGTTTTCTGACGGGCGATACGACGTCGGGGATCGTGGACCAGGCGATGGACTACATCATCACGGGCAAGCGGCCGGAGGGCGTGAAGTACAGGATGCGCAGTGCAAAGGGCTATCCGGAGATGATCGGCGCAATGTTCTGGACGATCGATGCGGACCGGCGGCTGAATTATGTGTTTTCCAACAGCGTGGGGCCGCAGCTGCATGGGTACCCCCCGTCAAAATAGGCCAAAATCTTCATTCGGCTGAGGTTAGGTCTGGACCTCTCTTTGTAAAAGGCTGACCTGAAATGAATATGGCCCGGGGGATTTCCCGGGCCATGCCATTTTCTGAGGGTATGACTAGTTTAGTGGATGGGGTGGGGCGGATCGGCGCTTTTGGGCGGGTTCTTTGCCGGGGCGTAAGTGGCTTATCTGCCTGGTGTTGATGATGGGTGGGCCTGTTTTTGGGGTGGTCGGAGGGGTTGACACTCTTTGGAGGGTTGACCCTCTTTGGAGAGTTGACCAATCAGCAGTGGTGGGCGTGCTCTTTGAGAGAGCGGTTCGAGCTGTGCTCGAATACCCACTCATGCGGTGAGACTGCATGAATGGGGCACCCGGCGTTATGGGCTGGGATGCGATCGTGGTCGAGAAGCGGGTCCCTCCACTGCGGCGCTGCGCGCCTTCGGTCGGGATGACGGCCTTTTTGGGGAGTCCCGGCTTTTGCAGCGGTCCTTTTTACAGGGTGCCGCTGCGGGCGAATGCGGGGGTTCCTCGGCTCGCTGCGCTCGCTCGGAATGACACCTCCATGGGTGGCTGAGGTAGTGGTGCGGAGCAGGCTGATGAGGTGGTGATATGCAGCAGGTGGGTGAGATGGTGGTGCACAGCAGGTGGGTGAGATGTGACGTGCGCAGCGCTAACAGTTCTGATACTTCCAGTTGCGCTGTTTGCCTTCGGCGATCCATTCGATGGCCTGGGCGATGCGTTTCTCTTTCGTCTCTTCGCGCTTGGCTTCGGTGATCCAGTCGGTGTATTCGCGCCGGCAGCTGGGGCTGAAGTCGTTCCAGACTTTGGTGGCGGCTTTGTTCTTCTTGAGGGCAGCGGCTAGCTCGGTGGGGATTTCGGGGGCGGCCCTGGCGGCTTTTTTGGTGCGCGTCATGGTTTTGGCGCCGTCGTCGACGAGCATGGCAGCGTGCCTGATATAGCCAGCGAGTGTCTTCGTTGGCGGCAGGTCTTTGAGGGTGGCGATCTTGCCCATCGAGCCCATGCCTTCCTTCTGGTCGACGCCCTGCTGCTTCAAGTAGTCACGCATGGCGTTGCCGAAGAGGCCGAAGCTGCAGTGCGCTTTGAAGGCTGCTATGTTGCCTAGCATCTGTCCCTTGTAGAGGAAGAACGGCATGGACCACTTGATGTCTTCGGTGACATCGGGGAGGGTCTTGTGGACGAGTTCGCGGAGGTGCGTGAGGATGGGCTGCGCGAAGACGGCGGACTTGTTGATGTATGCGTCGACGCGGGGGTCGAAGGTGGCGACGGGCGGCATGGTGCGAGCAGTTTACAAATGACGGCGTGGTGATGGAAGGGATTTGCGGTTGTGGCGGGGTAGAGCGGTTCGAGCTTCGCTGAAATGCCCACGCATGCGATGAAACTGCATGTATGGGGCACCCATTCGACTTCGGTGGTTGGGGTGACTGATTGTGACTGTTTAGGCCGCCGTGGTCGAACAGCAGGTCCCTCCGCTTCGGCTTCGCCTTCGGTCGGGATGACAGGCACTTTTTGTGGCTGCACACGCTGGGTCATGGTGCTCGGTGCCGGGCGCCCGATGCTGAGTGGCCAGTAGTCGACAGGCGGTGGCTGGTGGGCGGCGCTGAGTGATCGGTACCTGACTAGACGGTGTCGCCGGGTTTGGGTTTGGGGGCTATGGGATCGGGTTTGATGGGGTAGGGCGGGCCTTTTTCGAGGACCTTTTCCATCTGCTCGTCGTAGTGGTAGATGTCGTCGAAGAAGTGGACGCTGCCGTCTTCTTCCACCTCGGCGGTCATGTAGAAGATGACGATCGGCAGGGGTGTTTTGAGGTTGACCTGGTGGTTGTCGTCGCCGTCGTACATGGCGTCGTGGACCTTGTCGAGATCCCACTCTTCGCCGTCCTTGTCCTTCTGGCCGTCGAGAACCCAGACGGCGAGGTCTTCAGGCTTCTGGACGCGGATGCAGCCGTGGGAGAAGTCGCGGCGGGTACGGCTGAAGAGCTGCGGGGCCGGGGTGGAGTGCAGGTAGATGTCGTACTGGTTGGGGAACATGAACTTCACCAGGCCGAGGGAGTTTTTGGGGCCGGGCTTTTCGCGCACCATGACGGAGCCCTGCGCGACCTGCTGCACGGTGTAGTTGGGATAGGGCTGGCCCTTGGCGGTGACGACCTCGAAGTTTTTGCTGGCGAGGTAGCCCTTGTTGGCCTGCATGTGCGGCACCAGCTCCTTGCGGGTGATGCTGATGGGGACGGTCCAATAGGGGCGGAAGACGAGGTAGCGCATCATGTGCGCGAAGACGGGGGTCTGGTGCTCGCCCATGACCTGGCCGACGACGACGCGCATGGTGAAGTCGAGCGTGTTGTCGGGCGTGTAGCCGCGCAGGACGAACTCGGGCAGGTTGACCATCAGGCGCGGGTTGACGTACTTGTCGGGCAGCCAGCGCCAGCGCTCGAGGGTGTTGTCGAGCTGCTGCACGCGCTCGGACATGGGCACGTTGAGCGAGGCGATGGTCTGCGAGGTGAGCTTGCCGTCCTCGGTGAAGCCGTGCCGGCTCTGGTATTTTTTGACCGCCTCGGAGAGACGTTTGGTGTAGACCTTTGGCGCGGGCTTGCCGGATCTGGTTTTGGCGGGCTGCTTTGCGTCGTCGTCGCCGCGGTCTGCGCCGGCCTGGGTGTTACGGCTGGCGTCGCCATCGAGGTCGCCGTCGGGATCTCCTCCGTCGAGGTCGCCTTCTAGCTGGAGGCGCTGGGTGAGGGCGGTGGCGTCGTCGAAGGTATCGCCGACGTTGAGGGCGCGCTCGTACTCGGGGAGTGGGTCGGCGTCCTCCTGGACCTGTTTGCGCTCGAGATCGAGGTAGCGGGCGAGGGCCTGCTCGGTGCGGCGGTAGAGCTCGGAGTTGGGCTCGACTTTTTTGATGAGCGCGGGGACGTCGGTGGCGTCGACGGCGTTGTCGGAGACGAACTCGGCGAGGTTGTACTTCTTGTCGGCGACGTTGATGTCGAAGTTGAAGTGCTGGGGGTTGACGCGGCCGACGCGGAGGTCGGAGATGAAGCGCATGACGTTGACGGTCATGGCGATGTCGAACTGGACGACGTCCTTGTCGCGGCGGCCGGTGAGGGCGCGCATGCGGTCCTCCCACTTCCTGGCGTCGTAGTCGTCGGGATGGAGGCCGTGCAGCTCGGCCTGGGCGAAGGCGGTCATGAAGCCCATGGCGGCGGGGGTGGGGTTGCCGTCGCGGGTCCAGGCGATCTCGTCGTTGCGGTCGTCGTAGAAGGTTTTGACGAGGGGCTGATAGTCGGTGATGTCGGGCCAGCGGAGGAAGGGGAGATGGGTGGTCTCGGTGAGGGGCTCGATGGCGTCGGAGTAGCTGGTGGTGTTGGGGGCCGAGGTGGTCTTGCGGTGGCGGCGGCAACCGTCGGCGGACAGCAGCAGAGTGAGCGTGCAGAGAGCGCCGATGGAACGGCGAGAGAGCTTCAACATGTGCGGGGCGTGTCCTTCACGGCTTCGAGTGGTCGTCGCGGCTTTTATTTTATGATGCGCGGTTGAGAGGTGGTGTCGGGTGGGGGATGGGTGGTCTCTTTTACTTCGTTTCGGTTGAGATGGCTTCCCGTTTGGTGTTGGTGGCTGGCCCACTCATGCGATGAAGCCGCATGAATGGGGCACCCGGCTTCGCTGCGGCGCGCCTTCGGTCCCTTTGGGGAGCCCTGGCTTCCCTTTTTGCGGGGTGGCGATGCCGGCGAAATGCGGGGGGTTCCTCGGCTCGCTGCGCCCGCTCGGAATGACAGGGTTCGGGATGCTTGAGCGGCTGGGGTCTGTGAAGGCCTGTGCTCCCTCTGCGGGCTACATGCCTTTCGCAACCAGCGGCAGGACGGCGACGGAGAGCGCGGCCTGGGTGATGAGGATGAGTCCGGCGAGGGCGAGGAAGAGTTTGCGATGGCGGGTTTCGAGCACGTCGGCGAAGACACCGCCGGCGAAGGTGAAGAGGAAGGGGAGCGCCCAGAGCATGGGCACAGCGACGATCTGCGAGGCGACAAGTGGCATGATGGCCAGCGCCATCAGCAGCGGCGCGGTGTTGCCGAAGTAACGGCAGCGCGGGATGAGAATCCAGAGCACGGCGGCGATGGCCAGCGCTCCGGTGATGGAGACGTTGGTGGGGTCGGTGAAGAAGGCGCGGGCAGGTTCGAGCGAGAACCAGAAGCGGGCGCTGCCGCCGGTGAAGACGTAGCTGAAGGACGCGAGGCGGAAGGCGTAGGAGGCGAGGAGGACGACGAGCGATCCCAGCGCGGAGAAGATGACGATCTGCATGACGTAGCTGCGACGGCGCTCGGCGAGATACATCATGAAGACGCAGGCGGCGGCGAAGCCGATCATGGCGGGCAGAAGATGCGCGGCGGCGGTGAGTCCAAGGGCGAGCGTGAGCAGGGCGATGCGCGGCTTCCATTTGCGGCGCGGCCCCTGGATGGCGTGGGCGACGCCGATGGCGGTGTAGACGAGGCCGTAGAGTCCCCACATGGCGAGGACCTCGTTGTTGGGCGTGACGGCGTAGCGGATGATCGCCGGACAGAAGCAGTAGAGGCCGAGGGCGAAGAATCCGCCTTCGTTGCCGAAGAGACGCCGCGCGACCCACCAGAGCCCAGCGCCGAGCCAGATGGCGAAGAAGACGAAGGGCAGATGCATGAGGTACTTGACGCTGGTGATCTCGTGGCGCGCCTCCCAGGTGGAGCCGTTGAGGGTGCCTGCGCTGTAGAGGCGGTTTTCGGGCTTGCGGAGCTTGTCGGTGGCGAGCAGAACGAGGCGCTGCGCGGTGAGAGGCAGACCGGCGACGCGGTAGGCGAAGGTTCCGTCGCCGTTGAGATTGCCGCAGGAGGTGAAGTAGCCGGAGAGCGGCGAGGGCCGCTCCCACATCTCGCGGCCGCAGCGGGCGAAGCGATAGTCGCTGGCGGAGAGCTGCTGGTGCCAGATGACCCAGGTGCACTGGGAGAGGAAGAGAACGAGCAGGAGCGCGGCGAGCCGCTGCGGCAGGCCAAGCTTAATGGCAGGCAACTTCAAAATCGACTTTCCGCCTTCCCGGGATCTGAAACAGTGGGCGCGATGCGTGTCGTAGCAGGAGCGATCGCGAGCCTCGTCCTTCTATCGTATCGCGGCGGCATCTATCGTATGGTGGAGATATGCAGTCGCTGACCTTTACCCCCGGACGCGCCTTTCTTTCCGCCGACTCGACGACACCGCCGTGGACGGTGGTGTTTGAAGACGAAGGAGTTGCGGCCTACTTCTATGCCTGCGACCGGACGAGCACAACGCATGACGACTCGATCCTGGACGCGATGCTGATCTACAACGTCTCGGCGCTGGCCAAGAGCGATGAGGAGAATGAGCGGCCGACGGCAGAGCGGATCGCCGCGGTGGAGTGGTCGAAGGACGGACTGAGAGCCGTGCTGTATCTCGACGGAATTCCGCAGGGGATGTATGACTTCGGCACGCGCGCGGGATACTGCCGCATGGACTTCCCCAACTTCATGGGAGAGCAGGGCGATACGTGGCGGAAGTCGACGCATGCGTGGTCGGAAGAGGCGATTCGCCGGTTTGAGGCGGAGATGTACGGGATGGCTGAGTCTAACGGCTGAGGCTGAGACCGTGCCCTTAAGCGAGGAGGTTCGAGCTTCGCTCGAATGAACCCACTCATGCGGTGAAGCTGCATGAATGGGGCACCCGCCGTGGCACCTAATGATGATGGTTGGGATGCTGTCGCGGTCGAGAAGCAGGTCCCTCCGCTTCGGCTTCGCCTTCGGTCGGGATGACGGGATTGGTGGTTAAGCCTGGTGTGGTCGCTCCGATTAGAGTGGCTGCCACGACTGGGGTGGTCGCGCCGATTGAAGTGGCTTCCACCACTGGAGTGGTTTCTCCGATTGAAGTGGCTGCCATGACCGGCAGTGGCGACTACGACTGCGTTGTGTGGCGGTGACGGGGTGGTCCTACGGCGAGGAGAGGATAGTGTTCTGCGTCTCCGGCTCGGGCTGCTGTTGTTTTGGCGGGGTGGGATGCCTGAGGCCTTCGTGGGCGGCGCGCAGGAGGTGGCCTTCGGCGGTGTCGCCGCTGAGCTCCCAGAACATCATGCCGCCGAGGTGCTCGGTGTGGGCGTAGGAGGCCTTGGCTTCGACGGAGAGCGGGTCGTCGAAGGTCCAGAAGGCGTCGCCGTCGAAGAGCCAGGGCGTCTGCGCGACGGGGTCGCGGTAGAGCTTCGACCTGGAGGCCATCGCAGCAATCTCGCGGTAGGAGTGGTCGCCGTGGATGGGCTCGCCCTCCTGTTCGACGCCGTTGGCGACGTCGGGGACGAGGCGCCAGCCGTAGCCGTAGAAGGGTACGCCGACTAATAGTTTTTCTGCGGGGATACCGGCCTTGATGAAGCTGGCGACGGTGCGCCGGACGCTGCCGTCGTGGTCGGGATCGGCGCTGGCGAGCTGGGCGACGAAGCCGGTGTGGTCGCTCCAGGGGCCGCTGAAGTCGTAGGTCATGAGGCCGACCTGGTCGACGGTGCGTGCGATGGCGGACATGTCGACGCCCTCGTACATGTGCGGGCTGGGGCCGACGGCGATGCTGAGGGTGAGGCCGGGGCGCAGCTGGTTCATGCGCTGGCGCAGCTCGGTGAGCAGGGCGAGGAAGTTGGCGGAGTCGGCGCCGTGCGGGTACTCCCAGTCGACGTCGATGCCGTCGAAGAGATGCGGCTGATGGATGCCGGGGGCGAGGTTGCCGCGCAGGAAGATGTCGACGCAGGAGTCGATGAAGGCCTGGCGATGCTCGGGCTGCGCGTCGTAGGCGAAGTCGGAGGCGCGGCCTTCGAGGGAGATGAGCAGCCGGAGGTGCGGATTCTTGCGCTTCAACTCGGCGAGCTGGTGCAGGTAGCCGCGGAAGGGCTTCTTGGGCGAGTCGGCGCGACCGGTGACGGACTCTTTTGCGGTAAAGACAGTGTTGAGGTCGGCGTTGGGATCGGCGACGGAACAGCGGCCGTTGGTGACGAAGCCCTGCGCGTAGTTGATCTGGTCGAGCAGGCGGATGCTGCCGCTGGTGACGAGATCTTTCGCGAGGTAACGCTGATCGTTATAAAGCGCCCACTGCGGGAAGTAGCCGACGAGTTTTGTTGCCGGTGCGGGAGATTGGGCGGGCGCAGCGATGGTCGCGGCGAAGAACGGGAGAAGAAGTGCAGCGATGCGGCGAATGAACACTACTGTTTAAGACGCAGGTTGCGGACGAACGATGCATGAGAATGCGGGTTCGAGCTTCGCTCGAATGGCCCACTCATGCGGTGAAGCTGCATGAATGGGGCACCCGGCAGGGTTTTCACGTTGTGGATAGGACGTCCCGACTCGTACCTGCCACGGAATTGTCATTCCGAGCGTAGCCGAGGAACCCCCGCATTTTGCCTGTGTCGCCACAGACGCCTCAAGACGGTTGCTTCTCTGAGTAAGGCGCAATGGGCTTGCCCCACTCCTCGCTCAGATCCTGCCATGTGGGATTGTTCTCCACGATCAGGCTGATCTTTTTGAGCCGCGACCACTTTTTGAGCCGCGTTTCACGAGCGATCGCATCCTCAATCATTCCATATCGTTCAAAGTAAACCAGATGGTCAATGCGATAACGCGCCGTAAAGCTATCCGGATAACGATGTTCCTTGTGTTGCCGGACCCGAACGCCAAGATCGCTGGTCACGCCGATGTATAGCCGCTTGAAGCTGCTGGCCATGATGTAAACGTATCCGCAGTCGGGCATGATGTTCGCCAATCTCTTCCATCTGTGGTGCCACGGGCAAAATGCGGGGGTTCCTCGGCTTCGGCTTCGCCTTCGCTCGGAATGACAGATCTTCGCTCAGGATGACAGACCTGCGCTCGGAGAGCGCAGGTCTGCGGTGTCTCTCATCGCTCTGCTACTTCGTCTCCATCACGACGACCTGGATGGAGTAGGGCGGGATGGTGTGGGAGAACTTTGCTCCGGTCTTGATGGTGGATTTGACCGGCACGATGCGTTTGGGGTCGGTGATGGAGTTGGTCTCGGCGGTGGTATGGCCGGTGAGGGTGTAGACGGTGGCGGTGGAGCCGGGGGTGGCTCCGGTGATGGCGGTCTCGATGGGCTGCGGCGTGGAGGTTGCGTTGACCAGCTTGAGGTAAGCGACGCCCTTCGCGGGATCGTTGGTAATGGAGTAGAAGAGGCGGTCGCCTGCGTTGGCGATGGACGAAGCGGGCACGCTGGTGCCGAGGTGCTGGCCGAAGAGCACCTGCGCGTAGTAGCCGGGTGAGCCGTAGGCGCTGGAGGCGTCGTAGCCGATGAGGTCGGACTGCCACTGCATGCCGCCGGGGTTGACGTTGACGAAGAGCGGAGCGTAGGAGGACATGACGATGAGGTCGCTGTTGCGCTCCATCGCGGTCATCCATGCGGCGTCGCCGAGGGCTGCACCGAGGTTGGTGGTGGGGCTGCCTTCGCGGGTGGCCCACTCGCCGACGAAGATCTTGGGGCCGTTGCGGTCGGCGTCGTCGTAGTGCTTGACGAAGTTGAAGAATTCATCGGCGTTCTTGTAGTAGTGGTCGTCCTGCACGTCGGGCTTCATGCGCTTGAGCGGCATGGTGGCGATGAGCTGCAGCTGCGGGTACTTCGCCTTGATGGCCTTGTAGAACTGCGCGTAGCGGCCTTCGTAGCTGCCGGAGCGATCGAACCAGTCCTCGTTGCCGATTTCGACGTAGTGCAGCGGGAAGGGCTGGGGATGGCCGAGCTTCGCGCGGACGGCTCCCCACTTGGTGGAGGTGTCGCCGGTGACGAACTCGAGCTCGTCGAGAGCATCGTCAACATACGGCGTGAGCGCGGGGCCGGGGTGGATGTAGTCGTGCTTGAGCGCGTATCCGGCGAAGACGGCGAGGACGGGCTCGATCTTCAGGTCTTCGGTCCACTCGAGAAATTCGAGCAGGCCCATGCCGTCGCTGGACTGGTAGTTCCAGGGGCTGCGGTGGGTGGGGCGATCGACGAGCGGACCGAGGGTGGTCTTCCAGTCGAAGCGCTCGTCGATCTCGTCGCCTTCGAGGTAGTTGCCGCCGGGCATGCGCAGGAACTTCGAGTGCATGGCGGCCATCATCTCCATGAGGTCGGGGCGATTGCCGTTTTCGCGGTTCTTGTAGGTGGGCGGGAAGAGGGAGATGAGGTCGAGCCAGAGCTTGCCGGTGTGTCCGGCGGAGATGAGCAGGTGATTGGTCGACGACGGCGTGAGCTTCGCGGTCTTCAGCGTGAACTCATACTGCTTCCATGCGGTGGTGGCGCTGCCGACGGTGGCGGTGGCGAGGATGGCGCCGGTGTTGTCGTTGACGAGCGAGACGGTGATGGGGCCGAAGTTGTCGGCGTCGGCTTTGGCGTAGAGCGAGCCCTTGTAGGTGGTGTCGGGCTGAAGGGCCATGCCCCACCAGCCTTCGTTGCGGACGCCTGCGGTGTTGGCGGCGTCGGCGGAGGCGATCTCAAGACGCATGCTGCCGGGGAGGGCCTCGCTGGGGCCTTCGGTGCCGTCGTAGTGCATGGTGCCGCGCGCGGTGCCCTTGTTGTCGAGGTTCCAGCTGGCGAGGCCGCCGAAGCCGTGGTCCTGGAAGGTGCGGTTGCGGACCATCTCGGCGTAGAGGCCGCCGTCGTAGGAGTAGTTGATCTCCTCGGTCATGAGGCCGTAGAGCATGGGGCTGACGGGGTGCAGCGGCTTGTCGAGCTGGATGGAGAGCTGCGCGGGGCCGCTCTGTGCGAAGGCTGCGGTGGCCAGGGTAGCGGCGAATAAACCAAGGGCAAGAGAGCGCGTTGCAGTCATAGAAACGAATCCGGTTCCTGAGAAGGCTGTGAGGCGTTTATGTTGTCGGGAATTCTTAGGCAGAGGATACGTGCTGCGGAAGAGGATGGGCAACCGTGTTTGGTGGCTGGGGGGAGATACAGCGGTAGAGAAGCAGGTTCCTCCACTGCGCTGCGCTTCGGTCGGAATGACAGGTTTTGGGACGGGGATGGGAAGACGCGAGGGGGAAGGCCGTGGTCGAAAAGCGGGTTTCTCCGCTGCGCTTTGGTCGAAATGACAGCCTTCTTGGGGGGGGACGGAAGGGCGAGGGTGGCTTCCGGGTTGAAGTGTGGCGCTGCTGGCAAAATGCGGGGGTTCCTCGGCTTCGCCTTCGCTCGGAATGACAGTTTTTTGCCTGAGATGACGATGCCCTCCGCGGTGGGAGGGCATCGGGTGAGGCGGGTTGTGTGTTTTGGCTACCTGGTCTTGAGCACCAGCACGGTGGCGATGGGGTCGAGGGCTGCGTCGGGGAGCTGTACGTCGAGCGCGCCGCCCTTTTGCGTGAACTTGAGCGGCTTGTGCGAGGTGTCGGCGAGGAGGTACGCGCCGGTGACGGTGCGCGGCATCTTCGCGACGTGGAAGGTGTGGGTGGAGGGCCACTCGAAGAGGTGGATGTAGACCTTATCCGCCTTGGTGGTGGAGCGCCACTTCCATTCGGGAACGAACTTGGGCTTGCCCTGCTTGTCCTTCTCGGTGGTCGAGAAGGCACCAGCCTCGGAGCCGAAGAGGGTTGGCTTGGTGGCGTAGATGGATTCGCCGTTGACGTCCATCCACTTGCCCATCTGCTCGAGGCGAGCGACCTCCTCGGGCGGTACGACGCCGGTGGATTCGGGTCCGATGTTGAGCAGGTAGTTGCCGCCCTTGCTGGCGATGTCGATGAGGTTACGCAGCAGCGTTTCGGTGGACTTGAAGTTCTTGTCGTCCACCTTGTAGCCCCAGGTGTCGTTGATGGTCATGCAGGACTCCCAGTCGCGGCCGGGATAGCCGTTTGCCGGAATGTACTGCTCGGGGGTCTCGGTGTCGCCGTTGTAGCCGCCGCCGAGGCGGTTGTTCCAGATGAGCTTAGGACGGGTGTTGAGCAGGGAGACGATCTCGGACGCCCACTGCGGGGTCATGCCGTGGACATCCTTCGGGTTGGGGTGATCGTTGGACTGGTAGCCGGACTCGTAGGGGGTGTCGAACCAGATGATGTCGGGGGACTCGCCGTAGTTGGTGAGCAGCTCCTTCATCTGGGGGATGGCCTTGGTGTGCAGGTAGTGCGAGAAGTCGCCGTCCTGCGCGGGGTCCCAGTGATAGGTGGGCGGCTTGTGGTCGCCGGTCTTGTAGGCGGCGCCGCCGGGGGCGGTCCAGTCCTGGTACTGCGAGTAGTAGAAGCCGAACTTGATGCCCTGCTTATGCGCCTCGACGGCGAGCTCATGCAGGGGATCGCGCTTGAAGGGCGTGCCGGACATGATGTTGAAGGGGTCGGCCTTGGAGTCGTACATGGCGAAGCCGTCGTGATGCTTGGCGGTGATGACGATGTACTTCATGCCGGCGGCCTTGGCGAGGGCGACGATGGCGTGCGCGTCGAACTGCGTGGGGTTGAACTGCGGCGCGAAGGCCTTGTAGTCGGCGACCGGGATGGAGCCGCTGTTCATGATCCACTCACCGAGGCCGGGGACCTCCTTGCCCTGCCATCGTCCTGCAGGCACGGAGTAGATGCCCCAGTGGATGAACATGCCGAAGCGGGCCTCGCGGAACCACTTCATGCGGGCGTCTTTTTCGGCGGGCGTCTCCTTGTCCTGGATGGAGGGGACGGGGTGGTGACCTTCTGCGGGCCACTTCTCGTCGGCAACCTGCGCGGTGATGGCGTGGGTTGCGAACAGAGCGCAACAGCTGACGAGAGCAAGGCGGGCGATACGTTTCATGACGGAACCTCGGACAGAGTTCAGAACTGCCGGAAATTATAGGTAAAAAAAATCGTTCATGGGTAGAAGTTAAAAGATTTGGTTTGGAGAGGCCGGTCGTGGGGGTCGAGCAGCGGGTTTCTCTGCTGCGCGCTTCGCGCTTCGGTTTTTTGGGGGGCCTGCTTTGTGCGTGCCGCTGCCGGCGAAATGCGGGGGTTCCTCGGCTCGCTGCGCTCGCTCGGAATGACACGGCGAAGGCTGCTTGAGCGGCCGGGGTCGAAAAGCGGGTTTCTCCACTGCGCGCTGCGCGCTTCGGTCGAAATGACAGAAAGTGGAGGGAGATGACAGCAAGGTGGGGATGACAGCAAGGTGGGGATGACAGCAAGGTGGGGAGATGGGAACAGAACAGCCAGTCTTTGCAGACTGGCTGTTCTGTTTGCCGGATTGAGGACCGCGCGCTCTGCGGAGAGATGCGGCTCGGTCTGCGAAACGTCAACGGCTGCTACTGGAAGCGGAGCTCCATGAAGACGTTGGCGCGGGAGTAGGGTGAGGGGCGCGGGGGCAGGTGTTCGAAGCCGAGCGACTCGTAGAGGTGGATGGCGTTCTTGAGCTTCGAGTTCGTCTCGAGGTAGAGCATGTGCGCGCCGAGGAGGCGGCCCTGCTCAATGGTGTAGGTGAGCAGCTTGCGGCCGATGCCTGCGCCCTGGAGGCGCTCGTCGACGGCCATCTTGGCGACCTCGTAGATGCCGGGCTCCATGGGGATGAGGGCGCAGCAGCCTACGGGTACGCCGTCGGCGATGGCGAAGAAGATGTGGCCGCCCTGGGCGAGGACGTAGCCCTCGGGATCGAGGAGCATGTCGTTGTCGTGCGCTTCGATGCCGAAGTGTTTGCGGATCCACCACTCGTTGAGCGTGCGGAAGGCCTCGGCATCGCCGGGCTGGTAGGGGCGCAGCTCGATGCTGGGCAGCTCAGGTGTGGATGGGATCTCGGCGAGGTGCAGGGTGGTGACCATGACGTTCTCCTGTACTCTCTGACGGTAGTCGCAGTCCGGCGAGACGTCCAATATCTTGTTTGTTCGGATTATGATCTTTTAGATATGGATCGTGACCTTGAGCTGAGGCACCTGCGGTACTTTGTGGCGGTGGCCGAGGAGCTGCACTTCGGTCGGGCGGCGGCGCGGCTGCACCTGGCGCAGCCTCCGCTTTCGCAACAGATTCGCAGGCTGGAGGAGATCCTGGGGTATCCGCTGTTCGTGCGCACGTCGCGCGCGGTGCGGCTGACGGCGGCGGGAGAGATCTTCCTGGAGCGGGCGCGGAGGACGCTGCGCAACGTGCAGGACGACCTGGAGGAGGCGCGTTCGATCGGTCGCGGCGATGAGGGTTCGCTGCGGGTGGGCTTTATCGGATCGGGCATGCTGACGCCGCTGCCGGAGGCGCTGCGACGCTACCGCGAGCTGTATCCGAGGGTGCAGCTGCAGCTGGCGGAGATGTATACGGCCAGCGTCGCCGGGGCGCTGAACAAGGGCGTGGTGGATGCGGGCTTTCTGCGCGACGGTGGGCCGATCGAGGGGCTGCACGTGGAGACGATCTTCTCGGAGCCGTTTGTGGCGGTGCTGCCGGCGACGCATCGGCTGGCGAAGCAGAAAGATATCTCGCCGGAGGAGCTGCGTGACGAGCCGTTCGTGTTCTACACGCCCGCGGCGGGACGGCTGGCGTATGAGAAGCCGATGGGGATCTTCGAGCGACATGGGTTTCGTCCACGGGTGGTGCAGGAGGCTCCGCACTGGCTGACGATTCTGCAGCTGGTGGGCGCGGGGCTGGGGGTGTCGGTGGGACCGGCGTGCACGCGAAGGATCGGCGTGCAGGATGTGGCATGCCTGGAGCTGCGCGGAACGAAGGTGAAGAGCGAACTGGAGCTGGCATACCGGGATAACGAGAGCCGCGCCGTGGTGAAGGCGTTTGCAGAGGTGGCGCGGGAGAGCTTTCGTAACGCGAAGCAGCCGTTGTAGGGTGTGGGGTTGGTTGAGCTGTGGTCGGAAAGCAGGTTTCTCCACTGCGCTGCGCTCCGGTCGAAATGACAGGATTTGGGGGACGGGTAAGGGCTGGGGGAAGATTGTGGCCGGAAAGCAGGTTTCTCCACTACGCGCTGCGCGCTCCGGTCGAAATGACAGGTTTTTGGGTGGGGGGCCTGTTTATGTGTGCCGCTGCCGGCGAAATGCGGGGGTTCCTCGACTCGTTGTGCTCGCTCGGAATGACACGGCGAAGGCTGCTTGAGCGGCCGGGGTCGAAAAGCGTGTTTCTCTACTGCGTGCTGCGCGCTTCGGTCGAAATGACAAGGCTGTGGAGGCTTCCTTTACGACTTCAGTTGAGGAAGAGTTTTTCGACGTCGAGCCAGTGGTTGACGCGGCGGTAGCCCTGCACGTGGATGTTGTGCGGCGAGGTGTAGAGGATGCCTTCGCCCTGGAAGCGGCGCAGCTGGCGGGGATTGTCGTCGATGAGGAAGTCGGCGTTGAGGATGCCCTTGTCGCCGCAATAGACGATGTGCGAGGGCTGGATGGAGGGAAAGTGCCTGGCGAGCCAGCGGAACTTCTGTGCGAAGGAGGCGGGGACTTCCATGGCTGCGGTGGCGATGAAGACCTCGTAGTTCTGCTGCAGCTTGCGAATGACGCGCTGGGCGTCGGGCATGACTTCGAGGCTTTCGAAGAAGTCGTCGGAGTCGAGATAGCCCTGGAGGGCGTCGTGGCGGTCGGCGGCGACGACCTCCCATAGCCACTTGCCGTCGAGGTCGGCCAGCGAGATGCCAGCCTGAAAGTCCCGGTTGTAGCGGCGGATGTGCTCGCCGAGAGCATCCGCCATGACCTCATCCATATCAATACAAATTCGTTTCACAGGGTGGCTCTCACAATCGAGGCGGCGATGCTCTCCTGGCGCTCGGCGGGCTTCTTCTGCGGGGCGTCGCGGGCGGGGTCCCAGTAGAGGATGCGTCCGCAGGTCTCGCAGGTGAGCATCTGGTCTCCGTTGGAACCGTCGCGGAGGTCGTTCCAGCGCTGCGGGCGAAGCATCATCTGGCAGGCGGAGCACTTGTGATCGACGCCCTCGGAGAGGGCGGTGCCGCGGCTTTTGGAGATGCGGTCGTAGATGGAGAGGGAGTCTTCGCCGATCTGGGGGCGAAGCTCGGCGCGCTGGGCTTCGATTTCCGCGAGCCGGGCGCGATCGCTAGCGATGTGCTCGGCGGTGGAGGCGCTGAGCTCGGCGTGGCGGCGGGTGAGGTTGGCGACGGTCTCTTCGGCGTCCTTCTTCTGCAGGTCGAGGGTCTCGGTGCGCTCCATGCTTTCGAGCTCGGCGTCTTCGAGGCGGGAGACTTCGTTCTTGGCGAAGGCGATCTCGTGCTCGAGGGCGTTGGCCTGGGCGGTGGTGGTAACCACGTCCATCTGCTTGCCGAGGCGGGCGGCCTTCTGCTGGTGATCCTTGATCTCGAGCTCGTGGCCGCGACGCAGGGACTCTTCTTTGGCGAGGCTGTCGCCGGTGGCGGCGAGCTGCCTGCGGGCGGCGGCGCCTTCGGCGGCGAGCTGGGCGACGCGCTTGGGCAGGGCGGCGATCTCCTCGTTGAGCCTGTGAGCCTCAACGTCGAGACGCTGCAGGGCGATCATCTTTTCCAGATCCGGGTGCATACGACGAGTTCGCTCCTTGGGCTGGCGTGGAACAGGTGAGCCGGGGTGGTGGCCAGCGTGCGCCGTGAGGTTCCTGTTTCGATCTTACGACGTTGCGGGCGTACCTGCGAGGGTACGGGGCAGGAGGCCTGGGATCACAACGCGGCTGGAAGAGATTGCATCTACGCGGGATGAGAAGTTTGTAAAGAGAACCATCCCTGAGGCCTGCGTGCATTGATGCGTCTCGTAGCGATGGAGGATAATGGAGGGCATTGAAGGCGCTCCTCCGTGCACGCCTCCGGAGAACGAGGGTGGCCGAATTGTTGGATTTGCCCTTACAGGGCCCCTTCCCTGCATAAATTTTTCCCCAAGGAACGGTGTGTGCCATGAAGCTGTGGAGTGATTACGAAGGCAGAACGATTGCGGAGGCGTATCCGCTGAAGAAGCTGGTTCGCCCGGAGGGCCGTAGCGCCTTCTTCCTGACGACGAACGGGACCGGGACGCCGGCGCTGGTGCGGCTGATCGAGGCTCACTTCGATGAGCCGGAGATTCTGAATCGCTGGAAGACGGTCTCGGAGATCGGCCAGGAAAACCTGATGGTGATACGGAAGTTCGGTCAGACCGAGCTGGACGGCACGCCGCTGGTGTATGCCGTGATGGAGCCGACAGAGATCTCGCTGGACGAGCTGCTGGGGAACCGCACGCTGACGGCGGAGGAGACGAAGGATCTGGCGCATAGCCTGATTGGCGCGCTGCAGGCGCTGCACGCGCGCGGCCTGGTGCATGGACAGATTGAGCCGGTCAATATTCTGGCCGCGGGGGAGATGGTGAAGCTGCGCAGCGACTGCGTGCGCGAGATCATCGATTACCCCGACAGCGACGGACCGACGCTGGAGGAGATGAAGGCGCAGGACGCGCAGGCGCTGGCGGTGGTGCTGCTGCAGGCGCTGACCGGGCGCACGACGCTGCAGGGTTCGGCGACGCTGCTGCCGCCGCCGTTCGACGGCATCATCCGCAACGGCCTGAGCGGACGCTGGGGACTGGCGGAGATGGCTTCGGCGCTGGGACCGGCGAAGCCGAAGCAGGTTCCGGTGGTGGAGACGAAGCCTGCGGTGGCTGCTCCCGTGGCTGCGGCTGCGACGACAGGGGCAAAGGCCGCTGACGGCGAGAAGAAGATCGAGGGCACTGTTCCGGCTGGTGTGACGGCGAAGAGCGCGGTAACGGGTTCAGCGGCGTCGACCGCTTCGCCCAGGGCGGAGGCGGCTCCGGTTGCGGCCAAGACGGAGCCGCAGGTTCCCCTGCAGGAGAACCTGTTCGCTCCGAAGGCGGGATCGTCGACCTCGGCGAAGGACGTGGCGGCGGCGCTGGGTGCAGGAGCTACGGCAACCCCGGCGACGGCTCCCGATGTGCGCCATCGTTTTGTGAAGCCGGTGGAAGACGTCGAGAAGGACCGCTCGAAGATGTGGATTGCGGTCGCGGCGGCGCTGCTGGTGCTGATGGTGCTGGGCTGGAGGCTGATGCGCTCCGAGCCGGCGAAGGCCAACGGCACCGCGAAACCGGTTTCGACGCTGGGCGATGCTCCGGCGGCGAATGCTCCCACGGCAAATACGGCTGCGTCCAAGCCCTCGGCGACGCACAGTACCGGAGGGAAGGCTCCGGCGGCGGCTCCGGCACGCTCCAATGCCGCGGTGGTGACCGGCGGCGCGGGACCGAAGACGCAGTGGAGGGTGGTGGCGTTCACCTATAACCACCAGGAGCAGGCGCAGCAGAAGGCCGACTCCATCAAGAGCCAGCATCCGGGGCTGAATGCGGAGGTCTTCTCCGCGACCGGCCGCGCGCCATACCTGGTGACGGTTGGCGGCCCGATGACGCGGGATCAGGCTGAGGCGTTCAAGCGCAAGGCTCGCAGCGAGGGCCTGCCACGCGACACCTACGCGCAGAACTACTCGCACTAAATCGTCTTGCGGGCAGCAGGAGGGCGGTCGTCAGGATTGACGTATCGTGCTCCTGCTGCACTATTTAAGGGGCAAATCGTCACAAACAGCGCGAGAAATTGAATCCCGATCTATTCGGTAGAATCGAAGACTCAACGCATGGCTTCCACAACAGTAGATTTTCCCGATCTCCCAGACGCGAAACCGGCCCCCACAGCACAAGCGTGGCGACCGAGCATAAACCCATGGATCGTCGCAATGACGGTAACGCTGGCGACGTTCATGGAGGTCCTGGACTCGTCGATTGCGAACGTGGCTCTGCCGCATATAGCCGGCAGCCTCGGATCGACGCAGGACGAGGCAACGTGGGTGCTGACCGCCTACCTGGTCGCGAACGCCGATCATTCTGCCGGCAGGCGCCTATATGACGACCTTTATCGGGCGCAAGAAGTTCTACATGATCTGCGTGGCGCTGTTCGGCGTCAGCTCGGCGCTGTGCGGCATCGCCCCATCGCTTCCGATCCTGGTCTTCTGCCGCATCCTGCAGGGCATCGGCGGCGGCGGCCTGGCGCCTTCGGAACAGGCGATCCTTGCCGACACCTTTCCGCCGGAGAAGCGCGGGCAGGCCTTTGCGATGTACGGCCTCGCGGTGGTGTGCGCTCCAGCCATCGGACCTACGCTGGGCGGCTATATTACCGACAACTTCGACTGGCGCTGGATCTTCTTCCTGAATGTGCCGATCTGCCTGCTCTCACTCTTCCTGACGTCGCGCATCGTCGAAGATCCGCCGTGGGTGGAGAAGCAGGTGAAGGAGTCGCAGAAGGGCGGCATCAAGCTCGACTTTCTCGGCTTCGGCCTGTTGGGGCTGACCTTCGGTTCGCTCGAATTCATCCTGGACAAGGGACAGGAGGACGACTGGTTCTCCTCGCCCCTGATCACATTCTTTGCGGTTGCGATGGTGATTGCCTTCGTAGTGATGATCTGGTGGGAGCTACGCCAGCTTCGCGTGGGGCAGCGACCGATCATCAACCTGACGCTATTCAAGCGGCCGAACTTCGCCATCAGCTTTGTGCTGATGTTCGTTCTCGGCTTCTCGCTGTACGGCACGACGGTGCTGATCCCGCAGTTTGTGCAGACGCTGCTGGGGTATACGGCGGAGCTGGCGGGTCTTGTGCTGTCCCCGGCGGGCCTGATGATGATGGCGATGATGCCCGTGGTGGGTATTCTCTCCGGCAAGGTGGATCCGCGGAAGCTGATGGGCTATGGCTTCGGCATGCTGACGCTTTCGCTGATCCTGATGCACACGATGGATCTGGGTATCAGTTACGGCCGACTGGTCTTCCTGCGCTGCTTCCAGGCTTCGGGGCTGGCTTTCCTGTTTATTCCGATCAACACGATCGCTTACATCGGCGTGAAGCAGACGGAGAATAACGACGTCTCCGGCCTGACGAACCTTGCGCGCAATATCGGCGGATCGTGCGGGACGGCGTTCGTCGCGACGCTGCTGACCCGCAGAACTGCGACGCATGAGACCAACATGATTCGCAACCTGACGACGGGCAATCAGGCGTTCGTCAACCAGGTGAAGCATCTGAAGGAGATCTTCGGCGGTCATGGGGGAGGCAACCCGATGGTCGGCGACGCGGCGCACACGGCACAGGCGTATATCTACAACCAGATGCATCGTCAGGCGGGGATGCTGGCTTACCTCGACATCATCCAGTACCTTTCGATCTTCTGCGCCTGCATGCTTCCGCTGCTGTTCTTCATCCCGAAGCCGCCGGCGCATCTTGATCCGGGCGCGGGTCACTAACTAACCTGTAATCGACACAGCAAGGCCCGGCTTCCCGCCGGGCCTTTTGCTTTGCCTGCAGGCGGGTTATTTCGGTGCAGGAGACGTCGGCACGGGCAGGTCGGAGCTCCAGGTGTCGGCGACGCACTTCCATTTGCCGTCGGACTGCTTCTTCCAGATCTCGAGGATCTTGCCGTTGTCGGTGAAGGGCAGGCCGTGTTCGTCCTTGGCAGTAAGGGTGTAGCCGCCGTAGAGGTAGCCCATGTCGGCTGCCTGCGAGATGACGACACGGGTGGGATGCCAGGTGAGGAAGAGGCTGGGAAGGGTGAGCAGGCCGGCGACGCTGCGGCGGATGGAGGTGTGGTCGGTGGCGATGGGCTCGTTGGGCGCGAGGACGGCGGCGTCGGGGGCGTAGAAGGAGACCCATCCGTCGATATCTTTTGCCGCGGCGGTCTTGAGCCAGTCGGTGTCGAGCTGGCGGAGGGTGGCCTCGGCATCGGCCTGTGCCCTGGCGACGGCTGCGGCGTCAGGGGGTGGGGGCTGGCAGCCGGTGGCAACGAGGAGCAGCGACAGGCCAAGAAGGAGTGGGGCCGGGTTGAGTGCTTTGCGGCGAGGGGTGCGCACGAAAAATCCTCCGACCAGTATTTGTTCCGGTCGGAGGACTATACCAACGCACAGCAGTTTTCGCGAACGACTACTTTGTCGGGCCGAGATCGAGGTGGTCGAGGCCCTTGAGGGTTGCGCCGGTCTTGCCCTGCGCGTCGAAGACGATGGCCTGGTTGCGGCCCTGCTGGAGGAACGGTGCCGGAGCGTAGAGCGCGCGCTGCGGTCCGACGTTCCAGATGCGTCCGAGGTTGATGCCGTTGAGCCAGAGCTGGCCCTTGGTGAAGGCGGTGGTGTCGAGGAAGGTGTCGGCGGTCTTCGCGACGTCGAAGCTGCCGCGATAGAAGCATGGGCCTTCGCAGGGCTTCTTCGCGAAGGGAAGCTTGTCGGTGTGCGTCATGGTAAGCGGATAGATCTCCCAGCCGAGGAGCTGCCTGCCGGCGAGGGTGACCTGGTTGGTGAGACCGGCGCGCTCGCCGTTGATCATGCGGCCGAAGTTGACGCGCGCGGTGTTCTCGACGAGGATGTCGAGCTGCGCGCCGGGATGAGCGTCGATGGTGAGCCGGTCCTGCTTGAGGCGGCGATCGACGGTACCGACGAGCTTCCTGTTGACGTAGACCTGGGCATAGCTGTGGAGCTGATCGAGGACGAGCTCGCCTGCAGCGTTCGACTTGAGGTGGGTGCGGTAGAGGATCCAGCCGTAGCTCTGTCCGATCTCCTCCATGCTCTCGACGTTGTCGGAGCTGATCGCGAGCGGCAGGTTATCCCAGAGCGAGGCGCTCTCGGGCATCTGTACGGTGGGCACGGTGATGGCGGGAGCCACGGTGGGCACAGGTGGCGGCGTGACGCCGGTGGCCTTGGCGATGGTGTCGCGCATGGCGAAGTACTTGGGCGTGGGGCGGCCGCTCTCGTCGAGCGCGGAGTCGTAGTCGTAGCTGGTGACATCGGGCTCGTAGCTGCCCTTGCTGTCGGTGTTGGCGCCGTTCATCCAGCCGAAGCTGGTGCCGCCGTGAAACATGTAAATGCTGACGGAGTAGCCCTGATCAAGCATCCACTTGAAGTTGGAGAGCTGTGCGTCGGTGTTGGTGCTGGCGTGCTTGGAGCCCCAGTGATCGAACCAGCCTGCCCAGTACTCGCTGTTGATGAAGGGGCCGTTGGGGCGATATTTCTTCAGCTCGGCGAAGGCCTTCTGCGCGTCGCCGACGCTTTCGCCGCCGAAGTTGATGCCAACGGGAAGATCCTTCAGCGAGCCATCGGGCACCTGCTCGGGGCCGTCGGCGGTGTAGAGCTGCGACCTGGTGAAGCCGGCGTCGACGACCATCTTGTGGATCTGCTTCATGTAGTCGTGATCGTTGCCGAAGGAGCCGTACTCGTTTTCAACCTGGGTGAGGATGATGGGGCCGCCATTGCCGATCTGCAGCGGGGCAAGCTCCTGACCGAGGCGATTCATCCAGCTGGCGGCGGGCTTCATGAACTTGGGATCGGTGGTGCGGAGGACGATGTCCTTCTGGCGGAGCAGCCATGAGGGATAGCCGCCGAACTCCCACTCGGCGCAGACGTAGGGGCCGGGACGGAGGATGACGTAGAGGCCTTCCTGCTGCGCCTCGCGGATGAACTCGGCGACATCGTTGTTGCCGGTGAAGTCGTAGACGCCGGGCTGGGGCTCGTGCTCGTTCCAGAAGACGTAGGTGGTGATGGTGTTGAGGCCCATCGCTTTGGCCATGCGCAGGCGGTCGCGCCAGTAGGCACGCGGGATGCGCGGGTAGTGCATCTCGCCGGAGATGACACGGAAGGGCTTGCCATCGAGGGTGAACTGGCCGTTCGCTACAGCGAAGGTGTGCGGCGTGCTCTGCGCCTGGGCGAAGGGTACGGTTGCCAGCAGGCAGGCGAGGGCGATGAGACTCTTACGCAATGCGGTCACTCCAGATACAGGGTCGGCAGAAGATATGCGCCAGTCTTGGTTATATCAATTTGCGCGGGTGCTCTGCCTATCGCCCGGCGCGGCAGGCGTCGATCGCACCAACAACACCGCCGATCGCACCAACAACACACAAAGACGAGGAGACACCGTGCTCTGCCGGCGAGCTGAGAAGAAAGGGATTGCGTCGCGGCTGCGGCTGGAACTTCGTCCTGTTGGAGTGTGGCCAGGACTTTTGGCTAGAACTTGTAGATGAGGTCCGCGCCGAAGAAGACCTGGTTGCGTGCCGTGCCGTTGTTGTAGCCTTTGCGGTCCCAGGAGTGATCGAAGCGAAGCTCGGGGCGCAGCATGACGGTGGTGCCGAAGTTCTTCGTCGCGTAGAGGGTGTTCTCTGTGTACTTGCCGGGGATGCCGGTGCGCTGCCCTTTCCTGTCGTCGAGCATGTCGGAACGGAAGCCGACGTAGAGGTGCGGGTTGATGGCGCGGTTGAGGTAGTTGACCCAGGCGTACGCAGGCGCGGTGCAGGCGAGCTGTCCCGCGATGCAGTGCGCCCCGTTGGCCCCGGTCTCTGGCGGCAGAGGATTTTGCACGTTGCCTTCGACGTTAGGCACGGCGCGCTCGTACATGTACCAGGCCTCGGAGGCCATGTGCCACTTCGCGTTGAAGCGATGGTTCCAGGTGAGGTCGAACTGCTGCACGTTGTTGTAGGCGTAGCGTCCATCGTTGATGCCGTTGGCGCAGGCGTAGAGGTTGTCGTGGTTGCTCTGCGTGGAGTAGTTGACGCAGGCGATGGCGGAGGGCTTGCGATCGACGGTCCACGGAGCAACGTCGTGACCGGCGGAGATGCCGAGCTGCGCCATCCACTGGCTGGTGAGCTTGAGCGTGGCGACGGCACCGGTCTCTGTCGATGGCGCGGCGGAGAAGGCGAGCGAGTGCGTGATGGTGAAGTTCGATGGCGCGAGCTGGGTCTCGATGCCGGGCATCGAAGGAAAGCGCCCGATGCGGATGACGAGTCCTTCCTTGATGGGAAGGTAGAAATCGACCGATTCCCACAGGGGATCGAAGCCGTACTGGTGGTTGTCCTTCAGCAGCTGATTGCTGACGTAGCCCTTGGAGGTGGTGTAGCGATAGTCGGTGCCGAAGAAGCCGGAGACGTGAAAGCCCCAGTCGAAGCGGCTGGCCTGCGTGGTGTCCGGCAGACGCTCGAGGATGAGCATGGCCTGATTGAGCGCGGGTCGATTGGGAACGAAGCCGTAGGTGACCGGATAGTTTGTGCCGGAGGAGCTGCTGGCGTTGGCGGAGGCCTCGACCCAGCCGTACAGGTGCGTGCGATGGCCCTCCTGCTGCAGCGCCGACATGGTGGGGTAGACGTTGCCGTCGGCGGCGCCGATGGTGGATGCGCCGCCGTAGCTCCAGTCGGAGGATGGGAACGGCGGCGAGCTGAGAGGCGCTTCGAGTCCCCGGCGGATCACGGGTTCGGCTGCAGCGGGAGCGGTGGCCTTCCAGTCGGCGAGATAGAAGTCAGCCATGCGATGCCACACCGTGCCGGGCTGCCGCAGACTGTTGGGAGAAGAGTCGACGAACTGCGCGGCTGAGGGCGGAAAGAGATCGGGCACGGCATGAGACCATGCTGCGATGGTGGCGCTGCCTGCGTGGGTGCGGCCTGGCTGGTCGTCCTGCGCCGGGGCAAACGCACACCCGAACACAAGGATCAGGACGAGGCGTAATGCCCCGCTGGTCCTGCGGCTGATCAATGAACTCTCTCCGTGGTTCCGCGGCCCATAACAGAACTCCTGCGGCGGAGTTCAGGGCCATCTCAGAACGGCGGAAAGTTTAGCATTCGGAATGTTCGATCGAACAGGCCGAGACAAAGGAAAAGTGCGATATTTTTCAATACGTTTCGCGGAAAGAACAAGATCGCCCGAAAGTTATTTATTGGGGTGCATTTGATCAATCGATGCGGGAATCAATAAGCGCCTGACCGAAGACAGGCGCTCTTGGAACAGAGCTGCATTTGGCGTGCAGCTTCAGAATTTTCTGCGGAGCATGCTCAAAATTTGTAGATGAGGTCCGCGCCGAAGAAGAACTGGTTGCGCGCCTTGCCGTTGTCGTAACCGCGCGCGTCCCACGAGTGATCGAAGCGAAGCTCGGGGCGCAGCATGATGGTGGAGCCGATGTACTTCGTCGCGTAGAGCGTGTTCTCGGTGTACTTGCCTGCGATGCCGGTGCGCTGTCCTTTCTTGTCGTTGAGCAGGTCGGAGCGGAAGCCGATGAAGAGGTGCGGATTGACTTCGCGGTTGATGTAGTTGACGAGGGCGTACTCGGGCGCGATGCAGGTCTGCTGTCCTGCGGCGCAGTAGGCACCGTTGGCGCCAAGCTCGGTCGGCACAGGGTTGGCAACGTTGCCCGCGATGTTGGGCACGGCGCGCTCGTACATGATCCAGCCCTCGGTGGCCATGTGCCACTTCGCATTGAAGCGGTGATACCAGGTGGCGTCGTAGTCCTGCAGATTGTTGTAGGCGTACTTGCCGTCGTTGATGCCGTTGGCGCAGGCGTAGAAGTTGTCGTGGTTGCTGGCGGTGGAGTAGTTGAGGCAGGCGATGGCCGAGGCCTTGCGATCGTCGGACCAGATGGCGACGTCGTGGCCGGCGGAGACGCCGAGCTGCACCATCCACTGCTTCGTCAGCTTGAGGCTGGCGATGGCGCCGGTGTCGGTGAAGGGGTCGATGGTGTAGAGCAGCGAGTGCGTCATGTTGTAGTTGTTGGGCGCGAGCTGCGCTTCGATGCCGGGCACGGAGAGGAAGCGGCCGATGCGGATGTTGAGGCCCTGCTTCACCGGGAAGTAAAGATCGAGATATTCGAGTACGGGATCGAAGCCGTAGCGGTGGTTCTTCTGCAGCAGCTGCTGGCTGAGATAGTCCTTCGCGGTGGTGAAGCGATAGTCGATGCCGTAGAAGGCGGTGAGGTGGAAGCCCCAGTCGAAGTGCGCGTTCTGCACGGTGTTGGGCAGGCGCTCGGCGTAGATGACGGCCTGATTGAGCTGCACGGTGTTGGGGAAGATGTCGTAGGAGACGGGGAAGTTATTCTTCGACGAGGTGCTGGCGTTGACGCTGGCGGCGATCCATCCGTAGACCTTGGTGCGGCTGTTCTGTTTGCCGAGCGCTGTCATCAAGGGATAGACGTTGCCGTCGGGGACGCCGATGGGTGACGAGCCACCGTAGCCCCAGTCGGAGCTGGGAAAGGGTGGCGAGTCGAGTGGGACATCGAGCATGCGGCGTGGCGATGAGGACGAGGGCAGCTTGCCGGTCCAGTCCGCTTTGTAGAATGCGCCGAGGCGATGGAAGAAGTTGCCGCTCTCTAACGAGGATGACGTGCTTTGGGATGGTGATGACGTTTGCGTGTCGTCGACACCGGGCAGCTTGTAGATCGTTCCATCGTTGTTCTCCTCGGCGAGAGCGCGGCCACACAGCAACGCAGCAAAAAGTCCCGCACCAGCGAGCAGTGCAGAGCCAGATCTCCAGACATTCCTTCTCATAACTCTCCTGCCGTGCACAGCCGTGGACATCGTGGTCCGAGCGGCTTAGAGGAACGGCATGACTGATGCTAGGCAGCAAGGCATAAGAAAACCGTAAGGAAGCTGTAGAGAGTTCGTAGAGATTCGCAAAATGAAGAACGGCCCGCGAAGATGGCTTCGCGGGCCGCTATGTTTGTGTGTCGTATTGCAGGAGCTAGATGCTGACGGGGAAGGGGTTGCGCTCTTCGAACTGCGCCTGGTGCCAGTAGGGATAGGCGACGGGCGTCTTGCTGGCGTCGTCGAGCTTCTTGACCTGCTCGTCGGTGAGCTTCCAGCCGACGGCTCCGAGGTTGGCTTTGAGCTGCTCCTCGTTGCGGGCGCCGATGATGAGGGAGGAGATGGTGGGCCGACGCAGCAGCCAGTTGAGCGCGATCTGCGGGATGGTCTTGCCGGTCTCCTTAGCAACCTCGTCGAGCGCATCGACGACCTTGTAGACATGCTCGAGATCGGGCTGCGGGCCGGCGTCGTGCGCGACCTTCGACTGCAGGCGGCTGTTCTCGGGCAGCGGCTGACCGCGACGGATCTTGCCGGTGAGGCGTCCCCAGCCGAGGGGCGACCAGACGAGCGCGCCAACGCCCTGATCGGCGGCGAGCGGCATCAGCTCCCACTCGTAGTCGCGACCGACGAGCGAGTAGTAGACCTGGTGGCCGACGTACTTGGCCCAGCCGTAGCGCTCGCTGGTGGAGAGCGACTTCATGAGGTGCCAGCCGGAGAAGTTGGAGCAGGCGATGTAGCGGACCTTGCCCTCGCGCACGAAGTGGTCGAGGGTGTACATCACCTCGTCGATGGGGGTGAGCGCGTCGAAGCCGTGCATGTGGTAGACATCGACGTAGTCGGTGCCGAGGCGCTTGAGGCTGCCGTTGAGCTGCTGGATCATGTGGTAGCGGCTGGAGCCGGTGTTGTTGGGGCCCTCGCCAAAGCGGAAGGTGGTCTTGGTGGAGATGAGCACGTCATCACGCTTGTGCGCCTTGAGCGACTTGCCCAGAGCCTCTTCGCTTGAGCCGTTGGAGTAGACGTCGGCGGTATCGAAGAAGTTGAGGCCCGCGTCCATACAGATGCCGATGATGCGGTCGGCCTCGGCCTGCGTGGTATCCGACCACGCCTTGAAGAACTCGTTGTTCGCACCCAATGTGCCTGCGCCGAAGCAGAGTTCCGGCACCTTCAATCCCGATTTGCCAAGCAGTCTGTATTCCATGCTCTTAAGGATGCGCTCTAAGGTGCAATTGTTTCAACCGCGGGAGGCTGCTGGGCGGTGATCGACCAGGGAAGATTCGATGAATTTCTTTTGCGATCAGTCCTTTGGAGCGGCCATCGTGACGTCGCGCACAATCTTCCATCCCTGCGGCGTCTTTTCGAGCACGAGCATGTAGGAGCCGCTGGCATCGCCGCCTCCCGCTGCTGTGCGCGCAAGGTGGAACTTGCCGGTGACGGTCGCAAAGTGCGCGTCGAGCGGCTGGGTTTCTAGATCGGAGTAGGTCAGCGTGCCCATCGCCGCGCGCGTGGGATATTGCGTGCGATAACGCTCGAGCATCTGCGCGTAGCCGCGACTGATCTTCTTCGCGCCGACGAAGAGGATGTCGGGCGAGTTCTTGTAGCAGGTGGCGAAGGCGGTGAGGTCACCACGATTCCAGTCGGCGGCCTGCTGGTCGAAGAGTGTCCTGATGGCTGTGCTGTCGGCGGATGAGGCCTGCGCGAGAGAGAGGGGGGCGAGTGCAAGTACGAAGAGGAAGAGCGCGAGTTTGCGAGCGATCATGAGGCTGACTCCGAAGGGTGTAAAGCTGGCCTTTGCATTTTATGCTTCGGCCTCGACGGGTTTGTGTGTTGATTTATCGGCTTATCGGTCGGCTTATCGACCTGGGACTGGTAGATCTCTTCCACGCGGGCGATGGTGTCGATCTCGTCGAGCGGCTTGTCGTCGCGGATGCGCACGATGCGTGGAAAGCGAAGCGCGAAGCCGCTGGCGTGGCGATCGCTGCGCATGATGTTGTTGAAGGCGACCTCGAGGATGGTGAGCGGCTCGACGGTGCGGAAGTAGCCCTGGTCTTCGAGGGTGTGCTGCATCATCCACTCGCTCATGGAGGCGATCTCGCTGTCGGTGAGGCCGGAGTAGGCTTTGCCGACGTTCTTCAATTCGCCTGCGGCGTCGCGGACGGCGAAGGTGTAGTCGCTGAGGATGCCGGCGCGGCGGCCGTGGCCGAACTCGGCGCCGGTGACGACGACGTCGAGCGTGGCCAGCTCGCGCTTGAGCTTCATCCATGCGAGGCCGCGGCGGCCGGGAAGATACTGCGAGCCTGCGGCCTTGAGCATGACGCCTTCGTTGGCGCGGGCGCGGGCCTCGGCGTAGGCGCGGTCGATGTCTTCAGCGGACTCGACGAGACGTGACGGCGAGAGCAGCAGGCGCTCGACGGATTCCTCTTCGGGCTCGGTGAACATGAAGCTCTGCGGCTGCTTTGCGTGTTCGTCGATGGCAATGGGCGAGCGAACCTGTTCGACGAGTTTTTCGATGACGGCCTCAAGGCGGTTGCGGCGTTCGCTGAGCGGCAGATCGAGCAGCAGCGTGCCGTTGGCGAACATGAGATCGAAGGCCATAAAGACGACGGGCACCTGACGACGCCACTCGTTGGAGACGCGCTTGCGGCCGATGCGCTGGCCGAGGACGGCGAAGGGCAGGGCGCGGCCGGTGGCGAAGTCCCAGCCAAGAATCTCGCCGTCGAAGATGAGCGGGCCGGTGACTGCATCGCCAACTTTGGCGAAGGCCTCTTCGAGCTCGGGGTAACTCTCGGTCACGTCTTCGCGGTTGCGCGAGTAGATGGCGACGCGGCTGGGCTGCGTGGGATCGCCGCAGTGCACCTGCGCGCGCATGCCGTCGTACTTGTCTTCGAGGTAGGCGGAGATATTTCTGGCGGCTGCTGGCTGGGCTGCGGGTGCTTCGCCTTCGGGTGCTGATGCGGGCTTCTTCTTTTTGCCTGCAGGCTTTTCGGCGAAGCGTTCGGCGGCTTCCTCGGGAGAGTCGACGGGCGAGGCGAGCATGAAGCCCAGCGGGTGAAAGAGACGCATGCGCGCCGCGTCGAGCGTTCCCGCGAAGGCGCGTTCGGCGGCGAAGGCGAGATCGGCTTCGAGCATGACGGCGTTGCGCACGGCGGCGACGGGGACGGAGGCGGCTTCGGCGATGGCCTCTTCGACGAGGCTCTGCTTGACGCCGATGCGCATGTCGCCTGCGACGAGCTTGAGCAGGTACTTGGCTTCGAGCGGCGAGGTGCGCTCAAGCAGACCTTCGAGCAAGGCGGAGCGGATGGCTGTCGTCTTCGCGGTAGCCATTGCGGCGAAGGCCTCGGCCATTTCGCTGAGTGTGAGCTGGCTGCCGGGATGATTCTTTGCCGCCAGCAGATCGTACGCCGCTGCGCCGATGTCGCCGTGTCGCCGATAGGCCGCAGTGAGTGCCACCTGCGTGGCTCCGCTGACAGCGAGCAGAGCCTTCGAGAGGAGGGCTCCACCGGCGTTGAGTTTGCGCGGATCGGCTTCGGCGAAGGGCGTGCCCGCGAGGTAGAGGGCGAAGCGTCCGGCGTCTACAAATGCGGCGTTGTCAGCATGATCGTGAACGCGGCGGATCGCCGCGGCGATGGCGGTGCGCTTCTTCAGCTTGCCCGGTTCAGCGGCAAGCTGTTCGGCCAGTTCGGCGATCTTGTGAAACAACGCCATCGTCTCTTCCCTGTCGCCCCCCTTTGTCACTATGGATGCAGAAACCCGGCTCCGCAATCTAGAATCACCCAGAGGCTTTTGCGCTAACGGGCCAACATCTTGCCAGAGGAGCAACACAGTGGAACACAAGCATGGCAGCATCCTTGAGACCGTCGGCAATACGCCCGTGGTTCGCATCAACCGTCTCGCGCCCGAGGGCGTGAATCTTTATGTAAAGATCGAGGCCTTCAACCCGATGAGTTCGGTGAAGGACCGCCTGGCGCTGGGCGTGATCGAAGAGGCCGAGCGCACGGGCAAGCTTAAGCCGGGGCAGACGGTGGTGGAAGCCACGAGCGGCAACACCGGCATCGGACTGGCGATGGTCTGCGCGGCCAAGGGATATCCATTAGTCGTCTGCATGGCCGAGACTTTTTCGGTGGAGCGCCGCAAGCTGATGCGCTTCCTGGGCGCGAAGGTGGTCATCACCCCTGCGGCCAGCCGCGGCACCGGCATGGCGGCGAAGGCGGCCGAGCTGGCGGAGAAGCATGGCTGGTACTACACGCGGCAGTTCACCAACGAGGCGAACGCCGACTTCCACTCGAAGACGACGGCGGTGGAGATTCTGAACGACTTTCCGGATGGCTCGCTGGACTACTGGGTGACGGGCTTCGGCACGGGCGGCACGCTGAAGGGTGTGGCGCGTGTGCTGGCGAAGGAGTCGCCGAAGACGAAGATTGTGGTGTGCGAGCCTGCGGATGCGCCGATGGTCGCAAGCGGCGAACCGCAGCCGCGCGACGTCAACGGCGATCCCACCAGCGGCCACCCGGCTTGGAAGCCGCATCCCCAGCAGGGCTGGAGCCCGGACTTTATCGCCAAGCTGGCGGAGGACGGCGTGAAGGACAACACCATCGACCAGGTGCTGGGCATTCCCAACGCCGAGGCGATGCAGATGAGCAAGGAGCTGGCGCGCAAGGAAGGCATCTTCGTCGGCATCACCTCGGGCGCGACCTTTGCCGGTGCGCTGAAGGTGGCCGCGAAGGCGCCGAAGGGAACGAACATCCTGTGCATGCTGCCGGACACGGGCGAGCGCTACCTGAGCACGCCGTTGTTTGCGGACGTCGCGGTGGATATGACGGATGAGGAGCTGGAGATCTCGCACTCGACGCCGAGCGCGTGGCTGCCTCCTGCGACGCAGGTTTAGAGGAATCATTCACGAGGGATACGAAGCGCGGTGAGACGGTCTACGGTCTCACCGCGCTTTATCTTGCGTGCCTGCCGGTGCAGGTGCCGAATGGGATCGTCGGGGCCTCCTGACTCTTCATCCTCCGAGTCTTCGTCCAGCTTTTCTTCGATGACGTATTGCATCCGCGGTTCAGCGATGGTCTGAAGCTGATGCAGCGCGTTGCCCAGCATGGCTCCGCGTGGCCTGAAGCCGCGGCCGGAGATGCGCCAACGGATGCGCTGGGTGATGAATACGATTGCGAACACGAACACGAGGCCGTACAGGCCCATTACCAGAATCTGATCCAGGGACACGGAGTTCTCCACTTGACTTGAAAGACACGAGGCGACGTACCCGCGCTGGCAGGAGCGCGGACGGGGTCAGGCGTTTTCAGGCAAGTGAAGGAGGCGGACGCTGAAAGAGCGACGGCGAGGCATCGTCGAAGCCGGTGGCGCGCTCCGGCTCTTCGGCGGTTTCGCAGGAGGGCAGCTCAAGGAGCGCGAACAGGAATACCGGGACGAGGACCAGGCAGCAGACGGCCGCAGGGCTGTGGCTGACGGCGGATAGCAGAACCACCAACAACAGGAGAGAGACGACTGCCGCCATCCATGGCGACTGCGACGAAACCCTCTGTCGGCGGGGATCAGACATAGGCCCAGTATAGGGGCGCCGCGCTAATTCCTTAGCCGCATCGCGGAAGACGGGAGTAACATCTAAAGAGAGATGCGATTTACAGTCGAGATTCCGGTGTTGTTCCCCGGCGTGGCCTCCAACCGCCACGACTTCGCCTAGCTGCGCCCAACGGCCGCATTCGTCTCTTTACCCCTTATTTTCAAGTCCCTTACAAGATTCAGGAGTCACCATGTTCGATCGTCTCGACCAGATGGAAGCGCGTTATGAGGAGCTTGGCCAGCAGCTGGCCGATCCGGCGCTTGTCACCGACCAGAAGAAGTTCTCCGCCACGGCCAAGGCGCACCGCGACCTTGAGCCGGTCATCGAGAAGTTCCGCGAGTACAAGAATGTGAAGCAGGGCGTGGGCGATGCGAAGACCATGCTGGCCGAGGACGACGCCGAGATCAAGGAGATGGCCCAGGCCGAGCTGCTGACGCTGGAACCGCGCGTCGTCGAGATTGAGGAAGAGCTGAAGGTGATGCTGCTGCCCAAGGACCCCAACGACGACAAGAACATCGTCATCGAACTGCGGGCCGGAACGGGCGGCGACGAGGCCGCGATCTTCGTCTCGGAGATGTTCCGCACGTACCTGCGCTTCGCCGAACAGCACAAGTGGAAGGTGCAGGTGCTCTCCACCTCGGAGACGGGCATCGGCGGCGGCATGAAGGAAGTGACGGCGATCTTCGAAGGCGACAAGGTCTACTCGCAGATGAAGTACGAGTCGGGCGTTCACCGCGTGCAGCGCGTTCCGGCGACGGAGACGCAGGGCCGCGTGCACACGTCGGCCATTACGGTTGCGGTGCTGCCCGAGGCCGAGGAGGTCGACATCAAGATCGAGACCAAGGACCTGCGCGTCGATACGTTCTGCTCGTCGGGCCCCGGCGGACAGTCGGTGAACACGACGTATTCGGCGATCCGCATCACGCACATCCCCACCAATACGGTGGTCAGCTGCCAGGACGAAAAGTCGCAGATCAAGAACCGCGAGAAGGCGATGCGCGTGCTGCGCGCGCGTCTCTACGAGGTCGAGGCGGAGCGCATCCACCAGCTGCAGGCCAAGGACCGCAAGCAGCAGGTCGGCTCGGGCGACCGCTCGGAGAAGATCCGCACCTACAACTTCCCGCAGAACCGCCTGACCGATCACCGCATCGGCCTGACCAACCACCAGCTGAACATGGTGATGGAGGGCATGCTGCAGCCGACGATCGACGCGCTGATCGCTCACGATATCGCCGAGAAGATGAAGGCCGAGACGACCGCGGCGTAACGCCGGCTACGGCCTGGAGATCCGGTCTCCGTTGTATCTTCGAGAGGTTCCTCTTTTTCGAAGGACAACGGAGGCCTTTTTCGTTGCGCTCTCATCTCTGCCGTATCGTGCTGATCGTCCTGACGCTGGCCTGTGGCGTGGCTGCGGCGCAGCCGACGGATGCGGACGCAGAGGGCCTGCCCCTGAACGGGGTACTGCTGCGGCTGCAGATTCGCCGTTGGGAGTATGCCCGCAATATTCCTGACTTCTTTGCGGATGAGAGGATCGTCTCGGAGATGCATGGCAAGCGGGTGGCGGACGTGCAGACGGTCACCGAGTCGCTCTTTCGCCTGCGCCGCGGCGACCGCGACACCTATCCGCCGGATCTGTTTGAGACACGGACGGTGAAGCGCAGAGATGGCGTGGATATGCCTCCGGGCACGGCGTTCCAGGGACCATCGGTCATCATTGGCGCCTTCAGCAACGGACTGAGGACGATCACGCTGGAGCAGGAGGCCTGCTACAACTTCCACATCAGCCACCATCGCGACGTGCATCACGAACCGGCGATCACGATTACGTACCGGATGAAGCCCGGTGCGGAACGGAAGGTCCGGTGCCTGCCCTGGGGGGACGTGCGGGGTGAGGCTGTGGTGAATCTTAACAACTTCGACGTGCTGCACTTCGAGATGAAGGTGCCCCACTACAACATGGTCCCTGGCGTTGTGGGACCGTGGCGCTGGAGCATCGACTACGAGCCGGTCAGCTTCGACGGCAGAAGCTTCTATCTTCCGCAGCGGATCGAATCGGAATCGGCGTCCGAGGACGGCAAGATGGAGTGGAACTTCACGGCGACCTACCGCAACTATCACAAGACGGGCGTTCACTCGCGCATCATTCCCGATCTGAACGACGGCCTGACGCCGCCATAAAGATCGTTGTTGCGGGCTGCGAATTGCTGTGCGTAAGATGACACCTCATTCGCAGCAGGTGCAGTCATGAATCGTCATTACACACTTCTTCCGGGAATACTTTTTGCGGCGTTTCTTCTGGCAGCACCCTGCGTGCGGGCCAGTTCGCCGGAGCCATCTGTGGACGCGCAGCCCAGGCTGAAGGAGCTGCTGCGCCACCTGCAGGAGAACCTGTGGGAGTACCGGGCAGCGGTGCCGGACTTCTTCGCCGATGAGCACATTGTCTCCAGCCGAACGCAGCGAGGCACGCCGGATGTGACGGCGACGAGCGACTCCACCTTTCGGCTGGTGCGATCGCATGTGATCGGCGACGGCCCCCGCTTTATCGAGAGCCGTGTGGTGCGGATGGTGAACCACAATCCCATTGAGGGCAGAAGCCTGAACGGCCCGGCGATCTTCAGCGGAGGCTTCTCCATCGCCTCGGGCGTGGTATCGCAGGAGATGGCGCGGTGCTTCAACTACACGCTGGAGCCGGATGCGGAGCTGGACCAGCGGCCTGCGCTGGTGGTCCGCTACCGGCTGAAGCAGGAGATGCTGGAGGATGACGGCTGTCCCGGACCGGAGGCGCAGTCGGGCCGGGCGTGGATCGACCCTGCGGGGTTCCACCTGATGCGCATGGAGATGACGATTCCCAACCACCTGGACAACACCGGCAACCATATTGCGTGGGTGTGGTCGGCGGATTTCACGCCGGTCACCTTCGACGGCCAGGTCTTCTGGATTCCGAAGACGATCGAGTCGCAGGCGGAGACGAAGGACGGCGCGGCGCACTGGAGCTTTACGGCCGAGTACACGAACTATCACAAGGTCAGCGTGCGATCGCACATTATCACCAGCCTCAACGAAACGCCTGCCAAGGACACGGCTCGCTAGCCCTCGCCGCGAGCGGACTTGCTCTGAATGAGGGCTTCGGGGGAGAATCCCCGTGAGTCCTTCCGTAAGGAGCTTCGCATGCGGCTGCTTGTTGCCAGCATCGTCTTGGTCGCAGGCCTGCAGCCTGTCCTCTGCCAGCAGCCGGACCCAGCGGCGCAGGCGGCGGCGCTGCACGCGATCCTCGTGCACCAGCAGAGCAGCCTGTGGGACTACGAGGCCAACGTCCCGAACCTCTTCGCCGAGGAGCACGTCGTCTCCACGCTGAAGCAGAAGGGCGCTCGCGATATGAAGCGGACGACGGATTCCACCTTTCGCCTGGTCCGCGTTCATGCACCTGGCGAGAGCACCACATTTAGCGAGAGCCGCGAGATCCGGCTGGTGAATAAGAAGCCGGTGCAGGGTGGCGATCTCGGAGGCCCCGCGATCTTCTCCGGAGCGTTCAGCGCCGGGGTCGGCGTCGTCTCGCTGGAGATGTCACGCTGCTTCGACTACACGATGGAGCCGACGGCGATGCTGGGCGGGACGTCTGCCGTCGTGATCGACTATGCCATCAAGGCAGACGCGGAGAATGACTGCCCGGGGCCGGAGAGCCGGTCGGGGCGAGCATGGTTCGACGCACAGAGCGATCAGCTGCTGCGCATCGAGATGAGCGTGCCGCACCACTGGGACGAGAGCAGCCATACGCGGTCTCTGTGGACGTGGTCGGTCGACTATGCCCCGGTGAACTTCGAGAGCAGAACCTTCTGGATGCCGAAGACGATCACGTCGAAGGCCGAGGCCAACGACACCGCGGCCACGTGGATGTTCACGGCCAGCTACAGCAACTATCACCGGCTCACGGTGACCTCGCGCATCATCGCAGACGTCGGCGACGATGCTCCGCGATGATGGTCAGTGCATCATGCGCACGAAGACGCGTGTGAGGAGCACGGTGTTGTAGAGCACGAAGAGCGTCCAGATTGAAACGTAGACGGCGACGCACCAGAAGAGGAAGCGGTTGCGCCTCTCCGGGCGAACGACGGTTCCGGCCAGGATGAGGGCGATGGCGAGTACAGCGATGAGTCCTGCGGCGCCGTACCCGAGCAGGGTTGCCGTCGTGATGGCCTCGCTCATCTCCTCATAGCCTCGCTCATCTTCTCATCGTCTCATGCGGCGGCGATTGACAAGATGTGCCGGAGACAGTCTGATGGTTCCGTCGCTGAAAACCACGGAGGTCCATCGCTCAACATGCGTCGCTGTCTTGTCTTTACTGCCGCTCTTCTCCTTGCCACCCTTCCTGCCGCCGCGCAGAAGCTCGCCGCCACCCCGCCGATGGGCTGGAACAGCTGGAACTGGTTTGCCGGAAAGGTGACCGACGCCGATATCCGCAAGGCGGCTGACCTGATCGTCTCGAGCGGTATGCGCGACGCCGGCTACGTCTACGTGAACATCGACGACACGTGGGAGGGCAAGCGCGACGCCAGCGGCAATATCACCTCCAACGAGAAGTTTCCCGACATGAAGGCGCTGACCGCCTATGTGCATTCGAAGGGGCTGAAGATCGGCATCTACTCCTCGCCCGGGCCGCAGACCTGCGCGCGCTATGAAGGCTCGTTCGGACACGAGGAGCAGGATGCGAAGACATACGCCGATTGGGGCTTCGACTATCTGAAGTACGACCTGTGCAGCTTCGGGAAGAACATGAGAGAGGCTCACCCCAACGATCCCGCGGCGCAAAACAAGATGATGCGTGACGCCTACGTCAAAATGCATAACGCTCTGGTGAAGACGGGGCGGCCGATTGTCTTTTCGCTGTGCCAGTACGGCTTCGACCAGTCGTGGCAGTGGGCGCCCGAGGTGGGCGGAAACCTGTGGCGCACCACCGGCGACATCCAGGCCAACTACGAGAGCATGATGCATATTGCCCTTGCGCAGGCAGGCCTGGCGAAGTTCGCTGGACCGGGCCACTGGAACGACCCCGACATGCTGGAGGTCGGTAACGGCAAGCTCAGCCACGACGAGAACATTACGCACATGACCATGTGGTCGATGCTGGCGGCGCCGCTGATCGCAGGCAACAACCTCACGCAGATGAACGATGACGTCAGCTCGATCCTCACCAACAAGGAGGTCGTCGCCGTGAACCAGGACAAGCTTGGCCACGAGGGCGACCGTGTGTGGGCAGGCGAGGAGACGGAGATCTGGGCGCGTCCGCTGGCCGACGGCTCGGTGGCTTACGCGATCCTGAATGTCTCGCAGGACCGCAGCGTGATGCGCGGCATGAAGCTTCATCTGAAAGAAGCAGGCTTCCCCTCGGGCACGGCGCATGCGCGCGATCTGTGGGCGCATAAGGACCTTGGCGTGATCAAGGATACTGACGTCTTCACCATCCCGAAGCACGGCGCCGTCATGCTGAAGCTATCGAAGTAAGCTGCAGGTGCATCCGCCGAAGAAGGGCACGGTCCTCGACCGTGCCCTTCTTCTTTTCCCACCATCCTCCCGATCTTTGAGAGAATCGCTTGAGAGACTCCGCTTCAAGGGACACGACGATATGTTTTCAGGCCTGACTGTATCTCTCCTCCGCCGGACCGCCGCGCTTGCTCTGATCGCCCTTGCCGCACCATGCCTCCACGCGCAGGACAAGACGCCGCCGCTGGCCGGTGTCGCGCATATCGCCATTCGCGTCCGTTCGCTGGATGCCTCGGTCGCCTTCTACAACAACCTGGGCTACGAAGAGGCCTTCAGCCTGAAGGGCAAGGACGGCAAGGTCAGCGAGAGCTTCATCAAGATCAACGATCACCAGTTCATCGAGCTGTATCCGGCTGACCCCACCAATCCGAAGACGTCGCATATCGGCTTTCTGCATGTCTGTTTTGAGGGCGACGATCTTGAGGCCATCTACGAGGACTACGTCGCCCACGGCCTGACGCCGAACAAGGTGCGCAAGGCGGGCGCGGGCAACCTGCTGTTCACGATGCATGGGCCGATCGACGCCAACGGCGAGCCGCAGAACATGGAGTACACGCAGTATGAGCCGGGCTCGCTGCATACCAACGACCAGGGCAAGCACCTTGGAGAGGACCGCGTAGCCGACTCGATCTATACGGTTGCCATTGCGCTGCGCGATCCGGCGGCGGGGCGGGATTTCTACCTGAACCAGCTCAGCTTCAAGTCGATCGCGGGCGATCCGATGTTCCTGCACATGCCGGGGAACTCCGGCCAGGAGATCGAGCTGACCACGGCTGAGTCGCTGGGCCCGAAGGCGCGCTTTACCCTGCGCTCCAGCAGCCTGGGCAAGGCCGCCCGCATGCTGCATAAGCACGAGATCAAGGTCATCAAGAGCAAGGACACACTGACGATCTCCGACCCTGACGGCAACCAGATCATGATTCGCGAGTAGCCCCGTCCCTGGGCTTGCAGGCTGCCTGCACCCTGTTCTACTCTCCCTTTCTCGTAATTCTGTCTACGATATGACCATCCAGCAGGCACTCGAATTCGCCACCAGCCGGCTCGCCGCCGAGGAGCCGATGCGCTCCACGGCACGGCGCGATGCCGAGCTTCTGCTGATGCACTCGGCCTCGCTGACTCGCACGGGACTGATCGCCTACCCGGAGCGCGAGCTGGCACCGACGCAGGCCGCCGCCTTTGACAGCGCCATCCAGCGCCGCCTGCGCCATGAGCCGGTCCAGTACATCATCGGCACGCAGGAGTTTTACGGGCTGGATCTCACCGTATCTCCGGCTGTACTGATTCCGCGGCCCGAGACCGAGCACCTGGTGGAGTCGGTGCTCGGCCTGCTGCCGCACGACCGGCCGCTGGCCATCGCGGACATCGGCGCCGGGTCGGGCGCCATCGCCATCGCGCTCGCCGTCCACCTGCCGCAGGCGCAGCTGACCGCTTTTGACCTCTCGCCGACCGCGCTGGCCGTAGCCGAGGCCAACGCCCGGCGCCATCAGGTCGCCGAACGCATCCGCTTTCTGCACTCCGACCTGCTGGGGGTGCTGGCACCGTGTGAGCGCGAGGCCTGCTTCGACGCCATCGTCTCGAATCCACCGTATGTGCCGCTGGCTGACGCCGCCTCGCTGGCACCCCAGGTCCGCGACCACGAGCCGCCGACGGCCCTTTACGCGGGCGAGGATGGACTGACCATCTATCGCCGCCTGATCCCGCAGGCGGAGAAGGCTCTGCGGCCGGGTGGCCTGCTGGCGCTGGAGATGGGGTATGGACAGCGGGATGCTTTGGCCGGGCTGCTGGGCGGGTGGCAGGACCTCCGCTTCGTCGATGACCTGCAGGGCATCCCCCGCGTGGCTCTGGCGCGACGTTAGCTCGTTCCTAAAACGGGCCTGATTATTCCCTAATGAAGATGATTCGTCTCAATTCCGAACAAAATGGACTTTTAGCCCCTTCTGGTCAGACCTATTGCACCAAAGTGTGCCGATTTGTCCAACGTTTCCGATCAATTTTCGTTGACAGCCGTTCGACGCCCTCCCTATAGTCCTCCCGCTATAAAATCGCATGTTTTTAACGACGCGAAAATGAACGTGCTTGCTCCATGGCAATCACCTTTTGAGGCCGAACCGATGTCAAAGAAACTACTAAGTGGACTGTCCACTCAAGGGCTGCTGCTTGCCCTACCCCTGATCCTCTCCCTGATGCTTCCGTCGGCGTTGCATGCCCAGGCTGCCGGTACCGCAAGCATCCAAGGCACCGTCACCGATTCAACCGGCGCCGCCGTTCCCAATGCGAAGGTGATCTTCACCCAGACCGATACCCACTCCTCGAGAGAGGCGACTACGAGCGGAAACGGTCTGTACTCCCTGCCGAACATTCCGGTCGGCCCCTTCTCGCTGATGGTCACCGCCTCCGGCTTCGCCAGCTATACCCAGACCGGCATGCTTGAGGTCGGCAACAGCCGTTCCATCGATCCACAGCTAAAGGTCGGCGATGCGAGTGAGCACGTCGAAGTACAGTCGACCGGCGTCGCGATCGAGACCGAGTCCAGCACCTTTAAGCAGGTCATCGACCAGAAGAACATCCAGGAGCTTCCGCTGAACGGGCGCCAGGCGACGCAGCTGGTGCTGCTGTCGGGCGGCGCGGTCACGGCTCCCGGAAACGACATGGTTGGCTCCAAGAACTATGCCAGCTCCGTGGTCATCGCGGTGGCCGGCGGCCAGGGCAACTACAACAACTACGTGCTGGACGGCGGCACCAACGTCGACGTCTTCACCAATGTGAACCTGCCGTATCCCTTCCCCGACGCTCTGCGCGAGTTCTCGGTGGAATCGAACTCGCTGCAGGCACGTAACGGCCTTCACCCCGGTTCGCTGGTCAACGGCGTCACCAACTCCGGCACCAACCAGTGGCATGGCTCGGCCTTCGAGTTCCTGCGCAACAACATCATCAACTCGACGAACTTCTTCTCGACGACCAAGGACACGCTGCACCGCAACCAGTTCGGCGGAACGCTGGGCGGCAAAGTCATCACCGACAAGCTGTTCTTCTTCGGCGGCTACCAGGGCACACGTGAGTCCTCGGCCACCAACGCAACCAACACCTGCGTTCCCACCGCACTGGAACTGGCAGGCGACTTCAGCCAGCAGCCCACGTCGGGAAGCTGCGCACGGGTGAACGTGACCGGCAAGCTGATCGACCCGGTCTCCGGCACCGATATCACCGCGACCCGCAAGCTTCCCTCGAGCAGCATCAGCCCGCAGGCACTCGCCATAGCCCAGGCGCTGCCGCTCTCGCAGGCTAACCCCACCAGCGGCCTGATCCAGGTCTCGCTGCCCGCTATCAACCGCGAGGACCAGTACGTCGGCCGTGTGGACTACACGCTCAGCCAGCGGCAGAACGTCTTCTTCCGCGCCTACGTCACCAACTACTTCGCACCGTCGTTCTACAGCCCCACCAACCTGCTGCTGACCACGACCGCCGGTAACGATGAGCGCGTGATGAACTACACGCTGGGCCACACCTTCATCATCTCGCCCAACGTGGTCAACACCTTCCATGGCAGCTTCGCCCGTCGCCGCAACAATCGCGGACCGACGGCCGGAGGGGCCAACGCCAACGCCTTCGGCATCAACATGTATACCTACGTGCCGAATGACTTCCGCCTGGCAGTCACCAACTACTTCAGCGTCGGCTGCGGAACCTGCTCGCCCGGCCACTTCAACACCTACACGCAGGACTACTCCGACGACATCGACCTGTTGCGCGGCAAGCACCAGATCGCCTTCGGCGGCGAGTACATCCGTGCCGGACAGAACACCAACGCGGGCTACCTGCAGAACGGTAACTTCAACTTCAGCGGCACGCTGAGCGGCCAGCAGAACAACAACGTCGGCGAGCCCCTGGTCGACTTCATCACGGGTCAGCAGAACTCCTTCGGCCAGAGCCGTCCGCAGATCACGAACTACCGGCAGAATATCTTCGGCCTGTATGCGCAGGACACCTGGCACGCGACGCAGAAGCTGACCCTCAACATCGGCCTTCGCTGGGAGCCCTACCTGCCCGCGGCCGACACGCTGACCCGCGGCAGCGTCTTCAACGAGGCGGCCTTCAACGCCAACCAGCACAGCGGCGTCTACCCCAATGCACCGGCCGGTTCGTTCTACTACGGCGATCCGGGTGTCTCGAAGGCGTTCACCAGCCATCGTCTGGCTAACCTCTCGCCCCGCGCAGGCCTGACCTGGGATCCGTTTGGCTCGGGTAAGACCGTCTTCCGCGCCGGCGCAGCCATGATGTACGACTCGCCCGCGCTGTACACGATGCAGCGTATGACCTCGAACCCGCCCGTCGTCAACGAGATCGACCTGACCGGCCAGATCAGCCTGGCGAGCCCGTGGGGCAACTACCCCGGCGGAAACCCCTTCCCGGGCGTCTTCCCGCCGAACGCCAGCGCCACCTTCCCGACTGCGGCCCTGTTCATTCTGGTTCCCCCAAATGTTCAGGTACCGATCGTCGAGCAGTGGACCGCCAGCGTGCAGCAGGACCTGGGCCATGGCTGGAACTTCTCGATGAACTACCTCGGCAACCACAACATCCACCTCTGGCTGGGCAAGGCGATCAACCAGGCGGTCTACATCCCGGGCACCTGGACCGGCCCGGGCTCCTGCGGAGCTCTGGTCACCTCGCCCGGAGTCGGCAAGGCGTGCTCGAGCACGACCAACACGTTGGCCCGTACCCGCCTGACGCTGGCCAACGCCGCGCAGGGACCGTACTACTCCAACGGCACCACGATCATCGACGACGGCGGCTACTCGACGTATCACGGCCTGATCACGGCGGTGCAGCACCGTATGTCGAACAACTTCAGCTTCCTGGCAAACTACACCTGGTCCAAGTGCATCAGCCTCGGCGATGCTCCTGGCGATATTGCATCTCCCACGTATGAGAACTCCAACAACCCCAACCTGGATCGCGGCCCCTGCGGCTTCGATGTCCGTCACATCTTCAACTCCAGCATCATCGCGGCATCGCACTTCTCCGGCCTGCACGGCATCACCGGCGCGCTGGTCAACGGATGGCAGATCGCTCCTCTGGTCCGCATCCTGTCGGGAGCTGTGCTGAATGTGACGACCGGCGCGGACAACTCGCTGACGGGCGTCAACCTGGATCGTCCGAACCTGGTCAACGCGCAGGCGGTTTACTCGAAGCAGAAGGTCACCTCGCAGGCAGCCGGCAACCGTCAGTACCTGTCGGCCAAGACGGTGGGTGCCTTTGCGGCCAACGCGACCGGAACCTACGGCAACGTCGGCCACAATGCCTTCCGTCAACCCAGCTATTACAACGTGGACGCTTCGCTGGTCAGGACCTTCCCGATCCACGAGCGCCTGAACCTCAATATCCGCCTGGAGGCCTTCAACGTCTTCAACCACCCGAATCTGAATGGGTTTACGACGTCGCTGAGCTCCAGCACCTTCGGATACGCCACCACCGCGCAGCCGGCTCGTATCTTCCAGCTGGCTGGAAAGTTCACCTTCTAACCCTCGCGATATCAACCAGTCCGCGAATAACCGAAGCGGCTGTCCCAAACCAGGGGCAGCCGCTTTTACTGACCCCGTGAAACTTATCCACCGATAATTCACGTCAAATGATCACCATGACTCAGGCACAACTCCAGGAACATATTCACTCTCTCGAAGAACGGTTGCTGCATCCGGACCGCGAGACAGATCGGAACGATCTGACCTCGTTGCTGGCCCCGGAGTTCAAGGAATTCTGTACATCTGGACGCATCTTCAACCTTACGCAGCTCGCGCATGCCTTGCTGAGCACGAACCCGCGCGCAGCGACGATGAGCCACTTCTACGTGACCTCTCTCGGGGAGGACTCCGCACTGGCCACATACCACATCGTCACGGCCAACTCGACCTCGCACCATTCCTCAATCTGGGTGAAGCGCGACAACGCGTGGAAGATGCTCTTTCACCAGGGCACCATCGCCGCCTAGACGCAGAAGAGGCGCTGCCGCGGCAACGCCTTTATCTTCTTACACTTCAAAATTGACCTGATCGGCTACGAGGGCTCGCTGCCCCGGTCTTCCCATTCGCGTTCGCGGTACGGGCGATCGACCCGGTCGTTGTGGTCTTCCTGCTCGCGCCATCTGCGGCGCTGTTCCTGCTCCTCGCGTTCTTCGCGTCCGTCGCTCATTGCTGCCCTCCTCCTCTCACCTCAGGGTAATGTGGGTCACTACGCCGCCGCCACCGGAGCAGCTTAACTCTCTACCTAAGGGTGATGTGAGCCGCCGCGCCGCCACCACCGGCGCAGCTCAACTCTCTACCTCAAGGTGATGCGAACGCTGGAGCCGTCGCCATCGTCGTAGCTCACCTCGCGGTCGCTCATCTCGGTCTTGGGCTGGTAGCTCGCGCCGCCCAGCGCCACCATCTCCGCATGATCGTTCGTCGTCCAGCAGACCATGCCGGAGAAGCAGGTCAGCGCCTTCGGGGTGCCGGGGACCTTGTTCCAGTTCTGCACGATCGTCATGCGCTGGCTGGCGTTCTCTTCGAGCAGCACATCGTTGCTGAAGTTGATGTAGACGTGCACGCCGCTCACCTTTTGGTCGCCGCGATAGAGCGTCGCCAGAGGATCGCGCACAAAAATCCGCTGCCGCATGGCCATGAAGACCACGATCAGCGCGATCGTCAGCAGAATAATCAGCTTCCTCACTGCACCCGCACCTCAACGATGTGTTCGACGGGCGCGCAGGCGATCAAAGCCAACCGTCCTACAGATGGTTGTACCATCTCAGCCTCCGGCCGGAACACGCAGGGCGGAGAATCTGACCGGCCGACGCCGCCGTTACTTCTTCTCTTCGTGGTACTCCTGCTCGGTGTTGATCTCCCACAGCGCGGCCTTGTCGACGCGGCCAGCCGCGAGGCCGTCCACGACGTTCATCGCGGTGAGCATGCTGTGGTCCTGGTTGTTGTACTTGTGCATGCCGTTGCGGCCGACGAGGAAGAGATTCTCGAAGCTGTCGGTGTAGGCCTTCAGCTCGTCGAAGCGCGAGTAGGTGCCGAAGTAGGCCGGGTAGGTCTTGGGCACACGCACCACGTGCGCATCGCTGACATCCTTCGCATCGATGATGCCGATCCTGGCAAGCTCGGCGATGGCGAACTTTTTCAGGGCGTCGTCCTGCATCTTCCACAGATCGTCGGTCTCGTAACAGAAGTACTCGAGGCCGATCCACACCTTCGTCGGATCGGCGACCAGGTATGGGCTCCAGTTGTTGAAGATCTGCAGGCGGCCCAGGAGCACATCGGGCTCCTGCACGTAGATCCAGGTGTCCTTCAGCAGGCCGCCATCCGGCTCCTTCACTTTCAGCTTGTCGACGAGCAGGCCGACGGTGATGAAGTCGCGGTACTCCAGGCCCTCAGAGACCTCGCGCACGTTCGAGGGCACAGGCGCATCCATGGCGCGCACCAGGTCGCGCATCGGCATGGTCGAGAAGAAGAAGTCACCGGAGTAGGTCTCACGCTCGCCCTGCGCATTCACGGATTCGATGGAGACAACGCGCGATCCCTCGCAGTGAATGCTGTCCACCGTGCGCTGCATGTGGATCTCTCCGCCCATCGCGATCACCTTCTCCGCGACGTGCTCCCACAGCTGGCCGGGGCCGAACTTGGGATACATGAAACGCTCGATGAGGCTGGTGTCGGTGCCCTTCTGCGCGATATCGCCTTTGGCTTTGCCGCCGCCAGCGAAGGTCTTCTTCACGAAGTGCTTCACGGCGGTGGTGAGGCTGAGGCCCTTGATGCGCTGCGCTCCCCACTCGGCGGAGATCTTCTCGCACGGCGTGCCCCACACCTTCTCGGTATAGCTTTTGAAGAAGGTGAGGTAGAGCTCGCGGCCGAAGCGATTGATGAGGAAGTCTTCGAGACTCTTCTCCGGCGTGATCTGCGTGACGCGCGACTTCAGGTAGCTTGCGCCCACCTTCACCGTGCGGGTAACGCCAAGATTGTTGAGCGTGGTTGCGGTCAGCGTGATGGGGTAGTCGAAGAACCTGCGCAGATAGTAGATGCGGCTCTTGCGCGGACGAATGAGCATGATGAGGTCCGGGTTCTCCGGATCATGCGTGACGACGGTCTCGGTGTGCCCGTGCTCCTTGATGTCTTCGTCGCCGAGCGCGTCGGTCTCCTCGGTGTCGGTGTCGATCTCGATTTCGCGGGCCAGCGGCCCCATGCCGCGCAGCGGAGGATGCTGCGGCTGATCGACGGGAACTTCGACCACGCGCTGCTGCCCCTGATAGCTGATGACGGCATCGTTGTCGGACGCAGGCGGCATCAGGTCGATCCACCACTGCATGACGCGATCGCTCTTGGAGAAGAAGCGGTGGCCGCCGATGTCCATGCGGTAGCCCTTGTAGCGAATGGTGCGCGAGATGCCGCCGATCTCGTCGCTCGCTTCCAGAATGATGGGCTTGATATCGGTTCTTCGCAGGAGCTCCAGCGCCGCAGTGAGCCCCGCCGGACCGGCGCCGATAATGATGGCAGTCCGTGTCTTATTGTTCATCCAAAACCTGGGACTTCAATACCTTTCCTCGCGCAGGAAGGCGAGCCCTTTATATCCCCATGCTATCAGGGGGGCCCTGCCTGCTTTCTCCTGCCTCCCCCATAGACGCAGAAGAACGCCGTTGGGCTGCAGACAACAAAAGAAAGCCATTGGCCAGAAAGCTATTGGGACACAGCAGATGGCCGCAACTCCAACGGCGCTATCGGCGTCCAACCCCGGAACGGACGATTCCTCCCCCACTCCGGAGTGTGTTGTATTGGCCCCCAGTTTTGAGAAAAGCAGCGTAAGCAGATCATTCTCTTCCACTTCCAGCCGCCTCGCCTCTTCAGGGTCGACGGTTGAGTCCATCGAACGGTCGCCATGGCGAGCCTTCGCCTTGCTATCGCTGGCGTACCTGGCCATCGTGACGACACTCTCGCACTACAAATTGCTGTGGCTCGATGAGCTGATTACCTTCCACATCGCGCAGCTTGGCAGCGTCACCGCCATCTGGAATGCGCTGGCGCATGCGGCCGACCCAAATCCTCCGCTGACGCACTTCGCCGTGCTGGCCTCGATGCGGCTCTTCGGTTCCAGCGAGCTGGCGCTGCGCCTGCCCTCGATCCTGGGCTACTGGACCGCGCTGCTTTCGCTGTTTCTCTTTCTGCGGCGCTACGTCCCTGTCACCTGGGCCGTGACCGGCGTTTTGTTTTCGATGGCGAACGCCGCGTTCGACTACAGCTACGAGAGCCGCTCGTACGCGATGATGTACGGCTTCACCATGCTGGCGCTCTTGTGCTGGCGCGAGGCCATCGATCCGCTTGCCTCCATCGCGCGGCATCGCCTTGCGCTGTGCGGCATGACGCTGGCACTCGCGCTCGGCGTCTCCACCAATTACTTTGCGGTGCTGGCGTTTCTGCCCATCGCAGGCGGCGAAGTCGCGCGCACCTTCTTCCGCTGGCGACGCGGTGCGGCGAAGGAGATCGATCTCAGCATCTGGCTTGCGCTGACCATTGCCATCACACCGCTGCTCGCCTTTCATCCGCTGATCGAGCGGAGTATCGCGCAGTTCGCTCCGCATGCGTGGAACAAGGTCTCCCTCGACCAGGTCTGCGACGCCTACCTGCAGATGGTGGAGGTCATCCTCTTCCCCACGCTGGCGCTGCTTCTGCTGGCCGGATATCTCGCGGTGGTTTCGCGCCATGAGAGCAAGATGCCGCAACGACCACAGTGGATCAAACGGCTCGTGCAGCATCATGGCGAAGAGGTGCTTGAGCGACACGAAGCGGTCGCGGTTTTCCTGCTGATGGCGTATCCCTTTCTCGGCTATCTCGTGGCGCGCCTGCACGGCGGGATGCTCTCGCCGCGCTTTGTGATTCCTGTGTGCCTTGGCTTCTCCATCGCTGGAACGCTGGCGGCGTTCCGCATCTTCGGTCGACTGCAACATGCGGGCGCCATCTCGCTTGCGCTGGTCGCATGCGTCTTTATGGGCCGCGTCGCGACGGTGGCGCATGACTATCGCGAGCAGCGGCAGACCTTCGCGCAGGTTCTGAATGACCTGCCCCAGGCGGCTGCGGGTCTGCCGCATGCAGACAAGCCCATCGTCGTCGCCGATCCACTGATGGTGCTCACGCTGCAGCACTATGCTCCGCCTGCGGTCGCATCGCGCATCGTCTTTCCGGTCGACTTTCCCGCGATCCGCTCGCTGCGCGGAGAAGACTCACCGGAGGAGAACCTGTGGGCGGGCCGCAACACCATCTATCATCTGCCTATCGTGCCGCTGGCCGATCTGCAGAAGAACACCGCCGACTACGTCATCCTCGCCAGCGACAACAACTGGCTGGTGCGCGATCTCGCCACGCACAGCTATCCCATCAACCGCCTGCCGTTCCGCTTTCCGACCGAGACCATCGAAGGCTTTACGCCGCTGAACCACGCCGACCCGGTGCTCTATCTCTCTGCCGGCGACCGCGCCGCGCGCACCAACCGCTGCCCTGAACCCACGCGTTTTCTTGCTCGCGCCAACCTGCCTGATGCACCCATGCGACGCTTCCCGAGCAGCATCGCGCATCGTTAAAGAAAACGCCGGATGCCCTTTGAAGACATCCGGCGTTCGATTGCATCCGCTGCAAAGGCTTACACCGCAGCAGGCTCTTCCGTTCGATTGTTGACCGTGAACGTCAGGCCATCCGCACCTGCATCCACCACCACGTGATCGCCGTGCAGCACGCTGCCGTCGAGGATACGCACGGCCAGCTTGTCCTGCACCAGCCGCTGGATCGCCCTCTTCAGCGGACGCGCGCCGTAGGCACGGTCGTAGCCCGCCTTGAAGATCGCCTTGCGTGCCTCGTCGGTCAGCTCGAGCGTGATGCGACGATCTGTCAGCAGCTTCTCGAGATCCTTCAGCCGCAGGTCGACGATGTGCGTCAGCTCCTTGTCGTCCAACGGATGGAAGACCACGATGTCGTCCACGCGGTTGAGGAACTCAGGGCGAAATGTTTGTTTAAGAGCATCGATCACGCGCTCCTTCGCCTCTTCAAAGCCCTCCTCGCCGTGCGCCCACGCGCTGGTCAGCTTGTCGGCGCCGGTGTTCGACGTCATGATGAGCACGGTGTTCTTGAAGTCCACCGTGCGGCCCTTCGAGTCGGTCAGGCGGCCATCGTCGAGCACCTGCAGCAGCACGTTGAAGACGTCCGGGTGAGCCTTCTCGATCTCGTCGAAGAGGATCACGGAGTACGGACGGCGACGGACGGCCTCGGTCAGCTGACCGCCCTCGTCGTAACCCACGTATCCGGGAGGCGCGCCGATGAGCCGGGAGACGGCATGCTTCTCCATGTACTCGCTCATGTCGATGCGCACCATCGCCTGCTCGTCGTCGAAGAGGAATTCGGCCAGCGCACGCGCCGTCTCCGTCTTACCCACGCCCGTGGGTCCGAGGAAGATGAACGAGCCGATAGGACGCTTTGGATCGGAGAGCCCCGCACGTGAACGGCGAATGGCATTCGCCACCGCGCTGAGCGCCTCGTCCTGACCGACCACACGCTCGCGCAGACGGTTCTCCATCGTGACCAGCTTCTGCGTCTCGCCTTCGAGCATCTTCGAGACCGGGAATGCCGGTCCACTTGGAGACGATGGCCGCGATGTCCTCCTCGTCGACCTCCTCCTTCAGCATGCGCGAAGGCCGCTTGCCTGCGCCGGTCTGGGCATCGGCCTTGTCTTCGGCGACGGCCTCTTCCTGCAGGGCGGTCAGCTCACGCAGCTCGTCCTCCTTCTTTGGAATCTCGCCGTACTGCAGCTCGGCGGCGCGCTGCAGGTTGCCCTTGCGCGTCTCCTCCTGCATCTGGAAGCGCAGCGCCTCCAGCTCTTCCTTCAGCTCGGCGATACGGCCGATGGCTCCGCGCTCCTTCTGCCAGCGGGCACGCAAGGCGGCAGCCTGCTCCTTGATCTCGGCAAGCTCACGCTCGACGACCTCAAGACGCTCCTGCGAGTTTGCATCCTTCTCGCGCTGCAGCGCAGCACGCTCGATCTCCAGCGACGTCGCACGGCGCTCCAGGTCGTCGATCTCGACCGGCACGGAGCCGATCTGGATGGCGAGAGCAGCAGCAGCCTCATCCACAAGATCAATCGCCTTGTCCGGCAGGAAGCGGTCGGAGATGTAGCGGTGCGACAACGTCGCCGCAGCCACAATCGCCGCATCCTTGATGCGCACCTTGTGATGCGCCTCGTACTTCTCCTTCAGCCCGCGCAGAATCGCAACCGTATCCTCTACGTTCGGCTCACCGACGTAGACGATCTGGAAGCGCCGCTCCAGCGCCGAATCCTTCTCGATGTACTTGCGATACTCGTTCAGCGTGGTTGCGCCGATGGCACGCAGCTCGCCTCGGGCGAGCGCAGGCTTCAGCATGTTGCTCGCGTCCATGGCGCCTTCGGCAGCGCCTGCGCCGACCAGCGTATGCAGCTCGTCGATGAAGAGGATGATCTCGCCGTTGGAGGCCTCGATCTCCTTCAGCACCGCCTTCAGCCGCTCTTCGAACTCGCCGCGGAACTTTGCGCCAGCAACCATCGAAGCGAGATCGAGTGCGCAGACGCGCTTGTTCTTCAGGATCTCCGGCACATCACCCAGGAAGATGCGGCGGGCGAGGCCTTCGACGATGGCGGTTTTGCCAACGCCGGGCTCGCCGATCAGCACCGGATTGTTCTTGGTCCTGCGCGAGAGCACCTGTACCACGCGGCGAATCTCTTCGTCGCGTCCGATGACGGGGTCGAGCTTGCCGCGACGGGCCAGCTCCGTGAGGTCCTTCGCATATTTTTCAAGCGCCTGGAACTTGCCCTCGGGGTTCTGGTCGGTGACGCGCTGCGAGCCGCGCACCTCGGCCAGCGCCTTGAGGATCGCATCGTGCGTCGCACCGAATGAACTCAGCGCCGTCGCCACGGCATCGCCCTTCTGCTTCGCCAGCGCGAGCAGCAGGTGCTCGGTCGAGACGTACTCGTCCTTGAAGTTGTCGGCTTCCTTGAAGGCCTGCTCCAGCACCTTCTGCATCGCCTGACCAAGGCCGGGCTGCGCTCCGCCCTGCACCTTGGGCAGCTTTGCAATCGCGGCGTTCACACCGCTCAGCAGCTGCTGTACCGGCACGCCGATCTTGTCGAGGACGGGAAGGACGACGCCCTCCTTGTCCTCCAGCAGCGCCGCCATCAGGTGCAGGGGCTGCACCTCAGGATTACCGTTCTCCGATGCGTGTCCGACCGCACCCTGAACCGCCTCCTGCGACTTCACCGTAAACTTGTCCCACTTGATCGCCATCCACTCTCTCCCTTGCGTGGAGATCAACGTCTCCACAGAATCCTAATCCTGTTTCAGCAGCCAACGCCGTGCTCCACGTCACCACGACTGCCCTGCAGCGCCCACAACATCTGTCATCAGCAGGCGGCATTCCCCGCACGCACCACACCCCATTCGATACACGAATGGCGGGAGACAGTTTCGTCTCCCGCCATACAGCGACATCCCACACAGCCCTGGCTGCCACAGCCTTATTAGCTGCGATACAGCGAGTTACCTGGTTGCAGCCTCAGCGGGCTGAGCTTCCACGGCATGCGTCGCGGCCGGGATGGGGGCCTCGGCGGGGGGACCAGTTTCGATCACCACCTGCTTCGGCGTGGCCTCGGCCTTCTTGGCCAGGGCGATAGTCAGAACGCCGGCATCGTAGTTCGCCTTCACGCTCTCCGTGTCCACGGTCTGCGGCACGGTAAAGGTGCGGGTAAAGCTGCCGTAGCTGCGCTCGATGCGGTGGAAGTTGGCCTTGCGGGCCTCTTCCTCGAACTTCCGCTCGCCCTTGACGGTCAGAATCTGGTTCTCCAGGCGGATGCTGAGGTCCTCCTGCCTGATTCCCGGAACCTCGAGCTTCACCACAACCTTCTGCGCATCCTCGTAGACATCAACCGCGGGCACAAAGCTCGACGGTGCAGTCTCGGGCTGCAGGCCCAGCTCGTCGAAGATTGAGTTCAAGCGGTGCTGCAGAAGCGTCGCCTCACCGAATGGGCGGCGAACTGGGGCAAAACGGGTGATGGTCATGGTTACTCTCCTCCTGATCCTGAACTGCTGAATCTAAACCTTTTGCCCGGGAGCACTCTCCGGAGCTATTTATATGACGCGCGCATTATCTAAAAGTTGCAGATAATCTGATAACAATACACTCACATAGAGTCCGCGAATATTTACCCGCCGGATTTCTACTCATCATTTAAGTGATATCTGCACGGTAAGTGGAATCGATGGAGGCGTTTACAAATTGCGAGGCATCGCCATCGACCGCGCGGATAACACGGGGTCGCCTGCTTCACCTGCAACTCGATCATTCGGATGATTGGAGGCGCCGCTACGCCGCTGCAGGCGAGCAGCCACGGCCAGAATGCCCCTGACCGCATGGGTTCATCGCTCGACGGCTGGAACTGCCCTATTTTCCGTCCAGCGTCAGCGCATAGAGCGTATCGCCTGCTCCCGCAATCACATACTGTTTGCCGTCCAGCTCCCAGGTCGATGGGCCGTTCGTGATCGCCGTGGCCAGCTTCTGCGACCACAGGATCTTTCCGCTGGCGGGATCGAAGGCGGCGAGGCGGTTGGAGTCGCCGGTAAAGAGCAGGTTTCCTGCGGTCGTCAGGATGCCGCCCGACATACCGCCACCACCACCGGGGGTGGTCTTGGCGATGTGCTTCCAGCGCACGCTGCCGTCCTTCACGTCGAGCGCGATCAGCGACGATGCCGGGTCGAAGTGTCCCGAAGCCCCGCCCCCATACCCCTGCGGATTGGGCGAGGTGTCGTAGAGATAGGCCACGCTGTAGCCCTCGGTCGCGTTGACGTAGAAGAGGCCCGTCTTCGGGCTGTAGCTCGGAGCCGGCCAGTTGGTGGCGCCGTTGGACGCGATATCGACCATCGAGCCGTCCACCTTGGGATCTTTGTCCGGGTCGGGGATCGGCTGACCGCGCTCGTCGATACCCTTCGACCAGTTGGCGGTCTTGGTAAACGGCTTCGACACCAGGTACTTGCCGGTGACACGATCGAGGACAAAGAAGTAGCCGTTGCGTCCGGCCTGCGCCAACAGCTTGCGCGGCTTGCCGTCGATGGTGGCGTCGAAGAGGATCGGCGTCTCGACGTTATCCCAGTCGTGGGTGTCGTGCGGCGAGCCCTGGAAGTACCACTCCATCTTTCCCGTATCCGGGTTGAGGGCCACGATGGAGTCGGTGAAGAGGTTCGCGCCTTTGCGGCTTTGGCCCGCGAATACCGGGTTGGTGTTGCCGGTGCCCCAGAAGATCAGGTTGAGCTCCGGGTCGTAGGTTCCGGGCATCCAGGTCATGCCGCCGCCGTGGTCCATGGCGGCCTGGGTGGGCCAGGTCTCGGAGCCGGGATCGCCCATCTTCAGCGGCTCGGACCACCAGCGCCACTCCAGCTCGCCTGTCTCCGGGTTGCGCGACTCCAGGTAGCCGCGCACGTCCATGGCGTCGCCGCCCACGCCGATGATGACGTGGTTTTTTACGATCACCGCTGCCATCGTGGTGAAGTACTGCAGCTTTTCGTCGGCGACCTTCTTGCGCCAGCGCTCCTTGCCGGTGCCGGAGTCGAGCGAGATGAACCAGCCGTCGGGCGTCAGGAAGTAGATCCACTTGCCGTACATGCCCACGCCGCGCTGGCCGAGCACATGGCCGCCGTGATCGACGAAGTCATACTGCCAGCGCTCCTTGCCGGTGCGCGCATCGACCGCAAAGACGTGGTCGGGCACGGTGAAGTAAAGCACGCCGTCAACCATCAGCGGCGTCGACTTGATGGTCGGCGATCCGCTGCCGCGAATGGTGACGCCCTGAATCCTGTAGGCCCACTTCGTCTTCAGCTGGGCGACCGTCTTCTGGTTCACCTGGTCGATCCCGATATACCGCTGCCCGGAGTAGTTGGCATTGTAGGTCGGCCACGTGTCCTTCGGATGGTCGAACAGCACCAGCGATTTGGGATCGAGCGAAGGCGTTGCGGCTGCCTTGCCCTGCTGTGCCAGCAGCGGCGCGGCCAGCAGAAACATCGCTGCCGCTCCTGAAGCCGCCCGCCGCACCATTCCGTTTGAAAGAAGACTGTTCCGCTTCATCTTTTGAAGTGAGCCCCGCTTCGCTTGTTTGAAGAACTTCCGCTTCGTTTACTTCGCTTCGTTTATTTAATCGTCATCAGGTACCGCGTCAGGTTGTGCAGGTCGTCGTCGCTGTACTGCGGCAGCAAGGCGCGATGCGGCGCGATCTTGTCCGGGATCTCGACCTTGACGGTATCGGTGGGCCACGTCTGCTCGCCGCCGTCGGCGGGCTTCAGCGTGGTCTCGAAGTCGTCGTAGTGGACCAGCGTGCCGGTCAGCCTGCGTCCGTCGGCCAACACCACGGTCGCCGCCTGCGGGCCGTGCTCGTCGGGCCAGGCGATACGCGCCATCAGGGCCGTGGGCTGGGCGAACTTCGTGCCGATTCCGGCCAGGTCGCCTGTGACCGAGTGGCAGCTGGCGCAGTGCGCGGCGAAGTAGAGCTTGCCCTTGCCGGCATCGCCGCTCTCCATCGTCTCGGCACCCTTATACAGGCCCCGGTTGGCCGACAGCTCAATCAACTGATGCAGATACTCGGCGATGTCGTGCACCTGCGCGTCGGTCAGCTGCTTGAAGGGGGGCATCCCCGCCTGTGGACGTCCGCTGCGGACCACCTGCGCGATCTCGGTGTCATCGTCGTCGTGCAGCACCAGCACCGACCGGACCAGGCTTGGCCCGATGCTTCCGCGGGCGCCCTCCCCGTGGCAGGCCTGGCAGTTCTGCCCGTAGAGCGGCTCGCCTCGTTTGGCTGCCGCCGCATCGGGGACGCGGCCCAGGCCCAGCGCAGTATGCGAGTCCATGCGCCTGGGCGTCGGCCTGGCCTGCTGGGGCTGAGAGCTGCTCTCCTGCCCTGCCGCCAGCACCGGCCGCAGAACTCCCCCATGGGCGGCGGCAAGCACAGACACAAGACCCACCACCGACAGCAGAAACGTTCGAGTCTTCGTCATGCCCCCTATAAGCCCCTTAGCCGCGCCAAGCCTCTCTCCCGCTCCGCGCACCTGGCTGCGAAAGAGGAATCTCCCTGAAACGCAACAAGTATATCTCTCGCGCGCGACAACTGGCCGGACCTGTTGCGACCGTCTGCGATGCCTTGCGATACACGGACGCCCGACACCTCATGCGCGAAGCCGCTTCGCCACATCCTCAGCAGGTTTCAACTTCAGCATGTTTCAACTTCGCTGCAACCAACTACGTCCACGCGCCAGGCATCGTAGTTATTGTGGCTAGTCGCCCGTTCGATAATTATCCCTCCAGAGCAGGTGAATCATGGCGTACCCACGGTTGCCCTCAGATGGACATCCTAGGAAACAAACTGATCGAGTCCTACCGTGACATGATCGACTCCGATGTCTCCGCAGCGCTGAACCACAATAACCGCGACAATCGCATCATCGATGTACAGCGAGAGATGATTGAGCACCGCAACAGCTGCATGCTGTGCAAGCGCAACATCATGTCCCGCACGATGAAGGTCGTGGCCACCAAGACGGCGTAACGCCAACGTATCTTCACCAGATTTGAAAAAGCTCCTGCGGGTTGATCCCGACAGGAGCTTTTCTTTGACCCGTTCAGAGCGGGCGACCTATCAGACTGCGTTCAGATCGTCAGCCCGGCACGCTCGGCGTGAGCTGCGATGGCCGACGTGATCTCGAGAGCCAGGGCCAGCGCGGCTCGGCCATCCTCGCCGGAGACTACAGGACGCGAACGATCGCGCACCGCCGTCAGAAACGCCGCGATCTCCAGCCGCAGCGGCTCACCCTGCGGCACCTCCACCTTCTTCAGCGAGAGCCCCTGCGAGGGATGCTCCCCTGTCGCGGTCAACATCTGCGCCATCGCAGCCAGCTGCTTCAGGTCCATGCCCGCGGCAGCGGTGACGTCGATCATCAGCAGATCCTGCCGCGCGAAGTCGACCGAGAGATACTGGTGCGGCTGGAAGAAGCGCAGCTTGCGCACACGCTCGGTGCTTACGCGGCTGGCGGTAAAGTTGGCCACGCAGCCCGATTCAAACTCGACGCGCACATTGGCGATGTCCACCTTGGGAGAAAGCACGGGCAGGCCCACGGCGCGGACCTCGCGTACCGGCGAGCCAGCCAGCGAGAGCACGATGTCCAGATCGTGGATCATCAGGTCGAGCACAACGTCCACATCCAGCGAACGCGGCGTGAAGACGCTGAGCCGGTGCGACTCGAAGAACATCGGCTTGTGCAAAGCCTTGCGCGCCGCCGTCACCGCCGGATTGAACCGCTCCAGGTGACCGACCTGCACGATGCGGCCATGCTGCGCCGCCAAGGCGAGAATGCTGTCCGCGTCTTCCAGGCTGGGCGCAATCGGCTTTTCGATGAGCACATCGATACCGGCAGCGATCAGCTCCTCTGCGACGGCGCGATGAAAGACTGTAGGCACGCACACGGACGCGGCATCGACCTTCACGGCGGCGAGGCATTCGGCGACGGAGGCAAAGCCGGGCACGCCGAACTTCGCCGAGGCTTCCGCTACGACGGCGGCATTGCCGTCGACGACAGCGACCAGCTCCACGGCCTCGCCCGACTGGGCCAGATCGTTATAAACGCGGAGATGGTTGCGGCCAAAGGCGCCTGCGCCGATGACCGCAACGCGAAGTGGATTCGACGGAGACACCCTACTTGATCGGGGCTTCCACGGCCTGGCGGCAGCGGGTGTAGAGCTCCAGCAGGTTGGCGACCTGATCCTCAGGCTTGGTGGCAGGTGTCACGGAAAAGCCGGTCGTCGAACTGCCCGTCTTTCCGGCGATATTCGCGTGCGCCGCCACAAACTTCAAAAGATCCAGTGCTACATCCTCTTTGCTGCGCGCCGCGTTGGTTGCGTCCATCGGAGAAACCCCTCTCGTGATTGCTACAGGCTCGATGTTAATCGTGCCCGTAGCGCGGCGCAAATGGGGCTGCGCTACGCCGCAGTTAGACTTGGAGACAAGAGGCTGTGCCTCCGACACTCTTTTATCCATGTCCATCCTCGAACTCCTCAGCGTTATGGTCACCATGGCTGCCCTCTTCGGCTGGCTCAGCCGCCGCTGGCTGCGTCTGCCGCTGACCATCGGCATCATGCTGCTGACCGTGATCGGCTCGCTGGGGCTGGTGAGCGCCAGCAACTTCTTCCCCGGCCTCAGGATGTGGGCCGGCATGCTGCTGGGCGCCATCAACTTCGAGAACCTGATCCTGCACGGCCTGCTCTCCGTGCTGCTTTTCGCAGGCGCCTTCCTGCTGGATATCGAGGCGCTCTTCGCGGAGAACCTTGCCATCGCGCTGCTCTCCGTCGTCGGCACGGTCGCCTCGACGCTGATCACGGCGGGGGTGCTCTACCTTGTGCTGCCGCTGATCGGCGTCGACGGCCCGATGATCGACTGCCTGCTGTTTGGCGCGCTCATCTCGCCCACCGACCCCATCGCCGTACTCGAGATGCTCAAGCGCGTCGGCGCACCGAAGTTTATCCAGGCACAGCTTGCGGGCGAATCGCTCTTCAACGACGGCGTCGGCGCCGTCATCTTCCTCGCGCTGCTCGAGGCCTCGCGCGGCGCAACGCCCACACCGGCGCACTTCCTCAGCATCCTCACCATCGAGGCGGGCGGCGGCCTTGCGCTTGGTGTCGCGCTGGCGTGGCTGGCCTCGCAGCTGATGCGCCGCACCGACGCCTTCCAGGTGGAGCTGCTGCTGACCCTGGCACTGGCCACCGGAGGCTACGCCCTGGCCGACCACTGGCATCTCTCCGCGCCGCTGGCGGCGGTGGCCGCAGGCATTGCGCTGCGCCGCTTTGAGCACAAGCATCCCATCACGATGATCACCAGCGAACGGATCGACGTCTTCTGGGAGGTTATCGACGAGGTGCTGAACGCCGTGCTCTTCGTCCTCGTCGGCTTCGAGGTGCTGGCGATTCCCTTCTCGCGGCTGCCGCTGGAAGTCGGCGCCCTCTCCGTCGTCATCGTCACGGTCGCGCGCTTCGGCGTCATCGCCGCGATCATCTCGCTGCTGCGCTGGACGAAGAAGGGCTTCCGCAGTTCGATCCGCATCCTCAGCTGGGGCGGACTGCGCGGCGGACTGTCGCTCGCGCTGGCGCTCTCGGTGCCGCATATTCCGGGGCGTACGTGGATCCTGGTGGCGACCTATTCGGTGGTGCTGGTGTCGATCGTCGTGCAGGGCAGCTCGATGGAGTGGGTGCTGAAACGCCTGCTGGCGGAAGAGACTCCACCGGCGGTGGAGGATGAGATTCAGGGCATCAGCTGAGCGGTACGCGCAGTGAAATTCAACTAAGCAGCGTGTGGGACTTCATGCCGCAGAGGATCTCGTAGGAGATGGTTCCGGCTATACGTGCGTGGTCTTCGGCGGTGATGCCCTCGCCGAGGATGATGGCCTCGTCGCCTATCGCGACTGCCGCAATGTGCGTGATGTCGACGACCGTGAGATTCATCGATACGCGGCCTACGATCGACGCGCGCTGGCCGTGGAGCATCACCCAGCCTGCGCCTGTGGGCGAGGACGAAAGCTCGCGGCGCAGTCCATCGGCATAGCCCACGGGCAGCAGCGCGAGGCGCATGGGATGCGGCGCGGTGAAGGTGGCTCCGTAGCCGACGTGCGTTCCAGCGGCGATGTCGCGCAGGCCGATGACACGCGCCTTCCATGTGAGGACGGGGAGAAGTCTCGATTGGACGCTGGCCTCGTGCGGGCCGGTGTATCCGGAGGCGGACTCTACCGGGAGGCAGTGGCCGTAGAGGGCGAGGCCGGTGCGGACCATGGCTTTGGCGTTCAACGTGGCGGCCTGCTGGACGAGCCATTCGAGCGAGGTCGGGGCGGTGGCCTCTGTGGCGCTGCGGGCGGAATGCGGGGGTTCCTCGACTGCGCGCTTTGCGCTTCGCTCGGAATGACAATCTGTCGTGGCGACAGCGGCGTTAGGGGTTGCGAAGGGGTGGAGGTTGTCGACGGCGGAGGAGTTTCCGGCGTGGACCCACTGCGGCTGCAGGCCCGAGGCTTTGATCTGCGCGATGGCCTGCTCGAAGGCCTGCCGCTGCTCGGTGCTGATGGGCGAGCCTGCGATCTCAGCAGAGGAGAAGTGCGTCATGATGCCGTCGAGCGTGAGTGCGTTTTGTGCTGTGAACCAGTTGAGTATGGATTGCAGCTCGTCGCCTACGGCGCAGCCCTGACGCGACATGCCGGTGTCGATCTCGACGTGGACGGGGAGCTGCTTCTGCTGCGCCTTTGCCTCTGCTGCTAATGCTTCCAGCTCTTCGATGGACCACACGACCGGCGTGAGATCGCGCAGCACGATCATCCTGGCCTCTTCAGGCAACGAGCCGGACATGATGAGGATTCGCGGTGTGTCCACGATCTTTTCGTGGGCGAACTCTTCCTGAATCTGCACGCCCTCTTTGGCATCGGTCACGCCCAGCCATGTAGCGCCCGCACGCGCCAGCACGGGAGCGCACAGCGCGGCGCCGTGTCCGTAGGCATCGGCCTTGATGACGGCGAGGACGGAGACCGCGGTGCCAGCACTCTGCACGAGTGTCTTGTAGTTGGTCGTCAGGCGGCGCTCAGAGATCTCGATCCAGTTCTTCACACACTCTATGTTATCCGCGGGAACGCTATACGCAGATACTTGCGCTTCCTGGGCGGTGCAGATCCCTCCGTGCGATCGGATGTGCTACACAAAATTATGACCATGAATCAGCGTGTATCCTCCCCCGCTCTTTTCCTGGCCTGCCTACTGGTTCTCACATTCGCAGGTTGCGCAGACAACAGCAGCAGCACGAGCAGCTCCGGCTCTTCGAACACACTTGCCGCTACTCAGGCAAAGAACGCAGGCAACTTCTCCAACACCATCTTTCTCGGCGACTCGCTCACAGCGGGCTATCAGAACGGGTCTCTGCTGGACACGCAACAGGTGAACGGCTGGAGCGCGCTGGTGGCAAAGCAGGCGCAGTTCAAGATTGTGCTTCCGCTCATTGCCGCACCGGGCGCTCCCGGGGTTCTGAAGCTCGTCTCTGTGGGGCCACCTCCCGTGCTGGCGACGACCTCCGGCACGACGACGGGCCGTGACGACGTGACGGCGCAGCCGACCGACCTCGCGGTGCCGGGCGCGTTGGTCAACGATGCGGCCAACACCGTCCCGCTCGCCAATCCAACGACGGCGCAGCAACTGATGAATCAGCTGGTACTGGGCTTTCCCGGGCTGGCCAGCGGACAGGCGCTGAGTCAGACGGGGCAGGCCATCAAGGCGCAGCCGACGACGATCTTTCTGTGGATAGGGAACAACGATGCCCTGGCCGCGGCACTGGCGGGAACGCCCGCGGCGATGACCTCAACGGCAAACTTCACCGCGCAGTACACGGCGCTGATCCAACAGCTGAGCACGCAGGCACCCGCGCATCTCGTTATTGCCAACATTCCCGACGTGACGCTGGTGCCGTACCTGCAACCTGCAGCGGGAGTGCTGGCACAGTTCGCCGTGGTAACGCAGCTTCCAGCGTCGACGCTGGGAGCGATGTTTGGGATCTCCACGGGCGACTACGTTACTCCTGAAGGTCTCACCGAGATTGCAGCCATCCTTGCGGGCACGCAGAAGACGGTTCTCTCCGATGCCGGGGTGCTCACCTCTGCCGAAGCGGCGACGGCCAAGCAGCAGGTGACGGCCTACAACCAGGTGATCGCGGCACAGGTTACGGCTGCCAACGCCACGCTGGTGGACATCAACGCCCTGTTTACCCAGATTGCGACGAACGGGGTAGCGGTGAATGGCGTCACGGGAACCAACGCGTTTCTTGGCGGTCTGTTTTCGCTCGACGGCATCCATCCCACGAATACAGGCTATGCCGTGGTAGCCAATACCTTCATCGACACCATGAATGCGAAGTTCAACACGAAGATCGCCGACGTGGACCTGACGCAGATAGCTGCAGCCGATCCTCTATGGCCGACGAACCTGGGGAAGGACGCTACTGCAAAGTTCGCTGCTCCCGGTATTCCGGCGGCGCTGCTGCAGCGGGCCAATGCTGTGCTGCTGCCGGAAGGCGCGTCACAATAGTGGCGAGATGGCGCAGCCATGCTGTCACTTCCATCGGAGTGCGTGCTCTTTGGTATCCAGCCCAAAGGAGCACGCTCTCGATATCCACCCTGGCGGAGAGTTCTACCCTTCAGTAGATGCTGGTGGGGGCCAGCAGTTCGCGGCGCTCGTCGCCCGAGGGTACGACCTTGCGCAGGTGATCTTCAAGTCGCTGACCCTTCTTCGGCGAGAAGGTGCGCTCAAGGATCGCCACCTCGTCCATGCGGTCGAGGCGGAAGTCGCGGAAGTCGTTGCGCAGCTCGCACCAGCTGGTCAGCGTCCAGACGCCGCTCCAGAAGACGAGCGCCAGAGGCCACACGTGCCGTTCGCTGCGCTCGCCGTCCTCGCGCACATACTTGAAGCTGGCGACGCGCTGCGTCTTCGAGGCCATGTGCAGGGTGTCGAGCCGGGTGCGCAGGTGCGGCTGCATGCGATGGCCGGGTGCGTAGAGCAGGATGGAGTCGAACTCGTTACGCAGGTCGGGCGGCAGTACGGCCTCGATACGCTGCAGCGCCTGGCTGGCCGCCTCGACGTTCTCCTGCCCGCCCCAGGCGCGGACGAGGCGCGCGCCCAGCACCAGCGCCGTCAGCTCGCCGCGGGTAAACATCAGCGGCGGCAGATCCATGTCGCGGCGCAGCGTGTAGCCGACGCCGGCCTCGCCCTCAATGGGTGTCCCGGCGAGCTGCAGATCCTGAATATCGCGATAGATGGTGCGCTGCGAGACCTCGAGCTTGGCCGCAAGCGTCTGCGCCGTCAGCAGGCGGCCCTGGCGAAGGAATTGCACGATACGGAAGAGGCGGTCGGCGCGGCGCATAGGGGAAGAAGTTGCAGGTTGTCAGATACAGGTTGCGGTTGTCAGTTTCAGGTTGATTCTAGGCTTCTACTGACAGCCTGTAACCTGCAACTGGCAACCTGTACTTTTATCTAATGTGAGTGCAGCCCGATGTGATTGCCCTCGCTGTCGCGCAGGCAGGCGAAGTGGCCATGTCCGCCGGGGACAGGGGTCTTGGGCATCAGGACGAGCCCGCCCGCCTGCTTAACCCGGCGAAGCACGTTGTCGAGGTCGCCATCGCAGTTGAGGTAGACCATCGTGCCGCCGCGTCCGGGCCTCTGAAAGCTGCGTTTGACCAGCGTTCCGCCGGTCCCGGCCATGTCGGAGGGGAAGAAGGCCATGGGGGTCTCGTTCTTTATGCGCTCCATGGGAGCGTCGAGGATGGCCTCGTAGAAGCTGGCGGCCCGATCAAGGTCTTCGCAGGGTATCTCGAACCAGTTGATCGCATGCTGGCGTTGTGTTGTCGGTGCGTTCATTGCAGTCTCTCCTGGCGATTACAGAGACGAGCATAACGAACCCGTACTGACAGCATTGTGTCAGTAGGTTTGTCGGCAGGAAATCCGGCAGGTGTCGGGGAGTATTGCTTCAGGAAGCGAGGAATCCGTTGACTGCATTGCAGAACGCGATCGGCAACCAGAAAGCCTTAGTACCCGCCGCCGCCGCCACCGCCGTAGTCACCGCTGGCAAGGTTTTCAAACCGAGTGAATTCATTGAGATACGCCAGATGCACGGAGCCCGTGGGACCATTACGCTGCTTGGCGATGATGATCTCGGCCTTGCCCTTCGACTCCGGGTCTTCTTCGCCGTTCTCGTCCTTGTTGTAGTACGAGTCGCGATGGATGAAGCAGACCACGTCGGCGTCCTGCTCGATCGAACCGGATTCGCGCAGGTCCGACAGCATGGGCTTCTTGTCGCCGCCGCGCTGCTCGCTGGCACGCGAGAGCTGCGACAGGGCGATGACCGGCACCTTCATCTCCTTGGCCAGCGCCTTGAGTCCGCGCGAGACCGCCGCGACCTCCTGGTTACGGTTCTCGAAGCCCTTCTTGCCGGGGCCGCCCGAGGCCGTCATCAGCTGCAGGTAGTCGATCATGATCAGATCGAGTCGTCCCTCCTGCTGCATCAGCCTGCGAGACTTGGCGCGCATCTCGGCGAGATTGATGCCCGGCGTATCGTCGATGAACAGCTTCGACTCCACCAGGCGCTCCAGCGCCGACATCAGCTTGGTCTTGGCCTCTTTGGGAAGAAAGCCGGTCTGGATCGAGCGCGAGCTAACCAGCGCCTCGCTGGCGAGCATACGTCGCAGCAGCGACTCCTTCGACATTTCGAGCGAGAAGACGGCAACGACCTTGCCGTCTTTGACGGCGGCATTCTGCGAGATGTTGATGGCCCACGCCGTCTTGCCCATCGAAGGACGCGCCGCGATGATGACCAGATCAGAAGGCTGCAGGCCGCTGGTCATGCGGTCGAACTCGGTGTAATGCGTGGCGAGGCCCGTGACCTCGCGGCCCTGCTCATACAGCTTGTCGATCGAGCCGAAGGACGACTTCACGATGTCGGCGATGTTGGAGAAGCCGCCTGTGACGGCGTGATCGGAGATCTCCATCAGGCGCATGGAGACGTTGTTGATGACGTCGATTGCCACCTGGCTCTGGTCGGCAGCATCGGCCATGCCGACGTCGCAGACGGTCATCAGCTGCCGCATCAGGCTCTTGTCGCGGACGATCTTGACGTAGCTCTCCACGGAGAGCTTGCGCGGCAGGCCCTCAGAGAGCGAAGCGAGATAGGGGATGCCCCCGATGGAGTCCAGCTCCTTCTGCCTGCGCAGCTCTTCGGCGACAGTGACGATATCGACGGCATGGCCGGTCTCGACGATACGCAGGATCGAGGCATAGATGCGGCGGTGCGAGTCGAGCGCAAAGTCGTCTGCCACCAGCAACATGCTGGCGTCGGTGATGGCCAGCGGCTCGACCAGCATGGCGCCGAGGATGGTCATCTCGGCGTGGACGGAGGCGGGGCGCTCCTGCTGGTCGCCGGCGATTTGCGCAAATGCTGCCATGGATCTTCTAGCTTAAATGGAGCGCAGGATGGCGCTGGGGTGGGCAGGTTGTGAATATCCTCAGGGCCTGTTGAGAAAGAGGAAAAGAAATCCAACCAGCCTGCAATGAATAGGTTACGTCTAAAGAAGAACGCCGGAAATCCTGTGGGAAATCCGGCGTCCGTGGAAATCGTCTGAAGCCTTACTTGTGCTTGTACTCCTGAAACAGCTCCGGGAACTGCTGTTTCAGACCGGCAATCTTCGGTACATCGCAGACCTGGATGTACGGATTGTCGGGGTTCTTTTCGGCGTAGTCCTGGTGATAGTCCTCGCCGTCATAGAAGGCGTTCAGATGCACGACCTGGGTCACGATCTTCGCGTGGAAGACGTGCGCGGCGTCGAGCTGCTGAATGTAGGCTGCTGCAACCTTCTCCTGCTCGGGCGTTGTGAAGAAGATGGCCGAGCGGTACGAGGTGCCGACGTCAGGCCCCTGCCGGTTCAGCTGCGTGGGGTCGTGCACCACGGAGAAGAAGATGCGCAGCAGCGTGCCATAGCTGATCTTCGACGGATCGAAGACCACCTTGACCGCCTCGGCGTGGTCGGTGCGCTCGGAGGAGACGTCGCGGTAGTTGGCCGTCTCCTTGCTGCCGCCGGAGTAGCCTGCCGTCGTCGCGGTTACGCCCTTCACGCGCTGAAAGACGGTCTGCACGCCCCAGAAGCATCCGCCGGCAAAGACCGCTGTCTCCGAGCCTGGAGTCGTCACGTGTTCATCCACCACGGGTGCGGGGATCGGTTCTTTTCTTGTGTCGGCAAAGGTTGTCGCCATGCTTCCTCCTCGTGTCCAAAGTAAAAAGGCCAGCGCGGCCAGAAACAGCACGCCAAGACCGGTCCAATAGCTTCCGCTTTTCATTCTGCTCTCCTGCCTGCCTTTATTAGATGCGGTGCGGATTCAGAGGTAACAGATGGGGGCCTGTATTCTCTAGTCGTTGAGCTACTCGCGCACAGAACGAATCAGACAAGAGCTATTAGCTACCTATAAGTGGTTGCTGTCCCTTTTTAAGCCTTCTGATCGGTGGCAATTGGTAGATTATCCCGTAATTACCATTCATAAAGACAATTCAGACTTCAAAGGCCCATCACGCTTAAAGCCTGTCGAGTGGTCAGCGAGAATTGTCCGCTGGCATATAAGCGGCTCAGGAGATACCGAACAGGAAGCCATTGAAAAACTTAGGAGTGCCTTAGAGTCCAAGCGCGAGAAGGACAAGGTTTTGCCGCGTCCAGGAACAAAAGTTCCGATCGAATTCGCATCTCAGCAACTGATTTCAAACTTCAAACACCTCGAAGCAGACTTTGTATATCGAATTCTTAGAATTGAATGGGCGTGGATGTCTGATGAATCCAGCTTGTGGGATTTTCATTCAGAAGAGAATAACGACGAGTACTATCGCCGAATTCAAGATGTCTATGGAGTCGATGTTTCTGATATTCAAGGCGCAAAAATAGCCAGAATTCTAGAAAAAATATCCAACTTCCAGCATTAAGCGACGCTCTTCCTGCGCGCCTGTATCTCCATATAGACATGGACCAGGCTGACCGCCGCGGGGGTGACCCCGGCGATCCGGCTGGCCTGGCCGAGGGTCTGTGGGCGGACGCGGCCAAGCTTTTCGCGCATCTCGCGGGAGAGGCCGGGAACGGCCTCGTAATCGAAGGTCTCCGGGATCTGTTTCTGCTCCGAGCTGCGCAGCTTCTCCATCGCCTTGCGCTGCTGATTGAGGTAGCCCTCGTACTTGATCTCGGTCTCGACCGTCTTGATCTCGTTGCGCACCCAGACGGGGAGCGGCTCGGCTTCGGTGATGGTCTCGGTCCATGCAGCGAGCTCGGGCTTTGCCGCGATGAGTGGCGTCAGCGCGGGCCAGATGGCCTCGATGGTGATCGCCGGTCGCTTCAGCAGCTGCGCGTAGCTGATGCCCTCGACGCTGGGGCCGGTGAGGTCCTGTTGCAGCTCGGTGGAGAGCGCTTTGATATCGGCCTTCGTTCCTTGCAGCATCTTCGTGAGCACGGCGGCGCGAGCCTGTTTGGTCTCGTAGTCGGCCCATGCGTTGTCGTCGATCAGGCCAAGCCTGCGGCCATGCGCTGTGAGGCGCTTGTCGGCGTTGTCGATGCGCAGGTGCAGGCGGAACTCAGCCCGCGAGGTGAACATGCGGTAGGGCTCGTTGGTGCCCTTGGAGATGAGGTCGTCGATGAGGATGCCGGTGTAGGCCTCGGTGCGGTCGAGCGTAAAGCCGGGCTCGCCCTTCACCGACAGTGCAGCGTTGATGCCGGCCATCAGGCCCTGGCAGGCAGCCTCTTCGTAGCCGCTGGTGCCGTTGATCTGCCCGGCGAGGAAGAGGCCCTGGTAGCTCTTCACACGCAGCGAGCGGTCGAGTTCGGTGGGGTCGATGGCGTCGTACTCGATCGCATAGCCGGGCCGCAGCATCTCGGCGTTCTCGAGGCCGGGGATGCTGCGCACCATCGCGGCCTGCACCTCCATCGGCAACGAGGTGCTCATGCCGTTGATGTAGACCTCGTGCGTGTTCAGGCCCTCGGGCTCGAGGAAGAACTGATGCTGCGACTTCTCGGGGAAGCGCACGATCTTGTCTTCGATGGACGGGCAGTAGCGCGGGCCGATGGCCTCGATCTGCCCGGTGTACATGGGCGAGCGATGCACGTTGGCGCGGATCAGCTCGAGCGTCTCGGGTGTGGTGTGCGCGATGTGGCAGCTGATCTGACGCAGCGGCGGCTGCCCGGTGCGCGTAAACGGCGAGCGGAAACTGAAGGGCGTCGGCTCGCTGTCGCCGGGCTGTTCTTCAAACTTTGTCCAATCGATCGTCCGTCCGTCGAGCCGCGGCGGGGTGCCGGTCTTCAAGCGGCACTCGCGCAGGCCGAGCTTCTTCAGACTTTCACCCAGCAGCACACTGGCAGGCTCGCCCGAGCGTCCGGCTGTGTACTGCTGCTCACCGCAATGGATGAGGCCATTGAGAAATGTTCCGGTGGTAATGACCGTCGCTTTGGCGTGAACGATGCGACCATCGCGCAGCTTCAGGCCGGTGACTCGAGGGATGGCAGGAGCACCGCTCCACGAGTCGGAGTCGATCTCCAGTGACTCGTCGGCCACGACGATCACGTCGACCACCTCCGCCTGCTTGATGAAGAGATTCGGCTGGCCTTCGAGCATCTCGCGCATCTTCACGCGGTAGAGCGCCTTGTCGCACTGCGCGCGTGGCGACCACACCGCCGGGCCGCGCGAGGTATTCAGCAGGCGGAACTGGATGCCGCAGGCATCGGCGACCTCGCCCATAATGCCGCCGAGAGCGTCCACCTCGCGAACGAGGTGTCCCTTGGCGATACCGCCGATGGCGGGATTGCAGCTCATCTGCGCGATCAGGTCGAGGTTCAACGTGAACAGCGCGGTGCGCAGGCCCATGCGTGCCGCAGCCATCGCGGCCTCGCAGCCTGCATGCCCCGCGCCGACAACGACGACATCGTACTGTTCGGTAAAAGCCATTCCAACAACCATTCTAATTAGGTTGCGGGAGCCACGGGAGCCGCATTTGCGGCGTAACGCCTGCGGCATCGAGCTACGTCGGCATGATGTTGATGTTGCCGGTCAGCTCGGCGCTCTTTACTTTTGGCGAAGGCATTGCCACAATCGCCGCATGCCGATTCGCAATTGTGTGGCGATACTTGCACTCTCCGTGTGCCTTCCCATCAGCAGCGCCGTCGCGCAGACGACAGCGATCGCAGCCGATCCTGCAACGGATAAAGCTGCTCCTGCCGCGATGCAGTCGTTCCAGCTGCCCAGCCACGGCGCCCTGCTGAATGCATTCGTTTATGTAGCCGCGGGTTCCGGGCCTCATCCTGTCGTCGTGCTGCTACACGGCTTCCCCGGCAACGAACGCAACCTCGACCTCGCACAGGCGATGCGCCGCGCAGGCTACGACGTGCTCTTCTTCGACTATCGCGGCTCGTGGGGCTCGCCCGGCAGCTTCTCCTTCGGCAACGGCATTGAGGATACGCTGGCAGCAGCCGCGTACATGCGCGAGCCCGTCAACGCGGCAAGGTTTCGCGCCGATGCGAAGAAGATCGTGCTCGTCGGACACAGCATGGGCGGCTTCATGGCGCTGAATGCGGCAGCGCTCGATCCTGCCATCGTTGGCGTCGTCACCATCTCTGCTGCCGACCTCGGCACGGGGCGTCTGAAGAATGTTCCCGCGCAGTACCGCGATGTCGCGTTGAAGAGCGCCGCAGCCAATCTCGCCGCGCAGGGCATGGCGCCGCTGGCGGGATGCACGCCGGAGAGTCTCGCAGCCGAAACACTCGCCAATGCAGCGAAGTGGAACTTTGTCGCGCAGGCGCCTAAGCTGGTAACAAGACCGCTGCTGGTCATCACCTCCGACGACGGACTCGCACCGCCATCGGACGAATTCGTCTCTGCGCTGAAGCAGGCCGGGGACACGCAGGTCAGCTCCATCCACATCGCCGACGATCACTCCTACTCGGCGCACCGCATCACGTTGGAAGAGGATGTTCTGGCCGGACTCGCCGCCATGCCGCTGCACTAGCACCCGGCGCGATACCACTCGCTACCGGCCCCTTAAGGCAACCACACGAGGATCCCGTTCATCCTCACTAGGAAAGGCTGCACACGCAGCCACTTTGCAAATACATGATGATGCTCGCCGCAACCTTTCACCTTCGTCACACGTGGTTCGCCGCCGTCTTCTTCTTCTGCGGCATCATCGTGATGGCCAATCTCGTTCATTACGTCCTCTTCCGCGTGCTCAGGAAGAAGGAGGAGCAGACGACCGGCTCGGCGTGGAGCATCAAGCGCTATCTGAGCCACCCTGCGCGCGCCGTCTTCTTCATGACCTGCGGCATCATCGCCATGCCCCTGGTACCAGCGCTGCCAGCCGGATTGAACGACATCCTCCGACAGGGACTTCTGATCGCCGTCGTGATCTCGCTGGGATGGTTCGCCATCGGCTGCGTCTACGTCTTCCAGGAGTTCATGCAGCGCAAGTACGACCTGCGCGCAGAGAACAACATCCGCGCGCGGCGCATCCACACGCAGTTTCAGCTGGTGCGCCGTCTCATCATCACCTTCATCTTCGTCGTCACCTTCGGCGCTGTGCTGTGGACCTTCAACGATCCGCGCATCTGGCACTACGGCTCGGGCCTGCTGGCCTCGGCCGGTATCGCCTCCCTGGTGCTGGCGACCGCGGCAAAGTCCACCGCCTCCAACTTTCTAGCGGGCCTGCAGATCGCCTTCACCGAACCGATCCGCCTGGACGACGTTGTCGTCATCCAGGGCGAGTGGGGCCGCATCGAAGAGATCAACTCCGCCTACGTCGTCGTGCGCATCTGGGACCTGCGCCGCCTTGTTGTGCCGCTAAGCTACTTCATCGAAAACAGCTTTCAGAACTGGACGCGAGAGTCCTCCGACATCCTCGGCACCTCGTTCCTCTACGTGGATTACTCGATCCCGGTGGAAGACCTGCGCCAGCAACTCAACCGCATCGTCTCGGCCTCGCCGCTGTGGGACAAGAAGGTCTGCGGGCTGCAGGTGACGAATCTCTCAGAGAAGACGATGGAACTGCGCTGCCTGATGAGTTCACGCAACTCCAGCGAGAGCTTCGACCTGCGATGCGATGTGCGCGAGCGCATGATCAACTACATCCGCGAAAAGTATCCCGAGGCCTTCCCGCTGACGCGCTTCAGCGCCGTCTCGCAGATTCCGGTCACGATGAACGAAAGCGGACCGCAGCAGCCAGGCTAATCCGTCAACGTATATAAGGGCGCGAATTCAAACTTATTCGCCATCCTCCCGGCCATCCAGCGCAGGATGTACACCTCCACGGGGTTGGTCAGAGTATGAGCGAGTCCGTTCACCGTGACCTCCACAAAAATATGCGCAATCGGATCGCTGTAGTAGTCGATATCCAGCTCAAGCATCACGCAGTTGGTGGAGCCGATTGTCTTCGTATCGTTCTCATGAAAAGTGAATTGCAGATCAGCTTGAGTGAACTGAACTTCCTTCCATGAACTTGTTGCCCCCGGATGCAGCAGCACCGGCACCTTCATAAACTGGCCCGCGCTCTCTCCGATCTTGATCTGGTTAATCAGCTGCGCATCACACCAGCAGAAAAATCTGTCCTGCTTCGGAGCATAGTCACCGTCCCAGCGGACCTCCTTGATGTAGTCCAGCGGCATCCCCTGCGCTAAGGCTACGTCGCTCGAGGCCTCCGCGATATTCAGCAGGCAGGCCAGCGGAAGTTCGGCCTCCACCAGATCGCCGTAGCGCGCCTTTCCAGTAGCGTCATCGACGTCCGCAGCCAGGAATGGATACGTCTTCTTGGCCGATGGCCAGCGCGCACCCGCAAAGTTGAAACCGGGGTCATTCGACACCATCATGACATCGACCGTCTGCGTAAATGAGTCTGAGAGCTTTACCGGATGGTATCCCGACTGCTTGTAGCCGGGTGCCGTGATCAGCACCGTGTAGTTATCCCCATAGCTGTCATAGAAAGGCAGGTTGTCGTAGAGCTTTTCGTTGGCAGTCGTGATCTCGTCGACACGCAGTTTTTGCGTTCCATCCGTGACCATGAACCGCATCTTAACGTTGTCCGAAAAGGGTTGGCGGCTGCCGTCGAAGACGCGGAGCCGAAGCGTCGCTGTTGCCATTGCGCGTACCTCGCAGAGAGATCGGTTGTCCCGGGGAAGACGGAAGTATGGCACAGAAGCCGCATCCCATGCGAGTCCGGTACACTGGTCCTCGACATGGATCTCAAGGAACTGCAGGATCACTTCTCCATCCCAGGCGTGCTCGGCTTCAGCGAAGAGCACGGCCTGATTCGCGCCGACATCACGGCTCCCTCGGCCAACGCCACCGTCTACCTGCAGGGCGCGCACATCACGCACTGGCAGCCCACCGGCCAGCAGGACGTGATGTACATGAGCAAAAAGAGCGATATGGAGCCGGGCAAGCCCATGCGCGGCGGCGTGCCGATCGCCTTCCCGTGGTTCGCCACCGACTCCAAGCAGGACCGCTGGCAGGGTAAGCCCGGCCCTTCGCACGGCTTCGCCCGCATTCAGCCGTGGACGCTGAGCTTCGCCGCGCAGTCGGGCGACGAGCTGCACCTGACCTTCACGCTCGCCCCCACCGAACTGAGCCGCGAGATGGGCTTCGACAAGTTCCGCTGCGCCTTCGAGCTGCGCATCGGCAAGTCGCTGACCATGAAGCTGGCCGTCGCCAACGACGACTCCAAGCCGATGATCGTCGAAGAGGCGCTGCATACCTACTTCCATGTCTCCGACGTGCGGCAGGTCTCGATCACCGGCCTTGAGCCGACGGGCTACATCGACAAGACCGACAACTTCGCCGTCAAGCCTGCGGCACATGCGCCCATCGTGCCCGCCGCCTTCACCGACCGCATCTACAACGACACGACGGCCACCTGCGCCATCCACGATCCCGGCTTCAAGCGCACCATCACCATCGCCAAGGAGAACTCCGACACCACGGTCGTCTTCAATCCGTGGAAGGCGATGCCCGACCTGGGTGAGGACGAGTGGCACAACTTCGTCTGCGTGGAGACGGTCAATGCAGGCCGCAACAAGCTCACCATCGAGCCCGGCAAGACGCACGTCATGACCTCGCACGTCACCATCACCGATCAGCGATAGAACGGATTTGCGGCACTAAGAAGAACGGGGAGCATCATGCTCCCCGTCTTTTTATTGCGCTTCAGCTCTTGCGTTTCAGTCAGCCTCAGTGCGCCGGTGTGTTCACCGTCACCTTGCCGTTGACCGTCTTCGGATCGACCGTAATGGCCTTGAGCTTCGCGGCCACATCGTCGGGAACCTCCTGCTGGTAGCGGCCGCCGAGATATTTGGCGAAGAACTCCTCCATCTTAGTGACCATTGCGAGGTTGTTGATAGGCCGGGCGAAGCCGTGGCCTTCATCAGGGGCGACGAGGTACTCCACCGGCTTGCCGTTGTCGCGCACTGCGGCGACGATCTGGTCGCTCTCGCGAATGTTCACGCGGGGATCGTTCTTACCCTGCACCACGACCAGCGGCGTCACGATCTGTTTTGCCTTGGTCAGCGGCGACTCGTCGATCAGCAGCTGGCGGCCTTCGAGCGTCAGCGGATCGGCCATGCGCGTGTACATCTGCTTGCGGCCAGCCTCCCAGTACGGCGGAATCGCATCGAGCAGCGTGATCAGGTTCGATGGCGCCACGATGGCGAAGGCCGCGGCGTAGACGTCCGGCGTGAACGCCACACCGGCCAGCGTGGCGTAGCCGCCATACGATCCTCCTGCGATCCCGATGCGCTTCGGGTCGGCGGTGCCGTCGGCGACCAACGCCTTCACGCCCCAGGTGATGTCGTCCTGCATCTTGCGTCCCCATTCGCCGTTGCCCGCGTTGAGAAACTTTTTGCCGTAGCCGGTCGAAGCCCGGAAGTTGGGTTGCAGCACGGCGTAACCGCGATTCGACAGGAACTGCGCGAAGGTGTCGTAGCCCCAGGAGTCGCGTCCCCAGGGGCCGCCGTGCGGCAGCACGATCAGCGGAAGATTCTTCGGCTCAAGCCCCTTGGGCAGCGTGAGGTATGCCGGGATGTCGAGTCCGTCGGATGACTTGTAGTGATACGGCTTGCGCTCCGACAGCGACTCGCGCGGCAGCTCTTCGCGGATGCGGTACTGCAGCGTCACGGTCTTCGCCTTGCGGTCCCACAGATAGGTCGAGCCCGGCTCGGTGTCGCTGTGCGCGCTCACGATCCACAGGTTCTCGTCGTGCGAGGCAGAACCGAAACCGATCTCCTTGCCCGCAAGCTGCGATTGCAGCCAGAGATACTCCTTCTCGAACGCCTTGTCGTGGAAGTAGCGGCGCACACGGTCGTCCTCGTAGGACGTGTACAGGATGCGGTGATCGACGTCCGAAGTCGTCATGCCGCCGAAGTCGACGCGCTTCTCCGGGTCGCTCTCCATCTTCGCGCTCGCGCCGCTCGCGGGGTCCATCGACTCCAGCTCGATGAAATTCAGCGAGCCTTTGTTGGTGATCAGGTAGGCCTTCGCATTGTGCGGATCGAAGCCGATGACACCGCACTGCTCGAAGACGGAGCAGCTGTAGATGACCTTAAAGCCTGCATCGTTGACCGAGAGAAGTTCGGTATCGCCGGCGGAGTTCGTCCGTGCCGCAAGCCGCAGGTTGCCGGCGTTGTCGAAGTCCCAGCCTGCGATGTTGTCGGTGTTTTTGCGCACCAGCTTCTTCTCGCCGGTGGAGATGTGCAGCTCGTACAGGTCGTGCCAGCGCGGATCGCGGTCGTTGAGGCCGATGTAGAGCACGTCGGGCTTGGCGCGGGGCACGGCGTAGATCATGGTGCGGACGCCCTTCAGATTGGTCAGCGCGCGGGTCGGCGGCAGGCCCGTCTTTTCGTCGGCGGCAGCGGCCGGATCGATGGCGTAGACGTTGAAGTTCTCGTCGCCAGCGTTGTCCTGCGCGTAGAGCACGAACTTCGAGTTGCGCGACCAGAAGTAGCCGCGCACGGGCCGCGAGCTTTCGCCGCTGAGCGGACGCGCCTTGTCGAAGGACTCACCCGCCTTCTTGATCCAGATGTTGCGCGTACCCTTGTACGGCTTCAGGAAGGTGATCCACTGGCCGTCGGGCGAGATCTGCGCACCGGAGATCTCCACCTCTCCGAAGAAGAGGGCACGGTCGATGATGGGCGGCTGCTGGGCGTTGGTCAACGAAGACATAGCTACTATCGTAGCGGCTGCGACCTTAAGTGCTGCGGTACGGACGAGGTTGTTCAAGGCAGACTCCTCAACAGATCGTTTCAGGGCCCGGGTGTTCTATTGTGCCTCAGCTTTGCCACGAAGCAGCAGCGCAAAGGGCTGCGACATGAAGAAGATGCCTCCGGCGTTCCCCTTCTCCCACAGGATGCCGAGCTGCCGGTGCTTCAGCGCGACGATATCGGAGTAAGCCGCGTCTCCCGGCGCAACCAGCGTGCGCGTCGGCCAGGTATGGCCGCCGTCCCGGCTGACGCTGACGGTGAGATCGCGGCGGTCGGTACTGCTGCCGGGATTGCTGAACAGCAGCAGGTCTCCGTAGGCGATCATGCTGCCCTCGCAGACGGGATCGGGCAGATCATGTGCGACGAACACGTTGTTCCACATGAAACTTTTTGCATCACCGATGGCGATGACGCGTGCGTGCGACTGCCTGCTCTGGTCGCGGATGTTCATCACCACATCGCCGTCCCTGTTCTGCGCGGCGGTGCTCTCGTTACCGCCGGGATATGGCACGGTCGGCATGAGATGCCAGGTTGCGCCGTGATCGTCGCTATAGAAGGCGTGCGCGGTGTAGTCGTGGCCCTGCGGCTGCGGGTCGCCTTCGGAGTGATTGGCCGCGACGACGATGCGCCCCGCATGCGGCCCATGTGCGAGCTGGAGTGCATGTCCCGGACCAGTGGCATAGTGGCGCCATGAAGGCAGCTTCGCGCCGGAGGTGATCTCCGCAGGCTGCGACCACGTCGCGCCGTCGTCGGTGCTGGCACGGTACCAGATACGCCGCGTCCCCTGGCCGCGCATGACGGCGTCCTCGGGGGCGTCGCCGGTGCAGTAGATCAGCAGGATGCGTCCGTGGCGGTAGCGGCGATCGAGCGTATCGACCACGGGAGCGGGATTGCCTGCCTGCAGCGTGCCATTCTCGGCGACCGTCTCGAGCGCGCCCCAGGTTTTGCCCTCGTCGCGGCTGCGGCGCATGACGATGCGCACGTCGCCGAAGTCGTTGCAGCTGTTGCGCCGCGCCTCGGCGAAGGCCAGCAGCGTGCCGGAGGGCGTGCGAATGACGGCGGGGATGCGGAAGCAGGCGTAGCCCTCGGTGTGATTCGCGAAGACCGGCGCGCCCTCAGCGGCGACAGCGGCGTTTGCCTCCGCGCCGCCGAAAAGGGCGACCAACGCCAATACGAATAACAAGTTGCGAAAGATGGGCCGGGTTCGGGCCTGAGCTATCATCGACTAGATTCTCGACCGATACCGGGCCTTTTGTCATCTAAACAGGGTGACTGCGAACGACACACTATGCTGATTCTTGCCTCCTCTTCTCCCCGCCGCCGTGACCTGCTGACGCAGGCCGGACTCGACTTCACCGTAGACGCCGCCGACATTGACGAGCGCATGCAACCGGGCGAGGCCGCGGCCACCTATGTGCAGCGGCTCGCCGTGGAAAAAGCCCAGGCCGTGTGGGAGCGCAATGCGGCGCGCAATAGCGATGACGAGCCCCTGATCGTGCTTGGAGCCGACACCACGGTGGTGCTCGACGGCGAGATTATGGGCAAGCCGGCGGATCAGACGGAAGCGCGGCGAATGCTCAAGGCACTCTCCGGCCGCAACCACCAGGTGTTGACCGGCATCGCCGCCGTGACGCGCGCAGGCGTCGTCAGCGAGGTGGAGATTACGCAGGTCTTCTTCGACCTGATCGACGAGCAGGAGCTGGTGCGCTATCTCGCCAGCGGAGAACCGCTGGACAAGGCCGGGGCCTACGGCATCCAGGGCTATGCCGCACGCTGGATTCCGCGCATCGAGGGCTGCTTCTTCAACGTGGTCGGCCTCCCTCTTGCCCGCACGATGGCCCTGCTGGCCCGTGCACGCGCCGGGCAGAACGAGGCCGAACCCGGGCAGGCGTGATAGCGTAGCCCATGCGCGTCGCCCTGTTTGGAGGCACCTTCGATCCGCCGCACCTCGGACACCTGGGCATCGCACGCGCCGCAGCGGAGAGCTTTGCGCTGGACACCGTGCTCTTCGCCCCGGTCGGGCAGCAGCCGCTGAAGCCGGGCGTGACGCTTACCAGCTTCGCCGACCGCTTCGCCATGGTGCGGCTGGCCTGCGAGCAGGAGCAGAAGATTCCGCCGGGCACCAGCTTTACCGCCTCTACCGTGGATGCGCCGCAGCCGAACGGAGAGCCCAACTACACGGTCGACACGCTGGCCCGGCTGCGCCAGGAGATGCCGGAGGCGGCGCTCTACAACCTGGTGGGCGCGGATAGCTTTCTGAGCCTGCGCAAGTGGCGCGAGCCGGAACGCCTGCTGGAGCTGGCGGAGTGGATCGTGGTGAGCCGCCCCGGATACTCTCTGGACGACCTGTCGCCGCTGGCGCTGACCGAGAGCGAACGCAGCCGCGTGCACCTGATCGAGACCGTACACCACGACGTCTCTTCGACCTGGCTGCGTGAGCGGCTGGCCGCCGGAGACAGCGCCCGCGACCTGCTGCCGGAGGGCGTGGCGCGGTATATCCGCCAGCACAACCTGTATCGCGGCAACTGACGTCACAGAGGTCATGTAGACTGCCACCGAAGGCGCAGACCGTGAGGTTGCGGTGGGCTGCCGAGAATCGCGATCTATCCGGATACGAAGATGCATTTGGACCTGTGAAATCTGGCATCGCCGAGCATGACCCGATACCATAGAAGAGAAGGAGCCGCATGCCGTCTACTGAAAGCAACAAGCTACTGCTCGCCGCCACCGCCGCGGCCGAGGACAAGAAGGCCGAAGATATCCGCATCCTCGCGCTCGACCCCTCTGAGAGCGGACTCACCGATTATTTCCTCATCTGCAATGGCACCAACGACCGCCAGAACGTCGCCATCTCCGACGAGATCGAGCTGAAGCTCAAGCGCGAGTTCGGCGTTTATCCCAACTCGGTCGAAGGCCGACGCCAGGCAGAGTGGATCCTGATGGACTACGTGGACTTCATCGTCCACATCTTCTCGCCGGAGAAGCGTGCCTTTTATGGCCTGGAGCGGCTGCGCAAGTCGGCTACCTCGCTCTCGGTCGCAGAGCTGAACACTGAGCTGAAGGCCTCGATCGCGGCTGTCCGCAAGGCGCCGAAGAAGGCTGCTGCGAAGAAAACGGTCGCCAAGGCCGTCAAGAAGGCTCCGGCGAAGAAGGCAGCTGCGAAGAAGACTGTCGCCAAGGCTGCAAAAAAAGCTCCGGCGAAGAAAGCCCCCGCAAAGAAGGCCGTCAAGGCTGCGAAGAAGGTCGTCGCCAAGAAGGCTCCAGCGAAGAAGAAGTCGTCGAAGCGCTAACGCGCTCGACGGCTTTCGCTAATGCCATGACCGGTGGGATGCCATGCTGAGCGTTACCCTGTCGGCCATCCTGGCGCGCGGCGCGGGAGCGAAGAACAAGACCTTCCAGCCGCTGCTGGAGGAGTACACGACGCGCCTCTCGCGCTATGCCGCGACGGAGACGCACCTCTCAGACACGGAACCTGCCTTCTTCGAGTGGCTGGATAAGCAGAGTGCGCGCACCCCTGTGTACCTGGTGCTGATGGACAGCCGGGGCAAGCAGCTCTCGTCGGAGGAGATCGCCGAGACGATTGGCCATGTGCGCGATGCAGGCACGCAGCGCATCGTCTTTGCCATCGGGCCGGCGGATGGATGGTCGGCCACGGCTCGCAGCCGGGCGAGCCTGATGCTCTCATTCGGCCGCATCACGCTGCCGCACCAGCTGGCGCGCGTGGTGGTGGCGGAGCAGGTGTATCGCGCCTTCACCATTCTCGCGGGACATCCGTATCACTCCGGGCACTGACGCCTGCGAGCCCGGCGCTGCCGTCGAGCAGCTATGCTTATCGATATGACTGAGACCTCACGCCGCGGACTGATCGTGATCAACACCGGGCCGGGCAAAGGCAAGACCACAGCCGCGCTGGGCACGGCGATTCGTGCCGCAGGCAACGGCATGCGTGTGCTGATCCTGCAGTTTCTCAAGGGCTCGTGGCACTACGGCGAGCTGGACGCCATCGAGGCCCTGGGCAAGGCGCTGGGCAGCGAGGACGATCCGTCGATCGTAATCCGCCAGATGGGGCGCGGCTTTGTGAAGGTCGGCGGCGCAGAGACCGATCCCGAAGACCTGAAGCTGGTGGAAGACGCGTGGGCCGAGGCCGTGGAGGCCATTCAGTCGGGCGACTGGGACCTGGTGGTACTGGACGAGATCAACTACGCCATCGGCTACAAGATGCTCGACCCGGATAAGGTGGCCGAAGCGCTCAGGCAGAAGCCGGAGATGGTGCATGTGATCCTGACCGGGCGCAACGCACACCCGTCGCTGGTGGAGCTGGCCGATACGGTCACCGAGATGCGCGAGGTAAAGCACGCGTACCAGAAGGGCATCCTGGCGCAGCGCGGCATCGAGTTCTAGCGACGCATGGCGTGGCGATTTTCAAAGGCAAAAAATAGAGGCTCCCGAAGGAGCCTCTTTCGCGAAAAGTAAAACGGCTTAGAAGTTGAACTTAGCCCACAGACGCAAGTGGCGATACTCGCTTGGATCGCGCGCATTCGAAATGTTCAGGTAGGAAGACTGACCCACCAGCGTTACGTTCGGGTTGAGGTAGCGCACATTGTTGTGGTTGGCAATATTCTCCGCTTCGACACGGAAGATGAACTGTCCAGACTCAAGATGCTTGAACGTCGCTGGAATGGCCTTCTGCGCAGCCACATTCCACGTTTGCATACCGGGATTTGCGTAGGCGTTGCGGCCAATCTCACGCGAGACCATGCTCGCTCCATTGGCCGCACTCGGGACAAGGAAGTGCACATCGCCCGCATTAACCGGCGTGCGCACACGCTGAGCGGAAGGCAACGAGAGTGAAGCGTTGTATGCCGCGTAGTCGTAGTAGACGTTAGATGTCCCACCGATCGCACTTCCGTCGACGCCCACTGAGTTTAGCGGCGCGCGGGAGTTCGAAAGGATTGGCCGGTCGTTAGCCGAGCTGCCGTCGTTATTGATGTCACGCCCGCTCGTATTGAAGCTGGTGTACGGGCCGGTTGCAAACTGAGTCTGTCCGGAGATGGTGATGTGACGAGTGAATGCACTCAGAACGAAGTCGCCGAACGCATTCTCTGAATGAAAACCGCGTGGCTCGTAGCTATATACGAAGGAAGCTACGTGACGACGGTCAAAAGCCGAGTTGCCCCACTCCTGTCGAATACCGTTACCAGCCAGATTGGCCTGGTAGGAGGTCGGCGAGTTGAAGATATTAAAGACCTCTGACGCATTGTCCAGATTCTTCGAGTAGGTGTATGACGACCGGAAGAAGAATCCCTTGGAGAACTGGCGATCCACTCCAACCTGCAAACTGTTGTAGCTCGATCCTGCTCGGTTATCGCGAACGTTGATCGCTCCGCGATTCGGATTAATGAAGGCCCCGTTAACCGCATAGTTGAGCTGGCGGTTCGAGTACAGCTTCAAGCCCCGCGCGCCTACATAATTCACTGTCGCCTTCAACTGGAACGGAAGCTCCCGTTCCAGGCCGAAGTTGTACTGGTAGGTCTGCGGATTGACTAAATTGCTCGCAACGCTTTGCACAGAGGAACTGGCGCTGAATGCTGGGGTCATCGTCGCAATCAGTCCGGATGCTCCAGTCAGGCCGCCAATAGCAGTCGAACGAAGCGTCGTCGTAGGCGCCACGGGAGACGACTGCGCTGAGTTGACAAGAATATTGGTGAAGAATGGATCGTAGAAGATGCCAAAACCACCATGGATGACGGTACGCCCGTCTGCAAAGAAGCCATGGCGCGGAACGTAGGCAAAGCCGATACGCGGCGCGATATTGTTTTTGTCCGCATTGATGGGAACGTAGGTATCAATCGGCACAAACGGATTGTTCACGTCGAGCGCAGGGTAAGGCAGAGCGTTCAACGGGTTAGTCAGATAGTCGTACCGGATACCCAGGTTAAGGGTGAAGTCGGCGCTCAGCTTGACGTCGTCGGAGATGAACCCCGCCAGCTTCCAGATGTGTGGATCAACACGCGTTGGACCAAAGGTCTTCGTGGCTGTCCCGCCGGCGCCGAGACGATCACTGAGATAGTTATCCAGTGCCGATAATCCTCCGCCTTCACTGGTATCAGCGTTGTAGTTCAGCGTCCCGATATACGTTTGCGCAACATAATCCGTCTCCAGCAGGCGCGAGATATCCGCTCCCATGCGCAGCGTATGCTTGCCGCGTGTCCAACCTACAGTGTCCTGGAACTGGTAAAGCTCCTCCCCACGGCCCTGGGGCATATTCTGGGAGATTCCAAGAACTGGAATGTTTGCGTCGGAGAAGTTGATGTCCGGCAGCTTCGCCGCCGGGTTCGCTAATGTCTCTGCCGTCGGATAGAACTGGAAGTTGATGCGCGTCTCCGATGCACGAAACTCGTTCACCAGGTTGGGACTAAAGATGTGGGTCCAGGTACCGCCTCCCAACTCCGAGGGGCCACCGGCAGCGGCATCGAAGCCTGGCAGGGACGTCGGATTCAATCCGAAGTATGGCGCAGTCAAGCTGCGATCATGCAGATACCGGAAGTTGAAGGTATCGTTGGCCCGCGGAATGAAATCGATGCGGTACATCCACTGTGTTTCAGGATTGAGATACGCGGTGGCGTTGCGCTGGAAGACTGCCGTGCTCACACTGCATCCAGTCGAGCATCCGGACCGAGGGCTGATCGCAATGGAAGAGGCATTCGGCGAGATAACCCTGTAGTTCGCCGTATTCAGGTATGAGCCGTTATTCAGATACCCTTGAAGCTGCGTCGCCAGCGGACCGCCGATTGCACTGAGCTGGGCATAGCCTGCGGCATCAGGAAGCTCTACTGGGTCTGCCTGAGTATTGCCGTAATACCGGATCCACGTGCCGCCGCCAAAGGCGAACAACTTGTCCTTGATGATCGGTCCGCCTACGGTAAAGCCGATCTGGTGCTGGTTGTAGCGTGCCTTCGGATTTGGATCATCTGCCGCGAGAGGCTTGACGCGACGGGTCTGGCCGTCCAGTGAGTCCAGCGCGGAGCCCGTGTAAATCTCGTACGCGCTGCCGTGAAATGCGTTCGTTCCGCTATTGGTGACTTGGTTGATTACAGCGCCGCCCGAGCGTCCAAACTCCGCACTTGAAGAGTTCAACAGAGCGGTGGCATTCGAAAAGAAATCGGGCATCACGGGCTGAAAAGCCTCGCCGCCGATTGACACATCGTTGGTATCCATGCCGTCGAGCATGAAATTGTTGCTGCGCGGACGAGCGCCATTAATTGAGATCTGAACGGAGCCGTTACCGCCGGCGCCCCCCAGATTAAGCGAGGAGACGTTCTGCGCACCCGGAAGCGAATTGACCAACTCAGCCGGATTCAGCGTAAAGATTGGCAGGGTCTTTAATTCGGCCGCGCTAATCGTTCCACTCAACTGGGCGTTCTGTGTATTGACGCCGTTGGAGTCGGCCTGCACCTCGACCACCGTGTTTTCTCCACCAACATCGAGCGTGGCGTTCGCCGTGGTAGCCACTGAGGGATTCACGACATTCCCCTTCAACTGGAACTGCTTAAATCCATTCGCCGTTACATCTACTTCGTAGGTGCCGGGATTGATGGCATCGACGCGGTAAGTTCCATCGGCAGCAGAGGTCTCCTCACGCTTCTCACCCGTGTTCTCGTTGATCACGGTCACCTTTGCGAAAGGAACAACTGCGCCGCTTGCGTCGCGCACAACACCAACAAGAATGCCTTTGCTGGTCTGGGCTGTGGCCGTGGCTGTTGCAATAGCAGAGAGCACCAGAAACAGTAAGGCGAACAACGACCCTGCGGCCGCTTTTCTCATCGTCATATAAACTCCATCCTCGATAAATGAGCCCGGTGAAACAGCTTTGGGAGCTTAAGCCCCTCTTTAGTCAATTGATTCCCCGGCTAAGAGTGTGGTGAAGCACGCAGCGTGCCATATTGACGCCATTCATCACTGAGCGCCATGAGGTTGATATCAGGCTAGTTAAGTGCCTTAAAGTACAGACGTTCAAAGCCAAAAGCCCCTGGAGAAATCCGGGAATTCATAGACGCATACAGAAATTCAATTGGTCACATAATTCAAGTCATTGACTTACATAGACTTGCGTATTCGTCGTCGTTGTGAATTGGGTCCTGCGGACGCGTCCATGTGAGGAAAATTGTGCTTCGCCCCCTTCGATTCGCGAACGCCGATTAGCATGGTTCGTGATGCGAACCCTACTGCGCTGCCTTCCTGCACTCCTGGTCTCGGCTACTGCCTTTTCCCAGACTCCGTATCAGCTCGTCGATCCATATATTGGAACCGCCAATGAGGGGCAGACGGCTCCTCTGGTGGGCGAGCCGTTTGCCATGACGCAGTTCACGCCGGAGACGCAGCCGACGGAGAAGAAGTGCGTGTCGCCGTATTACTTTGCGGATACGAAGCTGACGGGCTTTCGCGCCTCGCACTGGCTGAGCGGATCCTGCATCCAGGAATACGGTTCGCTGACCGTGATGCCCACCATGGGCGAGCTGAAGCCGCAGCCCCAGGACCGCGCCGCGGCCTTTGCCCATAGCGATGAGGTGGCGCAGCCGGCGTTTTATTCCGTGAAGCTGCCTGCGTATGACGAGACGGTGGAGATGACGGCGGGGATTCGCGCCGGGATGATTCGTGTGAACTACGGCAAGGCGGGCGAGGCCAACCTGGTGATCGAGCCGAATGCCCGCATGAAGGACGGCTGGGTGAAGGTGGACCTGGCGAAGAAGGAGATTACGGGCTACAACCCGGTCTACCGCGTCTACCAGGGCAGCGGAAAGCCTGCGGGCTTTAAGGGCTACTTCGTGATCCAGTTCCGCGATCAGGCGGAGTCGGCGGGGACGTGGTGCGATGCGAAAGCCAGCAGCGATATGGAGCTGAGCGGCGAGGGCAAGTGCGAGCACATGGGCGCATACCTGCGCTTCAAGCTTGGCGCGCCGCACAGCGTTGTGGTGAAGGTGGGCAGCTCGTTCACTTCGATCGACGAGGCGCGGGCCAACCTGCGGTCAGAGATTCCGGCGTGGGACTTTGCTGCGCTGAAGGCGAAGACCACGAAGCGCTGGGAGGGCGTGCTGAACGAGATCGTAGTCGGCGGCGGCACGACGGCGGAGCGGCACAGCTTCTACACGGCGCTGTATCACTCGATGCTGGGCCCGCGCATCGTCAGCGATGCGGACGGATCGTATCCGCGCTTTGGCGGCAGCGGCAAGGTAGAGAAGTCTGCGACGCCGTACTATGACGACTTTTCGATGTGGGACATCTATCGCGCGCAGCTTCCCCTGCTGACGCTGGTGGAGCCGCATCGCTACGAGGCGATGATGCAGTCGCTGGTGCTGAAGGGCGAGCAGGGTGGCTACCTGCCGATCTTTCCCGCGTGGAGCAGCTACACCTCGGAGATGATCGGCGACCACACAGGCGTGGCCATGACGGACGCCTACATGAAAGGCCTGCGCAACTTCGATCTCGCCAGCGCATGGAAGCTGGTGCGGCAGAATGCCTTCGATACGCCACCCTATGAGCAGTACAAGGACGGTCTTGGGCGACGCGCGCTGCAGTCGTACATGAAGTACGGCTACATTCCGCTGGAGGACCCGGTCAATGAAGCCTTCCACCAGAAGGAGCAGGTCTCGCGCACGCTGGAGTATGCATTCGACGACACCATCATTGCGCGGTTTGCGGATGCGCTGGGACATAAGGAGGATGCTGCTGTACTGGCTAAGCGCGGCAGCAACTGGAAGAACGTGATCGATCCGGAGACGAAGCTGGCGCGGGGCCGCCATCAGGATGGCAGCTGGATCACGCCCTTCGAGCCCAACAAATGGGCCAGCTTTGTTACGGAGTCGAACCCTTACCAGTACACCTTCTACGTGCCGCAGGATGTTGCTGGGCTGATGCAGACATTAGGCGGCAGAGAGAAGTTTGTCGCCAGCCTGGATGGTCTGTTCGAGAAGAAGCTTTACGATCCGGGCAACGAGCCGGGCCATCACATCGCCTACCTGTACGACGAGGCAGGTGCGGCTTGGAAGACGCAGAAGCAGGTGGCCGAGCTGGTGGACGTCTACAACGACACACCGAAGGGCATTCCCGGCAACGACGACGCCGGGCAGATGTCGGCGTGGTGGATCTTCTCGACGCTGGGCTTCTATCCGGTGGCGCCGGGGATTCCGGAGTACTGGATCGGCACGCCGCGCTTTCCTTCGGCGACCATGACCCTGCCGGGAGGGAAGAAATTCACCGTGATCGCGAAGAACGCAAGCGCGACGAACTGCTATATCCAGACGGCGAAGCTGAATGGAGTGACGATGAAGACGGCGCGGCTGCAGCATGCCGACATCGTGAAGGGTGGGACGCTGGAGTTTGTGATGGGAGCGGAACCGAATAAGAGCTTGTTTCAGTGAGGAGTTAATACAATCAACTGAGGCAATCAACCTCCCAGGGATCACACGCTACGGCTCCATCGAAAGGAATACATTCATGCTTTGTGCTACAGGACTGACGCTGTCGGAAGAATTAAAAGCTGCGGGACTAGAGGTCTCCATTGCAGAGGCTGAGCGCGACAGCGTCGGAGGTATTGCCGCGAGAGGCCGAAGACGTGACGCTCTGAAGACCTTGAATGAACACCGGGAGAGCTGCAGCATCTGCGATAACCCAGCCAGTTCGAACAGGCCGGATGACGCCGCCTCTCGTTCCTGAGAAGTACGACAGCAGATTCCTTTGCCGCTGAATGGCAAGGAAGGAATCTGCTGAAGCTCAAATTTAAATCGCTGGCTTCGCAGCTTAAACTTTTCTCTTGCCATCCGCCCCCTCCAGCCCTTACAGTTCCGCAGTCGATAAGTTAACCGCTTAACATCAGATGAAAGGCTCGACTGCACACTTATGACCCTCCTTCGCTCCGTCTCGCGCCGCTCCGTTCTCGCCTCCATCCTTGGCTCTACCGGCTATGCTGCCGCGCAGAGTTTTCTGCCGGGCATTCCCAACGTCGGCCTGAAGAGCGACACCGATCCGACCCGTACGGAGTGCGGCGTAGGCGCCCTGATGCCATGGGCGGATGGGCTGTACGCGGTGACGTATAACTCTTCGGGGCAGAAGCACTCGGGCACGGGCGTCGGCCTGTACCGCATCGACGACACGCTGAAACCGACGCTGCTGGATGTGCCGAACGGCGTGTATGCCAATCGTTTCATTCATCATGCGTCGAACCAGTGCATCATCGGGCCGTACATCATCGACGCGAACGGCAAGTGGCGGCGCATAGAGGACCTGGTCACCTATCGGCTGACCTCGACGATGCCGCACCTGACCGACCCGGAGAACCGCGTCTACTTCCAGTCGATGGAGGGCCACTTCATCGAGATGGATATCGCCACGCTGAAGTGCAGGGTGCTGAACGATCTTCGCAAGGACATGAACATCAACCTGCAGCCGCACTTCAAAGGCGGATATACCGCGCAGGGCCGTGTCGTGGTCACCAACAACGGATTCTTCCAGTATGGCGAGCATCAGGGTGGACTATTCGAGTACGGACGGCAAGACGTGGACGCGCATCTCCGACAAGCCGCATATGGATGTGGCGGCGCGGCAGAACATGGGCAACGTGATGTTTGCGACGGGATGGGATGAGCGTTCGGTGCTCTTTCACGCGCTGGTGAAGGGACAGTGGCAGAACTATCGTCTGCCCAAGGCCTCGCATGCGTTCGAGCAGGCATGGCAGACAGAGTGGATGCGCATCCGCGAAGTAGAGACCGAGCACTACCTGATGGACATCCACGCGATGTTCTACGAGCTGCAGCCGCTGGCATTTGAGGATCACATCTGGGGCGTGAAGCCGATCTGCCAGCACCTGCGCATGATTCCCGACTACTGCAGCTTCCGTGGGTTGTTTGCCGCGGGCGGTAATGAGACGACTCCAAACGAAGATAACAACGCCGTCGTCGGCCAGCCGCAGAGCGGCATCTGGTTCGGCAAGACCGACGACCTGTGGAGCTGGGGCAAACCGCAGGGTTGGGGCGGGCCGTGGCGCAACGATATGGTGACGGCGGGCAAGCCCTCCGATCCGTTCCTGTTCACCGGCTTCGACAAGAAGATGCTGCACCTGGTCGCGGAGAAAGCTGCATCGGTGGAGATCGAGATCGACTTTCTGGGCAACGGCACCTGGGTGAAGTACGAGACGGTGAAGCTGAGCGGCGGCGAGTATCACCCGGTGATCTTCCCCGAGGGCTTCAGCGCGCACTGGTGCCGACTGACGCCCTCGGCTTCGTGCAAGATGACGGCGGAGTTCATGTTTACCTAGGGTGGCAATCGAAGGGGGTGCGGCCGGCTCGTGCCTTGCGCGGTACTGGCTGGCCGTATGCGCCTCCATTTATAGTGACTTCCATCCGTGGGGGTTTTTCTTCGTGTCAAAAAATAGCTCGTCTCGCCGCTCGTTTCTGAAGTCTTCCTCTCTTGCTGCCGCTGCCGTCGCCTTGAATGGCTCTACTTCCATCGCACAGTCGAAGCAGGCCGATGCGTACATCGACATCATGCCGTCGGAACCAATCGCTACAATCTCCGACGAGATCTATGGCCACTTTATCGAGCATCTGGGCGGCGTGATCTATGACGGCGTTTGGGTGGGCGAAGGATCGAAGATCGCCAATGTGAACGGCGTTCGCAAATCGTTTATCGACATGATGCGCGAGGTGCAGGCTCCGGTGCTGCGCTGGCCGGGCGGCTGCTTTGCCGACTCCTACGACTGGCACGACGGCATTGGTCCACGGGCGAAGCGTCCGGCGCGTGCGGCGTTCTGGCATCAGCAGGATTCGAACCAGTATGGCCTGCATGAGTTCATGCACACCTGCAAGGCGATCGGCGCGAAGCCATATCTTGCGGCCAACCTGCGCACCGAGCCGGCGCGCGATTTCTACGAAGAGATCGAATACTGCAATGCGCCATCGGGCGACATTCCGTCACACTCGGCTGCGCCTGCGATGCCGAATGCGCTGGCGACGCAGCGTGCCACCAACGGCGACAAGGAGCCGTTCAACGTCGACCTGTGGGGCGTGGGAAATGAGAGCTGGGGATGCGGCGGCAACATGACGCCGGAGGAATACGCAGCCGAGTTCCGTCGCTATACCGCGTGGACGCCGAGCTACGACAAGGAGAAGCTGCGCTTTGTCGCCGTGGGGCCGAACGGCGATGATATCGACTGGACGACGCGGCTGTTCAAGGCACTGTACGGCAATCCCGAGGGACGCAACCTTTGGGGATTGTCGATTCATTACTACACGTCGGGCAGCGCAAAGAAGTTTGCCGATGGCGATGCGCTGAAGTTCAACGACGAGGATTACTACGATCTGCTGACGCGCGGCGGCCTGATGGACAAGGTGATCACGGATCACTGGACGGCAATGACCAATGCCGCGCCGAGCATGATGTCGAAGGGACAGCCCTCGGTGAAGCTTGTGGTCGACGAGTGGGGCGCGTGGTACGGCAAGGGAACGGAGCTTGCGCCGGAGTACAACCTGTCGCAGCAGTCGACGATGCGCGATGCCCTTCTGACCGGCATCACGCTCGATATCTTCCAGCGCCACGCCGACAAGGTGGGAGCGGCCGCGGTGGCGCAGTCGATCAACTGCATTCATTCGCTGATGCTGGCGCAGGGCGACAAGTTCTGCGTGACGCCGACGTACCACGTCTTCAAGATGTACCTGCCGCATCGCGGGGCACAGTCCGTGCGCGCGGCCTTCACGGCGCCTGCGATTCCGAATCCGCTGGGCACGACGCCAGCGCAGGTGGGTGGTGCGAGCTATATCGGCCAGCTGCCGCCAATCAAGACGCTCGCAGGGCTGAGCGGCTCGGCTTCGATCAAGGGTAAGACGCTGACGCTGACCGTAGTCAATCCACACCTGACGGATGCGATGACGACCGAGATCGCCGTGCGTGGTGCGAGCGTAACGGCCGCGAAGGGAACGGTACTGGCGGAGAAAGACGTGCATGCGCATAACGACTTCGCTAATCCTGACGTGGTGAAGCCGTCGGCGGTAAGTGGACTGACGCCTGCAGGCGGTAAGCTGATGCACACCTTTCCACCAGCGAGTGTTACGTCGCTCGAGATCACGCTGGCTTAAAGAAAAGCAGCCGCGCTGAGATCAGCGCGGCTGCTTGATTCACTTCTCTCAACCAACGACTTAGATGACGCGCATGCCGAGCAGCTGAATGCGCTGGGTGAGGTGCGCCTCGCGTATGGGCTCTTCGGCGGTGAGGTCGGTGCTGAGGTACTTCTTGTTGTCGTCGGCGAAGACGGTGGCGACGACAGCATCGGGGCCCATCGCGAGGGCCACCTCGACGGCACCGATCAGGTTTGCGCCGGAGGAGATGCCGACGCCGAGTCCCAGCTCGTTGCACAGCCGCTGCGCCATGCGAATGGCATCGCCATCGCTGACGGCAAGTGTGCGGTCGAGGCGATCGAGCTGCACGATCTGCGGAATGAACTCGTCGGAGATGCCCTGGATGCGATGATGGCCGACCTTGGTTCCGGTAGAGAGCGTCGGCGATTCCGCGGGCTCGATGGGATGCACGGTGGCATGCGGAACATGCTCGCGCAGATAGCTGCCGACGCCCATGACGGTGCCACCGGTGCCGACGCCGGCAACGAAGGCATCGGGGCGCAGATCGAGCGTCGCAAGCTGCTGGCAGAGTTCCAGCGCGGTGCCGCAGCGATGCGCCTCGACGTTAGCCAGGTTGGAAAACTGGCGCGGCAGAAAGATGTTCGGCGAACTTGCTGCCGTGGCCTCGGCCATGGCGATGGAGCCAAGAAAGCCGCCCTCCGCCTTCGAGACCAGCCGCACGTCGGCGCCGTAACTGCGCATCAGGCGGATGCGCTCCTGGCTCATCCAGTCGGGCATGAAGATGACGACCTTGTGGCCGAGGGCGCGGCCCATGGCGGAGAAGGAGATGCCGGTGTTGCCGCTGGTAGCCTCGACAATACAATCGCCGGGCCTTAGCGCGCCGCTGGCGTAGGCTTCGCGCAGGATGTGCAGCGCCATGCGGTCCTTGATGCTGCCGGTCAGGTTCTTCCATTCGCACTTGGTGAAGACGCGGCGCGGTTCACCGTCGATGGTCAGCGCGATCTCAAGCAGCGGCGTGTGGCCCACCAGCCTGCTCAGCGCCTCAAGCTGTCCGCTCTGGCGCGTTGCCATGGGGGGAATCACAAAGGGCGGAATGGTTTGGGCTGCCAGCATACTTAAAGCGTAGAGAAAGTGGCCAAAACCATGAAGAAGCGAGATATGGTTTTTATAGCCATCTGCCTTACATCATTTTGAGCTGGCGCAATCTCTCCTTATGATGAAAGGAGCCTGGCAATATTTCTTCATGCAGGCTGGAGACGCCATGACTCCCGACGCCATCGATTACAGGATTCTCGACCTGCTGCAGGCGAACGCTCGCATGAGCTTCGCGGAGATCGGCCGTCAGGTGGGACTGACGACGCCTTCGACGATTGAGCGCGTGAAGAGACTGGAAGAGGCGGGCGTGATTACGGGATATCACGCGCACATCAATCCCTCGGCGCTGGGGTACACGATGGGCGCGATCATCCGCGTCACCGTCGCGGGAGAGCGGTTGACCAGGTTCGCGCAGCAGGTGGCACGCATTCCCGAGGTGCTGGAGTGCCATCGCGTGACCGGTGCGGAGTCGTACATCCTTCGCGTCGCCGTGCGCGATACTCAGCACCTGGAGACCGTCATCGACTCCATGCTGCCGTATGTTGCGACCAGCACCTCGCTGATCCTGGCGTCGCCGGTGAAGTGGCGCGCCTTCTCCGCGCCCAAGAGCGTCGAAACGCAACGGCGTCCCTCAACACGCACCCGCAGGTAGCTGGCTCTTCACCCAACAATTTCATCCTGATTAAGCCTCTATTCGACACAGTTTCAGTTACATACTCGCGGCCAGTGGACAGTCTTTCAGCAACTCCACTATGCTGGTGCGCGTTTTATTTATCTGAAGACTCCGGTTCCTGTGTTTGAAAGCGTTGTCCTTCGTAAAAGATGTGCCACAGGCACGCGGTCGAAGGCTTCACTATTTTTTGTGATTTGAGGCCCTAGCTTTAATGAGAATGCAACGACTCCCCTCTCTTTTCTTTTGCGTACTCGCGTTGTTTACGTTTACGGCGAGTGCCTTTGCTCAGGGTGGAAGTGCTGTCCTGAGCGGCACCGTAACCGATACCTCCGGCGCCATCGTTCCTTCCGCACACGTCACCGCAACCAACGTCGATACCAACCTTGCGCTCAATGCCGTGACAAACACGTCGGGCCTGTATCGATTCCCCACTGTCCCTCCCGGTCACTACACGATCACAACAGAGGTGAAGGGCTTCCAGAAGTTTCAGCAGACCGGCGTGTTGTTGACGGTCAGCCAGCAGGCGACGCTCGACATCGCGCTGCAGGTCGGCAGCGAGACGGAGACGATCAACGTCGAGGCCGGTGCCGCGCTGATCAACACCACCAACGCCGAGGTTTCGAACACCGTAGGCGAGCACGCCATTCGCGAGCTTCCGCTGAACGGCCGCGATCCCTCGAGCCTCGTGCTGCTGTCCCCGGGCGTCATCAACGTGCTCAACACCGGCGCGGGTACGCTGCAGGGCGAGACGACCTTTCCGAATGAGTCCGGTGCCTCCGCAGGTGGCGGACGGCAGGGCTCAACGCTCTACCTGCTGGACGGCGTGCCCAACATGGACACGTATATGTCGCTGGCGGCGCCTTCGCCGAATGCCGACGCCACGGGCGAGTTCCGCGTCATCTCCAACAACTTCGACGCGCACTATGGCTTCTCGCCCGGTGCGGTGGTCAGCATCGACACCAAGGCCGGCACGAATGCCTTTCATGGCGGCGCGTTCGAGTTTCTGCGCAACAGCGCGCTGAACTCGGCCAACTACTTTTCCAAGCAGGTCGATCCGCTGAAGAGAAACCAGTTCGGCGGCTTTATCGGCGGTCCGATCAAGCGCGACAAGCTCTTCTTCTTCGGCAACTACCAGGGCACGCGCCAGTCGACCACGGCTACGGCGAACAGCACCAACACGCCCACGGCAGCGATGCTGAACGGCGACTTCTCGGCGTATCCCACGGCACTCACCGGCGGCTTCGTCAACAACCGCATCAACCCGGCACTCTTCAATCCCGCGGCGGTCAAGATTGCGACCACCGCACTGCCGCAGGGTCAGGACGCTGCAAGCGGATTGACCTATTACACGCTGCCGGCTTCGGTTGAGAAGTACGACGAGGGTACGGGTCGCCTCGACTATTCTCCCAACGATAAGCATCGCATCACGGTGCGTACGTACAACCAGTACTACAACCGCGCCGAGTCCTCGACGCCGGGCAACATTCTTGCGATCAACCCCGGCAAGCAGGGCAAGTTCTTCAACGAGGTGGTGAACCATACCTGGACGATCTCGCCCAGCCTGGTCAATGCGCTCTCGCTGTTCTGGAACCAGATGCACGTTTACAACGGCGGCACGCAGTTTGATAACGCCGGCAACGCCTTCTGCCTGTCGAAGTACATCAACGTCAGCGAGCCTGCTGGTGTCTGCTACTCCGAAGGCCTACAGGCCAACGGCGGCTTCAGCACACCGTACTCGGAACTCACCAGCGAGATGCGCCGCTCGTGGGGCTTCTCGGATTCGATGACGAAGACCATCGGCAATCACACCATTTCGGCCGGTGTCGATCTCTGGCACCAGCGCGCGCGAGAGCAGACTTTCTACCCGGCCAACCCCATCGTCAACTTCACCGGCTATTCAACCGGATCCGGTCTAGCTGACTTCCTTCTCGGCCGCGTTGGCACCTACACGCAGGGCGCAGGCGAGATTGCCGATGTCTCCGGCAACCTGCTCGGCATCTTCGGGCAGGACCAGTTCCGCGTGCGGCCGAACCTGACCCTCACGCTCGGCATGCGCTGGGACCCCAACCTCGCACCTGCCTCGCAGTATGGACGCGGCGCGGTCTACAATCCGGGCCAGCAGAGCACCAAGTTCCCCAACGCGCCGAACGGTCTCGTCTTCCCCGGCGACAAGGGCGTGCCCAACAGCCTGGCGACCAACACCTACGGCTACTTTGAGCCGCGCATCGCCGTCGCATACCAGATGAGCCCGCGCACTGCGTTCCGCGCAGGCTTCGGTCTCTTCACCGCGCCGCTGCCCTACTCGGCCTACAACCACGTCGCCGACGTCAGCCCCTTCAGCCCCACGTACACGCTGAACGCTACCGCCGCCAATCCGGTCGACTTCTCCAACCCGTGGGCCAACTTCGCCTCCACCGGAGGCGTCAGCCCGTTTCCGCCCTTCGCCTACGACAACGTCACCCCCTCGTCGAGTGCGGTCTTCCCCGCGCAGACCACCGTGCCTGCCGCCTTCCGTCCCGGCTTCAAGCTGGGCATGACGCAGAGCTGGAACGTCTCGGTCGAGCAACAGTTCTCCAACGACCTCGTGATGCACCTGGCCTACGTCGGCAGCCAGTCGTATCACCAGACGCTCATCATCGACGCCAACCCTGGTCAGACGGCAGCCGCTGTCCGCGGTGTTCGCGCGCTGACCAACTACGGCCAGATCCTCACCATCAACTCCAACGGCACGGCGAGCTACAACTCGCTGCAGGCACAGTTCGAGAAGCGCTTCTCGCATAACTTCCAGGCGCAGTCGAGCTTTACCTGGTCGAAGAACATCGACGTCGCCTCCACCGGCAACGCTTCGTTTACCAGCAGCGTCGCCAACCCGTACGATATCCGCTACAACCGCGGCATCTCCGACCTCAACTATCCCTTTGTCTCCGTAACCAACGCCGTCTACACCACGCCAAGCCTGCGTGGACATAATGGCCTGATACGCGGCGTGCTGGGCGAGTGGGAGATCTCGGCGATCTACACCCTGCAATCCGGTCGTTCCTTCGGCATCAGCGGAGGCAACGGCAACAACAACTCCGGTTCGCTCATCAACTCCGATCGCGCCGACTTCGTTCCCGGCGCCGTCGTGCAGACGCACCAGGGCAGCAAAGCAGCAGTGGATCAATCAGTACTTCACCACTGCCGCCTTCCAGCAGAACGCACCCGGAACCTTCGGCAACACGGGTCGTAACTTCCTGAAGGGCCCCGGCATCAACTACAGCGACGCTGCATTGATGAAGAACTGGACCGCGATGGACCGTTACCACGTGCAGTTCCGCTGGGAGCTGTTCAATGCCTTCAACCACACCAACTTCGGCCTGCCGGACAGCAATCCGTCGAGCGGAACCTACGGACGCATCACGGCGATCGGACCGATCGCGCCCCGCGTCATGCAGGCCGGACTGAAGCTCACCTTCTAACCAATCACAGAAACGAACCGCTCTTTTGGGTGGCAGGACATCGTGTCCTGCCACCCATTTTTTTGCGTTGCCTTCAGGCGGTGATGATGAGGGATTCCTGCGCCCGCAGCGCGAGGCCGCGCGCGACCGAGGTAAACTCGTTGCCGGTCTGGATGCGGCTGTCGCCGAAGCGGCTGGTGAAGATGCGCCGCACGGCGGGGACGAGCGAAGTACCGCCGGTAAGAAAGACACGATTGACGTCGCGAGCAGCGACGCCTGTCGACGCGAGCAGCGAATCGACGCACTGCTCAATCGAAGCCAGCTCTTCTGCAATCCACGATTCGAATTCGCTGCGCGTGACGGCGATGCGCAGGTCGAGGCTGCCGTCGCGGAAGTGGAACTGGGCCTCATCGGCCTGCGACAGCTCGAACTTCACGCGCTGCACCGCCTGGTGGAGCTGGTAGCCGAGGTCTTCTTCAATAAGCGCGATGAGCGCCTCGATCTTTTCCGGCTCCAGGGCGCGCATCTTTGCGCTGCGCAGGATCTCATGCACGTTGCGCGTGCGCAGAAACGAGAGGTAGTGCCAGCGTTCGAGATTCGCGTAGATCCATGCGGGTACGGCGGGCAGTGTCTTGTTGAGCGAGCGCGCATAGGACTCCGAGCCCAGCGCGGGCGAGACCAGCTTGCGGACGATGCGAGCGTCGAAGGCATCTCCGGCGAGGCCGACACCGCTGTTGCCGAGCAGATCCTGCGAGGTGCGGCCACGTTTGCGAACGCCGGGGCCGACGTTGAGCAATGAGAAGTCGCTGGTGCCGCCGCCGAAGTCGCCGATGAGGATCAGTTCGTCGTGGTCGAGCGCGGATTCGTAAGAGTAGGCCGCGCCGATAGGTTCCATCTCGAAGTCGACGTGTTCGAAGCCTGCCTGCATGAAGGCTTCGCGCAGACGCGTGACGGCGTAGGCATCGTCGTCTTCGTTCTCGGCGCCCACGAAGCGCACGGGGCGGCCGACGGTGGCGTGGCGAATGGGCGAACCGAACTGCTGCTCAGCGCGGGCGCGCAGGTCGCCGAGCATGCGCGAGATCAGCTCTTCGAGTGTGTAGCGACGACCGAAGACCTCGGTGCCGGTGAGCGTGCGGCTCGGCAGGTACGACTTGAGCGACTGGATGAGGCGGCCCTTATCTTCTGCATCGAGGTAGCCCTGGATGGCCGCCGGGCCGGTGCGGGAGAGAATCTGCTTTGCGCCGCCAGCCTTCTTCACCTGCTCGAGGTAGAGAACCGAGCGCGAGGAAGCGGTGCTGCCGGTGCGGGTGGGAAACGACGCCAGTTCCACCGTCGCGTCGCCGGTCACGATGGCGACGGAGCTATTGGTGGTCCCGAAGTCGATTCCCACAGCCGGTTGTTGCAAAGGGCCTTTGTGCATCTCTCCATTATTTCGCAGCCACGGGCAGGACGGAAGCGGCTGCGAAATGAGAGGCGCCGGGCGGCTTACCCCTTCTTCTTCGCAATCTCGCCCATGGCGCCGATGAACGTATCGAGATCGGCGATGGTGGTGTAGACGTGCGGCGTGACGCGGATGCAGTGGATCTTCTCGTAGTCGATGGAGACGGTGTGGATCTTGTACCGGTCGAAGAGCGCGTTCATCAGGTCGTGCGGCGCAACGCCATCGATGCTGACGCCGCAGATGGCGCAGGAGAAGCGCGGGTCGAGCGAGGTGTGCAGCTTGACGCCAGGAATCTCCTGGACGCGCGTCGCCCAGTAATTCTTCAGGTAGAAGATGCGCTCCTGCTTGCGGCGCGAGCCGATGGCCTCGTGAAAGTTGATGGCTTCACCGATGCCCTGCTCGATGGGAAAGCTGCGCGTGCCGAGCGCCTCGAACTTGCGGATGTCGGGGCTGTGCGGATCGCCGTAGCAGGTGAGCGGCCAGAGTTTTTCGATCTTGTCGCGCTTGACCCACATCATGCCGGAGCCGATGGGCGCGGAGAGGAACTTGTGCAGGCTGGTGCCGAAGTAGTCGCAGTTGAGGTCGGGGATCTTGAAATCGATGAGACCGAAGGAGTGTGCGCCGTCGACGATGACCTCGATACCCTTCGCGTGCGCCATGTCGGCGATCTCGCGCACCGGCATCAGCTGACCCACCCAGTTGACCATGTGGGTGACGTGGATGAGCCTGGTGCGCGGCGTGATCATCTCTTCGTACGCCTTGACGATCTTCGCCTTATCCTCGATGGGAAAGTCGAAGCTGATCTGCTTGTAGACGATGCCGTCGCGCGCGGCGCGCTGCCGGTAGGCATTCATCATGTTGGGGTAGTCCTGCATGGAGCCAACGACCTCGTCCCCGGCCTTGAGCGGGAGCCCATAGATGATGGTGTTGAGCGCTTCGGTGGCGTTGCGGTCGATGGCGATCTCTTCCGGCGACGTACCTGCAAGTCCGGCCAGCTTCTTTCGCAGAGGCTCGCGGCCCTGGTCGAGGATCTGCCACATGAAGTACGACGGCCCCTCGTTGGTCATCTGGTTGAAGCGCTCGACTGCCTGCTGCACCACGATGGGCGCCGGCGAGACACCGCCGTTGTTGAGATTGATGATCTGCGTATTGACCGAATAGCCGCGCTGAATGACGCCCCAGAAGTCCTCGTTCTGCGCCGCGGCTGCAGCGCCGAGATGGTTGACAGCGGCGGAGGCGGATTCGATCTCGGCGGCATGGGCCTGACGAAAGAGGCTGTTGACGGAGAAGGCGCTGGCAAGCGCACCCATCTTGAGAAAGGAGCGACGATCATTCAAGGGCATAGCAGCAATCTAGGGCATCGACGCAGGATCGGCAAAGAGAAAGTTCGTTCGCCATTGGCGATTGTCCGTCTTCCTCCATAAGATGATCGTGCTGAAATCCAACCTGTTTTACTGTGCCTCACCCCTGGAGGATCGTTTGCTGCGACAGCTTGCCCTTGTCTGCCTTCTTTTGCCTGCCACCCTTACGATTGCCCAGCAGGCCGTCTCACTACCGGATGCGAGCAGCAGCGGCAACGCGTGGCAGAGCTTTGACTTTGTCAGCGACGGACCGACGGGAGCCGGGTGGTCGCGGCCCGATGAGATTGCGCGGCGTTACTTCGACGACCCGCTGCCTGCGCTGTTTGAACGCACACTGATGCTCGATGAGACGGTCCCGCGGCTGGCGACGTTGCGCTGGATCTTTACCGGGCCGCACGCCGGTGTGACGGTCGAGCTTACGGGAAGCAAGCTGCGGCTGATCGAGCGCTACTACGACTCGGAGGGCCTGAGCGGCGGCACCTATCCTGACAAGACGGTCAAAGAGGTGGAACGGCAGTTCGTCGGCACACCGCGCACGATGAAGGTGGTGGCGAATGCGCATCTCGGCGTAGAGGTATGGCTGAACGGCGAGAAACTGATCGACGAGGCAATGATCTTCGATCTCTCGCGGCACCAGCTGGTGATGGCCGCGCCGCGGGCGCTTCACCTTGAGCTGAAGGGGGCGCTGCTGAAGCCTGCGACGATGGCGGCAAAGGTGACGGTCGAGCCAGCGAAGAAAGAGCAGACGATGCTCGGCTTCGGCGGAAGCCCGAGCATTCCAACGTATGCGCGCATGAACGACGCGGCGAAAGCGGAGTACTGGCACTACATGAAGCGCTACAACCTGCTGCTGGATCGCGAGTATCCGATGGGTACGGAGCTGAAGCAGGATCTGAGCAACTTCGAATCGTTGAAGGATGCGACGCCGCACTACTACGGCGACAACTTTCCCAACAGCGAAGTCAGCGACTTTGACTACTCGAAGAAGGCGCTGGAGCTGGGCGGCCACGTGATCTACGAGATGTGGGCGCTGCCTGCGTGGGCCAACGTCGATTACAAAGGCAATGCACACGTGATCGACGCGTGGAACAAGGTGGTGCGCAAGGCCGCCGATCCGGAGAAGTATGCCGCGATTGTGGTGGCGTACTGCAAAGAGGCGCAGGCAAAGACGGGACGTCCGCCGATGATCGTCGGCGTCCAGAATGAGGTCGAGCAGGCGCCGGAGGTCTTTGCCGCGATGACGAAGGTGCTGCGTGCCGCGCTGGACAAGGCAGGCTTCAGGGACACGCAGATTCACATGGCCGATGCTCCTTATCTGTGGATGGGGTCAAGCCGCGCCCGTGAGCTGAAAGAAGATGCAACGGCGTGGAAGGACACCGGCTACATCGCCAGCCATGTGTACGACTGGCAGGAGTACGCGGCGAATCCTGATATGTACGATGCGCGGCTGAAGGAGATGCGAGAGGCGATGGGTGACAAGCCGTATCTCGCAACAGAGATCTGCGTCAACGACGGGCACTACCAGGAGCCGTCGTATCGCCTGGCCTTCCAGGTGGGGCAGCTTTATCACAAGCACCTGACGGAGTTGAATGCAGTGGCGCTGATGTACTGCTGGCTGATTCTGGATGTGGAGCAGCCGACGATTGGAGCCTCGCGCTCGCTGCTGGTTCCGGATAAGTCGCGTGGTTACATGCCGGTGCCCTCGAGCTACCAGCTACGCGTGATGGGCGCCTTCAGCCGGCATGTTCTTGAAGGCATGACGCGTGTGGATGTTACAAGCAGCGACAAGGACCTGATGGTGACGGCCTACAGCGGCAGTAAGGGCGAGAAGACGATCGTCGTGCTGAATCGAGGCACGATGCAGAAGCAGGTTGCGCTGGGCTGGACCGGCGCAACCTGGGCAGAAGTCGAGCGCACCAGCCCTTATGACGAGAATGGTGTCTACGCAGCGCCTGCTGACGGCAGCGTTACGGTGCAGCCGGGCGAGATGGTGACGGTATCGACCATCGTTGCAGCGCGATAACACGTTGGCTCGTCGCGTCGATGCTCTGCGGAACAACAGCGTAGGAAAGCAGCTGCATGGCGTTCACGGCGATGCGGTCATCGTTACCAGCATCGGTAAACGATGACCGCGAAGCAGCCGGTGCAGCGCGCACCCATCGCGGGCGATTGAACTGCCCCCTGACGGTTATCCAGTTAGAGGCCGAGGAATTTGAACGGCGGTGCGGGCTTGAAGTCCTTCACGACGTTGCCGGAGAAGGTGTTTTTCTGCTGTGGGCCGAGATCGAGCTTCATGACCTTGCCGGAGGGCGAAAAATCGACCTGCTTGAGGTCGACCCAGAAGGTGTTGGGTGTGAGCGCTGACTCGAAGAAGTAGAGCAGGCGCTTGTGGTCGGCGACGGTGCGCCAGCGCGTGGAGGAGATGTTGGGCTCCTCGGGGGTGTTGATGCCGTAGGGCACGGAGACGTTGCGGATGACGCCGAAGACGCTGGCGAGGGCGATGTCGGGCGTCTCGTCTTTGGGGAGGGCGTTGATGTAGAACATGGCGCGGGCGAAGCGGTCGGAGGCGCGGTTGGTGCCGGGGAGGAAGATGGTGCCGCCGATCTGGCGCCAGTACTGTTCGAGCGCTAGCTGCTGCTCGAAGATGGGTGAGTTGGTCATGACCTGGTAGTCGCGGCTGTGGTGGATGACCTGCTTGCCGTGGACGTACTCGACGATGGCGCTGTCGCCGGTGGCGTCGGACATGGAGAGATGCAGGGTGGCGAGGCGCTGCTCGCCGGGGACGCTGGCGGTGACGACGGTGAAGGGCTCGGCTTCGAGCGCGGTGACGGCTTCGGCGACGGTGGCGAAGTTGTCGAGCACGTACTGCGCCCAGAGGGAGATGGCCAGCGGAGGTTTGGCTGCCTTGTGCGGGTCGGGATAGTCAGACTCGACGAGCCAGAGCAGGTTGGCGTCGAGACCCTTCTCGTTCATGCCGTCGGTGGTGGAGACGTCGTAGCCGCTGGCGATAACGCTGCCATACTTTGCGGTCCACTTGATGGATTGCGGGCCGGCCTCGCCGGTGCGGTCGATGCCGCGGGGAAGAATCCAGAGGTTGGTGCCTACGTCGGACTTCCAGTCCATGGAGCGGGCGGTGATGACGGTGTCGTTGGAGCCAAGGTAGACGGCGCGGGTGCAGGCGGCGAGCGAAGAGGTGAGGGTGATGGCGATGCACACGACTGCAAAACATGAACGGAGGAAGCTCAACATGCGTGGTTCTCCTCGGAGCAGCGATGGGGCTGGAACAGCGGTGGCATCAGCATACTCTGCCTGCTGACAATATCTGTCAGCAGACAGGTTTACGATAACGATCATGGCAATTGCTGCACCGCATTATTCTCCCGAGGCGCTGAAGTTTTTTCGCGGCCTGAAGCGTAACAACGACCGTGAGTGGTTCAACGCGCGCAAGGCGATCTACGAACGCGAGGTGAAGCTGGCGACGCAGACGGTGGTTGCGGCGATCAACGAGGAGATGCTGCGTTTTGCTCCGGAGAATGTGCAGCCGCCGCAGAAGGCTACGTTTCGTATCTATCGTGATGTTCGCTTCTCGTCGGACAAGCGGCCTTACAAGACACACCAGGGGGCGTGGTGGGCGCGGTCGGGTCTGGAGAAGACGTCGGGCGGCGGGTTCTATTTTCACGTCGCGGGGGACGAGGTGATCGTCGCGGCCGGTGTTTATATGCCGGAGCGGGAGCAGCTGCTGGCGATCCGGCGGCACATCGAGGCCAACCATGAGCAGATGCGGGCGCTGATGACGGCGAAGAAGCTGAAGTCGCTGATGAGCGAGTTCGACGGCAACAAGCTGACGCGGGCGCCGAAGGGTTTTCTGCCTGATTCACCGGCGGCGGACCTGATTTTGAATCGGCAGTGGGGGTTTTCTGCGAAGCTGCCGGTGGAGGTGGCTACGACGCCGGGGCTGGTGAAGGAGATTGTGAAGCGGTTTGAGGCGGCGGCACCGCTGGTGGCGTTCCTGAATACACCGCTGGCGGTTAAGGCTCGGAAGCCGCTGTTCTGAGGCACCCCCCTCCCCCCGGTAGTTTGGGGTAAATTATTGATTCTTATGAGCTTATATTTGCTCGTTTCCTGCAAATTCTTGAAAATAAAGAATTTAGTGGTCAAAATCTTGAAAAGGAATGAGTTAGCTGTGGAGGACGGCTTGGATGGGCTGCGTCTTCAGTGGGCTGATTTAAGGGTAGCAGGGTGGAGGGTTGGAATCGGCAACTTGTATCCGACGTGTTTTTAGCGGTTTGCGCGGGATGCGGGGTTGACAGCCGGAATGCGGCGATGCGGGCCGGTGAAAAAGGGGTATAGATGCAGGCCGGTAAAAAAGGGGTATATATAGATGGGGAGAACGGGCATGGAGCGCGTTAAGGTCACCGTCGCCGTTACCGGAGGCATCGCCGCCTACAAGGCGGTGGAGGTGGTGCGTCAGCTCCAGGAGGCCGGTTTCGATCCGCATGTGGTGATGACGCGGGCGGCGGAGGAGTTTGTGCGTCCGCTGACCTTTGCCGCGATTACGGGACACAAGGTGATCAGCTCTCTGTGGAGTGAAGACGCCGGGGCTTCGGGCGGTGAGATGTCGGGCATCGAGCACATCAACGAGGCGCAGACGACGGCAGCCCTGATTGTGGTTCCGGCGACGGCGGATATCCTGGCGAAGTTTGCGAATGGGATCGCCGATGATTTTTTGACGACGATGTACCTGGCGACGACGGCGCCGGTGATTATGGCCCCGGCGATGAACGTGGCGATGTGGCAGCATCCGGCGGTGCAGTTCAACCTGGCGACGCTGAAGGCTCGGGGCGTGCATGTGGTGGAGCCGGGCGCGGGCTACCTGGCGTGCGGCATGGTGGGCGGCGGGCGGCTGGCCGAGGAGGCGGAGATTGTGGCCGCGGTGGCGGAGGCGCTCTCGAACGCTGCGGGGACGGCGACGGCCACGAACGATCTTGCGGGCGAGACGGTTTTGATTACGGCAGGCGGCACGCGTGAGCCGATCGACCCGGTGCGTTTTATCGGCAACCGTTCGAGCGGCAAGATGGGCTATGCGCTGGCCGAGGAGGCGTCGCGGCGCGGGGCGAAGGTGGTGCTGGTGAGTGCGCCGAGCGCTTTGCCGCGTCCTGCGGCGTGCGAGTTTGTGGGCGTGACCACGGCGGCGGAGATGCGCGAGGCGGTGCTGGCGAAGCTGCCGTCGGCGACGATGGTGATTATGGCCGCGGCGGTGAGCGACTATCACGTAGCCGAGGTGGCGCCGCAGAAGATCAAGCGCAACGGAGCACGCACGCTGCAGCTGGAGCCGACGACGGACATCCTGAAGGAGATCGTCGCGGAGCGCGCGCCGGGAACGATGGTGATCGGCTTTGCGGCGGAGACGGAGAACGTGCTGGCGAACGGCCGCGAGAAGCTGAAGCGCAAGGGCGTGGATGCGCTGGTGGTGAACGATGTCGCCGGTACGGAGACGGGCTTTGACGCAGATCGCAATGCGGGCACGCTGTTGACGCCCGAGCATGAGATGGAACTTCCCGCAGGCACGAAGGCGGCGATGGCAGCACGTATTCTGGACCAGCTTGTGGTATTGCGCAGCGCGCCGCGAGAGCGCGTAACCGCACGGTAGCAGCACGCTCGACAGACACACTTCTTCTCCCATAGAAAGACAGATCGCATGCGAATGCGTCTTGTGTTTTTACCGGAGAGGGGGGATCGTTTCTTCACCCATCTCCGGGTGCACGCGGGCCCTTTTCCTACCAAAATTTGATTTTGACTACAGCCCCTGGAGGCTTTCATGTCTTTTGCGAAGAGACCACTCCTCGTCTTTGCGGCGTTGTTGTTTGCCGCGATGCTGCCCACCCCTAACAGTTATGCCGCGGAGAAGGCGACGCTTACGCAGCGTGTCGCTTCGACGCAGACGGTTTCGTTCGATGTGTTTCTTCCACTGCAGGATCGTGCCGCGCTGGGTACGCTGGTCGATGGGTTGAACGACTCCACTTCGGCGAGTTATCACAAGTGGCTTAAGCCGGAGGAGTTCAAGGCGAGGTTTGCGCCGACGGATGCGAGTGTGGCGGCGGTGCGCAAGCAGCTGGAGGCGTATGGGCTGACGACGGAGATGGCTTCGTCGCAGCGGATCCATGTGACGGGCAATGCGAGCGCGGTGGAGCAGGTGTTTGCGACGCAGCTGAAGGTGGGCACGTTCCGCAACGGGCGCAAGACGATTGCGGCGGCGACGCCGATCTCGATGCCGGGCGTGCTGGTGACGAACAAGGCGGTGGTGGGCGGGCTTTCGGGCTTCATCCGCATGAGGGCGCACTCGCGCAGGCTGGCGACGCCGGTGAATCGCTACTCGACTGCGGGGCCGTACTGGTTTACCGATCTGAAGCAGGCGTATGCGTATCCGAGCTACAAGGTGTACACGGGCAAGGGGGTGACGATCGGCGTGCTGATGTCGAACGACTTCAACGCGGCGGATATGACGGCCTACTTCACGCATGAGAAGCTGGCGGTGCCGAAGATGAGCACGGTGAGCATCAACGGCGGCGCGCCGTACGATCCAGACGGCTCGACGGAGACGCACCTGGACATGCAGCAGACGGGCGGCATGGCGCCGAATGCGAAGATCGTGCTGTACAACCTGCCGGACCTTTCGGACGACAACATCATCGATGGGCTGATGAAGATTCTGGACGACAACAAGGCCGATGTGGTGAATATGTCGTTTGGCGGCGCGGAGCTGTTCTACACGCCGGAGTACAACGATGGCGAGGACTTCACGGAGATGCTGGGCATCTACGATGACCTCTTCAAGCAGGGCAATGCGCAGGGGATCACGTTTGTGGCGTCGTCGGGTGACCAGGGCGCGCTGCCTGCGCCTCCGCTGGGGTGCTTCGACACGGATGCGACGGCGGCGTGCGGCAGCATGCAGCCTTCGGCGGAGACTCCGGCGTCGAGCCCGCATGTGACGGGCGTGGGCGGAACGAACCTGGAGACGACGCTGAGTGCGACGACGCTGGACTCGAAGTATGTTGGCGAGTCGGCGTATGGCGATCCTCTGCTGGGCGATATTTTTTACGGCACGCCGGCGACGGGGAATATCTGGGGCTCGGGCGGCGGCGACAGTATCTATTACAAGAAGCCGCTGTTCCAGGCGCTGGTGAATACGGGGTCGAAGTATCGCACGGTGCCGGATGTGGCGGGTCACATGGGCGGCTGCCCGGTGGGAGCGGTGGAGCCGTGCCCGGCGAGCGACAGCGCGGTGGTGGTGGCGATCGATGGCGGCCTGTATGGCGTGATCGGAACGAGTGCGTCGGCGCCGGACTTTGCGGGTCTGCTGGCGCTGAAGGTGGAGCGCTACGGCAGGCGGCTGGGCAATGAGAATCCGGAGATCTACGCGCTGGCCGCGCTGCAGAATCTCGGGTTCCCGCTGAAGGTGTACCACGATACGATCTCGGGCTATAACGGGCTGTACACGTCGAAGAAGGGCTATAGCCGCGTGCTGGGCAACGGCACGGTGATCGGGGTGAACTTCCTGCTGGCTCCCCTGGTGCCGACGGCAGGGACGCCGCAGACGCCGAGTAATCCGTAACAGAGACAGGAGCAAACAGGATGGGCGAGGCGCGGGCTGTTTTGTGGTCCGCGCCTTTGTCTTTTTCTGCAAGACGAAGGCGATGGCCATGCGACGACTGATAGCGATGACGCCGGGCCTGCACTGACCGTACATGCGCGGATGGTGCGCGTAGCGGAGCAAAAAAATGCCCGGCCAGTTTCGACCGGGCTACTGCAAAGGGATGAAACGTCGTTAGAAGGCGTAGCGGAGGCTGAACTGGAACTGGCGCTCCGAGGCGTAGGTCTGTCCCTTGGTGGTGACGCGACCGAAGGTGGCTGCTGGTCGGGCTCATGTCGGGGTTATCGAGGTTGGGATGGTTGAGATAGTTGAAGCCCTCGGCCCTGAAGACGAGCATGTGGTTTTCGTGGCTGGGGATGATGTGGAACTCCTTCTGCAGCGCGGCGGAGAAGCTGTTGAAGCCCGGGCCGTAGATGAGGCCACGCATGCCGCGCGGAGCAAACGTTCCGAGCGGTGCTGTTGCCCAGACGCCTGCACCGGCACCTTCGAACCACTGCTTGGTGGTTCCGGCAGCAGCGAACTGATGGGGCAGCCGCGGTGCGCGGTTGACGACCCAGAGCTGGTTGCCTGAACCGGGGCCGACACCGGCACGATCGTTGTTCTGCGAGACGGTCTGGGGGCGTCCTGACTGAGCCTGGATGGTGCCTGAGAACTGCCAGTCGCCGAGCAGGGTACGACCGGCGACGTTGCTGATGCTGTTGCCGTACTTGAGATTCCAGACGTAGTTCATCACCAGCACATGGCGGGTGTCGAAGTCGCTGGGTCCGTAGAAGTTGGCGTAGTTGTAGGCGTTGGGCTGGCTGGTGCCGGTTGCGGAGCCGAAGTCGAGGCTCTTGGACCAGGTGTAGGCGACACCGAAGAGGAAGCCCTTGGTGAGGCGGCGCTTGAGGTTGGCCTGCAGCGAGTGATAGGTGGCGCTGCCGTCGTTGCGGGCCTCGTTGATGATGGAGAAGCCGCGATAGGGACGCAGGGCATCGGGGTTGATGCCGGGGTTGCCCTGAACGGTTCCGGGGGTGAGCTGGTTGCGGTTGACGAGCTGCTCGAGGTGATAGCCGCGACGGCCGACGTAGGAGAGGGTGAAGACGGCGACGTTGGGGAACTCATGCTCTGCGGTGACGTTCCATCCCCAGGCCTCGGGGTTGGGGTACTGGTAGGCGTGGGAGTAGAAGGCCAGCGGAGCCTGGTTGACGCCGATGCCGCCGGGGTTGTCGACGGCGCCGCGTGTGACGGTGGCGTTGGGCTGGAAGGGAGCGTTGCCGCCTACGTGTACGGTATCGCTGATCCCGAGGCGCTGGATGTAGCGTCCGCCGCCGGCGCGAAGCACGGTGCCGGGGGAGATCTGGTAGGCAAAGCCGAAGCGGGGCTGGATGTTGGAGTAGACGGTGGGCGAGTAGTTGGCGTTGAAGCCACGGAACAGGCGCTGATACTGCCCGTTGAGGATGGCGGCCGGCACGTGACCCTGCGCAGAGCTGGGGAAGCCGCTGCCGGGGATGACGACACCGTTATAGGCATCGCCACCGGTGATGAAGCCGGTCGTGGTGTTGACGGTGGGCGCGAGCGCGGGATTCCAGACGCTGGGATTGAAGAAGGCCTGGTTACCCCAGAGGGCGTGGTAGTTCTCCATGACGGAGTAGCGGACGCCGGCTTCGATGACGAGCTTCGAGGTGGCGCGCCACTGGTCCTGCAGGAAGCCCTCGAACATGTTGCCGCGGAAGAGGGTGTAGGAGCGGGTTCCGATCTCGCCGTAGGTATCGAAGAGACCGAGCGCCACGTTGGCGACGGCAGAGTTCGATGTGGGTACGGGGGAACTGGAACTGCCGCCGCGTGCATCGGTGAAGACGAAGAGGCCGTTCTGGTTGTTGGTGGTTCCAGGGCGGGTGTTGTCGACGCTGATCTGGTCGTAGTTGTTTTCTCCGGCGTACTCCCAGAGGCCGCCGAAGCGAAGCGTGTGCCTGCCCCAGACCTTGGTGACGGTATCGCCGAAGTCGTACACGATGCCGCCGGAGCGCGACGGGTAGGGTCCGCCATCGAGCGTGCCGAAGTTCTGCAGCTGGATGGTGGGGATCTTGTTGGGGATCACCTTGCCGTCGGGATAGAGGTAGGGATAGTTGATGCCGTACTTGGTGCGGTCATAGAGCCCCGAGGACGTATCGATGTTGATGTCGACGTGATCGGCCGCTCCGGAGGCATAGGCATCGTTCACCCAGGTGGGGCTGAGGGTCCAGGTCCAGTGCAGCACGCCGATCTGGTTGGGGCGGTTGAAGATGCGCGGGTTGGTGTTGAAGTTGCCGAAGTGCGGCTCGTAGTCGTTGTAGTTGTAGTTCAGCAGGCTGAAGCGGAAGTGATGCTTCTCTACCGGAACGAAGTCGACGACGACCGAGTCTTTGCGCTGATATTCGGTATAGAGTGCGGAGTCCTGCCAGTTGTAGGTAGGAGCCGAGGTATTGGGCAGCGGATAGGCGTTGAGCAGGCCGACACCGTTCGGGCTGAGCTGCGAAGCAGGAATGACGTTGTTCGGATAGGGTTGGCCGGTGCTGGGGTTCACCAGCTGCACCGGCGCGCCGTAGAAGATATTGGGGCCGAGCAGCTCGCTGAAGTTGCCCTGACGCATCAGGGCTGTGGGCGACTTCTGAAGCGCGAGGTCGTCGTGGTTGTACTTGATCCACTCCTCGCCGACGAGGAAGAAGAGCTTGTCGTGGTTCTTATTGAAGCCGGGGAAGAAGACGGGGCCGTTGAGGTTCCAACCGTACTGGTTGAAGCGGAAGGCCTGACGTGGAAGGTGGGTGAAGTTGCGCTGCCAGGTGTTGGCATTGAGTGCGGTGTTGCGGAAGTATTCGAAGGCGCTGCCGTGGAATTCGCTGGTACCGCTCTTGGGGACCATGCGGATCTGACCGCCGGAGGTACGGCCGTACTCGGCGGGGTAGCTGGTGGTGAGCACCTGAACCTGCGAGGTGGAATCGACGTCGGCGACGCCGACGCTGGTGCCGTTGGAGCGCGTGCGCACCATGGGGACACCGTCGAAGGTGAGAAGGCTCTCCTGCGCGCGGGCGCCATTGACGTTGATGCCGTTATCGAGACCGAAGGAGAAGGCGGCCATCGAGTTGCTGCGAACGACGCCGGGCTCGAGCTGCGAGAGGTACATCGGGTTGCGTCCGTTGAGCTGGATGTTCTTGACCTGCTCCTGTGTGATGAGCTGGCCGACGGTACCGCTTTCGGTCTGCACGGTGTTGACGTTGGCTTCGACGGTGATGGACTCGGTGGACTGACCGACCTTCATGGTGATGTCGATGCGGCGTCCGATGTTGGGATCGACGCGGACATCGTTGAGGGTGGTGGTCTGGAAGCCCTGCGCCTCGACGTGCATGTTGTAGCTGCCGGTGGGGAGGTTGGTGATGTTGAAGTTGCCGCCGTTGTCGGAGGTGGCATGCAGTTCCGAACGGGTGGCGTTGTTGCTGAGTGTGATGTTGGCTTTGGGCACGACTGCGCCCGATGAATCTGCGACTGTACCGGTGAGAGATGAGGTGTCCTGTGCCTGCGCTCCGACGGCAGCGAAGAACAGAACGCACGCGCATGCGAACAGCGCGAGGCTGGCGAATCGTCTAGTAATCATTCTCGGCTCCAAAGGGTGTTGCAAATACCTCGGTTGTTTTTTTTCTGTCCCGTTACCGCTAACGAGGTTTTTTCGCGGCGCATCGTTGTAAGAAATCCTGACCTGTCATGTCAAGTGAACAAATGATGATGAGGTGGATTCCCTGGGACGTGACCATGCTTCGCGAACAAGGTTGCCGTGCGTTCGATGTGGGGTGAATCGACGATGAAATGGGATGAGTGGAAGTGGGCAACCACTCTCTATCCTGGTAGGACCACGTTGCTTCTCTTGCTGTTCCAATAGATGTCATCCATCAGCGACTCGAAAGGCGACGGCAGGAAGCGGTAGGCTGGAGGGATGAAGCTTCGGTACCTTCTTGCACTCTCACTGGCCACATTCGGCTGCTTCGCGCAGTCTCCCGACCCGTTGAAATATGTTGACCCGATGATCGGCACAGGGCCGGAGGGACATACGTTTCCAGGAGCGAGCGCGCCGTTCGGCATGGTGCAGCTGTCGCCGGACACGCAGATACGTCCGTTCAAGCAGAGCTACAAGTGGGCTGCGGGGTATCGCTACGAGGACACGACGATCCTCGGTTTTTCGCACACGCATTTTTCCGGCGCGGGTCACAGCGACCTGGGCGATGTGCTGCTGACGCCTTCGACGGCGGAGAGGGTGCCGCTGGAGCCGGGAGAGATCGACAAGCCGAAGTCGGGGTATCGCTCGCGCTTCTCGCACGAGACGGAGCATGCGGAGCCGGGGTACTACGCGGTGACGCTGGATGACTCCGGCGTGAAGGCGGAGCTGACGGCGACGACGCGGGTGGGCGTGCATCGCTACACGTTTCCGGCGGAGGCGACGACGTGGCATGTGCTGATGGATCTGCGCTCGAGTATCTATAACTATCCGGGCAAGGTGTTGTGGTCGCGGGTGCGGATTCGCAGGGACGGCACGATTACGGGCATGCGGGAGACGAGGGGGTGGGCACCGGGGCGGCAGCTTTACTTTGCGATTCGCTTCTCGCAGCCGCTGAGCGGACATCATCTCTATAACCGCGAAGATCCGGCGCCGGTGTACAAGGGCTTCAAGACGCCGGGCAGTTCGCCGGAAGATACGGATGCGATCGAGGGACGGGGGCTGGAGGCGGTGTTCGACTTCTCGCCGGACAAGGGGCCGCTGCTGGTGACGGTGGCGCTGTCTCCGGTGAGTGAAGAGAATGCGATTGCGAACATGAAGGCCGAGGTACCGGGCTTCGACTTCGACAAGGTGCGTGCGGCGACGCAGGCGCAGTGGAGAGCGGAGCTGAATCGCGTGGAGTTTCATGCGAGCCCTGAGACGCAGCGGTCGCTGTACACGAGCCTGTATCACACGCTGCTGGCGCCGAGCGTGAGCATGGATGTGAACGGGGAGTATCGCGGGCCGGATAACCAGGTGCATAAGGCGGCGAACTTCCGCTTTGTGTCTTCGCTGTCGCTGTGGGATACGTATCGCGCGGAGCAGCCGTTGATGACGCTGATCGAACCGGCGGCGCGCACCAACGACCTGGTGAACTCGATGCTGGCGTCGCGGCAGTGGAGCCCGTTCGGGATTCTGCCGGTGTGGCAGTTTCAGGGGATCGAGACGTGGTGCATGATCGGCTATCACGCGGTGCCGATTATTGCGGATGCGTACATGAAGGGGATTCGCGGGTATGACACGAAGGCCGCGCTGGACGCGATGATCGCGAGCGCGACGTATGCGCCGTACGGCAACCTGGGCGCGTATATGAAGCTGGGCTACGTGCCGGTGGACAATGACTCCGAGGCGGCATCGAAGACGGTGGAGTATGCGTTCGACGACTGGACGATTGCGCGCACGGCGAAGGCGATGGGCGATGCAAAGGCTGCAGCGGACTTCGAGAAGCGTGCGGGCTACTGGCGCAACAACTTCAACGTGGAGGATGGCTTTGTGGAGCCGCGGCTGGAGTCGGGCGCGTATCGCAGGCCGTTCGACCCGGGGCGCGCGGGCGCGGCGAGTGGATTCACGGAGGGCAATGCGTGGCAGTACTCGTGGTATCAGCCGCAGGATGAGCTGGGGATGATCAAGCTGCTGGGCGGCGATGAGAAGCTGGTGGCGAAGCTGGATGAGATGTTCGACCAGAAGGTGGACCCGGCGCGCTATGCGGATGTGGAAGATATCTCGGGCATGATCGGGCAGTACATTCACGGCAATGAGCCGAGCCATCACCTGCCGTACCTGTATATGTATGCGGGTGCGGCGACGAAGACGCAGGCGCGGCTGAAGCAGATTGTGGACTCGCAGTACAAGCCTGCGCCGGATGGCCTGGTGGGCAACGATGACCTGGGGCAGATGTCGGCGTGGATGGTGTTTACGTCGCTGGGGTTCTACCCGGTGACGCCGGGATCGAACCAGTATGTGATCGGTCGGCCGTTTGTGGAGCGCGCGGTGCTGCATCTGCCGAATGGGCGCAGCTTCACGGTGCGCGCCGATGGCCTGAGTGAAGCGAACGCCTTTGTGAAGGACGTGATGCTGAACGGCAAGACGCTGGACCGCAGCTACCTGACGCACGAGGAGCTGATGGCGGGCGGGGAGCTGCGGTTCGTGATGAGCGCCGAGAAGGATGCGGCCTGGTCGCGGCGCAAGCTGAAGCTGCCTTACTCGATGACGCAGTAGGCGCTAGGCAGGCGATGCTGTGGCATGCGGCGTTGCGGGCGCGGGAGCAGAGGGAGCCGCGATGGCGTAGGGTGCGTTGGGGAGCAGGTACTCGTTGACGATGGCGGCGGCGATCTGCGAGGCCTCGGGGTGAGCGCCGGCGAAGCGTGCGGCGAGCCATGCCTGCGGCGTGATGGTGATCTCGGCGCGGCCATCGTGCTCGGCCATATAGATGCGGTTGGCGGCACGCTTGACGGAAGCAGCGAGGAGCGGCATGGTTGCGGCGATGGTGAACCAGCGCGACTCGGCGCGAGCGTTGCCGCTGAACTGTGCGTGGTTCTGCGAGCCGGTGCGCATGAGGCCGGGGCAGACGGTGGTGACGCGGATGCCCTTGTGGCGCAGCTCGGCGTGCAGGCCTTCGGAGTAGCCGACGAGTGCGAACTTGCTGGCGACGTACGGCAGAAGATGCGGCATGGCGAACTTGCCTGCAATGGAGGCGATGTTGACGATCTTGCCGGTGCGTCGGGCGAGCATGTGCGGCAGCACGGCCTGCACGGTGTGGACGGCACCGAAGAAGTTGGTCTGCATGGCCTGCTGAAAGGCCTCGACGGTTTGCGACTCGATGGGGCCGACCTGGATGATGCCAGCGTTGTTGATGAGCACGTCGACGCGGCCGAAGTGAGCGATGGCTGCGTGGATCATGCTGGAGACGTCGTCAGCCTTCGCGATATCGCAGGGCAGGAGCAGGATGTCGGCTTCGCGGATTGCGCCGCGGTGGAGCAGACGCTCCTTTGCCGCGGTGAGGTCGTCCATGCTGCGCGCTGTGAGCACAAGCTTTGCACCCGCGGTGGCGTAACGCTCCGCAAGCGCGAGGCCGAGGCCGCTGGAGCTGCCGGTGATGAGAACGACGCGGCCGCGCACGGGAGCTGCGACCGCCTGACCGACGATGCTGCCTGCGGCGGCGAATGCCGCAGAGGCGATGCCGCGCAGAAGAGAGAACGGGGAGAAGTTGGATGACATAAGACAGACCTCGCTTTGGTGAAGCTGGATACGCTTTGGTGAAAATGGATACGCTTCGCTGACGCTGGATACTATGACGCCTCGGCGACGAAGGGTGTTTGTCGCCGAGGCGTGAAAAGGTGACGATTGCGGTTACGGCTCAGCGACGCTTCGCTGGCTTCCTGACTGCTGCCTTTCCGGCTGGCTTCTTCACTGCCTTCTTTGCCGACTTCTTCTTTGGTGGTGTTGTTTTCTTTGCGGTCTTCTTCTTTGTCTTCGTGGCGGAAGCGGCGGCGGCGATGATCGCGGTGCCGATGGGTGAGCCGAGGCCGGTGCAGGCGTCCCAGCCTATGGCGGCCTGGAAGGCTCCGTTGTTGCCGGCGGTGATGTCGTGGAAGGCGCTGGGTTTGGCGTAGAGGGCGGGCTGGAGGAATCCTGCGGTCGTCTTGTTCTGCGCGTTGGCGATGGCGATGAGTCCTGCCCAGAGCGGAGCGACGGCGCTGGTGCCTCCGATGACGGCGGTCTGTCCGTCGACGCGTACCTGATAGCCGGTGGAGGGGTCGGCGTCGCCGGCGACGTCGGGCACGCCGCGGCCTTTTGCTGTGGCCGGGATGTTCTTTTGCCAGGCGGGTTGCGGGAAGACGGCGCTGATGCCGCCGCCGGTGGCTCCTTCGTTGCTGGCGGTCTCGTTCCAGACGACCTCGGAGGTGATGGTGGTGCCGGAGCCCTGAAGGCGGGTGCCTCCGCAGGCGAGGACGTGCGGGCTGGAGGCGGGGAAGTCGACGTGGTTGGCGCCGTCACCGACGCCGTCGTCGGAGCCATTGTCGCCGGCAGCGACGGTGATGGTGATGCCTAGAGCGGCGGCGGACTGCGCGGCAGCGTCCATGGCCTGCATGGCCTGCGTGGTCCAGCTGGATTCCGGACCGCCCCAGCTGATGGAGATGACGGAGGGCTTGTTGGTGGTGTCGTGGATGGCGGTGCTGAGCGCGTCGAGGAAGCCCTGGTCGGTGTTGGGGGCGAAGTAGACGGCGACGTTGACTCCGGGAGCGACGGCGGCGGCGACTTCAATGTCGAGCATGACTTCGCCGTCGGCTCCGTTGGCGTCGCCGGGGGTGTTTTTGCCTTTATCGACGGAGACCGCGGTGACGGCGGGGGCAGCGAGGCCGAGGGATTTGAAGTAGGCGGTGAGGTCGGCGGTACGGTAGCCGCCGCCGAGCTCGAGGATGCCGACGGTCTGCCCTTTGGCGGAGGCGTTGGCGGGAAAGCCGTAGAGCTGGCCGACCTGCACGGGCGTGTAGGAGGTGCTTACGGCCTTCGCATGCGCGATGCGAAAGTGGGGCACCGCCTGCGGACGATCGTCGAGGCCGAGGACGGCTTCGACCTTGCCGGTGAGCGAGGTGGGCAGGCTGATGCTGCCGGAGCGGATGCGGTAGGACTTGCCGTCGGTGCAGTGGTGCTGCTGGAGGGTGACGCCGAAGGCCTTCTGCATGGCGGCGACGGTTCCGGTGAGCTGGACGGTGCGACGCTCGGGGTGCGCGACGGCGGTGAGGCCGAAGCGCCTGGCGAAGGAGCGGACGGCGGTAATGGCGTCGGGTTTGGCGGCGTGGCGCGCCTTGTACTGGGTGCGGGTAAGTCGCAGGGCGCCGAGCGTTGCGGTGTCGAGGGGCTGCTTGCGGCAGACGATGACGGAGACGGTGATGCGGCGCGTGGAGGGGAGCGATGCCGGTCCTGTGGACTCGCGGAAGGCTGGCTTTTCGCTGCCGGGTAAGAGTGTGCGGGCTTCGGTTACTTTTTCGCGAGGAGCGGGACGGGGGGAGGAGGAGGTTTTTTTCTTTGTCGTCAAAGCTGGCGCCCTCACATGCGCTGGTGATTGGACGTCGGCGAGGGGCGAACTGCTGCTTGGGGAGGATTTCATCGCGTAAACAGAGGGCGATTCGCTACAGGTGCGGCGATGGCGCGATGGATGCGTCTCTGGAATTCTCTTGACAACTTTCCGGGGTCGTCCTGAAGATGTTTCGGCTTTCAACACTTGATCCGAGACAGTTGCATATTTCGCGGCCACTCAGACAGAGCACATCGCCTGGCCCGGCAGTTCCTACTTATGAACGATGCAGTACCCCGATGCAGCACCCAAGGAGAGGCCCCTTGAACGACCTATTGGCATTTCTACGTCCTGCTCCTACGAAGTGGCGGCGGATGACGGCGACGGCGGGCATGCTGCTGTTGCTTGCCGCGTGGCAGCATCCCCTTGCAGTTGCGCAGACGAGCTTCGGCACGATCACCGGCACGGTGAACGATCCGACGGGCGCGGTGGTGGCGAACGCGGCGGTGACGGTGACGAATGGGGACACCAACCAGTCGCGTGTGCTGAACACGGATAATTCGGGCACCTTCAACGTGCCGTCGCTGCCGCCGGGCCACTACGTGGTGAAGGTGGAGGCGACGGGCTTTTCGACGCAGCAGGGTACGCCGCTGGTGCTGGCGGCAGACCAGACGGCGCGTATCGACTTCAAACTGACGGTGGGCGGTACGAACCAGCTGGTGACGGTGGACACGACCTCGTCTTCGCTGCAGACGGACAGCCCGACGGTGGGCGCGACGATCGACGCGAAGAAGGTGGTGGACCTGCCGCTGAACGGAAGAAACTTCGTGCAGCTGACGCAGCTGATTCCGGGGGTGAATCCGGGCACGGTGTCGTCGATTGCGGCACGACGCGGACGCGGCTCGATCGGCCAGTCGGACGCAAACGGCGGATTGACGGCGACGCAGATCAACGGTCAGCGCGATACGCAGAACCGCTACTTCATCGAAGGCTCGGAGGCGATGGACTACGACGCGAACACGTATGCGTTCTCGCCGTCGGTGGATGCGATCTCGCAGTTCAAGGTGGATACGAGCAGCTCGACGGCGGAGTATGGCGCGGCGCTGGGCGGATTCATCAACATCATCATGAAGTCGGGCACGAATGCGTATCACGGCACACTGTGGGAGTTCAATCGCAACAACTTCTTTACGAAGACGCATGACTTCATCTCGACGACGAACCCGAACCCCACGGCGCAGCGGCTGAACCGCAACCAGTTCGGAGGCAATGTGGGCGGGCCGATTCGCATTCCGGGGCTGTACAACGGAAGGGACCGCACCTTCTTCTTCGTCAACGAGGAGGAGGGGCGCAATCTCTCGGCGGCGGCGCCGTCGTTTCTGCAGGTGCCTTCGCTGGCGCAGCAGGCGGGCAATCTTACGGGCGTGACGGGCCGCGTGCTGCAGGCAGGCACAGGCACGGCGACGACCGATGCCATCATCGATCCGACGACGGGACAGCCGTTTGCGAACAAGCAGATTCCTCTGGGGCGGATCAGCCCGAGCGCGCTGAAGCTGCTGAGCTACACGCCGCCGAATGGAAGCTATGCCAGCGGCACCAACTACCAGACGATTGCGGCGCGTGCGCTGGCGACACAGAGAGACATCATCACGCGCATCGACCATCAGCTGTTCAAGAACGATCAGCTGAACGGCCACTACATCTACGACAACACGTTCAACGCGGGCGCTCCGCTGTTTGGCCACGATGAGGATGACAACCGCGCCATCACGCACAATATCGCGGTGTCGGAGGTGCATACCTTCAACTCGCGCTATGTGAACACCGTGATCTACGGGTATCACCGGTTCACGGAGCTTGAGACCTTCGGCACGACGGGCGATGCGAACTACGATATCGCGAATGCGCTCGGCATTCCGTTCGCCTCGACCGATCCGCACTTCTATGGACCGCCGACGGTGAGCATCAGCGGCCCGGATGGCGTCTTCAACCTGTTTCAACTGCGGCGCAACATCGGCCCGCGCAACCGGTCCAACAGCGCGCACACGGTGGACGAGAGGCTTTCGGCGCAGCTGGGCAAGCACTTCGTGACGCTCGGCGGACAGTTCACATTCCGCAACGATACGTTCGACCAGATCCGCGACCCGCGCGGCACGTTCAACTTCAACGGGCAGTGGACAGGCTCTGCGCTTGCGGATTTTCTGCTGGGCTACATGAATACGTCGAGCATCAACCCGACGCATACGTACACCAACATCCGCGACCTGCTGCAGGGATATTTTGTGCAGGACAGCTGGCGCTTCAGCAACAAGATGACGCTGACGCTGGGTCTGCGCTGGGACCACATGCCGCCGTGGGTGCAGAACAACGATCAATACGCCGCGATTGCGACGCTGCCGAACGGGACGCCGGGCGCGCTGCTGACGCCGGCCAGCTCCAAGTATGGCCGCGGGTTGATTCCGCCGCACTACTACGACTTTGCGCCTCGCCTGGGCTTTGCGTATCAGCCGTTCGGGGAAGGCACGGTGCTGCGCGGCGGCTTCGGCATGTACTACACGTCGGACATCGCGAACCAGCCGTTCAGCTGGGCCGAGGGCGCGCAGGCGCAGGCGGGTGCGGCACTGACGTACAGCAGCCAGGCGCGTGTCGGCGTGGCGTCGAATCCGCAGGCTTCGTTTGCGAACCCCTTTCCCGGTGTGACGCTGGGAGGGCCGTCGACGTATCCGTTTGCCAACTCGGTCGATCCGAACCTGCAGGACGCGTACACACTGCAGTACAACCTTACGGTGGAACAGCAGCTACCTTACAAGCTGGTGTCGACGGTGGCCTACGTGGGCGCACGCACGACGCATAACTACAGCTACTACTCCGACGTGAACATTCCCTTCCCTGTCGATCCGACGACGCCGGGGCTGGCTTCGCTGGCATTACGGCGACCGAACCAGACCTTCAAGTCGGGCGGCAATGCACGTTCGATTGCGGCGGACTTTTCGAATGCGAGCGCGAGCTACAACTCGCTGCAGGCGAAGGTGGAGCGCAAGGTGGGACAGGGGCTGACGATCCTGGGAGCGTATACGTGGTCGCATGCGATCTCGGGGCCGGCGGATATCGGCGGCTATGTGGGAGGCGGTACGTTCGGGCCGAACGGCCTGAATGTCTACGACCCGCGATCGGATCGCTCGTCGTCGATCTATGACCTTCGCAATCGCCTGGTGGCGACGGTGCTGTGGGACGTGCCGTTCTTCCACCACACGACGGGGCTGAAGAAGCTGTTGCTGGACGGCATCCAGGTGTCGACGATCTACGTGGCGCAGACGGGGCCGGGAGGCGTGGTGACAAACAACCTCGACCGCACGGGAACGGGACTGGCCTCGCGAGCGGACATGGTTGCGGGGCAGGACCCGAACGGACCGGCGGGAGGTCGCACCAACCTGCGCTACTTCAACACGGCTGCGTTTACGACGGCGGCGCTGGGTACGTTCGGCACGGAGCCGCGCACGTCGGCCATTACGCTGCCGGGCATCTCCAACGACGACTCCTCGTTTGTGAAGGGCTTCAAGTTCGGCGAGAGCCGCAACTTCCAGCTGCGCGCGGATATCTTCAACCTGTTCCTGCACTACAACCCGAATCCGAATGCGGTGGGCGTGGCGCTGAACAACGCGAATACGTTCGGCAAGCTGGGCGGCGGAACGTCGGACCAGGTCTCGCGCATCATTCAGCTGTCGGGCAAGCTGTACTTCTAAGTCGACAGTCGCTACCCAGCCGCGCGGTGCTCTCTGCTTCTTCGAGATCGCACCGCGCGGTTTTTATTTTCCGGAAGGCGGCAAAAAAAAGCCCGGCCAGTTTCAGCCGGGCTTGTACAAGAGGATGAAACGTCGTTAGAAGGCGTAACGGAGGCTGAACTGGAACTGGCGCTCCGAGCCGTAGGTGTTTCCCTTGCCGGTGATCTTGCCGAAGTTGGCGTCGGTCGGACCCATGTCGGGGTTGTCGAGGTTGGGATGGTTGGTGTAGTTGAAGGCCTCCGCCTTGAAGATCAGCTGATGATTTTCGTGGCTGGGGACGACATGGAAGGCCTTCTGCAGCGCCGCGGAGAAGCTCTGGAAGCCGGGGCCATAGATCAGGCCACGCATTCCGCGCGGGGCAAAGGTACCGGAGTTTGCCGGAGACCAGACGCTGGCATCGAACCACTGATTGCTGTTCTGGTAACCCGAGAATTGATGGGGGAGCTTCGGATTCGAGGAGACGACCCAGAGCTGGTTGCCCGAACCGGGACCAACACCGGCGCGGTCGTTGTTCTGCGAGACGGTCTGGGGAACGCCGCTCTGTCCCTGGATGGTTCCGGAGAACTGCCAGTTGGCGATCGTCGCTTTTTCAAAGGCGTTGCTGGTGTTGGTTGCGATCGGGAGATCCCAGACGTAGTTGAGCACCAGCACGTGACGCGTGTCGAAGTCGCTGGGTCCGTAGAAGTTCGACTTGTCGTACGCGTTGGGCAGGTTGGTGCCGTTGGAGGAGCCGAAGTCCAGACTCTTGGACCAGGTGTACGCCGCGCCGAAGAGCAGTCCCTTGGTGAGACGGCGCTTGAAGTTGGCCTGCAGGGAGTGGTACATGGAGGCTCCCTGATTCTGGGCTTCGGTGATGGTGGAGTAGCCCTTGTAGGGGCGGAGGTAGTCGGGCGCCAGGATGGTCGGATTGGCCTGGATGGTTCCGGGCTGGAGCTGGTTGATGTTGGCAAGCTGCTCGAGGTGAATTCCCCTGCGGCCGACGTAGCTGAGAGTCAGGACTCCGATGTTCTTGAACTCCTGCTCGACGGTGAGGTTCCAACCCCAGGAGTTGGGGCTGGGGTAGTTGTACTGATGCGAGGTGAAGTTGAGCGGGGTTGCGTTGGTTCCGACGCCTCCGGGGGTGTCCACGTTGCCGCGGGTGACCGTCGAGGAGGGCTGGAAGGGCGCGTTGCCGCCGACCTGCACGTTGTCGCTGATGCCGAGGCGCTGCACGTAACGACCGCCACCGCCACGGATGACCATGCCCGGCTGCACCTGATAGGAGAAGCCAAAGCGCGGCTGGATATCGGTCCAGATGGTGGGATGGTAGCCACGGGGCAGGTCGTGGAAGTTGGAGGCGTATCCGTTGGACAGGATGGCGGCAGGAACATGTCCCTGGGCCGAGCTGGGGAAGCCGTTGCCGGGGATCACAACGCCGTTGAGCTGCGTGCCGCCGGTGACGAAGCCGGTATTGGGATCGACCGTAGGCGCCGCGGCGGAGTTGTAGTAGGTCGGGTTGAAGAACGACTGGTTGCCCCACTTGGCGAAGTAGGGCGTGTTGACGCTGTAGCGTGCGCCGTACTCGAGAACGAGCTTGGAGTTTACGCGCCACTGGTCCTGCGCGAAGCCTTCAAACATGTTGCTGCGGAAGAGGGTGTAGGAGCGTGTGCCGATCTCGGCGTAGGTATCGAAGAGGCCGGCTGCCGCATTGGCGACGGCGACGTTGGTGGTGGGAACGGGTGCTGCCGTGCTTCCGCCGCGAGCGTCGGAGAAGACGAAGAAGCCGTTCTGGTTGTTGGTCGATCCGGGAATGGTGCTGGAGACGTTGATCTGGTCGAAGTTGTTTTCGCCAGCGTACTCCCACAGGCCGCCGATCTTGAGGGTGTGGTTGCCCCAGACCTTGGTGATGCTGTCGCCGACGTCATAGACGATACCGCCGGAGTGCGAGGGATAAGGTCCGCCGTCGAGCGTGCTGAAGTTGGCGATCTGGATGGTTGGGATCTTATCGGGCAACACCTTATCCGCACCGTCGTACAGGTAGGGATAGTTGATGCCGTAGTTGGTGCGGTTATACAGGCCCGACGAGGTATCGATGCCGATGGTGACGTGATCGGCAGCGGCGGAGACATAGGCGTCGTTGACCATCGTGGGGCTGATCGTCCAGGTCCAGTGCACGACACCGATCTGGTTGGGGCGAGACCAGACCTGCGGCGTACGGTTGAAGTTGCCATAGTGCGGGCTGACGCTGTTGTAGTTGTAGTTCAGCATGGCGAACCGAATGTGATGCTTATCGGTGGGCACAAAGTCAACGGTTACGGAGTCCTTGCGCTGCGATTCCGTGTACGGAGCAGAATCGATCCAGTTGTTGCTGGGATTGTTGGGCGCATTGGGGAGCGGATAGGCGTTGAGCAGGCCGATACCGTTGGCGCTGAGCTGCGAAGCAGGAATGATGTTGTTGGCATAGGGAACGCCGGTGGTGGGGTTCACAATCTGCACGGGGTGGTTGTAGAAGATGTTGGGGCCGAGCAGCTCGCTGAAGTTGCCCTGACGCATCAGCGCGGTCGGAGCCTTCTGCTGCGACAGGTCGTCGTGGACGTACTTGATCCACTCCTGGCCGACGAGGAAGAAGAGCTTGTCGCGGTTCCTGTTGAAGTGGCCGGGGATGAAGACGGGGCCATTGAGGTTCCAGCCGAACTGGTTGAAGCGGAAGGCCTGACGTTCCTGCCCGTTGAAGTTGCGCTGCCAGGTGTTGGCGTTGAGGGCGGTGTTGCGGAAGTACTCGAAGGCGCTGCCGTGGAGATCGCTGGTGCCGCTCTTGGGAACCATGCGGATCTGACCGCCGGAGGTGCGACCGTACTCTGCCGGATAGCTGGTGGTGAGGACCTGGATCTGCGAGGTGGAGTCGACGTCGGCGACGCCGGTGCTGGTGCCGTTGGAACGCGTACGCACCATGGGCACGCCGTCGAAGGTGATCAGGCTCTCCTGCGAACGGGCGCCGTTGACGTTGATGCCGTTGTCGAGGCCGAAGGAGAAGGATGCCATCGAGTTGCTGCGAACGACGCCGGGCTCGAGCTGCGAGAGGTAGATCGGGTTACGGCCGTTGAGCTGGATGTTCTTGACCTGCTCCTGGGTGATGAGCTGGCCGACCGAACCGCTCTCGGTCTGCACGGTGTTGACGTTGGCTTCGACGGTGATGGACTCGGTGGACTCACCGACCTTCATGTTGACGTCGACGCGGCGACCGATGTTGGGATCGACGCGCACATCGTTGAGTGTGGTCGACTGGAAGCCCTGCGCCTCGACGCGCATGTTGTAGCTGCCGGTGGGGAGGTTGGTGATGTTGAAATTGCCGCCGTTGTCGGAGGTGATGTGCAGTTCCGAACGGGTGGCGTTGTTGCTGAGTGTGATGTTGGCCTTGGGCACGACTGCGCCCGACGAGTCTGTCACTGTACCGGTAAGAGATGACGTGTCCTGAGCTCGCGCGTTAATAACGGCGAAGAACAAAACACACACGCATGCAAGCATCGCGAAGATGGGAAACTTTCTATAAGTCACTCTTTGCCTCCAAAGGGTGTTGCAACACCTCGTTGTGTTCTCGTTCCATCCCGTTACCGCTAACGAGGTGTTTTTTGCGGCCCCCCGTTTTAAGGAATGTCGACACCTGCTGTCAAGCGAACAGATGATGACAAAGGCGACTCGCCGGAGGGTACCCATCGTTCCGTCTTATGTATCAATATGTTGCAGATATTCTGCCCGGAGAGAGCGAAGTGGTCACCCTGTTCCAAATTGTGGTCTGACCACTTAAAAAGCGCCGACCGCACGCCGTAACTTTCGCTGGAGATGCAGATACGGCCATTCGAGCAGGAGTTACAACTCGCGGTCAGGGTGTTGCGCGCTCGATCCAAAAGCACTGCCGGACGCAGTTCTATTTGCCGAATGCAGAAGGTGGAGAAGATGAGGTGGAGAATGTCGTCGGCGGTGGTGGCTCCGGTGAGGGCGTCGAGCGAGGAGAGGGTGTCGTAGAGGTCGATCAGCAGCATCTCGTGGGGGATGGCAGCGGCTGCGGCGGTGGTGGCGCGCTCCAGGGCGGTGAGGGCCGTGAGGATGGTCTGGCGCTGGCGCAGGTTGGTGACGAGCGCGGTCTCCTGCTCGGCGGCGGTTGCTCCGGCGGTCTCCACGATGGCGCGGCGTAGTTGGGCGATGCCTTCACCGGTGATGGCCGAGGTTTGTACCGTGCGGGTGGCGGTGGTTGTGGCGATGGTTGTGCCGATCGTCTCCCTGGCGCTTGTCGCGACGCCCGTTGCCCTGGCGCTTGTGGTGGTGCTTCCCGTCGCGGCGGCGAGGTCGATCTTGTTGGCTGCGATGAGGGCGGGGCGGCCTTCGAGGGCGGAGAGGGTGGCGGCGTCTTCCGCGTGCATGGGCTGGGAGGCGTCGAGGACGATGAGGACGAGGTCGGCTTCGGCCATGGCCTCGCGGGATTTGGCGATGCCGAGGCTCTCGGCCTCGTCGGTGGCTTCGCGCAGGCCTGCTGTGTCGATCAGCTCGATGGGGATGCCCTCCACCGCGACACGCTCCGTGACGAGGTCGCGGGTGGTGCCGGGCGTGGCGGTGACGATGGCGCGGTCGCGTTCGACGAGGCGGTTGAAGAGCGACGACTTGCCGGCGTTGGGTCGGCCGACGATGGCGAGGCGCAGGCCGTCGTGCAGGATGCGTCCGTAGTCGAAGCCGCGTTGGAGCTGGCGGAGCGGGGCTTCGATGGCGGCGATGCGAGCGACGATCTCGTCGGACGGCATGGTGTCGATGTCGTCTTCGGCGAAGTCGACGCCGGCCTCGAGTGCGGCGATGAGCGTGACGAGCTGGTGCTTGACGGGGGCGATCTCGCGGGAGAGCGCTCCGCCCAGCTGGCGGGCGGCGACGCGTGCCTGGTTGAGGGTGGAGGCATCGATGAGGTCGCGCACGGCCTCGGCCTGGGTGAGGTCGAGGCGGCCGGAGAGGAAGGCGCGCTGGGTGAACTCGCCGGGCTCGGCGAGGCGTGCCCCGGCGGCGATGGCACGGCGGACGAGCAGGGCGAGCACGATGGGCGAGCCGTGCGCGGCGATCTCGACGACATCTTCAGAGGTGTAGGAGTGCGGCGCGGCGAAGAGGGTGACGACGGCTTCGTCGAGGATGGCCTGATGATCATCGACGACCAGGGCAAGGCGGGCGCGGGCGGGCGCGAGGGGATGGCGCAGGCGCACGAGAGACTCCGCGATGGAGCGTGCGAGGGCGCCGGAGAGGCGGACGATGCCGATGCCGCCACGTCCAGCCGGGGTGGAGATGGCGACGATGGTGTCGTTGATAGGGGTGGCGGCCGGGGTGGGCGCACCTGAGTCTGCCGGAGTCATCACGTAAGAGTTGTCGCTGCCTCAGGGTTAAGGATAGAACGGAGGGGTTTGGGCGATGAAACGCGGTGCGCTGCGGGGGGCAGGCCCTGCCTCCTCGATGCGGAGCGCGGGGGATGTCAGCCGCCGTGCCGGGCGGGCGCTTTTTGCATGAAGGGTACGCTGTCCGCGATGTGGGTATGCAGTGGTAGGTCCACCTGTTTAGAATGGCCCCGGCCGTATAAATACAACGATCCAAGCTTAATGAGGTGTCGATGCGTTTGAACCTGATTCTCTCCGGATGCCTTCTCGCGGGCTCCCTGACTGCCGCGCAGGCGCAGCAGAATTACTTTCAAGACTGGCCGTCCGGTGTGAGTCCCGAGATCGTGGGCAAACAATTGGCGGATCATTTTGTGACCAGCCCGCACCAGTACACCAAGACGATTCACTACTCGGAGATCTGCGCCTGGTATGGCGCGCTGCGGTTTGCCGAGCTGACGCACGATACCGCGCTGCGGGATGCGCTGATCAAGAAGTTTGAGCCGCTGATGCCGGGCGGTGCGGAGGCGGAGCGTCGCCCGGTGCGCCGTCACGTGGACGACTCCATCTTCGGCGTGGCGCCGCTGGAGATCGCACGGCAGACCAAGGATCCGAAGTTTCTGAAGGAGGGCCTGTGGTGGGCCGATCGTCAGTGGGAGAATCCGCAGCCCGATGGCCTTTCGGCCGAGACGCGCTACTGGATCGACGACATGTACATGCTGACGATGCTGCAGCTGGAGGCGTACCGCGCGAGCGGCGATAAGAAGTATCTCGACCGCGATGCGAAGGAGATGGCGGCTTATCTGGATAAGCTGCAGCAGCCGAACGGACTCTTCTTCCATGCACCGGACGTGAAGTACTTCTGGGGCCGCGGCGATGGCTGGGTGGCGGCAGGTATGGCCGAGATGCTGAGCGAGCTGCCGGAGAACCATCCGGAGCGCGCACGGATTATGAAGGGCTACACGCTGATGATGTCGTCGCTGCTGAAGTACCAGGGCAAGGACGGCATGTGGCATCAGCTGATCGACAAGGACGATGCGTGGCCGGAGAGCTCGGCCTCGGCGATGTTTGCGTACGGCATGATCATGGGCGTGAAGCATGGCTGGCTGGATGCCGCGACCTATGGCCCGGCGGCACGCAAGGCATGGATTGCCGTGGTGGGCTATGTCGACCAGAACCACGATGTGACGCAGGTCTGCGAGGGCACGGGCAAGAAGGACTCGCTGGAGTATTACTACGAGCGCAGACGCCGCACGGGCGACTTCCACGGGCAGGCTCCTGTGATGTGGGCAGCCGATGCGCTGGTGGCGGACGACGCCAAGTAGTTCTTCATTCAACTACCAACTTCAACCACTAACTACCAACTACCAAGACGAAGGCCCGGAGCGATGCTTCCGGGCCTTTGTGTTTGCGGGCTTCTGGATTTAGTCGGGGAGGCGGAAGTCGACGGTGACGGTCGTCGTCACCTCGACGGCTTCGCCGTTGAGCAGGTAGGGCTTGTAGCGATAGCGCAGGACGGCCTCCTCGGCTGCGAGCCGCAGATGGCGGTCACCATCGATCACGTGCACGAAGCGGACGGCGCCGGTCTCGGAGACGACGATCTCCATGGTGACGTGGCCTTCGATCTCGAGCGCGCGCGCCGACTCCGGATAAGCCGGAACGCGCGAGGTGAGGAGATAAGCCACCATGGTTGACCCGGGAACGCGCAGCACACCGGCGTCGATGGGAGCCTGGCTGATCTTTCCGCGGAGGGTGGGATCGCTGGTCTCGGGGTTGCGGCGCTGGGTATCGGCGGCGGACTGCGGCGGCGTCTGCGGTGCCGGCGCTGGTGCGGTGGCTGACGGAGCAGGGGCCGAGGCGGCTGGAGTGGTCGCCTGCGGCTGTTGCGGCGGCGTTATGGGAGTGGACGGAGGCGTGGACTGGGCAGTGGACTGGGCGGTGGATTGATCGGGAGATTGGGCGGGGTTTTGATCGGGGTTTTGCGGTGCGGAACCGGCGTCCGGCGCGGGCGTTGCGGCGCCGGGCTTGGGCCAATCGTCTTTGCGCTCCATCGCCGAGTCGTAGGTATGGTGGATGGACCACGCGACGCGTTCAAGCCACCGATGGCCTGCCTGGGAGTACCAGACCGCGAAGCCTGCTGCGATCAGCAGAGCAACGATCACCAGGGGAATGGCCCTGCGCGTGGGGGATGGGCCTTCGGTCTCGCGGGCGTAGTCGGAGAAGGGAGCCCTGATGCTGGGGTCATCGTCGGGATCGGAGAGCGCGAGGCCGCGCTGCGTGGTGGTCGCGCGGCGGGCGAAGACCTCGACGGGAGGGGCGGCGGCAACGATGGGAGCCACGGTGGCAGTAGGAGACGGCGCAGCAGCAGGGGGTACGACGACGGGCTGGGCTGTTGGCTGGGCGGTGGGCAGATGAGCGGTGGGCAGAACGGTTGGCGGCGCAGTGGGAGAAACGATGGGAGCCGCGGCGGCGGCGATCACCGGCTCGGGACGGGGCGTGGCAGCGGGCTTCGGCGGAATTGCCTCGGCGCGCGGCGATGCCGCCGTCTCTTCATCGGCGGCGGCTTCGGGCCGCGGTGCGGCGGGAGCATCGGTGCGGTTCCAGCGAGCCACGGTCGCCTCTTCGGCCGCAGCCTGGACCGCAGCCGGGGGATGGATCTCGGCGAGCGCGGAACCGAGCCCGGTTGCAGTGGCCGGGGCTGTCTCGGACATCTGCACGTCGAGCGCGGCCAGCTGGCGGCGCAGTTCCCCGGTGCTCTGTTCGAGCCGGGAGAGCGCATCGCCGATGGAGCGCCGCTTGCGCAGCATCTCGTCGTGATGGTCTGGATGATCGTGACGGCCAGGATCGTTGCGACTGTCGGGAGCACTGTAGATGCCGGGGTCGCCGTAGCCACCTGGATCATGATGGCCGCCTGTTTCGAGCGCGGCGGAGAACTTGCCTGCCGCAGGCGTGCGGCGCGGCAGCAGGCTGTCGACCGGCTCAGCGATGGGCGCAGGGAGCTCGACGGGACGCGCGATATCGACTCCGGCCAGCATCTGGCGCAGCTCATGCACGCCGGGGCGCTCGTGCTCGGGCAGAGCATCGGGGCCGGTGCCCGCAGAGGCCTCGACGACGGCATGCAGCATCTGGTCTTCGTTGAGAGAGCCGCTGCCGGAGTCGCTGAGCGTGTTTACGAGCGACCAGAAGTCCATGGCGAAGTGACGGCTTTCATGCAGGCTGACGAGGAGGCCGCCGAGGTGCTCGGGCGCTCCGAACGGGAGATGGTGCATGTCGAACAGCGACCGCAGACGCTTGACCGCCTGCCCGTGCTCTTCGAGTTTCTGCTCATCTGTCATGCCTGTCGTTCCTCCTGTGGCGGGATCGCCATGCTGCTGTACTGATTAGGATGCGCGGCGGGGCCCGGCAACCTGCCCGGAGGCCGTCACGGGCTCCGCAACCGCATCCGCGATTGCCGTCCCGGCGATTTTACTGCCGTAAGTGGAGGGTTGGCTTAGAACTCCATCCGCAGGCCGAGCTGCAGCTGGCGCTCGCGTGTGTTGCTGGTGCCCGCCGCGGTGTAAGTGCCGAAGGGACGTGTGTTCAGCCCCTCGGCAGCAACCGTCGCCGCGTCCTGGTAGATCAGCGGCATGACGCCGGCCGAGGCTGTGCCGGTGAGAAAGGCGCGCTGCTCCACGCCGGTGAGGTTGACGCGATTGAAGAGGTTGAAGGCCTCCACGGTGGCGTGCAGGGCGACGCGCTCCGAGAGGTGCACCACGCGCGCGATGCGCAGGTCGAGCCGCGCGGTATCGGGCAGGCGCAGCGTGTCGCGACCGACGGTGGGCAGGTAGATGGCGCCGCCTGCGTTGTTGATGGTGCTGTGGCCGCCGGAGAGATTGTCGCCGCCGGAGATCTCGTAGCTGTAGGGCCTGCCCGCGGTCTCGTAGAAGATGGCCGATGCCGTCCAACCGTTGAAGGCGCGGCGCAGCAGCAGGCTGTCGCCCCCGGCCACGCGCGGCGACCAGACGGCGCTGACCACCGCCTTGTGGGGAAAGTTGAGCCGCGAGAGACCCTTGTCGTAACGCAGGTTGAAGGGATCGAGCTGCGCGTTGACGGCGGGCGAGCCGCCTGCGCTCTGCGCCTCGTCGATGGCCTTGGACCACGTCCATGATGCACGGAACTCAAGCCCGGCGCGGCTGCGGCGCGTCGCCTCCAACACGAGCGCGTGGTAGCTGGCGCCGACGCCGGAGGTGATGGCTGTGACGGGACCGAAGTTGCTGACGAGACGCGAGGTGTAGACGGGCAGCACGAACTGCTCGCCGTTGCGCACACCGGTGCGGCCTGTACCGCCGACGAGCCGATAGGTCATCGTCTGGGTGGCGGGCGCGATGTTGAGATCGACCGAGCCCTGCAGCTGGCGGTCGAGGTTGATCAGGTAGCTCGCCGAGGCGACGATGCCGCCGCCGAGGCTGTGTTCGAGCGCGAGCGATCCCTGCTGCACCATCGGCGTGCGGAACCGGCGGCTGAAGACGGTGGCCGAGGTTGTGGAGGCAACGGCGGCAGGCGGTGTCGCAAGGTAGGAGCAGACGTAGCCGAAGCCCTGGGTGGGCATCTGCGGGCAGGCCGTCACCGCCTGGGGCGTGATGCGGATGTGCAGCGACGAGGCGGGAAGCGCCGTGTTCACCAGGGCGCTGCGCACCGTGGCCCCGGTGACGCGGCCGTAGTAGACGCCATAGCCGAGACGGATGACGCCGCCGCGCCGGCCGAAGGGCGACCACGCCACGCCCAGGCGCGGCCCGAAGTTGTTGCGATCCTCGGGAAAGATGCTGGTGGCGGCGCGATCGGAGAAGGCGGCGTCGAGCGCGGCGTCAGGCTGCTGCGGCAGGGGCAGCAGCTCGTACTCGTAACGCAGACCGGCGCTGATGCTGAGGGTGGCGCGCGGGCGCCAGGTCTCCTGCACGAAGCCCGCGACATCGCGCGTGGTCCATGCGACGCTCTGCCGGCCGAAGCTCTGCGTGAAGGACTCGAAGCAGAAGAGGTGCACCGCCGCGTAGATGGTGGGACAGCCGCCGTTGGGGTAGGCGCTGACGTTGAAGGTGTAGTCGGTGATCCAGTCGACGAGCCCACCCGCACGACCGTTGGTCGTACCGCTGTCGTAGCGGAAGGTGCCGACGGTGTTGCTGAGCGCGCTGACCTCATCGTGCGCTGTGCTGCCTTCGACGCCGAGCTGCAGGAGGTGATGGCCGAAGCTCCACGCCGCGGTCTCGATGAGCTGCGTGCGCTGCTCGTCGGGATAGGCCTGGCGGCCTACGCCTGCGGGCGTGCCGAAGCTGAAGCCGTCGGGCGCGATGGCGATCTCCGGCGCGAAGCCTCCGGGGCCGATGGCGGGCTCCTGCGGCAGGGGCGTCTGCGGCTGCTCGAATTCGAGATCGCGGCCATGGGCCAAACGCAGCTCGTTGAACAGGTGCGGGGAGATCGCCCACGTCCAGCGGCCTGCGATGCTGTCGGTCTTCGTCTCTCCGCTGCCGAGGCTGGCGACGCCACGATCGACCACGGGCGCGCCGCGCAGACCCGCAGGCACTGCCGAGCGCAGGCGGTTGTACTGCACGCTGAGGCGATGCCGCTTCGCTGCCTGCCAGTCGAGCTTGAGGAAGTGGATGGTCTGGTCGTCGCGGCGATCGACCCTGCCGGTGAGGCTGTCGAGATAGTTGAGCGCGGCATTGATCTTCGCTGCGCTGACGCCGCGGTTTGCCAGCAGGGCGCGCTGCATTGCGCTGAGGCTGTAGAAGGCCGGGTCTCCCGGCGAGGAGATCCCGGCAAAGCCGCGCTGCTGGCCGTCGAAGGCATAGAAGTAGAACAAACGGTCGCGCACGGCGGCGCCTCCCAGCGTGCCGCCGAATTGCTGCCGCAGGTCGTGCGGCTTTACGGTGCTGCTGGCGATGGCGCCATCGCGATAGGTGGTCGCCACGGCGAAGGGATCGGTCGCCGATAGCGCATCGGTTCGCGCGAGGTAGAAGGCGGTGCCGTGCAACGTATCTGTGCCGCTGCGCGAGAGCGTGGCCTGATGGTTGCTCCCGCGCCGTGACCGTACAGCGCGGAGCCGTTCTGCGTGCTGACGCGAAACTCCCGCACGGCTGCCTGCGGAAAGCTGTAGGCCGCGCCGGAGCGCCGCCACGAACCGGAGCCGCGCTGCGCCCCTCCGCGCTCGGCTCCGGGGGTTACGTCGGCGTCGTCGCTGCGCGCGGAGTCATCGGGGCTCTGCGCGCCGCGAGCCACGCCGTGGAAGCCGTTGTCGTCGGCAAGACCGTCGAGCGTGGAGCTGTTCTGGGTGACGGCGAGTCCGCGGGCGCTCAAAAGCGGCGATCCGCCGTCTCCGCCGGCCATGTCGATCGCCGGGGCCAGCAGCGCGAAGCTCTGCCAGCGGCGGCCGTCGACGGGAAGCTGGTCGATTTCGCCGGTGCTCACTACGCTGGAGACGGCAGCGCCTGCGGGCTCATCGACCGAGGCGGCATCGTCCTGCACGGTGATCGTCTCCTGGCCCGCGGCGATGCGCAGCCGGATGGAGAGCTCGGCGGCGCCACCACCCTGCACGATGATGCGATCGACGATCTGCGGCGCGAAGCCCTGCGCCTGGAGCACGACACGATAGCTGCCTGCGGGGAGATGCGCGAAGGAGAAGCCTCCGCGAGCATCGCACAGCGTATGGAAGAGGAGGGCGCGGGAGGGATCGGTGACGGTGACCTGCGCGTGGGCCACGACGGCGGAGGCCTGATCGAACGCTGTGCCGCGCAGCGCGCCTTCGACCGGCACCTGCGCCTGCAGGCTGCTGCACGAGGCAGCCAGCAGGAGGCAGATCCATGCCTGTGCGGCGCACACGCGCACACGCCGGCCGACGGCCACACCACGCCATGAGCGGGGAACTCCCTTGAACATGACCACTCCGCAAACACATCTCTGTCGGTAAACTGCTCTGCTCGACCACGAAGGTTGCGCGTGGGACCGACCTTCTCCAGGCGAGCGCCGGCTGCGCTCTGAACTGTCCGGAAGCAACCTGGGACAGGCCAGAAGCAACTCTGGGAACGCTGGAGAAGATAGCTGCAGCTTAGCGGAGTCCGGCGGAATAGAAAAGCGGCGGTGCGGGGGAGGAATCAAGGCAAGAAAAAAGGGCGGCAGCCGAAGCCACCGCCCATCAAGGTTTGAAACAAGGAAGTGTTTAGAACATGATGCGGGCGCCGAACTGGAACTGACGCACCTGGTAGGCATAGTTGCTGTTCACACCCGACGACGACGGTGTTCCGAAGTTGGTCTGGGGGGTGAGGACCGTTCCCGACAGCGTGTACGCCGTCGAGTTGATGCCGGTGATGTTCTGGTGGTTTGCCAGGTTGAAGCCCTCGGCGATCAGCTGCAGGTCGTACTTCTCGTGGAGCTTGAAGTCTTTCTGCAGACGAGCGTCGAAGACGATGTTGCGCGGAGCGTACAGGTTGTTACGACCAACCTGGGGAATGTAGCTGACGCCCGTGCCGCCCAGACCGGAGGAGTAGGGGACGAGGCAGTTGATCTGAGCGCACTGGTTGCCGCCCGAGTTGCTGACGCTGACGGAGTAGGGCAGGCCGCTCTGCACCTGGACCAGCGGCTTCAGCGACCAGCCATTGGTGACATAGTTCAGCAGGCTCTGTCCGCTGAGCCCGGGGATGTTCAGAATCGCCCAGCCTACGACGCGGTGACGGATGTTGAGCGATGAGTTGGAGTAGTTGGCGCGCTGGTTGCCGTAAGGATCGAACCAGTTGTTGGCGGTAGGTGCCGTCACCGAAGTCTGGTTGAAGTCCAGAGCATGCGCCCAGGTGTAGTTGACGTCGTAGCTGATGCGCCTGGAGTTGCGATTGGTGATGTCCACCGAGAGCGCGTTGTAGCTGGAGTTGATGTTGCTGACGACACCCGAGATGGCATTGAAGTTCTTGTTGAGTGTGTTGTAGGCGGTTGCACCGCTGGTGCTGGTGAGGTAACGGTTGGCGTAGACCTTGTTGGTCAACGTCGTACCGCAGGCGAGGTATCCGCAGGAGCCGTTGACGGCGGCGACGGTGTAGGTCTGGGTGTAGGTCTTGGTCGGGTCCAGGTTGGTGTTGATGAAGTTGGGCAGCTCACGTCCCATCGACCCCAGGTAAGCGACCGAGAGCACATGACCCATGCCAAGATCCTGCTGGATGGTGAGGTCGAACTGCTCGCTGTACGGGTTCTGCAGGTTCTTGTCCAGGTACGCGATGTTGGACGGCGCCGCGGCGACATTCGGAGCTATGGCCAGCACGTTCGGTAGCTTGATGGTATTGCCGTTGCTGTCCAGCGTGTTGTTGTAGTACGTGACGGAAGACTGCGCCGCAGCCGAACCGGTCGTGACGTAGGTGTTCAGCAACAGGCCGTTCGGGTTGCGGCCGTAGTAGAGGCCGAATCCGCCGCGAACGACCGTCTTGCCCTTACCGAAGGGATCGTAGGCGAAGCCGATGCGCGGAGCGATGTTGTTCTTGTCGGAGGGGTGATTGAGCGTCTGGGGAGCCGTCGCCGCGAAGGAGTAAGGCGAGGGCAGCTGCTCGTAGTCGTAACGGGCGCCGAGGTTCAGCGTGAGGGTGGGGGTCAGCTTCCAGTCGTCCTGCACGAAGAAGGCGTAGTCGTTGGTGGCCAGGTCGAACTTGGAGCGGCCAAAGCCCTGGGCGATGTTGCTGTAGCAGCCCAGCGATCCCCCGCCGATGGTGGGCGTCGAGCCGGTGGACGCGGAGCAGGCGCCGGAGGGCTTGAGAATGTCGGCGATGTAGTTGGCGATCGTACCGTAGAAGTACGAACCGTTGCTCTGGTAGAGATTGTCGAAGACGTCGTAGCTGTGCATCACATCCACGCCGAAGCGGATGTTGTGCTTGCGGAAGATGTAGGAGGCGGTGTCGCCGATCTGCCACTTGCGCTCATCCGGGTAGGAGGTGCGGTAGCTGTAGTACTGCGATCCGGCGTAGAAGCCATTGGATGTGTTGAGCGCGATCGCCGGGACGATGCCGGTGGCTCCCGTCAGGTGATTCACCGTGTAGTCGGTGTAGGGCTGCTGGCCTTCGTCGTTGAGCTCGCGACCGTACATGTAGCGAATGGTGTTGGTCAGGTGATCGTTGATCAGCGAGTCAAGCTTGGCGACGCCGTAGTCGAGCTTGACGAAGTCGGTGCCGAAGCTGTCGCGCGCATAGCCATTCGAAGCCTGCGTCTGCACGCCTCCCGGTGAGTCCCAGCGCAGGCGGTGATAGAGGAAGCTGGCGTGGTGCTTCGGCGTGATCTGCCAGTCGAGCTTGGGAGTGTTGATGTCCTGGTTGCCGAAGCGGGGAACGCTGCCGAGATCGGTGGCGAGATCGGCGAGCGCGGAGTTGTAACGCTGCGCGGCGACGGTGCTGGTGACGCCGAGCGCGGTCGCGAGCTGGCCGGCGACCGTTGCACTGGGCGTGGCATAGAAGGTGCCGGGGTTGTTGGCGACGGCCGTGCCGGGGAAGTTACGGCGGAACTGATCCCACGCGTAGAACCAGAAGAGCTTGTCCTTGATGATGGGACCACCCACGCCAAAGCCGTACTGGTTGCGCTTGTCCTTGGGACGGTAGGGTATCGTGGTGGTCGTTCCCGTGGCGGGATCGAAGTTGGTGAGCGCGACCTTGGGGTTGATGGAGGAGAGGAAGTCGTCGCGGCGATAGTAGTAGATCTCTCCGTGGAGCTGGTTGCCGCCGCTCTTGGTGACGGAGTTGACGACGCCGCCGACGGCGCGACCGTACTCTGCCGAGTAGACGCCGGTGAGCACCTGGAACTCGCGAACGGCGACCTGCGAGGTGGAGTAGCCGGCGCGGGTGCGTCCGCGCTCTTCGCCGAAGAAGGCCTGGTTGTCGTCGGTACCGTCGATCTGCACGTTGTTCAGGATCGAGCTGGTGGCGCGAAAGCTGATCAGGCCGAATCCGCTGGCGTCATTTGTAACACCGGGGGTTACAAGAGCGAGCGAGGACCAGCGACGATTGTTGATCGGGATGTTTTCGATCTCGGTATTGGAGAGATGGCCGCCGAAGTCGGGCGAATCGAACTTGAGGACGGGAACGTCTGCGGTGACCTCGACGGTCTGCGAGACATCACCGGTCTTGAGGTGCGGTGTCAGCGAGGTGACGTTCGAGACCTGCACAACAACACCGTTCTCGCGGCGCTCGGAGAAGCCCTGCTGCGTGATTGTAACGGTGTAGGTGCCGGGATTGAGCTGCGGAGCGCGGAAGAGGCCGGAGGCATCGGTGGTCAGGACCTGATCTGCGTTGGTGGCGTCGTTATGGATGACGACCCTCGCGTTGGGAATGGCGGCATCGGAATCGTCGGTCACGGTGCCGACGATGGCACCTTGCGTGGGCGACTGCGCCATTGCGGAGAGGCAGGCTCCGCCGCACAGCATTGTGACAAGCACAAATTTCCTGAAGTGATTCATCATCCTCTTTGGTCTCCTGAAAAAAAGAACAGGCGCGCGAAGCCGCGAGCTTGTTTGGTTCCGCATACATCTTTTGCGTGGTCGTATAGCTGACTGCATCACCGCGAACAGGCCGCGATGGAACCCTTTATCGGAAGGGTACGGCTCAAACTCGGATACGAATCTCCGGTTCGAAGCATGTTGTCTGCGGCGCCGGAAGCCCCTGAAAAAGAGGACCAAAACGCACCGCATCAAGCGAACAGTCTTTGCTGATGGGCTTAGTGTATCGCCGGACTGTAGAATGAGTATGTAAAAAAATGTTCATAGACGAAGCAAAGATCCGGCTGAAGGCCGGGGATGGTGGCAACGGCTGCATGGCCTTTCGCCGAGAGAAGTTCGTTCCACGCGGCGGTCCCTCCGGCGGCGACGGTGGTCATGGTGGCGACATCCTGATGACTTCTTCGTTGAGCCACAACACTTTAGTGCACTTTCGCTTCAATCCGGAGCACAAATCGGAGCGCGGCGAACATGGCATGGGATCGAACATGTCGGGCCACTCCGGCGAGCCGATGCACCTGCGGGTTCCCGTGGGAACGCTGGTGTACGACCAGGACACGGGAGAGCTGCTGCACGACTTTACGCAGCCCGATCAGACGATCATCGTTGCGCGCGGCGGACGCGGAGGTCGCGGCAACCAGCACTTTGCCACCTCCACGCACCAGGCTCCGCGCGAACACGAGCTGGGCAGATCGGGCGAAGAGCGCAATCTGCGTCTGGAGCTGCGCCTGCTGGCCGATGCCGGTCTGGTGGGCTATCCCAACGTCGGCAAATCGACGCTGATCTCGCGGCTCTCCGCTGCCCGGCCGAAGATCGCCAACTATGCGTTCACTACGCTCGAACCCAACCTCGGCGTCGTCAAGGTCGGCGACTTTCCGCACGAGCAGTCGTTCACGATCGCCGATCTGCCGGGCCTGATCGAGGGCGCGCACTCCGGCGCGGGCCTCGGCATCCAGTTTCTGAAACACATCGAGCGTACCAGCGTTATCGTGCACCTGATCGATATCTCGGACGGCTCGGGACGCCTGGACCCTGTCGACGACTTCAAGGTCATCACGGCCGAGCTGGCGAGCTTCGATCCCGAGCTGCCCAAGCGGCCGACGATCCTCGTCGCGTCCAAGGCCGACGTCGCCAACCCGGACAAGCTGAAGAAGCTGACCACCTACGCCAAGCGCCGCAAGATGCCGCTCCACCTGATCTCCGCCGTCACCGGCGAGGGCATCGAGCCGCTGAAGTATGCCATCGCAAAGGCAGTCGCGGAGCACCGCCCGGCGATGGTGAACAACGAGCCAAGCGATGCGGTGAAGCCGAAGGCACCCTATCCGCCTCCGTTTGCTTCAGCAAGGCGCAGCCGCAAGTAGCAGACTCGAGAGAGGTTTGCCACTGTTGCTGAGTTCGGCTGCATGAGCAAGAACGGCGAGGCCTACTGCAGCACGGCCTGTGAAGCGACCAAGGGAACGACCGACATCACATGTCAGTGCGGCCACCCTGGCTGCGATGCAACCCACGTGTAAACCGGCAATCAGGCCGACAAACGAAGACATCATGGCGCGGCTCTCCTCAGGGGGCGCGCCATCTTTTTTGCGGGCACCTTTCCGGACTGCCAGAAACAGTATGGTGGGCAGCTTTCGATCTGGCGATCTGGCTTGTCTGGACTCAACTTGTCGAGGTTGAACTTGTCATGAAAGGCGATTCTGGGTATGCTTCCCCTCAATGACTGATGCATCAATGATTGAGGTGAGAGCATGAGCCGCTCCAACGAGCTGCTGCAGGGAACGCTGGACCTGCTGATCCTGAAGGTCCTGACGCCGGGGCCGATGCATGGCCTCGCCATCGCCGACCGTGTGCGCCAGCTCTCGGAGGATGTGCTGCGCGTGAATCAGAGCGCGCTGTATCCGGCGCTGCACCGGCTGGAGCACCAGGCGTGGGTGAAGGCGGAGTGGGGCGAGTCGGAGAATAACCGCCGCGCCAAGTTTTATTCGCTGACCAGGGCGGGACACGCCCGCCTGAAGACGGAGGAGAAGAGCTGGGAGCGGCTCTCCTCCGCGGTCCACGGAGTTTTGCGTTCGGTTTAAGAAACGAGGTTGCCATTGCGCCTGCTGGAGAGCATTCAACGTCGGTTGCGTTCGCTGCGGCAAAGAGACACCGCGAACGAGGAGCTCAGCGAGGAATTGCAGTTTCATCTGCAGACGCTGGCGGATCGCCACATCGCCCGCGGCCTGTCGCCGGAGCAGGCACAGAGGGCGGCGCGCGCGGAGTTCGGCGACGTGAACGCAGCGACCGAGGCGGCGTACGAATCGCGCGGCACGGCGCTGGTGGACGATCTGATGCAGGACCTTCGCTACGGTGTGCGTTCGCTGCGACGGCAGCCTGCCTTCACGCTGGTGACGGTGCTGACGCTGGCTCTCGGCATCGGGGCGTGCACGGCGATCTTCTCGCTGGTGAACGCGGTGATGCTGCGCTCGCTGCCGTACGGCGATGCCAGCAGGCTGGTGTATCTCTACATGCCGAACCCGCGTCTCAAGGAGCTTCCGCCGGAGGCTCTGGGGCCGAGCAACGCGGACTTTTTCGACATACGACAGCAGGCGCACAGCTTTTCGTCGATGACGATGTTCGATCAGAAGACGATGAACCTGATGATGGACGGGAAGGCGCAGCGCATCGGCGTTGCCAAGGTGGATGCGAGCTTCTTTCATACGCTGGAGACTGCGCCGCTGATGGGGCGCGTCTTCAACGAGGAAGACCAGCAGCCGGGCAACGATCACGCGGTCATCCTTAGTTACAGCCTGTGGCAGTCGCTGTACGGCGGAGCAGCCGATGTGCTGCATCGCACCATCACGCTGAACGACACCCGTTACAGCATCGCGGCCGTAATGCCGCGGGATTTCGGCTATCCGCATCACACCGATCTTCCGTATGGCGATGGGCGCATTGAGGCGACGCAGGTATGGGTTCCCTATACGCTGACGGCAGCGCAGCGCGCCGACCGCGAGCAGACAAGCATTAACGCGATGGCACGGCTGAAGCCCGGAGTCACCATCAGCGAGGCGCAGGCGGAGATGTCTGCCATCGTCGCGCGGCTGGAGCCGCTGCACAAAGGCTTCCTCTTCAAAGGAATGACCGCGCTGGTGAAGCCAATGAACGTACAGGTGCTGGGACAAGTGCGTCCGCTGATGTCGCTGCTGCTGGGAGCTGTAGGCTTCGTCCTGCTGATCGCGTGCGGCAATGCGGCTAACCTTCTGCTGGCCCGCGCAGCCAGCCGCAGGCATGAGCTTGGCGTTCGCGCTACGCTGGGTGCGCGGCGAGGACGCCTGATACGGCAGATGCTGACGGAGTCGCTGCTGCTGGGAGCGGCGGCGGGTGCTGTGGGTATTGCTCTGGCATCATTGTTCATTCGCGTGCTGCTGCGGCTGAACCCTGGCGACATTCCAGACATGAATGCGGTCGCACTGGACGGTCGCGCGTTGGCATTTCTTGTACTGGTGAGCATCGCGACAAGCGTAGCCTTCGGGGCTCTTCCGGCGCTGACGGCGACACGCATCAACGTGGCGGAGTTTCTTTCGAGCGCAGGGACGCGTGGGCTGGTAGCCGATCGTCGCGGACTGAGAAAGACGTTGGTCACCGCACAGGTGGCGCTGGTGGTGGTACTGCTCACCGGTGCGGGACTGTTTGTACGCAGCTATCTGAATGTGCTCTCTGTAGACACAGGGTTTTCCCCGGCGACGATCGGGATGAATGTGAGTCTGACACCTGCCTATGACACGGCTGAGAAGAACGATGCGTTCTATGCCGATCTGCTTGAGAGAGTCCAGGCACGACACGGTGTGTACGCTGCGGGACTCGTGAATTTTCTGCCGCTGACGAACTCCGAGAGCATGAATACGCTGGAGGTAGAGGGCTATGCGAACCGCAAGAGTCAGCTGGTGGAGACGCGATCGATCACGCCAAACTATCTGACCGCGATGCAGACGCCTATCCTGAGAGGCCGCAACTTTACTCCGGAGGAGAAGTCGCAGAGCACGAGCCATGTGGTGATGGTGAACGAGGTCTTCGCGAAGCGGTTTCTAGCTGGCGGCGATCCCATTGGACGCCATCTCCGCTATGAGAGCAATCGTCCATGGTCGACCGTCGTGGGCGTGGTCGCGGACACGCGCAACATGAACACGGAAGTGGCGGCTGCCCCGCAGGTCTACGATGCCTTCTTTCAGACCGGGAACCCACCGTTACGTGGCGCATTTCTCGTCGTGCGCTCGACGATGGCAAAGGATGTGGCCATTGCGGACCTGCTGGCAACCGTGCGCTCGATGGATCCTGCGGTTGTGGTCTCCGACGTTCACGTGATGAGCGAGTTGACGGAACATGCCAACGCGCCGAGGCGTTTTCAGACGACGCTGCTGACGGTCTTCTCGTCGACGGCGCTGTTTCTTGCGGTCGTTGGGGTCTATGGGCTGCTGGCGTATTCGGTGCGGCAGAGAACGGGAGAGATCGGGCTGCGCATGGCGCTGGGGTCATCGCGAAGTGGCATCATGCGGCTGGTGCTGCGTGAGGGGCTTTCGCTGCTGGTGGCGGGGCTGTGCCTCGGGATTGCGGGTGCGGTCTTCTTCAGCCGCATGCTGCGCGGCTTCCTGTATGGCGTTCCGGCGCTGGACCCGGTGACATTTGTGGCGGTGCCTGCGTTGCTCGCACTGGCGACGCTGGCGGCGTGCCTGGTGCCGAGTATGCGGGCCGCGGCTACCGATCCGATGGTGGCGCTGCGACACGAGTAGCGATGCCGCCGCACGAGTCGCTACGCGACAACACGAGTCGCTTCGCGGCAACACGAGTCGCGACGCCGAGACACAACTAACTGCGCGCGGCATCGCGAGCAGCTATGCTGTACGGTCGAATCGCTATGCTGTATCGCCGAGCAGCGGTGCATAGCTATTCGGCGCGCAGGACCTCGCTCGGCTCGACGCTGGCGGCCTTGCGCGCGGGCAGCAGTGCGGAGGCGACGGCAACCAGCGTGACGAGCGCGACCGCCACGGTCAGCACGAGCGGGTCGGCCGTCGAGACCTGGAAGAGCTGGCTCTTGAGCAGGCGCGAGAGGGCGATGGCCAGCGGCACGCCGACGATGACGCCCGCGCTTGCGAGCTTGATCACATCGAGGAAGACCAGCCTGCCCACGGCCCAGCGCGACGAGCCGAGCGCCATGCGGATGCCGATCTCGCGCGTGCGCTGGCCGGTGGTGTAGGCCATTACGCCGTAGAGTCCGACGCCTGCGAGCAGTGTTGCGAGTACGCCGAAGGTGACGGCGAGGAAGGCGATCATGCGCTCGTTCTGCAGGTCGTTGTTGAGTTGATCGTCCATCGTCCGCAGGTCGTCGAGTGCCAGCAGAGGATCGACCTGCGCCACCGTGCGGCGAATGTTCGCGAACACCGCGGTAGGAGCCATCTGCGTCCGCACATAGAAATAAAGCGAGCGGTCGACATCAAGCCCGGTTGCCTGTTTCAGCGGGGAGTACATCGAGGGCTTGACCTCGTCGCGCAGGTCGGCATAGATGATGTCGCGGGTCACGCCGACGATCTCGGTATCGTATGTCGGATTCTTGGGATCGCCGTCGACCAGTCTCTGGCCGAGCGCCTTGCCGGCGCTGCCGAAGTAGCGCTTGGCCAGCGCCTCGTTCACGATGGCGACCTTGGGATGCGCGGTGTCGTCCTGCGGCGTGAAGGCGCGGCCGTAGAGCATAGGGACGCTCATGGTGGTAAAGAAGCCGGAGCTGACGTTGGTCTTGATGATGTTGATGTCTTCTTCCGGCGCGGCCTTGTACCCGGCGAAGCTGACGTTGCCGGAGTGCGCGGACTGCCCCAGCAGCGGGCTGTTCGTCGCGCCGACACTCTCTACCCCGGGCATGGCCCCGAGGGCTTCGATCATGCGCTCGCGCATCGCGGGAATGCGGCTGACGTCGTATCCCACCAGGCGCGGCGCCAGCCCGAAGGTGACGGTATGGTCGGTGCGGAAGCCCACATCAAAGGTGCGCAGCTGCTGGATGGTACGCACGAAGAGGCCTGCGCCGACCAGCAGGAGCAGGCTCAGGCCGATCTGCACACCGACGACGATGCGGCGGAAGTTGAGATGGCCACCCGTCGCACTTGCGCCCTGTGCGCGCAGGCTCAGCATCAGGTTCGGGCGCATCATCTGCAGCGCGGGGGCGAGGCTGAAGAGCACGCTGACACCGAGCGCGACGGCGAAGTTGAAGAGGAGCAGACGTGCGTCCATGGTCGAGTTGAAGGGCGCACCGTCGCCCGCGATGCGCTGCACCAGCACCCGCATCGCCAGCGGCGCAAGCACGACGCCAAGGATGCCTCCGCCGACGCCGATCAGCAGGCCTTCGAGCAACAGCTGCTGCACGATGCGCAGCGAACGCGCACCCAGAGCGGCGCGCAGCGAGAACTCGCGCACCCGCGTCGCCGACCGCACCAGCAGCAGACTGGCCACGTTGACGACGGCGATCAACAGCACCAGCGCGGCCATGCCCATGATGACCAGCAGCGGCGTCTGGTAGTCCCCGCGGTTGTAGGAGAAGCCGCGCGCCGCAGGCTGCACCAGGAGATGGCTGTTGGTGAGGAACTCGTCGGTGAAGCGCCTGGATTGCGTGCCGAGCGCCTTCAGCTCATCGGCGCGGAGGGCGTGCCAGAGCGGCGCGCTCATGGTCTCGGCCTGCTTGGTGGTGACGCCGTCCTTCATGCGGCCGATGATGTTCATCCAGCGGTCGGTGTGGTCGGTGAGGCGGCGATCCTGCCCGGGGATGACCTGGCCCAGCATGGCCATCGGCACAAAGAGCGCAGGCGTCTCGCCCCAGACGGCACTGTGAAAGCGAGGGCCGGCGATGCCGATGACCTTGAAGGGATGCCCGTTGAGTGAGAGGGTGTCGTTGACGACCGAGGGGTCGCCGCTGAGGTGCTTCTGCCAGTAGTCGTAGCTGAGGACGATGACGGGCGTGGCGTCCTTCTGCCGGTCGTCGGCCTGGGTGAAGAAGCGGCCCAGGGCGGGCGCGATGCCGAGCGTGGTGAAGTAGTTTCCGCTGACGATCTCAGCCGCGGCAAACTCCGAGGCTCCATTGCGCGTGAGGGTCACATCGGTCTTCGAGGTCGCGACGAGCGAATCGAAGGCGGCATCCTTGTCGCGCAGGTCGCGGTACATGGGGTAGGAGAAGTACGACTCGATGCCGCCGCCATGCGAGCTGCTATGGCCGTTCCACGCCTTGCCTGTGCCCTGCAGATAGACGAGCTGCTCCGGCTTGTAGACCGGCAGCGAGCGCAGCAGCGCCTGGTCGAGCAGCGAGAAGATCGCCGTATTGGCCCCAATGCCCAACGCCAGGGTCAACACCGCAGTCAGGGCAAAGACAGGAGCGCGGCGCAGCTGGCGCAGCGCATAACGAAGATCACTCAGGATGTTCTGCATCGTCTCTTGGACCTCATACGATATATGCGATGGGACCGCAGCCGGCAGGCACACACGTCCGCCCTCATTATCTGCACGTATCGCACCACTGTGCTGTCCAATATTTTCAGCAGCTTAGGCGAGATGCGGCGGCGAGCTGGTGTCCGCAGCCGTAAGTTCGCGTCCGGATGCGGACACCTCCCACTGCGCCCTGCGGCACTTCATTACCCCTAGAACATTTTCTTAGTCGATACGCAGGGCGATCATCGGGTCCACACGGGCAGCTCTGCGCGACGGCATCCAGCATGCCGCCAGCGCCACCGCGAACAGCAGCAGAGGCACGGCGGTAAAGGTCGCGACGTCCCACGGCTTGATGCCGTAGAGCAGTGCCCCTGTCAGGCGAGCCGCGGCCAGCGCCAGCGGCACGCCGACCACGATCGAGATGACGGCGAGCCGCATGCCACCCTCGAGCAGCATGCCCTGCACCTGTCCCATGCGCGCGCCCAGCGCCATGCGGATGCCGATCTCCTTCGTGCGGTGGCTGACCATATAGCTCATCACGCCGTACAGCCCAATCGCCGCCAGCGAGACGCCGGTGATGCCGAAGACGAGGAAGATGGAGTTGACCAGCCGCGGCAGGAAGAGCGCCTCGTGCATGTGCTCCTCCATGGTCTGCACGTTGTAGATGGCCAGCGAGGCATCGACGCCGCGGATTGCATCCTGCATCGCCTTGCTCAGCGTGGCCGCGTCGCCCTGGTAGCGCGCGATGACGGTGTAGCCATCCTGCCACTGGTCGCTGGCGATGTTCTGGTTGATCGGGCGGAACATTACCGGCCGCTGATCTTCGCCGATCGTCCGCGACTTGATGTCTCTGGCGACGCCGATGATGGTGTACGACACGCTTCCATCGTTCACGATGTGCCCGATGGGATTGGCACCGCGGAAGTAGCGCCGCACAAACTCCTGGTTGACGACGCCGACCCTTGGCGCGTTGGGGTTCTCTTCGCCGACGGTGCGGCCCGCAAGCAGAGGGATGCCCATCGTCGTCAGGTAGTCGGGCGCGACCATGTACAGCTCGACGTTGTTTGCGCCATCAGGCTTGGGCATGCCCGGCACGTCGACGCTATCGCTGCGATGGCCCATCGAAAGCGGCACGCCATCGGTCACCGTCGCGGATACGACGCCGGGCAATGAGGCCACGCGCTCGCGCAGGTTGTCGAGCAGCAACGCGGTGCTCTGCGGCGTGTAACGCTGCAGCGGCGGATTGATGGACATCATCACCATGCCGCTCGAGCGGAAGCCGGCGTCGATCTTCAGCGCATGCTGCATGCTGCGCAGAAATAGCCCTGCGGCACACAACAGCACCAGCGACAGCGTCATCTGCACGATGACCAGCACGTTGCGCAGGCTGAAGCGACGGCCCGGCCGCGACAGTGCATCCTCGCCCTTGAGCGCAGGCGATACGACGACACGCGACGCCTGCCACGCCGGAACCATGCCGCACAGGAAGCCGGCGAGGAAGCTCAGGCCGAAGGAATACGCCAGCACCCTCGCGTCCACGCGTACGCTCAGGTCCATCGCAATCGGCACCGGCAGGCGGAACGACGAGAGCGCATACGTCGCCCACACGGAGAGGAGCACGCCGACGATTCCGCCGCCCAGCGCCAGCAGCAGGCTTTCGACGAGCATCTGCCGCATCAGCTGCCCGCGCGTGGAACCCAGAGCCAGCCGCACCGCCATCTCGCGCTGCCGCTGCGCACCCTGCGCCAGCAAAATATTGGCCACGTTGGCGCAGGCGATGCACAGCACCAGCAGCGCCACAAGGGAGAGGCCGAGCAGAAACAGATGCAGCGCTGTGCCGATTCGTCCCGGCATGGAGCCGATACCCTCGACCATGAACCCGTTGCCCTTATCCGTCTTTGGGTACTGCTGCGCCAGACGATCGGCGATCACGCTCAGCTCTCGCGATGCCTCGGTCCTGCTGACTCCGGGCCTGAGCCGCGCCGCGATGCGCAGCCACTGGCTCTCGCGCGAGGTCTGCGGCGGCGCATTGACGGCCAGCTCCGGCAGCTTGCCCAGCGGAACCCAGAACTGCGGATTGAGCACCTGATCCAGCCCGCGAAATCCGCGCGGCGCAACGCCCGCCACCGTGTACGGATAGCCGGAGACATCGATCACCTTGCCCACGATGCCGGGATCGCCCCTGAAGCGCTGCTGCCACAGGTTGTACCCGAGCACGATGACCGGAGCGCTCTCCTCATTCGCCGCAAAGCCGCGGCCCGCCGCCATGGTCATCTGCGCCACGTCGAAGAAGTTGGCCGTCACCGCCTGTCCCCACTCGCGATGCGGATCGCCGGACAACCCAAGCGATGTCTGCATGGTCTCGTAGTATCCCGCGACGCCGGAGAACGACTTCGCCTGCTGCTGCACATCGCGAACCACAGGCACAGGAAAGTTATTGCAGCACTGACCGTGATCGTAGGTGCGATTCACCGTCACCATCGTTGCGGGGTCTCCCACCGGAGGCTGCTGCAGCACGAACTTGCTGACGAGCGAAAAGATGGTGGCATTGGCCGCGATGCCGAGACCGATTGAGAGCACCACCGTCAGCACCAGCGCGCGACTATGCGAGAGACGACGCAGCGTATACATGAGGTCACTCCACAGACGATCGGCGTGCGACTCCCAGCCCGCGTTCCACACCTTGTGCTTCACCACCGAGGCACTGCCCACTTCAACCCGGGCCGCACGCTCGGCCTCCTTCAGGCTCATGCCGCTGCGCATCTTGTCGCTGATCGATTCGCTGAGAAACGACTCCAGCTCTGCATCGATCTCCGCATTGCGCGCCTTCCTGTCGCGGAGCGCCTTCATGCCGTCACGTGTGCTGCGAAAGAGATTCATGATCATGCCTCGAGGATCTTGTTGATGGCGGCGATCTGGCGGTTCCACGCTGCCTTCTCCGTCCTGAGCGCCTTGCGGCCCTTCTCGGTGATGGCATAGAACTTCGCGCGGCGGCTGTTCTCGGTCTCGCCCCACTCGCCCTTGACGTGGCCTGCGCGCTCCATCCGCGCCAGCGCCGGAAGCAGGGAACCGGGGTTCACCTTGAAGGCTCCATCGCTGATCTGCTCGATGCGCAGCGCCAGGCCGTAGCCGTGCAACGGCATCAGCGCCAGCGTCTTCAGCACCAGCATCTCCAGCGTGCCCTGAACCAGTTCCATCGATTGATCGCCCATCCGCGCAAGCCCTCCTCTAGAAGATCTAGAGGTAACGCGTCTTGCTCTAGGCGGTCAAGAGGAAGGAGAGGAATTGTGACGAATGGTACCCGGCGATCTACACCCCGGACCCTAGACCACGATGTCGTCGAAGTCGCGCAGCAGACGCCGCCTGCCGCCCGCAACCATCGCCTCCAGCACGCCTTTCCTGCCGGTCTTCGCGAACAGGTCGTAGCTCTTCAAACGTCCGAAGCTGAGGCCTGTGAGCGTCTCGAGCGATGCCAGCGTCAGCTGCGACGCGCCTACGTCGAAGGCCTCGAAGCCGGGGAGCTGCGAGATCTCCTGCTGGCCCAGCATGAAGGCTGTGGCCGACGGCTTGCCGTCGCTCTCGCGGATCAGCACGCACACCTTCCAGAACTGCAGCGGGCAGGGCACCGAGTAGCTCATCTTGTCGTTGCGATACATCGGGTTCTTCGCATCGAAGACCGGGCCGGTGAAGACCATGATGCGCCGCTTGTCCTTCTTCGCATGCTTCTCCAGCAGAAACTGCTCCAGCCCCTGCCAGCGGTCGGCTCCGCGGTTGAACGCCGAGGCCTGCAGCGAGCAGTTGGTGAAGTGAAAGGTATCGTTGGTCGACTTTGTCGCGATCTCCAGCGTCGCGCCCCACGCCGCATCGTCGCGCCGCGTCAGGTGGCCGCGGTCGATGCCGGTCTCGAAGGCCTCCTGCGTCAGCTGCTCATCGAGCGCCATCCGCGGATCGTTGAACCACTTGTCGCCGGAGCGCTTCGGCAGCTGCGGCCGCTCGTCGCCATCGACGTTTGCGGCAGAGAACCACGCCGTGCGGTATGTGGTGTTCATCAGCACGCTGTAGTTCCAGTAGCGCAGCTCGCAAGCTGCATATTTACCGGATGCTCCGCGATAGTCCGGCAGCAGCTGCGCCGTCGCCTTCAACTGCGCCGCCGTCAACGAGGGCAACGCGACGCTGAGCTTGCCGTCGAGGAAGAGGGGATCGTATCCCTTGCGCGCACCGTAGTCCGGGTCGATGGTGACGCTTTCGAGCGTGGCATCGGGCGCGGACAAGACACCCGCAGCCTGCGTGCCGACCGACACCGTAATCGTCAGCGGCAGCTGAATGGAGCCACCATGGACGGTGCCGATCTGCACGGGCAGCGTGGCTGTTCCTGTAGCGGGTGTCGTCGTCGTGCTCTGCCCTGCACTCTTCACGCGAGCCAGCTCGATGGGATTCGGTGGCGTTGCGGTGAGCATCGCGTTGACCAGCGTCTTCTGTGCAGGCGACAACGCTGCCGTCTGCAGATCGTTCACGATCGCCGAGATGCGGACGCCCTCGTTGCTGATCCACGCAATGGAGTCCTCGCTCTCGCCCTTATGCCACACCTGATTCTTCATCGTGAGAATCTTGCCCTGCGCATTCGTCCGGGGCACACCGGCGTGATGGATGGCCACCAGCTCCCACTGATCGTTGAAGCAGCCAGCGCCCGATGAGCCCGGCTCGGTGTCGGTGGTGTACTCCAGAAAGTTCGGCGTCGCGCCGGTCAGTCCGATGACCGTGTTCTCGCGCAGCGCGATCTGCTTCAGTCCTCCGTTGGGATGCTGGATGATGTTGATGGCATCGCCCAGCGCCAGCTTCGCGGTATCGGCGATCATCCGCGCCCACGGGTACGCCGCCAGCGGCCTTCCTTTGTCGGAGACTTCTTCCAACGCGACGACGGTGTAATCCAGCGCTTTGCTGGTGGTGAAGAGGACGTCCGGCCGCATGCGATAGCTGTGCACCGGCAGCATCTCGCGCTCGGAGTTCTGCTGATAGTCCATGTCGAGCCAGCTGCCTGCTGCCATCGCCGCATCGGAGATGACATGGTTGTTGGTGATCATCAGCCGCGGCCCGACGAGTACGCCGGTGCCGAACTCGTTGCCGGAGCGCACGCGTCCGACGCCCCGCGCCATCGCGATCGCCAGCTCCAGAAAATCGACGCCGAGCAGGTCGCTCTTGCCGATGACGCGCTCGTAGCCGATGCTCGACAGCACGGCATCCTGCCGTCCCGCTGCCGCCGGAATTGCATCCGCTGCACGCGCCAGCGAAGCGGCCTTCGTTGTGCTGGCCATCGTGTCGAGACGCGCTGCTCGCTGCCTCTGCTGCTGCTCCGCCTCAGGCAAGGCAGCGGCGCGGAGAGATGTTCGCGACGATGTTGCCGCTCGCTGCTTCCAGCGCTTTGCTGCCTGCTCCGCCAACCTGGGCACGAACATAGTGGACCTCCGCGAAAAGACGATGGATGCACGAGCACGAACGTGCTCACTCTAGCACCTCCGCCACCGCGTCATGATGAATGGCGGCTCACCTCCACACGGCTTCAGCCGTGGCCGCAACGGCCGTTGTCCTCGTGGGTTCCACCGCGCGCAAAGCCGCTTGAATCGCCATCTTCCTGCGATAACCTGACGTTGAGGCTCCTCCCCCTATGAAACGCTTTGGTCTGTTCTTCGTCTTTGCTCTCCTGCTCACCCTGCCCAGCGCAGTCCACGCCCAGATCGGCATCTACGGCGCCGTCTCCGGTGCGGCGCTTTCGAGCGCCCCCAAGGATGTCGGCTACGGCGGCATGGTCGGCGCCTACAAGCAGAGCGGCCACTTCCTCGCTACCGGTCTCGACCTGCGCGGAACCTTCCTAGGCCGCGAAGGCTTTCATTACTACACCTATGCCATCGGCCCGCGTATCGCCTTCAAGCCGCGCGTCCTTCCCATCAGCCCCTACGTGGAAGGCATGATCGGCCTGGCGAACTACAACAACGGCAAGAACACCAACTCCTCGAACCACCTCAACTACCAGGTCCTCGGCGGCGTGGACGCGACGATTATGCCTCGTATCGACTGGCGCATCATCGACGTCGCCTACAGCGGCGTCGGCGGCGAGTCGATCAGCGCGATGACCTTCTCCACCGGGCTCGTCATCCGCGTCTGGTAGCTGCAGCAGCTCGAGCCAGACACGCGACTGCCCTCCGCGATGATTCCGGAGGGCAGTCTTTTTGATGTCATCGAGAGATGGAGTTGACCGGCTCCTCGCCGGGAGACAAGCTACTTTAGCCGCAAGGGCGAGCAACACATCGCGCAGTGGCAGCTGCGCTTATGAGGTCACCAGCTCGCGGGGCATGGCCTTCTCGCGCAGATCTTTGAAGGCGTGATAGACGAACGAGCCGAGGAACCAGCCATCCATGTACTTGTACGGCGTCTCGCCCGTGGTGTAGTGGCCGCACGGCAGCACCTTTGAGACATAGTCGATGTTCAGCCGGTCGAAGTTTTTCAGCACGTCGAGCGAGAACTCGCGGATGAAGGTCAGATCGTACGTCGCATGCACGACCAGTACGCGCTTCGGCTCTGAAGCGAACCGGTCCATGTACGACTTCGGGCTGACTGACGTGAAGATCTTCTGCACATCCTGCTGCGTCATCCCTGCATTCTCGAACGACGCACGGATATGTCGCGTGCTCTGGCCCGTCCACACGACATCGCCGAACTGCATCGACGCATGATTGAAGGCGCACACCTTGAGCCGCTTGTCGAAGGCAGCAGCAATAAACGCATACGCGCTGCCCAGGCTGGTGCCCAGAACGCCGAACTGCTCATAGCCCTGGCTCTCGAGCCAGTCGATGCAGCTGCGAATGTCGACCACGGCCTGACGGCACGCAGCGATGGTGCGGCCGATGTTCGAGCTTACCGCGTAGTCCGATCGCTCCAGCTCGGCCGGGCGGCGGATATCGTGATACGGCTTCGACAAACGCAGCGCCGAGATGCCGAAGCGGTTGAACAGCGTGCAGAGAGCGTTGTGGCTGAAGGCATCCGCGTTCCACTGCGGCATCACGATGATGGCCTGCTTCTTCCTGCCCGGCTGCTGCGCAGCGTCCGCCGGATACCACCGCGCGTTGACCTGATCGTTTTCGGGAAACTGCGTACGCACCGGCGAGGTGAAGCGCAGAAACTCGGCCGTGTTGCCCTCGCCCGACTCCTCCAGACGCCGCCACTCCGCAGCCTCTTCCAAAGTCTCCGGCCGCACGTTGGTGGGAAAGAGCTGGGGATGCCGATGCTCCAGACGAAAATCCGCGGGCGTCTCGTATCCGAAAAAATCCTCGCTGTGCTCAACGATGTAGTCGTTCAGCGCGACCATGCGGTCGAACTCCGAGGCACCCGCATAAAGACCGGCCCCTGCAACAAAGTCCTCAAGCCAGTCCTCGCCCCACTCCAGGGGCGCACAATACGGTTCGTATCGCGAGTGGTCAGCGCGGTCTCCCACGCATACATCCACTTCGCATAGAGCTTTCCGAGCATCTATCTAGTTTATCAAGCTAACGAGTCGCAGATTGCTTGCAGTCGAGGTTAGAGCTGGGAATTCAAGGATCTCTGCCTGATCAACGCCTGCATGAAGAACGCGCTGCTTATCAAGGAAACAGCCAGTGCAAACGTCAAGTACGGAGGAAGGTTTTGCCAGAAGGTATATGCGTACGGCTTGATACGGTAGTTCAAACCGAGAATAACTAAGGTCGTAATCGCACTTGATTCAAGATAAATGCGCCATGGCTTGCCAAGCAGCTTATCGGCCCTTATCAGGCAGACGTACGGAATAATAAAAAGAACCGTCGCTCCAAGAGTTACAACGCCAGTTGAGACGATCCAGAGCAGCGCGATCCCAGCAAGATCAGTAAAGGAGATATTGCTCTTAACCCTTAATAAACTGACCATGTGCCATAAAAGAATCAGAATCCATACGCACGCCCAACCTTTTGCCGCTGATATTAAAGCCGTTTTTGCTTTCCAGAACACACGCATCACCTGTTCCGCTCGAAAGATCGATTTCGTTTCCCAGCTCTTCCATTCAAGTTAGTTGCGACCAGGCTGATGGACTCGAGCTAACGCTAACAAGTAGTCAGTTGATCATCAAACCTCCGCCACCACCAGGCAAACCCGCCCCACAATGTAGTCCGCCGGACTCTCCCCGTCCTTCAGCCCGATGAGCTGCACGGGAAACTCGCGCAGGAACGGCCGCAGGATCAGGTGGCGCTCGTCGAAGTCCACGTAGCGCAGCAACAGCATCGAGCCTGACCGCAGGGCGTAGATGTTCGGCTGGTTTGCGCGGTACGGCGCCAGCGAGTTGTAATGCCGGTCGATCACCGCCAGCGCTCCCGGCGCCAGCACCGGGGCCATCGCCGCGGCCTGCTGCGCATCCACCCGCACGGCGACGAAGCGCTCCCACTGCGTGCGCCTTGGCGCTGGCTTGGCGCGGTTCTCACGCAGCCGCGAGCCCACCACCGGCACCGTCTCGATGACGGCGGCGGCAGGAATCAGCACATCGTCGATCGCCGAGGATGGCGAGACGATCGGCACCTCCTGCACCAGCTCGATCTCCGGCTGCGCCACAACCGCCGAGGCGGCGAGGTCCAGCGGCAGGATCTGCTCAATGGAGAGGTTCTGCGCCTCCATCACCTTGTCCAGCCCCTCCAGCGAGAGCGCCCGCTTGTGGTTCAGGAAGTTGGAGATGTGCGCCTGCTGAAATCCCGCACGCTGGGCCAGGCGGCTGCCGGTCACCGTTCCCCGCTCGATGCGGCGGACCAGCTCCTGCCGCAACAGTTCATGAAGGTCCTGAAAGTTCATTGCGCTAAAGTCCTCACGGTCTTCAATTAATCTATCTGCAAGACGAATATTAGGCGAAAGATTATCTATCCGCAATACATAAGACGCTATATATCCAGTAAATGTTGGATTTACAGAACGAAACACCTGAGGAAATCTTTGCCATTGACAGTAGTATTGCCTGAAGTTATAACCATCCCACACTTCCTCTTCGTGCCTTCCTCCCCGGGCATCGACCGGCTGTGACTTAGCCGGCCAGGTAATTCCGGGGAGGTGAAGCGTGGAAGGGCGGTGTCTGTCCAAACAGTATGCCCTGAGGTACAAACACTCCCCGGGCGTCGATCGCCGGCACAGTCGATAGTCCCCTCCCAGGGTCTGCGTGGCTGGCGAAGACACCCCACAACCACCGAGGCGAACCCCTCCGACCGCTGATGACCGAGGTTCGCCCGGAGAAGACGGGCCTAACCATGAACGACATGCTGTATTTGCGAATGGACCTGAAGGTATGTGAAGGATGCGGCACATTGTGGCTCCGCACACGAACCGCCGACGGTGTCTACTGCCGGCGCTGTACCGACCGACTCGCCGAGTTCCCTGCTCCCCGCGCCAAACGACGCGGCGGACGCAGGCCACGGCATACCCATACGCAGAACTCCACCCCGTCCCACTCCGCGAGCAGCCTCGCAGGAGGTGCACAGTGAGCGCAGCCCCCATCATCCTCCCCATCGTCTGGGCGACGGCCAGCTCCTCCCGGCCCGCGCCGAAGAAGAAGACCTCCGCTCCAACCCCTGTCCTGCCGGAGCTGGCCTTTTACCGCAAGTACACCGAGGCCCTGCTGCGCCGCTACACCCGCCTGTCGATGGAGTCGGGCCGCGCGCCATCGCTGCTGGGCCGGGAGATGTTTCGCGGCAACGTCACCCACTACAAGGTGGAGGGCTTCGATGACGTCGTCATCTTCGTCCACGACGTGGAGCAGTGCCTCAAGCTGCTCTCGCCCGACGAGGTCTACGTGCTGCGGCGCATCGCCATCCAGGAGTACACCCAGGCTGAGACAGCAGCGATGCTGCGGCTGCCCATCCGCACCCTCGTTCGCCGCTACGACCGGGCACTCGATGCTCTCACCCGCATCTTCCTCGATCGCCGCCTGCTGAAGCCTCTGGCAGGCTGTCAAGATGTGGAAATCAAAAAGTAGCTCGTAACCCTTTGCACTACTTGCAGTTATCGCTGTCCTGGAAAGTGCCGGTCAATTCCGCGCCACTTGCTATTCTGGAAAGGTAATCGAGAGATGAGACGGGAGAGCGCCCTACGGCGGCTCTCCCGTTTGTTTTTAACTTACCCGGGAGGCACATCGTTCATGGATCACGCACTGCGCCATCGCTCCTCGCTCAGCGGAACCAGAAGCGCTCAGGGCATCCGCCTGCATGCGATGGCGGTCGAGTTCCCCATCGTCCACGGCCACCCCAACCGGCTGCCGTTCGAAGGCGTCCTCACGCTGGTCGACACGCCGAGCGACAAGGCGCCCAACGGCGCCCGCGGCCACCGCGTCGTGCTCACCCGGCAGGCCGCCGAGGCTGCCCTGCCCTCGCTGCTGGGCATGGCGGTCGATTACAAGGCCGGCTGGGACGGCCACGACGCCCGCCAGAAGTGCGGCATCATCACGGCCGCCGAGCTGGTGGGCGACCGCATCCAGGTCTCCGGCTACCTCTACGCCCGCGACTATCCCGAGATGGAGGAGGCCATCCGCTCCTCCGGCGAGATGGGCATGAGCTACGAGCTGGCCGACGCCCATGTCGCCGACATGCGCGCCGGGATATGGACCCTGACCCGCGCCACCTTCACCGGAGCAGCCATCCTGCTGCGCGACAAGGCCGCCTACCGCCGCACCAGCTTCCGGCTGAGCCACCAGGCCACGGGCCGAGCACGCAGCACGGCCCACGCCGGATAACCCCCGCTCCACCCACTCTGCAAACTTCCCCATCTCATCCCCGCACAAAGGAGAAACACACCATGTCCTTTCTCAGCGTTCTCAAGGCGATCGGCAAAGACTTCGCCAAGGGCCTCAAGTGGGCCGTCACCTACGCCGTCCCCGTCGAGCGCCTCGTCGCCCTGCTCTTTCCCGCCGCCGCGCCCGTCGTCTCCGAGCTGGTCGACGCCACCACTCTCATCCAGAACGCCGTCCTGATGGTGGAGCAGAAGTACGCCGCCTCGGGCGTTCAGTCCGGCACCGGCGCCGACAAGCTGGCCGAGGTCCTGCTGCTGACGCAGCAGACCGTCACCTCGCTGCTGGCGAAGGCGGGCATCGAGGTCGACACCGCTTACCTGTCCAGCCTCGTCTCCGCCGTCGTCGCCATTCTGAACGTGCAGCAGGCCCCCGCCACGCAGTCCTAGCCTGCCGCCGCAGATGCATCCAGATGCACCCAGACACACCCACCACACGAAAGGACTCCCCATGGACATCCAGATGGAGATCAACGCCGCCGAGACCGGCCTCGAAGAGCACAACGTTCCGGTCGCGCACATCGACTTCGAAGAACGTTTCGCCGCGCTCGAAAAGCGCATCGAGGAGCTGGCCGCGCTCTGTGTCTCGGCAGCCGCCGCAGTACATGCTCCTGAAAAAGTTACAAATAGCCGCAAGACCCTGCCTACAGCCACCACCACGCTGCTCGCCAAGCAGGGCGTCTCGGTCGAAGCGGCGATGGCCTCGGTCGAAGCCGGTGCCCTCGACGGCGCGCTCGACCAGGCGCTGGCTCCGCTGAGCATCGAGCAGCGCATCGCGGTCAAATCGCAGCTGCTGCGCGCGGGCCTGCTGCACTAACGCCTCTCTTCTCCGCTCGCGATCCATTCCGCCATACGTCAACGATCACCACCCCAACTACCGGGCTGGCGCACCCCTGCGCCTGCCCGCCTCTTGAAAGGGAGCACTGATGAACGCCAACTTTACCGAGATCCACGCCGCCGCCGACTTCCTGGGACCGGGAGCCATTGAAGTCCCCATGTACCAGACCGAGATCACCGATATGGTCCGCCGCCGCGGCCTCTTCGGCCAGCGCATCAAGCAGGTGCCCGCCACCGGCCACCCCTCGCGCTACTTCGAAGAGACGGCGATCCCCTCGCCGACCGCTGCCGGAGGATTTGTCGATCCGCGCAACATCGTCGCGCCCGTCGTCACGCCCACGCGCGTCGAGCGCAGCGTGCCGCTGAAGGCGCTGGTCGCGCAGATCAACTACAACCTCTTCGACATGGAGCTGGGCCAGCAGCAGTCGCAGTTCGCCTACCTGCAGGCCAAGGACCTGACCGACACCGTCGACGGCGTGCTGCGTACGCACGACATCGCGCTGTGGAACGGCACCGATACCTCGCTGAGCGCGCCGACCACGACGCAGTACTTCGGCGCGGCCAACCAGATCGCGGCGGGCGGCAACAGCCTCACCATCGGCGCGGCGGACTCCATCGTCGACGGTCTCAAGTCCACCGTGGCGAAGATGCTGTCGAACAGCTCCTTCGGCGTGCGCCCCACAGCGATCTACGCCAACCCGGTGCTGCTCGACCTCATCGACCGCGAGGCGAAGACCGAGTTCAACGCGGTGCTGAACACGCGCGAGATCGCCGCAGGCGTCTCGGTCAAGACGCTCTCCACCCAGGCGGGCGAGCTGCCGCTCATCCCCGAGTGGACGCTACCGTACACCGGCGTTCCGGGCTCCGGCTCTGCCGTGCTGCCCGCCTACATCGTCACCGAGGAGATGATCGAGTACCACTGGCTCTCCGACCCGAACCCGCGTGTCTTCCAGCTCGGCGTGCCCGGCTCGCTGGCCTCGCAGTACGTCGTGGTCAAGTTCGGCGGCCTCGTCGTGAAGGGCGCCGACTACGCGCACTACCAGGTGCTGGTCGATCGCTAGAAACAGCACGCTAGGAACAACACGCTAAGAACAGCCAGCTGGACAGCCCGCTAAGAACGGGTCGCTAAAACAGCCAGCTGGAGACAACGCCGCACAGCACGGGGCAGGGAAGCGGAGCCGCTCGCAACGGCTTCGCTTCTTTTGCTCCGTACTGTGCTCTTTGCAAACCCGCCGCTCTTTGCAGACCCGCCGCACGCCACTCACCCCAAGGAGGTGACCCGAGGTGCCTTACCTATCGCCCACTGAATACGTCTCCTACGGCCTCAGCGCCGACACGTCCGACGACTGGATCGCCGCAGCCTCTGTGCTGATTGACGCGCATTGCCGCCGCACCTCGCTCGCCGTCACCCAGTACACCGAGCGCGTGCGCCTCACCACCGGCTCCAGCACGGCGCGCCTCAGCTACCGTCCGCTCGCCGCAGCCGAAGGTGCGACTTCGCCGCTGGTCTCCGTGCTCGCCCGCTACGGCCAGCCCCGGCGCGGCGAAGGCGACGATCTGCGCTACGAGATCGCCTCCGCCTTCGGCCTGCCCGGCAGCTCCAGCGAGATCGACATCGCCGCCGTCGACCTGAACCTCTTCGCCGGGGAGATCGCGTTGCCCTGCCACCTGCTCGGCCTCCAGGTCCGCGAGGTCGAGGTCACCTACACCGCGGGGCTCGCCACCATCCCCGAGGCCGTCAAGTTCGCCTGCGCGCAGATCGTCAAAAACGCCCAGGCCACGCCCGCGCTCAACGTCCGCTCCAGCCGCATCGACACCCTCGCCATGGAGTACTTTTCGGGCTCGCTGATCGACCCGGTCGTCGAGGCCATGCTGCGGCCCTACATCGCCGAGAGGATGGGCTGAGCCATGGCCGACGCACTCTGCAATGCCGCCCGCCGCGCCCTCGACGCCCTGCTGCGCACCGCTCACCGCCGTACCGTGCTGCTGCGGCTGCCCGCGCCCGCCGCGCCGCTCGACGCGGAACAGCTCGGCCTGTCCACGCCGCTCTTCCAGGACGTGCCGCTCACCCCGGCCATCTTCCGCAAGACCTACACCGGCGCGGCAGAGCAGGGCCACGCCACCCGCGAGCTTCTGCTCTCGGCCACTACCGTCGACGCACTCACCGGGTCGCATCAGTTCGACTCCGCCGACGCGCTCTTCGCCTCCGCCTTCGGCGTCCTGGTGGACCAGACGCTGCTCAGCATCACTGCCGTCGATGCCGTACAGGCAGGCGGCATCGCCTGCGGCTACCGCCTTGCCCTGCGCGAGCCCATCGTCGACATCTGATCGCGCAAAGCGGGGATCGCGGAGGCGCAAGCCGAAACACAGCATCGCCTGCACCCGCTAATGCAGGCCTGATTCGAGCTCTTCGAGATATAAGCCACTGAAAGGGTTACAAATTTATGCAGAACGCCAAGGACACCTTCTACATCACGCTGCGCGACCGCGTCGCGGCGCTCAACCCGGCGCGGACCATCGTCCTCCGCGGCCAGACGCGGCCGGGCGTGCTGGTCGAAGAGAACGAGCTGGCCTCCGCATTCGATCAGCAGGATGCCTTTCGCCTGCGCTGGACCACTCTCGCCATCGACTCGCAGCAGCCCGCACCGCTCGCCGCCCTGCGCTGCGAGATCCTCTACGCCACCGCAGGCAGCTCCGGCAACGGCGGCATGGATCGCGGCCGCCTGCTGGAGGCGATGGACGCCGAGCTCTTCTCCGCGCTGCACACCGCGCCGCAGAACGCTCTGCTGCAGCAGTTCGCCAGCGATACCGCGGCCGTAGTTCTGCCTGCACGCATCTTCTGGGGCAACCCCGCCTTCAACCCCGTTACCTCCAACGGCGAGCTGCTCGAGCGCACCGCCACCGTCGATGTCTTCACCTACCAGAACCAGGAGGAGCGATGAGCACAGCCAACGACTGCAACACCCCGATCACCCGCCGCGTCCGCGCCTACTTCGCGCCCGTCGATCGCGTCTCCGGCACGCCCACCCTCTTCGACCCGGCGCAGACCGGCCGCTTCGATCTCGACGCCCCGCCCGCTCCCTGGCGCGACCTGGGCTGGTGCCTCAACTTCCGCCGCTCCGACGCCGACGGCATCACCGCGGTGCGCTCCGGCCCACAGGCCATGGTCACCAGCCAGCTGCGCTCCGCGCCCGATGCCACCCTCGCGCTCGAGTTCGCCACCTGGGGCAAGCTGCAGCTCGCGCTCTCCTCCGGCTCGCAGCAGATGAACCTTCTGCCCCCGGCCACCGGCTCGGCCACCGTGCCCAGCGGAGGCGATGCCACCGCGGCCGTCGCGCTCGACCCCAGTTCGACCGCCGCCGCGCTGGTCGTCGGACCGACGTTGGCGACTGCCTTCCATGTCGGTGACCTCGTCGTGGTCGACGCCGACTATGCTGCCCAGACCGGCTTCCTGGGCACAGGCGTCAGCGGAGGCTACGTCCGCACCGCCGCCGACGTCCGCGGCATCGACTACATCCGGCGCATCTCACTGAACGTGGCGCGTATCGCCTCCATTACCGGCGGCACCCTCACGCTCGACCGTCCGCTGCCCGCAGGCGTGCCCGCACCCGGCATGAAGCTCAGCCGTGTCACCGGCTTCGTCGACCGCGAGGGCTCCGCCTTCTTCCAGGAGTGGTCCGCGCTCTTCGTCCTGGATGGCGAGCTGGGCGACCGCATCCTCTTCCACTACCCCCGCCTGGAGACCATGCACGGTCCCCGCGAGGCTGCCTCCACGCTGTCCGCGCCGCTGCAGCAGATGCGCCTGGACGCCGCCTTCCGCGCCCTGCCCGTCACCGACCCGGCCGACGGAGAGACCGTGCTCTGCTTCCGCACCTATCTGCCTGCCTGACCGCCTGAAGAGTCGATCCGGCAATGTCTCCGGCTGCCGCCGGGTCATGCAGCACCACTCATCCCGCACACCCCTGTTTGTCATTCACGCGGCAAAGCGGAGAGATCTGCTTTCCCCCCACACTCACACGGAGCCCCACTTGAAAGACCGCGACGACCTCCTCGACCTCGGTCGCCGCATCCGGCGCGGCCCCCACGGCATGTTCAAAGGCCTCTCCGAGCACATCCACGTCCGCGACCGCAACGGCCAGACCCAACTGCTGCGCGCCAACCCTGCACAGCGCGCCTTCGAGCTCGCGCGCGGCGACCGCTCCAACATCGTCCTCAAGGCCCGGCAGATGGGTATCACCACCTGGATCGCCGCGCGCCTCTTCCTCAAGACCGTCACCGCCCCCGGCGTCCTCACCGTGCAGGTCGCCCACACCCGCGAGGCCGCCGAAGGCATCTTCCGCATGGTGCAGCGCTTCTGGGAGCATCTGCCCGACGAGATCCGCTCCGGGCCGCTGCGCCGCGGCCGCGCCAACATCGGCCAGATGACCTTCCCCGAGCTCGACAGCGAGTTCCGCATCCTCTCGGCAGGCGACCCCGGCGCCGGACGCGGCCTCTCCATCCAGAACCTCCACCTCAGCGAGGTCAGCCAGTGGGCCGGGGACGCCGCCGAGACCCTCGCCGGCCTCCGCGCCGCCCTCGCTCCCTCCGGCGAGATCGTCATCGAGTCCACCCCCCGCGGCGCCCAGGGCTGCTTCTACGACGAGTGGAACCGCGCCCCCGGCAACGGCACCGTCCAGCACTTCTTCCCCTGGTGGCTCGAACCCGCCTACATCTCCGCCGCACCGCTCGGAAAAGATCCGGGCGACGCCCCGGAATCCACCTACACCGACGAGGAACGCCGCCTCGTCGCAAGCCACAACCTCACCCCGCAGCAGATCGGCTTCCGCCGCTCGCTCGAGTCCAGCTTCCACCGCCTCCGCGCGCAGGAGTACGCCGAGGACGCCGTCTCCTGCTTCCTCTCGAGCGGCAACTGCTGCTTCGACACCGGGATCATCCAGAGCCGACTCGACCTCGCCCCGCCCCCCGTCGAGCGCCGTCCCGACGGCCTCCACCTCTGGCTGCCCCCCGAACCCGGCCGCCGCTACCTCCTCGGCGTCGACACCTCGGGCGGCGGCGCCGACGGCGACTTCGCCGCCATCCAGGTCATCGAGCGCGAGACCGGCCTGCAGTGCGCCGAGCTGCAACACCGGCTCCCGCCCATGCAGCTCGCGCACGCCGCCATCGAACTCGCCCGCGAGTACAACCAGGCGCTCATCGCGGTCGAACGAAACAACCACGGCGCAGGCGTCCTCGCCCACATCCAAAACGCCCGCTACCCCGCGCTCTACGCCACCGCCGGACACCAAGACGACAGAGGCGGACAGCACGGCTGGCTCACCTCGCTGGCCACCAAGCCCGTCATGATCGCGCGGCTCAACGACCTGCTCGCTCAGTCGCCACAGGTCTTCGCCTCCGAGCGCCTGCTCCGCGAGATGCGCAGCTACATCACCCTCCCCCGGGGAGGCACCGGAGCCGCCAGCGGAGCCCACGACGACTGCGTCATGGCCATCGCCATCGCCCACGCCGTCCGTGCGGAACTGCTATCCCGCAGGTGACGTCCGTGTCCATAACAACCACGGCTCAGTTCGTCAGAACCCCGTCTATGCGCCAGCTTCACCTCGGATTGCTGACGACCAGTGAGCTTTTCAAGATCTGAAAAGGTTGTCAGGCCGGCAACGATTCAGTAGTGTTGTATCTGACAACACATGAAGAGTGAGATCACACCATCGGCCCAGGTCATCAAGCGAGTCAGGAGTTTCAACCGCTTTTACACGAGAGAGATTGGCCTACTCACGGAACACATGCCGGGAAGCGCACTCACCCTGGCGGAAGCCAGAGTTCTCTACGAACTGGCGCAAGATGGAGAGCAGACCGCTGCCGACCTCGTCAGGGCTCTCGTCATGGATAAGGCGCACGTCAGCCGCATCGTCGCCCGGCACACCCATGCAGGTCTGGTTAAGAGCCGCATCAGTCCGCAGCATGGCAAGCACAAGCTGCTGTCGCTCACGGCCGCGGGCAAAAAAGCCTTCAAAGAGTTGAACAACGGGACGGAATCTCAGATCAAGACGCTGCTTTCGACTCTCTCGGTCGAAGACTGCGATCGCCTCGCGAAACACATGCAAGAGATTCAGCGAATGCTCGAAGGGAGCGTGCCTTCGCGTGAGGACGTGGTGTTCCGGCCGCTGAAACCGGGCGATATCGGATGGATCACCCACCGGCAGGCAGTGCTGTATGCGCAGGAGCATGGTTGGGACGGGACGTTCGAGGGCCTTGTTTCGGAGATCCTCGGAGACTTCGTGAAGAACTTCGATCCGTCGCGCGAGGATGCGTGGGTAGCCGAACTTCGCGGTGAAATTGTAGGGTCGGTCTTCCTTGTGAAATCGGAGGACAGGCAGGTAGCAAAGCTAAGGCTGCTTTACGTTGATCCCATGGCGCGAGGACTTGGGATTGGTTCGCGCCTTGTGCAGCTTTGTATCGAACGGGCTCGCGCATTTGGCTACAACACGATGACGCTCTGGACGCACGACATCCTGGTGCCTGCTCGCAAAATCTATGGAGCTGCGGGCTTCACTCTTCGTGAGACGAACCGATACCGCCTATTCGGTAAAGACCTGACCGGGGAGACATGGACGCTCGATTTAGTCCAACGGTAATGAGAAAGGCTCTTGTGTTGACCAACTCACCGAATGTGCCTGGAATCCGGCTTTTCTGATATCAGGAAACTACCCGGCCACTCGCCATGTATCCTGCACCTACACGGAGCCGCACACACGGAGCAGAGGAGTACCCCGGGCTTGGCCGTTCTTGCAGTACAGGCAATCCGACGCATGCGCGGCGGCGCGCAGAGCCAGCTCATGCTCGGCTCCGACTCCACCCTCTGGGTAGTGAAGTTCCAGAACAACCCGCAGCATCTCCGCGTGCTTGCCAACGAGTTTCTCGCCACCCGCCTCGCCGCGCACCTCGGCCTCTCCGTCCCGCACTGCGATGTCGTCGAGGTCACGGGCTGGCTGATCGACAACACCCCCGCGATGCGGCTTGAAGGCCTCGGCCCCGGCACACAGCCCTACGCCGCGGGACTCCAGTTCGGTTCGCGCTTCGTCGGCGGCCTCATGCCCGGGCAGGTCCTCGACTATCTCCCCGAGCCGCAGCTCGAAGAGGTGCGCAATCTCGCCGAGTTCGCCGGCATGCTCTGCGTCGACAAGTGGACCGGCAACTGCAACGGGCGCCAGGCCGTCTTCGAGCGGCGTCCGCGTGAACGCCGCTACCGCGCCAGCTTCATCGACCAGGGCTTCTGTTTCAACGCCGGCGAGTGGACCTTCCCCGACGGCCCCCTGCGCGGCGTCTACCAGCGCAACACCGTCTATCGCGCCGTCACCGGCTGGCCGGGCTTCGAACCCTGGCTCAGCCGCCTCGAATCCATCCCGCCCGACGTCGTCTGGAACATCGCTGCCCAGATGCCGCCCGAGTGGTACGCCCACGACCAGCCCGCGCTCGAAAAGGTCGTCGAACAGCTCCTCGCCCGACGCCACCGCGTGCGTGATCTCATCGCCAGCTTCCGCGACTCCGACCGCAACCCGTTCCCGCTTTGGAACCCCGGCACCACCGTCACCGTTCCGCGCAACTTCGCGACGCTGCGCACCGGCGACAGCTTTGTAATGTAGAAGAGGTTTTCAGTTGCAGGTCGTCCGTCTCAGCAAACCGCGTTGACCTGTAACGGACAACCTGCAGCTCGTACTAAAAACCGGAGGTTTTGTTGCCCGACCGTCTGCCCTGCGAATTTGCCCTCATCCGCTACGTCCCTGACGTGGTCAAGGGCGAGTTCGTCAACATCGGCGTCCTGCTCCGTCCGGCTGGCGCACCTGCCGCCGCGACCGTCCTGCGCTTCACCCGCGACTGGGCGCGCGTCCGCTGCATGGACACCGAGGCCGATATCGCCCTCTTCGAGGCCCTCGAAGCCGAGATCGCCGACCGCCTGCGCCTGGGCGACGCCGACACCAAGCCCGTCCTCCAGCTGCTCGAGGACACGCTCTCCAACTCGCTGCAGATCTCCGAGCCCCGCGCCGTGCTCGCCGACAACCTCGCCGACGAGCTCGACCAGCTCATGCGCCTCTACGTCGAACCCATCCGCGTCAGACACGACCGCCGCCGCACCGGCCGCGCCGCCCTGCAGGCCGCCCTGCGCACCGAGTTCGAGCGCGCCGGCGTCTGGTCGATGATGCGCCGCCGCATCGCCGCCAGCACCTACACCCGCCCCGGCGACCCCATGAAGCTCGACTGCGGCTACAAGGCCATCGCGCATCGCAACGAAGCCGAGGGCACTCCACCCGACGGCCTCATCCGCATCTTCCAGACCGTCTCCCTTGAGGGCGACATCGAGGGCGCCAAGGGCCTCGCCTGGGCCGCACCCCGCCTGCGCGAGGGTGTCCGCCGCGTCGAACAGACCGACCTCGAACTCACCGCCATCGTCGAACCGCTGCGATCGCTCTCCATCGGCAGAGAAGACAACGAACGCGATGACGACGCCGTTGCTACGGAGTCGAACGAGGCCACCGACCGCTACCGCTTCGGCGTAGAAGCCATGGAGCGCGAGGCCATCCGCGTCATCACCATCGCGGACCTGGCCCGGGCCGCCGAGACGGCACGTCACGAGCTGGGACTGTAACCAGCCACACTGCTGTTGTCTCTTACACAAGCACCTTTTTTGTTGTCATTCCGAGCGAGCACAGCGAGCCGAGGAACCTGCTCTTCGGCCACCGCCGTATCCCGGGGTGCCCCATTCATGCCGCAGGCATGAGTGGGTTCCTTCGCGCCAGGCGCGAACCCAGCCGAACCAGACCACAAACCCTCATTCCACTCCACCCAAAAGGCCCACCCATGCCCCTGACCAACCTCCGCACCCTCTGGCAGCGCCTCACCCACGTCGACGCAGCCACCACCCCCACGCACGAAGACGCAAAGCGCAAGACCGCCATGCTCCCCTCCATCCTCTCTCCCTACAACGGCCCGCGCACTGCGCAGAGCACCCTGCCCAAGCCCACCCCCGCCAACCTGCGCCGCTTCGCCGAGACCCCCGTCGTCCGCCGCGCCATCAACGTCGTCAAGGACAAGGTCGCCAGCATGGACTGGCAGGTCCGCGTCCGCCGCGGCCACACCCTCGACCAGATCGACGACGGCCCCGAGAAGCTCCGCATCCTCCGCCGCTGCCTCGAAGAGCCCAACCCCGCCGACAGCTTCCGCGTCCTCTGGGAGCAGGTCCTCGAAGACCTCCTCGTCGGCGGCTTCGGCGCCGTCGAGATGGAGTCCACCGCCGACCCCTTCCGCCCCTTCCACCTCTACCCCGTCGACGGCGCCACCATCCGCATCGACAGCCGCTGGGACGGCTCCGCTACCCAGCCCCGCTACGCCCAGGCCACCGGACGCCCCGGCGCCGACGCCACCATCCCGCTGCGCGACGACGAGCTGATGTACCTCCGCCTCAACCCCCGCACCCACACCCCCTTCGGCCTCGGCCGGCTTGAGGTTGCGTTTGAGACCGTCAACCAGCTGCTCAGCGCCAACCGCTACGCCGGCCGCCTCGCCGCCAACTCCGTCGTCCAGTACGCCCTCTGGCTCAACGAGGCCTCGCCCGAGCAGCACGATCGCCTCATTCGGTGGTGGCAGGACGAGATCGAGGGCACCGGCCGCGTCCCCGTCCTCAGCACCCCCCAGAAGCCCGAGGTCCTCCGCTTCGCCGGGGGCACCGACGCCGACCTCCGCCTTGAGTGGCAGGAGATGCTCATCCGCCTCATCGCCAACGCCTTCGAGCTGCCGCCCATGCTCCTCGGCGTGGCCACCGACGTCAACAAATCCACCGCAGGCGAGCTGGCCGACGACGCCTTCCAGTCCGCCATCGTCCCCGTCGCCAAGCTCCTCGCCGAACACATCACCCGCGACCTGTTCGCCAAGAAACTCGGCTGGCGGGAGTTCGAGTTCTGCTTCAACGACCTCGAGACCCGCGACGAGATGAGCGAGCTCGAGATGCAGAAGACCCTCCTCCAGTGCGGCGTCCTCACCATCGACGAGGTACGCGCCATGCGCGGCCTTCCACCCCTGCACGCCAACGCCGACAACACCGAAGCCGTCACCGCCGCTGCAAACGAGACCGCCATCAACATCGACGAACCTAACGCCATCGCCGATCGCAACGCAGACGCCACCCCCATCGAGGCCCGCTCATGATCCTCACCCTCGACAACAACGACGGAGCCGGAGCGCGCGACTACACCCGCGCCCTCGTCTCCTCCTCTCCGCTCACCGTCAGCCGCTCCCGCACCGGCGCCACCCAGGCCGCCCAGCCCCCCGACCGCCTCCGCGCCGTGCTCGACCTCGCCTCCACCAGCCTGCCCGTCCCCGCGCGCCTCGCCCGTGCCGTCGTCACCACCGACGGCGGCGCGGTGCTCTTCACCGGCACGCTGCCCTCCGCTCCCGCGCCCGTCGCCGCGGGCATCGCCGCCACCGGCCCCGTCGACCACCTCCACCTCGAGGCCATCGCCGACATCCAACCCGCGCCCGGCCTGGTTCCTCCCACCGCCGCCGCCCACAGCTTCACCCCCGGCGACGGCACGCTCCAGCTCTCCCCCAGCGCCTCCGCCCCGCGCGAGTTCGCCCGCGATCTCACCCTCTCCGGCGCCATCGAACCCGCCGCCTACATCAACCAGACCTTCCTCGGCGACGGCACCACCGCCGTCTTCGACCTCGCCGAGCCGCCCTTCCACCCCACCGGCAGCGCCACCCTGCTCGACGAGCGCTTCGACCGCGACCGGCTCGATCCCCGCCTGTGGACCGTCAACGACCCCGGCGGCGTCCTCTCGCTCAGCTCCGCAGGCTTCACCGCCAGCGGGGGCAACGGCCTCGACGGAACCACCGCGCTCGCCTCCGCCACTCCCTTCGAGATCGCAGGTACCCTCATCCTCGTCACCGATGGCGTCCTCCTCCAGCCCGCCAGCGACGGCGTCCTCTGCGGCCTCTACACCGGCCAGATCTCCCGCGAGAGCTGCCTCGCCGGATTCAACGTCCGCCCCTCCGGCGGCAACACCATCGTCACCCCGCTGGTCAACGGCGTAGAGACCGGGGCCTCCCTCACCGTTCTCTCCGGCCACCGCTACCGCCTGCGCCTGCGCCTCCACTGCACCGAGAGCGTCCGCTTTGCCGCCACCTGCACCGCCCTGGCCGACGGCCAGCCGCACAGCTTCGGCGGGGAGGCCGTCCCCGCCCCCGTCACCCTCCTCTTCGAGGCGCAGGACCTCGGTCTCGCCTCCAACACCCCGGCCACCGTCCTCGCCACCGCCTCCGTCGCCGCCTCGCCCATAATCTGCACCTTCGCCCCCATCCATGCCATCCAGCTCAACGGCTCCATCGCCTCCTGCAGCATCCAGCAGGCAGGTTCCGCCTGGATCACCTCCACCACCTCCTCCGGCACCCAGACCGTCCGCCTAACCGGGGCCGAGGGCGACGGCGTGGACTGCACCCTCTCCTCTACCGGCCGCATCACCTTCTTCGCCGGACGCATCCCCATCGCCAACGAGATCGTCTCCGTCACCTACCGCTCCCACCAGCGCTCCATCGCCCGACTCGGCACCACCGGCTCTGACACCGGCATCCCCACCGCCGCATGGCAGGGCCACGTCCTCCACCCCCCGGCCCGCACCTCCGCCGACTGCGAGAACGCCACGCAGGCCGCACTCGCCGCCTCCGGCGCACGCTCCGCCACCCTCACCGGCGACTTCACCACCCTCAACCCAGACGCCGACATCCAGCCCGGCGACACCCTCGACCTCACCACCAGCACACAGTCCGCTGGCATCACCGACAGCCTCAACCTGACCGTAACCGGCGTCACCATCACCCAGACGCCCGGCCTGCCCGAGCAGCTCCTCTACCGCATCGCCTTCGCCAACGACTGGTCGCACTGCCTCGACGCCTCGCTCGCCGACACCGCCGCAGAGGACGCCCTGCTTCCCCTGGCCCCTACCGCCGCACCGCCCGTCTTCACCGCCAACCTGCCCGCCCTCACCGTCACCGGCATCACCGCCACGACCATCTCCATCGACACCGGCATCGCCCCGCCAACCGGAGGCGGCTTCGAGGTCAGGCGCCGCGACGGAGGCTTCGGCCCCGGCGCCAGCAACGACCTCGTCCTCCGCGCCACCACCCGCGCCTTCTCCATCCCCCGCACCGCGCAGCTCGAGCGCTACTACATCCGCCCCTACGACGCCTCCCCCACCCCCATCTACTCCCGCTTCTCCAGCGCCATCTTCACCAGCCTCCCCTACGGCTCCTGAAGAATGGCCGTGCCATTCCGAAGCCAGCCTCTCTGTTGTCGTTCCGAGCGCAGCCTCTCTTTGTTGTCGTTCCAGGAACCTGCATTTCAACCACAGGCTCCCAACTCGCAACCACCGGGTGCCCCATTCATGGCGCGAAGCGACATGAGTGGGCCGCCACCGAAATCAATTGCCGCGAACCGTCTCGCAACCACAGTCCCCGCCTCACCGAAAGGAAACCCATGACACCACCAGGCCCACCCACCATGACCGACTTCGAAGGCCAGGTCCTCGGCGACCTCCGCGTCCTCAAAAGCCAGATCGATCAGCTCCTCGGCATCGGCCAGCCCGGCCGCCTCACCCAGATCGAAGAGCGCGTCGAACGCCACGAGCGCAGCGTCCAGCGCCTCCGAGGCTTCACCGCCGCCATCGGTGCCCTCATCACCATCGCCCACATCGCCATCGACCTGCTCCGACGCTGACCGTCGACCATCCACCGACGCTGACCACAACGGCGCCGTCCGATCGAAAACTCACCATCTCCAAACCTGTCATCCCGACCGAAGCGCAGCGAGGTGGAGGGACCTGCTGTTCGACCACGAAACCTCCCTGGCCACGCGATGCAAATCTCCAGCCCCAATCCCACATCAAAACCCCACCAGCACCGGAGGGAGCACGGGCCTTCCAGGCCCGTGAAACCCTCCCCTCAAAAAGGGGCTTCAACCCCAACCGCACCCCGAATCCCCACATACCGACCCTCTATAATCAGCCCATGGACGCCTCACCGCTGGTTGGAATCATCATGGGGAGCCGCAGCGACTATGCGGTGATGAGCGGCGCCGTCGACATGCTCGCCCACTTCGGCATTCCGCACGAAGTCCGCGTCGTCTCGGCCCATCGCACCCCCGATCTTCTCTTCGAATACGCCGCCAACGCCGCCGCCCGCGGCCTCCGCGTCATCGTCGCCGGAGCCGGCGGCGCCGCCCACCTGCCCGGCATGGTCGCCGCCAAGACCATCGTTCCCGTCCTCGGCGTGCCCATCCCCGCCACGGCCCTGCAGGGCATGGACTCGCTGCTCAGCATCGTGCAGATGCCCAAGGGCATTCCTGTCGGCACCCTGGCCATCGGCGCTCCCGGAGCCGCCAACGCCGGCCTGCTCGCCGCGCAGATCCTCGCCACCACCGACATCGCACTCGCCGAGCGGCTCACCGCCTGGCGCAACGCCCGCCGCGACGAGGTGCTCAGCCAGCAGCTCGAAGGCATCGAAGTTCGCTAAAGGTATCTCTCCCGTGACGACAGCCGCAAAGACATCCCAGCCCATCCTCCCCGGCGCCACCATCGGCATCTTCGGCGGCGGCCAGCTTGGCCGCATGACCGCCATGGCCGCACGCGCCATGGGCTACCGCATCCAGGTGCTCGATCCCGACCCCGCCTGCCCCGCACGCTTCGTCGTCGACGGTTGCATCGAGGCAGGGTGGGACGACGCGCGCGGGGCCGCCAACCTCGCCCGCGGCTGCGACGTCGTCACCCTCGAGATCGAACAGATCTCCCTCGCCAGCCTCGACGCCGCCAAGGCCTACGCCCCCACGCGCCCCGGCCGCGAGATGCTCGCCATCATCCAGAACCGCATCGCGCAAAAAGAGTGGCTCGCCGCCAACAGCTTCCCCATCGGCGACTGGCGCCCCGTCCGCTCCCTCGACCAGATGCGCGACGCCATCCAGTCGCTCGGAGGCCGCGTCTTCTGTAAGAGCGCCACCGGCGGCTACGACGGCCGCGGACAGGGTAAGGTCGGCTTCCGCCCCGGCGCAGACTTTGAAGAAGAGGCTCGCGGCGCATGGCACGCCGTCGGCGGCGACTCCGGCCACGGCGCAGGCGTCGCCGAACAGGCACTCGACCTCGAACGCGAGATCTCCGTCCTCGTCGCCCGCTCCCCCTCCGGCGAGGTCAAGGTCTACCCCGCCGCCTGGAACCACCACGAGAACCAGATCCTCGCCTGGAGCGTCATCCCCGCCCCCCTCACCGACACGCTCGCCCACCAGGCCCACGCGCTGGCCGAGCGCATCGCCCATACCTTCACCCTCGAAGGCATCCTCGCGGTCGAGATGTTCGTCACCACCGACGGCCGCCTGCTCGTCAACGAGCTCGCCCCGCGCCCCCACAACAGCTACCACGCCAGCGAGCGCGGCTCCGTCACCAGCCAGTTCGAGCAGCTGGTCCGCGCCGTCTGCGACCTCCCGCTGGGCGACGTCGAGACCGTGCAGCCCTGCGCCATCGCCAACCTCCTCGGCGATGTCTGGCTCAACGAAGACGGCACCCCGCGCGAACCACACTTCGACCGCGCCCTCGCCGTCCCCGGCGTCCGCCTGCACCTCTACGAAAAGCAGCGCCCAAGACCCGGCCGCAAGATGGGACACCTCTCCGCCATCGGCGTCACCGCCGACGAAGCCGTAGCCGCCGTCCTCCGCGCGCAGGAGCTGCTTTAAGCAATCCTGCTCAACCACTCAAAGCGGATTCATCCACTGCGCTATGCAATGACAAAACCGGAATGACAAGGCCGGGAAATGACAAGGCCGGGGTTGGTGGCGGAAGGCAACGACACCAGGCCCGCCGCGCTGCATCTTCAAGGCCTGCGCGGATGGCATATCCGGAAGCAGTAGATCCTCACACCCACTCCGGCTCATCCACAACATCGAGGCCGTCGAGATTGATGACCACCTCTTCGGTCGCGCTGCGCACCAGCACGCAGTGCAATTCCTCTGTGGCCGAGGCGTTCAGCTCCTGGTGCGGTACATACGGAGGCACCATCATGAAGTCGCCCGGCCCGGCCTTGGTGATGAACTCCAGCCGGTCGCCCCAGCGCATCAGCGCCTCGCCGCGCACCACGTAGATGATGCTCTCGAGCGCGCCATGATGATGCGGCCCGGTCGACGCTCCCGGCTCGATGCGGTTGGTTCCAGCCCACAGATGCGACGATCCCGTGCGCGAGCCGCTGATCGCCACCTCGCGATTCATGCCCAGCGTCTCCGGCGTGTCGCAGCTTCGCGCCTCTGCCTTCACCACGCGAATGCCCTTCGTGCGCCAGTCCACCGGCTCTAAGACAGCATTCGCTTCCACAACATTGCCCGACATAGCCACCCCCACACACTTTGCCACCATCCTACGCCCGGCCCCCAGCAAGTAAACTGGAAGCAATGCTGGCGACATGGATGGAGGGCGCAACTGCCCTGATGGCCGTTGCGGGAATCGTGTACATGGCGCTTGCGCTGTGGGGGGCGCGCAACTTTGCGCGCAGCATCCGCCGCCAGACCGCTGATCCCTTCGCCCCCGGCGTCACCATCCTCAAGCCGGTCAAGGGCGTCGATCAGCGCATGTACGCGGGCTTCGTCAGCCACTGCCAGCAACAGTATGCGGGCAGCTACGAGATCGTCTTCGGCGTCTCCTCCATGGACGATCCCGCCGTCGCGGAGATCCACCGCCTCATCGCCGAGTTCCCCTCCGTCGCAATTCGGCTCGTCCATTGCACCGAGGTGCTCGGCACCAGCGGCAAGGTGAGCAACCTCGTCCAGATGCTGCGCCACGCCAGCTACGAGCACGTCCTCATCAACGACAGCGACATCCTCGTCTCGCCGCGCTACCTTACCCGCGTGATGCAGGGCTTCGTCACGCCCGGCGCAAAGCCGGTCGGCATGGTGACCGCGCCCTACATCGGGCATACCGGCGAGCGGCCCGGCCTGTGGTCGCGGCTCGAGGCGCTCGGCATCTCCACCGACTTCATCGCCGGAGTGCTGACCGCGCGGCAGCTCGAAGGCGGCATCCACTTCGGCCTCGGCTCCACGCTGGCCATGAGCCGCACCGCACTCACCGCCGCAGGCGGCCTCGAACCTCTGGTCGAGGCGCTGGCCGACGACTACGAGATGGGCGCCCGCATCTCCGCCGCAGGCTTTCGCGTCGAGCTGAGCAGCGAGGTCGTCGAGACCACCGTGCCCGCCTACAGCTTTCGCGGCTTCGCCGAGCACCAGCTGCGCTGGTCGCGCACCACGCGCGATTCGCGCAAGCTCGGCTACCTCGGCCTCGGCATCACCTACTGCGTGCCCTGGGCGCTGGCCGCCTGCATCGCCAGCGGCTTTTCGCTGGAAGGTTTCTCCCTGCTCGCTATTGCACTTCTCGCTCGCGTCGCTGTCGCGCTCACCGTCGGCGTCGGCATCCTCGGCGACGGCCAGGTGCTGCGCGACCTGTGGCTGCTGCCGGTCCGCGATCTCTTCGGCCTGCTGTTCTGGGCGTGGAGCTACGCCGGCGACACCATCGTCTGGCGCGGCGAACGCTTCCACCTGCGGGACGGCCGGCTGTACCGGTAAGAGCTTACCGGATCGGCAGCTCTATGAGCGGCGTTGCGGTGAGGCTATCGGCTGAACCGGTCGATGACGGCCAGTGTTCCAACGAGGACAAAGCAAGCCATCCAGAAAACCCGGAGCTTACCGGGAATCTCCTCCGGCCGAAGTCCGGCCCTGCTGCGCACGCCGAGATAGACAGCCTGCGTAAGCATCAGCAGCGAAACTACAGGGAGGAGCCAGGGATGGACATGCATGTTGATCCAGTGCACCTAGCCTCCTCGTGCTCAAAGTATGCCAGCACATCAGGCAAAGCGCGAACTCTTCCGCGCTCATTCGCATCAAAAGGAAGCGAAGGCAATGGTCTGGGAATCGCAACCCAGTCCGCTGCGCAATGACGAGGACACGAGACGAAGCTTCATCATGACCGGGACCAGCTCCGACGAACTTGACGCCACACTGGCAGCGCTCACAAACGACCCGCGCGTGACCATCCGCCGGAACGGCGCGCCCGATCCTGACGGCAGGTGCGTCGTCTACTGGATGCAGCGCGCCCAGCGCGGCCAGGACAACCACGCCGTCGACCTTGCCGTGAAGATCGCCGCCGCGCTCGACCTGCCCGTCGTCGTTTACTTCGCGGGCATCTCCAACTTTCCGCACGCCAACCTGCGCCACTATGCCTTCCTCAACCAGGGGCTGGTCGACGTGGAGGAAGATCTCGCCGCGCGTGACATCGGCTTCGTCATGCGCCGCGCACCGCACGAGTCGCACGAGAGGTTCTTCGCCGACGTGCAGGCCGCCATCGTCATCGGCGACGAGAACCCCATGCGCGAGCCGGAGAGATGGCGCAAACAGCTCGCCTCCGCTCTGGAGATCCCCTTCTGGACCGTCGACACCGATGTTGTCGTTCCTTCGAAGCTGATCGAGAAGGCGCAGTACGGCGCTTACACCATCCGCCCGCGCATCCAGCGCCTGCTGCCCGACTTCCTGCATCCCTACGAGAACCTGAAGGCGCACAGGCCCTGGCGGAGACCCGGCGGCCTGCACACCGACTCCGTGCACGAGGACATCACCCGCGGCTGGAAGGAGCTCGACCGCAGCGTCGAACCGGTCGCCGCCTGGCGCGGCGGCACGCACGCCGCCCTCAAGCGCCTGCGCTACTTCACCGCGCACATGCTGGAGCACTACGACACAGCACGCAACAAGCCGGAGATCGACGGCAGCTCCTGCATGTCGCCCTACCTGCACTTCGGCCACATCGGGCCGCTCACCATCGCGCTCGCCGTTGAAGAGGCGGCAAAGAAGCATCCGAAGCTGCGCCCCGCCCGTGATGCTTATTTCAACGAGCTGATCGTCTGGCGCGAGCTGGCCGTCAACTTCGTGAAGTACACGCCTAACTACGACTCGCACGAGTGCGCCGAAAACTGGGCGAAGGAGACCATCGCCGAGCACGCCAGGGACGAGCGCGAGTTCCTCTACAAGCTCGCCGACCTCGAGCATGCGAAGACCCATGACGACCTCTGGAACGCCGCGCAGACCCAGATGGTGCGCCACGGCTGGATGCACAACGTGATGCGCATGTACTGGGCCAAGAAGATCCTCGAGTGGACCCCGGACGTGAAGACCGCCGTAAAGTACGCCATCCACCTGAACGACAAGTACTTTCTCGACGGCCGCGACCCCAACGGCTACGCCGGGGTGGCCTGGGCCATTCTGGGCAAGTTCGACCGCGCCTGGGGGGAGCGGCCCGTCTTCGGCAAGATCCGCTACATGTCCGGCGCCTCCACCGGCAGGAAGTTCGATTCGAAGAAGTACATGCAGCAGATGAAGGTGCTACCGGAGCAGGTATCCCTGTTTTGAGTCACTTACAAGGCTGCGTCCTCAGCTTTTCCACCATTCGCACCATTTCCTGTGCAAAACGAGGAAAACTCTCTGCGCAAGGAAAAGCCGTCTGCGTACCCCAGCGATTACCGCCTTCAGCGCTCCCCGGGATGAGTCCTTTGTCCTGTCGGAGCGTCAGATATAGACACAGGCACTATTAAAAACAGGATACGAACTACCCCTTGGCGAACTACTTAATTACTGGCGGATCAGGCTTTATCGGATCGCACCTTGCACATGCCCTGGTTGATCGCGGCCAGCAGGTCCGCGTACTCGACAACTTCGAGACCGGGCTTCGGAAGAACATCGAGCCCCTCCTCGACCGCATCGAACTGCGCGAGGTCGATCTCACCGACGCCGAGGCCGTCCGCAGCGCCTGCGAAGGCATGGACTATGTGCTGCATGAGGGCGCTCTGCCCAGCGTGCCGCGATCGGTCAAGGAACCCCGCCCCAGCCACGAGACCAATATCGGCGGCACCTTTAACGTGCTGGAAGGCGCACGGCTGGCAGGCGTGAAGCGCGTCGTCTATGCGGCTTCGTCGTCGGCCTACGGCAACCAGCCGGGCTTTCCCCGCGTGGAGACGATGGCCCCGCAGCCGCTTTCGCCCTATGCCGTGCAGAAGCTGACCGGCGAGCTGTACATGCAGGCCTATTGGCGCGTCTATGGGCTTGAGACCGTCTGCCTGCGCTACTTCAACATCTTCGGTTCGCGCCAGGTGCCCGATTCTCCTTACTCCGGCGTTATGGCACGGTTTATCCTGATGATGATGCGGGGCGAGCGGCCGACCATCTTCGGCGACGGCGAGCAGGGACGCGACTTCACCCATGTCTCCAACGTGGTGGAAGCCAACCTCCTCGCGCTTGAGGCGGATGCAACAAAGGCAGCCGGACGTGTGTTCAACATTGCATGCGGCGAGCGCCACACCCTCAACGAAACCTACGCTTCGCTTGCAACCCTGCTCGGTTTCGAGCATCCACCACTATACGGGCCCGAGCGTGAGGGAGACGTACGCGACTCCCTGGCGGATATCTCGGCAGCCTCCGAGGCTCTTGGATACGTTGCGCAAACCGACTTTGAAGAGGGTCTACGCCGCACCGTCGCATGGTATCGCGACGAATTTGCTGAATAGGACAGAACTGTGACGCCCACAACACACCTTGCAAGGACTCCCCAGATTGCAACCGGTAGGGAGAGCCTGACACACTGGCTCGAGGCCGTCGAAAACCGTACCGCGCAGGTCGGCATCATCGGACTCGGCTATGTTGGACTTCCGCTCACGCTGCTGTTCAGCGAAGAGAAGTTCCGCGTCACCGGCTTCGATATCGACCAGACCAAGGTCGACAGCCTCAACCAGAACCGCTCCTACATCCACCGCATCGAGCCGGAGCACATCCGCGCCGCGAAGAAGTCGGGCTTTCATGCCACCTCCAACTTCGCCGAGATCGCACAGATGGACGCCGTGCTGATCTGCGTGCCCACGCCGCTGAACCACGATCACACGCCGGACATGAGCTACGTCACCTCGACCATCGAGGCGATCGCTCCGCACCTGCGCGAGGGCCAGCTGGTTGTGCTTGAGAGCACCACCTACCCCGGCACTACTGAAGAGATCATCGTCGAGAGCATCAACCGCCACGGCGCCGCGCGCAGCGTGCAGGTGCTCCGCGCCGCCGCCGACGGCGAGACGCCCGGCGAGCGGAATGGCGAAGCGGGCAACTTGTCCGGCATCATGGTCGCCTTCTCACCGGAGCGCGAAGATCCCGGCAACATGATCACGCCGCGCCGCGAGATCCCCAAGGTCATCGGCGGCGTCGAAGCCCGTGCCACCGCAGCAGCCGCCGCGCTTTACGGCAGCATCTTCACCCGCACGGTGCCGGTCTCCACGCCAGCGGCAGCCGAGATGACCAAGCTGCTCGAGAACATCTACCGCTCGGTCAACATTGCGCTGGTCAACGAGATGAAGCAGCTGTGCCTGAAGATGGGCATCGACATCTGGGAGGTCATCGAGGCGGCCAGCACCAAGCCCTTCGGCTTCCAGGCCTTCTACCCCGGCCCCGGCGTCGGAGGCCACTGCATCCCGGTCGACCCGTTCTACCTCAACTGGAAGGCCAGCCAGTTCGGCATCCAGGCAAAGTTCATCGAGCTGGCCGGCGAGATCAACGAGTCCATGCCCGCCTTTGTCGTGCAGACCACCGCACGCGCCCTGCAGCGCCGTGACAAGACACTGCGCGGAGCCAAGGTGCTGGTACTCGGCGTCGCCTACAAGCGCGACGTCGACGACCTGCGCGAGTCGCCCGCGCTCGGCATCATCGAGCTGCTGCGCAACGCCGGAGCCGAGGTCGCCTACAACGATCCCTTCTTCGAGACCGTCGGCAGCGGCCGCCACTACCACCTCGATATGCACTCGACCCCGCTCGAGCGCATCGGCGAGTTCGACTGCGTCGTGGTCCACACCGACCACTCGCTGTACGACTTCACCGAGATCGTCGACCAGGCGCAGCTGGTGATCGACACCCGCAACGCCACCCGCGCCATCGACTCCAACAAGATCGTCCACTGCTAGGCGCAGCGAACAGGAAACAGAAGAGGCGTGGCTCCCGGCCACGCCTTCTTTATGAAGGCAATCGATCGCCAGCCGGGTTACTGCACCACCAGCGTAAGCGCCACCGACCGCGTCAGCCCGCTCCCCACAGCCATCACGGTCACCGTATAACTCCCCTTCGGCGTCGTCACGCCGACCGTACCCGGAGCACCGGAGTCGGGAATCGCCCGCCCCGACCCGCACCCTCCCGCCACCACCAGCGCTGAAAGTACCAGCGCCGCCAGCACCCTCTTGCGCCGCAGCGCGAACACCATCACGGGACACAGCATCGCCAGCACAACCGCATCGCCTCGTCGCAGCAAGGCCGTCGAGCCCCCGGTCGCCACCGTTACCTGGACGATCGCCGCGCCGCCGCTCATTGCCACGCTGGCGGGCGAAAGATTGCAGCTCGCATACTGCGGCAGGCCGCTGCAGCTCAGCGTGGCGTTGATGCCCGGCACCGCAGCGGCAGGCGTCAGCCGCAGCGCGTAGCTTGCGCTCTGCCCCGCCGTCACCGTCGCCGAGGCTGGCCCATCGGCGACCAGCGCGAAGTCCACACCCGTTCCCGTCAGCGGCAGCGTCTGCGGCGAGTTCACCGCGCTCGACGCCACGCTGATCGTCCCCGTACGTCCACCCGTCGCCGTCGGCGTGAATGCAACCTGCATCGCACAGCTCGAACCCACCGCCAGCGTCGCCGTGCAGCTGTTCGAACCCGGCACGATGCTGAAGTCGCCGCTGACCGCGATCGAGGAGATCGTCAGCGGCTGGCCTCCGTTGTTGACCAGCGTCACCACCGATGGAGCCGAGGCCAGTCCCACGCCCGTCGCCGGAAACGCGACCCCGCCCAGCGGCGACAGCGATACACCTGCCGGTGCAATCCCTGTCCCCGCCAACGCCACCGTCTGCGAACGGTACGCATCCGACACCGTCAGCGTGCCTGCCTCCGCGCCCAGCGCCTTCGGCGCGAACGCCACGCTGATGGCGCACGTCGCATGCGCCGCCAGCGAGCTGCCGCAGCCGTTGGTCGCCGCAAAGTCGCCCGTCGTCGCCGTCGCAATCAGCGTCAGCGCCACGTCGCCCACATTGGTCAGGGTTACCTTCTGCGCCGCGCCTGGCACGCCCAGAGGCTGCGCCGCGAAGCTCAGCGAGGTGGGAGCCAGCGTATCCGTCGCAGGCAGCGCACCCGTTCCCGAGAGAGCCGCGCTCAGCGCCACGCTGCCCGCCGTCATCGAGAACGTCCCGCCCAGCGGCCCCGAGGCCTTCGGCGCGAACGCCACGCCGTACGCGCACGACGTATCCGCCGCCAGCGAGCCGCTGCAGGTCGTCGCCGTGATGGTGAAGCCGCCCGACACCGCAGCATTCGCCAGCGCCACCGCTCCGCTTCCCGTATTCGAGACCGTAATGTTCTGCGCCGCCGAGACTGCGTTTACCGCCGTCTCGGCGAAGCTGAGCGAGTTCGGCAGCAGCGTCACTCCCCCCACGGCGGCCGTCGCCGTGCCGGTCAGCTGCGCCGTCGCCTGCCCGCCGCTGACGTTGCCGTAGATCGTCATCGTCGCCGACCGCTCTCCCGCCGCCGCCGGAACAAACCGAATGTTGACCGTGCAGCTCTGCCCCACGGCAACGGCTGCCGACGTGCAGTTGTCGGTCTCCGTAAACTCCGCCTGCGGCCCCAGCGGCAGCTGTGCCTCGGAGATCGCCAGCTGCGCCACCGTCAGCGGAGCGCTGCCCGTATTCGTCACCGTCATCGTCTGCGTGGCGCTCGCCGTCGACACCGCCTGGCTGGCAAAGCTCAGCGACACCGGCGACAGCGCGATCGCAGGCGTCCCCGCCGACACGTTCGCCGCCGTCAGCAGCGGAACCTGCCACACCCCGCGGCCATATGTGCCCACCCGCAGTACTCCAGTGCGGCCATCGCCCGTCGGCAGCGCAGCGCCGGTCACCAGCGCCATCGCCGGAGCATCCGGCAGACCGGTGCCATACCGGCTCCAGCAGTTCTGGGTCTCGCACGTCGTCACGGCAGAGGTCACATACACGCCCGCATCCAGCGCCACGTACACCGTGTTGGCGTCGTTCGGGTCCACCGCCACCGCGTTCGCCGGCAGAGGCGGCAGGTTGCGCGTGATATTCGCCCAGCTCGCGCCCGCCGTGGTCGAGCGATACAGGTTGGTCACATCCATCCCGCGTATCGCCGCATACACCGTGCGCCCCGTCGCGTCGTGCGGATCGACCGTCAGCGCAGCCACGTCATAACCAGCCGCGTTGAATACCGGCGAGCCACCGTTCGTCGTCACCGGCGATGCACCCACATCGCTCCACACCGTCGCCGCGGACGCCGTATCCGCGCCCTGCGTCACGAAGACATGCCCGCCTCCACCCGCGCCTCCCGACAACAGCCCCGCCATCCCCGCATACATCACCTGCGAGCCTGTACTCTGCGCCGCCGCTGCATTCACGACCGGCCCACCCGCCGCCAGCGAGCGCACCATCCCATTCAGCGTGACGCAGGCCGGTTCCTGCGATCCCGAAAGCATGGCGCTGATCGTGTTACTCGCCGACCACAGCGCACCGTCCGTCGCCGGACCGCGCCACACACGGCACGTCCCCAGCAACAGGTTGCCCGTCGCCCCCGGATCGAGCAGCCACGGCGTCTGCGCCTCCGTCAGGTCGTAGGCTACCTGCGCCGCGCCGAGCGTCGGCAGCCCGGCAAAATCCGTCGATGCGCAGGCAGCACCACTGGCGCAGCGATGAATGCTGACGCCAGCTCCGTTCGTGACGTACCAGAGCGAAGGATCGTTCGGATCGATGGCCACGTTGCCGCCCTCGCCCGCCGCAACCTGCGTCCATGCCCCAGCCGCCGAGGCAGAGGCCGTCGCCGCCGTGCCGTTGGCTCCCATGCCTGCCAGCAGCGTCCCCGCGTCTGTCGGATGCGCCGCCAGCGACTGCACCATCGCCAGCGAGCCCAGCGCGCCGTTCAGGTTCTCGAAGTGCGCCGCATCGTCGCTCGAACACAGCGTCCCCTGCTGGTTTACCCCGTCGCTGGAGCGCCACAGACCGCCGTCGTTCCCCACAAAGATCACCGGCGCTCCGGGGCCGTGCCACCGCCGCAATCGCATGCTGCGCCGGGGCCACCTTCGCCGGGGCCGCGCATCCGTTCAGCGCGTTGGTGGTGTTGCGCATCGTCGCGCAGCCCGACGCCAGCGAGCAGCGATACAGATCCTCCGTCCCCGCAAAGACCAGCATGTCGGTGCCGCTGGCCACCGCGGCCAGCGCGAGGTTGTAGCTCGCCTGCGCGATCGCCGTGGCGTTACCGGAGGTGCCCGCGCTGCCCAGATCCAGCGAGCTGCCACCCAGCCGCTGCGCGAAGCTCACCGCTCCCGCACACGCGCCTGAAGCCTCCGCGCACGCATCGCGCCACAACCCCTGGTCGAGATTCGCCGCGTCCACCGTCAGCGCAACCATATCGCCCGAGACCGGCTCCACCGCCAGCGCGCCACGAAAGATCGGGCATCCCAGCGAGCCGACGAGATCGGTATTCGCCGGACACGCCGCCGCCGTCAGCCCGGCCCCCGGCTGCGCCGCCAGCCGCGTCCACGTCGCGCCATCGGCCGACTCGTAGTAGCCGTGATAGCGCACCGCGGCGTAGAACTTTTTGCGCACCGGGTTCCATACCACCGCCGTCGCCGCGTTGCCGCTGTAGCTGCCCGCGATCCGCGGACGCTGCACATACTGGCTGCCGTCCATCACGGTCGCCATCTGCCACGTCACCCCGGCGTCGGTCGAGTAATACAGCCCCATCACGCTGCTCGCGTTGGCCGCGCCCACCAGCGCACCCTCGCCCGAGTTGGTCACCGCCGCTACGACCGTCCCCGGCGACGCCGTGCTCCACGCAAACCCCGCAAACGCCAGACCGGCGAAGCTGTGCGTGCCGTAAGTCCCATCCTGCGAGATGCGCGCCACCGTCCACGTCACGCCATCGTCAGCCGAGCGCAGAACTCCCTCGCCGTAGTACGAGTCCGCAGCATTGTTGGGATCGCCCGTACCCGCCAGCACCACACCGTTCGCCGCCGAGAGTGCACCGATCGCCAGCGAAGGCAACGCCGAGGACCCCGCACTCAGACTGAAGACCGGCAGCGTATCGGTCAGCGGAGCAAAGCTCACCGACGCTGCAGGTGCCAGCGCATTCACCGACCGCCACACCCCGCCGCCCGTCGTTCCCAGATACACCGTGTTGCCCGTAGCGTCCGCCGGATCGACGGCGATCGACGTCACGCGCCCCGTCACCTTGCCATAGGCAGAGGTCGTCACCTGCACCGGCCCCAGCGGCTGCCAGGGAGCGGTCAGCGACTGCTGCGCCATCAACGCAGGAGAGAAGAACGAGGAGAGAAAAAGAAGAGAGGCCGACCCGCAAGCCGTCGCAGCCGCGCACACGCGCATACAGCCGTCGGCGAATTGGCGAAAAGGATCCTGACCCATACGGCGTGCTTACAGCTCTACGCAGACACCTGCGCCGATCCTCATAAGCCGCGGACGCTAAGTCAATGACCTTGTTGGGTTAGTGATGCAATGGTTACCCCACGCCCCATCGACGACACGGCTGAAGCGGTGTCCTAACAAAGCCAACAGCGCCAACAAAGCTGCTTACTCTGGCTGCTGCAATCTGCAACTCAAGCCGACCGCCCGGCAGCCGCCCCCGACGCCCAGGCCCACTGGAAGTTGTACCCGCCCAGCCAGCCGGTCACATCCACCACCTCGCCGATGAAGTACAGCCCTGGAACACGCTTCGCCTCCATGGTTGCCGCATCCAGCTCGCTCGTGTCGACGCCGCCGGCCGTGACCTCCGCCTTGGCGTAGCCCTCCGTGCCTGCGGGGATCACCCGCCACTCGTGCAGCCCGCGCTCCATCTGCTCGATCGCCGCATTCGTCCATCCCTGCGGAGCGTGCACTGCGACCCAGCGCTCCGCCATTCGCGCCGGAAGCACCGGCCGCAGCGCCGCCACCGCCGCCGCGGCATCGCGCCGCGCATTCTTCTCCAGCAGAGGAGCCGTCCACCGCACCCCCGGCGCCAGGTCCAGCGCAATCGTCTTTCCCGGCTGCCAGTAGCTCGAAGCCTGCAGGATCACCGGACCGCTCAGGCCGCGATGCGTCACCAGCAGCTTCTCGCGGAACGGCACAGGACGGCGCGCACCGGTCATCTTTCGCGTCTCCGGCGTCACCTCCGCCTCGGCCACCGCCTCCGCCGAGAGGCCGGACAGATCGCACCAATTCTCGCGGTCCTCTTCGCCGAAGACCAGCGGCACCAGCGCCGGACGGCACGCCGCCACGCCGATACCGAACTGCGTCGCCAGACGGTAGCCGAAGTCCGTCGCGCCCATCTTCGGGATCGAGAGGCCGCCCGTGGCGACGATCACCGACGCCGCGCGAAACGCTCCCGACGAACTCTCCACCACGAAGCCGCCCGCATCCGCCTGCCGCACCGCGCCGATCGTCGTACCGGTCACGATCGTCACCGATGCATCGCGGCACTCGCGCTCCAGCATGGTGACGATCTCCTGTGCCGAGCGGTCGCAGAACAGCTGCCCCAGCGTCTTCTCGTGATACGGGATACCGTGCTTCTCCACCAGCGCGACGATGTCGGCAGGCCGGAACCCCGCCATCGCCGACTTGGCAAAGTGCGGATTGCCGGAGAGCAGGTTCTCCGCCCGCGCATTGACGTTGGTGAAGTTGCAGCGCCCGCCGCCCGAGATGAGGATCTTCTTGCCCACGCGCTCGGCGTGATCGAGCACCACCACCCTGCGCCCGCGCCGCCCCGCCTCGATCGCAGCCATCAGCCCCGCCGCGCCACCACCCAGCACCACTACATCCACGCTCTGCACGCACACGCTCCAGCTAACGATGCTATCAATCGCAAGGGCTGGCCTCTCTGTTCGACATTCCTATGTAATTTCATTGCGCTTCCGGTCTTCCTTGCGCTGTGCCTTTGCATGGTCATTTCGACCGGAGCGCAAAGCGCGGAGTGGAGAAACCCGCTTTTCGACCACCACGACATCCACGCCGCCCCCGCCTCCATTCATGCGACCATAAACAGATGCCCAGAGAGCACCAGCCCCACCGCGCCACCAAGCCCCGCAACGACGCCCGCGAGCGCGAGCCGCGCCTCGAACCCGGCGCCGCGCACGGCCCTGCGGTGACCATCTCCCGCCGCGCCGCCGACCGCCTTCGCGCCGGTCACCTCTGGGTCTACCGCTCCGACCTCGAAGCCATCACGCCCGCGCTCGACGAGGAGTCGATCGCCCCCGGCGCGCTCGTCGCTGTCCTCGACAACCGCGGCATCCCCGTCGGCTCCGGCCTGTGGAGCGCAGCCTCGCAGATCGCCGTCCGCGTGGTCAGCGCCGAACCGAAGCTCACCCGCGAGGCCTATCTCGCCGACCTCGAGTTCCGCCTCGCCTCCGCCCTCACTTTGCGCTCCGCGCTCGCGCCGACAGACACAACCAACGACTCCTGCCGTCTCGTCTTCGCCGAGGCCGACCAGCTCCCCGGCATCGTCGCCGACCGCTACAACGACCTCGTCATCCTCCAGCTGCTCGCCCAGGGCACGGCGCAGGACGACGTCCGCGAGGTCTTCACCTCCGCCGTCCGCGGGCACTTCGGCGACCGGGTCGCCACCATCGTCGAGCGGCCCGACCCGCGCGTCCGCGAGCTGGAAGAGCTCGCCCCTGCGCCCTCCGCGCCGTTGTTCTCCGCCAACGAGAACGACGAGCCGAAGCTCGCCACCGTCTTCACCATCAACGGCCTGCAGCTGCACTACGACGCCTCCGCCGGGCAGAAGACCGGGGCCTTCCTCGACCAGCGCCTCAACTACGCCGCCGCTGCCGCCCACGCGCACGGCCGCGCCCTCGACGTCTGCACCTACCAGGGCGGCTTCGCCCTGCACATGGCGCGCACCTGCGACCACGTCACCGGAGTCGACGCCAGCCGGTCCGCTCTGGAAGTGGCCGACCGCAACCTTGAGCTGAATCGCGGCATCCTTCGCGCCGAGGTCGACTGGATCGAGGCCGACGCCTTCGAGCTGCTCCGCGAGTACGAGGCCACCAGCCAGCGCTTCGACACCATCGTGCTCGACCCGCCCGCCTTCGCCAAGTCCAAACGCGCCGTCGAAGGCGCCCTGCGCGGCTACAAGGAGCTCAATCTCCGCGCCATGAAGATGCTGCCCGCAGGAGGCACCCTGGTCACCTGCTCCTGCTCGCACCACGTCTCGCGCGAGGACTTCCTCTCCGCCATCGTCTCGGCCGCAGCCGACGCCGGACGCCGCGTCCAGGTGCTCGAGACCCGCGCCGCCGCACCCGACCATCCCGAGATCCTCACCCTTCCCGAGACCTTCTATCTGAAGTGCATTCTCTGCCGCATGCTGTAGAAAAGGCACACGTGTTGATGAAGTCACATTCCCGCAACATATTGCACATCAACAACATTCGCTGATTTTTTAAATAGACAACCGGCCGAATCGAGGTACTATCGGTCGCATATGTTCACCTACAACCTTCGTTGTATGCCCTCGGCCTCACTGTCTTTATTTCTGGCCACTGCGATGTTTGCAATCACAGGCGCCGCCCAGACGCCTACCCATGTTGTGATCTCGCAGGTATACGGCGGAGGCGGTAACTCCGGCTCGACCTACACCAACGATTTCGTCGAACTGTTCAATCCCACCACCTCGCCGCAGACGCTGACGGGCTACAGCGTGCAGTACGCCTCCTCTACGGGAACGTCGTACCAGGCCACCCCGCTGCCCGGCACCATCACGCTGCAGCCCGGCCAGTTCTACCTCGTACAGGAGGCGCAGGGCTCCGGCGGAACCACGGCGCTGCCCACGCCTGACGCCTCCGGCACCATCGCGATGAGCGCCACCGCAGGCAAGATCGCCCTGGTCAACTCCGCCACCGCGCTCAACGGCAGCTCCGGTTGCCCCACCGCCGCGCAGGGCGTGGTCGATTACGTCGGCTTCGGCGCCGCCAACTGCTTCCTCGGCACCGGCCCCACCGCGACCCTCGCCAACGCCACCGCCGCCATCCGCACCAACCTCTGCGTCGACAACCAGAACAACGCCGTCGACTTCTCGACCGGCGCGGCCAATCCGCATAACACCGGCTCCACGCTGGCTCCGTGCAATCCCACCGGACCCGGCCAGATCGCCGCCGCCGGCCTCGCCAATCCGGCCTCGGTCAACCAGAACAATCCGACCCTGCTGACCGTCACGGTGATCCCCGGTACCAATCCCGCCAGCGCCGGCATCAGCGTCGCGGCAGACCTCAGCAACATCGGCGGCTCCTCCACGCAGCCCTTCTTCGACGACGGCACCAACGGCGACCTCACCGCGGGCGACAACATCTTCTCCTACAGCTTCACCCCGTCCCTCGCCGGAACCTTCTCGCTGCCCGTCACCGTGGCCGACACCCAGATGCGCTCAGCCAAGACCACCATCGCGCTGACCGTGATCATTCCGCCACCCACCATCAGCATCCAGCAGATCCAGTCGGCCAAGCCCTCGCCCTACGTCACGCAGAAGGTGACGACCTCGGGCATCGTCATCGGCGTCAAGTCCAGCGGCTTCTACCTCGAGGCGAAGAACGCCTCGACCACCGCCACCACGCCGCAGGGCATCCTGGTCTACACCGGCTCCACCTCCAAGCCGTCGTACATCACGGTCGGCGCCGAGGTGCAGGTCTCGGGAACGGTGGCCACCTATCCCGCCACGGGCCTCACGCCCAGCACCGAGATCGACTCGCCCACCTTCACCCTGCTCTCGAGCGGCAATCCGCTTCCCCCAGCCGTCACCATCACGCAGGCGATGGATTCACCCTCCGGCGGCATCTACCAGTTCACCCGGCTTGAGGGCATGCGCGTCGCCATCGACTCGCTGACCACCACCAGCGGCACCGACGCCTCGCTCACCGAATCCACCGAGACCAACACCTCCAACGGCCTCTTCTACGGCGTCGTCACCGGCGTCCCCCGTCCCTTCCGCGAGCCCGGCGTCGGCATCACCGACACCGCCTACGGCCCGCTGCCCGCAGGCGTGCCCGTCTGGGACTCCAACCCCGAGCTGATCTACATCGACTCGAAGAGCTTCCGCGGCACCGGCATCGACCTCACCTCCAACGCCACCGTCACCGGACTCTCCGGCGTCATGGACTTCTCCTACGGCGCTCCCGAGATCCTGCTCGACGCCACCAATAACCCCACCGTCACCGGCCTGATGACCGCGCAGCCCCTGCCCGTCCAGACCTCCGGTGAGTTCACCATCGCCAGCATGAACCTGGAGCGCTTCTACAACGACGTCTCCGACCAGGACAACCCCGGCAGCTCGGCCGTCACCGTCACCACCGAGGCCTACCAGCGCCGCCTCAACAAGGCGTCGCTCGCCATCCGCAACGTCCTCAATACGCCCGACATCATCGGTACGCAGGAGGTCGAGAACCTGGCCGTCCTGACCGACCTCGCCAAAAAGGTCTCCGCCGATGCCGTCGCCGCCGGTCAGCCTGACCCGCTCTACGTCCCCTACCTCTTCCTCGGCAACGACATCAGCGCCATCAACACCGGCCTGCTGGTGAAGTCCACCAAGGTCGACACGGTGCGCGTGGAGCAGTTCGGCCTCGACACCACCTTCACCAACTCCGGCGGATCGCAGGCGACCCTCAACGACCGCACCCCGCTGGTCGCGCATCTCGGCATCAAGCGCGGCTCCGGAACCGACTACCCGCTGACGATGATCGTCGTCCACCAGCGCTCGCTGATCAACGTCGACGATCCCACCAGCACCGGCGCCACCGTCCGCCTGAAGCGTGAGGCGCAGGCCGAGTTCCTTGCCAAGCTCATCCAGGGCTACCAGGCTGCCGGTGAGCACGTCGTCGCCGTCGGCGACTACAACAGCTTCGAGTTCTCCGACGGCTTCGTCGACGTGCTCGGCGTTACCCGTGGCAACCCGGTCCCGGCCTCGCAGGTGGTTACGCCTCCGGTCGCCGGTCTCGCCAACCCGCCGCTGGTCGATCTCGTCACCCTGCTTCCGGCGGAGCAGCGCCAGAGCTACGTCGAGACGGGCAGCGCGCAGGTGCTCGACCACGTCGTCGTCACCAGCGACCTGGTGCCGCAGATGACCCGCCTCGCCTACGCCCACTACGACGCCGACTTCCCGCTGGTCTACCTCAACGACGCCACCCGTCCTGAGCGCGTCAGCGATCACGATGCTCCCGTCGCCTACTTCAGCATCCCCGCTGTTCAGGGCACGGTCCAGGTCACCGCCTCCGCGACCCTCATCAAGGTCTCGAACGGCTACCAGGCCACCGTCACGCTGAAGAACACCGGCGCCGGAACCGCGCAGAACGTCGTCCTCACCGGTGCCGTCCTCGGCGCGGCCAGCGGCTCACCGCTGCCTTATGCCGTCGGCGACATCCAGCCGGGAGCCTCGGCGACCGCCACGATCCTCTTCCCCGCCTCCGCTGGTAATCCCGGCGCCGCCGCGGTGGAGAAGTTCACCGGAACCTACACGGGAGGCGCCTTCACCACCAGCCTCCGCGCCGTCATCCCCGCCAACTAAGCGACTCTCAAAACAATCGACCTAAAGGAAGACTCATGAAGAAGACGGCCATCACCACCCTCGCTCTCGCACTCCTCGCCCTGGTTCCGTTCGCCTCGGCGGACACCCTCAGCCTCTCGCTCTCGCCGAGCTCCTTCACCGGAGCCCCCGGCGACACCATCACGGTCGCCGGAACCATCACCGCCGCCTCCGATGGTCTGGGCGCGGTCAACCTGCTGGGCGACAACATCAACGTCAACGGCCCCTCCGCATTCAGCTTCGTCCTCGACGACTCTGCGTTCCTGCTCGACGCCCCCCTCAGCATGTCGGGCGGCGACTCGTACACCGGCGACCTCTTCACCATCACGCTGCCGAGCGATACCCTCGCCGGCAACTACACCTTCACCTTCGACATCCTCGGCGGAGTCGACTCCGGGGACTACAGCATTCTGACCTCCGCCGGCGGAACCCTGGACGTCGCCAACGCCAGCCCCGTCCCCGAGCCCGGCACCTGGGCCCTGCTCGCCACCGGCTTCGGAGCCTTCGGTCTGGCCGCCTTCGCCCGCCGCCAGTCCGCAGGCAATCACGCGGTATAACCCCTCTCGCAAGACAACAAGTTTGAAGCCCCGCCATCGCTGGCGGGGCTTCTGCTTTTAATCGTTGATCCCGCCGCTGCCTGCTTAGCCACGCGCCACACGGCAAGGCGGGAGAGCACTCCCCCGCCACAGCCACCTAGCGCATCTTCACCGTCAGCAGCTCCGGAATCGATGCCGCATCCGGGTACACCGTCGAGTGGGTCAGCTCGCGGAACTTCTTCGCCTCGGCTGCACGGCCCTCCTCCACCAGTGCGACACGCTGCTCCGCGTCGACACCGAGGATCAGCCGCAGCGGCACCTCGTCCGTATTCGTCAGCTTCACGATCAGCGCCGCAATGCGCTGCGGATCACCCTCCTGCTGGCCTTCGATCTTCCGCAGCAGTTGATAGATCTGCCCCACCGTCTCTTCATACTCCGGCAGCAGCTCCACCTCACCCTGTCCGGCGCGCCGCGACCAGTTGGTGCGGATGCCGCCCGGCTCCAGCGTGCACACCTTCACGCCGAACGGAGCCACCTCCATCGCCAGCGCATCGCTGAAGCCGCCCACCGCCCACTTCGCCGTGTGATATGCCGTGTTGCCGCCAAACGCGATCCTTCCGCCGATCGACGAGACCTGGAAGATGTGCCCGCTCCTCTGCTTCCTCATCACCGGAATCGCCGCACGCGTCGTGTAGATCACGCCCCAGAGGCAGGTATCCACGACGGCCTGAAAATCCTCCGCGCTCGTCTGCTCGAACGGAGCCACCTGACCATAACCGGCATTGTTCACCAGCACATCCAGCCGACCGAACGTATCGATCGCAGCCTTCACCGCTGCCTGAGCCTGCGCCTCGTCGCGCACCTCCAGCTTGACCGGCAGCACTCGCTCGCCGTACTGCGCCACCAGAGCGTCCAGCTCCTCCGGACGCCGCGCACCCGCAACCACGCTGTCGCCCGCAGCCAACGCGGCTTCGGCGATATCGCGTCCCAGACCGTTTCCACTTCCCGTAATCAACCAGACCTTAGACATCGAAATAGATCCTCCTGTTTCTTTAGACAAATAAATGAGCGAGTGGTTGCTCATTTATTTATTCGCTGCAACTGCACCTGACTCCATCCAGCATTCTGTAAAGAAAACATATTCCTTCGATTCGCTGCGGAATGACAAACAGAACGGCAGAAGACAAAGAGGAACGGGAGGGAGAATGACAACAAGGGGGGATAAAGCGCGTGGCTCAAACAGAACCGAACGCCCTTATCGCACAGCGCGCCAGTACAGCCGGAACCCGCGCTCGACCAGCATCTTTCTCTGTCTCGGCGACCTCGCGGCAAAGTCCATCGTCGCCTCCTGCATCGCCGACATGGTCGCCGCGCCAAAGCCCTTCGGCATCCCGCGCAGCGACTCGCGTTCATCCATCTCGGCGAACAGCGTATCGACCGCGCCCCTGGCCTCTACCGTCCGCTCCCGCGTCTCCGCCGTCACCGCGTCCGACAGGTTCAGCTGCACCGAGACCTTCCGGTGCGCAGGATGTTCGATCGACCAGCCCAGTGAGCACGACCACACATGCCACGCCCTCTGCTCCAGGCTCGCCTTGTGCGGAAAGCTGCGGTTGATCAGAGCGTAGAGCTCGTTCTTCAGCTCGGCGTACAGCTCGTTCAGTAGCTCGTCCTTGGTGGAGAAGTAGGTAAACAGCGTGCCTTCGGCCAGCTCCGCGCGCTTGGCGATCTTCGCCGTCGCCGCGCCCAGTCCCACCTCGGCGATCTCTGCGATCGCTGCTTCGAGAATCGCCCTGCGCTTCTCCGGGTCCCGTGGACGCGCCATCTCGCTCCCTTTCCTTACGCCGCTTCCGGCTTCGGCACAAGGGCCCGTGCCACCAGCGACACACCCAGCGACACCAGAACTCCCTGCAGGATCAGCGTGGAGTTATACCGCCAGCCCAGTACGCCAAACGAGACAGCCGCACCCCAGAAGTAGATCTCGCCCACGACACCCAGCCCCCACTTCGGCTGCACCGAAGAAGCCGCCACACGCGGACGCAGCGTCGGGATCAGCCGCGGCACCAGCGTGCAGTACACGCGGTAGGCATCGCCCACCTTCGCGCCCAGAAACGACTCTTCCGCCAGGATCAGCCGCAGCTGAAACAGCCCGATCAGCACAATCGAGAAGACCGCGCCGCTCGGCAGCATCAACAGTGAGAGTGCCAGCGTGTGCAGGAACGTCCCCACATACAAGGGATTGCGCAGATAACGATACGGGCCGGCCGCGACGATCGCGTTGCCATGCATCGCCGCATCCTTGACTACGCCGGAGCCCAGGTACGACGCGCCCCACGTCCGCAGCAGCGCCGCCGCAACCGCCACCACGATGCCCACCACCAGGATCACCTCGGTCCCGGTGCTGAAGCTGGCCCACTTCAGATGCGACATCTGCGCCGCCAGCCACTGCCACGTGCGCACCGTATCGAGGTGCAGCCAGTAGTTCCACGGCGTCGCAAAGGCCAGCACGTAGAGGACGACATGGATCAGGAAGCGAAGACGGAATTCAATGGCAGTAGCTTTCATGCGCGGCGCGGCAGATCCTTTTCGGCTCAGAGGAACAGAGGCTCTCTAACAGTCTAGTAGCTCTCGCGCAGCTCCTGCTCCCATCCACTCTTTTGTCATCCCGCAGAACGCCTTCGTCATTCCACCTTTTGGGTTGTCATTCGGCAGTGCAGCGAAGGAATCTGCTTACCGCCACCATGTACCCTAAGACCCAGCGATGATCGAAAACTTCCGCCTCCACGTCTTCCGCTCCGTCGCCCGTCATCTCTCCTTCAGCCGCGCCGCCGAAGAGCTTCTGCTGACGCAGCCCGCCGTCACCCAGCAGATCAAGGCCCTCGAAGACGAGATCGGCGCCCCGCTCTTCGATCGCGGCGGCGGACACATCAGCCTTACCTCCGGCGGCCTCGCGCTTCTGCCCTTCGCCGAAAAGCTTCGCGAGCTCAGCGACGAGGCCCTCGCCGCCGTCGCCCACACCTCCGGCGATCACGCCGGCACGCTCGCCCTCGGCGCCTCGCAGACCATCGGCCAGTACGTGCTGCCTAATCTCATCGCGCAGTTTCTCTCTGCCCAGCCGCGCCTCCACATCACCGCGCAGTCCGGCAACACCGACCAGATGCTCGAAGCGCTCCTCGAACACCGCATCCACGTCGCGCTGATCGAAGGCCCCGTCCAGCGCAAGGACCTCCGCGTCGAGCCCTTCATGGAGGACCACCTCGTCCTCGTCGTTCCCGCCGGACACGAGTGGGCCAGCCACGAGATCGTCCCCGCCGACCTCACCACCCAGCCCCTGCTCATGCGCGAGTACGGTTCCGGCTCCCGCCGCGTCGTCGAACAGGCGCTCACCGCCGCCAAGGTGAAGCTCAAGTCGCTCCGCATCTCCATGGAGCTGGACTCCACCGAAGGCCTGCTCTCCGCCGTCGAGGCCGGACTTGGCGTCACCTTCGTCTCCCGCTGGGCCGTACGCAACCAGCTCGCCCTCGGCACCCTGGCCATCGCCCAGGTCAGCGGACTCACCCTCTCCCGCCGCTTCTCCATGGTCCATCCCGCCGGACCCGACCCCACCGGAGCCGCCGGGGCCTTCCGCAGCTTCCTGCTCTCCCGCGTCACCGCCACACCTGCCTCAACCCCGGGCAAAGCTCTCCGAAGTCGCTGAAATTGCGGCGTCAGACGAAGGTATTTCCACGTCGCGGAAACGTATACGACAGATGGCGTTTAACCAGATAAGCCGTTTATTTTCTGTATCTTGAATCACGGGTTTTCCTATCTGTGCAAGTCACGTCCTTTATCCGTGGAACCCGATTGCCGCCGACGTGCATCCAATACGCGGCCGAGGCAAACTTACCGGCGATTTATTGCGTATATTGAAAAAAATCCAATGCAAGACCTGGAAGACATGAAGAAGAAGGTAAATGACTTCTTGCAGGGGCTTATCTCCCGGGGTCATCTGAACCTGGAGTTCAACATCCTCGCCTGCAACGGCCAAGTGCAACCCACCATCGGCGACTTCGCCGGTCGTGAGATTCCTGTAGCCGGCGCTGACCTCTGCGTCGACTTCTCCGGACCGGATGTTTCAACCCTGATCGCCCGTAACGGTGAGCTTCTTCTGGCCCTCGAACACGTGGCCGCCAAGATCCTCCGCTTCGAGCACGAAGACCACGACCGCATCTCCTTCGACGCCGAAAACTTCAAGCTGCGCCGCCACCAGGAGCTTCGCCAGTCCGCCGAGTCTGCCATCGAGCGAGTCCGCCAGACCGGCCAGCCGTTCTCCTTCTCCCCCATGAACTCCCGCGAGCGCCGCCTGCTGCACCTGGCTCTGGCCCCCTCCGGCCTGCCCACCGCCTCCTCCGGCGAGGGATCGCGCCGCTTCGTCGTTCTCTACCCCGAGGGCGACGTCCCGCCGCCAGCCCCCTCCAACAACGACCGCGCCAGGGCCATCCGCGAGCGCTTCCGCCGACGGTAGATCCCTTTCTGCAGCCTATCCGCTTCCGCAGTGACGTACTCTTACGTCCCTAAGCATGTCGTCATCCGGCCAGCTGCCTGACTTCCTGCGTGGAGGCACCATCTTCTTTCCTCGAGCAATTGCCGTCGTCTGCGCCGCGCTGGCCGCCGCCACTGCCAGCGCGCAGCAGCCATCCGGCGCGCCCAACCCCGCTTTGCAGCTGCTCGATAAGACCGTCGCCCATTACAACCAGGCAAACACCCTTCACCTCGAAGCCACGACCCTCTCCAGCCGCCGTACGGAGTTGAGCGTCAACACAATGACCATGACGCTCAACGTGACCATCGCCTCCGGTGGCCGCTTCCGCTACGAGGGCAACAGCTTCATGGGATCCGGCCTGCTGGTCTCCGACGGCACGACGGAGTGGCACCTCTCGCGCAACTTCGCCCAGTACACCCGTCAGCCCTCCGGAAGCCTCTTCGACCATGGATTCTCTATGGAAGGCGACGTCTGGGCTCTCTCAGCCGCCCGCTCGCTCGCGCCCCAGGTCAGCAGCCTCGACACCAGCTCCGCCAGCGCCCACTTTCTGCACGACCAGTCGCTCGTCTTCAACGGCCATAAGGTCCGCTGCCGGGTCATCCAATATGAACGCAACGACCTGCGGGCCGACTCGACAAAGACCACCTATACCGTCTGGATTGATCCCACCGCACTGCTGGTCGCCAAGATCGAGTCGCGCAGCACTCTTCCCATCATCATCGGCAATCAGCCTGCCCCCTACGGTCCGCTGACCGAGGTCATCGGCACCAGCACCTTCTCCGTTGCCGCGATTGACGTCAAGCCCGGCCCCGATGCCTTCAGCTTCACCCCTCCAGCAGGCAGTACCCAGGTCGCGCAGCTTCCCACCGGGATGACGTCGCGGCCCGCTTCGACCCTCGCCGAGCGTACGAGTGCGAAGTTCCTCGGCAAGCCCCTGCCCGCCGCCACTCTGGAGGACTCCACCGGCGCAAAGGTGCCGCTCGCATCCTTTACCGGCCACCCGTTGCTCATCGACGTCTGGGCCACCTGGTGCGGTCCCTGCATGCAGGAGCTTCCCGCGCTCGACCGGCTGCACAAATCTCTCGCTGCGACCGATCTCCAGATGATCGGCATCGACCAGGACGAGACCCCCGCCACCGCCGACGCCCTGCTCCAGCGCCGCGGTTATGGCTGGAAGAACTTCCACGCCGGACTCGACGTCGCCCGTCAGCTGGGCGTTGACGGCCTGCCTACCGTGATCCTCACGGATGCCACGGGCAGGATCGTCTACTACGGCCTCGGCGGCGATACCCGCGCCCTGGCTGCGGCCATCGCAAAACTCGGCAAGCCCTACACGGCCGCTGAGGCCGAATAGTGCCAACCCGGCAATTGTGCGGGCCACGCAATTGTGCCGACCGAAAAGCAAAAGGAGGAGCCGATACCCCGGCCCCTCCCTGCTTTATCTACGCACCACCCGAACCCGTGCGTCGATCTCGATGTTTCTATCAGCGTTGACCATGGAGCGTGCAGCCACGTTGAGCATGCCGCTACATTGAACCGCTGGGAACGTCTAGCCCTTGACCACCATGCGCCGGCGCATCATGCCCGCCGCGCCGATCAATCCGGTTGCCATCAGTACCAGGCTGCCGGGCTCAGGCGTCGCCACCACGGGAGGAGGCGGGGGAGGGGGAGGAGGCGTATCGCCGCCACCACCGCCGGGGTTGCCACCGCCACCGGGGTTGCCACCGCCGCCAGGATTGCCGCCGCCACCGGGATTACTTCCACCGCCGCCACCGCCGGGAAATGTCGGGGGGAGCGGAACGCCGCCGCCACCGGGACCACCGACAGCGGGAGGAGTGTTCTCGGCCACCAGGTTCGAAGGCGCACCGGGAGCCTCAGGCTCACCGGCCGCGGGCATAAACGCCGGAATCGGGCTGGCTGCGAGGTTGCTCACCGCGGGGTCCTGCAGACCGATATCGCCGCAGGCAAACTCCATCTTGCGCAGCGCCTCTTCGCGCGTCATCTTCGGACGACTGAAGCGAGCCGGCAGCACGCGCGGACCTGCAACCTTCCGGGCGACCTTGTGGCGGACATAGTGTCCTACACGATGGCGCGCCGCATTAGCGCGCTGCACCGTCGGCGAATGTGCGAGTGCATCCCGATACTCCGAGATCCAACGCTCACACTCCGTGAGAGCATGAAGCCGCACCCCCGTCGCTGCGGAGGCACTTGCGAGAACGAGAACCAAGACAATCCATACACGACGCATATGCGTAACCCAAGGCCGGGACGACTCTTACTCTTAGTTGTGGGAGCAGCCCTTAGAATTGTTGCTGCTTTGACTGTTGCAATTAAGCGTCCAAACGAGAAAACCCCTATGGAGCACTGATTTGTGTGCAACTTGCACATGGAATGGCCATAAATTTTCCCTGCCCCGCCTGGAAAGGGAAACTCTTTTCTCACGACTAACGGCAAATGTTTGCGTATTACCTTTGAAGGCCGGAACTCTCATCCTGCCAGATAGTTCCGCCAGACTTCGCCCTCGGCGACCTGTCGCGGAACCTGCATCTGCTGCCGGGCGGAGGCGGGGAGCGAGAGCCGGAAGCAGCACTCCACGGATGCGTGGACGTGTTCGTCATCGCGAACAATAAGCATGAGATCTCTCCCCTCCGGACAAAGTCCTGCAGGTGACATCTCTCGCTAACCAGTTGGATCGCTCGCAGCACTTAAACGAATCGGTTGCTGCCCACCAGAGGCAGGAAAGAACGGAGGGCGGACCCCTGATGAGGTCCGCCTTCCAAGCTGTGCAATGGTTTGCTTATCTGAAGAAGGGATATTCGGCTTATCCCTGCCCAGGAAACTTCCTAGAATAGATATTTCACTGCCAGCTGCAGTTCGCGGTTATCGATGTTCGTCGACGAGATCTGACCGAACGAGCTCGCTCCATACGACGATCCCGGCGACGAGAACTGCGGCGTGTTCAACGCGTTGAAGGCCTCGAACCGGATCTGCAGGCTGTGCGTGTCCGCATACGGCATCACGAAGTTCTTCATCACCGACAGATTGACCGTCTTGGTTCCAGGGCCAACGAGATAGTTCCTCGGCGTGGTGCCGAAGGCATATCCGCTCAGCGCAAAGGCCGAGGAGTTGTACCAGCCGTTGACCGCCGACTTGTTGGCCACGTATGCATTCGCGCCAGCCACCAGGTTTGGACGCTGCCACGGATTGTCGACATTCTCGGAGTCCGTGCTCTGCGTCACGTTCACCGGGGTGCCGCTCGCCAGGTTGACGATGCCGTTCAGCGTCCAGCCATTCATGCCAAGACCCGCCAGCCTGCTCTTGGTGAAGTCCGGCAGGCGGTACACGTAGGCCAACACGAAGTTATGCCGCTGGTCGTTCGAGCCCGGCGCCCACTCGTGCGGATTGCGCGGATCCTGGCAGGTGCAGCCACCGGCGTTGGTCGAGTTGCCCTGGTTGTCGAACAGGTGCGACCACACATACGAGGCCGTCACGTTCGAGTGCGCATTCACCCTCCACTCCAGGTGTTCCTGCAGCGAGTTGTAGTAGGACGCGCCGGTGAAGTCCAGCGCGCGGATGCGGGCAAACGTGTTGTACGGACGGCGCGACTGAATGTCGCCCGGTCCCGGTGCCGGCGAGTTGAAGTACTGGATCGAGGTATCGAGATCCGAGCCCTTCGTGCCCACGTACGAGGTCGTCAGCACCATGTTCTTGAACTGCTGCTCGATCGTCGCGTTCCACGTCTGCACCATGGCATCGGGACGCTTGCGGTCGGCAGGCATCGTCACCACGTTGAAGAAGGGGTTCGCCGGATACAGCGCAGCCGGTACCGGCGTTTCGATCGAGGCCAGCGGCGGTGCCGTCGGTCCCGCGTTCGGGTTGGTGATCGTCAGCGAGCCCGCCGTCGGAGGATTCAGCTGCAGGATGTTGATGTTGTCGAACTGGCCGCCGTAGTACGTAATGCCGTAGCCGCCGCGAACCACCGTCGTGGGATACATGCTCCACGCAAAGCCCACGCGCGGGGCGATGTCCTTATGCGTGATCGACCAGATGTTATTCAGCCGCTGTCCCGGGGCAGGCGTCAGCACCGGAGGATTCTGGCTGAAGTCCAGCGTGCGCGAGACGTTGTTGGTATCCACCGGAGGAGCGTAGATCTCGTAGCGGATGCCGAGGTTCAGCGTCAGCCGGTCGTTCATGCGGAAGTTGTCCTGGAAGTACTCCGCCGTACGCCACTGCCGCGCCGCCGTGATCGGCACGCCCTCGGGCGTGATCGACGTACGCGGCGTGCCGAGGATGTAGTCCGCTGGAGCGTAGCCGGTCATGTCGCCGGTAAAGCTCTGCTGCCCGAAGGGCGTGTTGTTCGTCGTCGCATTGCCCGCGACCTTGCGGATATCCACGCCGAACAGCAGGGTGTGCTTGCCCTTGGTCAGCGTCACGTTGTCCGCCGCCATGAAGGTGCGGCTGTAGTCCAGGTTCGAGGCTGCCAGCGAGTCGCCCATGCCGAGATAGCCCGAGATCGAAAGCAGGGGGAAGCCCTCTTCGTTCGAAGTCAGCTCGCGGCCATTCGGTCCGCCCACCTTGAAGCCGTTGATTCCCAACGACTCGATCGTGAAGCCTGTGCCCGTGCGAACGCTCAGCTCCTTCACATGCTCCAGGTTCACGCCCGCGCGCACCTCGTTGACCAGCGACGGCGAAAATACGTGGATGTACTGCAGCGCCGCGTTGTGCATCGGATACGTTCCCGTGTAGCGAAAGTTCGGGTTCGTGTCGGTGATGGGGAAGTCGCGCTTGGTGTAAATGTAGTGAATAAACAGCGAGTTGCGATCGTTGAACTTGTGGTCGATACGGCCGATGTACTGGTTGTTGCTCTGGCGGCCAAGCGACGCGCCCGAGTAGTTCTGCCCGCCTGCGAAGCTGCCGTTCGGCAGCGGCATGTAGGTGTTGATGATGCTCTGCGAGACCGCGTTCACCGGGACCTGGTTATTGGCATACGTGCCGCCCGTGTATGGATTCTTCAGCGGCGTGGCGTATGCAGAAAAGTCGCCGTTGCGCTGCGCCGGGGTCAGCACGTTCGAGAGCGACGGTGTCTCCGCGATCGAGCGCAGGCCCTCGTAGCTGGCGAAGAAGAACGTCTTGTCCTTGAAGATCGGCCCGCCGATGGTGCCGCCGAACTGGTTCTGCTTGAGGATGTTCTTGGCCAGCGGCGCCGGACGGAAGTAGTTGCGCGCGTCCACCGCGTCGTTGCGGATGAACTCGAACGCCGAGCCATGGAACTGGTTGGTGCCGCTCTTCAGCTGCACGTTGATGTTGGTGCCCGCCGAGAAGCCATACTCCGCCGAAAAGTTGCCGGTCTGCACGCGGAACTCTTCAATCGCATCCACCGAGGGATAGTTGTTTACATAGGCCGAGCGCGTGTTGGTCATCACCACGCCGTCCACCTGCACCGCGCCCCAGTCGGCACGGCCGCTGTTCGACGCAATGGTCGAGCCCGCCGTCGACGACGAGTGATTGTCGGGGTTCGAGATGCGGACGCCGGGCGTCAGCACCGCCAGGTCGTTGAACTTACGACCGTTCAGCGGAAGATTCACCGTGCGATTCGTGTCCACCGTCGTGCCCAGCGTCGCGTTTTCGCTCTGCAGCAGCTGCGGAGCCGCACTCACGTCCACGCTCTGCGTCGTGCCGCTCAGGCTCATCGCCACGTCGAGATGCACCTGCTGCGATAGCGCCAGCTGAATGCCGGAGCGCGTTGAAGCCGCAAAACCACTGGCTTCCACCTTCACCGTGTACATACCAGGCACAAGATACTGCACGCGATACTGACCATCGCCCGAGGTTGTGACCGTCTTCTCCTGCCCGGTCGCATCGGCGTGAACCACCACGGTTGCGCCCGGCACCACCGAACCCTGCGGGTCGGTCACCGAACCGAGAATCGACGTGTCCACCGTCTGCCCGACAGCGAACGAACTGAAGAACAAAGGAACACACAGCAACGGCATACAACGAATGAGCAACTTGCGCATAACACCCTCCGAGCAGAAAGCAGGTAGGAGCGGCGTCCACCATGCGCACACCCATGCGCACCCCGGGACACAGCGTTGAAGTTGTAACTTCATGACTTGGGGAGTCGTTTTAATAATTTCTTGTGAAGAGAAGTCTGCGGCCTGCGGCCGAAAATCGCCTATGCCATTTGCCTTACGAGTACAGAAAATCTCGAAAACGGCGTTCATTTTTTCTTATGAGCAGGAGAAGCATTTTCTATCCAACCTCTCCGGGTCTTTTTCTTCTGCTGCCTTTTGCTTTAAAAGCCCTGCCTTCATCGACCAAGGGCCATAACCATCAGCTTCCACATGCTCGCGCACGGCAATCGTCACATCCTGATGCCATGGCACCTTCCAGTTGGCACCGTCTTGCTTATCGAACAGAATGCCGCGAACAGGAAAGGCCTCGTCACCAAGGATGGAACAAATCATTTTTTTTTCGATAGCGGAGGCTGTGCGAGCTCTCTCATCTCCGGCATAGCAAGAAGATTACGGCGCCCACCGCGTAAGGCATTCGCATCCGGCACCGCACCCAACAGATCGATATACCGCTGAACAGCTTCATCGCCAAGGACGCCCTCGACATGGAGTATCCCTCAACGTGAAGCTGTTCAGTCCAGCTCATTCTCTACAGACCCACGCCGCGCGAGGCCACCAGTGCCTTCGCCCGTTCCACGAACGCCGTCAGCGCCACTGAGCCTTCGTCGCCCTTGCCGCGCGTCCGCACGCTCACCGCTTCTGAAGCAGCTTCCTTGTCGCCCATGATGAGCACAAACGGAATCTTCTGCACGGCGAAGTCGCGAATCTTCGCCTTCATCGGATCGTTTCTCTCGTCCAGCTCCACGCGTAGTCCTGCGGCCTCCAGCTTTGCCTTCACCGCACGCGCGTAGTCCAGATGCTTGTCCGATGAGATCGGCACAAGGCCCACCTGCACCGGGGCCAGCCACATGGGAAACGCGCCCGCGTAGTGCTCGATCAGCACGCCGAAGAAGCGCTCCACGGAGCCGAACAGAGCGCGATGCACCATTACCGGGCGATGCTTCTCGCCGTCTTCGCCCGTGTACTCCAGCTCAAAGCGCTGCGGCAGGTTGAAGTCGAACTGCACCGTCGAAAGCTGCCACAACCGGCCCAGTACGTCGACCAGCTTGATGTCGATCTTCGGGCCGTAGAACGCGGCCTCGCCCGGAATCTCGCGATACGGTATGCCCTTGGCGTCGAGGACCTTCTTCAGCGAACCGACCGCCGTCTCCCAGTGCTCCGGCGAACCGACATAGCTCTTCTGATCCTTCGGGTCCCAGGTCGAAAGCTCCACCTTGAACTCCGCGAAGCCGAAGGCCTTCAGCACCTCGTCGGCAAACTCCACGCAGGCCGCGATCTCGCTCTCGATCTGCTCCGGCATGCAGAAGATGTGCGCATCGTCCTGCGTAAAGCCGCGCACACGCAGCAGGCCGTGCATCGTTCCGCTGCGCTCGTAGCGATACACGTTGCCCAGCTCCGCATAACGCTGCGGCAGGTCGCGATAGCTCTTCGGCGAATTTTTATAGATAAGGATGTGGCCGGGGCAGTTCATCGGCTTCAGCCGGTACTCCGCGTCATCCAGCTCCATCGGCGGATACATATTCTGCCCGTAGAAGCCCTCGTGGCCCGAGATCTTCCACAGCTCGCGCCGCATGATGTGCGGCGTGTAGACCATCTCGTAACCGCGACGGATACATTCATCGCGCATCCAGTCTTCCATCGTCTTGCGGATCAGGCCGCCCTTGGGATGCCAGAAGATCAGGCCAGCGCCAGCGACCTCCTGGATGGAGAACAGGTCCAGCTGCTTGCCCAGCACGCGATGATCGCGCGCCTTGATCTCCTCCAGCCGCTTGAAGTGCGCGTCGAGGTCCTTCGCATTGAAGAAGGCCGTGCCGTACACACGCTGCAGCTGCTGATTCTTCTCATCGCCCAGCCAGTACGCGCCAGCAACCGAGGTCACCTTGAAGGCCTTCACCCGGCCCGTCGAAGGCACATGCGGCCCGCGGCAGAAGTCGGTAAAGCCCCCGTTCTTGTACAGCGAGATCTCATCGCCCGGCTTGGTGAAGCGCTCGATGAAGTGAACCTTCATGAACTCGCCCTGCGCCGAGTAGTCGCTCAGACCCTTCTCTCGCGACTCCTCCTCGCGGACAAACTTCTCGTCCCGCGCCACCACCTCGGCCATCTTCGCTTCGATGGCGGCAAGGTCGGTCTCGGAGAACGGCGTCTCGCGGTAGACATCGTAAAAGAAGCCCTGGTCCGTCGCCGGGCCGTGGCCCAGCTTGGTCTCCGGAAACAGCTCCAGGATCGCCGTCGCCATCACGTGCGCCGCAGAGTGACGCACCACCTTCAGCGCCGCCTCGTCCGACTCCTTCAGCAGCTCCAGCGCGACATCCTCGGTCAGAGGGGCTGAGAGATCCACCACCCGCTCACCTGTCTCCTGCCCGCCGTACATCGCCGCCTCGGAGTTCTCCTCCTCCCCGGCGTCCGTCGTTGCCGTCACCGGCGTCAGGGGCTTGATACGGGCCACTACCACGGCCGCGGCCAGGCGCGGCGAGATGCTCATTGCAATGTCGTACGGGGTCGTTCCGGGAGCGACCTCGCGAATCGAACCATCAGGAAGCTGAATTTTGATCTGCTGTTCACTCATAAGGCGTATCTATCCAGCATATTTGCTTTGCGTGCCTCATACCAACTCAACCGTTATACTTAGCATCAGACTAAAAGCCGTGATCTTCCCACGGTAGAACACGACGCCGGGAGCCATGGTGCTCCAGAGGTGTCAACCTCCCCAATCGTCCCGATCCAGATTCCCCCCGCACCAGCCAAGCTGCTGCACTTTCAAGGAGATCCCCATGCAGGCTTTATGCGCTCCAACTGAGAACTCTGCCGACGTCAAATGCCCCATCTGCTCCAAGGGCTTCCGCCTCTTCTGGGAGCGCACGAGCAAGCCCGACCAGCTCGCCGCCCTCCCCGAGATTCTCAAGCACCTCCGCGCCCATCACGACGAGGGCACTGAGCATCCCGAGACCGCCTTCAATGTTCCCAGCTGGTCCGGCAATCCTGAGTTCTCCGGTGCGGCCCTGCTCGGCGGCGCCTACTAGGCCACGTTTTTCCGACATCGCGTGCAGGGTCCGGGTGGTACTGGAGTTCTGCCGCGTCAAGAAGCCACGCGCCTCGCGCGTGGCTTCTGCACTTAACGCCCTACACCTTGAGCAGTGCTCACTCAGCAGCAGCTTTCTGTTTGGCTAAGGCCTTCGCGAACGTCTCCTGAGCCTGAGCGACAAACGCCTGGTAGCCAGCCGGGTCGATAAAAACTCCAGGGCCTGCCTGCGGATAGCGCTTCAGCTTGGCCAGCATGTCGAAGTACACGCCATGCGCCCCCAGAAAGATGTCACAGGGCAAAGCCTGCAGCTCCGAGAAGGTATGCTGAAAATCCTGCACGATGCCCGGATAGCTTACGGGATGGCCGGGCGTGGCGACGAAGTGGTACTCCGACCAGAAGCCCACCCCACCGACGATGACGATGTTCCGCATCGTTCCCGCCGGCTCCCCCGGAAGATGAGATCGCATCGTCCATGTGGTGCATCCGCGCGTATGGCCGGCAGTTTTGTGGGCGATCAGCGTCACATTCCCCAGGCTTACCGCCTCCCCATCATGCAGAATGCGATCCACCGGCACAGGAGCGTATCGGTCGATATTGGGGGAGGGCGACAGGAAGTCCGTGCGTGCGCCGGTCTCCATCACACTCGCATCGCCGTCCATCACCATGTTCCCGGCATGGGTCTCGCGCACGATCTCCGCGGCCCCGGCGACGTGATCGAAGTGCGCCTGGCTGTTGAGCAGGATTTTGGTGTCGCTCCAACGAAAGCCCAGCTTCTCCACACTCGCCCGAATCAGCTTCGGTGAGCTGGCGAGATTCGCATTGATGAGGATGTTTCCTTTGGGCGTTACGACGAGGTAGCTGGCCAGATCCTCGCTGCCCACGTAGTACAGGTTGTCCGCTATGCGGAACGGTGCAATCGGCGTCGTCCACGCAGGGTTGGCTTCGGCAACGAGGGCCTTGGGGCAGCAGCACAACAGCAGGAGCAGGGAAGAGAGGATCGCGCGCATCCTGTTTTTGTAGCAGAGAGAAAGACCCGCATCGGGCCAATGTGACGAAGCGCCATTGCGCTTCAAGATGCCCCCGGACCAGGTCCAAAATGCTCGCCGGGAACCCACCTCTCGCCCCTGAGACGTGGGCACCCAGCGACAACACCTACCCCTTCAGCGCCTCCTGCACCGCCGTCGCCAACGACTCCGTCGGTCTGCCCAGCAGACGGCTCAGCTCGTGACCGCTGTCGTCCAGCTCGCCCCTGGCCACGCCCGCGTCGCTGTCGGCCAGCAGCTTTGCCAGCGGCACCGGCAGACCGAACTGCTGCAACGCCTTCTCATACTCCGCCACAGGCATGTCGTTGTAGACAACAGGCTTGCCGCTCTGTCGCGAGACCTCCGCCGCAATGTCAGCAACCGTGTACGGAGCATCGCCCGCCAGCTCGTAGACCGGCTTGACCGCCGACGCCTCCGTCAGCACCTTCACCGCAGCAGCGGCATAGTCGCGGCGCATCGCCCCGGCGATCCGGCCATCCTTCGACGCGCCCAGGATCGCTCCATGCTCGAGCGCCGGTCCCAGCGCCTCCGTGTGGTTCTCCATGTACCAGCCGTTGCGCAGAAACACATACGGCAGCCCCGACGCCTTGATGTATTCCTCGGTCGCGCGATGCGCCGCCGCCAGCCCCAGACCCGACGTATCCGCCCGCAGCACACTGGTGTAGACCAGCAGCTTCACCCCTGCGGCCTTCGCCGCGTCCACCGCCGCCTTGTGCTGCACCACGCGATCGCTGAACAGCTCATTCGACGAGACCAGCAGCACCTTCTCCGCCCCGGCGAATGCCGTCAGCAGCGTCTCCGGCTTCGCATAGTCGCCCTCGCGCACCGTCACACCCTTCGCCGCCAGATCGGCAGCCTTCGACGGCGTACGTACCGCCGCCACAATCTCCTTCGCTGGAACCGCCTTCAGCAGCTGCTCCACCACCAACCGTCCCAGCTGCCCTGTCGCTCCTGTCACTACGATCATCGTCTCGTCTCCTTCGGCGGGAATGTCTCCCGCTACCAGCAACAGACTAGACCTATAACTTACTTTTAGTAAGTACGTACTTTAGGGTAAGCTTGTAACATGGCGCGGCGCACCCCCATCTCCAGCATCACCTCCAACGTCCACCCCATCACCGGGGACGTCTACCAGGGCACCTGCCCCACCCGCACCGTGCTCGACCACATCACCGCGCGCTGGAGCATGCTGATCCTGCGACTGCTGCTGGACCGCAAGCGCCGCTTCAGCGAGTTGCGCCGTCTCATCGGCGGCGTCAGCGAAAAGATGCTCGCCCAGTCCCTGCGCGCACTCGAGGAGGACGGCTTCGTCGAACGCACCGTCTTCCCCACCAAGCCGCCCAGCGTCGAGTACAGCCTCACTCCGCTCGGCAGCGAGATGGCTCCGCACGTCTATGCGCTTACCGCCTGGGTCGAGAACAACCTCGCCACCGTCCTCGCCCACCGCGAAGGCCGCAAAGCCCAGCGCGCCTCCTGAGACGCGGCCCCTACCCCACGCAGGCCCCGACATACGCCCGCGCCAGCACATCCAGCTCCGTTCGCATCGCCTGCATCATCTTCGGCGAGACGCGCCCCGACTCCAGCATCCTGCGGCTCACCCCGGCCAGCGCCGCCATCACGGTCGACGCCATCACCTCCGCGTCGATCCGCAGCGGATCGCTGGAGCTGGCAAACATCGCCGCCACAGCCTTCACCCCGCGCGTCATATTGCTACGCGCAATCTCCATGCCGCCCACATCGTCGTTCACAAAGTACAAGGCGCGCGACGTGGCCGCATGCTCCATCTTGACCCGTAGAAACTCCGTCACCAGGGCATCGGCCATCTCCGCCAGGGGTCTGCCTTTTGCCTGCTCGCAGACCTGCTCCACCGCGCCATACACGCGGTCCAGGTGCGCCTTCAGCACGTCCTGCAGCAACGAGCTTTTATTGGGGAAGTACTGATACAGCGTTCCCACCGAGACACCCGCCCGCGCCGCCACCCGCGTCGTCGTCAGCTGCTCCTTGCCCACGGCCAGCAAAACCTGAATCGCCGCCTCGCGGATCGCCTGCACGCTGGCCGTCGAACGTTCCTGAACCGGCGTCTTTCTTGGCTTTAGCTCCACCACTGTGGCCTTCGGCAAATGCGAACTCCTAACCTGAAGCTTTCTTCATCTAATCACGTATGAGCACACCAGCCAATCTCGCCGGAACCTTCACCTTCCCCGGAACCGATCTCACCGTCCATCGCATGGGCTACGGAGCCATGCAGCTGGCCGGGCCGCACGTCTTCGGCCCTCCCCGCGACCGCGACGAGGCCGTCGCCGTCCTGCGCGAGGCCATCGAAACCGGCATCGACCACATCGACACCAGCGACTTCTACGGCCCCCACGTCACCAACCAGATCATCAAGGAAGCGCTGCACCCCTATCGCGATAACCTCGTGATCGTCACCAAGCTCGGCGCACGCCGCGACGAGAAGGGCGCATGGCTGCCCGCGCAGTCGCGTCAGGAGCTGATCGACGGAGCCCACAGCAATCTGCGCAACCTCGGCCTCGACGCACTCGACATCGTCAACCTGCGCGCCTTCAACCCCGACGACATCTCGCGCCCCGGCGACTTCTCCATCGCCGAGCAGGTCTCCACGCTGGCTGAGCTCAAGCAGCAGGGCCTCATCCGCCACATCGGTCTGAGCAATGTATCGGCAAAGCAGTTGAAGGAGGCGCAGGCTATCGCCCCCATCGTCTGCATCCAGAACCTCTACAACGTCGCCCTGCGCGAAGACGACGCCTTCCTCGACCAGCTCACCGCTGAAGGCATCGCCTTCGTGCCCTTCTTCCCGCTGGGAGGCTTCACGCCGCTGCAATCGTCCACGCTGGACGACGTCGCGAAGAGCCTCAACGCAACGCCAATGCAGACCGCACTCGCGTGGCTGCTGCACCGCGCGCCCAACATGCTGCTGATCCCCGGCACCTCCTCGCGCGGCCACCTGCGCGAGAACATCGCCGCCGCCAGCATCAACCTGCCGGCCGAAAGCCTGAAGACCCTCGACGGCATCGCCGCCGAAGCCAGGGCCTAACGACAGACGGGCCTCGCCGAAGATCAAACCCGGCGGGGCCCCAACTCACCGCCCCAGCAGCAGCACCGGAAACACCGCTCGCAGATCTTCCGACTCCCGGCAGCGGTCGTACTGGTGCAGGGAGACCGCGTCCACCGCAACCCCTTTCGGCACACCTCTGCGCTGCAACGCATCTTTCACCACCAGCGCCCTCTGCTCCGCCAACTGCTTGTTCGTCAGCTCACGCCCCTTGCGGATCGCCGTGCAATCGGCCGAGCCCAGCAGCAGCAGACGCGCACTCTGCGGCGAACCCAGCTCTGCCGCCAGCTTCTCCACCGCATCCTCCTTCGCCGCCGGAATCTCCGAATGGAATGGCGCAAATCCGGGGATCGGCGTGAGCAGCTTGTACTCCACCTTGCCTTCAAGCGGGTGGTCCACCGGAGGCTGCGGCTGCACCGGACCGTCGGTCGGCTTGTTCTCCGGCCTCGGCATCCGCTGGTGATAGCACAGCACCAGACCCGTCCACAGCAGGATCGCCATCGACAGCACCACGTTCAGCGGCGACTCCACCAGCTTGCTCTTCCGCTTCGACCTTCCTTCATCCGCCTCGCCGTCATGCGGCATCAGCCGCTTCCAGCGATAGAGCGCAAACCAGACCAGCACCCCCGCGACCAGGACAAACGCGCCTAAGAACACCCAGCTCGCCACGCGATCGAAGTGCGACACGTGATCGGACTTCATCGCCGCCAGCGCCAGCCCCGCCGCCGCCAGCGGAGCCGTCGTCGCCGGATGCTCCTTCACCGCAAACGCCAGGAACACCACGCCCGCCGCAATCGCCAGCAGCAGCCATATATTCCATCCCGAAGAAGACGGCGCCTGCTCCCGGCCATCGAGATATCGCAGCACCGCAGCCTCCAGCTCCGGGCTCAGCCGCATCACGCTGCTGCTGTCGCCGTGCGACCCATCGAAGTCTCCGCCCCCTGAGTTATCGTTGCCGTGATCGCCGCCCTGCTTCGGCGCGGTCGTGCAGACACAGCAGCATCCGCCGTCGCCCTTGCCCCCGTCAACCGCCTTCGGCGCAAGCCTGCCCGAGACCACCAGCGTCCCCACCATCAGCAAAATCGGCAGACCGAGCTCCAGCGCCAGCCGCGCCGCGTGGTTCAGTTCCCGCTTCGGCTCATCCTTCTCCTTGCTCGAAGTCTTCCGCAGGTCTCCGAACAAGGACTGCGATGCCGCCCCCTCGCTCCGAGCCTCCACTGGTGCCGGTGCCAGCGCCTGCACCTCGACCGGCAATGTGGCGCCTGCATCCTCTGGCGGCGCAGAGGCAGGAACGGCCGCAGGCACTGACGGCTTCTCGATCGTGATCTTCTTCGCCGCCCTCCGCTCTCTCGCCAGCAAGGCCTCGCCCAGCAAGGCCAGCAGCTCGCGCTCCACCACTGCCACCACCGCAGCGGCAAGCAGAAGCCACGCCAGCACCAGCCCCGGCGTGACGCCGAGCACCGACAGCACCGCAGCCCCGGCCACCGTTACCAGTGCAAACGCCACCAGCCGCGACGACACATTCGCATCCACGCGTGCCTCGCCCTGTGCCATCTCTCACCTCCGCAGATCGAGATCAGACTCGAGATCAGATTGTCAGTTTGTGCAGGGGCCCGGACGATACGGTAGATCCAGCGACGGCGGCACGGCAACAGCGCCCGATTCGGGATGCGAACGGCAAAACCCTACGATAGAAAGATCCACACAATTTCGTTCGTCCGCGTGCGTGCATCGTTTCCCGTGCAAACGAGTATAACGACTCACCCCTCCGTGGTATTTCCATCCCCCGAAAAGGGCTCTACATTAGAAAAACCTTATCCAGACCCAAGATCAAGAGGGACCCACCCTATGCAAGTTCTCCTCAAGCACAGCGAAGAGAAGAAAGACATCGAGTGCGCCGTCTGTAAGCAGGGCTTCCTGGTTTACTGGGAGCGCTCCTGCCCCAACGAGCGCGAGACCATGCGCACTATCGTCCTCGGCGAGCTCGCACGGCACCATCACGACACCGACACCACCACCGCGCATCCGGCCATGCCCTTCAACATGCCCGACTGGTCCGGCGACCATCGATTCTCCGGCGCCGCCCTGCTCGGCGGTCTCTCCGGCCTTCGCCGCGAGATTCCCATACCCCGCGCATAAAGCTTCACTGGCGGCGTTCCAAGTCCCTCCCCTGCATCCGCAGCAAACAACCGCTTCGACCTCCTCCCCAAAGCAATGCCGCTTCATCACCCCGGCGCCTCGCAGCCACCACGGACGAGACGCCGGGCGTTCCTTCCTACCGCTCGGGCCACGCCCACTTCGGCGTGTTGAACAGCGTCGCCCCCTCCAGCTTCGTCTCGCCAAACTCCTTCACCAAATGAAGGTGCTCGCAGGCAGTCTCGGCCAGCATGGTATCGATCAGCGTCTGCGCATGCGAGACCACGATCACCTGCGTCTCCCGCGACGCTCTCGCAATCAGCCGACCCAGCGGAGCCAGCAACTCCGGATGCAGGCTCGTCTCCGGCTCGTTGAGCACCATCAGCGCCGGAAGCCTCGTCGTCAGCAGCGCCGCCATCCACAGCAGGTAGCGCAACGTGCCGTCCGAGAGCTCAGCGACGGACAGCGGACGCAGCAGGCCATGCTGCTCCAGCTGCACCTCGAACCGGCCTTCGCTGTCGCGCACCCACAGGCGACTTCCGGGGAAGGCGTCCTCCAGCACTGCGGCCAGCGCGCCATCCTGCCGCTGCTCGATGATCGTCTCCAGCGCCGCCGCCATGTTGCTGCCATCCGCATTCAACACTGGGCTGAAGGTACCGATCTGCGCCAGCCGCGCTGGAGACTCGGCGTCGCTGCGGAAGTGGTCGTAGAACCGCCAGCCGCGCATCCTCTCACGCACCGCGATCATCTCCGGCGCTCGCATCGGGTCCGCGACGCTCGCCAGCATACTGTCAGTATCGGCCAGGTGCTGCGTCAGCATCACCGGCTCCTCGTCTTTCAGCGTCGAGAGCCACACAAAGTTATTCCGCCGGTCCACCATCGCCGAGGCCTTGCGATACAGCGGCCCATGCCACACGCACTCACGCTTCACCCGCGGGTCCATGCCAAACATCGTCGTCGCGGGTGAGGATAACCGAGATCGATGCTGTACCCATAGTCGTCGCCGCCAAAGCCCAGCTTCAGACTGGCCGTGCTGCGCTTCGCCAGCCCCTCCACCGGGTGCACACCCTGCTTCACGCTGCGCGCAATCGTCTCCGGCCCGGCCCAGAAGGTCGAGCTTAGCCCACCCTCGCGCGCCAGCGATGCCACCACCGCGTTCTGCGCCACATCCGCCAGCAACCGCAGCGAACGATACACACTCGACTTGCCGCTGCCGTTGGCTCCGGTAATGATATTCAGCTGCCCCAGAGGCAGCACCAGCTCCCGCAGCGAGCGGTATCCGTGGATAGCGACGGTACGAATCATGGCTCCAGCATAACGGCGCATCCCATGCGAACGAACGACCGCCTGAAGCTTCACTGGCGGCGTTCCAAGTCCCTCCCCTGCATCCGCAGCAAACAACCCGCCTCGACCTTCTCCCCAAAGCGATGCCGCTCCTTCCCCGCCCCCCTCCCACCACCGACGGGAGGCGCCGGGCGTTCCTCTCGCTGTCCAGGTTGAGTCCGCTCCATCGTTTGTTAAACAGCATCGCGGCTCCATTTTTACTGGAGCCGCGACTCTCTGCTGATGCAACATCAGCCCCGCAGGCACTACGGATGCAGCGCCGAAGCGAGGACAGCCTTACTGCACATCGCTGACTTTGCCGTCGGTGAAGATCACCTTCATATCGGGATAGGTATAGATCTTCTTCGAGCCGAGATCGACGATCCGTTTGGGCGCGCCCATGTTCGCCGTCACCTGATCCGGTGTTTGTCCCAGCGCGACGGTCGGCGTACTGGCCTGCGGAGGGGCAGGCTCACCGGCCTGAGGAACAACCGCACCGCCGACGACCGTGCCCGTCGTCGTGGAGACGGCGCAATGCGGCTCGCACGAGCGGGCGACCACGCCGTTATCGCGTGCACGCACCTGATCGGCGGCATTCACCGACAGAACGGCCTCGATCATCTTGGAGGCATCATCCACGGACATCTGCGCCAGGGTGCCCTTCGGTTCCTTGAACGCAAGGGTCGTCGAATACCTCTTTGCGGTTTGATACTGGCTGCCATAATTGCCGGTAAAGGTCGCGAGAACCGCATCGGACGTCAGAATCGTCACCTTCAGAGAATCTTCTTTTCCCTGCGTGTCGTCGTTGATCTTGGTGATGTAGACCTTCTGGCCGGGCTGCAGGATCTGCAGGTTCGTGCTCTTGAGAAAGCCAAGGCCCTTGGAGCGCTGCTTCACCTGCCCGTCGACCACCGGATTTTCGAAGGTGATCATCGTGGGGTAGGGCTCTGCGTTGATCCCATCGGCCTCGATCGTCAACACCGTTCCGGGGTTGGCCGCTACGCCTTGCGAATTGATCTCCGTGAGACGGTACTTATGCTTGAGTCCTGTCACCAGGTTGTCCTGAGCAGAGGCGACAGCTGCCACGCTCACGCCAAAAATTAAGACAGAAAAAATTCCAACCGTGATTCTACGAACATAGGACTGGTGGACCATTATTTGACCGCTCCTAAAAGGGGATGACGAAGCCTACAGTTGCTTTCGCCTCACAAAAGATTGCAGTTTCAAGCTATGCTTCGTGATTTTCGCGCAGGAGCGCACTCATCCGAACGTCTGCATATACCAAACCTGTCTGTCTCTGTGCTCGAAAAGGGTAGCATCATCCCATCAATTCCAGCCTGACAATGCATCGATTCCAGTCCGGCAGCATCCGGCAGGTAGCATGAAGCAGTGCGCCGCGTCCTGATGCTCGTCAATCCGGTCTTCTCCGCTCGCCGGCGTCGCAGCATCCCCGCTATCCGCGCTCTGCTCGAGGCCTCCGGCATCCAGGTGCAGCTCGAAGACACCGGCATCGACGGGGCCACCGCGCGACTCGCTCGCCGCGCCGCCGAGGCCTACGACGCCGCAGAAACATCCAGCATCGCCAGCCAATCGAACGACCCAGGCCAATCCAGCGCCGTAGCCCAGGCCACTGGCCGCATCGACGCCATCTTCGTCTGCGGCGGCGACGGCACCGTCTTCGACGTCCTGCAGGGAGCCGCCGGCTCCTCCATCCCCATCGGCATCCTCCCCTTCGGCACCGGCAATGTCCTGGTGCAGAACCTCAACCTGCCGCGCTCGCCGCTCGCCGCTGCACGCGCCCTGCTTGACGCAACCCCCATCCCCGTTCCGCTCGGCAGCATTCAACACGGCAGCCAGAGCTGGTACTTCGCCATGTCCGCAGGCACCGGCGGACACGCTGCCATGATGCGCGCCGCCTATCGTTATCACAAGCACCGCACCGGGCGGCTCGCCTACTTCGCCGCGGGCTTCGAGATCCTCGCCACGCATCCGCTGCAGACCTTCGGCCTCTCGCTCACCACCGTTACCGGCGAGACCCGCACGCGCCAGGCCTCCGAGCTGATCGCCCTCCGCGTACCGCAGCTCAACCTCTGGCGCACCGGCGGATCGCTCACCCGGCCCGTGCTGCGCGTCGCCTCCGTCGCCGGAGCCTCGCGCCTGCGCCTCGCCCGCGCCGCCTTCGACTCGCTCGCACTGGCCTCCGGTGAGCGCGGCCACAGCGACCCCGCCACCGCTGCCGCCATCTACGAGGACGCCGTCAGCCTCACCATCACACCCGCCCCAGGCTCTCCGCCCCTGCCCCTGCAGGCCGACGGCGAGATCATCACCACCATCACCGCAGCCCAGCCCGTCACCATCGCCATCACCGACACGCATGTCACCCTGCTGGCCAACCGCACGCGTCTGCCCTGACCCGCAGCCGGGAAGACCCCGCAATCGCCCACAAAAAATCAGGACCGCTGCCTTCTGGCCCGGGCGGCGGTCCTTCGATATGCGCTCATTTCAGTGAGGTGGTGCAGTACAACGTCTTTAGGCAGATTCGGTCAGCGCGATACCCTGGTTCCGCCCGCGCTCCGTCTGCTCAATCTCTTCTTCCTGCTGCTGGCTGCGCAGCCAGGCATTGGCCCGCCACCGGCCTATGTATGGAATCGATACGGCCACAACCGCGGGAACCACCAACCTGAGATTCTCCATCGCTGCTCCTCCATGCCATATTGCGAGAGCGTGACTCCGCCCCTCGGGCTGTTCTGCCAATCGGTGAAATCTGTTGTCTGAAGTCTCTAACCAGAAAAATCCGACTGAGAAAAGAAGGAGGCCTTGGGATGTTTTGCCCGCAGCCTCCGCGTCTAGTGTTTTGTCTATCGGCACTATCTCGCGTTCCATGAGCCGGAAGATATCCCCCCTTCGGGTCAGCTCACTCCCACCATCCGGTAACTCCCGACATACGTCGATTAAGCCGGATAAGCCGACGCGTAAGGCCGCTGGGTAAACGGCCGAGGGAACCGGCCCCGCACGGCTCCGGCCTTCGTCACAGCTAAACGTCATGTCATCAACATCGCGCCTCCCCAAATCGCCTAAAATAGCCCCATGTCCTACACCGCGGCGTTAGACCATCTCTACGCGAAGGGCCTCGAGCTCGCGCCCTCCTCGTCCAATGCGCCGCGCCGCAAGTTCGACCTCGAACACATGCGCCTCCTCTCCCGCGCCCTGGGCGACCCGCAGGCCAGCTTTCCCGCCGTGCTGATCGCCGGAACCAACGGCAAGGGTTCTACCGCGGCCACGCTCTCCAGCATCCTCACCGCAGCTGGCTACCGCACCGGCCTTTACACCTCGCCACATCTCTCGCGCGTCAACGAGCGCATCCGCATCGACGGCACACCCATCTCCGACGACGACTTCGCGCGCCTCTACTTCGCCGTCGACACCGTCGCCGAGAAGCTCGTCGCCGATGGCACGCTGCCCCACCACCCCAGCTTCTTCGAGAGCCTCACCGCCATCGCCTTTGCCTACTACGCCGAGCAGAAGATCGAGATCGCCGTCCTCGAAGTCGGCCTCGGCGGACGACTCGACGCCACCAACATCGTCGATCCGCTCATCTCCATCCTCACTGACATCTCGCTCGACCATCAGGACTACCTCGGCAACACCATCACCGAGATCACCCGCGAAAAAGCCGGCATCCTGCGCCCCCACGGCACCCTCATCACGCTGCCCCAGCACCCCGAGGCCAACCAGGCCATCGGCGAGGCCGCCGCCACGCTCGAGCTGCACGCCATCAGCGCCGCCAACTTCACGCCTACCGCAGAGAAGCTCCTCTCGCAGGCCACCGGCGTGCAATACCATCCCAGCGCCGACGGGCAGGCCATCGCACTGCCGCGCAACCGCTACACGCTGACCCTCAACCATCAGCCGCTGCACGTCGATTCGCCGCTGATCGGCCAGCACCAGCAGCGCAACATCGCGCTCGCCATCGCCGCCGCCGAAGAGCTGCGTAACCCGCAGGGTTACACCATGCTGAAAAGTAACCCAAAGAGTTACAAAATTTCGACGACCGCGATCGAGCAGGGCATCCGCAACACCCGCTGGCCCGGCCGCCTCGAACTGCTGACACCGGCCACGGCTGAAGCACCCGTCGAAGCCCCAGCCACCATCGCCCCGCTCCTGCTCGACGTAGCCCACAACCCTGCCGGGGCCTGGACGCTGCGCTCCGTCATCGCGCACCTGCCCGAGTCGCAGCCGCGTACGCTCATCTTCTCCTGCCTGCGCGACAAGGACCTCCGCGAGATGGCGCAGATCCTTCTGCCCCTCTTCGACTCCAGCGCCGACCGGCCGCACGACCACATCCTCTTCACTCCCATCAACTCGCCGCGCGCCGCTTCGCTCGCAGACCTCGCCGCCGTCGCAGCTGAGTTGGAGATCCCCGCCACCACCGCGTCCTCGCTGGCCGAGGCTCTCGCCGAGGCGCGGCGCATCACACCGTCCAACGGCATCATTCTCGCCACCGGCTCCGTCTACCTCATCGGCGAGCTGCGCACGCTCGCGCTCCAGGAGGGCTACTCCACCGCATGACAGAGCTCCTCACGCCGCAGCTTCAACCCATCGAGGCTCCACGCGCCCCGGCCTTCTTCCGCTGGCTCACCTACATCGTCCTCATCCCGCTGATGATCGCCTCCACGGCCTTCTTCGGCACCATCTCACTGATCTGCGGCCTGTGGGACAAATCCGGCAACCAGCAACACGCCATCGCGCACATCTGGGCGCGCAGCCTGCTCTGGCTCTCGCTCTCACCCGTCACCCTCGTCGGCGCCGACAAGCTCCACCTGCACGAGACCGCCGTCTACACCTCCAACCACCTCAGCTACTACGACACGCCGGTCCTCTTCTCGAAGCTCCCCTTCCAGTTCCGCATCCTCGCCAAGCAGGGCCTGTGGAAGGTGCCCTTCATCGGCTGGTATCTCAACCGCTCCGGCCAGGTGCCGGTCGATCAGTCCAGCGCGCGCAACGCCGTCGCCAGCCTCAACCGCGGCGTACAGACCCTCAAGGCGGGTCTACCCCTCGTCATCTTTCCCGAGGGTGGACGCTCCGCCAGCGGCCAGCCGCAGGACTTCGTCGCCGGAGCCGCATGGATGGCCATCAAGGCCCAGGTGCCCATCGTGCCCATCACCCTCATCGGCACCTACGAGCTCCTGCCCATCCACACCTACCACCTCTACCCGCGTCCGCTGGCCATCCACATCGGCGACCCCATCTCCACCGAAGGCCTCACCACCCGCGACGCCGACGCCCTCACCCGGCAGGTGCGGCAGGCCATCACCGCCACCTACCTCAGGCACCACCCATCGAACCCGATGAGCCCCGCCGCCACGCAGTCCAGCTAGAACGCTTGAACACGGCTCGCGCGTGGTTGTTGACCACTAAGCTCGCCCGGCGAACTCCCGGCTCTCCGTCGAAACCTTCACCGTCTCGCCCTCTTTGATGAAGAGGGGCACGCGAATCTCCAGCCCCGTCTCCAGCGTCGCCACCTTGGTCACGCTGCCCGACTGCGACGCTCCACTCAGCCCCGGCTCCGTCTCCTTCACCGTCAGGTCGACGAAGATCGGCAGCTGCAGGCCGATCGGGTTGCCGTTGAACTTCGTCAGCTGTACCTCGAGGTTCTCGATCAGAAACTCCGTCGCATCGCCCACCATCGCCTCCGTCAGCGGAAACGTCTCGAAGCTCTGCTGGTCGAGAAAGTTGAACCCATCGCCATCGGCGTAGAGAAACGTCGCCGGCACCATCTCGATGTCCGGCTCCTTGAACTTCTCGCCCGCCTTGAAGGTCTTCTCGAACACGGCGTTCGTCAGCATGTTCCGCATCTTCAGACGCACCAGAGTCTGCCCGCCCCGCGCCGTCGGCGAACTCACGTCCGCGTCCATGCAGTAAAAGGGAACACCCTCATGCTCAAACAACATCTTGCGCTTTACATCAATCGCTTCAATCAGTGCGGCCATATCTCTTCAAGTATAAGTGCCCGGACACCCCGCCCCCATGTACCCTTTCTCCAAACGAACGCAGACCCCTCACCGCACCTGCACAAAGGAGAACTCCCCATGTACGACATGAAGAACCTCTCCCAGCTCAAGAAGCTGGACGAAAACGCGCCCGACGCCATGAAGGCCTTCTGGGCCTTCGACAAGGCCGCCTTCCAGCCCGGCTCCATCGACGTCCTGCATAAGCAGCTGATGGCCCTCGCCGTCGCGCTTACCACGCAGTGCCCCTACTGCCTCGAGCTGCATCGCAAAGCCGCCGTCGAAGCCGGAGCCACCGAGGCCATGCTTGCCGAGACCGCCCTCGTCGCCGCCGTCATGCGCGCCGGTGCCGCCATCACCCACGCCACCCACCTCTACAAATAACGCTAAGCCTCACAAAACGAATGCCCACGTCTCGCCCCTGAGACGTGGGTTCCCACCCCCGATACAAACCAATCCGGCTCACCCACAAGCGTCCCCGTCACCATCCCTGCATCCAACCACCAGCAGCAATGCACAACACCCGCAGGAGGAAGCACCGCACATGAGCACCACCGCCAACGGCCGCACCGCCGACTACTCTATCGACACCATCTTCCTCGAGCGCTGGTCGCCGCGCGCCTTCACCGGAGAGACCATCGCCCGCGAAGAGCTCTTCTCCATGCTCGAAGCCGCACGCTGGGCGCCCTCCTCCTCCAACGCGCAGCCCTGGCGCTTCCTCTACGCCCTCCACGGAACCCCCGCCTTCGAGCACTTCGTCAGCCTGCTCGTCCCCGGCAACCAGGTGTGGGCCAAAAACGCCTCCGCGCTGCTCTTCTTCGTCTCCAAGAAGACCTCCACCTCCCCCAGCGGCAAGGTTGTGCCCCTCGGCACCCACTCCTTCGATACCGGCACCGCCTCCGGCTTCTTTGCCCTCGAGGTTCGCAAGCGCGGCTGGTACGCCCACGGCATGGCCGGCATCGAACGCGACCGCGCCGTCCAGGAGCTGAACATCACCGACGACTACCACCTGGAGTGCGCCTACGCCGTCGGCCGCCACGGCGATCCCGCCACCCTGCCGCCCGAGCTGGCCGAGCGCGAAAAGCCCAACACCCGCCGCCCCCTCGCCGAATCCGTCTTCGAGGGCAAGCTGCAACCGTAGCCCCGCTCTTTTCTCTTTGCTGCTGTTCCCCCGCCGGGCCACCAACCTGTGTGCCCACGTCTCGCCTCTGAGACGTGGGCACACACTTGCCACGACTCGGAGTGTCGTCATCCCGACCGAAGGCGCGAAGCGCACAGTGGAATGACCGGCCTCCCCGGCGAGCCTGCTCGCTTGAGCGGCAGAGACCTCTGTTCGACTCACGCCCTCTGGCCACCGCAAAGCAAATCACCCCCCGCAGTGCTATATCCACTACCCTTAACAACAGAAGACCCACATCCCACAGATGATCGTTAAACTCTGCAACGCGAGCGAACTCCCCGCCCCCGGCGCCATGCGCACCTTCCGCGGCCATAACCTGCAGCTCTGCGTCGCCCGACCGGAGGACGCCCCCGAGCGCATCTGCGTCTTCGACAACCGCTGTCCCCACCAGGGCGCACCGCTCAACACCGGGCACCTCGAAGGCTCCACCGTCGTCTGCCCGTACCACGCCTGGCGCTTCGACATCGCCACCGGCCAGCCCCAGATGCCCTGCGACCCGCCCCTGATCACCTACGAGGCCCGGCAGTACGACGACGAGATCTTCATCCGCATCCCCTGAATCCCGCTCAGCGCGCAACCGCAGCATCGGCCGCACGCGGCGCGCCGACTCCGAACGTCATCTGCCTGAAATCGAAGGTCACACTCTCGAAGTCGCGGAAGAGGTCCTGCCCCACGTTGCCGTACAGCTCATCCAGCCCGGCATTCGTCTTCTTCGGCGTGATCGAGACATTCTTCAGCACCGCCGTCCTGTCGCCGACCTTCAGCTCCACGCGCGGCTGCCGGAAGATAGTACGCTTCACCGATCCGCCCGCGCCTCCCGCCTCGTCGTGGCCTTCCTTCCAGCCCAGCCCTGCATCCTTGAACCGCTCGTAGTAGCGCACCGAAAGATCCGTGCTCGACGCCCCCGTATCCAGCGTGAACGGCACGCTGGCATCCTTCACCCCGAACAGCGCCACCGGGTCCAGACGCTGCATGTACAGCGGCACCGTCGTCACGCCTCGCCGCGCCGTCGGCCCCGCCTCGAACGTGCCGTCCTGCGCGAACGTCACCACGCCCAGCGCCTGCAGCACCGGGTAGCCAAGAATCGCGTTGATCTGGAAGTTCAGGTCGCCCGCGCTGATCTTCAGATTCGCGTCGTCAAGAATGAGGAAGGCCACGTTGCGCACCGTCGCACCCCCGATCCGCAGCGACGGCAGCACGCCTACCTGCAGCTTGTTCTCGATCCCCGTCACCCCCGCGCCCGTCGCCGCAAACCCCGGCAGCACGCGGATGCCCGCCGCCTTCGCAAAGCTCCTCGTCGCCACCGAGTAGTTCGCTCCCGTATCCAGCAGCCAATGCTCCTTCACGCCGTTGGTCTCCAGCTCCGCCGTGTTCGATCCGATCGCGTTTTGCGTCATCGGCAGGCGCACCGCGCCGTGCCACGTCACCTTCATCGGCTTCACCTGCGAGAGCAGCGCCACGATCTTGGCATCGTCCTTAACGTCGCCCTTGCTGTCAGCCTTCACATCGGCCTTTGAGTCGTCGCCCTGCTTCTCCGCCTTTACCGCAAAGTACTCGTCGAACGCCCGCGACGCCCTGCCATAGCGATACAGCTTCGTCTCGTCGTCCGCGATCGTCTCCAGCGCATCCGCCGCGCGGGCATCACGGCTCGCGCGCAGCCCCTCCAGCGCCCGCCGCAGCAGCTTCTCCGATGCCTTCAGCTCTCCCCGGAGATTCGCAGCCTGCCCGGCGTAGTAGTCCCGCTCAACCCCTTTGGGCATCGCCGCCAGCCGGCGATCCAGCTCGTCCAGACGGTAGTCCGCCAGCTCCGCATCCATAGCCGCCGCTGAAGACTTCGCCGCTGCCGAAGCAGCCCCATCCGTTACACCTGGCGTCTGCGCCCGCAGCCCCAGGGAACTCAGCAATACCACGCACGCCAGCAGATAAGCTCGTTCTCTCACCGCATCAGCCTATGCTCCGCCCAACGTCGTCGGCCAGCCATCGCGTCAACTTCGGTACCCCTGCAGTCAGCACGATAGCGGCATCGCTCTCCGGTCGCACTCTCAGCCCCGACCCTTCATTGCGCGCCTATCCCCTTCTGGTAACCACCCGTCTGCTCCCTAAGTGCCATTGCGACGCCAGCCGCTGGGGGTAAAATTTATCCTTACAGGATTGGTTGATGGATCGTCTTACTCTGTTCAGCATGCAGGGCGGCCTGTTGATTTTCATGGGCATCGTCATCTTCTCGGTATGGCGTGCGCAGAGGCGTGACTACTCCGACAATGGCCCTGTCTGGTTCTCTCTGGGCTTCATCCTGGGCGGGATCGGCCTCTCCCTGCAGGCCTACCGCGGTGTCATTGCACCCTTCTACGCCATCATCCTGGGTAACTTCCTGTTTTTCATGACCTACGTCTTCATGGAACGGGCGATTGCCATCACCACCCGGCGTACCAGCCACATGTTCTGGCTCCTTGGCCTCAATGTCGCCACCATCCTCAGCTACGCGTACTTCACCTACGTCCGGCCCGACGTCGTCATCCGCACCCTCGAAGCCGTCCTCATCATGCCGGTCATGCAGCTGCCCATCTGGATTCACCTGGCGCGCTGCAAGGAGAAGACCATCCGGCCCGCCCTGCGCGCCATGGCCATCGTGCTTTACCTGCACATCCTGCTTGGCTTCGTCCGCATCCTCGGTGTCGCCATGTTTCACCATGCCGACGCCTGGTTCACCTGGTCCGGCCTGGTCGCCATCGCCGGCCTCTCTCTCTCCTTCCTCTGGATCGACTCCCTCCGCGTCCGCGACGAGCTCGAGCGCCGCGCCATGACCGACCCACTCACCGGCCTGCTCAACCGCCGCGCCCTCGACGACTTCGGCCGCCGCGAGCTCAGCCGCACCATCCGCCTCAACCTTCCCTGCTCCGCCCTCGCGCTCGACCTCAACCGCTTCAAGCACATCAATGACACCTGGGGACACGCCGCCGGCGATCGCGCCCTCTGCGCCGTCGCCGAGGCTCTCCTCTCCTCGCTCCGCATCACCGACCTCGCCACCCGCATCGGCGGCGACGAGTTCTTCGTCCTGCTCCCCGAGGCCAGCGAGCTCGACGCCGACCTCATCTGCACCCGCATCCGCTCCGCCATCCAGAAGATCAGCATCCCGGCCTCCCCCGGCCAGAGCTTCTCCATCGCCGTCAGCATCGGCTGCGTCACCGCCCGCGGCAAGGACATGACCGTCGCCAGCCTCTACCACGACAGCGATATTCGCCTCTACCACGAGAAAAACACCACACGGCGCAACGACTCCCTCGAGCTCCTCCCCCGCGACATCGCCCGCACTTCCTTCGACGATCTCAAGCCCCTGGCCCTCCGCTCCTAGCCACCCCACGTCATGCCGACCGAAGCGCAGTGGAGAGTCAGAGTCCCCTGCAAGCTTGCTCGCTTTGGGTGAAAGAGACCTGCTTCTCTACAACGGACTCCACCCGGCCACGCGAAGAAAAAACTAAGGCACCGCCTCCGCTTCCGCCCCTCGGAACTGCCGCGGCGAGCTCCCCATCACCCGTCGAAACGCCTTGCTGAACGCGCTCTCCGACGCATACCCCAGCGACTGCGCGATCGACGCCACCGCATCGTCCGACTGCCGCAGCCGGTCCCCCGCCAGCAGCATCCGCCACCGCGTCAGGTACTCCATCGGCGAGACTCCCACCGTCGTCTTGAACTTCGCCGCGAAGATCGACCGCGACATCCCGCACCGCTGCGCCAGCTGTGCCAGCGTCCAGCCCTTCGCCGGAGCATCGTGTATCGACGTGATCGCCGCCTGCATCTGCCGGTTCGTCAGCGCTGAAAGCCATCCCGCGCGTCCGCTCAACCCGTCCTTCAGATGCAGACGCAGCGCCTGCACCAGCATCATCGTCGCCAGCTGCTGCGCCACCAGCGACCCTCCCGGACGCGGCTCCAGCACCTCCACCCGCATCCGTTCCAGCAGCCACCGCAGCTCCGTCCGTTCGCTCTCCCCCTTGATGTGCACCACCGGGGGCAGCTCACTCAGCAGCAATCGTGCGTATTGCCCCTCCAGCGCAAAGAAGCCGCCCAGCCCGAAGCACTCGCCGCCGCCGTTCCACGTCGCAATTCTTCCTCGCATAGGCATATGGAAGACGGCACGCGCATCCGTCGGCGGCAGCGACAGGTCCGTCGCCATCCGGAAGGGAAGCCCTCTCGGCAGCAGAAAGCAGTCTCCCGCCTCCAGCCGCACCGGCTCGACCCCCTCCACTGCCAGCCAGCACCAGCCCGTCACCATCGCGTAGCACTTGATCCCCTCATGCGGCCCGAACTCCAGCGACCACGCCCCCGCCAGGTCGAACCCTCCCGCCATAAAGCCTCGCAGCTTCAGCAGCGACAGCACCTCCGACAACGGATCCATCCCCTCGAATCCAAACAAGATTCCCCCTCACCCGGACCAACTCGGACGATCGAGCCAGTATTACGGACTTACAACATAGATCGTACCGCCAAAACACTCATCTCAATACAAGCAGGACATGAAGGCCCGAACCGCTCCTGATGGAATCAACGCTCGACCTCCATGTTCGCCCGTGCAGCCTAACCTTCAAGCTCGACCCGAAAACCGCAGCCCCCAATCTTCCGTTCAAGGAACTCAAGGAGAAGTGCAATGCGTATCTTTCTCACCGGCGCCACCGGTTTCATCGGCACCGCCCTCGTCCCCGAGCTCATCAGCGCCGGCCACCAGGTCCTCGGCATGACGCGCAGCGATGAAGGTGCCCGCGCCCTCACCGCCGCAGGCGCCGAGCCCCACCACGCCGATCTCTACGACCTCGACAGCATCCGCCGCGGAGCCGAAGACGTGGACGCCGTCATCCACCTCGCCTTCAACCACGACTTCTCCAAGTTCGCCGAAAACTGCGAGACCGACCGCGGCGTCATCGAGGCCATCGGCTCCGTCCTCGCCGGCTCCAATCGCCCCCTCATCGTCACCTCAGGTACCGGCATGGGCGCGGCCAAACCCGGCCAGCCCGTCACCGAAGAGGACAAGCCTTCCGCCAACGCTCACGTCCCCCGCGTCGCCACTGAGTTCGCCGCTGACGCCCTCGTCGAAAAGGGCCTCAACGTCTCCGTCATGCGCCTTCCGCAGGTCCACGACACTGCCAGGCAGGGTCTCGTCAGCTACGTCATCCCCATCACCCGACAGAAGGGCGTCTCCGCCTACGTCGGTGAAGGCACTAGCCGCTGGCCCGCCTGCCACATCTCCGACACCGCCCGCCTCTACCGCCTCGCCATCGAAGGCGCCCAGCCCGGCCTCCGCTACAACGCCGTCGGCGAAGAGGGCGTCTCCATGCGCGACATCGCCGAGGCCATCGGCCGCGGCCTCAATCTTCCCACCGCCTCTCTTACCCCCGAGGAAGCGCCCGCGCACTTCGGCTGGCTGGCCGCCTTCGCCTCCTTCGACCTGCCGGCCTCCAGCGTCATCACCCGCAAGCGCTTTGACTGGAACCCCACCGGCCCCAGCCTGCTTACCGACCTCGCCAACATGAACTACAGCGCGTAAACCGCAGGCACCACCCACAAGTAACGACCGCCGCCTATTCGCGGCGGTCGCTCACTTTGACTTCTTCTTGCCCGCAAGATTCAACGCCACCGCCTCGCGGATCAGCTTCTTCAGCGCTGTCTTGTTCAGCTTCTCGCCCTCGCGAATGTCGATCGCACGCCGCACATTACCCTCAAGGCTGGAGTTGAACAGGCCCGCAGGATCGGCCAGCGAAGCACCCTTCGCGAACGTCAGCTTCACCACGCTCTTGTAGGTCTCGCCCGTGCACACGATGCCGCCATGCGAGAAGACCGGCGTGCCTCGCCACTTCATCTCTTCGACGATCTCAGGATCGGCCTCGTGGATCATCTCGCGCACTGCGGCAAGCATCGCACCGCGCCAGTCTCCCAGCTCCTCAATCTTTGCGTCGATCGACGCGGACGCCGATTCCATCGCCACAGACTTTTTCATAAGCAGCTCCAGGTCCGCACCTACTGTAGCCGTCCCGGAGCAGGCCTGCAAACTCCGCGCAGGCCTTCAGCTCATCGATCAAACAGCGCCTCGAACAGGCGCGCGGCGATCTTCTCCATCGTCTGCGCATCCAGCTTTCCGCCAAACCGCGCCTCTACCGTCAGCCCTGTGAGCATCGCGAAGCCGGCATGCACCGCCGGCGCTCGCCCCAGCGCAGCCTTGCCTCTACCCGGCGATCCCAGCAACGACGCATACACCGCCTCTTCATTGCTCGGAATAATCGTCTCGTACACCCGCTTCAGACGATCCTGCGCATCCGGGTGGCGAAGCGAATACAGCTTGAACTCCAGCAGCAGAAGTCCCCATGTCTCATCGTTGACGGACGCGAGGAAGTCTTTCCGGAACGTAGCAAGATTCTCCCGCGTCGAAGCCGAAGCATTCAAATGCTTCTGAACCTTGCCCCTGCGTCGCAGCGCATGCATCTCCACCAGCGCCAGAAAGATCGCCTCCTTGCTCTCGAACTGCGCGTAGATCGCGCCTTTTGTTCGACCAGCCAGCTTCGCGATCTCGCCAAGCTCGGCACGCTCATACCCATCGCGGAGAAACACCTGCTCCGCCGCCTTCAGCAGACGCTCGCGGGTCTCCGCCGTGCGGAGTTCATGTTTGTTTGGCGTACCCGGTTTCCTGGGAGTGCCGGGCCTGTCTGGAGTGCGTGGCGCCATCATGTTCTGTCCCATCCTAGATGATGAGAACACTCTCCGGCTCTGCCCACTGAAGATCGCAGGACACTCCTGCGTCACCTCCGCAAGACTCTCCGGCATCACGACTTCGCCTTTGCCGTATCGCCAGCGTCCGCGGTGCGCACAATCGCCACGTAGTGCTTCGTCAGTGTCTTCGCCAGCTTGTCCGCTACGCCCGTACTCTCCGACTCCGTGCGCACCGTCGCTTTGATCTGCTGATGGACGTCCAGCTTTCCGGCATGGTCCTGAAAGCGCACATTCAACGTGATCTCCGTCGCCGACGTAAACATGCCGATCGGTCCCGTCGCCGCCCGCACCACCTGGTTGCCTTTCTTGAACGTCTGGACCGCAACATGAATGGTGTACTGCGGGCACGCCGACCCGGCATTGATCTCGCCATAGCGGTACACATGCCTCACGCCCCTGGCCGTTCGCAGGCGTTCGAGCAGATGCTCATACGCCAGTGCGCGGTACGCCGCCGGAACCTCGACCGCTCCCCAGTCCGGCGCCTCCACCAGCACGCTCCCCGGCTCCACCGGATTTGTTCCGCATCCCTTCAGATTCATTGCGGCCGCCGCAAACGGAACCTGCGAGAAAGCCGTCAGCGCGCTCGTCGCCTCGTTCGCAGGCAGATAGAACACCGCCGAATGCATGCCTCCGCGAGGATCGAGGAACTCCACCGTCAGCATGTCCACGCGATGATGCATCATCGCTCCGGCCGCCAGGCCGCCGCCCTCGGGAATCGCCATGCGAAGGATGCGTCCCCCCGTGCCCCACAACTCCACGCGATCGTTGCCCGCGCTCACCGCCGTAATCGCGCTGCGGGGGATGGCCGCCTTCGTCGCCGCGCTCGTAAACGTCAGACTGCCTGCATCCAGGCTCAGCACGCCCTTCTTGTTCTCCCTGGCATCGGGAAATCCAACCGCATGCACCGCATCCTTCGAGCTCCACACCGAGGCGTGGACCGCCGCCGTCTCCGGCTCCTCTGCAACCGCACGGTACTGCGTCTGGAAGTGCAGACAGAAGGGAAGAACCGCGGACAGTAACAACCTCGAAAGCCTGGGCATGGGTGAGTCTCCTTTGTTCAATCAAAATATATACCAACTGGTACGTATTTTATTAAAAGAAAACGAAATTCTCCCTCGAGTAGCGCTTTGCGTCCCGATGCCACGTGGTGACTCCCCGCGGCAGTGTGCGATGATGCGGGCGTAGACACCGTGTGTAGACGAAAGGAACCTATGTCGCCATTGATCGAGATCGCCTTGACGCAACCGGGCCCGGAGTCTCTCTGGGTCACCTTCTTCAAATCCATCCTGCCCGGGATCGTCGCCGCCCTGGGCATCATCGCTGCCTTCACCACTTACCGGCAGAACTCCCGCGTCCAGGCGAGCAACCTCCTCCTCAAGCTCGAGGAGCACTTCAATCAGCTTGGCAGCAAACTGTTCTTCCTCGAGTACCCGGAGACCTGCTACGCCCCCATCGCGCCCATCCTCAGTCAGTGCATGACCAATCCCGATTCTCTCCACGATGACCAGCGCAAACTCATCATGGACGTCGATGAGTGCATCCGGTTTCTCTACATCTGCGCACTGAACGCACCCGACACACTCCACTTCCTCAAGCACTGGCCCTGGAAATGGCTCGGAAGCACCTCCCGGCTACCCCACGCCTACATGTACTACCTGCGTCAGCTGAACGACAGAACAGACAAGCCGGTCCTTTATTCCTACGTGCGCAAGTACTTCCCAACCATGAGCGATTGGCTGGATCGCAATCGGGCTGCCCTCGAAGCTCAAAGTATGCCGCGATAGATCTCTCAGGCCGCACCCGGCGAGTCAAAAGATCCACCAAGGAGAAAAGGGGCGATGCCGAAGCATCACCCCTTCACCCGCACGCAGCCTTGCCGCGTGCCGTCACCTTACGTAGTGGCCTAAAGCCCCAGCGCCAGCTTGCGATGAAATACGCTCAGCATCATGCCCTTCAGCTGATACTCCAGCTCCGGGTCGTAGCGATAGCCCTCGTCGCGCATGAATGCGTGCGCACCGTTGACCTCCAGCCACTGGTAGTTCGCCTTCACCTCGTCGAGCCGCGTCAGGATCGCGCGCCGTCCCTCCAGCGGAACATGCGGGTCCTGCCGGCCCCATATGTGCAGCAGCTCGCCCTTGATCTCTCCCGCACGCGCCATCGAGTCGTCCTTCTTACCCGCGCCCAGCGTGCCGCAGTGGATGTCCGTCGCATAGAAGCAGACCGCGGCACGCACCTCCGGGTTCATCGCCGCGCGAAACGCGATATGGCCGCCCAGGCAGATGCCCACCACGCCCAGCCGCCCATTGCACTCCGGCATCGCGGCCATGTGCTTCAGCAGCGAACGCGCATCGTCGTCATACGCCGAAAGCTCCTTCGCATACTTGTCATAGTTGCCCTTGTCCGATCCCGCCTGGTCATAGGCCAGCACCGTGCCCGCAGGCTCCAGCTCGTGATACACCTCGGGCACCGCAACCAAATATCCATGCCCCGCAAGAAACGTAGCGAAGCGCCGGATCGGCCCCGTCATCTGAAAGATCTCCGAATACAGAATGATGCCGGGGAACTGCGCGCCCTCCACCGCCGGGTGAAAGAAGTACGTCCGCATCGGCCCGTTGGCCGTGGGGACATCGTGAACCAGATCGTCTTTGAGAATCATGCGCCTACTCTACGGCATTCGCCCTGCCGCACGCATCCGGCCGTCAATACTCGCGTGCCTGCACAATCCTCGTCGCCGCAAGCAACAGTGCAGCGCCCAGCGCCACCGAAAATCCCATCGCCGCCCACGGCATCGTATGCGCCAGCACCGGCGAGCCCTCGCGCATCGCGCGAAAGATATTGACCGTCTCCGGCACCGGTACATGGAGCGACATCCACCAAAGCCCTGCCGAAACCATCATCGTGCCCCACGTCCGCCAGACATCGTCGAGAAACGTCGCCAGCAACACCGAGATGCCATACAGCGTTGAGCCGCACGCAATCAGCGTCACCGCGTACTCCGCCATCTCTCTCGGCGTAGCCGCCTCTCTTAGCGCGGGAGTCAGCGCCCACAGCGTCGTACACAGAACCGCGGCCACCCCAACAATCTCCAGCCAACCCACACCCGCCCTGACCAGCAGCAGCCTCACCCTGCTCACCGGCAGTGAAAGCGTATACAGCGTCGAGCCATGCAGTCCCTTCGACGCCTGCAGGGAAGGCTGCGTCACGATGCCCGAGCCACCGATCATCGCGCACGCCACCAGCAGCAGCGTCGGACAGGCCAGCGCCACCAGCCCATAGACTGCTCCATGGCCCGACGCCGTCGCACCCGGCGCAGGCGCAGCCATCCGCCACGGGCGCATCAGCCCCAGGAACACCGTCGCCCACCCCATGCAGAACAGCAGCCTGTATCTCGTCTCCAGCCATCCCTTGTACCAAAGCATCGCAGCGCCTCCTCTGTTCCTCTTCACCTGGCTTCAGTGGCTCTTCACGTGTTCGAGAAAGATCTCCTTCAGCGTGACCGGATAGCGCTCCACGACGGCGCCGGGAATCGCCTGCGCCGCAGCGGCCACCGCTTCCGCGTTGTGGCTCACCAGCAGAGACACCACACGGCCCTCCTGCTTCACCTGCTTCACACCATCGCCCCACCGTGATGGAGCCTGCCGCTCGTCCCGCAGGACCACTCTTAATTGCTGATAACTGGCCTTGATATCGTCCAGCGAACCGGACATCACCATCCGGCCCTGGTCGATGATGCCGATGTGATCGGCGACCAGATCCACCTCGGGCAGCTGGTGCGATGAAAAGAACATCGTCGTCCCCGTCTCGGCCGCGATCGACACCAGCTCGCGCAGCACATCCTCAATGGCCGCCGGGTCAAGTCCATCCGTCGGCTCGTCGAGAATCAGCAGATCCGCGCCCCGGCAGATCGCCAGCAGCAGCATCAGCTTCGATCGCATGCCCTTCGACAGATCCGGAATCCTACGCTTCAACGGCAGATCGAACATCTCCACATAACGCCGCTCCAGGTCATCACGCCACCCTGGGAAAGAACCCGCGTGTAAAGCGGATGATCTCCTCCACCGCCATGTACGGATACAGTTCCTTGTCCTCCGTCACAAAGCCGATGCGCCTGCGAATGGCGACCGCGCCGTCGGCATCGCTGACCGGAATCCCGAAGACACGTGCGCTTCCGCTGTCGGCGTGCAGCAACCCCATCAGTGTCTTGATCGTCGTGGTCTTCCCCGCGCCGTTACGCCCCAGGAACCCGAAGATGCTCCCCGCCGGCACCCGCAGATCCAGCCCGCGCAACGCTGCCTTGTCCTTATACGACTTGTTCAGCTGCTCCGTCTCGATTACGAAATCGCTCATCTCGTCCTCTCCGTCCCTGCAGCAACGACACGTTTCTCCTCTGCCTTCGCCAGCTCGTTCGCAAAGACCCTCCGCAGTTCGTCTTCCGTCAGGCCCTGATGCAGCAGCCGCTCAATCATCGATTCCATCGCCATCTGCGCCTTGCGGATCACGCGCGCCCTACTCTCCGATGACGCCTTGAGGAACGCGCCCGAGCCATGCCGCAGCTCGATCACGCCCTCGCGCTCAAGCTCCCGGTACGCCCGCACCACGGTGTTGGGATTCATCACCAGCTCTTCCGCCATACTGCGGATCGTCGGCAGTTGATCGCCCTCGCCAAGCGCACCCGTCTCCACCGCGTGCTTCACCTGCTCCATCAGCTGGAGGTAGAGAGGGATGCCCGACGATGGATTCAGACGAAAGATCATTGCGAGAAATAAAGTGTACTAGTTTACCGACACACTACACACTCCGCTCCCTGCGGTCAACAAAAGAAAGCAGTGGCAGTCTCCTTGAGTCCCGCACAGCCGGAATGCGGATTTCCTCGCCCCTCGCGCCCGCCGCATTCGTCTTCATCGTCTATTCATCAGCCAAACTTGCAAGTTTGACTTCTAATATCCTACAATTGCTTTCATGACGGATCGCTCCCAGGAGGTCGCCGACCTCGCCGAATCCATCGTCCTCATCGTGCGCCGCGTTCGCGCCGCCGCCGACGACGAGCACGATCTCTCCCTCTCCGAACGCAGCCTGCTCGGCCGCCTGCATCGCAACGGCCCCGCCACCACCGCCGACCTCGCACGCGCCGAGCACATGAAGCCGCAGTCCATGGGCGCCATCGTCTCCTCGCTCGAGAGCCTCGGCCTCGTCCGCCGCAAGCCCCACCCCACCGACGGCCGCCAGCAGCTCATCGAGCTCACCCCCAAAGGCACCGCCCTCCGCCGCAGCATCCGCGCCGCCAAGGAGAGCTGGATCACCCAGGCCGTCGCAGAACTTCCCGCACACGAGCAGAAGACCCTCTTCGCCGCCGGCGCCATCATGCGCCGCATGGCCTCCAACGGAGTGCAGCAGTGAGCGCACCGGCACAATCCGGACAGCGCCCCAGCGAACACACACCTGCACCTGTTGCCGCGGCACGGCCCTCGCGCCTCGCCTCCATCTCCCACGCCTGGCGCGCTCTGCGTCATCGCAACTTCCGCCTCTTCTTCGTCGGGCAGGGCATCTCCGTCATCGGTACATGGATGACGCGCCTCGCCACCAGCTGGCTCGTCTACCGGCTCACGCACTCCGCGCTGATGCTCGGCATCGTCAGCTTCGCCGGCCAGATCATCACCTTCTTCCTCGCACCCTTCGCCGGCGTCTGGGTCGAGCGCATGGAGCGACGCCGCCTCATCGTCTGGACACAGGTCTTCGCCGCCATCCAATCCCTCGCCATGGCCGCGCTCACCCTCGCCCACCGCATCACCTTGTGGGAGATCATCGCGCTCGCCGCCTTCCAGGGACTCATCAACGCCTTCGACATGCCCGGCCGCCAGTCCTTCCTCGTCCAGATGGTCGACGATCGCGAAGACCTGCCCAATGCCATCGCCCTCAACTCGTCGATGGTCAACTGCGCGCGCCTCGTCGGCCCCGCGCTCGCCGGAATCGTCGTCGCCGCCATCGGCGAAGGCTGGTGCTTTCTCATCGACGGCCTCAGCTACATCGCCGTCATCGCCTCGCTGCTCATGATGCGTATCCGTCCCATCGAGATCCGCCGCCACACCACCACCATGCTCGAGCAGATGCGCGAAGGCTGGGACTACGTCCGCAGCTACATCCCCATCCGCACCATCCTCAGCCTCTTCGCGCTCATCAGCCTCATGGGCTACGGCAACGTCGTGCTGCTGCCCATCTTTGCGGGCGACGTCCTTCACGGCGGGCCGCACACCCTCGGCATGCTCACCGGTGCGATGGGCGTCGGCGCGCTGACCTCCGCGCTCTCGCTCGCCCTGCGCAAGACCACCGCAGGGCTCACCCGCATGATCCAGATCGCCTCCACCCTGTGCGGCGTCACCCTCATCCTCTTCGGTTTCTCGCACACGCTCTGGCTCTCCATGCTCGTCATGGCCTTCGTCGGCTTCGGCATGATGCAGACCGCCGCCGCCTCCAACACCGTCATCCAGACCCTTGTGCCCGAAGACAAGCGCGCCCGCGTCATGAGCTACTACACCGTCGCCTTCGTCGGAGCCTCTCCCTTCGGCAGCCTCTTCGCAGGCGCACTCGCGCACCGCATCGGAGCGCCCCACACCGTCGTCATCACCGGCGCCTTCTGCATCGCCGGAGCCTTCTGGTACAGCCTTCGCCTGCCCCGTGTGCAGGCCATTATGCACGCCGAATCCGTTTCCTCGTAGCGCCCCAAAGGAGATTCAACGATGATCGCCCTCCACTACATCGCCTGCTTCTTCGCCGGAGCCTTCTTCGCCAACGTCGTCCCGCACTTCGTGCACGGCATCTCCGGCGACCCCTTCCCGTCGCCCTTCGCCACGCCGCGCGGCATCGGACTCTCCTCGCCCACCGTCAACGTCGTCTGGGCGCTCGTGAATCTCGTCGCCGGTTATCTCCTCTTTCGCCACGCACATCTCGCGGCACTCCAGCCCGCCGACCTGCTCGTCTTCTTCGCAGGCATCGCCGTCCTCAGCATTCAGATGAGCATGCACTTCCGCTCCAAGCACACCAGCTAACGTCCACGCTCGAACCGGGCCCAACCTCGAAAGGACAAGCAATGCCCATCACGCAGATCGATCCCGTCTCCGCCCTCATCGTCATCGACCTCCAGAACGGCATCGTCGCCATGAACCCCGAACAGGCGCCCGCCGTCGTCGCCAACAGCGCGAAGCTCATCGAGGCCTACCGCAAGCGCAACCTCCCCGTCGTCCTCGTGAACGTTGCGGGCCTCGCCCCCGGCCGTACCAGCACACCGCGCTACACCGGCGCCTTCCCGCCCGACTGGGCCAACCTCGTCAGCGAGCTTAACCAGCAGCCCACAGACATCCTCATCACCAAGAAGAGCTTCGGCGCCTTTCTCGGCACGGCGCTCGACGAAGAGCTGAAGAAGCGCAACGTCACACAGGTCGTGTTCTGCGGCATCGCCACCAGCATCGGCATCGAGTCCAGCGCCCGCAGCGCCTACGACCTCGGCTACAACGTGGCCTTCGTCGAAGACGCCATGGCCGACCTCAAGCCCGAAAACCACAAGCACAGCATCGAGGTCTTCTTCCTCCGCATCGGCGAGATCGACACCACCGAAAACACGCTGAAGCTCCTCCAGAGCTAACAGCGCAACGGAGGAATCTGCCTTCCTCAACCCAGCCACCAATGAAGTGCCCCACGTCTCGACTCTGAGACGTGGGTTCACCGAAACTCTCCGCTCTCATCGCCCACCCAAAAATGTCATCTCGACCGAAGGCGAAGCCGCAGTGGAGAGACCGGGGTCCCCAGCGAGCTTTGCTCGTTGGGGTGGAAGAGACCCGCTTTGCGACCACCAAAGCGTCTCCACGAAAGCCGTCCTAAATCAAACCTACGGAGACCGCCATGCCCATCACCCAAATCGATCCCGTCGCCGCCCTCATCGTCATCGACCTGCAAAAGGGTCTGGCCTCCATCCCCACAAACCCTCCTCTCTCTGAGGTCGTCGCCAACAGCGCGAAGCTCGCCGCCGCCTTCCGCAGCCGCAACCTTCCCGTCGTCCTCGTCAACGTCGCGGGCCGCGCCCCGGGCCGCACCGACACGCCGCGCTCCACGCAGGCCTTCCCGCCGGACTTCGCCGACCTGCTCCCCGAGCTCGACGTCCAGCCCAGCGACATCCTCATCACCAAGCACTGCCCCGGCGCCTTCCTCGGCACAGCGCTCGACGAAGAGTTGAAGAAGCGCAACGTCACCCAGGTCATCCTCACCGGCGTCGCCACCGGCAACGGCGTCGAAGCCTCCGCGCGCAGCGCCCACGACCTCGGCTACAACCTCGCCTTCATCGCCGATGCCATGACCGACCCCAGCGCCGAAGCCCACGCGTTCAACATCCACAAGGTCTTCCCACGCATCGGCGAAGTCGATACCACCGCCAACACGCTGAAGCTCCTCGAAAGCGAACGCACCACAAAAATCATGCATCCCCCTTCATGACGAGAAGCAGAATGAAGGGGAACGCATAACTTCTGCTATCGG
>NZ_JAPWKF010000005.1 GCF_028283685.1 Edaphobacter sp. | reverse complement strand
CCTCCGAAGCTGTAGGTCAGAAGTTCGAATCTTCTCGGGCGCACCATCTCCGACATTGTTAGCACAAAGAAGAGGCTCCCATCGCGGGAGCCTCTTCTTTGTGTTTTGCAGCTGTCTTTTAGAAGTTCAGCCTTGCAGTGAACTGGAGCTGACGAGGACCATAAAGCGTGCCCGAGGTCGACGTCGGCGTGCCGAACGGTGTGCTGGTGTAAGGAGCGATCGTCGTGGCGCCGTTATACTGGTACGCCGTCGTGCTCACGCTGATAATCTGCTTTTTGTTCACGACGTTGAAGGCTTCAGCCGACAGCTGCAGGTTGACTCCCTCGTGGATCGTGAACTTGCGGCTCAGACGAGTATCAATGTTGCGGATACCGGGTCCGGGGAACGAATTGCGAGACACCTGGGGAGCGCGGCCAGTGGCTGGCGAGGGGCTGTTGCCCACCGCACCACCAGTGACGCCACCCTCAATACCGCCGGTGACAGCGCTGGAACTCATCATCGCAGTCACAGGAAGACCAGTCTGCTCCGTAGCCGAGCCTGACAGCGACCAGCCATTGACGGCGTAGCGCAGGAAGGGATTCGCCACGCCAACAACAGGCTGCCAGACCAGGCTGCCGACGAAACGTCCGCGCATGTCGAGGTCAGAACGGCCGTACTCGCTGAGCGTGCCGGGATTCTTCAGGTTGTATGGATCGAGGATTGTATTGGTTCCGTTGAAGGTACCGTACTGACCCGAGACCTGGCTGCCGTCGATCGTCTTGGCCCATGTGAAATTGATAAGGGCCTCAAGCTGATGACTCATCGGCTTGCGGATGCTGATGGCCGCCGAATGGTACCAGGAGTTGATCCCGCTGAAGCCTACCAGGATGCCGCCGTCGTTAGGCGAAGGCCGCGACAACGTGTTCGAGTAGAACGGCACGGTGACCGTCGACTGCGCCACGCCAGCCGTGTTGGTGACGGTGTACGTACGGGTGAGGTTGGTGTGCGGCAGGTTAGCGTCGATGAAGTACGGAAGACGCATGCCGCGGGTACCAACATACGAGATTGAGAGCGAGATGTGACCCGGAAGCTGCTGCTCGATACCGAGGTCCATCGAATGAGTGTAGGGGTTGGTGAAGCCGGGATCTTGACCGCGGAAGGAGAGCTTCTGCAGACCAGCCGAACCGTTGACCGTGGGAGTTACAGCACCGGCAAACGGAGCCGCCAGCGGAAGTCCCGGAGGCGTGAACAGAACACCGATGTTCTGCGGCGCGCCAGTGGGATAGCTGTAGTTCGTGACGCCGTTGGTGGTCGCTGTCGAAGCAGCCAGCGAATACGCCTGCTGGAAGACACCATTCTCTACGCGGGTGGCATAGAAGGTGGAGTTTGAGCTGAGGCCATAGAAGATGCCGTAGCCGCCACGAACCACCATACCGTCAAACGGCGACCATGCAAAACCGACGCGAGGCTGCAGCATGGTGTAGTTGGTGTGGATGGTCTTGGTGTAGTAGTTGCCCAGAGGCGAAGCCGCACCGTTGTAGCTGTTGGTGTAAGGAACCGGTGGCTGAGGCACCAGCTGCAGGTCATAACGCAGACCGGCAGTGACGGTCAGATTGTTGGAGACCTTCCAGCTGTCTTCGGCGAATGCCGCGACATCCTTGTTCCACATATCGTCCGCACCGATGTGGGTGATGGGGTCGTTGACCTGCTGGAACGAGGTCCAGTGACGACCACCGTTGACGCCGTAAACGTCCTGCACCCAGTTGGCGAAGGCAGCGGGAACACCGGAGATCGTGGTGCAACCGGCAGCCTGAACGCCGGTGGCGCACTGACCGGTAAGAGCCGCGTAACTATAGACACCGCCGCCCTGGAAGAGGTTGGCGAGGTAGTCGTGGATCAGGTTGACGTCCACGCCGACCTTGACGGTATGACGGCCCATGACCTTCGAGAGCGTATCGGCGATCTGGATGCGATGCTCGTCAGGAAAGGCTCCGCGGGGCAGAGCGTTCGGCATGCCGTAGCCCTGTAGACCGGAGATCGTGACCGAGGGTCCGGGCGCATTGGCCGAGGTGACTTCGAGGTCACGCGCCCACTGGAAGCGGAGCGCGTTGGTCATCGAAGGCGTCAGCACGCTCTCCCAGTTGGAGATGAAAAAGCGCTCGTGGAAGTCCGCGCGGCCGTTGGTGCTGGCCGAGCTGTTAGTCGCCGTCGCCGAGGTGGTGTAGCCGTTGGGCAGATTGTAGTTCTGCCAGTTGAACTCGGCGCTGACGTGGTTGTTGCCGTTCGCCTGCCAGTCGATGCGCGGGAAGAAGATGTCCTGCTTCAGGGTACGGGGAGCCGGACCGCTGAGGCCGTTGATATAGGCCTTGGCCGCATCGCACTGCGTCGAGGTGATGGGCGAGGGGCAGGCGTAGCCCGCCAGCGTGGCGGACGAGATCAGGCTGCTGTACAGCAGCGGCTGCACGCGGCGGAAGCCATCATAGGTGAAGAAGTAGAACAGCTTGTCCTTGATGATGGGACCGCCCACCGAGCCACCGAACTGCTGCTGCTGGTGAATCGCCGGCTGGAGCAGAAATGGATTCTTGTTCGTCCGGCCCTGGTACTTGGTCAGCGGGTCCAGCGCATTCAGCGAGGGATAACGCAGCGAGTAGAAGAGGTCGCCGTGAACGGTGTTGGTACCGTTGCGCGAGATGGCGTTGATCTGGCCGCCAGCTGCCTGGCCGAACTCAGCCGAGTAGCCGGAGACAGAGGACTCGAACTCCTTGATGGAGTCAACCGAGAAGACGTACGGGGCGCCGATGGCGCGGCCACGAGCCTCGGAGAAGAATGCCTGCTGGTTGTTCGCGCCGTCGATCAGGTTCGTGTTGTACAGACCGGAGATACCACGATAGGAGATCAGCCCCGAGCTGCCGTCTGGAACCACGTTGGTCGTCAGCAGCACGAAGTTATCGTAGCGGCGGCCGTTGACCGGGAGGTTCGAGACCAGCTCCTGTCCGATGGTCTGCGAGACCTGCGTCTTCTCCGTATCGATCAGTGGCGAGGCATCGGTCACAGTCACCTCGGTCGAGGTCGAGGCAGCCGGAAGCGCGAGGTCAACCGAAAGCACCTGGCCGACGGTCAGATTGAGGTTCTTGCGGTCAACCTTGCCGAAGCCTGTCCCTGCGACAATGAGCTCGTAGTGGCCGGGCTGCAGAAAGGTCGAGCTGTACTCGCCTCCGGTGCCTGCCGTGAGGTTGCGTGTCGCGCCGGTGTCGGTGTTGATGACCTGGATCACGGCGTTCGGAACCACAGCGCCCGAGGCGTCGGTGATGGTTCCGGAGATGGTTCCAGTCGCTGCGGTCTGGGCCGTTGCAGGCAGAGACACCACAAGAGACAGGACGGCGGCGGCAGCAACCGTAAGGATGCGCTTACACGCAGGGGGATAGTTCATTGAGTACTGGCTCCTATAAAGAAACACCGGACGGGGCGGTGATCAAATCATGCGGACCGCTGCAAACGACTGTGCTGTCTGTCGGTGCTGCAGTTCATCTACAACCAAAAACTGAAATCTTGTAATGATTTAACGGTCGCCGCTTTGGGACAGGCTGTCAAGAAAAAACCACGTGAATCGGACTTGCGCTTGCAACCCGTCCCCGCAAAATTTCGTCTATGCGCCAGCCGCTTAGTGCAAGGTGTCGGGAATGACAGCGTAGTGGATGAGGATCTCGAAAGGAACGATGGCCAGGGTGGCCTCGTGCGTCGCCTCCAACAGGATGGGGCAGGCTGCTCCGGCACGCTGCACGGCCAGCCAGCGGGCGGCGCAGACGCACCAGCGGTCGCCAGGCTTCAGCCCGGCAAAGCCGTATTGCGGCATGGGCGTACTCAGGTCGTTCCCCATCTCCTTGGAGACGCGCAGGAAGTCCTCGTTGACGATGCAGCAGATCGTGTGAACACCGAGATCGTTCGGACCGGTCTCACAGCAGCCGGTACGGTAGAAACCGGTCATCGGCTGACAGCCGCAGACCTCCAGAGGTTGCCCCAGGACATTTCTGCCGCGAGCCTTGATCGGCTCCCGGATCGGTTCACTCTCAGGTATCACTTCGTGGGCCTGCCTCTTCTTCCTCTTGCTGTCAGTATGACATCTTTGAAAGGACACAGGAACAGCCATTCCCCCTGCGAGAGTTCCAGAGAGCACCGGTAAGCGACGGCTACCGCCCGGCGGATGGCTCCCTGTACCCTGAAGAGGATGCCGGTTTTGAGAGAGTTGCGTATTGGAATCATCGGCTGCGGCAAGATCGCCGATGGGCATGCCGAGGTCGTGAAATATCTGGATGGCGCCACACTGGCGGCGGTCTGCGACCGCGAGCCGCTGCTGGCCGAACAGCTCGCCGTCCGCTACGGCGCTGGAGCCTGGTACGGCGATGTCGGCGAGATGCTCGCACGCGAGCGCCTGGACGTCGTCCACATCACCACGCCGCCGGGGGTCCACCTCGCGCTGACGCAGCAGTGTGTCGCGGCAGGTGCGCACGTCTTCCTTGAGAAGCCTCTGGCTCTGACCGCAAAAGAATCGAAGGCTCTGATCGATGCCGTCGTCGCAGGCGGACGCCAGATGACCATCAATTACTGGCCCAACTTCGACCCGCCGGCTATGCAGTTCAAAAGGATGCTGGCCGATGGTACCCTCGGCGACCCCGTCCACGTCGAGGCCTTCATCGGCTACGATCTCGCCGGAGCCTACGGACAGGCGCTGATGAGCGATCCCGGGCACTGGGTCCATCGCCTGCCGGGCAAGCTGTTTCAGAACATGATGGACCACATCTTCAACCGCATCGTGCCTCTGTTTCCCGATGTAGAGCCCGAGGTCCACGCCTTCGCCTATAAGCGGCGCGAAGCGGTCCGTGGAGACGGCACCGACGCCCTGCTCGATGAGCTCCGCGTCTTCCTGCGCGGCGGAAACGTCTCGGCCTATGGCAGCCTGTGCTCCCACGCTCGTCCCGTCGCCAACACGCTGAAGGTATACGGCACCAGGGCCACGGTTGAGGTGGACTTCAACAACCGCACCGTCGTCACCTCGGCTTCACAGAAGTATCCAAGCGCCGTGGGACGCCTGATTCCACCCGTGCAGATGGCGAGCCGTTACGCCGCCGAAGCGAAGAAGAACCTCGGGCAGTTCCGCCGTCACGAGTTTCATTTCTTCGCCGGCATGTCGAAGCTGCTGGAACTGTTCTACGACAGCATCCGCCGCGATGCGCCGCCGCCGATTTCCTACTCCGAAATTCTGCGCGTAGCTGACGTGATGGACCGCGTGATCGAGCAGGCCTATCCCGCACAGGTCGAGGAGGACGCACGATGAAGATCCTCGTCACCGGAGCAGGAGGCTTCCTGGGTAAATCGATCGTGGAGCGGTTGCTCGCACACGGAGAAAACGACGTGCGCTGCATGCTGCGCGATACAACCAAGGCCAAAGGGCTGGAGACGATCGCGGCGAAGTATCCCGCAGCGAAGCTCGAATTCGTCAGCGTCAACCTTCGCAATCCCTCCGAGATTTCGAAGGCCCTTGCAGGCTGCAGCATGGTGATCCACGCGGCAGCGGCGCTCAAGGGCTCGCCTGCGGAGATGTTTCTGGACTCCGTGGTCGCCTCGCGCAATCTGTTGGAGGCTGTCGCCAACGAGCTGCGCGCCATACGCATCGTGCTCGTCAGCTCCTTCGGCACCATGGGCGTAGCCGACCTGCCGCGCGGCGCCATGGTGGACGAACGCACACCGATGGAGCAGCACCCCGAGCTGCGCGACGTTTACTCCCACACCAAGCTGCGCCAGGAGCAGCTGTTCTGGGAGTACCGCGCCAAGTACGGCTTCGAGCTAATCGTGCTGCGGCCGGGCGTGATCTACGGCCCCGGCGGAGGCCACTTCTCCAACCGCGTCGGCCTGAGCCTCTTCGGACGCTTCCTTCACCTGGGCGGCAACAACCTGCTGCCCCTCACCTACGTCGACAACTGCGCCGAGGCCATCGTCGTCGCTGCTCTCGCCGGTACCGACGGCGAGATCTACAACGTCATCGACGATGATCTCGTCACCTCGAAGCAATACCTCGCCGCATACAAGAAACAGGTGAAGAAGGTAAAGTCCGTGCCGGTTCCCTACGTGGCGCTGATGTGGGGCTCAAGGATGGTGGAGCGCTACAGCGCCCGCTCGAAGGGACAGCTGCCGGCGATCTTCACGCCGTATAAAACCCGCGCCATGTGGGGCGGAAACCAGTTCTCCAATGCCAGGCTGAAGAGCATCGGCTGGAGACCGCTGCTCTCGACACGCGAGGGTATGGATCGTGCCTTCGCTGCGTTTCGCGCAGAGCCGGAGAAGACAAAGTAAGCCCGCAGCAAAAAGAGATGCCCTGCCATCAGGCAGGGCATTCGTGTTTGAAGCATGGGCTTCTTAGTTGCTCTCGAGCACTGCCTTGATGTGCTCGCAGGCCCACAGCAGATCTTCGCGCTCGATGGTCAGCGGCGGCGCAATGCGGATGACGTTGTCATGCGTCTCCTTGCACAGGATGCCTTCGCGCATGAGCGCCTCGCAGATGGGACGCGCCGGACCGTTCAACTCAATGGCGACCCAGAGACCCTTGCCGCGAAGCTGTCTGATATTCGGGCTCTTGATCTCGCTAAGCTTGTCCATCAGCACCTTGCCCAACTCGGCCGAACGCTCGCAAAGCTTCTCGTCCACAATGACACGCAGAGACTCACGCGCCACCGCACACGCCATAGGATTGCCGCCAAAGGTGCTGCCATGGTCACCGGGATGGATAATGCCGATGATCTCCTTCGAGGCCAGCACAGCGGAGACAGGATAGAAGCCGCCCGCAAGCGCCTTGCCGACGATCAGCATATCGGGTGTGAGGTCCTCATGCTGATACGCGAACATCTTGCCGGTGCGGCCGAGGCCGGACTGAATCTCATCGGCGATGAAGAGCACGTTGTTCTCGCGACAGATCTTCGCCGCCTCGGCGAGGAAACCGTCCGGCGGAATCAATACGCCCGCCTCGCCCTGGATCGGCTCCACCAGGAAGGCCGCGGTGTTAGGCGTAATCGCTGCACGCAGCGCAGCGGCATCGCCGAAGGGGATGATCTTGAATCCCGCAAGATACGGCCCGAAGCCGTCGCGGTACTGCTCCTCGGTAGAGAAGCTGATGATCGAGATCGTGCGTCCGTGGAAGTTGTTCTCACAAACGATGATCTCGGCCTTGCCCTCGGGGATGCCCTTGATCTTGTAGCCCCACTTGCGCGCGAGCTTGATCGCCGTCTCAACCGCCTCCGTGCCGGAGTTCATCGGCAGCGTCATCTCGAAGCCGGTAAGCTCCGAAAGTTCCTTCAGAAAGAGAGGTAGCTGGTCGTTGCGAAACGCACGCGAGGTCAGCGTCACACGCTCGGCCTGCTGCTGCATCGCGGCCAGGATGCGAGGGTGGCAGTGTCCCTGGTTGACGGCCGAGTACGCCGCCAGAAGGTCAAGGTACTTGCGCCCCTCGACGTCGTAAACCCAGCAACCCGATGCCCGCTCCACCACAACGTCCAGAGGCTTGTAGTTGTGTGCGCCGTACTTGTCCTCCAGCGCGATGAGGCGCGAGGTGGTGGTGTTCTGAGTGGTGTGATCTTCCGCTGTGTCGTTGTGCAGAACTGAACTTGCCATATCGACCGCCTAAGCCTGTTTCTATACCGCCAAACATGCTTGTTTTTTGATCATTATTTCATGGAGCCCTTGAAAACCGCTAAAAACAAGGAGCTTATGCATACTGAATGCATAAACACGAAAGGCGCAGGAGAAAACCCGCGCCTTTCGTAAAGTGAGATGTATAAATATTCGCTACTTCGCGGCCAGAGCAAGCTGTTGCTGATACTCCTCGTACGGCCCCTTGTGATCGGTGATGTGGAAGTCTTCCGGTCCACCCTCGAAGTGCCAGATGCGAGTGCCCGCCTCTTCGATCAGGTCCTGGTCGTGGGTGACGAGGAAGACCGTGCCTTCATACTTCTGGATCGCCTGATTGAGCGCGTTGATGCTCTCGAGGTCAAGATGGTTGGTGGGCTCGTCGAGGACAAGCACGTTGGGCTTCTGCAGCATGATCTTGCAAAAGAGCAGGCGCGCGGCTTCGCCTCCGGAGAGAGCATCTGTCTTTTTGAGACCCTCTTCTCCACGGAAGAGCATCTGGCCGAGAATGCCGCGGATGTCTTCCTTGGTGGCCTGCGGATCGAACTGATGGAGCCAGTCGCTGGCCGTCATGCCGAGTTGGATCGAGCCTTTGTGATCCTGCGCGAAGTAACCGATCTGCGCCTCGTGCCCCCACTTGACGACGCCGGAGTCGATGGAGACATCTTTCTCTTCCACCCCCGGACCGTTGGCCAGCAGCGCCTTCAGCAACGTGGTCTTGCCCTGGCCGTTACGGCCGATCAGGACGACCTTGTCTCCGCGCTGAACCGCCGCAGAGAAGTTGTTGATGACATGCTCGGTCTTACCGTCGGGCTGCGCGTAGGACTTGTTGACATTCTCAAACTCGAGAACCGTCTTGCCGGACGGACGAAGCATGTCGAAGCGGATGAAGGGGCGCGCAATGTTGGAGCGGGCGAGCTCGCTGGTGGCGAGACGCTCGACCTCCTTCTTACGGGAGTTCACCTGTGAACTCCGAGTGCACCGCGGAAAAGCGCGCGATGAAGTCGTTCAGCTGCGCGATCTTCTTTTCGCGCTGCTCGTTCTGGCTCTCGATGCGGGTACGGATGCTGGTCTTTTGCAGCACCATGTCGTCGTAGCCACCGTTGTAGGTGATGATCGTCTCGTAGTCGATGTCCGCGATGTTGGTGCAGACATTGTTGAGAAAGTGACGATCATGCGAGATGGTGATCACCGTTCCGTTGTAACGATTGAGAAAGTCCTGGAGCCAGTGAATGGACTCGAGGTCCAGATAGTTCGTCGGCTCGTCCAGCAGCAGGGCTTCGGGGCTTCCGAACAGGGCCTGCGCCAGCAGCACGCGAACCTTCTGGCCGCCCTGCAGCTCGCTCATCTTGCGCTCGTGCACCTCGTCGGGAATATCGAGCCCCTGCAGCAGCACAGCAGCATTGGACTCGGCCTCGTAGCCGTCCTCGTCGCCGACGATGCCCTCAAGCTCGCCCAGGCGCGAACCATCTTCGTCCGTCAGCTCAGCCTTCTCGTAGATGCGCTCGCGCTCTTCGAGGGCGGCCCACAGGCCCTTGTTGCCCATGATGACCGTATCGATGACGCGGTAGGCGTCGAACTCGTACTGGTCCTGTTTCAGGACGCCGATCTTCTTCGGGCGGACGACCGAGCCCTTCTGGGCATCGATCTCGCCGGTGAGGACCTTCATGAAGGTCGACTTGCCGGCACCGTTAGGACCGGTAAGGCCATAGCGGCGGCCCGTAGTGAACGTGACCGAAACATCCTCGAAAAGGAGCTTCGATCCATAGCGCATTGTGACGTTAGAGACGGAGATCATCAACTCTATTTTCGCATGATTCAGGCTGTAAATACGCCGTGAAAATAGAGCTGCGGCTCACGGAACGGCACTCAGGCCTCAATCACCGGGAGGGCTGCCCTGAAAAGCGCTGCATGCTGATCCGTTATCAACGGGCGCACTTACGCTATTAAAATTTTCACTTCTGCAGAAACACAAATGCTCCGGCAGGTGGGCTGGTTGGCCCTTCTGCCGGAGCATCTTTACCTTTGTACGGCTTGGCTTTAGCGGCCGCGGTTGCCGCGAGTAGGACGCGAGCCCGACCGGGTTCCACGCGAACTCGAACCATTGCGGCTGGAGTGCGATCCGCCACCACCATTGCCCTGCGGACGGCCACCCTGGCCCGGACCACGACGACGGCTGCGGGAGCCAGGACGGTTACCGCTATTGCTGCCGGCTCCTGCAGGCTGCGCTGCTCCACCACCGCGCCACGAACGCGTCTCAAGTGCGAGGAGAGCATCGATCGGATCGGCATCTGCAGCAGGTGCACCATTGATGGAGTTGAGATCGAGGGGCTTGTTGCGCTCTTCTTTCTCAATGTTCTTATCGGCCTCACGCCACTCGAACTTGATCTTCAGCTCGCGCTCCAGCTTGCGGGCATCGTGGCGCTCCTGCGGCATCACGTAGGTCGTCGCCACGCCCTTGGCGCCGGCGCGGCCGGTGCGGCCGATACGGTGAACGAAGTCCTCGCTTGCGTTGGGCAGGTCGTAGTTCACGACGTGCGCGATGTCAGAGATGTCGATGCCGCGCGCCGCGACGTCAGTCGCTACCAGCACGCGATGCTTGCCCGTGGCAAAGCCCTTAAGAGCCGCCGAGCGCTGCGACTGCGAACGGTCGCCGTGGATGGCGTTCGTGTCGTGCCCCAGCTTCTCCAGCTTGCGCGCAATGCGGTCAGCACCATGCTTGGTCCGCGAGAAGACCAGGAAGGTTCCCTGCTCCTCGTTCAGCATCTGGTTCAGCAGGCCGAGCTTCTGGTCCTGCATCACCGTGTAGACGCGCAGCTCCACGCGGTCAGAGGGCTTCGACGTGGTACCGATCTGGATGCGGACCGGGCTCTTCACGTAGTCGCGCACGATCTCCTGGATGTTGGCATCGAGCGTGGCCGAGTAGCACATCGTCTGGCGGCCCTTGGGCACAGCAGTGACGATGCGGCGGATCGCCGGCAGGAAGCCCATGTCCAGCATGCGGTCGACCTCGTCGAGGACGAACATGTCGACCTTGGAGAGATCGATCTCGCGGCGGCGGAGGAAGTCCTCAAGGCGTCCCGGGGTGGCAACCACAAGGCGCGGTCCACGGTCGAGATTGTCGAACTGCGTGTTCTCCGAGAGACCGCCGCAGATCAGCACAGCATCATGCTTGGCGGCGGGCATCAGCTTGAAATAGGCCTCAAGAACCTGCATGGCCAGCTCGCGCGTGGGAAGCAGGATCAGTGCCCGAATGTGATTGCGCTTGGCGCGCGTGCTGGGCTGCGAGGTGGCGTCCAGGCGCTCGAGAATCGGCACCAGGAAGCTGAGCGTCTTGCCGGTACCGGTCGAAGCGGTGGCCAGGATGTCGGCGCCTTCGAGAGCAGGAGGAATCGCACCGGCCTGCACCGGGGTGGGCGTGACGTAGCCCGCGCTGCTCAGGCGGCTCTTCAGCGAGTCGGAGATGTTGAAGTCGGTAAAGCGGGGGGCAGAAGGGGTAGAGGTGCCTGCCGGAGTGGCCTGGCTGGTGGTTTGCTGCTCAAGAATTGCGGTTTCCAAGTAAAGATCCTTTAGGTTCGATCACAGCACGAGGCGCGATCAACAGAGATATGCAGAGGCGGCACACGGCCGTCGAATCGAAATTCAGCATGACTCTCGTAAGCATTCGAAAGGGCTGCTGCTGCACGGCGAGGCATACCGTCCCTTGACGGGCCTCTAGCCAGAGCAACCAACACGCGCTTCCACATTTCGTGGTGAAAAGCAGGCGGTGGGAGAGGCGGATCGCAGTCTCTGGCCAGATCTCCGATTGTGCTGGAGTCTTCCTGCGACGCCTGCGCAGCCTATCTTGTCCTGCGCATCTTGATGGTATCACGAATTTGAAAGTATGGGCTCGAAAAACAAGAGGGACGCCTCAGCGTCCCCTCTGTCATCCAGATCGCCTTCGGGCTTAGATATGGCAGCTCACCATGCCACGCTTCTCCAGGTACCGCTGGTGATACTCCTCAGCCTTCCAGAAGCTCACCTCCGGCTCTACCAGCGTTGCGATCGGCTGCCGGAACATACCCGAGGCGTTCAGCTCGGCGATCTTTGCCTTCGCCTGCGCTGCCTGCTCATCGCCATGCGTAAAGATCACGGTGCGGTACTGGGTTCCCCAGTCCGGCCCCTGGCGATTGACCTGCGTCGGATCGTGCAGGGCAAAGAACGCATCCAGCAGCGACGCGTAGCTTAGGCGGGAGCTGTCAAAAGTTACCTGCACCACCTCGGCATGGCCGGTACGGTCCGTACAGACATCCTTGTATGTCGGATGTTCCAGCTCTCCGCCTTCGTATCCCACGACCGTGTCGATCACGCCTGTTACTTCGTTGAACTTTGCTTCCACACCCCAGAAGCACCCTGCTCCAAATGTTGCCTTCTCGATTGCCACATCTACTCCTTTGCTGCGACTGCACCTGACTCCATCGGCCGGCGGCTATTGTCTCTATTGCGGGCTTGAACCCTGCTTATTGGATGCTCCCGCATAGGGGTTTGTCACCATAAGCACCATGGACAGCGCGAGTATTCTTTCCGCGCTGTCCATGATGTGTCAATGCTTATGGCCAAAAGATATTCGGGGCGTCAATAGAACGTTGCAGGAGCCTTAATTTCGCCTAAAGCCAGCGATGTCAGCGGCCTGCTTCAAGCCCTATGGCTTGCGGCGATCGCGCGGTGCTGCCGGACGGCGCTTGGCCGAACGCGGCGGTACCGGCTTCTTCAGCAGAGCGAACTCCGGGGTCTTCTGCTTGGGCACAACCTTCTGGCCCCGGGCAGCGCGGCCAAGAGCCGTTACCTCGCCCGCAGTCAGCTCACGAAACGCCCCCGGAGGGACGTCCAGGCGCAGGGCGCCATAGCCGATACGGCGGATCTTTTCCACATGGTGGCCAATCTCTTCGAACATCTTTCGGAGCTGCCGGTTCCTTCCCTCGGTCAGGGTCAGTTCGAACCAGGGGTTATCGCCGCCTCGCACCTGCTCGACCTTCGCCGGCGAGGTGATGACACGGTCACGACGTCCGCTGCGCACCTCGTTCAGGCGGCCGCGATCGATCATGATGCCTCGGCGCAGCTGGTCGATGCTCTCGGGAGTCGGCATGCCGGAGACCTTCACCAGGTAGGTCTTTTCCACGCCTGCTGCCGCCTTGGAGAGCTGGTTGGCCAGATCACCGTCATTCGTCATCAGAAGCAGCCCCTCGGACAGGTAATCGAGCCTGCCTACCGGGTACAGACGGACGGTATCCCCATGAGGCCCCTTCTTGGGCATCATCAGCTCCATCACGGTGGGGCGCTTCTCCGGGTCCGAGAGCGTCGTCACATACCCACGCGGCTTGTTGAGCATGTAGTAGCGCTGCTCTTCGCGGCCGTGCAGCAGCTTGCCGTCGACACGGACATGGTCTTTTCCAATCTCGGCGCGGGTTCCCAGTTCGGTTACGGTCTGGCCGTTGACCTGAACACGGCCCTCGAGGATGATCTCCTCGGCTTTGCGGCGGCTGGCGATTCCGGCCTGCGCCAGAATCTTCTGCAGGCGATCGCCCGTGGGGGTGGAGCCGGAATCAGCGGGGCTGTTGCCGGAGTTCTTCCTGGACATGGTGATTAGTCTTTCCGACTGCGGATCTGCTCATCGCGGTCTGGCGTAATTGCTTTCGCTGTCTTAAGTGTACGACCTTCAAAGAAGGTTCATCACCACCTTATTCAGCCTTATTCGACAATCAATCCTGCTTCGATTCCACGGTTTCTTCTTCTACCTCGATAGGAGCGGCAACCTCAAGGCTCTCCTCTGACGCTCCTTCCACACCATCATCGGCGAGCTGGTCGTCGAGAGGATCGTCGACCGGATCGGGGCTGCCGTCGGCCTGCGCAAGGTGTGTGTGCCGCTGCGCCTCAAGCTCGCCCGCAGTCTCCGGAGCATGGTGTTCAGGGTGCGCCTCGGCGGGTACCTCATTTGCGGGCACCTCATCTTCGCCTCCCTGCTCAGCAGCTGCCTCCGCAGGATGTGCCTCCATCGGAATCTCCTCCTGCTCGGCAAGCTCTCCGGCCATCTTCTCGAACTCCTCAATCGAGGGCAATTCATTGATGTCCTTCAGGCCGAACCGCAGCAGAAAGTCCTTCGTCGTCTTGTAAAGAATCGGCCTGCCGATGACCTGCTTTCGCCCCGCCGTCGTAACCAGCTTGCGCGTCATCAGGCTGCCCAGCACGCCCCCCGAATCTACGCCGCGGATCTCCGAGACCTCAGGCGCCGTGATGGGCTGCTTGTACGCCACAACGGCCAGCGTCTCCAGAGCCTGCAACGACAGCTTCAGCGGTGGCTTCAGCGACTTCACAAAGCCGCGCACCGCATCGTGGTACTCCGGCTTGGTCGCCAGGCGGAAGCCGCTTGCAACCTCGCGAACCTCCAGGCCACGATCGCTGCTTGCATAGTCCCGCATCAACTGGTCAAGCATCGAGCGGAAATAGTCCCGCAACCGCCGCGCCTTTTCCTTCTCTTCCTTCGCCTCGCGCGCTATCTTCTTCTCGGGATCCTCTCCCGCCTGAGCAGGAGCATCCGCCACAGCCTCATCCGGAGCGGCCTCCTCCGTAGTCGTCTCGCTGACGACAGCCTCTGCAGCGAGCAGCTCCGCGGCAGCCTCTTCCTCTGAAGCAGCCTCGTCTTCGTCTGACGCGGCGACTTCCTCGTCCGGCACAGCAGACTCATCTGCTGTTACCGCAGACGCTTCTATTGCCGCAGATTCTTCTATTACTGCAGACTCTTCTGTTACTGCAGACTCTTCTGTTACTGCAGACTGCCCGTCACCGATGACCTCGGCATTCAGACCATCCGCATCACCGGCGTCCTCTTGCACGTCGTCGTCGACAAACTGCTCATCGAGCGCCAGCGTCTGCTGCGCGGCATCGATCTGGTCGAGCTCGGCCTGGGCCTCCTGTCCTAGCAGCCCAATCAACTGGGCGAGGGTTACAGGCTCTTCCGAGGCGTAGATGACGGCTTCGATCTTGGCTTTAAGGCTCATGTCCCTACGAGTTTATAAGAACGCGACGAGGCCGGGGATGGCCTTTAAAGCCAGTTTGGGACGGGTTTTACACAAGAAAGGGGCATTTTGGGGCTCACGCCCGGTCAGCCCCGAATCCTTCAGCGAACGAAGAGGCTGAAGATCCAGTACAGCAGGCCCGACAGCAGGGCCGCCGCCGGCAGCGTAAAGAACCACGCCAGCGCGATATTGCGCAGCGTGGACAGTTGCAGGCCGCTCTTGCTCGCCGTCATGGTACCGGCGATGCCGGAGGACAAAACGTGCGTCGTACTGACCGGCAACCCGAAGTTGTCTGCGGCAAGAATCGTTCCCATCGCCACCAGCTCCGCCGCCGCTCCCTGAGCATAGGTCAGGTGGGTCTTGCCGATGCGCTCGCCGACCGTGACAACGATCCGCTTCCAGCCGACCATCGTTCCCAGTCCCAGCGCCAGTGCCACCGCAACCTTCACCCACGTGGGAATGAACTTCGTGGAGTGATCGATCAGCTTCTTGTAATTGGTAAAGACCGTGGTGTCCTGTGCAGCGACATGCGGACCGTACTTCGGCAGCAGGCGCAGCGTCTCGCTCACCAGGTACATCTGGTTGCGGATATTCGACTGCATGTCGGCGGGAACGCGGCTGTACGTGCCGTAACGCATCACCTCATCCTGGATCGACCCCACCGTCTGCTCCAGCGCAGGCATCGTCTGCACCTGGAACTTACGTGAATTGACGAAGCGCTCCAGCTCCGGCCCCGGATCGGCCACCGTCACCATCGGGTCGGCATAATGCGAGATGGACTGGACCGCCTGCTGCGATACGGCGGCAAAGGTCTGTACCTCGGATGCGCTGACGGCGTGGTTCAGGGCATACGCCGTGGGAACCGTGCCCACCAGCACCAGCATGATGAGTCCCATGCCCTTCTGGCCGTCGTTCGATCCATGCGCAAAGCTGACGCCGGTGCAGGTCAGCACCAGCAGGGCGCGAATGTGGAACGGCGGCGGCTCAGTTCCCTTCGGAGCCTCGTACAGGCGCGGATCGCGCAGCATAACCTTGAAGATCAGGTACAGCGCCGCGGCGCCCACCAGGCCGACGATCGGCGAAAACAGCAGAGCCTTAAAGACCTTCGCCACCTGCTCCCAGTCCACGCCGCTGAACCCGCTGGCGCCGTGCAGCAGCTGATTGGTGATGCCGACTCCGATGATCGAGCCGATCATCGTATGCGAGCTGGACGCCGGAAGGCCGCGATACCAGGTCGCCAGGTTCCACAGGATCGCCGCCATCAGCAGCGAAAACACCATGGCAAAGCCTGTGCCCTTGCTGACCTTCAGGATCAGCTCCACCGGCAGCAGCGTAATCACGGAGTAAGCCACCGCGCCCGAGCTGGTGAGCACGCCGATAAAGTTCCAGATGCCCGACCAGATCACCGCCGTATGCGGATCGAGCGAGTGGGTGTAGATCACCGTCGCCACCGCGTTGGCCGTGTCATGAAATCCGTTAACGAACTCAAACCCAAGAGCGATCAGCAGAGCGATGCCCAGGAGAAAGTATGGATACATGCTGGTGGTGTGGACGAAAGAGAGATCGATCGTAAGACGATTGACGATGTAAGCAACACCACCCAAAACAAGAAGAGTAAAAACTACGGCCCCGGTCCTGCCAGGGGAGGTCTTCTTCAGCTTCTCGTCAAGCATACGACCTGACGGAAGGGTGGCTTGTGTTGCCATAAAACGGTATCACCTAAAAAGGTCAGGTCGTCGAATCAATATGCCGTGGCTATAGTACCGCCGGATTGTGAATGCAGTGTTACAACTGCGCCGGAATAAGTTTACAAATTGTTTATTTTCATAAACTTACATCCATTAATATTTCCTTCACAATCCGGTCGGGTTCTTGCCTGTTACGACAATGTCTGTTCTGCGAGTCTTTCGGGATTCGCGCGGAGACGAATCAGCAGGCCTCCAGCGATAGCACCGAAGCCAAGCAGAAGCAGCGGTGATGGCTCGGGAACCGGTGAGGTCTCTGCCTCTTCTGCGACGACCGTGAAGCCATCGAAGTTAAAGTTCCCGGGTATGAAGGTCGGATCGGACGTGGATCCGCTGAACAGCACAGGACCACTGAAGAGATGGCCTTTGGCCTCAGCGCCGCCACCTGCTGCGGCAGTGAAGAAGTCGACCAGCTCAGTGATTGGATTGCCGGAAACGTAAGCAGTCACGGGAATCTCGAAGTATGTATCGGTATAGAAGGTCGGTACGGGGGTGGCGGGCAATGTAGCGGTGACGGTGCCATACGGTGTGTTGTAGGCGGTGAAGTTGTAAACGGTGTCTGCTTTGCCCGGGATGGTGGCCAGGCAAAGCACGGCACCAACGAGCGCCAGAACACGGCCAGGTGCTTTGCGCATAAAGAGGGTCCTTTCCTCACGTTCAGTAAAGAAAACTGGAATTCATCCGCATGCCCAAAGATTCCGGGACATGCGAACTGCATGGATTGTTCGGGGATGAGATCCTTGTCAGCTCACAAACGGGCTGCTTCTGGCTTCGACAAAAGACAGTAGGACGGCATAACTCATAACTGCAGCTTGACGCAATGAAAAGACGCAAACCGTCGCCGGCAAGTTGCCACGCCCGCTAGAAAATTTTCTCTATCTTGATCTCTACAACTACTTCCAGTCGTCGCGCGCCTGTTGCTGATCGGCAAAAACCTGGTCGAAGTTCTCTGTTTTCTTGATGAGGATGTCTCCCTGCAGCTCCGGCTGATGCAACAGCACAGCCTGCAGACGGACCAGCTCCAGCATCGCAAGGAACATGCAGATCAGTGCTCGCTCGGTATGTGTGTTGTGCAACATACGGCGCAGCGAGATCGGCTTGTCTTCCATCACCAGACGCCGCTTTACGTAGTCGATCATCTGCGCAACCGTCACCGACTCTTCATCGACGTTCAGCGTCGGCCGCTTGCGCAGGCGCTCGAGGATCTCCTGAAAGACGCGGACCAGGTCCACGGTATCGGCATCGATCTCGCGCTCGGCCGCAGCCGTCTCGCGAAACTCGCGGATACCGGGATTGCTCCAGGTGGCCTCTTCGATCTGCTGCTTCTGCAGCAGCATCTGCGCCGCGGCCTTGAACCGCTCGTGCTCCAGCAGCCGCTCGACCAGCTCGCGGCGCGGATCCTCGGACTCACCGCCGGCAACATCGGCGGGATCGCGCGGCAGCAGCATCTTCGACTTGATGTGGATCAGCAGCGAGGCGGTGTAGATAAACTCGCCCGCCGCATCCACGTCGGTCTGCTGCAGCTTGTGCGTGTATTCCAGAAACTGCTGCGTGATCCGCGCAATCGGAATGTCGTAGATGTCGATGTTCTGCTTGCGGATAAGGTCCAGCAGAAGATCCAGCGGTCCGTCATAGACCTTGCCGACGATCACGGAAAAGGGTGACTGAGAGGCCTCGTTCTTCTCCTTCTCCTTATCCCTGTCCCTCGCGGGGCGTTTGGGCTCAGGCGCGGGCGCCGGAACCGGATGCTTCAGGGCAAAGGCCTCCGTCTGCTGCTCTACGGGAGCGGCGGTGGACGTCTGCTCGGCCTGTGCCGTCTCTTCGACGACCGGCTCGGATTCGGGATGAAGGGTTTCGTCTGCCATAAAGCCTTATTAGCCGGGGATAACGCTGTATTCGGATTCCGTTGACGTGATGTCAATCGGCGGAGGATTCAGGAGATGCAAAAGGTAGCGATCGCCCGATCTCTCCACAGAAAATTTGATGTCGCTCTTACCTGCATTCTTCTTCGCAGCGATCCACTCGCCAAGGATAAGCTTCTGGGGAACGACAAAGTCGCGCAGATAGTAATTTTCATCCCAGCAGAGTAATACCAGCATCTCGTACGATTTCGGCTTAGCCGAGAACTCCCAAGCCGCCCCGGGACCGTTTTGCTTGGCGACCGCGACCAGGATTCGCTGGCCCTTCTGCGTGATCCAGACGCCTTCGGCATCGGGCTTGAGCACCTTACCCGATGGCAGGAGATCTGTACGCCATCTCTCGCGCAGATTTCGCGTCAGAATGGGAGCATCCAGGTCCCACCAGTCTTTGAAGGCCGTAAGGTTCCGGCTGGCGCTCTTATCCAGCTCCTGAAAGGGCTGATGGAGCCTGACGCCGGAGCGATCGCGCGACAAACCGGTTACAGCTCGAATCTGCTGCATGGTCTTCTCCGCACGCTTCGAGGCACGGGCAGAACCCTCGTCCAGAATCTCCCAGACACGGTCCGGGTCTTCGATCAGACGTGCCCTGCGCTCGCGGATAGGATGCAGGTGAAGATTGATGGAAGCAGCTGCCATGATCTTGCACTCATCGCAGCGGATCGTCGCGGTACGGCAACCCTGCGTGATGTGCGTCAGAACATGGGGCTCGCTGAAGAGGCGATGCATGTCGCCGACGGGACAGATATCGGGGTCGCCCGGCACGTCGGACGTCGGACGCTGTCCGCCGTTGCTCATCCGCAACATCTTGGACTCCACATCGCCTGTGGTATCCGAAAGCAGGATCGAGTTCCCGTAACTCTTCGACATCTTTCGACCGTCGATGCCAGGCAGCTTCGGCGAAGGGGTCAACAATACCTCCGGCTCAGGAAGAAGAAGCTTGTCCGGGTCGGGCTCCGTGACCGTCCTGTCGCCGACGGTTGCAACGTGCTTCGGGCTGTAGAGATAGTTGAAACGGCGTGCGACCTCGCGAGTCAATTCGACGTGCGAGACCTGATCCTGTCCCACAGGAACAAAGTTCGGCTGGTACACGAGGATATCGGCCGACTGCAGCAGGGGATAGCCGAGAAATCCGTAGGTCGCCAGGTCCTTCTCGCGCAACTGCTCCTGCTGATCCTTATACGTAGGAACGCGCTCCAGCCAGCTGACCGGAGTGATCATGCTAAGCAGAAGATGAAGCTCGGTATGCTGCGGAACATGCGATTGCACAAAGATGGTGCACCGGTCCGGATCCAGCCCAGCCGAAAGAAAGTCCAGTGCCACTTCAAAGATGTTCTGCTTCAACAGGCTGGGATCGGCATAGTCCGTCGTCAGCGCATGCCAGTCGGCGATAAAGAAGTAGCACTCATACTCGTGCTGCAGCTTCACCCAGTTGTAGAGCGCGCCCATGTAATTGCCCAGGTGCAGCTTGCCCGTGGGGCGCATGCCGCTAAGGACGCGGGGGCGTGAGGATGTCGTCATCTGCTCGGTCATGTTTCGTCGGTCTAGCAATGATACGGGAACACGCTCTACAGCATGGCCAGGATGCGATCGAACGTCGATTGCAGCGGATACAGGAAGGTGCGGAAGATAAATCCTCCCGCCAGGAACATGAAGATCCACAGGGCGAAGACACCCATGCGGTCATAGACCTGCAGCGCGCCATACGGCAGAAAATGCCGCAGAATACGGCTTCCGTCCAGCGGAGGAAACGGCACCAGGTTGAAGACGAACAGCAGCAGATTGATCAGAATAATGTAGTAGAACAGCAGCGCCAGGGGAAACAACGCAGGCAGATTCTCCGTCGAGACCGGAAAGTGCATGGCCACCGCCATGGCCGTCAGTACAGCAACTCTGCCACCCGAGATCACATGCTTGATGATCAGCAGCAGAATCAGCGCCGCCGTCGCCAGCAGCAGGTTGCTGATGGGACCGGCGATGGTGACGATAATGTCGTCGCGGCGATAGTTCTTGAAGTTTCGCGGCGTCACCGGCGTGGGCTTGGCCCAGCCAAGCAGGGGCCAGTGATAGACCAGAGCCACCAGCGGCATCAGCACCGAGCCAAAGGGATCGAGGTGCTTGATAGGATTCAGCGTCACGCGGCCCAGCATCTTTGCAGTGGGATCACCCAGCCGCCATGCCGTCCAGGCGTGCGCGCACTCATGGACGCAGAACGCCATAATCAGCGCCAGCACCTGCATGAGGATAAGAACGACGTCCTGATTCATAATCTCTAGCTTATCGAAGAACAGAAGAACCAGGGCCGCCGCCAGCCTGGGCAGCGGCCTCCGCAAGGTTATTTCTGCTCCTGCGCGTCCTTCTCGCGCTTGACCTTGGCCGGAATGCCCACCGAGACTGCACCTGCCGGAACCGGCTTGGTCGCCAGTCCCAGAGCTCCCAGCATCCCGTTCTCGCCCACGCTCGCTCCTGCCAGTACCGTCGCGTGATAGGTCACACGCGCGCGCGGGCCGATCTCCGTCTTCTTGTTGGTCACATCGGCCTGCACGTTGATGTCGTGCGTGTGCGAGTAGATATTCGCGTAGTCCGAGATGCTCGAACCATCGTGAATCACGATCTCGCCACGATCATCCAGCATCACGTTCTTGTGGATCGTGCAGTTGTCCCCGATGGTGAGGTTGTAGCCGTAGGTGAACTCCACGTTGTGGAAGATCTTCACGCCCTTCCCCACGTGCCGGAAGATGTGATGGGCCAGCATGCAGCGGAACTTGAAGCCCAGCCAGTGATTCAAACCCAGCGGCGAGCGGTCGAACTGCTGCCAGAACCAGATCAGAGGCTTGCGCAGCGCATACTTCTCGGCATCGATGTCGCCGTAGTACTCCGGCTCCAGCGTGACGTTGCGCGGATCGAAGTTCTCCGCCAGCACATTGCCCGCCAGCTCGCTGTCCAGCTGCACATTCAGCTTGCCGCCGTGCGGCTTGCCCAGGTAGATCTGATACAGCTCGTCACGCACAATCTCCGAACGACGGTCCACATTCTGGTGACGGGAGATCTCCTCATTCAGGTGCGCAATCCAGCGGCGAAAGGTCGCTTCGGCTTCGGGAGTAGGCTTCAGTTCGCGATATTTGTACTGCGGCATGTCATTCCTTCCGTTGTCTTTTTTTGACGATGGTTATTCGATGGCAAAGACAGCGTAAACGGTCGCAGAACGTTCGATCTCACGCGGATTGATCGCCAGCGGCTCAACCTTGTCCATCGGCACGCTCGCCATAGCCATGCTCCGCATCATCGGACGCGGGCCGCTGGGCTGAGCCTCATTGCTCGCATAAAGCAGAGAGCCAAGTTTTGCTCCAAGGCTTGAGGCCATCAGCTCGGCCTGTCCGCGCGCGCGTTTGATCGCCTTGGCAGCCGCCTCGGCATCGGGAGCGTTGTCATCCTTGAAGCCCCATTCGATCTGCCCGGATTGGTTGGCGCCCGCCTTCACCGCTACATCCAGCAGCTTCGCCGCCTCGTTGGCCTCCGTCTTCACCGTCCAGCTCTGCGTTACCTGGAACTGGCGCTCAGCCTTCTGTGCCTCGGTCAGCTTCTCCAGCTGGTAGGGCTGCACCGGCGAGACCTGCTGATTCTGGCTCTGAATCGTCTCCTTCGGCACACCGGCTGCGGTCAGCGCCTTGACGATGGCATTCGAAACCCGCGAGCCGTTGGCGTACGCCGTGTTGCTGTCGCGGCCATAGGCAATGAAACCGATGTTCAGCGTCGCCTGGTCCGCGATGGCCGTCACCTTGTCGGTCGCGGTAATCGCGATGGTGCGGTTGTCTTTATTCACCTGGATGGTCTGCGCGGCCCCGGCGATCGACGTCAGGGCGAGCGCCACGGTCATCATGCTGCTGCGAAATCCGGTCATGCCTCTTCTCCTCGGTTGGCAAGCAGGTCGGCAAGCGTCTTCTTGTGCCTTGGCTTTTCGGCCTGCTTCTGTTTCGGGTCAGGTAGAACGCGCTCCGGCGGAGGCGCACCGACGCGCTCCCGCGCATTCGATTTGATTGCCTTCACCGCCGAAAACACCTTCTTCTTCGCCTTGCTCATATGCTGTCCGGAGGCTCGGCACACGCTGCGAAGCCCTTTGCGATTATGCAATACTTTGATCGCAGCGTCTGGTAACCGCCAGACGGTACAAGGGATGTGGCAGATGACCAGCCCGGCCTCATCCGGTAGAGGTGCAGAGATGGAAGAACGCGATTTTTTTGACGAACGGCCCGAACAGCGTACCCACAACATGACCTGCCCACACTGCGGCCAGCAGGGCGAGTATGAGCTCGGCTGGATCGTACGCCGTAAGAAGTCCCAGGTTCCCCGCGGAGCCGACGAACGGGACCGCGCCCGCTTTGCCAAGGCGCAGAGCTACATGGTCCGCCGCGACGACATGGTCGGCTGCAAGAACGTGCGCTGCCGCAAGCGCTTCGAAGTCGCCGGTATCCAGTCGGTCGCCTTCATCTAGCCAGCCCTAAAGCTCCTCATTTCACGGTGGCGAGAAAAGTATCATCGCCTGCTTTACGAATGAATGGACATTCAGTTATGCTTTCGCCCGCTGGACGAAGACCGTTACTTTCGCCCTGCGGTGACCGGATATCGGTATGAAACAGAAGGCTATGGTTTAATAAGTACGAAGTCCGACTTTCACCGTCGGCATAACCTTCGAACCGCAAGATCCGCAGGGAGAATTGAAGAATCATGGCGAACACGCTGCTGCCCATCGAAGAACGTAATCTGACCCCCGACGAGGTCGAAGCCCTGGATCGCCGCCGCCGTCGCGGCCAGCTGTTTCTGGTTATTGGCTTTCAGTGCCTCATCATCAGCACTGGGCTGACGGTCTGGTCGGGACAGGACTTTACGTATTCGCCGGGCTGGGCCCATCCCATGGTTTATTGGGACCTCATCACCGGCATCCTCGCGGTGACGTTTCTCACAAGCGGTGTGCGTCTGCGCCGGGGTCTTACCGAGTTCATCAGCTACTAGCTACGCGCTGGCCGCTGGATCCCACTCGAAGAGCCCCGGTACATGATTCGAAAGCGATGATGCCCTCAAAAGCATCCTCGCGGACAGGGTCGGATGCTGGCAGGCGCGCTTCGAGTGGTGATCCCGGTCCGTGGCATCCCCGCCACGACGCTTCTTCCCGACACAACAGGAATTCATTACTCTGCCACGCTGGCTGAACCTGCGGGCTTCTCTTCAGCTGAATCAGTCCTGCTGGTCCTCTGCGTCCTGCTCTCCGCGGGACTCTTCTTCTGGCGCTTCGCCCCCATCCTTCGCAACATCCTGCGCTCCCGCCCCGACGCGGACTTCTCCCTGCGCCCCATCGGCCGCCGGGTATGGGCTTTCGTCTCCGAGGTCCTCTGCCAGTCCAGGGTTATCCGGCAGAGACCGCTCCCTGGCCTGGCGCATGCCTTCGTCTTCTGGGGCTTCCTCGCCTTTGCGCTGGTCAGCCTGAATCATCTTGCCTCCGGCGTCAGGCTCGGATTTCTTGATCCGCAAGGCCGGCTCGGCAGCTTCTACTTCCTCTTCGCCGCGGCATGGGCCGTGCTGGTGGCCGTCTCCATCGCAGGACTCTTCATCCGGCGCTTCTTCATGCGCCCGGTATGGCTGGGAGAGAAGCTCTCCTACGAGTCCGGCTTCATTGCCTTCCTCATCTTCCTGCTGATGGTCACCTACCTCGGCGCCTTCTTCGTCGATAAGGGCAGCACAGGCGTCAACCTCCTGTGGTGGATGCACACCCTTTCGCTGCTCATCTTTCTGCCGCTGATCCCGCACACCAAGCACCTGCACCTGGTGCTCAGCCCGCTGACCGTCTTCCTCAAACGCGATGGCTTCGCGAAGATCCCTCCGCTCGCAGGCGATGAGGACTTCGGCCTGGTCGCCGGCAAGGACATCACGCAACTCATCTCGCTGCAGACCTACAGCTGCGTCGAGTGCGGCCGCTGCACCGAGCACTGCCCTGCCGCCACGACAGGCAAGCTTCTCAACCCGAAAGAGATCGTCCTCGGCCTGCGCAGCTATCTCAACGAGCTGGGCCCGGCATCGGAGACACCGCTGCTCGCCGAAGCTCGTGACACTGCCCCCGCCGATGCCCACCAGCAGCTGCTCAGCATGGAGGCCGCCTTCGCCTGCACCACCTGCGGCAGCTGCGAGTTCCAGTGTCCCGTCGGCGTGCAGCACGTGCCCATCATCGTCGGCCTGCGCCGCGGCGCGACCAACACCGGCGCATGGGAGGACACCTACGGCACCAAGCTCTTCCTCGCGCTCGAGAAGAGCGGCAACGCCCTCGGCCTCAGCGCCATGGAGCGCGACAAGTTTATTCAGAAGCAGCAGTTCCCCCTCTTCGACGGCACCCAGGAGTACTGCCTGTGGCTGGGCTGCATGGGCGGCTACGACCCCCGCGGCCGCGAGATCATCGCCGACTTCGCCCGCGTCATGCGTCACCTCGGCACCACCTTCGGCGTGCTGAAGAAAGAAAAATGCACCGGAGATCCCGCGCGCCGCCTGGGCAACGATCTCGTCTTCCAGACGCTCGCCGAAAGCGGCCTCAAGGCCTTCGAGACCGCGAAGGTGCAGAAGATCGTCGCCATCTGTCCGCATTGCGTGCGCACCATCGCCAACGACTGGAGAGAGTACGGCATCGCTCCCGTCATCGAGCATCACTCCGAGTTCATGGCACGCCATCGCGATCATCTGCCGCAGCAGGCAGGCGAAAGCATCGTCTACCACGACCCCTGCTACCTCGGCCGCTATCAGGAGATCTACGACGAGCCTCGCGCCGTCATCGCTCAGGCAGGCACGCTGGTCGAGGCGCCGCGTTCGCACGAGCGCAGCTTCTGCTGCGGTGCCGGTGGAGGCCTCGCCTTCCTCGGCGAAGAGCCCGGCGAGCGCGTCAGCCACGTCCGCGCCAAAGAGCTTGCAGCCACCGGCGCCAAGGTCGTCGGGACAGCCTGCCCGTTCTGCAATACGATGTTTCGCGACGCCCTGAGCGCCATCAGCGATACGCCACCGCAGCTGCTCGATATCGCGCAGCTCACCGCAAGAGCCATTCCCGCATCACCCGATCCAATGGGAGGAACACAGTGAAGATCGTCGTAGCCATCAAGCAGGTCCCGGAGCGCGATGCGCCCATCCGCATCGCCGCCGACGGCCGATGGATCGAAGAGGGCGACCTCAGTTACACCATCAACGAGCCCGACGCTTACGCGCTGGAAGAGGCGCTGCAGCTCAAGGAAAAGACCGGCAGCGGCGAGGTCATCGTCGTCTGCGCCGGGCCGGAGCGCGTCGAAAGCACGCTGCGCGAAGCACTGGCCAAAGGCGCCGACCGCGCCATCCGCATCGAGGCCGACGATCTTCAGTCGCTCGACACACTCGGCGTGGCCAGCATCCTCGCCGAGGCCATCAAGGCCGAGTCGCCCGACCTCATCCTCACCGGCCTGCAGTCCGACGATCTCGGCCTCGGCCAGACCGGCGTCGTCCTCGCCGAGCTGCTCGCCATACCGCACGCCACCATCATCATGCAGGTCGAGCCCACAGGCGCAGGCCTCAAGGTGAAGCGTGAGCTCGAAGATGGCTGGTTTCAGCACGTCGAGATGCCTCTGCCCGCGCTGCTCACCATCCAGTCCGGCGGCAACAAACTGCGTTACGCCACACTGATGGGTATCAAGAAAGCGAAGACGAAAGAGTTGAAGACCGTCTCTCCCACCACACCGCCCACTGCTCCGGCGATCACGCTCGAGCGTGTCTACTTACCCGAAAAACAGAAGAAGACCGAGATGCTCACCGGCTCACCGGACGAGATCGCGGCCAGGGTCGTCGAAAAACTGAAGTTCGAAGTGAGGGCGTTATGAGTGGAGTTCTTGTCGTCATGGAGCAGCGCAGCGGCACATGGAACCGCATGAGCTTCGAGGCTCTCGCCGCCGGTCTCGATCTTGCCGCAAAGCTCGGCCTCGAGTGCACCGCCGCCATCGTTGGCGATGCCGTCCAGTCGCTTCCCTGGCAGAGCGACACGCAGCCGAAGACCGTCTACGCCGTCGAAGATTCCCTGCTGAAGGACTACACCTCCGACGGCTTCGTCACGGCGCTCGAGCAGCTGATCCGCAAGCTTCAACCGGGCTACGTTCTCTTCCCACACACCTACCAGGTGCGCGACTTCGCCCCCGCACTCGCCACCCGCTTCGGGCAGGTGCTCATCAGCGACGTCATCGCCATCCACGATGGCCCTGTCTTCGTGCGCCAGCTGTTGCAGGGCAAGCTGAACGCGGACTATCGCCACAGCAGCACAGGCCCATGCTTCGTCTCCGTACAGGCCGGCTCGTTCCGTGCAGAAGCATCGTCCGGCGGCAGCATGTCGATGGAAGCGTTCGCACCGGCGCTCGAAAGTTCCACCATCCGCAACAAACCCGGCGAGCGCTTCCGTGAATCCGCGCAGACCGTCGACCTCACCGCCGCTCCGCTCATCGTCTCCGTCGGCCGGGGCATCGGCGAGCAGGACAACCTCCCCGTCGTCGAGGAGCTGGCCACTGCGCTCGGCGCCGAGCTGGCCGCCTCTCGTCCCATCTGCGACAACGGCTGGCTGCCCATGGAGCGGCAGGTCGGCAGCTCCGGCCAGACCGTCTCGCCCAAGCTCTATCTCGCCGTCGGCATCTCCGGCGCGATTCAACACCTCGTCGGCATGAAGGGAGCGAAGACCGTCATCGCCATCAACAAGGACGAGAACGCCCCCATCTTCGAGGTGGCGGACTACGGCATCGTAGGCGACCTCTTCGAGATCGTGCCCGCACTCACCAAGGCTATTCAGGCCGCAAAGAGCTAGGGGCCAGCGCCGCAGCACGACGATGTGCGAAGCATGCGCGCAGCCAGTTCCAGGGGCTATCTTTCGCTGCTGGAGAGACGCATACTGTTCCGTAGAGGGTCCAGCCTGTTTGGCCGTAACGAATGGGCTCCCACTGCATCTAACAGACTGAATGGCAGCCACCTTTCCCATCGTGACGGCACCAGACGGCCCCGCAGAGCCTGAGCTCGCGCAGGACGCCTCTCCGTCGCGTCTGCGCGACAGCTTCGGTCGTGTCATCACCGATCTCCGCGTCTCCATCACGGATCGCTGCAACTACAAGTGCGTCTACTGCCGCACCGGCAACGAAGGTGCGCAGTACACCGAGCTTCCCATCGAAGACTACCTGCGCATGATCCGCACCTTCGTCTCATTAGGCATCGAGAAAGTCAGGCTCACCGGCGGAGAACCACTGCTGCGCCACGGCCTGGTCGAGATGGTGCAGGAGCTTTCTCGGATACACACGGCCTACGACGCTGAAGGGAATTCAACAAACGTTGGCTTGCCCTTGGACATCGCACTGACCACAAATGGACACCTTCTCGAAGGCCTCGCCCAGCCGCTCAAAGATGCCGGACTCAACCGCGTCACCGTCAGCATGGATGCCGTTGATTCCGAGACATTTTCGGCCATCACGCGGGTTCCGCGCAGCTTCGATCGCGTCGTCGCGGGCATCCGCCGTGCGCAGCAGGTTGGACTCGGCCCCGTCAAAGTGAACTGCGTTCTGCTGCGAGGCTTCAACGATCACCAGATCGAACAGTTCGCTGAGTTCTCGCGTACCGAGGGTGTTATCGTTCGCTTTATCGAGTTCATGCCGCTCGAAGAAGACCGCAGCTGGAAGCCCGAAACCGTCGTCCCGATGGACGAACTGGTCAGCCGTTTGAATGCCTGGCGGCCGCTGGTCGAACTCCCCGCCAACTCCCCCAGCGAAACCGCGCGCCGGTTCACCTTCGACGACGGCAAGGGCGAGATCGGCATCATTGCGCCGGTTTCACGGCCCTTCTGCGGCCACTGCAGCCGCATCCGTCTGACGTCCGACGGAAAGGTTCGCACCTGCCTCTTTTCCCAGACCGATCACAATCTGTATGCCCGCCTGCGAAATGGTGGAACAGAAGAGGCTCTGCGGTCGTACATCCGTAGTATTGTCATACGCAAGGAAGCGCGTCATCATATCGGCGAGGCTGGATTCCAAAAGCCATCCCGAAGCATGGTTCATATCGGTGGATGACAGGCCATCATTCACAACCGGCACGCAGATCATAAAAATAGAACGTTTCGATATTCGTCATACTTTTTGAGATCTCCCCATCTCTTCCAGCCCTGAGGTTCTGTGCTTGAAAGACCGAAGACAGTTCGAAGTCATTGAAGGCCGTCAAATGGATCACCTGCGGGTGTTCCACGACGTTGCGCGTGCTCTCACCGCGAGCCTTGAACTGGAAGACATCCTCAGCACCATCATGAACAAGATGGCGCAGTTCTTCGGCCCCGAGCGCTGGTCCATGTTGCTGGTCGATGAGAAAAAATCTGAGCTCTACTACGCCATCGCCATTGGAGAGAACGCTGACACCCTGCGCGGCCTGCGCGTTCCCATGGGAGAGGGCGTCGCCGGCTGGGTCGCCTCCACCGGCAATCCCCTCGTCGTTCCCGACGTCAAGCTCGATCCTCAGTGGGCGGCCTTCTCCGCCAGGCATCCCGAGCTGAACATCCAGTCCATCGCCTGCGTGCCTGTACGCTCCGGCGATAAGACCCTCGGCGTGATCCAGCTGATGAACAGCAAGCTCGATCTGATGTCGGAGTACTCGATCACGTTCCTGCGCATCCTCTGCGACTACGCCGCGATCGCGATCCAAAACGCGCGCTCGATGACACTCATCCAGCAGCTCACCATCACCGACGATGCGACCGGCCTCTTCAACGCGCGCCATCTCTACACTCTTTTGGAGCAGGAGGTCACCAAGAGTGATCCGTTCAGCCTGCTCTTCATGGATCTCGATCGCTTCAAGAACGTGAACGACACCCACGGCCATCTCATCGGGACACGCCTGCTGGCCGAGGTCGGCAACCTGATGAAGCGCTCTCTTGGTCCCGGCACGGCGGCCTTCCGCTACGGCGGTGACGAGTTCGTCGCGCTGCTGCCCGGCATGCGCAAGACCCAGGCGATCGACGCCACGCTTCGCCTGCACGAGACCCTCAGGAGTACGCCCATGCTTGAAGGCGCGGGCCTCGCTCTCAGGCTCTCCGGCAGCTTCGGCGTTGCCACCTTTCCCGAGGATGGCAACACCATTCAGCTGATCCTGCGCTCCGCCGATTCGATGATGTACGAGGCCAAGGTCACGCGCGACAACGTTGCCGTCGCCGGTCATGGCGTCCTGCTGGAAAAAGCGCCGATGGCCGCCGGCAATCGCTCTCGTTAGCTTCCGACACAGATCGTCAACGCGGATTCAGCGCAAACGGCCGCTTCGGCTGCGGCAGAATCGCATCGCGGTTCTGCCCCGCCGTGGGATGCACCCCGAAGTCCCATACCCCGAGATTCACCTCGCGGTCCGACAGGACCTCCATCAACGCATACTCGCCGAAAAGCAGCGACTGCTTCGGCGTCAGCTTCATCCAGTGGCCTCCCGGCAGCATCTCCCTCGTGGTCTCAATGACATCCTCATCCCGGCTCGCCGTTCCCAGCGCGCTGATCTTGAACGACGCCACCACCCTCGCCCCCGTCCGTACATCGGCGCGAACGATCACATAGCGACTGGCCGTCGGGTCCAGCGGATGCTTCTCGTCCATCTCCGCCGAGGCGCCATGCGTATCCACCGTCATCGGCCTGCTGCCGTCGAACCCCGCCACCGGCTGGCCGATACGGATGTAAATAGCAGGCTGATCGACGTGCAGCTGCACCATCGACTTCTCGCCCTTCAGCTGCACCAGCTGGTGCGAGCTGGAGAGCGGATTGATCATCGCCTTCACAATGTTGTGCGCCGTATTGTGGTTCAGCTCCCCCTCCGACTGCGGCAGCGGCACCAGCTGCGGCTGATCGCGGTAGGTGTCGAGCACCACCATGTTGTCGAGATCCGGCAGGCGCAGGTCCGGCGCGACCTCCGGGGTCAGCGCGGCACGGTCCGCTTCTTCCTTCAGCAGCTCCGGGTCGATCGGGGCTGCAGCCTGCCCTTCGGCATCGCTGCTCCTGGCATGATCGCGCTCCCAGCGCTTGGTGGCATCGAAGTCCACCAGCGCAGACGGAATCTCCTCCTCGGAGCCTCCGCGCTCCGCCGAGACATAGCGCACGCGATCGCCCACGATCCGGTAGCTCATCACCAGCTGGTAGGTTCCGTCCTTCAGAATCAGTCGGGTACGATGCGGGGCGGAGTCATCGGCCGGGACCAACGGCTTCTGCTGCGCCATGACCACTGCAGCCGAAAATGCCAGCCAGCCAGTCAGCATCAGAAAAAAAACAGAAAACTTTCTTTGCGCCTCACCCGTCTTACCCATAGCCCTGACAGTGTAGCCTTCCGCGCCCCTCTTTTTGACGTTTCCGGGGCCCCCACCTGGAATCGCAGGTTTGGCCCTCACGCACGAGCTATGCTAAACAGGAGAGAAGCGCTTTCATGAAACAGGTCCTCCAACTCGGCCTTCGCGAGAACCGCCCCATGTGGCTGCGGGTACTGGCGCTGGTCTGTGTCCTGGTGGTGACCGTCATGAGCACGGCGCAGGTGGCACACACCCACGCCGAGTTCTCCGCGCTCAAGCAGCAGAATCCAAAGCACAACGGCCCCTCGCCGGACGATCACTGCCCGCTCTGCGTGGCGATGCACTCCGCGCTTGCGGCGCCCCAGCACTTCACCCCCGAGCCAACGCTCTCGATCCAGAGACTCGATTCGGTCGCCGTCGAGGCCGAGCGGATCTTCCGCTGGCGGTTCGAGATGGCCAGCCGGCCGCCACCTGCACAGGACTCCATCTAAAGTCCCTGCAGGCAAAGAAGTCTTTTCATTCGGTCTCACACTGAAGCAAAGCTCTGCCTGTCATGCCGTGCACCCTTGCACCGCACTTGTTGTAAGCACCGATGCTCATTGAGCTCGACAGGAGTTTCCCTATGCGCCAGTCCGTCGCCCAACGGCTTTTTCTCTCCCTGTTTCTCTTCGTCTTCGTTCTGCCCTTCGCTCACGCCTTTCAGAGCAGCTCCGGCACCATCTCCGGCACCGTGACCGATCCCTCCGCCGCCGTCATTCCCGGTGCCACCGTAGAACTCAGCAACCATGTCACCGGCTACATCCGCACCGTCAAGACGGACGCCACCGGGCAGTACCACTTCTACAACATCCCCTTCAATCCCTACCACCTCGTCGTCACAGATGCGGGCTTCGCCAGCAACACCAAGATCATTGACGTCAGGTCGCCGGTCCCAATCGTGAATACGGTTCAGCTCAACATCATCGAATCGTCGCAGACCGTCACCGTCGAGACCGGCTCCGACCTCATCGAGAACGACTCCACCTTCCACACCGACGTCGATCGCTCCACCATGGACCGGATGCCGCTGGAGAGCCAGTCATCCTCGCTCAGCTCCATCGTTACACTCTCTTCTCCAGGCGTCGCCGCCGACTCCAACGGTCTCTTCCACGGCCTCGGCGATCACGCTGAGAACTCCTTCTCTATCGACGGTCAGCCCATCACCGACCAGCAGAGCAAGGTCTTCTCCAACCAGATTCCCTCCGACGCCCTGCAATCGCTCGAGGTCATCGGCGGCGCTCCCACGGCGGAGTACGGCGATAAGACCAGCCTCATCATCAAGGCCACCACGCGCTCCGGTCAGGGCGTCACCACACCGCACGGCAACATCTCCTTCGATTACGGGACCTTCGGCACCACGTCGATCGACGGCACGCTCGCCTACGGTGGACAGAACTGGGGCAACTTCGTCGCAGTCAGCGGCATGAACTCTGGCCGCTTCCTCGATGGCCCGGAGTTTCAGACGCTGCACGACAAGGGCAATCAGCAGAACATCTTCGATCGCGTCGACTTCCAGTTCAACGACGCCAATTCGCTGCACACCAACCTGCAGTACACCCGCTCATGGTTCCAGACGCCGAACGCCTTCGACACCATGAACGTCTCCGACCAGTATGGCAACCCCGTCGGTCCCACCGATCAGCGCTCCAAGATCGAGACCTTCAACATCGCACCCACCTGGACGCATACGCTAAACCAGTACAGCGTGCTCAACTTCGGCGCCTACATTCGCCGCGACGCCTACAACTACATCCCCAGCAACAACCCTCTCGCCGACCTCGGCCCCATTCAGCAGGAGACGGTGCAGCAGTACCGCACCCTGACCAACGCCGGCGTGCATAGCGATATCACCTGGGCCAAGGGCATCCACAACGTGAAGATCGGCGGCATGTATCAGCAGACCTATCTTCGCGAAAACCTCGACACCGGCCTTGTGGATGCGTCCCTCAACGCTCCCTGCGTCGACGCCGACGGCGATGGCGTGAGCGGCTACACCGATCCCGCGCAGTGCGCCACGGCGGGCCTCACAGCGAACGCCGCGTTCAATCCCGTCCTGCTGCCGCACGACATCACCCGCGGCGGAAGCAACTACGCCTGGCATGGGCAGGCTGCCATCAAGCAGCTCGCGCTCTATGCGCAGGACCAGATCACCAAGGGTCCCTGGCTGTTGAACCTCGGTATCCGCGGCGACTTCTACAACGGCCTCGCCATCCAGCGTCAGGCAGAGCCCCGCGTCGGCATCTCCTACAACATCAAGCAGACCAACACTGTGCTGCGCGCCTCCTACTCTCGTGCGCAGGAGACCCCGTTCAACGAGAACCTCGTGCTCTCCACCAACGGCTGCTACGACCCCGTCATCCAGGGCATCTTCGAGACGCTGGGCAGCTGCGTTCCCGCACCCTTCAACCCCGGCTTCCGCAACGAGTTCCACGCCGGCTTCCAGCAGGCCTTCAGCAAGCACCTCGTCATCAGCGCCGAGTACATCTGGAAGTACACGCACAATGCCTACGACTTCTCCGTCTTCGGCGCTACGCCCATTACCTTCCCCATCGAGTGGAAGAACTCCAAGATCCCCGGATGGATGCTGCGTGCCAGCGTTCCCGAAACGCACGGCATCAGCGGCTTCGTCGTCATGTCCTCGGTCGCCGCACGCTTCTACAACCCGCAGGTCGGCGGCGTCGGCACGACACCCGGCACTCCCGGCTCCAACTATCCCTTCCGCATCGACCACGACGAGCGTTTCAACGAGAGCGCACATCTGCAGTACGCCCTGCCCTTCCGTAAATCTGCCTGGCTGGGCTTCAACTGGCGCTTCGACAGCGGCCTCGTCGCCGGTGCTACGCCCTGCTACAACACGACCGACCCCAACACCGGATGCTCGGACTACTCCTTCGACGCCAACGGCAACCCGCTGACGCTGAACGGTGCGCCGGCGGTCAACCTCTCCAGCCTGACGGCCGATCAGCAGTTCCAGGCCGGGCTCTCCTGCGGCGGCGTCAAGGCGACACCGACCAGCGCACTGCCCGACCTCTGCGCAGCATCCCAGCTCAGCTCGTCGCTGCTCAACATCCCGACTCCCGGCACCAGCAACGACGACCACAATCCACCCCGCGTCAAGCCGCGTAACCTCTTCGATCTCGCATTGGGTGAGGACAACCTCTTCCACGGCGACAAGCGTAAGGTCGGCCTGCGCCTCACAGCAGTCAACCTCACCAACAAGGTCGCGCTGTACAACTTCCTCTCCACCTTCTCGGGCACGCACTACGTCACACCGCGCTCGATCACCGGAGAGCTCAGCTACAGCTTCTAAGACCGCACCGCAACACGTCGAAGGGCGCAGCATCGTCTGCGCCCTTCGACGCGTTCCTTCAACACACCCAGGACACCTCTCGATGCACACTCTTGCCTCTTCTTCGCTGGCGCATCTGCGCCGCCACGCCGATCATGCGGGCGTCCTTGCCTCCGGCCTCTGCATGATCCACTGCCTGCTCACTCCGCTGCTGATCAGCGCCTTTCCGGCGCTCCTGCAGTGGCTTCCCGGCGACGCCAGCTTTCATCGCGCCCTCGCCATCTCTATCCTGCTGGTAAGCACGCTCGCCTTTCTTCCCGGCTATCGCCTCCACCGCCGCAGATCGCTGCTCGCGCTCGTCGCAACCGGCATCGCCCTCGTTGCTGTCGTCGCATGGCGCGGCGAAACCCTTCCCCACCGATTGGAACTTGCAATCAGCATTCCCGGCTCGCTCATGCTGATCGCCGCACACCTCGCCAACCGCAGCTTCTGCCGCAGCTGTCCGCCATGCCGCAACGCCGCATCATGCGGAACCACGCATCTCTAAACCAGAGAAATCATGAAGTAGGAGGGAACGGCAAGCAGAGCGCCTGAACTTACTGGGCGTTCTCCCGCTGTTCCTTCATCTTCTCTTTCATCTCTTCCTTTATCTCGGCGTACTTCTTCTTCTGATCGTCGTTCAGCACGGCCTCGATCTTCTTATCGCTGTCGTCCATGATCGACTTCGCCTCGCGCGCCTTCTTCATCTTGCGCATCGACGTATCGCCCTTCAGCGCCATCATCTTCTGTTGCCGGTCGGCGATGATCGGCGTGATTTGCGTCTTCTGATCATCGCTCAGCGACAGCTTGCTGCTCATCATCTCCACCACCTTCTCCGGCGGAGGCGGCGTCTGATCGGCTGCCTGATAAGCGAACGGCGCCGCCATCAGGAATGTGGGCTGCATACTGCCGAGTCCTAGAACCCATACTGTGAGCAAGAGATACTTCTTCATTGTTGTTCCTCCTGCGCCGAATTCTGACGACCATGGCGCTTGCTGCGCGGCTTTTTTGACAATCACGACACCCCCTGCGGAGTGCGGGCGTAAGTGTAGCCCAACTCACCCATCCGTCACAAAATGCCGAGCCGGCAAAAAATGCCGCATCCTGCCTCCCCCGCCTTCATCCAAATTCAGCAAATCGGAATGACAGTCAGTACAACGTGTGTCGGCCAACGGCACTCCGGGGAAGATCAATCATGACTCGTCGCGACATCGCCGAACTACTGTTTCTCTCCGCCGTCTGGGGAGCTTCGTTCATCCTCATCGAGATCACCGGTCACAGCTTTCCTCCAGCCTGGGTCGCGCTGCTGCGGCTTACCTTCGGGGGAGCGCTTCTCTGGGCGGTGCTGTTGCTTCGTCGCCGAACCCTTCCACCCCGCAGGATGATCGTGCCGCTCCTGCTCGTGGCGCTGTTCAATAACGCGATCCCGTTCTGCCTCTTTGCGCTTGGCGAACGCACGGTTCCAAGCGGCATCGCCGCCGTGCTTAACGCGACAACACCGATATGTGCGCTGCTGCTGTCATTCGCCGTGCAGAGTATGCGCCCCGCTCGCGCCACCATCGCGGGTGTCCTGCTCGGCTTCGCCGGAGTTGTCATTGTTGTGCTTAGCCACGAAGGCGCAGCGCACAATACAGCTTCCTCCGTGCAGTTCTATCTCGGCGTACTGTTCATCGCCATCGGCAGTCTCGGCTATGCCATTGCGACCGTCATCGCAAAGAGCCGGCTGCAAGGTCTTGACCCCATCGGTCTGGCCACGACGCAGCTATCGCTCGCATGGTTAATGATTCTCCCCGTCGCGCTCTTCGGCCCGCATCCGACGGAGATCCACCCCAGTTCCATCGTCTCGGCCATCGCCCTGGGTTTTGCAGGCAGCGGCATCGCCTATTTGCTCTACTACGATCTGCTCAGCCGCATCTCATCCACACACGTCGTCGCAGTCACGTATCTGTTGCCCGTCTGGGGACTCTTCTGGGGCTACGTTGCTCACGAGCCCATTCTCTGGACAGCCTACCTCGGCGTGCTCATCGTCATCGCTGGCCTCGCGCTGATGAATCTTTCATTGCGAACCGTTCCAGCAACGAAGACACCTCCGATGGAGGACTGCGTAACCTGCGACGCCAGCTAAAGAACTACTTACGCCGCCAGCGAACGCCGTCCTTCGAATCTTCGATCAGCACGCCCTTCGCCATCAGCTCGTTGCGGATCGCATCCGCGCGTGCAAAGTTGCGCGTCTTCTTGGCCTGCGTCCGCTCCGCCACCAGCGCATCGATGTCTGCATCGGTAAACGCGAAGTTTGTCAGCAGCTCGGGAGCGATCTCGCCCGATCTGCCTTCCGCCTCCGCCCACGCCAGCGCAGCACGCGTAATCTCCGCATCGTTGTCCTTCAGCACCGCGAAGACACCGTCGAACAGATTCAGCACCTCGAGCACCGCATCGACATCCTTCTTCGTCAGCGTGCCCGCATCCGCCGAGCTGTTCGCCACGCGCACCATGTCGAAGATCGCCGCACGCGCCTCTGCGGTGTTCAGATCGTTGGCCAGCGCCTCCGTGTACTTCAGACGCGCCTCGCCGATCTGCTGTGTCAGGTTGTCGGCGATCTCGCCCGGCCTCTGCGCCACTGTCTCCGGCCACGCTCCCTTCAGCATCCGCTGATGAAACGTGCGCAGCCGCTCAATCGCATTCGTCGATTCCTTTAGCGACTCGAAGGTGAAGTTCATCTGGTGGCGATACGGCACCGAGATCAGCAGAAAACGAATCGCCGATGCGCGATAGCCCTTCAACAGCAGGTCGCGCAGCGTGTAAAAGTTTCCCTCCGACTTCGACATCTTGCGGCCTTCCACCAGCAGAAAACGCACATGCATCCAGTGCCGCGCAAACGGCTTGCCCGTCGCCGACTCCGACTGCGCGATCTCGTTCTCGTGGTGCGGAAACATCAGGTCCTCGCCACCGCAGTGCAGATCGATCGAATCTCCCAGAAACTTCATCGCCATCGCCGAGCACTCGATGTGCCAGCCCGGACGGCCGCAGCCCAGCTCCGTCGTCCAGCTCTGCTCGCCCGGCTTGCAGGCCTTCCACAACGCAAAGTCGCGCGCCGCGTCCTTCTCGTACTCGTCGATATCGACGCGCGCTCCGTCTTCAATGCCTTCGAAGTCCTTGCGCGAAAGCTTGCCGTACTCCGGAAAACGATCGATGCGGAAGTACCAGCTGCCGTCCTCGGCCTTGTACGCGATGTCCCGCGCAGCCAGCTTCTCGATCAGTTCCACCATCTCGGGAATCGCGCTTGTGGCATGTGCGACGATCTCCGACTTTTCGATGCCCAGCGCATCGGAGTCCTCAAAGAATGCCTTCTCGTACTTCTCCGTGTACTCGGCGATCGGCTTGCCCGCGGCAGCGGCGTTGCGAATGATCTTGTCGTCCACGTCCGTGATGTTCATCACGTACTTCACCGGGATGCCGATCTGCTGCAGAAAGCGGCGCAGCACGTCGACATGCAGGAAGGTGCGGAAGTTGCCGATGTGGCCGTAGTCGTAGACCGTCGGCCCGCAGCAGTACATTCGCAGCTCGGGAGCGCCGACCGGTTCCAGCGTCTCAACCTTGCCACCCAGGGTATTAAAGAGTTCCATCGTTGCCACGTGCGCTCTTGTCCCGCCGCAGCCGAGCACGTAGCGCGGTGCAGACCTCTCGCGAAATAATCGATCCTGCTTATTTTATCGGATTTACCCGAACCCACCAGCCGCTGCCGGGGTAAGCCTAAACCCCGCCCAGCCGCAGTTGTGGCGCTGGCCCCAGACCGTCATCGGCAAAGTCGCCCATCACCAGCTTCTGCCACGCCGCCGCCGCAATCATCGCCGCATTGTCGGTCGAGAGCGCCAGCGACGGAAACGCCACCGCCAACCCGCGCCGGTCGGCCTCCGCCCGGAACCGCTGACGCAGCTCGCTATTGGCGGCCACACCGCCCGAAACCACGATTCCTCGCGCGCCAAACGTCTCCGCGGCAGCAAAGCTCTGGCGCAGCAGGTTCCCCACCACGGCGTACTGAAACGAAGCAATCAGGTCAAGCGTTTGCTGATCGCAAAGCGCAGCCGCCTCCTCCGACCCCGGCGTCCACTCCGGATGCTCCGCCAGCCTGGCCCGCCGCGCCGCCACGGCCTCCCTCATCCCATGCGTCTCGATATAGCGCAGCACCGCCGTCTTGATGCCGCTGAAGGAGAAATCGAAGCTCGGCCCCTCGGTCCTCGGCGGAGCCTTCTTGTTCTTCGGCTCCACGCCGTCGCGACTCACGCGCGGCTTGATCTGCGCAAAACGAAACGGTACCGCCTGCGGATTGCCGCGCTTCGCCAGCGCATCGATCCACGGTCCGCCGGGATATCCCAACCCCAGCAGCTTCGCCACCTTGTCGTACGCCTCGCCCGCAGCATCATCCACCGTGCGACCCACATTGCGATAGCGCCAAGCTCCCTCGCCCCTCTGCTCTGCGAGATCCCTCTGCTCCCCGAGGTAAAGATGCGTGTGGCCCCCCGAGACGACCAGCGCCAGCAACGGCAGCTCCATCGGCTGCTCCGCACGCTGACGAGCCTCCATCAGCACCGCATGAATATGCCCCTCAAGATGATTCACGCCGATCAACGGCTTCTCAAATCCAAGCGTCAGCGCCTTCGCATACGTAATGCCCACCAGCAGGGCGCCCGCAAGCCCTGGCCCCTCCGTCACCGCAATCGCATCGAGATCCTCAAAGCCCACGCCCGCGCGGCTCATCGCCTCGCGCACCACCGGAACGATGTTGCGCAGATGCTCACGCGAGGCCAGCTCCGGCACCACGCCGCCGTAGTTCGCATGTAGATTCATCTGCGAAGCCACCACGTTCGACAGCGCCTCCGTGCCTCCGCGAACCACCGACGCCGCCGTCTCGTCGCACGAGCTCTCGATCCCGAGAATCAGTCCTGTCTTCCTGCTTGTCTCGCCCGCAGAGCGCATCTCTTTATCATAGGGGACGGTGATGAACGAGTCAGCCCATCCCGACGCCACGCCCGGCTACGCCGCCGCCCGCAACATCGCCGGGACGCTGCGCCACGCCGGACACCAGGCCTACCTCGCCGGCGGCTGCGTGCGCGATCTCCTCCTCGGCCTCGCGCCCAAAGACTACGATGTCGCCACCAGCGCCACACCCGACGAGGTTCTCCGACTCTTCCCCGACAGAAAGGCGATGACCGTAGGCGCACACTTCGGCGTCGTCCTCATCCGTGAGTCCGACGACAGCTCCACCGAGGTCGCCACCTTCCGCCACGACGGCGCCTACACCGACGGCCGCCGCCCCGATGCCGTGCGTTTCGCGACGGATCCGAAGGAGGATGTGCTGCGCCGCGACTTCACCATCAACGGCATGCTGCTCGATACAGCCCTCTACGACACCACCGGCGACGTCGCCTCCGCAACCCTCGACTACGTCGGCGGACGCGATGACCTCGCCGCGCGCCTCATTCGCGCCATCGGTGATCCGCTGCAGCGCTTCACCGAAGACAAGCTGCGCATGCTGCGCGCCGTCCGCTTCGCCGCGCGCCTCGGCTTCGCCATCGAACCTCGCACCGCCGCGGCCATCAGCCAGCTGGCCTCGCAGGTAACCGTCGTCAGCACCGAACGCATCCGCGATGAGCTGACCCTTATCCTCACCGAGGGCGGGGCGCGGCGCGGCTTCGAGCTGCTCGACGAGCTCGGCCTGCTGCCGCACATCCTGCCCGAGATCACGCGCCTCCACGGCGTCGAGCAGCCGCCCGAATATCACCCCGAAGGCGACGTCTTCCTCCACACCATGCTGCTGCTCGAAAACCTGCCCCCCGGCGCATCGCCCACGCTCGCCTGGGGAGCGCTGCTGCACGACGTCGGCAAGCCCGCAACCTTCCGCGCACCCGACCCCGCCATCCCCAACGATCGCATCCGCTTCAACGGACACGTCGAGGTCGGCGTCCGCATCGCCGAAACCCTGCTGCCCCGCCTGCGCCTCTCCAACGAGGAGATCGCCCAGATCGTCGCACTCGTCAAAAATCACATGCGCTTCGGCGACGTAAAGCACATGCGCGAATCCACGCTTAAGCGCTTCCTGCGCCTGCCGCGCTTCGACGAGCACCTCGCACTGCACCGCATGGACTGCCTCTCCTCCCACGGCGACCTCAGCCTCTACGACTTCTCGAAACAGCGCTACGAAGCCGTGCCCATCGAGGAATTCCACCCCACGCCCCTGCTCACCGGCCGCGAGCTCATCGCCGCAGGTTATCGTCCCGGCCCAAAGTTCAAACGCATGCTCGAAGCCGCGGAAGACGCTCAGCTCGAAGGCGCCATCCACACCGCGGCCGAGGCGCTGCAGCTCGTCCACCGGCGCTTCGGCAACCCCGACAACTAGCTCCCACCCGGCGGATCGGCTCAGGCCAACTCACTCTTTCGGGTATGCCTCCCCGCCCGCCCGTGTCCGGTAAGCGGCTATATACTCTCAGCCAGGCGATACAACGTCTGCCATCGGAGCATCAAAGAGATATGGCTTCCCCACGCCCGCTGCTCAATACGCCCGCCGATCCCTCCCCCAACATGCAGATCACCATAGACGGCGTGCGGGTTCCGGCGCACTCCGGCGGCCTGCTCATCGACCTTCTCAATACCCGCCGCGAAGCTCTCAAGCAAGAGCCCCTGCCACAGGTCTGCTACGTCCCGCAGATGGGGCCTATCGAGAGCTGCGACACCTGCATGGTCCAGGTCGACGGCAAGCTCGTCCGCGCCTGCGGCACCCGCATCACGACAGGTATGAACGTCGTCACCACGGGGGAGACCGTCGACATCGCGCAGCGCGAGGCCTTCGACCGCATCCTCAAGAACCACCAGCTCTACTGCACCGTCTGCGACAACAACAATCAGAACTGCACCGTACACAACACCACGGCGGTGCTCGACGTAAAGCACCAGTCGCGGCACTACACGCCCAAGCCCTATCCGCAGGATCACTCCAACCCCTTCTATCGCTACGATCCCGGCCAGTGCATCCTCTGCGGCCGCTGCGTCGAGGCCTGCCAGAACGTGCAGGTCAACGAGACGCTCAGCATTCAATGGGAGAGCGAGCATCCCCGCGTGCTCTGGGACGGCGGCGAAAAGATCGACGGCTCCTCCTGCGTCTCCTGCGGCCATTGCGTCACGGTCTGCCCCTGCAACGCGCTGATGGAAAAATCGATGCTGGGCGAAGCTGGCTACCTCACCGACATCCCGCCGAAGGTCCTCGACGACATGATCGACGTCGTCAAGGCCATCGAGCCACCCATCGGCTACGGCCCTATCCTCGCGCTCTCCGAGATGGAGGCCGAGATGCGCCACGCCCGCACCAGGCGCACCAAGACCGTCTGCACCTACTGCGCCGTCGGCTGCTCCTTCGAGGTCTGGACCCGCGACCGCCATATCCTCAAGATCGAGCCCACGCACGGCCCCGCCAACGGCATCTCCACCTGCATCAAGGGTAAGTTCGCCTGGGGACACATCAACGCCGAAGACCGCCTCACCTCGCCGCTCAAGCGCGAAGGCGATACCTTCGTCGAAATCTCATGGGCCGAGGCGCTCGACCTCATCGAGACAAAGTTCTCTCAGATCAAGCGCGATCACGGCCCCGACGCCCTCGGCTTTATCGCCTCCTCCAAGTGCACCAACGAAGAGAGCTACCTGATGCAGAAGCTCGCCCGCGCCGTCGTCGGCACCAACAACGTCGACAACTGCGCCCGCTACTGCCAGAACCCCGCCACCATGGGCCTGCAGCGGACTGTTGGCTACGGCGGCGACTCCGGCTCTATCTCCGACATCGAACAGGCCGGGCTCGTCCTGATGATCGGCTGCAACCCCGCCGAGAACCATCCCGTGCTCTGCACCCGCGTCAAGCGCTCGCACAAGTTCCGCGGCCAGCGCCTCATCGTCGCCGATCTGCGCAAGCACGAGATGGCCGAGCGCGCCGACATCTTCTTCCGCCCCAATCCATCCAGCGATATCGTCTGGCTCAACGGCATCTCCAGGTACATCCTCGACCACAACCTGCACAACCCCAGGTTCATCGCGCAGTGGGTCAATCACTTCGACGAATTCAAGGCATCGCTCGAGCCCTTCACCCTCGAGTACACCGAACAGATCACCGGCATCCCGCAGGCGACGCTCATCACCGTCGCCAATGAGATCGCTGCAGCCAACGGCGTCTGCATCCTCTTCGCCATGGGCGTCACGCAGCACTGCGGAGGCTCCGACACTGCAACGGCGCTCTCGAATCTCCTTCTGCTCACCGGCAACTACATGCGCCCCGGCGCCGGAGCCTATCCCTTGCGCGGCCACAACAACGTGCAGGGCGCCAGCGACTTCGGCTCCATGCCCAACGTCTTCCCCGGCTATCAGAAGGTCGACGACGAATCCGTTCGCGCCAAATTTGAAGCTGGATGGGGCGTCTCGCTACCCACCGCCGCCGGCAAAGATAATCACCAGATGATCGACGCCATCCTCGATGGCTCGCTCAAAGCGCTCTACATCAAGGGCGAAGACACCATCACCTCCGACTCCAACGCCAACTACGTGGCCAAGGCGCTCTCGCAGCTCGATTTCTTCATCGTGCAGGACATCAACTTCTCCGAGACCGCGCGCTACGCCGACCTCGTACTGCCCGCCGCCGCATCGCTGGAGAAAGACGGTACCTTCACCAGCACCGAACGCCGCGTCCAGCGCATCTACAAGGCACTCGATCCGCTCGGCGACTCTAGGCCCGACTGGGAGATCATCCAGCTCATCGCACAACGCCTCGGCGGCAAGTGGAACTACACGCATCCCTCCGAGATCATGGCCGAGGCCGCCTCGCTGACACCGCTCTTCGCCGGCGTCGATTACTCCCGCCTCGAAGGGTTCAACAGCCTGCAGTGGCCCGTCGCCGCAGATGGCACCGACACCCCGCTGCTCTTCACCGACGGCTTCCCCTTCCCCGACGGCAAGGCACGCTTCTATCCCACCGAATACATCCCTTCCTCCGAAGAGAAGAGCGAACGCTTCGACCTGCATCTCAACAACGGCCGCCTGCTCGAGCACTTCGAGCAGGGCTCCATGACCTATCGCACCGAAGGCATCCGCGACATCACACCGAACAGCTTCGTCGAAGTCTCCCCCGAGCTCGCCCGCGAGCGCGGCATCGTCACCGGAACCACCGTCCAGCTCACCTCAGCCCACGGCCGTGTGCGCATCAAGGTGCTCGTCTCCGACCGCGTGCAGGGCAGGCAGCTCTACATGCCGCTCAACACCGTCACCGAGCCCGTCAACCGCCTCACCAGCAGCCACACCGACCGAGCCACGCACACGCCGGCCTTCAAGGAAACCGCCGTCAGCATGACCGTCCTCCCCGAAGAGCCCGGCCCCAGCCCGCTGCCGCGCCGCAACTTCCGCTTCGGCAAACGTACACCGCAGGACGGCGTCGAGATCGAACGCAAATGGGCGCGCGAGGACTACCACCTGCCCGGCACCTCGCCCAAAGATAAGCTCGTGCAGATCACGTCCACCACCGTCTGACCCAGGCATCGTCCAGCCGAGCCACCGTCAAGCTCAACCACAGGAGACACGCATGGCAGCCCCGCTCAACTTCAAGCCCGCACCCGCCGATCCGCACGTCGAGCTGCAGCGCCGCCTCGACGCCGCGCCGCGCGAGCACGCCGAAGCGCTCCTCGTGCTCTACGACATCGTGCAGGCCGCGCACGACAAAGGCATCCTCGACACCGTTCACGGAGCCATCACCGCACGCGACACCATCTTCGGCAAGCTCGCCGAACTGGCCCGCACGCCCCAGGGCGAAACCGGCATCCGCAACATGCTGACCTCCGCGCGGCTGCTCGCCTCCATCGATCCCGAGCTGCTCGAGCAGCTCACCAACACACTGACACCCGTGCTCAACGATGCCACCGAGCAGCAAAAGCACGAGACGACACCGCCGTCCCTGTGGCAGATCTTCAAACGCACCACCAGTGAAGACGGCCGCCGCGGCCTCTCCTTCGCCACACTTCTCCTCACCGGCCTCGGACGTTCGCTGCAACAGAAAAAATAGCCGCTCGCAAATTGCTCTTTACGAAGGCAGGCAAGCCGCCGCATACGGGCGCAGCGCCATGCGAATGCGGTGCAGCACCAGTTCCAGCGGATCCGTGCCGATGGCGCCCAGCCGGGCGGCACGATGCTCCTCCGGCATCCATGCGCTGACCAGCGTCTCCGGCACCGCCACAGAACGAAGATTCTCCATCAGCGTCGCCGTAGCCTTCTGTGCCTCGGCAAAGTGCCAGTAGTAGCGCATACGGTCGCTATAGCTGTAACGGCGCAGAATCCTCTGCTCCTCCGCGCTGCCGTGATAGTGCTTGGCCCAGTTGGCAGGCTCGCGCACCATGATGGCCTCCATCGTGGCTGCAAGATTCGACCGCCGATCCTTCGCGATCAGCTCGCGCTCGATCGTCTCCAGGCTGAACAGCGCCTCGCGCATGGCGAACGTCAGCGCCGGCCCTACCTTCAGGATCGCAAAGCCGTTCTGCACCAGCTCCACATAACCCTGCGGATTCTGATAGTCCGTCGAGTGCGCCTCAAAGACCAGCGACGGATGCTCTTCCAGCAGCGTCACCAGGTCGCGCGCCTTCTCCGGAGCGTAGTCCACGACGCTGTCATGGTTGAACTCCACGCCCGGCTGCACCACGATGCCCACCACGCGCGGCCACGCCGACTCCAGCCCATGCGCCTGAAAGATCTCACGATGCACACGCAGCGTCTTCTCCGCCGCGGCCTTCGCCGTGACCTCCAGGTGCGACAGGCTCTCCGTCGCTCCCCCTGGAATCGGCACCTCCGTGCCGATGATGTATACCGGACGCTCCCCCGTCACCGCAGCCTCCGCCGCTGCGCACATCTGCGCCGCGCGTTCTGCAATCGTCTCATCGCTCAGCGGAGCTATATCGTCCGCGCACGCCATGCTGGCGTCCAGGTGCAGCTTGGTGAATCCCGCCGCCGCGTAACTCCGCATCATCTCCAGCGCCAGCGGCATCGCCTGCGCCGAAGGCAGATTCTGCCACGGATTCGGCCCCAGGTGATCGCCTCCCAGGATCAGCTTCTCCAGCGGAAATCCTTCCTCCGTCGCAATCGATTCCACCAGCGCGCGAAAGTCCTTCGGCAGCATGCCGGTATAACCGCCCTGCTGATTGACCTGGTTCGACGTCGCCTCAATCAGCAGCGGCATCGCATCCTGCTTCGCCTGCCGCACCGCGGCCCGCAGCACCCAGGGATGCGCGCTGCATACCGAATAGATTCCACGCATCGCGCCATCCTGCCTGCGCGACGCCACCAACTGTTGCAACAACTCAGACATCTCTGTTCCCTTTCCCTCAGCGGCTCTCGAGCGTCAGCACCTGGAAGGGCTTGAGAACGAAGTGATGCTCCGCGCCTGCATTCCATGCGATCTCCGGCTTACCCGCATCAGACTTCCACGGGCTGCGCATCCGGTAGTGTTGCTGTGCCTTCACCGGCAGCTCAAACGTCGTCTTCACATCCAGTGAGATGCTCTGTTCCCGCGGCGTCGGATTACGCAGCACAAGAATACCCCTGTTCGCATTCCACGAGGCCCAGCCATAGACTTCGCCCTTGCCAGGATCGCCGCCCACCCAGTGCGTATCCCGCAGGATCGACGCATTCTCCCGGCTCCAGCGCGCACTCTCCGCCAGCACATCCCAGTTCGCGGACGACAGCAGCGACGGCGTAATGTACATCTCCTGCAGCTGCGTGCCGCTGCCGAAGTACGAGTGCACCTCGTCCGGGAAATCGTTATTCGGATCGTCCCCCAGATGCTGCGCCTTCTCCGCATAAATCATTCCATGCAGCATCAGCGAATTCAGCGGGAACAGCGGCCCCTTCTCGACGATGTTGCGATACGTCTGCTCGTCGCGATATGTGATCCACTTCTGCCGCCAGCTCCCCTCGCCGTCGAAGCTATGGTCTTCGCCGGAGCGCCAGATCGAGTCCGCATACCGTAGCCAGAAGGGCGAAGGCTTCGTACCCGTCGTCAGGTTGACGAACAATCCGTTCTCCTGCTGTCGCAGACGTTCGATCAGGTGAATCGCCGCGGAAAAATCGCTGTCGAAGATGCTGCCCGGAAAGACCTGCCCGGCATTGCCCGTTCCGTCGAACTTGAACTGGTTCACGCCGTAGCGCTCGATAAAGTTCAGGCACGCTGCCTCGAACGCGGCGTAGTACTTCGGTCCGGAGAGCGCGTAGCCGTTCTTCACAATCTCGTAGTTCTGGCTCGTGCCGTACGCGATGCGCTCCTTCTTCTCCGTGCTGTAGCCGCCCCACGGCGACAGCCACACGCCGATTCCGAAGCCGTAGCTCTTCGCCGTCGCACGCAGCGGCGTAAATCCATCCGGGAACTGGCTGTCGAACTTCCACAACGACCTGGTATTGTCCCAGCCATCGTCCATAAGGAAAGAGTCCATCGTCACGCCGCGCTTACGCACCAGCTCTTCGCCAAAGCTATGCATCCGGTCCAGCACGCCGTCCGCGCCAAAGCGCTCACCGAAGCCGAGGTCGTACCAGGTGTTGTAGTGCAGAAACGTGCGGTAAGGATGCGCCCGCTCCAGCTCGACATACTCCAGAAAGTCGCGCCGCAGCTGCCCGGGACGCACCGTGCCGATCACCGAGGAGTAGCTGATCGACTGCCCCGCCCGCAGCGGCAGCGTACGCTTCAGACCCGCCGTCACCTCACCCTGCTCCACCGTGCTGTACGACAGCGGATGCTCGAAGCCCACGTAGAACGGCTCGCGCACAATCGGCGACCCCGCAACCGTGCCCGAGACCTTCGCTCCCTCCTCATGGAAGCGGAACATCTGCACCTCGGCGATCGGCAGAGCGTCCTTGCCCGCCGTCACCGTCAGCTCCTGCCGCAGGTACGCCGTCTCTCCGCGAGCGATGAGGCACCAGTGCACCCGCGTTCCGCTGGCAGCATCACTCAGGTCGGTACAGACCTCACGCCCGGCAACATGCGCCGCCGCGCGCGCCGCCTTTGCGTCCGCCGGTAAAGCCGTCGCCACCAGAGGGTGCTCCAGGTGCATCGTGGACGAGGCCAGCCTCTGGCCATCGTCCAGCACCAGCACAAAGACCTCGCCCGGCTTCAGCGTGCTTCCCGTGCGGAGATCCTTCACCGCAGCCAGCGACAGATGCCCGCTATCCGTCCGCACGTCTGCCTGCAGCGTCCGCGTCCCAAAGACCTCACCCGCACAGACAATCGAGGAACACATTGCCATCCCAGCTAAAGCCAAACCCGTCGCCGCTCGCAGCCGCCACATCAAGATATCCCCCTGCAACAGAACAAATCGCATATTTCGAAATAAAACGAAACAAAATGATACTTCTATATATCACGATCTATGGTGATGCGGCACGCAGAAACTGCCTCCCCGAAGCCTCATGCGCTTCCCCGCCGATAGCTCTCTTCCGTCATCTCCTATGGTCAAATATGGACGTGAACCATCCCTTTGAAATCGGCAAATCGTCTCAGGTCTCCGTCGGTCACGGACGCCTCTTTCTCATCGCCGGGCCCTGCGTCATCGAGTCCGAACAGCACGCCCGCTCCATGGCAGACGCCATCCAGCGCATCACCTCCGACCTCGGCGTCCCGTATATCTTCAAGGCCAGCTACGATAAGGCGAACCGCACCTCCATCCACAGCTTCCGCGGCCCCGGCATCGTCGAAGGCACGCGCATCCTGCGCACCATCGCCGAGAGCACCGGCCTGCCCGTCCTCACCGACGTCCACACCGCCGAGGACTGCGCCCGCGTCGCGGAATCGGTCGACGTGATGCAGATCCCCGCCTTCCTCTGCCGCCAGACCGACCTCCTCATCGCCGCCGCCGAGGCCGCCGAAAAGCACGGTTGCGCCATCAATATCAAAAAAGGTCAGTTCGTCGCCCCCGCCGATATGCGCCACGCCGTCGAAAAGGTGCGCGACTCCGGCTGCAGCCGCGTCTCGCTCACCGAGCGCGGAGCCAGCTTCGGCTACAACAATCTCGTCGTCGACATGCGCTCGCTGCCCATCATGCGCAGCTTCGCCCCCGTCGTCTTCGATGGCACGCACTCCGTGCAGACCCCCTCCGCTGCCAATGGCGTCTCCGGCGGTCAGCCCGAGTTCATTCCCACACTCGCCCGCGCCGCCGTGGCGGCAGGCGTCGACGGCGTCTTCCTCGAGGTCCACGACGATCCGCAGCACGCCAAATCCGACGGCGCCAACGCCCTGCACCTCAACCACCTGCGTCATGTTCTCGAAACCCTGCTCGCCATCCACGAGGCCGTCAAAGGCGAGGCCAGCCCGCTCTGATCCTCGATTTCACTCTGGGCCCGAGTTCGCCAGACAGTCTTTCCCGCCGAAAGTCATCAAGCAAAAAAAACGGCCCCTCGCTAGAGGGGCCAATCTGCCTTGGTTCTCTCTGGTTAGGAGAGTCTTTTGCGGGAACGATCTATGTCGCTGCCCAGCAAACTTGAGAACTTTCGGGCGGCATGACTCGCAAGGAGCGATGCCGCCCTGGGGGGAGGGCCTACCAGTTACTGGTTTGCCTCGGGGGGAGCACTGACTCCCGAGTGTGATGCTTGAGGCTGGGCCGGCACTGCATTAGACGCCGAGGACGAATCCATAGTTGCCAGGCTGTTATGCAAAAGCGTTACGCGAACGCCGTTGGTCACAGCAACTTCGCCGTCAGCTGGCTTCGTCGTATTCTTGCCCAGTCCCGACTTGTAGATGCGATAGACCGGAACCTGGTGCTCGGTGACGAGGTAGCGGGTAACGGCATCCGCCATCGCCTGCGACGTTGCTACACCGGAACGGCTGTAGGCCTGCACCTCGATGATGTATCCCTTCTCGTTGGCCAGCTTCGTCGCCACATCGTCCAGCTCAGCCTTGGCCTTCGGGCCCAGGCTCGTGCGTCCCGAAACGAAAGGAACAGCAGAGGATGTGACTTCCTGGTACTGATCCAGGTTTGTCACCGTCGTGTTCAGCGAGGTAGCGCGGTTGCTGGCCGTGGTGGCCGTGGTCTGCGCGGTGTTGGCACGATTCGAAGCGTCCGCGGCGTGCTGGTCTGCAAGATCAGCCGCGCTCTGCGCCTTGTTGATGCCTGCCGTTGCGCGGGTGTCCACGTCACGAATATCGTTTGCGTTCTTCGACTGCAGCTGATCCAGTTCGTTTACACGATCCTTTACCGGATCAACCTGCCTGTGAACCCACTTCTTACGGGCCAGGGGGTTCATATGGCCCCAGAAACCTTCCTTGGACTGAGTTTCCAGCGGCTTGCCCGTGGCATAGGTGGAGTTGTCGTCCACGCTCATGTTATTGGGGGCCGGAGCCGGTGCCGGTGTCGACTGGGTTGCCGACTGTGCCAAAGCGCTCATTCCCATGGTGGTGCCGAGTACTACAACAGAGAGACCAAACATATAGCCGGGTTTTGTCATGTTTTTATGCTCCTCGTCACCAGACGTCTGCCGTATCAGGCGTCTGTATGCCAATCTATAGAGCATCTGCCATGCCAAACTCGTAAAAATCTATATCGTGCTGATAAAGAACGCTTTACCTGAGCAATCCACGAACGGCCACCACCCCGAAGATCTTTCCGCTTCAGCAATTTCTTCCAGCCTGCGAGTAACTATTACTACCCGGGCAAAGATACGGGGAGGCACCCTCGGCGCCTCCCCGTATCTTCTTTCCCTGAAGGCTTTAGCCTCGGGCGCCTGCCGCAGCATGTCACCCGGCGGACATAGGTTACTTCGTCTCCACCCGAATGACGTGTACTTCGGGCATCTGCATATTCCAGTTCGACGGAATCGACTCGAAGATCAGCCGGAACTCGCGCTCTTCCCCCGGCCTGACCGAAGTCGCGGCCACGGTCTGCGTATCCACGTAAGGCTCCCGCGTCCGGATCAGCATCAGCGGAACCGTCTCCACCTGCGGAGGCATCTGTTCATCGTTCTTGAAGAGCACCTGCACCGTTATGCCCGTCACCGTCGAGCTGCCCGTATTGCTGACCACCCCATCGATAAACGTCGACTTTCCGCCCGAAAGGCTGGTCGACTCGCTCATCGCCAGCTTCGACAGCGGCAGGCTCGCCGCATAAGCCGCCGACGGCTGCACTCCCTTCGACTCCTCCGTCTTCTTATGTCCGGCGACGATCAGGATGCCCAGCAGCACCAGCACCACCGCTCCCGCCACCAGCCACACCGCCATCGGCATCCCTGGCGGCTTCTCCTGCTGCGGGGTAAAGACCGAAGGCTTCTGATACGGCGATCCGGGCGTCCCTTCCGGGCTGTTCTCACTTGCGCTCATAGGCCAGAATTCTATACTCCGTGCACCCGAACCAGCGTTTCCAACATCTGAATCGGTACTGGTAAAGCTTCACTCCACGGAACTTCGCAGATTTTTCATCTTCGACGAAGAACTTTCTGCCTCAGAATCACGTTAAGCAAGACAAGTACGTTAGCGAGGACCGCAATGACTCCCCCGATCGGTGCCCGAACCGATTTGCCGCATCACTCCACCGCCGCGATTGCACCTCTCGACGGCTTCGAGCCTACGCAGCCGCTCACCGCGGCGCCCTCGCCGATCTACGACTACGCCTACCGCATCGTCGCCGTCACGGCAGGCCTGGCCATGATCGCCACGTTCCTCTAATCGACCGGGCTTCTCCGCCCAGAGAAGCTCTCAGGCGAAGCTCGCCCGCTTTACCTTCTGGCGGAAGTCCTCGCCCTGCATCTCCATCACCACGCACATCTCCTGCAGACGCGACCGCATGCGTTCGCCGATCCGGTCGCCCAGCGTCTCCTCGCGCAGCCGTCCCGCCCCATCCGACCCAATGCCGCCCAGCGGAGGCAGGTTCGGGTAGTTCGTCGTGATAATCGTCGTCCGGCGGTCGTTGTAGCGCGTGTTCAGAATGTGCGCCACCGTATCCCAAACCCAGTCGGTTGGCTTCGAAGCACCAAGCTCGTCCAGCACCAGCACCTCGGCGTCAAAGACCGGCCGCAGGATGTCCATCTCCGTCTCGCGCGTGTTCGGGCTGTAGCTGTTCTGCACCTGCTTCAGCAGGTCGCGATAGTCGAAGAACAGCCCTGTCGCCCCGCGATCCACCACCAGGGCGTTCAGAATGCCGATGGCCAGGTGCGTCTTCCCCACCCCGATCGAACCGGTCAGCAGCAGACCCGTGCCGTCGGTCTCTAACGGGAAGCTTTCCACGAACTTACGCGCCCGGATCAGCGCCGCCCCCTGCGACTTGTGCGACGAGGGAAAGCCTGTGTCATAGCTCTCCAGCGTGCAGTGCTCATAGCGTTTGGGCACCGCGGCGCGCCTCAACCTCCGGGCCGCACGCTCCGCCACACGGCAGACACAGTCCTCGGCCACCTGCCGGCCATCGCGCTCCACGATGCGAAGACCCGCTCCCTCACAGATTGTGCAGACCTCCGCCGCCATGCCAGAAACCTCTCTTCCGCCTTCCAGTATCGCAGCTAACGGCCTCCCCCACGCAGCGTGGAAGGCTGTGCGAAACGCGGTGGAAAATGCTAAAATAAAGCAAGTGCTTGCCCCTTCAGGTCACTGAACCGGGCCCGGCATCGCGACAGGCTCATCGATGTGACGTGACCACGACCGTTGCAAGCGATCCGCGAAACCGAAAAAGCCAATCTCATGCGCCGGGGCAAAGAGCATCCGGCGGAAGGATCGTTATGCCAAAGCAAGGAATTCACCCGAAGTACGAGACCATCACCGTCAAGTGCGCCTGCGGTACTCACTTTGAGACCCGCTCCACGCACAAGGGCGACATCGTCCTCGAAATCTGCTCCGCCTGCCACCCGTTCTTTACCGGCAAGCAGAAGCTGATCGACACCGCCGGACGCGTCGAGCGTTTCCGTCGCAAGTTCGCCCAGTCCGATGCCGGCAAGGCAGCCACGAAGTAAGCAGTACATCGCATCACAGAGAGGGGCCTTCGCCAACCGCGAAGGCCCTTTCCCTTGCAAAAAATTCCGCCACACCCTGAGATACTGAAGACCGTGACCAAGAAGCGCTACACCCTCGAGCAGAAGAAGTGGGACGACCCCGTCGAGCACGCCATGCCCGCCGAAGCCCGCGTGCCCGCCAGCTTCACCGTCGGCAACGTCACCATCGCGCCCGCCACCGTGCTCGCGCCCATGGCCGGTGTCACCGACACGGTCTTTCGCCGCTTCATCAAGAACGCCAGCGCCTTCACGACCATCTCATCTTCCCCACAGGAGTGTCCTCCTGAGCGAAGCGACGAAGGAGCGGAGTCGAAGGACCTGCGGTTTACCTCCGACGCCACCAATGTCGAGCATGAAACATCGAACCAGCAGTCCGGCTGCGGCCTCATCATGACCGAGTTCACCTCGGCCGACGGCCTCAGCCGCATGCGCGAGACCAAGCGCAAGCGCTACCTCACCTACTACGACGACGAGCATCCCATCTCCGCGCAGCTCTTCGGCTCCAACCCCGAGACCCTCGCCGACTCCGCGCGTATCGTGCCAGGACGCCGGCTTCGACCTCGTCGATCTTAACCTCGGCTGCCCCGCCAAGCGCGTCGTCGCCTGCAACGGCGGCTCCGGCCTGCTCAAGGACCTGCCGCAGATCGAGCGCATCTTCAAGGCCATCCGCAGCGCCGTCTCCATCCCCTTCACCGTCAAATTCCGCATGGGCTGGAACGACCACCACATCGTCTGCGTCGAGCTCGCGAAGATGGCGGAGGACTGTGGCCTCAACGCCTGCGCCCTTCACGCCCGCACCCGCGAAGACGGCTACACCGGCCAGGCCCGCTGGGAGTTTATCGCCGCAGTCAAGGATGCCGTGAAGATCCCGGTCATCGGCAACGGCGACATCCGCACCCCCGAAGACGCCGCCTCCATGGTCGAAAAGACCGGCTGCGACGCCGTCATGATCGGCCGCACCGCACCCTCCAATCCCTGGATCTTCCGCCAGATCGCGCAATATACCGCCTCCAAGGAGGCCACCGGCGTCGGCACCTACGACCACCCCACCGACGCCGACCGCTACCGCATGATCCGCACCTACTTCCAGATGCTGGTCGACGAGATCGCCATCGAAGAGGCAGCCGAAGCAGCCCGCGCCGAGGCCATCATCGCCGCCGGACAGATCGCCCGCGACAAGCGCCACCGCGACGCCGTCGGCAAGATGAAGCAGTTCGCCGCATGGTTCACCCACGGCGTCCCCGGCGGAGGAGGCCTGCGCAAGCAGATCTTCGAGTCCAAAAAGGGCAATGACGTCATCGCCGCCGTCGAGCAGTTCTTCGAGTCGCGCCAGAACAGCGCCAGCGAAGACGCACCAGAGCTCATCCACGACGACGCCACCCTGCTCACCGAAGCCGCCTACTGCGACTAGCTCTCCCTAACCCTTCATCATCTGCGCCATGCGCTTGATCGCGCGATGCGCCGAGAGCGTCGCGCCCTCCTGCCAGCCCACCAGGTGCGATAGATAATCTCCGGCAAAGATCGTGCGGCCTTCCATGTTGTCCAGCTGCGTATACGCCGGCTCGCTCGACTCCAGGTGATTGTTCGCATAGCAGCCCAGCGAGTACGGAATCTTCTGCCAGCTCACGTAGATCGGCTTCGTCAGCAGCGACGACTTGCCCGGATGCAGCTTGTCGATCGCCTGCTTCGAGGCCGCCAGCTTCTCTGCCGTGGAGAGCCTGCCGAACGCATTCGGATTTCCCTTGTCGTCCGTCTCCACGTTGAAGCCGCCGATAAGGATGCCTGTCGGTGAAAACAGCTTGTCCGACGGATACCACACCAGGTCCACCACCTGCTTCGGAAAGCTGATGCCGCCGTAGATGCGGTTCTCCTTCTCCCAGAAGCGTGGCGACTCCCACGCAACCTTGTAGTTCGCCGTCATCGGCATTCCGGTGAAGGCCTTCTGCGTCGCAGCCGTAAAGTTATTCTTCGTCTTCGCCAGCACCGAGATCGGCATCGTGCAGATGCACCAGTCCGCCGTCACCGTCTGCGCCTTGCCGCCCTTCGTGTAGTGCACCGTCACCGAACCCGCGCCCGTCTCGATCTCCGTCACCGGCGCTTCATACGTGATCAGATCCCCCACCACCTTGGCGAAGCCGTAGCCGATGCGGTCCATGCCGCCCACCGGCTGAAACATCGTGGCCTGCCAGTCGATCTGGTCCTCGTAGAACTCGCCCTTCGACAGATCCGCCGCCAGCAGCTCAGAGAACTTCAGCGGCTCATGCACCTTCATCTGCTCCGGCCCTGCGCCGCGCGGCGTCACAAAGCCCGCCCGCATCGAGCCGCTGTACTTGCCCGCCGAACTCAGGTCGCCGAACTCAGCAAGAAAGTCCAGCAGGTGCGAAGCGTCCTCTTTTGACAGTTCCTGGTCGAGCGCATGCTGACTCACCGCCTTCGACAGCAGCTCCGCGATGTAGCCGCGCGAGTCGTGCACCACCTGCCGCTCCTCCACCGCCTTGCCGCCGTTCAGCGTATCCGCCTGCATCAGCGCCGAGCGCGAGAAGTTGATCTCCACCTCCAGCGGCACGCCAAGCTCATGGCAGTAGTCCAGCAGGTGCGTATGGTGCGAAGGAATGCGCGCCGGGCCAGCATTCAGATAGTGGCCGTCCTCCCACGTACACTCCTGCTTCGTGCCGTCGGTGAACTCCACCACCGTGCCCTTGCGCACCGACCACGACCGTCCGCCGGGACGATTCCGCGCCTCCAGCACCGTCACCGTAAACCCTGCCTTGCGCAGCTCGTATGCCGACACCAGACCGGCGATCCCCGCTCCAAGAATCACGACCTTCTTGCCGCGCCCAAAGTCAGCCGGAAGATCGGGCAGCTCCGAGAAACCGGTCTGTGGAATCAATCCAAGGGCATGCATCGTCGAATACGCGGCGGAGTATCCGCCAAGCTGAGCGATGCGCTGAAGAAAAACACGACGGGTAAGGCTCATGGAACGGGCTCTCTCTCGTGCTGAATTGTGGGGGTAACTGCGGCTAGTATCGCCGAACCCTGACGCCGCCGCAATACAGTTTGTAACGAACGAGGTAACAATCGGGATCGATCATCCCGACCGTGACGATCGCGGATCGTAGTGGATCATCGCGGATCGCTGCTGCGCTTGCGCCACACCGGCTTCAGACTCTGCCGCCAGCGCTCGTCCAGTCCCACCAGCTCCCACTCCACCTGCGGCGAAAGATATCGCAGCACAATCTCCGTCGCCGGATGCACCCGCAGCGCAGGCGCCACCAGGTACAGCTTCGGTGCCTCCTGCGAGAGCGCAGCGCCGTCGAAGTAGCCCAGCCGCTGAAACTCTCCCAGCCCATAGCTCGGCCGCGTCGCATCGTCCGTCGTCTGCCGATGATGCCAGCGCACGCGCACCCAGTAGTCCAGTCCCTGCAGCGCCAGCTGCAGATCCTCCTCTGCCTTCAGCTCGATCACTGCCAGCCTGCCGTCGTCCAGCACACCCAGCAGGTCCAGCATCCCGCGATCGCCCGCCGCAAATGCAGGCACCTGCGTGTACACATACTCCGGGTGCAGATGCTCATCCAACACCGTCACATTCCGCCGCAGCACGCTCTCCAGCCAGCGCTCCGTCTGCATGCGAAACAGCGGGTCGCGCTTATCGCCGTCCACACGCCTGCGCTCGAACAGCCGCGCCACAAACTCGCGCAGCGTCGGCTCCGTCTCCGTGGCCAGCGGTGTCTCATTCGCTCCTGCGCCCACCGTAATCTGCTCCTGCATATTGAACGAAGTGCCCGCATACCCTGCACGCACCCGCGCAAATTCCAGACCATGCCGCAGAAAGGCGATCTCGTTTCCGCCTCGCACCACCTGCTCCACTTCGTTACGCATCGGCTCCGGCACCAGCATCATCACGCGATTCGCTGCATCGGCAAATCGCTCGCGCACCGCCGCATGATTCGGAGCCCGCACCACCTGTGTCGCCAGATTGCCATAGTCCGCCGGATCGCGCCGCGTCAGCTCCTCCGTCTGCTGATCCAGCTCCCACAGCTCCCACTGCGCCGCGTGCTCATTCAGCCACGCCATGCGCGAGACCAGCAGCGCCGCCGTGCCGTGCGGCACAATCACCTTCAGCCCCTGCCACACCCTGCGCCCATCGCCCTGCGTCCTGCACCGGTCCAGCCAGAGGATGCCGACCGTCAGCGCGCCGTCGATCGTCGCCTGCGTCTCCTCCTCATTCACCGCGACCAGCGCCCACGCCCGCTGCCCCTGCACCAGGCGCCCCCGCGCATACGCCGGCCCAAAGCTCTTCTCCAGATCCATCGCCGAGCTCACGCTCTCCAGCGTCCACTCGTGAAAGCCGCGCTGCAGCACCCTCTCCAGCACACGCAGATAACGCGTACGCAACGACTCGCGATCCGAAGGCGTCCTCCGGTCGCGATGCGCCACCAGCTCCAGGCTCGTCGGCTTCGACTGCCCGAACCGCAGCACACTCATCCTCAGCACGCCCTCGCGCAGCCGCGTCGCCACAACGCGACGAACCAGGTTCGCCGCCTCACTCCACAGCTGCAGCGTGCAGCGTCCATGTTCGGTCGTCAGGCTGTACTTCGCCGTCTGCATCTCGAAGACTGCCCGGCCATCCTCCAGCACCACAGCCTTCGGGTGGAGTGCGAGGAACTCTTCAATGGCAATCGCAATCGCCGCAGGCTCCTGCACCTCCGGCGTCTTCGTCGCATGCCCTGCTGCTCTGCTGGGCGCACTCGCGCCACGGGAAAAAGGCATAGCCGCACGCTATCACAGCGCGGCCGCCACACCCATAACTCTAAAGCGTCTTCTGAAAGTGGAAGTCCGAGATGCGCAGGCCCATGCGGAAGTAAAACGCATGAGCCGACTCACGATGCGTGCCCGAATCCAGAGCAAACGTGGCACATCCCTCAGCCCTCGCCGTCTCTTCCAGCCAGCGCATCATCCGCTCGCCAAATCCGCGCGAACGCATCGCCGCATCCGTCACCAGGTCGTCCACGTAGAGTGTCTTTCCGCTCCACAGCACATGCATCACGCGAAACCCCGCAAGCGAGACCACCGCGCCGTCATGCTCCAGAAAAGCCAGCCGGTATCCTTCGCCCTGCTGCAGCTCCACCCGCGTTACAAACTCCTCCGCCGTCAGCGCGGGCCGCAGCTGGCTCATCACCGCGAAGCAGCGCGCAATCTCCTCGCGCCCGTCTGCGACCCGTATCGACGACTCCATCGTCATCGCCTACCAGCTTTCCCGCGCACGCAGATGCGTAATGTGCGCCACGTGATGGCGCGAGTGCCACGCATACGACAGCACCGCCACATCCAGCGGTGTATCGCCGCTCTCCGGATGCCGGTAGCCGCGTATCCACTGCTCGTCGCTCAGCGACTGCAGCAACATCACCCAACGCGCATGCAGACTCTCCACCAGCTCCAGCGACCACTCCACCGGGGCCGCCGAATCATGCAGCGTCGCCCACGACTGTTCGTCATACGGCTTGATCGTCGGCCAGTTCTCCGTCAGCGCCAGCCGCATCCGGATAAACGCATTCATGTGCGAGTCCGCGATGTGATGCACCAGCTGCCGCACCGTCCATCCGCCCTCGCGATACGGCGTGTTCAGCTGCGCGTGATCCAACCCTTCCACCGCATTGCGCAGCTGCTCCGGCAGCTCGGCCAGCACGGCAATTGCACCGATACGATCGTCAAACGTGATCGTCTCCGGCTTCTCAAACTTCCCAATCGGATACCGCGGGTCGACTCCGGTCAGCGCCATATCTTCTCCTCTTGTCATATCTAGGCCAACTTAGCACAGCGACTTGTGTAACCTCGTGACAAGGCAGCTCCATGCGTAAACTTCTCTTCGCTTTCGCCCTCCTCCTCGCCGCAGCGCCCACGTTGCAGGCGCAGACGCCGCACCTCGGCTTCGACCGCAACCTGTACCCCGGAGACGCTGCGCTCCCCGCTTTGCGCAAGCACTTCGCCTTCACCGGCTACTGGCTCAACAATCCTCCCGGCGAGACCTCCAACACCTGGATCGGCAAGCGCGATGCCTTCCTCAAACAGAACTTCGGATTTCTCGTCCTCTTCAACGGCCGCGAAGATGCGCTGATCCTGCGCGCCAAACGTCGCGGCACCGCACCCGATGCCCTCGGCAAACAGGACGCTGCACGCGCCATCGCCGCCGCCCAGCGCGAACACTTCCCCACCGGCACCATCCTCTTTCTCGACCAGGAAGAGGGCGGCCGTCTCCTCGACGAGCAATCGACGTACCTGCTCGCATGGACCGAGGCCATCGCCGCCTCCACCTACAAGCCCGGCGTCTACCTCAGCGGCCAGCCCGCCGACGACGGCCCCGGCAAGACCATCACCACCGCCGACCACGTCCGCCAGCTTGTCACGGAGAAGCACCTTCATCCCGTCGCGCTCTTCGTCTACCAGGACACCTGCCCGCCATCAAACGGCTGCACCGTCACCCCGCCGCCCATCACCGCGGCAGGCACGCCCAGCGTCATCGCATGGCAGTACGCGCAATCCCCGCGCCGTCCCGAGAACACCGCCACCTGCCGCAAGACCTACGCCGCCGATAACATGTGCTACGCCCCCGGCGTTCCGAAGATCTATCTCGACATGAACATCGCCACCAGCGACGACCCGTCCAACGGACGCTGACCAGCTACAGCGAACAGCTTCGCGTCCGCTCTACTTGCTGCGCGAGTCCCACGTCGTGCAGTGCCCCGAAGCGTCGGAGGAGCGGATCGCCTGGCACGTCGCCACGCTGTGCTGCTTGATGTTCTTGCCGCCAAACGGCGCCAGCTTCGGCGGCCCCAGAACACCCAGCGTCGCGGCGTCCCACGAGGTCGGTGTCATCACGCTCCGCTTCATCTCCATCACCAGCGGCTTCTGCGGGCTCTCACTCTTCTCCGCGTTGAAGGCGACCGTCACCGTCTTGCCGTCCATCGTCCATCGCCCGTGCCACACCTGAGGATCTTTACCCACCCAGTTCTGCTGCACCAGCGCCGAACCGTCCTCGCCAAACTCGATCATGATGACGCGATGCACCTCCTGCGAGAGGCCGCCGCTTCCTGAATAGAAGCCCTTGAGAGTCTCGGAAGACAACGACGCCGTGCAGCAGAGAAGCAGCACCAGCGCATAGAAGCCGGCGAGTGTTTTGGATCGCATGCCACAGTTATAGCCCAGCATCCTGCACTCCGCTAGCGCCTTTCCTGCGATCTCTTCGGCAGCAGCTGTAGGGAGAACTATTCCTTGCGCGATGGAAACAAAATCAGGTCTCTCGGTGGATGCTCCATCATCGTCGCCAGACGTGACTGCAGCGTTCCCGTGTGAATCTCCAGCTTATGTCCGTTCGGATCGAGAAAGTAATACGACTCGCCTTCACTGTGATTCTGCTGCCAGCACTCCGCTCCGGCATCCTGTAAACGCTTCATCGCGGCGGCAAACTCTGCCTCATCCACGGTCAGTGCCAGGTGGGTGTACTCCGGGAGACTGCCACTCCGCGTACTCTCGTCCAGCGTCAGGCAGATCCAATCGGTGCCCGCCTCAAGATATGCGCCCTTGTACCACTTCGCCACCGGCCGAAGTCCCAGCACATCGGTATAAAACGAAAACGAAATCTCAAGATCTCTCACTGCCAGAGTGATGTGATTGATGCCGCCGATCATTGTCGGTGCTGTCTCCTCATTCTTATGCGTGACCGTGTCTCGCCACCGGCAGCGAGACACGAAACTCCGTCCTGCCCGGTATCGAGTCGAACTCGATCACGCCATCATTGTGACCCACCAGACGCCGTGCAATATCCAGCCCAAGCCCTGTGCCGTGCCCCTGCGGCTTCGTCGTAAAGAACGGATCGAAGATGCTCGATTGAATCTCCGGCGGAATGCCCGCGCCGTTATCGCCGATGCGCACGACGACGTGGTCCCCTTCACGCGCAGCCCGCACCTCGACACAGCCGCCCTCCGGGGCCGCATCCAGAGCGTTATCGATCAGGTTTCCCCATACCTGATTCAGCTCCGCACCATACCCCATCACCTGCGGCAGGCCGGCTTCCATCTCCATCGATACGAAGACCGACTTTTCCCGCGTCTTCGCCTGCAGAACCATCACCGCATTACGCAGCCCGGCTTCCAGGTCAAGATTGTCAGCCACCATCGCCTGGTCCATATGCGTAAAGCCCTTCACCGCCATAATCAGGCTCGAAATCCGCATCGACGCCCCGCGAATCTCCGACGCCAGACCACGCACCGCGCATCCGCTCGCCGCCCATCGCAGCGCCGCGCTCAGCGCCGCTCCCTGCACCACCTGCGCCACCGCATTCAGCTCGTCGATCGTGACCTCTGTATCCGCCAGCGTATGCGCGCTCAACGTATTCAGGCCATGCACCGCCAGCCAGTCCGCGATCTCTTCTTCGCGATCCAGCTGCTCCATGGGAGGCCGCAGCTTCGCCTTCTTCCCCAGGCAACACGAGCGTACCTTCTCAATCTCCGTCAGCTGCTGCTCCGACAGCCGTGCAAGCCCCAGCTCCAGCGTCGCGTCCTCCGCCTCCTCCAGCCGATCCGTCAGCAAACTCACGCTGCGCTCGATCGCCGATGCCGGATTGTTCAGCTCATGCGCCAGCCCCGCCGACAGCTTGCCCAACGAGATCATCTTCTCGTTCTGCAGCTCCGTCGACGTAAACAAACGCGCCCGGTCCACCAGGCGATGCACCAGCAATGTCGTCAGCTCGAAGCAGGCATGCGTCATCTCACGAATCTGGTCGCGATGCAGAGCCAGCACCTCGGTAGGCTCGAGCGCCATGGAGTTTCCCGGCGCGGTCGCAATGCGCGAGTAAGGCAGCAGCCCCCCCACATCGCCCGCATGCCACTCCACCATCCTGTTCGGGCCCGATCCGCGATCGACAAAGAGAGCCATACGCCCCGTCAGAATCAGGTACATCCACTCCACCGGCTGGCCCTTGTGCGACAGAGGCACACCCACCTCCAGCTGCCGTAACTCACCATGCTCCGCCAGCCAGCGCAGCTCCTCTTCGGGAGCTGCTCCCACCGTTGTGTGCCGCGCTAAACGTTCCACCAGATCCGCTGCCGCCACGTGCTCGCAACCTCTCACAAAAGATTCAGGGGCCATGATTTTCCGGGAAGAAACTGCCAGAACGCGATCCTACGTGGATCGAGCCGGAAATCCAACTCCCATTGCCGCATCCCCCGACGACACCTATCATCAAATCAAGATGACCATCCCCGCCCCCGACCACAAGCGCTACTTCATCGACAAGCTCGGCGTCTCCGAACGCCTCATCGAGCGCTGCCTCGCCGAAGCGCTCTCCGCCGGGGGCGACTACGCCGACCTTTACTTCGAGTCCGTCTCCTCCACCTCGCTCGGCATCGACGAGTCCATGGTGAAGACCGCCTCCCAGGGCATCTCCGTCGGCTGCGGCATCCGCGTGCTCTCCGGTGAGCGTACCGGTTACGCCTACACCGACGACCTCTCCTCCGACCGTCTGCTCCGCGCCGCGCGTACCGCCGCCCTCATCGCCTCCGGACCAGCCAAGGAGCAGATCCACGGCTTCCGCCACACCGAATCCGACTCGCTCTATCCCATCGCCGGAGCCACCGCCGACGCCGAGATCGCCGCCAAGCTCAAGCTCATTCAGCGCGCCGACGACGCCGCCCGCGCCTACGATTCGCGCATCACCCAGGTCCGCGCCAGCTTCTCCGACGAGCTGCGCCGCATCCTCATCGCCGCCTCCGACGGCACCTTCGCCTCCGACACCCAGCCCCTCGCCCGCCTCAACATCTTCGTCATCGCCAAGGACGCCGCCGGAAACGGCGGCTCCGGCAGCACCGCCCGCGGCACCAGCGGCGGCGGCGGACGCATCACCATGGACTTCTTCGAGGGCGATAAATCCCCCGAACACTTCGCCCGCGAGGCCGCCCGCACCGCCATCCTGCAACTCGGCGCCGTCGCGGCCCCGGCCGGTGAGATGGAGGTCGTCCTCGGCCCCGGCTGGCCCGGCGTCCTCCTCCACGAAGCCGTCGGCCACGGCCTCGAAGCCGACTTCAACCGCAAAAAAACCTCCGCCTTCGCCGGCCTCATCGGCCAGCAGGTCGCCTCCAGCAAGGTCACGGTCGTCGACAACGGCCGCATGCCCAACCGCCGCGGCTCCATCAACGTCGATGACGAAGGAAACCCCACGCAGGAGACCGTCCTCATCGAGAACGGCATCCTCAAGGGCTACCTCTCCGACAAGCTCTCCTCCAAACTGATGGGCACACCCAACACCGGCTCCGGCCGCCGCGAGAGCTACCACCACATCCCCATGCCGCGCATGACCAACACCTACATGCTCAACGGCGAAGACATGCCCGAGGACATCATCAAGTCCGTCAAGCGCGGCCTCTACGCCGTCAACTTCGGCGGCGGCCAGGTGGACATCACCAACGGCAAGTTCGTCTTCTCCGCCTCCGAGGCCTACCTCATCGAAGACGGCAAGGTCACCCGCCCCGTCAAGGGTGCAACGCTGATCGGCAACGGTCCCGAAGCCCTCAAATACGTCTCGATGGTAGGAAACGATCTAGCCCTGGACGAAGGCATCGGAACCTGCGGCAAGTCCGGCCAGTCCGTCCCCGTAGGCGTCGGCATGCCCACCATCAAGCTCGACAAGATGACCGTCGGCGGTACCAACTAGCGAGTTCCTTCAGTTTCGACTGGCAAGGGTTATGGATAATCGGCGGCATTACCACCGTGGTATCCATCCTTGGTTATGTTTTAGGACGAAGCTGGTGGATTAATGCTGGTCGAACATGGGACGACACGACGAGCGATTTCTTTAGGAAAATGTGGTTCGGGATTGGGTCGTTCGGCATCCTGCTTCATCGACTCTTCCAATTTCACATCTTCAAATAAAGATGTTGACGCACTAAACCGAGCCCATGCGCTTTAGTGCCTTGCTTCGTGATAAAGCTCATCATGCACCTCGCCGGCTCCTGGATACTCCTCATCTTCGTCGCGCTCATGGCAGCAGTCGCACTCGTCCTGCTGCACCTCACCCAAGCCGGTGACATCCTCCACCAGCGCATCCCCGACCGCCCACATCGCCGCCTCCTCCTCGCCTCCATCTCCTTCTTCATCACCTTCCTCGCCGCGCGCCTTCTGGTCTACTCCATCACGCACCACGTCGGCCCCTTCGGATACGTCCTCGTCGGCGGCCGCCACATCCATCACCTCGTCTGGGGCATCCTTCTACTCCTCCTCAGCGGCTACGCCACCCTCGCCGAGGCCGGCACCGGAGCCACCCCAGGTTCCATCTTCGTCAGCCGTCTCCTCTCCATCGCCTACGGCGTCGGCGCCGCCCTCACACTCGACGAGTTCGCCATCTGGCTCACCCTCGACCCCAACGCCTACTGGTCTGCGCAGGATCGCGAGAGCATCGACGCCATCATCCTCTTCGGTGCCCTCCTCGCCATCGGCACCTGGGGAGCCCCTCTTCTACGCTCGAAGAAGCTTCCATCAGCCTGACGCTCACACAGGCGCCCTCAGGCAAATGCGGCTGGCCAGGAACACACGCTCCCCAAAGGTAGGATTGCGTCCACCCTGCCTCCAAGCGAAAGTGGATGGAGACGATCTCATCTCACCGCAGGAGCAGTCTGCCCAAGGGCCCGACCGTTTATGGAAATTGAAGTTCCCGAACACCCGATCATGACCTGGAAGCAGTTCCTCATCCACATGAGCACCGTCGCGCTGGGCCTCCTGATGGCTCTTTCGCTCGAACAGACGGTCGAGTGGATGCATCATCGCCACCAGCGTCACCAGCTCGTCGAAGATATGCGCGACGAGGCAGAGGAGAACATCAAGGTCATCGACGAGGATACGCACCTGCTCAGCCAGGAGCTCGCCACCCTGCGCTCCGTCGCCGATCGCCTCGGCAGCGCGCCGCTTCAGAAGGGCTTCCTCACCATCGACATCTCCAGGGAACTCGGCCCGCTCCCTCAGGTCGAGAACATGACCTCGCCCTCGCGCGGCACCTGGGCCGTCGCCCGCGACGCCGGCCTCGTGCCTCTCCTCCGGCACGAACAGGCACGCATCTACACCCGCCTCGACTTCGAGGCCGAGCAGGAGCTCAAGGCCGAAGACGAGGCCACGCTGCGCTACAACGATCTCCTCGCCACGCTCGACAGCCGCCAGGCTCCCGGTGGACAGCGCTACCAGCTGCGCCTCTCCGCCACTGACCGCGACCTGGCCGCGCAGAAGCTTCGCGGCTACATGGCGGCGCAGTCAGTCGTGCTCAATCGCCTCGCCTTCTGGAAGGGCGCCAGCGAAGCCATCGTCCACGAAGTCAGAACCGAGGACGAGATGATGCCGTATATCACTGATTCTGCAACGAAAGCACTGAAATAAGACCGCCTTCCAGCCCGCTGAGGAACCCCGCAAGGATCTTCCTCGCAAAGATCCTCCCCCGCCAGTCCCAAATTGCCGCTAAGCTGAACGTCATTACCAGTTATGGCCTATTCGTGGCATATCGAATTGCTCCGGAAACAGTTACATTTCTAGTTAAATTTCGTACAACGGCTCGTAGAACGGAAAAAATTCACTCAAAGGGAAGCGATGTTCGCATCTGCCAGCGGCCGACCGAAGCCCGTCAGGATCATGGGAGTTCTCCTGATCTCTGCGGTCGCCACGATCGGACTCGTCGTTGCAGGCAGTCGCACCGTCTACAACAACCTGCACGCCGCCGATGAAGAACGCGGCTGGATCGATCACTCCCAGCTGGTCATCACCAGCCTGCAAACCCAGACGGCACGCCTCGATCGCGTCGATTACAGCCTGCAGCTCTTCGCCGCCACCGGCGAGCAGCAGCATCTGAAGTCCGCGATCTCCACCCTGTCCAACATGAACGTCAGCCTGGTGCAGCTGCAGGAGATGGTCAAGGACAATCAGGACCAGGGCCATCACATCGATCAGTTCGACAAGACACTCCAGTCCCTCACCAACCTGATCGGCTCGATGGACAGCCACAATCGCGTCCTGCCGGAAAAGCAGATTCTCGAGGCGCGCAACATCCTCGGCATTGTGCTCCAGGAAGAGCGCGGCCTCCTCCACGATCGGAACGAGATGTTCCGGAAGAGCTCCGACCGAAGCTTCCTGCTCAGCATCAGCTACTTCGGCTTCTCGCTGCTTATCACCCTCGTCCTGTTCATCTTCCTCTTCCGTGACGCTCTGCGCCGCAGCCAGGACGAGAAGAAGCTCTTCTCCGCCAAGCGCGAGCTCGAAAGCACCGTCAACAAGCTGACCACGCGCGCCGAAGAGAGCGTCATCCTGACCAACGCCCGCGACGAGCTGCAGCTCTGCACCACGGCGCACGAGGCCCACGAGTGCGCCACACGCCATCTCAACCTCCTGCTGCCCGGAACCAGCGGCGCCACCCTGGTCATCAATAACTCACGCCGCATGGTCGAGATCGGCGCTCACTGGGGAGAGCCCGCCAACCTGCTCGATGGCTTCGATCCCGACACCTGTTGCGGCCTGCGCGGCGGCAAGCTCCGCTGGCGACGCAAGGGACGCACCGAGCTGCACTGCGGCCACTTCATCGGCACTCCCCCCGACAACTATCTCTGCGTCCCGCTCGCGGCGCACGGCGAGACCCAGGGCTTCCTCTTCGTCCTCTGCGACACCCCCGCCACGCTCGCCCTCGCCGAGCAGCGCGAGTCACTCATCCAGGAGATGGCCGAGCTCGCCTCCCTCTCCATCGCCGCCCTCAACCTACGCTCCAAGCTCGAAGGCCAGTCCATCCGCGACGGCCTCACCGGCCTCTTCAACCGCCACTTCATGGAGATCGCCCTCGAGCGCGAACTGCATCGCGCCGCACGTCACCGCACGCCGCTCGCCGTCCTCATGCTCGACGTCGACCACTTCAAGCAGTTCAACGACACCTACGGCCACGAAGCTGGCGACATCGTCCTTCGCTCCGTCGCCGAGTGCTATCGCCGCATGGTCCGCACCGAAGACGTCATCTGTCGCTACGGGGGTGAAGAGTTCGTCGTCATCATGCCCGACGCCAGCGAAGAGGTCGCCCTCCGGCGCGCCCAGATGATCCGCGAAGCCGTCTCCGATATCCGCACGCAGTTCCGCGGCGAAGCCCTGCGCTCCATTACCGTCTCCGTCGGCATCGCCCTCTACCCCTCCAATGCAATCGATGGCAACGACCTCATCCGCTCCGCCGACCGCGCCCTCTACCGCGCCAAGCACGAGGGCCGCAATCAGGTCATCCTCGCCGACGCCCCCCAGCACGTCATCACGACGTAACGCTTCCGGCAGAACAAAGCGGCGCAGAGAGATCTCTGCGCCGCTCTTCCTTTTCTCTGCCTCTATTTCACATACTGCGCCAGATCCGTGTGCTGCTCCTTCAGAGCCTCGGCCACGCACGAGGCCACCATCTCCGCTCCATCGGGAGCCGTATGCGTGTGGTCTCCCGGAAAGAACGCAGCCGTCTTCTCCGGCCCCATCTTCTCCAGCCGGTCGGCCTCGACATCGCTCATGTCGACATAAGGCACCTTCTCCTGCTCAGCCACCTGGTGAATAAATCCGTCGTAGCCCATATCCCGCTCAATGTGGCCGTCCGTCCAGATATTGCGGATCGTCAGGCTCAGCAGCATCGGATGCGCTCCCTTGGCCCGCGCATCGTCAATATACTTCCGCACATACCAGCCGAAGGTGTGCACCACCTCGTGCGTTCCGTCCAGCAGCGTCACCTCCTGCTGCTCGTCGCCGATACCCTTCAGCGTCCCGCGCGGCTTTGCGCCGTCCAGCGCCCCACCGTCGTTGTGCCCCATCTGGATCAGCACATAATCGCCCGGCTTCACGCTCTTCAGCACCTCGTCCCACGCGCCCTCGTGAATAAACGTGCGGCTCGACCGTCCACCGCGCGCACGGTTCACCACGTTGATTCTGCTGGTATCCACGTAGTGGGCGAAGTGGTCGCCCCATCCCCAGTCCTTCTTGTTCTGCGCCGTCGAGTCGCCCACAATCCAGATATTCGGCAGCGCCGGATTGGCAGGCATCGTCGGAATCGCATACTGCGGCGTCGGACGCGCCACGCTGTCATCCTTGTTCAGCTGCTGTGCAGGACTGACACAGCTCAAAGCGGTGAAGACCATCACCGCCACTACAGGGAAGAGGGGCCGGGAACTGCTCATCATATCTGAAGCTTACTGCTCAAAAGGCCTGCTGCACCATTCCGCGGCGAGCGCCACAGCTTCACAGAACCACGGCCCCACGATGTTCCGCTATTGTTCCAGCCCGTTACTCGATACAAACTATTGCGACTTCGGCGCCGTCCAATCATCCATCCCTGTACCATGAAGATCGGTACCCTCTAACCAACAGCACCGGAAGAAGCCACACGTAGGAATGTCCAGCAGCGAACCCAAGTTTTTAGCACGCATCTTCAGAGCGTTTCGCTATCGCGACTTCCGCCTGATGTGGATCGGCGCCTGCGTCTCCACCATCGGCACCTTCGTGCAGCAGTTTGCACAGAGCTGGCTCGTCTACGACCTCACCAAGGACGCCTTCTACCTCGGCCTCGACCTCTTCCTCGGCCAGCTCCCCATCATCCTGCTCTCCCTCTTCGGCGGCGTCTTCGCCGATCGCATGGACCGCCGCAAGATGCTGCTCGTCTCGCAGTACATCCAGATGACCTGCGCCTTCCTTCTGGCCGCCCTCTTCGCTCTGCATCTGGTCCAGGTCTGGCACATCCTCGCGCTCTCCTTCTTCGTCGGCGTCGGCCAGTCCTTCGGCGGGCCCGCCTACTCCGCGCTGCTGCCCTCGCTCGTCGATCCCGAAGATCTCTCCAACGCGATCGCCATGAACTCCATTCAGTTCAACCTCGCGCGCATCGTCGGTCCGGCCATCGGCGGCATCGCCTACGCCACCCTCGGCGCCACCTGGTGTTTCACCCTCAACGGCGCCTCCTTCCTCGCCGTCATCGCCTCGCTCTTGATGATCCAGGTGAAGTTCGTCCCCGCCAAGACCACCGTCTCGGTCCTCAAGAGCATGAAGGAAGGCATCCAGTTCATACGATGTCGCGACGGCATGAGCGCCCTCGTCATCCTCGCCTTCTGCACCACCCTCTTCGGCTTCTCTCTCAACGGCTTCCTCCCCGTCTTCGTCCGCAGCGTCTTCAATAAAGGCCCCGAAACCTACACGCTTCTGCTCGTCTGCTCCGGCGCAGGCTCCATCTGCGGCGCGCTCTCCGTCGCCGCCGTCGAAAAGATGAAGGGCCAGGGACGCCTCACGCTGCTCATCCTCGTCCTCCTCGGCCTCATCATCGCCGGCTTCGCCATGTCCCACTGGCTGCCGCTCTCCTGCGTTCTGCTCTTCTTCTCCGGAATGGCCATCATGGCCTCGGCCTCGTTCATGGTCTCCCTCGCCCAGCTCATCACCACCGACGCCATGCGCGGCCGCGTCATGAGCGTCTACAACCTCGCCTTCCGCGCCGGTATCCCCCTCGGATCCCTCGCTCTCGGCAAGCTCATCCCCCTCATCGGCGTCTCCAAGGCCCTCTCCGGCTCCGGCATCGCTCTCACCCTCGTCTCGCTCTACTTCCTGCTCACCAACCGCGAATCCACCTTCCGCACCGCACGGCAACAGCAACAGCAGCAAGAGATCTGACAGAAACTCCGCTATTCTCGGAGCGATGCCTCCGCGCTTCCCTCTGACGGCCCTCTGCATCGCCGCGCTGCTCGCCTCCGCCTGTACCACCGGCTCGCAGACCTCCGCTCCCTACAGCATCAAGGTCAACGTCGATGAGGTCGAACTCACCCTGCACGCCGACGACGCACAGGGCATGCCCGTCAACGATCTCCGCGCCAGCGATCTCCAAATCACCGACAACGGACATCCCCCGCGCCGCATCGTCACCTTCCAGCCCATGCGCAATCTCCCCATCCGCGCCGGCATCCTCATCGACACCAGCTCCTCCATGGAACCCAGCCGCGAGACCATGCTCGACATCGCCACCGTCTACGCCCAGCGCGTGCTGCAACAGGCCACCGACCAGGCCTTCGTCATGAGCTTCTCGAAACGATCGCAGACGCTGCAATCATGGTCCGGCAGTCCAGCCGCTCTCACCGCCGCCATCGCCCGCAGCGGCAATATTCCTTCCACCACGGCGCTGTATGACACACTCTATGCCGCCTGCCGCGAACAGTTCGGCAGGCTTGCACACGACACCACCGGTAACTTCATCATGCTCTTCAGCGACGGCGATGACGACGCCTCCTACCTTCCACTACGCTCCGCCGTCGACATGTGCCAGCAGACCAACACCGCCATCTACGTCTTCCGTCCCGACTCCGCCATCACCGGACTGCACAATCTCTCCGACCTCGCCTCGCTCACCGGAGGCCGCGTCTTCCGCATCGGCGCCTCTGGCGCGGAGATCGACGAAGATCTGCACATCATTCAGGCCAATCTGCGCAACCAGTACCGGCTCATCTACAACCCGGCCGCGATGCCGCACAACGGCGCCTTCCATCGCATCCTCATTGTTCCGCCCGATCGCGTCGCCGCCATCACCACCCGGTCCGGCTACTACGCTCCATCTCACTAGCTCAGCGAGCTACAGCCCATCCTCCGCTGCCGCCGAGACCAGCTGCGGCAACACAAACGACGGCAGGATCGTCGCAATCGCCGCATACGCCAGCAGTCCGCCAAACAGCTCATCGCTGATATGAAACTGCGCATGCAGCATGCCCGCGATCACCAGCGTGAAGATCAGCGTCGGCACCAGCGCCACCGCCACCCGGATGCCGCTCCTGCCTCTGCGCCGCGTAAACACCAGCGCCTCCACCCAGTCCTTGCCCACCCGTATCGGAATCACCACCGCGGCCAGCGCCAGCCCATACAACACCGCCCGCCACACCAGCGCGCCGCCCGGAACCTCCATACCCTCCCGGAAGAAGTAAAACGGCACGAAGAACGACGAGAACAGCCGCACCGCCTGCAGGTTCGTATCCGACGCCAGTGTCTGCATCCTGTCCTGCAGCAGACCCGCCACCATCCCGGCCACAAACGCTCCCACCAGGAAGTGCACCCCCAGCCCCTGGCTCACCACCGCGCAGATAATCGCCACCATGATCAGCAGCGAAAACTCCGACCCCGGCGCATGCGGCACCACGTACCGGCCCAGCGCCAAAAAGAGAATCGGCGTCAGGACAATCAGCAGCACTAAAATCCCGCTCGAGACCGCCAGCGTCTTCATCGACCCTGCCTGCGACACCACAAACAACACCAGCAGCGCCACAATCTCCGCCGCAATCGCATTCATCGAGACCTGTCGCTGCTCCACCTCATCCAGCCCCGAGTGCGGCAGCGTATCCAGGATGAAACCCGTCGAGGGCGTAAACAGACCCAGCGAAAGCAACGCCGCCGGCTGCCACGCCATGTGCATAAACCGTATCGCCACCCACGTTCCCACCAGCAGAATCAGACCGCCCGCCATCAGGTACGCCGTCAGGCGCGGAACCTGCGTCCGCAGCTCATCCAGGTCCACCTCAAGCCCGGCAAACAGGAACAGCGATGCGATTCCCAGCGTCGCCACCACCGGCATCACGCCGTCGGCCGCCGTCTGCGGAAAAAACTTCGCCACCACGATACCCAGCACCACGCAGGTCAGCGGAGCAGGCAGGCGGAATCGCTGCAGGGCCCGGGGAATCACCAGCAAACCAAAGACGAAGCCCAGATAGATCAGCGTTGCGCTGGAGATATGCATCGTCGTCTGCCCCACCTAAAAGGAAAAAACATCGGAAACACCTGTTGGACTATACCAAGGAAACCCAGGTCCGCAACCAAACCTGTCAAGCCCCGGAACCGTTCAAGCATTTGATGCCAGAACACTTACAGAGTGCCGGTTCACCCCGCTCCGCCAACTAGAATTAGAAGCAGGGCAAGAAAAGAGAAGAAAAGCCAGTAACCAAATAAAAGCAACGGCTGCTTCTGATGGAGCAGCGGCTCTCCAAAAGCAATAAGTCGTTTCCTTTGAAGAATTTGCCTTTTAAGTCTTTCTTTTCAAGATTTTGCAGAATACCTCCTTAGCAAGTCCATTATTTTGAAGACTTTGCACAAAACCCGGGGGAGGGGGTCCCCCCCCATTTATCCTGTGAGGGCATGCCCACCGAGACGCAGACGCCCCCGAAGACCGACCTCCGCCAGCTAGCCCAGGACGTGCTCGACCGCGCCCTGAAGGCCGGCGCCACCGACGCCGAGGCCGTCGTCTACGAAGGCGACGAGTTCTCCGCCCGCGTCCGCCTCGGTCAGGTAGAGACGCTCAAGGAGTCTGGCTCCCGCGCCGTCGGCCTGCGTGTCTTCCTCAGCTCTGGAAAAGCTCAGCGCACCGCCAGCACCTCATCCTCCGACTTCTCCGACGACGCCATCCAGCACCTCGTCGACGGCGCCCTCACCCTGGCAAAGATCACCAGCGAAGACCCCTTCGCCGGCCTCCCCGAGCGCGAAGAGTTCGGCCAGCTTCCCGGCGACCTCAAGCTCTACTTCGACGACGTCAACCACCTGCCCCCCGCCGAGCGCATCGAGATCGCACGCCGCGCCGAGGCCGCCGCCCTCGCCTGCGATACCCGCATCCAGAACTCCTCCGGCGCCGACTTCGACACCGGAACCTCCCACAAAATCCTCACCAACTCCCGCGGCTTCACCGGCGAGTACCGCCGCTCCTACTGCGGCTTCTCCGTCTCCCCCATCGCCATCGACGAAAAAGGCGGCATGCAGCGCAACTACTGGTACTCCAGCGCACGCACCATCGCAAAGCTCGAGTCACCCGAAGAGATCGGCCGCATCGCCGCGCAGCGCACCCTGCGCCGCCTCGGCGCACGCCGCGTTCCCACGCAGAAGGCCTCCATCGTCTTCGCGCCCGAGATCGCCCGCTCCATCATGGGCAACATCTTCGACGCCGCCAACGGCGACGCCATCTACCGCCACGCCACCTTCTTCGCCGACATGCTCGGCAAGGAAGTCGCCGGCAGCAATATCACCATCGTCGACGACGGCACCATGCTCCTCGACAACCGCGGCATCCAGACGGGCGGCTTCGGCACCGTGCCCTTCGACGGCGAAGGCCTGCCCACGCGCCGCACCGTGCTGGTCGACAAGGGCGTCCTCCAGACTTACGTCAACAACACCTACACCGCCCGCAAGCTCAACATGCGCTCCACCGGCAGCGCGTCGCGCGGCCTCGCCGGAAACCCAGGCATCGGCGCGCACAACTACTATCTCGAACCCGGCGACTGCACACCCGAGACGCTCATCGGCGACGTCAAGAACGGCCTCTACGTCACCGAGACGATGGGCTTCGGCGTCAACCTCGTCACCGGCGACTACTCGCAGGGAGCCTCAGGCATCTGGATTGAAAACGGGGAGCTTGCCTACCCGGTCGAAGAGATCACCATCGCCGGAAATCTCAAGGACATGTACCGCAACATCGTCGCTATCGCCAACGACCTCGAGTTCCGCAGCTCCAGCGCCGCACCAACCATGCGCGTCGAAGGCATGACCATCGCCGGCGCGTAACCGCGACAGCTAAAATCGCAGACGTGGCAGCCAGCTTCACCTTCGAGCAATCCATCGCCTTCTCCCCCGAGAACGCAGAGGAGATCCTGCGCTCCATCCCCGCGCTTCCCGGCGTCTTCGCGCTCTACGGTCAGCAGGAGAATGCCGAACCGTATCTGACACGCGCCGCCGATCTGCGCCGCCGCATGAAGCGTCTGCTCGCGCCGCCCGAGTCGCAGTCCAGGCGGCTCAATCTGCGCGATCGCGTGGCTCGCATCGAGTACACCGTCACAGGCTCCGAGTTCGAGTCGACGCTCACCCTTTACCACGCTGCCGCCAGCATCTACGGCTATGCCGAGGCGCGCCGTCGCCTGCGCCTGCACACGCCAACCGTGCTGCGCATGACGATGGAGAATGAGTTCCCCCGCGTCTACGCAACCAACCGCCTCTCCAGGCGCGGCCTCGCCCAGATGTACGGCCCCTTTCCCTCGCGTGCCGCAGCGGAGCGTTACTGCGATGCCGTGCTCGATCTCTTCAAGCTGCGCCGCTGTCACGAAGACCTCGCGCCATACCCCGAGCATCCCGGCTGCGTCTACGGCGAGATGCACAAGTGCATCGAGCCCTGTAAACAGGCCTGCACACCGGAGCAGTACGCCGCCGAGGCCGCTGCCGTGAAGGCCTTCTTCGACACCCGCGGCGAGAGCATGCTGACCAGGATCGGCATCGACCGCGATAAGGCCTCCGAAGAGATGGAGTTCGAGCGCGCCGCCGAGCTGCACGAGCAGTATCAGAAGGTGAAGGCCGCCGCCTCTTTGGCCGACGAGCTCGTGCGCCCCATCCCGCAGCTGCGCGCCGTCATCGTGCAGAAAGCCGCCGAAGACGAGGCGCATCGCCACTCCGCCGACGCCGCCATCATCCTTCTTCAGGGCGGCTGCCTTCTCGGCCCCGAGCGACTCTCGACGCTCGGCGTGCGTGCCGTCAAGGAGCAGACCTCGGTCGGCAGCTCGCTCTTCGCGCAGCCGCTGATGCTTGAGGCAGTACCGCTCGAAGGCGAGGCCGCCGACACCACCAACTCCCCGGAGCAGCGCGCGCGAGCCGTGCTCGAACGCCTTGAAGCAGCCGCGAGCCCGTCGAATGACGTCGCCATGCTCAGCGATCATCTCTCGCTGCTGCGCCGCTGGTACTACCGGCCCGAGAAGCAGCGTGCCGGCGAAGTCTTCCTGCCGAACGCCGACGGCGGCTGGCCGATCCGCCGCATCCTCAACGGCACCGCACGCGTCGTGCTCGGCGACCCCAAACCCATGGCCGACACCGACCGCGAGGCTGCGAAGAAGATCGCAAAGGAGACCAAGACCCGCATCCTGCACGAAGGCCGCCCTGACGTCGAGCGCGTCGTTCCGGTCATCACACGCGACAAGCAGTAAACAGCTCTTCCCGTCTCAGACTCTTTCCTCTCCCCGCACCACTGGCACGCTGGCCCTGCACACCATCATCCTCTGCCCGCACACTGTCATTTCGACCGAAGCGCAGCGAAGTGGAGAAACCCGCTTTTCGACCACCCAAGCTCGCATCAGCAAAGACAGACAGCAAATTCCCTGGCGATGCCCGGCAAGGACTACCATTTCGGCGGATCGAACAGGTCTTACCCGCGATCCACGATTCATGAAGCACGGCGTCTCCGCTGATAGACTTAACCGCAGGAGCAACCCCCTTTGATCGAACTGGCATTCTCCATCCTGGCTTCGGACTTCGCCCACCTCGCCGACGAGGTGAAGGCAGCAGAGCGCGGCGGCGGAAGCATCGTGCACGTCGACGTCATGGACGGCCACTTTGTCCCCAACATCACCTTCGGGCCTCCTATGGTGCAGGCGCTGCGCCCGGTCACGAATCTCCCTCTCGACTGCCATCTGATGATCGAGAATCCGGATGAGTACATCCCGGCCTTCGCCGAGGCGGGCGCCGACCTGATCAGCGTTCACCAGGAGGTCTGCCGCCACCTGCACCGCACCCTGCAGCTGATCGCCGATCACGGAGCGCTGCCCGGCGTGGTCCTCAATCCAGCCACCCCGGTCGATACGCTCATCGAAGTCCTTCCGATGGTGCACTATGTGCTGATCATGAGCGTGAACCCCGGCTTCGGCGGGCAGAAATTTATCCCCTTTGCGGTAGAAAAAATCGCTTATCTCGCCGAAATTCGCAAGAAGATGGGCCTGAACTTCCGTATCGAAGTGGACGGCGGCGTGGCTCACGACACGGTGGCCTCGGTCGTCCAAGCGGGAGCGGATATGCTCGTCGCCGGTTCGGCCGTCTTCAGCAAGGGCAAGACCGAACAGAACGCCCGTAAATTATTGAAACTGGCGAACGCCGCAGCACCGGACAAGAAGGCACGGAAAGTCTAGAATATTGACAAGCCGTGGCTCGCTCCGCGACCCGGCCGATGTGAGGTCCTTAGTTGATGAATCAGAACCGTTCTTTCTTCCCCAGTCTCAAGGCCAGCCTGCTGGCCGGAGTCGCCGTCGCTGCGCTTATCGCCGGTACTGCAGGCGCTCGCGCCCAGGACAACGGCGCAGCCGCGCAGCAGACCACTGATGCCAGCGCTCAGCCGCAGCAGAGCGCCACGCTCTCCAACAACAGCGACAACGACAAGAAGGGCAAGAAGAAAGAGAACAAGGAAGATAAGGTCGTCCAGTCCAAGGACACCAAGAAGCGCCTTGCCTCGGAGAAGAAGAACGACGAGCTCGCCGCCACCGACGCCAAGCTGCCGGACCGTCAGCTGTACGACAAGGCTCTCGCTGCGACCAAGAAGGGTCACTTCGACGTCGCCCGTCTCGATCTGCAGACCCTGCTGAACACCTATCCCGATTCGCAGTACCAGATGAAGGCCAAGCTGGCCATCGCTGACAGCTGGTACCGTGAGGGCGGCTCAGCGGCTCTCACTCAGGCCGAGCAGGAGTACAAGGACTTCATCACCTTCTTCCCCAACGTGCCTGAGGCCGCCGAGGCCCAGATGCGCGTCGGCGATATCTACTTCCGGCAGATGGATAAGCCGGACCGCGACTACACCAAGTCCATGCACGCGCAGGAAGAGTACCGCCTGATGCTGCAGCAGTTCCCCGAATCCACACTGGTGCCGCAGGCCAAGCAGCGCCTGCGCGAGGTGCAGGAGGTTCTGGCCACCCGCGAGGCTGAGATCGGCGCCTATTACGCCACCCGCGAGAACTGGCCTGCCACCATCGCCCGCTACCAGACCGTCGCCGATACCTATCCGCTGTACAGCCACATGGACGACGTGCTGATCGCGCTCGGCGACGCCTACGAGTCCGAGGCTCGCATCGCCCGACTGCAGAAGCAGCTTCCGTCGGATGCCCGCGGCCGCCTGGCCTCGATCTACGAGGCGCACGCAGCCGATGCATACCGCAAGGTTGCGCTCGAGCACTCTGCCTCCCCGCACGTCGAAGATGCACGTGATCGTCTCGCGGCCATGAACATTCCGATTCCGACGCCGACGCCGGAGCAGGTTGCGGCCAGTACGGCGCTCGAAAACAGCCGCGGCCAGTACAGCCTGCAGAGCCGCGCCATGCTGATGGTGCTGCGCCGCCCCGACGTCGTCACCGCGGCCCGTCTTGGCGACCCGTCGATGAACGACGCCAAGCCCACCATGGCCCCCGAGGTCACCAAGGGCATCATCAAGGACTACCAGACGGCGATGAACCCCACGGCAGCTCCGGCCACGTCGGCCGAGAAGCCGGCTGACGCCACGCCGTCGACCGCGGCAGCCGACACGACACCGGCCCAGCCCGCAGCACCGGCGAAGCCGGCCACTCCGCTGGCCTTCCAGGATATTCCCAGCGCCGGCACGGGTTCGGACGGTGCCTCCGTCATGTCCAACGTGCCTTCCACTGGCGGCGCCGCGACCCCTGCAACGGCAGCTCCGGCAACCAGCGGTGGATCGAATGCGATGGGTGTCGAGATCCTGACTCCCGGCGCGAACGGAAGCTCCACTCCTGCGCAGCCCGCGCCAGACGCTAACGGAGGCCTGAAGGCTGTGGGCCCGACCAACACCGAGGCAGCTCCGGCGATCGAGAAGCCGGCAGCGGCTCCCGACGCGATCAACGATGTCAACGCCGCCGAGCAGCCCAAGGCTCAGCCTACCAAGACAGGCGACAAGAAGACTCCTAAGCCGAGTTACGACAACGGCGAAGAATCCTCGAGCACCCACAAGAAGAAGAAGGGTCTCGGCAAGCTCAACCCCTTCTAAGCTTCAGAAGACCTTTCTAGCTTCAGAAGAGAAGACAGACAGAAAAATCCCCGGAGCATCTCCGGGGATTTTTCTTTGTTTCAATCTGCCGCGCTCAGGCAGGCTGGGAGCGACGCCGCAGCACCAGGATCGTCGAAAGCAGCACAAAAGCCACGACTGCCGCCGCCGTCGAAACCAGCGGGCTGAAGAAGAAGCGCCGCGCCGTATGCGGACGGTGGCCGCCCATCGGCGACAGGTGGCCGCCGATGACCCAGGCGTTGCCCGAGATGGACTCATCGGCCTCGTAAACTGCATTGCCGCCGACGATCAGCGCATTTCCGCCCAGCCCCTCCACCGAATCGATCACAGCATTCCCGCCGACGATCGTAGCCCGCCCATCCACGCGGCCCGTGATGTTGAGGCTTCCGAAGAGGACGGTGACATTGCCCGTGACCTCGCCTTCCACCTGCACCGAACAGAAGAGGCAGACCGCATTATGCACCTGCTGGCCCTGCGCTACGAAGATGTCCTGATTGAAGTAGGTACGCGAACCGCCCTGCGCCCGCGCCGTGACCACGGTGACGAGAAACAAAAACACGATGCCGAGAGATCGAAGGACACGGCTGGACACGGCTCAACTCCTGGAGATGAAATGCAGAACGCTGGCAGCGATACCGTGGCGTCGCCGTTCTCCCTCCATACGCAGGCGAGGCGGGCGCAGTTCCGTAAACCGCGCAAATCGAGGATCTTGCTGGACTTACCTCGGAGGCGGAGGAGCCCCATAGCCCTGCGGGTACTGCGGAAAGCGGTAGCGGTTGCGCCGCACCAGGTAGACGATCAGCCAGATGATGAGCGCCAAAACGATCAGCGGAGAAAACAGCAGAAGTGTCCCCAGGGGCGGTGGAAGCACGGCGCGATCTCCATGGATGATTGCGCCCTCAGCCACATCAGCGACGCCGCTCAGGATGGCAACATCGCCGTGGACCGACGCACCCTCCTCAAGCCGCAGATTCCCCCCGGCAATCGCCGTATCCCCCGCAATGGTCTGGCCGGGGTCGACGATCACGCTTCCCCAGAAGACGGCGACATCGCCGGTTACGTCCCCATGGACGTGGACCGTGCAGAAGCTGCAGGCGATATCGCCAACCGACTCCCCCTCCGACACGTTAATGTCCTGGCCGAAGGAGGCGCGATTGTTGCCGCCGTGACCTTTGGCGAAGGCCGTCGCCAGCGGGGAGACCAGCAAGATCGTCATCAGGGCAAAGCGGGCACATCGCATCAGAAACGCCACCTCGAAGAAGAGTCTAAGGCCCGTCCCGAAGGACGGGCAAACATCGTTACAGCGACATTTGAGGACGCATCGTAAAGCTGCATGAATGCTACGCTTAAACAGCATGAGTCACGAGCTTCCGAAGACATACGATCCGTCCGTTATTGAAGAGCGCTGGGCCGAGTACTGGGTCCGCGAGCACCTGTTCGACGTCGCCACACCAGATGGTACGGCGGACGACGCCAAGAAGTTCACCATGTTGCTGCCGCCGCCCAACGTCACGGGCCGCCTGCACATGGGCCACATGCTCAACCAGACGGAGATGGATATCCTCACCCGCTGGCATCGCATGCGCGGCGAGACCTCGGTCTGGATCCCCGGAACCGACCACGCCGGCATTGCCACGCAGATGATGGTGGAACGCCAGCTGGCCAGCGAAGGCAAGAACCGCCGCGAGCTTGGCCGCGAACCTTTTATTGAGCGCGTATGGCAGTGGAAGGAGCTCTACGGCGGAGCCATCCTCGACCAGATGCGCCGCCTGGGAGCCAGCGTCGACTGGAGCCGCGAGTACTTCACCATGGACGACCGCCTCAGCGTCGCGGTGAAGGAGTGCTTCGTGCGCCTGTGGGAGCAGGGGCTGATCTATCGCGGCGCCTACATCGTTAACTGGGACCCAGCGATTCAGACCGCCGTCTCCGACCTCGAGGTTGAGCACGAGGAACGCGCGGGGAAGATCTATCACATCCGCTATCCGCTGGCTGATGGCACAGGTTCCATCGTCGTCGCCACCACCCGGCCGGAGACGATGCTGGGCGACGTCGCTGTTGCCGTGAACCCTGAGGACGAGCGCTACAAGGCACTCATCGGCAAGCTGGTTCGTCTGCCGCTGAGCGGCGTCAACGGTGGCCCCGACCGCGAGATCCCGATCCTCGCCGACGACTGGGCCAAGCCCGAGTTCGGCACCGGTGCCGTGAAGGTGACCCCGGCGCACGATCCCAACGACTTCGCCATCGGCCAGCGCCACGGCCTGCCGAACCTATCGATCCTCAACGACACCGCGCACGTCGATCTGCCGGGCTCGCACTACGACGGCCTCGATCGCTACGCTGCGCGAGAGAGGATGATCGAGGATCTGCGCGAGCTGGATCTGCTGGTCGACATCAAGGACCACACGCTGTCGATCGGCCTCAGCCAGCGCACCGGCGTCGTCATCGAGCCGCGGCTCTCGCAGCAGTGGTTCATCAAGATTCAGCCGCTCGCCGACAAGGCCATCGAGGCCGTCGAGCAGGGCCACATCCGCTTCACGCCCGACCAGTACCGCAAGACCTACGAGGAGTGGATGAAGAACATCCACGACTGGTGCATCTCGCGGCAGCTCTGGTGGGGTCATCGCATCCCGGCGTGGCACTGCATCAAGTGCGCGGAGATCAACGTCGCCCGTGAGACGCCGACGGCGTGCGCGAAGTGCGGCTCGACGGAGCTGACGCAGGAGACCGACGTGCTCGACACCTGGTTCTCGAGCGGCCTGCTTCCCTTCACCGTCTTTGGCTGGCCCGGCACCGAAGGCTCGAACGGCCTCACGCCTGATCTGACGGCCTTCTACCCCACGGAGCTTCTGGTCACCGGCTTCGACATCCTCTTCTTCTGGGTGGCGCGCATGGTGATGCTGGGCTGCCACTTCATGCTCGACGTGCCGATGCCCGACGGATCGAAACGCGAACTGAAGGATGCCGTCCCCTTCCGCGAGGTGTACATTCACGCACTGGTGCGTGATGCCGACCGGCAGAAGATGTCGAAGACCAAGGGCAACGTCATCGATCCCATCGAGGTGGTGACGAAGTACGGTACCGACGCTGTCCGTTTCACGCTGGCCAGCATGGCCTCGCCCGGCACCGACATCGCATTCAGCGAGTCGCGGACCGAGGGCTATCGCGCATTCGCCAACAAGATCTGGAATGCAGCTCGCTTCCTGTTTATGCAGGCCGATCGCGCGAAGGAGGCAGGCTACACGTTCTCGATGCAGGCCAGCGGCACGGTGCCTGATCTACCGGCAAACACGCCACTCGAGACGCGCTGGATCTTCGGCCGCCTGAGCGCCGTCTCCGCCGAGGTCGATCGCGCTCTCACCGACTATCGCTTCGACGAGGCCGCCGCAGCCGTCTACCAGTTCTTCTGGGGCGAGTTCTGCGACTGGTATCTCGAGCTGATCAAGCTGCGGCTCGAGTTCGGCGAAGGCCACGAGAAGAACGACGTCACCGCACTTACGCTGGCTTCACTGGTCGCCTCGTTCGAAGCAGCGCTGCGGCTGCTGAGCCCTTTCATGCCTTTCCTCACCGAAGAGCTGTGGCACGCGCTTTATGAGAACAACGCTCCGGCAAAGTCCATCGCGCTGACGCGCTATCCGCAACCCACGGATTTCGCTGCCGATGAAGCATCGGTCGCCGCCATGACCACGTTGCAGGAGCTGATCACCACGATCCGCGCCCTGCGCAAGGAGCTTGGCGTACCTGAGAAAGAGGCTGCGCCGATCAATCTGCATGGCGACAATCGCATCGTCGCGCTGGTCGACGCCAACCGCGATATGCTCTCCCGCATGGCGCGCGTCTCCAGCGTTGAGTTCGCCGAAGCAACGCTCTCCGGCAGCAATGCGCGGGCCACGGCCAGCTTCGATGTCGCAGTGATCTACGAGCGGCAGATCGACGTCGTCGCCGAGCGCGAGCGCCTGAGCAAGGAACTCGCCAAGCTGGAGAAGGGCCTGATGGCGGCAGAGAAGCAGCTGGCCAACGAGACCTTTATGTCGAAGGCGCCAGCCCACATCGTCGAGGGACTGCGCAAGCAGTCTGCCGAGACGAAGATGCTGTACGACAAGGCCAAAGCTGCGCTAGATGCTCTGCCCCCTGCCTAGAAGAATTGGCCGCGGGATGGCAGCGGGGACAGGTATCTGCAGTGGCTCTGAAAGCGGCTGCATCTGCGATACCTGGCTCTGCTGCTGCGGCGGCTGAGGCATCAGGCCAAGCTGCATCAGCAGGTACATGGCATTCCAGTCGGCCCACATCTCAGCGATCCTGCCATCCTCGAAGCGGAAGATGCTGCTCCCCGTAATCGCCGCGCACTTTCCGGTGGGTTTCATACCGAAGTAGTCGCCTGTGTGGGTGCCGGTCGCGCTCCAGTGCAGCACCACCTCATTCCGCTCGGCAATGGTGTCCTCGATGGTGAACTCCATATCAGGGAAACCATTGCGGCAGGAGCAGATATGACGAGCAAGACTACCCGGCCCCGTCACGGCATCAGGAAAAGCGGTGTCGTGCAGGCAACAGTCCGCTGCAACCATGTCCCACAGCGTCTCCATCTTGCCAATGTTCCAGCACTCATAGATAAAGCGCTGGGCCATCTCCCTATTGTCGGCGAGCATATTCCTTTCGGTCGTCATAGCCGGTTCTCCCTTCCGAGGGCACGGATTATACCCCTGCCATCCCACGACTTTCGCTGCCCCGTCGCTTTGTTGTTCGCCTGCCGTCAGATAGCACCGAAGAGGTTTAGGATTTAACTCATGGACTGGAAGAGCAAAAAGATTCGGACGATCCTCGAAGCCGCGCTTGCCGAGGATAAGGCCGCCAACGACGTGACCACTGCACTGACCATCGACCCCAGACTGCGTGCCACAGGCACCATCCTGGCCAAGCAGGCCTGCGTCGTCTCCGGTCTCGGCTGTATCCCTATCTTTCTCGACATCTTCTCCAAGATGAACAATCAGTCCGTCGGGCGCTTCGAGGTGGTCAGCCATTCCGAGATCTTTGACGGCGTGAAGGTTCGCGCGGGCCAGCCGCTGGCCGTCATCCGCCACAACGCCGCCGCCCTGCTCTCCACGGAACGCGTGATCCTAAACCTGATGCAGCGCATGTGCGGCATTGCCACACTCACGAACCAGTTCGTCACTGCCGTGGGCAAGACGAAGACCAAGGTGCTCGATACCCGCAAGACGATCCCCGGCCTGCGCACACTCGACAAGTACGCCGTCAGCTGTGGCGGCGGCACCAATCACCGCCTCGATCTACAGGACGGCATCCTCATCAAGAACAATCACATCTCGCTTGGCGGCGGTTTGCCTGCGGTGCTGGAGAAGGCGCTGAAGGGCCGCAAGACCGGCCAGGTGGTGCAGGTCGAAGTCCGCTCTCAGGCAGAACTCGATCAGGCGATTGCAGGAGGCACCGAGTCCATCCTGCTCGATAACATGACACCAGCGCAGGTGAAGAAAGCTGTCCGGCAGATCCACAAAGCGCTGCCCGGCGTGCCAGTCGAGGCTTCGGGCAACATGAACCTCAAGACCGTGCGCAAGTACGCACTCACAGGCGTTGACTTCATCTCCGTCGGCGCTCTCACGCACTCCGCCATCGCCGTTGACCTCAGCATGCGCATCACAGCGGACGTGTACTAAGCAGTATGCCGTTTGATCTTCAGGCAGTCATCGACGCGATTTCAGATACGCGCTTCGCAGGCCGCATCCATCATCTCGACTCCGTCACCTCTACCAACACGCTGGCTCTTGAAGCGGCGCAGGCAGGAGCGCGGGAGAGCGTCTGGATCGCCGATGAGCAGACCGCGGGCCGGGGTCGCGGCAGCCACGGCTGGCACTCTGCTGCAGGCGATGGCCTGTACGTCAGCGCGCTGGTGCGACCGCCTCTTCCCCCCACCGATGCCTTGCGCATCTCGCTCGCCACCGGCGTCGCCGCGAAAGCCGCCATCGCAGAGACCACAGGAGCCGAGATCGACATCCGCTGGCCCAATGACCTGCTGATCGGCACGAAGAAGTGCGGCGGCATCCTGGTGGAGACGGCGATGACACCGGAACAGAATGGCTCGCCTGCGATGCTGCGTTATGCGGTCATCGGCATCGGCATCAATCTGAACTACGCGACCTTTCCCGACGAACTATCTTCTTTCGCAACCTCGCTGCGCATCGCTACGGGCAAACTCATTTCGCGCGAAGATCTGCTCTCTGCATTGCTGCACCACATCGAACGCGAGATGATTTTTCTGAAGCGCGACTCGCACGGCACAAACGACAACTCCAGCCTGCTCGAACGCTTCGCCGCGGCCTCCACCTGGGTGCAGGGCAAGCGCGTGCATGTGGCCGAAGCGGGCGGATATACTGGCATGACGGCAGGACTCGACTCCAGCGGCTTCCTGCTGGTGGATGGCGACGACGGTCAGCGGCACACGGTGCTTTCGGGCGGCGTGCGCGAGCTCTAAACACAAGCACTAACGAGGCGGGAGAGCGAAGATGCTACTGGCACTCGACGTAGGAAATACCAATGCTGTCTTCGGGCTGTTCCGGCTCGGCGCAAACGGCAGCGAAACCGAGGTGATTACCAACTGGAGAATCACCACACCCACAGAGCAGACGGTCGATGAGTTCTGCATGCTGCTGCGACAGATGTTCGATCTGCGCGGTCTGAAGACCGACGCCGTCACCGGCGTGGCTATCTCCTCCGTCGTGCCTCCGCTCGACAGCATGATGCGCAAGGCCTGCGAGATCCACTTCGGCGTCAAGCCTCTGTTCATCGAGCCCGGCGTAAAAACCGGACTGCCCATCCTCACCGACAATCCCAGCGAGGTCGGCGCAGATCGCATCGTCAATTGCGCGGCAGCATTCGAGCAGTATGGAGGGCCCACCATCATCGTCGACATGGGCACGGCAACCACCTTCGACGTCGTCTCGAAGAAGGGCGAGTTCCTCGGCGGAGCCATCGCGCCGGGACTTGGCATCTCAGCCGGAGCGCTCTTCGCACGCGCTGCACGTCTACCGCGCATCGACATCAAGAAGCCCGCCAAGGTCGTCGGAACCAATACCGTCGACAACCTTCAGATCGGCCTCTACTACGGCTACATCGGCCTGGTCGACGGCATCCTCGAACGCATGATCGCCGAGCTTGGACCGGAGACAAAGACCGTCGCTACCGGTGGCCTCGCCCGGCTGATCGCGGGCGGCTCCAAGTTCATCGCCGTCGTCGACGAGATGCTCACCCTCAATGGTCTGCGCATCATCTATGAGCGCAGCCTCGACAAGAGCAGGAGACGCGGAGCCTAGCTCCGCACACAACAGTACCCCTCAGCAATGCGCAATTACATTAATTACTTCACCGAGATCGAGGAGCGCTTCCAGCAGCGGCGTGGATCGCTGCTGATGCTCTCCACCCTGGACTGGTCGTTGATCGAGACATGGCGCGAGGCGGGCATCCCGCTTGAAGCCGTGCTGCGCGGCATCGACAACGCCTTCGACAAGCACGACGCCAAGACGATGCGCTCCACCGCGCGCGCCCGCAAAATCAACGGCCTCGCATGGTGCGCACAGAGCATCATGGAAGCCACTGAACAGGCGATGGAGGCCGCCGTCGGCAGCACGAACAGCACCGAGGCCACCACGCCGGCCGAGAGTGGCTTTGAGGGCGAGCGCATCGCCGCCTATCTCGAAGAGAACGCGGAGACGATCCTCGCCGCAAGCATTCCGGCGCCGGCCGATGTCATCGCACAGGAGATCGGCGAGCGTCTGCGCGCGCTGGCCGCAGGCGTTCGCATCGACAGCGGCAGTGCCTCGCTCGAAGAGCTCGATCGCACGCTAACCGTCCTCGAAGAGAAGCTCTTTGCCGCGCTGCTGACGGCCAGCGACGAGACGACGCTGACCAGCCTGCGCGATCAGGCGGCACGAGAACTCGCGCCGTATCGCGGTAAGATGCAGGCCGTGCAGATCAAGCAGGTCCAGCAGCAATTTCTGCAGAAGAAGCTGCTGGAGGCCCACAGACTTCCCCGCCTCAGCCTCTTCTACATGAGGCTGGGATGAACCTGACAATCGAGAAGGTCATCTACGGCGGCAACGGCCTCGCCCGTCTCAACGATCAGGCCGTCTTCGTGCCCTTCACGCTGCCGGGAGAGGTCGTCGAAGCCACAGACGCAGGCGTCAAGGACGGCGTCGCCACTGCCCAACTCGAAGCCGTCCTTCAACCTTCTGACGACCGCGTCGCCGCAGCGTGCGATCACTTCACCGCCTGCGGAGGCTGTCATCTTCAGCAGGCCAGCTACAAAGCTCAGCTCACGATCAAGCGCGGCATCCTGAGGGAGACTCTCGAACGTGCAGGCGTCAGCGATCTTCCCGCGATCGCGACGCTTTCCGCCGAGCCCTGGGGCTATCGCAATCGCATCCGTCTGCGCATCGCAAAGCACGATGGCGCACTGCGCGTCGGCTATCTTCGTCGCGGCACACTGGAATTTCTTCCCGTGCATATGTGTCCCATCGCGGCTCCACTTCTTTGGCGGGCGGCTGAGTCACTGCTCACGCTCAATGAAAATCCGTGGATACAGGACGCCGAAGAGGTCGAACTCTTCGCCAACGATGACCTCACGAAGCTACAGCTCATGCTCTTCCTGAGCAGACAGCCCAAGGGTTCCTTCAACAGCTTTTGCGAGAGCCTGCAGCAGCAGCTTCCCGAACTTATCGGCGCAGGCGTATCCATCATGGAAGGCGCAAGCAGAGGCCGCAAGACACAGCGCTTTCGGCCCGGGCCATCATGGGGCGCTACCGGAATGAACTACCATGTTGCGAACGAAAGCTACTGGGTCAGCCGTGGCGGATTCTTCCAGGTCAATCGCTCTCTGCTCAGCGATCTCGTTCATCTCGTCACGCACAGTCGCAGTGGCAGTCTTGCATGGGATCTATATGCAGGCGTTGGATTATTCTCTCGCGTGCTCGCCAAGAATTTCTCCGCTGTCGTCGCCGTCGAGGCTGCGGCCGAAGATCTGCAGCGCAGTTTCCGCGGTAACGGCCGCCGCGCGATCGAAGCGACCACGGTCGAGTTTCTGCGACGGGCCGTGCTCGAACGCGACCGCCCTGATCTCATTGTGCTCGATCCTCCGCGTGCAGGCGCTGGCGCTGAGGTCTGCTCGCTGCTCGCTCGAATGCGAACTCCCGAGATCGTCTACGTCTCCTGCGACCCGATCACCCTCGGGCGCGACCTGAAGCTGATGGTAGACTCCGGCTACAGGTTGTGTGCGCTGCATCTGGTCGACATGTTCCCTCAGACCTATCACCAGGAGACCGTCGCCGTGCTGCGCTACACCGCCACCTAAGCCAGGAGCACGACGCTGACGGGCCACGCTGAGCAGGATCAGGCCACGACAATCGAACCGCTTCGCCTGCGTCGCATACCACTACTCGTCGCAGCGCTCTCGTTCGCCGCGGGTATCGCCATCGCCCGCAGCTGGATCCCCGCATTCTGGTTTGCATTCTCCATCATCTTCTTATCGCTGCTTCTCGCCATCGCGATACGCTTTGCCGAACGCACGGCCATGCTTGCCCTCGTCGCACTCTGGGTCGCCGCAGGTGCGTGGAGCTGGCAGCTGCGTCCGCTTCCGCTCACGCAACATGAACTGCAACAGTACGCAGACGGCCTGAGCCGCCAGGTGCGTGGCCGGATCATACGTGTACGCCACCTGCCATCACGGCACGGCAGGCCCGATCGCGATACCGACTCCACATGGTGGGAAGAACACGATGCAGAAGAAGGCGATGCCGTCTCCATCGATATCGCGGTCGATGCCGTCGAAGAGGTGACGCCGGACATCTCGCGCATGGTGCCCATCACCGGTGGTGTGCGCGTCACCATGCTCACAGACACCATGCCCTACGCCGACTCGCGATGTGGAGACGGCATCGAGCTTCCGCTGCGTTTGAAGGTCCCTGTACGTTTCCGCGATCCCGGCGTCTGGCAGTACGCGGACTATCTCCTGGCACAGGGCATTGGCGTCGAAGCCACGGCACACACGAGCAAAGCGCGTTCTCTTGCGCATCACAGCAACGATCCCCGCTGCCTGCTCGCTGCGGCTCAAAACTGGTCCTCGGCGCGCATGCTGACCGCAATATCTTCACCAGCCATGCGCCGTCTTCCGTCCGCACTGCGCCTCAGCGGCGACGACGCAGCGATGCTCAATGCCATGCTCTTCGGTGACCGTTCGCGTCTCACGCAGCAAGTACGCGCCGGATTCGTCCGTACCGGATCGTTTCACCTCTTCGTCGTCTCCGGCATGCACGTCGCCGTGGTCGCAGGAATCCTTCTCTGGATTCTTCACCGTTTACGCATCAGGGCGTGGATTGCAACGCTCCTCGCTCTCTCGCTGACAACCGCATATGCTCTGATCACCGGCTTCGGCGCGCCGGTGCAACGCGCGCTCTTCATGACCGCAATCTTCCTTGCGGCACGCTTGCTGGCGCGAGAGCGCAGCGTGCTCAATGCTATCGGCGCTGCAGCGCTGGCTGAACTCATCTGGTCTCCCGGGAGCCTGTTCGATGCGGGCTTTCAGATGACCTTCCTTGCAGTGCTTGCCATCGCAGGCATCGCCGTGCCGCTGGCAGAGCGCAGCTTTCTGCCGTGGCTGCACGCCTCGCAAAATCTTGACGCCCTGTGGCTCGACCCCGTGTTGCCACCGCGCCTTGCGCAGCTACGCATGATGTTGCGCATGTGGAGAGAACTCCTGATCGCCGCCTTCGGGCGGTGGTGCAGCATGTTTCCCGCTCTAGCATTAACCGCTGCGCTGCATCTGTTGGAGCTTGCATGGATCGCTCTCGTCGCGGAGATGGTCATGGCGCTTCCCATGGCGCTCTACTTCCATCGCGCAACCTTCTTCGCGCTACCGGCAAACATGTTGACCATTCCGGTCATCGGTCTGCTGGTACCGCTCTCGCTTCTCTTCTTTTTCACATCGCTCCTTGCGCCTGCACTCGCTGTGCTTCCAGCTGCTGCCACCGCAGCACTGCTGCATAGTATGGAGTGGGCTATCGCACACGTCAGCAAAATGCCGCATGCGGACATCCGCATCCCGGGTCCTGCAGCATGGGCTGTTCTTCTCGCGCTCACCGTGTGGGCTTTTTGCCTTTACGCTGCTCGCCGATCGACAGCGTGGGCGCTCGCCGCAGCTCTCTGTCTGCCAATCGGAACGCTGCTCGTCTTTTGGCCCGAACCGCCCATCTTCGCGCGCAACATGCTTGAAGTGACAGCTATCGATGTCGGCCAGGGCGATGCAATCTTTGTTGCAGACCCGCGAGGCCGGACGATGCTCGTCGACGCCGGAGGCCCCATCGGCCGAGCAGGAGAAGCCGCAACGGCGGCGGGCAACTTCGACATCGGCGAGGAGATCGTCTCGACTTACCTGTGGTCGCGTCGCATCCGTCGTCTCGACACGCTGGTGCTGAGCCATGCGCACAGCGATCACATGGGTGGCATGGCCGCCGTGATGCGCAACCTGCGGCCGCGCGAGCTGTGGGTCTCCATCGACACCGACTCGACGGCCTATCGCAACCTGCTTGCTGAAGCCGCAGAACTCGGCATTACCGTCCGACACCTGCATGCTGGCAACTCCATGCCCTGGGGCGATACGCAGATTCAGGTGTTATCTCCAACTACTAGCTACATCAACCGCGACGCCCCGCGTAACGATGACTCGCTGGTGCTCCGCATCGAGTACGGCTCCTCCTCTGCCCTACTTGAAGGCGATGCCGAGGCTGCCAGCGAGCAGGCCATGCTGCATCAGAATCTTCACCCCGTTACTCTTCTCAAGATCGGCCACCACGGCAGTAAAACCTCGACGACGGCACCGTTTCTAAACGCGCTGCACCCGCGCGATGCGATCGTCTCTGTTGGACGGAGGAATACCTTCGGCCATCCACGCGTCGAAGTGATTCAGCGCATCGCCGCAGCCGGAGCCAGGCTGTACCGCACCGATGAGTTCGGCCTCACCTCTTTTCTGCTCGATCACGATGGCGGCATTCGCGAACACGTTGCCTCGCTGGAGCCGTGAATCCAGGTCGGCACATACACACACTTTTTCCTGTAGATGTTCCGGAAAACGAGAGTAAGGTGGAACCATCGCGGAGGCTCGGCCCATGGAAATGCAGGACCCGGATCAGACGCAGCGCAGCACAACCACCACCCACACAACCGAAGAACTTGCGGAAGAGCGGAAGCTGATTCGTCGCTTGCAGATGATGATGAACATGGTGATGCAGGTCATTGCGCAGGATGCAAGCCTGTCCATCGACGAGGCATCGCAGATGATCTCGGATGCGCGCCGTGCAGCGCTGGCCATGTTTCCCGGCAAGGAGCTCGCCTACGATCTCATCTGGAAGCCGCGATTTCAGCGACTGATGCGCGAACGCTTCCGCCTGATGTAGTCGCCGCTACGGCGCCTGCGCAGGCCCCAGCATCGGTGTCTTCACCGGAGATGCCATACCGATGACCTCGGTGATCGCATTGCCGTGAGGAACGCTCGCGTCGCTTGTAAAGTTGGTCATCCACAGGTTGCCGCTGGCATCGATCGCCAGGGAATACGGCTGCACCAGTCCTTCATCCGCCAGCCATCCTGTCGCAGGCGAAAGCACACTTCCTGGCGCCGACGTATTCGATCCGGCCAGTTCCGTCAGTACCGGATACTCTGTGCCCACGACACTGCGTGCGTTAACCACCCACACCGTACCATCGCCGTCGATCGCAAGACTCTGCGGCTGAGACAGACCGCCGCCAACATATCCACTCGAGACGATCGCGCCGCTCGATGCTAGCTGACTGACGCTGTCCCCAAAGTAGTTCGCTATCCAGATATTGCCACGCTGGTCGATGGCCAGCGCCTGCGGGCCATTGCAGCACGACACCCCCATACTCTTGCTGCCGTCTGAAGAAAGCCGCGTTACCATCTGGTTGTTCTGGTTGCCGATCCACGCATGACGATTCGCATCGATCCCAATCGACACGATAAACGCAAGCGAAGACGCGCTGTAACCACTGTTCCCCGAAAGCGCTGCTCCCGCGGAACTAAGCTGTGTCACCCGCGAATCATGATAGTTCACTACCCAGACCGTGCCTTCCGCATCGATGGCCAGCGAGACCGGATAACTCAAGCCACCGGCAACAAAGCCGTTTGCGCCAGACAGCACCTGACCGTCTCCTCTAAGCTTCGTGACCGAGCCCATACCGCCATTCACTGTGGCCGCACTCACGCCGTTTGTGATCCACACATCGTTCGAAGCGTCGACCGCAACGCCATAAGAGCTCCCAAGACCGCTGCCCTTAATGCCTGCAGAAAACGCGGGCGCTCCCGTCGTGCTGAACTTCGACACAACGCCGTTATAGCTCGCCACCCACAACGAGCCTTCACCGTCGACGGCGATCCCCGTCGGCGCGTCGATGCCTCCACCGGTATAGCTCACCGTCAGTGTCCAGTCTGCTGGAGCTGCCGTCAGCGCTGGAGCGTACGCCGCGCTCGCCAGCGCCTGCGTGTAGAGGATGCCGATGTTGCTACCTGGATGACCGGCAAGCAGGCGCGCAGCCTCCAGCGTATTCGCAGGGGCAGCTGTGCCATCCATCGTCGTCGCGCCGAATAGAGCGGCGCATGCGCTGGCTACGACGACGCAGCGATTCAGCAGGTTCGCCAGTGTATTCACCTTCGCGGAGGGATAGTGCCCGGTCGAAGGAAATGTCGCTCCAGGTGTCCCTCCTGTCGTCGCGTTCGCCAGATTTGCGGCAGTGGCAAAGGCATTAGCGATACCAGAGGCATTGCCCGCAGTCGCGCCTACCGCACCTCCCGCAGAAAGAAACTGCGACAGCGACCACGCGAAAGCCACTGTCGTCACTTCATTCATAGTGAATGCACTCGCCGTCCTGGCAGACAGCTTGCGGCAATCTCCCACTGCCGCCGCAAGCGTGATTGCCGCATTCTCCGCCGACGAACCAACGTGGCCTCCACTTGCCACGAGGTAAAACAGTGGCTGTGTCGAGGAACAACTTAATCCTGACGAGATCGAAAAGCTTCCCTTCGCGTCCGTACTCGCTGGTTCGCTCAGCAGCGACTGCGCTCCCATGCCGCGACCAGCCGTTCCCGCCGCATACACCTGCACGCTCGCACCCACAACAGGCTGCGTGCCCGCCATCACCTTCCCCGAAAGAAGCACAGAGGATGTAGTCACCGATGGCGGTGCCGATGTTTCATCACGACTTCCGCTTGAGCCACCGCATCCCAGCACAGCTACACAGAAGATGACGACCCAAAGCATGGAGCAAACACGTTGAAAGACTTTCATCTTGGGAGAAAGAAAAACAGTTTGCGCGCTACGCACACAATACGGCGCAGCAGCTTCCGTGGTCAGTCTGGAGGAGAAAGGCGTTCCTCTCTTCTACGAGGCCGCAGGCCAGCAGTTCGTATCCAGGGTATCGTCGACGACAGGATCGGGAGGGCGCAGGAAATCCTGTGAATCAAAGAATACGGTTCTGCAATAAGCCAGACAAGCCGAAACTGCACTTATTCTTTGCCATCACAGCTCTCCTCTCTTAGAGAGCTGTCAGATCAATCACTTGCCTCAGCCGCCATTGAACCGTTCTCCACCGCGAGCACGCGATGAATGTCGCTTCACCACTGGCGGGACCATCAATGCTCTATCGAAAGGCCCGGCTCGCAATGCAGAACCGACCACAGCACAGTCCCCAGCAGCGGCAGACACGCAATGCACCAGAAAGAAAGATCGTAGTTCTTCCGGTCGAAGAGATGGCCGATCCATGGCATCAGAGCTCCCGTCACCAGCGCCCACGCAGAGATGCTGAACCCCGCCAGGAATGCCGAGTGCTGCTTCGGAATCGCCATCATCCCGTCCGACAATGCGAACACCACAAAGCCCCCGGCGATAAACATCTCAAAGACAAAAAGCGTCATCGTCGCTGCCACTGGTGAGGCGCTGCGGGCAAGCATCGGGGTTAGCACGATACCGATGCTCGCCACCGAGAGCACGGCAAAGATTGCCCCCGGCCGCCGTGGCTGGACCCCACGCTTCACATCTCTGCGGCGCAGCGCATCGGCAACGCGGCCGAAGATGAGATAGCCCGCCTCCCACCCCAGCGGAGGCAACCACAGAAGATGTCCCAGCGATGCCTGGCCGAGATGCAGCACGCGCGTCAGATACAGCGGCGCGGCGTACAGTCCGAAGGCCAGCGGCGCAGCCCCCAGCCCGTACACCAGCGCAGCCGCAAACAGGTTGCGGCTCCAGCGCGACGTAGAGATGCCCTCAGTCTCTTCGCGACGGATCGTTGCCGAGAGACGAGGAGGAGCGTAGAGGCCCGTCGTGCGAAGGATGAACCACAACACGATCCACGCGAAGCCAAACGCGGCCGTGACACCAAACGCCGCTCGCCATCCCCAGCGAATCGCAATCGGTGTAATGAGGAGCGGTGTGATCAACGCGCCGGTTGAGCCGCCGCTATACGCTACTCCCAATCCGAAGGAGCGCTTCTCCGCGGGCAGCGTCTCGGTGACGGTCTTCAATCCTGCCGGAAAGGTCGCTCCTTCTCCAAAGCCGAGCACGCCACGAGCCACGCACATGCCTACGAAACCCATCATGAGCCCGTGGCTGCCCGAGGCGAGCGACCACAGCAGCACCGCGCATAGCGTCGTGACCCATAGGCCGGCGCGGTCCATCCACGCTCCCCAGATGGGGTTGGCCACCATGTAGCAGAGACTGAACACGAGAATGGCGTATCCATACTGTGTGGCCGAAAGATGCAGATCCGCAAGGATCGTCGGGCTCAGGATGGCGAGCACGCTGCGGTCGACGTAGCTGAGCAGCCCCAGCAGCGTCATCGACGCGGCCGGCGCCCACATGCGGAGCGCCGACCGCGGCTGCAGCTCAAGCTCCGCCGATGCGCTCACTGCTTCGCCTGCGACATCAGCCACTGATGCAGGGCGGGCTGTTGTGCCGCACGTACCTGCACGCAGTCGTTGATGTTATCCAGCGCCTTGGCCAGCGTCCGCTCCGCAGCATCCACTTTATGAGACGCGAAGAACGTTGCCACCTCGTCGTGCTTCTCCGCCGAACAGAAGCTGCCCGCGGCACCGACCACACGCGACCCCGAGTTCGTCGTGAACTGTGCATGCACCTTCTCCCAGTTGTTCTGGATGTAGGTCCACGTCTGCTCGCGCGTTTCTACATTTAGCAGCATGACAGATATCGGAATCCAGCTGTCCTGATTGCGCACCGCGCCCGAGGTCACATAATCGAGCGTGCGCGTCACCAGCGCCGGATCGGTGAATAGCGCCAGCGTGATCAGAGCATCGTGCTGCGAACCGGGGTCTGCAGGATTCTTGCTCGCTGCCAACACCTTCTCGTAGAACGCCGCATCGCCGCTGGCCGCAGCGATGCGCACTGCCTTATCTGTCAGCATCGGATCGAGGTCGTCCCTGTGCGATCCGGAGGCATACGACTCATCCGCAATCTTTCTCGCCTCAGCCATCACAGCAGGGTCCTTCGCCATGCCGAGAATATCCATCAGCTGCGCACGCAGCTCCTGACGCTCATACGAATCGCCGCGACGCGGACGTCCAAGCGCAGCGTACACCGGCCCGAACTCGTGCTGCAGCGAAGAGGCCAGAAGCTTGCGGTCCTCCTCATTCGCCAGGTGCGAGTCGATCCATGCCAGCTTCACGGTCAGGCTCCCCATCACCGAGCCGCTGGGATCGTTCTTCATCGCCGCCATTAGATTGAGATAATCTCCGATCGAGCCGTTGCCGGAGCGCACCAGCGCCCACTGATCGCCCAGCAATCCAATGCGCTCTGGAGCACTCAGCGCCGTCTCTGCCTGTGCCGAAACAGCCCTCAACTGATCGCTGCTATAGGCCGTGCGATAGTAGCCCTTCGCGCGCGCATTGGCATAGAACAGCGATCCTGTAGTCGCAGGTATCGTAATGGAGTTTTCTTCCGGCGTCAGTACATGGCACGACGGCTGGCCATCGGTCTTCAGGCACACCGGCAACGACCACTGCTGCGCCGTGCTGGTCTGCCGCGGGTTCGAAAGGAAGAAGCGCTGCTGCGCCACCGGAACCGATCCAGAGGCCGCCTGCGAGAAGATCAGTAGAGGAACGCCGGGCTGCGTGACGAAGCTCTTCATCATCACGTCAACCGGCTGGTGCGAGGTTGCCGTCTGCGCATTCCAGAAGTCCTCCGCCGTCGCATTCGCATACAGGTGCGCGGCGAGATAGTTATGCACGCCCTGGCGAAAGACCTCTTCGCCAAGATAGTTCTCCATCATGCCCAGCACCGCGCCGGCCTTGCCATAGGCGATGCCATCGAACATCTCGTTGATCTCCTCCGGCGTCTCGGCCTTGGCACGAATTGTGCGCGTCGTCGCCTGGGCATCGAGGTTCAACGTCTTGTCCATGTCATCGGCATCGTCCTCGGGGAACGACCACTCCGGCTTCCACTTCGCCACCGGCTTGGACTCCATCCAGCTCGCGAAGCCTTCGTTGAGCCAGATATTGTCCCACCACTGCATCGTTACCATGTCGCCAAACCACTGGTGAGCCATCTCGTGCGCGACGACGATTGCAACCCGCTTCTTCGCAGGGATTGACCCCTTCTTCGCATCCACCAGAAGGTCGGTCTCGCGGTAGGTGATGCAGCCGAAGTTCTCCATCGCGCCCGCTTCAAAGTCAGGCAGCGCAATCATGTCCAGCTTGGGCATCGGGTACTTAATGCCGAAGTACTTGTTGTAGTACGACAGGATGTACTCCGCGCTCTCCACCGCGAACTTCGTCATCCCGACCTTGTCCGGCGTCGAGCAGGCGCGGATCGGCACGCCGTCTGCTTTGCCGCTCGTGCACTTGAAGTCGCCGACGAGGAACGCGACGAGATACGTCGACATCTTCGGCGTCGTCGCAAACTTCACCGTATGCTTGCCCGCAATCGGCCCGGGCGTATCGGAGACGACCTGCGTATTCGAGATCGCATTGTCACCGGCATCGATGACCATCGCGATATCGTAGGTCGCCTTCAACGCAGGCTCGTCGAAGCTGGGATAGGCGCGCCGCGCATCCGTCGGCTCAAACTGCGTCACCGCGTAGTTGCGCGCCTTGGTCTTCGAGAGATAGAACCCACGCAGCTTGTCGTTCAGAATGCCCGTATAGCCGATCGTGAGCGTAGCTTTACCCGCGGGGATCGGATTCGCCACCGTGAACGTGGCCTGCTCCTTCGCCGCATCGAGGCTGACACTGGCGGTCTGTTCTCCTGAGCCTGTCGAAATCTTTACCGAAGAGAATTTGATCTCCGAAGCATTCAGCGTAATCGCCGTTGCAGGCTGATCGAGCGTAACGTCGATCGTCTCCTCACCCGTGAAGGTGGCCGCCTTTAGATCAGGCGTCAGGACCAGCGAGTAATGTTCAGGGTGTACGCCCTGCGGAAGGCGCTGGGCGTAAAGCGCGGAGGCCGAGGTGAAGACGAAAGCACTAAGGGCTACCAGGGTACGGCGGAGAACAGCATTCAAAACCATACCCTAAAGAATATCGAAAAGGCGCCACACTCTTCAGCGAAAACCCGCATCGCTGCTGAAGAATTGTGGCGCCTGGAATAGCCTAGGACTTGACCGAGGCTGCCCTCTCCGAGACGTCGCCCATCTCCGCCGCGCGTGCCTCGCCGTAGGCCGCCGCGCCCAGCAGGGCGCAGCTGTCGTCGAGGATAATGCGTACCGGAATCGACTGCAGCAGCGGGGACATGCGGCCCTTATCGAGGAACGCCTGCATGAAGAAGCCATTCTGCATCGTCTTCAGCCGCTTGGGCGCGATGCCGCCGCCCAGGTAGATGCCCCCCGTAGCCAGCACCTTCAGCGCCAGGTTGCCCGCCTCGGCACCATAGGCCGAGGCAAACAGCTTCATCGTCTCAAAGCAGATCGAGCTGGAGCCATCCTCCGCGCACTCTCCGATGACGGCGTTTGGGTCCTCGCCCGCCATGCGGTCGCAGAGCCACTTCGGCTCGTCCAGTTTTTCGACCTCGCGCAGAAAGCGGTAGACGTTCTTGATTCCCAGCCCCGAGACCACGCGCTCGAAGCTGACGCGCCCCTTCAAGGTGCCGCGCAGATATTCCAGCATGGCGATCTCGCGGTTGGACCGGGCCGCGAAGTCGCAGTGCCCGCCCTCCGACGGAATCGGGTTGTGCCTCTTGCCGTCCCAGATCAGCAGCGCCTGTCCCAGTCCAGTGCCCGCCGCGATCAGTCCGCGATGGCCCACCGCGTTGGCGTCGCCCTCGTGCAGCGTGAAGATCTTGTCGGCGGCCAGCTCCGGGATGCCGTATCCGTTCGCCTCAAGATCGTTGATCAGAAAGACGTGCTTGATCGAGAGCGACTTCGACAGATCACGCGCGTCGAGAACCCATGGAAGATTGGTCAGCTTCAGACGGCCATCGCGCACCGGCCCCGGGCAGCCGAAGCAGGCGGCGAGGATCTCTTCGCGCTTGGCCGCAGGAAACTGTTCGTTCCCGGAGAGGAACTTGTTGACGATCTCGTCAAGCGATCCAAACTGATGCGCCGGGAACTTCTCATCGCGGATCGCGTGAAGATTTCCCTCTGCAAAGTCGTAAAGCGCCAGGTGAACCTTGGTACCGCCAACATCGCCGGCAAGAATCATCTATTTAAGCTCCAGTGTCCCAGTCGATCCCTGAGGTGCAGGCAGCTTAGCCGCCGCCATTTGGTCGAGCAAGAGAGTCAGTTTGCCGCTCGCCGGACGAATGATCTGCGACGGATACGTCTCCGGCTGGTACGGCCCTTCGAGAACTTCGTGCAGCACCTGGGCCTTCTTCTCGCCCTCAATCAGGAAGGCGACCTCGCGGCCCTGGTTGATCACCGGCCAGGTCAGCGTGATGCGCCAGGTGTCCTTCTGCGGAACGTGGTTCGCCACCACGATGTGCGCCATCTCGTTGAGCGCCTCGGTGTGCGGAAACAGCGAGGCAGTGTGCCCGTCGTCGCCCATGCCCAGCATCACCAGGTCGAAGGTCGGCGTCTCCGCACCCTCCAGCTTGAAGCCGTTGCGAATCGCCGCCTCGTAACGCGCAGCGGCAACCTCGGGCTCCAGCTCGCCTTCCATGCGATGAATATGCTCCGGCGCCAGCGGCACCTTCGAGAGCAGCGTTTCGTTCGTCATGCGGTAGTTGGACTCGGCATCGTCCGGCGCCACGCAACGCTCATCGACCCAGTAGAGATCCAGCTTGTCCCACGGCACCTGCTTCGCAAACGGCTGCGCCGGATCGGCGAGCAGAGCGAACATCGCCTTGGGGGTTGTTCCGCCCGAGATGGCAATGCGCGCAACTCCTCGCGCGGCTGCGGCCGCCGTCACCGACGACGCGAACAACTCTGCGGCTGCCCTGGCCACATCGGCCGGGGTCGTATAGACGTGATAAGTAGCAGTGGTCTGACGCGGCATACTCTTCCTTCTCTTTGAATGCTTGTTGCGAATGCAATCTCTAGGATGCGTTTTCCGAATGCAATGGCTAGGCCTCGCGGACTGCCGGCATAACACCGGCAGATCCGCGAGGCCCAAAGCGATGTTGCGATTTAGAGCTTACGCCACTTGCGGCCCTGCGATGCCAGCAGCTCATCGGCTGCCTCCGGACCCCAGGTTCCTGCAGCGTAGTTCGGGAGATCCTTCAACGGATTCTCCTTCCATGCCTTGAGAACCGGCGTCATCAGAGCCCACGTTGCCTCCACACCATCGCGGTGCGTGAACAGCGTTCCGTCGCCCAGCATGGCATCGAGCAGCAGGCGCTCGTAGCCGTTGGCCGAGGACTTGCCGAAGGCATCCGCGTAGCTGAAGTTCATCTGCACGGGGCTCAGATCCATGCTCGGGCCAGGCAGCTTGGCGCCAAAGCGCAGCGAGATGCCCTCGTCCGGCTGAATGCGCATCGAGATCAGGTTCGGCTCGACGGCCTCGGTGTTATGGCACTCGCCACCCTGGAACAGGTGCATCGGCGGCTGCTTGAACTGGATCGTGATCTCTGTAACGCGCTTCTCCAGACGCTTACCGGCGCGGATGTAGAACGGTACACCGGCCCAGCGCCAGTTATCGATCTCCAGCCGAAGCGCGGCAAAGGTCTCGGTCTGCGACTCCGGGCTCACGCGATCTTCCTCGCGATATCCGGGAACAGCCTTGCCACCGATCGTGCTCGGGCCATACTGCCCGCGAACCGTGTCTTCCAGCTTGATCGGGTTGATGGCCTTCCAGACCTTCACCTTCTCCACACGCACAGCCTCGGACTGGAACGAGATCGGGGGCTCCATCGCAACAAAGCTCAGAAGCTCCATCACGTGGTTCTGCACCACGTCGCGCAGAGCACCGGCCTGCTCATAGAACGGGCCGCGGCCTTCGATGCCGATCGACTCTGCAGCGGTGATCTCGACATGATCGATGTAGTTGCGGTTCCACACGCTCTCGAAGATGCTGTTGGCAAAACGGAAGACGAGGATGTTCTGCACCGTCTCCTTGCCCAGATAGTGATCGATGCGGAAGATCTGGTCCTCGTGGAAGACCTTGTTGACCTCATCGTTCAGCGCGCGGGCCGACTCCAGATCGTGGCCGAACGGCTTCTCAATGATGGTGTGCACCCAGGGCGTCTTACCGTCCTTGTCCTTCTCAGGCTGGGCCATCTTGTGCTCGCCAAGATAGTTGATGATGTCGGAGAAGTACTCTGGCGCCGTCGCCAGATAAAACAGGCGGTTGCCCTGGGTGTTGAACTTGCCGTCCAGCTCGGCCAGCTTCTTCTTCAGTGCGTCATAACCGTCGCCGTCGTCGAAGTTCATCGCAAAGTACTGCACGCGGTCGACGAACGGACCCAGCTGAGCCTCGCTCTCCTCCACGCCGCCGCCGGCGATGATGCCTTCCTTCATATCCGGAGCAAACGTCGTCTCCAGAGCACGGCGCGCCACGCCGAGAACCGCAAAATCCTTGGGCAGCAGGTTGGCCTGCTCCAGGTGATAGAGCGCGGGCAGCAGCTTCCTCTTCGTCAGGTCACCGGATGCGCCAAAGATCACAACAACGCATGGATCGGGCACGCGCTCGCTATTCGAAGCCGCGTTCTTTTCGGGAGCAATAACTTGTGTCGTAGCCATTTCTCTTCCTTTTCTCTTAACCAGTTCTTATCCAGGGAAACCGTTAGGCCTTCTTCACGGCATGGCCGCCGAAGGCTCCACGCATGATCGAGATCATGCGATCGGTAAAGTTGTTCTCTTCGCGCGAACGCAGGCGGCGGATCAGCGACTCGGTGATCACCGGAGCCGAGATGTTCAGGTCGATCGCCTCCATCACGGTCCAGCGGCCTTCGCCGGAGTCCGGCACGTAGGCCTCAAGGCCAGCCAGCGTCGGATTCTGGTCAAGCGCATCCGCGGTCAGGTCCAGCAGCCACGAACGGACAACCGAGCCCTTCTGCCAGATGTGCGAGATCTGCGTCAGGTCCAGGCCGAGCGGCTCCTTGGCCTTCATGATCGAGAAGCCCTCGGCATACGCCTGCATCAGGCCGTACTCGATACCGTTGTGCACCATCTTCACGAAGTGACCGGCGCCCGAAGGTCCAACATGTCCCCAGCCCTCGGTGGGCGAAGGGGCCAGCGCCTCGAAGATCGGCTTCAGGCGATCGACCGGGCCCATGTCGCCACCGATCATCATGCTGTAGCCCTCCTTCAGGCCCCAGACACCGCCCGAAGTACCGCAGTCAACGTACTCATAGCCCTTCTTCGTCACGGCCTCATGACGGCGCTGCGTGTCCTTGTAGTTCGAGTTGCCGCCGTCGATCAGGGTGTCGCCCTTCTCGATCAGCGCCTCGAGCTTCTCGATCGTCTGATCGACTGGATCGCCCGACGGAACCATGATCCAGATGGCGCGAGGAGCCGACAGGTTCTTCACCAGGTCCTCAAGCGAATCCACTCCAAGCGATCCGGTCGCCGTCAGCTTGGCCGTCGCGTCTTTGTTGAAGTCGAAACCAACGACCTTGTGGCCCGCCAGCCGCAGACGCTCCGCCATATTGAATCCCATCTTGCCAAGACCAATCAGTCCAAGTTCCATTTGTTTATCCTTTCCTCGCTGGACGGCCATGCCGTGTTTTTGTCGATGCGTCTCATCGTGCCGTTCTAATCACCAGCAGCTTGATCCGTACTTCTATCGAAGGGCTACTTCCCCTCCGCAAAATCTGCGCCTACCGTCACTGGCTCCCAGGCGGTAAGCTCTATCTGCCAATTGTCGAGCTTTTCGCGTAAACGCTTCAGCGCCCCCGCGCCCAGCAGCAGCCGCAGCGGAGGCTTCTCCATCTCCACCACCTGCTGCATGGCCTGCACAGCCTTCAGCGGATCGCCCGGCTGCTTGCCGTCCTGCGCACTCATGTAACGACGCGCATTGGCGGCGGTGGTCTCGTAATCATCAATCTTCGTCGCGGCCTCGGAGCCCGAACGTCCCAGGAAGTCCGTGCGGAACGGTCCCGGCTCGATGATCGTGAGCTTGATGCCGAGCGGCGCAATCTCCTGCGCCAGTGCCTCGGAGATACCTTCAACAGCAAACTTCGTGCCCTGGTAGAGGCCCATCCCCGCGCCGGCGACCACGCCGCCGATCGACGAGAGGTTCAGGATATGTCCGCTGCGCTGCTTGCGAAGCTGAGGCAGAAATGTGCGCGTCACGCTGAGCAGGCCAAAGACATTGGTCTCGAACATCGGACGAAGCTCGTCCTCGGAGACCTCTTCGACTGCACCGAAGACGCCATATCCTGCATTGTTGACCAGCACGTCCACACGACCAAAGCGCTCGATGGTCTTCGCCAGAGCGGCATCAATCTGATCCTGCTTCGTCACATCGAGGGGAAGAGCCAGCGCGCGGTCAGGATAGCTCTCTTGCAGGGGAGCTACCTGCTCCACCTTGCGCGCCGTCGCAACCACCGTGTCGCCGGCCTTCAGAACTTCTTCCGCCAGAATGCGGCCAAATCCAGTAGAAGCGCCTGTGATGAACCAGACACGCGAGACAGAGGCCGAATTGATGTTTGCAGCGGTTGACATGTGTATAGGACGCGTCTTCCCTTAGTCTCGATGCAAGATCAACAACCGTTGTGGTGTCTGCGTGCGTTCATCGCCCGACCTCCACAACGCCCTGGTCGCTCGCAATCAGTGCAAACGACGCCATATTCAGAAATAATCCGTGTTCGACCACGCCCACGATCGAGCGAATATCGGCCGCCGTCTTCGCCGGATCAGCGATGACACCCGCGGAGCAGTCGAGAATGAAGTTGTTCTCATCGGTCAGGTAGACCGAGCCATCCTTGTGGTGCCGCAGCTTCGGATTCAATCCCAGCGCCTCCAGCCGATGCGTCACCAGCGGAAGCGCCATCTTAACCACCTCGACCGGCAGCGGGAACTTGCCCAGCTGCTTGACCAGCTTTGAACCATCTGCAATGACGATGAACTTCTTCGCCGCGCTCTCCACAATCTTTTCGCGCAACAACGCGCCGCCGCCGCCCTTGATCAGTGCGAGGCCGGGGCCGACCTCGTCGGCCCCGTCGATCGCAAGATCCAGCGCCGGCGTCTCTTCAAAGGTCGTCATCGGAATGGACAAGGACTCAGCCAGCTTCTGACTGGCGGCAGAGGTGGCGATGCCATGCACCTTCAGACCGCCCTTCACGCGTTCGCCCAGCTCCTGGATAAACATCGCCGAGGTGGTGCCGCTGCCTAATCCCAGCGCCATCCCATCCTCGACAAACTCCAGAGCGCGTCGAGCCGCTGTCCGCTTTGCTTCGTCCTGTGTCATTTCCGTTTCTGTCGACCCCTGCCGTGCCTACTTCTTGACCAGCTTCTTGGCCAGCTCAACAACGTGAGCCACGCTGATGCCCAGCTTCTCCATCGCGATCGGTCCCGGAGCCGAAGCGCCGAAACGATCCAGACCAATCACCGCACCGTTGTGGCCGATGTACTTGTACCAGCCCATCGTGGCGCCTGCTTCAACCGCAAGCTTCGGCGTGCCTTCCGGCATCAGGCTGGCCTTGTACGCCTCGTCCTGCTCCTCGTACAGCTTGAAGCTCGGCATCGAGACGACGCTGGCGTTGATACCGGCAGCCTTCAGCTCCTCGGCCGCCTTCACGATCAGCGAAACCTCGGAACCGGTGGCGATCAGGATGATGTCCTTGCCCGAATCGTCCAGAGCATAAGCACCCTTGCGCGTGCCCTCGAGCACGTTGTGCTTCTCGGCATCGATCACCGGCAGGTCCTGGCGCGAAAGAGCCATGAAGCACGCGCTCTTGCGCTCGAGCGCAATCTGCCAGCAGGCAGCCGTCTCGTTCGCGTCCGCCGGACGGAAGTCCGTCAGCTGCGGGATCAGGCGCAGGCTCATCAGGTGCTCGACCGGCTGGTGCGTCGGTCCGTCTTCGCCGAGACCGATGGAGTCGTGCGTGAAGATGAACAGCGAGTGCACGCTCATCAAAGCCGCAAGGCGGATGGCGTTACGCGCATAGTCGGAGAAGACGAAGAAGGTCGAGCCGAACGGAATCAGTCCGCCGTGAGCCGCCATACCGTTGACCATCGCGCACATACCGAACTCACGCACGCCGAAGAAGACGTTACGTCCCTTGGGATCGAGATGGAAGTTCAGCGAGTCCTTGAAGATGGTCTTGGTCGAAGCCGTCAGGTCGGCAGCGCCACCGAACAGCTCAGGCACCACACCGGCGATAGCGTTCATCACCACCTGGCCTGCATTACGGGTCGCAACGGGCTTGCCCGTGGGGAATACAGGAATCTTCTTCTCCCAGCCAGCAGCCAGCTCAGCCTTGATCACACGATCGAATTCAGCAGCCGGCTCCGGATACGCCTTCGCGTACTCGGCAAAGTCCTTCTGCCACGCCTCGTGAGCCTTCTTGCCCTTCGTCTTGGCCTCGGCCCAGTTCTTCGCAGCCTCTTCGGGAACGTAGAAGGTCTTGTCCTCGGGCCAGCCGAGGTTCTTCTTGGTGGCCTTCACCGCCTCAGCTCCCAGCGCCTCGCCGTGAACCTTGCTCGTACCGGCCTTCGGGCTGCCGAAGCCGATCACCGTGCGCACGCGAATCAGCGAAGGACGCGTCGTCTCTGCCTTGGCAGCGGCGATCGCAGCCTCGATAGCGACGAGGTCGTTGCCGTCGTCGACCATCTGCACATGCCAGTGATAGCCCTCGAAGCGCTTGGTCACGTCCTCGGTGAAGCTCAGCTCCGTCGGGCCGTCCAGCGAGATCAGGTTGTCGTCGTACAGAACGATCAGCTTGCCCAGGTTCAGCGTTCCGGCCAGCGAGGCCGTCTCGTGCGAGATGCCTTCCATCAGGTCGCCGTCGCCGCAGAGAACGTAGGTGTAGTGGTCGATGACCTTGTGTCCGTCACGGTTGTAGACGGCGCCCAGATGCTTCTCGGCGGTGGCGATACCGACTGCCATGCCGAAGCCCTGGCCGAGCGGACCGGTGGTCACTTCAACGCCCGGGGCCTCACCATACTCCGGGTGGCCGGGGGTGTGCGAACCCCACTGGCGGAACCTCTCCAGCTGGCTGATCGGAAGGTCATAGCCGGCGAGATGCAGTACGCCATACAACAGCGCCGAGGCGTGGCCGTTCGAGAGAACAAAGCGATCACGGTCGATCCACTTCGGGTCCGACGGATCGTACTTCATCAGCTTGTGATAGAGGAGGTAGGCGATCGGTGCGCAGCCCAGAGGCGCGCCAGGGTGGCCAGAGTTGGCCTTTTCCACCGCATCCACGGCGAGAAAACGGAGAGCGTTGATGGAGAGCTGGTCTAGCGCATTCTGCTGGTCGGTCTGTTCGCTCATTCTTGTCCTTTTCCTTCAATCTCGGCGCGCACAGGGAAGCGCTCGCGCTCGATTCGCGTATTTATTCGATTAGGGCGTTCCCCAATCAGTGTACAGCTGTGACCACGATCACTGCATCTTCAGCACATGGGAGCGGCCGATAAAGGAACGATCGCAATCTCGATATTCCGTCCCAGCCAACGTTCCTGTTTGTCCTCGCCGGGCCAGCTCTGCGTAAAGATAATCGACCCTGCCTGCCCTGCCGGTGTCGGAATATCCACATATGCCCCGATGCAGCCCACCATATTCGAGATGGCCGTCTGCACCGTCGCCCATCCATCCAGCGTGTACACCACGCGGAAGTGCCCGGTATCCACGATCCGCAGCGTATGTCCCTCGCGGATATGCCGCACCGGCCTGCCCGCCGAATAGATCTCCAGGTGATTGGTAAACGTACGCTTATCCGCTGCCACCTGGTAGCGCTCCGCCACCAGCGGAATGAAGTCGAAAACTTTACTGTCTGTTAACGAGCGCAGCAGCTTCAGGTACTCCGAGTGGGCCCAGACCAGCGGTTGCGCCGCCCCCGCCGACTTGCCGAAGTACATGCCCTCCGACGGCAGATCCTCGTGGTCCCACACCTGCTCCGGCAGCATGCCGCCCTTCGAGGCGAACGCCTCCAGCGCATGCGTCAGCGTATCGCTCTTGTTGCCCGCAGCCAGCTCATAGTGCGCCCGCTCACCGCCCAGCAGGGGCCACGCTCTGCCCTGCCCCCAGCCATCGAACGGCCCGCCATCCTTCTTCTGCCCGTAACCATCGTGGTTGTAGCGCCGCCAGCAGGGACCGTAGGGCGTCTCGATCTTCAGCACATGATCGACGACCTTCAGCGAATCCACGATCAGCGGATCGTCCGGCTTCCGTATGCCATAGCGCACCAGCTCCAGGAATCCGGCGTCGATCACCTCGCGCGCCTCGTAGACCGATCTCTCCTCCGGCCCGCGATTGTTGATGCGGAACATCCCCACCGGCACGCTCGCATCATGAAACGGCTCGCCCGGCGCAGGCGGCGTAATCCGCACGTAATGCCGCTTCACCTCCGGGTGCAGCACACCGTCGCAGGTCGTCGTCCACTCATCCAGGTGGGCCTCGATCCAGTCCGCATAGCCCTCGAGAAAGTCCGCCAGCTCCAGGGACTCATGCGCCCGCGCAATATCGGCCGCGCACACCAGCCCCGAGATCACCGCCGCCAGCGTCGACGGCGAATAACCCGCAGTCTCTTCCCACCGCTCCTGCTGCGTTACCGGGGCATACTTCACCAGGAACGTCGCCGCACGCTCTACAAAGGGAAAGATCTTGAAGGTGCCGATGCTGCCTTTCTTCCACAGCCGCCACGCCAGGATGATGGGAAACGCCACCTCGTCCAGCTGAATGCCGTGCCAGTACGGTGTTCCATCGATCCAGAAATTCTGCGCGAAGCTTCCATCCGGCTGCTGCGTACAGGCCAGATACACCAGTGCCCTCAAGGCCGTGTCGTCGCGTCCGCAGGCCAGCAGCGCCGTCGCGGTATGCACCATGTCGCGCGTCCACACCAGGTGATATCCGCCCAGATCGTTATCGCCCTTCGAAGCTCCCCAGGGAATCGAAGCCGATGCGATAAACGCACCCGAATAGGTCTTGTCTTCGTGCGCCAGCAGTACGTTCTGGCTGATCCTCGCCAGCCATCCGTTATCCGACGACGACACCACCAGCTGCTCCGGCGAGCGCACCCGCGCCCACTGCGCCAGAAAGCGCTTCAGATGATCGTCAAACGGAGTCGCCAGGCTCTGCATCATGCACGCGAGCGCCGCATGATGACCATCGCCAAACGCCATCGCAATAGTGAACTCCGGCGTCTTGGCCACGTCGATCTCGCCCATCACCGCAATGTTGCCGTCCAGCGCCTGACCGAACTGCCACTTCATCTTCATGTCGCTGAACAGGTCCTGGTAGCCATCGCTGTGGCCGACGTAGCCGCACGAGGACCGCGTGAAGCCGCCGCTCGCGCTCATCGCCAGCGATGTATTACCCTTCCACGCCAGCAGCGATCTGCGTCCCGCCACATCGATGCTGCGCGCCGAGTTTCCCGCGCCGCCGCCGTTCAGATGCGGCGCCAGCAGCGCATAGCACTTCATCCGCTGCAGCACCTCGGCATCGCCCTCGATCTTCACGTTGATCAGCACGCAGGGAAAATGCGGGTTCGAGATGACGACCTTGGTGACGCGATAGCGTCCGCCCCGCTCCTTCGCTTTCATCCGCACCGCCAGCGCCGTGCCTTCCACATACGCGAAGTCGTAGTCCAGATCGCGCTTCTCTTCATGAAAGAAACTCTCGCCGTCGGTAAACAGCAGCTCCATGTCGCGCGTCTGCGGGCGGTCGATCGTCGGATAGTAGATTTCGTTCAGCGTGCCGTGCGACATCGTGTACCAGACGCGGCTTGAAGCCGAGTACGCCGTACCCACCGCATCCTTTCTGCTGGAGGTCCACCGCGGCTCCAGGCCAGGGGCGCCAAAGGCAGGTCCATCATCGTCGAGCCAGCGGTAACTTGCAGAGAGATCGTTGAGATCGTTCATCCTTCAACAATAAACCTCTCCCGCAACCTGAGACGCACGGAAGCGGAAGGACGCCTTACTTCATGCGGTTGCGTTATGATGGCCGGGGTCACGGATTTTTCTGGCCGATTTCCGACGCTCGAGTTCCGGCACGTTGCATCGCGCCGGTCGCAAGAGGCATCAGAACTCATTGAACGCCCGGCCCCGGCAGATCTTTTACGGGATGCCGGCCATGGACCTTCCACACAGGAGACGACAGTGGCTTACGAACTTCCCCCCTTGCCCTACGACTACGCCGGCCTTGAGCCCACCATCGATGAAGCGACCATGAAGCTTCATCACGACAAGCACCATCAGGCGTATGTCACGAACCTGAACGGCGCCATCGAGAAGCACCCCGAGCTCGGCTCTAAGTCGCCCGAAGAGTTGATTAAGGACCTAGCCTCGATCCCTGAGGACATCCGCAAGGTCGTCCAGAACAACGGCGGCGGCCACGTCAACCACACCATGTTCTGGCAGATCATGAAGCCCGCAGGCGGCGGCGCTCCCACCGGCGCCATCGCCGAGCAGATCACCAAGGACTTCGGCGACTTCGAGGCCTTCAAAAAGCAGTTCAACGAGGCCACCGCCAAGCAGTTCGGCTCCGGCTGGGGCTGGTTGGTGTTCAAGGGCGGCAAGCTCGAGATCGTCACCTCCGCCAACCAGGACAACCCGCTCTCGCAGGGCCTCTACCCCATCCTCGGCAACGATGTCTGGGAGCACGCCTACTACCTGAAGTATCAGAACAAGCGCCCCGACTACCTCGCCGCATGGTGGAGCGTCGTCAACTGGGACGAGGTCAACAAGCGCTTCGAGACCGCCAAGAAGTAGTATTCTTCCAGCGCATAAAAGCAGAAAAGGCCGCGAGCAATCGCGGCCTTTATCTTTCGCCTCTGGCAGTTGCGACCTACTGCACCTTTAGCGCCTGCTTCAGAAACATGATCGAGGCATCCATGCTCGGCTGCAGCCACCGCTGATCCTTCCAATAGGTATGCGGACCGCCGGGGGCGGTAAATACCATCACCGCCACACTCGCCTTCTTCAGCTTGTCGATAAACTGCTCCGCCTGCGCATAAGGCACAGCCTCATCCTTGGTGCCGTGTCCCACAAAGAACGGCGGCGCACCCATCAGGATGGCCTGTGACGGAGAGGCCTTCTTGCACGCATCCTTCATCGCCTCGCAGCTTCCGCCCAGGTACATCTCCACCATCTTCTGGTTCACCCCAGGATCGCTAAGGTCAAGCACGCCGTTATAGACAACCGCCGCAGCCGGCTGCTGCACACCCGACGGCTGTCCCACGCCCAGCGCCACCAGCGCAGCAAGCTCTCCCCCCGCCGAGCTGCCCGCAACCGCAATCTTCGTGGGGTCGATGCCATAGTCCTTCGCATGCTGCCGCATCCATTGCAGCGCCATCCAGCACTGGTCGAGTGCCGTGGGAAAGTGCACGCTGCCTCCCTGGCTGCTCAGGTCATACTCGATGCTCACGCCCACAAAACCCGCCGCAGCCATATCCTCCGTCGCCGGACTCATATCGTGACGCGTGCCGTGGCTCCAGCCGCCGCCGTGGATATCCAGCACCGCGGGCATATTCTCCCGCTTGTTCTGCGGCAGGTAGATGTCCGCCACCAGGTCACCGTTCGTGCCCTTGCCGTAGACGACGTCCTTCTGCACCGTAAATCCGGTCTTCACCGCCATCGGGTGCGGCGACCCGGCCGGAATCTGCGCCAACACGGGCGCAGCCAGTGCGCCCAGCAGCAATATCAAACTCTTCATGCGTTCTCCTGTCGCGAATCTTTCTCTATCTCTTCAAACGATGACGGCAGCGGAGGTGCTGTTGCCTCACTGCGCGGGCTGAAGGTGCATCTTCAGAAACCGGACGTAGATCTCCCAGTCTCCCGCCACCATGCCGTGACCGCCATCGTGCATGTAGTAGCCAAGATCATGCAGCACCGGCTCCTTCGCCTTGGGCCACGTCTCCGTGTCGAGCGCATCCTTGCCCAGCAGCTTGTAGACCGGCCCTGCCGCCACCGCCGCCAGAAACTCTCCCTTCGGGTCCGACCAGTAATCCGTGTCTCCCGTCTGCAGCAGCAGGGGACGCGGCGCAATCAGCGCAGCCAGCATGTGCCCATCCATGGGGGCCTTGTCGGGAAAGCCGCCCCACTTCGCATAGTTCTCCGCAAACTGGTAGGGAAACCGCGACGGCGCCGTCAGGTGAGCGATCGTCTCGCCATAGTTGCGAGAGCTTAGCGCCGTGCCGCCCTCGCCCGAGCAGCTCTCGATCACCAGCGCAAAACGCTGATCGTGCGCGCCCGCCCACATCACCGTCTTGCCCAGCCGCGAGATGCCGTGAATCGCAACCCTCTTCGCATCCACACTCTTGTCCGTCTCGAGATAATCCATCGCGCGGCTCATCCCCCAGGCCCACGCCGCAATCGAGCCCCAGTCCTCCGGCCCGCGCTCCGTCTGCCCCTTCTTCAGATAGAAGCGGCGTATCCCCTGCGAAAAACCCTCCGCGTAGTCCGGCTCCACGTCGCCGTAATAAAACGTTGCCACGCCAAATCCCGCATCGAGCAGCAGCGGCACCGGAATCTTCCCGAAGGCGCGCCCCTGCGTCGCCGGAACCTTCGCCTTCGTCTTCGCGTCCCAGATCTCGCCCACCGGCAGCGTCGGGTCATCCACCGTATTCGAAGCCGCCGAGAAGCTGATATTCAGCAGCAGCGGCACCTTCCCGCTGGCATGCGCCGGCAGATACTCCACCAGGTGAATCACCGGCGCGCTCTTGTCGGCGTTGAGATGGATATCCACCCGCCTGCGCAGCGCCTTACCGTCAAGCGCTGCGGTCCCCTGCTCAATCACCTCAAAGCGCTCGGCCTTCGGCCTTCCCGGAGCCACGCCAAACTGCTGCGTCTCAAACATCCGCAGAATCTCAGGCCGGCGCTTTTTATTCCATGCCGCCGCGTCCTTCACCGGCTTGCCATCCGCCATCACCAGCGGATCGGGCAGCGTATACGTGCCCACCTTGTCCTCGTCGTAGTTCACTGGAATACCGGCAGCCACGCGCGGAAGACTCGCGGGCGCCTGCGCCGACGCGGCAGCGCCACTCAACAACACACAGGCAAACGACAGGCTCGCATAAAAAGGCAGCTTGTTCACAAAGGCTCCAGTCATTCTTCGCAACATTCAGCAACAGTTACATTTGCGCCGACCCACCTTACCTGCAACCACCTGCGAAGAACAAGCCATCGTCCCCGCCACAAACAGAAAAGCCCCGGCGCACCGGGGCTTTTCTTGAATTACGTCTTGCGATTACTCCGGCTGCTGGTTCTTGCGCGGACGGCGGTTGGCCTGCAGCACCTTCTTGCGCATGCGCAGCGACTTCGGCGTCACCTCGACCAGTTCGTCATCGGCGACAAATTCGATGGACTGTTCCAGCGTCAGCTGCTTGTACGGCGTCAGGCGCAGAGCGTCGTCCGAACCCGAGGCACGCATGTTGGTCAGCTTCTTTTCGCGCACGCAGTTCACATCCAGATCGTTGTCGCGCGAGTGCTCGCCGACGATCATGCCCTCGTAAACCTCGATGCCATCCGGAACAAACAGGACACCGCGATCTTCGAGACCCGAGAGGGCGTACGTCGTCGTTGTTCCCTGACGGTCGGAGATCAACGCGCCCGAAGGACGCTGCGGAATCTCACCGGTGTAAGGGATATAGTCGCCCGCGATCGAGTTCATGATGATCGTGCCGCGGGTCTCCGTCAGCATCTCGTTGCGCAGGCCGATCAGGCCGCGCGACGGCACCGTAAACTCCATGCGGACACGGCCAGAGCCGTGATTGCTCATCTTGGTCATCTCGCCCTTGCGCGGCCCGAGCTTCATGATGACCGTACCCGAGAACTCTTCCGGCACGTCGACCGAGAGAATCTCCGAGGGCTCCATCAGAGCATCGTTGACGCGCTTGGTGACGATCGTCGGACGCGACGCCATCAGTTCGAAGCCTTCGCGGCGCATGTTCTCGATCAGCACCGAGAGCTGCAGCTCTCCGCGGCCCATGACCTTGAAGCTGTCGGGCGAACCCGTGTCTTCAACGCGGATGGAGACGTTAACCAGCAGCTCGCGCTCCAGGCGCTCCTTGATGTTGCGGCTGGTGACCAGCTTGCCTTCCTTACCCGCAAACGGTCCGTTATTGACCGAGAAGACGATGGAGATGGTCGGCTCATCGATCTTGATGCGCGGCAGCGGCTTGGGGTCTTCGATCGCGCAGAAGCTGTCGCCGATCGTGATGTTCTCGATACCCGCAATCGCGACGATGTCGCCAACGTCGGTGGAGTTCGTATCGACTCTCTTCAGTCCATCGTAGGTGAACAGTTTGGTGATCTTGACGGGCGCCAGCGAGCCGTCAGCGCGCGAAACGTTGACCTCCTGCCCGTTGCGCAGCGTGCCGTTGAAGACACGGCCGATCGCCAGACGGCCCAGGTAGTCCGAGTAGTCGAGGTTGGTGACCAGCACCTGCAGATCGCCGTCGGGCGATCCGGGCGCAACCGGGATCGTCGCAACAACCAGGTCGAAGAGCGGCATCAGGTCCGTGCCGGGCTTGGCCAGGTCCATCGTCGCCGTACCCAGCTTGCCGTTGGTGTAGATGATCGGGAAGTCGAGCACGTTCTCATCGGCATCGAGGTCGATGAACAGGTCATACACCTCGTTGACGACCTCCTGCGGACGGGCGTCGGGGCGGTCGATCTTGTTGATCACCAGGATCGGCGTCAACTTGGCCTCGAGCGCCTTGCCCAGTACGTAACGGGTCTGCGGCAGCGGACCTTCGGAGGCGTCGACCAGCAACACCACACCGTCCACCATCTTCAGCGCGCGCTCGACTTCGCCGCCAAAGTCGGCGTGGCCCGGCGTATCAACGATGTTGATCTTCGAGTCTTTGTAGTGAATGGCCGTGTTCTTAGCCAGAATCGTGATGCCGCGCTCCCTTTCGAGGTCGTTCGAGTCCATGACTCGATCGGCGACTGCCTCGTTGCTGCGGAAGGTGCCCGACTGGCGGAGCATGGCGTCGACAAGCGTGGTCTTGCCGTGGTCGACGTGGGCGATGATGGCGATATTACGGATCGTCTGGCTCACTGCTTGATAATGTCCAATCTTTCGCGCGAAAAAAATGAGGAAAACCGTGAAATGCGCGTGTTGTTTTAGTTTACCGTACCCAGCCGTCCGGAACCCGCTAATCCGCTGAATTTGAGCCCGAAGACCTCTGAAGCCCTCCCTTCACAGCCGCTTTTGCTCCCGCGGCAGCGTCACAGCCAGGAATCACATACAAATGACCTGCCTGAAACCAGGAGCACGTAAAGTATTTGGCCTCCCGCCCCGCTGCCGCTATACTCAAAAAACTTCATGCCCCAAAACCAGTCCCAGCAGTTCGCGCAGATGGCTATGAATAACTATCTGCTGGACCACGCCTACGACGAGATGTTTGCGGCACCAGGCGAGATCCACCGTCACTACGAGCCTCTGCTCAGCCATTTCTCTTCGCTTCCGGCAGACGAGTTGCAGCGCCGCAAGCAGGCCGCCGACCTCAGCTTCCTCAATCAGGGCATCACCTTCACCGTCTACGGACGCAACGAAGGCACCGAGAAGATCTTTCCCTACGACCTGCTGCCGCGCATCATCACCGCCGCCGAATGGGCCAAGGTCGAGCACGGCCTCATGCAGCGCATTACCGCGCTCAACCTCTTCCTTAAGGACATCTATAACGAGGGACGCATCCTCAAGGAAGGCATCGTTCCCCGCGAGGTCGTCTACAGCTGCAAGCAGTACCGCCGCCAGATGATCGGCCTGCAGGTGCCGCGCAATATCTACATCGCCATCTGCGGCACTGACCTGATCCGCCTGGAAAACGGCGAGTTCGTGGTCCTGGAAGACAATCTCCGTGTCCCCTCCGGCGTCAGCTACATGCTGACCAACCGGCGCGTCATGAAGCGCATCTTTCCGCAGCTGTTCCGGCGCTACAACGTGCGCCCCATCGAGCAGTACACGCAGCTGTTGCTGGGAACCCTGCGCTCGCTGGCCCCCGAAGGCCGCCCCGAGCCCAACATCGTGCTCCTGTCGCCCGGCGTCTTCAACTCCGCCTACTTCGAGCACGCCTACCTCGCTCGCCAGATGGGCATCGAGCTGGTCGAAGGCCGCGACCTCGTCGTCCACGACAACGTCGTCTATATGCGCACCACCAACGGCCTGCGCCGCGTTGACGTCATCTACCGCCGCGTCGACGACGACTTCATCGACCCGCTGGCCTTCCGCCCCGACACCATCCTCGGCGTCGCCGGTCTCTTCAATGCGTACCGCGCCGGCAACGTCACTCTCGCCAACGCCTTCGGCACCGGCGTCGCCGACGACAAGGCGCTCTACGCCTACGTCCCCGATATCATCAAGTACTACCTCTCCGAAGAGCCCGTCCTCAAAAACGTCGAGACCTACCTGCTCACGCGCCCCAGCGAGCGCCAGCATGTCCTGCAGAACCTCGACAAGCTCGTCGTCAAGGCCGTCGGAGAGAGTGGAGGCTACGGCATGCTCATCGGCCCGCAGTCCACCGCGGCGCAGCGCGAGGAGTTCGCCCGCAAGATCGAGGCCGACCCGCGCAACTACATCGCGCAGCCCACCATCTCGTTTTCACGCGCGCCGTGCCTCATCGATGACGCCCTCGAGCCGCGCCACGTCGACCTGCGCCCCTACGTTCTCTACGGCGACAAGGTCACGGTCGTGCCCGGAGGCCTCACGCGTGTCGCGCTCACCCGCGGCTCGCTCGTCGTCAACTCCTCCCAGGGCGGAGGAAGCAAGGACACCTGGGTCCTGAGCCAGTGAAGGGAGACCGACGATGCTGTCACGCGTAGCCGATAGCCTGTACTGGATGAGCCGCTACCTCGAGCGTGCCGAGCATACGACGCGGCTGCTCGACGTCAATCTGAACCTGATGCTCGACGAGAGCTCGCCGAGCTCCGAGCACCGCTGGCTGCGTGTGCTGCACGCGCTCGGCCACCCCCGCGAGCTTACCTGGGGAGGCGATCCCTACACGCTCACCCGCACCCTCACCTTCGACCTCACCCACAAGGCCTCCATCGTCGCCTGCATCATCTCGGCGCGCGAGAACTCGCGCCATGTCCGTGAGCAGATCTCCACCGAGATGTGGCAGCGTCTGAACTCGCTCTATCTCGACGTCACCCGGCCCAACATCGAGATCGAGACCGAAGGCGACGCCACCGAGTTCCTGCAGACCATCACCGAGGCCATCCACCAGTTCCAGGGCATCACCGACTCCACCATGAGCCACGGCGAGGGCTGGCAGTTCATCCAGGTCGGCCGCAATATCGAACGCGCCGCAGCCACCGCCATGCTGCTCGAGGCCTACCACGAAGACCTCTGGACACATCCTGAGGGCATTCCCGAGGGCACCGAATATCTCGAATGGATGGGCCTGCTGCGTTCCGCCACCGCCTTTGAGGCCTACTGCAAGGTCTACACCGCCGACCTCAGCCCCGACCGCATCCTCGAGTTCCTTCTGCTTGACGCCCAGTTTCCGCACTCGCTGCGCTTCGCCATCGACGCCATGCAGCACGCCCTGGAAGCCATTCAGGTGGAGAGCGGCGGAATGAGCCGCGCCGAGCCGCTGCACCGTCTCGGTGGCCGCCTGCAGGCGATGCTCAGCTTCTCCAGCATCGACGATGTGCTCGATCAGGGCGTCATCGCCGTAGTGCGCAATATTCAGCAACAGTGCCGTTCCATTCACAGCACCATCTACGAGCTCTACGTCGATTACTCCATCCAGACGGCGCTTGCAGGCTAGGAGAGGAACCGCCATGTATTACTCGATTCGCCATCTCACCAAGTTCCTCTACAGCAATCCCATCAGCGAGAGCATGATGGAGACGCGCATGCACCCGCGCAGCGACCAGAACCAGCGCTGTCTCACCTTTCATCTCTCCGTCAGCCCGCGCTGTCGCGTCTTCAGCTACCGCGACCACCTCAGCAACCACATCCATCACTTCGACATCCCCGGCCAGCATCCGCAGCTGGTCGTCGTCGCCGAGTCCCTGGTCGAGGTGCAGCCGCCATCGCACATCCCATCGTTCCTCGCTCCCGACGCCTGGACCGAACTCGACAACCTCGTCGAAAAGGGCGACTACTGGGAGATGCTGCTGCCCAGTGAGTTCGCCGCTCCCAGCGACGCCCTCGACGACCTCGCACAGAAGCTCGACGTCCGTCGCCGTGACGATCCACTGATGGTCCTGCACCAGCTCAACCAGCAGATCTACGAGTACTTCGACTACAAGCCGAAGTCCACCAGGGTCGACTCGCCCATCGACCTCGCGCTCACCAACAAGGCCGGCGTCTGCCAGGACTTCGCGCACATCATGATCACGCTGCTGCGTACGAAGCTGCGTATCCCGTGCCGCTACGTCTCAGGCTATCTCTATCACGGTGAGAGCGACCACGACCGCTCGCTGCACTCGGCCACACACGCCTGGATCGAGGCCTTCCTGCCGCAGCTCGGCTGGGTCGGCTTCGACCCCACCAACTGGCTCGTCGCTCGCGACCGCCACATCCGCACCGCTATCGGCCGCGACTACGCCGACGTCCCCCCAACGCGAGGCATGTTCCGTGGCCGCGCCGCCAGCGACCTCACCGTCGCCGTGCGCGTCACCCCCAGCGACGCCACCGCCGGACTCGACCAGGAGCTGCCGGTGCCAGAAGACTGGTCGATCCTCGTCGAAAAAGCCACGCAGCTCCCCGAACAGCTGCCGACGCCTACCCGCATGCAGCAGATGGCGCAGCAGCAGCAGGACGGCATCTCCGACCACCTGAAGCGCATCACCGAACTCGACTTCTAGAGCTCGGCCACGCTTCTAGAGGGAACTTGGGCTTCTAACGCGCATTCGGCCATCCGCTCGCCTTGTGAGTTCTTCTGTATGAATGAGCGCACACTCTCCGTTTGTCATTCCGTAGCGAAGCGGAGGAATCTGCTCTTCATCTTCCTACAGCCACAAATAAGAAGCCCATCCACGCCATAGGCGCGGATGGGCTTCGCATCACAGCTACTCAAAATCTACAGATTCAGCTTCTTGAACACCCGTTCCGGAATATGCCGGATCACAAACATAATCGGCTGCCACTGGAACGGTACATAGAGCGTATCCACGCGCTTGTCGATGGCCGCAACGATCGACTTCGCCACCGCATTCACATCGGCAAACTTCTCCGAGCCCTTCATGCCTGCCGTCATCGCCGTCTTCGTCGGTCCTGGCTTGATCGTCAGCACCGTCACGCCCTCGCGGTCGACGCGGTTCCGCAATCCATCGAGAAACGTCGACAGCCCTGCCTTCGACGAGCCATACACGTAGTTCGACTTCCGGCCACGGTCTCCCGCCACCGACGACAGCACGGCGATCACGCCGCTGCGCCGCTGCACGAAGAAGTTCGCCAGCCACGTCACCAGCGACACCGGAGCGATGAAGTTGGTGTGCAGAATCTGCTCCGCGGTCGTGAATTCCTGCTCCGCCGCCGTCTGGTCGCCCAGCACGCCGTGTGCAAGATACGCCGCGTCCAGACCTTCAAGCGCATTGACCGCGTGGGCCAGCAGCGCCGGATGCTGTGTCGTATCGTCCAGGTCGGTGACCGCTGTGTCTACAAATCTGGCCCCACGCGTGCGCAGATCCGATGCCACGGCGGCGAGCTTCTCCGCGTTGCGTGCGACCAGGAACAGGCTCGCACCCTGCGAGGCCCAGATACGGCAGGTGGCTTCGGCGATACCCGAGGTCGCGCCGAGAACAAGAATCTTCATAGGAGAGGAGTTTGCAAGACTGGTCATAGATTCGACGACTCTCCGGTGACGCGCTCCCAGAAGCTCGACGTGATCGCCGGATCACGGAAACGCGAGAGCTGCTGCCACTCCGGATAAAAGGTCTGAAACTGCTGCGCGGTCATCGCGGCGTCCTTGGCCGGGTACAGGCGACCGCCGAACTCGCGCGTCATGTCGGCCAGCCGCTCGAAGACGTAAAACGTCCTGCCCGCCTTAATAGGAAAATCGAGCGCCAGCGTAATGCCGGGGCGCGGGAAGCTCATCACTCCCGGCGACGGTACATCGCCGAAGGCCTTCAGCACCGCCAGGAAACTCGCCAGGCCCGACTTCGCAATCTCCTTGAGAATTGCCACCGTGCCCTCGCGCGCGTTGTCCCACGGAATCACATACTGAAACTGCAACAGCCCGTTCTTGCCGTACATCCGGTTCCAGTGGAGCGCGATGTCCAGCGGATAGAAGAACGGCTCGTAGTCCATCTCCAGCACCTTCCGCTTGACCATCTGCTTATTGAAGTACAGCGCGTTGAAAGCCGCTACCGTCCAGTGGTTCAGCATCTGACCCGGAGCTTCGAACGGAAAGACCAGCTTCGGCTCAGGCGACGCCTTCAGCTCGCCGCGCTTGGTCGAATGATCGCCTTGCATGAAGATGCCGCGGCAGAAGTTCTTCCCCGTCGAGGCACAGTCCACCCAGCTGACCGTGTATTCGATATTCTTGCTCGCCTCGGTCAACGCCAGGAACTCGTCGATACCGTGAAACTGGATTCCCTCGTAGTCGATCTTGCGCGTCACAATCGGCTTCATGCGCAGCGTCGCCCAGCGGATCAACCCCGTCAGCCCCATGCCGCCGATCGTCATGGCGTAGTAGTCCGGGTTCTGCGTCGGCGAGCACAACAGCACCGTACCATCCGAGCGCACCAGCTCGAACTCCGTTACGTGGCAGCCAAACGTGCCTGCAACATGATGATTCTTGCCATGAATGTCATTGGCAATCGCACCGCCCAGCGTGACGTACTTCGTACCCGGCGTCACCGGCAGAAAGAAGCCGCGCGGCACCGCGAAGTCCAGAATCTGCGCCAGCGAGATGCCGGCCTCAGCCGTCAGCAGCCCCGTCTCCGGGTCGAACGAGATCAGCCGGCTCATCGCCGGAGTCGGCAACAGCGTACCGTCCTTCAGCAGGCAGACATCGCCATAGCTCCGCCCCAGTCCTACGGGCAGAACGCCATGATGGATATCTCGGATGATCGACGGATAATCGCTCTGCCAGTGCAGAGGCAACAGGGTGGCATCATACTTCGGGTAACGCCCCCACGGCTCAAATGCTGGTTTCACTGGACCCTTTTCGGAAGCCATTCCCTGCTCGTAGCCGAGGCTCTGCTGAATCTCGGTCTGGGCATCTTTAAGCTTCATGATATCCGAGGTTGCTTCGACGCCATGAGTTAAACTTTGTCGTTACTTCGGCTTCAGACATACCGTATCCAGCTTCGCCGGCGCAGCCGTCTCCACCTGCACGCTCAGCCCCCGCGCCGCCGCCACCTGCTGCTGAAAGGTCACACCATGCGCCAGGGCGACATGCGGATCCTCTGCATACGCCGGGTCGGACATCGCCTCCGGCAGCGGGATGAAGCTGAACCCCTGGCTGCGCAGCAGCGCAATCAGCTCCGGCAGCATCTTCGCGTCGAACGGCCCAATATGCAGCAGCATCACGTAGCGGATATCGTGTCCGTACAGCTGCTGTGTCAGCGCACGCAGCTCCTTCGTCGAGCGGTCCGCCGCGTCGAGGTAGCTGTCATGCAGCCACTGGATCTCTTTTGCATCATGACTCTCCGAGCAGCGTGCATACGGATCGTTCCACGCCCAGTCATCGAAGTTCAGCGACACCTGCGCTGTGCGGTAGCCCCGGTCTTTCAGATAGTCCGCGAATCGTCTCGCGCTTCTCCAGTGTGTCGCCCTCCCTCAGGTAGGGATAGCGAAACCACCGCCAATCCTGCCCCGCCATCAGCTTCTCCAGAAATGGCTCGTCGCGAGCGATATCACTCTCGTACTTCGGAACCGTCCAGGCGGTCAGGTCGGCGTGCGTGTAGGTATGGCTGCCCAGAGGCTGCCCGGCCGCACGCCACGCCCGCAGAACCTTGATCTCGCTCGGGGTATCCTCCAGCGCCACGGCATTCACGAAGCCATACACCGGCGGCATATGTTCAGCCTTCAGCGTCCCCAGGATCGAGCGCGCCACGCCCACCCGTGTGACATGCGGCGGGAGATCGCCGTGCTCCGGCAGGTCGTCGAAGGTCAGCGCGACCTGCTGCGGGAAGGCAGGGATGGCAAACGGCAGCACAAACAGAACGCAGAACAGCAGACGCTTCATCATCGCTTTCCAGTGTAGGACGCACAAGATTGCCATTGCTAGGAGGAGCGAGCCCAAACTCACCGGGGCGCAAAGTCTTGCCCCAAACGCAAAAGAGGCACGGCCGAAGCCGTACCTCTCTCGAATCTTGCCGGATGAAACTTAGGCGGCCTTCGCGGTAGCCAGTGCTGCCTTCGCCTGCTCGGCGAGCGCGGTGAAACCGGCTGCGTCGTTTGCGGCGATGTCGGCCAGGATCTTGCGGTCCAGACCGTTGCCAGCCTTCTTCAGGCCGTCGATGAAGGTCGAGTAGCTCATGCCGTTCAGCTTGGCGGCTGCGCCGATACGGACGATCCAGAGCGAGCGGAACTGACGCTTCTTCTGCTTGCGGCCCGTGTAGGCGAACATCAGGGAGCGCTCAACGGCCTCCTGGGCTGCCTGGTAGAGCTTGGATTTCGTGAGGAAGTAACCGCTTGCGCGCTTGAGGATCTTTTTGCGCCGGTCGCTGCGTTTTGTACTCCGTTTTACACGGGGCATGGTGGTTCTCCTTTTGCGTACTTCGTTTGAGCGGCTGGAGGCAAGGGTGCCTCTTCACTCGCTTTGCAACTTCAGATCTCGGTGGAGTTCGCTTTCGCTCGCTCCAGGGGCCTCTACGCTTTTCCGGCCCTTTGCTGTTTTCTCAGCGGCTCGATCTGAAAACTTATCGACTCCCTCGCCTAAACTCAGGCGTAAGGAATCATGCGGGCGACCTTGGGCGCATCCGCCTCAGAGACCAGGGTGATCGAGCGCAGGTGGCGCTTGGTCTTGGTCTTCTTCGAGGTGAGGATGTGGCGCATCTTCGACTGACCGCGCTTGAACTTGCCCGTGCCGGTCTTCTTGAAGCGCTTGGCCGCGCCGGAGTGTGTCTTCAACTTTGGCATTGTGATTCCTAAGAGTTGCTGTGTTTCGACAACCTTTCAATTGTAGCCGAGTTTTCACAGGGGACGAAGTACTTTTTACCCCATACATCTCCCACGCCCGGCCCGCTCCCGGCGCAACCTCCTTTGTTCTCCTTCTTTTCGCCGGGCGAACCGGCTCAGGCACGTACCTTTCAGGGAGCCTTTAAGAGGCTGATCCACGCAGTCCGCGTGTTATACTTAAGTCACCAAACTTGCCGGTCGAACCCAGCGCCAAGTAACTGATTTTTCATGTATTTCTGTTATAGGCACAAGGTTCCCGGAGGCTCCCATCCCCGCATTTTCAGGAGTTACATGGCAACGACTGCAGTCCCTACCGGAACGGATCTTTTAGACGATAAGAATGGCGCGACGAAGGGTGAACCCGCGGCGCCAGGAAGCTACTCGGCCGAGAACATCACGGTTCTCGAAGGCCTCGCCGCGGTGCGGAAGCGCCCGGCCATGTATATCGGCTCGACCGGCGAGCAGGGTCTGCACCATCTCGTCTACGAGGTCGTCGACAACTCCGTCGACGAAGCGCTGGCAGGCTACGCCACCCGCATCGACGTCACCATCCACGTCGACAACTCCATCACCGTCGTCGACGACGGCCGCGGCATCCCGGTGGATGACAAGGTCATCAATGGCGTGACCATGCCCGCCGTCCAGGTCGTACTCACCATCCTGCACGCAGGCGGCAAGTTCGACGCCTCCAACTACAAGGTCTCCGGCGGTCTCCACGGCGTCGGCGTCAGCTGCGTCAACGCGCTCTCCGAAGAGTTCGACGTGGAAGTGTGGCGCGACGGCTTTGCCTGGACGCAGGATTACTCCAAGGGCGACCCCACCAGCAAGCTGCGCAAGATGGGCGCCTCCACCCGCAAGGGCACCAAGGTCCACTTCCTGCCCGACAAGACCATCTTCTCCGTCACCGAGTACAACTACGACACGCTCTCCAACCGGCTGCGTCAGCTCGCCTTCCTGAACAAAGGCATCGAGATCACGCTGACCGATGAGCGCGCCTCCGACGCCAAGACCGGCGAAGCCAAGACGCAGAACTTCAAGTACACCGGCGGCATCGCCGAGTTCATCAAGCTGCTCAACAAGGGCAAGGCCGTCCTGCACGAGAAGCCCATCTATATGGAGGCCGAGCGTGACCAGGTCGCCATGGAGATCGCCCTCCAATACAACGACGCCTACTCCGAGACCATCTTCACCTTCGCCAACAACATCAACACCATCGACGGCGGCACCCATCTGCAGGGCTTCCGCGCCGCGCTGACCCGCACCATCAACGCCGCCGGTCAGGCCATGGGCCTCTTCAAGGACGTGAAGGAGAACCTCTCCGGCGACGACGTCCGCGAAGGCCTCGTAGCCGTGATCAGCGTCAAGCTCTCGCAGCCTCAGTTCGAAGGCCAGACCAAAGGCAAGCTGAACTCCGACATCGCCGGCACCGTGCAGGCCTTCGTCAACGAGCGCCTGGGAGCCTTCCTCGAGCAGAACCCGCAGGTGGCCAGGAAGGTCATCAATAAGGCTATCGACGCCGCCCGCGCCCGCGAGGCAGCCCGCAAAGCCCGCGACCTCACCCGCCGCAAGGGTGCCCTCGACGGCGGCGGTCTCCCCGGCAAGCTGGCCGACTGCTCCGAGCGCGAGCCCGACCGCTGCGAACTCTACCTCGTCGAGGGTGAGAGCGCAGGAGGAACCGCCAAGCAGGGCCGCGACCGTAAGTTCCAGGCCATCCTCCCGCTGAAGGGTAAGATCCTCAACGTCGAGAAGGCCCGCTACGACAAGATGCTGGGCCACGAGGAAATCCGCGCCATGATCACCGCCCTCGGCGCTGGCATCGGCAAGGACGACTTCGACGCCTCCAAACTCCGCTACGGCAAGCTCATCCTCATGACCGATGCCGACGTCGACGGTTCGCACATCCGCACCCTGTTGCTGACCTTCTTCTTCCGCCACATGACGGAGCTGATCAAGCGCGGCCACGTCTACATCGCGCAGCCACCGCTCTATCGCATCAAGAAGGGCCGCTTCGAGCAGTACATCAAGGACGACCGCGAATACGTCTCAGTCATGGTCAAGCGCGCCTCCGACGGTATGACCGTCCGCTATGGCACCGCAGGCGAAAAGCTCGAAGGCGCCGAGCTCACTAAGTTCATGGGCCAGCTCAACGACTACATCGGCTTCTTCGACAAGGTGGAAAAGCGCATTCGCAACGAAGAGGTCACCCGCGAGTTCGCCTCGCTCTTCGCCCACGAGGGCAAGGAACCGGCTAAGCGCTCGGACTTCGAATCGCCGGACAAGCTGAAGGCCATGAAGACCAAGCTGGATGCCGTCCAGAAGATTTACCAGTTCAAGCACGTCTCGGACGTTGAGTTCGACGAGGAGCACAAGACCTACTCGGTCAACTTCACCGATGCACAGGGCGCAATCCGCTCCATCGACTGGGCGCTGACCTCCTCCGCCGAGAGCCGCCAGATGCTTGCCAAGCATGCTCAGATCAAGGATCAGCTCACCGGTCCCTACATCATCGAGTACGCCTCCAAGGGCTCCAAGGCTGAAGAGGTCGAGGACACCCCCGAGGAGACCGCTGCCGAAGGCGCCGAGACCCCCGCGACCATCATCGAAACCCGCGCCGTCAAGAAGACCACCAAGGGCCCGCAGGATCCGGTCGAGAAGGCCACGGCCAGCGAACTCTTCACCTACGTCATCGAGCAGGGCAAAAAATCCTACGACGTCCAGCGCTACAAGGGTCTGGGCGAGATGACCGCAGAACAGCTGTGGCAGACCACGATGGACCCGGAACGCCGCACCCTGCTGCAGGTCAAGCTCGAAGATATCGCCGCCTGCGAGGAGATCTTCACCACGCTGATGGGCGAAGACGTCGAAAGCCGCAGGAAGTTCATCGAAGAGAACGCGCTGGATGTGAAGAACCTCGACATCTAGCCACTCGCCAACCGGCACAGAAAGGCGGAGAAGGGATCCCCCCTCCTCCGCCTTTCTCTTTCCCGCAAATCTCTTTCATGCAAAGAAATGGCCTGGTCTCGAGACCAGGCCATTTTGATTTGAAGCGACGTTCGCTTACTTCGCGAACATCTTGCGACGAACCACACCAGCAACACCGAGCATGCCGGTGCCGAGCAGGATCAAGCTGCCGGGCTCAGGCGTGGGAGCTACTCCCGTGTTGGTGAAGAGGAACTGGTTGTCGTTGTAGTCATAGTCGAACCAGGACGTATCCTCGAAACCGATGTAGGTTCCTGCAGGATAGGTCTCCGAACCAAGCACGCCGCCCGCAAAGTCCGTGGCGTAGCCATGGTTGTAGCCGTCGTTGTTCGCGGCTGCATCGGTCGAGTACTGGATGCCGCTGGTCGTATCAAGCAGCTCGAACACCAGAACATCGCCTTCGTTCACCGCACCGAAATTGACCGAAGTGCCAATTGCAGTGGTGTGGTTCGGAAGAAAATAGGCGCTTGTGTAGCCGGTGGTGACATCGACCATACGAATGACCGAGTCATCTCCAGCGCTTTGGCCGAGGAAATAACCTGTGATATCACCAGTTGCAGTAGCAATCAGGGTGACATTGGGGGCCGGTGTGCCGGCATTGGGATAAGGAATAGAGTCAGCCAGAAGTGCGGGGGCTGCTCCAACGAACAAAGCCAAGGCAAGGGCGATTGACAGATGACGCATAGGACTCCTTCAAAGATGGCCGAACGTACAGATAAAACTGATACGGTTACATCTGCCTATTAGCATCTGAATTGCCAAACGTTTCGTAAAAATGTGCCCTATGTTTTCAACCACTTACCTATGCAAGTTTTCGCCTACATGCAATCGCATGCACAGGCACTCCAAAGAGCGTGGGTAAAACCTTTCTCTGCAAATGGAAACCCTTTACCCACACCCGAGCTCTAAACCGCTTGTTCCCTTGGGGTTGACCGCAGGAATGCAATAATCTCGGCATGCAAAACAACGTGCGTCCCGGCCTCGACCGGCGTAGATTCCTCGGCGTCTGCTCCGCCGCTGGACTCAGCCAGACTCTGCTGCCCGGAGTTCTCTGGGGAATGGCCATGCAGTCTTCTGCATCCTCTGGGCAAAGTGTGGGAGCCGGTCTCGATCACGACCACCTCCCCGCCATCACGCCCGAGATGATCGACGCCGCAGCCGCCATCGCAGCCATTCAACTCACCGCCGCGCAGAAGCAGCAGGTGCTCGACGGCCTGCGCCAGCAGCGCGACTCCGTCGTGGTCATCCGCAGCATGAAGATCCCCAACAGCGTCCCCCCGGCCTTCGTCTTCGATCCCCTTCCCGCCGGCAAAAAACTCGACACGGCGCGCCACCCCATGCGCATCAGCCGCGCCCCCAAAGTCGAGAATCTCACCTCCTCCAACGAGGAGGCACTGGCCTTCGCCACCGTCCGTGAGCAGGCCGAGCTGCTGAAGACCCGCAAGATCACCTCCGTCGCGCTCACCAGGCTCTACCTCGACCGCCTCCGCCGCTACGATCCCCAGCTTCACTTCGTCATTTCCCTCACCGAGGACCGTGCCCTCCAGCATGCCGCGGCCGCCGACCGCGAGATCGCCTCCGGCAAATATCGCGGCCCGCTTCACGGCATCCCCTGGGGAGCCAAGGACCTGCTCGCCGTCAAGGGATACCCCACCACCTGGGGCGCCGCAGGCTTCGAGCAGCAGCACTTCGACGAGGACGCCACCGTCGTCCAGCGCCTCGACGCTGCCGGGGCCGTGTTGGTCGCCAAGCTCACCATGGGAGCGCTCGCGCAGGGCGATCTCTGGTTCGGCGGCCGCACCCGCAACCCCTGGAACCCGAAGCAGGGCTCCAGCGGCTCCTCAGCTGGCAGCGCCAGCGCCGTCTCCGCCGGCTGCGTCGGCTTCGCCATCGGCACCGAGACCCTCGGCTCCATCTCCTCGCCCTCCACCCGCTGCGGCACCACCGGCCTGCGTCCCACCTATGGCTTCGTACCCCGCACCGGGGCCATGGCCCTCAGCTGGACCATGGACAAGATCGGCCCCATCTGCCGCTCCGTCGAGGACTGCGCCCTGGTCCTGAGCGCCATCTACGGTCCGGACGGCCACGACCGCTCCGTCAAGGATGCCGCCTTCAACTGGGACGCCGACTTCGACTGGAAGAAACTGCGCGTCGGCTATATCAAGGCCGACTTCGAGCTGCCCGTCCTTCCACCCAATCCCAACGAGCAGCAGCGGCGCGACTTCGTCAACGACACCTACGACTCCAGGTACGAGCAGGCCGCCCTCGCCGCCTTAAAAAAGATGGGCGTCGATCTCATCGACGTCACCATCCCCAAGGGCTACCACTACGGCGACCAGACGCGCCTGCTCGGAGCCGAGGCCGCCGCCGCCTTCGAGGAGCTCACCCTCAGCGGGCGCGACGCTCTGCTCAACGGGCAGGAAGACTTCGACTGGCCCAACTCCTTCCGCCGCGCCCGCTTCTACTCCGCCGTCGACTACATCCAGGCGCAGCGCGCGCGCATGCTCACCATCGACGCCTTTGAAAAGATCTTCGAAACCGTCGATGTCATCGTCACGCCCAGCGGAGGGTCCCAGCTCTCCGCCACCAACCTCACCGGCCATCCCGCCGTCATCGTCCCCAACGGTGTGCGCGGCGACGACGCTCCCCCGCCCGAACACACCGGCGACGGCGACCGCAAGAACACCGATGGCCCCGGCACTCCTGTCTCGCTCACCTTCCTCGGAGCGCTCTACGCCGACGCCCGCCTCGCTGCCTTCGCCCGCGCCTACCAGGAGGCTACCGGCTTCCACAAGCTGCACCCCAGGCTGGGCTGACCGGGCTGCTACCATCCGGCTATGGGCTCTGCCGCACCTCTGATCGCCGCCACCGGCCTTATTAAGGAGTACGGCCCCGGCGTGCGCGTCGTCGACAGCGTCTCGCTCGCCATCGCACGCGGCGAGACCCTTGGCCTGGTCGGCGAGTCCGGCTCCGGCAAGAGCACCGTCGCCCGCATGATGCTCCGCCTCATCGAACCCACGGCTGGCAGCATCACCTACGACGGCCGCGATCTGCTCGCCATGAGCCCCCGCGACCTGCGTACCCTTCGCCGCAAGGTCCAGGTCGTCTTCCAGGATCCCTTCGCCGCGCTCAATCCCCGCATGCGCGTCCGCGAGATCCTCACCGAGCCCTTCCGCATCCACGGCGAACCCTGCAGCAGCCAGCGGCTCGACGAGATGCTGCGCGAGGTCGGACTCGATGCCTCCGCTCTGCCCCGCTATCCGCACGAGTTCAGCGGCGGCCAGCGCCAGCGCATCAACATCGCACGCGCCCTCGCCCTGCGCCCGGAGTTCGTCGTCCTCGACGAGCCGGTCAGCGCCCTCGACGTCAGCGTCGGAGCCCAGGTCGTCAACCTGCTGCGCGAGCTGCAGCAGCGCTACGGACTCACCTACCTCTTCATCTCCCACTCCATGCCGCTGGTGCGCTACCTCTGCGACCGCGTCGCCGTCATGCAGCGCGGCCGTCTGGTCGAGATCGGAGACTGCGAGTCAGTCTGCTGCTCCCCCGAGCAGGCCTACACCCGCGAACTGATCGCCGCCACCCCCGCCATGCCCACCGCCTGACTTTCGTACGTTTCATTACAATGAAACATGGATGATCAGTGAGCTGAGCACGCACTGGCGCTACGCCTGGATGGTTACGGCGAGCATGATCGCCGGCGTGATGAACGCGCTGGCCGGCGGCGGCTCGTTCCTCTCCTTCCCCGCGATGCTGGCGGTCGGCATTGCCCCCATTCAGGCCAACGCCACCAACACCGTCGCCCTCTGGCCGGGACAGCTCACCTCCGTCGCCGCGCTGCGCAGCGACCTCCGCAAAGATCTTCTGCCCACCGTCGTCAGCGCCTCCATCATCGGCGGCGTCGTGGGCGCGCTCGTCCTGCTGAAAACAAAGCAGGTGACCTTCCTGCACCTGGTTCCGTGGCTGCTGCTGATCGCCTCCGTCATGTTTGGCCTCAGTGGTCCGGTCTCTCGCTGGCTGCGCCGCCGCTCCGCCGAGCCGCACATCCCCCGCAAGCCTGCGGGCCTGCCGCTGTTTCTGGCCCTGCTGCCCGTCTGCTTCTACATCGGCTACTTCGGCGCAGGAGCGGGCTTTCTCATCATGACGGCGCTGGCCCTGTTTGGCGTAGAAGAGATGCATACGCTGAACTCGCTCAAGGTGCTCGCCGCCTGCATCTCAAACCTCTGCGCCGTGCTGACCTTCATCGTCAGCGGAGCCGTCGTCTGGCACTACTGCCTCATCTCGATGGTCTTCGCCGGGGCAGGTGGATACGTCGGAGCCCAATATGCGCGGCGAATGAACGCCAACCTGCTGCGCGCCATCGTCGTCGTGACGGGATGCCTCGTCGCGGCGTACTTTTTCTGGAGATATCAATAGAGAACGACCCGGCATCAGCCGGCTGCAGGAACGAGAAAAATATGAGTCACGAAGGAATCAGAATCGTCAGCGCAGAACAGGCCCGCCGCGAGGCCGTGCACGAAGAAAAACTCTCTGCCGACGCCATCACCCCCGCCAAGGTCAAGGTCCACAAGACCGAAGGCACAGGCGTGGAAATCCTGTGGAAGGATGGCCATCGCAGCGTATGGACTTTTCCCTGGCTGCGCGACGCCTGCCCCTGCGCCACCTGCCACGAAGAGCGCGAGCGTAACGACCGCCTGCCCGGGGAACCCAAACCCAAACCGCAGTCTCTGTTGCCCATGTATGAGGCCCCGGCGCGCCCTGTCGAGGTCACGCCCGTCGGCAAGTACGCCATCAAGTTCAAGTGGTCCGACGGCCACGAGGCCGGCATCTATTCGTGGGAGTTTCTGCGCCGCGTCTGCAGCTGCGAACCCTGCCAGGCAAAGCTGCGCGCGGGCCGCTAGAGACCGCGCAGCCTAAATCTCCAGCTGTGCAAAGACCTCATCCACACCGCTCACCACGATCAGTAGCTCGCGGTTGCGCTGCTTCAGCACGCCATGCTCCACGCAGTGGTCGAGGAAGCTCAGCAGCTTGTCGTAGAAGCCGTTGATGTTGATCAGCACGATGGGCTTCTGATGGATCTTCAGCACCTGCCAGGTCAGCACCTCAAACAGCTCCTCCAGCGTACCGAAGCCTCCGGGCAACACAAGGAACGCATCGGCCAGCTGCGCCATCATCTCCTTGCGCGTGTGCATGGAGCTGGTGATGTGCAGCTCCGAGAGATCGCGATGCGCCACTTCGAGATCCACCAAGACCTCGGGGATCACGCCGACGACGCGGCCGCCCAGCGCCAGCGACGATGAAGCCACCGCCTGCATCAGGCCTACGTTTGCACCGCCATAGATGATGCCTATGCTACGCTGCGCCAGCTCGCGGCCCAACTCCTCCGCCGCACTGCGATAAGCCGGATCAACCCCGTTGGCCGAAGCACAATACACTGCAACGTTACGAATCACACCTCAGAGCATATCAAGCTCGCATGAGGGGACGATAAACAGCCCGGAGCGGACAAAAGGCTACACAAACAACAGTGCGGCTCCTGAGGCGAGTCTCCCTTTTGAAGGAGCTCCGCCTCAGGAGCCGTATTTGCGACAGTAACTGTTACTTGATGTGGATGGTGGCGCCGTTCAACGAGCTCGAGACCTGAGCGATCAGCGATCCAGCCTGCGACTTTTCGGTGGTCGTATTGGAGACCATGCGCGTGCCCTCAGGCAGATTCACGGTGACGGGCTTGCCTGCGTCGAGCTTGATCACTTCATCGCCTGCCTTGATCTCCATCGGAGATCCGGAGTCGTTCATCAGGACGATCTTGACGGTCTTGGTCTTCGCAAACATCGCGTGAACCGGAGAGTTGAGGCCAGCGGCATGCACCATGGGGGTGGCCACGAAGGAGGTTGCGACGATGGCTGCGGCGAATACGTTGCGGATGTTCATATCTCAGCTCCTGGATGTTCGTAACTTCGTATTGCTTCACTCGAGGAACCCGCTGCCATGGTTCAGCAAGTTCGTCTTTGTTCCATACGCATTCGACTCAAAGAAGTTCCGCAGGTTTTTTCGAAGTGACCAAACGTGTGGAAATGGGGACGAAACAACAGAACTGTTTCACGAGCGATAATTAAGGACGGAGCGTGTACCAGGTTGAGTCATCTTTTGGAGAACATGAATCCCCAGCAGCAGGAAGGGATTCGCACGGTGGATGGACCGGTGCTGCTGCTCGCAGGAGCAGGCAGCGGCAAGACCCGTGTCGTCACGCATCGCATCGCCTATTTGATTGAAGAGCGCGGCGTCTCTGCCGACAACATCCTCGCCGTCACCTTCACCAACAAGGCAGCGAAAGAGATGCAGGAGCGCGTCGACAAAATCCTCGGCCACTCTTCTTTAGCCAAACCCACGCTCGCTACCTTCCACAGCTTCTGCGTGCGCGTACTGCGCCGCGATATCGAAGCCTTGCGCGTCAACGGCGTCGGCCTCACCAGGACCTTTGCCATCTACGACGAGAACGATCAGCAGGCCGTCGTGAAGTCTGCGCTCAAGCGTCTCGGCATCGACGACAAAAGCCTCAAGCCGCGCGTTGTGCTCGGACGCATCAGCTGGGCGAAGAATCACATGATCGATCCGCAGGAGTACTTCCTCGCCTCCGCGAATCCCATGGAAGAAAAGATCGCGCACATCTTCGAGATCTATCGCAAGGAACTGGCCAAGGCCAACGCGATGGACTTCGACGATCTCCTGCTCGAGACCGTGCGTCTGCTCAAGTCCTCCTCCGAGGTGCGCGAGCGCTACAACCGCAAGTATCGCTACGTGATGATCGACGAGTACCAGGACACCAATCGTCCTCAGTACGAACTGATGAAACTGCTCGCGGGCAAGGACCACAATATCTGCGTCGTCGGCGATGAAGACCAGTCCATCTACAGCTGGCGCGGCGCCGACATCAAGAACATCCTCGACTTCGAGAAAGACTTCCCTGGCGCAAAGACCATCCGCCTCGAACAGAACTACCGCTCCACGCAGATCATCCTCGAAGGCGCCAGCGTCGTCGTCTCGCAGAACACGCAGCGCAAGGGCAAGAATCTCTGGACCTCGCGCGAAGGCGGCTCACTGATCGGCTACTACGAGGCCCCCGACGGCGAGAATGAAGCGCTCTTCGTCGCCGACCGCACCAAGCAGTACCTGCGCGACTGCGCTCAGAACAATAATGAAGCGCGATGCGCCGTGCTCTACCGCACCAACTCGCAGTCGCGCCTCATTGAAGAGGCTCTGCGCCGCTACCAGATCCAGTACCACATGGTCGGAGGCTTCAGCTTCTACGACCGCGCCGAAGTAAAAGATCTGCTCAGCTATATGAAGCTGGTGCAGAATCCGAACGACTCCATCGCACTGCAGCGCGTCATCAACTCCCCCGCGCGCGGCATCGGCAAGACCACCATGGAAACGCTGGAGCGCATGGCCCTCGGCACCGGCATGAGCACATGGGACGCGATGCATCGCGCCATCGTCGAACGCCTGCTGCCGCAGCGCACGCTCAACGCGCTCGAAGGCTTCCGCAAGTTCATCGACGACGCCCGCGCCATGCTCGGCCCCGACTTCGCAGAAAAGCTTGCCGCCGATCTCGAAGGCGAGCCGGCCGCAGGCGACGACGTCTCTTTTGACGATGCGTCCTTCGACGTCTCGGCGTTCGGCGATGCCGCAGAAGAAGAGGCCGCCGCAACAGGAGAAAACGAAGCGGACGAGAGCTTCGACACCAACTTCAACTTCGCCTTCGACTTCGGCCCCAGCGAAGAGATCTCCACCATCGCGCCCGAAAACTCGAAGGACACGGACGAAGCCCACGGCATCGCCGCCGCCAGCTTCAACCCCTTCGCCCCGGTCGTCCTCAAAGAGGATAAGACCGGCCGCGCGAAGAAGGACAGCGACGCCTCCGCCGGAACAGTTCCCGCACGCGAGAGCATCTTCGGCGAGACGCCGCGCGAGAAGGCCGCCTTCCGCAAGCCCGGCGACAAGGCCACCCTGCCCGAGCTCATCAAGTTCCTCAACGAGCGCAGCGGCTACATCCGCGCCCTCGAGGACGAAGGCACACCGGAGGCCTTCTCCCGCATCGAGAACCTGAAGGAACTTGCCAACGCGGCGCACGACGCCGAAGAGCGCGGCGAGACCCTCGACGAGTTTCTCGACCACGCCGCCCTGTCCAGCGACGCCGACCAGTACGAGGCGGACGCCAAGGTCACGCTGATGACCCTGCACGCCGCCAAAGGCCTCGAGTTCCCTCTCGTCTTCCTCACCGGCATGGAAGAGGGCCTCTTTCCCTCAGCACGCACCCTGATGGACCCCAATGGCCTCGAAGAGGAGCGCCGCCTCTGCTACGTCGGCATGACCCGCGCCATGGACACCCTGGTGATGACCCGCGCCCGCTATCGCCGCCGCTACGGCAACGACATGCCGGACTCCAGCGCGGCATCGCGCTTCCTCGAAGAGGTGCCCTCGCGCCTGGTGGAAGACCTCGGCAGCCCCCCGCCCCGGCCCCAGTTCAGCGGCGACTACAGCAACGCCTACGCCACCCCCTACCCCAAGGCCAACCGCCGGGGCGGCGACAGCGAGGCCGGAGAGCGTCATTGGAGCTACGAGGACGAGGACCAGAGCGGAGATCGCCGCCCGGCCGCAGGAAAACCCGGCCAGAACCGCTCCGGCGGCTCCTACAGCGGATCGGGTTCCCTGGATAACATCTCCAGCTTCTTCTCCTCCCGCGGACAGGGGTCACCGGCCAAAACCGGGCGCCCCAGGATGGAAGTGGCTGAGCAGACAGGCAAGACCGGCCTCAGGCAGGGTACCCGCGTCCGGCACCCCAAGTATGGCGAAGGAACTGTCTTTCGTCGCGAAGGCGATGGGGATGACGCCAAGATTACAGTACAATTTCAACAGCATGGCGTGAAGAAGCTGGTGGAGAAGTTTGCCCAGCTGGAACGCCTCTAGGTTAACTAGCGCAACATATTTTTTTAGAGAGTGATTGGCAAGGATTTAAATGGCAAATACCAAGAGCATTACCGATAAGGTTGAACGCAAGAAGGTCAAGCGCACTGCACGTAAGGCAGCCCCGGCAAAGGCGAAGCGCACCACCCCGCGTGGAGAGAACAAGGCTAAGGTCAAGAAGCTGTCGCGCGGTCAGTCCAAGCGCTAGTACACGATGAGGTCTTCCGGGGCCAGGCAGTCCGCTGTCGCCCCGGAAGATAGCTCCTCCCCGAAGAGACATCAAAGCGGCATGGTTTTGATCGGGTGAGTCCGGGACGACTCCCAGATACTTCCCGGACAATTTTGTTGAGGAGCAGGGCGCTGGCAAGGCAAATCTTCCAAACAAAGTCGATCGACAAACTAATCTCAGAGTCCGAGCGTCCTGAAACCGCTCTCAAGAAGACCCTGGGACCGGTGAGCCTTACTGCGCTCGGAATCGGCGCCGTCATTGGCTCCGGCATCTTTACCGTCATCGGGACGGCCATCGGCGGTAACCCCGCGAAAGAAGCCATCCTCGCCGACTCGCCGGTGATCGACATTCTCGTCGGCCTGCTGCATCACACCTCGGGCGCGGTCGCCGGTCGTCCCGGAGCCGGGCCTGCCCTGGCCATCTCACTGGTGCTGGTCGCGATCGTCTGCGCCCTCACCGGCCTCTGCTACGCCGAGCTCGCCAGCATGATCCCCATCGCGGGGTCTGCCTACACCTATACCTACGCCACGCTCGGGGAGCTGATCGCCTGGATCATCGGCTGGGACCTCATCCTCGAGTACGCCTTCAGCAACATGAGCGTCAGCGTCGGCTTCGCCGCCCACGTCGTCGATCTTCTCGACTGGATGGGGCTCGGGCTCTCGCCCAAGTGGCTCTCCCCGGCCTATCTCCCCCTCGGGCTGCAGGACCTACAGGGCCACGACATCTACCAGCCCGGCTGGCATGCGGGATTCAACATCCCCGCCTTCCTCATCGTGCTGCTGCTCACCGTCGTCCTCGTTCGCGGCATCCGCGAGTCCGCCCGCACCAACAACATCATGGTGCTGGTCAAGATCGTCGCCATCCTGATCTTCGTCTTCGCAGGCATCAGCTTTATCCACCCCAGCAACTATGTTCCCTTCTCGCCTAACGGCTGGAGCGGCATCCTTGCGGGCGGCTCCATCATCTTCTTCACCTACATCGGCTTCGACTCCGTCTCCACCGCCAGCGAAGAGTGCCGATCCCCGCAGAAGGACGTGCCGATCGGCATCCTCGCCACGCTGATCGTCTGCTCCATCCTCTACATCGGCGTCGCCGCCGTGCTCACCGGCATGGTGCCGTGGAACTCCGTCGCAGGCGATGCGGCTCCGGTGGTCAACGCTCTCAAGCGCGTCTCCCTGCTACCCGGCGGTCACAGCCTGCACTGGGTACGCCTCGCTGTACTGATCGGCGCCATCATCGGCATGATCTCGTCGATCCTCGTCTTCCAGCTGGGACAGGCCCGCGTCTGGTTCGCCATGTCCCGCGACGGCCTGCTGCCCAAGGCCTTCAGCACCGTCCACCCGAAGTTCCGCACCCCCGCCTTCGCCACATGGGTCGCCGGATTCCTCGTCGCCATCCCCGCCGGCCTGTTCGACGTCGGCACCTTCGCCGAAATGTCCAACATCGGCACCCTCTTCGCCTTCGTTCTCGTCTCCATCGGCGTCTTGGTGCTGCGGTCCAGGCAGCCGGAGCGTCATCGCGGATTCCGCGTTCCCTTCGGCCCGGTCATCCCTGTCCTCAGCGTCATCTTCTGCATCCTGCTGATGGCCGGGCTTCCGGTCAAGACCTGGCTGCGATTCTTCGTCTGGCTCATCGTCGGCCTCGTCGTCTACGTTTTCTATAGCCGCAAGCGGAGTGAGTTTTACTCTCCCGAAGCCTAAGATAGAGAGATGGCAAGGAAGCAGAACGAGATAGACGCTGCGGCGTGGCTGCGCGGACTCCCCAAGGCAGAACTCCATCTTCACCTCGAAGGCACCATCAAGCCCGAGACGCTGGTCGAACTCAGCCAGCGCCACGACAAGGAACCGCTGACGCTCGGCACCGCGCAGGCTCTCTACGAGTACGAGAACTTCCTCGGCTTCCTCCAGTCCTTCAAGGCCGTCACCGAGCGCCTGCGCTGGCCCGAAGACTACGAGCTGATCACCTACAACATGATCCGCGACCTCGCCTCCCAAGGCGTCGTTCACGCCGAGGTCTACATCTCCTTCGGCATCATCTACTACTGGAAGAAGACCGACGTCGAGCCCTATGTCGAGGCCATCGAGCGCGCCCGTATCCGCGGCGAAAAGGACTTCGGCGTCACCCTGCTCTGGATCGTCGATGCCGTGCGCCACTTCGGTGTTGAAGAAGGCGCCAAGGTCTTCCGCAAGGCCGCCGAGATGAAGGCGCTATACCCCAGCTTCGTCGGCATCGGCATCGGCGGCGACGAGGCCCGCGGCCCCGCCAGCCAGTTTCGCGATCTGTATAAAGAGGCACAGCGCGCCGGCCTTCGTCTCACCGCGCATGCCGGCGAATCTGTCGGCCCCGAAAGCATCTGGGCCGCCATCAACATCGGCGCCGAACGCATCGGCCACGCTCTCTCCGCGCAGTCCGACCCTGAGCTACTCGGCGTACTCGCTGAACGACAGATCCCGCTCGAGCTCAACGTCACCAGCAACATCAAGACCGGCTGCTGTACCAGCTTCGATGAACACCCGCTCAAGCACTACTTCGACAGCGGCCTGATGGTGACTCTCAACTCCGACGACCCGCCCATGTTCGGCAGCAACCTGCTCGGCGAATACCTCCTCGCCCACGAGCGTTACGGCTTCACCTTCGATCAGCTGCGCGAACTGGCCGCCAACGCCGTCGAGGCCAGCTTCCTCGACCCCACACGCAAACTGGCGCTGCTGCAGCGCGTAGAACAGTACGTCGAGCCGTAAGTCTCAGACAGCCACAGCCATTGTTTGTCATTCCGTAACGGAGCGGAGAAATCCGCTCCGTTCCCTCACCCAGCAAGACACAACGGCACCCTACCGCCCATCCGGAGCAGGCACCATCACGGCATTCGGATCGACCTTCGGAATCCCGAAGTGTCCGCTCAGGTGCAGCAGGTCCAGCGGCCGCAGAGCGCACGAGATCTGGATCAGGTTCATGTCGCGCGCCCCGCGCGTCAGCACCGTCACATCGTCGATCTCCATGCCGTTGAAGTGCAGCCAAAGGTCGGTGATGGAGTGGTTCGGCTGCGCGCTCATCGCAGGCGTCGTATGCGCGTCGACAAGATGCTTCCATCCCGCCGCGTGATAGGTAGCGATGATGCCATTCATCGCCTCCGGCGTGTAGAACGCCGCATGCGGATAGTGGTACGTGTCCACCGTGATGCTGTGCAGCTGCGCCGTGGCGTTGCCCACCGGCGATCCACTGCCGTCAAGAAAAGCGCTGGCAGAGTCCAGCATCGAGCGGTCGAACGAGAACGACAGATGCGTCGCCGGCTGATCGGCCAGCGTACTCAGCTGTTGAGGAATATTGGCGGGCTGCTCGGCCAGCACGGCCATCGAACCTAATGCGACAAGGGCCAGCACGGCCACGCGGGAGAGAAGACGGTTCATCGAAGTCGGTGCCTCTCCTCTAATAGACCCGCAATCGCAAAAAGAGTTGGCCTGGATGGTTGCTGGCCCCCCATGGTCCAGCTCCCCATCCAGGCCAGAATCAGCCATGCCCCGCTAAACAGCTGATTCTTTGCGCAATCTTCGCGAAGCTAGGCTGCCACCTCTGCAACCTCTTCGCCATGCACCAGCTTCTCGAATCGGCCCGTATACGGCACCGAAACCAGGCTGATTGCACACCTGCCGAAGATCGGGTTGATCGCCGGTCCCATCCAGCCCGACTGCACCGCACCCTGGTGCGAGACCATCAGCAGGTTGGCCCCGCTGCGGCGGATCAGGTTCGGCAGTTCGCGGCTCACCCGGCCCTGCGCCACATGCACCTCCACCCGGCACGAAGGATTCAGCGTGTCTGCAATCTCCTGCAGCCACGCATCTGCCGCCTCCTCGCCCATCGGTCCCGCCGAGGTCAACGGCTTGATCAGCGATCCCTCGTTGATCTCATCCACCACATGCAGCAGGTGCAGCGTGCTGCCCGTCTCCGACGCATAGTGCGCCGCCTGCTGCAGGTGTGACAGACCCTCCTCCGGGTCGCCCAGCCACACGCCAATGTGGCGATGCGCCGCCGTGGTGCTTTCACCAACATTGACCCGGCCCAGCGTCCATATCGGAACGCTGAGCCGCTTGATAAGCCGCGCCCGCATCGAACGGTGCCACGGCCGGGGTAAACCTGTCAGATCGCTTGGCGGCAGCATCAGCAGAATGTTCCTGCGACGCTCGCAGAATGTCGCGATGCCCTCCGTCGGATCGCCGCTGATCAGCACGCGCTCGCAGTGCGGATAGTTGTCAGCTTCGGCGAAGAACGATTGCAGCTGAGCCTCCGCCTCGCGATAGGTCGCTTTAGACGGGTTGTAGACATGCAGCAGTGTCAGTTTCGCTCCCAGCGTGTCTACCCACTGCGCTACCGAGGGGATCACGGCATGGCTCGAGTCCGAAAAGTCAGTAGCAAAAACGATCTCTTTAATCTTGTGCAGCATGATGTTCCTCCTGCTAAAAAACGAAGCCGTCGACCGGCGTGACGTCGAGACGGACGCGTTGGCGCGAAGGCTCGTGCCAGCCGCGCTCCTTGTCGGTCTCCGTCATCTGCTCGCGAAGATTCAGCTCGATCGTCCGCGACAGCGCCGTCATCGGCGTGTCATGAATCGTGTTGTCGAACGGGTTGGAGATCTCGCGGCTCATCAGGTCGGCCGCAATAAACGTAAAGCTGATCAGCGTGCTCGCAATCGGCGTCACCAGCCCAAGATCGTCGACGATGCCCAGCGGCAGCAGCCAGCAGAAGACATCCACCAGGATGCGCGGCAGGTACTCGAACTGTCGCGGCAGCGGCGTGTTTTTGATGCGCTCGCAGGCGCCCTGAATGTTCGACATCTCGGTCAGGTTGTCGTCGATCGCCGTCCAGCGGAAGCTGTCGAGCATGCCCTCGCTGCGCGCCTGGCGCAACAGCTTGCCGGTGCGCAGATTGATCGCCGCAGGAATGTTCTTGTATACCGAAAGTTCATCGGCGATCTCTTCGCCGAGCAGCGTCTTCAGCTCCGGCAGCGAGGCCTGCTTCCGCAGATGGCAACGCAGTGCGTGCGCGAAGGCGATCTGGTGTTTGACCAGCTCATTGCGAAGCGGAGGACGGTCACGCTCTTCCGTCTCATCGTCCAGCATCGTCAGGTACTGGCGCGTCAGGGCGCGGGAGTAGTTGACCAGTTTGCCCCAGAGCTGGCGCGCCTCCCACCAGCGGCCATAGGCCGCATTGGTGCGGAAGGCGAGAAAGATGGTCAAAGCAGAAGCCAGCGGTGCAACAGGAAGACCGTTCAGCGAGATCCACTTGTGATGAAACACGGAGTAGATCACCGCGACGGTGCAATCGAAGATCAGCAATACCAGCAGACGCCGCCAGGCCTGTGGCCATATCCTTTTCAGCGGCAGTTTGTCTCGAACGATCATCAGGCCTGGTTCCTCATACGCCGATTAGAACCCCGGAACCGCCGCCGCGCCGCCTATCTTCCGTAGGGTCTTTCGGACTGAATCGACGATCATCCGCAGCCTATCTTTCGGCCATCCCCGCCGCATCCAACGGGAAGAGAGGTCTAATAGAAACGTGCAGACGTTCTATCGTCGATTTATCCGGATGCGCCTCCCGCGCGCGAGCAGCCGCAGCCAGATTCTTCTGACCGCGGCTGCGATGCTCTGCGTTCTGGTCACGCTGGAATGGTACTTCGACTTCGATTTCTCGCTCGGCATCCTCTACATCTTCCCGGTCATGATCGCCGCCACCATCCTTACGCGTTGGCAGATCGTGTTCGCGGCCATCTTCTGCGCCTACACCCGCGGCCTGTTCACCGCCGACGAGACCCACCTCGAACACGTCCTGCGCTTCTGCATGGCCACCATCGCCTACACCGGCTGCGGCCTGCTGATCTACCAGATCACCGACGCGCGCCGCATCGTGCTCAAGCACTACTCCCGCCTGCGCTACGAGCAGGGCATGCGGCGCCGCGCGCAGGAGCAGCTGCGCCTGCTCGCCGAGCGCAGCCCCGCCGCCATCCTCACCATCGACAGCGAAGGCCTCATCCTCGCCGCCAATCGCGCAGCCGAACACATCTTCCAGTCCGCCGATCCCCTCACCGGCCAGCCCATCGCCCGCTACATGCCCGTCTTCCACGACGCGCTGCAGCTGCCCGCCGGTCTCGGCGACATCAGCACCTCGGCCACAGCCTGGGCCAAGCGCGAAGATGGCACCATGGTGCCCACCAACACCTGGTTTTCCCTCTACGGCGAAGGCCGGGGACGTCGCCTCGCCGCCATCCTCGTCGACACCTCCAACGAGGTGCGCGAGCGCGAGGTCGCACAGTTCGAGCAGATCGCCAGCCACGACCGCATCCTCGCCAGTGCCGTCTCGCACGAGATCCGCAATCTCTGCTCCGCCATCTTCGTCGTCGCCTCCAACATGGGACGCAGCAGCGCCATCAGCTCCGACCCCGACTTCGCCGCGCTCAAAAATCTTGCCGCCGGGCTGCGCGACCTTGCCTCCGTCGATCTCCGTAAACGAACGCGCACCATGCTCGCTCCCGTCTCCCTGCACGAGCTCGCCGAGGAACTGCGCGTCATCGTCGGCCAGGACTGGACCGACCTCGACGGCGAGATGGAATGGAAGGTTCCCGCCGATACGCCTCACGTCCTCGCCAACCGCCAGGGCCTCATGCAGACCATGCTCAACCTCTCGCAGAACTCTCTGCGCGCCGTCGAAGATGTCGGGGTTAGGCGGCTCGCGATCGAGACCCTGCACCACGATCACCAGGTCGAGCTGCGCGTCTGCGACTCTGGCTCCGGCATGAAGACCGACCAGAATCTCTTTCAGCCCTTTCGCAAAGAGGCCGACGGCTCCGGCCTCGGCCTCTACGTCTCCCGCGCCATCATCGAAAGCTTCGGCGGCCAGATGCGCTACGAACCCACCACCGCAGGATGCTGTTTTGTCATTACACTGAGAGCTGCCGGGGACAAGCTCTCCCCCGAAGACGACGGGGAGACCGAACAGACTCACGCATGAGCCACGAGAACTCGATTCGCATCTATCTGCTCGACGATCACTCCCTCTTTCGCGAGGGGCTGCGTCGTCTCCTGATCACCGACGAGCGCTTCAACATCGTCGGCCAGAGCGGCAGCCCAGCCCAGGCGCTGGAGGAGCTCGCAAAGACGCCGACGGACATTCTCGTGCTCGACTATGACCTCGGCAACGAAAACGCCCTCAGCTTTATCGATCGCCTGAAGACGACGGCCTTCGCAGGAAGAATCCTCATCGTCACCGCTGGCCTCCCGGACAAGGACGCTCTCGCGCTCATCCGCGCCGGCATTGCAGGCATCTTCCACAAACAGGACTCGCCGGAAGACCTACAGCGCGCCATCCTCGAGGTCTCTCAGGGCCGCGTCCTCATCGACCAGCAGTATCTCCAGGCCATCGTCGCCGGTGCCGGGCCGCAGGAGTCGATCCGCTTCACCGAGCGCGAACGCAGCACGCTGCGCTACCTGCTCCAGGGGCTCGCCAACAAGGAGATCGCCGCAAACCTGAACATCTCCGAGAGCGCCGTCAAGGCCACCCTGCAGCAGCTCTTCTCCAAGACCGGCGTCCGCACCCGCTCCCAGCTCGTTCTGCTCGCCATCGAAAAATACCGCGACCAGCTGTAAGCCTTTACGAGCCTTCGGCCCCAAAAAGGCATTGTCGTTTCACAAAGGCTTTTCATTCCGTAGCGAAGCGGAGGAATCTGCTTTTCCCATCCCACGCCACAATAAAAACGGGGAGCAGCCAACGCTGCTCCCCGTCCCTCACTTCCTTGAAAACTGCGTTACTGCGCAGGCCGCGGAGCGAAGTACCCCTTACTCGCCCTCACGTGATATCGCTCGTCCAGTGCATGCAGGTAGATCGTGCGGAACGAGCCATCCTGCTTGAAGTCCGCCGGGCGATAGACCAGTGAATACTGGCTGCGCAGCTCCTCCTGAATATGCAGGAAGCCCACCGCAACGTCCTCGATCTTCACCGGGAAGAAGGCCATGCCGCCCGTCGCCTCCGAGATCGTGCGCAGGATGTCGTCGCCCTTGTCTTTGCTGGGGCTCACGTTCGTCGAGATCGTGTACACGATCGTCTCCGCGCGCTGGCACATTTTGATCGCGTCCGACTGCTGGGCACGGCTGTAGTTGTCATCGCCGTCCGAGACCACGATCAGAGCACGGCGCACCGCGCCGTCTTCCTGCAGCGTCAGCATCTGGTCGCGGCAGGTCTTGTATAGCGCATCGTACAGCGCCGTACCGCCGCCGGGACGCAGCTTGCGGATGCCCTGATTCAGCAGATCGATGTTGTTGGTGTAACTCTGCGCCATGTCCGTCTCAATATCGAAGCCCTCGATAAAGGCACGGTCATTGCGGTGCAGAATCTGCAGCAGAAACTCGATGGCCGAGTCCTGCTCGAACTGGAAGCGCTGCCGGATCGAGCTCGACGTATCCAGCATGATGCCCACCCGCAGCGGCAGGTTCGTCTGCTGCGAGAAGCGCAGCACCGCCACCGGAGGACGTCCATCGTCCAGCAGGCCGAAGTTCTGGCGCTGCAGGCCCGTGATGAAGCGGCCCTTCTTATCCGTGACCGTGAAGATCAGGTTGACCTCGTTCACCTGCACCTTGATGGTGGGTGCACTGAGGTCCGGGTTGGCGCCGTTCTCCTGGGTCGGAGCGGGCTGCTGTCCCGCAGCGGGAATCGCCGGGGCAGCAGCCGGCGTCTGTGCCGGGGTGGCCGCAGGAGCCGTCGATGCAGGCGCGGCCTGCTGCGTTTGAGAAGCTGTGGACGTCGTCGGAGAAGCTGCCGCGGCCTGCGCCAGCAAAGGCGCCGTCAAGGCGGCAGTAAGCAGACCTGTGGCCATCGGCCAGAAAAGGCGGTTCATTCGATCTATACCGGTCACTAGGTTCATTCTAATCAAAAAAGATGGCCGCTAATCGGCACGGGTGGTCTCAAGATAACCCACCAGCTCCGGCGGCAGCTCAGATTCCACTGTAAGCTCTTTCCCTGTCTTGGGATGCACAAACGAAAGCCGGGCCGCGTGCAGGAAGTTTCGGTCCAGCGAAAGCCTCAAACCGCCCTGCCCCACCTGGTGTGGCGCGCCATAGAGCGTGTCGCCCACCACCGGATGCCCCATCGCCTGCAGATGAACGCGAATCTGGTGCGTACGGCCTGTCTCGATCTTTACCTCCACCAGCGTGAAGTCGCCATAAGTCTCCGAGTGGATCCGCTCCAGCACCTTCACGTGCGAGACCGCCGCCCGTACCCCTTCGCTGTCCGCCGAGCGCCGCGTCGTCATCCGCATCCGCCGCACCAGATCGCGCCCGATCGGCAGCTTGATCGTGATGTTCTCCTTCGACAGCCGCCCATGCACCAGCGCAAGGTATGTCTTCTCCAGCTCACGCGCGGCGAACATCTCACTCAGTTTGCGATGCGTGCTGTCGTCCTTGGCCACCACGATGATGCCGCTGGTCTGCTTATCCAACCGGTGAACGATCCCCGGTCGCAGGTCGCCGCCCACATTCGACAGCTTGCGGAAGTGATGCAGCAGCGCGTTCACCAGCGTGCCGTGGTTGCGCGCATCGTCCGTCGCGCCAGACCCCGCATGGACCATCATCCCTGCAGGCTTGTCGATCACCGCCAGCTGCTTGTCCTCATACAGAATCGTCAGCGGAATATCCTCGGCGAACGCATTCAGCGGCGGCGGATGCGGCGCGCCGTCGATCTCGATCTGCTCGCCGCCCTCGATCTTCAGCTTCGGCTTCGCGGTCTGACCGTTCACGCGCACCTGGCCGTTCTCGATCAGCAGCTGCACCCGCGAACGCGAGATGTCGGGAATCGTCTGCGCCAGGTACTGATCGAGCCTCAGCCCCTTGGCCTCGACGGCTGCGGTGAAGACATGCAGATGCTCCTCTGCGTCATCTTCCATCTCGAGCACGGGAATCACTGGCGGCGCCTCGGGCTCCGCGTCGCGCTGCGCTCGATACTCCGGCTTCACGGTGTGGCGTCGCTGCCCCTTCGGCAGCATGTTCTTAGACGGCATGCGCCACCTGCTTTCTTGGCTGTTGCCATACGATGCCCGCAATTGCAATCATGCCCAGCGCCACCCATTGAATCGGGTCGAGCAGATTGCCCATCGCCGTGTCGAAGAACGCCGGCTCGCGAACAAACGTCAGCAGAAACTGTGCCAGCCCGCACAACGCAAAGGCCAGCGCGAAGAGATCACCGTTGCGGCGCCGCAACGGCAACAGGCGATATAACACCGCCGTAATCAGAAACGCCGCAATCGCCGCATAGACTCCCACCGGATGCACCCGCACCTTGTCGGCGATCACCGTCGTCGCCCAGGGAAGATTGCTCGGCGTGCCGGGATCGCTGCCCTCAACGTAGTGCCCCAGCGCAAGAAACGCCCACGTCAGCACACCGCACGGAGCCCACGCATCCAGCAGCGGCAGCAGCGGCAGTCCGCGCACCCGCAGGTAGACCAGCAGGGCAACAACCGTCAGCAACAGTCCCAGCGGCGTCAGCGACGGCACCATCAGCAGAAGGATCGGGTACGAGAGAAAGCTTTTCAGGTTCGTCGCCACCAGCAGCGCCCGCGAGATGACAAACGCCGCGATGATCGCAAACAGCCCTGCATCCCACACGCGGTCGGCGTTCAGGCCGACCGCCGCTGCAGTGCGCACACTCAGCGTCAGCGAGGCCATCAGCCCGATCGCTGCCAGCACGCCGAAGGTCGGGATCGTCAAAAATCCGAAGTGAAGAAAGTTGGGATGCACGGAGAGAGATTACAAGAAGACCGACCCACTGGGCCGTGCGCAGATGCGCTGGTGAACCCGTCCTAAGACGGCGGGACCCTGCCGTGGTTCTTTAGGCATTCCGGACTGGCGGACGTTGCACACCGAACCATATATACGAGCCAGGCCCCTGTTCAATGAATGTTGGTTCAACCAGCGTTAATCGCGTACCTGCTTTGCAGGCCGGTCTCTTGAGTTGTGATGCTACCTGCCCCGTCCTGCGATTGCAAGTTGACGGCAGGCTGTAAAATAGACGCTTCGCTACCCGCGTTCTCCCCTCACCAGAGACCGCATCGCAAGACTCATCTCCGAGCCCAGCTCCTCTAATCCCTCCGCCACACGCATGCGCGTCGCCTCATCCTGGTTCTGGCTCACCTTCCACTTGCCTTCCAGCCGATCGATCGTCAGCTCGATCCCTACGATGCCCTTCGCAATCGCGGCCACATAATCCGCAGGCGCATCGGCCACGCTCCAGGGCTTCACGAACGAGGCCTCATGCGTATCGACCAGCGTGTTCAGATGCTCCAGCAGCCACGCCGCGTCCTCGATCACGCGCAGCGTGCCGTAGGCATGCACCACGGCATAGTTCCACGTCGGCACCACCTTGCCGCTGACCTGCTTCTCCGGATACCATCCCGGCGTGATGTAGTGCTCCGGCCCGGAGAAGATCGCCAGCGCCGGCACCGACGCATCGAACTTTTTCCACTGCTGATTCGCTCGCGCCAGATGTCCGCGCAGCACAGCCCTGGTCTCGCTCTCGCGATGCAGCACCACCGGCAGATGCGTCGCAAACAGCCCCGACGCGCCCATCGTCACCAGCGCCGCCAGCGGATGCGACCGCATCAGCCCGTCCAGCACTTCGAGCCGTGTCTCTTCATTGAACTTCGGAATATACATGCCGTCTCCACCGCATCATAAATGGAGAGGGCCGGGGTAATGGAGAGAGCCGGGGGTCAGTTGCCAACGGAAGCCGTCTCAAGCTGGCGGGCAGACTTCGCCTTCGCAATCAGCTTCTTCAGCTTCCCTTCCACATCCGAGCCCTCCCCCAACATCTCCGCCGTCAATACGCCGTCCGAGTCGATGGTGAAGTAGTGCGGAATGGCGTTGATGCCGAATGACGTTGAAAGCGAGTGATCCGCATCGCGATACTGCACCCACGTCATATCGTTCTTCGCAATGAAATCCTTCCACTTCGCCTCATCCGAGTCCCAGCTCACGCTGATTATCACGAATGGCTCATTGGCGAACTCCTTCGCAATCTTCTTGATATGAGGAAGTTCGCGATTGCAGGGACCGCACCACGTCGCCCAGAAATCGATCAGCACCACCTTGCCGCCCATCTCGTCGAGAGAAAACTTGCGGCCATCCAGCGCCGCCACCGTAAACGGAGGCGCCATCTTTGCCAGCGACAGCTCCGGATTCTCAGCAAAGTGCTGCGCTCGCGCATACCCGGGGTCCCTCGGAGAGAGGCAACTGACGCATGCCTTGAACTCGTCCCGAGCCGCGTCCATCTTCTTCAGACGCGCCAGGGTCTTGCCGTCGTAAAAATGCGCCGTCACATTCTTCGGATAATCGGCGATCGCAGCGGCAAAGGCCGCGTGGGCAGCCTCAAGCACCTCAGGCTTATTCTTATCGCCTGCCTGTTGAAATAAAGCGAGACCGCGATCTCCCTCTGCCACAGACTTCGCCCTCGCATCACCCGAAGCCAGAACCAGATCATTGGCGGTCTTCGCGGCATTCTTGTAGTCGCCAAGCTTCATCTGCAGCATGAAGACCTGGTCAAGCGATGCCCCATCCTTTCCCCCCGCAATCTTATTGGCCTTGCGATACGCATCGATCGCAAACAGATACGAGTGCTGTGCCGTCAGCTTCTTTCCTTCGGCAACGGCGGCAACATATGCAGGATCGTTCTTGAACTCCTGCGCAAGGATTGTGAGGGAAGAAAGAGGCAGAAAAGATAAGGCGAAAAAGTACAGAAAACGTCGCATCGTGCTACTCCATTGATGTTCGATACTTCATCATCAATAGACAGCTCTCGAAATTCAACAAAAACCGCTAACCGGCCTTGCGCTCTTCCAGCACCTCGTCCAGAAGTCCGGCCAGCGAACCGGCACGCGAGCGCAGCGTCACCTGTGACAGCGACATGCTGCCCGACAGGCTCTCGTAGCGCGACCGCAGCGTCTCCAGCTCGTCGACGATATTCAACGCCGCCAGCACCGCTACACGCAGCGAATCCACCGTATTGCCATGCGCCGAAACCGTACGCATCTTCGAATCCACCGTCCGCGCCAGCTGTTCGATATAAGCCGGGTCGGTGCCGCGAAGGTGATACACCTGGTCGAAGATCTCGACAGCGATAGACTGCCGCTCCTGCGGAGCCTCAGCCTGCATCTCCGGTGAGCTGGTCTGCGTCGTCTGGTCCATCGAGATCTCCTTTCCCGGCTGTTCTTACAAAAGTTCGTCCATCTGCTCCAGCATCTTCTCCACCCGATGCTTGACCGACTCGCGGTCCTTGCTCAGCGTGTTGACCGCCGCCTGGGCCTCGCTGGCCACCAGCGTCTGGAACTCAAGCTGTTCCTTCAGGTTCGTGATCTCCGCCTCGAGCCTGGCGCGCGTCTCACGCTCCTGCCTCACAATCTCAACTGCGCGATGCACCTTCTGTTCAAGTGCCTGGAACTCGTCAACGCTGACCTGGGCTGTGCTCATCTGTTTTCTACTCCTGCTCACAAGATTCTTCGCCAGTATAGATGCCACAAAGGTGGAATTTCCTCAGGCTGAACCACGCTGGATTCGCGTTTTTTTCACAGGGCAACCGCCTAGGCCCTCTGCGTGCCGCCTAACTCTTTCAGCGCATCGACGATCGAGGTCGTCCATCCGGCGATCTCTTCCTCGCGCAGCGTCCGCTCCGGCGACTGGAAGACCGTCCGCAGCAGCAGCGAATACTGCCCATTCGGAATCGCCTTGCCCTTTGGATCGCGGAATATCTCCACCGGCGCCAGCCGCGTCAGCTCAGGAATCGACAGCGCATGAATCGCCTCCGCAATCGCCTTCCACGCCACGCTGTCCGCGAAGACAAACGAGAAATCGCGCTCCGCCGCCTGGAACCGCGACAGGTCGTGCGCCGTCACCCGCTTCAGCGGCAGCTCATACAGCTTCGCCAGGTCGAGCTGCGCCAGGTACACCGGCTGCCGCAACTTGCGCGATTCGCGCTGTGCCGTGGCCAGTTCCCCGAAGACCGCCAGCGGCTGCCCGTTCAGCAACGCCACCGCGCCCCGTCCCTGCTCCAGCCACGCCGGTCCATTGGCCGTCGTAAACGACAGCCCGGCCTCGCCGCCCTGCAGCGTAAATAAAGATGCCAGTGACTCCACCACGCCCTTCAGCTCGAAGATCGGCGCATCCGCCGCGGCATGCAGCGCCGTCGCCGCCAGCGATCCGCTCGTCAGCCCCAGCGAAAGCTGTGCGCTCTCATGCACCTCGGTGACAAAGTCGCCGTCAACCGCAAGCGTGCCGGTGAAGGACTGTCCCTGCTCAAACAGCCGCACCTCGCGCACATCGCGATTGATATTGTTCGCCAGCATGCCCAGCATCCCGGGAGCCAGCGCCGGACGCAGCAACGACGCCTCCTCCGACAACGGATTCTCCATCGCCACCGTCTGCCGTCCTGCTTCAGCCGCATAGAAGACCGCGGCATCGTCGCTGCTGGCAAACGTGCTCGAGACCGCCTCGCTGTAGCCCAGCTCCAGCAGACGTGTCCGCACCGCATGCTCCGCCGCAGCCGTCGGATACTCCACCACCGGCAGCGGCGTCGGCAGCGTGTTGGCAAAACGGTTGTAGCCGTACACGCGCGCGATCTCTTCAATCAGGTCGATCTCGCGTTCCAGGTCCAGACGCCACGAAGGCAGCATCACCTGGTAGATCTCCAGACCGTGCAGCAGGGGCGCGCAGCCCAGCGAGGTCAGATACTGCAACACCGTCTCGCCTGTAATTCCCTCCGCGTCGATCGTCGTCCCCAGGTGACGCCGCACCTCGGCAACCGCAAGCTCAATCGACGGACGCTTTGCCGTCTTCGCTTCGACCTCAGCGTCGATCACGTCGATCATCTCGCCCTCAGGCTTGCCGCCCGACTCCAGGATCAGCTCCGACACCAGCGCGTTCGCCAGTGGAGCCGCATTGAAGTCGGCGCCGCGCTCAAACCGGTGGCTCGCATCCGTGTGCAGCAGGTGACGCCGCGAGCTGCGCCGCACGCTCGCCTGATCGAACCACGCCGCCTCCACCAGGATGTTCTTCGTCTCCGGCGTAATCATCGAGTCCCAGCCGCCCATCACGCCCGCCAGCGCCAGCGCCTTCTTCTCATCGGCCACCACAAGGTCATCGGCCTCAAGCGTTCGCTCCGTCCCGTCCAGCAGGCGCAGCTTCTCGCCCTTCCGCGCCAGCCGCACCACGATGCCCCCCTCGATCTTGTCCAGATCGAAGGCATGCGTTGGATGCCCCATGCCCAGCAGCGTAAAGTTGGACGCGTCCACGGCATTCGAGATCTGCTTCTGCCCCAGAAGCCCGAAGAACTCCGCCACGCGGCCCGTGCTCGGCCCAATCGTCACTCCTCGCAGCACCTGCGCCGTAAAGCGGCCGCACAGGCCCTTAGCCTCCGGCGCGATGCGCACCGAAAACGGCTCATCGACCAGCGTCCCCACAGGAAGCTGCGGGTGCAGCGGAGCCAGCGGCAGATTGTAGATCGTCGCCGCCTCGCGCGCGATGCCGTAGTGGTTCATCGCATCCACGCGGTTGGTGGTGATGTCCATCTCGAACAGGTGCCCGCTCGCCAGCGGATGCACGCCTTCCACGGCGATGCCGCGCAGGGTCAGGTCATCGGCAAGTTGCCGGTCGGAGACGGTAAGCGTAGGGAGATAGTGGCGCAGCCAGCTGGTAAGAACTCTCATGATCGACGCCTTCCAGTCTAAATGCTGCCGCACACACACCCAACCACGCGGCCCCCCACATTGCCGGCCCGCAAGAACTTTTTTCACCGCCAGAGCGTACTGCCCCAGAAGTTTCTCGAACGGAGTGTCCCCATGAAAGCACGCTATGCCTTGCAGATCGCCATGTTAGCCGCCACCCTGATGACGGCAGGTCCCGCCGCCCACGCCCAGAAGGTCCCACCGCTCGACCAGATCAAGACCCGGCAGGAGCTCGAATCCGCCATCACGGCACTCGACACCGCCGTCTTCGACGCCTACAACACCTGCGACCTCGTAAAGTTCAACTCTCTCTTCACCGACGACGTCGAGTTCTACCACGACCAGGGCGGCGTCACCCTCGGCAACAAGGAGCTCACCGCCAGCGTAAAGAAGAATATCTGCGGCACCACCACCCGCGAGCTCGTCCCCGGCACCCTGAAGATCTACCCCATGAAGGGCTATGGCGCCGTAGAGATCGGCGAGCACCACTTCCTCCATCCCTGGAAGCAGGACCACGGGGTCGTCGGCCGCGGCCGCTTCATCATGCTCTGGCAGTACAAGGACGGCGCCTGGAAGATCACCCGCGTCATCAGCTACGACCACAGCCTCGCACAATAGCCAGCCGCCCCGCCGCTGCTTTGGGATATGCTCAAGGGGCGCGAAAGCCGCGCTGCCCCACACACCACCTGTATCCACGAAAGGAATTGGCTATGCGCTGGTTGTTGCACTGGATCGTCAATGCCGTCGTCCTGCTGGTCGTCTCTCACTTCGTCTCCGGCTTTCAGATCAGCGGCCTGCTCTCGGCCATGTTCGCCGTCGTCATCATCGGCTTCGTCAACGCGACGCTCGGTCTCCTCCTCAAGGTGGCGACCTTCCCGCTCTCCATCCTTACGCTTGGCCTCTTCGTCTTCATCATCGACGCCATCGTGCTCTGGTTTTCGAGCAAGCTCGTCCCCGGCTTCCACGTCAACGGCTTCACGCCCGCGCTGATCGCCGCCTTCGTGCTCGCCCTCATCCAGATGCTCCTCGGCTTCTTCGGCGTCGATAAAGAAGCCTAGCTCCACTCGCTGTCCGGGCCAGGGATCGCGCCCCACTCCGGGGCGCACCCTTATCTCTATTTCCTGTGAGGTGAAGAGTGCCCGAAGCGGAAAAGCCCGTTGCTGAAAAAAAGGAGAGCTTCTGGACGACGCTGCCCGGTATCCTCACCGGCATCGCGGCCCTGACGACCGCCGTTACCGGCCTGTGGGTCGCCACCGGCCCCCACTCCACCATCAAAGATTCCGTTGTCGTATCCACCGCGGCTCCGGCAACCGTAACTACGCCGCAGGCTGGTAGTAGCGCGACCCCAACAGCCTCTGCACCAGCAGCCGCAACTCCGGCAGCGCACACCGGCGTCACCGTCATCTCACGCAAAGGTGTGACGACCCATCTTGCCGCGGCAACCTTTCACCACAACTCCACCGACGACGCCATCCAGCTCAGCAGCGGACAGACCATCGCCTTCGAAAAGATCAAGGCCATCGACTTCCTCTCCGTCGACGACAACGCGCACCTGGTCGCCGTCAGCGTCAGGCTCGGCAGCGGAGCCACCGTCGCAGGTTCGCTGGGGCGCGACTACGCCTTTCAAGGCGAGAGCGACCTCGGCCCCTTCAGCATCTTCGTCAGTGACGCCAGACAGATCGTCTTCCAATAAGCGGTTGTGAAATAAGTCGGGTGCCCCACTCATGGCGCAAAGCGCCATGAATGGGCCTTACGCGAACTGCTCCAGGAAGCGCATGTCGCCCGAGTAGAAATGGCCGATGTCCGAGACGCCATGCAGCATCATCGCAATGCGCTCCACGCCCATGCCGAAGGCAAAGCCCGCGATCTTCGCCGGGTCATACGCATCGTCGTCCGGATTCACCCTGCGCCGCTCCGCCGTCACAGCGGCAAACACCGCCGGGTCCACCATGCCGCAGCCCAGCAGCTCAATCCAGCCCGAGTGCTTGCACTTCCGGCATCCCGAACCGCCGCAGAAGATGCAGCTGATCTGCACATCCGCCGAAGGCTCCGTAAACGGGAAGAAGCTGGGGAAGAACCTCGTCTTCACCGCCGAGCCGAACAGCGACTTCATCGCATGGTCCAGCGTGCCCTTCAGATCGGAAAAGGTAATGTCCGGTCCGACACAGAGACCCTCGATCTGGTGAAAGATCGGCGAGTGCGTCGCATCGGCGGCATCGTTGCGATGCACCTTGCCCGGAATCACGATCCGGATCGGCGGCTCCTGCGCGATCATGGTGCGAATCTGCACCGGCGACGTGTGCGTGCGCATCAGCAGACGGTCGCGTGAGGGACGCACCTGCTGGCCTGCAATCTGCAGCGTGTCCTGCGTGTCGCGCGCCGGATGGTTCGGCGGAAAGTTCAGCGCCTCGAAGTTATAAAAGTCGCTCTCCACCTGCGGTCCCAGGTTGGTCGAAAAGCCCAGCTGGTGGAAGACCCGGACCACCTCGTGCATCGCGGAGATCAGCGGATGCGCGATGCCCGGCTGCCGCACCGTACCCGGCAGCGTAATGTCGATCCCCTGTACCGTGGCCGACGAAGCCGCAGCCGCCGGAGCCTCCAGCGCCTGCTCGATCTGCTGCTTCAGCTGGTTGAAGCGCATGCCCAGCGGCTTGCGCGCCTCCGCGGGCGCCGACTTCAGCCACGCATCGGAGACAAGCTTCAGACGACCCTGCTTGCGGCCAAGCCAGTTGAGCCGGAAGTTCTCCTGCGCCTCGGTTGTCTTCAGCTCCGCCGCCTGCTGCCGGACCTCGTCCGAAAGCGTCGCAAAGGCAGCCTCCAGCGAGGCCTCATCGTAGTTCGAAAGCTGGGGAATCATCTCACTCATGGTCAGCAACAAGAATATATGAGGAGCCCCGCCTCCAGCCTCATCCAGCCCCCCTCACCCACGCAATTCACAGAAACGACACCGCATAGCGAATCCTTCCGTTCATCGCGAGACTCTATACTGATGACGACTCGCTAAAACGGAACGCCATGGCTACCCAAAACGAACTCAACGAAATCGTCCTGTCTCAGGGCGTCGTCGGCCCGCTGACGCGCGCTGCGATCTTCCTCGTCGTCTGCATTCGCCCCGACCGCGAGGCCTACTCCCAGGTGCAGGATTTCTGCGCCGGGCTCTCCGGCCTGGTGCGCGCCGTGGAGTTCCGCGACGTCGAGGCTGGCCTCACCTGCGTCGCCGGATTCGGCTCCGACGCCTGGGACAAGCTCTTCGGCTCCCCCCGCCCGGCAGAGTTGCACCCCTTCCGCGAGCTTCGTTCCGGCACCCGCCACGCCGTCTCCACCCCCGGCGACATCCTCTTCCACATCCGCGCCAAACGTATCGATCTCTGCTTCGAGCTGGCCACGCAGATCATGGAAGCCTTCGGCGATGCCGTCACCGTCGCCGACGAGGTGCAGGGCTTCCGTTATTTCGACGACCGCGACGTTATGGGCTTCGTCGACGGCACCGAGAATCCGCGCGGCGATGCCGCACGCGAGGCAGCCATCGTCGGCTACGAGGACCCCGCCTTCTGCGGTGGCAGCTACGTCATCGTGCAGAAGTACCTGCACGACATGAAGGCCTGGAACGCTCTCTCTACCGAGGCACAGGAGCGCGTCATCGGCCGCCGCAAACTCTCCGATATCGAGCTGAGTGAGACCGAGAAGCCTTCGAACGCACACAGCGCTCTTACCGTCATCGAAGTCGACGGCAAACAGCTGCAGATCCTGCGCGACAATATGCCCTTCGGCCGTCCCGGCCACGGCGAGTTCGGCACCTACTTCATCGGATACTGCCGCACCCCCAGCACCACTGAAAAAATGCTGGAGAACATGTTCCTCGGACAGCCGCCCGGAAACTACGACCGCATCCTCGACTTCAGCACCGCCGTCACCGGCGGCCTGTTCTTCGTGCCCTCGTCCACCTTCCTCGACAACGTCGGCACAGATCCTCTGCCCGTCGCCGTTGCAGCCGAGACAGAAGCACCACCGGCCACCGAGCCGCCCACCACTGCGCCCGCGCAGGACACATCACTGAAGATAGGATCACTAAAAGGAGAGTCGAATGAATAACCTCCACCGCGAGCTTGCGCCGATCTCTGACGCCGCATGGGCAGAGATTGAAGAAGAGACCACACGAACGCTGAAGCGCTACCTCGCCGGACGCCGTGTCGTCGATGTGCCCGCCCCCGCAGGCATCACCCTGCCCGGCGTCGGCACCGGCCACCTGCAATCCATCGCCGCCCCCGACTCCGGCATCCTCGCCCGCCAGCGCGAGGTCAAGCCGCTGGTCGAGCTGCGTGTGCCCTTCGAGCTCTCCCGCGCCGCCATCGACGACGTCGAGCGCGGCTCCGAGGACTCCGACTGGCAGCCCGCCAAGGATGCCGCAAAGAAGCTCGCCTTCGCCGAAGACCGGGCCATCTTCAACGGCTACGCCGACGCCGGAATCCAGGGCGTTCGCGAGGCCACCAGCAACCCCATCGACACCCTTCCCGCCGACGTCCGCGACTACCCCGACGCCATCGCCCACGCGCTAAGCCAGCTTCGACTCGTCGGTGTCAACGGCCCCTACTCCGTCCTGCTCGGCGCCGACGAGTACACCGCGCTCGCCGAAACCCGCGATCACGGCTATCCCGTCCTCGATCACGTCAAGCGCATCGTCAACGGCAACATCGTCTGGGCGCCTGCCATCGAGGGCGCAGTCGTCCTCTCCACCCGCGGCGGCGACTTCGAGCTCAACATCGGCCAGGACGTCTCCATCGGCTATCTCAGCCACACCGACGAGGTCGTAAAACTCTACCTCCAGGAGACCTTCGTCTTCCGCGTCCTCACCAGCGAGGCCTCCGTCGTCCTCTCGCCTTCCAGGAAGGCCTAGTCACTCAACTCCGCTCACCGGCCAGCCGATACGCCCGTCCGAACAGGCCCACCAGCCTGCTCCCGGACGGGTCGGCTGACGGGTCGACGGGAAGGTAGATCGAGGTCCCCTCGCGTCGGCAGAGGACATTGCTCACCACCATCGCCCGCATCAGCCGGATGGCAGACCGCACCTCTCCGCAGTTCACTCCCAGCCAGCCGTGATAGTCGCACCCCGTCGCCGGAAGACCGGTCGCGGCATGAATCTCCTCTGCGACTCTGCCCCGCAGAGCCTCGAAGGCAGCGCCCCGGGTATCGTGCGGAGAAAAGGGCGCCTGAATCAGCGGCGACTCCTCCTCCATGATCTCGAACAGCTCCGCGACTGCCCGATGCTGCTCCGCCGACGTATGCTGCAGCCAGTAGTGTGCCGTCTTCGCAATAGACGTGATGACGTTCTTGATCTCTTTTTCCACGCGATACGCCGGGCCAGCCGGAAGATGGAGCACCATCCCCTGGCAGTGTGCCGAAACGTTCTCCATGTTGATGGCCCGGGCCAGCCAGCCAGCCATCGTGGCACTGGGGCAGTCGACATGGATCCACCCCGAAATCAGCGAGGGTTCGGCTGCCAGTCCTGTCACCATGCCGACCCCGCGGCATAGCTCCTGCACCACCTGCCTGTAGCGCGCCGCATCCGGCCCGATCTCCGCCTTCGTGGCCGGCTCCAGCAGGGTCCCTTTATGCGGAGGCCCTCCCGCCATCGCCAGGTCGCAGAACGATCCCCAGATCTCATCCCAGGCGACGCGTCCGTCGCTTCCATACTTCAGGCCCGCCGATCCCATCGAGACCGGCTGCACGTCTTCGTAGCTCTCCCGGTACTCCTCGGGAAGCAGAACCTTCAGGCGTGCCTCGAACACCTTGTACTCGTCACTGCGCTCGTTCATCAGGCACCTCTGGCTCGGGCGCTCCTGTATGCTCCGGCGGCCCTGTCTATGGTGCCATCCGGAGTTGCGTCAGCGCATCCTCTACAGCGCAGACAGCACAATCGCCGCCACCAGCACGCCCAGCAGCAGGCTGCGCTTGTCCGTGATCGCGTACACCACCGGGTCCTCGTCCAGCTCACCGCGCGAGGCCAGCAGCCACAGCCGGCTGATCCACAGCAGCAGCACCGGCACCAGCAGCCAAAGCCGCCGCGTATGGCTGTACAGCTGCGCCGCATCCAGGTTGGAGATATACAGCGTCAGCACGGCCACCGAGACATATCCCGACGCCGAGCCAAAGCTGCGCAGCTGCTCGATATCGGCGATATGATAGCCGCGGCCCTTCGCCGAGGCGGCACCCCGCTCACGCAGGTTCTCCAGCTCCGCAAAACGCTTCACAAACGCCAGCGAAAGGAAGAAGAAGATGCTGAAGCTGCCCAGCCAGGTCGAAACCTCTGCCCCCGTCGCCGCCGAACCCGCCAGGATGCGGATCGTGTAAAGCCCTGAGAGCACGATCACGTCCACCAGCACAGCGCGCTTCAGCCGCAGCGAGTAAGCCAGCGTCGTAAACGCATAGACCACCAGCCATCCCAGGAACGCATAGGGCGTCGTCAACCCCATAAAGTGGTTTGTCCCCGGCGTCGCCGATCCCAGGCGCAGCTCCACCCACGGTATTGAGATCGCGATGCTGAAAGAGACCAGCAGGAACAGCACAATCACACCCACGCCGTTCAGCGCCGAAAGGTCGCCCGCCGCAAACGGACGGCGGCGCTTCCGCGGATGGATGCGGTCCACCTCGATATCCAGCAGATCATTCACAATATAGGTCGCTGAAGCACACAGGCCGAACGACACAAACGCCAGCAGCGCGGCCACAATTGGCGCCGTCGCCGTCGCATGCGCCAGCAGCAGCGGCAGAAAAATCAGGACATTCTTCGCCCACTGGTGGATGCGGATCGCCTTGAACCACGCCTTCAGCGTGGAACTCTTCTCCGTGAAGACCCGCACCGGGACGATCTTCTCCCGTCGCATCCCCGCCAGCAGGCCCGAGGTCGGGTTGGCCACCATCGGCTCCCGGCAGACCTTCAACAGCGGCACATCCGGCGAGGCATTGCCGATATAGGAGAAATTGTCACCGAATCTGTGACGAAATGCAGCCAGCTTATTATTGCCGGCTAGATTGTTGGTGCCATCCGAGGCGATCACCCCGGCAAACAGTCCCAGATGATCGGCTACACGCTGAGCCAGCGCGCCGTCGGCGGCGGTCGCCAGGTAGATGGTGCGCCCCTTCGCCTTCTCCTGTTCCAGGTATTGCAGCAGCTCGCGGTTATACGGCAGGTGAACGACGTCAAGCGTCACCGATTCGGTGATGTGCTTCTTAAGAGAAGCTTTACCCTGCGTCAGCCATCCCGGAATCTTCATCAGAAGATTGGGGCGCTGGCGCGCCAGAGCCAGGGTCGAATCGACCAAAGTGTCTGACTTGACAAGTGTTCCATCGAGATCGACACAGAGTACGGTCGAACCGGCAGTGTCAGGCCCGGGGCCGGGGATCGCCAAGCAATATTTCCTTCCTGTGTTGGGCTATCTCGCTGCGATGGAAGAGCTGCTAAAAGATTATGGCCTTTGCGTTACGAGTGGCGAAACCTTCCGTCAACTCCCTGCGTCATTATCAGGTATTCTGGGGATTCTTCGGACAATTTAGACCTACCCGGTGCAACTTTACATCGAATTGTCTTTTTTCTGAGATTGGAATTGAACTTACGGTGAGCGCAATCATGTCGTCAGCACCCATTAGCGAACAAGAAACTCGCACGGCTTCCTCTCCCGAGAAGCCTCACGCCTCCGATCCCGGACCGGAGACCCCGTCGGGCTTCGGCTTCCGTAAGTGGCTCGTTCTGCTCATCATCGTCCTGGTAGTCGGTGCTGCGGTCTGGAAGATTCGCAAGAATACCGAGGAGCAGGCCTCGCAGGATAAGAAGATGTCCGCCATGCTCGACCGGCCCTCTCCGGTGCAGACGGTCGACGTCCAGCAGAAGACCATGCCCATCTACCTCACCGAGCTGGGCACCGTGACCGCCTACTACACCGTCACCGTCAAGTCCCGTGTCGATGGACAGCTCCTCCGCGTCACCGTCCGCGAGGGCGAGAAGGTCCGTAAGGGCCAGCTGCTGGCCGAGATCGACCCCGCCCCCTACCAGGCTGCCCTCGCGCAGGCGCAGGGGTCGCTGGCCCGTGACCAGGCGCAGCACGCCAACGACGAGGCACAGTCCAATCGCTACCGCGCGCTGCAGCAGGCCGGTGTCGTCTCGCAGGAGAGCGCACAGGCACAGGTAGCCGCCGCCGGTCAGTCCAGCGGAGCCATTCTGGCTGACCAGGCCGCCATCCAGGCCGCCAAGGTCAATGTGGACTACACCCGCATCACCTCCCCCATCGATGGCATCGTCGGTCTGCGCCAGGTCGATCCCGGCAATATCGTTCACGCAGCCGACACCACCGGCCTCATCGTCGTCACCCAGCTGCAGCCCATCGCCGTCATCTTCACCCTTCCCGAAGATCACCTGCCCGACGTCCTCGACCTGATGCGCAAGGGCAAGAGCCTCACCGTCGAAGCCTATGACCGCTCCGGCTCCACGCATCTGGCCACCGGCAAGGTGCTCACCGTCGACAACCAGATCGATACCACCACCGGAACCGTCAAGGTCAAGGCCGTCTTCGATAACAAGGACGGCGCTCTCTTCCCCAACCAGTTCGTCAACATCCGCCTGGTCCTGGAAGAGCGTCCCAACGCCATCGTCGTTCCCGCCGCTGCCATCCTTACCGGCTCGGCCGGCAACTTTGTCTACGTGGTCAAGCCCGGCGACCCGCCGGCTGATCTGCAGACTGTGCGCCCCGAGGGCCTGAAGAACTCCAGCAAGTCCAAGGAGACCGCCAACGCGCTCGCCGCCGACGCCAGCAAGAACCAGCCCCACTTCTACGTCGAGGCCCGCACCGTCAAGGTCGACCTCACCGAAGGCAACCAGGTCATCCTCAGCAAAGGCCTCGCCGCTGGCGAGACCATCGTCATCGACGGGCAGGAGAAGCTGCGCAACGGCAGCCGCGTCATCCCGCGCAAGGCCACCAATCCCAACGGACCCAAGGCCAGCGTCAATCCGAACCGCGCCAACTCCGGCGTGAACGCAGCCTCGCCCCATGACGCAACCGCCAAGTCACCCAGTGGAGGACAACAGAAATGAGTCCTTCAAGGCCATTTATTCTTCGGCCGGTGGCCACCTCGCTTCTGATGGTGGCCATTTTACTGGCTGGCTGGGTCGCTTACACCCAGCTGCCCGTCTCGGCGCTCCCCCAGGTCGACTACCCCACCATCCAGGTGATGACCTTCTACCCCGGGGCCAGCCCCGAGGTCATGGCCTCGTCCGTCACCGCGCCCCTCGAGCGCCAGTTCGGCCAGATCCCCGGCATGACGCAGATGACCTCCAGCAGCTCCGGCGGCGGCAGCGTCATCACCCTGCAGTTCGATCTCTCCGAGTCCATCGACATCGCCCAGCAGGACGTGCAGGCGGCCATCAACGCCGCCACCAGCTACCTGCCCAAGGACCTGCCTAATCCGCCCGTCTACAGCAAGGTCAACCCGGCCGACGCTCCCATCCTCACCCTCGCCCTCTCCAGCAGCTCGCTGCCCATGTCCAAGGTCGAGGACATCGCCGACACCATCCTCGCGCAGAAGATCTCGCAGCTCTCCGGCGTGGGTCTCGTCTCGATCAACGGCGGCCAGAAACCTGCCGTCCGCATCCAGGCCAACCCCACCGCGCTCGCCAACTATGGCATGAGCCTCGAGGATCTCCGCTCCGCTCTGGCCACCTCCAACGTCGACCAGGCCAAGGGAACACTCAACGGAACCCACCAGTCGTTCACCATCGGTGCCAACGATCAGCTGCTCTCCAGCACGGACTACAACAAGGTCATCGTCGCCTACCGCAACGGCAACGCCGTCCGCCTCTCCGACGTCGCCAACGCCGTCGATAGCGCCGAAAACCTCTACCAGGCCGCCTGGATGGGAACCACCGCCCGCCTCGAGAGCAAGGACGACAAGGGTAACGTCGTCCCAGCCCGCGATCTCCAGCTCAAGCCGGCCGTCATCATCAACATCCAGCGCCAGCCCGGCGCCAACATCATCGGTGTCGTCGACGAGGTGCAGAAGCTGCTTCCGCAGCTGCGCTCCACCCTGCCCGCCACCGTCACCCTTGAGATCCTCACCGACCGCACCAGCACCATCCGCGCCTCGGTCGCAGACGTCCAGTTCGAACTGATGCTCACCATCGCCCTGGTGGTCATGGTCATCTTCCTCTTCCTGCGCTCCGTCGCCGCCACCATCATCCCGTCAATCGCCGTGCCGCTCTCCATCGTCGGCACCTTCGGCGTGATGTACCTGCTCGGTTATTCGCTCAACAACCTCTCCCTGATGGCGCTCACCATCTCGACCGGCTTCGTCGTCGACGACGCCATCGTGATGATCGAAAACATCGACCGCTATCTCGAGATGGGCGACGATCCGCTCACCGCGGCCCTCAAAGGCTCCGAGCAGATCGGCTTCACCATCCTCTCCCTCACCATCTCGCTGATCGCCGTGCTGATCCCTCTGCTCTTCATGGGAGACATCGTCGGCCGCCTCTTCCGCGAGTTCGCCGTCACCCTTTCGGTCACCATCCTCGTCTCAGCCGTCGTCTCTCTGACCCTGACGCCGATGATGTGCGCCAAGCTGCTGCGCCACAAGCCCGAGCACGAGAAGGGCGTCTTCTATCACAAGAGCGAACAGTTCTTCGAGTACGTCATCGCCCAGTACGGCGTCGGCGTCCGCTGGGTGCTGCGCCACCAGACGCTCACGCTGCTGGTCACCCTCGCGACCTTCATCCTGACCATCTACCTCTACATCATCGTCCCCAAGGGCTTCTTCCCCGTACAGGACACCGGCGTCCTGCTCGGCATCACCGAGGCCCCGCAGACCATCAGCTTCCAGGCCATGAGCATGCGGCAGCAGCAGCTGGCCCGCGTCATCCTCGAAGACCCCGACGTTGAAAGCGTCTCCTCGTTCATCGGCATCGACGGCACCAACTCCACGCTCAACAGCGGCCGCATCCAGATCAACCTGCGCGACCGTGAGCAGCGCACGACCTTCGCCACAGAAGTCATCGACCGTCTCAGCAAGAACCTCAAGAAGGTCGAAGGCATTCAGTGTTATCTGCAGCCGCTGCAGGACCTCACCGTCGAAGATCGCGTCAGCCGCACCCAGTACCAGTACACCCTCGAGGATGCCAACGCCGAAGAGCTGGCCACCGCCACCAACCTCATGGTCGAGAAGCTCTCCAAGCTCCCCGAACTGCGTGACGTCGCCAGCGACCAGCAGCTCGACGGTCTCGAAGCCCACCTCGTCATCGACCGCGACACCGCCTCCCGCCTCGGCATCACGCCGCAGAACATCGACGACACCCTCGACGACGCCTTCGCGCAGCGCCAGGTCTCGACCATGTTCACCCAGCTCAACCAGTACCATGTCGTGCTGGAGGTAGCGCCCAAGTTCCAGCTCAACCCCGCCGCACTCAACAACATTTACGTGAAGAGCTCCAACGGCACCCAGGTTCCGCTCTCCACCTTCACCCACGTCGAGCAGCGCCGCGCCACGCTGGCCATCAATCATCAGGGCCAGTTCCCCGCCGTCACCATCTCCTTCAACCTCGCCCCCGGCAAGTCCATCGGCGACGCCGTCGAGGCCGTCAACAAGGCCAAGGAAGAGCTCAACCTGCCCCCCAGCGTGAACGCTGAGTTCCAGGGCACGGCCCGCGCCTTCGTCGCCTCGCTCAGCAACGAGCCCATCCTTATCCTCGCCGCGCTCATCGTCGTCTACATCGTGCTGGGCGTGCTCTACGAGAGCTACATCCACCCCATCACGATTCTCTCGACACTGCCCTCGGCCGGCGTCGGCGCCATCCTCGCGCTCCTGCTCTTCCACGTCAATCTCAGCGTCATCGCGCTGATCGGCATCATCCTGCTGATCGGCATCGTGAAGAAGAACGCCATCATGATGATCGACTTCGCCCTCGAGGCGGAGCGCGAGCACGGCATGGAGCCGGAGGAGGCCATCTACCAGGCCTGCCTGCTGCGCTTCCGACCCATCATGATGACCACCATGGCCGCCCTGCTCGGCGGCGTGCCGCTGGCCATGGGCACCGGCACCGGCAGCGAGCTGCGCCGTCCGCTCGGTATCGCCATCGTCGGCGGTCTCATCGTCTCGCAGATTCTGACCCTGTTCACCACGCCGGTCGTCTATCTCTTCTTCGAGCGTATTGGCCGTAAGTACCTGCACACGAAGGAAGCCGACGCCCAGCTACACGAACACGCAGTGAGTGGTGACTGATGGAACACGGAACCCACAACAAGGATCTAGTCCGGGCACGCGAAGACGCGGAAAAAATGCCGCGCGCCGCGGGCTTCCACTTCTCCGCGCCGTTCATCAAGCGTCCCGTTGCCACCACCCTGCTCTCGATCGCCATCATCCTCGCCGGATGCGTCGCCTATAAGATGCTGCCCGTCGCCAGCCTGCCCCAGATCGAGTTCCCCGTGATCTCCATCGGTGCCGGACAGCCGGGAGCCGATCCGCAGACCGTCGCCTCGGCCATCGTCACCCCGCTCGAACGCCAGTTTGCCCGCATCGCCGGCATCAACGAGATGACCTCGTCCTCCGGCCTCGGCAACGGCTCCATCATCCTGCAGTTCGACCTCTCGCGCGACATCAACGGCGCTGCACGCGATGTGCAGGCCGCCATTAACGCCGCACGCAGCCAGCTTCCGGCCAACCTGCCGCAGAACCCCTCCTTCCGCAAGATCAACCCGGCCGACTCGCCCATCCTGATCCTCGCGCTCACCTCCGACACCCTCTCGGTACCGCAGATCTACGACGCCTGCGACAGTATCCTCGCGCAGAAGATCGCCCAGGTCGAAGGCGTGGGACAGACCTTCTGCGGCGGCAGCGCCAAGCCCGCCGTCCGCATCGAGGCCAACCCCACGCAGTTGGCCAACTACGGTCTCGGCCTCGAGGCACTGCGTGCCGCCATCGGCACCGTCAACGTCAACCAGCCCAAAGGCTACCTGCAGAACGAGACCACGCGCTGGAGCCTCAGCACCACCGATCAGCTCTTCGGCGCCGACGCCTACGGCCCGCTCATCGTCGCCACCGGCCGCGGCCCCGTCAGCTCCGCCGCCGCCAGCAGCAGCCTGCCCACATCCCTGCAGAGCGCCGTCGCCACCACGACCGTCACCAACAACAGCACCACGCTCGCCGCCAACGCCAACACCAGCGTCGTGCGCATCCAGGACGTCGCCAGCGTCGTCGACAGCGTCGAAGACATCCACACCGGCGGCACCTTCAACGGCAAGCCCGCCATCCTGGTCATCGTCTTCAAGACCTCCACGGCCAACGTCATCACCACCGTCGATCACGTTCTCGATCTGCTGCCGACGCTGCAGGCCTCCATTCCGCCTGCGTTGCGCCTCAGTGTCGTGCTCGACCGTACCACCACCATCCGCGCCTCGGTCAGGGACGTTACCGAGACGCTTATCATCTCCATCGTCCTCGTCATCCTCGTCGTCTTCGCCTTCCTGCGCGAGGTCCGCTCCACGCTGATTCCCTCGGTCTCCGTGCCGCTCAGCCTGCTCGGCACCTTCGGCGTGATGTACCTGATGGGCTATACGCTCGACAACCTCTCGCTGATGGCGCTCACCATCTCCACCGGCTTCGTCGTCGATGACGCCATCGTCGTCATCGAAAACATCTCCCGCCACCTCGAGATGGGCAAATCCCCCTACGCGGCAGCGATGGAAGGTTCCCGCGAGATCGGCTTCACCGTCGTCTCCATGAGCGTCTCGCTGATCGCCGTCTTCATCCCCATCCTGCTGATGGGCGGCATCGTCGGACGACTCTTCCGTGAGTTCGCCGTCACCCTCTCCGCCGCCATTCTGGTCTCGCTGGTCGTCTCGCTCACCACCACGCCCATGCTCAGCGCCAAGTTCCTCGAGCCGCACGATAGGCGCAAGCATGGCCTCTTCTACATCTGGGGCGAGAAGGCACTCAACTGGCTCACCGATGAGTACGACCTCGGCCTCCGCTGGGTTCTCAATCATCAGAAGCTCGTGCTCGCCATCACCATCGGCACCGTCATCCTCAACGGGTACCTCTTCGTCCTCGTCCCCAAAGGCTTCTTTCCCCAGCAGGACACCGGCCGCATCAGCGGACAGATCCGTGGCCAGCAGGACGTCTCCTTCGATTCCATGAAGCAGAAGGTCACCGAGATGGCCCGCATCGCCCACGAAGATCCGGGCATTGAGAACGTCATGGCCTTCGTTGGCGGCGGCGGCCCCGGCGGCGGCGGCTCCAACTCCGGCAACATGTTCATCGCGCTCAAGGACGACAAGCTGCGGCAGAAAAACGGCGACACCGCCGAGGTCATCATCAACCGCCTGCGTCCCAAGACCGCCAACATCCCCGGCGTCACCCTCTACCTGCAATCCGCGCAGGAGCTGCGCATCGGCGGACGCGGCAGCGCCACCCAGTACCAGTACTCGCTCACCGCCGACAACCTCGACGACCTCGACGAGTGGTCGCCCAAGCTGATGGCCGCCATGCAGAAGCTGCCCGAGCTCAAGGACGTCGCCACCGACCAGCAGGACCAGGGCCTCGAAGCCCGCCTCGTCATCGACCGCGACACCGCCTCGCGCCTCGGCGTCTCGCCGCTCACCATCGACGCCACCCTCTCCGACGCCTTTGGACAGCAGCAGGTCTCCACCACCTACATGCCGCTCAACCAGTACCACGTCGTCATGGAGGTGGCGCCGCAGTACCAGCGCGACCCCGACTCGCTCAAAAACATCTACGTCAAGAGCACCACCGGCTCCATGATCCCGCTCTCCGCCATCACGCACTACGAGTCCCGCCGCGTGCCGCTGACCGTCAACCACCAGTCGCAGTCCCCCGCCGCGACCCTCAGCTTCAACCTCACCCCCGGCGTCTCACTCAGCCAGGCCACCGTCGCCATCGAGCAGGCACGCGTCAACATCGGCATGCCCTCCTCCATCCACGGCGGCTTCGCCGGCACCGCGCAGGCCTTCAAGGATTCCCTCTCCAGCGAGCCCATGCTCATCCTGCTCGCGCTCATCGCCGTCTACATCGTCCTCGGCATGCTCTATGAGAGCTTCATCCACCCGCTCACCATCCTCTCCACCCTGCCCTCCGCCGGCGTTGGCGCCATCCTCGCCCTTCTGCTCATGAACGTCGAGCTCAGCGTCATCGCCATGATCGGCATCATCCTGCTGATCGGCATCGTGAAGAAGAACGCCATCATGATGATCGACTTCGCCCTGGCCGCCGAACGGCTCGAAGGCAAGACCCCGCAGGAGGCCATCTACCAGGCCTGCCTGATGCGCTTCCGCCCCATCATGATGACCACCATGGCCGCCCTGCTCGGCGGGCTTCCACTTGCCCTCGGTCGCGGCACCGGCAGCGAGCTGCGTCGGCCCCTCGGCATCACCATCGTCGGCGGACTCATCGTCTCGCAGTGCCTCACCCTCTTCACCACCCCGGTCGTCTACCTCTTCTTCGACCGCCTGCGCGCCCGCGCCGCACGCACCGTCACCCGCCGCAAACCGGCTCACGCCGCACCCCACCCGGTCGCTGGCGACTAGCTTCTTCAGCAACCCCCCGACGCAAAGAACCCCGGTCATCGACCGGGGTTCTTCTTTTTCGTTCAGCAGGCTTACTTGCGGACCTTCGCCAGCTCCGCGATATCGCCCATCTGCTGCGAGCCCGTGTTGATCGCCACGCGCGTATGCGTATCGGTGTAGGGGAAGTACGCGTTGCCCAGGTACTGGCTCAGCATGCGATGCGTATTGAAGAACGTTCCGTTGATGCCGATACAGTGCTGCTGCAGCTTCGCCCACGCGTTCGGGTTCGACCACATCGGAGCGATGCTCTTCTCCAGCTTCGTGTACAGGCTTGCTGCCTCGGCGGCTTCGTTCTCGCCGTCCTCGATCGCCCATCCCGTCGTGTTCTCCGCGCAGCCCTCGATCCACCATCCATCGAGAATCGACAGCGACGGCACGCCGTTCAGCGCAGCCTTCATGCCCGAAGTACCCGAAGCCTCGTACGGACGGCGCGGCGTATTCACCCAGACATCGACGCCCTGCGTCAGCAGCGCGCCCAGCTCCCAGTCATAGTTCTCCACGTAGTAGATCTTCAGCGACGCCGAGTTCAGCTTCACAGCCGCCTCGTACACGTCCTTGATCAGCGCCTTGCCCGCGTTGTCCGCCGGATGCGCCTTGCCCGCGTACAGAATCTGCAGGCCGCCGATCTTCTCCGCCAGGCTCACCAGCCGTGCCGGATCGTCCAGCAGCAGGCTCGCACGCTTGTACGTCGCCACGCGGCGGGCAAAGCCCAGCGTCAGCACCGAGGGGTTGAAGTAGTGTCCCGTGCGCCGCGCCAATACAGCAAACAGCTTCTGCTTGTTCTTGATGTGGCAGGCCGCGATGCGCGCCGGATCAATGCCGTACACCGAACGGAAGTAGCGGTTGTCCGTGCGCCAGTCGGGAATCTCATCGTCGAACAGCTCCTGGAAGCCCTCCGACAGCCACGTCGCCGCATGCACGCCGTTCGTGATCGAGTGAACCTTGTACTCGGGGAACATCACCTGCGAGACCTTGCCGTGCTGCATCGCCACGCCGTTCACATAACGCGACATCGCCCAGTGCGAGGTACGTCATGTTCATCAGGCCGTTGTGCATCCCACCCGCGGCTTCCACAGCCGTGCCGCGATCGTGCCCAAGAACCTGGTACATCTGGTCAGAGCCAAACTGGTCATGCCCTGCCGGAACCGGCGTATGCGTCGTGAAGACGCACTGCTTGCGCACCCACGCGCGATCGGCGTCGGTCGCCTCGGTCACCGCGCGTCCTTTAAGCTTCTGCTCCACCAGGCCGATAGTCAGCAGCGCCGCGTGGCCTTCGTTCATGTGGTAAACCTCGGGATCGACGCCCAGGGCCTGCACAATCGCGATGCCGCCGATACCGAGGATCGTCTCCTGGCACAGGCGATAGTAGGTGTCCCCACCATAAAGATGATCGGTCAGCTTGCGGTCCCACGCGTCGTTGCCCTCGACATCGGCGTCCAGCAGGTAGACCGGCACCACGTGCCCGGTCGTACCCACCACATCGAAACGCCACGAGCGGATCTTCAGCTCGCGCCCCTGCATGTTGATCGTCACCGTCGGGCCTGCCGGAAGCGTCGTCTCCGGTGACCACGGAACGTCAGCCTCGGACTGCTGGCCGACGTCCGAGAGAATCTGCCGGAAGTAGCCGCGGCGATGCGCCAGGGAGACCGCCACCATCGGAGCCGACATGTCTGCCGCCGAGCGAAGAGTATCGCCCGCAAGCATGCCAAGGCCACCCGAGTAGGTGGGAACCGAGGGAGCAAGTGCAATCTCCATCGAGAAGTAAACGATGCTGCGGCGGGAAAGATCGAAGGATTCTGGAGCAGTCGAGGAACTCATCGGTGAGCAATTCCTTTGTGAAGCGCAAAAGTGACGTGCGCCGCCTGCCCAAAACGGCGGCATTTGTTGGGCTATTGGCGTGAGTGTACCAAAGCCCCGTTCACCGCCGACAAGAAGAAAGGGGCATCACCGTTGATCCCAAGGGGGATTGACAATGCCTGGCGCCCCTAACCCGTGTCAAATCCGCCCCGCCGGAAAATCTCCCACACATCGGCCCGGTTTTCCTCAGCCCTGTCCCTGACTCCTAGAAGTCGCGGGTGATGAACCCCAGCCGGATCGCGTATCCCACTCCGACCGCCAGCAGAAAACCGACCACCGTCCACGGGGTATCGCATCGTCGCTTGAGGAGCGCCTGCACCGCCACAATCGCCACAAAAAGCCCGGTCGCCAGCAGCAGCCCATCGGCGATAAAGACGCTCGTCACCCCCGCCGCCGTCGTCTTCTGCGCCCAATGGAAATTAAGTGGATGCAGAAAGCTTCCCGCCGCAAAGACAACCAGGAACAGCAGAAACTGACCGATGGTGAGCAATGCCTTCTTCATGCGTCCTCGTCTCCCGGCAATACAAAACGGCTCTACTTACCCGGCAACATATCAATCGTGTGCAGCCACGTCTCCACCAGAGCCGGCCAGTGCGTCACCGGCAGCGGTCCCGGACGCAGGCCATATCCATGCCCCGCCTCGTTGAAGACATGCAGCTCAAACGGCACCTTCAACGTCTTCAGCGCCTCAGCGTAAACCAGCACATTCTCTACATGGACAGGGTCGTCCGCCGTCTGCGCCAGGAACGTCGGCGGAGCCGTCGCCACCGGGTCGATCCCCTTGGCCAGCTGCGTCAGCCCCGGCCCCTCGGTCAGGTACGCCGGATAGATCGCCACAATAAAGTCCGGCCTCGCGCTGATCGCCGACTCCGTCGCGGGCTCGTTCGCCCGCTTGAAGTCCGGATGATTGCCCAGCACGACCACAAGATGCCCGCCCGCCGAGAACCCCAGCACCCCCACACGATGCGGGTCCAGCTTCCACTCTTCCGCGTGCGACCGCGTGATCCGCATCGCCTGCTGTGCATCCTCAAGATCCTGCGTGTCCTCGGGATACTTCTTCTCGATCGGCACGCGATACTTCACCAGCGCGCAGTTGATGCCAGCCTCGTTCAGCCACGTGCAGACCTCCGTGCCCTCCAGGTCATACGCCAGAATCTTGTAGCCGCCGCCCGGAAAGACCACCACCGTCACGCCCGTATTCTTCTCCGCAGGCGCCGGATAAAACGCCAGTGTTGGCTTGCCGACGTTGGTCATGTGAGAGAGCGCCTTGCCCTGCACCAGGCGGTCTGTCGGCTTGGTGATGTCCGTCTCGGCCGCGCCTTGATATGGCTCGGGATTGCCGTCAGGCCATAGCGGCAGCGTCACCTTCTGCGCAGAGACACATGGGCCTGTAAGCAGAGCAAGCAAAAGAAGTAATGGAGTTCGCACGCCAACATACTACACGCCAGCAGTTTGCCGAAGAGCTCCCCGCACAGTGTCAGAAGGCTGCGGCACGATCCTTCTTCTCGACGAAGTTGGCCCTCGGAGTCACCGGGCGCGGCCCATCCTATCGGCTGGCCATCTGTATTTACTCTGGACGATCGCCCCTCGGCTGCTCTCCCGGCTCGTTGTAGAGCGTCGGAGGCTTGCGCCGAGGCTGCTCATCTCCCACCGTATTCCCTTCGTCCCCCGCAGGTGCGCTCTGGAGCGGCGGTGTACTATCCGCCGCCGGGGCAGGAACAGCGGCTGCCGATGGTCCCGGCGGCACTGCTGGAGCAGCACTCGGCGGAGCTGCCTGCGACGGTGCCGCTGCAGGCGCCGCATTCTCCGGGCTCGACGAAGACAGCGCCGCCGACAGCGGCCGCCGTGCTCCTCCCGTCAGCCGAGGCGCCGAGGTCTCCGCCTGCTGCACCGCCTCGCGATCCTTGCCCGTCAACCCCGGCAGCGGATAGACCTCAATCGCATCGCCGCGCATCACGGCCAGGCTCATGCCATCGGGCGAGAGCGCGAAGTTCTGCCCCGCGCGAGCGACCGGCGTCGCATTGATATGCAGCAGCTGCGCTCCGGTATTGGTCTGGTAGACGATAATGTTCTGCCCGGCGATCATCTCGGGCGAAAGAGAGTCGTCACTGGTCAGGTTGCTGTGCGTAATCATGCGGCTGAAGGCAAAGCGGCCCGCGGCCGGAGCATACGAAAATGTCGGTGCAAGGTAGCTCTCCGTCATATTCTGCTCCCACATCTCCTCGCCGCGCATGTTGAAGCCGCCGATCACCTGCGGGGTGCGGCTCGTGTGGCAGCCGAATGCGATAAACTCGCCGCGGCTCACAAGAATGGGCGAGGGCTTGCACGTCGAATCGAACGGCGACAGCTCCAGCCTCTTGCCGTCATAGGTGTTGAAGTCGAAGGCCCAGCGCTGCTGCCCCTGGTCCACCATGGCGAGGAAGCCAGCCGAGTTGGCGGGAATCCGTCCCGGCGTCCGCGAGCGCGCCGCCTCGCCCGGCGTCAGGTCCACCGCATCGGCATCGCCATAGATGACCGAGAAGAAGTTGATCTGCACCGGCATCTCGGCCCGCTCTTTCGACTCGTCCGTCTGCTGCGACGAAGAGGCGCCGGTCGCCTCCTCCAGCCCTCTGGGCTTCTCCGCCTCCAGCGTCTCCACAATCATCAGGTCGGCATCGGGAGAAACCAGCAGCCCGGCGATGCGGCGTTTGGTCTCGATCAGCGGTCTCTGCTTGAAGGCGTTGCCGCTGGCCAGGTTGATCATCGGCGACAGCGTCCAGAGTTCGTTCCGGTTACGCAGCAGGAAGCGTCCGTGACCGAGCCGCCAGAGATACTGGCCGCGGTCGTGAAACCGCCACGAGGCGCGGGCGACCGGCTTGCCGTCCGGCAGCTGCAGGACAACGGCATCCACCTCGCGGTCCTGGTCGGAGGGCGGGCAATCCGGCAGCCGTTTCAGCAGGCGTTTGACGTTATAGGTCAGCAGCAGGTGCTGGTCGTCGATAAAGTCGACCGTCATCATCGACCCGCCGGCCAGCAGGAACTGCGATTGCGACGCCTCGAAGCCCGTCGGCTCCAGCGGAATGCGCAATACCGCGCGGCTATCTTTGGCCGCTGCCTCGCCAGTCACAAATTGAAGGCAAATCGCCAGCATGGCGAGTCCTGCCAGCTTGCGCTGGCGTATTAGACCGTGGATGATGCTTGGAACCGGCATGATCAGAGGCGCGTATCCCATCCGAGCGCTAAAGACTAATGTTTCACAGACGCTTCCCCCCGCCAATGGGAAGCACTTCTGCCGGCGTTTCCGGGATGGAACAATAGAAGACACAGCACTGTTTTGAGAGTCGCAAAAGGATAAAAACGAGGAACTGCATGACTATGAATCGAATGATGGATGGCCTGAAACGCAATCTGGGAGGCGTCTTCGGCCTGGGGGCCGTCGCCGTTCTCGCCGCCGGGGTCTGCCTGGCCCAGGGAACCGCAAACAGCAGCGAAAAACCGAACGAGGTCTATAAACCCATTCCCGGCTTTGACATGTCGTCCATCGACGCCTCCGTCAATCCCTGCAACGACTTCTACAAGTTTGCCTGCGGCAAGTTCGCCGCCAACCATCCCATCCCCAGCGATCAGCCGGGCGTCGATCAGTTCTACGCCCTCTATAACGTCAACACGCAGTCCCTGAACGGCATCCTCACCCAGGCCGCCGCCGGCGGTGCAGGACGCACCCCCAACGAACAGAAGATTGGCGACTACTACAAGAGCTGCATGGACACCAGCGCCATCGAGGCCAACGGTCTTCAGCCGCTCCAACCCTGGATGGACAAGATCAACGCCGTCCACTCCGTGCGCGACCTGCCTGAGCTGATCGGCGAGTTGCAGCGCATCGGCGTCGATGTCTTCTTCGGCTACGGCGAACAGCAGGACTTCAAGGACGCCAGCAAGCAGATCGCCTTCGTCGACCAGGCCGGACTCGGCCTGCCCGAGCGCGACTACTATCTGCGCACCGGCGCCAAGGATGAGACCATCCGCAAACAGTATGTCGAGCACGTCGCAAAGATGCTGACGCTGGCCGGTACTCCCGCCGCCGAGGCAACGAAGCAGGCAGAGGACATCATGGCCTTTGAGACCGTCCTGGCCAAGGCCTCCATGTCTGTCACCGACCGCCGCGATCCCGAAAAGACCTACCACCCGCAGACCATCGCCACCTTCCACGAGACCATTTCGCCCCCCGCCTTCAACCAGTTCCGCAAGGGCATCCAGTCACCCGAGATCTCCGAGGTGAACAACTCCAACCCCGAGTTCCTGACGGCGATGATGAAGGCAATGCGCGGCACCGACATCGCCACCCTGAAGGCCTACATGCGCTATCACCTGCTGACCACATCGGCCAGCCGCCTGCCCAGGAAGTTCGATGATGAGAACTTCGACTTCTACGGCCGCAAGCTGACCGGCCAGCCCGAGCAGAGCGCACGCTGGAAGCGCTGCTCCAACGCCGTCAACGGCTCGCTGGGCGAGGCGCTCGGCGAGGTCTACGTCTCGAAGTACTTCGCCGGAGACAGCAAAGCCAAGATGCTCGAGATGGTCCACGACATCGAGCTCGCGATGAGCAACGACATCGACCACCTCGACTGGATGTCCGACACCACCCGGGTTCGCGCCAAGGAGAAGCTGCACGGCATCGCCAACAAGATCGGCTACCCCGACAAGTGGCGCGACTATACGAAGCTCGAGGTCAAGGCCGACGATGCCCTCGGCAACCGCTTCCGCGCCACGGCCTTTGAAAACGATCGCGTGCTGAACAAGATCGGCAAGCCCGTCGACCACAACGAGTGGGGCATGACGCCGCCCACCGTCAACGCCTACTACGACCCCAGCATGAACGACATCAACTTCCCCGCCGGCATCCTTCAACCTGCCTTCTACGACCAGAAGCAGGATGACGCCGTGAACTACGGCCACATCGGCGCCGTCATCGGCCACGAGCTGACCCACGGCTTCGACGACGAGGGCCGCAAGTTCGACGCCAAGGGCAACCTTAGCGACTGGTGGACGCCCGAGGACGCGAAGAAGTTCGAGACGCGGACCGACTGCCTCGTAAACGAATACGGTAACTTCGTCGCCGTCGATGATGTGAAGGTGAACGGCAAGCTGACGCTCGGCGAGAACACCGCCGACAACGGCGGCCTCGTCCTCGCTTACATGGCCTACCTCGAGCGCGCGAAGCAGAACAGCGTCGACCTCAACGCGAAGGTAAACGGCTACACCGCGCCACAGCGCTTCTACATCGCCTATGCGCAGAACTGGTGCGAAAACTCGCGGCCCGACGCCATCCGCCAGCAGGTGCTCACCGATCCGCACTCGCCCGATCACTTCCGGGCGAACGGCGCCATCGTCAATCAACCGGGCTTCGCCAATGCCTTCAGCTGCAAGCAGGACACGCCGATGGTTCCCGCCAACAGCTGCCGCGTCTGGTAGCTGACAGCAGATGACAGGATGGGGCGCAGCCTTCGTGCTGCGCCCCTTTCCTTTGTGCGAGAGTGAAGACATGCCATCCTTGCAACCGAAGCGTCGAGCTGTCGGCTTTCTCGCCTGTGCCAGCGCCAGCGCCCTGTGGGGTTGCGGCTTCTTCTTCGGCAAGATCGCCCTGGCCGAGATGAACTTCGCGCACATGGTGCTCTACCGCTTCCTGTTCGCCATGCTTCCGCTGCTGCCGCTGCTGGTGACCCACCGCCCCGGCCTCAAAGCACGCGAGTGGCGCACCCTCGCCATCGCATCCTTTCTGGGCATCCCGGTGCAGTTTTTGCTGCAGTTCTACGGCCTGTCGCTCACGACCGTCTCGCATGCCGCGCTGATGGTCGGCACCATGCCGGTCATCCTGGCGGTCGGAGCCACCATCTTTGCCCATGAGCGCCTCGACCTCACCGGCTGGATCGCCCTTGCAGGTTCCACCACGGGAGCCGCACTGATCGCGCTCGGCCATCACGCCACCGGCGCGGGCAATCCCTCGCTCACGGGCGACCTTCTGGTCGTGCTCTCGCTGGCGATCGCCCTCTTCTGGATTCTTCTCAACAAGCGCCTGATGGACACCCACTCCCCCATCGTCGTCACCGCCTACGGTCTTCTGCTGGGCACGCTGATGCTGATGTTCTGGGTACCGATGCGGTATGGCCTGCCGCCCATCGCACATGTCTCGCTGAAGGCATGGCTCGCGCTCGCAGCCAGCGGCGTTCTCTGCACCGCCACCACAACGCTGCTGTGGAACTGGGGCATGACGCAGGTTCCCGCCTCACAGGCTGGCGTTCTGCTGAACATGGAGCCGCTGATCGGGAGCCTGCTCGGGGTCTTCGCCCTGGGCGAGCATCTTGGCCCCACCGCCTGGACCGGCGGCTGCCTCATCCTGTTCGCCGCGATCACCCTGACCACGCACTCCAGGGCGCACGTACCGGAGCATCAGCCGGCAGGATAGCCAACAGAAGATGAGGCACGACCACGGATGTGATCGTGCCTCGATTGAAACCTGACTCGAAAGGCTTTGGCTTAGGCAGCCTTGGTGACGACCGCTTTGACGCGGGCGTTCAGACGGCTCTTGTAGCGGCTCGCCGTGTTCTTGTGCAGCACGCCCTTCTGGACGCTCTTGTCGAGAACCGAAACGGTTGCGCTGTAAACGGTCTTCAGCTCATTGCTGTCTCCCTTGGCGATTGCCTCGCGCAGGGTGCGCAGGGTGCCACGGAGCTTGCTCTTGTTCGCGCGGTTGACCGCAGTCTTCTTCTCGGTCTGACGTGCGCGCTTCAGGGACGAAACATGATTTGCCATGTCTAAAATCTCTCTCTTAACCCGGTTGTTGTCGGGGAATTTTCGGATGCAGCTCCAGGCTGGCCGAATTCACAGCCTGAACCATCCTCTGCAATCTCTAAGTCTACGGAAAACCCGGTCTAAGGTCAACGAATTCCAGCGAAACCATTCAGGAATCCCACCGTTCCGGGCTCCTCTTTGGCCCCATTCCACCGGTTACCCCTTTGGATTCACAGGCTGTGACAAATGCCTCTTGACCTCGCACCGCCACCGGGTCTAGTCTGTGCCCATCTTCGGCAAACATTGGCAACTCTCGCCATCCCGGTCGGAATCCCACCAAAAACCCAAGTCGTCCCTGCGCCATGCGTCTTCCCTTTCGAGGGTTGTCACATGACCGCAACCTCGCACAAGTACGGTGTGTCCAATACAACGGAAGCTAACCCTGCTTCGCCTGACGGAGGTCAGCCTAACTCTTGATCAAACAATCCATCGAAATCACCCCAGGCATCGAAACCCTTTACGGAACCCACGACGAAAACCTGCGCCTGCTCGAAGACGGGCTGCACGTCACCATCGACCTTCGCTCCGACGCCATCCATGTCACCGGTACACCGGATGAAGTCGCGCGGGTCGAACGTGTCTTCGCGGACTTCGAGTCGCTGCGCAAAGGCGGCGTCAACCTGCACAACGGTGAACTCAACGGAATGCTCAAACTGCTCGTCACCGACCCCTCGGTGACGCTCAAATCGCTGGTCGACTCCGGCAAGCAGCGCTCGGCCGGAACCAAGCGCATGGTCAATCCACGCTCCCCCAACCAGCGTAAGTACGTCGAGGCCATCGAGCAGAGCGATATGACCTTCGGCCTCGGACCTGCCGGTACCGGCAAGACCTACCTCGCCGTCGCCATGGCCGTCTCCGCCCTGCTGGCCAAAAAAGTCAGCCGCATCATCCTGGTCCGCCCCGCGGTCGAGGCCGGCGAAAAACTCGGCTTCCTCCCCGGCTCCCTCCAGGAGAAGGTCGATCCCTACCTGCGGCCGCTCTACGACGCGCTCTACGATCTCGTCGACCCCATCAAGATCGACAAGATGCTGGAGACCAATGTCATTGAGATTGCGCCGCTCGCCTTCATGCGCGGCCGCACCCTCAACGACGCCTTCATCATCATGGACGAGGCGCAGAACACCACCACCGAGCAGATGAAGATGTTCGTCACCCGCCTCGGCAACAACTCCAGGGCCGTCATCACCGGCGACCTCACGCAGACCGATCTTCCCAACCCGAAGAAATCCGGCCTGCTCGAGGCGCTGCATGTGCTCGATGGCGTCGAGGGCATCCGCTTCTGCCACTTCGAAGACGTCGACGTCGTGCGGCACCACCTGGTCCAGCGCATCGTCCGCGCCTACGACAGCTACGGCCGCGCCCAGCAGGAGCTGCCGCTCTCCATGGGAGATAACGTCATGCCCGATGGCACGATGAATGGCAGCAAGTCCAAGCCCGTAGCCAAGCCGCAGTAACAGCAGCAACCATGTCTGAACTAACGATGTCTGAACTTAAGAGCGGATGCTGCCCCGATACCTTGGGGCAGCATCTCTCTTTCAGCAGAATCCTTCACGGTGCTGGGATTCGCAGCAGGATTCTGTGCCCTCATTGGACCGTTCCAGGACGAAGAGGACTGTTCCAGGACAAAGAAAATGGCTTGGTGTGATCGGACTTGTTCTGTTTCCCCTATCGGTCATCGTGACCGCATGAAATCCGCCTTTTGACGACTTGCGAAAAACCAACAAGCTACAATCAATCTGACGATGATCACCATCGACCCTTCCAGTACTGTGCAGGCTGAGACGCCTGCGAAATCAACGCTGACGCGCTTCCTCAATCGCGCGCGCGAGGCTGTGGGCATCGCCGGCGAGGTCGATGTGCTCCTCACCGGCGACGCCGGGATCAAGACCCTCAATCGCCAGTTCCGCAAGAAGAACAAAGCCACCGACGTCCTCAGCTTCCCCACGCCCGAAGAGATCTTCCAGCTGCACGCCGGCGATCTCGCCATCTCGCTCGACACCGCGGCGAAACAGGCCGCCAGCTTCGGGCACTCCCTCGGCGATGAGATTCGCGTGCTGATGCTCCACGGTCTGCTGCATCTCGCCGGCATGGACCACGAGGTCGACAACGGCGAGATGGCCGCCCGCGAGGCCGAGCTGCGCACCAGCCTCAAGCTGCCCTCCACACTGATCGAGCGCGTCCAGACGCCGCAGAAGCGAGCGCCGCGGAGGAGGGCATGAACATCGCCTACAACATCACGCTGACCGTGCTTCTGGTCGTGCTGGCCCTGACCTCCTACATCGATCGCATCTACTCGGAGATGGGCAAGTTTCTCGCCCGCGAGTACCAGGACAACATCGACTCCTGGGAACAGAGCATCGAGCCAAAGCTGCGCCTGGGCCGCGAATCCATCGCCCTGTCGGCCTCGGTGCTGCGGCAGCTCACGCTCGCCGCCATGTCGCTGCTGTGGGGTTTGAACCTCTACACCCGCGACAACGCACTGCTGGAGTCGCCCACGCCGGGAGCCATCGCACGAGCCGCCGCAGAGCTGATCCTGCTCATCCTCATCTTCGACCGGCTGATCCCGCAGATCCTCTTCGCCCGCACCCGTGGCCTGTGGATGAGGAAGATCGTCTACCTCATGCAGGTGATCTTCTACATCATCCTGCCCGTCACCATCGTGCTGCAGCTGCTGCTCTCCATCGCGGCCCTGGCCGAGCCCGAGGACACAGCTGAAGAAGAGCACTCCTCCGAGGCGATGGACGCCCTGCTCGAGGCAGGCGAGGAAGAGGGCATCCTGGAGGAGTCCGACCGCGAACTGGTGCGCTCCGTCGTCGAGTTCGGCGATATGGTCGTCCGCGAGGTGATGACACCCCGCCCCGAGGTCTTCGCCGTCCCCGGAACCCTCACCCTGCGAGAGTTCACCACAGCCATCAACGAGCATGCCTTCTCCCGCGTCCCCGTCTACTCCGGCTCCATCGACCATGTCACCGGCATCGCCTTCGCGCACGACCTGCTGAAGATCCTCGACATCGAGGCCGGCACGCGCACTGTCGCGCAGATTCAGCGGCCCGCCGCCTTCGTTCCCGAGACCAAGAAGGTCTCCGAGCTGCTCCGCGAGATGCAGCGCGAGAAGCAGCACATGCGCGTCGTCATCGACGAGTACGGCGGCGTCGCCGGGCTGGTCACCATCGAAGACCTCCTCGAGGCCATCGTCGGCGACATCGCCGACGAACACGACGAGTCCGAGCCCGACGAAGAGCCGGTGCATCAGGCTGACGGTTCCTTCGCCCTGCCCGGCAACTTCGAACTCTCCCGCCTGCGCGAGCTCTTCGCCGAACATCTGGCCGCGCCGAACACCCGCCCCGCCGAAGACAGCGAGACCGAATCCAGCGAAGCCGAATCCTCCGAGGAACTCGACCACGAGGCCAGCATCCAGCGTCTGGCCGAAGACCACGAGTCCACCACGGTCGGCGGCCTGGTCTCCGAGATCGCAGGCCGCATCCCCTCGCCCGGCGAGGTCATCGAAGAGGATGGCCTCAGCTTTGAGATCCTGGCCTCCACCAGCCGACGCGTCGATCGGGTAAGGGTCAGCCTCCTGCCCCACAACTCAACCGCCATCAAGGAAGCTGTCAAGCCCGAAGACACGGCAAAACACTGAAAACATTACAGATGGACTCTGCCTGTCAATTTCCTGCGATCGCTACAATGGAATCAGGGCCGGAAAAAGGAAGAAATCAGACTCAAAACAAAAGGGATGCCGGAGTTATCCAGGCATCCCTTTTGTTTTCAAGATTTTACCTCTAAGCCACGTTGAATCAAGATTTTACAAAAACATGATCCAGCAAGACCTTCAAAATCAATAATTTACCTACCAACCATGGGGGGGGTAGGGGTCTTAGTCAATCGAGATCTTGCGCAGCAGCTTGAAGTCCGACAGCATCTTGCCCGTGCCAAGAACCACCGAAGCCAGTGGATCGTCAGCGATCGAAACCGGCAGCCCCGTCTCCTCACGAATGCGCTTGTCGAGGTTCTTGATCAAAGCGCCGCCGCCCGTCAGGACGATGCCGCGGTCCGAGATATCAGCCGAAAGCTCCGGAGGCGTCCGCTCCAAAGCCACGCGAATCGCGTTGATGATCGTTGAGATGCACTCCGAAAGCGCCTCCCGGATCTCTGAATCGTCGATGGTGATCGTCTTCGGCACGCCTTCGATCAGGTTACGGCCCTTGACCTCCATCGAGAGCGGCTTGTCCAGCGGGTACGCTGACCCGAGCTGCATCTTGATCTGCTCGCCCGTGCGCTCACCGATCAGCAGGTTGTACTTGCGCTTCAGGTAGGTGATCACGGCCTCGTCCATCTGGTTTCCGGCCATGCGCACCGAGCGCGAATACACGATGCCCGCCAGCGAGATCACCGCAATGTCCGTCGTTCCGCCGCCGATGTCGACGACCATGTTGCCGCCCGCCTCGGTGATCGGCAGGCCGGCGCCGATCGCGGCCACCATCGCCTGCTCCACCAGGTGAACCTCCGACGCCTTGGCCCGGTAGGCCGAGTCCATGACGGCGCGCTTTTCTACCTGCGTGATCTCCGACGGCACGCCGATCACGATGCGCGGATGCACCATCATCTTGCGGTTATGCGCCTTCTGGATGAAGTAGTTAAGCATCTTCTCCGTATGGCGGAAGTCAGCGATGACGCCGTCCTTCATCGGCTTGATAGCGACGATGTTGCCGGGGGTGCGGCCCAGCATCTCCTTGGCCTCTTTACCGACGGCTTCGACCTCGTTCGTTACCTTGTTGACCGCAATAATGGAGGGCTCGTTAACAATGATTCCTTTGCCGAGGGCATAGACCAGCGTATTCGCGGTCCCGAGGTCGATGGCAAGATCGCTCGAAAACAAGCTGAAGAGAGACCGCATGTTATGGATGCGGGAGTAACGGGTCTGAAAGGCGTTCGAGGACATTCTGCGGGTCGATTCCTGATGGGTGAAGTCTATTTCCATTGTAAAGCCACTAAACGAGTGTTTCCGGGAGGGAAGGGGACGGTTAATCTATGGGACACCGGCCCGCGGCGCAGAGGCCGAAACCGGTTCTTCCGACACCGATTCGTTGTGAGGCCTCGAACGATGATTAGCACGAATCCTACAAGAGTCCAACCCCAACCGGAGTTTTCCGCACAAAAGTATCTTGCCGGTCAGTAGCAAAATGGGAATTTCTATGAAGTGGCAAGCCAGGGCGGTAGATCTGTACGGTCAGCGGGCCATGAGGAAGAACTCACCGAATGACTGATAGCTGAACTGGATACAATCAATCGTGGAGTGAACTTAGCGATGATTATTGGCGTTCCGAAGGAAGTGAAAGACCACGAGAGCAGGGTGGGCGTTACACCCGCAGGCGTAAAGGCGCTCGTGGAGGCAGGTCATAAGGTTCTTGTTGAGCAGAAGGCCGGAGCACTCTCCGCCATGCCGGATGAAGAGTACCAGGATGCCGGCGCCGAGATCGTCGGTTCGGCCTATGACGTCTGGCGACTCGCCGATATGGTCGTCAAGGTGAAGGAGCCGGTCGAGAGCGAGTATCGCAATTTCCGCGAGGGGCTCGTTCTGTTCACCTACCTGCACCTCGCTCCCATTGAGGGTCTGACGAATGCGTTGCTGGAGAAGAAGGTCACCGGCATCGCCTATGAGACTGTGCGCGACCGCACCGGAGCGCTTCCGCTGCTGACGCCGATGAGCGAGGTGGCAGGACGCCTCAGTGTGCAGGTAGGCGCCGAGTATCTGACCAAGGAGCATGGCGGACGCGGACTGCTGCTGGGCGGCGTTCCGGGAGTTCCCCCGGCCAACGTCTGCATCATCGGCGGAGGCATCGTCGGCACCAACGCAGCCAAGATTGCCCTCGGCATGGGAGCCAAGGTCACCATGGTTGACCTGAACCTGAACCGCCTGCGCGAGCTGGACGACATCTTCAATGGCAGGGTCTTCACCATGGCCTCGAACAGCTACAACATCGAGCGCGCGGTCAGCGAGGCCGACCTGCTGATCGGCGGCGTACTGATCCCCGGAGCCGCGGCGCCGAAGATCGTGACGAAGCAGATGGTCTCGAAGATGAAGAAGGGTGCCGTGGTCGTGGACGTCGCTATCGATCAGGGCGGCTGCATCGAAACAGCCCATCCGACGACGCACAGCGATCCCTCGTACGAGGTGAATGGCGTGGTGCATTATTGCGTTACAAATATGCCCGCTGCCGTTCCCAACACCTCCACGCTTGCGCTGACCAATGCCACCTTCCCCTATGTTGCGAAGCTGGCGAAGCTCGGTGCGAAGAAGGCGATCCAGGAGGACAAGGGCATTGCAGAAGGCGTCAATACCTTCGACGGCGTGCTGACCTACGAGGCCGTCGCTGCAGCTCAGAAGCGGGAGTGGAAGCCGATCACCGAGCTGGTTTAGTCGGCGCACGGCTTGAACGACAGGAGGGCGTCGATGCCAACGACGGCGAACCGGCGAAAGATCCTGACCATCGTGCTCGGCGTCTGCCTGCTGCTGCTGCTGACGGCGCTGATTGCGTTGAACGCGTTCAACCGCGAGGTCAGCTTCCTCAATCCAGAGACGACGGAGCAGACCTTCGTCTTTACCGGCCTGTCCGCGGTGGCGTTTCTGCTGTTCGTCTCGGTGCTGGTGCTGCTGGTCCGCAATGTTTTGAAGCTCTATGCAGACCAGCGCAGCCGTGTTCTGGGTTCACGGCTGCGGACCCGCATGCTGACGGGTGCGGTGCTGGTCTCGATGGTGCCGATCGCCTTCATGTTCTTCTTCAGCTATGGGCTGATGAATCGCGCCGTCGATCGCTGGTTCTCGCAGCCAGTGACGGAGATGCGCGACGACAGCGATCAGATCGCCCAGGAGCTCTCACGCTATACGGCCGCCAACGCGCGCGCCGAGGCAATGTCCATCGCTGCCACTCTGCCTGAGCCTGAACCGGATGACACGGCGCCCCCGAGCAGCACGATCAAGCCAGACATCGAGGCCATCGGGCACGTGCTGCATCAGCACGAGATCACCCTGCAGAACGGCTTCGCCATCGTCTATCAAAACCGGCGGATCGTCAGCGAGTTCCAGATGCCCAAGCAGACCGGCGCGCCGGCAGAGGTCCGCTCCTGGCTCTCCGCCGGCGAGGGCGGCCCTCAGCCGGCCGCAACCGACGATGCCATGCTGACAGCCGCGCAGCGCACCGACGAGCCCGTGCTCTCGCTGGACAAGAACGATTACGCACTGGGCGCCGCCACGACCAAGCATGGACTGACCGTGGTCGTCGCCCTGCCGATGCCCTACGGCATGGCCGCGACGATGCGTGACCTGGGACTACGCGCAGAGAACTACTGGACGCTCTTCCGTGAGCGCCGGCAGATCCGCAATTTGTACATGATGCTGTTGTTGATGATGACCGGCCTCGCGACGTTCGCCGCGACCTGGCTGGCCCTGCACATGTCCAAACAGATCACCAGGCCGATGGAATCATTGGCCGAGGCTATGGAGGCGGTCGCAGCGGGAGATTATGCGCGACGCGTACAGGAGGGCTCGACCGAGGAGATGGGCGACCTGGTGCGCAGCTTCAATCGCATGGCTGCGGATCTGGAGGGCAGTCGCCATGCTGTGGAGGAATCGACGATCCAGCTGAGCGCGGCGAATGCGACCCTGGAGGCCCGACGCGGCGAGCTCGAGACGATGCTCGAGACCATTCCGAACGGCGTTGCCACGCTCGATCCCAAACGCAGAATCATCCTTGCCAACCGCGCCTTGAGCGAGATGATGGACCCCGGCGGACAGAGCCCCTTCCTGGGCCGCACCATCGAGGAGGTCTTCCCTGTCGAGGTGCTGGAGGTGCTCGACCGGCTGATCAAACGCAGCCATCGGATGGGTTCGGCAGCGGGCGAGGTCGAACTCTCCTCGTCCAGCAACCGTTTCCAGGAGACCCTGAACCTGCTGGTTACCGTTGCCCTGCTGGAGACCCTTTCCGGCAACGATCGCTCGAAGCGGGAGCATCATGGGTATGTCATCGTGCTGGAAAATGCCACCGAATTGCTGCGTGCGCAGAAACAGTCCGCGTGGAAAGAGGTCGCGCGACGCGTGGCACACGAGATCAAGAATCCGCTGACGCCAATCAGCCTCAGCGCTGAACAGATCCGCCGCCACATTGACCGGCTCGGTGCCGCTCTGGAGGCGCACGCGATTGAATCACCGTCACCCGGCGTCATCCGCCGCTCCAGTGAAGTCATCTCCAGTTCGGTGGAGAGCATGCGTTCTCTGGTCGACCAGTTCTCCGCGCTGGCCGAGTTTCCTACGGCGCAGCCACGACCTGCCGATTTGAACACCATCGTGGAGAACTCGCTCGCTCTCTTTGCTGGCAGGATGCAGTCCATCAAGCTGGTGCGGCGCATGGAGAACAACCTGCCTCTCATCATGGCCGATCCCGAGGCGCTGAAGCGCGCGCTGAGCAATTTGATCGACAATGCGGCTGAGGCCATGCAGTCCAGCCTGCTGCGCGAGTTGAGGATCACAACCTGCCTGCTTGAGAATGGCATGGTGGAGTTGACGATCGCCGACACCGGATCAGGACTTACCGACGAGATGCGCGAACGCCTGTTCCTTCCCTATTTCTCGACGAAGCAGCGCGGCACCGGCCTCGGGCTGGCAATCGCCGGCAAGATTATCCAGGAACACCAGGGCACGATCCGCGCCGAGAAGAATACGCCCGCCGGAGCGAAGTTCATTATTGAGCTGCGCACCGCTGTTGAAGCAGAACCGGAACAAACCACCGATATCAGCACGGGGAGAATGACGGCGTGAACCACGTTCTGGTCGTTGACGATGAGGCCGAGATTCGCGAGACGCTGGAGAGCATTCTGCGCGATGAGGGCTACCAGGTTACAACCAGCGCGACGGCGACCGAAGCGCTGGAGCTGATTCATGACGTCAACTACGACGTCGTGCTGCTCGACATCTGGCTGCCCGATCGCGACGGCCTGGAGACGCTTGGAGAGATCCGGCGTATCGAGCAGCATAACGCGCCGGAGGTCGTCATCATCAGCGGCCACGGCACAATTGAGTCTGCAGTGCGCGCTACAAAGCTGGGTGCCTACGACTTTCTTGAAAAGCCGCTCTCACTTGAGCGCACACTGATCGTTATCAAGAATGCGATGCAGGCTCGGCAGATGCGTGAGGACAACGCGGAGTTCGTTCGCCAGCTGGCCGCACGCAACAATGTCACCGGCCAGAGCGTCGCGATGAAGGCGCTGCGGCAACAGATTGGCCTGATGGCGCCGACCAACGGGCGCGTGCTGATCTTTGGCGAGAGTGGTACCGGCAAGGAGCTGATCGGTCGCGCCATGCATGCCGCCTCGCTGCGCAAGGAGCGTCCCTTCGTCGAGCTGAACTGTGCGGCCATCCCTGAGGACTATATCGAGAGCGAACTCTTCGGCTACCGGCACGGGGCCGTGCCCGGCGGACCGCCGGAGAAGCGCGGCACCTTCGAACGCGCCGACGGCGGCACGCTCTTTCTGGATGAGGTCGGCGACATGAGCCTTAAGACGCAGGCCAAGGTGCTGCGCACGCTCGATGAGCAGCGATTTCTGCCAGTGGGCGCGACGCATCCCGTGCACGTCGATGTGCGCGTGATTGCGGCCACCAACAAGGACCTTGAAGAGGAGATCGTCCGCGGTAATTTTCGCGAGGACCTCTTCTATCGCCTGAACGTTATTCCGTTTTTCGTTCCGCCGCTGCGCGACCGGAAGGAAGATATTCCTCTGCTGGTGAAGGAGTTTCTCGAGGAATTTGGGCAGCAGTATGGCCGCCCGCATGTAGAGATCAGCACCGACGCACTCACGACGCTGCGCCAGTATCACTGGCCGGGCAATGTACGTGAACTGCGCAACCTGGTCGAGCGAGTGCTGATCCTGAATCCGAAGGTGCAGCGCATCGAGAAGAAGCATCTGCCCATGCTGGTTTATCGCGGGCCAAAGCTTACGGAGTCAGGCAGAATCAGCACGCGCGGTGAGGAGTTTTCGAGCTTAGTCGAAGCACGGGAAGCCTACGAGCGTGACTTCATCCTCAAGAAGCTGGATGAGTTTCACGGAAACGTCAGCCGCGCCGCGGAGGGTCTTGGCCTCGAACGCAGCCACCTCTATCGCAAGATGAAGGCACTGGGCGTCAGTATCAAAGAGTAGTTCAGCAGGAGATTGTCAGCCTGCGGCCAGTGCATTGCGATGGTCGCGGATATAGTCGTGCGACTCAAGGACGTGCTCCATCTGCCCGGCCAGGGTCTGGCGAACGGGAAGGGGCAGGTCCTGATCGAGCGCATCCCGGTAAGCGTCCGAGGCTTCGACCTCGCCTTGCTGCGCCGTTTCGAGCAGAGCGTGATCGCCTGCACCGAAGCGAGCTTTCAGGTCACCCCATGCGCGGTGGAGAGCGCCTAAAGCAGTGCCGCTCTCGTGAAGATCATGCACGCCATTCTGATGCAGCACCTCTTCCAGCACGCCCCGAAAACCTGCGCGTGTCAGCGACTCGGTAAGAAAAAACTGTTTCAGGGACGAATCGGTCAGATGATCGCCAATCTCGGCAAATCCCTTCTGGCTGTCGAGGAGAACGCTGATCAGAGAGTTCAGTACGCGTGTCATCTCATTCCGCTTGGCGTGGTCTGTCGGCATCGGTACCTCACCTCTCTAACATCTGATGAGCTAAATAATGAGCTAAATAAAACTGGACCGGATGAGGCAGGGTCCGCCGGCTGTCAGCGATTCACCTTCGCCGGCGGCAAGCAGGAGAAATCGCGAAAATCCCGCTCCCCTGCCAACCGGATACTAAGGGCCGCCGGCTATGCCCAGCCGACGGGATGTCTGCATACGTAGATGCCCGTTCCGGCCACGGGTTTGTATTCGGGTACCTGCAGCGGAGATTTTCGATTTTGCTTCGCATTCGGCCCGGCGCGGTGGCTGATAATCGGAGATGCTCTGGTGGTTTCCAGCCTTGGTGGCGATCGCACGGCCAGCCGGCACAAAGGTCTAGCCGCCCGTGCGTGAGAGAGGCTGCGCGAACCCCCGATGAAGACTCTTAGACTCGTCTCGACCCCTACCCGCAACCGCCGCCTGAACGAGATCATTGGGCTTACGGTCCTGGTAGCAGCTTGCCTGCTGACGCTGGCGCTGGTCAGCTACACGCCGACCGATCGCTCATTCAACACTGTCGGCGGTTACGTCGCAGGGCGTCCCGCACACAACTGGACCGGAATCGCGGGCGCCTATCTCTCGGACGCAATGCTGCAGGCCATTGGTGTGGCCGCATTCTTTCTTCCGCTGGTTATCGGGCGCCTTGGGATCTGCTGGATGATGTCGCGTCCCGCCGGCTCACCGGTCGCCAAGTTTGTCGGCCTGATGATGTGGGTCGTCTTCGGCCCTGCCGCGATTGCGCTGCTGCCGGGCCACATGCGCTGGCGCGGCGCGCTGCCCATCGAAGGCACCAGCGGCCGCCTGCTGGCCGACATGCTGGTGTCGTTTCTCAATCTTCCTGGCGCCTCCATTGTGCTGGCCCTGATGGTGGCACTCTCGCTTTATCTTGCGACCACATTCACCTTCAATACTGCTCGCGAGTGGGCGACGATGCGCTTCGGTTTCGCGCAGTCCATGTGGGAGCGCTGGTCAACCTGGCGCGAAGGTCGCCGGGGACGCGATATCGAAGAGCCTGAGTACGGCAGCAAACGCGAGCGCGCCGAGCTGCGTGCGCAGCGCGAACATGAGCTGGCCGAGCGCAAGGCTCGTGAGATAGAAGCCAAGCTGAGCCAGCAGAACACGACGCTGCTGGGCAGCCTCTTCGGTTGGTGGAGTCGCCGCAAGAAGAAGACTATCGAGACACCTGCCGAGGAACTCGAACCTGCAGCCTTTGAGTCGACCATGTGGCAGGCCATGCCACGCACCATGGTCGATGCTCCGCCGGTGACCTCACTGGGTACAGCCACCGCAGCCGCCGCCCCCTATGCTGATGCGCTGGCCCGCGCTGCCGCTCCCGTGCGCGCCATCGACGATGCCAGCAACTTCGACGTGAATGAGCAACCTGTAGCGCCCGCCATGACTGCGCGCGAGATGGCTCCGCCACCGGTGAAGAAGCCGATCTCCATGCCCATCGCGCCGGTTCCTGCTCCAGTGCAAGAGGCGACGGCAGAAGACGGCATCTCCTTCGGCAAGCGTGCCGACGCCGATATCAAGGCTGTGGCCATCACGCCGAAGAGCGTGCGTGGCTACAAGCTGCCTCCTTCGTCTCTTCTCTATCGCAGCGAGGAGCATGCGACCGTTCGTGAAGATGCGTTGCGCGAAGAGGCTCGCATCCTCGTAGAGAAGTGCGCCGAGTTCGACGTCGACGGCCAGGTGACGCACATCAATCCAGGCCCCGTCGTCACCACCTTCGAATTCAAGCCGGATGCCGGCGTGAAGTATGCGCGCGTCACCGGTCTTGCCGACGACCTCTGCCTTGCGATGGCCGCCGAAAGCATCCTGATCGAGCGTATGGCAGGCAAGTCGACCGTCGGCATCCAGGTGCCGAACGCCGAACGCGAGACGATCTGGCTGCGCGATGTGGTCGAGTGCGAGAGCTTCGCGCAATCAAAGTCGCGGCTTGCGATCGCGCTGGGCAAAGACATCAACGGACGCATCGTGACCGGCGATCTCGCGGGAATGCCCCATGTGCTGATCGCGGGCTCAACAGGTTCGGGCAAATCGGTCGCGATCAACGCCATGATCATGAGCGTGCTCTTCAAGTCGACGCCGGAACAGGTGCGCATGATCCTGGTCGATCCGAAGCGCGTGGAACTCGGCATGTACGAGGGCATTCCCCACCTGTTCACGCCTATCATCACGGAAGCCAAGCTCGCGGCGAACGCCCTGCGCAATGCGGTGAGGGAGATGGAACGGCGCCTGAAGCTGCTGGCCGCCAATCACGTTCGTAACATCGACCAGTTCAACAAGCTCTTCGACAACGGCAGCGGGCATCTCTTCGAGGATGTCAACCAGGAGCCGCTGCCCTACATCATGATCATCATCGACGAGCTGGCTGACCTGATGATGCTCGACCGCGCCAACGTCGAAGAGGCGATTACACGTCTCGCTCAGATGGCTCGCGCCGTGGGCATTCATCTTGTGCTGGCAACGCAGCGTCCTTCGGTCGACGTGATCACCGGTCTGATCAAGGCCAACGTACCGACGCGTATGAGCTTCCGCCTCGCAACCAAGGTCGACTCCCGCACGATCATCGATTCAAATGGAGCCGAGAGCCTGCTGGGACGCGGCGACATGCTCTACCTGCCGCCTGGAACCAGCCGAGTGCAGCGTGTTCATGCACCATTTGTGACGGAGAAAGAGATCTCCGCCGTCACCGATTTCTGGAAGGCGCAGGGCGAGGCCGAGTATGTCCAGGGCTTCCTTGAAGGCCCGAAGGATGAGCAGGGCCGCGAGATCGACGGCAACAACGATGGCGAGGACAATGACCCGATGTACGACGATGCGGTCCGCCTCGTCTTCGAGTTCGGCAAGGCATCGACCTCGCTGCTGCAGCGCCGCCTGCGCATCGGCTATGGCCGGGCAGCTCACCTGATCGACATGATGTACAACGATGGCCTGGTCGGTCCTGCCGACGGATCGAAGCCGCGTGAGCTGTTGAAGCCGGCCAGCTGGCTGAACGAGGTCGACACCGCAGCTCGCTGAGCCTAGGGCCTAGCGCGGCACATGCCGCGAAGAGCGAAGGGCGATCAGCGCGAGCAGGCAGACGACGGCGAGAAAGACGATCCACACCAGTTCGGGGTGGCGCTCGGTTGCGGCACGCGTGTCGGGGCGCGGCGTGTAGGCAGGATTCTTCTGCTCCGGCCCAACACGCGCGATCAACATTCTGGACATGGGAGAGAACGTCCGCGCGAAGTCATATTGCGGCGCCTGCAGCGCGGAGTCGCCGTAGAACAGCGTCAGCGGTGCATCGGACGCAGCCTGAAAACACAGGCGGCGCTCGCGCATCTCCAGGCGAACAGCCTGCACTGGCAATGGGCTGTCGTCGCCGTTCTTGATCGTCACTTCGACCTCAGCGTCGGTCTGCAGGTTCGAACCCAGCGTGGCAGGGATACTAAGCCGCTGCTGACGGATCTGTCGGCCGGCCTGCGTCATCTCGACGTGGAAGATATTACCGTCGATGAATTCGCCGGTGTTAACCTGTGTGCCCACGGGATGATCCGTGATGGTGACGTCGCGGCTGAAGTTGCCGTGGAAATCAGACTCGAGCACAAAGCTGACCCGTTCGACGGGAACGCGCTCGGGCAGACGAAGGTGGATTACCGTCTTTCGATCGCCCTGAACGATGTTGCTGGACTGTACGGCCAGGGAGTAGATCGACTGCGCCTCGCGGCTGGGAGGAACGCGGGCACCGAGCACCATCTGCGGCAGAAAGCGGGTATCCGGAGCACCCGGAGCAGCTACCGTGTTCAGTTCCACATGCAGATAGGGAAAGCTCGACTCTTCGAGCGCGAGGGTTGTACTGCGCGAGAGATGCTGCGAGCTGAGATCGAAGAGCGTAAAGTCGCCGAGACGCGTACCCTCTTTCCCCCCGGGAGATTCGACTCCGGTAACGGTGGCCGTTGCGATGAAATCGCGCCCGGCCAGGTCAAGCATGACGCTGGTATAAGGCCGTGACGGCATGGCGAGATCGAAGACGATTCTTCCGTCTCTCATCCCCAGGTTGAGCACACCCGCGGGATCGGTATCGGGCTGCTCCGGTTCGCTGAGAGTGATGGCATAAGGCAGATCACGCGCTTTGGCGGTGCGTGGATAGAGCCGCAGATCTTTGAGCGATACTCCAGCGTGGGCAAAAACTCCCGCGTCGATCACGGCGCAGTTGGGACCGGCAGCCACGGGAACGACCGATCTCTGGTAGCCAAAGAATTGCAATGGAGGCTGTGCGGTCTGCGCAAGGCCTGTGCCCATCGGCCCTGCAAGAAGCCCCAGGAGCAGGAGGTATCTCATTGCTCTGCACCTTGCTTCGCATCGCTCCCCGTGGGCGATTGCGGATTACGCAGGGCCAGCCAGTCTTTCTGGTAAGCGAAGCTGATCGCCATCAGCAGTGCGCCAAGCCCAAGCAGGCTGGCAAAACGATATCCCTGGCTGAGGCTCCGCATGTCATAGAGGAATGTCTTCGCGATGGAGAAGACAAGCAGCCCAAGCGCCTGCCAGCGGATGAAGGAGGAACGCTTCCAGAACCCAATCGTCAGCAGCGCTGCTCCATACAGCATAAGAAACGCGGAGACGGCGAGCCCACGCTGCAACTCGACATCGGAGCCTGCAGTAGCAACAGGCCAGAGGGAACGGATCTCGCGCACTCCGGTCAGCAGCGCCATCAGGTTGATGGTAACGACCGCTGCTGCCGTGAGCTGAGCCCACAACAGGGTCGACTCATCGCGCAGCGCCATGCGGATAGAGAAGGCGATGACGCCACCCAGGATTGCAAGGCCGAAGAGAGCCATGCCGAAGTCCGCGCTCGCAAAGGCCGGATGTTGAACGCTCGATGCCGTGATCTCGCGCAGAACGAGCAGGACGGCGACGGCGCAGATAGCAACCGTGGCGGCGAAGGCGAACCGAGAATACTCCTGCCAGAGAGAACTAACCTTTGCTCGTGCCCGCAGGCAGATCCACGCAGCGCCAGCGAAGGCGCCAACGGCGATCAGGGCCGTCGCGAAGTGGTGGTTGAAGAGCTGGGACGATATCCCCTGGCCAAACCAGAACGTCGAGGCCAGCAATGCACCGAGTCCGAGTACCAGCGATGCCGCGGAGAGCCAGCGCAGAACACTCGAAGCGTTGCTGTGCTCCATGGAGGGACCGCTGCACGCGACGCGCGAGGAGACCCAGATCAGGGCGACGCCTTCTATCAGCCAGGCTACGGTGACCCAGTGGCCGCTGGCCTTCAAAGGAATTGCGATGGTCAAAAAGACGACCGCAAGGGAGAGGTGCATCGCCGCAGGTACGGCCCCCTGGGGCAGTCGTGTAATCAGCAGGTACGCCGCGGAGATCGCCAGCATCAGCCAGGGAAGGAACCAGTGCCGCTCGGAGTCCTGCATGACGGAGTAGAGAGCCAGTGAAACAAACGCTGCATTGCCGAGAGGCAGCAGCACCTCGCGCGTCGTATGTCCCAGCCTGCGCAGACGCGAGGTCGTTGCCTCGATTGCAATAACAGTTGCGTTCCCAAGAGAGACACATACGAAGACGGCGAAGAACAGTCCCACAAAGATGGTGGTTACCGCGAAGGCAGGCTCGGCGTAGAACTTTGCGTACCAGCCGACAAAGTAGAGCACCGTCGCCGGAAACGCAGCCAGGAGCAGCCGTGCCCAGGGCTTCAGGCGAACCAGCAATGCTGTAGCTATGTCGATGGCCAGCAAATAGGTGAAGAGGAAGATCTCGTGATCTCCGCCAGTCGACAGGAGAAGCGGTGTCGCCAGGCCACCGGCGATTGCGTAGGCTGCCAATAGCTCTGCATCCTGCACCCACGCCATGTAGGCGTTCCATGCGGTGACAAGGATCATGCCCACCAGGACAGCCGAGGCAGGAAGCAAATGATAGAGCTGGAAGGCCGCCCACAGGGAGAGATAGAGGACACCGGTTCCCACGGCTTTCAACGAGTAGGAGAAGACGGCGAATCCCTTCCGCCGGAACCGTTCCGACCACAAGACAACGCCAGCACCGGCAATGAGGCCAATCAGGATGCGGCCGACCGGGCCGATCCACTGGTTGTCGATCGCCAGCTTCAAGCCGAAGGTCGCAGCGCAGAGGAGCGCAACGATGCCGATACGGTTGAAGATCTGTGCGCCGAGACGATTTTCCAGCGATCGTTGCGGGGCCTCGACTGCGGCCATGGATCGCAGTGCAGATGAAGGTGTCGGTGCGGGCGTCGCGGGTGGCACGAGGGCTTGTGGCGAAGGTGCAGGAGGGGGTGGAGGAGCTGCCTGAACAGTTGCCCCGGAAGGAGTACGCATGGCCGCCAGTTCGCGCTCCAGGTCGTCGACACGCGCAGTCAGCTGACGCAGTTCTGCAAGCACCCTGTCTTCGTCAGAATGACTCTGCAACTCGCGGGAGATCTCCTCCGGGTCCATGGAGTCTACTGTACTGCGTGCGCCTTATCCTTGCAGCGGCTTCCACGCAGCCCCGCTCTGTTAGTCTTTGCGCACATGGTGCCGTTAGCAATCCTCGTGGTGGATGATGATGACATGAGCCGGGAGCTGTTCCGCCTGTTGCTGGGACGCGAGGGCTACCATGCAATGACAGCAACATCGGGCGACGATGCGCTGCGGATCGTCGGAGAGGGCTTTGTTCCGGATGTGGTGCTGGCCGACCTGCAGATGCCGGGCCTTCCCAGCTGCGAGCTCGCACAACGGCTGCGAACAGGGGCGTCCCCATCGAGCGTCTTGCTGGCCATGAGCGGGAGCGAACCTCTGCCTGGCGCGACGGACGGCTTCGATCATTTTCTCCTGAAGCCGTTCACCATGGATGCGCTCTCCGATGCGATCAACAGATGCTCCGCGGTGAGCAGCGTGATTGACTCGGCGCATGAAGCACCGCCCTCGGCACTTAACGAAGCGATCTACAGCCGACTGCAGGCAGCGATGAATGGGGAGAAGCTGTCGCAGCTGTATACGATCTGCCTTGACGACGTTCTGCGACGCGTCGCCGTGATGAACGCTGCCGCAAACGATGCAGACGATGCAGCCTACCGCCGGGAGGCTCATGCCATCAAAGGAGGATGTGGCATGGTTGGAGCCACGCAACTGCAAACTATTGCATCTACAGAGGAAAACAGAGGGATTCCTGCTAATCATGTAGCTTCGTTAGACGAAATCATACGAGCGGCCGAGGTGCTGAAGGGTATGCTGGTCGCACGTCAGATCATTAAAACGAACAGTATTCGTTGAAGCAGCCGAGCTGGCTGTTGGTCAGAAACAAACCATGGGAGCAGAGTCATGAACGACACCGTGAAGGCCTCGAACAACACCCCAACGCCCGGCAATGCCATACGGGTCGTCGTCGCGGACGATCATCCTGTCGTGCGCTTCGGCGTGAAGAACATGCTCGAAAGCGAGCCGGGATTTCAGGTTGTGGGAGAGGCTGAAGACGGTGATGTCGCCATCACGGAGACCCTCGAAAAGGAACCGGATGTTCTTCTGCTCGATGTGATGATGCCGAGGCTGCCTGGACTGGAGGCTCTACGTGCCATCCTGGAGAAGTCTTCGCGCGTAAAGGTCATCCTTCTGACGAGCACGATCACCACGCAGCAGATCATCGAGGCGCTGCAGATCGGAGCACGCGGCATCGTCCTCAAGGATGCGGCAGCCGCCGATCTCTCGAAGTCGATGCGCGCGGTTCTCTCCGGCGATTACTGGATCGGCGGAGAGCGTGTTGTGAACCTGGTCTCGGCACTCAACGATTTGATGCAACAGGCAGCCGCAGCACCGGAAAAGAAGACCTACGGCCTGACGCCTCGCGAACTTGAGGTGGTCACCTGCATCGTCGAGGGATGCAGCAACAAGGACGTCGCGAAGCAGTTTGCGATCAGCGAGGAGACGGTGAAGCGTCATCTCTCGAACATCTTCGATAAGACTGGTGTATCGACCCGGCTGGAGCTTGCGCTCTTTGCCATCGCTCACAAGCTGGTCACGCTGGAAAACTAGCTCGTCTTTCGCACACAATCGTCAAGGTCCGGCAGGCTTTCACCTCGCCGGACCTTGCCAGTTAAGTAAGATAAAAAGATGAGCGAACGTGAGGCGATTGCAGATCTTCTGGTAATTGGTGCGGGACCGACAGGCATGGCCTGTGCCATCGAAGCGCAGCGTGCGGGCTTCAAGGCAGTGCTGATCGATAAGGGCTGCCTGTGCAATTCGCTCTTTCACTATCCCTCGAACATGACGTTCTTCACGACTCCGGAGCTGCTGGAGATCGGTGATCTCCCCTTCTCCAGCCCGAACCAGAAACCTACCCGAAACGAGGCGCTGGAGTACTACCGCAAGGTGGCCGAGCACTATTCACTCGACGTGCGTCAGTACGAGACGGTCGATCGCGTGACGGGCAGCGATGGCGACTTCACTGTGTGCACGGTGGACCGGTTTCAGCGATCGCTGACCCATCGCGCACGCAAGCTGGTAATCGCAACCGGATACTATGATCTCCCGAATTACCTGCGGATTCCCGGCGAGGACCTGAACAAGGTCTTCCACTACTACCACGATCCGCATCCTTACTATGACCTGGAAGTGCTGGTGATCGGCGGCAAGAACTCGGCGGCGATCGCGGCGCTCGACCTGTGGCGCCACGGCGCGAAGGTCACGCTGGTACATCGCGGCCCCGAGATGCACCGCCACGTGAAGTACTGGATCCTGCCTGACTTCAACAATCGCGTGAAGAATGGTGAGATCACCGCCTATTTCAACAGCAATGTCTTGTCGATTGCCGAGGACACCGTCAGTGTGGCCACGCCTGACGGCGAGGTTACCTTCGCGAATCAATTCGTCTTTGCGCTGACGGGTTACCGGCCCGACTTCGAGTTTCTCGAAGCGCTGGGCGTCAAATTGGATGATGCGAACGATCGCTGCCCGGCATGCGATCCAACGACGCTTGAGAGCAACGTCCCGGGCGTGTACCTCGCAGGTGTTGTGGTTGCCGGGGAGCGCACCAACGAGATCTTCATCGAGAACGGGCGCTTCCATGGGAAGCAGATCGCGGAAGACCTGCAGACAAAGCTTGCGCAGACACCCGTCAGCTCGTAGGGTTAGCCGATCACGCGGCGCAGGAAACCGCGAACACCGAGCCAGGTCAGCAGCATCAGGAAGAAGACCAGCATGCCCAGGATGAGTGCAGGATGCATGTGCGGCAACGCGGGCGTCAGCGCCGAGCGCAGCCCCTCGCTCATGTAGACGATCGGGTTCACCAGCACGCCCATCTGCAGCCACTTGATGCGATCGAGCGCGGCCCACGGATAGTAGACGCAGCCGAGGAAGGTGATCGGCATGACCACGACACCGAAGATGAGGCCAATCTGCTGCGGCTTAACACTGGTGCCGATGGTCAGTCCCAGCGCGCCCGAGGTCAGGCTGGCAAGGATCAAGACGAGGATGAGATAGGGCCAGTTGGAGACATGCGCGACGACAGGCGTGGTGGGGATGTAGTACGCCAACGGAAAGACCACGGCTGCCGCGATGATGCTCTGCATCGCGGAGAAGCACATCTTCTCGAGCGCGATCGCTGCGACCGGAAGAGGGCACATCACGCGATCGTCGATCTCACGGGTGACACCGAACTCCTGCGCCAGCGGCAACGCGACGGCGGCGATTCCGCTGAACATGATGGCCACGGCCATCAAGCCAGGCAGCAGCACCGTGCTGAAGTTTCCACCAGCCATGGCAGCCGTGGGATTCATCGAGGCGCCACCGCTCATGTGCGGCATGATGAAGGTGAACACGAAGAGGAAGAGCAGAGGGTTCATGCAGACGCGGATGACGAAGGGAAACAGCTCGCGACGCAGAACATGCAGATCGCGCAGAAAGAGCCCGGCGAAGGCGCGCAGGTATTGCGTGGTCGTGGAACCGCCGGTCGAGGCCGGCGCTTCGGCGTGAATCTGAGCCAGTTCTGCCATAGGTTTACTCCCGCAGCTCGCGACCGGTGAGACGAATGAAGACCGTCTCCAGACTGGTCTCCGTGATAGTCAGATCGCGCAGACCATAAGGATTCGCCAGGCTGACAACCTCCGACAGCAGGCCTTCGGCGCCTTCCGCGAAGATACGCAGGCCCGAGGCTGTCGTCTCGACGCTTGCGATACCCGGCCTGCGTTCGAGTTCACTCATCAGTTGCGGCATGCCCTGCTGCGTACGCAGATCAAGCTCATAGACACGCTGCGCGCCGACCGAGCCCTTGAGAGCCGAAGGCGTATCTTCTACAAGAATCTTGCCGTGATCGATGATGGCGACGCGCTCGCATAGCTCGTCGGCCTCTTCCATGTAGTGCGTGGTCAGGACGACGGTGATGCCCTCCTGACGCAGGTTGCGGACAGCCTCCCACATGGCGATGCGGCTCTGCGGATCGAGACCGGCGCTGGGCTCATCGAGAAAGAGCACGCTGGGACGATGCGCGATGGCACGCGCAATCTGCACACGCTGTGCGAGGCCACCGGAGAGCTGAGAAGGATAGGCCTCTCCACGCTCTGAGAGATGGAACTGCTCCAGCAGCTTCACGGTGCGCTCGCGGGCGTCGACACGCGAAAAGCCAAAATAGAGACAGTGGAAGAAGATGTTCTCGTAGACCGTGCAGGCGCGATCGAGCGTGTTGTACTGCGGCACGACGCCGATACGCTTGCGCGCAAGTGCAGGCGTCTTCACGACGTCGATGCCCGCGATGCGGACAACTCCTGCGGTAGGCAAGACACGCGTGGTGCAGATGCTGATGGTGGTAGTCTTCCCTGCTCCGTTGGGACCGAGAAGGCCGTACAGCTCGCCGGGACGGACGTTGAGGTCGATACCATCGACGGCCACGACGCGCTGCTTGCCGTCGTAAACCTTCCTCAATCCTTCAATTTCAACGATCATTCCCATGCTCCCCAGCCGCCATCTCAGGTTACATGAAGGGCGAACGACGGCCTCTAAAACCGGGGCTGCACATGAATGTAGATTCGCAGCCGGCACCCATGTGCAGAGAGGATCATCTTCCGGGTTTGTCCTTTTGTAACAACGACAAGCGTAGAATGGGCCTATGTCTCGAGGATGGGAGAGTAAATCCGTGGAAGAGCAGCAGGCACAGGCCGCAGTCCCGCAGCAAGAAGCCCCGAAGTCCGAAGAGAATCAGATCGAGTCGGCCGAGCGCAAGCGTATGCTCCAGTCGCTGGAGCTACAGCGCGAACGCATCCTTTCGGAACGGACCTCGAGCCCTCATCGCCGCTCGGCCCTGTCCAATGCGCTGGCCGATATCGAAGAGAAGCTTGCGGAGCTGGGCTGGACCATTCACATGTAGCCTGAAGTTGTCTCCGGCTGAGACAGCTATCGACTGCATCTCTGTTGTTGATTCCATGCACAAAAACGCCGGGCTCCCATCGGTGAGCCCGGCGCCGCTTGGCTACTGCCGCAGCCTTTACTCCTGCGGTGGATTCGAGGTGCCCGACGCAGGCGGTGGAGCCTGTGCCGGCGAAGAATCCGCATCCGGTCCCTTCTGCTGCGATACGCCGATCGCATCGCCCGAGACAACCAGCTGCACGCGCCGGTTCAGCTGCCGTCCCTTCGCCGTATTGTTATCGGCGACTGGCTTGGCCATGCCGTATCCGGTCGCAACGATATTGTCAGCGTTGACCCCCTGGGTGACCAGGAAGTCGCGGACTGCACCGGCCCGGTTCTCCGACAGCTTCTGATTGAACTGCGGACTGCCGGTGCTGTCGGTGTAGCCCTCCACCTGAAGCTTCAGCCCAGGATAGGCCTGCAGAATGCCTGCAACCTTGGCCAGGCTGATCTGCGTGTTGGACTTCAGAGTGTACTTGCCGGTGTCGAAGAGCACGTCCGACATGTTGACGATCAGGCCGCGCGCGGTTTCACTGGTAGCGAGCACACTGTTCAGCTGAGAGAGCAGACGTTCCCGCGCCTCCTTGGCGCTATCGGCCTGCTTGTTTGCCTGCGCTGCCTGAGCCGCTGCCTGAGCGGCTTCCGCCTGAGCCTTCGCACGTGCCGCATCCGCCTCAGCCTGAGCCGCCTTGGCGCGCTCAGCATCAAGAGCCGACTGCTGCGCCTGCTGCTCAGCCTTCTGCTGGGCGAGTTCCGCGTTGCGCTGACGCTCAGCGGCCTGCTTCCGCAGCGTCACAAGACGGGCATCTTCGGCGCGTTGCACTGCCTGGCGAGCGTATGTAATGCCCATCTTCTGGTCCGGTTTTTTGCCGCTCAGAATGTCGGTCGCGTTCTTCAGATCGAGCAGGCCCTCGTTGTAGATATCGCCTGCGTACTTGTCCGCTCCGGCCTGCTGCGCGATGCGCAGCGCATTGTTGGCCTCGTACAGTTCAAGCGGCATCTTCTCGTCACGCGTGATGGGGTCCAGCACGCTCTTTGAGCCAGCAGTCTCCGCATAAGTTCCGCGAGGAAGAAGCATGTAGTGAGCGTTCACTTTTTCGAGCACGCCGGTGGTTTTGTCCTGGATGATCTGATTTTCGAGGACAACGAGGTCGCTTGGCTGCGTGACCGAGAAGTACGGCTCGGCTGTAACCACAAGGCCAAAGGACTGCAGCGCTGTCGTAACCGTGATGTTGTTCTTGCCCTTGCCGCCCGACGGGAGGATCTCACCAAGGTTGTTGGGACGGCCATCAGGCGTAATCGCCCAGAGCACATAGGTCAGATACTCTTTGCCAAAGCCATTCGCAGGCGTAAGCCCCTCGAACTGTGCGTTGATCGTGATGCCGCCACGCTCGCTGGTAACCTTGGCCTCACCCTTGGCCATGGGAAGCAGGGGCGTTCCCTTGAAGGCGATCTTCGTCGATCCGCTGCGGTGGAGATAGTTGACGGCATCTAGGTTACGCTGCACCACCTTGACCCGGTAGAGATAGACACCCTCTGATTCCTTGGTGATCTTGTTGTCATCCGGCGGGGCCTGCTGCGCCATGGGGTTCTGCTCCTGTGCATGAACCGATGGAGCGAAGATGGAGCCTGTGAGCGCTCCAGCAAGGGCCAGGGCAGTGAAAAACTTGGGTCGTGCAGACGTCAACATTCGAACTCTCCTTGTCGCACACGGCCTACCCGAGACAGCCTCAGGCAACACCGTGCATGAACCACTATCAAAAGTGGATGCGCGCGGAATGGGAAAAGGTAGTCTGCGACGTGTAACAGCGTGGGATTGTATGTGACAGAAAACGGGCCACCTTCAGGAAAAGGTGGCCCGTAAAAAGACTACTTCTCAGCGTTTTAAGCCTGAGTATGGTGTGGATTGGACCGGTGAACGAAGTGATATGGCGGCCAGGGTCCGGAGAGCTGCATCTTGCACTCCTTCATCTGCTGGATCGCCGAGCTGTACTTGTTCTGATAGCGCTCGATGGTCTTGTTATCGATGAGATGAGCGATATCGAGAAGCATCTTGCCGGACTCCATGCGCTTGCATGTAATTTCCTCGGCCAGAGGAAGGAACATACGGTGCATCTGCACCGATAGCGCACGGGCCTTGGACTGGCGCTCGCGCTGGCGGCTGGCACTCTCCCGGAGGCTGGTCAGATACTCCTGCCCAACCGTCATGTTGCGAAGCGTATTGCCCGGGCACGTGTCGTCGACGAGAACCTTGAGGTGCATCTCGGCCTTACCGCGCAGACGCTCGACGTTGGCCAGGAAGTGACGCTGGTTGGAACGGACGGAGCGGCGCAGAGCGTCGTCGTCCTGGAAGGTGGTTCCAAAGCGGAAAGGTAGTACCGTGGAGTGTTTGAAGCAGTCCGCGATCACTCGAGCGTGATCTTTTTGTGACTGCTGATCCAGTTTTGCACTGTCTTCTGGATTGTGTTCGGTAACGATGACTGCGAGATCACTGGCGGGAAAAAGGAACGTTTGATTTCCGAAAAGTCCGGTCACTCCGTTCAGAGGCATCGGCCGGCGGTGACGGCAGAGTTCCGGAAAAGCCTGTCTTTCTGCTACGCAATAGGCATACCAAGCCATTGTTTTTACCTTTCTTACACACTGAGGGGCTAAGTTCTGCCCCGTCAGGCAGATAGTTGTAACTCATATTGATACAAAGGGTCTGCAACGATGTATCTGCGACGTGATTGCGTTCTGGCGCGTGCGCGATAAGCGAACTGTACCGAAAGCCGAAACGGATAGTAAGCCTGCGAAAACACAATTGGCAATACCTTTCGAAATAAAAATGCACCACGGCCAAGGCAGTGCCTCTTAAGCTCCTTCGCGGTGAATGTTTTACAAATGAAAGTGCCCTCCTGAATACATTTCGTAAACAACCGTTTGCGCGGTTCTACCTTCTAACCCTTTCAACGGCCATCCCCGACATTTTGAACAAGAGGCATCACCAGATGAAGAGAGACAAGAACACCATATTTTTGCGAGGTAGCGTCGCGATAGCCATCGGCCTGCTGACGGGAGCGATCTCCCCTGCCATGGCTCAGACGAAACCAGCCGCTCCAACCCCCGATGTGGTCGTTCTAACCAATGGCGATCAGCTGACCGGCACGCTGGAACGCAGCGTAGGAGACAGCATTACCTTCAAAAGCGATGCTGTGGGTGAAGTCACCATTCCGATGAGCAAGGTCAAGGAGCTGCGCTCCTCCAGCAACTTTGTCGTCCTGAAGAAGGACGAGAAGGTTACCAAGCAGCCGAAGACTCCCGGCGGGATCGAGATCGAAAACAATGCGGTCAAGGAGGCCGGGAGCACCGGGGAGACGATTCCCTCTGCCAAGATCGGCTACGTCGTCGATGGCGCGACCTACAACAAGGAGTTGAACGGACACCCTGGCCCCTTCAGTGGATGGGATGGCTCCATCAACGGCGGCGCGACCGTGCTGCAGTCTACCTCCTATGGCCAGACCTTCACGCTGGGAGTGTCTCTGATTCGCGCAATCCCCTCGGTGGCGTATCTGCCGCTGCGTACGCGGACCACCTTCAATGTGCTGGAGACATACGGCAAATTGACCCAGCCAACGATTCCGCAGACTAATCCGCCGACGCCTGCTGCGGTGGCAAAGACCAGCATCTTCCACACCGATTTCGAGCACGACAAGTACCTGACCTCGCGGTTTTATGTTCTTGGCGGTCTGTCGTACGACCACAACTACTCGCAGGGCATGAACTGGCAGCAGATCTACGGTGGTGGCGCCGGTTATACGATCCTGTTGGATAACGTCCAGCAGCTCGACGCCAAGGCCGACCTGCACTACGAAAAGCAGTCCTACATCCAGACCGTCGTTACAACGCCGAACAACAATCTGATTGGCTCAACCTTCGCCGAGAACTATCGGCGCACACTGCCTGGAAAGATCCAGCTGACCCAGAGCGGCACCTACATCCAGTCGTGGAACAACACCGATGCCTGGTCGGCGATCGGCGCCCTCGGGCTGGCGCTGCCGGTCTATCACCGGTTCGCGCTGAGCGTGAATCTTCTCGACAACTACTTGAATAATCCCGCCACCGGCTTCAACAAGAACTCCCTGCAATTTGTAACGGGCGTAACCTACACCCTTCACTAAAGCACCGTAAACAGTCGCAAGAGAAAGCGGGTTCGAGATTGCCTCTCGAACCCGCTTTCTTTGTGCTCACGACAGGAGCTTATTTTTTCCCGTCGAGGATATGCGTGACCGGATCGGGCAGGTCCTTGTCGGCGTTCGTCAGCAATAGTGTCACCTGCCAGATCTGTGCATCGGAGAGCTTTCCGGCAAAGGCCGGCATACCGCTGCCGTGGACGCCATGCGCAATGCGTTCGTAGACATCACCGGGAGCCATCCCTCCAATCTGGCTTCCCTGCTTCCAGAGCTGCCGAGGCGGAGGCATCACCCCCTTGGCGGCGGCCTCATGGATAGGGGTTCCGTGGCAGCTGGCGCAGTGAGCGCGGTAGACGTGAGCGCCGCCTTCAAAGACATCCTCGCTCGTGCCGAAGGGAGGCGTCGGCCGGGCGTGCTCATGCTGCTGAGCCGCTGCTGCAGGAGCAACAGGCTGATTGGGAGCGACCGGCGGTCTTGCGTGTGCGGGAGAGCCCTTTCCCATGGAGGGATCCCCGGAGTTGCCGCCGTCTCCGGACAGGCTTCCGGGCAGAGAAGGAAGCTCCTGGCGGAGCTTCGCGGGCGAACCACCGTAGTGCATCCAGGCGTACCCGACTCCGGCGACGGTGACCGCCCCGAGAAGGAATCCTGTGAAGACACTGCCCGTGCCGCCGCCCTTGCTGCTCTTTCTCGCCATGAATCTCTACTCCTTGAGCGCGATTCGCCCCGAAACGCACTCAGAGGACCGCCGTGGATGTTCTAATAAGAGGTGGCTGCGGATTTTCCGGCCGCCAGCCCAAGTTCCACCATAGCAAGAGCCCAGCATGTGCAGGAGTAATCGTTGATGTTCGGTTTCAGGTTTAGTGTGCGGTCTGCAGCAACCCTTTTGATCGCAGTATTTGTCTTGAGCGCCGTGACCTCGCTTGAGGCCCAGTCCACCTCACCCCGCCGACGCCGTGAGACCAACGCCAATCGCCGGGCGCGCATCGAGCGCACCATCCAGGACACCTACTCACATAAGTGGGAGGTTGCTGGCGGCGGCGGTTATCTCCGGTTCCGCTCCGGTGAGAATCTGCAGAAGAACAACGAGGTCACGTTCTTCCTCTCCAGCACCTACTTCCTGAACCCGAAGTTCGGCATCCTTGGACAGGTGAGCGGAGCGTATGGTCATGGGAAGGTCGGCAATACGATCTACAACATCCAGAACCCCCAGATCTCGCAGTATTACTTCAACGTCGGTCCGGCGTATCGCTTCTACAAGAAGGAGAAGTATGCGGCGACGGTCTTCGGCACGGTCGGCGCCGGTATCGGCAAGTTCGACTCAGGTTCGAAGGGCATTCCGGCGGCAAACCTGGGCCTGTGGGATTCGCAGACGCGCACGGTCTTCTCGGCTGGCGTCAATCTGGACTACAACATGTATCCGAACCTCGCGCTCCGCGTGACCCCGACCTACCTCGGTTCGACGTGGGGCAGCACGATCCAGAACAACGTGGGCGTGAATATGGGCGTGGTCTATCGCTTCGGCCGTATCAAGTAAGACCAGTCTTCAAAAACATCGCGACCGAGCCGTTCGTCAGGAGATCCTGGCATGCGGCTCGGTCATATTCTTTGGGTCGAGAATTTCTGCGATCTGCTCCTCGCTGAGGAGTTTTTTCTCACGGGCGAGCTCGACGATGGATCGGCCAGAGGCGACCGATTCTTTCACCAGCTCCGCCGCCTTGCGATAGCCAATATATGGATTGAGCGCCGTCGCCAGGGCGATGGTGCTGGCGGCATAAAAGCTGGTGCGATCCCGGTTGGCGGTGATTCCGCGAATGCAGTGGCGATCGAGCTGGCGCAGGGTGCTGGTGAGGATCGTGATGGATTCGAGCGTGTTGTGGGCCATCGCCGGCATCATGACGTTCAGTTCCAGCTGGCCAGCCTGTACGGCCATCGCGGTTGCAGTATCGTTACCGACAACCTGGAAGGCGACCATCGCCATCAGTTCGGGCAGCACGGGGTTGACCTTGCCGGGCATAATGCTGGAGCCGGGCTGCAGGCTGGGTAGATGAATCTCATTGAAGCCGGTGTTGGGGCCGGAGGACAGAAGCCGTAGATCATTGGAGATGCGAATCATCTCGAGCGCGAGCCCGCGCAGGGCTCCGGAGACATCGGCCATCGGAGAGCAGGACTGCATGGCGTAACGAAGGTCGTAGGAGGGGTGCAGTTCGAGCTTTGCGAGCCTGGCGAGCTTCGCCACGGCCTTCGCACGGTACTCGGGATGGGTGTTGAGGCCGGTGCCGACGGCCGAACCTCCGAGGCCAAGCGAGTGCAGAGTGACCGCATTGCGCCGGATACTCGCAGAGGCCTCTTTGACGGCGACAGCGTAGGCGGCAAACTCCTGGCCAAGGGTTACAGGCACCGCATCCTGCATGTGGGTCCGGCCCGCCTTAAGGATGTCTTTGAACTCGTCTGCCTTGGCAGAAAAGCTCGACGCCAGAGAGTCAAGGATGGGGTACAGATCTTCGAGCGCAAGCAGGGCCGAGAGACGCATGGCCGTGGGGAAGACGTCATTAGTCGACTGGCCGTAGTTGACGTGGTCGTTGGGATGGAGCTTCTTGTAGCTGCCTAGCGGCTCGCCGAGGATCTGTCCGGCGCGGTTGGCGATCACCTCGTTGGTGTTCATGTGCAGGCTGACGCCAGCTCCGGCCTGGAAGACGTCAACGACGAAGTGTTCGTGGTATTTCCCGTCGAGGATCTCCTGCGCCGCCTGTGCGATGGCGCTTCCCTGCTCCGGGGTGATCAGGCCAAGCTCCTGGTTGGCCTCCGCCGCCGCGAGTTTTATCATTGCGAGGGCGCGGATGAGGAAGGGGCTGGCCTTCATACCGCTGATGGGAAAGTTATCGACGGCACGAGCCGTCTGGGCGCCGTAGAGGGCGTCTGCGGGAACTTCGACTGCTCCAAGAGAATCTGTTTCGCTACGCATCTTCGACATGCTCTTCAAGCCTCTGAAACGTTAGATGATGCGGAAGGCACCACGATTGGCTGCTTTCGATAACCGCGCAAACACGGCGATGTACGGCGACAATCGTCATTAGCAGCCCCTAAAATGATGGTGCCATGGCCACCATCAAGCAAGCCGATTTCATCCAGTCTGTCGCGGATGCGCTGCAATACATCAGCTATTACCACCCCGAGGACTTCATCACGAACCTGACGCGGGCCTACGAGCTGGAGCAATCTGCTGCCGCCAAGGACGCGATGGCACAGATCCTGATCAACTCGCGTATGTGCGCCGAAGGTCACCGCCCCGTCTGCCAGGACACCGGCATCGTGACGGCGTTTGTGAAGATCGGCATGGAGGCGCAGTGGGAAAACGATGGCAAGCCTCTGAAGACCGTGCAGCAGATGGTGGACGAGGGCACGCGCCAAGCTTACATGCTGCCCGACAACAAGCTGCGGGCCAGCATTCTGGCCGATCCGGCGTTTTCGCGTAAGAACACGGGCGACAACACCCCAGCCGTGGTCTCGGTGGAGATGGTGCCGGGTGGCGCTGTCGACGTCACTGTCGCGGCCAAGGGCGGCGGCTCGGAGGCGAAGTCGAAGTTTGCCATGCTGAATCCGTCGGACTCGATCGTGGAGTGGGTGCTAAAGACCGTACCAACGATGGGCGCGGGCTGGTGCCCTCCGGGCATGCTGGGGATCGGTATCGGCGGCACAGCCGAGAAAGCGATGCTGATGGCGAAAGAGTCCTTGATGGACCCGATCGACATGCAGGAGCTGATCGCACGCGGACCGCAGAACAAGATCGAAGAGCTTCGCATCGAGCTGTATAACAAGATCAACCAGCTGGGCATTGGAGCGCAGGGGCTGGGCGGTCTGACGACCGTGCTCGACATCAAGATTCAGGATTACCCAACACATGCGGCAAACCTGCCGATTGCGATGATTCCGAACTGCGCGGCGACACGGCATGTGCACTTCCACCTCGATGGATCCGGCCCGGTGGCCCTGGAGCCGCCTTCGCTCGAGATCTGGCCAGAGCTGACCTACGACACATCGAGTGCGAGGCGGGTTGATCTCGACACGGTCACTCGCGAAGAGGTTAAGACGTGGAAGCCTGGCGAGGTTCTGCTGCTGAACGGCAAGCTGCTGACGGGGCGCGATGCGGCACACAAGCGCATGACCGACATGCTGAACCGTGGCGAGAAGCTTCCCGTGGATTTCACCAATCGATTTATCTACTATGTGGGGCCTGTAGACGCCGTGCGGGAAGAGGCCGTTGGGCCTGCAGGGCCGACGACAGCGACCCGCATGGACAAGTTCACGCGTCAGATGCTGGAGCAGACCGGCCTGCTGGGCATGGTGGGCAAGGCCGAGCGGGGACAGGTGGCAATCGATGCCATCGAGGAGTTCGGCGCAGTGTATCTGATGGCGGTCGGTGGAGCAGCGTATCTCGTCTCGAAGGCGATCCGCAGCTCCAAGCTGCTGGGCTTCGGCGATCTGGGTATGGAGGCGATCTATGAGTTTGTGGTCGTCGATATGCCGGTGACGGTGGCCGTGGATTCTAAGGGCGTGAGCGTACACCAGACTGGCCCGGCGGAGTGGAAGGCACGAATTGCAGGCGCGCTGGGCGGGATACCGATCCTGCAGTAAGCCTGTCGCTTACGAGATGCGAGAAGGATGCTCCGACGAGGGCTGCGAAGGCTTGGCCTTCCGGCTGAGGACGAAGCTGCGGCGCTTGCGCTTGGTCTCGCTTGCACGGTCGATCTTCTTCCAGAAACCGACGAAGTAGTCGATCGCCGAGATGATGGAGACAATGGTCATCCAATAGATCGCCGTCAGCGCGATGAAACGAACGCCGATGACGAAGCCGCCGTGGAAGCTCGGGAACCAGATCCAGTAGTCCCAGCGATGCGCGAGAATGGCTGCGACGACGGAGACGATCTGGATGACGGTCTTCAGCTTGCCGATCTCTGAGGCCTCAATGGTGAAGCCCTCCGTGGCAGCGATGGAACGCAGGCCAGAGACCAGAAACTCGCGGCCGATGACGAGCACGGCGATCCACGGCGGCACGATGCGCGGATTGTAGGCCACGAGCACGATATATGCCGCTGAAACCATGAGCTTATCGGCCAGCGGATCAAGCAGCATGCCCATCGTGGTGATCTGGCCGCGCTTACGAGCGAGATAGCCGTCGACGCCGTCGGTGATGGCGGCAAGAATAAAGATGAGCGATGCGATGATCTCCTGCTCACCGCCACGCAGCCCTACCTGCCCGTGCCCCTGAAGGGGGAAGGCGGAGGAGAGTATCCAGAGCAACAGCGGAATCGCTGCGATCCGGCTCAGCGTGATGGAGTTAGGCAGGTTCATCGGCGCGGAAACCATCGCTCCGTCGCACAGGAGCGGACACTGTCATTCTGCCACAGCGGGAGCTTGAACGTTTGAATTGCGGTGGCCAAGACCCTCATCGATGAGACGCAAGAGGCAGAAGACAGAAAGGGCTTTACAGAAATCAGGGTTGCTTCTTCGCTGCCGCCTTCTCGGCGTCGACTATCGCCCCGCGGAACTTGTCGACGACCGGCACGGAGTGGAAGCGCAGGCAAGATAAACGGCTCGCGAGGGGTAACGGCTTCATTCCCTCGCGAGCCGTCGTGGAACCAGTGACCGTTCAGGCGTACATGCCGCGCTGGCGCGTAGTGTATGCCACGCGGTCGATCGCCAGCATGTATGCGGCGATGCGATTGTTGACGTTGTGGTTCTGGGAGTAAGTGACGACGTCGCGAAAGCTCTCGGACATGATGTGGTCGAGGCGCTGGTTAACCTCCGTCTCTGTCCAGAAGTAGCCCATGCGGTCCTGCACCCATTCAAAGTAGCTGGTGGTGACACCGCCGGCGTTGGCGAGAATGTCGGGGATAATGATGGTCTTCTTGTCGGCGAGGATCTCGTCGGCGACCGGGGTAGTGGGACCGTTGGCGCCCTCGCAGAGAATCTTTGCCCGGATGCGGTCGGCGTTTTTGCTGGTGATGACGTTTTCGGTCGCGGCTGGGATGAGGATCTCGCAATCGTAGGTGAGCAGCTCGTCTTTGTCGGCTGCCTCGGCCTCGGCGAAGCCATTTGATGGTGCCGGCTTTTTTGCGGTGCTCGATGAGGGCGGGAATGTCGATGCCCCTGGGGTTGTAGAGGCCGCCATCGTACTCAGCGATACCGATGATGGTGTAGCCCTTTTCGGCCAGGATACGCGCGGCGTTGGAGCCGACATTGCCGAAGCCCTGCACGATGACGCGGCAGCCTTCGATGGACATGCCGAGGTGCTTGAGGGCCTCGTCGCAGACGACAGAGATGCCGCGGCCGGTGGCGGCGGTGCGTCCGCGGGAGCCACCCAGGTTGACCGGCTTTCCGGTGACGACGGCGTTGACGGTCTGGCGCGTGTGCATGGAGTAGGTGTCCATGATCCAGGCCATGGTCTGCTCGTTGGTGCCCATGTCGGGTGCAGGGACATCTTTTTCCGGGCCGATGAACTCGATGAGCTCGGCGGTGTAGCGGCGGGTGACGCGCTCAAGCTCCCCCTGGGACATGGACCTGGGGTCGCAGATGACTCCCCCCTTGGCTCCGCCGAAGGGGATGTTGACGACGGCGCACTTCCAGGTCATCCAGGAGGCGAGGGCGCGGACCTCATCGAGGGAGACGTCGGGGGAGTAGCGGATGCCACCCTTGGCTGGGCCACGGGCGACGGAGTGCTGCACGCGATAGCCGGTGAAGACCTCGATGGAGCCGTCATCCATCCCGACCGGGATATGCACGATGATCTCGCGGGAGGGCTGGCTGAGGATCTTCCACAGACCTTTATCGAGGTTGAGTTTCTGGGCAGCGAAGTCGAATCGAGCGGCCTGGGCCTGCCAGGGGTTTGTCTCCTGCTCGAGGGTTAGAGTTGGGGTCATTGATTCCTCTTACGGTATCGCTGGGATTTCCAGCGGTTCTCCGGCCACGATTGCAACGAAGCCTGGCCAGACCGGTCTGTGGCCAAAACCTCACGGAGTATAGGACGTTCGAAACTGCCGAAGCAAACAGGAAAAAGCGGCACAGCGAACACTTTTGCTACTCGGGGTGAACAGGTTCCAGAGGCAGAGATACCACGGGTATGATGAAGGAAGCCATGCCTTCGACTCCGAATTCCCTGCCTCAAGAGCGCGATTTTCTGAAGCTTTCCCGCACGCATACCCTGGTTCCGGTCTACCGGACGGTGGCGGCCGACCTGGAGACGCCGGTCTCGGCGTTTCTACGGATCGCGGCGGAAGAGCCGGAGGCGTTCCTGCTGGAGTCGGTCGAAGGCGGCGAGCATGTCGGGCGCTATACCTTCATCGGCATCGAGCCGTACAAGAAGATGGTCTCGCGCGGCGACCAGATCACGGTTCGCGAAGGGCGCAAGACGGCTGCGTTTACCGGCGACATCTTCAGCGAGTTGAAGAAAGCTCTGAGCGGACATAAGCCTGCCAAACTGTCGGGGCTGCCTCCGTTTACTGCCGGCGCCGTGGGCTTCTTCTCGTATGACGTGGTGCGGCAGATCGAGAAGCTGCCTGAGACGACGAAGGACGAGCTGGGCGTGCCGGATGCGTGCCTGATGTTCTTCGACCAGGTGCTGGCCTTCGATCATGTGAAGAAAGAGATCCACTTGATCGTAACCACCGACCTGTCCCGCGAAAAGCGCGAGGGAGCCTATGCGCGCGCGGTGAAGCGGCTGAATCGCCTGGAGAAGCGCCTTGCAGCTCCTCTGCCCACGATCAGGAAGCACAAGCCTCTGGGCAAACTGAAGCTCGAATACAGAACGCCAAAGGCAAAGTTCCTGCGTTCGGTGGAGAAGGCAAAGGAGTACATCGCTGCCGGTGACGTCTTTCAGTGCGTCCTCTCGCAACGCTTCGATTGCGTGCCGGGTGTGGATGCCTTCGAGATCTATCGCGCACTGCGCATCGTGAACCCTTCGCCGTACATGTACTTCCTGCGGTTTGGTCTGGATGAGCCAAAGGGCGCGAAGAAGCCTGCGGCGCATCACATCGTTGGGTCCTCGCCGGAGCTTCTGGTGCGCGTGCATGGCCGTGAGGTGGAGTACCGGCCGATCGACCGGGACTCGTCCCCGCGCAGCGGACGAAGTCGAGGATCGCCGCGTGGAGGCGGAGCTTCGCGCCGATGAGAAGGAACGCGCGGAGCACATCATGCTGGTCGACCTGGGACGCAATGATGTGGGCCGCGTCAGTGAGTTCGGCAGCGTGAAGGTGAAGGATCTGATGTTCGTCGAACGCTACAGCCATGTGATGCATCTGGTGAGCGCGCTCGAGGGCCGGCTCAAGGACGGTTTGGCTCCCATCGATGCGTTCCGGGCGTGTTTCCCTGCCGGAACGCTCAGTGGCGCTCCAAAGGTTCGCGCGATGGAGATTATCGAGGAGATGGAACCGTCGCGGCGCGGTGTCTATGGCGGCAGCGTGCTCTACGCAGATTTCAGCGGCAATCTCGACTCGTGCATCGCAATTCGCACGCTCTACATGAACGGGCCTCAGGGACACATCCAGTCCGGCGGCGGCGTGGTCGCTGACTCGGTTCCGATCAAGGAGTACGAGGAGTCGGTTAACAAGGCCAAGGCAGTTGTAAGAGCGATCGAACGCGCGCGGGGCTAGTTGCCGTCGCTCCCACAGTGGCCGGGAGACGCCCCTGCACGGGTATAACCTCTCGCTCTTTATGCGTGGATCAAATCGCAGGACATCGCAAACGATTCCTAAGCGGGCTTTTCTAAGCCAGCTTCTTTGAGCCGCCTTCTACCGTCTTCGCATCCGCATCCTGCCTGCTGGAGTGCAGCACCCACAGGACGCCACCGATGACCTGTGCGGCGGAGATGGCGCGGGTGAGGTTGGGACGGTCTTCGAGCGATTGCATGAGGTTCTTCCACGGCTCCGGGCCGTAGTGCCAGGCCTTGGCGTCGCGGCTGGGGTGGATGATGCCCATGATGCCGTCGCCGATCAGGGCCATGGCGGTAAAGTGCTTCCAGCGGCTGAGATCCAGTTGCATGTCCTACTCTCCAGATACATAAGACGCCCGCAGGCGAAGTTCGTTGCCCACAGCGTAGAATCGTACCAGCCATGGTCTTCGTTCTGGACAACTACGACTCGTTTACCTACAACCTGGTGCAGTATATGGGCGAGCTGGGCGCCGAGATGGTCGTGAAGCGCAACGACGAGCTAACGCCCGAAGAGGTGGAGGCGCTGAATCCGGACCGGATTCTGATCTCGCCGGGACCATGCACGCCGCAGGATGCGGGCATCAGCATGGATTTGATCAAGCATTTCGCCAGAAGCGAGAAGCGAGTGCCGATTCTGGGCGTCTGCCTGGGGCATCAGGCAATCGGCGCAGCCTTTGGCGGCGATGTGATTCGCGCTCCGAAGCTGATGCATGGCAAGACGAGTGAAGTGGACCACGACGGCCGGACGATCTTTGCCGGTATTCCGCTGCGGATGACCTGCACCCGCTATCACTCGCTGATTGTGAGCCCAAAAGGACTTCCACCCGAGCTTGAGGTTTCGGCGCGCACAACGGACCCGGTGACGGGCGAAGAGACGATCATGGGCCTGCGGCATCGCGAGCTGCCCATTGAAGGCGTGCAGTTTCACCCCGAGAGTGTGTTGACCTCGCACGGCAAAGAGATCATTGCAAACTTCCTGAAGATGTAGGTGGGACTTGGCTGGCATGCGTCGAACGCTGATGACGGTAAGTGCTCTTTGCGTGTGCTCGAGCTGGCCTGCAATGGCGCAGCAGACGATCGGCACGGTGGGAATCAGCGACGCGACAGTCTCCGGTGCGCTTGAAGTCACCAACGGACGCGCGGTTCTGCGTGGAGCCTCCACGGTAACGGCAAAGGACCGGACGGCTGAGATCACGCTGAATCGCGGAGGCTCGATACGCGTATGCGCCACCAGCGGACTGCATGTCACCGCGGGAAAGGCAACGACAGAGACTCCCCTGCTGCTGGCGCTTGACCGTGGCGCCGTCGAGGTTACCACTCGAGCTACGGAGAATGATGTTCTGATGACTCCGGATCTGCGCTTCACGCTGAAGTCGGCCGGTGTGCTCGACCTGCGGGTTCGTGTGGCGCGCAACGGAGATACCTGCGTGGAGAACCGTGGCGCAGCGGCACCGGTTATGACTGTGGCCGATCAATTTGGCGAGGCCAGCTACGAGGTCCATGCCGGGCAGCATCTGCTGTTTGAGCACGGCAGCCTGAAAGAGGTCGTCGACCACGAGAGCGAGCCGTGCGGATGCCCGGCTGAGCCTGTGGTATCCGTCGCCGAAGCGGGCGTAACCGGCGCAAACGCGGCGCACCCCGGGAGTGAGATCGCGACGAAGACGGTCGTGGAGCAGCATCCCTTCCCTGCTGCGGTCAGCGCCGGGTTATCACCGGCGAGTTCCTTGCCACCGACGCCGCCCGGCCAGGTGCATGCCCAGGTCTCAACCACGATGAGCTACGACACTGCCGCCAATGGCAAGGCGACAGGAAGCGACGGAGCTCCGCCTACCGCGCCGGTCTTCGGCAACGCAGGACAGCCGTCTTCGAGCAGCGCGGCACAGCCTGCTGGTGCAGCACCGGATAGCACAACGGGCGTGCGTGCGGAGGCTCCTCCACCCCCGCCAGCCCCGTCGGCTGGCAATATTTTTCACTCCATCGGACATTTCTTCAAACGGCTTTTCGGCGGCGGCTGACGCGGTCGGAACGGGGCTGCTGCGGTACAATAAAGGCAGTTCGGATGCTGGGCTGCCATGCTGGCGCGCCGCCGGACAAACTCTCAAAACTTAAGCTGACATTCAGCAGAGATCAGGGGTTTTTTATGTCGATTCCCGCAACGCAGATGCGCCCGGGCATGATTATCAAGTTTAAGGACGATCTTCACCTGGTGTTTTCGGTGGAGCATCGGACGCCGGGCAATCTTCGCGCCTTTATCCAGGCAAAACTGCGCAATATTCGTACGGGTGCGATGTTTGTGGAGCGTTTCCGCTCGCCGGACCCGATCGATCGCGTAGTGGTCGACGAGGTGAAGATGGAGTTCCTGTATAACGACGGGGACGACTACTACTTCATGGACATGGAGACGTTTGAGCAGACCCACCTGAAGCGCGAGACTCTGGGCGATGCCGTAGACTTCCTGATGCCGAATCTGACGATTGGAGTCAGCTTCCATGACGGCAAGGCCGTCGGTATCGAACTGCCGACCGTCGTGGAGATGACGGTCGTGGAGACGGAGCCTGGCATCAAGTCGGCGACGGCCTCTTCGGTGACCAAGCCTGCGAAGCTCGAGACGGGTCTCGTGGTGCAGGTTCCCCCCTTCATCAACGAGGGCGAGAAGATCCGCGTGGATACGGCTGAAGGCGCCTATATGAGCCGCGCGTAAGCAACGATGGATTCAGGGGAGAGGCAGGGCTGTTGGCTCTGCCTCTTTTCTATGCGCAGTCACCGCCTTGCATGGTGTAGACGGCTCTGCGAAACTGAAGCCTCATATGGTTCGTTACTATCTTGTTAAAGGCCGTGTGCAGGGTGTCGGTTTTCGCTGGTTTGTGCACCGCGAGGCGGCGGACCTGGGATTGCGCGGCTGGGTCCGTAATACAGAGACGGGCCATGTGGAGATTGTGGCCTCGGGCAGCGAAAAGCAGCTGACAGAGTTGAAGATGGCCGTAAAGAAGGGCTCTCGCGGAAGCCGCGTGGATGCCGTTGTGGAAGAAGAACTGGACGAGAGCGAAGACGCGAAGCTCGGACCGTTTGAGATTGAAGGAGCCTGGTAAGAAGACGATGTCGAATGCAAACCAAGTGAACTGTGAACCGTTGAAGTCGTTGATCCGAACCGTGCCGGACTTTCCGAAGCCGGGGATTCTTTTCTACGACATTACGACGCTGCTGAAGGACAAGGCAGGTTTTGCGCAGCTGATCGATGCCTTCGCTGCCTACTACATCGGCAAGGAGATCGACCTGGTGCTGGGTATCGAGGCCCGAGGCTTTATCTTCGGCCCTGCCTTGGCTTATCGCCTGAATGCAGGCTTTGTCCCGGTCCGCAAGCCGAAGAAGCTTCCTGCGGCAACGGCCAAGGTGAGCTACGACCTGGAGTACGGTACGGACTCGCTCGAGATTCACCTGGATGCGATCAAGCCAGGTCAGCGCGTCGTGATCGTTGACGACCTGCTGGCGACCGGCGGAACGATGCAGGCGACGGTGCAGCTGGTACGCCAGATGGGCGGCGAGATTGCAGGCATCGGCTTTGCGATTGAACTGGACTTCCTCAAGGGCCGCCAGAAGTTTCCCGAATACGATGTGCTGAGCCTGCTGCACTACGACGAATAGCAGATGCGCCAGAATTTTTACCGACGAGGGTGATTGTTCACCCTCGTTTTTATTGATGGCGTGATTCGTATATGAATTGACGTGTTCGGCATGTATCGATAGAACCGGCCCCGCATCCAAACAATATCCACGTAAGAGGAATGGAGACACTTCGATGATTGCTACTAAAGGTTATGCCGCGCAGTCGGCCACGACGCCAATCGCGCCCTTCAACTACGAGCACCGCGAACCGGGTGAGAACGACGTTCTTGATCGACATCCAGTTTTGTGGCATTTGTCACTCGGACATTCACCAGGCGCGCAATGAATGGGGCAATGCGCTTTACCCGATGGTGCCTGGACACGAGATCGTTGGCACGATCGCCAAGGTCGGCTCGAAGGTGACCAAGTTCAAGGTCGGCGACATTGCCGCGATCGGCTGCATGGTGGACTCCTGCCGCGAGTGCAACTCGTGCAAGGACGGTGAAGAGCAGTACTGCGAGCGCGGTGAGACGGTCTTTACCTACAACTCCAAGGACAAGCAGGGCAACCTGACATGGGGCGGCTACGGCAACCACGTTGTGGCGGACGAGGCGTTTGTTCTGTCAGTCCCGAAGAACCTCGACCCCGCGGCGTCCGCTCCCCTTCTGTGCGCGGGCATCACCACCTATTCGCCGCTGAAGCACTGGAACGTTGGACCTGGCAAGAAGGTGGGCATCGTCGGTCTGGGTGGACTCGGCCACATGGGCCTGAAGTTCTCGCACGCCTTCGGAGCGCACACGGTACTGTTCACCACCTCGGCATCGAAGATCGACGACGCGAAGAAGCTGGGCGCTGATGAAGTGATCCTGACGAAGGAGGAGGGCTGGGCAGCCAAGCATGCAGGCAGCTTCGACTTCATCCTCGACTGCGTTTCTGCGGATCATGACCTGAACACGTATCTCTCGCTGCTGAAGCGGGACGGCACGTTGTGCCTGGTGGGTGTGCCGGAGAAGCCTGCCGCAATTGCCGCCTTCTCGGTGCTGGGTCGGAAGCACCTCTCTGGTTCGATGATCGGCGGCATCAAGGAGACGCAGGAGATGCTGGACTTCTGCGGCCAGCACAACATCGTCTCCGACATCGAGATGACCACCTACGACAAGGTCAACGAGGCCTGGGAACGGGTGATCAAGAGCGACGTGAAGTATCGCTTCGTGCTGGACACGAAGTCGCTGTAAGCTTCGCAAGATTACAGGCTGCGATCGGGCTCGGAGATGCGTAACTGCTCTCCGGGCCCGATGTAGTTTTTGCGGCGAAACCAGTCGGTCATGCTCACGGTGAGGCGATCGAGTGGCACGCGATAACCAGCCTCAAGGATTCCATCGGCGGCTGGCAGCGTGTCGTCAAAGATGGCATCGTTGGTGAAGTTGCGCATACTGAAGCTGTCGATCCAGTGAATGGGACAGCGATGCGCGTTGCCGTCGGCATCGATACGCTCAACGAGAAGCTTCCTCGCAAACATTCGTTGTGCCGCCTTTACGCGAAGAGGGTGTACATGGGGGAGTCGATGGTAACCGTCTGCACTGGACCGGTCAGCTTGCCCGAGCCCTGGTTGCGGTGGAAGATCGTGATCGAAGCCGAGTCCTGATTGCCGCAGAGGATCCACTGGAAGGTGGGATCGAAGGTGAAGTGGCGTGGTGTCTTGCCGCCGCAGGCAATGCGCTGCAACTCCTTGAGCGATCCGTCGTCGTTAAAGGCAAAGACGACAAGGGTATCTTCGCCGCGGTTGGAGGCATAAAGGAAGTTGCCGTCGGGGGAGATCATCACCTCGGACGCCGTATTCTTCTCTGCCGGGAAGCCCTTCGCGATGGTGCTGATGGTCGTGCTGGCGTTGACGAGAAGCCCCTTGGCCGGCGCGCTGGAGGTGGCATGCGTCGTGGACCAGAGGAAGTGGTCGAGGGTGGAGTCGATCTCGTTGATGCAGTAGATCCAGCGGCCATTGGGATGGAATGCGATGTGGCGCGGGCCGGAACCGGGGCGAACGCTGTTCAGCAGCGGGCTCGACGGTGTGAGCTTCGCCGTCGCGGGATCGATGCTGTAGACCGTAAGCGCGTCATTACCGAGATCATTGACGATGAGAAAGCGGTCGTCGGGCGAGATGAAGACAGAGTGGGGGTGCGGCTGCTCCTGCCGTGCTTTGACAGGCCCCTGCTGTCCGAAGCGTGGCTCACGGTAGTTGAGGATCTCTACCGGTTCGGAGAGCGTGCCGTCGGACTGGATAAGGTACGAGGCGATGGACGCTCCCCAGTAATCAGCGATGAAGGCAGCTTTGCCAGTGGAGTCGACCGAGATGTAGCACGGGCCGGCTCCGCCGGAGGAGACCTTGGATTTCTGAGTCAGCGCACCGGACTTTATGTCGAGATCGAAGGTCGTAACGCTTGCGGCGGGCTCTTTGACTGCGTTAACCGCGTAGAGAGAGTGATGGCCGTCACGGGGAGGCGTCAGCGCAAGGAAGGAAGGGCGCTGCGTCTCAGCAGCTAAAGTCGGATCGCCAAGCCTTCCAGTTGCAGGATCGAAGATCGCCGAGTAAATGCCTTTGGATATTCCCTTGACCGTGTCGCAGCCGATGAAGGCTCGAACCGGCAAAGGCGGCGCGGGACGCTTCTTATGGAAAGGCGAAGAAAATCCCTGTGCCGACGCCGCGTATGCAGGAAGCAGGATGAGGAAGCGGCGGCGGGTAAACATAGCGGCTAGGCCGGCTCCCCGGGCAGGTGGATGCCCATTTCGTCCTCAGCGCGAACATCTTCGTTGATGACAGGGAGGCTGGGCAGCTTGGTGGTATTTCCGACCTCGCGAACGATGGCATCCGCGTGAGCGAGTACCTCATCGACGGTCATGGTGTACATCTCGCGGCCATTGTCGTAGCCGGACTCGACGGCCTGCTTGAGATAGCGGCCAGCGATCTGGGCGGCGAGATAGTCGGTGATGACCTTGCCGGTACGATGCTTCTGCTCGACCCACGCGAGATTTGGCAAGGCGATCCATACGGGACGGCCATTGACAGCAAAGCGGATATCGGTCGCATCGGCATGGCGGGTCGCAATGGCTACGATGGTACCCTTCCAGGCGCAGTGCAACTGTTCGCCTGTCCAGCGGTCGGTCACTTTGAAATCTTCATACATAGGTGTATCCAGATTATTTCACGGCTCAAGCAGGTGCAAACTCTCCCGGGGATGCCGCATCCGGTGAATTCAAAAAATAAGACACCGAAAAGGGCTGTTCGGTTCGACCGAATGTGCTGGCGGTGGACACATTTTCGCGCTTTTGGGGGCGCCAGACTTTGGATATTGGGACAGATTCCGCAGGTCTTAGCCAAACTGGGCAACGGCCTCGGCCTGTATATCTCGCAGGAGATCGTTGAGCGCCATGACGGCACGATCTTCGGGGAGAGGGTTCGGGGAAGGAAGATCGTGCGGGTCAAGCTTTCCGCGCAGGTGCCGACGAATAGTTTTATCGGCTGAAGCACGGTGTACGCCCAGAATGATGGGCTACGACGATGCGAGCGCTTCTGAAGCTGGGGCGATAGGAAATTCGAGGCGGAAACGCGTGCGAACTCCGGCGCCCAGTTCACCGCTCTCCACGGTGATGGAGCCGCCGTTCTTTTCCACCAGCTCGCGCGTCACCCACAGCCCAATTCCCGTGCCGACGTCAGACTTGGTGGTAAAGAAGGCATCAAAGACGCGCGCCTGGTCGACGTTGGCGATGCCGGTACCGGAGTCTTCAATCAACAGAATCGCGCGATCGTCTCGCGACAGCGTGTGCAGGCGGATCAGCGGTTGTTGACTGCTGAGCGCATCGATGGCGTTGGCGACAAGATTGATCGCGATCTGGCGCAGCTCATGCGGCGGCATCTCCACCATCAACCCGGGTGTATAAAAGCGTTCGATGATGACGTGAAGCATATCGCAGCGGCGCTGATAGAGGCTGAGCACAGCATCCAGCACATCGGAGACGTTGATGGGTGCACGGATGCTTGCCGAGCGAGCGAAGGTCAGCGTGAGGCGCGTGATGTTGGCCAGTCGCGCGATCTCCTCCTCCGCCAGTGTGACGTAGGAACGTGTGTCCGGGTTGAGGTTGTCATCTGTGCCGATGAGATAGAGCAGGTTGGTCACTGACTCGAGGGGGTTATTCACTTCGTGGGCGACGGTCGAGGCGAGACGTCCCATGGCCGCGAGCTTCTCCGAACGCACGAGGGCAGCTTCGACGATCTTTCGGCGCGTGATGTCAAGGGCGGCACCTCGCCAATAGGATGAGTCTCCGGTAAGCCGCGTGCCACGAGACTCGATCCAGCGGACCTCCCCATCCGGCCAGAGAACGCGATACTCGACAAAGAGCTGTTCGCTGGTACGCACGGAGGTTGTAACGGCCTCACGAAGGCAATCACGATCCTCCGGATGGATGAACTCCATGGGGAACGCCTGGTTATCGAGGTCGGCGAAGGGGCGGCCAAAGATCCGTGTTGAACCGAGGTCCCAGAACATCTGCATGGTGCTGGTATCCAGCAGCCAGGTCGCGAGGTCGCTGGATTGCTGCGCCTGCAAAAGAGCGTCGGTGCGCTCCTGAAGCGACTCCAGGGTGGAACGAAGTTTATTCTCCGCAGACCGCTGCTTCCAGCTGATAAAGGTGACGAAGAAGGTTGCCGCAATCAGCACCGCAGACCGCTCGATCTGCCCAACGCTGAAGCCACGGATCGGATGAGGAGGACTGATGTGAAAGTTGAAGAAGAGCAGCGACACCACGATGGAGACGATGGCGGGTCCGGGTCCAGCCAGCGCTCCGATGCCAGCGATTACGCTGAAGCTCAGGGCGAAGGGAATGGTACTGAGAGCATGCGTATGCGTCGTGAGCAGGCTTGCGGCAATCGGCAGTAGAACAGCACAGATATAGAAAGCTATCTGCTTTGCCAGATAGAGGCCGGATGTAGACGAATGACGAGGCAACAGTTTCCTTCTCCTGCACCGGAAGCAGCGGAAGCCTAAATGCCGAGTTCGGCACGGATGGCATCTGCAATTGTGTCCGCATGGTGACGCATCAGCGATTCTGACTCAGCTTCAATCATGACGCGCGCCAGAGCCTCTGTACCGGAGTACCGGATGACAACACGGCCGGAATCCGCCAGCTCCTTTTCCGCGGCTGCAATCGCTGCAGCAATCGGCTCGATGGCTTCCAGCGGCTTCTTTTCACGAACCTTGACGTTGACGATCACCTGGGGAAAGACCTTGAGGTCGCTGATGAGTTCTGACAGCGACCTTCCGCTGCGGTGAACGATATCGAGCAGAAGAAGTGCGGTCAGCAGCCCATCTCCCGTAGTGGAACGTCCCGCAAAGATGATGTGGCCGGACTGTTCGCCGCCGAGAGCGGCGTGAGTGGCGAGCATCTGCTCGAGAACATACTTATCGCCGACGTTGGCGCGAAGCATGCGGATACCGGAGCGCTTGAGTGCGGCCTCCAGGCCCATGTTGGACATGGTTGTAGCAACGATGGTGTCGTTGACCAGCAGGCCACGGGCCTGAAGATCGCGCGCAGCCAGCAGAAGGACAGCATCTCCATTGACGACACGACCTTGCTCGTCTGCGAAGAGAGCACGATCGGCATCGCCGTCGAAGGTGATACCCAACTGGGCGTGATGCTGCGTGACTGCCGCAGCCACGACCTCAGGATGCAGCGCACCACAGCCTTCATTAATGTTCCGTCCATCCGGCGAGGCATGCGTGATGACAACATCGTGTCCGCGGAGCTGAGAAAAAAGCTCGGGCGCAACGGCGGAGGCCGCGCCGTTGGCACAGTCGACGACGATGCGCCGGTTATCCAGCGAGAGATCGGGCACAGCCGCGAGCAGGAAGCGGATGTAGTCGGCACGGTCGGCATCGTCTACTGACGGCACATCGATTGCAGTTGTGGAGGCAGCCTTTGCTGCATCCAGATGGCGGAAGATCTCATCTTCGATGGCAAGCTCGGTGGAGTCAGGCAGCTTGTAGCCGTCATGCCCGAAGACCTTGATGCCGTTGTCCTGCCAGGGATTGTGTGAGGCGGAGATGACGATACCCGCAGAGAATCCGTGCGTATGCGTGAGATGCGCGATGGCCGGGGTTGTGATGATGCCAGCGTTCTCGACCGTAGCCCCTCCGGCGGTAAGCCCTGCGGTAAGCATTGCAGCAATCGCAGGTCCCGATTCGCGAGTATCCATGCCGAGGATGACGCTGGGCGAAGGCGATACGGCCGCGAGCGAATGGGCCAACGCCAGTCCTATGGCGTGGACCGTGGGAGGATCGAGCGGATATTGACCAGCGACGGAACGGATGCCGTCTGTACCGAAGAGCTTCTTCATGCGTTGTGTTTCTCCGATGCGTTATTCGATGCGTCTGATGATGGTTCTATGGCCGTGACTTCAGCGGCAATCTCGCCGGAGGCGAGGCGTGCGCGAATCGTCTGACCAGGCGTGGCCTGATTGGAGGCACGGAGGAGCGTTCCATCCGCGTTGTAGATGAGCGCGTAGCCGCGAGCGAGGACGCTGAGCGGAGAGAGCGCCTGTAGGCGTGCGGTTGCCTCATGAAGGCGGGTCCTCTGCTGCGCTGTCAGGGCAGACGCGGCCCGGTCGAGCCGCAGGGTCAACCGCTCCAACTGGCGATGCGTCGCTGCAAGACGCAGGGAGACATCCTGACGGCGCAGGCGTTCGGTAAGAGAACGGAGACGCTCCGTCTGCTGTCGCTGGCGGCGATGAACGGCGCGGTCGAGCCGCAGGGCCAGCTCGTCAATGCGCTGCGAACGGCGGTCGATGGAGGCCGAGACACGAGCGAGCACAGCAGGCGCCGACAGACGGGTATAACGCTGCCGCGACTCAAGCAGATGCAGACGAATTGCACGACGCGCCCGGAGATCGAGCATGGTGACGCGCTCTTCGACACGATGCTGCGCTGCCGTAATCATCTCTGCGGCGGCAGACGGTGTCGGCGCACGCAGGTCGGAGACGAAGTCGGCGATGGTGAAATCGGTCTCATGCCCGATCGCAGAGACGACGGGGAGCTGTGAGGCTGCGATAGTACGCGCCAGAGCCTCGTCGTTGAAGCAGGCAAGATCTTCCAGCGACCCTCCGCCACGAGCGATCAGGATGAGATCTGCGTATTGGGGATTCGCATTGAACCATCGAATCGCGCGCGCCACCGAAGAAGAGCTGGAGGCACCCTGCATGACGGCAGGGTGGACGAGCAGGTTCAGCGCCGCATGACGGCGGCGAACGACGGTGACGATATCGCGAATGACAGCCCCGGTAGGCGAGGTCACAACGCCGACACAGCGCGGATAGGCGGGAAGGGAGCGCTTGCGCGAGGCGTCAAAGAGCCCCTCAGCGGCCAGGCGCGCCTTGAGTTGCTCGAAGGCGAGCTGGATGGACCCCGCTCCCCTCGGCTCCATCGTCTCGGCGATGAGCTGGAGCTGGCCGCGGGATTCGTAGACGGAGACGCGGCCGCGTACCAGGACAGCGAGTCCATCCGCCGGGCGAAAGCGCAGAAGCTGGGCCTGGCGGCGAAACAGGACGACAGGGAGCTGCGCAGATTCGTCCTTGAGCGTGAGATAGATATGGCCTGATGGCGCGGGGCGGCAATTGGAGATCTCTCCCTCAACCCAGATATCGGCATAGGACGACTCCACCTGCTGACGGATGCGGCCGACGACAGCGGCGACGGTGAGAATACGGCGTTCCGGCTCGGCGGGAGGAGTTGCGGGAACCACAGCAGGGGGAGCGGGAGTGGGTTCGGAGGAGGCAAACAGAAGACTGCCCTGCTCAGACGTGGCTGAGGGGGAAGCTCCCTTTACGGCGCGCATCCTGCTGCGTCCGGCCCGCAGGCTGGCGAGCGTGGGCGGATTCTGCTCGGTCGCGGACACTGCGAGGTTGAGTCTAGCAGGCTAAGGGTAGCGGAGGACAGGTCTAGTGGCGGAAGTGGTTGATGATCCACAGGATAAGGCTCAGCACCAGACTGACGATCATTGAGCTCATCAGCGGAAGGGAGACGCTCCAGTTGCTGCCCTTCCAGGTGAGATCGCCGGGGAGACGTCCAAGTGGAAGATGGAGGCGGCCCAGCAACAGCAGGACGGCTCCCGCAGCTACGAGCAGCAGACCAAAGGCGACGAGAATGCGGCCAAGATCGGACATAAACGCGCTGGCGCAAGAATACGATAGCTTGAGATGTCATATCCCAGTCCGGGGACGATAACGCTCTCGGACAAAAGAGAAACGCAGCCGCGCTGTAAGCATCTATGTAGAACCGCGGAATTTGTCCGCAACTCGACAGAAAGCCTGGGGACAGATGGAAACGCAAGAAGTGGCATTGCGCATGGCGGCATTGATCGCTGGAGTCCTTTGCTGTCTCGCGGTCTTTGTAGACGCGTTTCAGACGATCATTCTGCCGCGGCGGGCGACGGGGCGCTTTCGGCTCACACGGTTTTTCTTCATCCTGACCTGGACACCATGGACGGCCATCGGCGGCCGGATGAAGAATGCAAAGGCCAGGGAGCAGTTCTACAGCTTCTATGGCCCCTTGTCTCTGATCCTGCTGCTCTTGCTTTGGGGACTGCTGCTGATCTTCAGCTTCGCAACGTTTTATTTCGCGCTCGGCACGCCGTTCATAGACCCGCTGGGGTTGCACGTCCTTCATGGAGTGTCCCGTTTCCGCACGGATCTTTATGTCAGTGGAACCACGCTCTTCACGCTGGGGCTGGGCGACGTGGTGCCGCACAGCATCGTCGCCCGGGCGCTGATCATCCTCGAGTCCGGTGTTGGGCTGGGCTTTGTGGCGCTGGTGATTGGCTATCTGCCGGTGCTCTACCAGGCATTTTCACGTCGCGAGGTGAGCATTGCCCTGCTGGATGCTCGGGCCGGCTCGCCTCCGACTGCGGCGGAACTGCTTCGCCGTCATGGGTTTGAGGGCGGTGAAGAGGCGCTGATCGAGCTGTTGATGGAGTGGGAGCGCTGGTCGGCTGAGATCCTGGAGTCGCATATCTCCTATCCGATTTTGTGCTTCTACCGGTCGCAGCACGACAACCAGAGCTGGCTTTCGGCGTTGGTGGCGATGCTGGATACCTGTGCGCTGCTGATCTCGGTACTCGAAGGGCCGGCATCGCGGCAGGCGCAGCTCACCTTCGTCATGGCGCGTCATGCGCTGATCGACCTCGGCAATGTCTTCCATGTGAAGGAGCAACGAGCCTGGAGCATTCAGCAGGAGCAGGAGCGCATGCCGGCGGCAGACTTCGACAGCCTCTGCGACGTACTGACGGAGATGGGCCTGCGACTCTGCGGCGATCGCGCCTCAGCCGAGAGGCTGGAGACGGTGCGGGCGTTGTACGAACCTCACGCAGGCGCCCTGTCGCATTATCTACGGATGCCCCTGCCGCCCTGGGTGACGGAGAAACGCGATAAGGACCAGTGGAAGCTATTGAACAAGCTGCGAACCGAGGCCGAGGCCACTCGCGGACAGGATGCGACCCAGTACCGCCGCCGTGTCGCTTCTGCATTGCTGCATGACGAGCATGGCCATTGAGTGGACGGTAAAGCCCAGGCGTATCGAAATCGGATCTGCCGTAAAGATCAGATCTTCCCTAAAAGCAAACCACCCGCAATCGACGATCGCGGGTGGTTTGCTTTTAGCGTTCAGATGTTGAGGAAAGACGTTACTGCGCCATCGCTCCAGCGCCTGCACCAGCGGGTGCGGGGTTCAGCTTCTGCGCGGCAATCATGCCGGCAGGGCCGCTGGCATCCTTGTCCTTGAGGGTGGCGTAGACCTTCTTGGCCAGTTCAGGCTTGTTCTCCGCCTCATAAAGATCGGCGAGTTGAAGCTGAGCCGTTCCGGCAGGAACCGAGGTCGAAGGATGAGCAGTGAGGTCGTTATAGACCTCGATGGCCTGAGCATCGCGGCCGGTCTGGCGATAGAGCTGTGCGAGGCCGAGCTTGGCAAGCGAGGCGACATCGCCGTTCCAACCAGAGGCAACGTCCTTCAGCGTGCTTTCGGCAGAGCTGTTCTGACCAGATTCCATATAGGTCAGGCCGGCAAAGTACTTCGAGAGCTTGCCGGAAGGGGTCAGACCGTACTGATCGGCTACCTGGAGAAACTGCTGATTGGCCGCCTTGGCGCGCTCAGCAGCAGAGGCAAAGGTCTTCACTCCGGGAGGGACCTGCTGGCCGGGAGCCGCCAGGGGGGTCTGGTAGGTCTGCATGGCATTGCCAAAGGCGATGGATGACTGCTCGCTGCGATGGTTATAGAGCACTGCAGCGATGGCGATCGCAAAGAGCAGAAGAACCGCAACCGTACCCCAGAGGGCAATGGCGCGGCGGTTCTGGGTGGCCCAATCGAGGCCATGCTGAGTGCTGTCAACGAACTGGTCGTGCTTGAGTGCTTGGCGGGTTTGCTGATCCACGGATTTGACTCTTCCTATCAGATGGCTCGTGCGAGATTGCCCCGTTACATGCACGGGCTGCACAGAATTTTAAGTTTATCAGCCCGGAAGAAATTCCCCTAGGAGGGTCAGGCAGACCGGGGATCACCTGTCGGTAAGCATTTCTTAGGTTACTATTTATATTCCTTCAAAAAGCGCAAAAAAGTGCAGAATAGAGGGAAGCGTTTTCGTCTTGCCGTGACTACGGCCGGAAAGGTGAGCCGGGCCCCCGAACGTCCTTCGTCTCCCATGCTGCAGAATAAGCAAGTCTTACTCGACCTCATCAACAGGCAGATCAGGAAGCTGTCTGGCCTTCGTTTTTGGTGGCCGACGTTTCCTGAGCAGCTGGAGGAACGATTTGAGCGAGACACAGAGGAACGCCGCTGCCGGCGCCTCTGGCTGGAGGGCCTGATTGCCATCGCCCTCTTCGATCTCTTCCTCATTGGCGACCACCTCAATTCATCCCCGCGGGAGTTTTGGCGTGCCTTTGTGGTTCGCGCCCTGATCGTCACCCCCGTCTGCCTGATTGTGAATGCCAGCATGCTTCGCAAACCGGGCCGTGTGGTGCGCGAATCCAGCATTGTGCTGGGAGCGACGATTGCAGGGCTGACACACCTTTACCTGGAGAGCAATCGCAGCATCGCGGCTTCGGCCTATGCCCATCTGGCGGTCATGGCAGTGATCCTGTTTACCAATATCGTCATGAGGCTGCAGTTTCCTTATGCAATTGCAGCCTCCATGATCATGTTGATGGGAGAGAGCGTCTTTCTGCATTACGACCACATGCTCTCGCACGACGAGAAACTTGTGGCCATGATGATGATCGCCGCGGTCAGCCTGATTACGCTGGTGGCAAACTACAGCGCCATTCGCGAAGAGAGACTGAACTATCTGCTAAGCATCCGCGACGAGATGCTGGTAAAGGATCTGAACCGCCTGAATGCGCAGCTGGTGCGACATTCTGAGAGCGATGCGCTGACCGGACTAGCGAACCGCCGCTCTTTCGATACACAGTTCGCGCACCTGTGGAAACGAGCCATCGTCGCCAGCAACGCTCTCTCCGTGATCGTGGTGGATGTCGACAACTTCAAGAAGCTGAATGACAACTACGGTCACCTTTACGGCGACGAGGTGCTGCGCCGCATCGGTTCCCTGCTGCAGCAGGCGTTGCGTGCCAAGGACGACTTCGCTGCCCGTTATGGCGGCGAGGAGTTCATCATCCTGCTGCCCTCGACACCCCTGTCCGCTGCGGCACAGGTTGCAGAACGGCTGTGCAAGATGGTCGAGCTTGCCGGATTCCCTCCACTCGATCCGGCACAGACACCCTACAACTCGAACACGACGGCAACAGTCAGCTGCGGCGTCGCAACGGCATATCCGACGCTGCGCGAGGTGCCGGAGCAGCTGCTGGAGGCCGCCGACAAGGCGATGTACCAGGCCAAGGCCGACGGCCGGAATCGGGTCTCGTGCGCTCCCGCGCTGGCCGGCGTCAGCCTCTCCGCATAGCTCCTACTTGATATCGCGCCAGTTCTGACCGAGGCCAATCTCCGCCACGATCGGCACGGAGAACTCCTGCACATGCTCCATCTCGTGTTTTACGAGAGCCTGTACTTCATCCGCCTCTTCGGGAACGACGTCAAAGAGAAGTTCGTCGTGGACCTGAAGGGTCATCCTTGAACGAAGCTTGCGCCGTGCAAGCTCCGCATCGATCTTCAGCATGGCAAGTTTGATGAGGTCAGCCGCCGTTCCCTGTAGCGGCGTATTCACCGCAGTCCGCTCCGCGAAGCCACGCATATTGGGGTTGCGCGACTGGATATCGGGGATGGGGCGCACACGGCCGAAGAAGGTCCTGACCGACTGTGCCCGCTTGACCTCGGCCAGCGTGCTTTCAATGAAGCGCTGGACGCCGGCGTAGCGCTCGAAGTAGCGCTCGATGTACTCGCGCGCAACCTTCTGCTCGATCCCCAGCTGTGCAGCAAGGCCAAAGGGCGAGATGCCATAGACGATCCCGAAGTTGACGGCCTTGGCACGACTGCGGGTCTCCTTATCCATCGTGACAGGGTCGACCTCGAAGACCTCGCTTGCCGTAAGTGTATGAATGTCTTTGTTCGTACGATAGGCGTCGAGCAGCAGCGGGTCCTGCGAGAAGTGAGCCATCAGGCGCAGTTCGATCTGCGAGTAGTCGGCCGACATGAGGAGGTTCCCGTTGGCGGCGATGAAGGCGCCACGGATCTCGCGACCGACCGCTGTGCGGATGGGAATGTTCTGCAGATTGGGATTGGTGGAAGAGAGGCGCCCCGTCGCGGTACCCACCTGATTGAAGGTGGTGTGGATGCGGCCTTCGGCATCTGCGAGCACAGGCAAAGCATCGAGGTAAGTCCCCTTAAGCTTCTGCAACTGACGGTGTTCGATGACGAGCGCGGCGATCGGGTGGCTCTCTGCCAGTTCATCGAGAACGTCCTGCGCCGTGGAGACAACCTTACCCTTGCCATACTTCATCGGCTTGGGAAGCAGCATCTTGTTGAAGAGCACATCGCCAAGCTGCTTGGGCGAGTTGATGTTGAAGCGATGACCGGAGTCTGAATAGATCTTCTCCGCGAGGTTGTCGATCTCGACGGCGAGGCGCGAAGACATCTCGCGGAGAAACTCGGGGTCGATGCGGACGCCGGTCTGCTCCATCCGTAAAAGCACGGACACAAGAGGAAGATCGATCGTGTTGTAGACGTTGCGGAGCGGAGAATCAGGCGAAACTCTTTCCTGCTCCGTGCCCGCTGGCGTCTGCTTTTTGTCCGCAAAGAGCATCTCCGGCGTAACGGCTCCTCCAAGCGAAGGGTCGTCCGCGGGGACCTCATGCTGAGCGGGCACATAGTCAGCGACCTGCGTGCCCAGCGTGCCGGAGAGACGATACACAGCAGCTGCGGCCTCGGCGAGACGGCTGGGGTCATTGGGATTGCCCTTCGTCGGCTGATGCACAAGCGTGCGGCTGGTGCTGCGTGCGGCGATGTCGACCAGCGTATGCGAGCCATGCGTCGGGTTGATGAGATAGCTGAGGAGCATGACATCGTTGCGGACACCGTTGAGCACAACACGATGCGGCTCAAGCGCACGCAACACAGCCTTGAGATCGTGAACGTCCTTGGGGAGCGCGGCGTCAGACAGAGCCTCTTTGAGGCCCGGCTCATCGAGCGAGACTTCGACGGCGAAGTGCTCGTTCCCCGCAAGGCCGATACGGCACGCGGGATCTTCTACAGGTTGTGCTGCCGTGGAGGAAGCCGGCGCTTCCTCCGCCATCGCGCCGAAGAGTGACATATTCTCTGCCGGCGGAGGCTCTGCTTCGCCATCTGCCGATTCTGCAGCTATCTCCTCCGCAATCGCCTGGGCGTCTTCTGAGATGGCGATGGCGAGTCCGTTTGGTTCACCCGTCGCCGGATTGATGGCGCGAGCCTCTTCAAGCAGATGCTTGATCTGCACCGCGGTTGGCTTGAGCTCGTAGGTGATGACCGTAGTATCTTCAGCTGGCGCGAGTTCCTTGAGCAGTGTCGTAAACTCCAGCTCGGAGAAGAGATCGCGGCATGCAGCAAGATCGGGCGCCTGGGTGCGCATCTCGTCGAGGGAGTACTCGATGGGCACCTCCGTGTGAATGGTGACCAGCTCCTTCGAAAGAAGAATGTTCTCACGATTGTTGGCCAGAGACTCACGATACGTCTTGCGCTTGATGGCTTCAGGAGTGGCCGTAGCCGCGTCGATGGCAGCCTCGACCGTACCGAACTGCTGGATCAGCTCGACCGATCCCTTGTCGCCGATGCCGGGAGCACCGGGGATGTTATCGATCGAATCGCCGCGCAGCGCCATGACATCGATAACGCGTTCGGGAGGAACACCAAGAGCGGCTTCGACACCAGCGGGATCGAGGATCAGGTTGTCCTTTGTCGGATTGAGGATGGAGACATCTTTCGCGACGAGCTGCATCATGTCCTTGTCGGAGGAGACGACGTAGACGTGGTGGCCAAGTGCGGCGAGCTTGTGCGAGAGCGTCCCGATGACGTCATCCGCCTCGAAGCCTTCGTAGTAGAGGATGGGGATGCGGAAGGCTTCGAGTGCGCGACGGATATACGGCTGCTGCTGGATGAGGTCAGGCGGCGTCTCTGTACGATTGGCCTTGTAACCGCCGTACTCGATGACCTCGAACTGCTGCGTCTTGATGTTGAATTTCTTGACGTCCTTCATCTGTGCTGCCATCTCGTTGCGAAGCAGCGGGGCGCCGACGTCATAGATAGCTGCGAGGTACTCGGGCTGAAAGTCTTTGCGCAGCTTGTTAATCATGTTCACAAAGACATAAGTCGCCGCGGTGGGGACGCCGGTGCGTGTGGACATGGGGCGAGAACGCTGCATAGCGTGATAGGCGCGGAAGATAAACGCCATGGAGTCGAGCAGGTAGATAGGCGGTTTCTTCGCATCATGTGCAGCGGAGTTCGTCTCTTCGGTCTTGGTGGGCGTCTTTGCCATAGCCTTTTGATGGTAGCGCGTTGCGAGGCGTGGAAGACGGAACGCTGTCGGGCCGCGCCCATCTGCTGACATATTTCATACAGGTTGTATGGAATGACCTGGCGGCCTATCCTTCATACATCCATGAAAAAACTGACTGTCTTCGCGATGTACTCCGCCCTGACCCTTGGATCGTTTTATGCACAGGCACAGACTGCTGATGCGGGATGCACCATCGACCGGGGACAGGCAACCTGCAACTGGACAGCCTTTCGGAAGGCGCTGGACGCCGCGCGTACCGTAAAACCGGAGTATCGCGACCGCGATAAATCAACCGGCATGCAGTTGAAAGAGCTGGCTCAGAAGCTGGGTAAGAGCATCGCAAACGAGGGTGCGACGCCTGACCTGACCATGACGGTCATTCCTGCTGCCGCATCCGGTGTCGACATCGGTCCTGCGGACCAGGAGATCCTGGAGCTGCACATCTATGCCGGAGACAGCAGCCAGCAGAAGCTGATCTGGGTTGAGACCTATATCGGCCAGAAGGACAGGCCGTGGCCAGCGAATGTTCACTCCACCATCGCGCAGTTTCAGCAGAGGCTCTCCAAGAAATAGAGCCGCGGAAGCGCCTTAGAGAATCAGCATGCAGTCGCCGTAGGAGAAGAAGCGATAGCGTTCTCGGACGGCATGGTTGTATGCGGACAGGACCGCCTCTCTTCCGGCAAAGGCGCTGACCAGCATCAGCAGGGTTGACTGTGGCAGATGGAAGTTGGTCAGCAGGCCGCTGACGACACGGAAGCGATAACCCGGCCGGATGAAGATGCTGGTTTCGCCGGAGTGCGGATGAAGCCGGACTCCGGCATGAGGCTCGAAGGCATCGGCCGTGGCGACGTGAGCGCAGTGTTCAAGCGTGCGCGTGGTCGTCGTTCCTGCTGCGATGATGCGCCGCTTTTCGCGCAGCGCGGCATTGATGGCGTCGGCTGTGGCAGCCGGCAGCGTGTAGTGCTCCGCATGCAGGCGAATGTCTTCAACATTGTCAGCCCGGACTGGCTGGAACGTTCCTAAGCCGACATGCAAGGTGACGGTCTCGATCTGAACACCGCGCTGGCGAAGCTGATCGAGCACCTCGGGAGTGAAGTGGAGGCCTGCAGTCGGGGCCGCGGCTGAACCGGGCTCTTGTGAGAAGACTGTCTGATAGCGATCGCGATCGCTCGCCGTGTCGTCGCGATGGATGTATGGCGGCAGCGGCATGTGGCCGATCCGCTCGAGGATGGAATGAAAGTCCTCGGTGGGCTTGAAACGAAGCGTACGCTCACCGTATTCGGCGGCGGCAATAACATCAGCCTCGAGCAGCGGCACAGAGGTGTCGGTTGCGGCAAAGAACAGCCGCTCGCCGGGCTGTACCTTCTTTCCTGGGCGAACCAGAGCTGTCCACTCGTCGGCGCTGAGCTGCTGTGTGAGTAAGACCTCAATGCGGCCCGTCGGGTCAGGCGAGCTGGCCTGTGTCGCCGCGCCACGCCCGCGGGTCGCGTACAGGCGCGCCGGAATGACGCGGCTGTCGTTGAGGATAAGCAGATCGCCGGGATGCAGCAGCTCAGGAAGCTGGCGGAAGAAGTTGTCGCGATACTCCCCGCTTGCCCGGTCCAGCACGAGCATGCGGCTGGAGCCTCGGACGGGGGGCGGAGACTGCGCAATGAGCTCTTCAGGAAGATCGAAATGGAAGTCGGCAACGCGCACGGCTCTTCTATTTTAGATAGGGTCGGCCCAACAGGCTGTGGATGAATCATTCCGGACGAGGCAAAGAGCGTCTTCGCTTCACTTTCGACGATATTACGCAGAATGACGAGTCAGAATTATTTGCTGCGCGACACTATTTACCGTGCGGCGACGATTCGGCCGATTTTGTAGCCCGGTCGAGGGCATCCTGAACCGCTTTCTGATCGGCGACAACGGGGACGGTCCAACTGACAGTGACCTTCGAGAAAGGCTTGGGAATCATGAAGCGATCCCAGGAGCGGAGCACCCAGAAGCTGCTGGGATGCAGGTAGACAGCTCCAACCGGGGCGCCAACCAGGCCAGCCAGCTGTGCAACCCCGGGCTTGGCCTTCTGCGCAGGGCCTCGCGGGCCGTCGGCGGTAATGGCGATGTAGTTTTTTTCGAGATAAGCCCGGTGGAGATTGCGCATCCCGACGGCCCCATCGCGTGAGCTGGAACCACGGACGGCGACGAAACCAAGGCGCTCGACCGTGCGCGCGATTAGCTCGCCGTCGAAGCTGCGGCTGATGAGGATATGAAGATTGCCCTGGCGGAAGCGCCACGCGCAGGCAAGCAGGCAGCGATGCCAAATGGCGTAGATCAGCGGCGGAGGTGTGTGGTACTGCGGCACCATGCCGGGCTCGCAGATATCTTCAAAACGCAGTGTGACCCCGAGCAGGCAGATGACCATGTACGCCAGCGGAGGGACGATGGCGAGGATGAGACGCTGCTTGAAGGTGTATTGGACTTCGGGTTCGGCCACATTGATGAGTTTACTGCGGGTGCGCTTCCATGATCTGAGGAATAGCAGTCTAGCTGTACTTCAGCCAGCGAAGAATCTCCGGCAGATTGGGGCGCTTGCCATACATCAGGATGCCGACACGATAGATCCGCGCCGTAAACCACATCACCACCCAAATGGTGGCGACCATCAGAACAATAGAGAGGGCGATGTCGTACCACGCCACATTCGAGATAGAGATGCGCAGGTACATCAGCAGCGGCGTGCAGGTCGGGATCAGCGACATGACGCGCGAAAACGTCGAGCTTGGGTTAGAGATAACCGGACCAAGAACAAACATGCAGATCGCCAGGGGCATGGCGATGACCAGGTTGAATTGCTGCAGCTCCTGCTCAGAGTTAACCATGGCGCCGATGGCGGCGGCGATGCCCGAATAGAGCAGGAAGCCGAGGATGAAGTAGCCGATGAAGGCGATGATCTGCGGCGCCGAGAAGTGGATGTGCATGGACCCCGCACCCATCGCGGAGACGATCGATTGCGATGAGAGCAGGATCGCAGCCGTAACCCAGATTCCGATCTGCGTAAGGCCTACAGCGCCGACGCCGAAGAGCTTGCCCATCATCATCTCCTGGGGGCGCACTGTGGCAAGCATCACCTCAAAGACTCGGGAGGTCTTCTCTTCGATGATCGACCGGGCAACATTCATGCCGTGCAGCATGACTGCCATATACATGAGGAAGAAGAGGACGTAAGCACCGAAGAAGGCGGTCATCGTGTCGGACTTCGAGACCTCGCCGTTCTTGATCGTGTCGGTCTCCAGCTCAATCGGCTCCATCATGCTTTTGATGTCGCCGACTGCAAGACCACGATGCTTCAGGCCCTGCCGCATGACGACCTGCCGCATGGCATTGTCGATGGTCGTGGTGGTCGAGATGTCCGCATTGCTGGTCGAGGTGTATGTCGCCTTTAGGACTCCATTCACGGCATCGACCCAGAGGAAGCCATCGATCTGCTTGTCGGCGGTCTGGTCGACAACGGTCTGACGCGTATCCTTCGCCGGCGGCGAGATCACGTCGACCTTCATGGCAGATTCCTTGCCATGTTCCAGCTCCGCCTGCAGATCGAGAGCAAAGTCGGTATCGGACGCCACGACGGCAATGTGCGATGCGGGCTTGCTGGTCTTGGACTTGAGGACCGAGAAGAGGATCCCGCCGCCCATCAGCGCGGGAATCAATAACGTAGTGATGACAAAAGCCTTGGTGCGGACGCGTTCCAGATACTCGCGCCTGGCGATGAGAAAGGTGCTGTTAGGCATCGACGCGGCCTCCTCGACTGACTTCCTCGATAAAGATCTCTTCGAGGGTCGGCTCCATAACCTCGAAACGGGTGACGATTGCCCCGCCTATGGCCTGGGCAATGATCTGTTGCGCTGCGGACTCGTCACGCAGCTTGATCTCTGCGGAGTTGTTGTAGCGCTTGTACTCCTCGATTCCCGGATTCTTCAGGAAGGCATCGTCCCCGTCGAAGGTGATCAGCATGCGATTACGTGGATAGCGTGACTTGACCTCGCGCATGGTGCCCGAGAGAACCTGCTTCCCGCGCGAGATGAGGCAGATGGAATCGCACATCTTCTCCACCTGATCCATGCGGTGCGTGGAGAAGAGAATGGCGCGTCCTTCCTTACGCAGATCGATCAGCGTATCGATCAGCAGCGTGGCGTTGACTGGGTCGAGGCCGCTGAAGGGCTCGTCCATAATGATGAGCTCAGGCTCGTGGAGCAATGCGGCGATGAACTGAATCTTCTGCTGCATGCCTTTGGAGAGCTCTTCGACCTTCTTGGGAATGGCTTCGGTGATCTGCATGCGCTCGCACCAGGCATGGGAGCGCATGGTGGCAGTGGCAATGTCGAGTCCGTGAAGCTGGCCCATAAAGATGAGCTGGTCGATCACCTTCATCTTCTTGTAGAGCCCGCGCTCTTCGGGCAGGTAGCCGACACGGGCGAGGTCTTTGCGTTCGAACGGCTTGCCGAAGAGCTCGACCCTGCCGGAGTCAGGTACCGTGATACCGATCATCATGCGGATGGAAGAGGTCTTGCCGGAGCCGTTGGGGCCAAGGAGGCCGAACATGGTGCCGGGTTCGATCAGCAAACTCAGGTCTTCGACGGCGATCTTGGTGTCGTAGGCTTTGCGGACATGCTCGAGTTGAACGATAGCCATGGAATCTCGCGAGAGGGATCAGTCAACGGCCAGTCTATCAGGGCGTCTTTCCGGCATTAGATCGTGGAGATCTTTTCGGCGATGCGCTCGTCGCGGTGCCTCCGGTCGAGCCGGATGGCCGTGTAGCAGAGTGCCAGCACAAGCGCAGCAATGACCGCGCTGGCAATTGGAAGCTGGCGATACCCAAAGCCCGCCGTCAGCAGCATCCCGCCCACTGTGGCTCCGATAGCGTTGCCGAAGTTGAAGGCTCCCTGGTTGAGCGTCGAGGCCAGGTTGGGCGCCTCCGCAGCCTTGTCGACGATGCGGGACTGCAGCGGTGAGCCGGCGGCGAAGTGGATGGCTCCCCATACCAGGATCATCCCGATGGCAGGGACGACGTAGGGCTCCGCAAAATAAAGGCCGATAAGCGACCCGATCAGTGCGATGAAGGCGACAACAAGGAATGAGGCTGGCTGGCGGTCGCTGAGAGCGCCTCCCGCAAGATTTCCGATGGTAATGCCCAACCCGAAGAAGAGCAGGGTCAGCGTAACGGCATGGGGGGAGGCGTGGGCCACCGAGAGCAGCGTCGGAGCGATATAGGTAAAGACGCAGAAGAGAGACGACGATGCCAGTGTGCTGATCGCCAGGACAAGAAGCACCTGCGGATTGCGCAGGACACGGAACTCGTGGAGCAGGCTGCCGGAAGCGGGCGGCTGAGTGGGCAGGAAGAAGAAGATGGCCGCGGCCGCGATGAATCCGATGGGAACGATCGACCAGAACGGAGCGCGCCATCCGAAGACCTGCCCCAGCGCCGTCCCCGCAGGCACGCCGAGCACGTTGGCGAGCGTAAGCCCCGAGAACATCAGGGCGATTGCCTGGGCGCGTTGGTTCCGGGGAACGATGTTGCTGGCGACGACGCTTCCGATGCCGAAGAAGGCGCCGTGGCACAGAGCCGTGAGCACGCGGGCGGCAAAGAGCAGGTTATAGGTCGGCGCTATCGCACAGCATAGATTGCCAAGGATAAAGATGCCCATCAACAGCAGCATGGTGAACTTGCGCTCCAGCCGGGCAGTGGCAATGGCCACCAGCGGCGAACCGAAGGTCACGCTGAGCGCGTATCCGGTGACGAGCGCACCGGCTTTGGGGATGCTGACATGGAAGTCGTGCGAGAGATTGGGCAGCAGGCCCATGATGATGTATTCCGAGGTTCCGATGCCAAAGGCTGCAACGGCCAGGGCGACCAGCGGCTTGCTGGTTAACAGGTCACGTGTGCTGCCGCCCTCGGAATTTAGCCTCAACGACTCCATTGCCTTATTGCACCATAACTGCTGTCAAGATTCATCGAGATAAGGGGTGCGGAAGCCGCAGTGATAACAATGCTCGCCTTCTTGGTAGCATCGGGTCTGTGCTGGAACTCTCGACCCCCATTAAATACGTCAAGCGTGTCGGCGAACGTGTAGCCGAGGCGCTGGCGAAGCGCGGCGTCGAGACCGTTGAAGACCTGCTGTATCACCTGCCTTTTCGCTATGAAGACCGGCTGAATCCGGCAGCCATCCGCGATCTGAAGGCAGGTGCGATGGCCTCCATCGTGGGTGAAGTTCGAGGATCTGCGCTGCTGCGTACCCGGTCGATGCCGATCTTCGAGATGACCGTCGGCCAGGGGTTGGACACGGTCAAGTGCATGTGGTTCCACGGTACCTACCTGAAGGACAAGTTTCAGGCCGGGCAGATGGTGGCGCTATACGGCAAGCTGGAGCCGTCGCGATCGACCGTCGGCAAGTTCAAGATGATCCAGCCGCAATTTGAGATTCTGCCCGCCGCCGACTCACCCGAGGCCGAGCTGGCTTCCCTCGAGGTCGGTCGAATCGTGCCGGTCTACGAATTTCTGGGAGGCACGACGGCCTGGGGAGCGAAGCTGACCTCGCGCTGGCTGCGGCGCGTCGTGTGGGGTCTGCTGGAAGAACTGGTGGCAGCGGCTAAGGAAGCTGCCTCCTCGGCATCTTCTATAGAAGTCATAAAAGATATGGCGATTCCGGAGACGCTGCCCGCAGCGATGCTCACCCGCCTGCATCTGCCTTCGCGGCTGAAGGCGCTCAAGGCCGTCCATTTTCCCGAGGTCGGCACGCCGATGACGGAGTTGATGTCGGCGGCTACCCCTGCGCACAGGCGACTGATCTTCGAAGAGCTGTTTTACCTGGAGCTGGGACTCGAACTGAAGCGGCGCCGTCTCCGCGAGCGCGAGGGCACAGCATTTGTCACCGATGAGCGCGTGCGGCGCGCGTTGAAGCAGATTCTTCCCTTCCATCCGACATCGGCACAGAAGCGCTCTCTGGGGGAGATTGCCGCCGACATGCGCCGCATGCAACCGATGCGACGACTACTGCAGGGCGATGTGGGATCTGGCAAGACGATCGTCGCTATGCAGGCCGCACTGGTGGCGATCGAGAACGGATACCAGGTCGCCATGATGGCGCCGACGGAGATCCTTGCAACGCAGCATTATCTTTCAGCGCGGAGATTGCTGGACGGAGCCATCTCGCCACGTACAGGAAAACCGTATCGCGTGACGCTGCTGACAGGATCACTGGACAATGCGGCGAAGCGCGAGGCGCGAGGAAGGATCTTCCGCGGCGAGACGCAGCTGGCGATCGGCACCCATGCGCTCATCGAGGACAAAGTGGACTTCGAAAACCTTGGTCTCGTTATCGTCGACGAGCAGCATCGCTTTGGCGTACAGCAGCGCTTCCGCCTGATGAAGAAGCCTGGGCCGGATGGCCGCATGGCAGAGCCCGATGTGCTGGTCATGACGGCGACGCCAATTCCACGCACGCTGGCGCTGACGCTCTATGGAGACCTCGAGACGAGCGTGATCGACGAACTGCCGCCGGGGCGAACACCGATCGTGACGCGGCGCACCTCGGAGGAGCGTGCCGCCGACGTCTGGGAGTTTGTCCGCAAGCAGGTCAAGGCAGGACGTCAGGCCTACATCGTCTATCCCGTGATAGAAGGCGCAAAGGACGATCAACCTGAGCTGGACTTTGCGCAGGATGATGCGGCGCAGGAAGACTCCACCAAGAAGAGTGCAGCGACGCTTGCGGCACGATCGAGCAACAAAGAAGCTGCGAAGACAAAGAAGAAGCAGCCGGCGAAGACTGAGAAGCTCTTCCCCAAGCAGCCATTACGCGCGGCAAGCGATATGTACGAGGAGCTGCGTGCTGGCGCGCTGAACGGTCTGCGTCTGGGCCTGCTGCACGGCAAGCTCGCCGCCGATGAGAAAGAGATTGTTATGCGACGCTTTCAACGCGGCGAGATCGACGTCCTGATTGCGACGACCGTCATCGAAGTTGGCGTCGATGTTCCGAACGCCTCGGTGATGGTGATTGAACACGCCGAGCGCTTTGGCCTGGCGCAGATGCATCAGTTGCGCGGCCGCGTAGGACGAGGTGCAGCGAAGAGCTACTGCATCCTGATGACCGGCAAGCGCGTGAGCGAGCAGGCCGAGGCGCGGCTGGATGCGATGGTGGCCACGCAGAACGGATTCGAACTTGCCGAGCTCGACCTTCAGCAACGCGGCCCCGGCGAGTTCTTTGGTACCCGCCAGGCCGGCATGCCTGAGTTTCGCGTGGCGAATCTGCTTCGTGACCGGGCCTTGCTGGAGCTGGCAAAGTTGGAAGCATCGCGCTTTGCCGAGCGATCAGACAGCAGCATCAGCCGTGAAGAGCGTGAGGCTGTCTGGGCACGGCTGAAGCAGCAGTGGCAGCGCCGCTACGGCCTCGTCGAGGCATAGGCGCTGCAATTCGCCTACGAGGCGATGGCCTGCAGCAGGAGCGAGGGCTGTGAAGAGACCGAGGCCTTGCGCGGGCCACGCTTGCGGGCAACGAGGACGCGGATACGCTCGATCATCTCGGCAGGCGAGCAGGCTCCCTTGGGAAGAAACGCATCGGCAGCGCAGGCGCGATCGAACGAGGTGACGGTACCGGATACGATCATCGCAGGCAGCGCCGGCTGAAGGTGCTTGGCGCGACGCACAAGCTCGTTGCCATCCATCTGCGGCATGATCAGGTCGCTAAGCAGAAGATCGAGCGAGCCGGGCGCGGACTGCTCGATCACTTCGAGGGCATGGGCCGGGGAGAGAGAAGGAATCACGCGATAGCCACGGGTCTCAAGCAGGAAGGTGCGAACGGAGAGGACCTGTTCGTTATCGTCTACGCAGAGGATCGTCTTCTTTGGCCGCAAAGGTATCTCACTTCTGCCGGTGGTCGCCGGCTGGTAACAGGTCGGGACCGGCTGGTTTGCCGGTCATTGACCAGATTTAAGGCACACCCCCGCGAGTTCTGCTGAAGCCCTGTCGCTTCAACGCAGAACGGCCACGCTGGTCCCCGGAGCAGAAGCAGAGACAAAAGCTCTGCGTCTGCTCCGAAGGAACAGTGCCGCCGTCCGGCGATGCCGGACGACGGGGGTGAGAGATACCGAAGCCATCGCAGGTTGCCACGCGAGTTCCCGGTAAACGCAAAGGATCGGTCTGCCGAAGATGCAGCGAGCATGAACGCGCGTAGGCGTCAGAGGCTTGCCGCGGAAAGGCAACGATGATGCGTTTCGAGGAGTCGCGACTGCAAAGCAGTCAAGGCATCTCTCAACTCAGATTGTTAGTAATACAGGCGAAAGAACTCATCACCGATGCACCGCACATTCGCGCGGCAACATCGTTAACGCTTGCCAAGATTATGAAGAGCGGGGATGCTTTGCAACCGGCGAAGTAAGGGCGAAAAGTGGAAGGTTTACACCTTGCTCATCCACCGGTGTCGCTGAGAGGTGCGAATTCATTGACGATTTACAAATCTACTCTGTTGAAATCGCGTGCATCACGGCAGGAAAAGGCGTCCCATTGCAACAGGAATGGTGCGACCGCCGACATATACTTCGGAAACTTTTTCGCCGTCCCATCGCGCCGAGACGTGCAAACGGCTCGGCCGTAGCATCTCGACTCCCTGTTCAATGACCGTCTGCCGCTCACTTTCAACAGCACCATGACGCACCATCCAGGCAATGGCCGGCCCTGCGGCTGATCCTGTCGCGGGATCTTCCGTGCCATAAAACATCATGCGCGCGTGCCAGTCGGCCCCAGAGGCCTCAGAAGCATGCGTCACGAAGTAAAAGAAACGGGCCTCGTGCCTTTCGAGGTACTCGCTGACCTGCGCAGTCTGCGGAACGGAGAGACGCGATGCGACTTCCATCGATTTCAATGGAACGATGCAGAAAGGATTGCCTGTGGAGACGGTCTGCACGGGAAGATCCTGATCGAGATCACCAACACTCAAACCAAGCACGCTGGCGAGTTCCGCGTGACTCTGGGTTGCGCCAAAGACAGGATCGTTCTGGCGCATGCTGCCGAAGATACCCTGCTCCCCTGAACGCGATGGCGTAAAGCGAACCGGGATTGGCCCAACGTTGAGCTCGAGAACGATCTCCTCAGCGGCCTGCAGCCAGGGATGGTTCCAGTAGAGCCAGCTCGCGGTTCCGAGCGTAGGATGGCCCGCGAAAGGAAGCTCTTCCCTCTTTGTAAAGATGCGGACACGGACGCCGCGCTCATGCTCGACGAGTGGATCGCGCGGCAGGATGAAGGTCGTCTCCGAAAGATTTATCTCGCGTGCGATGGCCTGCATCTCCTCGTCCGCGAGGCCGCGGGCATCGGCGAAGACAGCCAGCTGGTTGCCTTCCAGCGGGCGCTCCGCGAAGACATCGACATGCGCGTAATCGTAGGCGGCGTGCGCCGTAAGGGGAGGTCCAAGCCGGGACGGCAAAGTTGACATCTTCAACTCCAGCGACTTATGGTTTTGGTAGACCGCAATCGGGCCAACCTGCTTGATGCTAGCGCCTAGCTGGCAGCGGTTTCAAAGATTGGAAGCGATAACGATGACGTTCAACACCTTTTCGATGTGCTGCTGTCGCATAATGCCGGCGTGGGTGTGTGTATGAGCGAGTCGAGGTAAACCGCTTCGAGGAGTAAAGACCCACCCAAGCCAAAGTGGCCGGTGGGTTTTTCTTTGGGTTTTATATGCTGTGAAAGACTTGATTCTCTGAAAGGCAAATAAATGTCACTTCGTATCAATGACGTAGCTCCTGACTTCACCGCAGAGACGACACACGGAACAATCAACTTCCACGAGTGGATCGGCGACAGCTGGGCTGTCCTCTTCTCGCACCCGAAAGATTTCACACCGGTCTGCACCACGGAGCTGGGCGCAGTCGGTTCGCTCGAAGATCAGTTTGCAGCACGCGGCGCCAAGGTCATCGGCCTCAGCGTCGACCCCGTGGAGAACCACGGCAAGTGGGCCAAGGACATCGAAGAGGTCACCGGCTCTCCCGTGAACTTCCCCGTCATCGGCGACACCGACCTGACGGTCGCCAAGCTGTATGACATGCTGCCCGGCGATGCCGGCGACAGCTGCGAGGGCCGTACGCCCGCCGATAACGCCACCGTTCGCATGGTCTTCGTCGTCGGTCCGGACAAGCGCATCAAGCTGACGCTCGCCTATCCGATGACCACCGGCCGCAACTTCGATGAGATCATCCGCGTGCTCGATTCGATGCAGCTGACGGCGAAGCACAAGGTAGCAACCCCGGCCAACTGGAAGCCCGGCGAGGATGTGATCATTACCGGTGCCGTGTCCAACGAGGAAGCCGATAAGATCTTCCCCGGCTACAAGACGGTGAAGCCATACCTTCGCACAACGACTCAGCCGAAGTAAGATAGATAGAACATGTCCCTGTCTCCCCTGGAGCAGGGACCATCAAGCACCGATGGCGAAGTGGTTAACGCGCTGGTCTGCAAAACCAGTACTCATGGGTTCAAATCCCATTCGGTGCTCCACAATATTCGCAAAAACCGCCCGGGCAAAGGGCGGTTTTTCATGTGGCCTACACATCTCCTGCATGTTGCACGGCAGCCAGTCATCACTGGAACGATCGCGGATCAGCAGACTGCGGCATTCGGGCCAGCCGCTCTGTATCCTGCCAGCTCGTCCATTGCATCGAGCGGCGATCCAGGATGCCCATACGATGGGTGAGCGTCTGACGTGCGCGCAGCAGCCGTGACTTGATCGCCGCCTCCGACAGGCCACGCTTCTGCGCAATCTCCCGGATGGAAAGATCGGCCGACAGACGGTCCAGCGTGATCTCGCGCAGGTTCGGCGAGATCTCCTGCAGCAGTATCCGCATGCGGTACAGCCTCTCGTTCTCCATACACAGGTCATCGGGAGCAGGCGAGCGGGAGAGAAGCAACTGCGATGGAATCACTCCCTGCTCCGTCATCTCCTCCAGCGAGTAACTTTGCCGGATGCGCCGCTTGCGCAGATGCATCAACGCCGTGTTGATCACGATTCGGGTCAGCCAGGTGGAAAAGGCTGCCTCTTCGCGGAAACTTTGGATCTTCTGATAGGCCGCAAAGAAGGACTCCTGGACGATATCCTCGGCCTCGCTGCTGTCCTTCACAATACGAACGGCGGTCTTGTAGACGCGATGCTGATAGCGCCGCACCAGCTCCGCAAACGCATCCGCGTCTTGATTGCGCGCAGCGGCAACGACCTCCTTTACGCTAGCCTCACTGATCTGCCTGCGACTCTCAGCCCCACTGTCAGGATTCCGCACGCTGTTCTCCTCTGTCGATAAAGATGAACGGTAGTTTCTAGGATCTTCCGCTGTAGCCTTCCCGCAAACACTCCTCCGTACTGCTTTCCTACCGCTCTTTTGGGGGATATCCGTCAGATACAGACGACTTTCAGAACAAAATTCACGGGACCGGTGAACTTTTTCTCTCCTGTGGCGTATCCACAGGTATAAATGTGGGGACGCCACAGGAGAGACGATTGGGAGACAACAAGCTCGACCTTTTGCAGGGAACACTGGATCTTATGGTCCTTCAGACACTTGCCGCGATGGGCGAGATGCACGGCTACGGCATCGCTCGACGCATCGAGCAGGTCAGCGGGAACGAGGTGCTCCTGAACCAGGGGACGATCTACGCGGCGCTTGTGCGACTGCAGCAGCGCAGTTGGATCTCAGCCGCCTGGGGAGCGTCGGAGAACAACCGCCGGGCAAAGTTCTACACCATCACCAGGCGTGGACAAAAACAGCTGGAGCAGGACACCGCCTACTGGACACGGCTCTCCGGCGTCATGAGCCGCGTGCTGGCGATGGGCGAGAAGGAGTCATCATGATGCGCTCAGAACCGAAGGTGCCGTGGAGCGACCGCCTGCAGCATACCCTGGCGCGGCTTCGCTCGCTGTTTCATCGCGAAACGCTCGATGCGGAGCTGAACGCGGAGCTGGAGTCGCACATTGAGATGGCGATCGAAGAGAAGCAGAGACAGGGATTCAACCCGGAAGAGGCTCGGAGGCAGACTATGATTCAACTCGGCGGTGTGGAACAGACCCGGCAGAAGCAACGCGAGGCACGCGGCCTCCCCTGGCTTGAGATTCTCATCAGCGATCTGCGATACACGATGCGGACGCTTCGACGCGATCGTAGTTTCGCTGTCGTCGCCGTGCTCATCCTCGCACTCGGCATTGGAGCCAATATTGCTGTCTTCAGCGTTGTGAACACGCTGATGTTGCGGCCGCTGCCGCTGTACGATCCCGGCCGCCTGGTGTGGATTGCCCCGCCCGATGCCAATGGACTTTCATCCATGACCTACTCTGCCGATGCCTATGACGATCTGCGGCTGATGAACACCTCTTACACCGACGTGACCGCTTACTATGCCTTTTCCGCGCCGGACAATCTAAGGCTTTCAGGACATGGGGAACCCTCTCCGCTGACAGGGATCGGCGTCACCAGCAACTTCTTTCACGTACTCGGCGTGGACCCCATACTGGGCCGCAGCTTTACGGAGAGCGAGGCAGTCAAGGGAGCACCGAATGTCATCCTGCTGACCTACCCCTACTGGAAACGGCAATTCGGCGGCGATCGATCGATCGTCGGCAAGGCCATCACTCTGGATGGCAAACCAACCACCGTAGTGGGGGTTCTTCCGGAGAGTTTTGACTTCGGCTCCATCTTTTCACCGGGGGCAAAGGTCGACGCGTTTGCGCCCACAATTCTGGATGATATCCGCACGCAGGGAAACACACTTGCCATGATCGGGCGCATGAAGCCAGGAGTAACCGTCGCGCAGACCCAGGCCGAGGCAAAGACATTGTTTCGGAGGTTCTACTGGAGCAAGCGTGATCCCCTGTCCCAGGGAGGGTACAGCGCCCATCCGACGCTGCTTAAGGATTACGTGAGCGGCAAGCTGCGGCGATCGCTGATTGTGCTCTGGTGTGCCGTCGGACTGATCCTGGTCATCGTGTGCGTCAATCTCTCAAACCTTCTGCTGGCCCGCTCTGCCGCCCGCAGCAAGGAGTTTGCGTTGCGCAGTGCTCTGGGAGCAGGACGTAGCCGCCTCATACGTCAACTGCTGACCGAAAGCCTCGTGCTCTCCTGTGCGGGAGCGGCAGGAGGACTATTGCTCGCCTACCTGATCACTTTTTATCTCTCCCACCAGAGCTCGATCGCGCTGCCTCTGCTGAACAGCATACGCATCGACGCTGCCGCTCTAGGCTGGACGCTCGCCATCACCATCGGCTCCACGCTGCTCTTCGGGCTGCTGCCCGGATGGAAGACCGCCACCGGCAATCTGCAGGAGGCATTGAAAGATACAGGCCAGGGGATGAGCGATGGGCGCAAGCACGAGGGCCTTCGTTCCGCGCTCGTCATCTCTGAGGTTGCGCTGGCCTGCGTCCTGCTGATCGGGGCGGGCCTGCTGCTGCGAAGCTTCCTGCATGTCATCGACATCGATCTCGGCTATCAGCCCTCCACGGCGGCAGCCATCAAGCTCGACTACGACGACCAGATGAATATTGCAAAGCAGACCGAGTTCTTTCGCGAGACAGTACGCCGCGCACAAGCCATTCCCGGCGTTGAAGCAGCCGGCCTGAGCGATAACCTCCCGCTGGAAAGAAATCGTGGATGGGGCGGCCCGGCAGTCAAAGGAAAGACCTACCGTCCGGGAGAGATTCAGGACGCCTTCGTATACGTCGTCTCGCCAGGCTATCTGCCGGCGATGGGCATGCGGTTGCGCGGACGGGACTTTGGCTGGCAGGACGACGATAAAGGTGACAGCACCATCATCCTGAACGAGACCGCCGCGCACGCGCTGTGGCCCAACGAAGATGCCGTCGGCAAGATGGCCGTGCTCGGAAAGACAGATGTTCGCGTTATCGGAGTAATCCAGGATGTTCACGAGACGAATGTCGAAGGTAAGCCAAGCTGGCAGATGTATCTGCCAGTCATGCGAAGCGAATGGGGCGCTTCTGGAGCGACGCTCGTCGTGCGCACCAAGCTTCCTCCAGCCCAACTCGCGTCCAGCGTGATGCATACTCTGCGGGAGATGAATCCGAAGCAGTCCGCGGTCGAGTTTCGGCCACTGCAGCGCACCGTCGATCACGCCGTCTCGCCGCGCCGCTTCTTCATGCTGCTGGTCTCCATCTTTGCCGGGCTGGGACTTATTCTCGCTTCGCTCGGCATCTATGGCGTGATCTCGTACTCCGTCACGAGACGGACGCAGGAGATCGGCATCCGTATGGCGCTGGGCGCAACCCCGGAGAGAGTGCAGCGCGCCATCCTCTCCCAGACGCTGCGTATGGCGCTGATGGGTATTGCGGTGGGACTGGTCGCATCGTTTGCCGTCGCCGGACTGATCGCATCGCTCCTCTTCGGAACGAAGCCAACAGATCCCGGAACGTTTGCGGCGATGGCGACGATCCTGATACTGGTCGCCGGGTTCGCCGGATATCTGCCAGCGCGCAGAGCCTCACGGATCAACCCGATGGTGGCTCTTCGTAACGAGTAGGAGACATCCGCTAAGAATGTAGCGGCAGCGGGTGGCGCTCAAAGAAGCTGTTCCTGAGCGCCACATCGCGAAATGCCTCTGTTCCGCCGGAGCGAAGCGTCGAAAACGCGCCCGTGATATTGCCGGCACGAGCTGCAAGCGCTGCCGGAGCGCCAAGCAGCCATGCATGCAGGAAACCGGCGTTGAAGCTATCTCCAGCCCCAACCGTATCGACGGGTTCAACCGTGAGCGGATCGACATGCTGCGTCTTGCCTGCGTGTCGCACCAGGGCACCGCGCGAGCCGCACTTCACCGCCACAGTGGGAACGATGGCGCCAAGACGCTCAATCGCCTCCTCCACGCTGCTGGTGCGGGTCATACGGCAGGCTTCGGATTCATTGGGCAGCAGCACATCGACCCACGGAAGAACGCCGTCGAGCAGGTTCTCCCAGCGGTCGTCAGGATCGTCGTTGGTGTCGAGCGAGATCGTAAGACCAGCTTCCCTCAGACGGCGGAAGAGTGGACCGACGTCCGGAAGAAGTCCTGTCTGAAGGTAGGGCGAAGAGAGATGAAAGTGCTGTGCCTGAGCAAGGTGCTCCAGGTCGAGATCGCCGATTCCCATCTCCGCCATCGTTCCGGGATAGGTAAACATATGCCGCCCATCGCTGTGCGGCAACACGATCGTGACACCGGTAGCGGTGTCATTGGTGGCATGGGTCACGCGAGAGAGATCGACCTCAGCCTGCGAGAGCCGCTCTAGCGCAATCCGTCCCAGGTCATCGCCTCCAACGCGGGTCGTAAACGTCACCGACGTTCCCAGCGTAGCGAGGTTATGCGCAAGGATCGCCGAGGAGCTGCCTAGCGTCACCTCAAACCGCGAGGCAAGCAGCTCGCGCTCCATCGGCATCTCCGACGGAAGACCATAAAGGATGAGATCCAAGTTGATCTCGCCGGCCATTGCAATCTGGAAGCGGTGTTTCAGAGCAGAACTCTCCTCAAGTGGAATAACGAACGACCGGACGTGTCGCCAAAAAGAAATAAAACGAAAGACACTCTCATCTTAATTCAGGATGATGCTCAGCCAGCGGTGGAGATCCCATGCAGACGGAACTTCTGCACCACGCGGCTGATAACACCGGTGGCAGACGGAGCATCGGGCTTGAGCCCCTCGTGCATACAGCGATAAAAGGCCAACACCTGGCCGATCAGCACATGCAGGAGGGAACAGCCATCATCACCAGCAGCCACGAAACCATTGTCTTCGAAAGCGAGGTCCCCGTCATTCAGCAGATCCTGCGGAATGTTGGCACCGACCAGGATCTTTCGCAAGCCAAGCTTCTTGGCGTTCAGCTCTGAGATGAGATCGATCTCGTAGGCGCGACGCACCGGCTCGGACGACAGGAAGCACACCACCAGGGTGTTGGGGTCGATGGCGCTCATGGGCCCATGGCGCAGTCCAAGATAGGTCTCGCTGGTGGTCATCACGCGGCCGGCAGTCATCTCCGTCATCTTCAACGCGGATTCGCGGGCGGCTCCAAAGGCCGAGGCGTCCGCGAGATAGAAGGCGCGATGGAAGGGCAGCCGAGCGATCTTCGGCAGCCGCTGGAAGGCATCGTCCAGGAGCCTCTCTGCCGTCTGGCTAAGCTGCTCTGCAAATGAAATAAACTCTGACGGATTGGCGCTCCAGCCAAGTGACATCGCAGTGAGCACCATGTTGGTAAAGCTACTCGTCATGACGAGGCTGCGGTCGTTGGTACGATCGTCGAGGACCACGGCGTGGACGTTCGCATCCATCTTCGCCTTCGCAGCAAGCTGGCCGTTTGCGTTGCAGGTGATGACCAACTGGCGCACCGCGGTATCGGCCTCCGATACCTTGAGCAACGCCGCCACGCTCTCCGGGCTATCCCCCGAACGAGCAAAAGAGATCATCAGAGCAGGCCGCTCAGGCGCCAGCAGATCGATACCGTCGGTCAGAATAGTACCGGATCCAGTGACCTGCACCGTGATTGCAAGACGGCGCTGCAACATGGGCCGGCTACAATCACCGGCATACTCCGAGCTTCCCGACCCCGTCAGAATGACCGCCGCAACGCCATCCGTAAAATGCTTAAGGTCGACCAACAAGGCTGAGGCTTGTTTCGCCGTAATCAGCCAGGTGGCAGGCTGCTGCAGAATCTCTCGCAACGTAGCAACATGACCGTGCTCGTCAGAGAGAGTCTGGAGTCGCAGTATTTCAGTCTGTAGGTCAGCAGATTCAGTTTTTAGTTCTAAATTGTCCATAAAGTTAGCAAACGAAATAATTATATAATAAAAGATAACAATTATTCATCCTGCTTGATAGGTAAAAAACTGGAATGCGACAAATATCCGCCGATGCAGAAGCTGCAGCCGTTCGTGCGCTAAAAGATCTCAAGCCAGAACTCACCGAGCTCCTGAAGGACCTGATACGCGTGAACACCGTCTCAATTCCTCCCGATGGCAACGAGACCCCGGGTCAGCTCGTCTTCCAGAAATTCTTCCGTCAACATGGCCTCCGTTCGGAACTCTACGATACAGAGTTTGTCGCAAAGTCGAAAAACCCTTGGAGCAGAAGACAGCGTAACTATAAGGGCAGAAAGAATCTCGTGGTGCGCGTCGCAGGTTCAGGCGGAGGCCACAGCCTTTTGCTAAGCGGCCACATGGATACCGTCCCCACCGATCTGGCAGGCTGGAAGCATTCCCCCTGGGAGCCTTCTCTCAGCCGCGGGCGCATGTCGGGGTTGGGAACCTTCGATATGAAGGGCGGCATGGTGGCGCAGGTGGCCGTACTGGTAGCCCTGAAGCGGGCGGGGATTCGGCTGAAGGGCGATCTTCTCTTTGAGTCCGTGGTGGACGAGGAGTGGGGCGGCGGCAACGGCACCCTGGCAGGCCGGATGCGAGGCGACAATGCGGATGCCTGCGTCATCGCCGAAGGAACGCAGATGGAGATCTATCGCGCCACGCGAGGCAGCTTCGTCGTTGACCTGCTGGTCCAGGCAGGATCGGAGAAGGATTACTTCTCGTCGGGCGAGGTCGTAAGTCCCGCGATCCCGCTGGGACGGTTACTGGGATGGGTCGACAGCTGGGTGCAGCGGCGGAAGACCGTCAAAGCTCGTGGAGCCTACAAGGACTTCGCCGATGCTGCTCCGGTGCAGGTGCTGGCCGTCGAAGCCAACCGCATGGAGAACCTGCTCCCCCTGAGCGTCCCGCTACGCGCCGGTATCCGCGTTTACTTTCAAACACTCCCACACGAAGACGTCGACGCCCTGATTAGCCAGATTGAGGCATCTCTGCGCCGGTTCGAAAGACAGGACTCGTTCTTCCGCAAGTATCCGGTGAAGTGGTCGCCGCTGTTGGAATCGCCTCTCCTCGGCCACGAGCTTTCGGCGTCACACGCGTGGACCAGGTGCATGGTCAAGAGCGTCGAAACAGTGATGGGCTCGGCAACACTTACCGCCGCTCCTTATCCCTGCGATGCCTTCCTGATGCAGCGTGGCTACAACATTCCCACGCTGGTCTTCGGACCGTGCGGCGGTGGAGCACACAATCCCAACGAGTACGTTGAGATGAAGTCGCTCTTTCAGTCTGCGGAGGCGATGCTGGCTGCCGCACTCGACTGGTGCGGCGCCTAGCTGGATTGCAGGGCCGCCGCCCAGCGAGCAATGTTGTTAGCCGAGGTATCGCCGTCAAGCGTCGCGAACTGTAACGCGAAGTTGCCGATCGTCGAGCTCTCCACTGCGCCGCGGATCACTTTCAGGCCGGTTGCCTTCTCCGTCAACGCATTAAGCAGCGTGTTCTGGCTGCCGCCACCAACGATATAGATCCTGGCAAAACGCTTGCCTGTCATCGCCGAGATCGAGTGCAGCACACTGGCATAGCGAGCGGCGAGCGACTCGAAGATGAGGCGTGCCATCTGAGGAGGATCGGAGATAGGACTGAGTCCTCCTGCCGCGCGCTGTGCGTTGATGCGTGCCGGCATATCACCGGGAATAGCGAGGTCGGGGTCATCCACGTCGATCAGCTCCGACAGGGGAACATCGGGAAGCGCGCGTGCCTGCTCTACCAGAGCCGCCACATCGCTGAGCTTCCAGGCACGCATGGACTGCTGTAGCAGCCACATGCCATTGATGCCCTTATGGAAGAGCACACGACCTCCCGCAGCACCCAGATTCGTGAAGTTCTCCTTCGCCGCCTCCGCACTGTTACATGCCTTATCCAGCACTGTTCCCACCAGCGACCACGTACCGGAGCTGATGTAGGCCCACTCTTCGCCTTCGGCGGGAATGCCCGCGACCGCACTTGCGGTGTCATGGCAGCACGGAGCAATCAGCTTTGCGCCATGCAGCTTAACGATGCTGCCGTTGTAGGTGCCGACGACGGTACCGGCCTCGACCAGCTCAGGCGCGTCTTCGATCCTGACGCCTGTGGCGTCGAAGATCTCTTTGCACCACTTGCCGTCAAGCCCGATCATCGCGCTGTGCGTTGCATTGCTGCGTTCCGCGACCGGGCGTCCGCCCCAGAGATAAAGGAGGTACTCCGGCAGGTTGAGCCATGAAGTATGAGCTGCGTTCAGATGATCCGCATGCTGCTGGTAGACCGTGTTCAACGGCTGCAGCTGGACACCGCTCAACTCGCGCAGGCGCTCAGGGGTAATGCGCTCATGAAGAGAGGCCTCCGCCTTCTGGTTGCGCGCATCGCGGTAGCAGAAGGGCTCGGCGATCGCCTTGCCGTCATCACCAAGACGCACATAATCGACGGCCCAGCCATCGACGGCAATAGAGCGCACTCCTTCTGTTGCGATCTCGGCGCATTGCGCCAATCCCTGCTCCACACCTGCGGCGATCTGGCTGAAGTTCCAGTGCAGGCCGCTCTCGCGCTGCTCTGCATGGTGTCCAAAGCGATGCACCAGCTCGATGTGCGGCTTGCCGTCGCGCCAGCGCAGCAGAGAGACACGACAGCTCTCTGCGCCAAGATCAACGGCGATCAAAGCACCATGGTCCGGCTGATTTGCCGGACCATGGTTATGTGTGGACGATGCTGTGTGGCTCACCGGAGATAGGCCTCGACCAGTCCGCCATCGACCGGAATCAAGTGGCCCGTCGTCACCGGCGTCTTCGGGCCGGCGAGGAACAGGATCGCCTCGGCGCAGTCCTTCGGATCGATGGGAACGTGGGTCAGCGTGCGCTTGGCATAAAAGCCAGCCAGCTTATTGCGCAGTGCATCATCGCTGTCCGCTTCCTCGAAGGCGATGTCGTACTTCTTCAACGATGCCTTCACACGGTCGCGGGGGAACATCGTCGATCCCTTCACCACGGTCGCGGGAGAGATGCCGTTGACGCGTACGGGAGAGAGCGTCACCGCCAGCTCACGCACAAGATGGCTGAGCGCCGCCTTCGAGACGTCGTAGGCCTCGCTTCCCTTCTTGGCGACAACTGCGTTCGCCGAGCTGGTCAGCACCACCGAACCACCGATGCCCTGTGCCTTAAGGACCTTATCCGCCTCGTCCGCCAGCAGGTAGTTGGCCGTGACGTTAATCTCAAGCGTGGTGCCCCACTGCGCATCGCTGATGACTCCGGAGGGAGACGACGGAAAGATTGCAGCCGTATTGATGACGAGATCGAGTCCACCGAACGCGCTCACCGTAGCCTTCAGCGCCTCTGCAATCGTGTCGCGCTTGGTGATGTCGATCGAGGTAAAGATGACGGCTTCCTTGCCGGCGATCTTCTTGCACTCCTCCGCAACCGCCTCCGCGCCCTTGATGTCGCGGTCGGCAACAACGATGTGCGCTCCACGCTCCGCTGCCAGCAGAGCGGTCTCGCGACCGATACCGCTGCCACCGCCGACGATAAGAACAATGCGACGGCTGAGTTCCTTCTCCGGTGGCATACGGCGAATCTTGGCCTCTTCCAGAGCCCAGTATTCGATGCGGAAGGCCTCGCTGGGCGGAAGAGCGACGTAGTTTTCGTAGACGGTGAACTCTTCCGGCCCGGCAGCCGGACCGGCCTGCGGAACGTCAGAAATCTTGCCTTCGCCAGAGAGAGAACCGGCGCCCTGCATCACGTGGATCGCATTGGTGTAGAACTCACCGGTAAGACGTGCCTCCGTCTTGTTCTTACCGAACGAGAACATGCCTACACCTGGGATCAGCACCACGGTCGGGCTGGCATCGCGCTGAGCCGGCGAGTCCTTCAGAGCATGTTTCGTGTAGTACTCGGCGTACTCCTTGCGGTAGGTCTCAATCGATTTATCGATGAGTGCAGGGATCTCCTTCGGATCGCCCTTGGGATCCCACTCGATGTACATCGGGCGAATCTTGGTGCGGATGAAGTGATCCGGGCAACTGGTGCCGAGATGCGCAAGCTGCTTGGCGTGTACGCTGTTCGCGAATTCGAGCACATCGGGTGCCGAAACATAGTTGCCGATCCAACGCTGCTTGCGGCTCACGGCTCCACGCAGATGGGCGAAGATATCCTGCGCCACGGTCGCGGCATCGCTGCGGGTCTCGTGCAGAGCGCCGCCGAAGGTCTTCTTGCCGCGCAGCTGGTCGTGCTTTTCGATGAACTGGCCGATCTGATCGATGATCGTGATGGTGTTCAGATAGCTTTCGCGCTGGGTGTTTCCCCAGGTAAACAGGCCGTGGCCGCCGAGGATGATGCCGTCGCAGCCAGGATTTTCTTCGACACCACGCTTGAGCATCATCGCCAGCTCAAAGCCGGGGCGCTGCCAGGGAAGCCAGACAAGCTTATGGCCGAACTCCGCATTGAACTGCTCCATGCGCTCCTTGCCGTTAGCCGAAGCTGCCAGAGCGATAGCCCAGTCAGGATGTAGATGGTCGACGTGCGGGAAGGGCAGGAAGCCATGCAGAGGGGTATCGATCGAAGCAGCAACAGGATTGTGGCCGAAGGTGCAGAGCACGTACATCGCAACCATCTCGTCTTCGCGCTCGACGCCCGGATAGACCTTCTCCATCGAATGCAGGCGGTCGAGATAAAGCGTGGCAAATCCTTCGCGCTTGATCGACCCAAGATCGCCACCCGATCCCTTGACCCACAGAACCTGCTTGGCCGTCTGATCCAGAGGATCCTTCATCTCGAACTTCGAGCTCGTGTTACCGCCGCCGAAATTGGTGATGCGAAGATCGGAGCCGAGAAGGTTGGAGCGATAACGGAGGAGCTCAGGACCATCCAGGGTTTTCGCGATGCTGTCGTCCCAACGATCCTCAAGAAACTTCAGGGTTGCTGCCATGTGAAAAGTACCTGCTTCCTTCTGTTCAAGGTGAAATCCAGCGCACGCAGAAGACCATACTCCCGCGTGCACCGTCCATCATGCCACAGTGAATATCATTACAGCAACAATTCCTCTATTGCACTACTGGTCGTCCTTCTTCGTCGATTTCCGCGTTACCAAACGATGTTCCACATAGTTGTAGGGTGGAACCGTGGTGCCGTTGAGAAGAGCCAGGCCAATGTGAATAAGGTTCGCCCCATAGCTTGGGGCTTCATGCGAGATTGTGCCGATCATCGGCGAGTCCTTCTTGCGAATCTCCACCAGGGCTTCGGCGATCGAGTCCTGACCGACGATCGCAACGTGCTTTTCGCGCTTTGCCTCGCGTACGGCATCCAGCGCACCAAGGGCGCTGGTATCGTTGGCTGCGGCAATCAGAATGCCATGCTCCTTGGGATGCCGGGCCAGAAATTCACCGATGATCTTGCGGCTCTTGTCGCGGCGGCCATGGCCCTCCATACGCACAAAGCACTCCACCGGGATGGTTGGCTGTTGCTGCTTGATGGCGGCGAAGGCTCCGGTGATGCGGCTCTGCACCAGCAATCCGGCCTCGGAGAGGTCTAGCCCCAGTACCCAGGTCGTCTTTCCCTGCCACTGCTCCATGGCATGCTGCGCCAGCAGCTCCCCGGCCTCATAGCCGACGCGGTAGTTATCGACACCAAAGTAGGTCGCATGGGGATGTGGAATGTCGATCGCGATCAGGGGAATGCCTGCTGTGGCGATCCGATCAGCGATGACCGGCGCCGCCTCCTGCACCACCTGGAACTCGATGACGAGATCGACCTTGGAGCGGACGAACTCCTCCGCGTTCTGAATGGCGGTCGCGGCGTCGTACTTGTTATCGAGCACGACCAGGTCGATGCCCGCGTTTGTCGCGGCAGTGTTGAGGCTCTCCGTCACCGCGACAGAGAACGGCATCTCGGCGCTTTGCGCAGCAAAGCCGAAACGAATCTTCTTCGGGCGGGAGACGATCCGGTAAAGACCGTCGGAGCTGCGCGAGAGGTATCCGCGATGCACAAAGGTCTTAAGAACACGGTAGACCGTGGTCTTCGAGACCCGTGTGCGACGATGGACCGCCTCCAGAGACATGGCTTCACCCTCGTTCTGCAACAGCTCGAGGATGTCCAATGCCTTTGAAAGGACTGGGATCAGGTAAAGGCGCTTGGGCGTCTTGCTCAATCAATCTCCTAGTGGTGCGAGTCTCTCTTAAGCGTAACTCGCAACGCTACCGGCATTTTTGCTGGCCCGGGCCCTGGCCGTCTCTTCGACATATCCATTGGAGCGCAATTCGGCAAGTGGATCGGACGCCAGCTTGCGGGACTCGCGCCACTCCCGCGCGATCGGTCGAACGTCGGTCCAGAAACAACCACGGTAATGCTCCTCTGCCGCAACCAGATCACACTTGGCCTGCAGACCGGCGAGCAACTCGTTGTCCACCAGCGCAGCGCGGGCGTAGATCTCCTGCGCTGTCATCACCGTCTGCACCACAGCTTCCATCTTGCCCTTAAGATTATGGCTCTGGTCGACCATAAAGGCTACATCCGAGGCCCCGGCCGTATCGCCCAGCAGCTCGTGGAAGATACGGAAGACCTGGTATGGATCGATCGATCCGATGGTCAGGTCGTCATCGGAGTACTTGCGATCGTTGAAGTGGAAACCGCCCAGAGCGCCCAGGTGTAGCAGCCAGGCGACGATCTGCTCAATGTTCTGACCGAGATAGTGATGGCCGGTATCGACCAGCACCTTGGCCTGTGGTCCTGCCTTATGGGCCAGCGCCAGGGCCATGCCCCAGTCGGCGATATCGGTGTGATAAAAGGCGGGCTCAAACGGCTTGTACTCCACCAGCATCCGCTGCTCCGGAGAGAGTGCGGCATGCATGGTGGCAAGCGCCTCGCCTGTCCACTCGATGCGGCGGCGAATGCTCTGCGTTCCGGGATAGTTGGATCCGTCCGAGTCCCATATGGAGATATCGCGCGAACCCAGCGCCTTCGCGATCTCGACCGAGTCCAGCAGATGCTCCAGCGCGGACTTGCGAACCTCGGGATCGGGGTTGGCGATTGAGCCGAATTTGTACTCCTGGTTCTGGAAGAGGTTTGGGTTGATGGAGCCTGCCTTCACCCCGTACTTCGTCTCCAGGCGCTTGATCTCCGGCACATCGGCCGTACCATGCGGGAGATCCCACAACACATGCAGCGCAACCGTCGGCGCCACGCCTGTCAAACGGTTGACCTCACCGGCATCGGCAAACTTCTCTTCGATGGAGGTCGCCGCAGAGGGCTGAATGAACTTGCCGAAGCGTGTCCCGGTATTGGAAAAACCCCAGGAAGGAACTTCGATACGGAAGCCATCCAATGCTGCAAAGACTTTCTCCTGCTGCGTCGCCGTGATGCCAGTCATAACTTGAAACTCCGTATCAGAAATATAATCCCTATTGGAATAGACACGGTAGATGTCTCCGCGCCACTCTGTCAACCAGTTCCATCTAATTCATCAAAATTACGTCGACGAAACGGGGGCCATGCACACCTTTTATGCGCGTCATCTCAATATCCGCCGTGGCGGAAGGTCCGCTAAAAAAGGTGGTCGGCAGATTTTTTGTCAGCTCCAGCAGCCGCATTGCCTCCACGACCGTCTCCACAACGGAGATTACAGGCAGCAGGCAGAGGTGATAGTCCGGCACCAGGGTAATGGCGCGTCGGCCTTGCCCCGGTGCCGTCTGAAGGACGATGGTGCCGGTCTCGGCGATTCCTACCGTCGCAGTCGTCATCACGGCCGTAAAGCCGTCCAGCTCTGTCGCTGAAAACTCCCGATCGACGACAAACTCTGCGCCACGCTGCCAATCCTCCGGCAAGCCCTCGGGTATCAGAACCCGCTCTATCTTGCGGCTGCGCAGCACTTCGGTGACCGCCGCACCAACCTCCAGAGCCGAGACGCGAAAGACGTTCGCGTCATATTCACGCAGCCGTTCCTCGAACAGGTCAAGAATCGCCTCGTGCGAGAGCGTGGCCGTCGTTTGATAGCTGCGGTCGATGCCTGCATACGAAGCCGCTGCCGTCTCCAGTGTGGATGCGCCCTTTGCAGCGCGTACCCGCCTCAAAATCTCTTCGCGCGCTGTGCTCATTGCTTGCCTCGCTTCTCCCACCAGTCGCGGAAGGTCTCCTGCGGCATCGCCTGCAGGTCACGGGTACTGGTCCAGCCACCGAGCAGGCCCGGGAGCCAACCGATCCAACCATCGGAGGCCTCCTGCTTCTGTCCAACGATGGCAAAGCTCCGCTTCTCCGACTTCACCAGCGGCAGCTCCGCGAGCCGTCCCAGTCGCTGCGCAGCGCGGAATCGCCGCTCCGATCTGAAGACCTGAGCGACTGCCTTCATCGCCAGACTCTCCGGGGCGTACCAGCCGTTTTGCTCAACCACCTTGTGGCGCAGGTGAATCAGCACCTCGGGGATATTGATCTTGACGGGGCAGACTTCGTAGCAGGCCCCGCACAACGAGGAGGCGTAGGGCAGAGACTGGGAGTGTTCGAGGTGCATCAGCTGCGGCGTCAGGATGGCACCGATCGGCCCGGCATAGACGCTACCGTAGGCATGTCCGCCAGTCTGGCGGTAGACCGGGCAGGCATTCTGGCAGGCTCCGCAGCGGATGCATTGCAGGGTTTGACGCCCTTCCCTGTCTGCAAGCACCTCTGTCCGTCCGTTGTCGAGCAGCACGATGTGCATGCGCTGCGGCCCGTCACCCGGGTGTACGCCGCACCACATCGAGTTGTACGGGTTCATCCGCTCACCGGTCGCCGAGCGCGGAAGCATCTGAAGCAGCGGTTCAAGATCCTGCCAGCGCGGCACCACTTTTTCAACGCCGACAACCGAGATCAGCGTCTCCGGCATCGTCAGGCACATGCGGCCGTTGCCTTCGCTCTCGACGATGCAGACGCCGCCGGTCTCCGCGACGAGGAAGTTTGCGCCGCTGACCGCAGTCGTCACGCGAAGGAATTTTTCCCGCAGAAAGCGTCTTGCCGCATCGGCAAGGTCTGCCGGCTTGTCGCCGAGATCCGGTAGATTCATCGTGCGCCGGAAGATCTCTCGCACCTGAGCGCGGTTTTTATGCAGCGCCGGAACCACAATGTGCGACGGCTGATCTTCTCCCAGCTGGATGATCAGTTCGGCAAGGTCGGTCTCATAGGCGTGAACCCCTGCAGCCTCCAGCGCATTGTTGAGCTGGATCTCTTCGGTGGTCATCGACTTGATCTTGATGACCTCGGTCGTGCCGATCTCCTTGACCAGCCCCACGACGATCTTCTGCGCCTCGGCCGCATCACGAGCCCAATGGATGACTCCGCCCGCTTTAGTGAAGTTTCGTTCGAACTCCTCCAGGTAGACATCGAGATTCTCGAGGACATGGGCCCGGATCTGGCGGCCGCTCTCTCGCAACGCCTGCCAGTCCTGCTTCTCCTCGACCAGCTTGCGGCGCTTGGTCTGGATCACGTCGGTCGCGTGACGAACATTCTTGCGCAACTGCGCATCGCCGAGCAGCGCTCGTGCCGCCTGCTGAAAGGTCGGAGCCGTCCTAGGATCGAGGGGGACGCGGCTCATAGCGTCACCTCGGTCGGCAGAGCATCTTCCGCCTCTTCATCAGCCTCGGTATGGGCCAGAATCTCGGCGAGGTGGCGGGTGGTCACGCCGGTGCGCTGACGGTGCAGCGCTCCCTGAAGGTGCATCAGGCAGGAGTTATCGCAGGCCGTGCACTCCTCTGCTCCGGTATTCAGCACAGCGCGTGTCTTTTCCGCGAGCATGGCGCTCGAGACATCGGCGTTTTTGACGGCAAAGGTTCCGCCAAAGCCGCAGCATTGCTCAAGGTTGGCGATCTCCACCAACTCCAGCCCACGCACCGATTTCAGGAGCGTCTGCGGGCCGTCGCCGAGCCCCAGCGAACGCAGGCCATGGCAGCTGGCATGATAGGTCACGCGATGAGGATAGTAGGCGCCCACGTCGGTCAGGCCAAGCTTCTTGGTGAGAAACTCCGAGAACTCCCAAACGCGCGGCAGGATGGCGGCCGTGCGTTCGGGGAGAGATGTATCCCCGCCCTCTGCGACGATGCGCTCAGCCATGATCGGATAGTGCTCACGCATCATGGCTACGCAGGAGGACGAGGGGACGACGACGGCCTCCGCATGTTCGAACTGTTGGAGGAAACGCGGCAGCAACGGAAGAGCCTCGGCCTGATAGCCGGTGTTCCAATGCATCTGGCCGCAACAGGTCTGCCCAGCGGGAAATTCCACCGTATGGCCCAGTCGTTCCAGAACCTCGACCACCGCCTTTCCCGTTGCCGGAAAGAGCGTGTCGTTATAGCAGGTGATAAAAAGCGCTACCTTCAAGCCGCGACTCCAAGGATTCCAATAGAGATTATATTTCCCAAAAGCAATTCGCATCCGTTAGGATTGCGGCATTAACTTTTTGGAGACGCCCAGGCATGGGAGCAAACCCGCTCATTGGTGTTGTATATCACTGGATCGGCGGCTTTGCCTCCGCGACAAACTTTATTCCATTTCGTGGGATTAAGCGCTGGTCCTTCGAAATCTACTGGATCATCCAGGGCTTTGCGGCATGGATCGTCGCTCCGGCGTTGCTCTGCTCCATCTTCGTGCCCGACACGATCGGCATCCTGCGCGCGACGTCCCCACACGTGATCTACACCTGCATCTTCTGGGGAATTCTGTGGGGCGTAGGTGGTCTGACCTTCGGCCTTTCGGTCCGCTATCTGGGTATCGCCCTCGGGTACGCCATCGCTCTCGGCTTCTGTACCGCATTCGGCACGCTGATTCCGCCGATGATGCATGGACAGCTAGGGAGCATCGCCCATGAACGATCGGGCCAGGTCGTCATCGCCGGTATCTGCCTTTGCCTGGTCGCCATCGCCGTCAACGGCGCCGCTGGCTGGCGAAAAGAACATGAGGTCACCGAAGAGGAGAAGGTCGAGGCCGGAGAGCGTGACTTCTCGTTCGTCCGTGGTCTCACGGTCGCCGTCTTCGCCGGTATCATGAGCAGCTTCTTCGCTGTCGGCCTGGATGCGGGCAAGCCGATCGCCGATATCGCCAAAACGCGGCTGCTGGCGGCGGGTAAGCTCGACCTCTGGCAGAACCTGCCGGTGCTGATCGTCGTGCTATGGGGCGGCTTCATCACCAACCTGCTCTGGTCTGTCTTCCTCATCATCAAGAACCGTTCGGCCGGAGAGTTTCTTGGCGATCCCGGCAGCAACCCGCTGCGTGCAGCCAAGGTCAGCGGTTACACCATCGCTGGCTTTGACCCCACCGATCCATCTCTCCTGAAGCTCTCGAACAAGACGCTGATCTCGAATTATTTTCTGGCCGCGCTTGCAGGCGTCGTCTGGTACTTCCAGTTCTTCTTCTATTCCATGGGCCAGACGAAGATGGGACAGTTCGAATTCTCATCGTGGACGCTGCATATGGCCTCAATCATCCTCTTCGCCACGCTGTGGGGCATCGTGTTGAAGGAGTGGCGTGGCACCAGTTCCAAAACCAAGGGTCTGGTCACAGCAGGCATCCTGTTGCTTATCGGAGCCTCTATTGTTGTGGGGGCCGGCAATTATCTAAAGACGCTGGAACCAGCCGCATCGACGACATCGATGCAGCAATGACGCAGCAATAACGCACTACGTTGGAATTTCCTCCAGGCCGTCCTTCCATGGACGGCCTGGCTGCATGCGGCGAACCGCATCGCACGCGTATGCTGGTAAACGAAGCATCCTCAAAAAAAGCATCAGATCCTACACCATCATTGAGGTCGAATGACGCACCGCCGCACGCTGTGTCTGTTATCGCTTTTTTGTCTGGGCACATCTCCTCTTTGGGGCCAGAACTTCACCATCGAGCAGGCATTGAGTGCGCCCTTCGCTTCGGACCTCGTCGCTGGTCCTAAACCGGACACGGCTGCCTGGATGGAAGACCAGCAAGGCCATCGCAATCTCTACACGGCCGAATCCGATACAAAGGGCCACTTCCAGGTACGGAAGCTCACCGCTTACGACAGCGACGATGGGCAGGAGATGTACGACATCGCCTGGACACCGGATGGAGCCAGTCTCGTCTTCGTACGCGGAGGTGATTCGGAATATCCCGAAAAGAGCGATCCCAACCCGACCCATCGGAGCACCGGCGTATCGCGTGACGTCCTCATCGTACCGGCCTCAGGCGGAACACCGCGCAAGCTTGGCGAAGGCTTCTCCCCTGCTGTCTCACCCAAAGGCGATCAAGTCACGTTCCTCGCGCATGGCTCGGTTTATGCAGCGGATCTTCAACCAGAAGGCGCGAAGGCTCACCAGATGTTTATCGCACGCGGCGATATCACGGCTCTCACCTGGTCTCCCGATGGTCATGCCCTCGCCTTCGTCAGCGACCGCGGCGATCATGGCTTTATCGGGGTCTACGATGTCGCCACCGGCCGCATTCAATATCTGTCACCATCCACAGCAGACGATGCCGATCCAGTTTGGTCATCCGACAGCCGCCGCATCGCCTTCATTCGAGTGCCGGGCCTGCCCGAAGGCTCTTCCTTCGCACGCCGAACCGCTCCGCCATGGTCGATCTGCGTTGCCGATGCCTCTACCGGAGAAGGCCGCGCTATATGGACCGCAGACGAAGGCCCCGGAAGCTCTTTCCGCGAGATCCACGGCACCGAGTTGCTCTGGAGCAAAGACGACCGGCTGATCTTTCCATGGGAGAAGGAAGGATGGTCGCATCTCTACTCGGTGCCTGCCGAAGGAGGAAAGGCTGAGTTGCTGACGCCGGGTGAGTTCGAGGTCGAAGACATGCAGCTGACGCAAGATGGTCACAGCATCCTTTATGCATCGAATCAGTCCGATATCGACCGCCGGCATCTCTGGTCTGTCTCCACCGCGGGTGGTAAGCCGCAACAGCTGACCTCTGGCAATACGATCGATGTCGCCCCGGTCGACACCTCTCATAGCATCATTTATCTGCGATCGGATGCACACACACCGCTCCGCCCGGCTGCACTGCTCAGCCATGGAGCAACAACAGACCTTACGCCGCAGCTGATCCCATCAACTTTCCCCGGGAAGCAATTCATCGCGCCCGAGCAGGTTCTTTTGCCTGCTGCGGATGGCCTTCCACTGCATGGCCAGATCTTCCTGCCGCCGAACGCCCACGACGGCAAAAAGCATCCTGCGCTTGTCTTCTTTCATGGAGGCTCGAGGCGCCAGATGCTGCTGGGCTTTCACACCATGGGCTACTACTCCAATGCCTATGCGATGAATCAGTATCTCGCCAGTCGGGGATATATTGTTCTTTCAGTCAACTATCGCAGCGGCATCGGCTATGGTCTGAATTTTCGTGAAGCCCTGCACTACGGACGCGACGGCGCGGCGGAGTATAACGACATCCTCGGCGCAGGACACTACCTTCAAAGTCGAAGCGATGTCGATACGCACCGGATCGGCGTATGGGGCGGCAGCTATGGCGGCTTCATGACGGCACTCGCCCTGGCGCGCGCCTCCGATATCTTTTCCGCAGGCGTCGACATGCACGGCGTGCATCAGTGGCTGCCGCCATCGGATGCAAAGCCGTCGCATGATCCCGAGGCCAACGCAAAGACGCGGAAAGTCGCATGGGAGTCTTCGCCGATGGCGTATCTCTCGACGTGGCGCTCGCCCGTCCTTCTGATCCAGGGAGATGATGACCGCAACGTGCCTTTCTCGCAGACGGTAAACCTCTCACGCGAGCTGACGAAACTTCACATCGAACACGAAGAGCTGGTCTTCCCGGACGAAATTCACGGCTTCCTTCTGCACCGTTCGTGGATCGCGGCCTATGAGGCCGAGGCTGACTTCTTCCGCCGCCATCTTCTCCAGCAACCGGACAAGGAGTCTCATTGAATCGCCTCCGTTTCGTCTGCCTCGCGACGCTCTTCTTCTCGCTGCGCCCCGCAACGGCGCAGCAACAGGTGGATCTTCTGATTCGTGGAGGCTCCATCGTTGACGGCACCGGCGCTCCTGCACGGCGGGCAGATGTCGGCATCCGTGGCGATCGCATCGTGTTGGTGGGAGACGCTGGACGGACAACGGCGAAACGCATCGTCGATGCCAGAGGCCTGATCGTTACTCCCGGATTCATCGATCCACATACACATACGGCTGATGACCTGTCGTCAGTCGCGCGCCATCGTAACGACGCCTATCTGATGCAGGGAGTGACCACAGTTGCAACTGGCAACGATGGGGAGAGTCCCCTCAACACCGGTGCCACGCTTGCAACATGGCAACAGCAGGGCATAGGCACCAATGCGGTTCTGTTCATCGGACAGGGCACCGTGCGAGAAGCCGTAATGAAGATGTCCGATGCCAGGCCGAACGAGGCCCAGCTCGCGCAGATGAAGAAGCTTGTCGCCGATGCCATGCAGCAGGGCGCCATCGGCCTCTCAACCGGCCTGTACTATGCGCCAGGAAGCTATTCGAGCACGGAAGAGGTCATCGAACTCGCGAAGACAGCGGCGAAGTACGGCGGCCTCTACGATACCCACATGCGTGATGAGAGTTCCTACAACATCGGCCTTATGGGCTCGGTCCGCGAGACGATTCGTATTGGACGCGAGGCACATTTGCCGGTGATGATCTCGCACATCAAGGCGCTTGGCGCAGATGTCTGGGGGCAGAGCACAGCAGTCATACAGTTGATCGATGAGGCACGCGCCAGCGGAGTTGACATTACAGCAAGCCAGTATCCCTATACCGCTTCCGGCACAAGTGTCACAGCATCGCTCGTCCCCCGCTGGGCAGAGGCTAACGGTAACCTGCTTCACAATCTGAGCGACCCTGCGCTTCATGACCGGCTGGTGAAAGAGATGACCGTCAATCTTGCCCGTCGTGGCGGCGCGGACACCCTGCTGATGACGAGCGCTAAAGACAAGAGCATCGTCGGCAAGACACTGGCTCAGATCGCCAAAGAACGCGGCGTCTCTCCTGTCGAAGCTGCGATTCAAATCGATAAAGCCGGCGGCTCCGACGTAGCGTCCTTCAACATGAAGGAGAGCGATATTGAAGCTTTTATGAAACAACCCTGGGTGATGACATGCTCGGACGGATCTGAAGGTCACCCGCGCAAATATGGCACCTTCCCGCGCAAGATTCGGGAGTATGTCGACAATCGGCATGTCCTCACCCTGGAGCAGGCAATACGCTCAGGCACATCTCTGCCAGCAGAGACGCTTCACATCAAGGACCGCGGCGTGCTGAAGATCGGATACTTTGCCGACGTTCTCGTCTTCGATCCCAAGACCTTCACCGATGTCTCCACCTATCAGTCGCCAAGGCAACTTGCAAAGGGCGTGCGTTATCTCGCGGTAAATGGAATGCTCGCCGTCGACAACGGCGCGCTGACAAATCAGCTTGCCGGACGTCCGCTGCGCCATCAGTGAGCAGGCGCAACGAGAGTGGGAGGATGGCGATGATGCGTCGCCTGTTCATAAGCGAAGGCATATCCCAGCAGATCTCCGTCATGCCACCGCTTGCCGGAGACCTCGAGCCCAAACGGCAGACCATTCGCGTAGAAACCGCCCGGCACCGATACAGCCGGGACGCCAATACGGTTAACCCATCCGGTCTCGCTGTACGGGCCTGCCGTTGACGCACCGGGAGCAAGCTCGTCATAAGTTGGGATCTGCAGCGCAGGATAGACAAAGCCATCGAGGTTCCAATCCTTGAGTGTCTGTTCGTAGATCGCCAGTGCCTGCCGCTGCGGTCCATCGTAGTTCTTCTCACGGTCCGGATCACTCTCCAGAACTCTCTGCTTCATCGCTGAACCAGCATCACGCCCGGGTCGGATGCCACCGACCATGAACGCGGGGAACTCGCGTCCGGTTGCCGCCTCATATTCCGCAACCGAGTGATAGTGGGCCGGGCCGAAGTCTCTCAGGAAGAGGTCGACTCCTTCTCTGCGATAAGGGCGCGTGTTCATCGTGCGCACGGCAGCAAAAAATGTCTCAGGAAGAATTCTCCTGTCGATGAGGACGGTCGCTCCGGCAGCGCGCATCTGGTCGATCGCCTTCATCAGTGCAACCCGCGTCTCCGGTACAACCGCCCCGGCCAGTGGAGGCGCATCGGGCCCGGAGCCATACACCGACGGCGAGCCTTCAAGGATGAACCATGGCACGGCGAAGCGCTTCCCCTTCAGTGCTCCCGGCTTTAAGTATCCGGTGTATGCTCCCGTCTCCTTCTTGCTCGAAGACTGCTTCGTCCACGCATCCAGCGGATCTTCCCCCTGCATTGCCTCGAGAGCGATGGCGGCATCGGTCACACTGCGCGCCAGAGGGCCCGTGTTGTCCCGTAACCAGTCAAGAGGATGAATACCGGCGATGCTCGTCAGGCCGCGCGTCGGGAGGAAGCCCACCAGATTGTTATTGGCCGCAGGTTGTCGAATCGAGTTCGCCGTATCCGTCCCGGTTCCGAGCACCGCAAAATTTGCCGCAACAGCGACCGCAGTACCTCCAGACGATCCTCCCGGGGAGAAGCGAACGTTATAGGCGTCGCCTGTACGTCCTCCCGCAGTACTGACGTTTGTGTCACTCGCCGCGAAGTCCGGCATGTTCGTCTGCCCCAGCAAAACTGCTCCGGCTTCACGCAGGCGCGCGACGACCATGGCATCGCGCGGCGAGACCAGCTCATTGCCCTTGAGAGTGTAGCCGTCCCATCCTGCACTCGTTACCCATCCCTTGACGCTCGTATTTGCCTTGATGACGATCGGCACTCCCCACAGCAGTCCGTCGCGTTTCTCCAGAGGCATAGCATCCTCCTGAGCTGCTCGTGCCAGTGCACCTGCCGTATCGATGTACAAAAGCGCACGATAGGTGCCGTCGTATTGACGGATGCGATTGAGATACCACTGCGTCACCTGAACTACGGTGTAACGATGCTGCCGATAAAGCTGATGCAGATGAGAGACAGAGACTTCCATCAGGTCACGGTCTATCTGGTTTTCCTTCCGATCCGCCAACGCAGATACGGGAACAGCAGAAGCCATCACCAGAAACAATGCGCTCAGACGGAGGAGGGCTCTCTGTGCGCTACTACTTGCTGCATTTTTTTTCGTAAGGACATGCATCAAAAAGGGCTCCATTGAAGATCGCTTGTTTTCAGCAATTTATGTCGTGACAAAAATATAGTTGCCACAGTCGTTACCTCTCCAGACAAATTTCTCCGACACTCCTGCATCTCTAATCAATGCAAGTTGATTCCAACATGCTCAGATGTGTGTCTTTCGACTACATCTGAATATCGCAATCGGTGTGCGCAGGAACTCCCCTTGAACGCCCTGACACACTGCTTTTCCCAGGATGGGGATTGATCGCCAAAGAGTCGTTGCAGGTATTTTCTGCCTGTAAATGACCGGTTTGTGGTGCTCCGCAAACGCTGACGCTGCAAAGCAAGACATACAAAGAGTTAAACCGGAGCTACGGTCGTGCAAGTAAGGCCGCTCCCCTTTTAGGAGCCATGATGACCACAAAGGTTTTATCTGTTCTCTCGCCGCTCGCGAGCAAAGACAATGAAGGAGTTCCGCGACTCTCCTTTGCAACGTTGCTGTGCACCTTAGCTGCACTCCTCCTATTATCCGTTCAGGATGCCCGTGCACAGTACCGCGCTGGCCTTCAAGGAACCGTGGCAGACTCGACGGGTGCTGTTGTACCTGGAGCAACCATCACCATCGTGGATAAGGAGACCAACCAGACACAGACCGGGAAGACCGATGGAGGCGGAGCCTACACGTTCAATCGTCTTGCCCCGGCGCAATACACGGTGACGGTCGAAGCTCAGGGCTTCAATAAGAAGACGGTCGATAATGTCGGCATCAGCGGCGAAATCATGCAGGGCCTCAATATTTCTCTCGATGCAGAAGGATCGAATCAGTCGATCACGGTCACGGACACAGCTCCGCCTATCAATACTTCAACCGCGACGATCTCTGGTGTCATCAGCGCCCAGCAACTGCAGGCGCTACCCTCTTCGAACCGCGACCCCTATCAGCTATTACGCTTAAGCCCTGGCGCTCTCGGGGATGGATCACAAGCCGCCGGCGGTGGCTCGTTTTCACTACCCGGCAATGGCGGTATCGGTGGCAGTACCTCTGCCGGTAGCATCTTTGCGGTCGAGAACCGAGCGCAGACGCAGGCCAATGGCGTGCGGACTTCGGGTAACTCCTTTCAGATCGACGGAAGCCAGGTGAACTCGTTGGCGTGGGGCGGCGGCGCCGTCATCACGCCAAATCAGGAATCCGTCAAAGAAGTCCAGACGCAGACCAGCCCCTATGATGCGACTCAAGGACGCAACAGCGGCGCCCAGGTTCTGGTTGTCTCCAAAAACGGTACCAATGATTTTCACGGCAGCGCGTTTATCAAACTGCATCGGCCCGGACTGAATGCTTATCAGCGTTACAACGGTCCTGGCGTTACCGTACAGCGCGACAACAACCAGTTCAACCAGCTTGGAGGAAGCATTGGGGGGCCCATCTGGAAGAACCATATCTTCTTCTTCTTTTCCTATGAAGAGCTGCGTAACAGCGGCAAGACACAGGATATTCACTGGTATGAAACTCCCGCCTACGACCAGTTAGTCGCGCAGACGAAGCAAGGCGGAGTTACAGCTGCCATTGCCGGTTACACCGGTCAGAGCGTCAACTATGCCAGTATCGACGCGACCTCTAACTGCGCTTACGCTGGATTCACTCCATCGAATTGCCACGATGTCTCCTACAACGGAGGCAACGCTCTCGATCTTGGATCGCCGTTGAAGACACCTCTTGGAACGGCCGATCCCAGTTGGACCGGCACTGCCTCCCCCGGTACAGGTGGTGGCTTCGATGGTGTCGCGGACCTCTTTCGCGTCAATACACTCAATCCAACTCGCAACACGAACCAGCAGTTCAATGGACGTCTCGACTGGCAACTCAATCCCCGTGATCTGATCGCATACACCATCTACTGGGTTCCTACCTCACAGACCTCCTTCAATGGACCTAACCGTACGTCGAATCTGTGGAATGTGAATCGCCTTGCCTACTCACACGCTGCGCTTTGGAATCACATCTTCTCTCCTACGCTGCTGAACGAATTCCGGCTCAACGGCGTGCGTTGGTACTTCAACGAGGTTACGAGCAATCCGCAGGAGCCTTTTGGTCTCCCACAGGCAACACTCGACCCCATGGCCGGAATTACTGACTTCCAGTATCTCGGAGCCCCTGGCCCCGGAAACTTCGCACAAACGACCTACAACCTGCGGGACACACTCACCAAGACCTGGCGTTCGCATAACATCCGCTTTGGCTTCGATGGCTATCGCGAACTCGACAACGACACGCAGAGCAGCAGCGCGATTCCGGTCTACACCTTCCGCAACCTGTGGGAGATGGCCAACGACAAACCCCGCCTCGAGAACGGAGCCTTCGATCCGCGCACTGGCGCTCCGACGACTTCCACCAAGTACATTCGTTCGTACATCTATGCCGGTTACGTTCAGGATGACTGGCGTGTGACGCCTAAGCTGACGCTGAATCTCGGCATGCGATGGGAGTACTTCACGCCGATCACAGAGAAGAACGGCAATATCAGCAACCTCGTCCTTGGGACCGGCGCGCAGACCCTCACCAATGCCTCCGTCAAGGTGGGAGGAGATCTGTTCAAGACCAGCAAAAACAACTGGGGTCCGCAGGTCGGCTTTGCCTACTCCATCAACCCCTCGTCCACACATCTAGCGGTGATTCGTGGCGGCTTCGGTATCGCATATAACCGCATGCAGGAGGCCATCACGCTCAACGGTCGCGCTAACCCGCCGCTGGTGACTAACCTGAGTGCCGCCTGCACAAACACCACCTTGACCAACTGCCCGGGGATCTACTACGCAGCTTCTTCCAGCCCAACCAACATCAGCGGCTATCCTGTGAATCCGGCAGCTCAGGTCACATTCGGCGCCAACGGTCTACCAACCAGCGGCGCACAGATCGCACTCTATGGCATACAGCAGGATCTTCCGACACCTATGACCTACAAGCTGTCTCTCGGGGTTGAATACGCCCTGAGTCAGAAGTGGGTGCTGAGCGTTGGCTATCAAGGCAGTCTTTCGCGCCATTACACCCGGACCAATCAACTTAATTGGATCTACTATCCCAACCTTAACCCTGCAGCCAACAGCGTCACTTACTACTCCAACGACGTCACGGCCAGCTCGCATGCATTGCTGACCGAGGTTCGCCGCTCCATGGGCAAGCAGTTCAGCATCACGGCACAATATCGTTACGGCAAGATCATGGATAGTGGCTCGCAGGACTACTACATCGATCAATATCCCTACAACACCCGTTATGCTTATGGCCCGGCGGACTATAACGTAACGCACAATGCCAAGCTCTTTGGTACCTGGTCGCCGAACTTCTTCCCGCACAACAAGCTGATGGAAGGGATCTTCGGCGGTTTCCAGCTGAGTGGCATCATTCAATATCACACCGGCTTTCCCTGGACACCGATTTACAACAACACCGGCTGCAACGTGGTCTACGTCGGAAGCGGCTATTGCAATCTCCGTCCCGGCGCACAGATCGCGCGCGGCAGCGGTGGAACCAGCAACAGTACCTTCGAACGCGCAGGCGGCCAATTCCCGAATGGCGGCCTGGCTTATTTCACCGTTCCTACCTATCCAACTACTGGAATGCCCCCTCCTCCAGGAGTTGGCCGCAATAGCCTGCCCGGACCACGCTACTTCGATACCGACATGGACGCGCAGAAGACCTTTGGTCTCCCGCATGCTGGCTTCCTTGGCGAAAACGCGGGACTAACCATTCGCGCCATGTTCTTCAACCTCTTCAACCAGACCAATATCCAACCCTTCAATTTAGGAGATACAAACACGCTGATTACCAGCCCTAATTTTGGACAGGCATACCGAGGACTGGGTTCACGCACCATCGAGTTCCAGGCGCGCTTCAGTTTCTAACAATTACTGCACCCAACGAGGAGGAGCGCAGACGATCGCGCTCCTCTTGCCTAGCAGACGCAGGTAGGAAGCCCCATGAAGATCCGCTTGCTTTACCTCTTTGCCGCTCTTCTCGTTCTCTTACCCAGCGCGCGCTCCTCCGCTCAGGAAACGGTCGTAGTCCAGGCGAATGCTGCCACTACGCCCTTCCCACACTTTTGGGAAGAGATGTTCGGCTCCGGACGGGCCATCCTGACGCTTCGCGAAAGCTACCGCGACGACCTGCGCGCCGTGAAGCAGATCACCGACTTCAAGTACGTCCGCTTCCACGCCATTCTGCACGACGAAGTCGGCGTCTATAACGAGGATGAGCACGGCAACCCGGTCTACAACTTCGCCTACGTCGATCAGATCTACGACGGCCTGCTGCATAACGGCGTCCGTCCGGTTGTCGAGATCAGTTTTATGCCGAAGAAGCTTGCCTTCAATCCTGACGCGCTCCATCCCTTCTGGTACAAGCAGAACGTCTCTCCGCCGAAATCCATGGAGAGATGGGACGGTCTCATCACAGCATTCGCGCAACACCTGGTCGCGCGCTATGGCATCGATGAGGTCTCCCAGTGGTACTTCGAGGTATGGAATGAGCCCAACATTGACTTCTGGAATGGCATCCCGCGGCAGCGCAGTTACTTCGAAATATACGATCACACCGCGCGTGATCTGAAGGCCGTCAATCCCCGGCTTCGCGTCGGTGGCCCTGCCACGGCAGCTGCACAGTGGGTCGATGAATTTCTAAAACACACCACCGCCAACAAGATCCCCGTAGATTTTGTCACTTCACACGGCTACGCCGACGACACCGTCGAAAATATGTTCGGCACCGAGGAGGACATCCCGATGAATCAGCGCGTCTGTCGCGCGATCGCCAAGGTGCGTGGGCAGATGAAGGCCGCCGGCAAACCTACGATGCCGCTCTTCTGGACGGAGTGGAATGTTCGCGGCGACCATCAGTCACGCGATACCACCTATGTCGGCGCCGCGCTCGCCGATACCGTCCGTCAATGCGACGGCATGGTCGACATGATGTCGTTCTGGACGTTCTCCGATGTCTTCGAGGAGGGTGGCCCCGGCCCGAAGCCGTTCATCGGACAATTTGGATTGCGTGCGGAGTTCGGAATCAACAAGCCCAGCTACTATGGCTTTGCCCTTCTTCATAAACTTGGCGACCAACGCATCGCCAACAGATCTCCCAACGTAATCGTGACCAGGCGTAACGATGGTAGCCTGACCATCGCGGCCTGGAACCTAGTCGATCCCGATCCTGCTTCAAAATCCAAAGCCACGCCTCATACCGTTACCTTCAACATTCGCGGCGTAGCTCCTAATGCCACGGCTACCGTTGAGCGCGTAGACGATGAACACGGCAATGTGCTGCCTGCTTACGCCGCCATGGGCAGCCCTGCCTATCCGACACCAGATCAGGTGGAACGATTGAATCGCGATACGGCGCTTCCGCCTCCCCAGCAGGTTCATCTCGCTGACGGAGAACTCAAATTAACGCTGGAGCCGAATGCCCTTATCCTGCTAACAGTGGAAAAACAATGAACTTTTATCGCCTTTCCCCGATTCATACAGGGTTTCGGCAGGTCTTCTTGGCGCGTTTCCGCATCCAATCCTGAGGTAACACCTGTCGGGAATAGTCCGGCTAAGGAGTGAACGAACGATGCTGCCCAAGACCCTCCGCGGGTCCAAGACTGCCGCCTTGCTGGCTTGTGCCTCCCTGCTTCCGCTTCATGCGCAGGCCGTCAATGACTCGTCGGCGACAAAAGTGAGCATCCACATCGACGCGAAGGCGGCTGGAACGCCCTTCCCGCATTTCTGGGAGAAGACCTTCGGCTCGGGCCGAGCGGTACTGTCGCTGCGCGACAGCTATCGGAAGGACATGCGGACGGTGAAGCAGGTCACAAACTTCGAATCTGTTCGTTTCCATGGGATTTTTATGGACGATGTTGGCCTGTATGACCCCGATCGCAGGCCGGTACAGTTTGCCCAGATGAAGAATGCCACCGCGGCCGCGACCAACTCGGCCACATACAACTTCTCGTACATCGACCAGATCTACGATGGCCTCCTGGAACAAGGAGTTCGTCCCTTCGTCGAGCTAAGCTTCATGCCAAAGAAGATGGCATCTGATCCAAATGCATTGCATGCCTTCTGGTACAAGCAAAACGTATCGCCGCCAAAAGACTATGCTCAGTGGGACGCGATGATCACGGCGTTCGCGCAGCACCTGATCGAACGCTACGGCATCGAAGAGGTCTCTCATTGGGACTTCGAGGTCTGGAACGAGCCGAACATTGATTTCTGGGCAGGCAAACCTGCACAAAAGACCTACTTTGATCTCTACGATCACACGGCGCTCGCATTGAAGAAGGTCAACTCCAGGCTTCGGATCGGCGGCCCCGCAACCGCTCAGGCCGCCTGGGTTGGAGACTTTCTGCGCCACTGCAAAGAAAATAATATTCCGGTAGACTTTGCCTCCAGCCACGTCTATGCCAACGACACGGCAAAAGATGTCATGCACACCAACGAGGTCATCCCTCGCGACCGAATGGTCTTCCGTTCCGTACAGAAGGTGCATGATGAGATTGTGGCTTCACCTCTACCCAAGACGCCGCTCATCTTCAGCGAATACAACGCAAGCTATGCCAACGAGCCGAATGTCACTGACAGCGCATACATGGGACCGTGGCTGGCCACCACAATCAGCCAGTGCGATGGACTGACCGAGTCGATGAGCTACTGGACCTTCTCCGATGTGTTTGAGGAACAGGGAGTGACACAGACCCCCTTCTATGGAGGCTTTGGCCTCATCGCTGAGGACGGCATTCAGAAGCCCGCGTTCCACGCCTTCGCCATGCTGCATCAGCTTGGCACGACACGCCTTCCCATCTCATCCGACTCCGTCATTGCGACCAGGCGCGACGATGGCGCCATCGTGCTCGCGTTGTGGAACTATGCGCCGCCGGATGGGACGGGTGCAGCCTACGCCGCACCACCTGCTCATCGAGAACCGGAGAAGACATTCGCTCTCGACATAACCGGCGCGGCGCCAAATGCAAAAGCCACGATCCTTCGCGTTGATAACGAACATGGAAACGTGATTACTGCGTTCGACGAGATGGGACGCCCTGCCTTCCCATCTCGCGATCAGATCGTCAAACTCAGAGAAGCAGGTAAAGCTGCTCCGGCAGAACACGCCTCACTCAGCAAGGGACGGATGACGGTCCAGGTACCACCGCAGGGTCTGGTCCTCATCACGATCGAAAACCATAAGGCGGCGCGATAAACTCGAGTGTCGGCTCAGCTCACATCTTCTCCGGTGACTTGCATATGAAGCACCGCTCGGCACCCGCCATGACACGGCGTAGCGCAACCCGTCTTATCGCCGGCTCCCTTCTGGGTGTTGGCGCGCCCTCGCTGACCGGCAAGCTCGCTTTTGCCGAGCCACGGGCTGCGCAGCTGAGCGATGCCGACTCGGCATTCCTCGACGAGATGGAGCGCCAGGCATGCCTCTACTTCTATGAGCAGGCTGATCCTGCGACTGGACAAGTGCTGGACCGAGCCAACAACCGCGTCGGCAACGGTCAGCTCGACTCACGCTTTGCCTCAAGCATTGCTGCCACCGGCTTCGGTCTGACAGCGCTCTGTATCGCCGACAGCCGCCGGTACATGCCGACCGACAAGATCCGCCGCCGCGTTCTTGCGACGCTGCAGTTTCACCTGCGGCCCATGCCGACCGAGCATGGCTTCTACTACCACTTCAACGATGTGAAGACCGGACTTCCTCTGCTCAACATTGAGGTCTCGCCCATCGACACGGCACTTCTGCTCTGCGGAGTGCTTACCTGCCGCGCGCACTTCAGCAAAGACCAGAAGATCGTTGATCTCGCCACGCAGATCTATAACCGCGTGGATTGGCCGTGGATGCTGAACGGCGGTAAAACCTTCGCGCTTGGCTGGCTGCCGGCAACCGGATTTCTTACCCCACGCTGGGACCACTACGCCGAGATGATGATGATGTACCTGTTGGCGATCGGATCGCCAACACATCCCATCGATCCCTCCATCTGGGCAAACTTCTCACGCCCCAAGATGAAGTTTGAACGCTACACCTACATCAGCGGTCACGACCCTCTTTTTATCCATTGCTACTCGCACGCGTGGTTCGACTTCTATCGCAAGCGCGATGCCTTTGCTGATTACTTTGCCAACTCCGTTACAGCGGTACGCGCGCACAAAGCATTCTGCCTGAGTCTGAACCGCGGCTATAGCGATGACTACTGGGGCATCACAGCCTCAGACTGGATGCACGGTTATACCGCATGGGGCGGACCACCGCTGATGGGCCCCATCGACGGCACGGTCGTACCCTGCGCGACGGCAGGCGCACTGCCATTTCTCTCGCGCGACTGCCTGCGTGTTCTGCGCTCGCTGAAAGACAAGTACGGCGAATACGCCTGGGGACGCTACGGCCCGTGCGATGCCCTGCACCCTAGCCTTTCCTGGTACGACTCCGACGTACTCGGCATCGACCTGGGCATCAGCCTTCTCATGGCCGAGAATCTGCGCAGCGGCTTCGTGTGGAAGACCTTCATGCAGAATCCCGAGACTGTCAGCGCGATGAAACTCGCAGGCTTTCGCAGCTACTAAGCGACCTGGGCATGGGGTGCGGCAGGCGCAGAGCCCGGCTTGGCAACAACCGGCTCCTCAAGCGCCTCCCGCGACTCCTTGCTAAGTGGCTTTTCATGCAGCAGCAGTTCCGTCGCCCGCACGATCGCATTGGCGTGGAACCACCGTCGGAAGCAATCGTCATGCAACAGGTTTGCGAGCGCGAGCAGGCTCATGCCCTGGTGATGTGCCATCCAGGAACGAACCATCCGAGGCTCGCGTCCCTCGGTATAATCCGCAGCTTCATAGAAGCCGTACTCTCCCAGCCAGCCCATTCCGTCCATGCGGTGAAGATTCTGAATCGCGGAGTCACGAATCATCTGCATCGCAAGAAACGTCGAGTAGGGCGAGATCACCGGCCCATCTTCTGCACCATACTTCAAAGCGAGCTGTGGGATTCCCCACGCCTGGTAGCCATAACGGCCAGAGGTATCCATGCGCGCAAAACCCGACTCAGAGATACCCCACGGCATATGCTTCACGTAATCCTGCTGAATACGCGCCGCCGATTCCAGCGCCCGGGTAATCAGCGTGTTGGCATAGGGCTTCATCCAAAGCGCGGGCATCATGTATTCGAACATCGTGCCCGTCCACGAAACCAGGCAGGCACGCCCTTTAGCAAGCACGTGGGAACGATCCAGGCGGAACCAGCATTCCTGGCCGATATCGCCTTTGGCCACTGCGAGAAAGAAAGCCATGCGCGCTTCGGAAGCCAGAAGGTCATAGCAGGCGCCGTATAGCTCGCCCGTTACACCGTCATATCCAATCGAAAGCAGCTTACGCGACTTCACCAGCAGGAAGCCGTACTCCATGGCATTCGCATATCTGTCGGCGCGTTCAGCAATCTCGGCAAGATCCGCTGTGAGCTTCGTAAGCCGTTCCTTAACCGTTGGCAGTATCGCCTGCAACTCCGCGACCACTGAGCCAAGATCAGATCCGTCCACCTGATTTCCTCGAACTCCCACAAGCCTTCCCTCAAGGTCCGCTACAAACTTTGGAGCAGCCTGCAGCGTAGGAACCTTGTGAAGATCGGCGAGAACATCATGGTGCAGCAATACGCTGAATCGAGGCAGCAGCCAAGGGGCATAGTCTTCTAAAAAGACCTGGAAGCTCTCACGGATCCGCACGCCCTGCTGCGCCGCCCAATCTCCGGCGCCTGAGAACTTGGTGGAACCGGCAAGCTGGCGCAGATCGCTATCGCGCACCAGCGATGCTCGAAGCATCTCGATGGCGCCGGCATGCAGCGAATACAGAGAAGCTGCCAGGTTGCCGCTGTCGACTGCCGAAACAATCTTCGGCGAGATCGCCTCAAGCCGCTCAATGTCATACCAGTTGTAGATATGGCCGCGCTGCTTCTCGAGCTTCTCGTAGGTGTTCAGCGTACCGAGTGTTGCCTCGGCGAACCAGTCCGTCATGACAAAGCCAAACTCATGCGCAGCCTGACGCGCATTGATCAGCATCCCCAGATTCGTCGGCGACAACTTGCGCACCTGAAACGTGTCCTTCTCTTCAACGTTGTCAGGAATCAGCCAGTGGTTCTCCGCGCCACCGAACTCCGCAAAGTAACGCCAGATGAGGAGTGCCTGCCGTTCGAGGAAGTCGCGTTCCTGCTCCTGCAGAGGCCCCTCCTCCGCACGCGGAGGCGAGTTCAGCCACGAGACGACCGCGGGAGCCAGCGCCCACAGCAGAAGAATCGGCGAAGCTGCCAGCAAAGCCTGCGGACGCGCAAGAATCAGTCCCATAGCAATCGTCAGGGCAACCACAGGAGAGAGCTTCAGATAGGTGTCTAGCGAGCCGCGCCCGCCGCCACCTGATTCAGACTGTGCTGCCGTCTCCCAGTCGAGCAGATTTCTACCTGAGACATAGGTGCGGTTCAGCGAACGAATAATCGCATCGAGCGAAAGCAGCATATGATGCGGCAGGAAGATCAGGTTCAGCATCGTGATGCCAAGCGAGGAGAGCATCGTCATGAATGCTCCTCGCGCAGCAGCAAAGCTCCCACTCACCAAGGCCCTGGCAAGATTGAAGCCCAGCTGAATGATTCCCGGCAGCATTACGAGCACCAGCACCGTAAGCGTCCAGTACAGCGCGCCTCCGGGCAGGAAGAACCATCCGAAGACGAACAGGAGAAACGTAATCGGCTCGATCAGGCTGCGACGAAGATTATCGAGAATCTTCCAGCGCGAGATCGTGCTGATCGGATTCTGCACAATGCGTCCATACTCATCCGGCACCGAGTTGAAGAGCCAGCGCAGGATCTGCCAGTCACCGCGAAGCCAGCGATGCTTGCGACGCGTATGCGCCGAATAGTGCGAAGGATAATCGTCGATCACTTCGATGTCCGAGACCAGTCCCGCACGCGCATATGCCCCTTCAATCAGGTCATGCGACAGGAGGGCGTTGCGCGGGAAGCGATGATCGAGCACTCGATGGAACGCACTGAGATCATAGATGCCCTTCCCGGTAAAGATGCCCTCTCCGAAGAGATCCTGATACGCATCTGAGACAGCTCGAGCATATACATCGAACCCCGTCTCACCCGAGTAGAGCGCCGCCATGCGCGAACGCGAGGCCGACGAGACGCTGACACCAACACGAGGCTGAAGAATACCGTAGCCCGCCGTAACAATTCGCAGCCGCGGATGGATGATCGCACGATTCAGGGGATGCGCCATCGTGCCCACCATGCGCGCCGCCGTTCCACGCGGAAGCTGTGTGTCGGAGTCGAGCGTTATGACGTAATAGATTCGCTCCAACACGCCCAGCGGGCCAGCCTTGCGCGGAAAGTTATCCATCTCGCCCAGCAGAAGCTTATTCAGATCGAGCAACTTTCCACGCTTACGTTCAAAGCCCATCCACACACCCTGGCGGGAGTTGAAGGATCGATAACGATGCAGCAGCAGGAATGAACCGCCCTTGCGATCCGCGTACTTCACATTCAAGGCATCAATCAGCCGAGCCGCCAGATCAACCAGGGATCCCTCGTCCGGATCAGCCGGGCGGACTCGCGTGTCCGGCATGTCAGTGAGCAGCGCAAAGTGAAGATTCGGATCTTCATTGCAAAGGAAGCGTGCCTCCAGCTCATCCAGCAGCTCTTCAACCTGCTTTTCATTGAGCAACAACGTGGGCACGACGACCAGCGTTGCGGCGTCGGCAGGGATTGCCTTCGAAAAGTCCAGCTTCGGAAGCGCCTCGGTCTTCATCAGCGTCGTGACCGTGCCATTCACCAGATCGACGGCGCCCTGGGTCGCAGGCAGCAACGCAAGCAGCAGAGCCGCCATCACCGGCCAGAAGTCGTTATGCGGCACCAGTGGCAGAATCATCGCCGTGATCAATAACAGCGCCAGCACAAACGTGCCGAGGATATAGAATTCGTCGTTATAGCTGCGGACGATATCGCGCAGCTTCTCCAGCATCGGCGGATGATAGCCGACACGTACCTTCAATTCGCGAACGCCATCCGCAACCAGGTAGTAGCCGACGTGCGACTTGCGCCGCGCCATCCGAGCATCGCCATGATCGATTCGGATGCCGCCTGCGCCAGCTCCAGCGCAACCTGAGCGGTCTGCAGCTCGCTTGTATCGGAGTGCCGGGCGAGCTCCGCGACACGCACTCGATACGACGCCCTCGTCTCCTCCTCCATTGCCGCATAGGCCCCCACCGGGTCCTGGCGCAGCGCGGCGTCAAAGACAATCAGTGGCTCCAGCACCTCCCGCCACTCAATCTGGTTCATCCGCCGCAAGCTGTGAATTGGCGCCGAAAACGGAGACCGCTCAATCGGCGGCATCTCGCCCGAGGCAAAGACCTTATCCGCGCGATTCAGAATGAACTCCAGTTGCGCCACCTTCAAAGCATCCGGCAGCAACTGAATCTCTCGCAGCAGCAGAGGTTCATGCTTCTGCACCTGATCCATGAAGATCGCCAGCGATGCACGCGACCAGATACCGTCAGCAGCAGCCAGATAGCTTCCAGCGATGTGAATGACCTGTGGCAGGTTTCCTGCGGGAGGAAGGGCGGCCAGTGGAACATCCCGGTACATTCCCGCCCCACTATCTCCCTTGGGCGCGGCCGATTCAAACATGCGAACGCTCTCCACCAGCTCAAGCTTTGGCGTCAGCTCCGTGGTTGAGGTGCCCTGCTTCCACATCGGCGTGGCGGCCTTAAGCCGTGCGCGCAGACCATCGAGATACTGAGCAGCAGCATCGGAGTGCTGTCCCGGAGCCTCCAGGCGAAGCGTGCGTGCCAAGGCGTCTGCCGCGAATCGCAACTCCGCTTCGGTAACGGACGGCTCTTCCGGCAGGCCGACCGTCGGCGTCTCCTGCACAGGAGCCGTCAGCGACGAGACGTGCGTATCTTCCGAAGACAAGGCCATTAATCCTTTCCATTCCTTTCAACACTCGCAGTCCGTTGCGAACACCAACAATCAATGCTTAGCGGTAGCTCGCGGCCTGCATCTCAAACATGTCAGCGTACACTCCGCCAACAGCCATCAGTTGCTGATGATTTCCTTCTTCAATCAGACGGCCGCCCGAGAGCACCACAATCCGATCCGCCATACGAACGGTCGAAAAACGATGCGAGATGAGGAGCGCCATCTTGCCCTGCGTCAGCTCCGCAAAACGTTCGAAGACCTCCAGCTCACTACGGGCGTCCAACGCCGCCGTTGGTTCGTCTAGTATAAGCAGCTCTGCATCGCGCAGATACGCACGCGCCAGCGCAATCTTCTGCCACTCGCCGCCAGAGAGTTCGACACCACCCTCAAATCGTCGACCCAGCATCTGTTCGTATCCACCGGAGAGCTTGCCGATCACCGTATCCGCAAGACTCTTATGCGCCGCCGACTCCAGATCCGACTCCGAGTGTGGTTTATCCACGCGGCCTATCGCGATGTTTTCGCGTGCCGTCATCTCAAAGCGCACGAAGTCCTGGAAGATCACGCCGATGTTGCGATGCAGATCTTCCAGGGAGTATTCGCGCAGGTCGACGCCCTCCAACAGAATCTGTCCCTCGGTCGGATCATAGAGCCGCGTGATGAGCTTAACCACGGTGGTCTTGCCTTGCCCGTTCTCGCCGATCAGGGCAATGCGCTCCCCCGGCCGCAGCATCATGTTGAAGTCCTTCAGAACCCGGCGCGTCGTTCCCGGATAAGCAAAAGAGACGTTGCGAAACTCAAAGCCCTTTTCAATCGTCTGCGGGAACTTGCGTCCGTTTGGATTGGCATCCACGGTAGGCTTCATCTCAAAGAACGCCAGCAGATCCGTAAGGAAGAGAGCCTGATCCGCAATGCCCGACGCAGTAGAGAAGACCTGCTGCAGATTCGAGCTCGCCTGTTGAATCGAGGTCGTCAAAAAGTAGAACTGGCCGATGTCATAGTGACCCGCCAGCGTTCTCCAGATCACATAAATGTAAGCGCCGTAATAGCCAAGCGTGCTCACCACTCCCAGCAGACCGCCCAGCACCAGCTTGGAGCGCGCGAGTTCGACATCCTCGATGTAGATCTTGTCAGCAAGCGTCTTGAAGCGGTCGGTGAAGAAACGATGCAGGCCGAAGAGCTTAACCTCTTTGGCGCCATCGCGGCTTCCCGCGACCTGGCGCAGATAATCCATCTGCCGCTTGGCCGTAGTCTGGCGAAAGTTTTTCGCGTATCCAAGAAAAGCGAAGTGCGTTTCTCCAAGAAACGACGGCAGCACGCCAAGAAGAAGAAGCAGGACGAGCCATGGTGAAGCCAGCGCCAGTGCGGCCGAAAAGGAGATCGTCGTGATCACCTGTTGCACCAGCCGCCCCATCTGCTGAATCATTACCAGGCGATCGGTGGCCTGCACACGCGCCCGCTCCAGCCTGTCATAGAAGGTCGGGTCTTCGTAGGTCGTCAGATCCAGCTTCGCCGCCTGATCCATCACACGAACGCTGACCAGTTGTGTGTAGCGGTTGGCGAGAAGGGCGTCTGTATAGTCGATGGCTCGCATGAGCAAGCCAAGCAGGACGTTCAGGCAAACTTCCGCAGCAACCAGATACCAAAAGTGTTGCGGTAACGTCTTACCACGTAGACCGTCGGAGATACCGTTGAGGATGTATCCGGCGATCTTGGCGATCGCGAACGGAAGCAGCGCAACAAAGAGGCGCAGAATCAAGCCCCAGGTCACCACCCAGGGCCCGGAATCCCACAGGATACGGAGCACAGGCGGTACATTACGGAGCGCCTGCAGGCGCTCCATCCACGGGCTCGAGGCCTTTGTAGAGGTCGGTCGTTCACTCATAGTCTTGCTACGCTTCGCTTTTTATTTTGTTGCGGTTATCTCATGATAGGCCGCAACACGCAAAAAACGAGCCGCCCCACCACTCTTTGAGAGATGCGGGAATACACCCCTGCGTTGGTTGGGTTCCAGCAGGCAGAGCACTCGCTGCGGATGGCGGCACCCAGATCCGGCCGCCATCCCCGGTCATCCACAGAAGCGCTGAGCGTTATTTTTGCGTGACTCGCAATGCAATTCTGCGATTCGCCTGACGACCTTCCTCCGTGCTGTTATCGCCAACCGGATACTGATCGCCGTACCCTTCGGACTCCAACCGCGAAGCATCGATCCCCTTTGCCACCAGTGCATCCATCACGTTCTTCGCACGCGCGGCGGAAAGCGCCATATTCGCGGAGGCATCCCCTGTATTGTCGGTGTAGCCTCCAAGCTTTAGATTCACCTTCGGATAGGCCTTCAGAATTTCGGCAATATTATTCAGCTGCTCCTGGGATGTCGGCTGCAATGTCGCTTTGCCGGTGTCGAACGTCAGACGATCAAAGTTGAACCACGTCGTGCTATCGACCTGCTTCGAATCGTCTTTGAGGAAGGAGATAAGTTTATTTTCGACGCCGAACTCAGGAATATTCAATTCCACGCCATTGGGCAGAGAGGTCTTGAAGAAGTTGCCGAGTGACGCCATCGCCGATGAAGCGGCAGAGGACGTCGCGTCGGCAGTGCTCTGCATACCTTCTTTCACCGGCTCTTTTCCGCGATTGGAGAACCACAGCCCCAGTAGCAGCAACGCCGCCAGCAAAACAACCGGCCAAAGCCATTTACTGGTCGTCTTCGCAGCCTGTTCTGGCAATGCAGCCACAGACGTCCCCGGCAAACCACTTAGCAGGCTGCGAAATCCAGCGGGCAACAGCCCCTGCAGGCGGGGCGCTTCATCCTCCAATGCTCCAACCAGCGCCGCAGGACTCGCATGATTGCTACTGATGAACTTGCTCAATCCCCCCAGCACCAATGGGGCGGCCATGGTGAGAAGAGATCCTGCCTTTCCGGCTCCCATGCCGGAGTACTGCCCGATCGCGTCCGTCACCGCGCCCATGCGTGTGCCAAAGATCAGAGAGAGAAATTTGCTGCCCAGGTCCATCAGGGGCGAGGCAGCACCTGCTCCCGTGATCGCAGAGACAGGATTCGCAATCAACCCTGATATGGCTCCCGAGGTCTGCGGTCCGGTGAGCATCTCAAAGATCTGATTCATAACCCCCGGTTCGCCCGACTTGGCGACGAGCCCCGACAGCATCGCTGCCGCTCCGCCCTCCAGTCCGCGCTGAACCGTATCACTCGACTCGCCCATCTGCGAGGCGAGAGCCCCCGAAACCTGTGGCCCAAGAAAGCTCATCACGTTTTCCAAGATCGAACTCGACATATTAAGACTCCTCTCCAAATTTGTCTGGACGTGCATTGCGCATCTGGGCCCTCGTTATCTTTGCTTCTTTAGCTCTCCTCTTCCTCACTGGCCGGCCTCTTCGCCGAAGCAACAATCTTCTCCGTCAACTGCTGCGGCACAACGTCGTAATGATCCACCTCCATACGAAAGCTTCCACGGCCCTGCGTCATCGACGTCAGTATCGTCCCATAGCTGAGCATCTCGGACATCGGAACCTCGGCACGAATCGCCGTTGCCCCTACCGTGCTTTCCAATCCCTGAACACGACCCCGGCGACTGTTCAGATCTGCCATCAGAGCCCCGGCAAACTCCTCCGGAGCCTCAATCTCCACGCGCATCACCGGCTCCAGCAGCGCCGGCTTCGCCTGCTCCATGCACTTGCGGAAGGCAATACGAGCCGCCAGCTTGAATGACATCTCGCTGGAATCAACATCGTGATAGCTTCCGTCAAAGACCGTCACCTTGAAGTCGACGACAGGGTATCCCGCAACAAATCCTCTCGCCGCAGACTCGTGAATTCCCTTCTCCACTGCAGGCACGAATTGCCTGGGAATAGAGCCGCCAAAGATCTCGTTGGCAAAGACAATGCCACTGCCTCGCGGAAGCGGCTCCATGCGAATCCTGCAATCACCGAACTGTCCGTGCCCTCCAGTCTGTTTCTTGTGGCGTCCCTGCGCCTCCGCATGGCCGCGAATGGTCTCGTGATAAGGCACCTTCGGCGCCTTGAGCATGACCTCCGTGTGGTAACGCTTCTTCAGCTTCGAAACCAACGCTTCAATATGCGTCTGTCCGGCGCCAGCCACCAGGAACTCGTTCGTCTGCGGATCGCGATAGAAGCGCAGCATCTGATCCTCTTCCATCAGGCGGTGCAGCGCAGGCGCCAGCTTATCTTCATCGGCGCGTGACCTCGGTTCAATCGCATAGGTCATCACCGGCTCGGGCGCAGCGACAGCCTCCAGAAAGATCTCGTGCAATCGATCGCCCAGCGTATCTCCACTCATGGTTGTGCGCAGCTTGGGCACCGCACCCAGATCACCGGCGTGCAGCTCCGGAATCTCTGCAGCCCTCCGTCCCTGCATCACGGAGAGATGAGTCAGCCTCTCCGCCTCATGGCGTGTGAAATTCTGTACCGTCATGTCGTTCTTTACCACGCCGCTGACCACCTTAAAGAAAGAGATCTTTCCGGTGAAAGGATCGGACATCGTCTTGTAGACATAGAGGGCCAGGGGCTCCTTGTCATCCATGGGCCGCATCACCATCTCTTCGTGCGCCAGCGCGGCAAGAGCATCGGCAACCTTCGCCTCTCCATCGTGACCGGCTGGCGCCATGCGTGCCGCACGCGCAGCAATCGGCACTCGTTCCGACGGCGCTGGGGCATAAAGCTTCAGGTAGTCCAGCAGATGGTCCGTGCCGACGTTACGCAGACCGCTGGTATAGAGAACAGGGAAAACCCGATCCTCTCGGATGGCGTCATGCAGAGCCGCGACAAGATGTTCTTCGGGAATCGTGCCCTCGCGAAAGAACTCCTCCATCAGCTCGTCCTTTCCTTCGGCGACAAGCTCCACCAGTTGCTCATGCGCCTTCTGAGCATCGCGCTCAAACGCTGACGGGATTGCATCCGGCTCACCTCGGCCGCTTCCATCAGGCTGGTAAAAAAAAGCCTTCATCGTCACAAGATCCACGACACCGTGAAAGCCCTTGTCGTCGATGATCGGCAACTCGACCGGAACGACCTGGCGTCCCCATCGTGCCTGCATCGCATCAATCATCTGCTGCCGACCAACACCGCAGTCCGCCTTGGGATGATCGACCTGGTTCACGACAATCGCCCGGGGCAGCGCGATCTCCGTCGCATACTTCCACACGCGATCCGTCATCGTCTCCACGCCTGAGCAGGCATTGACCACAATCAGCGCGGACTCCACCGGCATCATCGCAGCGCGCGCTTCATGAACGAACATGTGAAATCCAGGCGTGTCGACGAGATTGACCTTCACTCCGCTCCACTCCGCGAAGGCCACGGCGTTAGCCATCGTCGTCTGCCGTGCCACCTCCTCGTCGTCATAGGCCGTGACGGCAGAGCCGTCTTCCACCCTTCCCAACTCGGGTGTCATCTTCGCCGCATGCAACATCGCCGCAATCAACGAGGTCTTCCCGCAATGCGCATGCCCCACAACAGCCACATTGCGAATGTCGGTTCCTGAATAGACTCTCATCGCGCACCCTCCCGTATCCGTCTATCGCCCACTGCGCTCGCGAGACGAAGCTCTTCGGTCTCACACGTGCGCCTCAAGTCAGAGCGGAAAACAAGTCCCCTTCGCTTATCCTTCAACAGGCTGTATTCGTAAAGAAACAGGAATAGACAGCGACATCTCATACCGCTGTTCTTCGCCGGCTTGCCGATCCATTGCAGCAATGGAGGCTCCCCCAAACCATATCGATCCGGTCCCCGGCTGCGTCGAATGCGCACACACCAAGGCCCGATTGCGGCCACCCACGAGCCGCTTTTGAACTCACCAGCGGACAGCGCCCCGTGCGAGAGACGGATGCTATCACACTGGATAACAGCCGAGTCAACGGAGTGGGCTGGCCAATGCCTTACGTCAGCATCTCCAGCAGGCCAGCCTCATCCAGCACGTTCACCCCAAGCTGCTGCGCCTTCTCCAGCTTCGATCCAGCATCGTCTCCGGCGACGACAAAGCTTGTCTTCTTCGAGACCGATCCCGACACCTTACCGCCCGCCGACTCGATCTTCGCCTTCGCTTCGTCGCGCGTCAGCGTAGGCAGCGTCCCTGTCAGCACAAACGTCAGTCCTGCCAATGCCGTGCCGACCACACGCTTCTCCGCCGTCACCGTCAGCCCCAGTGAGGCCAGCTCGCTCACAAGCTGCTGATTCTTCTCGATTGCGAAATATTCGACGATGGCCTGCGCCACCTTGGGGCCGACTTCGTTGACCGCCTCCAGCTCCTCCGCCGAAGCGACCATGAGTGCCTCCATCGAACCGAAGTGCTCAGCCAGCAGTTGCGCTGTACGTTCGCCTACAAAGCGCACGCCCAGCCCCAGCAGGACGCGGGCCAACCCGGCCTTCTTCGAACGCTCAATCTGGGCAAGGAGAGCGTCGGCTGTCTTTTCACCCACACGCTCCAGGCCAAGCAGCTGTTCCTGCGTCAGCCGATACAGGTCGGCGATGGTATGAACCAGGGCAGTACGCTCCACGACCGGCGCACCCTCCTCGCTCACCTCTTCCTCGTTCACCGATGCCGCGCTCTGCCCCAGCAGCTGCACCACCATCGCATCGCCTAAACCCTCTATATTCATCACCCCGCGCGCTGCCCAGTGCAGCAGCTCCTCCCGCACACGGGCGGGACAAGCATTATTGACGCAGCGCCAGTCGACCTCGCCCTCCACACGCATCAGTTCGCTGTCGCAGACCGGGCAGCTCTGCGGAAAGACAATCTCTTTTTTGCCGCGAGGATGATCCTTGTCTTCGACCACCTCTACGATCTTCGGGATGACGTCCCCGCCTCGCTCGACCTGCACATAATCGCCGATCCTGACTCCCAGACGAGCAATCTCATCGGCGTTGTGCAGCGTAGCGCGCGAGACCGTCGTTCCGCCGACCACAACCGGCGTCAGCGCCGCTACCGGCGTCACCTTGCCGGTACGCCCCACCTGGAACAGGACGCCTTCCAGCTTCGTCACAGCCGCACGCGCGGCAAATTTGTAAGCAATGGCCCAGCGCGGCGCCTTGCCGGTAAAGCCCAACCGTCGTTGCTGCGACGCGCTGTCCACCTTGATGACCACGCCATCGATCTCGTAGCCCAGCGTCTCGCGCAAATCCTCTGCCACGGCGATAAAGGCCACCACCTCTTCGATCGTCTTGACGGTCTTAGCATGCGCATTCACACGGAAGCCTGCAGTTTTCAGTGCCTGCAGCGTCTCCGTATGGCTCGGCAGCAGCGTCTCTCCATCACGCAGCAGAAAGTAGGCATAGAAGTCGAGTCTGCGCTGGGCAACGATATTCGGCTCCAGCGTGCGAATCGTTCCCGCCGCAGCATTTCGCGGATTCGCTGCGGGCGCCATGCCTGCCGCCACACGCTCCTCATTCATCTTCATGAAGGCCAGCTGTGGCAGCACAACCTCACCGCGAACCTCGAAGCTCTCCGGCAGGCCAGCCTCCTTAAGCTTCTTCGCCGCAATGCTCAACGGTACGGATCGGATCGTCCGCACATTCGTCGTGACATCCTCTCCGATCGTTCCATCGCCACGTGTCACGCCCCGCTCCAGGTGCGCCGAACCATGCGCACCCGGGCCATACTGAAGCGCCAGTGAAAGCCCATCCAGCTTCAGCTCGCAGACAAACTGCAGCTTCTCCGCGGCAGGCAAACCCGAGCGCACTCTCTGCTCCCAGGCACGCAGCTCTTCTTCGTTGTACGCATTATCGAGCGAGAGCATCGGCCGCGAGTGCGCCACCTTGGCAAAGCCCTCACGCGGCTTTCCGCCAACACGCTGCGTCGGCGAATCCGGAGTCACCAGTTCAGGATGGTCTGCTTCGAGCTTCTTGAGCCGGTTCATCAGCGCGTCGTACTGCGCATCGGTCAACTCTGGAGCGTCAAGAGCGTAATACAGGTGCTCGTGGTGCCGCAGCTCCTCGCGGAGCTCCTGAATCTGCTGGTCAGCGGTCAATGCAGTCGCCATAACGAATCCGATTATAGAGAGACGCGCTCCGGATCAATCCACAGATGGAAAGCTAGCCAAGCGTTTTCAGCGTCGGCTCCACCCAGCGCAGCCGCGCCTCAGTCGAACCCACCACATCGAAGTCATAGTACTCACGAAAGACAGCTTTCCTGGGCTCGAACATCGCTACCGCATGAGCCGCGAATGCAGCTCTCTCCATCGGCTGACACTCGCGCCAAAGAGAATCCAGCAGGCGTATCCACATCGCTGTAATGGTCTCGTGATACCCGCCGGTCTCCGTATTCCTCCCGCCGACGGATTCGTTGTAACGCCGCACGCACTCGCGCATCTTCGTAAGCGCCGACTCACGGCCAAGCTCCCGCACGTAGCACGCGCCGGTCAGCAGATGCGCACCGTGCGTCCACTGTTCTTTGGGCAGCGCACACCCCTCAAAGGCCGCGAGAAAGGCGTCTATCTCCATCTCCGTAACGGGCAGTGCGCACATATTGCCATCATAACCGGGCCTGCGAGCCCAGCCGGGCCAGGTGCTGGCGTCCCCACCCGCAGATGGCCTCGAGCACAGGCAGCAGCGTACTGCCGTACTCCGAGATGGAATAGAGCACGCGCCGAGATGGCGACAGTTCTGTGGGCGGCCACGATCGCGTACAGCGTTCTCCTGCTGGTTCCGATCAACAACCGTATCGCGGATCGCGGCGAAGGGACACCCCTCTCCGCGCGACTGGATGAACACAGGCGATGGGACAGAATGCACCGACTTCGCATCTTCTTCCTGCTCTTGGCGATGCTTCTTGCGACGCATACCCTGCTTCGCGCCTGACCCTTTGCGATGCAGAACGTCGCCGCACGCTATGCTGGAACTCACAATGGAACCTGTCACGCACTTCATGACCGGCGCCGTCCTTTCGCGCGCCGGTTTTAACCGGAAGGCCGCCTACGCCACCCTTGCCATGACGCTCGCCGCCGAAGCGCCGGATCTCGATGTTCTGTGGAGCCTGAAAGGCCCGGTCGCCGGCTTCGAGCACCATCGCGGCTGGACACATTCCTTTCTCGGCATACCGTTTGAGGCACTCGTCGTGGTGGGCTTTATCTGGCTGATCCATCGCTGGCGGCTCAGGCGCAATCCGTCGCTGAAGCTCGCTGCTCCCCTCAGCTGGCTACGTCTTTATCTCCTCTCCGTTGTCGCCCTGCTCTCACATATCCTGTTGGACTGGACCAACAACTACGGAGTCCGGCCCTTTGCCCCCTTCAATCCGCGCTGGTACGCCGGGTCCTTCGTTTTTATCTTCGAGCCCATCCTCTTTCTTCTCCTGCTGGCCGCACTGGTCGCCCCGGCACTCTTCGGGCTGATCTCCAGCGAAGTCGGCACGCGACGCCCGGCATTTCGCGGACGGGCATGGGCCATTGCCGCGCTCAGCGGCATCGTTGCGCTCTGGGGCCTGCGCTACGTTGAGCGCCTCAAGGCCATCGACCTCGCACGTTCCGCCGAGGACGCGCCCTCCACTATCCAACGGGCCACCGCAGACCCATATCCCTTCAATCCCTTCCGCTGGCAGACCGTCGTCGATCTGCCGCATTTCTACCGCGTCTCCACCGTGAATACTCTGAGGGGCGAGGTCAGCTCCAGCCAGCAGACCGACATCTACTACAAACCGCCCAGCACCCTGGCTGTCCTTGAGGCAAAACGAAGCTGGCTGGGCCACGTCTACCTCGACTGGTCACAGTACCCTCTGGTCAACGAGGCAGGAACCGACCGCTCCGGCCTCACCGCCGTGACCTTCCGCGATCTGCGCTTTCTCTACGATGACGGACTGCTCTCCGGCCATACTCCCCTGATGGGAGTCGCTTACATCAACTCCAACCGGCGCATAGATCACCTGGAGATGGACGGCCACGATCAGCCATGAGGACAACGAATCGGCCTGCACCGTAAAGAATCAGGTTCTGTTACCTTTGAGCGGTTGACCCCGCCGCCGCGAAACAAGAGAATCGTAAGAGCCGCTTCCTGCGGCTGTCTTTTCTGTTCTGAGGTTCAACGCCATGTCCGCCTATATCGCACTGATCGTCGCCGTTCTCAGCCGTATTCTTCCTTCGGCCTTCCACACCACCAGTGTCGGATTCACCGCCGTCGGTGGAAGCCTGCTCTTCTTCGGCGCCCGTCGGAGCCGCTGGCAGACGATCCCCGCCGTTGTGGCGCTGATGGCCACGGATTATTACCTGACCACCTTCGTCTACAGCTATCCGTTCCACGCCAGCGCCTACGTGGCCACCTGGGTCTGGTACGCCGCCGTCTGCCTCTTCGGACACCAGGTGCTCTCCGGCCGTCCCTCCGCGCTTCGCGTCGCTGGAGCTGTCCTGGCCAGCTCGACCTCGTTCTTCCTTCTGAGCAACTTCATGGTCTGGGCCGGAAGCCAGATGTATCCGCACACCGCAGCCGGGCTCAGCGCCTGCTTCGTCGCGGCCGTCCCCTTCTACGCCAACGACGCCATGTCGACCGCCATCACTGCAGCCGCCTTCTTCGGCCTGCCGGAGCTGGCGCGCAGCATCTCGTCCACCATGCAGGAAGCCTACGGCCGCCGCGCCGCCTAATCTCGTTCCTATCGAAATCTCGTTCCCTCAAAGGAAAAGGGCTGCCATCCTCAACAGATCGCAGCCCTTTTCCTTTGCAGGGAATCTTTTTTACGCTTCGGGCTCATCCTCGATCGGAAGACCCACGCCGCGGCGGCGGTCGAAGACCTTGCGCATCACCCAGTAGACCAGAAGGCCCACCAGAACTCCCGCGATGCCAAGCACATAGCTCATATGCGCCTTGAGGGCCAGCGACACGGTGTCGATGATCTGCTTGCCTAAGAAGATCGTTATCAGGGCCCAGGCAAGAAAGCGCAGGAACTTGCCCGTAAAGATCGCCATAAAGAACCAGAGTGTCTTCATCTCGAAGACGCCTGCGGCGAATTCGAAGAGCTTGACCGGCATCGGGGGAGGCATCATCGCCGGAATCATCAGGGCGAGGAACTCCTGGCGCTCGAAGCGGTCGCGCAGTTGTTCGTAACGCTTGCGGTTGATCCGCTTCATCAGGAAGAGCTCGCCTCCCGCACGTCCGATGTAGAACGGCAGAAGGCTGCCGATCGCCGAGCCCAGGGCACCCATAAAGCAATAGAGCAGGAACTTCGCCTTGTCATGAAGGATAAAGTCGATCATGAGTGCGTCGATCGGCACTGGAATCGCAGCCGAATCGAGCACGGACAGCGCACCGATCCCCCAGGCGCCAAAGGGCTTCATCGCCGCCATCAGGGCGCCGTTCAACTTGTGGAATAACGCAATAGGTCCAATTTTCACGGAACCTCTATTCTACCCGTGCCGCGAGGCCTCAGGTACCGCCGCGCCTTCGTGCTGGGTTCTGCCTGCGAGAAGGTCGACGGCATGCGGCAGCAGAGGAAGGATCGCTTCCAGCGAAGTCACTGCCCCAGAGGGGCTTCCCGGGAGATTGATAATCAGGCTGCGACCCCGCGTACCGCAGACGGCACGGCTTAAAGCAGCCAGCGGGGTCTGCTTCGCCCCCTCCAAACGCATCCGTTCGGCCAAACCATCGATCAGCCGCTCACAGACCCTGCGCGTCGCCTCAGGGGTCACGTCACGCTCGGCCAGACCGGTTCCACCGGTGGTCAGCACCAGCTCGGAAGAGGCCGCGGCAGCCTCCAGCACAGCCACAATCGCATCCAGTTCGTCGGGAACCACTTCGCTGGCAACCTCTGCTACTCCTGCCTGCTCAAGTAGATCGGCCACAGCAGGCCCGGAGGTATCCTGTCGGCTGCCCTGAAAGCAGCCGTCGCTGACTGTAATGACTACGGCTCGGACGCCGCTGGGAAACGCCAGCTTCATCCCGTCAGTCTACATTCCATCACTACGTCCTTTGTCGTATGAGGCCGTGCCCGGAGAGGTCCGGGGTGAGAAAATAATTGAGTCGGGCGTAACTGGAGACATCGAGCGGGGTTAATCTCCTCATCTCACAAGAGAAACTTACTTAGCTGCCAATCGTCTGACCTCATAGACCAATGCCATCACTCGAGACTCCGCCGAACTCCGCTCCCTCTACGCCTCCCTCACGGGTGCGGACCAACCGTTATGGCGATCTAGAGGAACATGAGCTCATCCACCTCCTCGACGCGCTGGATGACGAACGCGCGAAGGCCCGTTTCCGCGAGTCCGTTTATATCTCGGTCATCATCTGGCTGGCGATCGGGTGGTTCGTTCTTTACGGCCCACAGGTCATCTTCCACCAGCCGCGATTGATCAATCCGGCCGACGTGCTGAAGCAGCGCGACAAGGAACTGACCTACCTGGATATGCCGAAGGACATCGGCAAGCAGCTCCCCAAAAAGCCGACTAATGTCATGAGCGACAAGGACCGTGTGCAGCAGACGGCCAAGCCAACGCTCGACAAGAAGACGCTGGAGCAGCTGCAGGCGATGCGCCGCGCCGGAGCGCCGGGAGCTCAGGCAACAACCCCGACGCCGCAGCCTCCTGCGCCAGAGGCCGCTCCGCAGCAAGCGCAGCCGCAACAGGCACAACAGCAGCCCGCTCCGCAGCCGTTGCAGCAGCATGCTCCCCAGCAGCAGGCGATGGTCGATTCGCCTCACCCTGCGCCGACCAAACCCAACTTCGGTGGCCAGTCCATGTCCGCCGGTGACGCCATCCGCCAGGCAGCCCAGGCAGCAGCCCAGAACCGCGGCGGAGGCGGTGACTACGGCGCAAGCATCCCCGTTGCGCACCAGGGCCTCAATACCGGCGTCGATATTCTTTCCGACACCATGGGGGTCGACTTCAACCCCTATCTGCGCCGCATCCTGCATGACATCTACGTCACCTGGCTGCCTCTCATTCCAGAGGAGGCGCGGCCGCCGCTCAACAAGTCTGGCGAGACCCTGATCCGCTTCTCCATCCTGCCCGATGGACGCATCGGCATCATGCGGTTGGATGGTTCCACGCAGGACCAGGCGCTGGATCGCGCCGCATGGGGCTCGATCACCGGCGTAGGCCAGTTCCCGCCGTTGCCGAAGGAGTTTCACGGCCCGAACCTCGAGCTGCGCATTCACTACCTCGTCAACAAGAAGCCGCCGGAGTAACTCTGCTGATGGCATCGCCTGAACGCCCAGCGAACAATAGCCACGCCACCGAGCTGCAGACAGAGCGAATTCGGCAGATACGCGGCCTGTTTCTTCTAGCAATAGCAGCCATCGTCTTCGCCATCTGGCGTGCCGGTCTCCACCGCGCCTTCACCCCTGGATGGTGGCGGCTGTGGTAACGGCAAATCCATTGCGGCCACTCATCGTCGTCGCCGGCCCCACCGCCAGCGGGAAGACCTCTCTCTCCATTCGCCTGGCACAGGCGTTCTCCGGCGAGATCATCTCCTGCGACTCCGTCGCCGTGTATCGCGGCATGGAGATCGGGTCGGCGAAGCCCACTCCCGAAGAGCGCCGGCTGGCTCCGCACCATCTGATCGACGTGGCCTGGCCCAGCGAACAGGTGACGGCCGGCGACTACAGCCGCATGGCGCGGGAGGCGCTCGACGGCATCTCCGGGCGAGGCCGCCTTCCCATCGTCGCTGGAGGAACCGGCCTCTATCTTCGCGCCCTGATCGACGGCCTGTTTCCGGCACCGAAGGCTCGCCCCGAACTCCGCGAAAGGCTGCGCCGGCACGCCGCAGACAAGGGGCCGGAGCATCTGCACCGGATACTGACGCGCCTGGACAAGACCGCCGCAGCAGCGATTCATGCCAACGATGTGCCGAAGGTGATTCGCGCCATTGAGGTCTCTTTAGCGTCCAGCGAGGAGAACTCCTCTCGCACGCCCATGACGGAACAGTGGCAGAAGGGCCGCGACCGCCTGGAAGGCTATCGCATTCTGCGGCTGGGATTGAATCCTCCGCGAGCACTCCTGTATGAGCGAATCAATGCTCGCGCTGCAGCGATGTTCGACCGCGGCCTCATCGAAGAGACTTCCCTGCTGATCGAACGACACGGGCGCGAGTGCCGCGCGCTAACGACGCTGGGGTATGCCCAGGCCGCAGCTGTGCTCTCGGGGAATCTGACGCGGGAAGAAGCTGTAGCCGTAGCCCAACAGGGGCATCGCAACTACGCCAAGCGACAGATGACCTGGTTCCGTCGTGAACCGGAGATGCACTGGCTCGCTGGCGTGGGAGCAGAGGAGGCCGTCATCCGTGAGGCGACGAAGATGGTCGGTGACTTCCTGCGGAGCTGATTCTCCGCCCTGTCCTGTCGTTCCCTGCCCGGTCGCCTTCGTCCGATGCTCAGGCTTCTACAATAGAGAGCGATGAGCTACTTCGACGTCTTCTCGCTTCCAGCCAAGCTGCATATCGACACTGTCGCCCTTGAGAAGCAGTTCTACGCCCAGAGCCGCAGGCTCCACCCGGACCGCTTTGCCACAAAGCCGGCAGCCGAGCAGGAGGAAGCACTCCGTCAGTCCTCGCTGCTGAACGATGCCTACCGGACGCTGAAGGACCCGATCCTGCGCACCCAATACCTTTTGAAATTGGAAGGGGTGGAGTTGGAAGAGCAGTCCAAGGCTGCGACCGACGCGGCCCGTGCCGGCGGCAGCGAGAAGAAGCAGATCGTCCCCCCGGAGCTGCTGGAAGAGGTCTTCGAGCTGAACATGCAGCTGCAGGAGATGAAGATGGCCAAGCAGATGGGCGAAGACGAGCCCGAGCTGCGCCGCGATCTGATGACCGCCAAGGACGCCTTCGACGCCCGCATGGTGGAGACGCAGGCCGAGCTGGAGTCTCTGTGGACGCGATGGGACGCGGCGCTGGATACGGACAACGCCACCGCAAAGGCCGCGGCACGCGACAACATGGTGGCCCTATTAAATAAACGCAGCTACCTTCGAAATCTGGTGCGCGACGTCAACGAAGCGCTCGAGTAATTGCCCAGCCCGAATCTTGGCGCAGATCGTCCTGAACCGGAGATCTCTAGTCCGCCGCGATGATCTTTTCGATCTGCCGAAGATGATTGATGTCGTGCCCCCCCATTGTCTCGACGATGGTCCATAGCGTCATCGTGCCGCGCTCGGGATGGGTGAGCGGGCGATGGCGGTCGGCGTCGTTGACCGTGGTGAGCAGCTTGACGTTCCAGTTGCGACTCGCCTCGAACATCCGCATCGCGCTGGAGATGTCATAGGCAGCATAGCGCTCGCCCCAGACGGTCTGGTCGAAGGGCTGGATGACAGGATGATCCTCGGAGAGCGTCTGACGCAGTCGGAAGCCGAAGACCAGCTCACAGTCAGCCAGGTGAGCAACAATCTCGCGGATGCTCCACTTTCCAGGAGCCGGGGAACGATCAATATGGGCAGGCGAAAGCGGGTCGATCAGCGAATGCAGCAGCTCGGCGGTCCGGGTAATAACGGGGATAGGATCCTGCCCGCCGAGGTAAACAGCGTACGGGTTCAGTTCCATGCCTCTGACGGTAACACGGCTCTTATCCCGATTCGTCACGGCGGAAGTGCTTTTTTCGCTACGGCTTGGGAGATTCGCCCCAGGGATCGTAACTGCCGACGCTCCAGAGATGCCCTTCGAGGTCGTGGCAGGTAAAGCTGCGTCCGCCGTAGTCCATGTCACGGATATCGATAAGGATGACGGCGCCAGCCTGTTTAGCCGTGGCGTAGACAGCATCGGCATCGGGCACAACGAGGTAGATGCCGCCGGTGGTGCGTTGGCCTATCTCGCTGGGCTGGGCGGTGAGCTTGCCATAGTCGCCCTGGTGGTCGACAGAACCGATCATGATCATGCCGCCCTTATAGGTCAGCTGAGCATGGTGGACGGTCTCTCCCTCGGCGTAGACGGCGTTCTTCTTAAGTCCGAAGGCGAGGCACAGCCAGTCGATAGCGGCGAGAGCATTACGGTAGCGCAGGCTGGGAATGATGGTAGAAGGAGTGTTCGGAGTCATGCGGAAAGAATGCACCTTTTCGGTTCTGCCTGTCTCGCAACCTCGTACAACCGGCAATAATTACCTATGAATTATCTCTGGCTCGCCGGTGCGATTTTGAGCGAGGTCATTGCCACCTCGTCCCTTAAGGCCTCAAATGGCTTTACGCGATTGTTCCCTTCCGTTGCGGTCGTGATTGGCTACGGGACGGCGTTCTACTGCCTGTCGCAGACGCTGAAGACGATTCCTGTGGGGGTGGCTTACGCCATCTGGTCAGGTCTGGGGACGGTGCTCATCGCCGTGGTGGGACTGGTCCTGTACAAGCAAAAACTGGACTCTGCCGCCGTGGCGGGCATGGCCCTGATCATTGCAGGAGTGCTGGTGATGAACCTGCTTTCGAAGACCGCTGCGCACTAAGAGACTGTTGGCGCAACAACTTGGTGCTCCATCGTGGCATCAACCAGGGTGGGACGGGCATCCAATCTCAGGTGACTCTGCGCTGTTCAGGCGATTGTAGGACAATAAAAGGATTGCGATTAAAGGACTGATTTGATGGCGGAAGAGCGCGTAGTTGGGATCGACCTGGGAACGACGAACTCCCTGGTCGCGTACATGCAGGGCGAAATACCGACAGTCATCCCAGGCGAGGACGGCGACCGCCTGGTGCCGTCGGTCGTCGCCTGGACCGACAATGGCGTAGCCGTGGGAAATGCCGCGCGGAATACCCTGCTGACGGATGCCGCAAGCGCGGTGTACTCGGCGAAGCGCCTGATGGGCCGCGATATCGACGATGTGCAGGATGAGTTGAAGCTGTTTCCCTTCAAGCTGGCGGACGGCCTGAAGTCTGGCGAAGTGCTGAAGGTCAGCGTGGGTGGACTGCTGCTGACACCGCCGGAGATCTCAGCCTATGTGCTGATGCAGCTCAAGAAGAACGCCGAGCGGTTCTTTCAGGCTCCCGTAACCAAGGCTGTGATCACGGTTCCGGCCTACTTCAACGATGCGCAGAGGCAGGCGACGAAGGACGCGGGCCGGATCGCAGGACTTGAAGTGCTGCGCCTGGTGAACGAGCCGACGGCGGCCGCACTGGCCTACGGCCTCGACAAGAACAAGGACGGCGTGATCGCCGTGTATGACTTCGGCGGTGGAACGTTCGATATCTCGATCCTGAAGCTGCACGAGGGCATCTTCGAGGTCATCGCGACAGGTGGCGATACACACCTGGGCGGCGACGACATCGACAATCTGCTGATTGCGATTGCGCTGGACGATATCGCCGGAGACCTGGGTGAGGATGTGCGCAGCGACGGCGAGGCCGTGCAGGCGATCCGCAAGGCGGTGATCGAAGCCAAGATTGCGCTCTCCGACAATGAGGTCGCACGGCTGGACGTGACGCTGCCGAGCGGCAAGCGCTATACGCGCGAGATTGCACGGGAGCAGTTCGAAGCCCTGATTGCCGGCGTGATTGCCCGCACCGCGGTTCCCTGCAAACAGGCTCTGAAGGACGCAGGAATTGAGATCTCGGCGATCGACGAGGTGGTGCTGGTCGGCGGCTCGACGAGGATTCCGGCGGTGCGCAAGCTGGTCGACGAGGTCTTCGGCCTGTCTGCACGCGGCAAAAAGCCGCACACGGAGCTGAATCCCGACGAAGTTGTCGCCCTTGGCGCAGCAGTGCAGGCGCAGATTCTCTCCGGCAGCGCACAGGCTGGAAGCAAGATCGAAGACCTGCTGCTGCTGGACGTCACGCCGCTTTCTCTCGGGATCGAGGCTCTTGGCGGTGTCGTCGCGAAGATCATTCAGCGCAATTCGACGATCCCGGCCAGTGCGACCGAGCACTTCACGACCGGTGTGGATGGCCAGACGAACGTGGCTATTCACGTCGTCCAGGGGGAACGCGAGCTGGCGAAGGACTGCCGCTCGCTGGCGCGCTTCGACCTGAAGGGCATTCCGCCGATGATGGCCGGCCTGCCGCGTATCGAGGTGAAGTTCCTGATCGACGCCAACGGCATTCTGCATGTGAGCGCACGCGAGCAGCGCAGCGGACAGGAGGCCGAGGTCGAGGTCAAGCCAACCTATGGGCTGACGGACGAGCAGGTCGAGGACATGATTCTGTCGTCGTTCGACAACGCTGAGGAAGACATCCGCCAGCGCCAGTTGATCGAGGCGAAGAATGAGGCTGAGACGATCCTCGCCGCCGTCGATAAGGGCGGCAAGCACGAGGCATGGCAGAAGCTCTCTTCAGATGAAATTGCAACCATCAAGCAGGAAGAAGATGAGCTGAAAGCCTCGTTGCAGGGCGACGATCACAAGATCATCCGTGCGGCGATCGAGCGGCTGGATAAGGCAACGCGTCGTTTCGCGGAGTTGATGATGGATTCGGCTGTGACCGGCGCGCTGGGCGGTAAGACGATGGAGGCCGCGGGTGAGAGCATAGGAGAGGGGCCGACGGCTCCGCATCCGTTTGCCAAGGCGCAGGTGCTGACAGCAGAAAAAGAGGCCGAGGCGATTGAGAACTCGGTCAATGACCAGGCTACGGCCGGCGAGTCGAGCGAAGATTAAGGAAGATCAGGATTATGAGCGAAGTGAAGAAGGACCAAGTCGTCGATCTGTCAAAGCCTGCGGGCGAAAACATGGTGCGGGTGACATTTTTACCAGAAGGCCGCACGGTGGAGTTTGAATTCGATTCCATGCCCTACGACGGGCACGGCCTGCCCATGTCGTTTCTGGATGTCGCAGAAAATTACGAGATCTTCCTCGACCACGCCTGCGGCGGAGTATGCGCCTGCACGACCTGCCACCTCCATGTGCGTGAGGGAGCGAAGGGGATCTCGGAGCCTGAAGATAATGAGCTGGACCGCATGGAGACGGCGGCTGGCGTCGAGCTGAACTCGCGCCTGGGCTGTCAGGCGGTCATCGAGAAGCCGGGCACCTACGTCGTGGAGATTCCCAAGTGGAACCGCAACTACGTGCAGGAAGGCAAACCCTCAGCAGCGGTCAAGTAACACCCTGCGTTTGAGTTGGATCAGAACGAGGCGACTCGATTCGAGTTCCTCGCGTCTGCCAGCACGACGCTTCATCTTCAAGTTTCATTCAAGATTGGGAGGCAACGATGCCGCGTGAGATCAACTGGACGGACTCGCTTGAAATCGGGATTCAGCTGCAGGAGAAGTATCCGGATCTCGATCCGTACACCGTGCGATTCACCGATCTGCACCGCTACGTCACCGAGCTTCCGGGCTTTGTCGGCGACCCGGCAAAGTCGAACGAGGGTATCCTCGAAGCGATTCAGACCGCCTGGCACGAAGAGTACGAAGACGCGAAGTAACCCTGCAGTGGCAGCCGGTCAAGGCTGCCACTGCACCAATGCCCAGGCTTAGAAACGCGATTGCAGCTGGCGGATGAAGCTTGAACGGGTTAGCAGCAGGATCGCCACGGCAAGGACACACCAGGCCAGGCTTGCAGCGGCGATGATGAGAAAGTCTGCGGTGTGCGTATGCGGATGGGGCACGTAGCGAACCACGGCGGCGGCCCCTGCCCACGAGACCAGCGCCGCCGCAAGGGCCTTGGCAACCTCTCCAATTTCGAGCCCAGCGAATGAAACCAGCCGCTTGCGTTGAATCAGGACTGCGAGCGTCAGGGTCTGGAGGACGATGCCGATGTCGGAGGCGATCGCCAGGCCGGTGAGTCCGCTGGCGTGGAACAGCACGCGGTAGACGGGGATCGAGATCAGGGTGACGATCCATCCCGTGATCGCCGGTGTCACGGTGTCGCCGGCGGCGTAGAAGCCCCTGGCATAGAGACCCTGCACCGCCCAGAACGAGATCGACACCGCGAAGACCGTGAAGTAGAGGGTCATGGCCTGCGTATCGGCAGCCGTAAAGACGCCGCCGCGGAAGAGATCGACCAGTGGCGTCGCCAGCGCAATCATCCACGCCCCCATCAACAGTGAGGCCGCCAGTACGCGGGACACGGCACGGTTGACGGCAGTGCCGAACTCACGATGCCTGCCCTGGCTGAAGAGCGCGGAGAAAAACGGCAGAGAAGCAGCTCCCGCAGCCTGGCCAAGGATGCCCATCGGCGCGGTGAAGAGATTTTTGGCGTTCTTCAGCAGCGTGATGCCTCCGGTGCTGGAGGAGGCGAAGTGAGTGAGTATCCACGAATCGGCGGTTACGAGAGAGACGCCGACCATCAGCGGGAAGGTCAGACGCAGCCACTCAAGAAAAGCCGGATGGCGCAGGTTGAGAATGGGGTGATAGCGAAATCCGCTCTGCAGTGCCCCGAAGAGATTCATCGTCGTCGGACCAAGGATGACACCGGCAAGGACACCGATCGCCAGCGAGTAGATGCCGAACTGGCGATGCAGGAAGACCGCTCCCAGGATGATGCCGGTGTTGTAGATGAGCGGATTGATGGCCTGGTAGAGGAAGATCTTGCGAACGACCAGGCGGGAGCCGATCACTCCCCCCACAAAGAAGAAGAGCTGTGCAGGCAGCAACAGACGAGTCAATGTGGTGCAGAGCGCGGCCTCGCGAGGTCCAAACCCACTAAAGAAGAATGAAGTGTAGTAGGGTGCCACGACCTCAGCAACCAGAATGCTCAGGATAAGGACCACGATCATGGCATTGAGCACGATCGACAGAGAGCGGTCGGCTCCCTCATCATCCCCCTGCGCCCGGTACCGGTTGAGGATCGTGACGAGAGAGATCGACGCCACGCCGCCAACGAGGAAGTAGGAGATCATTTCGGGCAGCTGAAAGGCCGCGTTATAAGCATCGGTCTCCGGACCGGCGCCAAAGATGTAGTTGATGTATTTGGTGCGCACCAGCCCAAGAACGCCAGAAAGCAGCGACGAGGTCATCAGCAGGATCGCGGCAGAGGATGCGCTTTGCGAGGCGGAAGGCCGCAGGCGGGCGAACGGGTTGCGTCCACGCTTCGGATTGGGAACTTCGTCTACAGTCACGTCGGTTTTCTTATTGTATCGACGTGACCACGACGCGAAGCTGGTAACGCGGGTTCCGGTCAGGACAACGGGATGTCGCCCCTGTCTTTTACCACCGCGCGATCAGCGGGTCCGGTCTTTGAAGGCATCATGCTCTGGTTTTGGCTGGCGAGTCCGAGACGAGCTGGCCAGCGAGGCGATGGTCATGCTCTGATACTGCCGCTCTCCGCAGCGGATGCAGCGAACCGGATATCGCAGCAGAAGAAAATACGCCAAGTCAGCGCCGCGCAGACGCGAACGGCGAAATTCGTGGCCAATGCAGAAGTAGCATTGGATCGAAGAACCCTTTTTAGGGTCTACGGGGGCGTTCGGCTCGGAGGACGTACTGGGCCTGGAAGAGGTCATGGATGTAGGCAGACTAACTATTCAAAGGATCAGGATTGGAAGGTGGGCCAAATAAGGGATCAATTAAAGAACGCCTTGAGGCGGAACGTGGTGCCGTCGTGGGACGGGCGGAGCGAATGCTCTGCACGGTGCGCAACGGCGGTGTAGAGAGGTGAGCCAGGAGATCACGAAGGTCTTTCTGAAGACGTCGTAAGTCCCGGTTTCCAGCAGGACTAGCGCCTGCTTCAATCTCCAGGGAAAGCTGTGGACTCTTCTGGCGCTGTTCCGACTTGATGACCTGACGGGCACCGGGAATGGTATATCCCTCGTCGTAGAGCAGCGACTTGATGTGAAGAACCGTTTCGACATCGCGCCGGCGATAGAGACGCTGACCAGTCCCTCCCTTATGCGGCTTGAGCTGGGAGAACTCACTCTCCCAGAAACGCAGCACATAAGCTGGAATATCGCATAGTCGTGAGACCTCGCCGATGCGAAAGTAGAGCTTATCCGGAATCTCTGAGGATCCGGCTGGAGGGATGTTCCGTCGAATTGGCTGATGCTGCGCCATTTCAGCTCCAGAGGAGTACGGCTACTCCTGCGCAAAGTATAAAGCACTTACCAAGAGGAACGCCCGCTGCTCTATAGCAGTTTGACGAGTTTTTTGGGGCAATGTTGCAGAATTCTGCACGTCAAGACAACCTCTTTCTTTCATCTTCCGTGCAAGTCTGTGATGAAATGGCTGTCACAACGACAGGAGACGACACGCCGCAGCCGACGGACCGCCCTCCCCTTCCTCTGTACAGGAAGGGGGAATGGGGGGAACCGAACGCTCCAGAGATGCGTAACGTCTGAGGGAGGAAGACCGCTTTTATGGAGACGTCACGGATCGCAGCTGCGGGGCTCATCGTCGGCATGCTGGTGTTTTCAGGCTGCAGGATTGAGCAGAAGAAAAATGGCGACAACGAGAACGTCAGTGTGGCGACGCCGTTCGGTGGCGTGAAGGTAAAGACAAACGACGCCACCGGCATCGAGGGCATTGGCCTTCCAATATATCCAGGAGCAGAGCTGGTCAAAAAGAAGGACAAGGATAGCGGCTCCGCCGACGTCAATCTAAGCTTTGGAAAGTTTCAGCTGCGGGTGAAGGCCGCCAGCTACCGGACGCCGGACGGCACTGAAAAAATTCAGGCTTACTACCGTGATGCGTTGAGGAAGTACGGCACGGTGATCGCCTGCAATCACGATCAGCCGGTAGGTTCCCCGGTGCGGACGGACGATGGGCTGACCTGCTCGGAGAATGACAAACATTCCCAGGTGGTGACCTCCGCGGGAACAAAGATTGAGCTGAAGGCCGGGTCGAAGCAACATCAGCACATTGTGGCGATTGAACCGGAAGGCGATGGCACCAAGTTCGGCCTGGTGGCGCTCGATCTGCCGATCGGCTTCTCCGGCAACAGCGACTCGGATGCCCGGCAATAAGACGCCGCGGCTTGCCCAGCGCTGTGCCGTGGGATAGGTTGGAGCTATGCACGAGTATTGCCATCGGTGTGGAGGAGAGCTTGCCGCCAGTGAAGGAGTGGCTCCCTTCTGCCAGCACTGCGGCGCACCTCAACTGTCGCTGCCGGACTACAGCATTAACCCATCGGACGAGGAAGACGGCGGAGAGTCGACCGGTGTGCTTCCACCACCAAACCCAAAGCAGGTCGAGTGGAAGACGGCGATCCTGTGCGCTGGCGCCGTGGCCGTTATCGCCGCAGTGTTGACGCTGCTGGCGGCACAGTTTCCCAAGCTGACCTTTCTTTGCTGGCTGTGGACGATCTCCGGAGCCGCGATCGCCCTGGGCTTTTACCAGAAGCGCCGGCCACAGGCTTGGATCGACGCGATGGTTGGAGTCCGCATCGGCATGGTGGCGGGCTTTGCGCTGATCGCTTCGATTGCCGCAGCAATGGCGCTATCCGGCCTGATCGCCCGGTTCGGGCTGCACGCGATGGGATCGTTCGACGTGGAACTGCGCTCGCAGATTGAAAAGGCTGCCGCGATGAATCCTCAGCCCGTCGAGGCGATGCGTTACGTTCGCCTGCCGGAGTTTCGCGCCGGGATCATGCTGGGCGGCTTCGCCATGATGTCGGGGTTCGTCATGATCTTCTCGACCATCGGGGGCGCCATGAGCGGCATGCTGCGGATGCGGCGCTCCTGAACCTTGTGCGAAGAGCGCACGACCTGCGCGATCAACGCCTGCCGGTGCTGATATCATCGAGCGGGATCGTTTATGAGCCAGGACACGGTAAAGAAGCCAGAAATTCGTGAAAAAGGCCGGTTGATGTCGGCCTCGGAGATTGAACGAACACTGGTGCGCCTCGCGCACGAGATCGTGGAGAAGAACAACGGCGGCGAGAACCTCGGCCTGATCGGGATCAAACGGCGCGGTGTCCCTCTCGCCAAACGCATCGGCGAGCTGATCGCGAACATCGAGAAGCACCCGGTCGATACCGGTGTGCTCGATATCAGCTTCTATCGCGATGACCTTTCAACCGACGGACCGCGCCCCACGGTCACTCCGGCTGAGGTCGGTTTCGACGTGACGGGCCGCGATATCGTGTTGATGGACGACGTTCTCTACACGGGACGCACCATCCGCGCCGCGCTCGATGCCCTCTTCGACCACGGCAGGCCCAAGTCGGTACAGCTGCTGGTTCTGATCGATCGTGGACATCGCGAGCTTCCTATCGAAGCTACCTTTGTGGGCCGTTCGATTCCCACGTCGAGCCGCGAGATCATCGAGGTCAAGCTGAACGAGGTCGACGACCAGGAGCAGGTGCTGCTGGTGGAGCGAGTGGACTAGGCACTGATGACTCTGCGCGCAAGGTACGCTGCCGGTTCCCTTCTCAGCATCCGTGATCTCTCTGTAGAAGACGTCTCCAATATTCTTTCCCTGACCGCCCGACTATCCACCATGTCGGCAACAGAACGCGCCGCGATCCTCACAGGCCGCCGCGTTGCCCTGCTGTTCTACGAATCGAGCACGCGAACCCGCACCTCGTTCGAACTGGCAGCGAAGTCGCTTGGCGCGACGACGACACTGGTCAGCGATAAATCGTCGTCGATCGAAAAGGGCGAGAGCCTGAAGGACACCGGCCTGACGCTGCGCGCTCTGGGCGCGGAGGCGATCATCCTGCGCCACTCGAACTCTGGCGCGCCGTTTGTGCTGGCACGCGAAACCGGATTGCCGGTGCTGAATGCAGGCGACGGCATGCACGAGCATCCTTCACAGGCGCTGCTGGACCTGCGCACGATGCTGACACGGCTGAAGGGCACCGATGGCGCAAAGCATGTGGATGCCTCCACGCTGAAGGGCGTGACCGTCGTGATCACGGGCGATATTCTGCATAGCCGCGTGGCAAGATCGAACGCGATGCTGCTGCCCCGGCTTGGCGCCCGCGTAATTTTGTGTGGACCGGAGAAGCTGCTGCCCGAAGAGGCTCTGGGGCTGAACGCCGGAATCGAGATCGAGCGAAACTTTGACAAAGCGCTCCAGCAGGCACAGGTCGCCATGATGCTGCGCATCCAGAGAGAGCGGCTTGCGGGGTTAGAGCTCGACCTGAACGACTACATCGCCAGCTACCAGCTGAACAGCGAGCGGCTGAAAACCTCCGCGCCGCAGGCACTGGTGCTGCATCCGGGGCCGATGATCCGCGGTCTGGAGATCGAGGGCGAAGTTGCGGACAGTCCGCAGTCGGCGATTGAAGAACAGGTAGCCCACGGGCTGGCCGTGAGGTCGGCGCTGCTGGTACGCGCGCTGGGCAAGAGTGTGACGGTATGAGTGACCTTCTGATTTTGAATGGCCGCCTGATTGATCCCGCAAACGGGATCGACGGCGAGCGGGATCTACTGGTTCGCGACGGAAGAGTAGCCGCCGTTGAGGCTCCGGGTGCGCTGAAGAACATTGCTGCCGCAGAGACGATCGATGCGACGGGCCAGGTTGTTGCGCCGGGATTGATCGATGTCCACGTGCACCTGCGCGAGCCGGGGCAGACCTACAAGGAGACGATCGCAACGGGCACGGCAGCTGCCGCTGCAGGTGGGTTTACCTCCGTGATCGCCATGCCAAACACGGTTCCGGTGAACGACACGGTCGCCAAGCTGGAATGGATGCTGGATGCCGCGCGCAGGTCGGCAGTGAAGCTGTTCGCCATGCCGGCGGCGACGCTGGGCAGCATGGGCGTCACCCTGACGGACTTTGAGGCGCTGCGGGCGGCGGGAGCCGTAGGCTTTACCGACGACGGCAAGCCGGTGCTCGAAGACCATGTGATGCGCGCAGCTCTCGTGGCAGCAGCGCGAGCCGAGGTCCCGATCTCACAGCATGCGGAAGATACGCGGCTGACCGGCGGTTGCAGCATGAACGCCGGGCAGGTAGCGTTTCGGCTGGGCCTGCGCGGTATGACGGTCGAAGCCGAGGCTCGAATCGTCGAGCGGGATATCCGTCTGCTGCGCGAGATCGAAGCGACCGAAGGTCTTCGCCCGCATCTGCACGTACAGCATGTCTCGACCGCGCGCGCGATGGAAGCGATTCGCGCCGCGAAACGTGAGGGCCTGCATGTCACCTGCGAGGTCGCGCCGCATCACTTCACACTGACGGACGAGGCGATCGGCGACTACGACACGCACGCCAAGATGAACCCTCCGCTGCGCGTTGAGGCAGATCGCGCGGCCATGGTCGCTTCTCTGCTGGACGGAACGGCCGACTGCATTGCGACCGACCATGCGCCGCACGCGGCCCATGAGAAGGAGCAGGAGTTCGAACGCGCTCCCAATGGAATTACGGGGCTGGAGACATCGCTGGGCCTAGCTCTTCGTGTGCTCCACCGCGAGCAGGGACTCTCCCTGTCGAGAATCATCGCGCTGATGAGTGCAGCTCCGGCGGCCATCGCAGGACTTGCAGGCAGAGGCTCGCTCAGCATGGGGCATTTCGCGGATGTAGTGCTCTTCGATGCCGGATCAGAATGGCGCTACGACGCAGCAAAGACACTCTCCAGGTCGCGCAACACTCCGTTCGACGGAGCCGAGATGCTGGGCAAAGTCCGAGCGACGATCTGCGAAGGCCGCGTAGTCTATCGCGGCTGACATATCTGCGTAAAACGAGCTACGGGATACGGGTGATCATGACCTCGGTCGCCTTCATCAGGGCGGCTGCCTGCTGGCCTTTGCGAAGCTTCATCTCGCGTGCGGCATCGGCCGTAATGATGGACGTGATGCGCTGCTCGCCGATGGAGAGCACAACTTTGGCCAGCAGGCCATCGATCTTGACCTCAAGAATCGTTCCCACCAACTGATTGCGACCACTGACCTTGCGGAAGCGTTCCCGTGTCTCTTTCCGTGATGGCGCCGCCTTCAAATATGGCGCCAGGGCGCTCCGTGGGATGAGGTGATGACCGCCGGGGGTCTTAGCGCTCTCAAGCTTTCCGCTGAGAAGCCATTGCTTAATCGTGGGATAGCTGAGGCCAAGCTCTGCGGCAGCTTCACGCGGTTTCAGGAGAGTATCGGACGAGGCCATGTGGCACCTCCCTTTCCACTCGAGAGTACAGCATGTGTCGTGCAACAGGAACAGAGGGGAGACCCTCGTCAATATCGACTATTTATATCTATTTAGATTCGTGTATTTTCGTCGACATGATCACAAATCCATCTTGCAGATGCCTCGTGCTGGGCGTCCTTTTGCTTTTGTCCGTGTCCGCCACAGTCCGCGAGGCACAGGGTCAGAGCGGAAGCGGTGACCTTGCCGGCACAGTGACGGACGCAACCGGCGCTTCATTGCATGAAGCAAGGATTACGCTGAAGCCCGGAGCAGCCGAAGGCGTGGTGATTCATACGGAGACAACTCCCTCGGGAGACTATGCCGTCACGTCGTTGCGGCCCGGGGTGTACACCGTGCAGGTGCAGGCAACGGGCTTTGAGACAGTGGAGCGTGCCGGAGTGACGATCATGACCGGCAAGCGGCAGCGCGTGGATATAACGATGCAGCCAGGCTCTGCAGCACAGGTAGTCAATGTAACGGCAGACGCATCCCTGCTGACGACAGAGTCGGGCGCACTCACAACCGTGATTGGGCGCGGGCAGGTAACAGCTCTGCCATTGAATGGCCGCAACATGATCTCGCTGACGACACTTGCGCCAGGAGTCTCGCTGCCGCCGGGGACGCTGCTGCCAAGGATCAACGGTGGACGACCGCGCACCAATGAATATCTGTATGACGGCGTCTCGGCACTCCAGCCCGAGCCGGGCCAGGTGGCATTCTTTCCCATCATCGATGACATCGACGAATTTGCGATTATGTCGAACGGGGTCTCGGCGGAGTTCGGCCGCTTCAACGGCGGAGTGGTGAATGTGACGACCAAGGCAGGAACCAGCCAGCTGCATGGCGAGGTCTATGAGTTTTTGCGGAACGAAGCGATGAATGCGCGGAACTACTTTACGCCGACCACCTCAGCGAAGCCGATCTTTCGGCGTAATCAATATGGCGGGGCTTTGGGCGGGCCAGTGCTCCCGAAGCGACTGTTCTTTTTCGCCGACTACCAGGGAACAAACCAGGCGGTGGGCGTGGTACGCACCAGCACAGTGCCAACGCTGGCACAGCGCGGCTTTCCGGACGCGAATGGGAGTCCAACGACAGGCTTCAGCTTTGGCACCACGGCAATCTATGATCCTGCGACGACAGCGCAGACGGGATCGACCTTCACGCGACAGCAGTTTACGAACAACACGATTCCGCTGAACCGGGTAGACACGGCAGCTCTGACGCTGTTGAAGAGATATCCCCTGCCGACCAGCTCCGCGGCTGCCAATAACTATGTCCGCGTAGGCAACGACGTAGATCACCAGAACCAGTTCGACATACGGCTGGACGGGCAGATCACGGAGAACGACCACGCGTTTGCACGGTACACCTACTTTCACGATGTCGAACAACCGGTAACACCTCTTCCGGACGGAAGCGGCGCAATTACAGGAACCATTCTTTCGACGGGCAATGTGATCGGTCTGTCGCGGACTCTGGGGCAGCAGTATGTCGCAAACGAGACGCACAGCTTCAATCCGCGCACGGTGAACGAGGTGCGCTTTGGGTATACGCGCCGTGCTCTGGGACGCCTGGGAGCTCAGCTGAACAACACGGCTTCTGCGGCTCTCGGCATTCCCGGGATTCCAACGAATGCAGCGTTCAACAATGCATTGCCGGTGTTTGCAATCTCGGGCATCACGCAGCTGGGGCCGTCGGCGAGTACGTTCTCAAACTTTTCGACGAATGTAACGCAGGTCTTCGACATGGTGACACGGGTGCAGGGACGCCACGCGCTCAAGGCAGGCATGGATCTGCGCTGGGAGCATCTGGACGCTGTCCAGCCGCCGAATCCCACCGGCAACTTCACCTTTACGACGCTGTTTACCAACCAGAGCGGCATCACAAACTCAGGGAATCCGCTGGCGAGTTTCTTGCTGGGGCAGGTCAATACTTTCTCCATCGATCTGCAGAACAGCACGATCCGGCCAAGAGCGAAGATCGCGGAACTCTTTGTCCAGGACGACTGGAAGGCAACGCCTCGTCTGACTCTGAATGTCGGGCTGCGCTGGACGCTGAACTTTCCCTCGACCGAAGCCAGCAACCAGGGCGCCGTCTTCAATCTTGCGACACAGCAGTATCAGTACCTGGGCAAAGACGGGTTTTCGCGTTCGGCGCGCGAGTTGCACTATGACAACTTCGGCCCGAGGCTTGGATTCGCCTTCCTGGCGACGCCGAAGACGGTGATCCGTTCGAGCTACGGCCTGGTGTTTATCGAGATGACAGGCATCACGACTCCGTTTACGACACCGCAGTTTCCTTTCCTGCAAACGGTGCAGCAATCAACGCTGGACAGCATCAACCCGGCGTTTGTGCTGTCCAAGGGGCCATCGGTGACTCCCATTCCGCTTACGGCAGACGCGGGGCTGGGGCAGGGTGTCTTTACAGTCGATCGCAAGCTGGGTTCGGGGTACGTGCAGCAGTGGAACCTTGCCGTGCAGCGGGAACTGACGCACGATCTTACCCTGGAGGTCGCCTATACCGGATCGGTCATTACACGCGTTGGCATTCCGGATACCAATCTGAATCAATTAACGACCCGGCAACTGGCCCAGGGAGCGTCGCTGACGGCGACGGTGGCTAATCCGTACTACCAGCAAATCCCCACATCCTCGTCGATCGGAGGAAGGACGATCTCGGTGGCCCAGTTGATGAAACCGTATCCACGTTTTCTGACGGTCGCCTCCTTCCGAAAAAATACGGGACGTACAAATTACAACGCCGGAATGTTGAAGCTGGAGAAGCGGACGAGCTTTGGACTGACGGCCCTGCTGAGCTATACGCACTCGAAGCTGATGGACGATGCATCATCGGTCTTCGATTCGTCGGTGTTGACCGGCCCCGTGGCGAACTTTCCCGTTGCGGACAGCTTCAATCCGACACTGGAGCGAGACGCTTCCCTGGGAGACATGCCGAACATTACGGTCGGGTCTGTGGTGTACGCGATCCCGATGGGCAAAGGGCACCGCATCGCGCACGCGGGCGTGCTGCGATATCTTCTGGGCGGATGGAATACGAATGCGATCCTGACGCTGCAGAGCGGCATGCCGTTTGCAATCACGCAGCAGACGAACTTCAACGCGTTTGCAGGATTCGGTACGCAGCGGCCAATGATCAGCGGCAAGGCAAACTTATCGGCAGATCAGCGCACCGTGGCACGGTTTATCAACACCAGCGCGTTTTCCATTACGCCACAATTCCGGCTGGGGAATGCATCACGCGACCCCGCTCGTGGACCGGCTTATCGTGACCTCGACCTTGGCCTGGTAAAGAACACGCCGATCGGCGAAAGACTTAATCTTGAGCTAAGAGGAGAGCTGTTCAACGCGACGAACACGCCTGCCTTTGCACAGCCGAATGCGACGGTAGGCGCCACCAACTTTGGCTCGATTACGGCAACAGCATCCGACCCGCGCGTGGCACAGGTGGCAGCAAGGCTCCATTTTTAATGGGTGCTTCGAGCGCCTCTACTGCTTATTCTTCTTCAGCTTTGAGAGCTTGTTATTGATATCGGGCCAGAACTCCTTGAAGGCGTAGTTGGCCGAGTCGATGATGACAGCTGTCAGCCACTTCTGTCCGACCTTGGTCCAGGTCCTGTACTCGGAGGGGTAGTAGAGCGTGGCGATACCCTGGGCGGAGCCGGCACCGATGATCTCAGAAGCATTGAAGCCGTTGCGGCCAGAGTCGTTGCGTGTAACCAGGACGCGGGTTGCGGCGTAGAAGGCGCGCCGCTTGAAGCTGCCGTGACCGAGCGTGTAAAAGCGGTTGTCCTGGTGAAAGAGGACGGGCCAGAGACCGGCGACCATGAAGTTGGCATCCGCTGTGTCGAGCAGCGTGTGGTAATAGTACTGGCCGTAGCCTCCGACTCCATGACCGAACTCGGGATAAGAGCTCGACGCCATGCTGATGCCTGACTGGATGCCCGCGATGATGAACGAGGAGTAGTCGAAGCTGTTCTTCGCGGCAATGACGAACTTTTCTTTAACCGTCTGCGGCGGCAGTTTCGTGTCGGCAGAGACTGCGCTGAAGTTCGGCATAATGCCCATGATGCGCTTGGTCTGCTGTGGAGGAGCACTCTGTGGAGGAGCCTTCGCGGATGCGGTTGGCGATTCACCCTGCGGAGGCGGCTGAGACACCTGCCCCGAAGAAGAGGACGGGGAGGAAGTAGATTGCTGAGCCAGCAGAGCGCTCGGGGCATCCGGGAGATCACGAAGCGACGTCACCGCCAGGGACGAGACCGGGTCGTCCTGCTCTGCAAACGAGGTGCCACAGGAGGACAGAGCCATGCAAAGCAGGAGGGTGGACGAGGCGGCCACTCCCCAAGGACGCCATAGGTTGAAGAGCATAGTCACAATAGTCCCATATGACGCAGCTTATTCAGTCAGGACGGGTACGGGAAACAAAATAAATTATTTGCGGGCATTTGACTCCGACAACCGAGTAACTTTCCAGCCTCCATCGAGGCCAGCCGCATTCCCTTGGCCCGGTTATGGGCAGTAAGAAAGCAAGGGGACGCATCTAACAAATCGAAGTATATGCAGACACTTCCTCACCCACGTAAGGTGGTGTCTGTCCGAATGACAACACACCATTCGAGACTTTTTGAACGGAATGAGGTCCGAGCACATCATGAATCACTCCCCATTTTGGAAGCCTGCAGCCGTCCTGGGACTGGCGTTGGCTCTCTTAGCCGGTTGCACCTCCAAACAGGACAAGGCCATTGAGCAAGCCAAGAGACAAGCCGCGATAACCGGTCAGACCCAGCAGGTCATCTCGGTCGACAAGAGCGGCAATACCGTCACGACGACGATTCAGCCGCCCGCACCGGGCCAGTCCGGCCAGGAGGTTACGACGACGGTGACACCGGCGTCGAGCGTTGCAGCGAATACACCGGCGGTCGCTGGTCAGCCAGCTTCGTCAGAGGCACGGGTCATGGCCAACGGTCAGCCAGAAACGGCGGCGGCAGCACCCACTCCCGGCAATCCGGTGATCGTTCCCGCCGACGTGAAGATTCCGGCCGGAACGACGCTGGCGATTCGCATCAACCAGCACATCAGCGTAAAGACAAGCACCGCGGGCGACCGCTTTGACGGCGAGATCGTCGATCCCGTCATGAGCGATAACGGCCAGGTGATCGTTCCCAAGGGAACCCCGGTAGGTGGTGTCGTTGCCGCATCGCACCGGCGCGGGCACTTCAAGGGCGCGTCCATCCTGCAGCTGCGGCTGACCTCGATGACGCTGAACGGCACACGCTATCCGTTGGATACCAGCAGTCTGACGCGCACCAAGAAGGGTAAAGGCAAGCGCTCCGCTGCATTTATTGGAGGTGGTAGCGGTCTGGGCATGCTCATCGGTGGTGTCGCAACCGGAGGAGCCGGGCTGCTGATCGGCGGACTGGCGGGAGCTGGTGCAGGTACGGCCGCAGCAGGCCTGACCGGCAACCGCGATATCGACATCCCCTCGGAGACGATCATCCACTTCAAGCTGGCGGATACCCTGCGGGTGCAGCCGTCATAGCGTCATCAGAGAACGCGAAAAGCCCCGGTATATACCGGGGCTTTTCTATGTCTTGTGGTGTTCCTAAGAAGAAAAGTTCTACGCCGAGAAGCTGGAGCCGCAACCACAGCTCTTCGTGGAGTTGGGATTGATGAAGTTGAAGCCCTGCCGCATGAGGGTCTCCTCGAAGTCGAGCACCATGCCAGCCAGATAAAGGAAGCTCTTGGGGTCAACGAAAACCTGAACCGGCTTGCCGCCACTGGGATCGCCGGGCGTCTCAACGCCTGTGCCAAAAACAAAGACCCGGTCACGCTCACGCGGCTGCGAGTCGAAGCGAATGGAGTAGCTCAAGCCGGAGCAGCCGCCGCCCATGACTCCCAGGCGCAGGCCGCCCTGCTCGGGCGAAACGCCCTCCTTGGCCATGGCCACACGGATGCGCTTCAGGGCATTCTTCGTAATCTCGACGGCCGCTTTGGCTCGGGGCGCGTGACCCTCCGCGTTAAGTAGCGTCATCCCGGCAAGCGGGTCTTTGGACTCCGCCGAAGCGCCAAGCGGCGGGGCAGAAGTTCCGGGTTGAAGGAGGGTGGATGCCATCGTTACCTCAAACTCTTTGGTAGCAGACTAAAACAGCAAGGACCGACGGAGCATTGCTGCCGTCGGTCCAACTGAGGTTTCCGGAGATTAGTGAGCGACAGCAGCAGCTGTCTCGGTCTCGGCAACGTTGTTCTTCTTCTTCCAGTCGCCGATCGCCGCGCGGATGGCGTCTTCCGCCAGCACCGAGCAGTGGATCTTGACCGGAGGAAGAGCGAGCTCCTTCACGATGTCGGTGTTCGAGATCGCCAGAGCCTCGGCGACCGTCTTACCCTTCACCCACTCGGTTGCGAGCGAGCTGGAGGCGATAGCCGAACCGCAGCCGAAGGTCTTGAACTTCGCGTCTTCGATGACCTGGGTCTCGGGGTTCACCTTAATCTGGAGGCGCATGACGTCGCCGCACTCGGGCGCGCCAACCAGGCCAGTGCCAACCTCGGTTGCGCCCTTGTCGAGCGTGCCTACGTTCCGGGGGTTGTTGTAGTGGTCTACGACCTTGTCGCTATATGCCATGGTAGGTTCCTCGTCTTGTTAGATGATAACTCCTATTGTTTGGCTTCACCATAGAACCGGGCAAAATTCATCGTTGTGCGAAAACCACAGCAAAACGTGCATAACTCCAATGGCAGGAGTAATATGCTGGCGTGCCGCCGCCTGACAATCCGGATGCTTCTCCGAAGTTTATTGCGCCCGGTGTGTATATCGAGGAGATCCCGTCGCGAACCCGGCCAATCACCGGTGTCGCCACCAGCATTACCGCCTTCGTCGGTCTGGCTTCCGATGGCCCGGTCAACCAGGTATCAGAGCCTTTCGCCTCGTACACCGACTTCAAAGCTTCATACGGCGATGCCTCGTTAATTACGCTTGCCGATCAGACGCAGGTGAGGAACTACCTGGCGCTTGCCGTACAGGCGTTCTTCGAGAACGGCGGTACAAAGCTTTACATCAGCCGGGTCACGGCAGCGGATGGCACTAACTCCGCGCAGCCGGTTGCGGACGACTACGGCCGCGCGCTGAAGCTGCTCGAACCCATTACGGAGATCGCAATAGTAGCCGCCCCGGGGGCGACGGTAGCGAATGCCAGCGGTATCGCCTCCGTAACGCCGGTACATGCCGCGTTGATCGCCCATGCGGAGCGGCAGAGCGCATACCGGTTTGCGGTGCTCGATCCTCCGCAGGGCTGTTCGGTAGCCGATGTGCAGTCACTGCGAGCACAGTACGACACCAGGAGTGCCGCGCTCTACTACCCGTGGGTGAATGTGCCCGATCCATCTCCCGCAGCAGGAGCAGGGGCGCAGATCAGCCTGCCGCCCTCCGGTTTTCTCTGCGGCATCTACGCTCAAAACGATAATGCGCGCGGTGTCTTCAAGGCTCCGGCCAATATTGCCATCAAGGGCGCGATTGGCTTTGAGACAACGATCAACGACCAGATCAATGACGTGCTCAATCCTCTCGGCATCAACTGCCTGCGCAGCTTCCCCGGCAGGGGAAACCTGGTGTGGGGAGCGCGAACGCTCTCCTCTGATCCAGAGTGGAAGTATGTGAATGTCAGCCGGTATCTCCTGTACCTGGAGCAGTCGATCGATGAAGGAACGCAGTGGGCGGTCTTCGAGCCGAACGCCCAGAACCTATGGACTGCGGTACAGAGCAGCGTCTCCAGTTTTCTCTACAACGAGTGGCGTAGTGGTGCGCTACTGGGAACTAAACCGGAGCAGGCGTACCTCGTGAAGTGTGATCGCACGACGATGACGCAGAACGATATCGACAACGGCCAGCTGATCTGCCTGGTGGGAGTCGCTGTGATTCAGCCTGCGGAGTTTGTGATCTTTCAGATCAGCCAGCTGACGAAGCTCCCGGGCAGTTAGGACTAGCTTGAGCTGCGGGATTCTCCCCAGTGCTCCGACTGAATGGGCTGCAGGTTGTGCAAATCGACCAACGCCGAGTTCGGCGGCGTGACTGGTGCGATCAGCTGACGTAAGCGCGTGGCAGTCTGTGCGGGCAGGATGAGCATGTAGATCATCGATCCATTCCTGACGTGCCTGTCCACGACCATCGAAAGTATCGCCACAAACAGCAGAAGAAATGCAGACCAGGCCCAGTATGGCTGCGTCACCAGCGATTTGGTGGACGCCATTTCGGCTTCGGTCCACTGGAAGTTACGAAAACCGCTGTTGAATCGCATCTCGGCCTTAATCGAGATAGCGATGCCCAGCGCAAACGGCAGCAGGAACGCAGCGATGCGAAGACGATCCGCCCAGAGCATTGCCCCAAATCCGCATCCCACCGGCAACAGCTTTGGTATAGGGACGAAGCTCAGGAACCATGTGGAGCCTGCGAGACCAGCTCCGGCGATTGCCAGAATTGCCAGCGACCTCGGACTGAAGTCTCGCTTCATCATCGCGACTGAAGTATACGTCGGTTCTGTGCCGATTTAGGAAGGTGGCGCATTCATGCTGTCTCATCACACGAGCGAGATGGATCCCGCAAAGACCCCTTCTTCAAAACTCACCGGAACGCAATCCCTGCCGAGCGAAAGACCTGTCAAGCCTCATGAAATCGTAACCAACTCATTCCAAAGCAAATAAATACCAAAAAATCTGCCGATTCGCTCCCCTCGTTTAGCTAACATTTAAACCAGAAGAGAAGCCGCATGCCCAAAACCCAAAACAGCCAGCCGGTAAATCTTTTAGAAACAAGATTTTAGCTGTAAGTCATTTCAATGCAAGACTTTGACAAATTGAAACAAATTAAGCCTCATCGAATGAATACTTTACGAAAAAAGTATGGGGGGGGGTACCCTTGGGTCGGAAGACTCTTTCGAGCGTTAAACAGACGAGGGGCGCAGACCAGGCTGCGCCCCTTCTAGTGTGTTGATCGCCGTAATTAGTGTGCAGCCCACTCGATCTTCGAGAGGTCGATGCCTTCCTTGACCATCTCGTAGAGCGGCGAGAGTTCGCGGAGCTTCTGAACGACGTCGATGATCTTGTCGGAGACGTAATCGACCTCGGCCTTGTTGTTGAAGCGTCCGAGACCGAAGCGGATGGAGCTGTGCGCAACATCGTCGCCGAGGCCGAGCGCCTTGAGCACATAGCTGGGCTCGAGCGTAGCCGAGGTGCAGGCCGAACCGGAGGAGACAGCAATGTCATTGATGCCCATCAGCAGGCTCTCGCCTTCCACGTAGACGAAGCTCATGTTCAGGTTGCCCGGCAGATGGTGATCCATGTTGCCGTTGACGTGAACATAGTCGAGAGCCTTCTCGAACTTGGCCTTGAGATAGTCGCGGAGCTCCTGCTCGCGCTTGCCCTCGGCCTCCATCTCGTTCAGAGCGATCTCGCAGGCTGCTCCAAGCCCCACGATGCCGGGGACGTTCAGCGTGCCGGAACGCATGCCGCGCTCGTGACCGCCGCCGTTGATCTGCTCGGAGATCTGGACGCGCGGGCTGCGGCGACGGACATAGAGAGCACCGACACCCTTGGGGCCGTAGATCTTGTGGCCGGAGAGCGAGAGAACGTCGATGTTGTCCTTCTGCACGTCGACGGGAATCTTACCAACTGCCTGCACACCATCGGTGTGGAAGATGATGCCCTTCTCGTGGCAGAGGGCGCCGATCTCCTTGACCGGCTGGATAACACCGATCTCATTATTGGCATACATGATCGAAACCAGGATGGTCTGGTCATCGATGGCGCGCTTGAGATCTTCGATGTCGATAAGACCGTCGGCCTGCACCGGCAGGTAAGTGACGCGGTAGCCCTGCTTCTCAAGCTTCTTACAGGTGTCGAGGACGGCCTTGTGCTCGGTAACCTGGGTGATGATGTGGTTGCCGCGCTCGCGGTACATCTCGGCGATGCCCTTGATGGCGAGGTTGTTGGACTCGGTCGCGCCGGAGGTGAAGATGATCTCCTTGGCAGTGGCGCCGATAAGCTTTGCAACCTGTTCGCGGGCCTTATCGACAGCCTTTTCCGCCTCCCAGCCGAAGCTGTGGTTACGGCTGGCGGCGTTGCCGAAGATGCCGGTCAGATAGGGCATCATGGCTTCAAGTACGCGTGGATCCAGCGGCGTGGTCGCGTGGTTGTCCATGTAGATGGGAAGATGCACACCCTCTGGGAGCGGCGTTGCCGACTCCGCGATGATTACTCCAGTTCCATTGCTGCTCATAAGGTCGTTCTCCAGAAACGTGTTGTCTCAAATCTTCATAGCGGCCACAGGGCGGGCCGATTGATGGCTGCGCTCGTCTAAAGAGCGATTGTGACCAGGCCGCCGCCAACGGTCACGCCACGCGAAGGGGCGTTTTCCGACGATTCGACCAGGTCAGAGATATAGATTCCGCTCAACAGCTCTTTGATGCTGTCATTCACCTTGCGAAGCGGCTCTTTAATCGTGCAGGTGCTGGTGAGATCGCAGGCACCGTGGATGGTGATGCAGCTGGTGATGAAGAGCGGTCCGTCGATGGCACGGATAACCTCGAAGGCCGAGATATCCTTGGGCGCCTTGGCCAGCGCATAACCACCGTTGGTTCCTGCATGCGAAACCAGAAGGCCGGATTTGGCCAGTGTCTGAAGGATCTTGGCCAGCAGCTGCTGCGGGATATGGTAAGCCTCTGCAATATCCTTAGCGCTCTGCGCGGAACCGTCGTTCTGCTCTGCGAGGTACTTCAGGGCCATCAGGCCATAGTCGGCTTTTTTGGTCAGCCTTAACATTGCTTGATGTCTCCCCCTAGCCGTAATGCTGACGGGGTCAGCCTGCCGTGAATAGCACCTTCGGCGCAGCAACGGCAAATTACGGTCTATAGCCAGTGTATGACTGCTTGAAGACTGCCGCAAGCGGGACCGAGGGGAAGACTCCATCCCCAGCAGTCACAACGTGGGTTGACAAGCCGCCGGACCAAAGGCAAAATCCAAAGCATTCCCACCAAACTCCCTTATTCCATGATGACCCAATGCAAACACCCCATCGTAAAGATAGTGTCCCGAGACGAGGACGCTGAATTTGTCGAATGTCAGAGCTGCGGCGAGATCTTCGATTCTTCCGAATTCAGCGATATGGCGATTGAAGACGCAGCGGAAGAAGATGCCGAAGAAGAGACTGGGCAGAGCTAAACGGCGGCAGGCGTGTCGATACGGCGCAGGATGATCCAGGCATATTGAGCCGCCGACAGCGGAGCCAGGACAGCAATCATCCGCAGCAGGCCGCCGGTAAGCGGAGTCATCCAGCGCGCCGCCTCCCAGCCGGAGGTGACCGTAACCCGCTCGGTCATCACCGCGACCAGCCCGACGATCTGTATGAGCGTGTTGAGTTTACCGAGTATGCTGGGTCGAAAATCGCGTAGTGCGCCGGTCGCAAAAAGCAGGGTCGCAATCAGCAGAATCCCAAGGTCCCGGCTGAAGACCAGGACCGTGACGTAGCGCGGAATCAAGTCAACGTGCGTCAGCACCAGGAAGAGCGTGCTCAGCAACAACTTGTCGGCGATTGGATCGAGATATTGGCCAAGCGTCGTCTTCTGCCTGAGCCAGCGGGCGAGCAGGCCATCAAGAGCATCGGTAAGCCCGGCGAACAGAAAGAGTGCGAAGGCGATCCGGTAATCACCATCCAGAATCTCGATCACGATGAACGGCACAATAAAAAGCCGCAGAAGCGTCAGCAGATTGGGGGTTGCGCGAACTTGAGCGAGAAAGGGCACGATTCTTCAGAAATCTATAGTCAGGGTCACCTTATGTTAAATGACGAAGACGTCTTCCGAAGAATATCTGCTTTTGTACGAAGAAATGCCTTCCTCGGTTTGGTTGTTCCTTAAAAGGGCGCACAACTTCTTCGTCGTGCGCCACCTGGGAGTAAAAGGAAGCTACGCAACGGACTAAATCTTCCGAACAGTGAGAACGACGGACTACGTCCTTGCGACGCTTCTCGCAGCCGGCTCGGATACTGATTGCCGCGGCCTGATGCGCGATCCGATGAACGAAAAATATGAAACCACCAGATAGCACATGAGAGGAATGTAGAAAGCCTTCGCCGTACTATTCGTGTGCTCTGCGAGCCAACCCAGCATAGGCGTGCAGACGGCACCTCCAATGATCGCCATCACAATAACGGAGGCACCCAGCGTCGTATTCGGACCAAGCTGCTTCAGCCCCAAGGCGAAGATGGTGGGGTACATCAGAGACATGAAGAAGCTCGTCAACATCAGAGCCCACAACCCAGCCCAACCAGGAAGATGAATCGCGATAGAGAGCAGGGCAACGTTGATGAGAGCAAACGTTCCCATCAGCACATTGGCGCGAATGTACTTCATCAGAAATGTAGAGGCAAAACGTCCGAGAGCAAAAAGCAACAGCGTTCCACTCAAGAAATAACCGGCCACCTTCTCAGGCTGGTGCGCATATTCCTGCACGTACTGGATCAGGAAGCTCCATGTCCCCACCTGCGCTCCGATGTAGAAGAACTGAGCAACAACCGCCCAAAGGAAGTGGGGGATGCGTAGAAGGCTGACGGCAGTGCCGCGCTGCTCATGGGGGAACTGCTCCTGGCTAAGCGTCTGCGATGGGAACTTTACTCGGAGAAGAACCATCGCGACGATGAATCCAATCACAGACAGCACGAGATATGGCGTGATCACCCGCATGGTTTCCGTATGAAGATAGCCGGCATACGTTCCCGCGGATTTCATCGCTTGCACTTGAGCAGTACTCGGTTCGATACCGGAAAAGATGAAAACAGTTCCGATGAGAGCACCCACAATGGTGCCCGGAGGGTTGAAGGCCTGCGCAAAGTTAAGGCGGCGTTCCGAGGTAGAGGGATCTCCGAGCTGTGCGATGAAAGATGCCGCTCCCGTTTCAAGAAAGGCCAGCCCCGCCGCAATGACGAAGAGTGCCATAAGGAAGAAGCTGTAGCGATTCACCATAGCAGCGGGCCAGAAGAGAAAGCAGCCCAGCGTGTAAAGAAGAAGGCCCGTGACCAGCCCAATGCGATAGCCGAATCGCCGCAGCACAAGCGCGGCCGGCATCGAAATACAAAAATAGCCGAAATAGAAGGCGGACTGTACGAGCCCTGCTTGCAGCCGTGATAGCTGAAACGACTTCATGAACTGACGAATCAGCACATCGTTCAGATTGCTCGGTAACGCCCAAAGAAAAAACAGCGCCGTCACCATCATGAACGGGATGCGATAGCGTGAATCGAATAGCTGCGGCTCGTTCGACGAATCGTAGACCTTGGTGCGTGGGGATTCCGAGAGTTGCGTAGGCGAATACATTGAGGTGTTCCTAAGATGAAAATGTTTAGCCCGCGAGGGGCACAGTTGCTGGCCTTGCTAGCGCGAAATTTTCTTGCGCGAGGACGAAGCGTTCGTTCGTGCTGTAGACATGCGGGAGACGAGGCTGAAATCGAGCAGGATATCGCGCGCCGGTAGTTCTGGACGCGCGACACGCTCCAGCATCGCGGCAATGGCTTCTGCCCCAATCTCCATGCATGGCTGGTGGATCGTCGTAAGCGGTACGACGAGGAGCTCAGCGTGCTTCACATCGTCGAAGCTCGCGACCAGGAGATCGTCGGGAACGGTATAAGCATTTGCGGCCAGTGATTGCATCAGGCGCATTGCCGTGACGTCATTCGCACAGATGATAGCCTGCGGCTTTTCATGGCGCATGATGGTTGCGATCGCTTCTTTGTCACCAGGATCCATCGACTTGACGTCGTCCACACTGCATTGCAAGCCATATTGGAAGAGCGCATCGCGATATCCCATGATGCGTGCGTCTACTGTGGAGGCAGAACCAGGGCGCGCGAGAAAAAAGATCCGCGTGCATCCCTGCTCCAACAGGTGCTGCGTCAGCATGTACCCAGCACGCCTGTTATCGATACCGACAAGGTCGTACCGGCTTCTCCTGGGATACGCTTCAAGATCACGGTCAAGCAGGACCACGGGAATTCCGGCTTTGTCGAAAGCCTCTACGATCCGTTGGTTGACTTCGTTGCGGGCCTTCGTAATCTCAAAGGGCGCAAAGAAGACACCGGATACACCGAGTTCAAGAAAGCGCTGGCAAAGATTCTCTGCCTGTATCTCTGAAGCAGAGTGCGGGCCAAGGCTGCCGCCCCACACCAGCGAGAAGTGCCTCGAGGCCCGTTGCGTCTGCGCCATTCCACTGCAGATCGGCTCAAAGATCTCCGTGCGTCCCAGGTCGGGTATCAGCAGGCCAAAGCTTAGCTCCTGCTGGGCCTCTGCGGAACGAACATACGTTCCGTCGCCGACGCGACGCTCTACGTAGCCTTTCATGTGCAGTTCCTGAAAAGCCCGGGCCACCGTTATGCGCGATGTCTCATGCTGATTCGCGAGATCGGCTTCGCTGGGCAGACGCGATCCAGGCAAATACCGCCCGCTTTCGATGGCGTCACGTAGCAGATCGTAGATCTGACGATACTTCGGTTGGATAAGATCGCTGCTCATAGCGAATGCTCTTCACTGTCCTCGAAACGAAGCGTCACATTCGTAGCTCCGTCCCACTCGACGGCGCTGGGAAGCGCGTCAGCCGCGCGGACGAATGCACAATAGTGCGCGCTATAGGTGGCTCTGGCTCCGAGCCAGCGGAAGGTTGGCGTGTCGAACATCGTGGCGCGCTGCACGATCTCGCGCCGGTTCTCTACGAACGGGGACACACCAAACTCCAGCCCCAATGCAAATCCCTCACCATTCCAGGGCGCCCACGAGCGCAGATGGTTTTCCTCCCACCGTGCAAGCCAGGGGAAGTCCTCGCGCCGCCAGACATAGCCGATCAAAATCCTGGAGGATGGCGACCATGCGACAAAATAGGCATGCTGCCTGGCACGATCCATCTGATGCGCCGTCATTCCGCCGGAGTGCGGCTCCGAGGTCAGGATGCTTAGATCGTCTTCGCCGCTGTCGCGCCGTGGCGCGTGGGGCCAATCAAAGTCTGCATCCGGAACGCAAAGCCCCAGGCCTTCATTGAACTGCGCACCGATGACACGCGAACTCTTCGCCGACAGGAGAAACTGCGTCAAGCCTGGCTCCAGAAATGGCTTGCCCAGCGTCACATGCTGCGTCCAGGCGATCGGCCTGTCCGTGCAGGAGAGATTCTCCACTGCTTCACAGATCGAGACCACCCCCTGCGATGCCAGACGTACTTTGCGAGTAAATCGCATCTCTGCCAGGGGCAGCGATGTGTCCAGTACCACGCCGCCATCGCTCGCTTCGACATCATAACGGGCCGTGGCTGCTTCACCATGCACCGGCATGCCTGCAGCTGCCTCCTCTGGTGTAGGAGCACCGAAGAGATCCAGACAGATCATATGACCGAGCATGCCGGCAACGAGGCGCGCTTCGTTACTACCGCCAAAGCCAGGATACTTTTCGCCGTTGAACTCTGAGGGCTCGATGGAAGGCCAGGTCGGTGCCCACATGGGATCCACGCCGGTCGCCTTATGGCGAATCGAGGCAATGTGTCCACCTTCTTCCGTTAGAGTCACGACCAGAGTGTCATCTTCCAGTTCGACGGCACGACGATTCAAGTACGAGGTCTTCTTCACCGGGCACCTGCCAACAGCTCTGCCTGGGTCTTGGCAAGGATGCCCTGGATCCTTTCCGCAATCTCTGGCGTAAAGACCGGAGTCGCGGAGGTATGCGTCACCACCCAGCTCGAGAGGGTCTCAGCCAGCTCCGAGCATCTGGACAGGTCCCATCCGGCCACGACGCCAAACAGAAGCCCCGCAGAGAATGCATCCCCAGCTCCAACAGGATGCACCTGATCCTGCGGCAGTGAGGAATCGGCGAGCCTCAACCTTTCGCCACCCCGCATGAGCAACGCGCCGCGCTCCCCCCGGGTAATGGCCACCATGTCGAGTTTGTACTTACCGCACAGTGCAGCCACCAGACTCCAGATACGCTCTTCGCCCGGCGACAGGTCACTTTTGACCGCCAGCATACTGGCAACCTCTTCCAGCTCCGTATCGTTCATCTTCAGGATGGTCGCAAGCTCCAGGCATCGCTCGATGATCTCGACCGAGTAGCCCGCCACTCCATCGGTCGTGTTGCGTCGCAGATTCACGTCGTACAGTCGGGGCCCGTTCACCTGAGCGACAAAGCTTTGGATTGTTTCGCGAGAAGGCTCCGAACGTTGCGCAAGGCTGCCGAAGACAACCGCATCGCAGCGACGTGCCAACTGCTGTAGCGCATCCGTCCTTTCGATTGCGTCCCATGCAACGTGGGGCACGATCTCAAACCCGGCACCACCGTTATGCGCAAACACATTGGCCGATCCCGTGGCGCGCACCGGATCAATCTGCACGAACTCTGCACTCATGCGTGCATCCTGGATACGCTTTAGGATGTGCTGGCCCCAGGCATCGCTGCCGACTCGGCTGACCATGACGGCTTCTCCATAACCAGAAAGCATCAGCAGTTGATGGAGTTGAAACGTGAGGTTGAAGGGAGCTCCCCCCATCGTTACTTCCCCATCTTCAAATCGATCCATGAGGATTTCGCCAATCCCGGCGAGGCAGAGTGCAGTCTTCATCTGTGCTCGATCCCATCCTGCCTGGCAATAGCTTCACGATCCCAGGAACAGCCAATAGATAGGCCCTCCAACTAAGACATGTCAATTGTTTTATTGACATGTCTATTTAGCGAATTTCGATTGTTAGACTCGTCCTCACGGGCAGCACACTCGTGGAGATAACGGACCATGGACGCATTACCAGATTCCCTGAAGCTCGATTTCTTACCCCGCCTCACCGGCTCACTCTCGACACCGGCACGGCAAAATCCCACGGTTGCCATGATCGAAGCCGCCTATCAGCACCACAAGTTGCATGCTCGCTATATCAACTGCGAAGTATCGGCGGCAGAGCTTGCGGATGCTGTGCGGGGCGTGCAGGCGCTTGGATGGATCGGCTTCAATTGCTCCATTCCGCACAAACAGGCGATCATTCCGTTGCTTTCCGGCCTTGGACGCTCGGCCTCGCTTATCGGGGCGGTGAATTGCGTTGTGATTCGTGACGATAAGTTGATTGGAGAAAATACCGATGGTATCGGCTTCCTGAAATCGCTGCGGCATCTTACCGATCCCGCTGGAAAGAGATTTGTTCTTCTGGGGGCTGGTGGCGCTGCACGCGCAATTGCAGTGGAACTCGCCCTGGCGGGCGCAAGCCATCTCACTCTTGTGAATCGAAACCGTGCACGAGCAGAAGAAGTGGCAAAGCTCGTTGCCGACAACACGAAAACAACCGCAGAGGGACTTGGGTGGGATAAGGCGTTTGCCCTTCCCGCGGATACGGATATTCTAGTCAACGCAACTTCGATCGGTTTTTACCCCGACACGAGCGCGATGCCGAATGTTGTTTTGGAGAGTCTGCGGCCCGGCATGATCGTAGCCGATGTTATCCCCAATCCTCCACATACAGCGCTGCTACAGGCAGCCTCGGAACGCGGGTGTGTCACTCTTGATGGACTTGGCATGCTGGTTTATCAGGGCGTGGCAAGCATTGAGCACTGGATGGGAGAAGCTGTCGATGCGTCCGTCATGCGCTCGAAGCTGGAAGATATCTTTCGCATCTCGCGGGCCTCTTAGAGTTCCACGCCCCGTTTTCTCGGCTACGCCCGAAAGCCAGCACCAAGGTGTAGTTTTCCTGATCCGCCTAGCGCAGAGCTTCGATATAGCGGCGACGAACATCACCAGCAGCAGCAAGGTCGTCCATCGTGAACGGGCAGCTTCCAACAGCGTTGCAGATCCCGGCTTTGGCGCAGAAGATCTTGGCGTAGCACCGAGGGACCTGCCGCCTCGAACGTCATGTGAAAGTAGGGTCGCCACTCATTCGCCAGATCACCTCTCATGGAGAGGCCCGATTGCTACGAGACGCCAGAGGAAACGTGTCGGCGCGTCATTTGGCGTAACTGGATTCTTTGCTACAATCAATGAGGGCCGTGACAGTGTTCGCGGTCTGTACCCAAGACTCCTCGGCGATCCCCATAGTCGCCGTTTAGTCACCGAATTCACCCGGAAATTGGAAATATTCAATGGAAGGGGACGATTCTAGAGAAAGTGTGGAAAGTCAGCCGCCCTTTTGGAATCAGTGATTTGGACTAAGGTCTTGAAACAATGCAGGCGCGTAGCTCAGTTGGTTAGAGCGCTACCTTGACACGGTAGAGGTCAGCGGTTCGAATCCGCTCGTGCCTACCATATAAGTTCGACAACTTACCTCTACCTTTCCCAACTTTCCATACTCCCGATTGCCCCATTTAGCAGGCTAAGTGGTCCAAGATATGCACTTGAACTCAATCGCCTGGCGATCAAACAATAACGCCCGCACATGGATCATCCAGGTCCTAGAGCGTGTTGCCTTGATATCGAGTGACCATATCAATTCTGCGGAGTCTGTGGGGTTATTGTTCTCCCCTCGAAGCCCGAGCCCACTTTACTTATCGTTACCATCCATGGAATCAGCTAACTTTCCTGCCTGTCGATAACGGTACATTGCGGCTCCTATTTCGCGCGAAGCCGATGTCATCTCTCGATAAGGAGTATCTGTAACGTCGACAAATCCAATCTGGTAATTCTCTCCATCTCCCCTGCCGGTTAGCGGCTGGTCCCGATACTGGAACCATTGGGTGCCCACGATGTTGGGGTGAACCAATGCACCCTGGACAAAGCGCTTATACGCTAAAGCCCTGTCCTCTGGAGTCGTTCCCGCCTGGCAGAGACTTGGACTGAACATTCCACGCTGAAGCTCGCCGAACTGGAACTCCGTCACCAATACGGGCATATCCGGGAAGTGATCTGCTGGAAAGTTGGCGACACTGTGGGCATAGATGTTCACCGACAGGACATCACAATACTTGCTGCAGGCTTCATAAAGTCGTGGGCGTACAGCATCTGTACTGATAAAACGAGCTCCGAGATACAGCCGATTCGGGGCTACGGACTTAATGGAATCCCTCGCTAATTTAAAGTATTGGTCCAATACCCGCTGAAAGAATACTTCAGAATCTGCGCTGAACTGGTCCGACGATGGGACTGTGGTGGCCTCCAGAAAATCTGGCCAACTCTTGTAGGAGGTGTGCCATGCAGCATTCAACCGGTTCACGGTCGCATATTTAAGCTTCAAGTCACTGGCGAGTTCTTGTTTGATTGCCTGGGAGCTTGGAGTCTTGAGAATCTCGGCTATCAAGATCAGAGGACCGCGGTTCCCAAAGTTCAACTCGTTGTCGATGAAATAGCCAATGCACATTGGGTCGGTCAGAGACTTACGTACCAGCGGGTCAGAAGCTGCTCTTTCCGCAAGGAGGTTCTTCATCTTGTTGATGTACCGGGGGTCAAAGACATCATAGAACTTCAGCTTTGAACTACCGATCTTCGGCATCTTATCGTCGTAGTCCGTAAGTTGAAGCGTGTATGGAATCGCTCCGAGCGACATCAGATCGGCAGAGCTCCAGTCGCCTAGAGAGTTGAAGCCCCATGCAGTCAGGCGTCTTGCGAGATTCCTCTCATAGTCATTTTTATAATCATCACGACCATATTTCACGCGCAGGTTTGCGCCCACAGCGTCATAGTGATTTTCTTCGCCGAGAGGAGCATCAAACCAATCCGTGCTGTTGGCCCCCGCGCGCAGACTATCGTTCACACCGCCAGCCACATCCACAGCTTGAGAGAAGAACAGATGGCCAGCAGGATCGACAAAATACCATTTGCCCCTGTACCTTTCCGTGCGGAAACTTCCGGTCGCCTTCAACTGCGGCCCGGCGGCCCAGCCACCATATTGATCCCAGCCACGAGGACGGCGTAAGGCTTTGAGCTCCTTCGATTCGCTGATGTAGTTAGCACGGAGATCAGCATCGGTGTGAACCTTCGACGGCCAGTCAGCATGTATGAACTGTCCGTATCGATCGATGAACGGAAGATACGCGGCCTTGCTTAGCGGCGCAACCTTTTGCAATCGTCCCTCCACACGAAGATGCGAGACGGTGCAGTCAAGGAGCCCTTTGGTCGCACTCTCAAATGGCCATTGAATAAGAAACTGGATGCGCCTTATCTTCTCGGTATTGATTGTTTTCACTCCAGGAAGACCGTCGGGCGCCTTGAATTGCCATTCATGAGGAAGTGGCATACGCATAGTCCGGGACTCATGTGGGTTCAGTGCAATCCCAACCGTCCATTGCTTGTCCTTGGGGCCATCCGTGGCAGCCGAGAGAATCATGACTAAACGCATTTGCCGGTTTAGCGAAAGGTTTTTGACATCGACGGCGAGAGTGCTCCAGGGTGAGAGGTCCCATTCTCCCTCTCGTGGTTTTACCTCAAGCGCAGAGTCATGTTCAGGATCATCAATCTCAAGATGAACCTCCTCTCCTGCACGATGAATCCTTGCGGAACCAGTCGCGGTAAGATCGGCACTTTCTACGGAGATGGGCATTATTTCTTTTTGCTCCGATTTGGTACTGGAGTGAGACAACGTCTGTCCCGCCTGACCACATAAATGAGGAGCGAAGAGTGAGACAACGGCTAAGAAAATGCCGCCGGGCAGCATTCTCTTAGCCGAGCGAATCGGAAAAAACCCATGCTTGGTCATTTTGTACCAAAGGCTTTCTTTCATATGTTTTATAGAGCTCGGTCAAAGACAAGACTTTTCATGGATCTACCACGAGTTACTGCTTAGCCAATCAGAAGCATGCGACTTGCATTGGTGTAAACACAATGAGAGGACGGCACCTGATACCGTCCTCTCTATTCCTAGAAGTAAAACTTTCCTGCCAGTTCGATTTGCCGTGGCAGGTTGATTGCCGAGATTGTGGAACTGCCACTGAGCTTGCCGAAGTAAGCGCTCGTAGGATCGACGCTGATATTACCGAATTGCGGGTGATTGAGAGCGTTGAATGCATCCATGCGCAACTGAAAGCGAACATTTTCCGTGAAGTTGAAGTTCTTGCGGATTCCGAGCGTGAGCTGGTTTACCGGAGGGTTACGAATGTCCCCAAATGCGGTTGGATACAGCGTGTTTCGCACAACAAAATCGTTATAGACTCCGTTCTTTGCTGAATCGCTGGAACTGGCCGGTTGCCAGCTATAACCTGGCAAACCGGCGATCCCGGTCCAGTCCGGATACTTCGTCTGATTGTGGACGTCTGCGTAGCTCGTGCTCTTGTTTGGATAGGGCGCAAAGGCAGTTGTATCGAAGTACGTCCCGGTATGCCCACGCTTCACATTGCGATTCGGAGATCCATCCCCGCGATAAAATGCGCTGTTGGTTGGCAGTGCGATCGGAGTACCCGAGTTGAAATGGTATGAGCCCGTCACGGTCCAGCCACCGGCGATGAGATCGCCAAAGCGACTTGTATTCCTGAGCAATGCTTTTCCACGCCCAATTGGCAACTCATAGATCGGCGTCACCGTGTAGTTGAAGCGAACATCACTCGTATAAATCTGGTGCGGCCGATACAACAGGAGTGTCGTGTTTCCCCGGAAGCCATCGGTGGTGTAGTTCCTGCCCCATGCGAATGACTGCAACAGACTGAACCCATTTTTGTAGCGCCGCTCAAGCTTCGCCAGCATCGCATAATAGCTGGCGGTACCGATGCTGCTTGTAACTGGAATATCGCTATTTACGACAGGATTAGGCCTGAGCAGCTGCGATGCCACAGTGGTGGTGCTCGTGTATTGCGAAGAAGTCACCGGGAGTCCCGCTACGTTATGGAATGGGTTCGCGACCAAAGTGTTTCCTGGCAGGGTATCGACAGGACGGCCCGTTGAATCGAAGGTGGGACTGAACGCTGCAAGATACGCATCGACAGGAATGCGGTTTGTAGGAACGGCCAGGGCCAGGTTGTGAGAATGGGCATAGGTCCACCCGATCTCGGCGAGGAAGGACTTGACCTCTTGCTGCAGGCTCGCACTCGCTTCGTCGACGTAAATTCTTCCGTATCCGGGCGAAAGGTAGCTTGTCGTGCCGCCGATATTGGACTGTTCAGCGAGGGCATTCCCTGTGATGGGCTGCAATCCACCTGGATATGGATTGAGAATATTGTTTGCCTGAGTACGATACCCGTCGGTCGTTGCGGCGTAGTTTGTTGTCTGGCTAAAGCCTGTCTGGATGGGTTCGTCGAAGCTTGCCTGAATGAACCGGCCGGCCCCCGCACGGAGAACAGTCGCGGGATAAACCCGATAAGCGAAGCCGACCCGTGGTTGAAACAAATATAGGCGGGTTTCATATTGGGTGCGCGGGTTCGTACCGGTGGACGTATCTCCGGCGTACTTGTAGGCTCCTGTTGTGACGAACGTTCCTGCATTCGGTCGATAGGCCTGTAGCAGCTTGACGCCCAGGCTTGTAGAACCTCCCGCTAGTGTCGATGCATAATTACTCTGAGAGACTGACGTGACACCCGTCTGAACGTAGTCGGGATCATAGCGGGCCACCGCTTTATCGTGGCGTTCCGTAACACCGCTCTGGAGGTCCCAGCGAAGGCCCAGATTCAGGGTGAGCTTGCTCGTCACGCGCCAATCATCCTGAAAGTAAAGTGCCCGGTAATGCTGAGAAAAGAAAGGCTCCGAATTCACTGGCATTGATCCGGAAAGTGCCATTCCCAGCATGAAGTTCGCGATGTTTGAGCCGTTGCCAACGCTGGCGGGACAGTTACTAATCGGATTTTGGCAGGTCCAATAATTTGCCGTCGAGTTTGTCGCAGAACCGAAGTTCAGCACACCCGCCGGAGTTCCTGGCGTTTGTTCCCCCTGCTGCTGGATCAGATATTCGCCGCCATACTTGAAGGTGTGATTGTGGTACGTCTGCGTGAGGTTTCCGTCGATGGTATGGAATGTGTCTTCCGTCGCCTGATCAAGCGTCGTCCCAAGACTATTGGGAGCACCGTTCGCAATGCCAGAAACCTGAGGAATAGATGGCGTCACCATCTGGCTGATGTAGAGACTGGAAAGCCCGAGAGTGCCTGGATCATAGTTCGCTCCACCGGAAAGCAGAGCGCTGTAGCTGTGCATAACGTTGTACTTCACATCAAGCAGCAGACTATTGCTCAAAACGATATTGTGGTCGAGTGCAATGATCTGCTCGCGGCGCTCCTGTAACAGGCTCGCAAGAACGTCACCTGCAAACCCTCCAAAGGGATTCCCCGCGATTTCAGTGAAATGATTGAAGTTGATGCTCACATAGGAGTGGTTAGCGTTGTTCCACGCCTGATCAACACGTATCGAATTGGTCGCGAACTTGTCGTCCTGAATGGCCCTGATCGTGTAGTTGTTCGTGTTTGAAGAGACGCTGGTATCTGCAGGGTGATCCGGAAGGGGCATAAGCGCCAGGATTGCTTTTGCAAACGGCGAGATCCGCGATTGAGGAATCTTGTTATTGGGAAATGGCTGGCGGTTGCCGTTTGCGTCAATGGACAGAGGATCGTAGACAGCAATGGGATATTTCTGACCGGACGTGACCTGGAAGGACTGGCTGAAATCGCCATTACGCTCCGCTTCACTCGGAATGGTCATATATCCAACGTTGGACGGCTGCCTTTGCCGGATGCCATCGAAGGAATAGAAGAAGAAAGTCTTCTTATTCGGACCAGAGTAAAGGTGTGGGATCCACACCGGACCGCCAAACGTACCGCCGTATTCGTTGTAATGGAGTCCGATTGGGGCGGGGGTACCGTAGGTCTTGGCATTCAATGTGGGATTTTGGTTGTACTCGTAGACGCTTCCATGAAACGCCTTTGTCCCTGATTTGCTGACCATCGTCAGAGTTGCGCCACTCTGGCGACCAATCGAAGCATCATAAGCGTTACTCAGGATGCGGAACTCCTGAATAGCATCCTGCGGAGGGACAAAGGCGACCATGCCGTTTGCCGTGCTATTCGTTGCTCCATCAAGTTGATATTGCACGGCATAGTTGTTGTTTCCAGCGCCGCCCCCCGCGACACTCCCCAAACCGTTCACCTGCACCAGGGAATCATTTGTATTTCCCCATAGGCGCGGGCCACCAGCCGGATTGCCGACGAGGCCGCCCGGCGTCAGCCCCACAAGCAGTGTGGGGACATGAGACTGGGTAGGTATTTCCTGCAGTTGCTTTGTGGAGAGTACCGTGCCCGAGACGGCTGCTGTCGTATCAATTAGTGGCGCCTCTGAGGAAACATCGACGCTCTCGGTATTGCTGCCGACTTCCAGTTGTGTGTCCACCGTCTTCTGGTCGCCTACCTGTAGTTCGATCGCTCCATGATCGGCCCTCTTAAAGCCTGAGGATGTGATGTAGAAGGTGTAGTGTCCCGGAACGAGATAACGCACCGACCACTCTCCAGCGCCATTCGTTTTTGCAGTCCGGCTGACTCCCGTCCCCACAGAAACTACCGTCACTATCGCGTTTGGGACGATGGCCGAGGTTGGGTCGGTGACTCGTCCGGCCAGACTTGCTCTTGACTCTTGAGCCCTAACCGAGGGAGACAGGCAAAACACGATCGCCACCAGGAGCGAAAATCGAGATATACGAAGCAAAGCATTCAAGTTTCCAAATACGTTCGACTGCATAAACCCTTACCTCCAAAAGCAAAACCAGAGAATGCTTATTCAAATGCGGGCCAACTATGGAGGTCGGGTGGCAATTTGTTCAAGGGTTTGTCGCAGAACTGTGACGGAAATCGCGTGGAACTAATAAGTTGTGCATTTTGTGCTGTTTACGGAAACAGTAGAACAGTAGTTCTATCGTCGATTCCAGGTTTCATGGTCGAGGTCGGAAGAATGCCGATGCCAGGAACCCTCTTCCATCGCCTCTTACTCCACCGGGAGCCAGGGGAATAAGGCCAGATTGCATTCTGAAAATGGCGAGGGAGCAAAGGAGCTGTGGCCCGGCACAGACGATCTCCTCACCGCGGCGTCGGCTGTTCTATCATGGGCGGGTATCCATGAACCGATGATCCAACGATCCTACGGACGACCATTCCGTCAGGTTCGGATGTTTATGCGTTCACGGAATGAAAAATGCTTGTGTCTCCTGAAAATCGCGAAAGGTTCGCATTGTGAGCGATCGTACTTCGTTGCCCTGGTCTTTCTCTGCAATAAACCCGACAGGGGCTTCGTTCGGCCTCTTTGAAGTGAATTTTGAGCGTCAGGAGTTATTGAAGGCCGGGCGCCGGATACATCTGCAAACCCAGCCCTTCTTAATGCTTCTCGCGTTACTCGAGCATCCTGGCACAATCATCACCAAAGATGAGCTCCGGAGACGCATCTGGGGTGAAGCGACGAACGTTGATTTTGATCAATCCTTAAGCAAAGCGATTAACAAAGTACGAGAAGCGCTGGGCGACTCCTCAGACAACCCTCATTTCATCGAGACCATACCGCGGAGGGGCTATCGTTTCATTGCGCCCGTTGCCTTACTCGAAAGACAGCTACCACGTTCTGCGGAGACGGATTCTTCGAATCTGACCGAGAACGTCGTGCTGGAGGTGGTAAGCGTTGCTTCACCGATTGCAGAGCTGCAAGCGGGGCCTCGCCTAGATGGGCACTCGCGGTCGACGTTTTTAGGTTTGCAGCCGCGAAACTACTTTTGGGCACTGTGCGCCATCGGAATCCTCTTGGTGGGGGCAGGGCTGGGGGATCTCCTTGCAAGAAGATCCGATGACACGCCCCCTCCCGCGATGCGTCAGTTAACATTCGATACGCGAGTTGGAGTTTCGCCCCACACAAAGGGGATGGAGGGTTTTCCGTCGTTAGTGACCGATGGAGAAAGCCTCTTTACCTCCGGATACGATAGCGGCAGCTTTGCATTGCTACAAACCTCCGTCAACGGCAAGGAATTAAGAAAGGTTACGATCCCAAAGGAAATTGTCTCTCCGCAGATCGGAGCAGTCTCGCGGCATACTTCCAGGCTGCTCCTTAATAGCGCGTCTTCTATTTGGATCTTGCCATTGGATGGCAGCATCGGCACAAAGACTTCCGGGAGTCGTAGCGCAAGACGAGACGTGGATGCCTGATGACACAAATATTCTTTACTCAACGAATAATGAACTTCGCATCTTCAATATCCAGAAGGGGACGACGACAACGTTCGCAAAGACTCCCGGAAAAGCCTATTGGCTTCGCTGGTCTCCATCTGGAGATCGCTTGAGATTTACGGTGCTGGATCCGCTCACCCATGCCTATTCTCTTTGGGAGCTTACCTTAAAGGACCCTACACCCAAACAACTTCTTATCCATTGGCGCGAACCATCTGATAACTGCTGCGGCGTTTGGGGTGCTGATGGATCGTTCATCTTCCAGTCGATCCACAATAATGAATCAGACCTCTGGCTATTACCTCGCAACAGTCGATCCACCGCCAAACAACTGACGAATGGCCCTTTCTGGTTCGAGTCCCCCACAGCATCTCCCGTTGAGAATCGGCTGTTTTTCATTGGAGTTAGTGAACGTACCAATGTACAGGTGTTTAATGCGGTAACAAGAGGCTTTCGGCCGGCTCCGCCGTTTCTCCACGATGCCCAGGAGATCGATAACTCGCGCAATAACCAGTGGGTCGCCTGGGTGGATGGAGCGGGAAAACTGTGGAGGGCTCGTACAGATGGGAGCGACAAGCTACAACTGACTCCTGACATGATGACCGTTTATATGGGGCGCTGGTCACCGGATGGAACCCGGATAGCATTGATCGCACGAACTGCCGGTCAGCCGTGGCAGCTGTACATCGTCCAATCGGATGGAGGCCATCTGGAGCAATTGCTCAAAGAACCACAAAATGACACCGATCCAACCTGGTCTCCAGACGGAAGATCGATCATGTTTGGGAGGATGCCTCTCTACCTCGGAGGTGAGGAGTCCCCCTGGGGCTTGAGGACACTGAACCTGGAAACACATCAGGTCAAGACCCTGCCCGGGTCCGGAATGTTCAGTCCGCACTGGTCGCCTGACGGCAGATATATTTTGGCGTTGACCAAGGATCAAAAAGGATTGCTCTTATTCGATATGCAGACCCACGAATGGACGAAGCTGCATGCTGGGGGAGAGTCCGAAGATCGATTCTTCTCAAACCCAAGTTGGTCCGCCGATGGCCGAGCCGTTTATGTGCAGGATACCCGCGATATTCAAGAGCCCATCCTTCGAATCTCGGTGCCCGATGGTCATGTGGAGGAGATATGCACTCTGCAGAATTTCTTATCGAATAATGCTGTGGACTATACCTTTGTCGGACTAACAGCTCAAGATATTCCATTGGTTCGAACCCGGGTCAACGGGGATATTTATTCGCTCACTTTCCCTGTACATTGAACATATCGAGGCGAGGCAATGGAACCCGGCTCACCTTTGGTGTATGTGACGATCAGTTCACCCCCATCTCCAATCCAGCTGCATTCACAACGGAAGCCATCTGTGATGCCGGATTATCGTCGCGCCGAATCGGAGTTTGGGAGAGGGCAATCCTGCAAGCGAAGAAGCTGGACTTCCTCGTCGAAGGTTTACGGCATATTGGCTTTAATAATCCCACTCAAAGTTCTCGGAGTAGGCAGCATAGAAGTCGAATCGGTGAGCCTCCGCTCCCTTCCTAATTCTCTGTTACCAGCGTGCGATCGCGTGATCTTGCGCACTCAGTCAACCAATCGCCAATAATATGGCGCCACAATCTGGTTTGGCTAATGGAACATTTGTTGGCAGCCGCGATCATGTGCGAGAGAAATTGACAACCAGAACAGAATAGACATGTAGATCTATAAAACACTCAATGCCTGCATCTTCGTGCCACTTTATCGTCGAGCTTTCGGCAGTATCCGGAGAGTAATGCATTATCTCTGCTACTCTCATTCCCTCAGGAATATTGAATCGCACTGGAAGGTTACTTATGTTCGACGTCCTGGAGAAATCATAGTTGAGCAGATGCAGAACCCACCGCTGTTTATGTCTTTGCTCGCGGAGTTCAATCGTAATAAAATTGCGCACGAGGATCTGGAATTTGAATGGAGGGCCGCGCCGCTAATACAGATTCCACCGACTTGCGCAGTACATCATTGTTTTCGGCAAGTTTCCATACCCTCTGATTCCTAATATTTTCCGAGATGTTGTATTTCTGCAATCGAATCTCTGGAATATAAACAGCGAAGCCTTTGCCTACTTTCTTGCTGACGGTTGGTCCGGTAACATTTTGATCGGCTTCACCAATCTCTGGCCTGCCGGCGCCACTCCAAATAGGTGCCTTCACTCCAAGACAGTCCGCAAGTGCATAATCCACTCTCCTCTCACGGCGCTCATTATAAAGAGAGGTATGTCCGGTTGCGATGAGACTTCCGCCTGCAATTACAAAACTGCGGATTGCCTCCACCTGTTGGTCACTCAAACATTCCTGATCAGCAATAAAGAGAGCACGGTACCGAGAGAGATCGGACAAATGCTGATCGAAGATGATCTCGAATGGGATCTGAGCCTGGATGAGCATCTGAGAAGCGAGCATAAATGCCGAGGCGGGACGGTCGCCGCTGAACCCCATACTGGGTGTTGAGTACAACAGAGCGACATCTGCGCGTGGTGTTGCATCACGATAAAACTCAAAGTGCTCATGAAAGAAACGGATGTATTGGAGAGGCTCATCTTCGAGATCTCCGATTGCATTGAAGTTGCCCACCATACCAAGACAGTTCTTGTTATAGGCCATAGACTCCGCCATCTGCAGGCGGCTTCCTGTATTCTCCGCAAAGCCCCAGTTTCCCCGAGCGCCCCACGTATAGCAGAATATGTGTTTACCCAATGTCGTCGCGGCTTTTAGCGTACGAATTCTGGAGACCAGTACGCCATCCGCATTAACGCCGGAGTCTATACCTTCTTCCGTCCATGCGGCATCGACAGCTCCAAGCAACTGGGCATAATCCATTCCTTGCGACCACATGAGATTTCTTGCGCCTAACCCCGTCGAAGGATTGTTATCAATTGCAACCGCAGGATTCAAAGAACGAACATACGCCTGCATCTCTTTGTAATAGCTCACGAGTTGGTGGTTACGGAATAGTGCCCACTCCTGCAGAAGCGGATCATTGAGGAACTTCGGATCATGCTCCAGGCGTGGAGCCGTCACATACCTGATGTCTGTGATTCCCAATCGAAGCTTCATCTCGCTCGGTGGATATTTCTTGGCAAGATACTTCCTAAAATCTTCAATAGCTAATGGGTGCTGAAAGACATCTGCCTGAGCTCGCTGAGATGTATTGTCAAAATGAATTAAATCGACCCCCAGGTCAACGATCGCAAGATGAAGCACCTTCTTGATGTATTCGCGATAGCCAGGGTGCATCATATAAACGCGACGGCGGAAGGTCTGGTCGCCATAATAGACAGGATGCCCCATATAGTCAGGGACAAGCCATTCCGCGGCCTCAGGCTTTTCGACAAGGAAGGTTTCATAACCAAAGGTACTGCCAACATAGACGCCAACACGAATGCCGTGCTTCTTCATTAGCTTCGTAAGCACGCGCGTCTGCGCAATATGTTCTTGTTCCGCCTCCAGCCCGAATCCTTTAAAGAAATGGATAATACCGAGGGTGACACCTGCCTTCTTCATATTGAGGATGGTCTCTTCGCTGCACTGCTTGCGATACAGATCATCCAGCCAAACCGGTGCACCTCCAAGCCGGCGCTGATAGAGTGGGAAATCATCCCAACAACCCGCGAATACGATGGGGCCCTCAGTAAGCCACGAAGGAGCGGTCGAAGAAGCACCTGCAGAAGATGGAGAAGTCTGCTGCCCAAGAAGTGATAAACCGTTATTGACGGCAAGGCCGGCAGCAATGCTCGTACCCAAGAATTCGCGGCGATTCATTTTATTCACCTCTACTAAGAAATAGATGTTTGATGGAGCCACTCAAGACAGATAGCAAGGTTGTCAACGGCAGTGTTATGAACCTGAAGACCGGCGGGCAGTGAGCTCGAAGCCAGCCTTTCACGATAGATTTGTATCGCTTGCGAAGCATCCATCAGGCTTCCGTCAGCATTGCGCGGATTATCAACCCACACAGGACGAGGCAGGGTAGCTGCTACTAAATCCGGCAAGTCAAAGTGCTTGAGAATTCCCGGGACAAACCAATCAAGATCCAGAGTGTAATCTTCAGTACTAACAACAGATTGATATGTTTGTATGACATCGCGCAGCAGTAATGACCTGACCCCCGAATCGAGCACAGCGGTCATGAGCGCAGTCAGACCTGCTGGACCTTCTCCCATTACATAAATTGCAGAGGGATCGACATCGCTCCGTGACCGAAGAAAGCGAATGGCTGTCAGCGCATCGCAAACCCTTTGCCCGATGATCGATCTCCCGAGAGAAAGATTCGCCCAGGCATGACGCTCGGAGATATTCATCGCACGGTAAAAAACAGGCCCATTGGAAGGGTACCTCGGACTTGAAATGCCGCTTCCTCGTAAATTGATGGAACAAACGGTATATCCGGCACGCAAGATCTCGTCGAAACGCCCCCCCTCAAAGAGGGGATCATTCACCAAGCGATCACTAAGGAAGAGCATCACCGGCCTTCGTTGTTTCATTGCGGCGACAGACGAAACGTGCCAGCCTACTGTGCGTATACCCGGTTCCGGCTCACACTGAAACTCTTCCACACGTAACTTTGGACCAACATCAACCGAGAGTGTAGCGATTGAAATATCCGTTTGCATCGCAGGCAAAGCAAGAAGCTGCTTTAGCCGCGATCGCACCATATCTTTTGTTGGCTCGGATTTAAGGTCTGTGGCGAAGGGGCTCTTTGGTAGCAGCCGTTTCATCCATTCCACATTTAAATCAGTGACTGTCCTGCCCCTGAACGACGTCAATACCTGACCGGTCTTTGTACAGTTCAGATCCTCCTCTGGAGATGCATCGAAGTCTGCCTCTGGTACCTCATCTGTCACGTCTCGGAGCCAGCGGTCGAACCATGTATAGACGGCACGTCTGGATAGAGCATCCAATCCATGAGGAAGATGACCAGCCACAACATCCAGCTTATCCGTTGCGCGAAACAGGCTGTAGAAACGACGTAGCTCATGGACATTCTCTGCGATCGCCTCTTCATAAACTGGAGAATAGGTCTGCCCCTGATCATGCACCGTATAGCAGATACGTAAAGGCCTCGGCGCAAATGCATTCAATAGATCCCCACGGTCCAGGCCAAGCGGGAGGTTCCCGACCATATCTTGCTCGGCATCTGCGATAGCGCCTGGCGGCTGATAGGAAGGACCGGCCAAATTCTCAAAATTGCCTTCCACCGGAACGGCAACATGAATCCTTTGATCGAGAGCCATCAGATACATCGTGATGGTGGCGCCGCCAGATTGGCCTGTACAGCCTATGCGGTTTGTGTCCACCTCTGGCCTGCTCAGAAGATAATCAAGAGCACGTATGCCATCCCATACACGATGCCGAGCAAAACCGCTGCCGAAGAGCACCATGGGCCGGCCGGCCTGCAGATGTTCTGGCGTTACGTCATAACGCGGCTGATTCGAGTTCTCATGAAGATATTGGCGCCTCTCTCCCTGGCCAAAGGGATCATAGGCAAGGACAACATAGCCCATCCTAGCCAGGTTCTGAAAACAGTGCTGATAACTGCGATAGAGCTTTCCATTCGGACTATGACCAAGCGGCGCCAGAATGCCGGGAAATGTTCCCTGCTTCTTCGGCAGATAGAGATGGGCCGTGACATAGATGCCCGGCAGGCTCTCAAAGATCACCTTGAGGATCTGGTACTGGGGGCGGTCGACTGTGCCGACGATACGTTCATTCAGAGGTGTCCGTTCCGTTGGCTCACCGCCCAGCATCTGCCAGATCTGGTCTCGGACTAGCTCGGCACGCTTCTGGACACCCTGCTGTGTTTGAACATCCACAATCAGCTTTTTGCGATGAGCAGCTGCCTGATTCATCTGCTTTGTCACAAACTGCGGCCAATCATTCCAGTAATCACGCAGACTTACCTGTCGTAGAGAAGAGTCGCTACGGCTTTCAGGCGACTTCGCGGAAGCGACAGACAGCTTTGGAGCGAATCCCGTCATCATGGCAGCGAGGTTGGTTCCTAAAAATCTCCTGCGTGTATAGGGCATCAAAAATCTCCTCTCAGCTCTATCGCATCTCCCGTCCGAGATGCAACGTAATACGTGGGCATTCCCGTGTCTTCAGCCACGGGAATACCCATATTTCGTTGAAGATTTAGAACGACATCTTAAGAGCGAGTTGCAGAATTCTTGGATCGGACGCTGAAGTGATCGTACCCGCCGCGCTGGAGCTTACAGTTGCGTTTGGATTCGAGAAGTTCGGGCGATTGAGTAGATTGAAGGACTCAGCTCGGAACTGCAGCGAGCTACCCTCGAAATAGTGCCCTTTCAACGGGAACATGCGAACCAAGGAAAAATCTACATCCTGATATCCGGGGCCTATCAGAAAGTTCCTGCGCGTATTGCCGTATGTACCAAGAGCGTTGGTTGTGAAGGCAGCAGTGTTGAAGTACTTCTTCACTTTGTCGATATTGCTCCGGCCATTGGACAGCCAGGGATTGCCGACAATGTCAGCTCGATCTGATCCAATACCACTGGTTGAATTATCAATTCCCGACAAAGCACTAAAGGGCTGTCCAGAACGTAGCGTGACGATTCCATTGACCTGCCAGTCGCTCAAAATCAGATTCGACACCGTCCATGCAAAGTGAGTTGCAGGAAGGTTCCAAACTACGGAGCCTTTGAACTGATTCTTTACGTCGTACGAACATCGTCCGTAGTCAGCCTTAGGATCAGGCGTAGCGTAAGCGTTGTTGTCATAAAAAGCCGCTTCGCTTTCATTCATGCAGCGCGACCAGCGATAACCTGCGAGAAACGTCAGGCCGTGAGCAGCCTGTTTCTGTACCGAAGCAACTAATGCATGGAAGTTTGCCGTCCCAACGTTGCGCCCCAATGGTAGCTTTTGATAGCTCTCACCCATCGGACGGCGAATGTTGTAGTCCGCGACATTCTGTTGATAGGTCTTCTTCGGATCATAGACAGCCGCATTACCCTCTACGGAGCCAAAGAGATGATGCGCGGCCTGCCCCTCGTAGGCGACGCGGAAGAGCATGCTGCTAGGCAGTTGCTGCTCGACGGTCAGATTCCATTGCTGGATCGTCGGCGCCTTCATATTTCGCGTCATGGGGTTTGCCGCCATGGGGATCTGAAACGCAGTGGTATTCGGAGCAGGTCCGGCAGGCAGCGGGAACGGGTTGACCTGGCCCGCATAAGGGTCAGCAAAGCTCGCAGGATTCGTGAAGGTCACGCTGGTGCTGAATGGGCTGAAGTTCGGGTTGATCGTATTCGCGGTCATCTGGTCCTGGTAGTGTGCGTAGCCTCCCCGGACACTGGTATGTCCGTCGCCAAAGACATCAAGTGCAAAGCCTACGCGGGGATCAAACAGACGATAGTTCGAATCGATAACGCGTCCCGGTACAGTCGGATCCCCTGCCAGCAGAAGTCCCGCTGGAAGCGTAGGGTACTGCGTGGAGTGGATATTCTCTGCGTAAGCATCAGGATCGAAGATTGCTTCCTCGTGATACGCCGAATCGAAGACCGGCACGAAGGGATTCCAGCGAACTCCGAGGTTCAGAGTGAGCCGTGGGGTCACCTTCCAGTTGTCGGTGACATAAAGAGCCGGCAGCGTTCTTGTCGGCACAAAATATAGCCCTGCCTGCTGCGTAAAGCTGGATGCCTTGCCCAGGAGAAAGTCCAACCCATTGTCCCCCGAGAGAGCGCCGCCGAAGATGTAATACCCATTTCCGCGATAGTCCTGATTCTTGATGACCTTGCTGAAGAGGATATCTCCACCGAACTCGAGAGTGTGAGCGCCATGCACCCAGGTCCACTGATTTCCGGCGCCACCTTCAGTCGCAGGAATTGCGTAGAGGCCGTTCCAGTTCTTGGAGAAGTAATTCGTAATTCCGAGATAGAAGGAGGTCTGGCCGTCAGCAACCATGTTGGGGACATTCGCGCCGAGATCACTCCATCCCTGGAAGCCAGGAGGCGATGTTGCTTTATTAGAACGTCGACTGAGCGAGCCTACAACAGTAGTTGTCAGGCTTGGGCTAAAGAGATAGGTCGCATTCAGAACTGCAAACTGACTAAGCCAACTCTGATTCGTCGAAGCTGTCAGAAGATTACCCTGAATGGAGGTCGATGGCTGTTTGAAGGAGTCATAGACGTAGCTTCCGTAGATCTTGAAAGTGTCGCCAATATTCTGATCGACCCTGGTCACAAACTGATTGCTGTTCTGCACCAAACGCGAAAGATATTGAATATTTCCCGTTGTCGGATCACCAACAGGAACAATCGCCAGTATCTTCGACGCTATCGGATCAAAAAGCGAAGTGGAGACCTGATTGCCGGAAAACGCCGCGCCAGTAGCAGGATTGATAAGCTGCTTCTTGCTTGCGGAGAAGTCCCCGTTGCGCTGCGCCGCCGTCAACACCGTAGCCGAGGACGTTGGATTCTGTCGGATCGTAGTGCGTTGATACGAGAAAAAGGCAAAGGTCTTTCCTTTAAGGATCGGCCCCCCGACTGTACCGCCGAACTGATGACGCTTTAGACCATCCTGCTTTACCGCAAAGTAATTCTTTGCGTTCAACGAACTATTGCGGACAAACTCGAAGAGGGTTCCATGAAACTGGTTGCTCCCTCCCTTTGTCACCGCGTTCATCATTCCGCCGCCACGGCCAGAAAACTTAGCACTGTAGGTGCTCGTCGCATAGCTGAACTCCTGAATAGCATCTGGGTTCGGGTAGACGTTTGCGATCTGTGTCAATGCATCTTCGTTCAGTGCTCCATCCAGATAATAGGAGGTCGATCCACCACGTCCTCCGCTGGCGCCGACGAAGTTGTTTGCCTGATCCGGACGAGAGGCACTCTGCTGGTAGCTGCTCGTGCTCGTAGGCCCCACATCAGGAGCAAGCTGCATCAGTTGCAACACATTCCGTCCATTCAAAGGCAGCTGCGTGGTCATTTGGTTATCGATCGCAGTCGAGATCATCGGAGACTCCACGTTCACCATGGTCCCTCCTTCTTCAACGGTCATCGTCTGCGACACCGCGCTCACGCCCAGCGTTCCATTAATAACCAGGTGCTGACCGACGGCAATCTTTAACCCTTCCTGGGTATAAGGCTGAAAGCCGCTGTGAAGAATCTGGATGCGATATACATTCGGGGAGAGCCCCAGCAAAACGTAATTCCCCTGGCTATCTGTCTTCGAGCGCACGATGGAACCAGTTGCGGTATCTGTCGCAACGATCTCTGCGGCGTCGACGACTGCCCCAGAGGCATCAGTTACCCTTCCAGAGACCGTTGCAGACGTAAGCTGGCTAAACGCCACCCCGATGCCGATACATGCGGAGAACACAATAGAGAGAAAAATGGAGCGGGTGCTCATATATAGCTATAGCCTCCGTAGAATCCGAATTTTTACAACGAAAAGGCGGAAACCTAGAAACGTGAGTGTAGCGGTGTGTAAAATAGAAAATAGATTAACGTTAAAAGTTTGTCAAACACTCTTACGCTTTTGAAATAAGGAGACACCATGACAGCTACAGAGGAGCGAACCTATCGCTATGGCACAGCGAAGGTTCGTGTGTTCCCAAACCGTACCGATTTAGGCCAGGCAGCAGCACTTGATGCCGCAAAGCTGATTGCTGATGCCATTCAGCAGCGTGGCAGCTCCCGTATCATGATCGCCACCGGCAACTCCCAGCTGGACGTCGCCAAAGAGATCGTTAAACTGCCGATTGAATGGTCCAAGGTTGATGTGTTTCACATGGACGAGTACGTTGGCGTCGACGGAAATCACCCCGCAGGATTTCAACGCTGGATTCGGGAGCGCATCGAAGACCGCGTTCACCCCAGGACGGTGAACTACATCTCCGGTTTGGGAGATGCCGATGCCGAGATCGCACGCTATACCGACCTGCTCAACTCCGGTCCTATTGATATCGCCTTTGTGGGTTTTGGGGAGAACGGCCATATCGCCTTCAACGACCCCCCGGTGGCCGACTTTCATGATCCAAAGTTGCTGAAACGAGTCCTTCTGGATAACACCTGCCGCATGCAGCAGGTCAATGAAGGGCACTTTGCAACTGTCGCGGATGTCCCCAGCGAAGCGATAACCGTAACCTGCACAGGGCTGCTGCGCGCAAAGGCATGGATCTCATGTGTGCCCGAAGCTCGCAAGGCTGAGGCTGTTCGCCGGGCCTTAGAAGGGGAAATCTCGATAGCCTGCCCTGCTTCAATTGCGCAAACGCATCCGAATACAACGGTATATCTCGATCCTGAATCCTCCTCCCTGCTGAAGCTGGAATCGTGAGCAACACTGGCGGGCGCACTGTTGCGTAACTTTGCTCCCGCCAAGCTCAGGTTGTCACCGTCCAGCCTTCGAATTGCGTTATAAATTGAATACTGGAGTACGCATTGCCTGAAAGCCCAACGCTACGCGAAGAACCGATTCGAGCAAGGGGATTGCTCAAGTCAATCCCCCGCACCTCGATGAAGTCTCTGGCCGTGCAGCAGATCCGTGAAGCTATCGAACATGGAGAACTTCTCGCAGGGGAAAAGGTCACCGAGCTGGGTCTGGCAAAAAAGCTTGGCGTAGGCCAGCCCACCATCCGTGAGGCTCTGCTCGAACTTGAATTTCTCGGATTCATCGAGCGCAAAGGACCTCGCGATACGCGGGTCACCCTGCTCACGCGTAGCACCATTCGTGATATTTATCGGGTTCGTGTCCGGCTTGAAACATTAGCAGTAGAGTTAATTGCCTTTATGGATAAGCCCGATCTGAGCACCTGCTGGAATGAGGCTCTTCGCATGGAAAATGCCGCACGCGATGGGCGAGCTGCGGATTTCTATCAGGCCGACCTTGGATTCCACCGCGAACTATGGGCTGTCACGCAGAACGAAAGCCTGCAATCCTGCCTTGAGCAGCTTGTACCGAGGTTGATGACGTTCAGCATCATTCAGCGCGTGCAGCCTTCCTCCGATAAGCTTTTAGAGATTGCAATCCTTCACAGACGGCTTCTGGAAACGATCAGCTCGCACAATATCGCAAGCTCCGTTGCCCTTATGGAAGAGTCCATGAAGAACGCGTTGATGGACGACGAGCACATGCCTGGACTTGAAGGTGAATAACATCTGGCTTTCACTCCGCGGCTAAACCAATTGCCTTACGAGGATTTTTCTCTAGAAGCAGTCTCGTCTGGCCGCTGTCCAGCCCCAAGTATCGTTGTAGATTTTCAAAGCTCCGCTGCATCGTAACGGTGGAACCTACAAGGTGAGACCCATCCGCAGATCGTGCTACCAGATCATCGCCAATTGAGAGTTCCCACCGGCCAAGCGTGTAATGGCCCGGCCCCAGGCTTGCAGCTGATATCGCGTCCGTAACAATTACTGCACGCTCCAGCCCTACCAGCTTCAGATAGTTCTTCAGAGCGAAGAAAGGAATATGAGCGCCGTCGGCGATAAAACATATCCAAAGCCGGTCCGACAGGCTCAATACCCGCTGAATGATGTTGTCGTGGCGGTCAAGCGCGGCCGGACATCCATTTCCCAGGTGGGTAAACATCGAAAGTCCTACATCGATGGCACGCTGCAACTCCTCCAGAGAGGCATTCGTATGTCCGGCAGAGACAACAATCCCGCGATCGACCAACAACCGCGTCGTTTTCATTGCCGTATCAACTTCCGGGGCAAGCGTAACAAGTTTCGTCAGCCCGCCAGCGGCCTCCAAAAGGCGCTCCGCTATCTCCTCCTGCGCGGCGACGATAGCATCAGCCGGATGAGCTCCTCGAAATCCAGGGGAGTGATTAAGAAAGGGACCCTCAATGTGAATTCCCTTCACGATGCCACGAACGAGAGACGATTCGGCATGGAGACTCGCAATCTTTCTCAAACGGCGCTCCATCGCGGGAATCGTATCGGTTATAACTGTCGCAAGAATGCCGTCAACTTCCTGCCGTCCTAGACAGGCACAGGCTGTTTCCATCTGGACAAGATCCAGATCGTCGCTATTGAAATCCACGCCGGCATAGCCATTAACCTGAAGATCGAAAAATTTCATATTCTCCACAAATATAGATTAAACTTTAAATTTAATAAATGTATAATCTCCAATGCAAGCAAACCTTACCTGGCTTGATTGGATTGTGATTGCAGGATATCTAGGCGGAACCACCGCGCTAGGGCTCTACGTCAGTCGAAAGGTACGCTCTTCGGAAAGCTTCTTCATGGGCGGCCGCGCTTTCGGCAAGGCCATCATGATCGCTCAGAACCTGGGGACCGGCACTCACTCGGACCAGGCAGTAGGTGTAGCAGGTGCAGCTTACACCGTAGGCCTCTCAGGAATTTGGTATCAGTGGATATGGCTCTTCACCACACCTTTCTACTGGCTTCTGGCTCCAGTCTTTCGGCGGCTACGGATGCTGACAACGGCGGATTTTTTTGCAGTTCGCTACGGCAGGAGTTACAGCATAGCTTACGCCGTCTTCTGCATCTATCTCTTCGCGCTGTGGCAGGGCATCGCCATTAAGGGAACTGCCGAAACAGTTGCTGCGATTATTGGTATGCCGGAGTGGATTGTAGCGGCCACGGTAGGCATCGCATTTACCCTGTACGGCGTCGCCGGGGGCCTTGTTGCGGCGGCCATCACCGATTTTGTTCAGGGATTCTTGATCGTCCTACTCTCCTTTCTTGTTGTCCCCTTCGGGCTAATCAAGGTAGGTGGATTCGCCGGTATGCGCCATGCACTGCCCCCACATTACTTCGCGGTCTTCAGCCCTGATGGAGGAGAGTTGTCGGCGTTCAATGTCGCCATGCTCGTCATAAGCGGTCTCGCAGGAATCGTCGTGCAGCCTCATATGATGGCCGTCACCGCCAGTGGCAAGACCGAGATGAATTGCAGGGTCGGCTGGACCTATGGAAACTTTGTCAAAAGGGTCTGCACCATCGGCTGGACACTGACGGGCATGCTGGCAGCAAGCCTCTTTCCCGGCATTGCGTTTCATGACCGGGAAAAGGTCTTTGGCATGGCAGTCACTTCCCTGCTTCCTACAGGCCTGATTGGTTTGATGACAGCGTCCCTTCTGGCAACGGTCATGTCAACATGTTCGGCTTTTATGGTGGATGGTGCTGCACTCTTTACCGAGAACATCTACCGCCCTATCGTGGGAGCCGATAAGAGCGACGCACATTTTCTGAAGATTGCCCGCATATCTTCGGTCGCAATCACAGGTCTTGGGTTCATCATCGGAAGTTCGATGGGGTCAGTTATCAATGCGACAGTGCAGTTCATCAGCATCCTGCCCTTTATTGGAGTGGCCTTCTGGGTCGGTATTATCTGGCCTCGAGCGACGCGAACGGGAGCATGGGCCAGCACCATCGGATCTGCAGCTGTATTCTTTATCACCAAGTGGCGGGGCGAGTCTAACGCCTGGTCGTCGCTTTACAGCATTTTGACCGGGCTGGGCCTGATCATACTCGTCAGCCTCTTTACGCCAAAAGAACCAGAAGAGAATCTGCTGCGCGTATTCGGATATATGCGAGTACCGGTTGGCCAGGAAGAGCTTCTACCTCAAGGGGGTGTGACGGATGGAGCCTAAAAACACTGGTGAAGCTTCGCTGATCGTAGACCTGCTCCAGCTCCACAAGCTATTTTCGTGGAGCACCTATCGGGTCGACCTCCTTGGCTTCTTAGGCGCCTGGGCCATGGTTGCAGCTTTTATCGTCTTCTACCTCTGGCTTGCAACCTGGTAAATACTCATTTTGGTGAGTTCCACCGCATTTTTCTCGGCACCGGTGGATCTCATCCTCACCAGGAATGTTAACTGAGGCTGGTGTCAGATTGATCGACACCCAAGCTTCAGCCTCCTGGCGGTTCAGTAGCGATCAATGGTCCAGATCTAGCGTGTATAGATTGCTCGTTCCGACGCGCGGCAGGATGAGGGGTTCGTTGGTTGGTGTCAGGCCGGAAAAGAAATAGTTCTCCGCATCTTTGAACTTCACATTCGAAAGATCAGCAATTACCTGTTCTTCACCACTCGGAATGTCCAGCTTGAGGATGGGCTGCCGATCCTTTTGGAAGGCGTGCACATAGATAGCCTTGCTATCGCGTGCCCAGACCGGATCAGCAGCGCTCGTCTCCGCCAACACTCTCCAAGTTTGGGATGCCCAATCGAAGAGTAAAACCCTTCTCTGGTCGAGCGAGAGGGCGACGATCCACTTACCATCTGGAGACCAGCGCGGGCTGAAGAATCCTTCTGATCCGGGAAGAGCTGTGACCCGTTTCGTTTGCACATCAAGAACGAAGACTTGCCGGGAACCCGATTCCTTGCCCATCAAATCGGGCTCGCATCCGAAAGCGATTTTCTTTCCATCCGAGGACCAACTGGGGTCTGCAGCATTGTGGTCCCGATTGAGCAGAGGTACGAATTCACCTCCTCTGGCGCTTACGAGATAGATCGACCATGGAAGCCCCTGCCTTCGCGCCATTACAGCAATTTGCGTACCGTCCTGCGACCAATGCGCCGCGAAAACCTCGTACTGAGGAGGTGCCAGTTGCAGGCGATCTGAGCCATCCGATGCACGGGCTCGCCAGAGACCGCCATCCTGATCCGTCCACAACACAGCTCTCCCCTCGGGAGAGTATTCAACTCTCGTAGCATTCCATAGAAAGGAGGAGGAAGAAAGAAAAGCGTGTTGCCCCGTGTCGTAACGTTGCAGTCCTGCAGGTTCGTCTGAACCAAGAAAGAAGATCCGATTCCCGGAACGAGCTGGAACCGGTGAAAAATAGTGCTCTGGTCCATGCGTAAGCCGCATGAGAGTCTCGTGCCCGAAGGAGCGGCTGAGACTCCAGAGATCACTCCCTCGTTCGCGATACATCTGAAACAGGAACGTCCCGCCTTCAGTCCAAATTCCACAACACATCGGGTTGCCATAGCCCTTGACACCTGAGAGAGGGTGGGCGCTGTGAGATCCGCTGGCAGCTTCCCAAAGAGTGCTCGTGTGGGCAACGGCATCGAACATCGTAAAGCGAAGTAGTTCCCCGTCCGGAGACCATCGCAGCCAAAACGCTCTCCCAGGCAAACTCATAACATGCGCAGAGCCCCCATCATCGACGCGAGCTGAGAAGAGGTCATTTCCCGCAGCGTAAAGGATGCTCTTGCCATCCGGCATCCAGGTTGCCGCATGCGCCTGGATATTGCCGACCCGGAACGCACTTCCGCCGGAGGTAGGAACCACCCACAGTGGTTGCTCGGCGTTGGAATTGAGGCGACTAAAGACCAGAAGACGTGTACCGTCCTTCGAGATATCAGCGATGGAGACAGAGGCCAGATCTTCCGGAACAGGCACGCGCTGTATGTATCCGGTTGCAATCGATATCGATGCCAACTGTGGCTTGTCATCAATTCGTGCCGTCGCGAAGATTGAGACGCCATCCGTAACGAGCGTAGGTAGATTCTCCGGATTGGGTGGGCCCTCGGAGATGGGGCTGCCGTGAGTCAGTTGATCGACCTGAGGAATTGATCTGATTTGGGGGCGAACCAGGAGCAGCACCACAGCGACGAGGAGAACACCCGCAAAGCCACACGCTGCGAGCGATAGGATACGAAATGAATTTCTGCCGAGAGCCGGAGTGGGCAGGAGGGGGGCATCTTCCCCCTGAACCTGTGAGTCGGGAGCTCGGTCCTGCTTCGTTGCCGGTTCAGCGAAATCTGTCTCTTTCCCAGCCAGCGCCGCACGAGGAGTCCTGGAGACGACGGTGATAGGAACTAGAAACCGGTAGCCCCGCTTAGGGAGCGTCTCAATGTAATGTGGCGTATCGGCCGAATCACCCAGGGCGTCCCGGATCTTATTAATAGCTCCGGCAATAGCCCGCTCGAAGTCGACATTCGTTTCACGGCCCCACACCCTTTCCTGAAGCTCCTCCTTAGAGACGACTTCTCCCGCGTTCTCGAGCAGTGCGACCAGCACCTTGAACGGCTGCGCGGGAAGACGAATTCGGAAGGCATCCTTCCAGAGTTCACCAGTCTGTAGATCGGCCTCGAAGCGTTCGAAGGCCACACGATTTGTCTGCTCGAAGCCCGCCACTCAGGAAGTTCCTCAACCGGTTTACTGTAAAGCCAAACAGTTAAACAACGCAATTTAGAGGGTTTAGCTATCAATAAAAAATCAATACACAATCAGATCGGAATCCATTGCTTAAAACCCGGGCGAAGATCGAGCGTTCTCAACGATTCTCTGAATCGATCAGGTGACTCGTCTTCCAAGGAGCCTCGGTCTCAGAGATTTTGGAGGCTGGAAACATGCTAAGCAAGTCCTATAACTCTCGGACCCTTCGGATTGTAAGGTGGGGAGCTCAAACGCTAACGGCCATGATTGTCTTGGCCAGCGCCCTGACGCTTAACGCATATGGACAATCGGAGTCCGGAAAAGTCGTGGGTACCGTTACAGACCAAACCGGGGCGGAAATCCCACAAGCAACCCTCACATTGACAAATGTGGCGAACGGCCTTGTACTGTCGACCGTAACGAATGGTTCAGGCGAACTGAATCTTCCGGGAGTCCCCCGCGGCGATTACACGGCCAAGATTACAGCACCCGGTTTTGAATCCCAGACCCAGAATATAACTGTGACGGTAACCCAGGTTCAGACGCTTCTCTTCAAATTAGCGCCCGGCTCAGTCTCGGATACCGTGACCGTCTCGTCGGCTGCCGCCCTGGTCAACACGACCAATGCCACACTTGGGGAGACGATCGGCTCGAAGCAAATTGAGCAGCTGCCGCTTAACGGGCGAAACTCACTCAATCTTGCCCTTCTGGCACCGGGCGTTACTCAAGGAGCCAATGTTGAATACGGCCAAGACACAGTAAACCGGTTCAGTGATTCGGGCGGTGGAGCGATCTCCGTCAATGGCACGCGAGCGCAGGCGAACAACTTTATTCTTGACGGCGTCGACAATAACGACGGCCTCCAGAACATCATTCTGTTCTTTCCCCCGGTCGACGCAACGCAGGAGTTCAAGATTTCTACGAGCGTTGCTCCGGCGCAGTACGGCCGTGCGGGCGGGGTAATCCAGGTTGCCTCCATTAAATCCGGCACAAATCAGATCCATGGATCAGCATTTGAGTTCTACCGCAGTGGGAAGTGGGCTGCGAATCCCAATTATCGTTTCCTCGGCGCAGATGCCACCCCCACGCCCCCTTACCGTCATGAGCAGTTCGGAGGATCAGCGGGTGGACCAATCATGAAGAACAAGCTGTTCCTCTTTGGCGATTACCAGGGAACGCGCATCGGTTCGCCGGACGGAACGCATTTCGACACTGTTCCTACAGCAGCGATGCGAAAAGGCGACTTTTCGGAACTGCTGACGACCGGCCTGAGTACAGGAGACTATACCTACTTCCCGATATGCGTTCCGGGTTCCGGCTCTTTGAACAGCAATATAGCCCAGACCAGCAAGGGACAAATCTACGATCCGCAGACTTGCACCCCAATTGCAGGGAATATCATCCCAGCGAATCGGCTGAATCCCGCCGCCGTGAACTATCTGAATGCGTTTCCGATGCCCACGCGCACGGATCGTCTCCTCAACAACTATTTCGTCAACAATAGCTCCACGTCAAACTACAACACCTTCGATGCCCGCCTGGACTGGAACCCGAGCGCCTCGGATCTGCTCTTCCTTCGGTTCTCCTACGATAACTCGACCTCGAATAATCAGTCCGAACTGCCGCAGCAGCCAAATTATCCTCTTCTCTCGGCAAACGGCAGCAAGAACTATACGCACGCTCGCGGCTATGCGCTGGGCTATACGCACACGTTCTCTCCTACCCTAGTGAACGACGCACGCATTGCCTACAACCGAGACAACTATGGATATCAACCGGGTAATTTCGGGTCGGACGTTGGTGGCCAACTCGGCATACAGAATACAAATCTTGGCGTAGCTAACAGCGGGGGGCCGCTCATTGGCGGTAATGGCTCGGAAATAGAATATACCGGGGATTACGGCCTTTTCGCCGTACCGCAGAACACCTACGAAGTGACGGACACACTCACGATCAACCGGGGGAAGCATTCGCTAAATGTGGGTGGCACATGGCTTCGCCGTCAAGTCTCGTACTTCCGTCCCATCTGCGGGAAGGGCTGCTTTTTCATAGGCGGTAACGGCAGCGACTTCACTGGATACGAAGTCAGCGAATTGCTCGTTGGCGGTTTTGATAACTATGGCATCGGAACGCAGACCGGATTCTTTGGAGAGATCAGCCAGGAAGATGCCCTGTTTGCGAACGACGACTGGCGTGTGACTCCGCGCCTCACGCTGAACCTTGGTGCCCGCTGGGATTTTTTGCAGTGGCCCGTGGAAATGCACGATCGCCAGGCTGCCTTCGATGTGAAGACCGGAACAGTTTTACTGGCCGGTCAGAACGGCGTACCACGTAGCATCATCAAGCCGACGTACACGGATTTTGCTCCTCGCGTGGGCTTTGCATACGATCTGCATGGTGACGGAAAGAGCTCCCTGCATGGTGGCTACGGTATCTATTATTTTCCGGATTACGGCGGCATCAGCAATCAACTAGGCCAACAGATTCCGTACGGAGGCGACGGCACCTATTTCGCGTTCAGCGGCCATTGCCTGACATTCACCGGTCAGACTGCACAAGGAGCGCCGTACACTTGCCCGGGATATACCAGTGGAACTTCCCCGAATGTTTCATTGCCGCTGCCGGGCTATCCGAACTTCAATCCGGCATCGCCTCCGTACGGCATGAGCGGGCTGGCTGTCGACCAAGACAACCGTCATAGCCGCCAGCAGCAGTGGAATCTGCAACTGGAGCAGCAGATAGGTCCCCGGGATGTTGTGCGAATCGCGTATGTCGGAGCCCACGCGGACCATCTCTCGACCTACTACAGCTACAACACTTACGCAATCGGCAGCACCACGAAACCGTTTCCGAACCTCGGCGGCATCAGTCTGAACCGATACGACGGTCACTCCAACTACAACGGCCTGCAACTCCATGCCGAGCACCGCGGCACCAACTTCACTGCGACGGCGTCGTATGCGTGGTCCCATGCTCTCGATGATTCGGCGAGCGCCTTTGGGGGCACACCCGTCACGCTGCTGCTCTATTACAACCAGCCCTCGAACTACGGAAACTCCATCTTCGATGAGCGCCATATCTTCAGCTCGTCGTTCGTCTACAACCTACCCTTCGGACGCGGACAGATGTTCGGCGGCCATTCATCGCGTGCGATGGATCTTCTGATCGGCGGATGGCAATTGAATAACATCGTGCTGCTGTCGACGGGCCAACCGGTCGACTTATCCGCTGCGGGCAGCTCGGCTCCGGGTAATCGCCCCGATCTGACCGCTCCGATCAAATATCCGAAGAGCATCGGCGGCTACTGGTTCGATCCGTCGTCGTTTTCGAGTAACATTCCGGTCACCACGGCCACGGATGGAACCGGCACCTCCATCTTCACTCGCATCGGAACACTTGCGCGAAACCAGGTCTATGGGCCGGGCTTTCGGAGCGTCAATCTGGGTGTGCAGAAGAACCTGCACATCTCGGAAGGAAAACAGCTGGAGTTGCACGGGGATGCCTTCAATGTGCTGAACACAGCGAACTTTTCCAACCCGAATAACAGCCTTGGAAATCCTTCCCTGTTCGGAAAGATCACAGGGCTGCATGGCGAGGTAAGGCAGATTCAGATCGCCGCACGCCTAGTCTTCTAATTCCAATACTCACTCCTGTCGGCCCATCTGGATTCGGACGGGCCGACGCCCTCTTGTCTCTCTACCACGCGCTTCATAAGGAAGGACAGATTTCGATATGCGAACGTGGCCCCCTACGGCTTTTGTGTTGCTTGCTGTCTTGTGTCTTAATCTCACCCACCTGGACGCGCAAGAAACCGCTCCTTCGTCAGAGATCGCGAAGTCGCATGCGGCCGATGAGCCCGCGTGGATGCAGGATGCTGTCATCTATGAAATCTTTCCTCGGGCATTTTCAAAGCAAGGCACGCTGGCGGGGATCACCGAGGGTCTTGATGCACTGCAGCATCTCGGCGTGAACGTATTGTGGTTGATGCCGATTTCGCCGTCCGGCAAAGAGCGCCGCCTGGGTCGGCTTGGGAGCCCCTACTCCATTCGAGACTTCTATGCAATCGACCCGGATCTAGGCACCAAAGCCGATCTGCAAGCACTCGTTCAAGGCGCTCACCAACGCCATATCCGCGTCATTCTGGACATGGTGGCCGATCATACGTCCTGGGACAGCGTTATGATGACGCACCCGAACTTCTATCAGCACGATACGGCAGGCAAGATCGTCTCGCCGCATGGCTGGAGCGATGTCGCCGCTCTGAACTACGACGATCCCCGACTGCGCACGTACATGAATGACGTGTTTCTTTATTGGATGAAGACCTTTGACCTGGACGGCTTCCGCTGTGATGCGGCCGGCATGGTGCCGACCAGCTTCTGGAACGAGCTTCGTCCATTGCTTAAGAGTGTGAAGCCGGATGCCCTGCTGCTTGCGGAGGCGTCAAAGCCGGAGCTGATGCAGCACGCGTTCGATCTCGATTATGCGTGGCCACTGCTCGCGACGTTCGACAAAGTGATCGAAGAGGGAGCGCCCGCTACGGCGATCAGAGACACGATCAATGCACAGAACGCGCTCTTTCCTGAGGGCACACAGCACATGCTCATCAGCGACGATCACGATGAGCCGCGGGCAACCGTAAGGCTTGGCATCCACGGCGCCCTTGCCGCCACGGCTTTGGTCTTCACTCTGCCCGGGGTTCCGCTCCTGTACAACGGCATGGAAGTGGGAGATGCGTCAGCGTCCGGCGGGCCTCAGCTATTCGACAAAGTCGATGTGGACTGGACCTCCGCCGCCATCTTCCCTTATGTGCCGGTCTTCTACCACGCATTGATTGCTCTGCGTCAGAGCTCTCCTGCCCTGCGGCACGGAGCGATCGTATGGGTACACAATTCGCAGGAGCAGCATGTGGTGACCTTTCTACGCCGATCCCCAGAAGAGACTGACCTCATTGCAGTGAACCTGTCAAACACGCTGTTCCGGGGAACGATCGAAACGTCGGCCGGCCCATGGCAGGAGGTCTCGCTTGCAAGCTCCAAGCCAGGCGAAGTAGCTCTGCCCGCACTTTCGCTCGATGCCTTTCAGACTCGCATCTTCCGAATCGTCCCACCCTCAACCCACTAGGAGGTGCACCGTGTCTACAGACATTGCCTTCTCGCCGTCGTTTCCTTTGTCGGTATCTCCTCCTTCTGCGCACGCACACGACAGAGACCTGTTGCGTCTTGATAATGGTGTCCGCGTCAATGACAACAAGCAGGTGATGGAGCTCACGGCTCTCCCGTAATGAGCCGCAGCGGAGGGAGAAACGCTTTTTATTTGTCGCAGGTCAGGCACGTTTACGCATCTTGGAGATGCAACTGTGAACTGCGAGGTCATTTGGCTGCATCCAACATGTGTTTTATACTTAAGACATCGAGCCGAATGTATTGAATCAACGGAAGGCTCTTGAGGTCGATGGTTTCGTTATAGCTTTCGAGACCACTTTGAGCAGATTTTCAAACGGATCCCCATGGACATGGTTCCATTGGCAGTGTCGTCCTTGCTAACAAGCTAAATAGCTGAATCGAATGCGAGTCAATTGCTCAAACCGGTTGGCTCAATAAGGGATAATATTTTTGAAATTCCAGCAATTTCAATCCGATGAAACAGTGCTGAACCTTTGGGCTTTGACGGTCAAAGGTATCCGCAATAGGCATCTTTTCCGTCCCTGATTTTTGTTGCCAGGTCCTCGTTCCGTTTCACAGAACGGGTAGTACCAAGCAATACGTTCTCGCACTTCCGATCCTGGTGATTAATTGCAGTCGATGCGATAGCATCCGCCTTCGCCCGCAACCAATGAATCATTAAGCTGAAGCCCTTCACTTAATGTTCGCGCGTACCTTCGCGTGCGAACTCGGAATTGTTATGCCCTGCTGATCGCTATAAGCAGGGGCACCGATATGCTGTTCATCCTGGATAGGAGGTCAAACGACGATGAGTACCGCTGTCTATCGCGCTCCCGGCACATCGCAATCCACGACTGGAGTGAGCAAGTTTCTGGTGTTGGCCACGACCATCACGTCTATCGCCGGATTTCTCTATGGCTACGACACCGGGATTATTTCCGGTGCCCTGATGCAGATTGCGCGTGAATACAAGCTGAATCGTCAAATGCAGGAGATCGTTGCATCCTCGATTCTGGTGGGCGCTGTAATCGGTGGCCTTTCCTGTGGATGGCTCTCTGAACGCTTCGGCCGGAGAAATACGGTTTCTCTCGTAGCTGCCATTTTCGCATTGGGCGCTGTGGCTTCGAGCCTTGCTTCTAGTCCATTGATGTTGATTCTTGCTCGGATATTTCTGGGGTTCGCTGTCGGCGGCTCTTCGCAAACAGTTCCGGTTTACATTGCCGAAATTGCTCCAGCCGAACGGCGCGGCAATTTTGTGACAGCTTTCAACGTTGCTATTGGCCTGGGCATCGTTACAGCGAGCATTGTGGGCTATAGTTTGCACAGCCCGGGATCGTGGCGGTGGATGATTGCGCTGGCAGCAATCCCTGCGACGGTGTTGCTGTGCTGTATGCCGCTGTTTCCCAAAAGCCCTCGCTGGCTTGTCGGAATGTCGAGGCACGAGGAGGCCCGCAAGAGCCTGCAGCGCGTTCGTGTCGCTGGCGATGACCTTGAGCAAGAACTTACGGCAATTCAACAAACGAGCGAAAAGGAACACTCCGAGATAAAGGGGTGGCCTGCGCTCTTTCAGCCGTGGGTGCGTCCAGCAACGATTGCAGCTCTTGGCGTTGCCGCCTTCACCCAACTGAGTGGCATCGAGATGATGATCTACTATGCTCCGACTATTCTTTCCGGTGCCGGTTTTGGATCCTCTGCGGCGCTGCTGGCAAGCGTTGGACTTGCTGTCGTCTATGTGGTGATGACTGCCGTAGGACTGATGATTGTCGAGTCGATCGGTCGTCGCAGACTCATGCTTGTGATGATCCCGGGTTCCGTCATCAGTCTTGCGATCCTGGGAAGCATGTTTTCGAAAGGGATGGCAGCCGGCTCGCACGCATGGATTCTTGTTGCATGCCTTCTGATTTATATGGTGTTCAATGCAGGTGGCATTCAGGTCTGCGGCTGGCTGATGGGGTCTGAGGTATATCCACTTTCGGTGCGTGCCGCAGGAGCCAGTGCGCAGGCAGGAATGATATGGGGAGCGGATCTGGTTGTGACGATAACCGCTCTCTCTTTGGTCAACCTGGCCGGGACGTCAGGCACGATGTGGATCTATGCCGGGATGAACTTATTGGCCTTCCTTTTTGTCTGGCGTTTTGTGCCGGAGACAGCAGGGCTCAGCCTGGAAGAGATTGAAGGAGCGCTGCGAGCGGGAACCTTCAAGCCGTAGCCTCGCACCGAAGCGGCGATTCAGCCGAGAGCAGAAAAGGCCGCCGGTGTCTCCATCGTTGGGACGCTCGCTGTTTGTCCATGTCAATGAGTGGAGGATCGCGGAATCGCCGAGGTTCGAGGCGCTTCCGTGATCCTCCCAAGGAAATTTCTGCCCATTTGTACAAAGCGAATAAGAAAGGAGTAAACATGCTTCAACAGAACGAATATAGCGCTACGACGCTTCAGGATGTACGTGAGAGCATTCAACTCTCCCATGGAGAGCTTGGAAGACTTCCAGCAGGCCTCAGACGCCCAGGCTTCGATCCGGCCGATCTCAAGACCGGGGTGCTTCATCTGGGATGCGGCAATTTTCATCGAGCCCATCAGGCTGTTGCGACACAGGCAGCAATCGAGGCCGAAGGAAGAGCCGGCCTGCGATGGGGCATCGCTTCTGTTTCCATGAGGAGCCCCGAGGTGGCCCAGATACTGACACGGCAGAATGGGCTGTATACCGTGCTACAGTGTGATTCCACGGAGACGGAACCGATGGTCGTCGGTTCGATCGTCGAGGCCGTGTTTTCGCCGAACGACTCGCGAGGTCTTGCCGCTCGCATGGCCAATCCAGATATTGCTTTGGTAACTCTGACAGTGACTGCCGATGGGTATCATCTGGAGCCGTCGACTTGCCAACTGATTTCGGACCACCCCCACATTATTCAGGATCTTTCCCATCTATCGCGCCCGAAGACGGCCGTGGGTGCGCTGGTATCGGGGCTTGCGTTAATACGCGAGCGCGGGGGCAAACCTCCTGTCATTCTTAGCTGCGATAACCTGTCGGCGAACGGCAGCACGTTGCGACAAGCAGTTCTTGATTTCGCATCCCTCGTCGATGACAGGCTCAGTGCCTGGATCGCGGGCAACGTTTCGTTTCCCAATACGATGGTTGATCGAATCGTACCGATGACGAAGGCTGAGGATATTGCCGAGGCACAGGAACTGCTTGGCGGCATGCTCGACGAGGCACCTGTTCCCACGGAACCGTGGTTCCAATGGGTCATCGAAGACTTCGATGGGCCACGTCCACTGTGGGAGGCAGGCGGAGCTCGGTTTGTGACGGATGTGGCACCGTTCGAACTGGCGAAATTGCGGATGCTGAATGGTACGCATATGCTGCTGGCTTACGTCGGCGCATTGGCCGGTAAAAACACTGTTGCCGAAGCGGCAGGAGATCGAACGATCGGCACGCTGGCTCTGCGATTCATGCAGAAGGAGCAGGCAGCTCATGTACCGTTCCCATCAGTCACGCTTGATCAGTATGCGAAAGATCTGATGCAGCGGTTTCGCAATCCAGCGATTGTTCACATGATAGAGAGGATAGGACGCAACGGCTCCGGAAAAATCGCTACCCGCGTACTGGAACCGATGCGGCAGAATCTTGAGGCAGGCATTCCTGTCCAGGGCGCAATGCTTCTTATTGCAAGCTGGATACGCTGGTTCGCCCTGCATGAACAGGATGAATTGGATGTGCAGTTAGTTGATCCGCGAGCGGATGAGCTTCGTCGGATCTGCCGCGAGGCAAGTGAGGATTTCCGGGCGCAGGCAGAGGCCTTCCTCTCTATGGAAGAGATCTTCGGACCGCCCTTGCCGGACCATGACCGTATCGTTGCAGAGATTGGCGATCTCATGCGGCGATTGGCGCATGAGCCAGTGGCCGAAGTGCTCGCCGATCTTGCGCGTAAGGTCAACGCATAAGACCGGCGCGTAAGACCACCGGCTATCTATTTCTTTCAGCTGTTGGCGTGCTCGATAAAGCGCAGCACCGAATGCAGGTCGTCCATGATCGCCAGGGCCTTCTGCCGAATCTCTTCCGTTGGCTCCAGCAGATCCGGCACGACGATGACGCGAATCTTAGCTGCATGAGCTGCTCGTGCTCCGCTGTGGGAATCTTCGAGCGCCACGCATAAATCCGGCGCTACACCGAGTTGCTTTGCGGCGGTCAAATAGGGTTCTGGATCGGGCTTGCCTTTCGTTACATCGTCACGAGTCACGATTGTGTTAAACCGTTGATCCAGGCCAACGAGGGCAAGGTGATGATCTGTACGATAACGGCTCGATGACGTGGCAATTGCGCGAGGTATATTGTGCGCGTCTAGATAATCCAGCAGCGGAATAACTCCACTTTTGAGGGCGAGCCGGCCTGCATCGACGAACTCGCGCAGATGGATTTCCTGCGTGTCGAAAAAGGTCTCCAGCGGAAAATCAGGACCGTAGGTTTCGCGCACGAGCTTACGGCATCCATCCGCAGCTACTCCGATCATGCGGCGGCAGAAGGATGCCGGCATATCGTATCCCAAAGCCGTACCTGCGCTGACCAGGGCATCCATCGCAAGGGTTTCGCTGTCGAGCAAAAGGCCGTCCATATCAAAGATCACGGCATGAACAGGTTGGTGCAGATTACGAATCTCTTCAGACATCTTGTTCCTTATAGCTTATTAGACGTTACGCCCGAGCGAACGAATGTGCCCGCTCCTCTACGTCGGAGAGATTATTAAGTGTAATAGCTGACGCCACCCAGTTTCACTCGGACACAGGCGAAACAGCTTTATATCCCCGACCGTCCTAAAGCCCGGGACGACCAGACAGTCGCGACGTCCCCAGAAGCGCTATGCAGACGTGGCTCGCGACACCCAACCTCCCATTAGTGAAGCGGCTTTCAATCTCATCTCCAAAAGATCGGCGTCTGGGATCCTTCGTAAAAATTGATCGTTGTTGGCGCAGCCAAATCAATCAGTTGGTTCAAATCAAAGACTCGATAAAGATCGAGACAAGCTAGCTCAGGGCTTTCTGCATACGAAAACTTTCCATTGAATAATTCAGACAAAGAATGGATTCCTTCTTCTGCCCCAAAGGAAGAGAAATGGTTAGGTTCCAAGGCCGCAGCTACAAGTGCCACCACCTCCGAGCGAGGGCCTCGAGTCAATATCTCCATCTTTTGTCCGGAATAAGGAGCAGCAGGTTTCGCCGCTCCTGGCGATGGACTTCCATCGGTGTTCGAATCGGACAGCCACTGGGCCACTCCGGCTATCTGAGCTGCCTCGATTCCAAGCGGGCGTTCTCCGACGGTATTCAGCATCTGGGCAGCGCTGCTGAGGTTCGGACGTTCCGGAGTTCCGGGAATACTATCTCCAAATAAAATTGGGTCAAGCAACAGGACGCGATACCCCCGGCTCAGCAGATTACCTGCCTCGACTGCCAAAGAGAGATGTCCCTTATCGGAGATTAAAATGGCAGTCTTCCCCGCAGATCCGATAGACGACTGCACCAGAACGCCTGTAGCGCTCAAACCATTGCTGAACTCAAAACGGTATCCCCGACTCTCGATCCCTTTTTCATGGGAAGCACTTATGGGCCAGGCATGCGTCACATCTACTGTTTTAAATCGCGTGATGCTGCGCAACGATCCCCGGGCCTTATCCATCTCTGATGGCTGGATGCGATTGTGATGGATTTGCTCGGCCATCTTGCCCGCGAGGCTAACGATCGTGAGGTTATCTTTTGGGAGACCGACAATCAGATCTTCTTCGGAGAGTACCTCCGCATCGGTATCCGGCTCCTCCTCTGCGGATGTTTGCAGATGGAACTGGTTCTTTAAAAATCGATACGACTGAAGACGGCTATCAAGCTGATAGTTGTGCGTCCCGGGATCGTCATTCTGGTACCACTGCAGATTGTCCGGATGATGAGCAGCGGTATAGAAGGGTCTGAGGTCGTCATAGACTCCTTGCTTCACTACGCCCGCGCGGAAGCAGCAGTCATCCATCGAGTTGTAGATCAATAAGGTCGGCCGGGGTACACGTAGTGTCATCAACTGGGCATAGTCAGCGATCGACCGCATATCAGGTGCATTCTGTTCGGCGTCCCCGGCATACTCTGGATGCTCAACAGCCGTGGTTAGCGAGCTGAACCCCGCGACAGGAATCGATGGTCCAATGCGCTCATCGAGCGTGCTAAGAAGCATCGTCTGCCACCCGCCTCCAGAAAGACCTGTCATTGCAATACGCTTACGATCGACCCGCGGATCGTTGTAGAGGAAGTCGAGTCCACGCCGCATGGCCAGATAAAATAGCCCCTCCCCATTCGCTCCCGCGAGATCGAGCAGTCCAATATTGTTGTGGGCGTTTTCTGCGGAGGCCAGTTCCCCGAAACCTATCCACTCCAGACTCAGGGCCAGCATTCCATGACGAGCTTGATTAATACAGCGCTTCTGTTTGTGCTCCACGGCCTTTCCGCCTGGGCCATGGCCATTCACATTCAGCACGGCAGGCATATTAGGAGTCAGCTGGTCCGGCTCATAGAGCAGAGCTACAGAGTTGAAACCGGGAACGATCTCGTAGCGGTACTTAACGATTCGGTAGCCTTTTCGCTCAATAACTCCGACGCGCTCAAATGATTGGTTCAGACTTGATCCACTCTTCCGGCCAGCCATGATAGATGGTTGCGAGAGCATGCTTCCGCAACGTCTCAGCTTGTTGGTGAAGAGCTGCCTCAGAGACAGCAGCAGGCAGTACCGGTACTTTTTTCAGCAAAAAATGCCGTAGCTCATCGGCGACGATAGCCGGGTCTTGTAGCTTCTGTTGCAGCAACGGATCCAGCACCTTGCGAGTAGTCTGTGCCGATAAGCCCATCGAACAGACAAGGAGAGACAGGCTGAGCATTCCAATATTTTTCATAACGTTATTACGGTAAAGAGATTGACCTTGCGACGGAAGCGCAAACTTCCGCCGCAGGGTATTGAGCAGGTTAGAAGATGAGTTTCAAGCCAAGCTGGCCGATGCGTGGATCGCCAGCGGACAAAATATTCCCAAAGCCTCCACTGTTGATGGTGGCTACCGGATCGGACAGGTTGGTGTGATTGAGCACGTTGAAGAACTCTGCACGAAACTGCGCATGGAAGCGCTCGGTCGTCCCGAAGTTCTTATAGAGGCTTACATCCCAATTTACAAATCCCGGCCCGCGCAACGCGCCTTTGCTGATGTTGCCATATTTGTATGGGTAAGCAGCATAGGTTGCTGGATCTGTTCCGACGGCGGGAAGTGGCAGAGCAAACGAACTCTTATTGAGCCAGTTTGCGCATGCGGTGGTTGTCGTAGCGCATCCGTTGCCTCCATAAGGCTTTCCTTGCAGAAGCGCCCGCGGCGCAGCTCCGGTTGCGGCGACGTCCGTGCCGGTGAAGACGGTATACGCATCTCCTGTGGCGGCGGAAAGAAGACCACTGGTTCCCCATCCCCCGATCACGAACCGTGTCACCCGTGGTAATGCATTGAAGTTGGGAAACGTCAGGACATAGGAACCATTGAAGATGTGGGTTCGATCGAATGGGGATGGTCCATACTCGAAGTCGCTGAATCCCGGCATATAGATTGGCTGACTGAAACTGCCGCCGCCGCCATTCTGTAGCGTCTGATTCTGTGGAATATTGTCCAGCGACTTTGAGTAGGTGTAGCTGGCTTGAACCGTAAAATTGCGGGCGAAACGATGCTGTACGGCGGCCTGGAAGGAGTGATAGCTCGAAGCTCCTGTCTGGGTGAGCATGTTGATGTTGGAATAGTTCGGTGCATACCTGGTACGAGACATGATTGAAGCGCTGGGATTGCCGAAGATACTCGAGTCGCCGGGTATGTAGATACCAGGATTGAGCTGCATGTCGCGACGGATATGCCGCCCTGATGAGCCAACATAGGATGTTCGCAAAGACCATTGCTGCGTAAGCTGGCGCTCGACGGAGAGGTTCCAGTTGTAGCTGAGGGGAACCTTGAACTTCTGCAAGGGATTGAAGGTCAGGACAGTAACAGGCAGCGGGAAGGTAAAGTCCGCGGGCGCGGGATATTGAAAGGGCGGATGAGAGCTCAGGCCGTCATACGGGTTGCTAAACGTTCCCGGCAGCGTAGTAATGGAGATCGACGGGCTAAAAGGATTGTTACTGACGACCGCCTGTGTGATCTGCGAAATACCACGGGAGTCAAAGAAGAGGCCGAAGCCACCACGGACGCTGGTTTTGCCATCGCCGGTCGCGTCATAAGCGAAGCCGAAGCGGGGAGCGAAGTTCTTGTACGAAGCGTTTGTGCCGCCGCGCGGGAACCCCTCGTCGCCCGGAAACATGAGGCCCGGAGGAGCGTTGTAGTAAACCGACGAACGCCGCCCTGCTGCGTATGCCTCAGGAGAAAAGAGCTCCAACCGACCGTTAATCTCATTCCACGGACGGAACGGGTCGTATCGCACGCCGAGGTTTAAGGTCAGGCGAGGTAGCGGGTGATAATCGTCCTGGAAGTACAGGCTCCAGATGGTATTCCGTGCATTCTGGAATTGTCCGCTGCTCTGCGTAAAGCTGCGCACGCGTCCAAGAAGGAAGTCGGACATTGCATAACCGCTTGCATCGCCCGAAAAGCTAAAGGATCCAAACCGACGATAGTTGTTCATCACATCGAGACCAGCATTCTGAACAGATCCGCCGAAGCTGATAGCGTGACGTCCGTGAACCCACTTCACGTCGTCGTCGAAGATGTAGTTGGCGCGGGTGAACTTCCCAAAGGGGTAGCTTCCAAATGAGAACAGTCCGGAGACATTGATGGATTCGATCGCTTTGGGGATTCCTGTCGGTTGATACATATTCACGCCAAGATCGGCATAATCGGGCGCATTCGATGGCGGATTCTGATTGCCGTCGACCGACGAGCGCGTGAATCGGAAATCGTTAAGCCATGAATTATTGAAGATGTGGCTTTCGCTGAACAATAGGTTCTGCGAGATGTTCGGAAATCCATCCTTGTACGTCAGGATATTTCCATCTTCATAGATTGCCGGATTCATATAGGTGTCGCGGAAGTAGCGACCGGTAATCCGATCATGACTGTTTAGCGTATGGTCTATGCGAATCAACTCTTCATGAAAATTCTGCGGCGCATTCGGCTGGATATAACTGGTAAGCCCATTGGTCGAAGCCGCCGACGGCAATAGCTTCAGAGTATTCAGCGCTGCGGCGTCGAAGTCCGATGCCGGAATAATATTTCCGGGATAGGGCTGACCTGTCACCGGGTTTTTGATTGTGATTGCACGACCTAGAGGGTTCGCAGGATTACTTGCCGAGAGCATGGCCGAAAAGTCACCATTTAGATTGGCCTGTGTCGGCAGATAGACCCTGTTTGTCGCACTGGCACTATGAAAGATCGTGCCCTGAAAGCCAAAGAAGAAGAACGTCTTTTCACGCCCGTCATATACCTTGGGCAGAAAGACGGGGCCGCCGATGGTTCCACCAAACTGATTACGCTTGATGGTGTCGCGGCTGGTTGCTGCCCAGTTGCGGGCATTCAAGGCCGAATTACGAATGAATTCAAAGGCGGTCCCATGCAGTTGATTGGTGCCGGAACGTGTCACTACATTCACGACCGCGCCTGAGTTTCCGCCATATTGTGCGCTGTAGTTGCTGGTCTGAACGCTGAACTCGCGAATGGAGTCGGGCATGGGAAATGGCTGATTGACGTTTGTGTACTGGTCCATGTTGTCGCTGCCATCCATCAGGTAGTTGCTGCTGGTCTGGCGTGATCCATTCACTGAAATGGTGACCGCTGCAGCCTGTCCGCCGACTGCCTGATTACCAAATGTGGACGATTGAATGGCTCCGTTTGCAGGAGCATTTACGGCCCCCGGAGCGAGCGTCGTCAGCGTCGCCGCATTCCGGCCATTCAGCGGCAACTCCACAATCCGTTCCTGGTCTACGATCTGGCTGATTGTGGCCGTCGAGGTATCCACCTGAGGAGGAGCATCACTCACCGTAACGCTCTGCGAGGTGGACTCCAAATTCAAGGTGACGTCCACAGCTAACGTCTTGTCCGCCTGCAGCATGACGCCGGTACGAATCGCATGCGCAAAACCTTTGATCTCAACCTTGACCTGATACTCGCTCGGAGGCAGCGAGTTGATGACGTAATACCCCTGATCATTGCTTGTTACCGACCTGGTCCGGCCCGTCCCGGTTTCAAGGGCAGTTACATGCGCTTCCCCCAGAGCCGCTCCGGTGGGATCGGTAACCGTTCCGACGATCGTGCCGGAGTTCTGCGCATATGCGCTATTCCCAACAAAGAGAGCGATGCAGGCAAGAACAAGCAACAGCACCCTGGTACAGACAGCTTTTGACCGTACGATCTTAAGACCGTGCGAAGACAACATGAAATTCTCCTTATTATTGTGGTGTGCGTTGGATGGAACCGGCCTTCACGTCGGCGAGGATCTCTACCCGATCATGAACGGCCGCGGAGGTCGCGCCGGGGAACCGCAGGTCCGCGCTCTTGGAGCCGCTGACACGACAGAAGTTGGTCTCCGCAAGATCCACGCTGGAGCTACTGCTGTTGTGAAGCCACAATGTTGGCCTGGACTTTGCGGAGGTTTCGATTGAGGCGAACCGCAGGTCCACTGCATCATCCGCCGCAATCATGGGAAGTTCTTCTCCTGCCGCCGCTTCAACGGTGAATTGATAAAGACTCACATTGCGGACATGCCGAAGAAATACCCCATGCGAGGGCAGGAGGCCGAACATGATGGGTTCGGGATAGCTGCCAGGGCGCTCGGGGATATCGCTGATGGACAAGGTTCCCTTGACTTTCTCCGTCAGGGTGACCTGGATGCCCTGAATCGAAACTCCGACGACGGGCGCATCCGGAAGGCCGGCGATCACGCTCGGCAGCTTTGCTTCCGTCGCAACGATGTCGGAGATCCGAATGGAGGCCACGCCTCCAGGACCTCCTCCAACGCCACACCGGTCACGGTTGCCTCGCAGCACCGTAAATGGCGTTCCAACGCGGTTCATTACGATATTGGAGGCGACGATATTCGAAAGCCCCCCTCCGTCCACCGTGTAAAAGGCGAGCCCAGGGTTTCCATGCCGCATCCCCATGCCAGCCCTCGAAGACACAGTTCGAGATCGCGATATGGCGAAAGTCGCCGCAGCTTTCGGTGCCGCATTTGAAATAAACGCTGGCGGTCCGCAGGATGCAGTTCTCGACGGTAACGTACTCCGTCGCCTTGCGTTCACCGAGTGCTCCGCTGGCCTTCAATACAATTGCGTCGTCGTAGGACTCAACAAAGCAGTTGGAGATCCGTACATGACGGCAGCAGTCTGGGTCGATCCCGTCTGAAAGGCCGTTCCGAATAGTGACATTATCAAGAGTTACAAACTCACACCCAAGCAGGCTGATGTTGTAACTGGGGGAGTTCCGTATCGTAATGTCCCGCACGAGGACGTTGCTGCAACGACGAAGCGCGATCGGCTTGGGGCCACCAGACCTGGTATATCCGCAATCGATCTCACCATCACCGACAATGGAAACGTGTTCAAGCCCGTCCCCAACAATCAGGGCAACATGGAAGTTTGAGGTTGCGAAGTTGGCCTTCGTGTCATAAGCGAACTTTTCGGGGGGGAGAAATTCCGTCGAATCCCCACTCATCACGAGAGTGGCACCATTTCCCAGCCACAGGGTTACCCTGGAACGCAGCCGGAGAGTGCCGGAGATATATCTTCCAGCGGGGAGATAGACCGTCCCCCCTCCGGACGCATCGGCCTGGTCGATCGCCCTTTGGATGCGGGGCGTGTCTGTTTGTTCAATTGGCAGGCGTGCCCCTGGCACAATGCTGGTGTTTATTTCCGGGACAATTGCCAGGATAGGAAATCCGATTGCGCCCTTCAGGAGCTCCCGCCGCGATGACAGACCGCGACGCATTGCTTGCCCTTGTTTCAACACAGGATCCTGTCCTTTATGAGGGCCTCCATCTCAAGCAGGAAAGATTGCCCTTGGTTTTGCGTTGGTTAAGGGCAACATAGAGATTTGTCTGCGAGGGTTCCAGACAATTCACCGAAACACAGAAATCGTTTTTATTTTCAGTAATATGGCTCGATGTGAA
>NZ_JAPWKF010000004.1 GCF_028283685.1 Edaphobacter sp. | reverse complement strand
CCCCGCAACCAATCAAATCAACAATTTCTGATTTGACCGTCGATCCGACAAACTCCCAATAAGAAAAACCGCCGTTTTAGGCGCTCGCTGACATCGGCTTGAGCACCATTTCGACGACCTTTCCATTCGCTTCCCGCTTCGAACTCGACATGGCTTGTCCATAGACATTCATGGTCGTTTGGATCACCGCGTGACGCATCAGTTCCTGCTGTACTTTCATCGGTGCCCCGGTCTCGTCCAGCCACGAACGATACGTGTGACGGAACGTGTACCATCCGATCTCGCCCAGCCTCCCTGCCGCAAGTTTGCGCTCCTCGTGAATCAGGACGCGCTTACCGTTAGCAGTCGGCCCATCCTGCCAGCACCAGACGCCTGGCCTGGAGCCACACATCGGACACTGAACCGTGCATCATCCAGAGGGGCTCAAGTAGCGCTTCTGAATCTCGGTCGGATGGTACGGGCGGTTCGTCATCGGATTGGCAAACAACCAGCCCTCCTCTGTCGGTACAGCCTGCTTGCTCCATTCCAGAACAATCTTGGTGAGGCTGGGATGAAGCAGAACATAGTCCTGGGAGTATTCGGTTTTGACATCGTCCACGCGCCCGCTCACGATACTCCGTTGCACGAGTAGCTGGTTCTTCTCAAAATCGAAGTCGTCCCACTGAAGCGCCGCGATCTCGCTTACGCGAAGGCCGAGGCATTGGGCAATTTGCACCATCGTCCGATACGGCTCTCGCAGTGTCGCGACGACGGATTCGAACTGATCACAGTCAGGATGATGGGACGCTGCTGGCGCTTGCTTCCGCCCTTGATACGGACGAGCGCAATCGGATTGCGCTGCTCGGTGAAGAGTTCCCAGCGTGTCGCACACTCAAACATGAGGTGCATCACGCTCCGGATATGCGCCTTCGATTTCGGTGCCATCGAGAGGCTCTTCAACCAATCTTCGACCGCCATGGACCGAATCTTGTCGAGCAGATAATCACTCCAGCGTGGCTTGAGGTAGTTCTTGATATTCGACTGGTAGGACTTCGCCGTCGAGTATCGCTCTGGCAGTTCTTCCTCAAGGTATCGGTCGCAAATGGCACCGAAGGTGACCACGGCCATCTGTTGCTGTGGTGTTTCAGCATTAAGTTTTAGGAGAAGAGCTTCGACGGCCTTCTGTGCGAGAGCTTTGGTCCTGTACTTATCGACGGTGCCCACGGTCGCCGTTCTGCGCTCCCGAGATCCTGTTGCTGTCGACTCGTAGTACCGAAACTCCCAGGCGTCTGATCCCTTCGCCCGCTTCTTGCGTGTAAGACTTCCGAATTGATAACGTGCTCGTTCCATCAGGTTCCTTTCCTGATTTCCCGGCACAAATGGCTGTCTCAAGCGTAGCGGATTGCCCCGGAGGAAACCAGCAAAACTGTTCAGTGCCTTGGCAATCGGTCAGCTTGCTAGATTGTGTTCGATCACCCAATCCTGGATGGCCGAAGGGACAAATCGGTAGAGTTTCCCTACACGGACTGCATGGATTTCCCCACGTAAGACCATGCGCTGTAGTGTCCGCGGATGAACTCCCAAGAAGGCTGCTGCTTTGTTGCAATCCAGTAGGGGGCAGCTCCGGGACCGAAAATCGGCTTCTCCGAGGCCGGGGGCTTTCGCATTTCTGTCATGTCATCCTCCTCGAACATCCAGACCTGGGCGCGGCTGGATGGACTTACGAAACAGGTACATCTGTGCGGACTAGGATTGACGCGAAAGCTCGGATGAGTCCAATAACTTCTCATCCGTTCACTATTCCCACACGGAATACCAGCTTTCGTGCGGACGAAGGATCTGAAGGAAAGTTCTGTCGAGTTCCTGCACCCAACTCAGAGAAAAGGTGCTCCGTCAGAGGCCAAGGAGGAGTTGGCCAGATGCGGATTCAAGGCGCGAAGCTGGCAGAATCTTCCGGATCAATGCTCGACCGTACTCATTGACGAGCCGGGATGCCTGATCGGAACGAAGAACAAGATACGACGTGATCTGAAGCGTCTTGTGCATTAGGAGCCGTACCGCAATTTTCCGCCCTCCTAGCTGTTCCGCGATGCCTTTGGCCGCGAAAGCAACTCCGAAGTTCTCGGAGATCAGTTGCAGTGTCTCCTGTGGACTGACGTAGTGATGGAGTTCCACCCGAGAGGCGGCGGCTATCCGTGCTTGTTCCATAAGCCGGTCGTAGATGCTGGGATGGGACTTTCGCGGGAAAACCATCCATCCGACTCCCCCAAAGTCGTCCATAGATACGGAAGACTTGGTTGCAGCGGGATGCTCTACGGGCATCACGACGCACAGTGGATGCGTCGCGAGTTTTACCAGAGTCAGTTGCGCATTTTCTGATGGCTCGGTGATGATCGCGAGATCAAGTTCCGAAACGAGCACACTATGTGCAAGTTCTGACGCAAACATACTCTCGATTCGGAGCCTAAGCGTTGGATATCGAGGCAGATGTATCCCCAGCAGCGCGGACATCAGCAATGGGTCTGCATAAGGGCTGTGTCCTACCGTGACTACAGGTTGAATCTCGTCTTGTGTCGATTGGGCAAGGCGGATCGATCTCTCAAGGATGGCATGCGCGTCTCGGCAACCCCGAATGAATACCTCTCCGCCGCTTGTGAGTTCAACTCTTCGCTGGGCACGAATCGCTACCGTTAGGTGAAAAGTCCCACGATATAAGCGAAGAACAGTCCCAATGGTGTGTCCCCAAACCAGCAACCTGTGATGGTGAACTTCAAGCGAGCGGTACGAATGGAGGAGGCTTCTTGGGAAATCTATTGGACTCGGTGATCGAGGCACATGGCGGTCTTGCACGATGGAGAAGCGTGACGGATTTCGTCACCGACATTGATGTTCGTGGAACCCTCTGTGAACTGAGTGGCCGGCGGGGCATGGTGCCTCAATCTCGTCTGCTCTTCTCTCTTCGCGATCAGCGCGGCGTGATCCTTCTGCCTAACGACGGGGGGCGAATCATGACTGACCCCGATCGAATCTCGCTCTTCGACTCACACGGGGTCGAGTTGGCTTCTCAGCTCCGGCCAAGACACACATTGCTGCTCAAGGGCGTAGGTGCTGAATGGGATGTCCTTCAGACCGCTCACTTCATGGCGACTGTCATACGCCAGATTGCGGCGGGTCCGTTTCTGTACTCCATGCCCGGATTCAGCACTGAGGAGCTTTCCCCGTGGATCGAGGGCAACGAGGTTTGGCGGGCGCTTAAGGTGAGCTACCCACCCGATCTTGAAGTGCCATTTCGTAGCCAAGTTGCGTACTACGGTAAGGATGGGCTGCTTCGTAGAATACGCAGCAATTCCGAGGTCCAAGGTGGATTAAACCTTGTCGAGGATGTCACCGCCTACGACCAATCTAATGGCATCTTGGTCGCTTCTTCACGGGAGGTATTTTCGTGTGAGCCAAGTGGCACAAGAAGTTCTAAAGGCAGCCTGGCGCAAATTCAGCTCATGGACTATTTTTTCGCCGATTGAACCTGCGTTTCACAAGACATAGATCGAATCGGCATAGAGAAGCGAACAACACAGGAGCGATCGCCTGTGCCAAAGCGAAAGCAGTGGAGTGGAATGAGGAGTTGGTCAGCAAGGTCGGTAATACAGGTCATGCTCTTCCTATCTGTGGGATGCTGCATGAGAAGCGGCGCCGAAGCTGAGACGCCAAGCCAGAGGACAGATGTGATTTTGCGAAGAGCCATGGCGGATCGCAAAATTCCTGGCATGCAGGCCGCCGTGGTGATGAATGGACGCGCTGTTTTTTTGCGATCCTACGGGGTAGCGAACCTGCAAACGCCCGTGGCGGTGACATCGGAAACACTGTTTTCGATCAATTCCATCACTAAAACCTTCACTGGGGTCGCTGCGATGGAAGAGGTAGAGAGAGGACGGCTGGAGCTATCGGCCCCAATCTCCGCGTATTTGAGCGACATACCTTCAGCGTGGGGCAAAGTCACTGTACGACAGTTGCTCGGGCAGGTGTCAGGTCTTCCCGACATCTTCGCCTACGGTGACAGTGAATTTACCGGGATTAGAAACGAAAAAGCGGCTTGGGCATGGGCAGTTCAACAACCAACATCACCTCCCGGAGAAAAGGAGGATTACTGTCAAACGAATCTTCGCCTGGTCCAGCTCATTATCAACAAACTGGAGGGCCGCCCCCCGGACTCTTCATTGATCGATCGCCAATTGTCGATTGCAGGGATGATGAACACCTCTTACGGCGACTCGAGAGACGTCATCCTCAATAAATCCCAGCCGTATCGCATCGGTGAAAATGGGCTCATTCTCAATCATTTTGAGCAGTTCGGACCGATGATGCATGCAAACTCCGGTCTCAACACAACAGCCGACGATATGGCTCGCTGGATGATTTCAATTCTCGGTGGCAAGCAGATCAGTGACGCGTCCAGAACCACAATGTGGACGCCTGTGCCTCTGAACGATGGTTCCCTTAGCTCCTTCGCCCTCGGATGGAGCCGCGAACAGCGTCGGCACTATACCTCGGTCGGCATGGAAGGCGGAGCCAGATCAGCTTTTGCACTCTACCCAGATCGCGGCATTGGTGTCGTGATTCTCACCAACATCCTGGGTGCCAGTCCCGAAGATCTTACTGACGAGGTTGCTGCAGCCTTTGACGACCGGATCGAGTTGTCCGGTGTATCTAAATTCCGGGCTGACGAGGAAGTCGATGGCTTTGCACATCTAAATCGCATGATCGCCGATGTTGAGGCCACGGGGGCCGACGACGGATTTCGATGAAGATGAACTAGAGAGTTGGATTCAGCGCCTGAAGTTCGGGGAAAAGCCCGAGCGAGCCCTCCAACTGTCCCAGCTCGACGTATCGCTTTTCCCTGAAAGTGAAAAGGCCAAGATACTTTTAGCCCAAATCTACGGTGCCAATGGCCGGACAAGAGATGAGGCAAACGTCTACCGCGATATTCTGGCACAAAATCCAAAGAACGCAGCTGCTCTTTCATACTTCAAGAAGAAGCTCTGACTTCCCTTCAGGCAAGCTTTCGGCAAGACTTGTGACTACTGTCGAAAATCGTCATCCGTAGCAAAATCTAAGAAAAAGGACTACCATAGAGCGATGGTAGCGACGGTCAACGAACTCGAGCATGCGGCAATGACGGCGGGTCAAAGGGGGCCAGCCGAACATCAGCGGAGAGAGCAGATCTTGCAGGCCGCCGGGGAGCACTTTAGGCATTACGGCTACCGAAAAACCACGGTTGCTGATTTGGCGAAGGCTATCAGTCTTTCGCCTGCTTATATCTATAAGTTCTTTGTTTCAAAACAGGCTATTGGCGAAGCGGTGTGTGCGCTCTGCCTGAGCGAGCGGACTGCAGCATTGGAAAAGATCGTCGAAGAGACGGCATCGCCGGTTGAGTGTATGCGCAAGATTTATAAGAGTTTGGCTCTCAAGGGGGCGCAGCTCTTCTTCGAGGACCGAAAGATGCACGACATTGTGACGGCATCGTTCGAAGAGCGTTGGAACAACCTCGATGCATACAATCAAGCGTTGATCGATATCATTCGGCGCGTCTTGGTGCGCGGTCGTGAACTAGGAGAATTTGAACGCAAGACGTCCCTCGAGGAAGCCTGCCGGGCTATCCATCACACGATGCAGTCATTCTTCCATCCGATTCTGCTGGAACAGAATCTGGATCATCTTGAGGAAGACGCCACGGCAGTGGCGAATCTGGTGTTGCGATCCCTGGCTCCTTGAGCCGGTGACCCCGCTCAAGTCTCAAGGGCTCCGTGGCGCGGTGCACAGATTTGGTAGAGTTTGGTGCTCTAGTCCTTGGGCTTCACGACACGAGGCAATGGGCGTTGCGCGAGAATCGCAAACTCGTCTCGCACCGCTTTGAGTATTTCTTGAGAAAGCGCCCTGTCGTTGACGGCGCGTGCAAGAGAGACACTACCAACGGCAGCGCTGAGTAGCAGGATGGCACGAGTCCGTCTCGATTGGGGATCGCCCCCCTTCACTCCATTGTTGTAATAGCTGATCGTGTGTTTGACCCGCTGCGTATAGACCGTTCTTACGCTTGTGCTGGCATGACGAACATCGCCGGCAAATGCGGTGACGGCACAACCGATTGCCGGTCGGGTGTTGTTGCCGTCTGAGAGGAACTGTTCCAAGAAAGCAGGCAGATCGGCGGCCTCTTCTTCCCATCGGTCAAGATCTTTGAATGCCTCCGCCAGTGCCTCGACAACCAGTTCGTCCCGAGAACCGAAGTGCTTATAGAAACCACCGACACTGCTGCCAGCCTCCTTCATGACATCAGCAACCGCAATTCCTTCTAATCCCCGTTCGCGGAAACGTTTCGCGGCGACCGCGAGAATCTTGGAATGGGTAATGGCCTTGTCGGCTTTTGATCGCCTCATAGAAACCCCTCCGACTCCGCCAAGGTTCCTGCGGATCGATGCTTACTAGAGTACAGGTCTGCGCTAACCGATTCAAAAGTGCAGCTTAGACTCAGCAGGAGCATCAAGCCGAATCGATCTCCATGATTGCTGCGGTCGGGCGGCAACTTCAGATCAGCGGTCTGTGGAATATCCATTACTAACGCTGAATCGTTTGGAGTACTCATAAACTCTATGCATGTGACGCAGCAGTGTTTGCTGCGAGGACAATATCTCATCGAAAGCTAGTGGCCTACAAGGCCGAGGGCCTCAAGATATGGCAAATCTGATATCAGAATCGTTTACGAAGGACTTTTGGATGACCGGGCTGGCGATGATTCGATATGCTCCTCGAGCGATCCGTATGCCTCAAGTAGAAGGCATGGCCTTCTTCACGGCGACAAAGCTTGAGGAACTGCGATCAAGAATTGGCTCACTGAAACCAACATCGACGCCTTGTTGGGGCTCGATGACCGTGGATCGAGGGCTACACCATCTCAACCTCGCGTGTGGTCACCCGAATGGCTTCTATGAGGTGCCGGACGAAAGCTATTTCACCTCGCGCACCGTATTTCGGTGGATACTTGTCGACTGGTTTTCGGAGCAACCGACCGGCCTGCGTTTACCGAGAGGGTTCAAGCTCGCTACCGATCAGCATTTCGATTTCGATCTGGAGAAGGGGCGGCTCCTTGATATCGTCGAAGCGGCCTGGCACAAGCGAGATATCAATGATTGGGGCCCACATTGCATGTTCGGGAAAATGTCACTTGCGGAATGGGGCAAGTTGCTCCAAATCCATATTGACTACCACCTGCGGCAGTTCGGCGTGTAGGTGCTGAATGAGCGATGACTAAGCAAGATCGCAACCCGTTACGTCAAGAGCAGTACCGGTGATAGCCCCAGCATAGGAAGAAGCCAGAAACATCACAGCGCTGACTACATCCTCCGTAGTTACAGGCTCGTCACGGACATCTTCTTGCGAGTAGAGACCTGTCATTGGCCCTCGTCGTGTTCTAGGCGTTTCAAATTTCAGCGCTCCAGCTAACACTACATTTGCGGTGATTCCGCGAGGGGCCAAGTCCCTCGCGACGCCTCTCGTATAGCCCAGCACCGCGGCCTTGGTCCCAGCATAGTCGGCAACTCCAGGGATGCCCACTCTCTGAGCAAGGGAGGAGCTGAGAGCGATGATGCGGCCACCCGGACGTATGTGCGGAGCGGCGACCCTCACTAGAGCAATGTATCCATGAACATTCACTTGCCATTGCAGGTCCAGCGCCTGCGTATTGACACTGGGGTCATCAATGGTCTTCCCATGAAGAGCAAAGGAACACGCGTGGATAAGCACGTCGAGGCGCTGGAACGCCTTAGTAACATCTTGAATCAGTAAAGGGGCTTGCTTGGAGTCGCTCGGGTCATGTTTGAACGACATCGCACGCGCACCTCGTAAGCTCTCCAACGCTTCAACCTGTTCCTTGGCTTTGCTCTCTGATGCGGAATAGGTGACACAGACATGTGCACCAGCGTGGGCAAGTGCCTGTGAGATGGATGTTCCCAATCCCCGCGTCCCGCCAACAACAAGCGCCACCCTACCGTGCAGGGACGGTACCGCATGCTTGGCTAAATCGCCATCGAAGAAATTCGCGTTTGCTATGTTAGCTCTTGCCATCTATATCCAGGACTGCCGTTTGCCAGCACAGACACGCGGGCTCGGCCCCGAAAGGCCGAGTCCGAAGTGATGCCGGGAGAAATGCCTTAGTTGATTTGGCTGATGACTGTTTGGCTGATGGTGTCTTTGGGAACCAGCCCGACGATCCGGTCAACCTCTTTGCCGTCCTTGAAGAGGAGAAGGGCTGGGATGCCGCGAATCGCAAAACGACTGGCCGTCACACCATTTTGATCGACATCAAGCTTCATAACTTTGAGCTTACCTTCAAACTCATTGGCGACCTCTTCGACCGCCGGAGCGAGCGTCCTACAAGGACCACACCAGCTTGCCCAAAAATCCACCAGGACTGGCTGATCCGAGTCTAGGACCGCCGATTGGAACGTGCTATCCGTTACGTCGATGATATTTGCATTCGCCATAGATCCTCCTTACTACCATGCTGCGGTTTGTGATCGGCTACCCAACGACATCGTTGAACTCCTGCCGGAATTGGACGACCATAGCGGCGGCAAGATGGGAAGATCTTGCCGCCGACTCTGGTTTATGCCTCGATGAGGATTGGTTCACCTTTGTTTGCTGACACTGCGGTTGGTTTCACCCCATACCAAATCGAGTAGAGGGCGGGGAGAAATGAAAGGGTCAATATCGTGCCGACGAAGGTTCCTCCGATGAGCGTGTATGCCATCGAACCCCAGAAGACCGAGAACGTAAGTGGAATAAATGCAAGCACTGCGGCCAGAGCGGTTAGCAATACTGGTCGCGCACGTTGCACTGTCGCTTCCACTACGGCGTCGTAGCTACTCATGCCTTCTTCCTGGTTGGTTTTGATTTGACCGATCAGGATGAGCGTGTTGCGCATGATGATGCCTGCCAGGGCAATCAAGCCAAGGATCGCGTTGAAGCCAAAAGGCTGATGAAACAAGAGCAACGTCGGAACGGTACCGGCAAGTCCCAGGGGCGCGGTCAACACGACCATGAACATTGCGGAGAAGGAACGGACTTGAAGCATGATGACCGTGAGCATCAATACGATCATCATCGGAAAGACACTCGCGAGAGCTACGTTTGCCTTGGTCGCTTCTTCGACGTTACCGCCGACCTCAATCTTGTATCCCGACGGGAGCTTCGCCATGATTGGTTGAATCGACTTCAGGATCTCTGCCGATACTTGAGGCGGCTGCAATCCTTCAGCTATGTCGCATTCAACGGTGATGGTTGTGAGCCGATCACGGCGTTTTAGGATGGGCTCCTCCTGACGAACCTCAACGTGTCCGATTTGGCTGATTGGGATCAGCTTTCCATCGTGGCTGATGATCGTCATGTCCTGAAGTTTGCTGGGGTCGAGACGGTCAGTTCCCGCGCTGCGAGCTACGATGTCGACCGTTCGGATATCTTCTCGAACCTGCGATACTGGAATGCCGGTCAAGAGGAATTGGATCTGCAATCCAGCATCGCTTGAGGTTAAACCGAGCAAGTGGAGACGGTCCTGATCGAGAACGAAATGAACAGTCGGAGCTTTCTCTCCCCAATCTTCATTCGCTTGACGCGTATTCGGACTGGCAACCATGACTTGCTTCACCTGGGCCGCGATATCGCGCACCTTTTCTACATCCGGCCCCATCACGCGGAACTCGACTGGCCACGGAGTGTACGGACCGAAGACAAGCTGCGAAGCGCGAACGCGGGCCTCCGGTGCGATCCCTGCTGCAACCTGCTGTTGCAGGCGAAGCTTGAGAGCGTCACGTTGCTTCTCATCTGGAGTGAGAACGATGATCTTGGCGAAGTTCGGATTGGGGAGTTCCGGGTTGTAGGAGAGAAAGAATCTAGGAGCGCCTCCCCCGATATACGCGGTCACGATCTTTGCTTCGGGTTGATGACGGAGCCAAGTTTCAACCTTCGCGCTGGCCTGGCTTGTTGTCTCAATGCTGCTTCCCTGCGGCAGGGTAATTTCTACCAACATCTCCGGACGATCTGAAGCCGGGAAGAACTGTTGACGCACGAAACCCATGCCGACGAAAGATGCGACCAGGATTCCGACCACGATGGCAGCGACAATGAACTTGTGGTTGACCGCTCCTGCTACCAAGCGACGAAGCTTCTGGTATCCGGGAGTCGAATAGATCGCCTCGTGGCCTCCCTCGATAGGCTTCACATTCGGCAACAGGGTGACACCAAGATAAGGAGTGAATGTTGCTGCAACAAGCCAAGACACCAAGAGGGCGAAGGCAACGACCCAAAAGATATTTCCGGCGTATTCACCGGCTGTGGACTTGCCAAAGCCTACGGGCATGAGGCCAATTGCGGTGACGAGTGCGCCTGCAAGGCGTGGTGCGGCTGTGTGGCCCCAAGAGTATCCTGCGGCTTGGACACGGTCCCATCCTTCCTCCATCTTGACGACCATGCTTTCGATCACGATGATCGCGTCGTCAACGAGCAAACCCAGAGCGAGAATTAGAGCACCAAGTGTGACGCGGTCGAAGACACGGCCCGTCCCGAGCATCACGATGAAGACTGCGGCCAAGACAAGGGGCACTGCGGCGGCAACGACAATGCCTACGCGCCAGCCCAGGCTGAGTAGACTGACGATCATGACGACTCCAAGCGCGACGCAGAACTTGAGCATGAATTCGTCATACGCTTCTCGGATATTCACGGCCTGATCAGTGACTTTACTGAAGGTGATCCCGGCAGGAAGTTCTGCGGAGATTTTCTTCTGCTCAGTTTCCAGCGCTTTCCCAAGGTCCAGACCATTCCACGCTTCCTTCATGACGATGCTCAGCACGAGTGAGTCTTCGCCGTTATGCCGAATCATGAAAGTCGTTGGATCTTCGTAACCTCGTTTGACATCCGCGATGTCTGACAGCGTGAGAGTGCGTCCCCCCGCAACAATTGGAGTATCCCGGATCTTTTGCAGGTCATTCAAGGCACCATCCAGGCGGATGAATACTTGTTGATCGCGGGTATCAACGGAACCTGAAGGGGTAACGGCGTTCTGTTTGACGAGAGCGTCAAAGATCTGTTGTGGGCTCACCCCAAGGGTGGCCAGTCTCGCGTAGGAAAACTCTACAAAGATTCTCTCTGGACGTTCCCCAACAATATCGATCTTCTTAACGCCCGGAACCTGCAGGAGCCGCTGACGCAAGGTCTCTGCTTCACGTGTCAGGGTACGAAGTGGAAGGCCGTGCGCTTCGACGGAGTATAGAGCGAAGGTGACGTCAGAATACTCATCATTGATAAACGGGCCGTAGGTGCCCTGTGGAAGTTTGTGTGCTTCATCTCCGAGCTTCTTGCGGGCTTGATAGAACTCCTCAGGGACATCCTTTGGGTTCATGCTGTCCTTGAGAGACACTTTCATAAGCGCAAGACCGGGACGGGTAAACGTTTCGACGCGGTCGTAGGTGCGCAGCTCCTGCATTCTCTTTTCGAGCGGTTCTGCGACGAGGTCCTGCATCTCTTGCGCGGTGGCACCAGGCCACACGGCAGCGACGGTGAAGACCTTCACGGTAAAGGTTGGGTCTTCTGCACGTCCAAGTTGAAAGAAGGCAAAGATTCCTGCCCCTATCACGGCTAGCAGCAGGAAGAAGGTCACCGCCTTTTCACGCACAGCAATCGCTGACAGGTTTAGAAAGGACTCTGTAGCCTTCTCGCGAAACTCGGGGCCAGTGGTGTCGTGAACGTGGAACTGATTGTGGTCTTTGTCATGAAGGTTCACTGTGTCACCTCCGCGCGAGTTTCCTCAACACGTACACGTTCCCCACTATGAAGAAGGTGGACACCAAGAGCGATGATCTTCTCGCCGGGTTGAACGCCGTCGGTCAGAATCGCTTCCTCATCGGTCAGATTGTGGATGTGAACCGGCTGAAAGGTCACTGTGTTGTTCTGAGGATCGAGTTTCCAGACGCCGGTTCCGCCGCCTAAGTCGATGATCGAAGCAATCGGAACAGCAAACAGATCTTGAGTTCCGCCATCAAGGCGGACCGTAACCGTCGCCCCCAGTGGGGCGCTCGATTCAGTTCCTCCCAGGACGTACCGAGCTTCGAACGTACGGGTTACCGGGTCTGCGGAGTCCGAGAGCTGTCTTAAGCGAGCAACTACGTGGGTTGGTTGTCCATAGACGGAAGCATCTGCAGTCGAGCCAAGGTGAGGTCTCACGGTTTCTGGAAGATTGACCGCAGCTTCGCGAGGACCAGCATGAGCCAAGCGAACAACCGGCTGTCCCGCAGCAACGACTTGACCAGGTTCTGCCAAGGTCTCGATGACTGTTCCATCGGCGTCGGCGACAAGCTTCGAGTAATCACCTTCATCTTGGGCAACATGGGCTTGTGCCTGCGCCGCCTGTAGCTCCGCCTGCGCTGCATCGGAAGCCGCTTTGACCTGATCGTAGGTCGATGCGGAAATCGCTCCCGTTTTCACGAGACCACGATATCGAGCCTCGTCTGCGGAAGCTTGATCGGCCTTAGCCTTGGCCGCAGCGACAGTCTCATTCCTGGCAACGATAGCGTGGGAATAATCCGTCTGATCGATCGTCATGAGCACCTGGCCCGCATGCACGAACTGCCCAGTGTCAACTAGCCGCTTCGTGACCTTTCCAGGAACCCTAAATCCCAAGTTGCTTTCGACTCTTGCGGTGACGACCCCGGTGAAGGCTCGCGTTGCACCTGATGCAGCACTCACCTGCGCAATCCTCACTAATTCCGGTTCTGTTCGTGGGTCGGCATCGACCTTGTGATTGCAACCGGCGAGGCCGATCACAACGATCGCAAGGGCCGGGGCTATAAGACTGTCTTTGAAATTCCTCACTGGTTGCTCTCCTCTTGCTCCTGAACGCGAATCTATACACAAGTGACGAGTTTGTCAATTCGTCATTCATCAACAAAGCAAAGAGCGACGAACGAGTAGCGCGACCATCAACGCCTCGTCGATTAAGTTCCGGGGATTTTGTTCGAGCAGTACCGGATGGAAGAAGGTTTCTGTCGTATATCGAACGGCTTCGCACGTTTCATCGAGCGGGGTCTTCCTTTCGAACTCCCCTGTCTCGCGACCGCGAAGAATGACGCTCTTGAGTATGGAGAGAAGCTCAGCATTGTAGGCAGTGGGTGATGTCCAATGCTCATGGAAAGAGCGGGCCACAAGGTCATGAATCTTCCGATCGTCCCGAAACATTTTGATTGAAACTTCTGCAAGATATTGAAAAATAAATACTATACATTCACTGGGAGACGTAATCTGCCGGACGCTCTGATCGAGCTCTGACATCAGATCCGACAGAATGCGTGTGCAGACGGCCTCCCCTATGGCCTGCTTTGAGTCGAAGAAGTTGTATAGGTAGGCGGTCGAGAGGTGGATAGTCTTTGCGATATCTGCGACCGTTGTTTTTTGATAGCCGTAGTGCCGCACGTGAGCACTGGCAGCTCGCAGGATGGCATCGCGACGAGCTTGATCCGATGGACTCCAGGACGAAATATCACGAGCCTTACTGCGGGCCGTTCCATCTGTTTTCATAGACACTCAAGAGAAATCATTTGCGCTGACACTAACCATCTGATTGACAACGAGTGACGAATAGTCATACTCTTCACTCACTATGAATAGTCGCCATCGTTCTCGTCAACTCGCAAGCCAGATTCTTCTCAGCAGCGCCGACAGTCGTCAGAACAAGGCGTCTTGGACTCTTCCCGTTCAGCTAGGGCTGGCCCTCTCGCTTACTCTGACCTTGAGTGGTTGCAGAGTTGGCCCCAATTACCGCCCTCCGTCGGTACAGTTGCAGCCGTTTCATAACGCGCCGTCCATCGAAGCAAGGGTGGACGCTCCGCCTGCGCCTGCTATCGACAAGTGGTGGGAAGGCTTCCAAGATCCAAAGCTCACTGAAGTCGTACAGCGAGCGTTGCACGAGAACCTCGACTTAGCGGCTGCGATGGCTAGGGTTCAACAAGCTCGAGCAGCAGCGAAGGAAGCGGGAGCAAAACGCCTGCCGGCCGGAAGCGCCTATGGTTCAACCACCTCGCTTTCGCAATCGACGGAAAGCCAGGTTGGCCGCCTTTCGCCCATCATCCCCGGCTACGACCGCGATCAGAACTACTACGACCTCGGAGTCTCAGCCAGTTGGGAGGCGGATATCTTCGGAAGCCTACGCAGGGGGGCCGAGGCTGCCACTGCGGAAGCTCATGCTGCTGAGGCCCTACGCACAGGAACACGCATCTCTATCGCCGCGGAAGCGGCAGACGCGTATCTCCAAATTAGGGGAGCCCAGGCTCGGTTGAGCTTCGCCCATGGACAAATTGACACAGACCAGCACCTCGTCGATCTTGTTCGTCAGCGTCGAGAGGCAGGTGTTGCTTCTGATAGGGAGTTGGCGCAAGCAGAGGCGCTTCTCTCTGGTGCACGAGCAACTATCCCCTTGCTCGATACTGTCTTGGAGTCCCAACTTAACCGCCTCGATGTGTTGATGGGGGCGCAACCGGGAACTTACGCTGCGGAACTCAAGGTTGTAGCCGACATCCCGGCCGTTCCGAATATCCCAAACGCCTCGGCACCGATGGACCTCCTTCGCCGTCGCCCCGACATCATTGCAGCGGAGCGCGAAGTCGCCGCTTCCAACGCACGCATCGGTCAGGCACTCGCCGAGTACTACCCCAAGCTTTCCCTTTCGGGCATTGTCGGTTCTGAAGCACTCGCTCCCGCTCACCTCTTCGAGCAGCAAGGCTTTCAGCCGATAGGAGTCGCTGGTCTCCGATGGAGACTTTTCGACTTTGGGAGAGTCGATGCTGAGGTGAAGCAGGCACGGGGCGCGAATGCAGAGGCCTTGGTCCACTACCGCAGTTCGGTGCTCCACGCAGCCGAGGATGTCGAAGATGCATTCACCCTGCTTGTGCAATCGGAGAATCGGCGGACAGAACTTCTTCGTGAAATTGCGCAGTTGCAACGTGTGCGTGACCGTTCCCAGGAGTCGTATGAGGCCGGGGTTATCGGACTGACAGACGTGCTGGATGCTGATCGTCAATTGTTGGCAGCAAAGGATGACTTGGCAGTCAGCCGCGAGAGTGCCGCTCGGGCCGCAGTCGGCTCGTTCCGCGCACTAGGTGGTGGGTGGCAACCGTAGCCTTTGTTCTCCAAGGCCGGTACATGCCACTGGGCATTCGTTCGATTCAAAAGGTGTCTGATGAAGTCTCTTTTCGTGGACTGACTCTCCGGGAGATGAATATGTTGAACGCGTTAGGTCTCGTCTTTACTGGTTTCGCCATACTCTTTGGGACGGTCTTGTGGAGGCGGCGGGCTCGTCGTTTAGCCGAAATGCGCCAGCATCTCATCAGTCCAAATACTCTACGGGAAATGCTCACTTCGCCGATCAAGCCGACCTTGCTGGATCTCAGACTACCGCTTGATTTCCTAGCGCACACAGAAATCATCCCGGGGGCTAAGTGGATCGCACCGAGTGCAATTCTTGCAGATCCAAACATGCTCTCCAAAGAGATTGACTACGTTCTGTATTGCACTTGTCCTGGAGAAGAGAGCACGGGGGCGGTTCTAGCGGCAGCGCACAAGATGGGCTTCCTCAAGGTAAGAGTGCTGGCAGGCGGGATCGAAGCCTGGGAAAAAGAAGGATTCCCAGTTGAGCCCTATAACCGTCCTTTCCATCTGGACGCTAATTAGGAGGCATGATGACTGCCGAAGATGTGTCCGCTCCAGAGGCGAGGTTCACCGCAGAACAGATGCGGGCAACTGGGCTCCATCCAGAAATCACATTGCAAGAGTTGAGATCCGAGATAACAGTGCTCTCGGGTTCCGGCGCAAACATGGTTGTTCTCGACCACCCCGAGGGCAAAATACTCGTAGATAGCGGATTCGCAATATCTCAGCCCGAGATCGAAGCATCGTTATCGTTGATCTCGCCTCATCCTGTCCGCTTCCTGATCAACACACATTGCCATTTCGACCACACCGATGGAAATGAATGGCTCCACACGTCGGGTGCGACCATCATCGCGCACAGACGCACGCGAGAACGCCTGAATCTTCCTCAAAGTATTCCAGCATTTCGTTACAGTCGTGGAGCGTCGCGTGAAGGCGCTCTTCCATCGCTGACATTCGATCAGCAGATGCGGGTAGATCTTGGGAATGAGAGCGTTCTTCTCAGGCGGTATACCCCTGCCCATACCGACTCCGATACTGCGGTTTACTTCGAACGGCTCGACGTACTCCACCTTGGCGACACTTGGTTCAATGGCATTTATCCCTTCATCGACTACGACAGCGGAGGAAGCATTGATGGCCTCATCGAAGCCACGCGAGAGAATTTAGAGCTCACTAATTCCCATACCTTGATCGTTCCAGGGCACGGCAGTGTTGGAAGCCGTGAAGACCTCGTAGATTCTTGGAACATGCTGACGGAGACTCGGCATCGCGTTGCGACACTCAAGGCCTCTGGGCTTTCGCTCGCAGACACACTTGCGAAGAGAGTTACGGCGTCCTTCGATTCGAAGTATGGCGCCGGTTTCATCCCTGCGGACCTCTTCGTTGCATTGGTATATCGAGGTGTTTAGATGAAGCTCCACACTCGGAAACAACTCAATCCCGAAGGACGCCTGCTGCAGACATGCAAGCACAATGCCCGCGACGGCAAGAAGCAGCAGGCGCGCAGCACCAGGACGTATCAAGAGTTGCTAGGTGCTGCCGAGATAGTCTTTGTTCGAGACGGATATGAAAAGGCTGCGTTGGCCGACATTGCCCAGACAGCAGGTAAGACAAGGGGCGCGGTTTACTCACACTTCAAAGACAAAGAAGATGTGTTTGTCACGCTTATCGAGGAGCGCGCACTCCAACACGGCGCTGTCATCCGAGCAATTATAGCCGAACTCAATCAGTGCAAAGATGCTACGGACCCAGCACGTCAGCGCGTCATTCATGCTACGGAGAACTCCAACACCATAATCCTACTGATGGAGTTCCAACTGTATGCGGTGCGAAACCCGCATATACAGCGCCGCGTGAGTAGCGTATTGATGCCTGGAATCGGGGCATGGCTTGCGGGTGGAGGAGATCTGATGAGCGTTGGTAGAACATTCATGGAAGAAGCCGCGACGGTGTTCAAGGCGATAACAGTCCTAGATGCGCTTCGGATAGGCGTCAGGTCCGCTTCGCTGTCATGGGATCAACCGGCTGTCGGGGCGACGGCTACCGGGCTGGTGTCCGATATTTTTAAATCCTTTTTCGATGACAATCCTTCGCCAACAGGCATCCATCCAGGATCATCCTCGGCTTTGTAGCCAATCGCGGTATAGCCAGAAGCGGCGGACTTGTCACTGGCTCGCTATAGCGTATGATTGAACTCTAAATGAAGTGCCTTGCGGACATTGATTTGTCGAACGCCGCTTTATTGACTTGCTGAGATGTGAGGGCATCAGGAAATATTCGGGAGTCATTTGAGGTCGGGATTTCAAGGAGTGAGAGATGCTTTTGCAAAGTACCGTTCCGCCCCCAAGCGAGACGCAAACCAAAATTACGATTGTCTCGAAGGACACGACGACCGATGCGGGCGAGCCGATTACTTATCTTTCTACGCCTAATCCCGAAGTCAGTTCGGTCATTCTCTCGTTGCCGCCGGGCGGTAAAACAGATTGGATGATCCATCCCGTACCTGGCTACCTTTACATTCTCGAAGGTGAGTTGACTGTTGAATTTGCGGACGGCAATCATTTGGTCTTCAAGGCCGGTCAAGCCTTTATGCAAGCTCGATCAAAGTGGCATCGCGGGATCAATACCGGGCCTGGAGAGATGAAATTCCTGGCCGTGTTTTTCGGAGAAAAAGGAACGCCTGTCATCCTGAATCCGCCCCATCTCGATGGTGGGAAAAAGCCTTGAGGCGGTCGCAGCCAAGTCGTAAGGACGAGGAGATGTCTGAATCTTATTGTGGCGTTCTCCTAAGACTCAGTAGCCACCAGTGGATCGTCTAATTTATTTCTTATCCCCTTTAGAGGTGAGTCCAAATGCCAATGGCCGATGTCTACGCCCCGGAAGGAATGTTCCCTTCAGGCTCCGAACGCACGTTGGGTGAACGCATTACGCTCGCCATTCTGCGTGCGGAAGGGGTCGCAGAACCAGGGCCCTTTCATCTGGAGAACACCGCTGCGTTTCTCCATTTGCTTCCCGTCGCATGTTTCCAGACGGCTGCCGACGCGACAGCACGCGCAGTGCGTGTGCAAATCGTGACGCCGCCCTCCGCACTTTCGCGCGAAGGACAAAAGCAACTCGTCAGCGAAATCACTCAGATTGTTGCTGAGGTTGCTCAAGACCCCACCATTGCCCGCGCGACCTGGGTTTTATTGACCGAGGCTGCAGAGGGCGGTTGGGGAATATCGGGGACAGCGTATGGGCGTGATGAGTTCGCTGCATTGGCGAGACGCGCAGCGAACAAAACAGCCTGAAGGCCGCCGGCTTGAGCGCAACGTGCCCTCGACCCAGCGCGATGTGGTCTACGCTCTGGCTGAGCCCGGCGAAAAAGGATCAAGTTTGGCGACGAGTCTCATTTCGAACGAAGAACGCACTTGGCTCCTTGAGCATCTTCGGACGGTACATAGCACCATGGTCGAAGTAGCGGGACACTTCAGCGCAGTGGATTGGATAACCGCGCAGGTGCCAGGTGACTGGAATCCTTCCCAAATCGTCGAACACACCCTACTTGTCGATGAGGAGATACTGGGACAAGTGCGAAAGCATCTGGCAGATTCGCCCTATGCAGACTGGGAGCAAATCACGGGCCGAAAGGAAATTGTTCTGAAGCGCTACTTGCCCAATATTGGTAGGGCTCAAGCAAACGCAAAGACTTCGACATTTCGCGGGCTGCGGCAGGAAGACATCAGAAGTCTGCTTGAAAAAAGCTACCAAGGAGTCGATGAAATCCTGTCTCGAAATTCCGAGCTTCCGCTCAAGGCGATCATCTGGCCCCACGGGGGTATGGGACCATTGAATGCGTATCAATGGCTCCTTTACATCCCCCTCCATGCGGAACGACATCTCAACCAGTTGTTGCGGGCCGCACGGATCGCCGACCAGGTGGAGTGGACCGATGCGACCCACCGTTGGGAAAATGTACGTCCCTAAACGAAAGGGAGTTTCGAAACTCGCCTGTGTCCCTGCTTCGAGACAATTTTGCTGCTGACAAGCGAAGTTATCAGAACAGATCGGTTTATCGAGACATTTTGCCGGTCTAACTAGCTATTCGTCATATGGATCTGAGGGTGATTTCCGTACCTTCGGCCTGAGAAATAAGATAGGCCTTTCGGAGCGTTGAAGGCTCAATCGTAAGTGTGAAAGCAGTGCCGTCGGTGAACTCAAGGTGTAGTTCTTGACCGCCTGATCCGCTGGTCGCAAGGCGCAAGCGATGGACGATCTTTCCAGCAACCTCAGCTCATTCAACCAACGTTTCACTCACGCGATTCTGCATAGAAGGACTGGCGTCGTTATGTCCCTTATTAGGGGATTGTATAGTCGCATACCCACACTTAGTACATGGGAACGCGGGTAGAATCTGGAATTCGGAGATCGCGGAAAGCGCGCACCGCTCCGTTCCAGAAAACTTGCGACGCAATCCTCGAAAGACTGATTGAAGCTCGGCAAGAAGCCGGCCTTAATCAACGCGAAGTTTCCGTGAAACTTGGCTTCTCGCATTCGTTCCTTTCCAAGTGCGAGACAGGAGAGCGGCGGATTGATGTCATGGAGTTGCTGCAACTCGCCGAACTCTACGGAAAGTCAGCCGATTACTTCCTCAAGGGTTGAGAAAGTCCGTCGCCGTCTAAGGCGTCAAGAATACGTCCATTTTTAGGGCCAGGTCGAGCACGGAATGAATGGCGGCTCCGTCGGCAAGTAGCAGAGGTTCTTGCTTGGCGTGGACGCTGAAAGCCACGCCTTTCAGCCGGTCTTCGAAAAGGACGATCGCCTGAGCAGGATCAGCCTGACGGGATGTCCAGATCAGACCCTCAGCGTCCGGATATTGGTCGTGAAGCGTAAGAGCCCAGGCTCGTGTTTGCGGGTATTCTGAGCCATCGGATTCAATCAGCTCTTTTCCGCGAGATGCCGAGCTTCCGCAGCGAGATCGCCGATAGCTCTATAAGGTTCAAATCCCGAGTGAGGGTGAGTTGGGTGTAGACCTTTCCCGCAAGATGCGTCGCCTTCGAGACCATCTTCGCCCCTGCGACGAATGGTACGTCGTGGAATATGGTCTCCATCAGCGCGCATTCGAGGGTGGTTCCTGCATAGAGGGTGGGGATGACAGTTCCCGAAGCATCCAGCAATGGACTGAAGCGCGCGCTCCCGCTCGCAGATGGGTTGAACTGCAGACTGCCGTATATCCCCGGATGCGCACGGAAGAGCGTCTTCCCGTTACCCCAGAGAACAATATCGGCTGCGAGTTTTCCTGTCGGAGCGTGGATGACGATCTCTCCTAACCGTGCTGGACGCCCGATGCCTCGGTTTCGGCGGCTCGGAGCACGTCCTGCGGCTTCGACTTGAGCAGATCCTTCGGAGCTTTGCTCTTCAGATAGCTGTTCGGGCTGGCAAACCAGAAAGCCTTCTGCCAGTCATCCTTATCCTGAAGCACACCAAGAATCTTCTCCATGACGGGGAGGGGCTTTGCGCCGCCCTGGAGTTCCAAGGCATAGAGAGGATAGAGGTCGACCCCTTTGTAGGGGATCGCAAAGATGAGGCCGGAGTTCTTCCAGCGATTCGGCTGGGAGCTGGGGTTCTTGCTGCTGAAGTGACCGATCTCAGCGATGTCGGCTGCTCGCGCAAAATCTTCGCTCTCGACCACCTTCGTCATCGCCTGGGCGAGCATCTTGGCTTCCACCACCCGGTTCGAAGTAAGGGGGACCGCAGGAGTCAGCGCTTCGATGATGGCATCCCAACTGCTTTGCTGTTTTTTCTCGATCATGACGTCCGCCACTTCCGACGCTCGACGGAGGAAGCCGAAGAGGGCTTTCGTCCTCTCGTCATCGGGGCGGGCATGGGAGACAAAGACCAAGGCCTGGGCCTCGGACTTTTCAAGTCCGTGGGCGATATCCTGAGCCTCACCTTGCTCGACGTTCCAGTTCTGATTCCGAGGTGCAAATGCGTGAGAGGGCATGGTGGATGGAACCTCCATGCGATATAGGTTATCACGATTCATGAATCACTTCTATCGCATTTGTGGTAACGAAAGGGTGAAATCCAATGACCCGTGGGGTCAAAACCCAACCTCGAAAATAAACTCCCGATAGACTCCCAATGGGGTGTCCAACGGGTACTTTTGCGTACTTTTGGGTCGCCATTTGTGCCAGAAAATTCAACAACATACGCGAACTTCCGGTCGCTCGCATCCCAACGTCCGCGAGGCCGTCAGGCAGCTCCCACGCGACAAGGTCGTCGTCATGACCAAGTCCGACACCCGCGACCCCGCCGGTCTGCGCCGCGACCTCGACCGCTATCGCCGCGAGCTCGGCATCGAGATGATCGACATCGTCCTCATCCACTGCGTCACCGAAGCCGACTGGACCACCCGCTATCGCGGCGCCATGGACGTCCTCAGCGAGGCCAAGCACAAAGGTGTCATCCGCGCCCACGGCTGCTCCTGCCACACCATCGAAGCCCTGCGCGCCGCCGCCGCCTCGCCCTGGGTCGACATCGACCTCGTCCGCCTCAATCCCATCGGTTCGCACATGGACGCCGATCCCTCCATCGTCATCTCCGAGATCAAAAAAATGCGCTCCCAGGGCAAGGGCATCGTCGGCATGAAGATCCTCGGCCAGGGCGACCTCCGCGACCGCCCCGCAGAGGCCATCCGTTACGCCCTCTCCACCGGCGTCCTCGACGCCTTCACCATCGGCGCCGAGTCACGCAAGCAGCAGGACAATCTCACCCAGCGCATCGCCGCCGCCTGACGCCTGAAGAGAGCCACGAACGACGCCACGCCTACTCCTTGCGCGGCGCCTTTGTCTCATGTCCGTTCTGGTGCAGGATGAGCCCCGTCACTACGCCCTTGTCATCCTTCACAAACTCGAACTCCACATTCACGGCCTTCAGAAACACCTTCGAATCCGACTCAGGATACGCAGGCAGCTTCGGCTGTCTCCCCGCCTGCAGCATCAACTGATCGCCCTCCAGCATGAAAACAAAGTTGAACGTGGGAGACATCGCATACGTCCCCACAAACTTCTCCAGCACGGCCCGATCGACAGCAACCTGCTCCCGCACCACCGGCTTGAAGTCCGGCCATCCATACTCGACCGCGATCGCCTGCATGATCTGCCCCGCCAGCCGAGATCCACCCTGCGCATTCGTCATCACCACCGCGCCGTCGCCGTGCTTCTCATACCCCACAAACAGCGCCTCGAATCCCGCATTCACGCCGCCGTGCGTGAAGAAGCGATCCGTCTCCGCGCCGCCGATCTGCACGCCCAGCCCCCAGCTCCCCATGCCCGGCTTCATCATCTCCTCGGTCATCTGCTGCGTCAGCACATGATTCGCCTTGCCCTCAAGCGACCGCTGGTTCTCCATCACGTACAGCGCAAGATCGCTCGCCGTCGTCCACAGTCCCGCCGCAGCCATCTCGGGATACGTATGCGCTCCGCCCTGCACCGGCGTGCCATCGCCGTTATACGGCGTCGCCGCAGGTCCCATCCCCGCAGGCAGAGGCTGCTCATACGTGCTGTGCTTCATCCCTATAGGAGCAAGAACCGTATCGTGCAGCAGCTTCGGAAACGTCTCCTTCGTCGCATCGATATCCATCTGCTGCGTGATCGTGAATCCGCCGCCGGAGTAGTTCCACTTCGTTCCCGGCTCTGTCTCTATCCGTATCGCTGGCGTATTCGCCGGCTTCTCCCCGTTCAGCACCTGCACCAGAGTAGGCACCGCCTCGCCCTGCGCATATCCCGGAAAGCCGTGCACCGTCGTTCCACCCGTATGCGTCAGCAGCTCGCGAAGCGTCACCGGCTTGCCCTTCGCCGCATCGCTCGAAGGCAGCTTCCAGCTCACCAGCTCCTTGTTCACGTCTTCATCCAGCACCAGCTTGCCCTGCTGCACCAGCCGCAGCGTCGCCATCGCCGCAACCGGCTTGCTGATCGAACCCGCCTGGAACATCGTCTCCGGCGTCACCGCAGGACCACCCACCTTGGCGACGCCAAACCCGCGCACCCACTCCACCGCTCCATTACGAATCACTGCAATGCTCACGCCCGGAACATGCAACGCCTCCATCTGCTTCTCCAGCGGAACGCACGGGTCGTCCTTCGTCACCACCTGCTCGTGCAGGCAGCTCGTCACCTTGTCGATGTGCCGTTGCACCTCGGTGTGCTGTTGAATCTGCGACGAACGGCCCTGCGCCGCCGCAAGCTCCCCCGCCATAACCACAGAAACCGATGCTGCCAGCGCCCACCGATTCATCGCCACTCTCCGTGCAGAATTAGTTGGTCACGCCAGCTTACACAACACCCCATGCCCCCAGGCAAGACAAACGATCGCCATCCCACCCGTGAGTTGCCGAAAGACGCTTCTTGACGCTGCACGACTGCCTGATCATGGGTGCCGGTCGTATATGAGGAATTAGATCATTGCGGTTTGCCTTAGGTCTCCTTGAAAGCAAGGTCCAACTGACCGGTAAATGGAACCAGAATATCCACCATGAGTCCACCACCTTTCCGGTTGAAAGCGCGGATCGATCCACCGTGAAGCTCGACCGAACGCTCTGCAATCGAAAGTCCGACCCCGAAGCCGCCCGTCGAGTCTTGCCGGGCAGCATCGGTACGATAAAACGCCCGGAAGAGGTTTGGCAGGCTGGGTTCAGGAACTCCCGGACCGCGGTCTCGAATCTGGATTCGCACCCCTCCGAGATGCGTGGTGTTGTGCAGCTTATTCGTCACTCTCAAGCTGGTATCGTAGGAAACCTCGATCTCCACCGCTGTATTGGGCGCTGTGTGACGGATTGCATTCCGGACGACATTCTCTACGCCACGACGAAACAGTTCGGGGTTCCCGTTTATGAGCGGAATCTCGCTGGGTTTTTGATACAGAATCGTGCAACCGCGGGCGGCTGCCTCAAACTTCATATCCGGCAACAAGGTCTCCATCATGTCGTCAATCGAGAACTCCTCAAGCCGTGTGAGGTGTCCCGTGCTCTCCATCAGGGAGAGGGTCAGCATTTGACCAATCAACTCATTCACACGGTCCGCTTCTGCTTCCATGCGATCTAAAGAGGGGAGGATTTCGTCTTTGTCGTCTCTCGCGATCTCCAGGGCCATGCGAAGCCGCGCGAGAGGCGAGCGAAGTTCGTGGGAGACGTCGCGGATCAGAAGCTTTTGCGCATCGACCAACTCATTGACGCGGTCGGCCATGTAATTGAAGTCCAGCATCAGGGTCCGGACATCCGTTCCGCCAATCTCGCTCCATCGGTTGGGTGAAACCGGCAGGCGCACGGAAAGATCTCCGCCGGAAAACCTTCGAAAGGCCTGGGAGAGTGCTCGTACAGGCCGGGTCACGACATACGCAAAGAGAAAGGTAACGGCGATGGAGATGGGGAGTGCCGTGTTGGGAAGCGGTGGAAAGAAGGGAGGTCTGGTATAGGTGACTCGTTGAAGAACGAACCAGCGCTCTCCTCCGTCAAGCGTCACAGGCCTTACCTGGACCCATTGATTGTGGATCTTCTGGCCGACAGCCTTGTTCGAATCGAACGCCTCATCAACTAGCCGCTGCTCCTCAGAGAAAATAGTTTGTCCACAGAGCGACTTCCTCTCAGAGTTCAGGAGCACGAAATCATGCTGTAGAGATGCAAACGCCGCACACCCCTTTTCGTGATACTGGGACAGAGTCGTGGTTGCGATGGTCCTTGCGGCTGAAGCGAGGACGACGCGTACATTCTCAGGAGATCCAGGTTCTCGATTGGGGAAGAAAACCGTGGCTCCAATAAAGATTCCAATCGTCGCGATCCAGAACGATAAGAAAATCTGCAGAAAGAAGGTCCTCATTCGGAGTCTCCTTCCGAGCTATTGGATCTCTGGAGCAGGAAGATATACCCGCTGCTTCGTACCGTCTTGATCTCGCCGGTAAAGCCTCGAAGTCCATCCAGCTTCCGACGAAGGCGCAACATCAGCATGTCCAGACTGCGATCAAAGGCCCTGGGTTTTCTTCCCAGGGTCCGGTCGAAGAGCTCATTCCGATCAACCACCTCTTCGGCGTGCTGAAGCAGCACTAATAACAAAATGTACTCTCCATCCGTCAGGGCAATGGGACGGTCCTGAAATGCGATCTCCCGTTTGATGGTGTCGGCGGCAAAGTCTCCGACCACCAGCGAGCCGCCCTTTGGGGTTTCCCGCGGCGAAGACCGGCGCAGCACAGCCCTCATACGTGCCATCAGCTCGCGCGGGTTGAACGGCTTACCGAGATAATCGTCGGCGCCCATCTCCAGACCGATGATGCGGTCGATCTCTTCCCCGCGGGCGGTAAGCAGAAGAACCTTCACATCGCTATCGCGATGGACTCGGCGCATGACCTCAAAACCGTCGATATCGGGCAGCATCATATCGAGCACGATGAGATCGGTGGCCTGGCCGCGCAATGCGCGGATACCCCCTTCGCCGGTGTGCGCCACGGAGACACTCCATCCATTTCGCGATAGATAGCCGCGCAGCATCTCGCACAGCTTGACATCATCATCGATAAGCAGAACATGTTCCCGGTTCTGTGACATCAAGCACCTCAGCCCGCTTTTATGCAGGCGCACTCCAAGTTTGCCCCCTTGTTCCTTGAATTGGAACCACTTGTTACGCATCGTTACACGATGTGACATTCGAAAGCTTCGATCTATCGTCTCCTAGAAGAGCGATTCTTTTACGCAGGTGACCATGACCGATTCAGCCATTGCTCCTCCCCGGGAAACTGTACCTCCACGCCATAAACGGCATTGGCTCGCCTGGCTTCTTGTCCTCCTGGTATGTGGTGCCTTGCTGCTGCCTCTGCTTCACAAGTCAAAGTCCGCAGGCCCTATGGGGCCGGGCGGCCCTGGCGGCGCCTCTGGCACTTCCGTGACGACGGAGAAGATTCAGAGCGGAACGATGGACATCTACCTCGATGCCTTGGGGACGGTCACCCCTCTGCAGACGGTGAATGTTTATAGCCAGGTGAGTGGACGCGTGTTAGCGGTCAACTATCGGGAGGGGCAGATTATCCAGAAGGGCCAATCCCTCGTGGAGGTCGACCCGCGACCGCTACAGGCGCAACTCCAGCAGTCGGAGGGATCCCTGGCACGCGACCGTGCCGCCCTTGAGCAGGACCGGATCAATCTCAAACGTTACCAGGATGCGTACGCCGAGAAGGCAGTCTCAGAGCAGACCGTCTTTGACCAACAGGCGGCCGTCCGTCAGGCGGAAGGGACCGTGCAGAACGATGAAGGCTCCGTTCAGTACTACAAAGTTCAACTCAGCTACTGTCATATCGTCGCCCCGATCACGGGGCGCATCGGCCTGCGCCTGATCGACCCCGGCAATACGATCTTTTCCGGCAGTTCCAGCACGATCGCGACGATCACCCAGTTGAATCCGATCACCGCAGTATTTTCCATTGCGGAAGATCACATGCCACAAGTACAGAAGCAGATCATCGCCCAAAAGCAGAGCCTTCCTGTCGATCTTTACGATCGTTCCCAGGAGACGAAACTCGCGACGGGCCAACTCCTCACATTCGACAACCAGGTCGATACCTCGACCGGTACCGTTCGCCTCCGGGCCAAGTTCGATAACGCGAGTAATACGCTCTTTCCTAACCAGTTTGTGAATGCTCGACTGCAGGTCAATCGCCTGAAGAACGCGAAGCTGATCTCGACCGCAGCCATTCAGTACAACGGGCAGCAGGCCTTCGTCTATGTCGTCCAACCGGACAGCACCGTCAAGCTCACAAATATCGCCGTAACCAATTCCGAGCAAAGTAAATCTGCCATCGAAGGGTTGAACGTCGGTGATACGGTCATTACCAGCAACTTCGATCGGGTTCAGGACGGAGCCAAGGTCACTGTTGCCGGGACGGCACCGGCAACGCCAGCGACCAACGCGGGACCTGCTCGATGAATCTTTCCCGCCCCTTCATCATTCGTCCCGTCGCGACCATTCTCCTGATGGTCGCGATCCTTCTGGTCGGGGTTGTTGCCTACCTGCAACTGCCGATTTCGGCGTTGCCTGAGGTGAACTATCCAATCATTGAGGTGCAGACGCTCTATCCAGGCGCCAGTCCTGAGGTCATGTCCTCCACGGTGACAGGCCCCTTGGAGAAGCAGTTCGGGCAGATTCAGGGGCTCTCTCAAATGACGTCTACGTCTTCCGGCGGCGCGTCGATCATTGTGCTTCAGTTCTCCCTGAGCGAGGACATCGATGTTGCGGAGCAGGAAGTGCAGGCGGCTATTAACGCCGCGAACAGCTATCTGCCCAGCGATCTTCCGATTCCGCCGACCTACAGCAAGACAAATCCCGCGGATGCCCCGGTGCTTACTCTGGCGCTCACTTCAAAAAGCCTCTCTCTGTCGGAGGTGCAGGACCTGGCAGACACGAGACTGGCTCCCAAGATCTCGCAACTCAGCGGGGTAGGGCTTGTAACGATCCAGGGAGGGCAGAAGCCGGCGGTCCGGATCCAGGCCAACCCAACGGCGCTCGCCTCGTATGGACTGACGCTTGAAGATGTGCGGACCGTGATCTCCAATACCAGCCTGAACGGAGCCAAGGGCACGTTCAATGGGCCGCAACAGGCCTACACCATCGATGCTAACGACCAACTCACATCCGCCGGCCAATACCGCAACATCGTAGTTGCCTACAAGAACGGGTCTGCCATTCTGCTCAGCGATGTTGCCACGATTGCGAATGGAGTCGAGAACTCGAAACTCGCCGCGTGGATGAACGAGACACCGGCAATCATCGTCAACATCAAACGTCAATCGGATGCCAACACAATCAAGGTAGTCGATTCCATCAAAGCTCTGCTGCCACAACTGCAGACAGCCCTCCCGGCCTCGGTCGAAGTACATACGCTTACGGACCGCACGACGACGGTGCGAGCTTCCGTCGAGGACGTTGAGTTCGAGTTGATGCTCACCATTGGACTCGTTGTCGCCGTCATCTTTGCGTTCCTGCGGTCCTGGAGGGCGACCATTATTCCGGCGGTGGCTGTACCGCTGTCGCTGATCGGCACCTTCGCCGTGATGTATGCCCTTGACTACAGCCTGAATAACCTGACTCTCATGGCTTTGACGATCTCGACGGGATTCGTGGTCGATGATGCAATCGTCATGATCGAAAACATCAGCCGCTATCTCGAAGAGGGCATGGCCCCACTCGAAGCCGCTCTCAAGGGCGCCTCGGAGATCGGCTTCACCATCCTCTCTCTCACTGTCTCCCTGATCGCGGTCCTGATCCCTCTACTCTTTATGGGCGACATCACTGGCCGCCTCTTCCGCGAGTTCGCGGTCACGCTGGCAGTCACGATCATCATCTCGGCCGTGGTCTCGCTCACACTCACCCCCATGATGTCGTCGCGGCTCCTTCGCCATACGCCACCTGAGCAGGAGGGACGTTTTTACCGCTGGTCGGAGTCGATCTTCGATCGCATTATCCAGTTCTACGGACAGACGCTCACCTGGGTGCTTCGACACTCTGGAATCGCTCTGCTCGTCGCATTCCTGACCATTGCTGGCACGGTATTGCTCTACTACGTCATCCCGAAGGGGTTCTTTCCCACACAGGACACCGGCATCATCCAGGCCATCACGCAGGCACCCGAGGCGACCAGCTTCGCCGCGATGACGTCACGGCAGCAGGCAGCGGCGCGTATTGCGCTACAGGACCCTGCCGTCGCGTCTTTGTCTTCCTTCGTCGGAATCGATGGGACGAATGCAACCTTGAACAGCGGCCAGATGCAGATCAATCTGAAGCCTCTGGCAGATCGTTCCGGCGCAAGCGAAGTCATCCAGCGTCTTCGCGAAAAGATGAACAGAGTGACAGGCATGAAGACCTATCTGCAGCCAATCCAGGACCTCACCGTCGAAGACCGTGTAAGCCGTACCCAATATCAATACACCGTTGAAGACCCGGATTCCGCCGAGCTCGGGACATGGACAGCCAAGCTGGTGGCAAAGCTGCGGACACTCCCTCAATTGCAGGATGTTGTGACCGACCAAGCGCCCAAGGGGAATGCTTTGGCCCTCACGATCGACCGGCCTACCGCATCGCGATTGGGCATCACACCACAAGCGCTCGATGACACGCTCTACGATGCGTTCGGGCAGCGTCAGGTCACGACGCTCTACACGCAGACCAATCAGTATCACGTCATTCTCGAAGTGCAGCCACAGTTTCAAACCTCTCCCAACGCACTGGGCGATATCTATCTTCAGGGCTCGTCCTCGAGCACAAGCACAAGCGCCGCCAGCTCTGGCAGCAGCGGTACGTCCCAGCTTACAGCGACGTCCACGAGTGGAATCAGCGCCATAACCTCGAACAGTTCGGGCCTGACCACGACCTCCTCGTCTTCCCAGCTCAGCAGCACGTCGCAAAGCAACTCGTTGAGCAGTGGGACCGGTAATACGGTGCTTCAGACCGCATCGACATCAGCGGCGACGACAATCTCAGGAACCAACACCACTAGCACGAGCGCTTCGAGCGCCAGCACCGGTTCGTCCACGGGCAGCACATCTTCTTCTTCATCAGGCGGTGGCGGTAGCACGAGTACTTCATCCGGTAGTACGCGGAATCCCGTGCCACTCTCGGCCTTTACGAAGTTCGAGCACACATTGACGCCTCTCACAATTAATCACCAGGCACAGTTCCCCGTTGTGACCATCTCCTTCAACCTCGCACCTGGCGTCCATCTCAGCCAGGCGGTGGATGCTATTCATCAGGCGGAGGCAGACCTCCATTTGCCGATCAATGTGCAGCCGCTGTTTCAGGGCACGGCAGCCTCGTTCGAAAACTCGCTCACCAACGAGGGACTCCTGGTGCTCGCCGCTCTTGTTACGGTCTACATCGTTCTGGGCGTCCTCTATGAGAGCTTCATCCATCCGCTCACGATCCTCTCCACGCTGCCTTCTGCCGGTGTCGGCGCGCTGCTCGCGTTGATGATCTGCGGTCAGGACCTTGGCATTGTAGGAATCATCGGAATCGTCCTGCTGATCGGCATTGTGAAGAAGAACGGCATCATGATGGTGGACTTCGCCCTGCAGGCAGAGCGGGAAGAAGGAAAGAGTCCCGAGGAAGCCATCTACTCAGCGAGCCTGCTGCGTTTCAGGCCAATCCTGATGACCACGCTGGCTGCGCTTTTCGGTGGCCTTCCGCTCGCTCTCGGTCGAGGGATTGGAGCGGAATTACGCCGTCCGCTCGGCATCGCGATGGTGGGTGGTCTTCTGGTCAGCCAGGTGCTCACGCTCTATACCACGCCCGTGATCTACCTCTGGTTTGATCGCATCAGCGAAAAACTGCGCAGCAGGAAGACAGCGAAACAGCTTGACCTCCCGATGGAGGGCGGAGCATGAATCTTTCGGCACCAGCGATTCGACGCCCGATCGCCACCATTCTTCTCACCGCTGCCATAGCGATTGCAGGCGGTATCGCCTTCAACGTGCTACCCGTTTCGCCGTTGCCACAGATCGACTCGCCCACCATCTCCGTGAACGCGAGTCTACCGGGAGCCAGCCCTGAGGTGATGGCGGCCGCTGTCGCCACACCGCTGGAGCGGCAATTCGGCCATATCGCGGGCGTGACCGAGATGACGTCGCAAAGTTCCACCGGGTCAGCCAGCATCTCGCTCCAGTTTGACTTGAATCGAGACATCAATGCCGCAGCGCGTGAGGTCCAGGCCGCAATCAGCGCCGCACGCACCTACCTGCCGACGAATCTGCCTTCGAACCCCACCTACCGGAAGGTGAACTCAGCGGATGCGCCGATCGCCATTCTCGGGATCACGTCCGAATCCTCCGACAAAGGCAGCCTCTATGATTCGGCTTCGACCATTCTTGTCCAGAAGCTCTCGCAAATCCAGGGAGTCGGACAGGTCACCGTAGGTGGCTCCTCTCTCCCGGCAGTACGTGTCGAGATCAATCCACTGCAACTGGAACACTATGGACTTAAACTGCCGGATGTTGCGACGTTTCTGCAGAACCAGAACGCCCATTCCCCGACGGGAAGTATTGCTGACGCGCAGACCACGAGCTACATCACGGTTAACGATCAGATTTCGAAGGCCATCGATTACAGGCCGCTGATTGTCGGCACGAAGAACGGCTCTGCGGTGAGACTGGAAGATATTGCAGATGTTGTCAATTCGACCGAAAGCGTCCGTTCCGGCGGCTACGTGAATGGTCAGGACTCCGTCAGCATCATCGTATTCAAACAGCCCGGCGCGAATATTATTGAGACTGTCGACCGAATCAAAGGGGAGCTTCCGGCGATGCAGGCGGCCATCCCTGCAGGTCAGAAAATCACTCTGATCCTTGACCAGACGACAACGATTCGGGCCTCTTTGCATGATGTGGAGCGAACACTCGTCATCTCCATTGTGCTTGTCATCCTTGTCGTCTTTGTCTTTCTTCGCAACTGGCGCGCCACCATCATTCCCGGCGTCGCGGTCCCCGTCTCCCTGATCGGGACCTTTGCCGTGATGTATCTTCTCGGCTATTCGCTCGACAATCTTTCGCTGATGGCCCTCACCATCTCGACAGGCTTTGTGATCGACGATGCCATCGTGGTGATGGAGAACATTACACGCTATCTCGAAGAGGGGATGCAGCCGCTCCAGGCAGCATTCAAAGGAGCACAGGAGATCGGCTTCACCGTTCTCTCGATCACGATCTCCTTGATCGCGGTTTTTATTCCGATCCTGATGATGGGCGGGATCGTCGGCCGGCTCTTCCGCGAGTTTGCCGTCACCCTCGCAATCGCCATCCTCATCTCTATGGTGTTGTCGCTGACGACCACGCCCATGCTTTGCTCTCTGCTGTTGAAACCGGAAAAGAAGGAAGGACACGGGCGACTGTATCAATTTACGGAGAACATGTTCAACGCTCTCTTGCGGGGCTATGAGCGAAGTCTTCGCTGGGTCATTCGGGACCATGCTTATCTCGTACTGCTGCTCTTCTTCGTCACCATGGCACTGAATATTCTTTATCTCACCCGCATTTCAAAAGGGTTCTTCCCGCAACAGGACACGGGCGCCATCATGGGCGGCTTGCAGGGTTCGCAGGACGCCTCCTTCGCGAAGATGGACGCCGCGTTGAAACGAGCTGTCGCCATCGTTCGTGCCGACCCCGGGATTAAGAACGTGGTAGGTTTTACCGGCGGTCAGGGATCTTCGAACAGTGCCTTCATGTTCATAGCATTGAAGCCTCTGGAAGAGCGTCACGCCAGTGCCACGGACATCGTCAATCGTCTTCGCCCAAAGCTGATGTCGATCCGGGAAGCGCAGACCTTTCTCATGGCCGCGCAGGACCTGCGTGTGGGCGGGCGGCAGTCGAACTCGCAGTACCAGTACACGCTGCAGGCGGACACGACCGCAGACCTGAAGACATATGTTCCAAAGCTCGCACTGGAGATGAAGAAGTTGCCTGCTCTGACCGATGTCAATTCCGATCTTCTGTCCGGAGGCCTGCAGGCGTATCTGAGCTACGATCGGCTCACCGCAGCGAGGCTCGGCATCACACCTTCCGACATCGACAACGTCCTGAACTACTCGTTCTCGCAGGCGCAGACTTCGACGATTTATAAGACGCTGAATCAATATCACGTTGTCCTCGAGGCCCAGCCCCAATTCACGCTGGGCCCGGACACATTGAAAGACACCTACGTGCAGACCTCGAGCGGGTCGGTTCCGATCTCGGCGATCAGCAGCTATCAGGCCCGCACGGGACCGCTGTCCGTCAATCACAGCGGGCTGTATCCATCTTCCACCATCTCATTCAACCTGGCTCCAGGTATCTCTCTCAGCGAGGCTACCGCACAGGTAAATGCTCTCGAAGACCGTCTGCACATACCGAAAACCGTGCATGGCACCTTCACCGGTACGGCGCAGCAATACGAGGACTCACTTAAGTCTGAGCCGCTTCTGATCGCCACCGCCATCCTGGCCGTCTACATCGTCCTCGGAATCCTGTACGAGAGCTTCGTACATCCGATCACGATTCTGACCACATTGCCGTCTGCCTCACTCGGAGCTGTCATCACCCTCGTTCTGTTTGACTCCGACCTGAATGTCATCTCGATCATCGGAATCATTTTGTTGATCGGCATCGTGAAGAAGAACGCCATTATGATGATCGACTTCGCGTTGCAGATGGAGCGCGAACATGGGATGGGAACCGAAGACGCAATCTCCCAAGCCTGTATCCTGCGCTTTCGGCCCATCCTGATGACCACAGCCGCCGCCTTCTTCGGTGCGGTGCCGCTTGCGTTCGGTACCGGCATAGGTTCCGAGCTACGGCGGCCACTCGGCCTCACAATTCTTGGTGGGTTAGTGGTCAGCCAGGTTCTGACTCTCTACACCACACCGGTGGTCTATCTTGTGCTCGACCGGCTCCGGAAACGATTGAGCGGTGGGGCTGAGAGAACTCCATCCTTCGCACACCCGCAGGAGGCACCGTGAAGATCCAAAGTCTGCAACCGACACAATGGCAGCGGCAGTTTTCAGGAAGGGATGGACTCTGCGGACGATATTCTTCCTTATTTTGTGGCACAGTGCTGCTCCTCTTGGTCATGCCGATAACAGGCTGCCGAGTCGGACCCCGGTACGTGCGGCCTGCTCTGCCCACTGCGCCACCGGCCGCCTATAAAGAAAACACCGCTGGAAGCCGAGATTCTCAGGCAGGTGGATGGAGGCCCGCAAAGCCGAGCGATGCGATGATCCGGGGCAAATGGTGGGAGGTCTTCGGAGATCCGGAACTCAATGTGCTCGAAGAGCGTCTCAATATCAACAATCAAAATATCAAGCAGTACTTCGAAAACTATATGGCGGCACGCGCCGTGGTGCGCAACGCCAAGGCATCTCTGTATCCAAGTTTCTCGATCGCACCTTCGGTGAATGTCCAGGGAACGGGTGAATCCAGCACTGCCAGGCTTTCCACCAGCAGCTCCACTCAAAGTTATGAACTCCCACTGTCTGTCTCATGGGAACCGGACCTCTTCGGCTCGATCCGGAACACCATTCGAGAACAGGCCAACGCGGCTCAGGTGAGTGCTGCAAACCTGGCCAACGAGACTTTGAGCGAACAGGCAAGCCTGGCCGAGTATTATTTCGAGCTGCGTGGTCAGGACGCGCTGCAGGTGTTGTATGACGACACCATCAAGAACTATGGAGAGTCGCTGCGCCTTACCAGAGTTCTCTTCCGGACAGGAATCGACTCCGAGCAGGACGTGGTCCAGGCAGAGACCACTCTCCACACTGCCGAGGCCAATGCGACAGCCGTGGCCACAACCCGTGCCCAGTATGAGCATGCCATCGCGCTTCTGCTCGGCGAGGCGGCAGGCAACTTCTCACTCCAAGCGATGCCCCTGGACGTCAACGTCCCGTCTATTCCTACCGGTCTGCCCTCGCAACTGCTGGAACGCCGGCCGGATATCGCTGCATCGGAACGGACGATGGCTGAAGCGAATGCTCTGATCGGAGTCGGCAAAGCCGCATACTATCCAACCATCTCGCTCACTGGAAGCGGAGGAACACAGACCTCCGACATTGGTAAGTTGGCCACCCTGAGCGCCTACTTCTGGTCCGTAGGAGGTACGATCACGGAAACTGCATGGGACTTCGGGGCACGTCGCGCCACCGTGCAACAGTACGAAGCCCAGTATCGTGCTGATGTGGCGGCCTACCGCCAAACAGTACTGAACGCGTTCAAGGAGGTGGAGGATTATCTTGTATCCACCCGCCAACTCACCGAGCAGACACAGCGGCAGAAACAAGCAGTGGATTCCTCCGCTCGCTACGAAGCGCTGGCGAATACTCGATATAGGACGGGCGTTGATACGTACCTGAACGTCGTGACGGCGCAGACCAGCCTTCTCAGCAATCGTCAGACGCTTGTCTCCCTCCAGACAAGCCAGATGACGTCTGCCGTGCAGCTGATTGCGGCGCTTGGTGGTGGTTGGGACGCAGCAGAACTGCCCACGGAGAAACAGGTTGAGCGTAAACCGTGAATGACTTCGTGCTGCGGCCCTAACGTTGTCATGTTTCCGATGCGGCTGAAGCCATCGCCGATGGCTTCAGCAAAGCTTATGCAGATATTGAAGGTATCGCGCGGCTTTTATTTGGATCCGACCACCTCTGGGCGTTTCATCAGGGCTCGGATGAAGACGCCACCAACAACGGAACGCGCCTGAAAGCTTATCTGCTTTCCGTTCACCGCATCGTAATAATCCGTTGTGGGAACACGAGAAGAGGTGCTGTCCGACCACACCACTAATCGATGAATGAGATCCTGGAACTGCTCCGGCTTTGCCGACAGACTCGCAGTCCAGACCTCCCAGTCCAGCTTTGTAATCGTCTTACGATTGTCCAGTGGCAGACCGTACGGCTTAAGCTGCGTCATATAGAACCTCCACTCCGTCTCCATAACCTGCTTCGGAAAGAGATGGAGATCCAGGATGTCGTCCCACACAAGGTTGTATTTCTGACTCCACGTACCGGGCTGATCGAAGGCCAGCCTGTAGTGATCCCCGTCGAGAGCCATCTTCTCCCACTGCGCTGGCATCTTGCGAACGACGCCTTCGTAGTGATCTGCCAGCTTAGTCTCCCCTACGCCTCGTGCGATCTGTACGAAAGCTCCGAGCGCTTCGATCGCCTTGATAGACAGATTGGTATTATGTGCCAGGTGGCCCGCGAAATCGTCGGTGCTCAACTGATTTTCAGGATCCAATCCTTTCTCTTCAAGATACTTTGCCCACAGCGTGAGCTGCGGCATGTATTTCTTCGCAAAGCTCCAGTTCCCTTCGCGACGCTCCAGCGCGTCGATCATGAGGATCAGGTTGCCACTCTCTTCCACCGGCATCTGATTCTCTTCGTTCTCCTCCCCTCCTCCATACACCTGCCCGTTAGCGAGCGGATAGGTGCCGAGATCGTGCGGCGCGAATGGAAACCGCCAGCGCGGTAACGCCGCATAACGCATCAATGGTTCAAGCTGTGCTTCTAACAACTTGGGATTGAACAAGAGGAAGAATGGTGACGAAGGATACGTTACATCTACAGTATCGATACATCCATTACTGTCATTCTCCTTGGAAAAGAACATCGGCGTGCCATCGAGGTCGGCCACCAGCTTGTGCGCTGCGATGGTTTGACGAAACAGCAACGACGTCAAATAACTGTAGTCTGCGCCGCCGGCACGCTCCATCTCAGCCATCGTGTCCGCGTCGAATCGATCTCCGCGTTGCTTCAACTCTGGGTATTGTTCATCCGCCAGGGCAAGCATCTCCGACTCTTTCATGCCATTACGCTGCCAGTAGGCACGTAGTTTGCGCCCCAGATATTCGATCGAATAGCCGTCAGTGTATGCCAGCTCGACATGCCGCTCGACAGCGGTTCCTCCCACAGATCCCAAAGGCAACTTCGCCGCTAGATGCGCCGCATGCCCTCGGCGGCCAGCAGGTGCAGGCATTGCAACCTCATCCGTATCGGGCAACTCGCCCGACTTGACGAATGAGGGGACTCCATCGAGCGACAACGCGGTTGAAGCATTTGCCGCATCAGGTACAACAAGATGAAAATAGCCCCAGTCCTCGCGAACGCGATCACCCGATTGATGAAGCGTCTGCTGATCGCGGGAACCGACATTCAACAACGTAAGTCCTTTTGCATGCAGACGCGACCACGTCACCGGCTGCGCCGGTTGATCGACGGCGACAAGCGGGTCAACGTCGAGCATAAGATCGACTGCGTGTTGCCTGCCATCGGTGGACCGGGCGCTCCAGCTCAGATAGGTTACGGGCCGCGACATGACATCGAGGTCTTTAGGAAAGAGCGGCGTGAAGAACGTCACTCTCAGTTCCAGCCCTGCCATCTCGAACGCATACTTCGACTGCAGCGGCGTCAATTCCACCGAGCTCTGCTTCATCGCCTCGACCGGCTCCATGCCAAAGTAACCGCGCGGCATCGACCCCATCCAACGGTATGTCTTCCCATCAATGCGAATCAGGCCCAGCAACGGCTGTGCCGCCTCGCTCCAGTGCTTCACTGGAACGTCCGTCAGTCTGTCCCCCATCGACCACAGGCTGAAGAACGGATCGTTTGCCACCAGTGGCACTGCAGGCGCGCGATGCTCTTGTCCTGCCATCGAAAGACACAAAACGGCAGGCACAACGCCAGCCACCCATCTCATACGCATCGTTTGTTCATTCCCTTTCTCGACATCGTTACCAGGAGGTGTGCCGTTCCGGCAGCGGATCCGTCGTCTCAATCATGCGTCCCACCAGCAGGTGCATCATCCTTTCGCGGGCATCGCGAGCATGCGCATCGTCCCACAGGTTATTGAACTCACCGGGGTCCTTCTCCAGGTCATATAACTCGCCCGTTCGGGGCTTGTCGCAGTAGTTCAACTTCCATTTGTCTGTGCGCACACTTGTGAGCATCGGCGGAATCTCATAGGTTGCGTTCGCATCGAAGTACTCCATGTACACCGAGTCACGATGTTGTGTCGTCTGCCCTGTGAGCAGGGGCATCAGCGAGCGTCCCTGCATACCGGAAGGAACAGGAATCCCAGCCGCCTCGACAAGCGTTGGAGCTATATCCACCAACTCCACCAACGCATCGACCTTGAGCCCCTGCTTGAAGTGGCCCGGCCAACGAACGATAAGCGGAACCCGCGTAAGGCAGTCGTAGAAATACGGCCCCTTGAGATACATACCGTGATCGCCCAGCATCTCCCCGTGGTCACTCATAAAGATCACGATGGTGTTATCGGCCTGGCCGCTCTCCTCAAGGGCATGCATCATGCGGCCCATATCGGTATCGACCTGCTCGATCATCGCGTAATAGGCCGCGGTAATCTCCAGGTGCTCCTGCGGTGACGTCTTTTCAAAAGAGATCCCACCGCCGCCATACGCGCCGCGGTGGTCGGTCGTCTGGAAGACAGGTTTGTTCGCGAGTTCACCCTCGCGATACGCCGGTGTGGGCATATCCTTCGGGTTATAGCGATGCAGATACTCCTCCGTCGGATAAAACGGATGATGCGGCTGGAAGATGTTCACTGACATGAGCCACGGATTGAAATCTCTCTGCTGACGCATGAAATCGATCGCCGAGTCTGCACACCACGCTGTCTGCGTATACTTCGGATCAATCGGCATGCCCCACACATGTCCCGGAGGCGCCTTCGGTATCTTCACGCCCTCTTTTGCCAGCCAGTTATACCACTCATTCTTTAGTGGCCACTGGTCGCTGATATCGTGGCTCCACTTGAAGACCTCATATCCATCGTCGATGCGATCTTCAACACGCCCGCCGAGACAAGGCGAAAGATGCAGTTTTCCGACGAGACCGCAGGTGTACTGATTGTCGGCAAGGATACGCGTCACTAATCGTTCTGTCGGGCGAATGCGCTGCCCGTTTGCGCGAAGACCCGTCACGTGGGGATAACGACCGCTGAGAAAGCTGCCGCGCGATGGCGAACAGATGGGCGTCTGACAGAACGTGTTCGTGAACGTCACTGACTCAGACATGAACTTCTGAAGATTCGGCGTTTTGATAAGCGAATTGCTGAGCCCCGCCAGCGTGTCGAATCGCTGCTGGTCCGTGCAGACCCACAGAACATTCGGCATGCGTTCGCCATTGGTCTTGCGAGGAGGTGAAGGATAACTCTCGTGCGGAACCCGCTTCTGTGCTGCCTGCGCGCTCACCTCCTGCGCCATAGCACTCCCCGCGGAGATTGCTCCCGCGGAGAGCAAAGCATTCTTGATGACATCTCGGCGATTCATACTCATCCCAATACTCCCCTAGAACGATAGCTTAAGCGCAACCTGCATCTGTCGCTGCGGCGGCGATGGCAATACGCTGTTGATCACGCCGAACGTAGCGCTCTGCCGGCCCATGTCAGGCATGGCAAAGTGAGGCGTGTTGGTGACATTGAACATCTCAAGGCGCAGTTCGGCCTGCAGTTTCTCGAACGTTGTATCTTTTTGGATCGAGGCATCCAGGTTTTGAACCCCAGGGCCGCGGACCCCGGCATAGGTGCGTCCCACGTTTCCAAACGTATAAGCCGGCGGAGTAATGAACGCCGATGTATTGAAATAAGCTAAGACGCGTTGCTGGTTCGAGCGATCGCCACTGATGCGCGGGTTCTGTCCTGCCACAAAATTCGGCCTCGTGCCCGCCCCGGTACCGGCTGCGCTCAGCGTGAGAGGAAATCCGCTCTGCTCCGTGAAGATGCCCGTCAGCTTCCAGCCGCCGATGAACTTGTTCGTGAGCGCTCCAGCATTGCGAAAGATGTATTTCCCGTTGCCGAACGGAAGCTCATACACCGTATTCACAATCAGGTTATGAGGCTGGTCCAGCTCGGAGACCGAACGCTCTGCCCGCAGGTCGTAATAGTTCTGTACGCCGGTGTTGTCGGTCGTACCGATTGGAGCATTCTGCGCGTTCACATTGGAGATCAGCTTGCTCCATGTGTACGACGCCAGCAAACTGACTCCGCCCGACATTCGCTTCACGAGCTTCGTCTGCAGCGAATGATACGTCGACGATCCGTATGGATTGTTCACCTCCTGCACACTCAGAAACTGCGGATAGGGCAGCAGCAGCTGACGGCGCGCCACCGTCGCATTCGACAAAGTGCCGATACCGACAAACGGCTGGAACGGATTCGCAACCTGCGTGGTGAGCCCCGTTCCCAGCGAGAGATACTTGGGATCCAGCGCGTTGCGTTCAAACGTGCTCGTGAGATGGACTCCTCGCGAAGCGGAGTAGCCAAGATCGAAGAGTACGGAATGCGGGAACTGACGCTGAACGTCGAAGTTCCACTGCATCGAATACGGCGTCGACGGGTTGTGATTCCACACGGTAAGCGTTTGCCCCAACTGCGTGCCTGCCCCAAGCGAAGCACCCGTCGGCTGCACAAGCCCCTGGGGGAAAGGATTACGAAGCAGATTCTGCGGTGTAAAGCCGCCATCGAGCGAGGTGTTCCACGCGGTAGACGATGCATAACCCAGGCTGGGCGAGAAACCCACCGCGTTGTTCGCAACCTCAAGCGGAGCGTAGGAGAGCCCGAATCCACCGCGAATCGACGTCGAAGCATCGGGGCTGAACGCGAAGCCCGCGCGGGGAGCAACGTTGTTGTGCTGCCGTGTGTAGACCGTACGAGGGGAATTCCCCGCAGCAGCGAAGACCAGGCCGCCCGTCAGATTGGGGAAGCTTGAATTAGCCGCCGGGCTCGCGATCGTCGGGTCGAAGTAGTTGAGCTCGTTGTGGCGATCGGTAAAGCCCGTCTCTCCGTCGTAACGAAGACCGAGGTTCACCGTGAAGTTGTTGGTAAGACGAATGTCGTCCTGTACGTATACGGCGCCATAAAAGTTTTGCAACTCGACGCCGGATCCAACCGGGATAGTGCCCGAGTTGCCGAAGCCGAGCATGAAGCTTGCGAAGGCATTACCGCCCGTTGCGCTGCTTGCAACCGGGCCCTGGGTCTGCGCCGTTGCGAAGCTGTACGTGCCGGCGCTGTTGTTGACATTGAAGAAGTTGATGCGACGAAGACGGCCGTCTACGCCAACCGAGAGCGTCTGCCTCGAGAGGATCTTCGTAAGGTTGATCAGAACCGCATGCGTATCGTTGCCGTTGGAAAGGTAGCTCTGGTTCGCAAGCCCTGTGTAGCCAGTGATGTTTACCGCAGGAAACATCGGTATCGTAATCGCGCTGACCAGCGAAGGCGGAAATCCAAGAAGGCTGTTATCGAAGCCATAACTCCGCGTCTGCCGGGCCTGAAACCATCGGGCAAAGCCATAGTTGGCGTTCATCAGCAACGTAGGCGAAAACTGGTATAGGTTATTGAACGAGAACGATTGGTTGACGAACGTCGTCGTGCCGACCGCACCTGTACCTGACGACGCGACATTGTGAAAATAGTCGGGCTGCGTCAGGGGTGTGCGGCTATAGGCATAGCGGCCGCTCATGTGATACTTCTGCGTCACATTCTGATCGATGCGCAGGCTGTAAACATCCTGCGAGAGACGCACAGGCTCGTTGCTCAGAAAGTTGTTCGCAATGGCCAGTGGGCCTCCGGTGTTAGGCAGCGGATAGTAAGCCGCCATCTTCACCGCAACAGGATCGAGCAACGAGGGATCGATTTTGTTGCCTGCGAAAGCAGTACGCACCTTCGTGGCAGGATCCGTCGTGTATGGGTTATAGATGGTTGCGGCGATAGCACTGAAATCACCAGCACGCTGCGCTGCCGTCGGCACGGTGCCAATAAAGGTTGCACCCTTTGTGCGCCGCGTTCCCTGGTAGGAGAAGAAGAAGAAAGTACGATCTTTTCCGTCATAAAGACCAGGAATCGACAGCGGACCTCCGATCACGCCGCCAAACTGATTCATGCGGAACGGAGCGCGTGGATTACCGGCGCGTTTGTTGAACCAGTCGTTCGCATCGAAGTAGGAGTTCCGCAAGAATTCATAGGCCGATCCATGAAATTGATTCGTGCCTCCCTTTGTCGTCACGTTGATGGCACCGCCTGCATAGCGGCCATACTCCGCGGAGAGATTGTTCGATTCAACCTTGAACTCCTGCGTATCATCCACCGTCGGCAGGGTCGTGATCTGATCGAAAAACCCGGCCGAGCTCGGTACGCCATCAATCAGAATCTCGTTCGACTGCGCGCGGCCGCCGTTGATGGTGAAGTTTGTGTCCCACGTCGTGTTCACCGCGACGTCGCCGAACTGCCCATACGCTGACTGAGAGAACGTGACGCCCGGAGTCAGTGCAATCAGGCGAAACGTGCTCCGGCCGTTGAGAGGTAGATTCTGTACCGTCTGCCCGGAGATGACCTGTCCAAGCGATGAGGTCTGCGTCTCGAGTTGTGGCGGATCAGAGGTAATCGTAATGCTGTCTGTCGTGCTTCCGGTGGAGATGTGCAGATCGATCTTTGCCGCCTGAGCGACCTGCAGGACGACGCCCTTCTGCACCGTCTCTTTGAACCCCATCTTCGTGACCGCGATCTGATAGTTGTCTCCGGGCGGCAGCTGCGGAAAGACATATTCGCCGCGCTCATTCGTCGTTGCAGTGGTTTTCGTGCCATGCTCGACATCTGTGACGGTAATCGTGGCCTCGGGGATGACGGCGCCGGTGGTGTCTGTGATCGAACCCGTCAACGAAGCTGACTGCTGCTGAGCGGACGATGCAATGGAAAAACCAAGAAGCAGAACTGGGAGAATAAAGCGAATAAAGTGACGCTGCAGTTTCATGTCGAGCCTCAAAACTTGCGATGAATCGAAAAATGCCAAGGTGGTGCAGGATGGCCTCGGAACAAACACTTTGTGCACTTTTGGAAGCGCGACAATCCTAGTAATGTTTGAGAAATTCGGTCAATAGATTGGCAACACCAAAAACAGGCAGTGCTGTAGCACTATGGTCAGACCGAACCAGCGTCTCCGGGGAAGATGAGTGAGTGTGTTCGCGTGTTACAGACAACAACCAACACAACAAGCGGCGTCACTCCGAAGAGGACACTGGCGACAAGTTGTGATGTGGTTGGTCAGCACTTCCCTCAACGTAATCGAAGCAACCTGGTCTGTCAAAATTACGGCTCGAATAGGCCACCAAACAGGATCGCAACGTTTTAGAATGATTCCTCCAGAACGATGCCTGCCTCCACCCCAATTCGCGTCTTCGTCGTCGACGATCATCAGGTCGTGCGCATGGGGCTGAAAACAATGCTTGAGAGCGTACCCGACATCGCGGTGGTCGGGACATCGGCCTCGCCACTGGAGGTCATCGAGAAGGTCTCTCCCGTGGATGTGGATGTTGTTCTGACGGACCTTCGGATGGCGGAGATGAACGGCGAAGAGATGATTCGACGTCTGCACCAGGTTCATCCGGAGCTTCGTTGCGCAGTGCTGACGAACTATCACTCCGATGAAGACGTCTTTAGTGCGGTCAAAGCTGGTGCGATGGCCTACATCTTAAAGACGGCGAGCATGGAGCATGTCGTCACCGCGATTCGCACTGTCCACGAGGGGGGCCGTTCCATTCCTCCACACATCGCGCAACAGCTTGCAGAGCGTGTTGCACGCATCGAGCTCAGCGTGCGCGAACGAGAGATACTTCAGCTCGTCGCTCAAGGCATGAAGAATCGAGAGATCGCCGACCTGCTATACATCAGCGAGTTCACCGCCCGCAATCACGTCATTAATCTGTTGGAGAAACTCGGCACACGCGATCGCACCGAAGCTACCGCGGTTGCAATCAAGCGGGGCCTCGTGCGGCTCGAACAGAATTAGGCTAAACGGCCTTCGATCCGCTGCTATATCGCAACCGGATCTTCTGCCAAAGCGTCCGCTGAGTCGTATAAGGAGCTCGCACCCGGATACAGCTCCCCTTCCTCTCCGTTGATATCACGGCGAGTTGTGCCCCGATACTCACGGCTCGCCGCCTCATGCCGCGGAAGCCGAAACCATTGGCGTTCGCTGCATAGTTGAATCCTTGGCCGTCATCCCATATCTCCAGCGTCACCATGCGATAGTCATAGCGAACATGCATCGCAATCTCGCTTGCATCGGCGTGACGAAGAATATTTGCGATCGCTTCGCGACCGATATGAAAGAGCGCATCACGAACTACAAGGGAGACATCATGCGCGTTTCCTTCGCGAGAAAGCCGTACCGGCAACTGATTCCCTTCCATCATCGCGTAGGCGCTTCGCTCCAGAAGCGTGAGCAGATCCGCACCGTCCTCTGCCCCCGGGTGTAACGCTGCGATCTCCGCACTCGCCTCCCGGTGTGTCCTGGTGACGAGATCGCAGGCGAGGGTTAGCTTGTCCACAATGGTCGGCATCGTCATTGCGCCGGTACGCGCAGAGTTGCGCACGCCCTGTAGATGGAAGCCTACCCCGGCAAAGCTCTGTGCCAGGGTATCGTGCATCTGGTGAGCGAGCCGCTCCCGCTCGTGCAGGATCGCCAGCATCTTGGAACGCTGCACCCTCAGGTAGATGTAGACTCCCAATCCAATCAGCAACGCCAGGAGAGTGATATATCGCGCCAGCTGACGAGTCGACCACCACGGAGGCCCGTTAATCACCTCAGCATCCTCCATGGATCGCATCAAAATAGCAAACGCCCCACCCTCCTTGCCCTGCCACGGCCCCACGCGACATACACCGCGGATGCGGAGTTCGCTTCCTGGAACGAGTTTGTCGAATTGCTCATCGGAGAGCCCGCGTGGGCTCTCCGCGCGGAAGGTCTGCGCCGAGTCCTCCAGCAGCAAAGTCACGCGATCGTTCGCTTCCACTCTCTTGCTCAACAACCGCGCGCGCAGCTCCGTCAGCTTTCCGTCAAAAGGAACCTCCGCCGCTTGTGTCGACGTCACCGAAGCGGGAGGCAGGAGAGTACGATCTCCTGTGAGTCGGATACTGTCAGGAATAAGACTTACACGCTCGCTGATATTTTCGACCTGCCCGTTGATCTCAACCTCGTCTCCCATATTCAGCGCATTCGCAACAGGAGAGATCACAGCAATACCGCCTGTCGCATCCTGCACGTACAAAGGCGATAAGAGGGTGACAAAACCGCGGATGACCGTAGCATTCTGCGTTCCGCTTCCCTGCATCTTGATCGCTTCAATCGTTACAGGGGACTGTGTGTCATTGACATGGATGTCCGTCGGTTCTAATTCAGAGCTGTCGCGTCGCATCACCGCATCAATATAGGAGAGATCTGCTTCACGAAAGTGGAACTTCGGTGTCTGTATCTGGCTGACATGCTCGCGAATGGCTGCGAGATCAGCCGGTCGCGCCTGATGCACCTCGATGTTCCGCCACGCGCCGCCGGTTGCCATGGAACGAAGACCGATCTTGCCTTGCCTCACGCAGCTTTTCTCCTCCATCAGGCTCCAGGTATCGTGCCCTGTCGCCGAATCGGTCGCTCGCGCACCAATGAAACATCCCTGCGCCACCACGCGCAGGTGATACCACTTCGCCGCATTGACACCGCCAGCCACCTCTGTCGGTGTCCCCTCCATCCACCCGTGATCGGCCCTTCCCATCACGAGCGCCTGATCGCCCGAGCGCAGACCGACATAGTAGCCACTATAAGAATCGACGCCCGGCTCTGCGTCATTGACGCGGACGATTAATCCAACGTCTCCCGCGTGACCAATCAGCTTCAGATCCGCATCCAGGACGATGTCTTTCCACCTCGCATCGCCAGTGACGAGCTTGGCCCCGTGTTCGTCGGAACGATTCACCACCGAGTCGCCTGCAATCTGCCAGTTGCCGCCCATCGCAGACCACTCCGCCCCCTGATGCTGCGTGAAACGATCTTTGTATGGCAGCTTGACGCGTTGATAGCGGAGCCAGGCGAAAACAATAAAAGCCGCACCGACAAACACCACCAGCGCCCCCGCCACGAGATGCTTCTTCATGGCAAGGCTCTCCAGTCCATCTTCAGTAGAGTTTTTATCGGCTCACTATCCATGTTCTTTTGTGTAATCAATACTGGCTCGAAGACAGAGACTGCTGGGGCCGGCTGACCTCTCCGCAACGCCGCAATATTTTCGACGGCCCTCTCTCCCATCGCCCGCATATTGGACACAATCAACCCATCGACAATACCCCGCCGCAACAGGTTCAACTGTTCCTGCGTGTAATCCGTGCTAACCAGATGCACTCCGCCGCGATGCATACTTCGCAGCGCCGTAGCTCCGCCGATCGTTCCCGTGCTGTTGAGAGCAAAGAGGGCAACTAGCTTTGGATGCTCGCGTAATATCTTCGCGGTCGTCATCTCCGCCTGTCCAATTGTCCCTGCTCCTCCCACCTTGCTGACGATACGGAGAGCTGGAGCACACTGCGCAAGATGCTTCTCGAACGAAGACACCAACGTCGTGCTTCCCGGCGTGACAGGATCGATGCCGGTCACGGCCACCTCGCCCACGGTCTCTCCCATGTTGCATAGATGCTCTGCCGTAAGCCGTGCCGACATATCCAGATCGGTCAGCACAAACGTGAGATTTGGGTCGGGAGGAAAGGGGATCGGCGCCCCCAGGATGACGACTGGGATCTTTTCAGTCAGTGCGCGCTGGATTGCTGTGTCCAGTGCGAATGCGGCCGTCGGTGTAAGCACGATGCCGGCATTACGCTGCCCGATCGCGCGCTCCACCAGTTCAATCTCCTGCTCCGTATCATCGCTGCCGCGTGGGCCGTTCCAATAGATCTTCATGCCCGCACGCTCGGCCGCGTGAGTCATGCCGGCATGCTCCATGACGTACAACGACCCCGACGCATCGCGCGGAATCGCATAGATAACATTGTCGAAATCCTTGTGCCTGCACCCAACCATGAGCACAAGTGCAGTCAAAAGGATTGCAGGTGGAATCCAGGCCTTGCAGCTCATCCAGGAATCATAGACGGCTTCTCGAAGTGCCGGCTTCTCCGTTTTGCTATACAGCCGGAAATCCACTCTAGCGATTTGCTTGAATGAAAGCTCTTAGAGGTTCTCATTCCCCGAACATTTTGAGAACGAGAACAGCCTGATCGCAGATTTGACCACGGCTGAACGAGCGCAGCTGATTATCTTGTTACGAAAGTGGCTGCTAGCCTTGAGAAAGAAGTGGCTCCCCGCCGCCAGTTGTTGGGGCGTGCCGAAGGAACGAAAGCGCCGTGGACGGACCTGTTTTCCGACCACGTCTGTCCGTCCACCCATCGAGCCGCCACATTCCTCAACGACCGCGAAATTTATCGATCACCCGGCGATCCCGCTTCGTAGGCCGACCTGCCTCCCACGTGCTCTCGTAGATCGGAATCGCCTTCTTCGCCTCGACCACCGCCGCGCGCGCCGCCTTGCTCTCATCCGTCTCGCGATACAGCGTCTGCGCCACCGAAGCCGATCCTCGCACCTCGCTCAGCGCCAGCACCTCAATCACAAACTCCCCGCCGGCGTTGCGGATCTTCAGCATCTCCCCCGCATGCACGTCGCGCGAGGCCTTCACCGGTTGCCACGCGATCTCGCCCTTGCGCCAGTCAATCCTTCCCAAATCGCACGCCTTCGACGCCAGCGCCCGCGTCTTGAAGAACCGCGCCGCCCACAGCCACTTATCTGCACGAACCGAATCCATCCCACTATTGTGACGCAACGGCGCAGTCGAAGACGGCTCGAATCATTTCTCTGATCTGAGAAGAAAAACGCCGCAGCGCCACGGCTCCTGTCCTGCTAATTCCTGTCTGCGCTAGTTCCTGTCCCGTGAAGGATCATCCGCATCCAGCATGCTCGAAATCGTCGGCACCACCACCACCGTCTTTCCCTGCCAGTAACCCACCACTCCGCTGCGAATCATCCGCGGCTCTGTCTCCCGGGTCGTCTCCGAGACGTGCTCGCGCAGAAAATGCCCCGCCGCCATGCGCGACGGAAAGATCACGAAGTCCTTCGGATGCCGGGCGACATCCTCCCGCAGGCTCTCGGAGATATCGCCATCTCCTCTGTGCACTCGCCTGTGAGCCCTGCTCAACGCCATCTTCCCCAGCGTCATCTTTCCCGGAACCACGCGGCGCACCTCCGGCTGCTGCCACGACGTGCTCACCACGCCCCATGACCCGGCCGAGCACAGGCAGAGCATGGCAGGCAGCAGCATCAGGGACCGAAGACGGGGCCGAAGAAATCGCATCGCCTCATCCTGTCCTGCCCCGCTCCCCGCCACCATCCCACCTCCGAGTCATGTCAACACACCCTCCCGCCCGCAAAATCCGGTTCCCAACAACTAATCCCTCGTACACCGGCACTTCCGGCGCCCCGCCCGCTCGCGCAGAAAGTGCCGATCTGCCCTGTGCGATCCTCTAAAATGAAATTGGGCTTTCTTCGGACAGGAGCCATCCGCAACGGATAACTTTGGGCACCGCGCCAATATCCCCTTTCTTCCGAAGACTTTGCGTAAAATCACCGGGAGAGGGAGGGCAAGCCATGGCCGAGATCGAACAGACCGCAACTGCACCGGCGACCTTCAATGACTTCCTCGGCAACTCCGCCGCAGTCGAGCATCTCCGCACCTCCATCGCCCACGGACGCCTTCCCCACTCGCTGATCCTCTCCGGCCCTTCCGGTGCCGGAAAGTACACCCTCGCCCTCATGCTGGCCATGGCCGTCGAGTGCGAGCGTCAGCCCCGCGATCTCTGGTCCAACGGACAGTCTCTGGCCAACTTCTGCGGCGTCTGCCGCAACTGCACCCGCATCGCCCAGGCCACCGACCTCGACGATGCCATCGACAAGGCCGTCGCCGCCCGCGACGACCTCCGCGAGACCGACAAGAAAGAGACCCGCGTCCTCGTCCAGCCGCACCCCGACGTCCTCATCATTCCGCCCGACCCGCCGCAGCTGCTCATCAAGCTCGGCCAGGTCCGCACCCTCATCCAGTCCTCCAACTACCTTCCCGCCGAGGCGCCAAAGAAGATCTTCATCATCACCGCCTCCAGCTTCATGAAGGAAGCCGCCAATTCGCTGCTCAAGGTCCTCGAAGAGCCGCCGCCAACGGTCCACATCATCCTGCTCTCCGAAAACCCCGGCGAGCTGCTGCCCACCATCCGCTCGCGCTGCGCCATCGTCCGCCTCGGCGCCTTGCCCGTCGAAGAGATTGAAATGCTGCTCGCCGACCGCCGCAGTGACGTGCCCGCCAAACAACGCACGCTGATCGCCCGCCTCGCGCAGGGCGCCGCAGGCAAGGCACTCAACTTCGATCTCACCGGCTACATCTCCGCCCGCGGCGACGCTCTCCTTCTCCTCCGCCAGGCCATCGCCGAACCCGACCACACCGCGCTCTTCAAGATGACCGAGACCTACCGCGCCGGAGCCGAAGGCCAGCAGAAGACCACCCAGCTGCTGCGCACCCTCTCCCTGCTGCTCGAAGACCTTCTCCTGCTGCAATCCGGCACCCCGGAGCTCGTCCGCAACACCGACATCCGCGCCGATCTCGAGCGCATGTCCCAGGCCGTCAGCTTCCAGTGGATCGAACAGACCAGCCGCGCCATCGACCAGGTCTGGAGCGGTATGCGACGCAACCTGCTCCGCTCCCTCTCGCTCGACGCCTTCGCAGGACAGCTCATGACCTCCTCCCGCTAGCCCCTGCGACTATGATGGTCGTCACGAGGCCGTCCATGCTGAACGAACGTCCCATCTCCGATCTCTCCATCCGGCAGGCCGAACTGATCCTGAAGCTCTACGATCTGCGCCGCGAATCCACCATGCGTGAGGCCCGCTCCTACATCGGCGGCGACTTCCTGCCAGCCTCCGCCGACGAGCTCTTCAGCATCGTCACCAACGGAGGCAAAAACGGAGCCTTCGTCCTCCAGGTCTACGGCTACTGGGACATGGTCGCAGCGTTCGTGGCCAGCGGAGCGCTCGAATCCAGGCTGGTCTACGACACCTGCCAGGAGATGTACTTTCAGTACGCCAAGATTCAGCCCTACCTCGCCGAATTCCGCAGGCAGATGAATCTGCCCGAGTGGATGATCAGCATCCAGCATCTGATCGAAGGCTCCGAAGCCGGCCGCACCCGCCTCGCGACCATGCGTAAAAATCTGGCAAGTGTGTCCGGAATTCATACACAGACCGCCGCAACCGAACCCGCGACGACCTGACCGACGTTACTTCTCCCGCGCCGCCTTCCGCAGCCGATCACGCATCGCTTCACCGATACCATCCATCTCCGGCACCGGACAGATAATCACCTTCGCGCCGCGCTCATCCAGCTCGCGCAGTCCGGCAAACAACCGCCGCGCCAGCGCCTCGGCATCGCCCCATGCGCCCCAGCGATAGACCAACGCCGCGCGCGACGCCTCCCATCCCTCCGGCAGCATCACGCCGATCTCATCGGTCTGCTCTGTCAGGGCCCCGATGGTCTCCACAAGACTCAACCGCGCAGCGACCTTCTTCCGCGACGGCTCAAACACCAGCACCAGCCGTGCCCGCGGCGCATAGTGCCTGATCCCGACGCCCGGCGAAGGCAGGCTCTCCGGCGGCCGTACAAACTCGGCCGGCCGGAAGACATCGACGTTGCCCACTCCCACAACAGCCTGCAGCTCCTCCAGCGAGACGCCGCCCGGCCGATACATCACCCAGCCTTCACCATCCTCAGAAGGCCCAATCACAGTCGACTCGACACCAACGCTCGTCGGTCCTCCATCCAGAATCGCATCGATGCGCCCATCCAGATCCTCAAGAACATGTTCCGCCGTCGTCGGGCTCGTCCTGCCGAAGCGATTCGCGCTGGGAGCCGCCAACGGCACACCGGCCTCGCGGATCAGCGCCAGCGCCATCTCATGCCGAGGCATGCGGACGCCGACCAGAGGCCGTCCCGCCGTCACCGAATCCGGCACCTCCACCGTTCGCGGCAGCAGCAGCGTCAACGGCCCGGGCCAGAATCTCTCCATCAGGAGTTCCGCCGCAGCGGGAACCTCCGCCACGCGCGAAACCATCTCCCGGTCCGCGACATGCGCGATCACCGGGTCCCAGCCGGGACGCTCCTTGGCCGCAAAGATCTTCGCAACTGCTTCGGAATCAAGGGCATTCGCGCCCAGGCCATACACCGTCTCAGTCGGGAAGGCGACCGTGCCGCCGCTGCGAAGAATCTCCGCCGCGCGGGCCACTCCCTCCGTTCCGCTCAAACGCTCCGTTTTTCCACCGGACATATCTCAATCCTATCGTTACTGCAGCGTAAAACAGGCCTATACTCAGCCCATGCAGAACGCAGAGATCGAACTTAAGTTCCCCCTCTCCGATCCCGCCGCTCTTCAAGACCTCCTCCCCCAGCTCGGCTTCCATCTCGACACGCCGCGCACCTTCGAATCGAACATCCTCTACGACACGCCATCGCGCGACCTTCGTGCCCAGAAACAGCTGCTGCGCATCCGCCAGTATGGCGAGGTGCACACGCTCACGCACAAGCGCACCGCCGCGCCCGAAGACCCCGAACACCCCTCGCGCTATAAAGTCCGCATCGAGACCGAGACCACCGTCTCCGACCCCGTCGCCCTCGGCCTGGTCTTCGAGCAGCTCGGCTACCAGCCCGTCTTTACCTACGAGAAGTACCGCACCGAGTGGTCCGCCTTCGATCCCGCAACCGGATCGCATCCGCACCTGGTCATCGACGAAACCCCCATCGGCAACTACGCCGAGCTTGAAGGGCCCACCTCGTGGATCGACCGCATGCTGGTCGAACTCGGCATCGACGTGAATACATGCCTCACCGACAGCTACGGCAAGCTCTTCCTCGACTGGAAGCAGCGCACCGCCAGCGCCGCCGAGAACCTGACCTTTACTGAAGTCGCCGGCTCCCGCGTCCTCGAGCCCGTCTCCTGAACCGGCACTCCGGTTCCCTTTTGCAACACCCCTAACGCCCGTCTCAACCCCCGCCGATGAACCCTCTGAATCCTCAGGAGGCTCATCCATGTCCGTCATCCGCCGTCGCTCGCCCCATCTGCTTCTTTTAGCCACTCTCATCTTCGGTACCGGGTTCGCGCACGCAGCCGCACGCCGCGCCGTCTCCAAGGTCGCCCCCATCTACCCGGAGCTTGCCCGCCGCATGCACGTCAGCGGAGTCGTCGTCATGCACCTCACCATTCAGCCCGACGGCTCGGTCTCCGACGCCAAGGTCGAGTCCGGCCACGCTCTCCTCGCCACCGCCGCCCAGAACGCCGTCAAGCAGTGGAAGTTTGAGCCTGCCGCCGTAACCACCGACGCCACCGTCGATGTGAACTTCGGCGACGACCACTAAGCCGCGAAGACCGTCCATCGGACTGCGGCAGACGCATTCACTTTCTTTCAACTGAACTCAGTGACGGGAATAACTATGAAACTTGAATCGAAGCTCGGCTTTGCCTCGGGCGCGCTGATCCTTGCCATGCTGCTCAGCGCCTTCACCGCCACCATGCGCATTCAGCAGGCCACGCGGCTTGCGACCAGCGCCACCACGCAGCACATCCCCATCAACTCCACCACCCGCGACCTGCGCATGCACATGCTCTACAGCATCCATTCGCTGGAGTCGTACATGCTCTTCGGCATCGACCCTGCCACCGCCGCGGCCTATCGCCATGCGCGGCAGCAGTACCTGAGCCAGGCCGACCAGTCCGTCTCGCGCCTTCGCCAGTACTCCGAGCAGGCCGACCTGGGCTACGATGCCACGCGCATCCGCCAGCTCGATGCGGACATGACCCAGTTAAAGGCCCTCGAAGAGAAGGTCGAGCAGCTCAACGAGTCGAAGAGCTCGCAGGGCACCGCGCAGGCCTACGACACCTTCCAGAACCAGATCCTGCCGCTCGAGCGCTCGCTCTTCTCCATGTCGGGCGATCTGGGCGACTCGCAGATGCATCAGGCCAACCTCGAGATCGAGCAGCTGCAGCGCGCCAACACCGCCACACTGTGGACGCTCTGGATCGCCACGATTATCGGCGCCCTCCTTGGTGGCACCTTCTCCTTCATGCTCTCGCGCCGCATCACCCGCTCCATCGACGAAGTCGCCGAGCGCGCCGACGCCATCGCCGAGGGTGACCTGACCGGCACCCGCCTTGAGCATCTCTACAGCAGCGATCAGATCGGCACGCTGGCGCAGGCCATGCAAAAGATGCAGGGCAATCTCGCCAACATCATCGGCACCGTCGTCGACACCGCAGGCTCGCTGACCGGCAACGCCGTCTCCATGCGTTCGGCCTCCGACCAGATCCACAAGCGCATCGACCTGCAGAGTCAGCAGACGCAGCAGGCTGCCACGGCGATGCAGGAGATGTCGGCCTCCATCGCCGAGGTCTCGCGCCACACCCAGTCGGCCGCCGAGACCGCTCGCTCTGCCGCGCAGACCGCTCGCGAGGGCGGCGACATCGTCAAGCAGGTGCTCGGCTCCATGCACTCCATCGCCACTGCCGTCAGCGAGACCTCCTCGACCGTCGGCCTGCTGGGTGAGGACTCCAAGCGCATCTCGCAGATCGTCACCGTCATCGACGAGATCGCCCGCAAGACCAACCTGCTGGCGCTCAACGCAGCCATCGAAGCGGCCCGCGCCGGCGATCACGGCCGAGGCTTCGCCGTCGTCGCCGGTGAGGTTCGCCGCCTCGCCGAATCCACCGCACAGGCCACGGGAGAGATCGCCACCATGATCCAGGAGATCCAGGACCGCACCCGCGTCGCCATCGCTTCGATGGAGAGCGGCACCGGCACCGTCGAGCAGGGCGTCGTCACCACCAACCAGGCAGGCGAGGCGCTGGAGCGCATCATCGGCATGGCCGAACGCGTCGACAAGATGATCGCGCAGATCGCCATCGCCGCCTCGCAGCAGGCTGCGGCGGCCGATCAGTCTTCCGCCAGCCTGGATTCCATCCACTCCCTGAGCCACGACAACCTCATGGAGATGGCGACCACCGCCACCGGCATCGAGACGCTGCGCTCCACCGTCGTCACCCTCGAGGAGCAGATCGACCGCTTCCGCCTCAGCGAGGACTCGAGCGTGAAGATGACACGCAGGATCGCCGCAGCAACACCGGGCGGCATCAAGCCGGTGACGCGGGCCGCCTGAGACCGCAACGCCGTAACCACGAAGGGCCTGCCATCGCGGCAGGCCCTTCGTCTTTGTTTCAGACTTCGTTTATCTCAGGCTTCGTTTAGAAGATCTGGAAGTTAACCTCGACGTTCAGCTCGACCAGCACAGGCTTGCCGTTCTCCATCGCAGGCTTGAACTTGTACTGCTTCACCGCTTCGACAGCCTTCTCGTCCAGTCCCATGCCGACGCCGCGGATCACGCGAACGTGACTGGGATTGCCGTTGGTGTCGACCCACAGGTTCACCAGCACGTTGCCCGCGACCTTGGCCTTGCGAGCCTCTTCCGAGAACTCCGGCTCGACCGAGAAGATCAGCTGCGGCGCCGAGACGCCTCCACCGATACGCCTCGGTCCGCCACCCGTGTTGCCGCCCGATCCAGGCCCGATGCCCGATCCGTTACCCGAACCGAGTCCGGTGCCCGATCCGTTGCCCATCGACATGCCCACCAGCGGCGAGTTGGCCACGCCGATCTGCGGAATGCTCGACGCCATGTGGACGTCCTTCTGGACTTCGACCGTCGGCTCAATCTTGATCTTCGGGTCCTGCAGCGGAGGAGCCTTCGGCGGAACGATCTGCTGCTCGGCGAACTTCGGCGGCGTGCCCTTGGTCACCGGCGTCGGTCCGCGTTGTCCGCCGCCGCCGCCCATCGCCTTGGCGCGCATCGGCGCAATCGGGGGCACCGTCACTTCGGTGATCTGCGTCTGCTTCACCGGCGCGGCAAACGGAACCTTCTTGTGCAGCAGCCACGCAAAGAGCAGAAACAGCAGAGCGTAGATCGCGATGGCCGTGCCGGTCGCCTTGGGGTCCTGCTTCGACTTCAGCAGGTCGGGGACCGCGATCGGCGTCGACTCCAGCTGCAGCGGAGGAAGCTTTTTGGGGAAGAAGACGTCTTCGACGCTCGACCACAGGGACTTGAAGATGCCCTGCTCTTCGATGATCAGGTCGTTCTCCACCGGCCGCGACTCCAGATGCAGCGGAGTCTGCTTGACCGGATTGAAGGCATCGCGCAGATTCGAGACGAGCGAAGACCACATTGAGCCTTCGGTCTCTTCGCTCAACTTGGGAGCCTCACCGCCCGGAAGCAGCACAGGGCCTTCGTCGTTCCTGGGTTCGTTATCAGTCAACCATGTATTTGCCATTCAGCTGCTTTGCCTCGGCGACGGCGTGTTCGCTTGCCGCCTGCTTCCTCGAGTTATCGGGCGCTTCTTTGATCTGCTCCGGTCTTCGCCGGCTCCCTCAATGTTTTACCCCGATGCAGGGCATCCTGGCTCCAGAAAACATTCTACAAAGATTCCCCGATACCTGCTTGTGCATTGGACGCAAAGCCTGGCCGGAATGTCTCTCGCTAACCCCATGGATTTCCATGGCGGCGCCTCCACGCCCCCTGCACGGCTTTGCCCAGCCGGATACAATGGAACTTTGGCCCCCGTGCCACCCTGAAGCCAGAGGAAGAGATGCCGGAAGTAACCGAGACCAAGCCGCAGGCGACCCAGGCCGCCGCAGACGCCAAGCCCCTGAAGTCGACCCTGAACCTGCCCCAGACCGCCTTCGCCATGAAGGCCAACCTCCCGGTCAACGAGCCCATTCGTCTGGCCGCGTGGCAGCAACAGGACATCTACGGCCAGATCCGCGCCTCCCGCGCCGGAGCACCCAAGTACATCCTCCACGATGGACCGCCCTACGCCAACGGGGCCATCCACCTCGGCCACGCTCTGAATAAGTGCATCAAGGACTTCGTCGTCAAAACCAAGACCATGGCGGGCTTCGACGCCCCCTACGTCCCCGGCTGGGACTGCCACGGCCTGCCCATCGAGATCAAGGTCGACGAGCAGCTCGGCCGTAAAAAGCTGGAGATGGACCCGCTCGCCGTCCGCAAGGCCTGCCGCGAGTACGCCCAGAAGTACGTCGACCTGCAACGCTCGCAGTTCGAGCGCATCGGCGTCTTCGGCCGCTGGAAAAATCCTTACCTGACGATGTCGCTGCCCTACGAGGCCTCCATCGTCGAGACCTTCTACGACTTCTTCGAGAAGGGCTTTGTCTACAAGGGCCTGAAGGCCGTCTACTGGTGCATCCACGACAAGACTGCCCTCGCCGAGGCCGAGATCGAGTACGAGATGCACACCTCGCCCTCGATCTACGTGCGCTACAAGCTCACCAGCGCTCCCGAAGCCATCGATCCCGCGCTCGCCGGTCTTCCGGTCTACACCATCATCTGGACGACGACGCCGTGGACGCTTCCGGCATCGCTCGCCGTCGCCTTCAACCCGGAGCTGGACTACGTCGCGCTGAAAAACTCGGACGGGAACGTCTACATCGTCGCCGATGCCCTGGCCGACGCGACGCGCAAGGCCTGCAATCTTCCCGAGGCCACCGAGATCGCCCGCTTCAAAGGCGAGGTGCTCGACCGCATCACCTTCCAGCACCCCTTCCTCGACCGCGAGATCCTCGGCGTCCTCGCCGACTACGTCACCATCGAGCAGGGCACCGGCGCCGTCCACACGGCCCCCTCGCACGGCGCGGACGACTTCAACACCGGCACGAAGTATGGCCTCTCGCAGGTCTGCAACGTCGACGCCGCCGGTCGCCTGCGCAACGGCCTGCCTGAATACGACGGCATGCAGATCTTCAAGGCCAACCCGGTCATCATCGACCTGGTCGCCGCGCGCGGCGCGCTGATGGGGCGCAGCGATATCCATCACTCCTATCCGCACTGCTGGCGCTGCCACAATCCGGTCATCTTCCGCGCCACCGAGCAGTGGTTCATCTCCATGGAGACGCCGATGACCGCGCCCGACGGCACTCCCACTACCTTCCGCCAGCGCACGCTAGATGAAATTGCGAACGTCGTCTGGGACCCGTCCTGGGGGCAGGAGCGCATCTCCAACATGATCGCTACCCGGCCCGACTGGACCATCTCGCGCCAGCGCATCTGGGGCGTGCCGATCGCGGTCTTCATGTGCGAGAAGTGCCACACGCCGCTGAACGATAAGAAGATCAACAAGAGCATCGTCGATCTCTTCCACAAGGAAGGTGCCGACGCCTGGTACGCGCACGGCGTCGACACGCTGCTGCCCAAAGGCACGGCCTGCGCCTCCTGCGGCGGCACCGAGTTCCGCAAGGAGATGGACATCCTCGACGTATGGTTTGAGTCCGGCGCCAGCTGGCACGCCGTGCTCGACGTCGAGCCCGAGCTGCAGTGGCCCGCCGACCTCTACACCGAGGGTGGCGATCAGCATCGCGGCTGGTTCCACTCCTCGATTCTGACCTCCGTCGCGGTGCGCGGTAAGGCGCCCTACAAGATGGTCGCCACCTCCGGCTGGACCCTCGACGAACAGGGACGCGCGTTCTCGAAGTCGCTCGGCAACGGTGTCGATCCGGTCGACATCGCCAAGCGCCTCGGCGGCGAGATCGTTCGCCTCTGGGTCGCCTCGGTCGACTTCCGCGAAGACGTCGCGGCCAGCGAAAACCTGATGCAGCGCGTCAGCGACAACTATCGCAAGCTGCGTAACACCTTCCGCTTCCTGCTCGGCAACCTGCACGACTTCAACCCCGCCGAGCACTCCGTCCTCTTCGCGCAGATGGAGCCTCTCGACCAGTACATCCTCGCGCGGACCGCAGAGCTGGACGCCAGGATTCGCGCCGCCTACGACGACATCGAGTTCCACCGCGCCTATCACGCGCTGAACGAGTACATTAACTCCGACCTCAGCGCGCTCTACCTCGATGTGCTCAAGGATCGCCTCTACACCTTCGCGCCCAACCACCCGGCACGCCGCTCGGCGCAGACCGCGATGTGGCGCATCGCCGAGGCGCTGACGCGGCTCGTCGCTCCGATCCTCAGCTTCACCGCCGACGAGGTCTGGCAGTCGCTGCCCACAGTCGCAGGCCGCGAGACCAGCGTGCACGTCGCACTCTTCCCCAACATCGCGGAGATCGTCCCCGGCAACGTCAAGCCGATCGAAGAGGATTGGGAGCAGCTGCTGGCGGTTCGCGACCAGGTGCTGCTCTCGCTCGAGGCCGCGCGCCAGGCCAAGCTCGTCGGCAAGGGCCTCGACGCCCGCGTTGCCATCGAGGCCAGCGAGCCAACACTCTCTCTGCTGCAGCGCTACCAGTCCAGCCTCAAGGAGCTCTTCAACGTCTCGCAGGTGGCACTCACGCACATCGAGCACCCCAACAGCGAGACCAGGGTCGAAACCATTGCCGCTGAAGGCGTGAAGTGCGAGCGCTGCTGGAACTACACCACCGATGTGGGTCAGGACGCGCGCTTCCCCACCGTCTGCCTGCGCTGCGCCGAGGCGCTCGACGCCATCGGTTACCCGCCATACGCTGCCTCAACCCCGACGGAGTAATTGATGTCCGAGCGCTACGAGTATCCTGCAACCGAATTCGACGAACAGAAGAAGCCTGCGAAGGCCAGGTCGGGTCGCGGCTTCTACTTCGCCATCCTGCTGGCGCTGTCCGCCTTCGTCGCCATCCTCGATCACGTCTCGAAGAAGTTCATCGTGCATCGCCTGCCCACGGGACGCGCACACACGGTCATTCCCGGCCTGCTGCGCATCACGCACGTGCTGAACACCGGCGCGGCCTTCAGCTTCCTCGCCGACACGGCATCGCCGGACCTCGTGTTGAAGGCGCTGATCTTCTTCTCCCTCGCCGCCGTCGTCATCGTCGGCATCCTGCTGATCCGCTCCTGCAACACCATCACGCCGACCTCGGTCGCGCTTGCTCTGATCCTCGGCGGAGCCGTCGGCAATCTGTACGATCGTGTGGTCTACCACTACGTCATCGACTTCATCGACGTTCACGTGGGCGCCTACCACTGGCCGGACTTCAACATCGCCGATTCGGCCATCACCATCGGTGCAGTCCTTCTGATGATCGAGATCTTCCGCCCCCAGCCCGAGAGCTGATCCAGGAATCAAACGATGGCCGTCGAGAGCAAAGGCCCATTTCGCGATGACAATCTCATCGTCTTCGAAGCAGATGGCGCCCCCGAATTAGCCGCCGCCGAAAAGTCCGGCTTCGTTGAACACGATAACGCGCGCATCTGGTACTCGACCTATGGTTCCGGCCTGCCCGTCATCCTGCTGCATGGCGGCCTCGGTCACAGCGGAAACTGGGGCCATCAGGTCCCTGCACTCGTCGCAGCTGGATACAGCGCCGTTCTCATCGACAGCCGCGGCCACGGACGCAGCACACGCGATAGCCGCCCATACTCCTACGAGTTGATGGCCTCCGATGTTCTGGCCGTCATGGATGCGCTGCGGCTGGAAAAGGCGGCACTCCTCGGCTGGAGCGATGGCGCCTGCACCGCTCTGATCCTTGCCCGGCAGACCCCGTCCCGCGTCGCCGGCGTCTTCTTCTTTGCCTGCAACATGGACCCCAGCGGCGTGAAGCCATTCGAATCGACCCCGGTCGTCGATCGCTGCTTCAGCCGCCACACGAAAGACTACATTGCCTTGTCCGCGACACCCGGTCAGTTCAGGGAGTTTGTCGAAGCCGTGAGCCTGATGCAGCGTACGCAGCCCGACTTCACCCCGGCAGACCTCGCCACCATCGCGGTCCCCGTCGCCATCGTGCAAAGCGAGCACGATGAATTCATCCGGCGCGAGCACGCAGAATATCTGGCTCAGAACATCCCTGGGGCGGAGTTCCTCTCTCTGCCCGGAGTCAGCCACTTCGCTCCCCTGCAAAGGCCGATGGAGTTCAACCGCACGGTCCTCGGATTCCTCGACAAAGTGTTGCCCCTGAACCCGATACCCGGCCTCTCCCAACCTGCTGGCAATTAATTCGCGCTTCTCGCCGGAATGCTTGAAAATAGAAGTTTGGCCATGAGCAATCGACAGCCCGACCCGAAGCCCGAGCACAGCCTCAATCAGATCACGATCCGCGGCGCCCGCACGCACAACCTCAAGGGCGTCGATGTCGATATCCCGCACAACGCACTGACCGTCGTCAGCGGCGTCTCCGGTTCGGGAAAATCCTCGCTCGCCTTCGATACCGTCTACGCCGAGGGCCAGCGCCGCTACGTCGAGTCGCTCTCCGCCTACGCGCGCCAGTTCCTTGAGCGCATCGAGAAGCCCGACGTCGATCACATCGACGGCCTCGCTCCCGCCATCGCCATCAAGCAGAAGAACCAGACGCGCAACCCGCGCTCCACCGTCGCCACCGCGACCGAGATCTACGACTACCTGCGCCTGCTCTACGCGCGCTGTGGCACCGTCACCTGCCTGCACTGCGGCGGCATCGTCAAGACCGACACCGTCGACGAGATCGTCACCTCAATCTTCGCCCAGCCGGAAGGAACCCGCGTCTACGCGCTCTTCCCCATCACCCGCGCCGAGCTCAAGCTCGAACCCATGCAGGCCGCCTCCACCGATGCGCCCGCAGCAGAGCCCGCCAAGCCAAAGAAGGCTGCAGTCAGGAAGACGACCAAGGCCGCAAAGCCCGAGCCTGTCCTCGACCTCACCGACACGCTCAAGGAGCGTCTCGGCGAACTGCGCCGCCGCGGCTACAACCGTCTCTACCAGAATGGAAGCACGGTCGAGTTCTCCACGCCCGAGTCGCTGCTCGAACTCGACTTCACGCAGCCCATCTTCGTCCTCGTCGATCGGCTCGCGCTCTCTTCCGACATCCGCTCACGCCTCGTCGACGCCATCGAGACCGGCTTTCGCGAGTCCGGCGAGATCCGTTTCCTGACGGTTCCCCGCGAGGGCGAAGGCGAGCCCAGGATGTTGCGCTACTCCGCCGCCTTCGAGTGCACCACCTGCCATCGCGCCTATCGCGAGCCGGAGCCGCGACTCTTCTCGTTCAACAATCCTTATGGAGCCTGCCCGCGCTGCCAGGGCTTCGGCAACACCATCGACTTCGATCCCAACCTCATCATCCCCGACAAGTCGAAGACCCTCGCGCAAGGTGCAGTCGCTCCGTGGACCACCACCAAGTACCGCCCGCATCACGGCGAGATGCTGCGCGCCGCCAAGGCCGCAGGTGTTCCTACCGACGTGCCCTGGTACGACCTCACACCCGAGCAGCAGGAGTTCATCCAGGAAGGACGCTCCGGATTCCCAGGCATCCGCGGCTTCTTCGCCGCGCTGGAACAAAAGAAGTACAAGCTGCACGTCCGCGTCTTCCTCTCGAAGTACCGCGGCTACGCCACCTGTCCCGACTGCCGTGGCCAGCGCCTGCGCGCCGAGGCCCGCGCCGTCCTGCTCAACAACAGGAACATCTGCGAGGTCGCGGCCCTCACCGTCATCGCCGCACGCGACTTCTTCGACTCGCTCGATCTCACCCCCTCGCAGACCGAGATCGCCGGAAAGATCTTCGAAGAGGTGCGACAGCGCATCAACTTCCTCGATCAGGTCGGCCTCGACTACCTCACCCTCGACCGCCTCTCCTCCACGCTCTCCGGCGGTGAATCGCAGCGCATCCAGCTTGCAACGTCGCTCGGCTCGCGCCTCGTCGGCGCGCTCTACGTGCTCGACGAACCCTCCATCGGCCTGCACACCCGCGACACGGCACGCCTCATCCACATCATGGAAGAGCTTCGCGACCTCGGCAACACCATCCTCGTCGTCGAGCACGATCCCGACGTCATCCGCGCCGCCGACCACCTCCTCGACCTCGGCCCCGGCGCAGGCGAACTCGGCGGCCAGCTCCTCGCCAGCGGCACCGTCGCAGAAGTAACGGCAAATCCCAACTCCATCACCGGCAAGTATCTCTCCGGCCGCGCCAGCATCGCCGTGCCCAGGCACCGCCGCGAGCCAGGCCGCGAACACCTCAAGCTCTTCGGCGCGCGCATCCACAACCTGCGCGGCGTCGATATCGACATACCGCTCAACATGCTGGTCTGCGTGACCGGCGTCTCCGGCTCCGGCAAATCGACGCTCGTGCACCAGGTGCTCTATCGCGCCCTCGTGCAATCGCTCGGGCAGGACACGCCCTCCACCGACGGCACCGAGATCGCCGGTCTCTATCGCGAGCTCTCCGGCGTGCAGCATCTCAACGACGTCATCCTCGTCGACCAGTCGCCCATCGGACGCACCCCGCGCTCCAACCCCGTCACCTACATCAAGGCCTTCGACGACATCCGCGCGCTGTTCGCCTCGCAGCCTGACTCCAAGCGCCGCGGCCTCACCGCCGGACACTTCTCCTTCAACGTCCCCGGCGGGCGCTGCGATGTCTGCGAGGGCGACGGCACCGTCACGGTTGAGATGCAGTTCCTCGCCGACGTCGAGCTTCCCTGCGAAGAGTGCAATGGAACGCGCTACAAGAACGCCATCCTCGAGATTCGCTACAAGGGCAAGAACATCTACGACGTGCTCAACATGACCGTCAAAGAGGCGCTGGTCTACTTCGCCGGGCATCCGAAGATCGTCGACAAGCTCTACGTCCTCGACGAGGTCGGCCTCGGCTACGTCCGGCTCGGCCAGTCCGCCACCACGCTCTCCGGCGGCGAGGCGCAGCGCGTCAAGCTCGCCTCGCACCTTGCCACGGCACGCTCCGTCTCCTCGCGCGCCGCCAACAACGATGCCGCATCCAAGGCACGCTCGCGCACGCTGTACATCCTCGACGAACCCACCACCGGCCTGCACTTCGACGACGTCGCCAAGCTGCTCGCCGCATTCCGCAAGCTCATCGAAGGCGGCGGCTCCCTGCTGGTGATCGAGCACAACCTCGACGTCATCAAATCCGCCGACTGGATCATCGACATGGGGCCCGACGGAGGATCCCGCGGCGGCCAGGTCGTCGCCATCGGAACACCGGAGGAGATCGCCGCCAACCCGGCCTCCCACACCGGCCACTGGCTCGCCCCCGTCCTGAAGCCATCGGCCCCCAGGCCGGAGCTGCAGACAATCTCCTGATAGCTCTCCACGAGAAGTTGGACATTTCCAGATCCAACACACGCTTCCGTGATATCTCTGATGATGAGGCTTTCCCTCTGATCATATTCATCAGGGAATCGTCAGCATGGCAAAACTGCGAACTTTCTCCTCGCCTGTTCTGGGAGTCGCTGTTCTCGTTCTTGGTTTCGCGATGTTCTTCGCGATCGAGCTGATCCTCAGCTACCTGGTTCCGCGCCTGCAGCGCACCTCGCTTCAGCTGATCAGCGCCGCCGCCGTGGCGCTCCTTGCCATCGTGATCGGCCCGCGCCTCCAACGCATCCTTCCCTTCTGGTCGGACGGAACCCTCTTTCGTACCGCCATGGAAAATGGCATCGACGACTTCTACATCTTTCAATCCATTCGAGACGCCGACGGCCAGCTCGTCGACTTCCGCTTTACCTACATCAATCCCATCGCCGAACGCCGCCTGGGCCTCCGTCGCGACGATCTGATCGGCCTCTCCCTCTCGAAGGTTCGCCCCTCCGCCGTCACCTCCGGAATCCTGGCGCGTTACCGGGAGATCGTCCATACCGGAACCCCCTACTCCGGCGAGCACTATATCGACGACGACCGCATCGCCGCCACCTGGCTGCACGTTCACGCCATCAAGCTCGGCGATGGACTCGCCGTCACCAGCCGCGATATCACGGACCGCAAACGGGCCAGCGAACAAGCCAGCTTTCTCGCCCACCACGATCAGCTCACCGGCCTCGCCAACCGGACGCTGCTGCAGGCACGATTAAGCGCGGCCATCCAAAACGCCAGGGAGAGCCAGCAAAAGATCGCCGTCTTCATGATCGACGTCGACAACTTCAAGGCGATTAATGATTCTCTCGGCCACATGATCGGCGACAAGCTGCTCAACATCATCGGCCGCAGGCTGCTGGGTTCGGTTCGCGAGAACGATACCGTGGCGCGCCTTGGCGGCGATGAGTTCGTCATCGTCATTCCCTCGTTCAAGGACCTGGAGGACATCGAATGCTGCGGCGAGAAGATCGTTCGCGCCGTCCACCGTCCCATCACCATCGACGGAAACAAGATCAGCGTCACCATCAGCACCGGCTTCTGCATCTATCCCGACGCCGGCCTCGATCCGGCCGAGCTGCTCAAGAACGCCGACGCCGCCATGTACTCGGTCAAGGGAGAAGGCCGCAACGGCTTCCGTCCCTTCCGCAGCTCCGACGCATCATCCATCGACATCAACTGAAGGCTAAGCTTCTTCTTTCCCCTCCGCCTGCGGCGCCTGCATCAGTTCGACGATCGTCTCGAACAGCTCATTCCGTGTATGCAGCCTTACCCCCGCACGCGTGATGTAGCGGATCACCAGATCCACGCCCGACCCGGCCGGCCTCAGATTCACAGAAGGCATCGCGCTGAACTGCGGCGAGCCTTCTTCGTGCGTCACACGCTTCCACTCCGCCTCCGCCATCTTCGCGTCGGCCTCCGTCGCCTCCACCGAAGCCTCGTAGACCCGCTCCACCAGGGGATGAATCCGCGTTCCGGCCGGAATGCTCACCTTGATCTCGTCCCACATCCATTGCCCCACGGTCGAGAAGTTGAAGTACCGCCCGCGAATCGCATAGCCATTCAGAAACGAGACGCGCCTGCCCGTCGGATGCCCATTCGCCGTCCAGTTTCCCGTCTCCAGCAGCCACGTGCGAAACAGTCCCAGCTCCACCACCTCGCCGCCGACACCATCGATCTCCACCCAGTCGCGCACGCGAATCCCGTTCGGCCCCATCAGCACAAACCAGCCGCAGAAAGCGAGGATGAAGTCCTGGAAGACCACCGTGAGTCCCGCCGTCGCCAGGCCAAGAATGGTCGGCATCTGCTGCGGCACGCCAAGGATCACCAGCAGCACCATCACCAGCCCGACCACCTGCACCCCGAGGTTGAGGATGGTCTTCATCGTCTGCTTCTGACGCACCTCGCGCAGCATCCGTTCCAGCAGCACCTGCAGTCCCCATCCAACCAGCAGCGTCAGCACGCAGATCGCCGCAATCACCGCCAGCGAACGCAGAATCAGGTGAATCACGATCTTGTCCTGGATCTCGACCTGCTGCCCCCAGCGGTCGTACAACGACACCAGCTGCTGCTGCGCGTCCAGGCGGTCACTGAGGATGCTCAGAATGTTCTGCATCGCCGTCATGCGCTGCAGCCGATCCACTCGCTCCGTCCTGCTCTCCCCCGCATCCGGAACTTTGGCCAGCGCATCGGCCTGCGCGTGCAGCCGCACCTGGTCTCCGCTAAGAGCGGCGGCATCGGAGCGTGCCAGCTGACCCGCCTGAGCAATCAGATCCCTGCGGCTGCGGTGCGACCACCACGCCGACACCTGCTGCGCCAGCGTCTTATACTGCTCCGCCGCCGTCACCGCACTCTGGCCCTCGTTCTTCGAGGCCTGGGCCACATACTTCGTCATCGCCGCCTTGCGCGCAGCCAGCTCCTGCTGGAGCTTTACCGTCTGGTCCGAGCTGACCCGCGCCAGGTCTTCCGTCGCATCCGTCAGCTCGTTCTGATCCAGCTCCAGCTGCGCCTTCGCCACGTCGAGATCATTGCTCGCGCCTCCCGCAGCCGCCGTCTTCAGCTCCGCGATCTGCGACTCGTCGGCCTTGATCGTCTGCTGCAGCTGCACGATCCTCTGCTGAATCGTCAGCGCCCGGCCCGTCAGCGGCGGCTTATCGAGACTCGCCTGCCGCAGCGACTGCGAGAACGCCTGGTCCACCTCATGGTCCGCCAGCCGCTCCGACTCGCGTGCCAGCTCCTTCTCCTCGGCCGAGTGAGCCAGCGCCGCGAGCGTCGCCGCCGTCTGCCACGGTCGCTGATCGACAAGACCGTGCGAGACATAGTCCCCCGTCCAGCCGTTCTTCTTCGCCTCCAGGAACGGCAGGTACGCCATCACGCCCCGGGTGAGAAAAGTGCCCGCCAGCGTCAGCGCAAACACGCCAAGCAGCAGAAACAACATCAGCTTGCGTCTTCGATTCATCCGCCTCCCGGAACGCAGTCTCTTCCTGCTCTCTCAGATGGCAGCTATCCCCGTCCGGTCACCCGCATTCTGCGGGAAACCGGGACAAACCCGGTCGAGCACCACTTATTCCTTTAAACTGAGGAGATATGACGTCGAAGCACCCAAGGAATTCCGGCTGCGTACTGGCTGCCCTCTCGTTTTGCCTCATCCTGCCTCCGGCCTTCGCCCAGCTCCCCGCCGGCACCCGCGACGCCAGCTCCGAGAGCCACCAGGACCCTCTGCGTACCCAGGCAGCCGCCGCCATGCAGAAGGGCGACTACGCCGCCGCGGTCAAATCGCTGACCAGCCTCGCCGAGAAGAACCCCAGGGATGCGCAGGTGCTCTACAATCTCGGCTCCGCGCACGACGCGCTCGATCAGCCCGGCCAGGCCGACAACGCCTACCGCCGCGCCATCGCCGCTGCGCCCAACATGATCGAGCCGCACATCGCGCTCGGCCTCCTGCTCGCCCGCAACGGCAAACCCGGCGAGGCCCACTCCGAGCTGGCCGCAGCAGCCGCCATCCCCAACGGCGACCCAGCCCTCCGCGGCCATGCCTACCGCGCCATGGCCCGGCTTGACCAGGAAACCAACCCCGCCGGCGCCAGCGAAGAGCTGCTCGCCGCCCTGAAGCTCTCCCCCGAGACCCCCGACGACACCCTGCTCACCGGCGAGCTCGCCATGGCCACCGGTGATGCCGCCGGCGCCGAGTCCGCCTTCCGCCGCCTGCTCGCCGCCGACCCCGACAACGTCCAGGCCGTGGCCGCGCTCGCGCACCTGCTCGTCACCCAGAACAAGCTCGAACAGGCCGAACCCATGCTCACCGCAGCTCTGGCCAAGCATCCCGATGACCCCAGCCTGAACGCCGAGCTGGCCTCCATCTACGAACGCGCCGACGATCCCGCCCGCGTCGCCAAGGCCCTGCCCCTGGTCGAAAAACTCCACGCCGCCAATCCGCAGGACCCCGCCGTCACCCGCCTGCTGGCGCGTCTCTACAGCCGCAACGGCCAGTACGAAAAGGCCCTGCCGCTGCTCACCGCGCTCGCCGCCGCCTCGCCCCACGATCCCACCCTGCTCGACGACCAGGGCGATGTGCTCATCCGCATGCGCCGCCCGGCCGATGCCGAGGCCGTCCTCCAGCGTGCGATCGCTGATCCTAAGGCCTTTCCCAGCACGCAGGCTTACGGCGTCGCCGCCAGTCATCTCGCCTTCGCCGCCTCCAGCAACAACGACCCGGCAACCGTCTTGCGCGCGTTAGCGGCGCGTGATACAGTGCTGGCTCAAACACCGTCGTCGCTGTTCCTCGCAGCCACGGCGCACGACAAACTTCACCAGGTCAAAGAGGCATCCGACCTGTACAAACAGTTTCTTTCGGTGGCGAAGGGACAGTTCCCAGACGAGGAGTGGGAGGCGAAGCACAGGCTCTCCGCCCTTGAACACATGCACTAAGGCCCAAAGGTGTATGGCCAGCCAGCACCCGCGGGAGTAGAACAAGAACAGAAATACCGAACGGTCGACTCCATGACGTTATGAAGCCCGACGCTCCGAGACGAGGTGCGTTATGCGGTTCTCCCATAGCTTCTTGCCGGTTTGTCTTCTTCTTTCCCTCTCTACGCCCCTGCACGCCGCCGGGGGCGGCATCGATAAATCCGTCCTCCTCGATCAGCAGGCGATTCAGCAGCTGGTTCTACGCGCCGAGCAGGCAAGTCCCCGCGAACAATGCTTTCTCTACACCGAGCTCGTCTCTGCTATGACCGAGATGGCCGGAAAGCAGATGCTCGACGGTGACGCCGACGACGCCAGCGTGACGTTGAAGAAGGTCGCCGAGTACGCGCAGCTCATCCACATGAATCTCGCGCGCGACACCAAGCGGCTGAAGAACGCCGAGATGCTGATGCACCACACCACCTACCGGCTGAACGAGTACCTGCACAGCGCCTCCACCGAGGACAAGCCCACCTTGAAGGAGACGCTCAAACAGCTCACGCAGGTGCAGACCGAGCTGCTCACACAGGTCTTCAACCACTAGCGCGCTCTTCACGCCGGCTCGCCTACAATCACCACCATGCGCCGTCTCTCCCTGTTTCTGATCGCTCTCGCACTGGCATCGTTCGTCGCTCCGGCGCATGCCCAGCGCGGACAGGCCGACCTCAGCGATGCTGAGGTGGAACAGGTGCGCGACTCCGCCTACATCGCCAACGATCGCGTCACCGTCTTCATCAAGCTGATCGACGTCCGCGTGAAGGCGCTCGAAGACCTCTACGCCAGGCCGCGCCGTCCCGGCCGCGAGCAGGACACCCATGATCTCTTCGAGCAGCTGGCTGCGCTCGCCGACGAACTCAACGACAATCTCGATGACTATGGCCCGCGCCATCGCGACCTGCGTAAATCGCTGCCCAAGCTGGTGGAAGCCACCGAGCGTTGGGCCACCGTCTCGCGAACGCCTCCGGAAAATACAATCTACAGTCTCTCGCGCAGGATTGCCCTCGAGTCCATCCAAGACCTGAACGATGCCGCCAAACAATTGATCGACGAACAAAAGGCCTGGTTCGCCACGCATCCTGTCGAGAAGGAAGACAAGTACACCGAAGAGAGCCAGCCGCACTGATCGGCATTGCGCTGCAGCATCGGAAACGAATGCCCTCGCAGAATGTAAAATTGAGATACAGTGTCTCCCCTCGTAGCAATCTTTGAGGAGCAGTATCGCGCCCTTCGTCCGCGCGCTCCCATGCCTCCGTTCGACGTACGGTTCCGCCGCTTCACCTCGCTCAACACCACCATCCGGCTGCGCGAAGGCCGCCTCCACGTCCGTCTCTCCGATCTGCTGGAACAGGCGCCCGAGAGCGTGCACCACGCCATCGCGCATATCCTCATCGCGAAGATCTACAAGAAACCCATCGCTCCCTTCCACGCCGACCGCTACCGCCGCCACGTCTCCTCCGAGGCCGTCTCGCGCCAGGCCGAGCACATCCGCCAGACCCGCGGCCGCAAACGCATCCTCACCCACGAGGGCCACTACTACGACCTCAACGAGGTCTTCGACACGCTGAACACGCGCTTCTTCCACGGCCTGCTCGGTCGCCCCGTCCTCACCTGGAGCGCTCATCACGCCCGTCGCATGCTCGGCCACTACGACGCCGCTCACAACACCATCGTCGTCAGCCGCGTCTTCGACCGCCCCGACACGCCGCGAGCCGCCGTCGAATACCTCGTCTACCACGAGATGCTCCACCTCAAGCATCCCGTGCGCGTCAAAGCCGGACGCCGCTGCGTCCACTCCCGCGAGTTTCAGGCCGAAGAGCGCCTCTTCCCCCATCTTGACGAGGCCAAGGCCTACCTCCGCCGCCTCTAGGCAACTTGCGCCCAATCCTTACCTCGTAAGACATATTCCAATCCTTACCTTTTTTTGCTCCTTTGAGGAGAGAAGTGTCTTACCGGCCGAAGAGCGCAGCGGTACAGCGGCTCACACCACCCGCAGCCAAACCAAAGCGGTACGCGTCCCATCTCCGGCAGCCTAACCAAAGCGGTATGCGTCCCATCACCGGCAGCCAAACCAAAGCGGTACGCATCCCATCACACTGGCCAGAAACCCTCCCGTGCTACCATCCTCCCGTCTGGGCTCTCGCAGCCCGGACGCACGATAGCCTCTCCGGCCGTCGTGCTCCGGCCCTTGATTTCAAAAAAACAAGCAGTAGAGGAGGAAGTACTCTATGCCGCTCGCTAAACGCGCTCTCGCCGAGTTCTTTGGCACCTTTTGGCTCGTCTTCGGAGGCTGTGGTTCCGCAGTCCTCGCCGCAGCCTTTCCGCAACTCGGCATTGGCTTCGCTGGCGTCGCCCTGGCCTTCGGACTCACCGTACTCACCATGGCCTATGCCATCGGGCACATCTCTGGTTGCCACCTGAACCCTGCCGTCTCCATAGGCCTCGTCGCCGGCAAGCGCTTCCCCGCCTCCGAACTTCCCGCCTACATCGTCGCGCAGGTCGTGGGAGCCATCGCTGCCTCAGGCGTCCTCTACGTCATCGCCAGCGGCAAGCCCGGCTTCGAGCTCGGAGGCTTCGCCTCCAACGGCTACGCCGCGCACTCTCCCGGCGGCTACTCCCTCGTCGCCTGCTTCGTCGCCGAGGTCGTCCTCACCGCCTTCTTCCTTCTCATCATCCTCGGCTCTACCGACGAGCGCGCCCCCAAGGGCTTCGCGCCCATCGCCATCGGCCTCGGCCTCACTCTCATCCACCTCATCTCCATCCCGGTGACCAACACCTCCGTCAATCCCGCACGCTCCACCGGCCCGGCTCTCTTCGTCGGAGGATATGCGCTGCAGCAGCTCTGGCTCTTCTGGGTCGCCCCCATCGTGGGAGCCATCCTCGGCGGCATCATCTCCAACATGTTCTTCGCCGCACCGCAACCCTCAGTCCGCGAAGAACTCTCCCGCTAAACGCCTCATCGAAGGCAAGATAGGCCCGTTCGCACACACTGGCGAACGGGCCTTTCTTCTACGCTCTCCGCAAATTTGTCATTCCGAGCGAAGCCGAGGAACCTCCGCATTTCGCCCATGTAGCCTCAGATGCCCGAGGAAGCCTCAACCTACGTCCGCGGATCATCCGCCAGCTTAGGAGCCCATTGCGCATTCCTCGCACGCGACAGCGCAATCAGCACCGCGCCAGCCACCACCGAACCCAGCGCCGCCACCTGTGCGTTGCTCATGCCGAAGTACAGCCTCGGATTCACGCGGACAAACTCCACCAGGAACCGCCCGATGCCACTGACCACCAGGTACTCGCCCGTCAGCTGGCCGACGGAGAGATGCTTCTTCCCCCGCTGCCACAGCCACCATGCCAGCACGGCCGAAAACAGCAGCTCGTACACCGGCGTCGGCTGCACCAGGTCGGGAGTCGGCACCAGCGCATCCGCCCGCATATGCACGCCCCACGGCAGCGTCGTCTTGATGCCGTAGTCGCCATCGCCCGAGAGCAGGCACCCAATGCGCCCCACGCCGTAGCCGATCGCCGCCGCCGGAGCCGCCAGGTCCAGCATCCGCATACCGCCCACGCGCTCGCCCAGCGCACCCTTGAATCGCGCCGCCCTGCCCTGCCACATCAACATGGCAATACCGGCCAGCATCCCGCCAAACCACGCAAATCCCGCCTGGAACCAGTGCAGGAAGTCGACCATCATATCCAGCGGATGCTTCCATCCCGGAGCGGCGATCTTCCGCAGCGCGGCCCAGAGATCGGCCGGGCTCTGCAGCTCGTGCCATGCCTTGGCGCCCACCACTCCGGCAATGACCACCATCGCCACGACGCTCAACGCATCGGCGTCCACGCCATTACGAACAAAGTTCTTATGCAACACGATGGTTCCCACCACCGCGGCCAGCCACAGCAGCAACCCGAACGTCCCCAGGTGCACCGGGCCCAAATTGATATAGGGATACATAATCCTCGCTTACCTATAAAAGTATAGGCGAGGCTTGGCCTCCGGGCCGTATTCGCATTAACCTGTCCCTATGCCTTCCAGTTCGACGCCCGCACCCACCGCCTTCTTCCCCGCCCCCGATACCATGGACGTTCTCTTCTCCAAAGAGCAGATCGCCCAGCGCACCGCCGAAATCGGCGCGCAGATCTCGGCCGACTATGAAGGCCAGTCCATCGTGCTGATCGGCGTCCTCAAAGGCGCCGCCATCTTCCTCGCCGACCTCGCCCGCGCCATCAAGGTCGATAACACCTTCGACTTCGTCGCCGTCTCCAGCTACGGCCGCGCCCGCGTCTCCTCCGGCGCCGTCAAGCTCATCAAGGACATCGACAACCCCATCGAAGGCAAACACGTCATCATCGTCGAAGACATCCTCGACACCGGCCTCACCCTGAACTACCTGCGCGGCCTCATGCTGCAGCACAAGCCCGCCTCGCTCAAGATCGCCACCTGCCTCGACAAGCCCGAGCGCCGCCTCGTCCCCATCGAGGCCGACTACGTCGCCTTCAAAATTCCCAACCGCTTCGTCATCGGCTACGGCATGGACTACGCCGAACGCTATCGCGGAGTCGACGACATCCGCCTCTTCCCCGAAGACGCCGCGCACTAAGCCGTCGTGAAAAACGCCTGAACGACCTCAGAAGTGTCTCCTAAAAGATGACGAAAGTGGTAGGCAACTAGATGGATCGCTCGATTTTTATGTTGTGGTGTTTGCTTGGAATAGGTGTAGCACTAGGCGTTCTCCATGTACTTGGTCGTAAACGCCGTACATACATCCCCTCATTTGTTTGGTCTTTTTCCATAATCGTGGGGTCCGTTACATGCCTGTATGGGCTTTCACATTCGACGGCGCCATCTTTTTCTCATCGGGTTACAGCAGTTGGCAAGGCATCTGATTGTGTTGAACGGAGGTTCGGCAGGAGCCTCAAGTTCGCATTTGGCTTCGTTCCGGAAGATGGAAATCCAACGAACATTGAAACGCAAATTATCATGCCCCATTGGGGCAATACTGAAATATTCAATGGGCGCACATTGCAAATTACATACATAAATGACACATCTAGACGCGTAAGCAATGAGGCGGTCGAGATTGAAATCCTGAGCGGCGACAATGCTGGATGGCATGATTCGCTAGATGCACGCCCACTTGGAATATGGCTTGCAATCCCTATCGGTGCTGCAATTGCAGGGTTCGGATATATCGGCTTCAAATATCGGAAAGACGATTTAAGGTCAATCGAGCCATCGGAAACTACATGAGTGGCAGCTGCCGGGTGCCCCATTCATGGCGCAGCTTCATCGCGACATGAGTGGGAAATCGCGCAAAGCGCGATCCCCTCTCAAACGATCATCCTCTACACAAACGCCACCACATCAATCTCCACCAGACTCTCCCGCGGAATGATCGCCGCTACCGTCGTCCGCGCCGGAGGCTCCTTCGCAAACCGCTCCGCAAAGATCGCATTCATCGCCGCATAGTCGCCGATGTCGCGCAGAAACACCTGCACCTTCAGCACCTTCTCCATCGACGAGCCCGCATTCTTCAACTCCGCCTCAACCTGATCGAACGCATAGTTCACGCACGACTTGATGTCCTTCGGGTCAGGAGCAGCATACGACGCCTTACCCGAAACATAGATCACCCCCCCATACCCCACAGCAGGCGAGTAAGGCGGCTTCGGCGTGGCATTCGGATTCGCCGCGAAGATCTTCTTCGTTGCCTTCACAGCAGCACGGGCCATCGGAGCAAACAAGGCAGAGCCACCAAAGGCGGCAAACCAGCGACGAGTCATGGAACGACCTCACACAATAGGAAGTTTTGGAATGCTTCCTATCTTAGCCTCAGTCTCAGCCCGCCTATACAGGGTGCCCCACCTTCGACCGCGTAGCAGGCTAAGGTGGGCAATCGTGCGAAGCGCGATCCCTTCACCCCTTCAGCCCAAACTCCCCCGCCAGCAGCTCATAGCTCTTCAGCCGCTTCGCATGATCCCAGACGATCGTATTCACGATCATCTCGCCGATTCCCAGCTCTCCCGCCATATGCTCCAGCTGCTCGCGCACCTTCGCCGGTGTGCCAGCAAAGTAGCGCGGAAACTCGCCCTCTTCCATCACCACCGGACCCATCGCTTTTAGCTCCCGCAGCGCATCCTCAGGAGCCGAAATCGGCCTGCGATCGCCCAGACGAATTCGCGCCTGCAACAGCTTCACGCTCGACGTAAGATACTCGGCCTCCTCCTCGGTCTCCGCGCAGATCGCACCCACCGCCACCGTCGCCTCCGGATGAGCCAGTCGTATCCCCGGACGGAACGCCCGCGTGTACGCCTCGATCGCATCCCGCGTCTTCACCGGCGAGAAAAAGTGCGCGAACGCATACGGCAGGCCAAACTCCACCGCCGCCGCCGAGCTCCACATGCTCGAGCCCAGCATCCACACCGCAGGCCCCCTGTATCCCTCATGCAGCGCAGGCGCGGGCATCGCCTTCACCCGCCCAAACGGATGCCCCGCCGGAAACTCATCCTCCAGGAACGCCAGCAGCTCGTTCACCTGGTCGGGAAAGTCGTCCTCCATCGGCGCCTTGCGGCTGCGGCGCAGCGCCAGCATCTCCGTCGGTCCGCCCCCGGGCGCACGGCCGATCCCGAGATCAACCCGGTCCGGGTACAACGCGTACAGCGTGCGAAAGACCTCCGCGACCTTCAACGGCGTGTAGTGCGGCAGCATGATGCCGCCCGATCCCACGCGGATGCGCTTCGTCTCCGCCCCGATCCGGGCCAGCACGATCTCCGGCGCCGTGCACGCCAGCGTATCCATCGCATGGTGCTCCGACATCCAGAACCGCGTAAATCCCAGCTCATCCACCCGCCGCGCCAGGCTGATCGAGTTCTGCAGCGCCACCGCAGGCTCAAACCCTGCCGGAACCGGCGACTGATCCAGAACCGAAAGCCTCAACTGCCTCTTTTCGTTGGCCATAGCAATCTGATGCGCGAGTACCCTTCGACGAACTTCGAATCATCTCGGTCTCTGCGATCAATCGCAAAGATCAAAGATCAAAAGAGTAACCAGTCCATCTCCGTCCATTTACCTGAGCAGGCCGCCCGGCCCGCCGTCCCCGGATCTCTGTCAAGCGGCAACAACCTCAAAAAACCACGCAAATAATTGAATATAAAAGAGATATTCGACACACTCCAGCTGCCGATCCTCCCTGCCCAAACCACTAAAATTAAAGTCAACCCACCAGAAGCAAAGCTGAGGAAGCACCGCAAGTGCAATGAAATCAAGATTTTGACCGTAAATAGCATGGAATCAAGATTTTGCGCAGGATCAAAAAATAAACCGCCTGCAATCAAGATTTTGCGCAAAACATACCGGGGGGGAGGGTGCCTCCCTCCTGCCAGCCATGACCACCGTATGATAGAAGAGACGGCGAACGAACAATTGCCCGACAGAGGAGTGTCATGAGCAGCCCGTTGCACGCAAACGAACAGAGTTTTGATTCCACAACCTTTGCCGCTCACGCGCTCTCCTCTCCGCAGAATCTGGCAGCCGTCCTCGACCACACGCTGCTCAAGCCCGACGCCACGCGCAGCCAGGTCATCCAGATCTGCCACGAAGCCGCCGAACACAAGTTCGCCTGCGCCATGGTGAACCCCACCTGGGTGCAGGTCGCCGCCGAAGTTCTCAAAGGAACCGGCGTTCCCGTAGGCGTTGTCATCGGCTTCCCGCTCGGCGCCACCCTCTCGGCCTCCAAGCGCGACGAAACCGCCCGCGTCCTCAAGCACGGCGCGCACGACGTCGACATGGTGCTCAACGTCGGCCTGCTGAAGTCTGCCACCGTCGCCGACTACGAGGCCGTCAAGCAGGACATCCGCGGCGTCGTCGAGCTGGCACACGGAGCCGGAGCTATCGTCAAGGTCATCCTTGAAACCTGCCTGCTCACCTACGAAGAGAAGCTGCGTGCCTGCGAGCTCTCACTGGCCGCAGGGGCCGACTTTCTCAAGACCTCGACCGGCTTCTCCACCGGCGGAGCCACCGTCGATGACATCGCACTGATGCGAGGCATCGCCGGTTCGCAGGCAGGAGTGAAAGCATCGGGCGGCATCCGTTCGCTGGCCGACACCACCGCCATGCTCAAGGCCGGTGCCAGCCGCATCGGCGCCAGCGCCAGCATCCGCATCGTCAACGAGCTCGCAGGAACCGCAGAGGCAGCTCCCGCCACGACAGGCTACTGATCGAACGTTGCCTGTTGCGGAGGAACCTGAACTGACATTGTTCAACTAGAAAACCTGAGCATCACAGAGCCTCACCAGTAGTACCATCGACTATTCGTATGTCTAAGGCCAACAAACAACGACGCGCAACGCCTGCTGCCGCGCCGGATCAGGCCCAGGACAACGTGCCGCAGAGCTCCGAGGAGGTCTTTGAGGGCGACTATCGCCCCAGCTCCGACGAGTCCTCGCAGCCGATGACCAACATCCGCGTCGACCCTGTCCACCAGGTTGATTTTCTGCATTCGCTGGCCGATGCGCTGAACACCACGCTCGACCTGAACACGCTGATGCACCGCGTCGCCGACCTCGTCCGCGCCGTCATCGATTACCGCATCTTCGCTATCCTGCTGCTCAACGACCGCACGCAGGAGCTGTGGATGCGCTTCCAGATCGGTCACGCGCAGGATATCGAGCGCACCCGCATCAAGATCGGCTCCGGCATCATCGGGCAGGCCGCTCTGCAGAAGCGTTCCATCCTCGTCTCTGACGTCACCGGCAACGAGCACTACATCTCAGCGAACCCTAACGTTCGCTCCGAGCTGTCCGTGCCGCTGATCGTGAAGAACCGCGTCATCGGCGTCATCGATCTCGAATCAGAGCTTCCCGGCTTCTTCAGCACCGAGCACCAGCGACTGCTGGAGCTGGTGGCATCGCGCATGGCCTCGGCGGTCGAAAATGCGCGCCTCTACACGCGGGTCTCGCGCCAGGCACAGACGCTGACCGTGCTCAACGAGATCTCGCGCGAGTTCACCAGCATCCTTGATCTTGATGACCTGCTGGAACGCATCGGCCAGCTGCTCAAGCGCGTCATCGACTTCCAGATGTTCACCATCCTTCTCTGGAACGAGCGCACGCAGCAGTTCGAGCATCGCTTCAGCTCCCGCTACGGCGAGCGCGTTCCGCGCGAGCGCAACGTCACGCTCGGCGAGGGCATCATCGGCAGCGCAGCGCAGCTGCGCGAACCTGTTCTCGCGCCCGATGTCCGCAAAGACCCGCGCTACGTCAACGCCAACCCGGAGACGCGCTCCGAGCTTGCCGTGCCGCTCATCTACAAAGGCAACGTCATCGGCGTGATTGACCTTGAACACACGCGCCTGAACTACTTCAACGAAGATCATCAGCGCACGCTCAGCACTCTGGCGGCGCAGGTCGCCATCTCGATTGCAAATGCGCGGCTCTACCAGCGCATCCACGAGGAAGAACAGCGGCTGGAGCGTGACCTCGACATGGCCCGCCGCGTTCAGCTGCGACTGATGCCACCGTATCCTCCGCAGCTGGAGCATGCCGAACTCGCCGCCCGCTTCTACGCCGCGCGCTCCATCGGTGGCGACGTCTACGACTTTCTCGATTATGGCCCTGGACGCGTTGCACTCGCCGTAGGCGACGTCAGCGGCAAGGCAGCACCGGCGGCTCTCTACGCCGCGCTGGTGAGTGGCATCCTGCGCTCGCTGGCATCACAGCATCTGTCGCCCGCTGCACTGCTCGCCGCTCTTAACGATCAGCTGCAGGAGCGCAAGCTCGACTCGCAGTATGTGACCATGCTGATCGCGCTCTGGGACGACTCCAACCAGACGATCCAGATCGCCAACGCAGGTTCGGTGCAGCCCGTCTTCGTCTCGCTCAACGCCACTGCCTCGCGCACGACAGTCGACGTCAAGACCATCCAGGCCGAGGGCTTCCCGCTGGGGCTCTTCCCTGACGTGCAATACGAGGAGTTCACCCTCTCGACGCGGCCGGGGGACCTCATCGTCTTCTTCTCCGACGGCATCCCCGACGCGGAGAACGCAACCGGCGACATGTTTGGAACCGACCGCCTCGCCAAGGTACTGAAGTCGCTGCGGATGCCCACGGCAGCTTCCGCAGCGGACTCCATCCTTGATGCGGTCACCAAGTTTCAGTCCGGCACGGAGCACTTCGACGATGAGACGGTCGTCGTTCTCCATGTCCAGTAGCGTCGCCGCGGATGGCATGATCGTAGTTACGCTCGATACTGCAACCGTTTAGGATAGAGAGGAATGTCTTCCTCGACCGAATCGACCACGCGTATTGTTCGTCCCGCCCGCAGCTTCCAGGGCTCCGTTACTGTTCCCGGCGACAAGTCCATCTCGCACCGTTATGGCATGCTGGCTGGCATCGCTGAAGGCACCAGCAAACTGCAGAACTTCTCCACGGGCGCCGACCCGCATTCGACGCTGGGCTGCATGGAGGCGCTGGGCGCAACAGTCACCAAGGGTCCCGGAACATCGGTCGAAGTGACCGGCACTGCGGGCGCCTTCCGGCAGCCTGCAGGCGACCTGGATTGCGGCAACTCGGGCAGCACGATGCGCATGCTGGCCGGCCTCGTTGCTTCGCATCCGCACACCTTCACCATGATCGGCGATGCCTCACTGAGCGGTCGTCCGATGGAGCGCATCCGCAAGCCCCTTAGCGCAATGGGCGCGAAGATTGACCTGGTCGACGGCCATGCGCCGATGACGATCCACGGCGGTCCGCTGAAGGCGATCGATTTCGACACGCCGATTCCTTCGGCGCAGGTCAAAACGGCTGTTCTCTTCGCCGGTCTACAGGCCGAAGGCGTCACCAGCCTGTCGGAGGCTGTACGCACTCGCGATCACTCCGAGCACGCGCTTCGCGCGTTTGGCGCAAAGCTGGAACGCAACGGTGAGCGGCTGAGCATCGCCGGCGGACAGAAGCTGAAGGCGATCGACGCGGTTGTACCGGGCGATATCTCCTCGGCTGCGTTCTTTCTCTGCGCCGCGCTGCTCTTCCCCGATTCGAACCTGGTGCTCGATTCGCTCGGCATGAATCCCACGCGCGCGTCGCTGCTGGATGTCATCACCATGCTGGGCGGCAGAATCAAGGTGCTGATGGTCGAGGAACACCACGGCGAGACGATTGGCACGATCCAGGTAAACCGCGACGCCAGTGGCCTAAAGGGAGCCGAGATCTCCGGCGCGCTTTCGGCGCAGATCATCGATGAGCTGCCCGTGATCGCCGCCATTGCTCCTTACACGAACAATGGCGTCATCATTCGCGACGCCAAGGAACTGCGTGTGAAGGAGTCCGACCGCATCGCGCTTGTCGCGAAGAATCTGAAAGCAATGGGTGCGGAGTTTACCGAGTACGAAGACGGACTCGCCATTCCCGGCAACCAGAAGCTTCACGGCGCCGAGATCGACTCGGGCAGCGATCATCGCATTGCGATGGCCTTCTCTGTTGCCGCGCTGCGCGCTTCGAGCGAGAACATCATCCACGGCGCAGAGGCCGCGGCAATCTCGTTCCCTGAGTTCTTCAACTTTCTCGACGAGCTGGCGCAGCGGTAAGCGAATGGACGTCCATTCGTGCAGACTCGTGCGAATGGATGCTCTTCCGCATGAAGATTCCTGGGCGGCAGAGGTCGTGCGGCTCTGCAGTTGACGCTGCTACATCTTGTAGCGGCCCATCTCGTCATCATTCAGATTTTCGAGCCAGCGGCGCATCTCTTCGGCGTTGATGGTCTGCGCTCCTGTAGCCGACTGCCGCGAGCTCTCGAGCACTTCGCGGTTGACGTAAATCGGGCAATCCCAGCGAAGAGCCAGCGCGATGGCGTCGGAGGGACGTGCATCCATGGCTACCGTCTCTCCTGCATGGTCAAGCCAGATGACGGCGTAGAAGGTATCGTCGCGCAGCTCGGAGACGACGACCTTGCGCACCTCGGCGTTCAGGTTGCGCGCCATGTTCTGCATCAGATCGTGCGTCATCGGGCGCGGTGTCGCTGTCTTCTCGAGTTCGAGCGCGATGGCGTTGGCCTCGAAGATCCCCACCCAGATCGGGAGCACGGCATCGCCGGCGACGTCCTTGAGCACGATAATGGGCATGTTCGTGACAGGATCCATCATGAGGCCGCGAATCTGCATTTCGACCTCGTCGGGGGTGTGCGCTGCTGCAACGTGCTGGCTCTGCGTCGTCATCTTCAGTTCAATACTACGAAAGGCTGCGGTTGCATCGATGCTGTTGCGAGGAACGGTACAGCGCCTTCAACAGCTTCGCCGACCAGGCAATTGGGCATCGTGCGGGTAATGTGGACCGGCAGATAGCTTCCGATCGGAGGCTGAATCTCACCCGGCGTGATGGTGAAGTTGACGGTCTTGTTCTGCGAGGAGCGGCCGACGACCTGGCCGCGCGCGGAGTTGTAGCTCTCGACCATCACCTCGACCTGCTGACCGAGATGACGAGCGTAGTGTTCGCGCTGGATCTCGCGCTGGCGGTCGTTAAGGATGCGCAGCCGCTCCGTCTTCAGTTCTTCGGGGATGCTGTCGATCATGGTGACGGCAGGCGTATTGGGACGAGGTGAGAACTTAAAGGCGAAGACAGCGTCGTAGCGCACGGCGCCGAGCAGCGTGATCGTCTCTTCGAAGTCGGCGTCAGTCTCGCCGGGAAAGCCGACGATCATGTCGCTGGTAATGGAGATGTCGCGCTTGGCTCCGTGAATCCAGCTCATGCGTTCCAGGTACCAGTCGCGGGTGTACTCGCGCGACATGGCTGCGAGGACGGCGCTGGAGCCTGACTGCACCGGAAGATGGATGTGGTCACAAAGCGCTGGCGTAGCGTCGATGGCCTCGACGATGTCGCGCGTAAAGTCGCGTGGGTGCGAGGTAGTAAAGCGCACGCGCTTGATGCCCGTGATGTTGCCGACGGCGGAGAGCAGCTCGGCGAAGCTGAGTTTGCCCGAGGGATCGCGCCAGGAATTGACGTTCTGTCCCAGCAGCTGGATGTCGGTAAAGCCCTGGTCGGCCATGCGGCGCGCTTCCACCAGCACGGAGGCCGAGGTGCGGGAGCGCTCCTTGCCGCGGGTGTACGGCACCACGCAGTAGGCGCAGAACTTGTCGCAGCCCTCGATGATGGTAATGTAGCCGCGGTGCGGGTTGGAGCGGGCGGTGAACTCGGTGTCGAAGGTCTCGTCGGTCTGGCGATCGTCGAGGCCGGTGATACGGCTCTCTCCCGCTTCAAGGCGTGAGAGCATCGAGGGCAGATTGCGGTACGAGGCAGAGCCCGCGACGATGGAGACATAGGGGGCGCGCTCAAAGATGCGTTCGCCTTCTTGCTGCGCAACGCAGCCGATGACGGCGAACTTCTTGCCCTCGCCCTGCATGCGCTTGTACTCGTTCAGCCGGTGAAAGACCTTCTGCTCCGCCTTATCGCGGATGGAACAGGTGTTGTAGAGGATCAACCCGGCTTCGGTCTCGTCGCTGACCTGCGTATAGCCCTCATGCTCCAGTGTGCCGATGACTTTTTCGGAGTCATGGGCGTTCATCTGGCAGCCGAAGGTTTCGATGTAAAACGTCTTGCTCACAGGCACAAGTATATCTCTCGGGCGGAAGACTTCAGTTTGGAGGGTGGTAGCGCCAACGGGGATCGAACCCGTACTCTCAGCCTTGAAAGGGCCGCGTGTTAACCAGTTACACCATGGCGCCAAAGGCTTCGTACGACTGAAGGATTTGGTAGCGTTACCGGGGCTCGAACCCGGACTCTTCGCCTTGAGAGGGCGACGTGTTAACCAGTTACACCATAACGCCAGATCCAGCTTGATTCAGGAGGATGTTCTCTCCAGCAACTTGGTCAGTATAGCAGGATTACTGCCGGAACTCCAAGTACCGGGACACGGTTTCTTATGTATCCCGCAACGAGAGAATCCGGAGCCGGCTGAACAGAAAAGGGGCTTCGGCAGACGGCTAGAGCCCCAGTTTCTTGACCTCGTCGTTGTAGTACTTGCGATAGAGGATCTCCCACTCCTGGGAGCCTTCGAGAATGATCTTGCGCTGCGAGGCGATCTTCAGTCGTGCCGCCGCGTCGATCCTGGTCTCTTCCATCAGCAGCTTTTCGAGAGCCTTGCGGGCCTCCTGGCGGATGGTGTTGCGATCTTCAAGGAAGTCGCACTCGGGGATCTCGGCCAGGGTATCGGCCACGGTGTGGGCAAGCTTATTCAGTTTGTCGCGGGAGATTCTCACAGCACCGCCTTGTACTTGCGGGCCAGCTCGTTTTTCACTTTTTTGAACATCTCCGGATAGCTGGCACCGGTCTTGCGCATGTCGTCCTGAAAAGCTTCAAGGATGACGCGAACTTCGTCGTTGATGCGGTCTTCGAGCGAGAGCTCGTCGACCATCGCTGCCGCGACGCGCTCGTCGAGGAGAGCCGGTTTGCCGGATTCGATCATCTTCTGCGCGATGAGATGCTTGACGGTCTGGCGGGCCAGATACCCTACGTAATCTTTAGAGAAGATCATGAGAAATTACCTCGAATATATCACGCCCGCCAGCGTGGAAAGGCTGCCCATCTGCATGGATCAGCTAGGCTTGCTACTTCCCTTTTGACTTGCGGTGCGGGCAGTGATCGGTGTTCAGGCAGCTGTCGGCCAGCCGCAGCCGCTCGACAGGCCGGCCGCCGACCAGGTGCTCGGTCACGATCTCTTCGACGTCGCCCGGGTGCACATTGCCGTACCAGACGGCCTCCGGGTAGACCACGACGACCGGACCATGTTCGCACTGGTCAAGGCAACCGGAGTCGTTTGCGCGGATCTTGTGCTTGAGGCCGGCATCTTTGATCGCGTCCTTGAAGGCCGATTTCAGCTTCTTGGAGCCTTCAAGGGCACAGCTGGGGCGGGCTGCGGATTCATCACGCTCATTGGTGCAGATAAAAACATGGTGTTCGAAGAGCGGCACGGCAGAACTCCTTTTCAAGCCCCGGAACGACCGGCGCTCTCCTTCATCATTCCAGAGATGCGACGGCAGCGTCTTTTTGAGACAATAGAAGTTCGATGCAGCCAGAAAACCTCATTTCGCTGAAGGATGACATGATTGCTTTCGTTGCCGGCCACGGCATGCGACGCATGAGCGGTTATGTCTCCGAAGAAGTTCCCACCGTCCTGTTTGAAGAAGAGAACCCTGATGGATGGAAGGACTTCGTCGAACTGGCGAAGGCTGCCGGAGCACCATTCGTAACGATGAGCGAGGTCGTGCTCGAGAAGGACGATATCGCGGCGTTGATCGAGCGCATCCGCGACCAGGTCTACCCGGACGATGACGCGCCGGAGATCGACGACGCCGAGCGCCTGGTACGCCACGTCGGCAAGATCGGCTACCTGCAGCTGGGCTTCGCTCACCAGGGCGTGATGTTCCTCTTCGAGGTCGCCACGGACTGGTACGACAGCTTCCAGGACCTGCTGGATACAGTGACCGATCTGGGCGGTATTGTGGTCGAAGACCGCGATACAGACGAATAAGGCAGAACCAGTGGTCGGAGCGCAGACCGGGAACCAACGCGACTGGATCACACTGGATGCACCCGCCGCGGCCGTCGCTGACGTGATTGCTGCAGCAGGCTGCCCGGAGGGTATAGCGCGCCTGCTGGTAACGCGGGGATTTGTGACCAGCGATTCGGTTGCAGCGTTCTTCTCCCCTTCACTAAGCGACCTGCACAGCCCTATGCTGATGCTCGGCATGCCCCAGGCAGTGGAGCGCATACGGCGAGCCATCGCAGCAAGCGAACCCATCCTGATCTACGGCGACTACGACGTCGACGGCACGACAGCGACCGTACTTCTGAAGACAGCCATTGAACGATGCGCACCGAAGGAGACCCCGGCGATCGTGCGCTACCACGTGCCGCATCGCATTCGCGAGGGCTACGGCATGCAGACGGGCGTGCTGGCCGATGCTGCAGCCGCTGGCGTCAGGCTGGTCATCAGCGTCGATACGGGCATACGCGCCTTCGCTGCGGCGGCCGAGGCCAAGACGCTCGGCCTGGACCTGATCGTCACCGACCATCATCTTCCTGACGACGCGGCAGGTGTACCGGATGCGTTGTCGGTGATCAACCCGGCGCAGCCTGGATGCCCTTATCCCTTCAAGTCGCTATGCGGAGCGGCGGTCGCCTTCAAACTGGCACATGCGCTCCTCGATGCGGCCTGCGACGATAATGCCGCACGGCGTCTGCTGGAGACGCGGCTGATTCCATCATTTCTGAAGCTGGTGGCGATCGCGACGATTGCGGATTCGGTGCCGCTGGAGGGCGAGAACCGCGTACTCGCGATGCTGGGACTGCGCGAACTGGCCAACCCGGTGCAACCGGGCCTGCGTGCGTTGATGGAGGTCGCGGAGATTCCCACGGACCGTGCGCCAACGGCGATGGAGGTTGGCTTCCGCATCGGGCCGCGCATCAATGCTGCGGGGCGCATGGACGTCGCCAGCGACGTGGTGGAGTTGTTCCTGACGCGGGATCAGGACCGCGCCCGCGAGCTTGCGGCGAAGCTGAATCGGCTGAACGATGAGCGGAAGGCGACGGAGGCACAGGCGTTAGAAGCGATCGACGCCCGGCTGGCGGAGATGGAAGGCACTCATGGAGGCTTCCCTGCCCTGTGCCTGGTGATGGATGACGCGGAGTGGCATCGCGGCGTCATCGGCATCCTCGCGTCGCGCATCGTCGACCGTACCGGTCGTCCGGCGCTGGTGCTGACGCATGAGGACGGCCACGCCCATGGCTCTGGCCGCTCCATCGACGGCTATCACCTGCTGGATGCACTGACCACGGCCCACACCTCGCAGGCGGAGGCACTCTTTACCCGCTTCGGCGGCCATGCCCACGCAGTGGGATTTTCGCTGCCCACCAGCCGGATTGCGCTTCTGCGCGAGTGCATGGAGGCCCACAGCGCGGAGATGCTGGCCGGAGAGCTGCTGTCGCCTCCTCTGGAGTGCGATGTGGAGTTGAGGCTTTCGGAGGTGACAACCGGCTTTCACGGCTGGCTGGAGCGCTGCGGACCATTCGGCATCGGCAATCCTGAGCCGCTGTTTCTGACTCGCGGCGTAACGCTGGCCGCGTTTCCCCGCGTCATCAAGGAGCGGCACGTCTGCCTGGAGATCAGTGACGGCAGCAACCGCATCAGCGCGATGGGCTGGGCACGGCGCGGGCTGAACTGGGCGGAACGGGCGTCAGCGATGAGCCTTGGGCCTGGGTCGAGGCTGGATATCGTCTATCGTCTGCGATTTAAGACGAACTCCTACTTCACCGGCCTGGAGCTGGAAATGGTGGAAATTCGGCACTCGCAGGCTTGATTCTGGCCGTGCGCGGGCAGGTTCTCCCGTGGAAGTAATTCTTTTGCTTCGTCTTGGCAATAAGGTGCGTCTTATATACTGACTATTCGACCCGATGCCGACGACCGAGACAAGACGCCTCAACCCCTATGCTCTAACCGGCATCGTTTTAGCAGTTGTTGCCATCGCCATTCTGGCGATTCGCGTGTTTACCCGCGAGGTCGTGGAGATTCGCGCCGCCGCCGTGACCCATCAGAACCTGGTGAGCACGGTTCCGACGAACGGACGCGTCGAGCCGATCAGCTATTTTCAGGCACATGCGCCTGCTCCCGGTGTGGTCGCCAAGCTTTATGTCCAGGTGGGCGATAAGGTCAAAAAGGGTGATCCGCTGGTCAGGATGGAAGATGCGGACGCCTCCTCCCGTGTTGCGACGGCGCACTCCAGCCTAACCACCGCTGAGGCAGCGGCGCATGACCAGGCTCAGGGAGGATCGCAGGAAGAGCGCCTCTCGCTTAATGCCGATCTGGCCCGGGCGCAGCAGCAGAAGCAGCAGGACGAGAAGAATCTCGTTGCCCTGCAACAGCTACAGCAGAAGGGTGCCGCCTCGGCTGGAGAGGTTGCCGCGGCCCAGCAGCGTCTGGACGCAGCCAACGCTTCGCTGACCAGCCTTAAGCTGCGCCAGACCGATCGCTACAGCTCGACTGACAAGGGCCGGGTGCAGGCGCAGGTCAAGGATGCGCGTGCCGCAGTCGCCGCAGCCGAAGCAGGCTACGCGAACGCCAATATCCGGGCACCCTTCGCGGGCACCGTGTATTCGATCCCCGTCTCGCAGTACGACTATGTTCCTGCCGGCGAAGACCTGATGGACGTCGCCGACCTGAATCGCATTCAGGTGCGCGCTTACTTCGATGAGCCGGAGATCGGTAAGCTGGCAGTCGGACAGGCGGTGAAGATCGTATGGGATGCGAAGCCCAATCAGACCTGGCATGGCCATATCAGCCGCGCACCTTCGACCATCATCACCTACGGCACACGAAACGTCGGTGAGTGCATCATCACGGTGGACGATGCACAGGAAGACCTGCTGCCGAACACCAATGTGACCGTCACAGTGACGACCTCTCAGCGCTTCAACGTGCTGAGCGTTCCCCGCGAGGCGCTGCACACCGAGGGCAACAGTGACTTCGTGTATCGCGTAGTGCAGGGGACGCTGGTACGTACGCCTGTACAGGTCGGCGCGCAGAATCTGTCGCGAATCGAGATCATCAGCGGGCTGACCGAAAAGGATACGGTCGCCCTGAATGCCACCAGCAATCGCGATCTTTCCAACGGATTGAACGTCAAGATCGTCGAATAGCCTATGGTTTTTACCCGATACCGATTGCAGCTTGGCGGTGCGCTTGTGGCTGCCTTTTTCTTGTTCGGCGGCCATGCTCTTTATGCACAGAATGCGCAGGCGGTACAGCTGCTGAATCAGGGCCGCGTGGATGAGGCCTCTTCCCTTCTGAACGGAACTCTGGAGAAGCAGCCGAACAACGCGCAGGCGCATCAGCTTCTCTGCCGCGTGGAGTACGCCCAGGATCAGGGGGATAACGCCGTGCACGAGTGCGAGCTTGCCGTGCAGGATGATCCTTCGAACGCCATCAACCAGGTCTGGCTTGGCCGCGCCTATGGACTCAAGGCATCACAGGCCAATATGCTGAGCGCCTTCGGCATTGCGAAGAAGGTGCATACGGCGTTTGAGCATGCACTCGAGATCGACCCCACCAATGTCGAAGCCATGAGCGATCTTGGACAGTTTTATGTTGCTGCGCCGGGCATCGTCGGCGGCGGTGTGGATCGGGCCCGGGGGCTCGTGGACAGACTGATGGATCGCTCCGCGGCACGAGGCCACCGGCTGCTGGGACAGATTGCAGCGAAGAAGAACGATCTCAGCACCGCTGAGAATGAGTTCAAAGCAGCGGTCGCGGCAGGAAAGACGCCAGAGGCGTGGGTCGATCTCGGCCTCTTTTATCAGACGCACGGGCAGGCCGATAAGGCCGTTGTGGCGCTGCAATCGAGCATTGAAGCAAACCACCAGAAGAATGCCGCGCTGGTGGATGCAGCCAGCATCCTGACGGACCTGCACCAGCGGCCCGATCTCGCCGAGAAGTGCCTGCGCGACTATCTTGCCTCGCCGGCAAAGACGGAGCTGGCACCCGCGTTCAAGGTGCATCTACAGCTGGGCGATCTGCTGAAGCAGCGCGGCGATCTCCCTGGAGCAAAGCACGAGTACGCAGCGGCGCTTGCCATGGCCTCAAAATTTGCTCCCGCCATCAAAGCACAGCAGGGGGCCTGAGCGTGAAAGGCGATACCATAAACACGACCCGACGTTCGAGGAGCCTCACGCAATCTATGACCCGTCTCCGTTGCCTTCTGACCGTGGCCTCTCTTGGCGCGGCTGCTGCCCTTCCCGCGGCGGCGCAGATCTCCTTTACGACGGCGATTGACCTGGCGCTGAAGAATAATCCTCGTGTGCTCGGGGCGCAGGCCGAGGTCGAGAAGGCGAAGTTTGAGCTGAAGCAGACCAAGGATGTCTACATCCCGACGCTGAGCGTGGGATCGGGTATCGGTTACACCTACGGCTTCCCCTTTGGCGCGCCATCGCTCTTCAACATCACGTCGCAGTCGCTGATCTTCGATCAGTCGCAGGCAAACTATATCCGTTCGGCCCGAGCCGGGCTTGAAGCGGCAAATCACCACCTGGGAGACGTGCGTCAGCAGGTGATGGAAGATGCGGCGATCACCTACATCACGCTCGATGCCGATTCCGAGCGCATTAAGGCAGCGGTCGAGGAATCGAACGATGCGGCCGAGCTGACGAAGATTGTGCAGCAGCGGCTGGATGCAGGCCAGGATACGCCGGTGGAGTTGACGAGGTCCAAGCTGACGGCGGCGAACCTTCGGCTTCGGCAGATTCAGCTGGAGGACGATGCAGGAAACCAGCGCGAGCACCTGGCACGGCTGACGGGACTTCCCTCCGATAACCTGCGGACGGAGCACGAGACGATTCCCTCGCTCACAGGCGCGAACTTTACTCCCGTCAAAGACACGGCGTTGCCGGAGTCCATTCGCGCAGCGTACTCCGCTGCGGAGTCGAAGCTGCAGGCGGCATTCGGCGACGACCGCAAATTGTATCGTCCGCAGATCGGCCTGGGCGTGCAGTACAGCCGTCTGGCGAGCTTCAACAATTACAAGAACTATTACAACAACTTCGACAACTACAACAACGTCCAGATCGGCCTGCAGTTCAACCTGCCGCTGTTCGATCGCAGCAAGCGCGACAAGGCACATGAGTCGCTGGCTGAGGCACAGCGCAGCCGATACGAGGCTGATGCGGCACGCAACCAATTTCTAGAGGGACGCTTCAAGATGAGCCAGGCGGTACGCGAGCTGGAGGCGAAGCTGGAGGTGGCGCAGCTGGAGCGCGAGCTGGCGTCGAACCAGATTGACGTCGTCCGCATTCAATTGCGCGATGGCAGCCCCAACGGTCAGCCCGTGACGCCGAAGGAAGAGCAGAATGCTCGCATCCAGGAGCGCGCGCGTTACCTCGACTTTCTGGATACCGATTTTCAGCTGCATCAGACAGAGATCAACCTGCTTCGCGCGAACGGCCAGCTGGAAAATTGGCTGCATGCAGCGATACAGTCTGAGGGCATCAGCGCATCTAAGCCGCAATGAGCTGGAAGGCGATTGCCACGCTGATTGTCGTCGTTTTGCTTGTCGCTGCAGGGGCAGGCTTTGTTCGAGACTCCCGTATCGACACTGATTTCCCATCGGTCAGAGCCAAGTCGGATGAGGCTGCCGTAAGGCAGTTACTGGGAAATCCTGCCACAATTCAGGGCTCGTGTGCGGCTTATGACACCTTCGTCATGCCCGGTTGCGACCACGTCTTCATCTACCGTTCAATCTTCTATCCGCTTCGCTCCAAGTATTGGCTGGTATTTTTCGATAAAAATCAGCAGGTTACGGCCACGTCGGGCCAGATGGAACCATAGCCGGAAACCATCGATTCCTGTCCCTTTTTGGGTTACCGAATGGTAAAATTGAGGGTGATCATGCCTCTCAAGACACTGTTTCTGAACCCGCCCTCCTTCGAGAACTTTGACGGCGGCGCCAGCTCCCGCTGGCCCGCAACCCGCGAGATCGAGTCGTACTGGTATCCCGTCTGGCTCGCCTATCCCGCCGGCATGCTCGAGGGCTCGAAGCTTCTCGATGCCCCGCCGCATCACGTCTCGGCTGAAGAGACCATCGAGATTGCGAAGGGCTATGAGTTTCTCGTGCTGTTCACCTCGACTGTAGGCTGGTCCGGCGACCATGCTCTGGCACAGGCAATCAAGAAGGCCAACCCGATCATCAAGATCGCCTTCGTCGGACCGCCGGTCACCACCGACCCCGACCGCGCTCTGAACGAGTGCAACGTGATCGACTTCGTCTGCCGCCGCGAGTTCGACTTCTCCGTCGTCGAGTATGCGAACGGTAAGCCGCTGAACGAGATCCTCGGCATCAGCTACAAGGACGCCAGCGGCGTCATCCAGCACAACCCCGACCGTCCTCAGGTTGAGGATCTGGATGCGATGCCCTGGGCCACCAAGATCTATAAGCGCGACATGGATGTGACGCGCTACAACGTGCCGTTCCTGCTGCACCCCTACATCTCGCTCTATTCGACGCGCGGCTGCCCGGCGCAGTGCACCTTCTGCCTCTGGCCGCAGACGCTCTCCGGCCATGCCTGGCGCAAGCGCTCGTCCGACGACGTTGCCGCCGAGATGAAGTGGGCCAAGGAGAACTTCCCCGAGGTAAAGGAATTCTTCTTTGACGACGACACCTTCAACATCCAGAAGGCACGCACCATCGAGCTGTGCGCGAAGCTGAAGCCGCTCGGCATCACCTGGTCCTGCACCTCGCGTGTTACCACCGACCGCGACACCCTCAAGGCGATGAAGGAAGCAGGCTGCCGCCTGCTGATCGTCGGCTTCGAGTCGGGCGATCCCCAGATCCTGAAGAACATCAAGAAGGGCGCAACCGTCGAGCGCGCACGCGACTTCGTAAAGGACTGCCACGACCTCGGCCTGATCATCCACGCCGACTTCATCCTCGGCCTGCCGGGCGAGACGAAGGAATCGATCTGGAATACGATCAACTTCGCCAAGACGCTCGACTGCGAAACCATCCAGGTCTCCGTCGCGCACGCCTACCCGGGCACGGAGTTCTATGACTTCGCCAAGCGCAACGACTTCATCACTAACGAGAACATGGAAGACGGCGGCGGTCATCAGATGGCGCACATCGAATACCCCGGCCTTCCGACCGAGTACGTGATGGAGATGGTGCACAAGTTCTACGACGAATACTACTTCCGTCCCAAGGCCGCCTTCCGCGTGGTCTGGAAGGCAATCGTCAATCGCGATGTACCGCGTCTCTACGTCGAGGCAAAGAGCTTCATGAAGCTCCGCGCACAGCGCAATAAGGCTGCCCGAGCCAAGAAGGAAGAGAACGCGCTGAAGGCGCAGGAATCGGTCAGCATGAACGCGTAGTCCTCTGCAAGGCATGATGCTGAACGGCGACCGGATCTCCGGTCGCCGTTCTTCTTTAAACATCCATTGATGAAATACGGCTCATAACGCTGCCCGATACCTTAATGGTGAAAACCATCTCTATCAGGCCTCGGCGACAGAGATCAGCGCGCAGCGATAGAATGCCTTCACCGCAGGATGATTCAGCTGTATCACTCCATCGCCGCTTGAAAGGAATCCATGATGCCCTCTCTCCATCGGAATTTCGCCATCGTCGCCTTCGCCACTTTACTCACTGCACCACTGTTCGCGCAGCAGGAGACGCCTGAGACCAACCGCAAGGTCACCGGTGGCGGCATCACTGTAAAGGGCTGGCAGGGCAAGGTTGATGCCGATGCCGAGAAGGCCGGGCAGACAGTGAACGATGCCAAACTTACAGCAGAAGGCAAGGTGCTGCAGGTAACCACCGGGCCGGCGATCACCTATTGGAGTCCGAAGAATAAGGCGAAGGGCGATTACAAGGTGTCAGCAACATTTACCGAACCGAAGTTCATGAACCTGAATACGCATCCGCATCCATACGGCATCGTGATCGCTGGCAACGGCATGGGGACGGCAGATCAGAGCTACATCTATTGCGCAGCCTACGGCAACGGTAACTTCATCGTGCGCGGCTTTGGGCCGGAGCCATTCCAGCTGAACGGCCGTCGTGAGGCAAACGATGCTGTCCACAAGGCAGCAGGGGTGGGACAGCCAGTGACACAGGAGATCGCCATGCAGGTGAAGGGCGATACCGTCTCCTGCATCATCAATGGCACAACAGTAAAGAGCTTCCCCAAGAGCGACCTGATCACAGCGGGCAAATTGAAGTCGACCGACGGACTCTACGGCATCCGCTTTGCGCACAATACCGATGCGACGGTGAGCAACCTGAAGGTGACGAAGCCCTAGAGAAGCTTTTCCCTTCGAGGCGATTACCGGCGATCTCGACGCTCCGTTTGATACCCTTAATAGTGGCCGCTCATCTCTCAGGAGACCGTGGCCACTTTCTTGTATGAAGCACGCTCTCAAGCCTTCGCAGTACGCCATTCTTGTCGCCGTGATGCTGACGGCCTCTGTGGGAGACACACTCCTTTCACGCGGCATGGCCGAGGTCGGCGCCGTCGATCTGCAGCACCTTGGCCTGCTGTGGAAGGCGTTGTTCAATCCCTTCGTCGCCTCGGGCATCGTGCTGCTGATCGGATTTTTCGCCAGCTACATGACGGCGTTGAGCTGGGCCGATCTGACGTTCTTGATGCCAGCGACAGCGTTCGGCTATGTCGTCATTGCACTGCTGAGCCGGTTCTGGCTCCATGAGCAGCTCTCCGCCTATCGCTGGACGGGAATTCTTCTGATCGTCTGCGCCGTAGGCTTTGTGGCTGGTGGACCTTCGCGCACAGAAGATCCGGCGTCAGAACACCATGAACTCGACATCATGGATTCAGGAGCCGGACGATGATGGCGGCTCAACCGGGAGACCTGCTGCGGCAGTGGAGCTCAATCACAGGTGTGGCAGCTCTCGCGATTGCAGGCGAGGTGCTCATCGCCTCCGCGATGCGCGACCTGGGAGATCTCGACAATCATCGGACGGGACCGGGGCTCAAAGGTTTTCTGGGGCCGGTGAAGGCTGTGCTCTCGAACGGCAAGTTTCTGATCGGTGCTTCCTGCATGGCATTCAACTTCTTCGCCATGTTGTGGGCGCTGTCGATCGTGGATCTGTCACTGGCTGCGCCTGCGATTGCATCACTCACCTACATTGGCAATGCCATCTGCGCCAAGCTGGTGCTGGGCGAGAACGTCGATCAGCGGCGCTGGCTTGCTGTGCTGTTTGTGTGCGTCGGCGTAATTTTGATCGCCCATTGATCGGGCTTCTACTCCCTGCGCAGCGCCTACGCTAAAGTACTGACCTTCAAGCGCTGAAGAGCTTCATCAGACCTGAAGCGGGCAGCTCCGCGGCCATGAAGCGACTGCGTTGTCCGGCAACCTCGCCGGCGGCAAGACGTCCGCTGCGGATGGCACCTTCCATCGTCGAAGGCCATTCCGTCTGCGTCCAGTCGCCCGCGAGATAGAGGCCGCGCCACGATGTCTTCTGCGAGGGGCGATAGCGGTCGAGGCCGGGCGTTACGGAGAAGGTAGCGCGAGCTTCTTTCAGTACTCCACTTTTGAGGAGCTTGGCGTTGCGTGCCTGGGGGAAGAAGGTCTCGAACTCGCGCAGCGCGGAGGCAAGGATCTCTTCCCTTCCCATCTCAAGCTCCGGCCAGGATGCGGAGATGACCAGCTCCTGGTAGGAGCCTCGCTCAATCGGCCAGCGACGGATACGCGACTTGGTGAAGACCCACTGAATACGTGTGTCGAGCAGCACGGCGTGGTCGAGGCCGGTGACATCACGGTCGTACCAGAGATGGATGGTCGTGATCGGCGCAGGGACAAATTGCTCGTAGGCCTGCTGACGCGAGGCCTGCTCTGCTTCTGACTGTGGAAGCGTCGAGAGAAGATTGTGCGTCTGGCGGAAGTCACTGGCAAGCACGAGGCTCTCTGCAACGTGCTCTTCCATGCCACTGCGAACGAGCCAACGCCCATCGGGGTTTTGCGCGATGGAGTCGACGCCGGACTTGAGACGCAGATCAACTCCCAACTGCTGTGCGTAGGTGACGATGGGCGAGAAGAATTCGGTGAGCGGAGCGGCAGGCACGCCAAGGCGGCCTGCCTGTGGCGAACGCAGGAACGATTCGTGAAAGACCTTTCCGGCGTACTTAACAGAGCAGCGTTCGAAGTCATCGTTGAGGGCACCGACGACAACCGGCTCCCAGAAATGCTTAATGGCACGCTCTGTCTGACCGGTGCGCTTGAGCCAGGAAGCGAAGCTCTCACGGTCGTCCTGTGGAAAGCCGGTCAGGAACCGCATCAGCCCCGAAGCGACTGCAGTTTTATCTGCGAGAGAAAGCATGGGCGCAGCCAGAAAACTGAGAGACTGATGCCCCGGAGCGGGCAGGCCGCTGGGCTTAAGCAGGCTGCGGTTGCCGTTCGGCTCCATGAAGACGAGCTCGTCGTACCAGCGGATACTCTCGGACATGCCCGACTTCGCCGCGAGATCAAGCAGGTTGGTGCAGCAGCCGACGACGACGTGCTGCGAGTCGATGGTCTCTGCAAGCGCGGGATGCTGATAGGAGTACGCGCGGCCGCCGATGTAGGGGCGGCGTTCGAGCAGGGTGACCTTTGCACCGGATTCAGCGAGAGCCACTGCAGCAGAGAGTCCCGCGATTCCAGCACCAACGACGAGAACGTCGTCGCTCATGCAAGCACCCGGTTGCCGAGCGACATGACCGCTCCCTGAGCGAGGATGCCGAGCTTCTTCGGTGTAGCCACGCTGATGCGCTCTGTGAAGACCTCATAACCGCTGCGCTCAATCTTCTTGAGCAGGCCGTGATAGATGGTGACGAGAACCCAGAGGGCGGCCCGCGAGTCAGCGTCAATCATGGGAAGCAGCTTGTCGGCGGAGGCGTAGTAGCGCTCGGCGCGATTGCCGATCTCACCTAACAGTGCGCGCTCGCGCGACTCCATGGAAGCCCCGGCGGCGAGTGCATGAATACGTTCTTCCGCCACCTGGAACTGTGCCATCAGGTCGAGCGGCAGATAGATGCGGCCACGCTCGGCGTCTTCTTTGACGTCGCGAAGAATGTTGGTGAGCTGGAAGGCGACGCCGGTCTCCTCGGCGAGTTTTTCTGCACGCGGATCGGTGTAACCGAAGACGCGGATGCAGACGAGCCCGACAACGGAAGCAACGAGGTAGCAGTAGCGATAGAGATCGTCGAAGGTGGCGTAGGTCTGCACGGCCGTGGCCTGCGGTTCGAGGTCCATCGTCGTTCCCTGCACCAGCTCTTCCAGAAGCTGGTCAGAAATCTGAAAGCGGCGCTGTGCATCATTCAATGCGATAAAGACAGCATCGTCGGTCAGTGCACCGTTACGCGCGTCACGCCAGGACCCAACCCACAGCGCCATCTCGATGCGACGCTGCTCGATGGAGATGGACTCATCGTCGGCAAGATCGTCGGCGCGACGCATGAAGGCGTAGATCGCGCACATGGCATCGGACTTGTGGCGTGGGAGAACGCGGAAGGCGTAGTAGAAGTTCTTCGCCTCACGCTTCGCGATCTCGCGGCAGACGGCGTATGCCTCGGGTATGGTCACCGTTTGGCTCCTTTGATTCCGGAGCGAAGCTTTTCAAACACCGAGCCCGCAAGCAGGGTCAGCTTTTTGGTCTTCGAGACGACCGGACGTCCGCGAAGGGTGTCGTAGTCCTGTGCGACGATACCGTCGAGGATAGCGTCGCCGCCCTTGCGAAAGAGGTTGAGGGTGACGGCAAGCTCGCGGTCGACGCGGCTGGCGATGACTCCGCCTTCACGCAGCATGGAGCGGGTGCGCGTCACGAGATCTTCCATCATGGCGCGAAAATCAGGCGTGAAGACACGGCCGAGGATCTGCCCCTCGTCGATCTGGAAGCGGTCCATCGACTCGGCGGGAATGTAACGGCGGCCACGTTCTGCATCCTCGACGGTGTCCTGCCAGAAGTTGGCAAGCTGCAGCGCGGTGCAGACCTTATCGGAAAGAAGTGCGCGCTCCTCATCACGATAGCCGCAAACCCAGAGCACGAGACGGCCGACAGGATTGGCGGAGTAGCGCGAGTACTCGACAAGCTCTTCCCAGGTGTTGTAGTGGGTCTTGACCTGATCCATGCGGAAGGCAAGCAGCAGATCGTGGAAGAGCTGGCGAGGAATATCGCAGGCAACGATCGACTCATGCAGCGCCACAAAGACCGGGTGCGTGGAGCGCTCGGGCTGGTCGTAGCATTCGTCGAGCATGGCACCCCATGCCTCAAGCAAACGTGTGGCGACAGCAGGCGATTCGACTTCGTCGCCGAGATCGTCGGAGACACGGCAGTAGGCGTAGATGCTCTCGAAGTGCGGCTTCACCTTCTCGGGGAGAAAGAAAGTGGCGACATGGAAGTTCTCGTAGTGCGAACGCGTGAGCTGGGCGCACCACGCCTGGGCCTCAGCGAGCGATGGCCGTTCGAGAGGAGTGAGATATTGGTGAGGAGCGCCCAGAAGAGCAAATTCGGACGTGCTCAACTCACTCGACGTGCTGAACTCACTCAACGCGGCGCTCCCTCAGGAAAAACGGCTGTCTTGATCTCCCGCGAGCCACCGCTGCGCCTCATCATGCCAGCGAAAAGGTCGCGGACGCGATCGAGTGAGACACGGCCCGTAATGGCCTCTTCCGACCGAAAGCGGCGACTGGTGATCAGATCAAAGGCGGTGCGGCAGGTGGCCGGCGTGTGATGAAAGCTGGCCTTGAGGGTGATATCGCCGTAGTGAAGACGATTGGTATCGAGCTGCACCTGCGTACCGGAGGGCGGGCCGCCGAAGAAGTTGACCACACCGCCTTTGCGAACCATGTCGACGGCCCACTCCCAGGTAGCGGGCGTGGCGACGGCCTCAATAACGGAGTCGGCGCCGCGACCTTCGGGAGTCAACGCGCGAGTGGCGGCGACGACATTTTGTGTAGCCGTGGTCTGGACGACCTGACGAGCGCCGAAGAGCCTGGCTGTAGCCACCTGGTCGTCCCGCTTGACGACAGCGATGACGTTCTGGCCGGCAAGCTCGGCGACATGCATGAACATCAGGCCGATGGGGCCGGCACCGATGACCACCATCGTGTCTCCGGGGCGGGCTTCGGTCTCTTCGAGGCCGCGGACGACGCAGGCCAGCGGCTCAGTGAGAGCGGCGTGCTCGAAGGGGATGCCATCGGGAATATGAAGCGTATTCTTTTCAACGATGCGGGCAGGAATGCGGATGTATTCGGCGTAGGCACCATTGTTGAACAGCAGATCATCGCAGAGATTCTGCTGTCCCCGGCGGCAGAAATAGCAGGCATCGCAGGGGGCAGAGTTCAGCGCGACAACCCGATCGCCCAACTTAAAGCGGGTGACGCCATCGCCGATCTCTGTGACGGTTCCGGCCAATTCGTGACCGAAGGGGATGGGCGGTGTCAGCATCATGGCGTGATAGCCGCGACGGTAGACCTTAAGGTCGGTGCCGCAGGTCAGGGCCGCCCCGATCTGGACGACGATCTCGCCTGCACGGGCTTTGGGGATGTCGATACACTCTAATCGCAGGTCTTCGCTGCCGTAGAGCACTGCCGCCTTCATCCGGGATTCCATCTCTCTTCTATTTTCTCACCTTCAGGGGCCAATTCCTATCCTCCTACGACAAAGCCCATCAACAAGATGCACACTCCTCGCCTGGACGCGCATCTGATACTCTGAGCCACAGACACATGCCCTTCGTCTCTCCAGAGGACTTTGCAAAGCAGAAGATCGGCGCGGTGCAGGATTACTCGATCCTGGCATGGCAGGCGATTGCAAATTTCTTTTCCCGGCCACGGTATATGGCCGATGTCTACACCCAGATGGATTTGATCGGTGTGGGCTCCCTCCCGACGATCGCACTGACAGGTTTTTTTACCGGTTCGGTGCTGGCGCTTCAGTCAGCGACCTCTTTGAAGGCCTTCGGCGCCACCAGCATGACCGGAAACCTGGTTGCCCTCTCGATGGTGAAGGAGCTGGGACCGGTGCTGACAGGATTGATGCTCGCCGGCCGCAACGCCTCGGGCATGGCCTCGGAGCTGGGCTCGATGAAGGTGACCGAGCAGATCGACGCCATGCGTGCCCTCGGCACTGATCCGGTTCGGAAGCTGGTTACGCCGCGGCTGTATGCCACGGTCGTAATGCTCTTCTTCCTGACGATCGTGGCGGATGCCGTGGGAATCGCGGGCGGTGCTCTGGTCAGCGTCACCATGCTGGGCATGAATGCCTCGACCTATTTTCACTCCTCGTACCGTTCCCTGGAGTACGCCGATATCGTCCAGGGTTTGACCAAGCCAATGTTTTCCGCGTTCATCATCGCGACGGTGGGGTGCTATTTCGGCATGAACACCAAGGGAGGAACCCAGGGCGTCGGTCGTGCCACCACACAGGCCGTCGTGGTCTCCTCGATATTTATCATCATCGTCGACTTCCTCGTCAGCCGCGGAATGATCGGCATCTTCGGGAGGTAGGCGATGTCCCAGGAGCTTCTTCCCCGAGACGAGGCCACGCTGAAGGTCGCATCACCTCACGAACCCATTGTGGTCTTCGAGAACGTCTCCATCGTCTTTGACGAGAAGCCGGTACTGCAGAACATCTCCTTCCGGGTCAACCATGGCGAGACCTGCATCCTGCTGGGGCCGGCCGGCGGCGGCAAATCGGTCCTGATGAAGCTGGCTAATGGACTGATTCGACCGGACTCGGGGACGATCCTGATCTTCGGAGAAGACATCACGCGCATGTCAGAGGACGAGCTGTACAAGATGCGCGAGCGCGTGGGCATGGTGTTCCAGGAGTCGGCGCTGTTCGATTCCCTCTCCGTCGAAGACAACGTGGCCTACCGTTTGCATGAGAACCAGGTACCGGAGGCAGAGGCGCACGAGCGCGTAGTGGAGGCTTTGCGGTTTGTCGAACTGGAGCAGGCGATTGCGAAGTTCCCCTCGGAACTTTCGGGCGGTATGCGGCGGCGCGTCTCCATTGCGCGGGCAATCATCGCCAAGCCGGACCTTATCCTGTATGACTCACCCACCGGCGGCCTCGACCCGATCACTTCGACCACCATCATCAAATTGGTGATGAAGCAGCGAGACGTCAGCCACACGACCTCCCTGCTGATCACGCACCGTCTGCAGGATGCCTTCACGCTGGCGATGAATCGGTTCGATTCCGAAACCAACACGATGAAACGCCTTCCGAACAACGGCACCGACGAGACTACAAAGTTTTTGGTGCTGAACGAGGGCCGCATCGTCTTCGATGGAACCACCATGGAATTGGTACGCAGTGCCGATCCCTGGCTAAAGGAATATCTCTCCTAAATACGCCCTGAACCTCCTCGCTACTGTTGCCTCTTCTTCCATTCCGAGTACGGAACGCGGGGAATGGTGAGGAAGCTGTCGCGCGTGCGGACGTAGTTGCCGAGACCATTCATGCGGCCGATGGCGTGAAGTTCTTCGGAACGCACATAGGGTCCAGCCGGATCGATGAACTGATCTTCGATGTAGATAGAGACGACGCGGCCCAGGATAATCCGCGAGCGGCCGATCTCGAGCGTCGTGTGCTCGCGGCATTCCAGCGCCGCATGGGCGGAGGCGATGCGGGGAACCTTAACGACAGCGGAGGGAGTCGTCGCAAGGCCTGCCATCTCAATCTCAGAGATCTCGGCCGGAAAGTCCGTCGCGCAGATATTCATCTGCTGCGCGAGGTCCTCGGTGACAACATTGACGACAAACTCGCCGGTGCGACGGATATTGCGCGCCGTGTCTTTGGGAACAAACGCCTCGTCGGGGCGGTTGGTGACGCCAATGCCGACGATCGGAGGATCGGTGCAGAGATAGTTATAGGCACTGAAGGGAGCTGCATTCAGCAGGCCGGCTTCGTTCATGCTGGTGACAAGGGCGATAGGCCGCGGCGCCACCAGTCCGATAAGCAGGTTGTAGATCTCGCGCGGTGCAGCCTTTTCGATGTCGAACTTCATACGGTCTCCCTCCGTCTAGCGTAACGGAGACCTTGCGGGAAAGAGCGTCTGCTGCAGCACTGCCCAACTTCGCTTATTTCCAGCTTCGTTAGTTCTTTGCTGCAGTCTTTGCAGAATCAGAGCCTGGCAGCGTGTAGATAACCTCGCCGGGGCGGGTGTAGTGCAGCTCTTCGCGGGCCTGATGCTCAATCGCGTCGGGATCGCTCTGAAGGCGATCGACGTGGTTTTTGAGCAGGTCGTTCTCCTGCTGCAGGCTTTTCACCTGCATGTCGAGTGTCCGGGCATCGTGGCGCTTCTGCTCGTAGGCGGTCAGGCCATTCTGGCCGAAGACGACGTGGTATGCGACGGCGATCACCAGCAGCGCAGCCCCCACCGTGACGCCCTTGCGCCAGCTGGTCTGGGCTTGCTCCAAAAGACGAAGGGCAAGCCGTGGCTTGGCCTGCATCGCGCCGGGAGTGCCTGTATTCGCCATCCTTATCGAGGATAAGTTTTGGGGCGGGGAGCGCAAGGGGAAATCCTGCCCGGCTGCAAGGATGTACCTGGTTGGTACCGTCGACTAAGGAATCTGCGCTAAATGTGATAAAGCAGCGCAGGCTGGCTGCCGTCATATGGAAGCCCGTCGCAGCGATTTACGCACGGAAACGACTGCGCCTTGATATCCTTCTGGAGGTGCTGATTCTCTTCATCATCTCGGTGGTCTGCCTTGTTGCGCTGATTGGCGTGGGCGTAGCGATGGTGAGGCACGTACGTGCCGGACAGCGCCGCAAACAGGTGCAGGCTCCTCCAGCTCCCAGCTTCGAACAACATCTCCACGCCGCGAGAGAACATGCTCCGAGCCCAGAGCCGCGTCAGGTTCCTCATCAGCGGGTCGAATCGATCTCATCACGAAAGCAGTGGAACAAGCCGTCGGAGGCCGTGGAGATTGCTCCGCGCGTGGGTCCCGCGGACAAACAGACCCATCAGAGCCGCCGCAGCCAGTCCATCCCGCGTCATGAGCCAGTTAGCGCAGAGGACAACGCCTATGGCGATCTGACAGACCCTCATCCGTCACGCCCCCTTCGCATCGCCTCCGGCAGAACCGCTTCAGGAGGACGCTACTAATGCGAAAGGACTTTTTTTATGCACTCCACACTTACGTCGTCGCAGATACGCTGAGTCGTTGGCGCCGCACGTAGATTTTTTTTGAGCCACAGACGCTTCGGTGGCTTCCTTATCCGCTTCAACCAGACGAAGGAATTTGCATCATGAATGCCTCACAGACTGAAACACAAGAGATCAGCATTGCCCACAGCCCAGACTCCGATGACGCGTTTATGTTCTACGGGCTGGCCACGAACAAGGTTCGCGTGCCGGGGTACAAGTTTACGCATGTGCTGACCGATATCGAGACGCTGAATCACAAGGCGATCAACGAAGCCTTTTACGATGTGACCGCGATCTCGTTCCACGCCTATCCGTACCTGCAGGACAGCTACACGCTGATGGCCTGCGGCGGCAGCGTGGGCGAAGGCTATGGCCCGATGGTCGTCGCCAGCCCCAAGGTGTCGCTGGCCGATGTCAAGAAGACCCGCATCGCGATTCCGGGAACGCTGACCACCGCTTACCTGGCGCTGAAGCTTTACTATCCCGACTTCGAGACCGAGGTCGTTCCCTTCGACAAGATCATTCCCGCGGTGACGGCAGGCGAGTTCGATGCCGGCCTGATCATCCACGAAGGACAGCTCACTTATGCCAACGATGGCCTGGTCAAGCTGATCGACCTGGGACAGTGGTGGCGCGAGGAGACAAGCCTGCCGCTGCCGCTCGGCGGCAACGCAATCCGCCGCTCGCTGGGACAGGAGACCATGGTGATGGCGACCAATGCCCTGCGTGACAGCATTCAGCACGCGCTCGATCACCGCGAAGAAGCGCTGGAGTACGCGATGCAGTTCGCGCGTGACCTGGACCCCTCCCTGGCGAATCGCTTCGTCGGCATGTACGTCAACGAGCGCACGCTGAACTACGGCGATGACGGCCGCGTGGCGATCAAAAAGCTGCTGGAGATGGGCTACGATCGCGGCATCATCCCGCACAAGGCGAATGTGGACTTCGTCGGCTAAAAACTATGGCCTGCGGCGTTCCAAAAATGCCGCAGGCTGTGCTATTCTTAACAAGTTGATCGATTGAAGCCAGCGTGCTCACAGCAACATGGCTCTCGACAACGCTCCACAAACGGATGTCATCATCCTGGACGCGTAGCTCAACTGGCAGAGCATTCGACTCTTAATCGACAGGTTGAAGGTTCGATTCCTTCCGCGTCCACCATCACTTCTAATAAAAAGCGAGCATCCCTTCGATGCTCGCTTTTTATTTCCGCAAAACTTCGCTAGCTCTTGAGGAAGTTCTTGGCCAGGAAGAGTACGTTCGCCGGACGTTCCGCCAGGCGGCGCATGAAGTACGGATACCATTCCGGGCCGAAGGGCACATAGACCCGAACACCGAATCCCTGCTTCGCCAGCTTACGCTGCAGATCGCGGCGAATTCCATAGAGCATCTGGAACTCGAAGTTAGACTTCGGAACTCCCTGCTCGCGAACGAAGGTGAGCAATCTTTCGACGATCGCCTCATCGTGCGTGGCGATGCCGCAGAAGACGCCGGAGGTCATCATGCGCTGAGCGAGCTGAATATAGTTGGCATCGACGTCAGCCTTGAGAGGAAATGCGATCTCGGCGGATTCCTTGTAAGCTCCCTTGCAAAGGCGGATCCGGATTCCCTGCCCGAGGAGGCGTTCGGCATCGCTGGAGGTACGAAAGAGGTAGGCCTGCAGGACGGTTCCCACGTGCCCCTGCATGCCGGGGCGCGAGTGAAGGCGTTCGGTCATGCCGATGGTCGCCTCCGTGTATGGGCTTCCCTCCATATCGATGCGGACGAAGGAGCCGGTAGCAGCGGCATGTTCGACCATCTTTCCGACGATGGATTCTGCCAGCGCGGGATCGAAGTCCATGCCCATCTGCGAGAGCTTGACGCTTACATTGGCGTTCAACTTCCGCGCGGCGATGGCATCGAGCATCTGGTGGTATACCGCGGAGGAGCGCTGCGCCTCGGCCTCCGTCGATACGCTCTCGCCCAGGGCATCGAGCGTAACGGCGATGCCTTCACGGTTGACCTGCTCGCATGCGGTCAATGCCTCTTCGATACTCATGCCGGCGACGAAGCGGTCAGACATCTTTCGCCCCACGGAGGAGCGTTCGGAGAAGGAACGGAGGGATTTGTTCTGGGAGAGAGCGATAAAGAAGGAACGAAGCAATGCGCGGAGACTCCTGCGGCCCGGCCTGACGGTCAGAGATATTGTGGCATGGAATTGGGAGCAACCCCAGCACCGAGAATGAGAACGGGAAGAGCCTCAGCCCTTCCCGTAGAAAACGTCTCTTGAGCCTGGACCTACTTGCTCGGGAGAGTGGCCTCGGCAGCAGGCTTGACCTCGACCGGGCGGGTCACCATCGTGCTGGTATCACGCATGGCGGCGATGGCGGCGTCGTAACGGCCAGCCACGGAGTTGGCGCGAATGCGAGCCATCTCTTCCAGCATCTTCATACCGTCCTTCAGATAGCTGATGCGGGAACGCTCGTCGTGACCCCAGGTGACCGGAACCTCACGGATATCGTACCGAAGCTTGCGGGCGATGAAGAGAATCTCAGGATCGAAGCCCCAGCGCTCGATGGTCTGCAGCCGAAAGATGATCTGCGCCGGCCCCCGGCGAAAGGCCTTGAAGCCGCACTGCGTATCGCGGAAGGGTAAACCCATGACGCTACGGGTGATCCAGTTGAAGCAGCGGCCAAAGAACTGGCGATAGAGCGGCTGATGGATCGTCTGACGGGTGCGGTCGAGCCAGCGCGAGCCGATGGCGACGTCAGCACCATCCTGAATGGCTGCGATCAGGCGCTCGGCCTCTTCCATCGGGGCCGAAAGATCGGCGTCCGTAAACATGACGATCTCGCCAGCGGCCTGCAGCAGGCCGTTGCGAACCGAATATCCTTTGCCGCGATTTCCAGGGTTCTGTACCAGGTGCAGACGGGGATAGACTGCCATCCAACGCTTGACGATGGCGGCGGTATCGTCTTTGGAGCCATCGTCGACAACCAGAATCTCCGCGTCCCAGCCTTTGTCCGCGACTGTGGACGTTACGCGATCCAACGCGTGCTCAATGCGAGCACTTTCGTTGTACGCCGGAATCACGATACTGAGTTGTGGATGCGCCATTTCTTCTCGCTGACCTTCCGAAACACCTGTCAGGACGATGCCATGGCGGAGCGGAGAGCCGCTGTTCATCATACTGCAATTATTGGACGTTCGAGGAGGGCGTTTGGTCTAAAAAATGTCGCCCCCGGAATACCTCCAGCGGCCCGACGACCGGAATCGCGCCAGGGCAGACGCAGGCGTCACAGCCAACTGCATCTGCTTCCCTGCTACACTCCACAACATGCTCGACGACCAGACCCCACAGGCTCCCCCACCTCCGCCTCCATACTCGGCAGGCTACGTGCCCAGGCCGCAGTACCCGGCGGCGTACCCTCCCGCCTATCCTCAGGCGGCGGCACGGCCACAGCGGTCCCCCTGGTTCTATGTTGTAACGATCGGCGGATCATTTGCGGCAATCTGCCTGGTCCTTTGGGCAGTAGGCTGGTTGGCGATGCGGTCCGCGGGCGGCTCCAATAACTCTGGCCTGGGCCTGGGGAGCCAGATCGCGGTCCTGGAGATCGACGGCGTGATCATGTCGCCCGATGCAGTGAATGCGCAGCTGCGCAAGTTCGGTGACGACTCCTCGGTAAAGGCGATCATCCTGCGCATCAACTCCCCCGGCGGCGGGGCTGCCGCATCCCAGGAGATCTATCACGAGGTCCTGCGAATCAGGCAGGAAAAGCACAAGAAGATCATCGCCTCAGTCGAAAGCGTCGGAGCCTCCGGCGCCTACTACATCGCCAGCGGCTGCGACCGGATCTATGCCAATGAAGCGTCAGTGGTTGGCTCCATCGGCGTGATTATGGAGTGGATGAACTACGGCGATCTGCTGAAGTGGGCCAAACTGAAGAACATCACCATCACGGCCGGAGAATTGAAGAGCGCCGGCGACCCTAGTCGCGACCTGACCCCAAAGGAACAGGCGTACTTCCAGTCGCTGGTGGACAATATGTACGGGCAGTTCGTTCACGACGTCGCAGTGGGGCGCCATTCAACAGACGAGAAGATCAAGCCCCTGGCAACCGGGCAGGTATGGACCGGTCAGCAGTCTCTGGGCCTGGGACTGATCGACAAGATCGGCGGATTCCGCACTGCCCTAATGGATACGGCAAAAGATGTGGGGATTTCCGGAGAGCCGTCTATTTTGCGCCCGTCGAAGAGCAAGCGCACCCTTCTATCCCTGCTGACGGACGACAGTGAAGACCTGTTTCCGAATCCCAGTCAGATGCTGAACCGTGCCCCCGGATTTTACTTCGTCTGGAAGTAACTTCGGGAATTTCAGCATTTAGCGGTCTTCAGGGGAACGAGCTTCCCGTTTTTTTTCATATCGTGGTGACGCCGTGCAAGCATCCTGCATCAAATGCGAGCAAGATGTTCACTTATTTGCTACTTACGAGCATTCCTTTCAATGGGAATGTGCATCCCAATTACAATCAGGCGTCAGTGCGTTGTTTGGGCGACGACAATTTATTAACCGGCCCTCCCTTGATAGCGAAAGGATCCCACTCATGACCAAGGCAGATCTTGTCGACAAAGTAACCTCCATCGGCGATCTGACCCGCCGCGACGGCGAGGTAATCGTCGATACCCTCTTCGAGTCCGTTATCGGCGCGTTGAAAACCGGTGACAAAATCGAGATTCGCGGTTTTGGAAGCTTTCGGACTCGCCAGCGGAATGCACGCACGGGACGGAACCCGAAGACAGGCGCCAAGGTAGATGTACCAGCCAAGCGAGTCCCCTTCTTCAAGCCATCCAAGGAGCTACGCGATTTGGTCAACCCAAATGGCGTCAAGTCGACCCCTACCGGAGAGTCCTCCCACTCCGTTGACCCCCATCATCCCCCCGCGATGTAAAGGCAGAAACAAAAGGAAAAGGCAGAAGCAAACCGCTTCTGCCTTTTCCTTTTCAGGCTTCGACTATACTGACCGAGCGTGGAGCTTTTTCTCAATTTCCTTTGGCTGACGCTCTCTATCGTGCTTGTTGTCCACTGGGCACGGGTGGCGAAGCCAACCTGCGCCAGTCAGGTAGGAAAAGCAGCAGTCGCCATGATCCTTCTCATCGTGGTTTTGTTGCCGGTCATCTCGGCAACGGATGATCTTGCAGCGATGACGGGCGTTCTGGAAAGCGAGCACGCCGAGCACATTGTTCGGCGTGGCGAGATGCCTTTGCTGGACATTCAGCACGATACGGCAGTCCCCCTGCTTCCACTCCTCTTTACCCTCTTCTCTTTATTTGTCGATCTTGCCTTTCTGAGTGCCTTGCGTTCGCGCGTCGTCTCTCAATCCAAAGCCCAACGGCTCATGGATGGTTTTCGAAGAGCCGCGGGAATCCGTCCGCCTCCCGTGCAATTGCTCGTAGCGGCTTAGGTTTCATTGCAAAGGGTCACTAAACCCGAAGCAGGCATTTTTATCCGTACTAAAACCTGAAGGTAGGCATGACAACGAATCTCTTTCGTGCCATCGCCGTCGGCGCCATTCTGTCCTCGACAGTATCGGTGTCTTCGGCGCAGGCTCAGCAGACGGTTCCGGCATCATCGGCGTCGCAGACACCGGTGTCCCCAGGACCATTGACTCTCTCGCAGGCCGTTGCTCGCGCTCTGGCAGCAAACCCGACCCTCCAGTCGGCCCAGCAGCATGTCTCTGCCATAGCTGCCAACAAGATCACCGCCGGGCTACGTCAGAACCCCACCCTCACGCTTTACGGCCAGGGAATTAGTCTGCCGGAGACACCCGACAGCCCCAGCGGCAATCCTTTTTTCTACTCCGCGAACGTGTCGCGCCTGTTCGAGCGCGGCCAGAAGCGGCGCTGGAGATTGGATTCAGCAACCGCCGCCAGCGATTCGATACAGAGCCAGTTCCGCGACCAACAACGGCAGCTGGTCCTGAACGTCCGGCAGGCCTTCACGAATATGCTGCTGGCTAAGGAATCGCTTGCCGTCGCCAAGGAAAACCTGACGGACTATCACAAGACCGTTCAACTGAGTCAGTCCCGTCTCGATGCGGGGGATATCACGCGGACCGACTTTGAACGCATCGATCTGCAGCAGGCGCAGTTTGAAGCGGACGCAGACAATGCGGAGCTCGGCAGACAGCAGGCCTCGGCGCAGTTGCAGACCCTGCTCGGTGTGGATCGTCCGTCGCCGGACTTCGATGTCACCGGCACACTAGAGACACCCCCCCTCAACCTGACCGAGGCCGAGGCCGAAAACCAGGCGCTGACAACACGCCCTGACTACCAGGCAGCACGTCAGGCCCTGGCTCAGTCGGAGGCAGAGGCCAAACTCGCCATCGCCGGCGGCAAGGTTGATCCCACGGTGGGCGGAGAGTACGACCGCAACGGTATCAATAACTCATTCGGCCTCAGCCTCGCCGTCCCACTGCGCATCTTCGACCGCAATCAGGGTGAGAAGGAACGCACGAAGTACGAGGTGGACTCAAGCCGCAGCACGGTGACAGCCGCTCGCAACCAGGTCGTCTCCGACGTCGACCAGGCGTGGATGGCGCTCGATACGGCGCAGCGCCTGGCAAAGCGGTACAGCGGCCACTACGCCGATGAGGCGGGGCGCGTGCGCGACAACCTCCAGTTCAGCTATCGCAACGGCAACTCCACGCTGCTCGACTACCTCTCGGCGCTTCGCGATTATCGCGCCGTCAGGCTGAGCAGCCTGAACGCCAACGCGCAGGTTTGGCTTGCGCTCCACCAGCTTAGCTTCGCAACCGCGACGGACATCATTCCATGAAGGACCGCATGAAGACGCTTCCCTTTCGCATAGATTCTCTGATCTTGATCGCCGCGGTCGCCGCACCGATGACCGCGTGCAAGTCCTCAACGCCCCCGTCGGCTGAACCGGCACAGACGGCCAATGCCGGCATTGAAACCATGGTGGCCCATGTGCAGCACAGCACCGACTCACTCGACATTCCCGCGCGTGTCACTGCAGATCCGTCACGCGTGGTTCACATCTATCCTCCGCTGAGCGGCCGCGTTCTGGGGCTCCGTGTGCTGCCCGGCCAGGAGGTCGGCAAAGGAGCTGTGGTCGCCACTCTGCAAAGCAGCGATATCGCCGCAGCCCGCTCTGACTTCGAGAAGGCAAAGATCGAGGTGCTCCGTTCCGACCGCGCACTGACCCGCGGCAAGCTTCTGCTACAGCATGAAGTGCTCTCGCAGGCCGATTACTACGAACTGGAGGCCGCCGACGAGACAGCTCACTCCGAGATGGAGCGTGCACGTCAGCGCATCCACGAATTGGGCTTCTCGGAGGACAGCACCTCGGATGAGGTGGCCCTGCGATCGCCGATCCCGGGCGTGGTGCTCGACATCGGCACGGCTGCCGGAGAGATGCAGCGTTCGCTCGATAACGCCACGCCGATCGCAACCATCGCCGATATCGATTCGGTGTGGATCGTCGGCGATGTCTTCGAGCGCGACCTTGCAACGCTGAAGCCCGGGCGCGAGGTGAAGGTGCTGGTGCCGGCTTATCCCGATCTACAGCTGACAGGCAAGATCGCCAACATCGGCGATGCGCTCGATCCGAATACGCACACACTGAAGCTGCGTGTCGTACTGGCAAATCCGAAGCACACGCTGAAAGCTGATATGTTCGCGACCATCCGCGTTCCGGGTGCACCACGCGATGCAGTCATCGTGCCGGATACCGCGGTCCTTCACGAGGGCGAGAAGACATCCGTCTTCATTCAGAACGCCTCAGGTAAGTATGATCAGCGTCCAGTCACGGTAGGCCGTAGCTTTACGTCAGGAGCGGTAAAGAACGTGGAAGTCCTGACCGGCATCAACGACGGCGACAAGGTCGTCACTGCCGGCGGAGCATTGCTCCGTCCCATGAACGGAGACTGATCGCGTGCAATCTTTGATCCGACTCTTCATACGTTATCGCGCTATCATCCTGATCCTCTTTATCGTGATGCTTGCTGCAGGCTCGTTTGCGCTCATGCATCTGGACATCGAGGCCTACCCCGATCCCTCGCCACCGCTGGTCGAAATCATTACGCAGAATCCGTCATGGTCCGCGGAAGAGATGGAGCAGCAGGTGACCGTGCCCGTCGAGACGACGTTGAACGGAACGCCGCATCTCTCCGAGGTGCGTTCGATCTCCATCTTCGGCCTCTCGGACGTGAAGCTCTACTTCAGCTTCGATTCGGACTACTTCCGCGATCGCCAGGAGGTTCTGAACCGTCTTCAAACGTTGCAGTTGCCGAACGGTCTTCAGCCGCAGCTTTCGCCGTGGTCGCCTATCGGTGAGATCTTCCGCTATCAGCTCGTCGGCCCGGGATATACGCTCAACGAGCTGAAGGCAACGCAGGACTGGCTGGTCCGCCGTGAGCTCAAGGAAGTTCCCGGCATCATCGACATCACCACCTTCGGCGGCACAACACGCCAGTACCAGGTGGAAACGGATCCGAACAAGCTGCTTGCCTACGGGGTTACGCTGCCGCAGGTACTGAACGCGATCCAGTCGTCGAATGCCAACGCAGGCGGCAACTACCTGCAGCTTGGCAATCAGAACATCAACATCCGCGCACTGGGCCAGGTCCACACGACTGACGAGATCGCGCACATCGTCGTCGCCGAAAAGAACGGTGCGCCGATCACAATAGGCGATCTTGGCACAGTCAAGGAAGGCTCGCAGCCCCGAATGGGCCAGGTCGGCCGCGGCAAGGAGAACGATATCGTTCTCGGCATCGTGCTGCTGCAGAAAGAAGAGAAGTCGCTTCCTGCGCTGCAGGCGCTTAAGGAAAAGATCCACTACCTGAACACAGGCAGCCTGCTCCCTCCAGGCATGCAGATCAAGACGCTGTATGACCGGACTACACTGATCAATCGCACGACGCATACCGTCCGCGAGGTCATCATCACCGGCCTGGTGCTGGTGACGCTGGTGCTGTTGTCGATGCTTGGCGACCTGCGCATTACCTTCATCGCCGCAGTGACGATTCCGTTCGCAGTTTTATTTGCGTTCGGCATGATGGTGTTGTCAGGAAAATCGGCCAATCTGATCTCGATCGGCGCAATCGACTTCGGCATCCTGGTCGACTCGTCGATCATTGTGCTGGAGAGTATCTACCGTAAGCTTTCACGACGGGTTCCAGGTGAAGAGACCGGCGACCTCATCGTAGAGGGCGTCACCGATGCAGCACGCCCAGTATTGTTCTCGACCGCGATTATCCTGATCGCCTTCATCCCGCTATTCACGATGGAAGGCGTCGCAGGACAGATCTTTTCGCCGATGTCGGTAACGTATGGCTTTGCGCTGCTTGGCGCACTGCTGTTCGCTCTGATCTTTGCTCCTGTGCTGGGTTACATGACGGCGCCGAAGGAGCAGAAGGTTGGCGATGGCTATACGTGGCTGAGCCGCACCCTCAAGAACAACTACGAGAAGGTGCTACACCAGGCGTTGAAGGTACCCGGACTGATGTGGGCTGGCGCTGCCGGCCTGCTGCTCGTCGGCATCGCCTGCTTCATGCTGGTCGGCGGTGAATTCATGCCGCCGCTCGAAGAAGGCAATCTATGGATTCGCGCAACCCTGCCGCAGGACATCTCCTTCGACACCTCGGCACACCTGGCGGATCAGATTCGTGCTGTCATCTCGGAGTCACCCGAGGTCACACAGACCGTCTCCCAAATGGGACGGCCGGATGATGGTACCGACGTCTCGACGTTCAACAACATCGAGATTGCGGTGTCTCTGAAGCCACAGGAAGATTGGCGGCCCGGGCTGACCAAAGACAAGCTGATTGATGAGATGAACCGAAGGCTTTCCCGCTTCCCGGGCATCGAATTGAACTTCTCGCAGGCCATTCAGGACAACGTCGAAGAGGCGATGTCCGGTGTGAAGGGCGAAAACTCACTGAAGCTCTTTGGAGACGATCTGGACACACTCACTGAACTGTCCAGCAAGATTCAGACGGTGATGAAGACCGTTCCAGGCACCGCGGACGTAGGTGTGTTCAAGGTAGGTGGTCAGCCATCTCTGGTCATCCAGATTGATCGTGCCCGAGCAGCTCGCTATGGCATTTTGTCGGGCGACATCAATGCCGTCGTGCAGGCTGCAATCGGCGGCGCTCCCGTCACGCAGGTGATTCAAGGTGATCGCCGCTTCGATCTGACGGTACGTTATCCCGAGGCAAACCGCTCGACGCCAGAGGCGATCAGGGCCATCCTGATTCCTACGGCCGATGGCTCACGCATTCCGCTCGCACAAATTGCCGACGTCAGCATTCGCGAAGGAAGCTTCCAGATCTTCCGCGAAGCTGGACGCCGGTATATTCCGATCAAGTTCAGCGTGCGCGGACGCGACCTCGCCACAACCATCACCGATCTGCAGGCTCAGCTGAAACAGAAGGTATCGATGCCGACCGGTTACGACTACACCTGGGCGGGCGAGTTCGATTCGCTGCGCAAGGAGCAGGCACGACTGGCGGTCATCATTCCCATCTCACTGGCCATCATCGTCGTGTTGCTCTTCATGCAGTTCGGCACATGGAAGGACGCGTTCATCGTGATCGCAACACTTCCTTTTGCCGCTGTGGGTGGCACCGTCTCGCTATTCGTCAGCCATACACCCTTCAGCATCTCTGCCGCCGTGGGCTTTACCTCGCTGATTGGCGTGGCGACGCTGGGTGCCGTGGTCTTCATGTCCGGCGTGCGCCGCGCGCAGCGAGAAAGCATCGATGGCACAGGCCTTGAACACGGCTGCGTCGACGAGATGCGTCCAGTCGTGATGGCCTGTATGGCTGCAGGTCTCGGCCTGTTGCCCGCAGCGCTTTCAAACGGCATCGGTGCACAGGCTCAACAGCCGCTGGCGCGTGTTGTGGTGGGCGGCATGATAACGACGATCATTGCGATCCTGTTTATCATGCCCCTGCTGCTGAGGCGCGGTCCAAACAACAACCTGGCAAACATCGGAGAGGAGGAGGCCGAGTAAGGCCTCCGTCGCCGGAGTTAGTGCCCCTCGGTGGGCTTGCCTGCAACGTGAAACTTGCGGACAAGCAACACCAGGGGCGCTACAGCCAGCGTGAACCATCCAAGCGCACGAAAGACATCCATAAAACCGAGCAGACGCGTCTGTGCATCGAGCTGCTGATAGTAGCTGAGATACGCAGCGCGCGTTGCATCGACCTTCGAGTATCCCTGACTCATTAGAAAGTTCGCCGTGCGGTGGATAGACTCCTGCAGCCACGCTCCCGATGCAGGCAGGTTGGCTGACATCACCGACTGATGATAGCTCTGCCTTCGTTCGCTGAGCGTCGTCGCAAAGGAGATTCCGAAGCTGCCTCCCCAGTTACGAAAGAGGTTGGTCAGGCTTGAGGCACGATTGTTCTCGTTCGGCTTAAGCTGCGAGTACGCCATCACGTTGAGCGGCACAAAGAAAAACGCATAACCCAGTCCCTGATACGCACGCGCCAGAACATAGTGGCGATAGTCTGTCTGCAATGTGAAGTTGCTGTAATAGATCAGCGCCCCAGAAAGCGTAAGCAGACTTATTCCCAGCAGCAGCTTCGGTGAAATGATCTTTCGCTGGACCAACTGTGCACCAACAGGCGCAAACAGTGTGATCACCAATGCGCCAGGCCCGAGAACGAGACCGGCATCTATGGCCCGGTAGCCATAGAGTGACTGCAGTAACTGCGGAATCATCGTAGTCGTCGCAAACAGGCCGAATCCGAATACGAAGTAAAACGTCGAAGCGATCGCGAAGTTGGGATAGCGCAGTAGACGAAGCTCGAGGATTGGATCATCGACCTTAAGCTCCCAGTAGATCGCAGCGATAAAGCATGCGAGCGCGATGGCAAAAAGCCAGCAGATAAATGTACTGCCAAACCAGTCGTCGATCTGGCCACGATCGAGCAAGATTTCAAGCGCAGCCGATCCCAGCGCAATCAGAGAAATGCCGACGGTGTCGATCTTCAACCGGCCGCCACGACGCGCACTACTGCGCTCTTCTTCAAAAGTCGGCGGATCGTGCACGAAGCGGTTGGTGAGATACAGCGACAGGATGCCGATGGGAATGTTGATGAGAAAGACCCAGCGCCAGTTGTAGTTGTCCGTAATCCATCCTCCGAGGACAGGACCAATGGCCGGCGCTGTCACGATGGCAACGGTATAGAGTGCGAAAGCCGACGCTCGCTTGGCTGGCGGAAAGGTATCGATCAGGATGGCCTGTTCGACCGGTGCAAGGCCACCTCCGCCGATTCCCTGCAGGACGCGGCTGAAAAGCATAATGCCGAGGCTGGGTGCGATGCCGCAGAAGAACGACGTAATCGTAAACAGTGTCACGCACGCCATGTAGTAGTTCTTGCGGCCGAAAACCCGGCTGAGCCAGGCGCTCATCGGCAACACGACGGCGTTCGCGACGAGGTATGTTGTCAGGATCCAGGTGACCTCATCAAAGCTGCGTCCCAGGCCTCCCGCGATGTGCGGCAGGGAGACGTTGGCGATGGAGGTATCCAGCAGCTCCATGAACGTCGCCAGCGTTACGGTCAGGGCCACCACCCAGGGATTGACCGCCGGTTTCGTCGAAGCAGCCTGCTGCGGCAGCGTCTGAACGGCTCCCATAACCTCTTCTCCCTCGCTAAAGCGTTTTTACAATTTGAGACCGATCAGTCTCTTTTCAATAGAGAGTGGTTCGAGAGCAGTCGATTCTTAATTTTGATGAAATACAGCCTCGATCAACGGCTGGTGGCGCGAACCTGGATCTCAAGATATTGATCGAGATAATCCATCACGTCGCGCAAGGCGGTGTCATTCTTCTCAATCCGGCTGATGAGCAGGGCACCTTCCAGGGCAGCGATGATGAGTCGCGCCACGCGATCGACATCGACGTCTTCACGGATCGTCCCCGCGGCACGTCCTTCATTCAGCGTACTGCGCAGCATCTGCTGCCAGCCACGCAGTGCCTTCTGCACACGCTCCCGCAGCAGAGGATTGCCGTTATCGGAGTCAACGCCCGTGTTCAGCAGAGGACATCCGCCCGGGATGATCGAGCGATGAGCGAAGGCCGCAATGTGGTGCTTCAGACGATCAACCTGATTGGGGATCTCGTCGAGTCCGTTCCGGCGCATGCCGAGGCTCACAGCCCAGGCATAATCGAAGGCCTCGGCAGCAATCTCTTCCTTGCAAGTAAAGTGACGATAGATGCCGCCCTTCTCAAGGCCCGTCGCTTCCATAATGTCCTTCAAGGCGCAGCCAGCGTATCCCTGCTTGTTGAACAGAGGTGCGGCTGCAGCGATGATTCTCTGCCGGGTATCCTCCCCTTTGCCCATACCACTTCCTCCGCTACAAGACCGTACGGTCTCATTTTAGATGATTCAGGCTATTGCCACGATGCCGATTGCGTTGAGCATCCGTCCGGCATGCCCATGCTCATCACGGTGAGAGAAGTATCTCCGCTCACCATTCTCCATGCGGGTACAGGCCGTGCATTCTCCTACAACGGAGACATTTCCGAAGGACAGGCCGGCATCGAGCAGCTGACGCCGGTTTGCCTCCCATAGATCCACGGTGAGTGAAGGTGCGCCCTCCGATGAGGCTTTTTCTTGAAAGAGATCCGCGGAGTAGGGATAGGCTGCGGAGAACTGTTCGCGGACCTCCTCGCCAACGGTATAGCAGCACGAACCGATGGAAGGACCTATCGCCGCGACAAGATTCCCCGGCTCCGAGCCATACTCCTGCCGCATCAGCGCAATTCCTTCCCCGACGATCCCAGCAACAGTACCCCGCCAGCCAGCGTGAAATGCTCCCACAGCTCGCAGGACAGGGTCGACGACGAGCACAGGGACGCAGTCCGCAGTTCCCGCCGCGATCAGGACCCCCGGAGTGTTGGTGATCAGGCCATCCCCCTCGAGCACCGCTTTGCCATCCTCAGTCTCAAGCTTGGCGTCGAAGGCCTCGGCCCCTGCCGTCTGCACAATGGCTGAATGGATCTGCCGGACGGTAACCAGCTTCATCGGCGCCCCGTTTCCGGAGACCTCCTGCACGAACGCAGACCGGTTCTGGTGGACATTGGCGGGCTCGTCTTCACGCGTCCAACCCAGGTTGAGCGAAGATCCCCCGTAAACGGAGGAGCGGCCACCCTGGCGAGTACTGAACCCATGCCGAAGCCAGGGAAAGGAGAGAAAGGAGGCTACGCGGACAAGTTGGGCAGTCGACATACATTTCCTATTCTAAAAGTTGAGAGAAGAGGTAATCTTTTCAGGCGTCGTTGCGTCTTTCTTTAGGAGTGGCATGCTATTAATTGCAAGCATTCCCGTAAGTTATTCATCTTTCACGAAATATTTGCATCTAAACAGCGTGGTCTGTAAGATACCCCGATTGTAGACATGAGAACGAACGTGCCCATACCCTCTGCCACCTCACAGGCCGTACGCTCACGCATTGGCAAGGTTTGCGTGGCAATTACAGGATCGACAGCCGCTGAAATGATCGAGCGGGCATCAGCTGTCGTCAAAGACAGCCCTTTTCTCGAATTCCGCTTAGATTATCTAGAGAAGCCGCTTGCGGCACTTCCGAAGATCAAGAGCTTCTTCGCAGAGAACACCGCAGCCACCGGCATCGCTACCTGCCGCCGCAAGGAAAATGGCGGTAAGTTCTCCGGAACGCTGGCAGCCGAGCTGGAGGTTCTGGGCAAGGCCGCTGGTGCTGGATTTCATCTGGTCGACCTTGAGATCGAATCCGCCGAAGCCCTGAAGAAGGGTGAGTTGGAGAAGCTGCGCGAGACCGGGGTGGCACTGATCGTCAGCTTTCACGACTTCTCGGCGACCAAGGACCTGGAGAAGGTCTATGACCGCATGGTTCCCTTCCAGCCGGACTTCTTCAAGATTGTGCCAACGGCGAAGACGCTGACCGACAACGTCACGCTGATGCGCTTTATCGAGAAGATGACCGAGAGCGCCAACATCGTCGGCGTCTGTATGGGCGAGGCCGGCATCATCTCGCGCGTGCTTGGCCTCCGCGCTGGTTCCAGCTTTACCTTTGCCGCGGCGACGCAGGGCGAAGAGACCGCTCCGGGACAGATCGCAGCCCGCACGTTGCTTGAGACCTACCGCATCGACCAGGTCGATAACGCCACCAAGGTCTACGGTGTTGCTGGAAACCCCATCAAAAGCTCGCTGTCGCCGATTATGTTGAACGCCGCCTTCCGCCGCGAGACCGTCAATGCGGTCTACCTTGCGCTGCAGGCGACCAAGGTCAACGACCTGCTGAAGCTGGTACAGGAGCTCCCCATCCAGGGACTCAGCATCACGATGCCGCACAAGCAGGAGATCATGCAGCACCTGGAGAACACCGATCCCCTGTCTGCGAAGATCGGCGCCTGCAATACGATCATGCGCACACAGGACGGCAAGCTGTACGGCTTCAATACGGATGTCGCGGGCATCGTGGGGCCCCTGGAGAAGCGAATTTCGCTGAAGGGCGCCAAGGTGCTCGTTCTGGGAGCAGGCGGCGCCGCCCGAGCCGCGGTCTTCGGACTGCGTGACCGTGGGGCAGAGGTCTTTATCCTCAATCGCACAGCGGAAACAGCTCAGAAGCTGGCCCGGCAGGCTGGCGCGAAGACGATCAAAAAGGAAGCCGTTGCCAAGACGCAGTTCGACGTCATCATCAATGCCACGCCGATCGGCATGGCGGGCATGAAGGGTGCGGCCATGCTCGATGCCAAGGAGCTGAACACCAAGCTTGTCTTTGATCTGGTCTATAACCCAATCGAGACGCCACTGATCCGCCTGGCTCGCCAGCAGGGTATTCCCTTCATTACAGGCGTGGAGATGTTCGTCCAGCAGGGAGCGCGCCAGTTCGAAATTTGGACCGGCAAGCCCGCACCGGAGGAAGAGATGCTACGTGTCGTCCTGCACACCCTGCGCCAGCAAGCAGAGGCCGCAGTCGCAGAGGCTCCGGTACCGACGAAAGCTACAACCATACCGACAAAGGCTACAACCAAGCCGAAGAAGGCTTCCTAGCCGTTAGCAAACCATTAGACAAAAGAGGTGAGCGAGAGCTCACCTCTTTTGTCTTTCATGCCATGAGCAAAAAAGTAGCCGCCATCATAATGGCGGCTACACGTAAATAAAATTGCTGGGAATCTAGTGGCTTTTTCCTTCAGCTGAAGCAATCATCTCTTCGGCCTGGCGGGTAATCGCGTTGGCTTCGTCGTACTTCTGACCGTCGTCGCCAGCCTCGTTCCAGAGCCTCTCAGCCTTGGCCAGCTCTTCACGAGCCTCGTCGACCTTGATCTCCTCCGGATGCATCGCAGTCTCGGCGAGGATGGTCACGCGCTCAGGAAGCACCTCCACGAAACCCCAGGCGACGAAGAACTTCTGGTCGCCGGAGGCACCGCCGTGCAGGCGAACCTCACCAGCGCCGAGCTCAGCGAGCAGCGGCGCGTGGCCGTAAAGGGCTTCAAGATAGCCTGACATGGACGGAAGCTCAACGGCCTCTGCGGTCGAATCCAGCAGGACGCGATCCGGCGTCACCAGACGTACCGTCAACAGACCCGAGTTGGAAGTATTCTCTGCCATAACGCTATACGCTCTGCTTCATCTTCTCAGCAGCTGCGAGAACGTCCTCGATGCCACCCTTGAGGTAGAAGGCCTGCTCCGGGATATCGTCGTGCTTGCCTTCGATGATCTCCTTGAAGCTGCGGACAGTATCTTCGACCTTGACGTAAGCACCGGGGATACCCGTGAAGATCTCGGCTACGTGGAAGGGCTGCGACAGGAAACGCTGCACCTTGCGGGCACGTGCGACCGTGATCTTGTCGTCTTCCGAAAGCTCGTCGATACCGAGGATGGCGATGATGTCCTGCAGATCCTTGTAGCGCTGCAGAATTCTCTTCACACCCTGGGCAACATCGTAGTGCTCCTGGCCAACGATACGGGCCGAAAGAACACGTGAGGTCGACGTGAGCGGATCGACGGCCGGATAGATACCAAGCTCCGACAACGGACGCGAAAGAAGCATCGTCGCATCGAGGTGAGCAAAGGTGGTCGCCGGAGCCGGGTCCGTGATGTCGTCGGCGGGAACGTAGACAGCCTGGACCGAAGTAACCGATCCCTTCTTGGTCGACGTAATACGCTCCTGCAGTTCGCCCATTTCCGTAGCGAGGTTCGGCTGATAACCCACGGCTGATGGCATACGGCCAAGCAGCGTGGAGACCTCGGAACCGGCCTGCGTGAAGCGGAAGATGTTGTCGATGAAGAGCAGCGTGTCGGCGCCTTCCTCGTCGCGGAAGTGCTCTGCGACAGTGAGGCCGGTCAGCGCGACGCGGAGACGGGCTCCCGGAGGCTCGGTCATCTGGCCGTAGATCAGCGCGGCCTTGGACTTGTTGTAATCCCTGGGATCGATAACGCCCGACTCCTGGAATTCGTGCCAGAGGTCGTTGCCCTCACGGGTACGCTCACCGACACCGGCGAACACCGAGAAGCCACCGTGCTTGGAAGCGACGTTGTTGATCAGCTCCTGAATCACGACGGTCTTGCCGACTCCGGCTCCGCCGAAGAGGCCGATCTTTCCACCCTTCAAGAACGGCAGGATCAGGTCGACGACCTTGATGCCCGTCTCGAACATCTCTTCGTGCGTCGACTGCTCGTCGAATGCGGGAGCCTGGCGATGAATGGGCATGTGCTTTTTGGCATTGACCGGGCCTAGTTCGTCAACCGGCTCGCCCAGCACGTTCAGCACGCGACCCAGGGTCTCACGGCCCACTGGAACCATGATTGGGCTGCCGGTGTCGATGGCCTTCATGCCGCGCACCATACCCTCGGTGGCAACCATGGCGATGCAGCGTACACGACCTTCGCCAAGGTGCTGCTGCACCTCAACGACAACGTCCATGGGAGTAGGCACGTCGAAGCCTTCGCTCACGATGCGTACCGCCTGGTAGATGGCCGGCATCTTCGACTCTTCGAACTGAATGTCGACGGCCGGGCCGCTGATTGAGATTACTTTTCCAATGTTCTCTGCCATAGGTCTCTTTCTGTTCCGCGGTTGCCTGTTACTTACAGCGCGGCGGCTCCGCTCACAATCTCGATAATTTCCTTGGTAATGGCTGCCTGACGCACGCGGTTCATCTGCAGGGTGTAGGCGTCGATCATGTCGCCCGCATTATTCGTCGCCGCATCCATCGCGGTCATACGCGCAGCGTGCTCCGAGGCGACGGACTCCAGCAGAGCGTGGAAGATCTGCGTGGTCACATACTTCGGCAGCAGGTGCCGGAAGATCCGGCTGGGCGGCTGGTCGAAGATGTAATCGACGTCGGCAGTGCCGAAATTCTTGGCCTCCGACTCGATGGCCGACTCTTCGGGCTCCATAATGCTTACACCGGAGGTCGCCGCAGCGTGAGCTGCTGCTTCCTTCTGCTCTTCGCTCATCTCTTCAGCAACCGTAATCTCATGCGATCCCAGCTTGCGAATGGGAAGCAGCTTCTCCACCACCACACGCTGCGAGATGACCGACTTGAACTCGTTGTAGACCAGATAGACGGCATCGATCTCGGCACGAGTGTAGCGCTCGATGATCGAGTGCGCCATCTCGCTGACGGCATCGATGTCTACCTTCACCAGCAGCGAGGCGTGGTCGCCAGTGACTTCAATGGGAGCGGCACGATGACGAATAACCTCGAAGTGCGTTGCGAGGTCGTTGTCGTAGTGCTCTTCCTTCTTTTCGTAGACGGCCGCAGGATACTTTTTTGCGACCAGGTCACGCGCCTTGCGGCCAACAGGCTCAATGTCAATGTTCTGACCGAGGGCGCTGCGATCGTTGATGAACGACTGAGCGGCCTTGGTGATGTTGGAGTTGAATGCACCGGCAAACCCCTTGTCGCCAGCGATAACCACCACGAGGACGTTCTTCTCCTCGCGCTCCACAAGAAGCGGGTGCATCAGGCTGCCGGAGTCGCCGTTGTAGATATCGGTGCGGCGCACCAGCGACTCGAGCACACTGGAGATCATCTGGGCGTAGGGACGGGCCAGCAGCGCGCGTTCCTGTGCACGACGCAGCCTCGCCGCCGAGACCATCTTCATGGCCTTGGTGATCTGGCGCGTGTTCTTCACGCTGCGGATGCGACGCCGTAGATCGAGTACGTTTGCCATGGTTTACTTGGCCGCAGCCGCCTCTTTCTCCTTGCGCGATGCGAGGAAACTGGCCTTGTAGTCCTTGATCGCCTGCGTCATGCGGCCCTTGATGTCGTCATCGATCGCCTTCTTGGCAACGATATCGGCCAGCACGGTCGTCGACGACTCCAGGTAGGGATACAAACCATCCTCGAAGGCACGCAGATCGGCGACGGCAACATCGTCCAGAAGACCATTGGTTCCGGCAAAGATGATCGCCACCTGCTTCTCAAACGGAAGCGGCTGGAACTGGGGCTGCTTGAGCAGCTCGGTCAGACGCTGGCCGCGGTTGAGCTGGCGCTGCGTCACGGGGTCGAGGTCCGAGCCAAACTGTGCGAAGGCCGCGAGTTCGCGGTACTGCGCCAGATCGAGCTTCAGCGTCGCACCAACCTGCTTGGTCGCCTTGACGGCTGCTGAGAAGCCTACACGCGAGACCGAGAGGCCGACGTTGACGGCGGGACGAACGCCCGAGTTGAAGAGATCGGTCTCGAGGAAGATCTGACCGTCGGTGATCGAGATGACGTTGGTCGGAATGTATGCCGATACGTCGCCTGCCTGCGTCTCGATGATCGGGAGAGCGGTCAGCGAACCGCCGCCAAGCTCAGCCGAGAGCTTCGAGCTGCGCTCAAGCAGACGCGAGTGAAGGTAGAACACATCACCGGGGTATGCCTCACGTCCCGGGGGACGGCGGAGCAGCAGCGAGATCTCGCGGTACGAGGCAGCGTGCTTGGAGAGATCGTCGTAGATCACCAGGGCATGCTTGCCGTTATCGCGGAAGTACTCGCCGATCGCCGTCGCGGCAAAGGGAGCGAGGTACTGCATCGGCGCGGGCTCGGAGGCTGTCGCGGCGACGATAACGGTGTACGCCAGCGCGCCATGCTCCTCGAGCGTCTGCACAACCTGTGCGACCGACGAGCGCTTCTGACCGATGGCGCAATAGATGCAGATCAGGTCGTTCTTCGCCGAGTTGATGATGGTGTCAAGCGCGATGGCGGTCTTACCCGTCTGGCGGTCACCGATGATCAGCTCACGCTGGCCACGGCCGATCGGAATCATGGTGTCGATGGCCTTGATACCGGTGGCCATCGGCTCACGTACGCCCTGACGAGCGATAACTCCGGGAGCAAGACGCTCGACCGGCAGGGACTTGTCCGTGTTGATCGGTCCCTTGTCGTCGATCGGCTGACCGAGCGCGTTGACCACACGACCAATCAGGGCCTCGCCGACGGGAACCGACATGATCTTGCCGGTGCGCTTAACCTGATCGCCTTCCTTGAGTTCGGTGTAATCGCCCAGAAGCACAGCGCCCACCTGGTCTTCGTCCAGGTTCATGGCGAGGCCGGCCACATTGTGGGGGAACTCGATCAGCTCGCCGGCCATGACCTTGTCGAGGCCGTGAACGCGAGCGATTCCGTCACCGAGGGAGATGATCGTGCCGACCTCGTCGACCTGGATCTTCTGCTCGTAATTTTCAATCTGCTGGCGAAGCAGCTCTGTTATCTCACCTGCATTGATCTGTGCCATGTCTTCCTTCTACGCTACCTTCGTCTCAATCTTTTCTGGATTCAGCGCGGCGTCTGTTCTACGCGCTGACAAGCTTTTGCTTCAACTGCTGGAGCTGTGCCCGAATCGACCCGTCATAGACAGTCGATCCGACGCGGACCACAGCGCCGCCAAGCAGCGACGCGTCTTCCTTGTAGGTCGCACGCACCCGGCCGCCAACCATCCTGGCAACCTGATCTTCCAACTCGGTGCGGTCGCGACCTTCGAGCGGCCGCGCACTTGTGATCTCAGCCTCGGTAAAGCCGGCGTTCTCGTCCGCGATCACATGATACTCGCCGAGAATCTCATCCAGTTCGCCAAGACGCTGGCGATCCATGATGACGGCGATGAAGTTGCGAACCTGGGGCAGCATCCCGATCTTCGAGGCGATCGCGTCAACCACCTTCAGCTTCTGATCGCCGGAAATTGCAGGGTTCATCAGAACCTCGCGCAGCTCGTGGCTGCCATGGAAGGTGGCTTGAAAATCAGCCAACTGCTGCTGAGCCACGGCGACATCGAGCTTCTGTGAGGAAGCGACTTCCGCAAAGGCATGGGCATAACGAAGAGCGACAACGGACATCTAGTTCTCCCCCCCCTTTGCATTGTCTCCCGCCAGGCGGCGGGCAAAATCCTGAACCAGAAGACGATCCGTCTCGGCCGTCACAACCAGCTTCTTCGCAGCCTGATCAATCGCGAGCTCGGCAGCGTACTGCTGAATCTGACGACGGGCATTGGTTGCGGCAGCGGCAATCTCCTGCTCCGCAGCGGCGAGGATGTTCTTCTTCTCCTCCTCCACCGAAGCCTTGATGCGCTGCTCGTCGAGAGCCGAGTCCTTCTCCGCCTGCGTACGAATCGCGGCGATCTGCTCATCGAGCTGACCCAGCCTGGCCTCCACGCCGCTCAAGCGGGCGTTGGCTTCCTGCGATGCGGCGCGAGCCTCAACCAGATGCTTCTGAATTGCCTCGTTGCGCGAACGGAAGGTCTTGGGCAGCGACTTGGCCATGAACCAGCCCACAAGCAGTGCCAACACGACGAAGTTACCGACTGTAAAGATCGTCGCAGCCTGCTCGGCGTTCAAACCGAACTTGGCACCGATCGCCTTGACCGCGGCGGAATGACGGTACGCGTCGTTCTCGTCTTCTTCCTGCTTCTCTTTCTCCGGAACCTGGGCCTCAGGCGTGCTTGCCACACCGCTGGCCGAAAGAACCACCTCCTGCGCATGCAGACAAGGTGTCGGAATCGCGAGAACAGCCGCCAGGAAGGTCATGGAGAGAAGAGCCTTGATGCTGAAACGAAGACGGCTCATCGTGCCACCTCCGTCGAAGTCATACCGGCAGGCAGAACGGCGGACAGGATGCGTGCGCTTAGCTCTGTACTGGAGTTCTCAATCTGAGTGCGGGCCTCGGAGACGCTCTGCTCAATCCCCAGTTTGGCCGTCTTGATGCGGTCCTGCGAGGACTGGCGGACCTGCTCGAGTGCGGCATCGCGCTCGGCGCCCCACTGCTGAAGCTTGCCTTCGCGTGCAGCAAAGATCTCTGCCTTCGCCTTCCGAAGCTTCTCTTCGTAAGCGCTGGTCTCTGCCTCGGCGGCGGCAATCGCCCCCTTTGCCTGCTCCACAGCACCCGTCGTCCGGGCACGGCGATCCGCCAGTACAGAACTCAGCGGACGGCGAACCAAGACACCGTAGGCAATCACCAAAAGAATAAAAAGACCCATGGTCGGCAAGGCGCCGAGCACAAGTTCACCGAGTTGTCTGAGTATCTGATCCATGCAGGGGTTTGGCCTTTGGGTTGCGCTTCCAGTTGCTCTCTACTGTGTGGGTTCAACAGCCAGATTTCATTCGAAAGCGTCCAGGTGGCCTATTTATAGAATGCGGTACATCTTGTTGTAGCAAAGCCATCGAGGAGTGTCAATTAAGGGAAAAGGTTGTGCGCTATTCGGCCAATTTACGCGATCTTCGAACACGCTTCAAGAGGCCCACAATCCTTTGACATTCTGTTCAGGAGTCGTAGACTTGGAGATACCACCCGGACCCTATTTTCTGGGTCGCATAGGTCGCGTGATCGGGGACACCACCTCCGCTCCCCTTCAGGCGACCTATGTTTAGTTAAGCTCCCTTTCCCAAACCGGGTATACCCGCTAAATTCTGCAGTCCCCTGGCCGGTGGCAGGCGCAGAATCTGCGCATTTTCACGTGGCCTCAGCACTTCTGGTCTGGCTTAGGGGCAGTGATCGGCGCACTTGAACCCGGACGTTTATGCGCCGAGGCTACCTCTTTCGGGCGTAAAAACGCCGGGCCGAGACATAGCAGCCTCGGCCCGGCGCGTTTAGAAGCTTTTTGAGGTCGTCACGAGGCGATCTTTGAAGCTACCTGCACGAGAGTACGAAATAGTGGCTATCGTTAGCGTCCCGGAGCGGAAGCAATTTCGGCAACATGAGCCGATGCTGCCGGTGCAGAGGCGGTGTTTGGGGCAGAAGTTGCTTGGCTGGGCCGAAAGTCGCTTTTCTCGTGACCCATGCGGCCACTGACGACGGTGGAGATGGCGTGTTTGAAGATCAGCTGTTCCTGACTGTTGTTTTCCAGAAGAACCGAGTACTTGTCAAAAGACCGGATCTTTCCCGTCAACTTGACGCCGCTCACCAGATAAATCGTGATCGGGCTCTTGTCCTTGCGGACTGTGTTGAGAAATGTGTCCTGAATGTTCTGTGCCGGCTTTGAGTCCATGGTGCCGATCTCCTTCTTTATAAAAAAGTTGCGACTAATAGGATAACGATGCTTCCGCGACCTATGCCCCTAGTCGAGCCGTACTACACAACAACGCTACGTCCGAGCCAGAGGTACACAATACGAGCATCCCATCCAATTTTCAACTCATGCACCACAAAGGGCGCTGGAGCCAGATGCTTGTTTAGACGCTGTTCCCCCAGAAAAGGAGCAGATAGGAAGGCGAACTTTCCCATTTACCATCAAGGTTGTGCTTAATCACCAGCGACCCGTTCCAATGCTCGACTTCGCTCGCCAGTACGCTGGTCTTCGCGATGAGATTCTTGCAGCCATCACCAAGGTCTGTGACTCCCAGCAGTTCATCCTAGGGCCGTCCGTCGACTCCTTCGAACGTGCTGCCGCGACCGCCTGCGGCGTAGGCTTCGCCATTGGCTGTTCCAGTGGGACGGAAGCGCTGTGGCTCGCGCTCGCCGCCGCCGGAATCGGCCCGGGCGATGCTGTCATCACGACCCCATTCAGCTTCTTCGCCACAGTCAGCTCCATCCTGCGCACAGGCGCCCAGCCGCTGCTGGCAGATATCGACCCGGTGACCTTCAATCTCTCCCCGGCCTCGGTCGAAGAGGTCATTCGCCGCCACAGCGGCACAAAGATCAAGGCCATCCTTCCGGTTCACCTCTATGGCCAGTGCGTCGACTGGGACGCCTTCGCGGAGCTGAAAGAAAAGTACGGCGTGCTCCTGATTGAAGATGCCGCCCAGGCCTTCGGCGCCGAATGGCGCAAAAAACCGGCAGGGGCGCTGGGAGATCTGGCAGCTTTCAGCTTCTATCCCACCAAGAATCTGAGCGCGATGGGAGACGCCGGACTCGTCACCACCAATTCACCGGACTATGACGAACGATCGCGGATGCTGCGCGCTCATGGCATGCGTCGCCGCTACTTCCACGACGAGGTCGGCTGGAACTCACGCATGGATGCCATCCAGGCCGCCGTCCTTGAGGTGAAGCTGCGATATCTCCCAGAATGGACCGAGCGCAGGCGAACACTGGCAGCGCGCTACGATGCACTCTTTCAGGCGGCGGGGCTGGCGGCTCAGGATGTCGCACAGGGACTGGTGCTGCCCATCACCGATACCCGCGCCAGGCATGTCTTCCACCAGTACACGGTCCGCGCACCTCGCCGGGATGCCCTGCGTGACCACCTGAGTACGCTGAAGATCGGCAGCGAGATCTACTACCCTCTACCGCTCCATCTGCAGGAGAGCCTGAGCGGTCTGGGCTATCGGAAGGGTGATTTCCCGGAGAGCGAGCTGGCAGCCAGCGAGGTTCTTTCGCTGCCCATCTACTCCGAGCTACGCGAAGACGAACAGGACACCGTGGTCGAGGCCATCCGCGAGTTCTACGCATAAAGAAAACTGAACGAGAGAATTGAGGGTGCCTGCTGAAGGAACTTAGCGGCGCCTCTTTCTCACTTCAGGCCTCTTCTTCGCCGCAGCCTTCATTGCCACTGCCTTCTTTTTCTTTTCCGGCACAGGCTGAGGATGAGCATCCGCGGGAGCCGTCACGCTTGGGTCCGTCACGCGTCGCACCAGGTTGCCCTCCAGACGATAGGTCTTTACATTCGTCTTTCCCGGAACGATCGCACCCGTCACGGGATCGGGAATCACTGGGGCCGTATCCTCTGCCAGCACGTGGTAGCTGAAGGTGGGTGCAGACGCCATCCCCGTGGGCGCTTTGCTGTAGGGATCGGTTGCCGTCTTGATCTCGACTGGCAGATAGCCTTCGATATTTCGTTCGCGGAACCCGGTCTCGTAGCGATGCTTCTTGATGTTCCAGGTAAAGACGCGTACCTGGTCGAAGTCGTACGGCAAGCCAGCCTTGTAGGGACTCAGTACGGTCACGTAGACAGGAATATTCTTGTCGTCCTGCGGCGCCTCCGGATCGTTCACCATCGTCAGCACGTACGCTCCGACGATGCGCTGGCCTTCCGAGTAGCGTCCGATGGCGTCCGGAACATCGACATCCATCATGCGGCTGTAGATCCAACCTGTCTCGTTCCTGGAGTCGCGTACCAGCCACCAGTCTTCCATCACCGGGGCGGGTGGTACCTCTGGCTGAGCGGGAACGGCCTTTGCTGATTTATCTGCCGGAACGGCAACACGCTGCGGTGCGCGCTGGCCCGGCGGCAGCGGCTTGGGAAGCGTCGCCCTGCGCAGGAGCTTCAGCTTTTCGCCCTCCTCCAGCCGAAAGAGCCGCTCCCCGTCACGACCGGCGGTGGCGTGCATGTAAACGTCGTCCCGCACTACGGCATTGGCAACGACAGAATCTTTCTCATGTTGTGTCCGCAGCTGATCGAACTGGTTGAAGATCTCCTGGGTCGCCACGGCCTTCTCGTCGATCCAGCCCTCTTCATTCTTTTCCGTTTTGACCTTGTAAAAACGGCGGCCATGCTCGAGGATCTCCAGACGCTGGCCGTTCGTGACCGTTCCGGTGCGGTTGGAGACAGCGGCTACGCGATCGCGCAGGAAGGTCTGCTTGGCCGTGACATAAACATACTGAGTAGAAGGCTTGGGGCGCAGTTTCGAGCAGCCGGTCAACGCTGCAATCAGGCAAAAGCCCAGAAGGAGATCGCGCATGGGAGACGAGAGGCCCTGACGCCATCGCCGCATGCCGGGCTGTCCAGAAGATGTAATAGTCCCGTCACTCCATGGCCTGTAAGAGGCCTCTATTCATATTAGCGGCCATCCACCGGAACGATTGCAAGGGCATCGGCTTATTCGAACAGCGTTATCCGGCTGATTACCCTTCATCCTCAGCACTGCGTCCGCGCTTAGTGCGTCGCCGCCACGGCGATGACACCGGCAGGATCGGTATCCGTAGCCGCACTCGTCGCCAGATTGAGCTTGCCGAGCGTCGTGGTGTCAAAGCTGTACATGGAAAGATCGGGGCTACCGCCATACGACCCGGCCAGCAGATAGTCCCCGCTGCTGTCCAGGGCAAGCGAGAGTACCTCTGTCCCCGCGGTGAATGGAGAACCTGCAAGCGCGGTCAGTGCCGATCCGGTTCCGATGGTGTACCCGGAGATCGTTCCGTCCGTACGGTTCGCCGCATAAAGATACTTGCCGGTGGAATCGATCACCAACCCGGACGGCAGTGATCCGGCTGCAAACGGCGATCCGGAGATGGCGCTCAACGCGCCGTTGGTCCCGATGGTGTAAACAGCGACGCCGCCGTTGGTTCCGCTGCGCGCGATATAGAGATACGCTCCGGTGCTGTTAATAGCGAGAGCATTGTCACTGGTCTGCGTCGAGCTCAGCGTCAGCGTCTGGCTGTTCACCACGGCCCCGGACGACGTATTGAGCGTAAAGACGATATCTCCGCCAGATCCAACCGCCGCAAAGATCAGATTGCCCAGCGGCGAAACTCGCACCATGCGCGGTGTCGGCGTACCGCTGCTGACGGTGTAAGGAATCGTACCCACAGCGGTGAGTGCGCCCGTCGAGGTATTGATCTGATACTCATCGAGCGTCGTGGATGTACTGTCGAGCCCAAAGAGCCACTGCCCATCCGGCGAAACAGCCAGCGAAGCGACCGTGGCGACAGCAACCGCAGCTCCTCCGGATCCTCCGCTCGCAGACGAGATGGTCCCATCGGATGCAATGGCGTAGGCATAGATCGCGTCTGGCCCGGCCACATAGACAAAGCTGTTGCTCGGCGTTACGACAGCATCAAGAGGGGCATAGCCCAATGAAAACGGCGATCCGGAGACAGCCGACAACGCATTCGTTCCCACCGTGAAGGCAGCAAGCGTTCCGGTCGTCGAATTCGCCACGTAGACGCGAGCAGTGCCCGTCGTTCCGCCTCCGCTGTCGTTGTTTTCAGGAACGAAGAACTGTCCACAACCGGATAAACCGAACAACGCCGCGAGTGCGCCCGTCGCTCCAAATCGATACATCCTGCTCTGCCGCCATCCATGAATCCGGTTGTCTTGTACCACGTACACCTCGCCCTATTGAGCCTATCCTGATCTATATAATCTGCTGCATGGCTTCACACAAACGCCGGTTGCAAACCGGCACAGCGGCACTCATCTGCTTCCTCTGTCTGATGAGGCCGATTCCGGCCCACTCATTCGACGCCCCAAACGCAAAAAAAGAATCAACCCATTCGTCACTGCAGCAGGAAGTTCGCGCCGACATGAACTTTCTCGCCTCCGATGAACTGCATGGCCGCGGTTCGGCGACCCGCGATGAGCACCTTGCCGCTCTCTTCGCCGCATCGCAGTTTCAGGCGCTCGGCCTGGAGCCAGGCGGAGACAGTGGAACCTACATTCAGAAGGCCTTATTGCCCGATCCCCTGCCGCCCCGGATTCAGCAGCGCCTCTCAAAGTTTGAGCAGACGCCGCGGAAGGAGACCTGGAACGCAATCGGTATTCTTCGTGGAACGAGTGCTCCGCATGAAGTCGTGCTGCTGACAGCGCATCTCGACCACCTTGGCATCGGCCCGGAAGTAAATGGCGACACAATCTACAACGGCGCCGACGATGATGCCTCAGGCACCACCGCGGTATTGACCCTCGCCCATATGCTGGCCACCGGCAAACGGCCAAAGCGCACCATCGTCTTCGCGCTGTTCGGATCAGAAGAGATTGGCGGCTTTGGAAATTATGCTTTTCTCACACATCCGCCTGTCCCTCTCACCGAGATCATCGCCAACCTTGAGTTCGAGATGATCGGACGTCCCGATCCAGTCATCCCTGCAGGTACATTGTGGTTCACAGGCTTTGAGCGCTCCAACCTCGGCCCCGAACTCGCGAAACACGGTGCGCATCTCGTCAATGATCCGCATCCGAAGGAGATGTTCTTCCAGCGCTCCGATAACTTCGCTTTGGCGCGAAAGGGCATCATTGCCCACACCGTCTCCAGCTTCGGACTTCATGCCGACTATCACCATCCCTCCGACGAGATCGGCACTATCGACTTCGCACACATGACCAATGCGATCTCGTCCATGGTCGGCCCAGTCCGCTGGCTGGCTGACACAAGCTTCAAACCGCAGTGGAACACTGGGATGAATCCTCAAAACGCGCCCGCCGGGACGTTTCAGGCTGCGCCGCCACCGCCCTCCAGCCACTAGAGAGCTTGCAGAAAAAAGCCCGGCACGGATTCCTCCCGCGCCGGGCTTTCTGTATTTAACCTGCGTTGCTTACGCCACAGCCTCAACCGCAGTCGGAGCTGCCTTTTCAGAATCCAGCACCACGCCGATTGCATGCACGATGGAGGTGACGCGGATGGCAGCGTTGATCAGCTCCTCCGTTGCGCCCTTATCGCGCAGCACACGCTCGTGCGAGTCCACGCACTTCTCACAGGCGTTGACGGCACTCACCACCAGGCACCACAGCTCGAAGTCCACATGATCGACCTTGTGGCCACGCAACGCATTCATGCGCAGACGGGCCGGAAGCGTCGCATACTTCTCATTCGTCGTCAGGTGATGGAAGCGGTAGTAGATATTATTCATGCCCATGATCGCTGACGCAGCCTTGATGGCATCAATCGCATCGGCAGTCAGGCCCGCGGCCTCCGCTTCGGCAAGCGATGCTGCCGTCAGCTCGGGATTGCGGGTCGCAATTGCTGCAGCGACCACGGTGCCCCAGAGCTGCTGCGGGGTCAGCTCCGTATTCTGTTTCACCAGGGACGAATAGTTCAGCTTCAGATCTTTTGCATAAGTCGGCAGAGTGCCGATCAGGTCTTCCATTGCCATTGCTCTTGTCCTCTCTCCCTCAACGAATGGAGCGCGGCCGCGAATCGCAACCGCGCCCAGTTCTGCTACAGAACTGCGATCAACGCTTAGCTCAGCGTCGTTTCGCCCTTCTGCCAGTTGCAGGGGCACAGCTCATCGGTCTGCAGCGCATCGAGCACGCGCAGAACCTCCTGCGGATTGCGGCCCACCGAAAGGTCGGTCACGTAGATGAAACGGATGATGTTGTCGGGGTCCACCAGGAAGGTCGCGCGCTGCGCAACGCCGGCCTTCTCGTCGAGAATGCCGAGCTGGCCACTCAGGTCACGCTTGATGTCCGAGATCATCGGGAAGGGCAGGTCCTTCAGATCTGCGTGGTGCGTGCGCCATGCAGCGTGGACGTACTCGTTGTCGGTGCTGGCGCCAAGGATCTGGCAGTCACGATCCAGGAAGTCTGTGTTCAGCTTGCCGAAGGCAGCAATCTCGGTCGGGCACACAAACGTGAAGTCCTTGGGCCAGAAGAAGTACAGCTTCCACTTGCCGCCGTAGGTGTCGCCGGTGATGGTCTTGAAGGCCTTGGCCTCGTCCTTCTCGGTGGAGACGGTTGCGGTCAGTTCGAACTCAGGAAACTTTTCGCCGATTTGCAGCATGTCAGATGACTCCTCTTGGGTTAGTTGTTGCAGATTTCGTAGCTTCGCGACGGCTTCAATCGCGATGGAAGCGCATGGCTTGATTTTACCACCGAATGCGCATGGACGGCAATGGTTAAATTATTGACACACAATGACTTACAGATACAAGAAGGCGTCAGCCAGCAGCCAGCTATGTGCTGTTGACTGACGCCTTCGGGATGGTGATTTCAGCTGCCGCTGTGTACGCTACTTCGCTGCCACCAGCTCCTCGGCCTTGACGATCTCTTTGATGTCGCGACCGATTGCCTTCGCGATTCCCTCGCCATACTTGGGATCGCATTTGTAGAAGTGGCTGATCTGCAGGTCCTGGATACGCTTCTCCACCTTACCCAGGCTAGCTGCGATGTTTCCGCATAACCGTTCCTGCGCGTCGGGCGCCATCAGGCGGAAGAGATTTCCCGGCTGCGTAAAGTAGTCGCCATCATGTTCGCGATGGTCCCAGCGAGCGACCGTCGGGTTCGGCAAGGTCGTCGGACGCTCGTTGAACTTCTTATCCTGCGTCGGTCCGCCGAAGCTGTTGGGCTCGTAGTTCGGTCCGCTCTTACTCTCGAAACGCATTGTGCCATCGGTGTGATACGTGTGATACGGACACTTCGGCGCATTCACCGGCAGCGTGTCGTAGTTCACACCCAGGCGATAGCGATGCGCGTCGGGATAGCTGATGAGGCGGCCTTGCAGCATCTTGTCCGGCGAGAAGCCCATGCCCGGCACAACGTTGCGCGGTTCGAAGGCTGCCTGCTCCACCTCGGCAAAGTAGTTCACCGGGTTGCGGTTCAGCTCCAGCTCACCGACCTCGATCAGAGGATAGTCGCCGTGCGGCCAGACCTTGGTCAGATCGAATGGATTGATGTGGTAGGTCTCGGCCTCGGCCTCGGGCATGATCTGCACGCTGACCTTCCACTTCGGGAAGTCGCCCTTTTCGATCGCACCGAAAAGATCGCTCTGCGAATGGTCCATATCGACCGACTTCATCTGGTCGGCCTCTTCGCGGGTGAAGTTCTTGATGCCCTGCCTGGTCTTGAAGTGCCACTTGCAGTAGAACAACTCACCCTTGGCATTGATCAGCGAGAACGTGTGGCTCGAGAAGCCATCCATGTGGCGATAGCCATCCGGAGTGCCGCGATCGGAGAACAGGATCGTCACCTGGTGCAGGCTCTCCGGCGAAAGGCTCCAGAAGTCCCACATCATCGTCGGCGACTTCAGGTTCGTCTCCGGGTCACGCTTCTGCGTATGAATGAAGTCGGAGAACTTGAGAGGATCGCGGATGAAGAAGACTGGCGTGTTGTTTCCCACCATGTCCCAGTTGCCTTCTTCGGTGTAGAACTTCAGCGCAAAGCCGCGCGGGTCGCGCTCGCTGTCGGCCGATCCCTTCTCACCGCCAACGGTCGAGAAGCGGATAAAGGTCGGCGTCTGCTTGCCGGTCTTCTCAAAGAGCTTCGCCGTCGTGTACTTGTTGATCTCCGTGCTGGTAACGGTGAACGTACCGTAGGCACCCGATCCCTTGGCATGCACCACGCGCTCGGGAATGCGCTCGCGGTTGAAATGCGCCATCTTTTCAAACAGAAGGTAGTCTTCGAACACCACCGGTCCACGTGGGCCGACCGTCAGGGAGTTCTGGTTATCGCCAACCGGACGACCTGCATCGGTCGTCATGACTTTGCTCTTCAGATCTTCTGCCATAACTTCACCTCTTCGAGGGGTGCTGCGGGTGAAAGGGTTGAACCTAGGCCTTCTGGCACTTGGCACAGAGACCAATGACATCGACGGAATACCGCTCCACCAGGAATCCATCAGACAGCCTGCGCTGGGTCGGCGACAGGCCAAGCTCCTTCTCCCCAATGTCGGTGATTGCTTTGCACTTGGAGCACACCATGTGATGGTGGTCCTCGCTGTTCATCTCGACACGCACCGAACCGTGATGCATGCTCATCTTGCGAAAGATGCCACTCTCCACGAAAAGATGGATGTTTTTGTAGACCGTAGCCAGGGAGACGGCAGGAACCTTCTTCTTGACGAGGGCGTACACCTCCTCCGGGCTGGGATGCCCTTCCATGCCCTGCATGACCTCATACAGCACCTGGCGCTGATGCGTCATCGCAATACCGTGATCGGCACAGAGTTGTCGGAAATCTGCCTGCATCTGTTCCACGAGTCTTAGTCTACCCCTTAAAGATGATAAGTATTATCGTCCGATAAATTTAGTTATCCACAGAATTCTATTATCGGAGGACTTCTCTCAAAGATCCTATCAATTCCCTGGCCCAAACCCCTGTTTTCGTCCCGGGATCGCGGCCATCACACTTGGGACGCTGCTATCCTGAGCAACGGAAATGGAATAGGAGCAACAGACAGAAACATGATTGATCTCAAAGGCAAAGTCGCCGTTATCTTCGGACTGGCCAACAAGCGCAGCATCGCCTGGGGCATCGCCCAGAAGCTCTCCGACGCAGGGGCCACGCTGGCCATCTGCTACCAGACCGAGCGCCTGAAGCGCGACGCCGATGAACTCGCCGGCTCCCTGCCCAATGCGAAGACCTTCCAGTGCGACCTCTCCGTCGACTCCCAGATCGATTCCCTGTTCGCGACGCTGAAGGAGACCTACGGCAAGCTGAACATCCTCGTCCATGCCGTCGCCTTCGCTCCCCCCGATGAGATCAAGAACGACTTCCTCCTCACCAGCCGCGAAGGATTCCGCATCGCCCACGACGTCAGCTCGTACACACTGATCGCCGTCTCCCGCGCCGCTGTGCCGCTGATGACCGAGGGCGGCAGCATCATGACGCTGACCTACTACGGCTCCACCAAGGTCTTCCCGAACTACAACGTCATGGGTCTGGCCAAGGCATCGCTCGAGGCCGCCGTCCGTTACCTTGCCGCCTCGCTCGGATCGAAAAACATCCGCGTCAACGCCATCTCCGCCGGTCCCATCAAGACTCTCGCCGCACGCGGCATCGGCGACTTCACCAAGATCCTTACCGCGGTGGAAGAGCGTGCCCCGCTACATCGCAACGTCGATCAGAACGAGGTGGGCGGAGCTGCGCTGTTCCTCGCCAGCGATCTCGCCAGCGGCATAACCGGAGAGATCACCTACGTCGACGCCGGATACAACATCACCGGCCTCTAACAAACGATGGGCTGCCGACAGGCAGCCCTCTCCTCTTCTGGGCTCGTAGAGCAACCTCAATTGCAGCATCGCGCACGAAGAAGCTCTGGCAGAAGAAGAGAATGCTTCGGAGCAGCTTGCAGCCCGTCAGCCAGCCTTCTCCGTCAGTTCAGCCCACCGCGCATAGAGGGTATCGAGCTCATGCTGTGCGGACTCGAGCGCGGCCAGGGCCTCGGTCAGCTTTGCTGCATCCACCGCTACCTCAGGATCATCAACCCGGTCCCTGGCGGCGTTCAGCTTTGCGTCCGCAACCTCCACACGCTCTTCGATACCCGCAAACTCACGCGCTTCGAGATAAGACAACTTCTTCTTCGCCGCCGAACCGGAAGCTGCCTGAGTCTCAACCGGCTTGGCAGCCTCCTCGACGTCACGGGCAGGGCGATCGCTGTTCTGTTCGAGGAACCACTGCTCCCACTGCCCATAGTCGGCAAAGGTCGCCGCGCTTCCCTTGGCGTCGAGGCCGAGCACAGTCGTCGAGACGCGATCGAGCATGTAGCGGTCGTGCGTAACCAGCACCAGCGCTCCCTTGTACTCCAGCAGGCTCTCCTCCAATACCTCGAGCGTAGCGATGTCGAGATCATTGGTCGGCTCATCCAGCAACAGAAGATCGGCAGGCTCCAGCATCAGCCTGGCAATCAGGACGCGGGCGCGTTCCCCTCCGCTCAGGCGCTCCACCGGCTGATTGAGCTGTTCGCTGCTGAAAAGAAACTTCTGCGCATAGCTGGCGACATGAATGACGCGATCCTGATAGACGACCGAATCGGAATCCGGCGCCAGCGCGCGGCGCAGCGTAACCTTCTCCGGCAGCTCGCGAGCCTGGCTGAAGTAGACGATGCGCAAGGATCCCGCCTTCTTAACCTCTCCGTGCGAGGGCGCCAGCTCTCCGCGCAGGAGGCGCAGGATCGTCGTCTTGCCGCTGCCATTCGGTCCAACCAGCCCCACGCGGGTGCCGTTAGCAAAGAGAAAGCTCAGGTCCTCGACGATCTTTCGATCACCCAGCCTGATACCCACGTTTTCCAGCTCAATCAAACGCTTGGTCTGCCGCTCCGTCGAGGCGAAGTCGATCGAAGCCGTCGATGAAGCCGAACGCGAGGAGACCTCTTTAAGCTGACCGATCAGCTGATGTGCATTATCGATGCGCGCCTTGGCCTTCGTAGCCCGGGCCTTGGGACCGCGGCGCAGCCATTCAATCTCGGTACGAACGCGGTTCCGCAGCGAATCCTCCAGGCGAGACTGCGACTCCAGATACGCCTGTCTTGCCTCAATGAACTTCGAATAGCTTCCCTGCACGCGCAGCAGCCCATCGGCGTAGATCCGATTCAATTCAACGATCACGGTCGCCGTATTCTCGAGGAAGTAGCGATCGTGCGTGATGATCACCGCGGCAAACGACCCTGTGTTGAGAAGCTCCTCCAGCCACGTGATTCCAGCCAGATCAAGATGATTGGTCGGCTCGTCGAGCAGAAGAACATCCGGTGCCGCAACCACTGCCTCTGCAATCGCCAGCCGCTTGCGCCAGCCGCCGCTTAGCTTCGCCGCCTCCGCATCGAGATCAGTCAACCCGATACGTCCGCTGGTCTCGCGCAGCTTTCCTTCGCGCTCGGCCTCTGCTACATGTCCGGCCTTCAGAGCCGCCTCCAGCACCTGCCGCACGGTTACGCCCGGCGCAAAGTGCGACTCCTGGCGGACATAGCCGATGCGCGCGCGCTTGCGCATCGCAACATCACCTGCATCTGCGTCTTCGTCACCAGCGAGCACCTTCAGCAGCGTGCTCTTTCCCGCGCCGTTAGGGCCAATCAGGCCGATGCGATCGCCGTCTGAGACGGTGAAGGCGATGTCACGAAACAGCGGGGTCGCGCCAAAGCTCTTCGAAAGGCCTTGCGCATTCAGAATCGGAGGCATGACACCAGTTTAAACCGACAGAGACACCTGTGCCTGATCGCGCCTAATCGAGATCGAAATCGCGCAGCGGACGATCGCCTAGCGGCGTCTCCTTGGCCTTCTTCACGGCCTCGGCGAACTTCTTCGCCAACACGTCGTCCTTGTTCTTCTGAGCCTCGACGGACTGCTGGAAGAGCGAGTCGCGGCGGGCATCCGCCTCGCGCAGCGCCCGTGCCGCCTCACCGAAGTCTTCAAACATCTTCTTCTTTGGCGCCGACTTATGTGAGATGATCGCCCGGCTCACGGGGTCAATCTTCAACATCGCTCCGCAGTCGGGGCACATCACTTCAAATGGCTGATCGCTGAGTCCCATACGAACAAGCTCCTCGACCAGCCATTGTATCGCGTGCCACTCTCCGGCAGCACCTACACAGCCGTCTGCGCGACGGCCCTGCCGCGTACAGAACGAAGTACCTGTTTGCGCAGAATCGCCTTGCCGCGTTGAAGGTGGGCGACCACCGAAGGACGCGATTTATGCCTCATCTTGGCAATCGTGTCGATCGAGCAGTCTCCCGAAAGGTGCAGCTTAAAGACCATCCTGGTCTCTTCGGGCAGTGCATGAAGCTGCTCATGCAGGATGCGAGACTCCTCCCGACGCGCCGTGATGCGCTCCGGGTCTTCTACGGACGCGCTCCACCGCAGCTCAAAGCCTTCGAGATGCTCCGGATACTCTTCAAACGATACCGTCCGGCCACCCCTTCCCTTGCGGATGATGTTCAAAGCCGCATTCTGGACGATTCGCGTGAACCAGGTCTTGAGTGCGGAGTCTCCACGAAACGAATCGACTGCGTTCCATGCAGAGCAGAAGGCTGTCTGAACAGCATCCTCCGCATCATCCAGGTTGTGGACAATCCGATCTGCGACGCGCAGGAAATATCTCTTCTCCTGCAGGAAAAGCTGCGTCAGTTCTTGACGCTGTGTCATCTGTGTTGCTGCTGGCAAGCACGCCGAGCCTGAAGACTCTGCTGAGGACGACATAACCAATCTCCCTGAACTATTCCAAATGTTGGAATCCACAAAGTGCAGCCTTCTGCCCCACTCAACGCAGGACAAAAGACACGACTAAGCGAAGCAGGGTGTGGGAGGTGGTCGAAAAAGAAGGGACGGCCGTGCCGTTTGGTGCCGAACGAGCAGAAGGATCGAAGGTGCCGCGGCACGCGTGCGCCGCCAATGCACTCCAACACGCATCCTTGTAGCGAGAATCATTATCAGAGGCAAAGCGATCTTCACTACCAGCGGCTTGTTGCTGGATTCGCGCTTTACCATTGCGAGATTCGTGCAGGCTCCAACAGCCCGCGCTCCCACGCATTGCGGAATATGTGAAGGGATCGGACCGGCCGCACTAGCCGCGAAGATGCCGAAGAACATCAGAATCGTGGCAAACAGCCAGTGCATCTTCCGTTTTGTGATCTTGAGTCGCAAATCTGATCCCGTATCGTCTTCCTAAATCGTAAAGACGTAACCCGATGCATGAAGGATATCAGCCTCTGCAGATCGTTAGAGACGAATCACAACATGGCCGGGACACTGATTACCTGCAACCTGAACAATACGCTCGATCAAACCCTCACCATAACGAGCCATAAACCAAACACCGGCAAGAAGCCTTTCCTGCGGGTGGCCATCGGGAAACAGGTTCAGCGTGATCGCTGCAGCGTGCTTCGACAGCGAGGTCTCCTTCTGCAACTCGAAGGTCGCCGCCATGCGCCGCAGACGATTCATCTGGTAACGCATCTTCGATCCAGAGGTCTCCGCCGTAGTTCCCAGCGAAGCATCGATGCCCCGCAGATATTCGGTCAGCGCATCCAGCTCGGTCTCAAGTGCATTGCCCACCGCAGCCAGCTTCCGCTTGAGCGGGATCGGCATGGCACGTGCGCCCAGACGCTGTCCCAGTTCGGCCGCGGTCGTCATGGCATCCGGCAGCTGCACCTCGTCCTTGTCCATCACCGTCGCAATCGCCGGTTCGATCAGAGTGGCAGAGAGTCGCGGCAGAACCGGAGTCAGGCGTCCAAGAATCGCCTGGTAAAGGACAGCGCTCTGCGCAAAGTAAGCAATCTCCGCAGGGCCCCCGATATACGCAGCGGTAGGAAACACGGTGTCCTGGAAGACAGGACGCAGCAGAGCATTAGGGCTCAGCCGCTCCGGGGTCTTCTCAAGAATCTCGAGCAATTCGTCGGTCGAGATGATTCGTGAACCGGCACGCCACTGGGTCTCCCCGCTCGTCGGTTCCACGACACGACGCAGTGCAAGCCTCTCTCCTGTCGTCTCATCGACCAGGAATAGCAGCGATGACGCCTCGCCCACCAGAACCTGCGCGTGATACTGCCGCGCGGTTAGCTCCTCGCTGCGTTGAAGCAACGCCTGGTGGAGAATGTCGGCGTTCTCAATCGCGTAGCGTAACGTTGTGCTGCCCATCGCATGAAACTCGTGCGAGGAGGCATCGACCACGATCAATCCCTGGGGAGCGAAGATCCGCGCGATCAGCCTGCCGAATGCCATCGCCAGCGTGGGGCGTGCACCGTCGGCATCCTGATCGAGATAGGCCTCGCGAATCCATTCTGCGACCGGCGCATACTCCAGCAGCTCGGTGGCACGCTCTATTATCTGTTCCAGCAGCGGAGCAGACTCTTCATCCAGCCTCACGCCACCTACCTCGACAGGATGCGAGACACGCAGCCCGGCGCGCAGTGTCTCCACGTCCGTCTTGGTCAGCAGGGCAGCCTGGTCGACTTCAGCCAGATCGTGATCTTCCGTCGCCATCCAGAAGACGGGGACATGGGTCACACCGCTGATGCGAGTCGCCTCGCTGGCCCGCGAGATGGCAGTCGCCGCCTTCAGCAGAGTGAGCAACGGGCCACCAAAGAGCACCACCTGCTGACCGGTGATGACCGTCCGTGCCCCGCCGCGAATCTTTTCAATATTGGCCAGCGCTTGCTCGCCGGCACCGAAGAGACGGTTCTGCCGCAGCAATTCGTCAGCAAGCCGATCAGCCGACGCTACAGGAGGAAGGACGCCCCGCATCCATCCACCGGCAAAGGGACCGCCTGAATCTCCGAAACCGAACCACTGGCGCACAGGAGCGTCCGCCGCACTGTCGCCCATCCCCAGGTAGTCGCGATACAGCTGCGATACATGGGGCAAAATCGTGATCGGGTAACACTCAACGCTCATTGCGGTCCTTCGTCCTCAAGCCTTTTCTGCGCAGACTCAGAAGCCGAATCCGCGAACTGATCGCCGTTTATCGATCCTTCAATTCCCGGCTAGCTCCGTGATCGAGTTCGGCGGTGTTCCGCTTATTGCTGATCTGCTTCCGAAACTTGGATGCAGAAACAAGCGCCCTCGATGCAGGATGATACCGTAGCTCTATGGTACAGAAGTCGAAAAGCTCTGCGAAAAAGACGAAGGCTGCTCCGAAGCCCCAAAAAGCGGTCGCCGCCCCCAAAGCGAAGCCCTCGAAGAAGACCAGGCTGCTCTCCTCAAAGGTCGTATTCAAGGGTATGGTCTTCTCCGTCAACCGCGACGAGGTGATCGAGCCGGGCGGCCATAAGAATGTTCGCGAAGTGATTCGCCACAACGGCTCGGTCGTTGTGCTCGCCGTCGACGAGTCGAAGAATCCCTCCGATCCCGACGTGATTCTCGAGCGCCAGTACCGTCACGCGGCAGGCCAGTTTTTGCTTGAGTTGCCCGCAGGCCGTGTAGAGCCGGGCGAAAAGACGCTTGCCGCAGCCAAGCGCGAGATGATCGAGGAAACCGGCTATCGTGCAAAAAAGTGGACGCTGCTGACGAAATACTTCGCCAGCCCTGGCTTTCTCGGCGAATGGATGCAGATCTACCTTGCCCGCGACATTCGCGAGGGCATAGCCCAGCCGGAGGAAGATGAAAAGATTGAGGTCATTCGCATGCCTCTCTCCGAGGCTCTTGCCCTGGTAGCGGCCAACAAGATTCACGATGGCAAGACCCTCATAGGGCTTTTGCTCTATGACCAATGGCGCAAGACCTCCGCGCGATAACCATCGCCAATATTTTTCATACCCAGGCCGCCGATATCGGCGGCTTACTTCTTTGGCTCTTGAAAACATTCGCCTTATCGTCGTGGCCGCACTCGCGCCGTTCACAGGCCGCACTGGTTACCCTTGCAGGAGCGACATTTAGATACCCCTCATAACAGGCAGGATGAGGAAACCCAGTCCGGGTTGTTCGCGTCACACTCCTAGAGCCCGATCTTCACCTCTCCGCAACGCAACAGGGGTGTGGATCGGATTGAATCAACTGCAAGGAGCAAGGGTCTTGGCACAGTTCAAAGGAACCGTTAAGTGGTTTAACAACGCAAAGGGTTACGGCTTCCTCGGCCGTGACGGTGGCGCGGATGTTTTTGTGCATTACACCTCAATTCAGCGTGAGGGGTACAAGAGCCTCAAGGAAGGCGACGAAGTCGAGTTCGATATCATCCAGGGTTCAAAAGGACCACAGGCTGATCAAGTCTTTCGCGTCAAAGAAATTAACTAACTTCACCTCCTGAAGTCGCAGGAACGATAAGTTCCGCGACTCTGGGTAGAGTCGCAATCCGATCCACGAACGAATGTCATTCAATTCGGGATGCTGCACAACAGCTGCTCCTTGCTGCATACTTGCACCAGCAGGCGGCACGTCCGCCGCTGGTTCCTGCCCATGGATAACATCACCATCGCACGCTTGCTGGACGAGACAGCGGCTCTGCTCGAGATAGACGCCGCTGATCCGTTCCGCATCCGCTCGTATCGTCGTGCCGCCGAGGCCGTTGAACAGCAGACGACGCAACTCGTCACGCTCGCAGAAGATCCCAAGCAGTTGCTTGCTATCGCCGGTATCGGCAAGGGCATGGCGTCGAACATCGTTGACATCGTCAACACCGGCACCCTTCCCCTGCGGGAAGAGCTGCTCACGCGGTACAAGCCATCGATGCTCGAACTGCTGCGTCTGCCCGGTATGGGACCAAAGACGGTTGCTCTGATCTGGTCCGCGCTTCAAGTCGCCGACATTGACGCTCTCGAAGAAGCGGCCAAGGCAGGCCACCTCAACAAGCTCCCCCGCATGGGAGAAAAATTCACCACCAAGCTCCTCAAAGGCATCGAGGATTACCGCAAAAATTCATCGCGCTTCCGCGTCGATCACGCACACGAACACGCCGAGCGCATCTCCGCGCTTATCCGTGAGTTCCCCGGTATCGACGAGATCACCCCGGCAGGCTCCCTGCGTCGCGGCCGCGAGACCGTGGGCGACCTCGACCTGCTGGTGACCGGTCCCGCCTGCGAGCCCAACGTCGTCGCCGCCGCCGTGGAGCATGTCGCGAATCTCCCACTGATCGACAAACTGCTCGCCCGCGGCCAGAACAAGGTCAGCTTCACGCTGCGCAACCAGCTCCAGGTGGATGTACGCCTGCTGCCGCGTGCCAGCTACGGCGCCGCGCTGCAATACTTCACCGGCTCGAAGATGCACAACGTCGCTCTGCGGCAACGTGCCATCAAGCGTGGCCTGACGCTGAACGAATATGCCCTGCTGCGCGTGGAAGACAACACCATCGTCGCCGCCGAGACCGAAGAGGCAATCTACCGTGCCCTCGACCTCGATTACATTCCGCCGGAGCTGCGGGAGAACGGCGGCGAGCTGGAAGCGGCAGCCGCACACACCCTCCCGCAGTTGATTACGTTGACAGACATCCGCGGCGACCTGCACATGCACACCGTCGAGACCGACGGCTCGAACACGATCCGCGAGATGGCCGAGGCCGCCGCAGATCGCGGCCTGAAGTACATCGCCATCACCGACCACTCCAAGAATCTCGCCATGACCAACGGCATGGACGACAAGCGCGCGCTGGCCCACATCAGGCGCATTCGCGAGATCGACGCCGAGATGAACGGACGCATCCGCATTCTGGCTGGTGTGGAGGTCGACATCCTCGGCGAAGGAGAGCTGGATCTCTCCGACGAGACACTGGCCGAGATGGATGTCGTCGTCGCCAGCGTCCACAGCCGCTTCGATCAGCCCATCGAGCAGATGACCGAGCGCATCCTGCGTGCCATGGAAAACCCCAACGTCGACATCCTCGGCCATCCCACCGGACGCAAGGTGCTCAAGCGCGATCCCTACGCTCTTCACATCGACACCGTGCTCAAACGTGCCGCCGAACTTGGCGTCGCCGTCGAACACAACGCAAGCCCCGCGCGCTCAGATCTCACCGATCTTCATCTCCGCCTCGCCAGGGAGCACGGATGCAGGATCGCGGTGAACACCGATGCGCACTCGACCGGCGAACTCGACCAGATTCGCTTCGGCATCACCCAGCTGCGCCGCGCCTGGCTCACGGCTCCGGACGTGTTAAACACCCTGCCCACCGCCGAGGCGCTTCTCGCCCAGCTGCGTCGATAAACGCCCATCGCGTCATTCGCGATATCCTTACATCGTGGCGCAATCCGCAACATCACCGGCAAGCCTCTCTGCGAAGAAGTCCGTAGCAGAGCGCGGCCTCTTTGCCGACTACGCAGCCCTCTTCAAAGTCCGTGTCTCCGTCATGGTGGTCATCACCGCCGGAGCAGGCTATTACCTTGGTTCGCTTGCCAGCGGGATCAGTCCCTTTCATTTCGGGATGCTGCAGGCCTTGGCCGGCATAGCTGTCGTGACCGCCGGTTCGAGCGCGCTGAATCAGGCCCTCGAGCGCCGCACCGACGCCCTGATGCGCCGCACGTCGGACAGGCCGATGGCCGCTGGCCGCATCTCGCTGGCCCATGGTCTGATCCTCGGCTTCGCCGCCATCTTTCTCGGCTCACTCTACCTTGCGCAGGTCACCAACCTCCTCACCGGGACGCTCACCCTGCTCACCGCCGTGGGATATGTCTGCATCTATACCCCGCTCAAGCGCATCACCGTCGTGAACACCTTCATCGGGGCGTTCCCCGGAGCGCTGCCGCCGCTCATCGGCTGGACCGCCATCCGCGGCATCATCGAATGGCCCGCCGTCGCGCTCTTTGCCATCCTCTTCGTCTGGCAGTTTCCGCACTTCATGGCCATCGGCTGGATGTATCGCGACGACTACGCCGCAGCCGGAATCCGGCTCACGCCAACACAGCCTGACGTCAGCTTCGCGGCACGCTCCACGGTCATTCAGTCGCTCTTCTACGCCGTCCTGATGGTTCCGATCAGCACCTGGCCTACCTGGCTGGGCGTGACCGGCCACATCTACGCCGTCACGGCGACCATCCTGTCGCTGGGCTACCTTTGGTACACGATCCGCTTCGCACGCATCGTCCGTACGCCAAATGCTCCGGAGTCCCGGGCCTATGCTCGCGATCTGCTCAAGGCGTCGGTGATCTACCTGCCCCTGCTGATGGCTGCATTGATGCTTGACGCCAAAGGACGTCTGCTCTTCTGATGCCCATGAACGACTCCTCTGCCCTGCCCTCCAACACGGTCCGCACTCCGCCGTCGATCATCGCAGCAATCATCGTGGTGAGCGCCGTCGCCAGTGCCTTTATCTGCTGGCTGGTCTACTTCCACACCCCGACCGACGTCGCAGGAACCCAGCTTCGTTCGCTTCCCCTGGTCAATGCGGTGCTGAATGCGCTCTCGACCGTCGCCCTGCTCTTAGGCTATCGCTACATCCGCGCCCGCAACATCCCCGCGCATCGCGCCGCCATGTTCGCCGCGTTCTTCTTTTCCAGCATCTTCCTCGTCTGCTACCTGGCAAACTTCACCCTGCACGGCGAGACGCGATTCGACCGCCTGAGTCCCTGGTGGCCCTTCTACTGGAAGCTTCTGCTCTCGCACATTCTTCTCTCTGTCATCGCGCTGCCGATGATTCTGATCACTTTCTTTCTCTCTCTGACCGGACGTTTTCCCGCTCACCGCCGGCTGGCTCGCTATACCTATCCCATCTGGCTCTACGTCTCAGTCACCGGGGTCATCGTCTACTGGATGCAGTCTGCAATCCACTAACCCGCACGGCTTCCACATGCAACCAGACACACGAAAACTTCTTCGCACCGGCATCGGAATCTTCGGCACAGGCGTCATCTGCGCCGGCTCCATCTTCCTCTTCTTCGGCGGCGTCAGCCGCATGGGACCTCACACCAATGGCGGATGGCTGGCGCTGGTGATCGCCATGGGATGCCTGCCCACGGGCACGCTCTCGCTGCTGCTGGCCCTGATGAAGCTCTACGCAGATCGTCGCCGCTAATCCGCAGGGTCGATTCTGCTATCCTCAACCTTCGAGACTGAAAAAACCGGAGTACCCCATGGCAAAAGGCGTCAACAAAGTAATTCTCCTCGGCAACGTCGGAAAGGACCCCGAGATCCGTTCCACCGCAGGCGGCATGACCATCGCCAGCTTCTCGCTCGCGACCGCCGACCGCCAGAAGGACCAGCAGGGCAACTGGCAGGACAAGACCGAGTGGCACAACCTCGTCGCCTTCAGCCGCACCGCTGAGATCATTCGCGACTATGTGAAGAAGGGCACGCAGCTCTACGTCGAAGGCAAGATTCAAACCCGCTCCTGGGACGACAAGGAGAGCGGCCAGAAGAAGTACCGGACCGAGATCCTGATCAACGAGATGAGCCTGCTTGGCGGCGGCCCCGGGCGTGGCGAAGGCTCTGGTGCCAGCTCCGGCGGCGGCTCCTCCCGCTCCAACACCGCCAGCTACGATCAGCGTCCTCCGGCTTCGCAGCCGGACTACGCCGATCAGGGCATCACCGACGACGATATCCCCTTCTAACGCTGCAACCCAAGCAGACCTCAGCGAGGAGGCCCAACGGCTTCCTCGCTTTGCGTTTAAGCCGCGGCACGCGGCTTCGCTATACTTCGAAGATGCTTCGTCTCCTTTCGTTTGTCTTCCTCTGTGCCACCGCAGTCCAGGCCCAGCAGTATGATCTCGTGCTTCACCACGGCCACGTGATCGATCCGAAGAACAATATCGACGGCGAACGGGACGTCGCCATTCACGCAGGAAAGATCGCCGCAATCGAGTCCTCCATTCCCGCCAGCGCGGCGAAGCATAACGTCGACGTTGCAGGCCTCTACGTGACGCCCGGCCTCGTTGACATCCATGTGCATGTCTTTACCGGCCTCCGCCACGATGCCTGGGGCAACGGCGATCTCTCTGTGCCTGCTGACGTCATGGCCACGCCCAACGGCGTCACCACAATGGCCGACGCCGGCTCCTCCGGCTGGCGCGACTTCCCCGAGTTCCGTCGCCGAGTGATCGACAACACCAAGACGCGCCTCTTCGCCTTCATCAACATCGTCGGCGCCGGCATGGCCAATAGCGACGACGTCGCCGAGCAAAACGAACACGACATGGATCTCGATGCGCTCTCAAAAACCATCGAGCAGAACCGCGATGTCATCGTCGGCATTAAGACCGCGCACTGGCAGCAGCCAAACTTCATCTCCGTCCAGAAAGCCGTCGCCGCCGGTAACCGCAGCCATCTTCCCGTGATGGTCGACTTCGGCTGGTTCGACAACAAGTCTTACGAAACGATGATCGCCACCATCCTGCGCCCGGGAGATATCAGCACGCATGTCTTCCGGATGCCCGCTCCCCTGCTCACCCCCGAAGGCAAGCCTGCGCCGTATATGCTCGATGCCCGCCGTCGCGGAATTAAATTCGACGTCGGCCACGGCGGCGGCTCCTTCAACTTCGCGCTCGCCGAGCCGATGGTGAAGGGTGGATTCTTCCCTGACTCCATCTCCACCGACCTCCACGTGGACTCCGCCACCGGTGTGATGATCAACCTGCCCAACGTCATGAACAAGATCCTCGCGCTCGGAGTTCCCTTCAGCGAGGTCATACGCGAATCAACCACCAATCCGGCAACCGAGATCGGCCACCCGGAGCTGGGGCAGATCGCCGTTGGCTCCGTCGCAGACATCGCCGTCCTACGCGTCGACCACGGGCACTTCGGCTACGCCGACCTCGCCGGAGGCAAGGTCGACGGAACCGAACGGATCGTACCTGAGATGACCGTTCGAGCAGGCAAAGTGGTCTTCGATCTCAACGCCCGCACCGCCGTTCCCTGGCAGCAGGGCCACCTGAAGTACGCCGTCCGCTAAACCCGCCGTACTCTAAAACCCAAAGCGCGTCGTAATCGCCAGCCCGTGGTTGTAGGTGTGATAGCTCGTCACAGCCGCCTGAAACCCAACGCCAAGAATCAGGCTGAGGCGACTCGTCGGATCCTTCGGACGCAGCGGAAACTTGCTCAGCAGGCCCGGCGACAGGAACATCTGCGTCTTGCCGTCGCGCGTGCCACCCGTCCATGTGCTCGAGTTCAGCTCCAGCTCCGGCGTGAAGTACTTCCCCGCCTTGTACTGCGCCACGCTGTTCCAGTGAATCGTGCGGCCGGAGGTCGCTGTGCCCGAGGTCGGCAGCGCCACGCCCACGCTACTGAAGAGAGCCAGCTTGCCGAATCCCTTGCCGCCGATCACCGAAGGCGTCAGAACCGTGCTCGGCGCGCCGTTCTTGTAGCTGCCCGAGGGCATGGAGACGCTAAGAGCGCCGCTCAAGGCATAGTTGCCGTGCTTCTCGTTGGCTGACAGAAAACGGTACTTCCCCACAACGGTCGTGTCACCGAAGCCGTCCTGCGAATGATCGGCTCCGTGCAGAATATAGCCGGGAAAGAAGACGTCCACCTGCGTGCGGGCGAACGGGATGAAGTTGAAGCCCTTGTGGCCACCGATATTCCAGTTGTCGGAGCCACCGTCGACACGCTGACGGACATAATCGAGCCGAAAGACCTGCGCCAGCATGGGAAAGGACGAGTACATCGGGACCGCCCACTTCGGCTGATCGGCCTGCGTCTTCGTCGCCCGGGCCTGCCAGTCCTTACCGAACTTTTTGAGGAAATTCTCCTGCTCATCCGGCGGCGGCACGGCATTTGTCTGTGCGACGGCAGAAAAGGAAGAGAGACCGAGCACGGTCAACAGTAATAGAGTCCTGCGCAAAAAATTGCTCCTTCTATCCCGTTGCTTCTTCTCGATGGCCCGAATCGAATGTCCCGGCTCGTTTGTTCCAGTAATTCTACCGAAGTCACGGCTGGTGGGGACTCCCCGCAACCGGCTAAACTAAACCCATGCTCGATGAAGTCACCTTCCGCCGCGAATGCGATCGCGCCCTCGAATCCCTGAAGCAGTCCCTGATCCGCGCCGAGGACCAGAGCGACGCCGACGAGATCCCCTTTGAAACCGAAGAAAAGAACGGCGTCCTCAACGTCGTCTTCGAGCAGGACAACAGCAAGTTCGTCTTCACCCCCAACACCCCTGTCCGCCAGATCTGGATCTCGGCGCTCACCACCAGCTTCAAGCTCGACTGGGACGAGGCCGGAAAAGTCTTCCGCCTCCCAAAAACCGGCGAAGATCTGCTGATCCTCACCCAGCGGCTGCTGCGTGAGCACCTCGGCGACAATAGCATCTCCCTCTCCTGACGGAAGCCATCCTCCAAATGGGGAATGCTTCTTTTATGACAAAGACTCGACATTTGCTGTGGATGTGGCACAATCCCTCTATTGCCCCGGCATAGCCGAGGCCAGGCGGACTGGCATGTTCGTTGCACCCGATTCACGGCAGGATGATCTGAAGACAGAGACTGTCTACAATTCGCACCCCATCACCGAGCGCCCCCGCCTCTCGGTCGCCATCATCACCCTCAACGAAGAGCAGAACCTTCCGCGCACACTCGCCAGCGTGCAATTTGCGGACGAGGTCATCGTCGTCGACTCCGGTTCCACCGATCGCACCCTCGAGATCGCCCGGGAATACGGCGCCACGGTCATCTTCGAGCCCTGGAAGGGCTTCGCCCAGCAGAAAAACTCTGCCATCGAAAAATGTACCGGCGAATGGGTGCTCTCGCTCGACGCCGATGAAGAGCTGACGCCCGAGCTGCAGCGCGAGATCGCCATGCTGCTCAAAGGCACGCCGGATGCCGATGCCTACATGCTGCGCCGCCGCAATCTCTTCCTTGGGCGCTGGATGCGGTACGGCGGCTACTATCCCGATCCCAAGCTGCGCCTCTTCCGCAAATACTCCGCCAACTTCGCTCCCTCGGCACGCTTCACGGAGCGGCCCGTCCACGAGACGATGGCCTTTGAAGGCCGCCTGGAGACCCTCGAGCACGACCTCATTCACCACGCCTATCCCACCATCGAAAGCTACATCGAGCACATGGACCGCTACAGCACCCTCGGCGCCCAGATCTTGCTCGAAAAGGGAAAGACCGGGCGGTCGCTCTACGCCTTCATCCACAACATCTTCGTCATTCCGTCCTTCACCTTCCTGTGGAACTTCGTCTTCCGCGGCGGCTTCCGGGACGGACGCGAGGGTCTCCTGCTGCACCTGTATCACTCGACCTACACCAGCTGGAAGTACTCCAAGGCCTGGCAGATCGCCCGCAGGCGTTAGCCTCACTCTATGCGCCTGCTTCAGACGACGACTGCCCTCTGCCTGCTTTCGCTCAACCTCTTCGCACAGAATGCCGCCTCCCCTCCGGCAATCGACCGCGCAGCTGACCTCATCCGCGAACAGGACATCCGCGCCGACATCACCTTCCTCGCCTCCGACGCGTTGGCCGGACGCAACTCAACCAGTCATGAAGATCGCATCGCCACGGACTTCATCGCGTCTGAGTTCCTCAGGCTTGGCCTGAAACCTATCGGCGATAACGGCACCTACTTTCAGGAGATGGAGATCCTGACCGGCAACGTCGATCACGGGCACACCACTCTCGAAGCCACCATTGGCGGAACAAAGAAGGCCTTTGCATTCGGCTCGGACTTTCAGACTGTCCGCCAGAGCATTCGCAACACAAACAGCTGTGGCCGCCTTGTCTTCGCTGGATACGGCATCGATGCTCCCGAGTACGGCTACAACGACTTCGCCAACATTGACGTGAAGGGCAAGATCGCCATCATCTTCCTCCGTGAGCCGCAGGCCAACGATCCCTCCGCGAAGATGATGGGAACGCTCGACAGCTATCACGCCTTCAACTGGCAGAAGCTCGAGGAGCTGCGCCGACGCGGTGCTGCCGGTCTGCTCATCGTGCAGGATCGCGTCCCCCGCAACGTCAAGCCCATTCCTCCCACGTCGCCTCGACCCGCCGTGACGACGTCCTATGCCCTCGCTGGGGAGATGTGGGACATCCCGACCTTCCTCGTCAAGCGTGACGTAGCCGACCAGCTTCTCTCTCCCGGCGGCAAGACCGCCGACACGCTGCAGGCCGCCATCGATCACTCCCTGCAGCCGCAGTCGTTCGATCTGCCCCAGGGCAGCGCCTGTCTCAATAAGGCCTTTACTGAAATCGAATCGCACAAAGGCCGCAACGTCGTTGCGATGCTCGAAGGCTCCGACCCCAGGCTCAAAGCAGAGACCATCATCCTCACCGCGCACCACGACCACATGGGCGAGTCCGGCGGCCACATCTACCACGGCGCCGACGACAACGCCTCCGGCGTCAGCGGAATCCTAAGCGTCGCCCGCGCTCTAACCCTCGGCAATATTCACCCCAAGCGCAGCATCCTCTTCATCTCCTACGACGCTGAGGAGCGCATCTTTCTCGGTTCTTACTTCTACGTGACTCATCCCCTGATACCACTCGCCAGGACCGTCGCCACTATCAATCTCGACATGATCGGCCGCGACGAAAACGATGCGAACTGGCCTGTTCCTCCCGATCAGAATCGCAACATGGTCAACGTACTGGGCACGCGCTATAACCCCGGCCTGCGCGCCGTCATCGATCGCGAAAACAAGCCTGAGCATCTGAAGCTCGATTACAAGATGGACACCGTCGATCCCGATTCTCTCTGGTCGCGCAGCGATCACTTCTGGTTCGCGCCTCTGCACATTCCCCAGGTCGAATTCCAGACCGGCCTTCACCCCGACTATCACACCGAAAACGACACTGCGGATCGCATCAACTATCCCAAGACGACCCGCATCGACCGTCTCGTCTTCCGCTCAGTCGTCGACATCGCCAATGCTCCGAACCGCATCGCATTCGTACCGGCCGGTGCTCCACTCCCATCACAACATCCATGACGCGCTTCGACTTTGCCGCGTATACTTCGCTCGCATGACGAATGCTCCCATCCGCGTGCTCGTCGCAAAGCCAGGCCTCGACGGCCATGACCGCGGCGCCAAGGTCATCGCTCGTGCCCTGCGCGACGCAGGCATGGAGGTCATCTACACCGGCCTGCGGCAGACGCCGGAGATGATCGTCACCGCCGCCATCCAGGAGGACGTCGACTGCATCGGACTCTCGATTCTCTCCGGCGCGCATAATGCCATCGTCCCGCGAATCGCAAACCTCCTCCGCGAGCAGCATGCCGGAGACATCCTCCTCGTCCTCGGCGGCACCATCCCGGGAGGAAGACATCCCACGCATGAAAGAAAGCGGCGTCGCGGCCATCTTTGGCCCCGGTACGCCGCTTGAAACGACAGTGCAATTCATTCGCGACCACACCAGGCCGCGCGATCTGCTTACCAGCTGATCGCTTCTCCCAGATGAAAGAAACCGCCATTCGGCCCATCGGGACCGATCGTCGCCAGTTCCACCTCGGTCTTCGCGCCATCGACCACATCCATAGGAGCAGCGTCCGTACCCAGATCCGTCTTCACCCATCCCGGATGGGCGGAGTTCACCTTGATCTTCGTCCCCTTCAGCGCATGCGCCAGATGTACCGTGTACGAGTTCAGCGCCGTCTTCGACGAGTCATACGCCAATGCCTTCGCCTCATAAATCGGCGAACCTTCCGTCGCATGCAGCGTCAGTGACCCAAGAATGCTCGAGACGTTCACAATGCGCCCGGCGTCGCTCTTCTCCAGCAGGGGAAGAAACGCATTCGTCACGTCGATCACCGAGAAGAAGTTCGTATCGAAGGTCTTGCGCAGAACATCGTCGGACACTGCCGTCGCATTGTTGCCGCCGATCGGCTCAAACATCACGCCCGCATTGTTGATCAGGATGTCGAGCTTGCCGTACTCCTTCTCCACCTTCTCCGCAGCAGCCTTGATGTCAGCAGCATCGACGACATCGAACTTCACGGCTTCGGCATCGATGCCTTCCTTCTTCAAAGCCTCGGCCGCAGACTCGCCCTTCGCAAGATCACGGGCCCCGATGAGAACCGTGATTCCCTGTTTGCCCAGCTGACGTGCCGTCTCAAGACCGATCCCTTTGTTCGCACCGGAGATCAACGCAACCTTCTTCGCAGTAGCCATCTCTTCCACCTCTCGCGCCGCAGTTCACAGCGCCATCATTTCGACGAGCATCTATCTGATGAGCACTTCGGTAAAACGTTTCGCGTATTTCTCTGGAAGAGGCGCTTTTTTCATCTGCCGGTCCACAACCACGTGAACCGTCTCGCCCTCACACAACAGCACGGCATCATCAGATCGAACAATCCTGTAAGCGAACTTGATCACTGGCCCGCGCGCCGCCAGCAGCCGCGTCTCGATGACCAGCTCCTCGTCGTACCGCGCCGGAGATTTGTACCGCACAGAGACATCGACGACAGCAATCCCTACGCCGTCTTCACGCTCCATGGTTCGATAGTCCAGGCCCAGCGTGCGAATGAAATCGACACGCCCGATCTCAAACCACACAAGATAGTTTGCATGGTAGACCACGCCCATCTGGTCGGTCTCGGCATAGCGCACGCGAACGCGCGACTGACTGACGACCGGCTTCTTCTCTTCTGTTTGGATCATCCGTCCAGTCTATCGAAGATGCACGCCCCGAAAGGAGGAGTCGCTACCGACCCCATACCGGGGGACGTTTTTCCAGAAAAGCCGCAACCCCCTCACGAAAATCATGCATCCCGCGCCCTTCGGCGTTGGCAGTCATCGCATGCGTAAGCGCCGCGTCCAGCCACGCCTCGTTCTGCTTTGCCATCAGCTTCTTAGTCGCTGCCATCGACTGCGGGCTGTTCGCCTTCAGCTGCGCCGCCAGCACGCCAGCACGCTCGGCCAGTTCTTCCGCCGCAACCACTTCGTTGACCAACCCCATCTGCTCCGCCTCTTCCGAGGAGAACAGCCGCCCGGTCAGCAGCAGTCCCTTCGCCCGCTTATCGCCGATCTGCAGCGCCAGAAACGCAGAGACCAGTGCGGGTACGAAGCCAATCTTCACCTCGGTGAATCCAAACTTCACCCCATGCGCGGCCAGTGTAAAGTCACAGATCGTCGCCAGTCCGGTACCGCCTGCAACCGCGGCACCCTGCACCACGGCAATCGTCGGCTTGGGCAGTTCATACAAGGTGCGAAACAGTCGCGTCAGGCGTTCCGCATCCGCCACATGCTCGGCCTGCGACTTGTCCGATATCGCCTGCAGATGCTGCAGGTCGAGCCCGGCACAAAACGCCTCACCGGCTCCCGTAATCACCACCACACGGCAGTGTCCCGTCGCGGCCCTCTCAAGAGCAGCAATCAACTCATCCTGCATCTCCGGCGTCATCGCATTCCGACGCGCGGGCCGGTTCAGCATGATCGTCTTTACGCCGTCGTCTTCCGTTACCAGGATCGTCTTGTAGCTCATCTGCCCTCGCTCTTCGATCTGTGCCCCGCGATCGACTTCGCATGAATCCTAGCGCAACTGCATCTCTACTGCACCTTCGCTCCATATTTGCGAGCGATCTCCGCACTGGCGGACTCAAGGCCTTCCAGAGGACGCATCTCCGGAAGCTCCGCGCCCAAAGCCTTCAGCTCCTCCAGCAACATCTCCGTCGGAAGGTTGCCAAGCAGCACATCCTGCGCAAACGGACACCCTCCCAATCCGCCAATCGCCGCATCGAACCGCCTGCATCCCGCGTTATACGCCGCACGCACCAACTCCCGCGCCCCTCATACCGCGCATGCAGATGGACGCCGATCTCGATACTGTCATGCACCGCCATCACATCGCTCACAACATCACTGACGATCTTCGGCGTCGCCATGCCTACCGTGTCCGCCAGCGAAATCTGCCGCACACCCGAATCGATCAGCAGATCGCATGCGTCCACAATCTCGTCGATCGACCACGCATCGCCATAAGGATTTCCAAACGCCATCGAGATATACGCAACAACATCCAGACCCGCCTTGTAGGCCATCTCGCCCACACGCTCCAGCGCCTCAAGCGATTCCTCCGGCGTCTGATTCTGGTTTCGCTGCAGGAACCCCGGCGAAATCGAATAAGGAAACCCCAGCGTCTGCACCGACCCCGTCTTGATCGCCCTCTCCGCGCCCTTCGCATTCACCACGATCCCGATCACTTCGACATCATCGGGCGGATCAAGATAGTCCAGCACCTTCTCCGAGTCCGCCATCTGCGGCACCGCCGCCGCCGACACAAAGCTCACCGCATCGATATGCTTGAACCCGGCGGCAATCAGCACACGCATGTAATCGGCCTTGACCTCAGCCGGAATATGAACCGGAAGCCCCTGCCACGCATCCCGCGGGCACTCGATAATCTTCACTACGTTGCTCAACAGAAACTCCTCTCGTCACATTGAGCCTAACGAAGAATTCCGGCGTTGTCTTTGCCTCGTGTCACGTCTGCAATACCCCCGGATTAAACCGCGCCACCTCCGAATTCAGCGCACAAGCCTCCAGCGCCGTCATCAGAACCTCGCGCGTCTTCGCCGGATCAATAATCCCATCCACCCACATCCGCGCCGCGCCATATCGAGGATCGGCCTGCGCATCGTACGTCGCCTTAATCTCAGCGTAGATCGCCTGCTTCTCCTCCTCCGACAGATGTTTCCCGCCGCGCTCCATCTGCTTCACGCGCACCTCAACCAGCGTGTTCGCCGCCGAAGCTCCACTCATCACCGCATACCGCGCCGTCGGCCACGCGAAGATAAACCTCGGATCGTACGCCTTGCCGCACATCGCATAATGCCCCGCGCCAAAGCTGCCGCCCACGATCACCGTAATCTTCGGCACCACGCTCGTGCTCACAGCCGAAACCATCTTCGCTCCCGCGCGAATGATCCCGCTCCACTCCGCATCCTTGCCCACCATAAAGCCGTTCACGTCGTGCAGAAACACCAGCGGCACCAGACTCTGATTGCAATCCATGATGAAGCGCGCCGCCTTCTGTGCGCTCTCCGTATAGATCACGCCGCCGAACTCCGTGCGCTTTGTTCCTGCCTGCGGCCCCATCGCCACCGTCTGCTGTTGATGCACCTTCTGGTTCGCGACGATCCCCACCGCACGGCCGCCGATCCGCGCATAGCCGCAGATCACCGTCCGCCCAAACTCCGCCTTATACTCATCGAACTCCGAGCGATCCACGATCCGCGCAATCACATCGCGCATGTCGTACACATTCGTCGCCGCCTTCGCCGGATCAGGGTCCATCAACCCATACAAATCTTCAGCAGCAAATCGAGGTGCATCCTTCGCCGCGTCATACGCCACCACACTGAACGGTGCACCGGGCCGCTCCCCAATCTTCCCCACCAGCGACCGCAGCCGCGCAATACATAGATGATCGTTCGGCTCCCTGAAGTCCACCGTGCCCGAGATCTCCGCATGCATCGCCGCGCCGCCCAACTCCTCGGCGTCCGTCCTCTGCCCGATCGCCGCCTGCACCAGCGAAGGCCCCGCCAGAAACAGCCCCGAGCCCTCCGTCATCAGCACCGTATCCGTCATCACCGGCAGATACGCCCCGCCCGCCACACACATCCCCATAATCGCCGTGATCTGCGGCACCCCCAGCGAGCTCATCACCGCGTTATTGCGAAACACACGGCCGAAGTCATCCTGATCGGGAAACACGTCCTCCTGCAGCGGCAGAAACACCCCCGCCGAATCCACCAGGTACAGCGTCGGAATCCTGTTCTCCAACGCAATCGTCTGCGCCCGCAGCACCTTCTTCGCCGTCATCGGGAAGAACGCGCCCGCCTTCACCGTCGCATCGTTGGCGACGATCATGCACAGCCGTCCGCTCACGTGCCCCAGACCCGTCACAACACCCGCACCCGGAGCGCCGCCGAACTCCTCATACATCCCATGCGCCGCCCACAGTCCCAGTTCTGTAAGCTCCGTGCCCTCATCCAGCAGCAGCGCGACCCGCTCCCGCGCCGTCAGTCTTCCCTTCGCCCGCTGCGCTTCGATGGCCTTCGTCCCACCGCCCTGACGAATCGCCGTCTCCTGCTCCTGCATACCGCCCAGCAAGGCCAGCATTGCCCCGCGATTCGTAACAAATCGCGGTGACCTCACATCCAGCTTCGACTCGAGAGCACCCTCAGACTTCGCTTCATCAGGCATGACACCATCCACGAAAGACTCGCCAGCATAACATCTTAGCCATCATCAGCGCGTCCGTCAGTTTTCACGCCGACACATCGCCACGTGTACGCTGTCTCAAAGGAGAAGAATGAGGAACAAGACAGCTCTAACCGCCCTGGCTCTGATCACTGCATTCCCCTTTGCAGGCTGCTCCAAATCTCCAGCTGCTCCAAAGCCGCAGGAGACACCGGTCGCTGCCGCACCCACTCCTGCGGCTCCTGCACCTGAAACCGCAGCCGCATCCCCGGCCACCGACCAATCCATCGCCGACAACGTCGGCGACCCGGTAAAGTTTCACGAGCTCATGACCTCCCTGCAACAGGCCGCACAGAAACATGACCCATCGGCCATAGCCCCACTCATCAGGTATCCCATCGACATCAATCCGAATACAAAAAATGTCATCCATATTCGGACTCCAGAGGTCTTCATCGCGCAATACAACAACATCATCACGCCGCACATCGCCGATATCATCGCGAAGCAGAAGTACGATGACCTCTTCGTCAGCTATCGCGGAGCCATGTTTGGCGACGGCGAAGTCTGGATCACAGGCATCTGCAAAGACAAAGGCTGCAAACAGACCGACATCAAGATCAGCACCATCCAGAACACCTCAGGCGGCAGCAACCAGCCCCCACACACCGCTCCGCGCTGATCGCCGCCCCATATGCACCTGCTGGCCACGATGCCGTATGCCAAACTGTGTTTGATGAAGATCCAATCCACCGACGCCCTCCTCGTCATCGACGTCCAGAACGACTTCTGCCCACCCGTCGATGGAGTTGGCGGAGCTCTAGCCGTCACCGGCGGAGACGCCATCGTCCCCATCATCAACCGCCTCGCGCAGCGCTTCGAGCACGTCATCCTCACCCAGGACTGGCACCCCGCCGGTCACATCTCCTTCGCCTCATCCCACCCCGGCAAGCGCCCTTTCGAGACCACAGAGGTCGCCTACGGCACCCAGACCCTCTGGCCCGATCACTGCGTCCAAGGCACACCCGGAGCCGACCTACACCCCGGCCTCTCGATCCCGCACGCCGAACTCATCCTGCGCAAAGGCTTCCGCCGCGAGATCGACAGCTACTCCGCCTTTCTCGAAGACGACCACACCACACCCACCGGCCTCGCCAGCTACCTGCGCGAACGCGGCCTCCAGCGCCTCTTCCTCTGCGGCCTAGCCTACGACTTCTGCGTCCGCTTCTCCGCCATCGATGGCACCGCCGCAGGCTTCGAGTGCATCGTCATCGAAGATGCCACGCGCGGAGTGGATCTGCCAGGATCTATCGAGGAGACAACGACAGCTCTTGCGACTGCCGGCATCTCGAAGATAGTTTCAGAGCGCATTGAATCTAGCTGCTAATTCCGACCAGCCCCAACTCCCCCGCCCGCTCCTGCATCGCCTTCAGACAATTCCCCACATGCTCCTCCAGCGGAATCCCCAACAACTCCGCCCCCAGCGTCATATCCTCACGCTTCACCGCACGCGCAAACGCCTTGTCCTTCATCTTCTTCTTCACGCCCGCGACTTCAACATCCATGATCGACTTCGTAGGCTTCACCAGCGCGCACGCCGTCAGAAATCCCGCCAGCTCATCGCACGCAAACAGGGCACGCTCCAGGTGCGACTCTCGCGCCACGCCCGAATAATCCGCGTGCGCAAGAATTGCATTCAGCACAGGCTCCGGCCAGCCCAGCTCGCGCAGGTGCTTCACGCCGACAAACGGGTGCTCTTCCAGCGATGGATGCCGCTCATAGTCCATGTCGTGCAGCAGCCCGGCAGATGCATACTGCTCCGCAAACGCATCTGCCTCTGCGCCCGCCAGTCCCAGCTTCTCTGCCTCGCGCCTTCCATAGCTCTCCGTACACACTGAAACCGCCAGCCCGTGCTTGCGCAGCGACTCGCCCTTCGTCCACTCTTCCAGCAACGCCATTGCCGCATCTCGGCTAAATCCTGATGCCATTCGCTCTCCCCCATTTACCGGCTTCCTAGGCGCTATGACCTAGAAAGCGCCTCTCTCCAAGTTACTAGTCTGATTCCTTTCCGGCTTTTACCGGTTTTTGTGCCAATATTCAACGGGATTCTCTTGACTATCTGGTAACCCAGTGTCACTCTAGGCACATCACATTAGTCCGTTATCGGACGTGTGCTGCGGTTCCTTGCTCTGGGCCCGCCCGCGAAAAGACAACCTATGGCAACCATGATGGCACCCGTCGAGCAGCGTGAGGTTCTGCGCTGCGACCACTGCAGCCTGGTTCAGTTCCGCACAGTAAATTCGCTGTGCCGCCGCTGCCACAAATCGCTCGAGGTTGAAGAACCCGAGCCGGTTGTGGCCCCACTGGCTATTGTTCCTCAGGCAGCGCCTTCGTCAGACGGCCTGCAGGTTGCGAGTGCTGTGCGCGATCTGCGCCACGTCCGCAACCTGTCGCAGCGTCAGCTCGCCGCGCGCATGAACGTGCCCCGGACCTATATCTCCAAGATCGAGAATGGTAAGGCGATGCCGACCCTCTCGTCCCTGGACCGACTGGCCAAGGCGCTACAGGTGGACATCTCCACCCTGCTCCGCGACCCCAACACTCGCCATCGTGACGAGACGGCCGTTCTGATGAACGATCCCTTCCTCGCCGAGATTGCAGCCTACGTCTCGGAACTCGACAGCCTGCAGCGTTCCATCTTCCTGAATCACGTGCGCGAGCTGGCCGCCGGCCGCCGCCGCTCGGCTTAGGAAGACACTGTAACGTTGTAACCTCCTTTGGTGCCGTACCTTGGCCATTCAGCGCACAAGGTGCGGCACTCTCCGCACAGGAATGCTTTCCCCACAGCTGCCTCTTCGTTGCGAAGCCCCTCCCGGTGTGCTAGCGTCTTGCTTTGAGAGGTAGAGTTTTGCCGTTACAGACCCCCAGCCGCGTTCACGAGCTAACCCATGAAGAACAGGCCGTTTACCGGCAGCTGGATCCGTCGCGCATTCCCGAACATATTGCCATCATCATGGACGGCAACGGCCGCTGGGCCGGTAAACGTGCCCTGAAGCGCTTCCTTGGCCATCAGCAGGGAGCCGAAAGCGTGCAGTACGTCGTCGAAACGGCATCGCGCATCAATCTCCCCTTCCTCACCCTCTACGCCTTTTCGCTCGAAAACAATCTTCGCCGCCCCAAGACCGAGGTCAGCTTCCTGATGAAGCTGCTGAAGAACTACCTCATCGGCAACGTCAAGCGGATGAACGATAACAACGTCCGCACGCACTACATCGGCCGCACCTACGACCTCCCACAGGAGGTTCAGGACACGATGCAGTGGGCGATGGAGTCGACGGCGAAGAACACCGGCACCACTCTCACCCTCGCACTCAACTACGGCGCGCGGACCGAGATCGTCGATGCCGTCCGCCGCATCCTCACCGATCTCACCACCGAGGCTCACGACCGCGGCTGCTCGGTCGAAGATCTGCTCGGTGCCGGCGCCCTCGACTCGCTCGGCGAGTCGACCATCTCCAAGGCGCTCTATACCGCCGACATGCCCGATCCGGATCTCATCATCCGCACCTCGGGCGAGCAGCGCATCTCCAACTTTCTTCTCTGGCAGATCGCCTACTCGGAGATCTTCATCACCGACCGGCTCTGGCCTGACTTCCGCGGCATTCACCTGCTCGAAGCCCTCGCCGATTACCAGCGCCGAGACCGCCGTTTCGGCGGCCTCAACGATAACTCTGACGAGAAGATCGACTCGCTGCAGCCCGTCGCCGAGCTCGAAAGCGAGATCGCCAACGAGCTGGCTCCCCCGCGCGAGCTCACCCGCCGCTAGAATCACATTCCTTCAAGTAAAGAAGCCGTGCATCCCCAGGATGCGATCCCAGGATCCACGGCTCTAGTCGTTGGCATCCATAAATTCATCCTTGCCGGCGAAGCCCAGGCGAGAAACCTCCTGGCTCCTGCGCTTCACAGTAATCCACCCACTCCAGCCTTTTCTTTCTCCGGAGTCTGCTTCAGCTGCATGATGAAGTCACGGATCGCCGGACGAATGTTCGCGAACATCGGATCATCCTTGCGGATCAGCGCCACCTCGGCGAAGAGCTTCAGACCAATCGCCATCTGACGGGCCAGGTCTGCGTCGAACGTCATCCTCGACGTCGCCCGCTCGGCAATTGCCAGGATGTCGTCATGGTTGACGGCCTCGAAGCTCATGCTCTCGCCCTTCACCGGCTCTCCCTTGGCATCGGCGATCTTCTGTACAGTCACGCGATAACGATAGGAGTTCATCTAGATCCTCTCGATCTGCTTGGCTGCGGCGTCGATGATGTCCGTCACGGCGTGAATCTGCTCCGTCGTCAGCGATCCCATCTTCATACGTAATGCCATGCGAAGGTTCTCCACGGCACGCTCGATCTGCTGCGGCCTCTGACTGGCAAACTCCGTACGCGACTGCTGCATCCGGGCGAAGATCGCATCGACAACAGCCTTATTCTCAGCCAGAGCCTTTGCGCCATCCTCTGTGATCGAGTACAGCTTCCTCGTCCCCTCCTGGGCCACGCTCGCGTATCCCATCTCCTCCAGCATGGTCAGCATCGGGTAGACGATCCCCGGGCTCGGGAGCATAGTTGCCACCCATCCGCTCCTGGATCGACTTGATGATCTCGTAGCCGTGGCTCGGCTTCTCCGAGATCAGCTGCAGAATCACGTAGCGCAGATCCTGACCGCCGAACATGCGTCCGCCCCACGGGCCTGCGCCAAATCCGCGTCCGCCGCGTCCACCATGACGTCCCCGGCCAAAATCCTCAAAACGAGCCATCAGCCGCTCACGGGCACCGGCCATTCGGCCAAAATCCATCAGTTCAGCTTCACGTGGATCGCATCCTCCGCGAAAGCCATTGAAATGTTTGTTTCTCATATTTACTTCCTCCATTGAGGAAAACAATATCAAGATATATCTTGAACTGTCAAGATACTAAATCGTCCCTCCCCTCAACTGGATATACTTGTCTGGATCTCCATGAAGCGAATCCTCACCGCCATCGTTCTCATTGCTGCCGTCTTCGGCCTTATCTTCTTTGGACAGTTATGGATGATCACGCTCGCCGCCGCTATTGTGGCCGAGCTGGCCGCCTACGAATATCTGAAGCTCGCCGCCGTCGGTGCCGAGGCCCACGGCGCCCACCTCCGCATTCCGGTCTGGTGGATGGCCATCGCCTCCGCGATCGCCTTCGTCGTCACCCTGCCCAACTTCCCGGTCGACGCCCAGCTCCCCGTCCTCAGCGGGCTGACACTGATCCTCTTTGCCTGGAATGGCTTCCGCGCGCCCCTGCTTCAAGTTCTCCCGGACACCGCGCAAGGCCTCTTCGGCCTCATCTGGATCGCCTACCCCCTCTCGCTGGTTCCCCTGCTCTGGAAGAAGGAGGACGGCCCTGCGCTCGTGCTCTTCCTGATGGTCTGCGTCTGGTGCGGCGACATCGCCGCGCTCTACGTCGGCAAGGCCATCGGCAAGCACAAGCTCGCTCCGCGCCTCAGTCCCGGCAAGACCTGGGAGGGCAGCATCGCCTCCATCCTCGGTAGCATGGCCGCTGCTGGCATCGTCATCTGGGTCGGCGACGTCCTCACCGCGCGCGGCAACCTGATCCTGCACATCACCGAACCCGTATGGCAGACGCTCGTTCTGGCCGCCATTCTCAACGTCGCGGCTCAGCTCGGCGACCTGCTCGAGTCCGCCGTCAAGCGCGGCGCCGGCGTCAAGGACTCCGGCACCATGCTGCCCGGCCACGGCGGTATCCTCGATCGCATCGACGCCCTGCTGCTCGCCGCCCCCGTCCTCTGGTTCACCCTCGTCATCAAGGACTACCTCGGCCTCGGCCGCTTCTAGCCGCTTCAAGTCTGAGAAAATAGATTTCGTGAAAAAGCTCGCCATACTCGGTTCGACCGGCTCCATCGGCACCTCGACGCTCTCCATCTGCGAATCCTTCCCCGACCGCTACCAACCCATCGCTCTTGCCGCCGGACAGAACGTTGATGTCGCCTTCGCGCAGTGCCAGCGCTGGCGTCCGCAAGTCATCTCCATCGCCACCGAGCAGCTTGCCGCTCAGCTCGAGCAGCGTCTGAAGACCGAGGGCATCACCGGCATCGAGGTCGTCTACGGCACTGCGGGTACCGTCCACGTTGCGACCCTGCCCGAGGTTGATTTCGTCGTCTCCGCCATCGTCGGCGTCGCCGGACTCGAAGCGACCTACGCCGCCGTTCAGGCCGGCAAGACCATCGGCCTCGCCAACAAGGAGTGCCTCGTCGCCGCAGGCGAGCTCATCATCGCCGCAGCACAGCAGAACAATGTCGCCCTGCTGCCCATCGACTCCGAGCACAACGCCGTCCACCAGTGCATGCGCGGCGGCCAGGCCCGCGAGGTGCAGCAGGTCTGGCTGACCGCCTCCGGAGGCCCCTTCCGCAACACCCCGCTGGCCGACTTCGAGCACATCACTCCCGCCCAGGCTCTCAAGCACCCCACCTGGGTCATGGGCCAGCGCATCACCATCGACTCGGCCACCATGATGAACAAGGGCTTCGAGGTCATCGAGGCCTGCCGCCTCTTCTCGCTCCCGCCCAGCCAGGTTCGCGTCACCATCCATCCGCAGTCCACCGTTCACTCCATGGTGGAGTTCATCGATGGCAGCATCCTCGCGCAGATCTCTGTCACCGACATGCGACTGCCCATCCTCTACGCTCTGGCCTACCCCGAGCGGGTCGACGCCACCCCGGCCCCAGGTCTTAAATTCGACCTCGCCACGCTGAGCCAGCTGGACTTCTCCGCGCCCGACCTCAACCGCTTCCCCTGCCTCCGCCTCGCCTACGAGGCTGCGGCCACCGGCGGAAACGCCTGCATCGCCCTCAATGCGGCAGATGAGATCGCCGTCGCCGCCTTCCTCGAAGGTCGCATCCCCTTCCTCGGCATCCCCCGTACAATAGAGCAAGTGCTGAGCGAAACGCCCGCTGGTCATCCCTCGTCTATCAACGAGGTTCTGGATGCAGATCTTGCTGCCCGGGCCACGGCACGGAATCTAATCGCCAGCCAGCTTGCTGGTGTACGATAACCCGCACCAGCATCGCGAACGAGGTCCTGACTCTTCTTTATGTCCACCATCATTCAGCTTGGCATCGTGCTCGGCATCATGGTTCTTGTGCACGAATTCGGTCACTTCGCCGTCGCGAAGCTCTGCGGTATTCGCGTTGAAGTCTTCTCCATCGGCTTTGGCAAGCGCCTCTTCGGCTTCCGCCGCGGAGATACCGACTACCGCCTCTCGCTGCTTCCGCTTGGCGGCTACGTCAAGATGTCCGGCGACAATCCAGGCGAAGCGCCCACCGATCCCGGCGACTTCAACGCCCACCCGCGTTGGCAGCGCATCCTCGTCGCCCTGGCTGGCCCGTTCGCCAACTTCGTCCTCGCTCTTGCGCTGATGACCGGCGTCTCCATGCTGCACAACGAGGTCCAGGAGTACGTCTCCGGCCCGGCGCAGACCGACTACATCGCGCCCAACACCCCGGCAGCCAACACTGGCATCCACTCCGGCGACCTGATCGTTCACTACGACACCGTCGAGAAACCCACCTGGGACCAGGTAGCCATCCGCTCCCTGCTCAACATCAACCAGACCATCGCGTTCTCGTTCGTCCATGACGGCAAGCGCGTCGACACGAAGATGCTTATCGCCGCCAAAAACGGCCCGGACAACTTCTCGCTCGATCAGCTCGGTCTCATCCCCAAGATGCAGAATGGTGCCGTGCAGGTCTTCAGCCTCTCCGGCGAAGACAAACTCCCCGCTGCCCGGGCCGGTATGCAGCCCGGAGATAAAATCGAGTCCATCGACGGACTTCAGCTGCACTCCGTTCCCGCACTGCTCGCCTACCTCCAGGACACCGCCGGTAAGCCTGTCTCGCTCATCATCGACCGCAACGGTAAGATGCTCCCCATAAACATCACCCCCGTGCTCGGCGATGCCGGCGACGGCACGAAGTATTACCAACTGGGCTTCCGTCCCGTGCAGCCGCCCGTCAAGGTCGAGCGGCTTCCCTTCACCCAGGCGCTTGCCGCCTCATGGGACTACAACAAGAAGGGCTCGCTGCTGATCATCGAGGTCCTCAAGCGCATGTTCACCCGTCAGGTCTCGGTGAAGTCGCTCTCCGGTCCCATCGGCATCGGCCAGCAGATTCACCAGGCTGCATCCATGCCCGGCTGGATGCCCATCATCGGCCTGATGGCGTATATCTCCATCAACCTCGGCATCTTCAACCTGCTCCCGATCCCAATCCTCGATGGCGGAATGATCGTCTTCCTCCTCGTCGAATCCGTCCTGCGGCGTGATCTCAACCAGCAGCTGAAGGAGCGCGTCTACCAGGTCGCCTTCGTCTGCATCCTGGTCTTTGCCGCGATGGTCATCTTCAACGACATCAGCAAGCTGAATCTCTTCACCAAGCTGAAGCCCTAACGAAGATCGCTCGGAATAGCTACGATGACGCCCCGGAAGAGAAACGCAGGGATATGGCTGCATCTTGCAGTCCTCCTTGCCATCTCTTCCGGGGCGTTCTTCGCAATACATCGTCTCTGGGTCACGAAACCACACGCAGCCGTCGTCTTCCCGATGACCCTTTATTGTGGCATCGTGTTCTTCTATATCGCCTTGCTGTGGCTGTTTCGAAAGTAAAGTGGCCAGCCGGGACACACCCCGGCTGACCGCTTTTGGCATATGCCTGAACGTTGTTTAGTCGTCGCCGCCGCTAACCCGGCCCTTGTTGCCCGGCAGGGCGCCTGGTTGAGGATCGAGCTCTGACCGCCGCCACTTGATCTTGCCCACAGTGACAGCAAAGAGGAAGCCCAGAAGCAGAACGACTCCAATTCCCCAGATCACAGGATTCATCGCGACCCTCCATAATTTCAGAGGCCGTCTGTAATCCCAGCGTTGCCCGGGCAACGGGCTTTCTAGATCTCTCGAGCTCTCAGTTCGTCCGCAATCTCAGCCGCGGCCTTCCGCGCCTGATCCTCGCGATCCGGCGGGAAGCTCACCGCGCCCACGCGGGCATGTCCGCCGCCGCCATAGCGCTCGCAGATCTCCGCCACGTTCGCCAGCTTCTCTGCCGGAAGCTTCGTCCACGGGTTTGTGCCCACCGATACCTTATTGCGGAACGATGACCTGCTCAGCCCCACGTTGTACGTCCCCTCCGGGAACAGGTAGTAGGGAATGAACTTGTTGTACCCCTCTGTCGGATGATCCGTAATGTCGAAGGTGATCACGCCCTTCTCCAGCGAGGCGCGAGACTTGATCAGCTCCACACCCGCCCAGTGGCGTTCCATCAGCGGGTCGAGCAGCACCTGCACAAACGGCTGATCGAGCACCTGTTGCAGAGACATCTCCGTCAGCAGCGGAATCAGCCGCTTGCCCAGCGTCTCGTCCGGCGTGCTTTCGATCACCGCCGTCAGCTTCATCGCCGGAGCTTCCATCTCCACCGCAGCCTTCGCGCTCTCGTACCGCGCACCGTCGACGATGTCGGCCCACTTAATCAGCTCCGCCAGCGGCTCCACGTCGAAGCCGAACTTCGTCTTGCCGATGTGCGCGATAAAGCTCGTGCAGGAGACATACTTCGGATCGTAGAACTTCCGCATCGACTCCGAGCCGTCCGCCTGCCCACGCTCAAAGTCGGCATGATCCTCCGGCGTCATAAACGCGCTCAGGTGATGGTCGAACCACCACGTCACCTTCTTCGAAGCCGAGTACTTAAAGTCGACGATCGCATTCTCGCCATCGATGAAGTCGCTCTCCTCAAACAATGCACCGGCGCGATGCACCAGCCCCTGGTAGGAAAAGTTCGACGCCGTCTTCACGCACTCGCGATGAAACCGTGTAAACACCGAAGCCGAGCAGGCTCCATCGAAGCACTTGTCGTGATAGAAGACTTTGAGATCCAAACCCTGTGACTCTCCTGACTTCAGGCAGCGACAGGTTCTCCGCTCGCTTCCCTGAAGGATTTAGGATACCCCACGCCTTCGCGTGAATATGCCCCGCGACGCGCTCGTTTATTCTCAAGGCAACGGCTTCCGCCGCAGACAAAGGAAGGGCCCTTGTTTACTGATCCGACCGGCGGAGACAACTCAACCACACCCGCTTCATCCTCGATTCTCTTCGGCCCCTACGGACTTCGAGCGGGCTGGGGCCTGCTCCTCGCTGCCGTATTTTTCTTCATTCTCTATGCCGCGCTGAGCTCCCTGCTCCATCACAGTCACCTGATCGGCTCGCATCTTGCGCATACGGCACCTGATCCACACCAGGTCTTACTCGTGGAACTCGTCGGCCTGCTCGCGATCGCTGTCACCACCTGGATCATGGCCCTCATCGAGAAGCGCTCCATCGGCCTCTTCGGACTCGGCGGCAGCGACAAGCTGAAGCACCTCATCAGCGGTCTCGTCGCTGGACTCGTCGCCATCACGCTGCTCGTCCTCGTCCTGCTGAAGGCCGGCCTTCTCATCATCGACCAGCACCTGCTCGCCGGAGCCACGGCGTTCCGGTACGCTCTGCTCTGGATCCCCGGCTTCCTCGCCATCGGCTTCTTCGAGGAGTACCTCTTCCGCGGCTATCTGCAGTACACCCTCGCTCGTAGCGTCGCAGCGCTGGCTCGGAGCCTCTCGGTCAATCTCAACGCCAACGCCGTGGGCTTCTGGGCAGCGGCCGTCCTCGTCTCCTTCGGCTTCGGCGCCGTCCACGGCTCCAACCCCGGCGAAAGCCCCTTTGGCCTCGTCTGCGCCGGATTCGCATCTCTTCTGTTCTGCTTCAGCCTGTGGCGCACCGGCTCGCTCTGGTGGGCGATCGGCATGCACGCCGCATGGGACTACGGACAGTCCTTCCTCTTCGGCGTCGCCGACAGCGGCACCATGATCGGCCATCGCCTGCTCGCCACGCATCCCGTCGGCGCGCCACTCTTCAGCGGAGGTGCAACCGGGCCGGAGGGTAGCATCCTCTGCCTTCCTGTTCTCCTGCTGTTAGCTGTCGTCGTACACTTCACCCAGCCTGCCGGCGAAAAGGGTTACAGCGCACATATGCCAGTGCCAAAGCCCACGAACGAGGACACGGCAGCTCCCTAGCTGATCTGGTATTTGCTTTCTTCCAGGTCGAGGATGCGCTCCATCTTGCGCAGCACATCGTCAGAGATGGCACCCTCGTCCCGCAGCCGGATAATCGTCCTGCGCTCGGCCTCCAGCGCGCCGCGCGCCGCATGCACCAGCTCCTGATAGACCTGGGCCTTCGTCGCTCCCTGTTCCGAATCCTCTTCCTGCAGCCCGGCCAGCCGATGCTCATAACGGTCGATCAGGTCATCGTAGGCATGGAAATAGGCCTCTCCCTTGCCGCGCCGACCCTCTTCCAGATAACCGACCGCCTCCTTCAGAGCCATCAGCCGCGCCTCCCGCTCCTCCGGCTCCATCCCGGATTCACCCGCCAGCCCCAGCGCTCGAATCAACGAGGGCAACGTAAGCCCCTGCAGCACCAGCGTCACCAGGATCACCGAAAAGGTCAGGAAGACAATCAGGTTGCGCGCCCCGAACTCCTGCCCATTAATCACCTCCGGCACGGAGACCGCAGCAGCCAGTGCAATAACGCCACGCATTCCCGTCCATCCAATCACGAACGTCTCACGTTGATTGATATCGTCAGGATGCCCCTTCATGCGGTGCACCAGGTTCGTCAGCCACACCGACGGTGCAATCCACACCATGCGCAGAATGATCAGCGTCACACTGAAGATCAAGCCGTATCCCACCAGCGTGACCATGTGATATCCGCCCTTGATCCCCGCCAGCACATACGGCATCTGTAGACCGATCAACAGGAACACGATGCCGTTCAGCGCAAACGTCAGCGCCTGCCACGCACCCACCACCTGGATGCGAACGCTGGGCGAAAACATCTTCGGACTCTGCCGGCTGACGTATAAACCGCAGGCGACAACAGCCAGCACACCGGACGCCTTCGCCTCTTCTCCCGCCAGGTAGGCTGCATACGGCATAATCAGGCTCAGCACCAGTTCAATCGGTCCGTTATCCACGAACCGCTCAAACCAGACCACCAGCAGCCCCATCAGCAGGCCGATTCCCAGTCCTCCCACGATCAGGTAGACCAGTTTTGCCAGCCCGGCCTGCACCGTGGGCAGATCGCCCGACTGCAGCAGCCCGATGCCCATCTCCAGCGCCAGCAGACCCGTGGCATCATTCAGCAGGCTCTCGCCCTCCAGGATGTCGACGATCCGTCGCGGCAGCCCCAGCGACTTCGCCACCGACGTCGCCGCAATCGCGTCCGTCGTCGCCAGCACCGCGCCCAGCAGAAATCCAGCCTTCCAATCGAGAGCTGAGATAAAGCGATCCGAAAACTCCGCGACGCCCCAGACGGTAAATCCCACCAGCCCTACGGCGAGCAGACCGATGATCAGCAGATTCCGGCGAAAGTCTCTCCACGAGACCGTCCACGCCGCCGAATAGAGCAGCGGGGGAAGAAAGATGATGAAGACCAGGTTCGGGTCCAGCGGAATCCGCGGCATGTGCGGAACAAGGCTCAGACCCAGCCCCGCAAAGAACCAGAACGATGGGATAGGGAATCTTCAGCCGTGCCGCCATGACCGCGAAAAAAGCGACCAGCACCAGCAACAGCAGAACGACCCTCTCCATAACATGCAGGCTTGCGACCGATTCCACGAGTTCCCTCCCCCCTGCGCCTTAGTAAAACAAAATAAACAGAGGGCCGCTACCTTTCGGCCAATTGCTCAACGACATCCCCTCCACCATTTAGACTTTGCGTACGCGATGACCTTCCCCGAACAGACCCCGGAACCGACTCTGATGCCCCGCCGTCCCGCAACAGAAACACCCCGCGCCTCCCGCCTCTCAGGAAGCTTCGCCAAGACCGCGACCATCTCTGTCTCGATTCTCATCATCCTGCTGCTGACCGCCTTCGTCGGGGCCCGCCGCTGGGCACAGCACGCTCTCAACATCGCGCTCCCGCAGATCGACGGGCAGCTCTCCATCTCCGGGCTCTCCTCCCCCGTCACCGTGCAGCGCGACGCTCACGGCGTGCCGCATATCCGCGCCTCGTCGCTCGACGATCTCGTCTTCGCTCAGGGCTTCGTCACCGCACAGGACCGCCTCTTCCAGATGGACCTGCTTCGCCGCCACGCTGCCGGCGATCTTGCCGAGGTGCTCGGCAGCTCCATGCTGCAACACGACCGCATCCAACGCGTCCTGCAGCTTCGCGGCACCGCCGATCGTGCCATCAGTCAGATTCCCGCCGACCAGCGCCACTATCTCGAGGTCTACGCACGCGGCGTCAACGCCTCCATCCAGGTCCAGCACGGCCATCTCCCCCTCGAATTCCGCCTTCTCCACTACGACCCCGCACCCTGGAACGCCCGCGACAGCCTGCTCGTCGGCCTCGTCATGTTTCAGGACCTCACCAACAACTTCACCACCAAGCTCAATCGCGAGTCTCTCGCTGCGCAGCTGACGCCTGACCTGCTCGCCGATCTCTATCCCGTCGGCTCCTGGCGCGATCATCCTCCGACCCAGCCCGAAGTTGATCTCACCGCGCCGCAGGAGCTGCCCGACATCCCTCTCGACGAGTCGCAGTCGTCGCTGCGAGCCCCCCGCAATCCTCGTCCAGGCACAGCATCTTCTGCTGATCTCCTCAGCCTCAGCCGCGCCCTCGCTCCCCTCTGCGACGGCTGCCGCGCAGGCTCCAACAACTGGACCGTCTCAGGCTCCCGCACCGCAACCGGAAAGCCGATGCTGTCGAACGACATGCACCTGAGCCACTCTCTGCCCGGCATCTGGTACGAGGCCGATCTGCAGGCCATGATCCCCGGCGACGACTTTCACGCCGCGGGCGTCTCCCTCCCCGGCGTCCCTTTCATCATCGTCGGACACAACGCTCACGTCGCCTGGGGCTTCACCAACCTTGGCGCCGACGTGCAGGATGTCTTCATCGAACACCTCCGCGGCAGCGGCAGCTCCACCGAGTACCAGTCCGCCGACGGCTCCTGGCACCCCGTCCTGCATCAGACCGAGACGATTCATGTACGCGGCAAACCCGACGTCGTGCTCGACGTCTCTGCAACGCAGCACGGCGGTCTTCTTACCCCCATCGTCTCCCCGCTGATGCCCTCCGAGCGCCGCCAGCTCGCGCTGCGCTGGACCATCTACGACCCCCAGGTTCTCTCCGCACCGCTGTACGACATCAACGCCGCCTCCGACTGGCCCACCTTCCTCCAGGCCTTCGCCAACTTCGGCGGTCCCGCGCAGAACGTCGTCTACGCCGACGATCAGGGCCACATCGGCTATCACGCCGTCGGGCGCATCCCCATCCGCGGCAATCCCGATAAGCCCGCGGTTCCGCAGATCCCTCCCACCATCGCCGCTCCTGCACCCGCACCGGCAGGCCTCCCTGCCACGCCCGCAACGGACACCAGGCAGGTGCCCCTCGCCACGACCTCCGCGCCGGCCACTCCGATCAGTCCCGTTCCGGTCGATGCCGTGTCCGGCCACTACGACTGGCTCGGCTACATTCCGTTCGTCGCCCTGCCGCAGTCCTTCGACCCCTCCGGCGGTGTCATCGCCACCGCCAACGCGCGCGTCACCCCGGACAACTACCCCTACACCCTCACCCTCGACTGGGCCGCGCCCTATCGCAACGAACGCATCTGGAAGGTGCTCTCCTCGCGCAGCCACCTCTCGCAGGCCGACATGCTCTCGCTGCAGACCGACGTCTACTCCGACCTCGATCACGTCATCGCGCAGCGACTCGCCTACGCCATCGACCACTCCACCACCAAGGATCGCCGCCTGCACCAGGCCGCCGACCTCCTGCGCAAGTGGAACGGCTCGGTCGACACCGATGCCGCAGCGCCCTCCATCGTCGTCGCCGCACGCAGCGCGCTCTGGGAGCTGATCCTCGATCCCCTGCTGCGTCCCACCGTCTCCGCCTCTGACTCGATCCCCAAAAACACCGCCCATCCCTCGAACGAGGCCTCCCTCTACACCTGGGGTGAAAAAAGCTATGCCGCCGAGCAGATCATCATGCACACCCCTCCGCGCTGGCTCCCTCGTGGCTACGCCAACTGGGATGAGCTGCTGACCTCCGTCGTCGATCGCGGTCTCCGCGATCAGAAGGCTCCCTTCGACCTCAGCCGCTGGAAGTACGGCCCCGCGCACCCGGTCGACATCGAGCACCCCGTCTACAGCCAGTCGCGCATCCTGCGCTATCTCATCGGGATGCGAACCGGCACCGGCGTACAACCGCAGAGCGGTGATAACAGCACCATCAAACAGGTTGGCCGGACCTTTGGCCCCTCCGAACGCTTTACCGCCGACCTCTCCAGCCTCGACGACTCCACCCTGAACATCGTCCTCGGTCAGTCCGGCAATCCTTCCAGCCCCTGGTTTCTCGACCAATGGCCTGCCTGGTACCACGGAGCGACCTTCCCCATGCCCTTCAGCGTCGGAGCCACCAACGCCGCCACACGCCACATCCTTACCCTCAACCCGCAGTAGGCTCAGCCTGCCCCGCTCATCGTGCCAATAGCAGAAGCTTCCAGCGTGTGGCGTCTGCTATTGGTTCCTGCCGATGCCGACGCAAACTGGACAACAGGCAACAACCTCGGGCACTCTCAAAAACAAGGTTCTGCTCCATTTTTCTGTTGTACTGTCTGCTCTTTAAGCCTTCATGCCATCTGATCGACGACACTACGTCCTGCTTCCGCTAGCTGCGTTCCTCGCCGTCCTGCCGCTGCTGCTTCGCGGCTGCTCCTGCGGGCACGACTTCGACTTCCACATCATCAGCTGGTTCGAGGCCGCGCGTCAGTTCGCCCACGGCACCCTTCATCCGCACTGGGCGTACACCCCCGCATGGAACGCGGGCGAACCGCGCTTCGTCTTCTACCCTCCGCTCTCATGGACCCTCGGCGGCCTGCTCGGCCTGCTCCTGCCCTGGCCCTGGACACCCATCGTCTTCACCTGGATCGCGCTCACCGCCGCCGGCTTCGCGCTGCATCATGCTGTGCGAGGCTTCGCCACGGCTAATGCCGCCCTGCTCGCGGCAGCGATCTACATCACCAACCCCTACACGCTCTATACCGTCTACGAGCGCACCGCCTACGCCGAACTACTGGCCGCCGCGTGGCTTCCCCTGCTGCTTCACGCCGTACTGCGCGAACGCACCAGCATCCGCTCCATCGCGGTCCCCATCGCTCTGCTCTGGCTGACCAACGCGCCCGCCGCGGTCATGGGCTGCTATGCCGCTGCAGCGATCATGCTGCTGCGAATCGTTTTCGCCCGCCTCCGCAAGACTCCCTTGCCGCAAGGCTTAATCCTGCGGTCCATCGCGGGGGTTCTGCTTGGGCTCGGGCTCGCAGCCTTCTACATCATCCCCGCCGTCTACGAACGCCACTTCGTGCAGATCTCCATGGCCATCCTTCCCGGCCTTAGCCCACACGACAACTTTCTCTTCCGCCACACCACCGATCCCGACCACGACACCGTCCTCCGCACCGCGTCAATCCTCGCTCTCGTGGTGATCGCGCTCACCACCACTATCCTTCTCGCTCTCTACCTGCGGAAAGACAAGAGCAATCCTCAAGCGCTCTTATCGAGACGCTCCCGCCAGATAAACGCCTCCGAGCTTCTCCCTCTTCTGCTCGCTCTGACGCTCCTCATCGCCTTCATGCTCACTCCTCTCTCAGAGCCGCTCTGGAACGGGCTGCCGCAGCTGCGCTTCCTGCAGTTCCCCTGGCGTCTGCTCGCCATCGTCGCGGTCGTCTTCGCCTTCGGAGTCGCGCTCGCGGCCTCACACCTCCGCGAGCGCACAGGAGCTCTCGCAGCACTCGCCGCCATCGCCTTCACACTTCCGGCATATGCCGCCTTCCACCAGATCTGCTACCCGGAAGACACCCTGGCCGAGCGCCTCGCCATCTTCCAGTCCGCCAACCCAGGCACCGACCCCACCGACGAGTACACCCCCGTCACCGGCGACAACGACGTCCTCGCGAAGACAAACCCTGCCTACTGGCTGGCTTCCTCCGCCAGCAGCGCACCGCCGCCCGGCTCCGTCTCATCGCCCGCGCCGAGCCGCCTCGATCTCGCTCCCACCGCACCGGCCATCCTCGTCCTCAACCTGCGCGACTATCCCGCCTGGACGATCACGCGCAACGGGCAGACCATCACCACGCGCCTCCATCGTGACGACGGACTCATCGCTCTCCCGCTGCCTGCCGGACCATCGCACATCAGGCTCGTCTACACCACGCCACCGGACCAGAACCTCGGCTATCTTCTCAGCACGCTCTGTTTGCTCGCCCTCACGATGATCATCGTGCGCAACGCGCGCGCTTCCGGCATCGTTTTTCCCGAAGAGCCGGCCGAGGTCCGCATCCTCAGCTCGTTGCCCTGATTTATCATCGAAGTTCAGATGAACGTCTCCGTACAGAACATCCTTCAGACCGGCGTCGAGATCACCGATGCCGCGCTGGAACGCCTGCTTCCCTCGCCCGACACCCTGCCGCACTCCATCCATCGCGCCATGCGCCACTCCACCTTCGCTGGTGGCAAGCGCCTTCGCCCCATCCTTGCGATGGAGGCCGCCCGCATGGTCGCAGGCACGGGCGAACTTCCCCAGGGGGCCGCTGAACTCGGCTCCGCTCTGGAGATGATCCACACCTACTCGCTCATTCACGACGATCTTCCGGCGCTCGATAATGACGACCTGCGCCGCGGCAAGCCCACCTGCCACGTCGTCTTCGGCGAGGCCATCGCCATCCTCGCAGGCGACGCCCTCCAGACCCTCGCCTTCCAGACCCTCGCCCAGCTTCCCGCGCCCCCGTCGACTACGGTCTCCATCCTGCGCGAGATCTCGCTGGCCATCGGCACCGGCGTCGGCCCAAACAGCCCTCTTCCTCCCGGCATGATCGGCGGCCAGGTCGTTGATATCGAATCCGAAGGCGTCCCGCCCACCGCCGAGCTGGTCGAATCCATCCACCGCGCCAAGACCGGTGCCCTGATCACCACCAGCATCGTCTCCGGCGGCATTCTCGGCCTCGCGCAGATCGACCACGACTTTCACGCCGACGCCATCGGACGCCTCCGCACCTTCGGCGAAAAGGCCGGTCTCGCCTTTCAGATCGTCGATGACGTCCTCGACATGACGCAGAGCTCCGAAGAACTGGGCAAGACCGCAGGCAAGGACACCGCCAGCATCAAGGCCACCTGGCCAGCCGTCTTCGGCATCGACCGCTCCATTCAGGACGCAGAAGAGCTGATCGCAGACGCCTTCGCCGCCCTCTCGCCCTTCGCAGAAAAAGCCGACCCGCTCAAAGCGCTGGCCAGCTATCTCGTAGAGCGCAAGCACTAAGCAGGGCTGCATCCCCGTCGCTGGAGACCCTGTCTCCAGCGATTTCACTTTAACTCGATGCGCTCCCCAATGCTCCAGGCCGCTCACAGGCCAACTGCAAACAGGCGTTCTAACCAGGCGGCCGCACTTGACAAATCAGGGCAGCAAAAGGCTCCGCCTGCAGGAAGAACGAACTACCTCCGTCAAGGTAACCGCCTGAATATCCCTTTTGGATAGAAGACTTTGACAAAAACCACGGGAGGACTACCTCACCGCGGCATACTCCTCATCGCTGACCGGACGTCCCCAGCTCACCACACTGCCGGCTTCATCCTGCTCCTGCATCGCCAGGTGAACCAGCGCCCGGCCGGCATCGGCGCCGTGCCAGTGATTCTCCCCCGGCCCGATTACCACGACGTCGCCCGGAGCGATCCGCTTTGCAGGCTCCCCCTCCAGCTGCACCCACCCAAAGCCGGAGACAACATTGAGGATCTGGCTGACCGGATGCGTATGCCAGTTCGTCCGCGCCCCCGGCGTAAACGTCACATAAGCCGCCTGAAGGCGCGACGGAGCCTCCGGGCTTACCACCGGTTCAATCCAGACCCCGCCGGTAAACCAGTCCGCTGGTCCCTTGCCTGTGGCACGTTCACTGTTCTTCAGAATCTTCATTCCGCCACTCTAGCAGCTATCATCAGATCTGGAATGCTCACGGAAGACGACATCCTTACTGCCCTGCGCGACTGCTACGATCCCGCGCTTCCCTGCAACGTCGTCGACCTCGGCCTCATTCGCTCCATCGCCGTCGCGCCCGATCCTGACGCGCCCGGCGCAGGCATTCGCGGCGTCCCGCAGAAGCATCGCATCGCCATCGCCCTCACCGCGACCAGCCCGACGGACGACGCGCAGGCTCAGCTCCAGGCCCAGATCGCCAACCGTCTCGCCGGACTCGAAGAGGCAGGTGAGACAACCGTCCGCATCGTCACCGAACCTCCCTGGACCCCACGCGACATCACCCCCGCAGGCCGACGCACGCTTGGCCTCGACGGCAATCCCGGCCTCGTGCAGATTCGCTAAATCATGGCCAAGGCACCCAAGGCGAAGACCGCCACAAAGACGACCGCCAAGGTGCAGCCGATTCGCCCCCGCGATCTGCTCATAGCAACGGCAACACCGATTCACCCCTTCGACCAGATGCATGGCACCGATACCAGCGGTCTGGTTCCGGCCAGCGATCTCGTCACCGGCCATGAGAACGACGAGCACGTCACCGCCTACTACGGCGTCGCGCCCTCCATCCTGCGCACACTCGTCGATCACTGGCGTCGAACCGACCCACCGGCTCACATCACCGACTACACCTTCCTCGACGTCGGAGCAGGCAAGGGACGCGCCGTGATGCTGGCCAGCGAGCTTCCCTTCCGCCAGGTTATCGGCGTTGAGCTCAACCCGGCGATGGCGAAGATAGCCGAAGCCAATGTTGCCCTCTGGAAACGAACGCACAAGGCTGACCCGACCGCCGGAACCATCGCTCCGACTCGCATCGTTCTGGAAGATGCACTCAGCTTCGAGCTGCCCACGACGCCGACGGTGGTCTTTCTTTTTCATCCCTTCGAGGCGCCGGTGATGAAGCTCTTTCTCCGTCGCATCGAGGCGGCCTTCGCCGCGCATCCCGGCACAGTCGATCTGCTCTACGTCAACGCCGAACACGGCTCCATGCTGGAGAAGCATCCTGCCTTCCACCTGCTCTGGCAGGGCTCCGTGCCCATGACGCCAGAAGATCACGCAGCCGATCTCGAAGCCATCGCCCAACAGGCCGAATACGGCTCCACAGGCGACGAGCTATGCGCCCTCTATCGCTATACCGGCCGCGGAAAGCTCGCCTGAGAGCCTAGCGCCAGCGCACCATCATCGAACGCTCATTGTCCTCGCCGTGCTCCATGGCGATCTCAGCATCCGCACGCGAGGCGATGCTCTCGAAGCGCTCGCCCCACTCAACGAGGACTAGCGCATTGGGATCGGCGGCCATCTCATCGATGCCCAGCGCCTCGATCTCGCGCTCCGTCTCCAGCCGGTAAAGATCAAGATGGTAGAGCTTCACCTTACGCCCCTGGTACTCATGCACCAGCGTAAAGGTCGGGCTGGTAACGTCTTCTTCGGTCGCGGCTCCCAGCGCCTCGGCAATACCCTTCACCAGGGTCGTCTTGCCAGCGCCCACCTCGCCGCGCAACACCACCAGCTTCGGCGTGGGGGACAGGATCTCAGAGATCTTTTCGCCCAGTGCCAGGGTTCCGGCCACGCTGCGCGTCTTGAATCGCTTCTCTCGGTTATACGTCGTCAACTGCTCTCCTCTTTCTCTAGCGAAGGCCACACAGCCATGTGAGGTTATCTTCATCGCGGACACGGTAGCGAAACCCGTTCGACAGATGTGCCACCGTATCGGTCGCCAGCACCGTGTGCTCGTCCATCTCGCGGGCGGCAAAGTCCGCCGCCAGGCCATGCAGATAAACCGCGGTCTCCACCGCCCTGGCAACATCGTCGGGAAACTGTGCCAGCATCGCCGCAACGATGCCTGTCAGAATATCGCCGCTGCCGCCCTTCGACATCGCGGGGTTGCCGGTCGTGTTGACGCCGATGCTGCCGTCAGGATGAGCCACCAGCGTTCGCCAGCCTTTGAGCACCAGCGTCAGTTTGTGCTTGGTCGCAAAGCTCCTCGCCAAACCAATGCGATCGGCCTCAACTTCCTTCACTGTCATTCCAGCCAGACGAGCCATCTCGCCGGGATGCGGCGTCAGCACGAGCGTGCGGCCGCTGCCGTCGAGCAGATCGGTCGCGCCTGCAAATGCATTGAGGCCGTCAGCATCGATGACAGCAGGCAGCTTCGTCCTGGCAATCAATTCACGCACGGCAGCAGAGGCCTCGCCTCTCTGCGAGAGGCCCGGGCCGATGGCCAGCACCGACATTCGTTCGATCAGCTTCTCCAGCTGGGCACCCTGAACATTCGAGAGTGCAATGGCACCTTCCGGACCTTCCTCGAGCGGCTTGACCATCAGCTCCGGCGCGATGCCTGCCACCAGATCGACCACCGACTTCGGCACCGCCGCCGTGACCAGTCCAGCGCCTGTACGCATGGCCGCTAGCGACGACATCGATGGTGCGCCCGCCGTTCCATAGCTTCCGCCGATCAGCAGAACGTGTCCGTATTTACCTTTGTTCGAGTTGGCATCGCGCGGCTTCTCAGCGATTGTCTTGGACGATCCGGTCCAGTAAAGATTCGCGCCCGAGAGCACAACCGAATCCGGCGAACCGATAGGCGCAACGACGACGGGACCAGGCGTGAGATAGCCGAAGATATGGGCTCGCTTGGGAGCGGTAAAGGTGACGACAGCGTTGGAGCGATAGGCTCCATCGCCTGTCTGCTCCAGAGAGTCCGCGTTCCAGCCGCTGGGAAGATCGACCGAGACGACCGGTGTAGCCATCTCCGCAATCAGCTTGCGGGCAGCCTCGGCCAGTCCACGCAGCGGCGGCTTGAAGCCGGTTCCCACCACGGCGTCGAGCAGGAGATCCGCAGGCTGCGCATGAATCGCCGCAGCAAGCTCCTCTTCCGTGAAGACCTCCGTAATCGCAACCTGCGGCGTCTCACGGCGGAGTTGATCGAGCGCACCTGCGGCATCGCCTTTCACATCAGCGGAGCTGCCCAGCAGGACGACGCGCGCAGTGATTCCTCTTGCAGCCAGCACACGCGCCGCGACCACACCATCACCGCCGTTATTGCCCTTCCCGCAGAGAGCGACGATGCTCCTGACATCCGGGAAACGGCGCAGGCAAAAGGCGGCGACCGCAGTGCCTGCAGCATCCATCAGCTGCGCCATTGGAATGCCTGCCTGCTCAGCGGTGCGGCGGTCGGCCGCTCCCATCTCTTCTGCCGTCAGAATCTTCATCATCACCCTTCTATCCCATTCGATGCGCCGAAGCCAAACCGGACACACGCGGAAGCCGAACAAGACAGGAGAGATACGCTGCAAACTGCACGATCGGCGTCAAACTCTGCGAAAATAGAGTGTGGAGATGAGGATGGCCGTCGAGACGAACAGCACGATCGCAGTCGCCATGTCGGGAGGAGTTGATTCCTCGGCAGTCGCGGCGATGCTGCGCGCCGAAGGGCATCCGGTCGTCGGCCTGACGCTGCAGCTGTGGAATCAGCGCCGGCTCGCCGGGCACGAAGGCATGCCCGAGGCGGTCCAGGGGCGCTGCTGCTCGATCGACGACGTCTACGACGCGCGAGCGGTCGCCGAGCAGATCGGCATTCCCTACTACGTCGTGAACCAGCAGGAGCGGTTCGAGGCTGATGTGGTGCGGCCGTTCGTCGACGAATACCTTGCCGGTCGTACACCGATTCCCTGCACACTGTGCAACAACCATCTGAAGTTCGATCAGCTGCTGCTGACAGCGCGGCAGATCGGCGCCGAGCGCATCGCAACGGGCCACTATGCGCGCAACCGCTACGACGAAGCGCGTAAGCGATGGATTCTCTCGCGTCCGGAAGACAAGTCGAAGGACCAGACTTACTTTCTCTTCGGCCTCACCCAGGAGCAGCTCTCGCGCACGCTCTTTCCGTTAGGCGAGATGGTGAAGCCCCAGGTACGGCAGCGAGCGGCGGATGCCGGGCTGGCGCTGGCCCAGAAGCCCGACTCGCAGGAGATCTGCTTCATCCCGAACGGCGACTACAGTGCCTTCCTGAAGGCCTACCTCGACGAACAGGGCGAGGAGATGCCCGATCTCTCCGGTGATCTGGTGACGCCGGCCGGTGAGGTCATCGGGCATCACCAGGGCATTCACAGCTTTACGGTCGGTCAGCGCAAGGGCATCGGAATCAGCGCACCAAATCCGCTGTATGTACTCGCGATTCACCCTGATTCGCACCAGGTGACAGTGGGAGCGGACGAGGGTCTGATGTCACGCGATCTGACAGCAAACCGGCTGAACTGGATCTCGATCGCCGGTCTTGGTGAGGGAGAAGAGCTTCGCGTCACCGCGAAGATCCGGCATCGCCATACGCCGGCGGCGGCGACACTTACGGGCACCGGGGGAGACCTGGTCCATGCGCAGTTCGACGAGCCCCAGCGCGCGATTACGCCGGGGCAGTCTGCAGTGTTCTACCAGGATGACGAGGTTGTAGGCGGAGGCTGGATCGTCTAGCTGGCGGTGCCCGTCCTACTCATCCTGGTCGTCGCGAGGACGGTTGCCGTTTCTGCCTCGTCCAACCAGCGTATCGATTCCCGCCTTCAGGCCGGACATCAGCCCATTAAATTCACGAACGGGAGCGGTCACGCTTCTCTGAATCGTTGAGGCAATGCCAACCGTGCTATCCAGGACGGAAGAGACCATATCATCCATACGCTCAGTCTGTGCGCGTGCCCGCAGATTGACGTCGGAGATGGTGGCGTCGAACTCCTGAGCCTTGGAACGAACAACGTGGCTGGTCTCGACCAGGTTTTCCGCGATGATGCGGACCTTGGGATGAAGATCGTTGACCATTTCCTGTGCGCTGTCGAGCACCGGCATGGTCTTAGAGCGGACCTCTTCCACGATGGCGATCACACGGCTACGCGCCTTGGCGGCGCCGATTGCCGCGATGACGACCACAACCGCCTGCACGAGCATGGCGAAAGCGACCATACCGACGAAGAACATCAACAGGCGCGAGTTTCCGGCAGAGATCGAACCTGCCTCCTGCAACCAAAGTCCAAGAATCATCATGGGAACTCCTCCTGAAACTGCCCAGCTGTCCGGGGTGCTGCATGTACGTCCGGACCCCGGACACGGTGGTGCAGCTTAGGAAGATGTCTCCTGAGTCGCGCTGGTGTAGGCCTGCTTGCCAGCATCGATTGCTGAGGAGATCTTCCCCTGCTGATCCTGGATCAGTCCCTTGCCCTTCTCAACATACTCCGACCACTGTGTGCGTCCACGGTCGTAGTACTCGCGTCCTCGATCGGCGTACTCGTTGATCTGCTCGCGGCCCTGCGCGGCATATTCGGTAGCACGCTCACGACCCTGTGCGGCATAGGCCGAGGCCTTGTCTTTGGCCTCGAGCGCACTCGCCCGCAGATCGTCACGTGTCTCTTTACCGGCCTTGGGCGCGTAGAGAACACCTACCAGCGCACCAAGACCCAAACCTGCGAGAAACCATCCCAGTCCGCTCGCGCCGTTATCGTTGTCAGCCATGTCGTATCTCCTTCGGGTCGTCGAGCGAATGGTATCGCCCTTTCTATTGTTTCTTCTGCAACTTAAGCTTTGCAGAAGAGCGGTCGCACTGCAACTTTACCAGCAGACGGCGCCAATCTTTACGTATGCCAGTCCACGCCGATGGATTGTGTTCCCGGGACCGAATTCGTTGTCGGGCCTTCGTGTTTCATCCAAATGACGCAGCACGTTCTAACTAAATGTGGATGCCCCTCTGATCGATTGGGTTGCGCGCCGACTGACAGCCGGGAACGTCCGTGACAGAGTCCGCAAATGGGCGGCTTCCCTGGCGCTACTTTTGCCGTCCTATAGTTGGGCCATCTTGTGCTCGGCGCGACAAAATGCGACTTCATTGGGGTGGCCATCATCTACACTCGCATCACATCGTATCCCTCTGAACTCACAAGGAGTTCCATGAGCGACCGCAGCCGGAAAGAGAACAAGTACATGACCATGCCAGAATCCTTTTCCCCACGCCACCTTGTTGCCATAACTGCGCTCGCAGCCACACTTAGCATCGCCGGCTGCAAGAGCAGCAAGCCTCCTGTGGCAGATGACGCCTCCCTGACCTCCGCGGTTCAGAGCCGCCTTTCTTCCGACAGTGCCCTGAGCACGGAGCAGATCCAGACTGCGGTGCAGAATGGAATCGTCACGCTGAACGGAAACGTCAGCAACGACGCAGCCCGCTCGCTGGCGGCGGCCGATGTGGCCCAGGTCGCAGGCATCAAGACCGTCGTCAACAACCTGACCGTCGCTCCGGCTGTTGCAGCGGCACCCGCTCCGGTAGCGCCGCCTCCGGTGGAAGAGCGGGCGCCGAAGAAAGAAGTAAAGCCGAAGCACGTTGTCGAGAAGAAGGCCAAGCCTGCCCCGGTGGAACGCCATCCTGCCATCGCTGAGGCCCCGGCGCCAGCTCCGCTACCGGCTCCTGCGCCGGTTCCAGTGGCTCCCCCACCGCCTCCGCCTCCGCCAGCATTCAGGACAGTGACGATTCCCTCCGGCACGACGATCCCCGTCCGCCTCACGCAGACGCTGGACAGCGGCACCACGCAGCAGGGCCAGTCCTTCTCGGGCACCGTGGCGACCGACATCATGGCCGATGGACTGGTTGCCATCCGGCAGGGCACGACAGTAAGTGGCCGCGTATCCGCAGTACAGGAAGCCGCTCACTACAAAGGAAACTCCCTGTTGACGATTGAGCTGGTCAGCATCGATCGACGCGGTGAGCCACTGGCTGTCAGCTCGGATCCCTATTCCGTCGAAGGCAAGGGCCGCGGCAAGAACACGATGGCCAAGGTAGGTGGCGGCGCCGCGATTGGTGCAATTATTGGTGCTCTTGCGGGCGGTGGAAAGGGAGCAGCCATCGGTTCGGTTGCAGGCGGCGGTGTCGGCGCCGGCGCAAACACAGTCACACGCGGCGAACAGGTAAAGATTCCCTCGGAGAGCCTGGTGAACTTCAAGATCAACAACACCCTTACGGTGAAGGCATCCACCTCAAGCACTTTGAGCACAGGCGGCTCAGGTAACGGACGGCGCCCGATGAACCCGCCCGACAACAATCAGCCACAGTAACCGCTAACCGAACAAAAACGGCTTTAGTCAAAAAAGATGACAGCAGGAATGCACGTTCCTGCTGTCATCTTTTGTTTTTCTGGCACAGCATTTAGCGGTGCTAGACTGAGGTTCCTGCATCATACCCAGCAGAAGCGCATAGAGAGATTGTGCAATCGCATCAATGCAGTTCTACCGGCCGGTAACGGTCTGAGGTATGGATCTTGAACAACTCCTCTTCCAAGGCGAAGCGTGCGTCAGGTTACCTGACCTTCACGCTCCACGCTCATCTGCCGTATGTTGTGAATCATGGAACCTGGCCGCATGGCATGGAGTGGCTTCACGAGGCAGCTGCCGAGACCTACCTTCCCCTGCTGCGAGTGCTCGGCAACCTGGAGCGTGATGGAATCCGCTTCCAGTGCAATCTGAATCTTTCGCCGATTCTGCTGGAGCAGCTTTCACACCCCGTCTTCATCGCGGAGTTTCCGAAGTACCTTACGCGGAAGGTCGTTGCAGCGCGTGAAGATGAAGCCTTCTTTCTGCAGTCCGGCGAGGCTCACCTGGCGGATACGGCCCGATTCTGGCATCGCTTCTTCTCTCAGGCACTCGAGGACTTTCGCGCGCTGGACAGCAACATCATTGCCGGGTTCCGGCACTTCAACGATATTGGCCTGATCGACATCATCACCTGCGGCGCGACGCACGGCTATATGCCGCTGCTGGGAACCGACGAGAGCGTGCGCGCCCAGATTCGCACCGCGGTACAGACGCACGTGCGACATCTGGGTAAGCATCCTCGCGGCATCTGGGCACCGGAGTGCGGCTATCGTCCGGCGGGATTCTGGAACTATCCGGTCGGCATGGCGGACGGCTCGCCAGCACCATCTGGCTTTGACCGCATCGGCGTCGAGCAGGCACTTTCTGAATCCGATATTGAATTCTTCTTTGTCGATACGCACCTGGTCGAGAAGGGGCATCGTGTCCCTTCGCCCTACGAGTTATCGAATGGTCAAGTGCCAACGGATGAGTTGACCGTCGCGATGACGCATAACGGACACCGCTCGCTCTACCAGCCGTATTACGTGGATGGGCCGTACGACAAGCGTTATGCCACCTCCGTCTTTCCGCGCGACCCCAGGACGGGCATTCAAGTGTGGTCCGGGGATACCGGCTATCCCGGCGACGGCGTCTATCTCGACTTCCACAAGAAGCGCTGGCCGGGAGGCCATCGCTACTGGCGCGTGACGGGCACCAAGGTCAACATGGGCGACAAGCTGCCCTATTACCCGCAGGAGGCCGCAGAGAGGGTCAAGTCACACGCCTCGCACTTTGTGCATCTCGTCTACGAGGCACTGAAGTCTGGCTTCGACGATGCGATTCCCCCCATCCTGTGCGCTCCCTTCGATGCCGAGTTATTTGGTCACTGGTGGTTCGAAGGCCCGCTCTGGCTGGAGGCGATTGCGCGCACGCTGCATGATTACGACACCGGAATTGAGATGATCTCGTGCGGGGAGTATCTGGACATGTATCCGCGCGCCGGCTTCTTTGCTCTGCCGGAAGGTTCATGGGGCGCAGGCGGCCACAATGAGGTCTGGATGAATCCGGACACCAGCTGGACGTACACGCACATCTATGCGGCAGAGCTTTTTACTCGCGAGGTCACGACGGCCGGATTGTGGAGCGAGTCTGCGCTGGGAAGCAGAATCGCGAAGCAGCTTTGCCGCGAACTTCTTCTGCTGGAATCCTCTGACTGGCAGTTTCTGATCACGACCGGAGCCGCTCGCGATTATGCCGAGGCACGCTTCACCACACATAACGATCAGTTCAACGAGGTGAAGGCGATCTGGAAGTCGTTCGAGGACAATGACACCATCACGGACGAAGAAGAGAAGCGGCTGAGTGCTATTGAACGCAGAGACAATGTCTTTCCGGATATCGATCCGAGCTTCTGGGCTGCGGGCGCGTATCAGCAGCACACCAGCTCGGTCTCCGACGAAACCCCGAAGCCTCCTTCGGGGGTGGCAGCTGAACCGGAGCTTATCCAGTCCAAGCCCGTCGCATAAAGCTGAAGCGGCTTGAGCCGTGCCTCTAGAATAAGAGGGTGGGCGGCAAGACTAGATCGGCGTTGGCGTACTGGCATCTGCTTTCGCTGGATGCGCCGACCGTGGCTACTCTCTGGACATGGTTCATTGCAAGGGCCAACCACATCCACCTCTCCGACAGTTCCCTTGTGGCCATGGCAGCAGCCGTATGGATGCTGTACGTGGCAGACAGGCTGCTGGACGTCCAACGATCGGAAGAGAGCCAACTGGAAGAGAGACACTACTTTCATCAGCGCCATCGGCGGGACTTTCTCATCGGTACAGCAGTCGCCTCGGTCATCCTCGCGATTGTGCTGCCGCAGATTCCGACAGATGCGATTCGGCTTTACCTGATCCTGGGAGGTCTGGTGTTCGGGTATTTCGTCGTCATTCATGCGACGCAAAGCGCGCACCGTCTTCCGAAGGAGATCGCCGTCGGCGTCTGCTTTGCGGCTGCGGTCTTCATTCCGACGGTAGCGCGCAATCCTGGTCTTCGCATCCCGTTGCTGGCTCCTGCACTTCTGTTTGCTGCACTCTGCAGCCTGAACTGCCTGTTTATCTATGCGTGGGAGCACCCCGAGACGTGGCAAGACACGGCGCATCCGCTCACGGTCGCAGCCCTTCGCCATCTGGACCTCCTTTGCACAATTCTCGCAATCGCAAGCACCCTGATTGCGTTGATCGATCACCGGGCGCCCTGGCCGATCGGTACCGCAATCTCGATCTCCTCCGCCGGCCTGCTTATCCTGCATCAACGCCGCAGCCACCACCATGCACTCACGCTTCGCGCTGCAGCAGACCTGGTGTTGCTGACTCCCGCTCTTCTGGCGACGCGCTTATGAGAGCGCCTGCCCCAGACTTTGACCGCGTTGCACGTCCATACCGCATCCTCGAATATCTGACGATGGGGCGTGTGCTCGAACGCACACGGTTTTCGTTTTTGCCTGAGACAAAACAGGCGCGCAGAGCGCTGGTGCTGGGCGATGGCGATGGACGATTTGTCTCGCGGCTGCTGCATCAGAATCCGGCAATCCACGTCACGGCTGTCGATCTCAGCGCGGCGATGCTACGGCTATTGAGGACACGCTGCGCCGAGTATGGCGATCGCCTGGAGACGGTGCAGTGCGATGCGTTGTCCTTTTGTCGCACCGACAAGCGTCGCTACGATCTAATCGCAACCCATTTTTTTCTCGATTGCCTTTCGCAGGCGGAGGTCGACGAGTTGACGGCCCTTACCTCTCGAAATACCGAGGCCGGCGCGCAATGGATTGTGTCGGAGTTTCGCATTCCACACGGAGCCATGCAGCTGCCCGCAAAGACCCTCGTGCGTGGGCTGTATGCTGCATTCCGAATTCTGACAGGCCTCACCGTGACGCAGTTGCCGGATCACGCCGCTGCGCTGGAGGCCTCCGGGTTTGTGCGTCTGGAGTACAGACGGCGATTAAGCGGCATCCTCTCTGCCGAGCGCTGGGAGCGCCGAGCAGATCGTGCCACAAGGCAAAACTATTCGCATAACTGATTGACCTGGCATATAGTTTTCGCATCACATGGACTGCACTGGATGGTGAAGACTATGTTGCGACGCTGGATTGTTGCCGCGATCTTCGCGCTTTCTCCTCTGACGCTTCGAGCACAACTGAGTATCGCGACGAACTCGCCGAATGGTGCTCCTCTGTCGGAGCGCGTCGTGATGTATTCCATGGATGCACGCCTGGACACGGAAAAGAAAAGTCTGGATGCGACAGAGTCACTTACCTATCGCAACCTGACGGGTCACCCGCTGACGACATTTCCGTTTCACCTCTACCTGAACGCCTTTCGTCCGCAGTCCACTTTTACCTATGAGATGCGCGCCGGTGGCGGCCCCCGCGACTCGATCAGCGACGACTATCCCAGAGAGAAGATTGGCGGTATCACCGTCTCGCATATCGATGCCGACGGCTATGGCGACCTGATGCCGACGTTACGCTTCTCCGCACCGGATGACGGCAACATGGAGGATCATACGGTCGCAGAGATCACGCTGCCGCGGCCTCTGGCGCCGAACGATTCCGTGACCTTTCACCTGGTCTTCCATGATCAGTTTCCACTGTCGGTTGCACGTAACGGCTATAAGCGTGACTTCATCATGGGAGGACAGTGGTTCCCGAAGGTCGGCGTCTTCTGGCATGGTGCATGGAACTGCCATCAGTATCATGCGACGACGGAGTTCTTCTCGGACTTCGGAACCTACGATGTCCGGCTTACCGTACCGCGCAACTATGTCGTCGGGGCCAGCGGCGTTCCCACGGGCCAGCAGACGAATGCAGACGGCACGCGTACGTTAAGTTATCGCGGCGAAGACATTCACGACTTCGCCTTTGCGGCCAGTCCACACTTCAAGGTTACCGACACAATTTATGTATCGGCCATGGGCCCTGTGCAGATTCATGTACTCGCGCTGGCGGCGCATCCGGGGATCGCCTCCCGCTACGTCGAGATCACGCGCAAGTCGCTGGCCGAGTTCGAACGGCGCTATGGACCATATCCCTACAGGATCATCACCGTCGTCGACCCAGAGCCGGGATCTCAGATGGAGGGAATGGAGTATCCCACACTCGTCACGGGAGACGGTTCGTGGACGGGTATCTTCAACCTTGCAGAGGTGACGGTCAATCACGAGTTCGGTCATCAGTACTGGTATGGCATGGTTGCGAGCAACGAATTTGAGGAGGCGTGGCTGGATGAAGGCATCAACAGCTACACCGAAGTCGCAACATTGGGATCGATCGCAGGAGCGAGTACGTCGGTCGTCAATCAGCCTTACGCAAATCTCGGCGATGCGATGCTGCAGCGCGCGTCCTATCTGTTATCGCCAGACTTCGACCCAGTGACACGGAGGGCATGGAAGTTTCGCGACAGCCTGTCATATGGAGCAGTGACCTACGGCAAGTCGGCGACCCTGCTCATGACACTGGAAGGAATGCTGGGACGCGACACCATGGAAGAAGCCATGCGCACGTACTTCCAGCGATTCCGCTTCAAGCATCCGACGACGGAGGACTTTCTTCGCACAATGGAAGAGGTTGCGGTGAAGCGTGGCAAGGCCATCGCCACAGCACCATCCTCTTCGCCACTGGAAGATCGACCGCCTCTGACCAGCAGCGGGATTCCCGACACATCGTCTCTGCCTCCGGTGAACTCCAGCCTGCGACCATTCCTCGATCAAGCCGTATACGGCACGCAGGTGCTGGACTACGCCATCGACAGCGTGACTTCAGAGCCGCAGGACGAAGGCAAGCAGAAGCAGTGGAACTCTACGGTTACGCTTCGCCGCAAAGGGGACTTCCTCTTTCCGGTTACAGCAGAGGTCATCTTCGATGATGGAACGAAGCTCAGAGAATACTGGGATGGAAGAGACCGCTGGATGAGCTATCGATACACGCGTAAGCAAAGGTCGTTTCGGTTGAGATCGATCCCGATCACCAGGTTCCGCTGGATCGCAACCTGTTCAACAACAGCTGGACGGCGGACCCCGTCACCGTACCCTCGAACAAGCTGACTGCGATCTGGCTCACGGTGCAGCAGTGGGGCCAACAGCTGGTGGCGTGGCTGGTTTAGCGAAAGGAGCGGAGAGGCTTTATGGCAAGAACCCGCAGCATTCTTATCTACGGCCTCGGCCTCACGCTTCGGCGAGCCGGCGCATTGCTTTGGGCCTACGCGTTCAGCCTCCTACTTGCGATTGTCTTCTGCTATCCGCTTAAGTTCGCGCTCTCCAGCCTGCTCGATCAATCATTGGCAGCACAGCGGCTGGTATCAGGTTTCGATCTCGCGACAACAGCCAATGCAGCGCTGAGTGTAAGCGAAGGGGCAAGCGGCCATGCAACGCTGCTGGCAAGCCACGGTTCGATTCCGGCTTATCTACTGCTCTCCCTCGTCCTCGTGCCGGGAACGCTCTACTGCTACCTCACGCGGTCCCGTGCTCATCTAAGCATCCTGCTACGCCAGGGAGTGAATTACTTCTGGCGCTTTGTGCGCGTTGCTCTGCTCGCCGTCGCAGCGTTTCTGGTGATCGTCGGGCCGCTTGCGATCTTGCAGGGCCATTGGGCAAGCTTCGTCTCGGAACATTTTGTCGGCTCCAGCGCTGTTGTCCTTCGTCTGAGTGGTGCAGCGATTGTGCTTCTAGTTGCGTCGGTCGTGCGTCTCTACTTCGATCTGGTCGAGGCCTATACAGTGCAGCTCGGTGCAGAACGGCGACCGGACGGCCGTTCGGATCGACGTGTACGACGAACGCTGCTCCCCGCATTCCACCTGCTCCGCAGGTACTTCGCTCGGGCGTGGTCTGTCTTTCTCCTGCTGGCCGTCATCGGGTGGGCTGGCGCCTTTCTGCTCAGCCGCATTGCGTTTCACATGCTCGCTAAACCACAGGCGTGGCCCATGTTTCTGGTGGCACAGGCAGGAATTCTTTTGATGATGTTCACTCGCTTCTGGCAGCGTGGAGCCGAGGCGTCGCTCGTGCATCAGCATCCGCTTCCCTTCCTTCGCGAGGCAGCGCGAATCCCCTTTGCGGCAAAGTCGTCGCCGCCTTCGCAACCTCTCGTCGAGGAGCGTCCCAGGCACATCGGCATGATCTATAACGCAGATCCTCTGGCGCCGATCTATCCTGCGCCCCTGTCGGCAGACGATTCCCTCGCCGGATCTCCTTTGACAGCTCCTCCAGACAAGATCGTCCAACCTGACCCGATACCGAACCCGGAACCCGCGGCACCGTCACTGGATGAACCTGACCCTGGCGTCTTTCATCACGAACCCGGTAAGCCCCAGCATTAACATTTCTCTGTCGGAAGAGTCGACTAAAATAAAGAATGAAATGATGAACCTCTTTATCCTTCGACATGCATCAGCTGGCGTACGGCGCGCGAATCCTTTGCTGGATGTAAAGCGGCCGTTGGATAAGGACGGCAAACGTCATTGCATTCTGCTGGCCCAGACGCTCAACGCGCTGAAGATTCAGTTTGATCTGATCGTCTCCAGCCCGCTCAAGCGCAGCGTGCAAACAGCGTCGCTGATTGGGACAGAGACTGGCTACGAGAGCAGGATCCTGCTGTCGAACGCGCTGGCACCAGATGCCAGCTTTCGTGACTTCCAGAAACTGCTCTCAGAGTGCAGGCTGCAGGAAAACCTTCTGGTCGTCGGCCACAATCCGAATATCTCTCAGTTCCTGGCCCAGCTCCTGGTTCCGGCATCGTCTTCGACGATGCCGCTGATCCGCATGCGCAAGGGGTCGGTGGCAAGAGTATCGATGGCGAGGCCGGCCGCGAGCATGCAATGGCTGCTCGATCCACGAATGGTGCGCGCTCTCTACACGACCTCGACGAAGAGTTCACGCCGAAAGATCTCCCGAAAGTAAGCTGCTTCCTTTTTTAGAGACCAGGCCTCAAGTGCAGCACCGCCGCGACCGGGAACAAGCTCGAGCAGCACGCGTTTGGGATACACGTGGGAGCGCAGATTCACGACAGCGCTGGCGCGATCCTGATTGAGAGCGACGGCGAGACGAAGCAGGACAACCGCACGCACTACATTTGTATGCTCCTCGACCGGGATCCCACGCAGCACGCGATCCATCGGGTCAGGACGTGTTTTGCCAAGGTAGCGCGCCAAGGCGCTCACGACGGCGCGTTGCTCTGGGGAGAAGCCGAAGATCTCAGAGTTCGCGATGATGTACTGCGTGTGACGGTGATGGCCCTGGTGGTTCATGAACTTGCCGACGTCCTGCATCATCGCCGCAGCCTGCAGCCAGAGGCGATACTCCAGCGGAAGCTCATGCACGCGAGTGAGCGCATCGAAGAGTTCTCCGACATGCTGGCGCACCGGCTCGACGCGCTTTTTCTCGATGCCGTAGCGTCGGCAGACCTCTAAGACGCCGGCCCAGCGCTCATTTTCGATCTTCTGATGAACGGATGCGCGAAGGTCCACATCGCCCAGCATCTGCGCAAGGATGCCATCGCGCAGGCCGAGGGAGGAATAGCGGAACGACTTCAGCGCAAAGCGCTCCATCAGGCTGGCATACACGAAGGCGCCGCCTACGATAATCTCCGATCGCCGCGGACCGATGCCCGCGATCGCAGCCCTCTGTTCATCGCGCATCTTGGCGAGCCGGTCGGCAAGCGCGCGTATCTCGCTGGTTGTTGCCGCAACCCCGGTTTTTTTTGCCGCCGGAGCTTTGACGACTATCTTCTTTCCTGCAGCCTTGCCGGTCGTCTTTTTGCTGCGACCAGCGAGACTAGCCTCCGCCAATGCAGAGGCGGTGCCTGAGGTCGCGATGACCAACGACGCCCGCAGCGAGCCGAACCTGCGTTCGGCCTTATTCAATTCCCGCTCGATGTACTGCTTTAGCCGGGCAATGTCTTCGCGCGAAGGCGGATCGCTCTTCAGGAACTCCTGCTGCAGGCGAACGGCACCTAACGGCAGAGAAGCCATCGCCTTCACTCGCCCACCATCCGAGAGCGTCACCTCACAGCTGCCTCCGCCCAGATCGATCAGGACGCAACGGCCACGAGCACCGACTTCATGGGTTACCACACCGAGATGGATGAGCCTCCCCTCTTCCAGGCCGGAGATCACCTCAACCGTCCATCCTGTCGCTGAGCGCACCCACTCGATGAAGGCCTGTGCGTTGCGCGCATCACGCATGGCGCTGGTGGCGACGACGCGTACCTTATCCACAACGTGCAGCTGAACCGACTTGTGAAAGCGCTTGAGGGCGCGGATGGTTGCGGCCATCGCCTCCGGCGAAATCACACCGGTCTGAAAGACGCTCTCCCCCAGGCGAGTGACCTCGCGGTCTTCATACAGGGTCTTCAGCCGGTGCAAATGGACCGATGCAATCTTCAGACGGCATGAGTTCGAACCGATATCAATGGCTGCAAACGTCGGCATGATTGTCTTGCGCCCCCACCGGAGAGAAATACTCAGACACCAAGATACAACTATCTACCGTTCACGCTCCCCGTTGGAGCCCCAATGACCGTCGGGACAACGATAATCGGCGCTCCATTTATCCTTGAAGGAGGTAAGACGAAGAAGCTCAACCATGACCAGCCCTACGATTAGTTCTCCACTGCCGACATCCCCCAACCGCTCTGCCGGAATCGGGCCTCAGCGTAAGCACGCCTTGCTCTTTCTAACAGGCCTCTGGCTGGTCATCTTCTTTTCGGCACTCTTTGCTCCGCCCCTGCTGGATGATGCCGATGCCACCCACGCCAACGCTGCGCGCCACATGGTCACTACGGGTGACATGGTTACCCTCACGGTGAACGGAATCCGTTACCTCGAGAAGGCACCCCTGCCTTACTGGCTCGACGCCATCAGCTTTCGCATCTTCGGCTTCAACACCTTCGCCGCCCATCTGCCGCAGGCGATCGGTGTTCTACTCCTGGCCCTGCTTGGATACCACTGGAGCTTTCGCACCTGGGGTGCAAGGACGGCCTTCTACACCGGCCTTGGCATATTGACCTCAATTGGCGTCTTTCTGTTTACCCGCGTTTACATCCCTGAAGTTCTGCTGTCGCTGTTTCTTGCAGGCGCGCTCTACTGCATGATGCGAGCGCTGGACGAAGGTAATCGCTCCTCAAAATTTTATGCCTACGGCATATGGGTTGCGCTCGCGCTCGGCGTTCTCACCAAGGGTCTCGTCGTGCTGGTCTTCTTCGGTGGAACTGCTATCGTTTACCTTGCACTGACGGGTGGCTACAGGCAATGGCGCGCGCTCAAGCCTTTCAGCGGGCTAGCACTCTTTCTGTTGATCGCGGCCCCCTGGCACATTCTTGCCGGGCTGCGGAACACCGGAGGAATGAACGGCCACGGCTTCTTCTGGTTTTACTTTGTCAACGAGCACTTCCTCCGCTTCCTGGGCAAGCGATATCCGAAGGACTATAACAAGCTGCCGGGCTATCTTTTCTGGAGCCTGCATCTTGTATGGCTCTTCCCCTGGAGCCTGTTCGCTCCCGTCGCAGTCATACAGGCATGGAGAAAGCGCGGCCGGTTCAACGCTCCCGATGCTGCATCGCGTTCCGCGCTGTTGCTGGGGATCTATGCCTGGCTGGTGCTCGTGTTTTTCTCCATCTCAACCAACCAGGAGTACTACACCTTCCCGGCCTATCTTGCCATGCTGGCATTGATGGCAGCGGCCCTGAATCGCGCGGAGCTCCGTTATGAGGAAGACGCCAACCTGCGGCGCTGGATCGTCGTGGCGCATGGGATCTTCGCGGTTATCGGCGTTGCAGCGGCCATCGCGCTGGGATATGGGCTGTGGAGTTCGAGGGCTCTTCCGTTTGTTCCTGACATCGGTGAACTGCTGGCTCACCGTGGAGTTGGTGACTATACCCTCTCCATGTCGCACTTCTTTGACCTGACGGGGCCAAGCTTTGCGGCGCTTCGTCTGCCTGCTGCGCTTGCGGCGATCACGCTTGCCTTTGGCCCGGCGATCGCGTGGCTGCTCCGCTCGAGACAACGTCATCTGGCTTCCACGACAGCAATTGCCCTTACGAGTACGGTCTTCCTGGTTGCGGCTCACATAGCACTGATCCGGTTTGCGCCCATGCTGTCGTCGTCCAGCTTTGCTGACCGCATCATCGAACTGGAGAACGATCACGCAGTCGGGACCGACAGCAAGATCATGCTCTACGGCGATCAATCGTATGGATCATCGATCGCCTTTTACCTGGGGCGTATGGTGTACCTGGTTGATGGCCGATCGACGTCGATGCTCTTCGGCTCAACCTTCCCCGATGCGCCTCCGATCTTTCTTACGGGAGAAGATCTCGTACACCAGTGGGGCACAGGCACGCGCAAGATTCTCTTCGTACCGTTAGAAAAGCGGGACGACGTGGACCGGCTGCTTGGCAACAACAAAATTGTGCTCAAGGAGGCGTCGGGGAAAGCGCTGTTTACCGACCGTCCTCTCGACCGTTAAGCGCATGCTCGTCATAGAATGCCGCGATCCTGCTCGCGGGGCGATTAACGGTTTTTATCCACACATACTCTGCTGTCTTTCGTGAATAAGGCATTGTGAAGCAGTCCTCCCAGCCCGAAACCTCCACCACGACCAGAGCGGATCAGGCTCTGCGTCCATCTGTTGCCGCGACGGCCACACCCTCAGCACAGCTTTGGCGTGTGCGGTCGCTTGCCATGATCTTCGCCGCCTGGCTGGTACTGCAGGTGGGAGGCCTGTTCCGTCCTGGATTACTCGATGACGTGGATTCGATCTACATCGAGATTGCCCGCGAGATGATGCTGCGTCACGATTACGTGACACCTTATATCAATGGCGTACGCTTCTTCGATAAGCCTCCGCTGATGTATTGGATGGCTGCAGCTTCCATGCATGTCTTCGGGGTGCATGACTGGGCTGCACGCCTTCCGCTTGCTCTTGGCGTACTGGCTCTTCTGCTCGCGGTGTATGCGCTGGGCATACGGCTCTTCGCTTCAGTCTCTCCTGCGCATGCGCCCGACCGTGGAGGCTTCTATGCGGCGCTGGCGATGGCGACCAGCATTGGGCCCTATCTCTATACGAGGTTCTACATCCCCGACATCCTGCTTGCGCTATGGATGACGCTTGCGGTTCACCTCTTCCTGATCGCGCTCGATCGTATTCGTGAGGGGCGCTCCGCACTTGCACCATCGCTGGCATTCGCTGCCGTCATGGCGCTGAATGTATTGACCAAGGGATTGATCGGCCTGGTCTTTCCAATCGGCTTCGTGTTCTTCTATCTCCTGATCACACGTCGGCTTCGCCTTCTTCTGCGCCTCCATTTGCTGGCCAGCATGGCTGCCTTCTTACTTATCGCGGCGCCGTGGCATATCCTCGCCGCGCTTCGCACTCCAGCAATCGCCCTTCCCACAGGATTAGGCCTCCCGGCACGCGGAGGTTGGGCCTGGTTTTATCTCTACAACGAGCACATCGCCCGTTTTCTGGGAAAGCGCATCCCGCATGACTACGGGCAGGTTCCAATTCCTCTGTTCTGGCTGCTGAGCGCTCTGTGGGTAATGCCGTGGACCGCGTTCCTGTTCCCTGCTCTCAGCGATTCTCTTCGCGATCTTCGCCAACGCGTGACTGCAGACGAACGGCGCCGTGAGGCAGCTCTCTCGCTTATCGTATGGGCCGGAACGGTTCTCTTCTTCTTTACGCTGTCGAGCAGGCAGGAGTACTACAATCTCCCGGCACTTCCAGCTCTGGCCTTGATGGCTGCGGGCCTGTTATGCCGCGCCGATGTGCCTGTGCAAGGAGCGGCGAATGCGGCGAGTCAAAGCGCACAACGCTGGTCGCTCTACTTTCTTGTCCCCTTCACGACGGTGATCTCGCTGATCTCCGGATACTTTGCCGTGGTGGCGCCACATCCCTCGCCGGGAGCCGATATCGCTTCGCTGCTGGCCGCCAATCCTGAGTTCTACAATCTGTCGCTCGGACATATCTTCGATCTCACAGGCGATGCGATGGGGCTTTTCCGGGGCCCGCTGGCAGTCGTCTCGATCAGCATGTTAGCCATGGGGCCTGGAAGCTATCTGCTGCGCCGCAATAGGCGCAAGTTCGCTGCAAACATGACTCTTGCCGGAGCGATGATCGTTACCTTGCTGGCGGCTCATGAAGGCCTTGCCCGTTTTTATCCGATCCTCGGATCAAAGGAGCTTGCAGAGGCGATCAATAACACCGGACTCACGGCCAATGACTCCATCATCCTCGACGGTGAATTGACCTCCGGATCCTCTCTGATCTTCTATACAAAGCATCAGGTCCACCTCATCAATGGCAACGTCAATGGCCTCTGGTACGGCGGACTGTGGCCGGACGCTCCGCAGATCTTTGAGAGTGAAGACTCTCTTCGCAAGCTTTGGGCGGGGGCCTCGCGTGTCTTTCTACTAACCTATGCGCCGAAGAAGCGGATGCAGGATCTTTCCTCTTTTGGAGGGGCACACGTTATCGCCGCCGCTGGTGGAAAGACTGTTCTCGCTAACCGCTGAAGCCGGCTTGTGCTGCTTAGTGAGCCGCGCCCGTATGGGAGTCTTCGACACGGCCGCCATTTCGCATACGGTAGGTACGGCCACGATAGTAGAAGCTGTCGCCACCATAGCTTCCAAGCCAGAGAATGCTGCCCAGCAGGTCTCGCAGGGGGTAGATCAGCGTGTTGTAGGCCCAGCCGGAGTCTCCCATCACGCTAAGCACGGCTCCGGCCTGGAGCCAGCGATTGGCAATCATGCCAACCAGCCAGAGCATTCCAAGAAGAACGTGGCCGCTCAACACGCCCCAGAGCAATCCAAGCAGGCCGAACGGCAGGGCGAAGGTCAGGCCGGTTCCGAGATGGCCCCACGGGCGGGATCGGCGCGTACTCTGCATCCAGCGCAGCTGATTGCGGAAAGAAATACCGAACGGAGTGTCTTCTACGAGAAGGCGGATTACATGGGACGCGAGCAGAACTCCTGTCCCCTTTTCGGCGAGGCGGTTTCCCAGCACGAAGTCGTCTGCATAGAACTGACCCAACTCTTCAAACCCGCCCACCTCTGCGAAGGACTGGCGGCGCACCGCCATCGTCACTCCCAGGGCAAACTTGGTGCCTTCGAGCATATCGGCGACGATGACGCCGGAGCTCATCTCCACGCTCTTCCCCACGGCATCCAGATGCGAGGACAGGCCTGCGGCCATTCCCTTGTGCACCGTCCCCAGGTAGATGCTTGAGGCCAGTCCGACGTGCGGATCGCGCAGGTTCTGCACCATCTTGCGGAGATAGTCCGGCGTGACCCGAGCGTCGCCATCGCTGGTGATGAAAAGGTCGTGACGTGCGACAGAGTTGAGCTTCGCCAGGGAAAAGACCTTGGCGTTGTGAAACTGTGGTGTCGGCTCTCCACAGGTAACAAACTTCGCATCGACATGCGGATAACGCTCGGCGACCTTGCGTGCGAGTTGCAGGCCGGCATCATTGTCGTGCCGGGCACAGAACAGCAACTCGAACTCCGGATAATTCTGCTGAAAGAACGTCTCGAGATTCTGCTCCATGCCGTCCTCTGTGCCGTGCAGCGGCTTGAGGACGCTGACCGGGGGCAGAAACGTCGACGTCATCGCGGCGCGCTCTTCGCGGCGGCGGCGGACGCCGAAACGAATCGCAGCTGCAATCACCATCAGGCAATAAATGGAAGACGTAACGGTGCCAAGAACGGCGATCCAGAACAGGATGTGCAGCAATAGATTCATCTCAACGCCCACAAACTGTAAGTTTATCGCACTGGGGAGTCCGTCAGAAGATCTCGACCGGCTATCGTTTCTTGATCGGAGTAGCCGGGGGAACCACGGTACGGCGCATGGGAACCAGGCCTGGGGTCGGAGCCTGCTGCTGGATGTGGGTCAACATCTCCGTGCGAACGTAATCGACGAAGCCCTGCATCTGGCGATTCATCTCTTCCATGCGCTCGCGCATCTGAAGGATGATAGCGATCCCGGCGATGTTCACCCCAAGGTCCCGTGCAAGATTCAGGATGAACTCCAGACGCTCAAGGTCTTCGTCGGTATAAAGACGGGTGTTACCTTCGCTGCGCGATGGCCTGAGAAGACCCTCACGTTCATAGAGACGAAGCGTCTGCGGGTGGATCTCGTACATCTCGGCAACCGCCGAGATCATGTAGGCCCCTTTGCTCTTACGCTTCGTCGCCATGCCGGAAGAACCTCTTACCAATCTTTCTCTTCATGAGCATAGCGCGAGAGATTCACAGACGCCACAGGAACAGGGGGCTCATCCGACAACGAATCAGATGCTGCCCAGCTTCTCCAGGTAGGCGCTCAGAACCTCGCGTCGCAGGGTGTAGTTAACGAACTTGCCGTCGCGTTCGGGCTCGACGAGACCGGCGTTTTCCAGCTCCTTCATGTGGTGGGAGAGCGTCGCCGCAGTCACTGGGATGCACTCCCGGATATCACCGCAGGCGCAGGTCCCTTTGCTTCCCAGCTTCTGGAGGATCTCGTAACGGCGCGGATCAGCCAGGGCCCGGGAGATCATCTGGAACTGCTTCTCGGAGAGTGCAATGGATTTCGTATCAGCCACGTCTTTTACTTTACACTTGCCGCCTTGAGAAGACCCTTTGGTGGCGAAATAACGTATCACGCAAGAGAAAGGCGCACCCTGAAGGTGCGCCTTTTCGATTGTGATTCAGGAGGTCTTACGACTCCTGGCCTTCTTCGCCACCCTGGGCATTCTGCTCCTCAAGCTGCTTCTGGAGCTCTTCGCGCTTCTTCGTGCGAACCTCAGCGCGCTTCTGCGCCTTCTCGTTCAGCTCCTGCTCGGCGCCGAGCAGCTCAATGAAGGCCATCTCAGCGGCATCGCCCTTACGGGCGCCGGTGCGGGTCACGCGGGTGTAACCGCCGTTGCGCGAGCTGTAACGGGGGGCGACGACGGAGAAGAGACGGTCCACCGACTCGGGGGTCATCAGATAAGCCGCAGCCTGGCGGCGGGCATGGACGTCACCGCGCTTGCCGAGGGTGATCATCCGCTCGACCAGAGGCTTGGAGGCCTTGGCCTTGGTGATCGTTGTCTCGATGCGATCCATCAGCACGATGGAGGTGACGAGGTTACGCAGAGTTGCGCGGCGGTGGCTGGTGTTACGTCCTAGTTTGAATCCTGCATTGCGATGGCGCATGGTTTTGATCTCCTTCGGTGTGGAGCTGTGTCCCTACCGGATATTTAGGTGGTGCTGTTTTATGCGTGGAGCAGGATGTATTCGCATCCTGCTCCCGCAAAAATTATCGGTTAGAAGCTGTCGGTGTCGGCGGGAAGAGCGAGGTCGTCGTCCTCATCCTCGTCATCATCGTCGTCGAAGTGACCGAAGCTTGCGGCGAGCGTGGCGGCTGGCAGAACCGAAGTGGGACCGGGCTGCGGGTTGCCGTTCTCGTCGATCTTCATGCCGAGCGAAAGACCCATCTGAGCAAGGATCTCCTTGATCTCGTTCAGGCTCTTACGACCGAAGTTCTTGGTCTTCAGCATCTCGGCCTCGGTCTTCTGGATCAGCTCACCGATGGTCGCGATGTTGGCATTCTTGAGGCAGTTGTAGCTGCGAACCGAAAGCTCCAGTTCTTCGACCGAACGGTTCAGGTTCTCGTTGCGAACCGCGGGACCGTCGTGCAGAGCATCGTGCCCGGCCTCCATCTCCTCTTCGAAGTTGATGAAGATGGACATGTGGTCCTTGAGCAGCTTGGCCGAAAGCCCCAGTGCATCGGCGGGAAGCACCGTGCCATTGGTCCAGATCTCAAGCGTGAGCTTGTCGTAGTCGGTGATCTGACCGAGACGTGCAGCCTCAACCAGGTAGTTCACCTTGCGGACAGGCGAGTGGACACTGTCGACCGGGATAAAGCCCAGACCGAGGTCGGCGTCGAAGTTCTTGTCGGCAGAGATGTAGCCACGGCCGCGCTTCAAGCGCATCTCCATGTCGATCTTGCCACCCTCGGAGACGGTGCAGATGTACACGTCCTTATCGAGGATCTCGACGTCGCCGTCGGCTTCGATCGAACCCGAAGTTACAACGCCAGCCGAGTCAGCGCGCAGGTAGAGGGCCTTGGGGCCGTCTCCGTTCAGCTTGAACGGGATCTGCTTGAGGTTAAGAATGATGTCGGTTGCGTCTTCAACAACTCCAGCGATCGACTGAAACTCGTGCAGAACACCCTCGATGCGAACCGCGGTCACGGCCGCGCCCTCGATGGACGAGAGCAGGGTACGACGAAGGGCGTTGCCGATGGTGGTACCGAAGCCGCGCTCAAAGGGCTGTGCGCTGAACTTGCCGTACTTCTCGGTGAGGGTTTCACTGTCGACTGCGAGACGCTTGGGCTTTTGGAATCCTCTCCAAAGCATGTGTTTCTCCTTTATCCGTCCTAGCCGCGAAGCACTCTGCGGTCCGGCGGGTGGTTCTGCTGCCGTTTAGGTTGTAAGGCGCCAGATGCTGGGCGACTTTGTACTGCCGGCCTGGACGGTGAAGTCCAAGCCGGCAGCGAAGTTCGATTACTTGCTGTAAAGTTCGACGATCAGCTGCTCGTTGACCGGGAGATGGATCTCTTCGCGCTTGGGCAGCGAGAGAATCTTGCCCGACAGATTGTCGCGGTTGATGTCGATCCAGGTAACGGAATGCTGTCCGCTGGCGAAGTTCTTCGCCTCTTCCAGCAGAACGATCTGCTTGGAAGCCTCACGGATTGCAATCTCGTCTCCAACCTTGCACTGGAAGGACGGGATGTTGACCTTGCGGCCGTTGACCTGAAGGTGTCCGTGACGAACCAGCTGACGGGCCTGACGGCGGCTCTGCGCAAAGCCGAGGCGGTAGGCGACGTTGTCGAGACGGGTCTCGAGCTGCTGCAGGAGCAGTTCGCCTGTGACGCCGGTCTTGTTCGAAGCCTTCTCATAGTAAGCGCGGAACTGACCTTCGAGGGTGAAGTAGATGCGCTTCGCCTTCTGCTTCTCACGCAGCTGAAGACCGTAGCCTACGACCTTCTTCTGCTTCTTGGACTGACCGTGCTGGCCAGGGGGGAAGTTGCGCTTCTCAACGGGGCACTTCTCGGTAAAGCACTTGGCTCCCTTGAGGAAGAGCTTGGTGCCGTCGCGACGGCAAAGACGGCAAACGGGTCCTGTATAACGTGCCATGACTTTCTATCTCCTGACTGCGGATGTCGATCGTTTTACGCGCTGGCTGCGCTTCATCACGATCCTGTTGAATTGTGTTTTTCTTGCGTCCGTTCTCAATGGTTAGCAGCTGAGAACGGACGCAAGAGAGATGAGTTATACGCGGCGGCGCTTGGGAGGACGGCAGCCGTTGTGCGGGATCGGTGTGACGTCGCGGATCGAGCGAACCTCGATGCCGGCCGAAGCAAGCGCACGGATGGCCGACTCACGGCCCGAACCGGGGCCAGAGACGCGCACATCGACAGAACGCAGGCCATGCTCGCGGGCGGAGTTGGCGGCGCCAACTGCAGCCTGCTGAGCAGCAAACGGGGTTCCCTTACGCGAACCACGGAAGCCGAGCGAACCCGAGCTCTTCCAGCTGAGCGTGTTGCCCGTCTGGTCGGTGATGGTGACGATGGTGTTGTTGAACGAAGCCTGGATAAAGACCAGACCGTACGGAACGTTTTTCCGCTCGCGCTTCTTGAACTTCTTATTCTTGCCAGCCTTGCTGGAAGTCTTCTGCTGTGTCTTGGCCATGGCTTACTTCGTCACTTTCTTCTTACCAGCGACGGTGCCCTTACGCGGGCCCTTTCGGGTACGAGCGTTGGTGTGAGTGCGCTGGCCACGGACTGGAAGCGAGCGGCGGTGACGCAGACCACGGTACGACTGGATTTCAATGAGGCGCTTGATGTTGAGCGAGATTTCCTTGCGGAGGTCGCCCTCGATCTGGCCTTCCTGTTCAATGACGGTACGGATGCGGTTCAGCTGATCCTCGTCGAGCGTTGCGATCTTGACGAGGGGATCGATGTCCGCCTTCGCCAGGATCTTCGCAGCGCGCGAGTCGCCGATACCAAAGATATAAGTGAGTCCGATGCGTACCTGCTTGTTGTTCGGTACGTCGACTCCAGCAATACGTGCCATGAGGCGTCCTTATCGTTGGGCTCCGGAAGCTTCGCCACGGAGCAGGTTGATGGTTGCCGGCTAATGCCACAGGGTTCAACGCACGCCTTGAATTCGGCGAACTAGCCTTGTGGGGCCGTAGGAGCAGAGACGGAAGACCGTCTCCGGTTACTTATCCCTGACGCTGCTTGTGCTTGGCGTTCTCGCAGATAACACGAACGACGCCGCGGCGGTGGATCACCTTGCACTTGTCGCAGATCTTCTTTACTGACGCACGGACCTTCATTACTTCTCCTCAAACAGCCCCTAGCGTCTAACCCTGGCACGAGGCAAAGGCCGCACTAAGAGCGGATTCACTGTTTCCGATTGTTCTCAGCTTAAAAGCGCGAGGCTAATAGCTGGGATCTGCCTTTTGCCTACTTGTAGCGGTAGACAATGCGGCCACGGTTGAGATCGTAAGGGCTCAGCTCAATCGCAACCCTGTCGCCGGGGAGGATACGAATGAAGTTCTTACGCATACGTCCAGAGACGTGTGCCAGGGCCTGGTGCTTGTTTTCAAGCTCGACCTTGAACATCGCGTTGGGCAAGGTCTCGACGACCGTAGCCATTACCTCAATTGCATCTTCCTTCGACAAACGCTCTCCTTGTACTCAAGCGCACGGCAAGCCGCACGCAGCATCTCTTATAGTACCTCAAAATCGAAGATATTTTCGTTTTTAAGGATTTTTACCTTGTCAGAACCAGCGGTCCATCCTTGGTGATGGCCACGGTGTGCTCAAAGTGAGCGCTGTAGCTGCCATCGATCGTCACGGCCGTCCAGCCGTCCTTCAAGACCTTGACCTCGGGCCCACCGGCATTGATCATCGGCTCGATCGCCAGAACCATGCCAGCCTTCAGTCTTTGGCCCTTCCCGCGCGTCCCAAAGTTCGGAACCTGCGGATCTTCATGCATGCTGCGGCCGATGCCGTGCCCGACAAACTCCCGGACGACGCCAAAGCCAGCTGCCTCGCACATCTCCTGTACCGTCGCCGATATGTCGAACAGACGGCCGCCGACCTGACACTGCTCGATCGCGGCTTCCAGAGAAGCCTTCGTCACATCCAGCAGCTTCTGCGTCTGGGCGGAAGCCGTTCCAACGGCGTAAGTTACGGCTGCATCCGAGTAGAAACCATCGATAATCACGCCACAGTCGATCGAGAGAACATCGCCATCCTTCAGGACACGCTTCGCGTTCGGCATGCCGTGGACGACTTCCTCATTGATCGAAGTGCACAGTGCCGACGGATAACCGTGATAGCCCTTAAAGGCCGCCTTAGCGCCGAGTTCGGCGATCTTCGCCACCGCAATCTCTTCCAGATCCATGGTCGAGGCCCCAACGACGACATGGGGAGCCAGCGCATCATGCACCTGACGGAGAGCGATACCGGAGATCCTCATCTTTGCAATCTCGGCTGGAGTTTTAATCAAAATCGCCATTTCTTTTAATTCCCTGCCTGACGCAGCTGCTCGAGCGCTTCTCGAATCGATTCCGTGACAGCCTCGACATCTCGGTCACCGTCGATCTCACGAAAGCGGCCCTGCTTGCCGTAGTGCTCAATGACTGGAGCTGTCAGAGAGTGATAGGCCTTCATGCGTTCTGTAAAAGCTGCCTCGGTATCGTCGGAACGCTGCTGCAGTGCTGTCCCATCCACATCGCAGATGCCTTCCTGCTGCGGCGCCTTAAAGTACACATTGTAGATGTGTTTGCACTTGCCGCAGATACGACGGCCCGTGATGCGCTTGAGGAGAACCTGCTCGTCAACCTTGATATTGATGGCAACGAGAGGAAGTGCCACTGCGCCTGCACTCTCTTCAAGCCCTTCAAGATGAGCGTCCAGCCACTCCGCCTGACCCAACGTACGCGGATAGCCGTCCAGGATATAACCGCGCTGGACATCCCTCTGCGAGAGACGGGCTCCAACCATGTCGTTGACCATATCATCAGGCACGAGCTGGCCGTTGTCCATCAGCCCCTTCGCCGCCTTGCCAAGATCAGTTCCGCGCGCGATGTTATCGCGCAGGATGTCACCGGTAGAGATCTGCGGGATGCCGTAACCGGCCATCAGCAGTTGCGCCTGCGTACCCTTCCCCACTCCGGGGGCGCCCAGAAGAAGAACCGGCCCGGGCAGAAAGGTATCTGCCTGGGCCGGGGAATGATTCGATTCCTGTGTCAACGTTGCCACTTTCCTACCAGCTCTTGCGCCCACGGATGCGGCCGCTCTTGGGAGTGAAGCCGTCATAGTGGCGCATGATGAGTTGCGATTCCACCTGCTGCACGGTATCCATCGCAACACCGACGACGATCAGCAGCGAGGTGCCGCCGAAGTAGAAGGTTACGCCAAGTCCGTTGGTCATCCAGCTGGGGAGCTTGTCAAAGACCGGGCCAATCAGCCAGAGATGATTGAAGTGAATGCCGCTGATGATCAGCTGAGGAATCAGAGAGATGATGATCAGGTACAGCGCACCGACCAGTGTGATGCGGGTCAGGATGTCGTTGATGAAGTCCGCCGTACGCTTGCCAGGACGAATGCCGGGAATAAAGCCGCCGTACTTGCGCATGTTGTCAGCGATGTCATCGGGACGGAAGACGATCGAGATGTAGAAGTAAGCGAAGAAGATGATCGCCACGATGTAGAGAAGCTCGTACCACGGCTCACCGGGAGCCAGATTGCGAATAATCGGGCCAAAGAAGGCTGTATCGCGCAGAGGAGCGCTACCGAAGAAGCTCATACCGGCGAACAGCAACGGAGCCGACAGAATCGAGCTGGCAAAGATGACCGGCATCACGCCACCGGAGTTCACCTTCAGCGGAAGATGGGTGGACTGTCCGCCCATCATGCGACGACCGACGATCCGCTTGGCGTACTGCACCGGGATGCGGCGCTCTGAACGCTCTACGTAGACAATGAACGCAACGACGGCGATCATGCCTGCGATCAGAATGGCAACCGCAACGGGAGTAAAGGTTCCCCAAGCGTTGGTCTTGATCTTGTCGTATAGCTCTTCGATGCCCTTCGGCAGACCGACCACAATACCGGTGAAGATCAGCAGTGACATACCGTTGCCGATACCGCGCTCGGTGATCTGCTCACCCAGCCACATGATGAAGGCGGTTCCAGCAGTCAGCGTCAAAACGCACAGCGGAATAAAGGCCATGCGCGGGATCGTCACCATCGACGAACCGGTGGAGGTGTTGGTAAGGGTCAGCGCAATCGTGAACGACTGGACGATACCAAGAAGTACCGTGACATAACGAGTCCACTGCGTAATCTTCCGGCGGCCGAGTTCGCCTTCCTTCTGCAACTTCGCCAGCGGCTCATAGATCACAGTCAGAAGCTGGAAGATGATCGACGCCGTAATGTACGGCATGATGCCGAGGGCGAAGATCGTCAGCTTACGCAGATTTCCGCCCGAGAACAGATCGACCAGTCCGAGTGCCGAGCCAGAGTTCTGATTGAAGAACTCGGAGAGCATCTGACCGTTAATGCCAGGGGTGGGAATGTGCGATCCAAGGCGATAGACGGCCAACATACCCAGCGTAAACATAACGCGCTTGCGGAGGTCTGGGATACGGAAGATGTTTGCGAACTTGTCGAACATCGGAGAGCGAAACCTCAAAGGGGAAACGGAATGGTTCTGGTGAAACGGCAGGCGAGGGACTCATCCCTCGCCTGACTGGATTCTACATGCCGCGCGACATCTAGCCGATCAGGATCGCCTTGCCACCAGCCTTCTCGATCGCCTCCTGGGCGGTCTTCGAAAACTTGTGGGCATGGACGGTAATGGCAACCTTGATCTCGCCATTGTTCAGAACCTTGATCAGGCCGTTCCGCTTGCGCAGCAGGCCGAGCGCGACGATCTTCTCGAGCGTGAACTCGGTCTCGTTCGAAGCAGCGTTGATCTCAGCGATGCGGTCGAGGCCAAGCACGGTGTACTCGGTACGGAAGATGTTGGTGAAGCCACGCTTCGGAAGGCGGCGGTGCAGCGGCATCTGGCCGCCTTCGAAACCGCGCATGAGCGAGGAACCCGAGCGCGAGCCCTGACCCTTGTGACCGCGGGTCGAGGTCTTACCCATGCCCGAACCCATACCGCGGCCGACACGCTTCTTATTACGATTGGCCTTTGCAGGGGCCTTCAGATTGGAAAGATTACGAATTGCCATGTTTTCCTCGCTATAACGCCGGGAGCTTAGCTACCGACTCGCATTTTGTGACAGATCCGGAGATCTGTCGATTAAGAATCGAACGCTCTTCCCTACTCGACGATACGGACGAGATGGGGGATCTTCGCGACCATGCCGCGGATCGACGGGGTGTCTTCTCGCTCAACGACCTGGTTCAGTCTGGTGAAGCCGAGGCCCTTGACGACGAGCTTGTGCTTCTCCGGCGTGGCGATCTTCGAGCGGAAGTACTGCAACTTGATTGTGGCTTTGGTTTCGGCCATCGCTAAAACTCCTCTTACACTTCTTCTTCAAAAACGTTGCTTAGAGCTCATCTTCGGACTTACCGCGCAGGGCCGCAACCTCAGCCTTGTTACGGAGCTGGGTGAGAGCGTCGAAGGTAGCCTTGATAACGTTGTGCGGATTCTTGGTGCCGATGGACTTGGTGAGAACATTCTGCACGCCGGCCGAGGTCATCACAGCACGAACCGTACCACCTGCGATCACACCAGTACCCTCGGGAGCCGGCTTCAGCATGACCTGCCCAGCGCCGTAGTGGCCAAGCACCTGGTGCGGGATCGAGGTATCGGTGAGATTGATCTTAAAGAGGTTCTTCTTGGCTGCCTCAATACCCTTACGGATAGCCTGCGGAACTTCCTTCGCCTTGCCGGAGCCGTAGCCCACGACACCCTCAGCCGGGTCGCCTATGACGACCAGGGCCGCGAATGACATGTTCTTACCACCCTTGACGACCTTGGTGACGCGGTTGATGCTGACCACCTGATCCTTCAGGTTGAGCTTGTTCGCGTCGATCTTTTTCTTTGTCACCATAATGTCTTATCCAGCTTTCTGGCTGCTCGATCAGGAGCGCCGTTCAAGAAACTCTTAGAACTCCAGCCCGGCTTCGCGCGCAGCGTCAGCCAGGGCCTTGATGCGGCCGTGATAGAGATAGCCACCGCGATCGAAGACCACCTTCTTGACGCCCTTAGCCTGAGCGCGCTCGGCGATCAACTTGCCAACCTCAACAGCGGCAGCGACGTTTCCGCCAACCTTCTTCTCCTCACCCTTCTTGGCGAGAGTCGAGGCCGAAGCGATCGTGACGCCGTTGGCGTCGTCGATCAACTGCGTGTAGATGTGGTCCAGCGAACGGTAGACATTGAGACGCGGGCGCTCTGAGGTTCCGGAGAGCTTCTCGCGGATACGCGTGTGAACGCGCTTGCGGATAACATCGCGCTTACGAGGAGTAATCATAGTTTGTTTCCTTCCTAACAGCGTCGCCAGCATACCGGCGACGTTCGGCTTTGTACTTCCATACAGGGAACAGGGGCCAGAGGCGGACTTCAAAGCTTCCTCAACCGGCTGGGGCACTTATCGATCCAGCCTCCGGCACCTAACTTGCGGCTTTAATTCCGGGCCTTACTTAGCGCCCGTCTTGCCAACCTTCTTCTTCAGCTTCTCGCCGGTGTAGCGAACGCCCTTGTTCTTATACGGATCGGGCTTACGCAGCGAGCGCATATCAGCGGCGACCTGGCCAACCTTCTGGCGGTCAATACCGGAGACTGTGACATGAGTCTGTTTCGGGTCGATGGCAACATCGATACCCGTGGGCAGCGGGAACTCAATCGGATGCGAGTAGCCGAGCGTGAAGACAACCATGCTCTTACCCTTCATCTCGACGCGGTATCCGATACCAACAACGTCGAGCTCCTTCGTCCATCCTGCCGTGACACCCTGAACAGCGTTGAACACGAGAGCGCGCGCGAGGCCATGAAAGGCCGCATACTTGTCGCTTTCACGCTCTGCGTGGATGGCGCCATCCCTCTCCACCAGCGAGATACCCGCAGGCAGAAGAGCATTGACCTTCCCCTTGGGGCCTTCAACCAGAACTGTGTTTCCGTTCACGGTGTACTTGACACCTGCTGGAACGGGAATCGGCTTCTTGCCAATACGTGACATCGTGAATTTCCTTTATCTGGCTTGCGAGTCGCGAAGCTAATCAATCATCGATCAGAATTCGTTCCACTGCAGCCGGTGGGCGAACCGCCCGTACTACAAATATCAATCTCGTGACACGAGGCCCGGAACTACCAGACTTCGCAGAGGATCTCACCGCCAACGCCTTCGCGGCGAGCCTGACGGCCGGTCATGACACCCTTCGGGGTGGTCATGATCGAGATACCCAAACCGCCCTGAACGCGGCGAATCTCGTCGCGGCCAACATACACGCGGCAACCTGGACGCGAGACGCGCTGCAGATCACGAATAGCGGCCTCGTTGTTGACACCGTACTTCAGATACACGCGGATGACGCGCAGTCCGTTTTCCTCGGTCGCCTTGTAATTGGAGATATACCCCTCGTCCTTCAGGATGCGGGCGATCTCGGCCTTCAGCTTCGAAGCAGGTACGTCCAGCTTCTGGTGGCGGGCGCGGATGGAGTTGCGGATACGGGTCAGAAAGTCTGCTACTGGATCAGTGAGGTTCATTCAATCTCCTTCATCTCCCGTTCGCTCGCAGACATAGTCATGCGAGAACCAGCAAAGATGTTGTATTGCCTTTGTCTGTTTTACGTTCCAGACGTCTGCACTCTAGGCTTTCGCTTGAATGAGGTCTCTGGATCGTGCGTTCGGGCATAAATTACCGAGCGCTGTAGTGGAAATAGTATAGCAGGTTACCCTGCCAGGCTCATGTGCCTTTTTACCAGCTCGACTTCACAACGCCCGGAATCTCTCCCTTGAGAGCGAGCGAACGGAAGCAGAGACGGCAGACGCCAAACTTACGAAGGAAGGCGCGGGGACGACCGCAGAGCTGGCAGCGGTTGTGCTTGCGGGACTTGAACTTCGGCGTTTTTGCATCTTTGACGCGCTTTGCAGTAGTAGACATAACCTTTACTCTCTATCCTTCTAAACACTAAACAGTTGGAGGCCCCGGTTACTCCGGGGCCGAATCCAGTTACGCTCCCTGACGGAAAGGCATACCGAAGCCCCGAAGGAGTGCGCGTGCGCCATTGTCGTCGTGGGCTGTCGTCACGATAGTGACGTTCATACCCTTGGTCTTGTCGACCTTCGCATAGTCGATTTCGGCGAAGATCAGCTGGTCGCGCAGACCGAGCGTGTAGTTACCGCGACCGTCGAAGCTCTTCGACGAGACACCGCGGAAGTCACGAACGCGCGGAAGCGCGATCGAGATCAGGCGATCCAGGAACTCGTACATCGCATCGCCGCGCAGGGTGACCATCGCTCCGATAGGCATGCCTTCGCGAACCTTGAAGGCAGCGATCGACTTCTTTGCCTTGGTTGTCACGGGCTTCTGACCGGTGATGGCAGCAAGATCGGCCACAAGCGGATCCATGATCTTAACGTTCTGGGTCGCTTCGCCCAGACCCATGTTGACGACGATCTTCTCCAGCTTCGGAATCGCCATCACGTTCTCGATGTTGAGTTCCTTGCCAAGAGCCAGCTTGATCTCTTTTTCGTACTTCTCTCTAAAGCGTGACGCCATTTCTTTTCTTCGCTTTCTCCACGGCTCCGGGTTGGCAAATGCCGTCTACCGTTTCGTGGGGTGAACCATATTGAACGACTTACAACTTACTTCTTCTTGTCAGCAATCGTGTTACCGCTTGCCTTCGAAACGCGAACCTTCTTGTCGCCCTCGATACGAGAGCCGATGCGGGTCTTGTTGCCCTCGCTGTCAACCAGCATCACATTCGAGATGTGAATCGGCAATTCCTGCTCCGCAATTCCGCCCTTGATGTTGCGCTGCGGGTTGGGCTTCACGTGCTTCTTGACCATCATCACGTGCTCGACCAGGACGCGCTGCTTTTCGGCGATGACGCGAAGAACGCGGCCGCGCTTGCCCTTATCCTTACCTGCGATGACCTCAACCGTATCGTTGCGCTTGATCTTGATGCCTGCCATATTTACCTCTCCTACCCTCGGCGATCTGTCGGAGCCGGAATCCGCTTGATGGCGCCGCCAGACTCTGCACGGCGCGAAAACTAGATAACTTCAGGCGCAAGCGAGACGATCTTGAGGAACTTCTTCTCGCGGAGCTCACGGGCGACTGGGCCGAAGACGCGGGTGCCAACTGGCTCCATCGCATCATTGATCACAACCGCTGCATTCTGATCGAAGCGGATGTAGGTTCCGTCCCTGCGGCGATACTCCTTGCGCGTGCGCACGATCACAGCCTTGACGACCTTGCCCTTCTTGACCGTTCCGTCCGGCGAGGCCTCTTTGACCGCAGCCGTGACGACGTCGCCCAGGCCGGCCTTTTTGCCGAGACCGCCACCGAGGGGCAGGATCACCTGCAGCTTGCGTGCGCCAGAGTTATCGGCCACGTCAAGGATTGTTCTCATCTGTACTGACATCGTTCGTCTCCTGGTGATATGGCCGGGGGCTTCTCTCCCCCGTTATCCTATCCAACTCGTCTCCGCAGATCTTTTTATCGTTCCGAGGAACAGTCTGCGGCGAAACCTACTTCGTCTCGGCGGCCTTCTCTTCGGCCAGCGCGAGCGAGCTGCGGCGGACGATCTCTTCAAGCGACCAGCGCTTCAGCTTCGACAGCGGACGGGCCTCGCGAATGCGGACGACGTCGCCGACGCGAGCCGAGTTCTGCTCGTCATGCGCGTAGAACTTCTTGTTCGACTTCATGACACGCTTGTACTTGGGGTGAGCCTTGCGCATCTCGATCTCGACGACGATCGTCTTCTGCATCTTGGTCGAGACGACCAGACCAACCTTCTCATTACGGCGGGAGGCGGTCTGCTCGGCGGCTTCAGTCTTGTTTGTGATCTCTGCCATGGCTTAGTCCTTCTTTGCTTTCTTGCGAGTGCTCTTCTTGGGAGCTTCTACAGCCACGGGTGCGGGCTTGGCGAGGCTGAGCTCACGCTCGCGGGCGACAGTCTTGATGCGAGCGACGTCCAGCTTGAGTGCGCGCAGCTTCTTGATGCCCTCGGTGTTTCCGAGGCTCTGCTGGAAGCGGATGCGGAACAGCTGCTCGGCAGCTTTAGTCTGCTCGCCCTTGAGCTCTTCGTCACTGAGGTTGCGAATCTTATCGAGTTCCATGTCTCTTATCCTTCAACGAATCTTCTTACTTGGCGGCAGTCGTGGCGACCACGTCGTGACGCTGAACGAAGGTCGTCTTGAGCGGAAGCTTATGGGCGGCAAGGCGCATCGCCTCTTTCGCCATCTCCGGGTTGACGCCTTCCATCTCGAACAGAATCCTTCCGGGGCGAACGACGCAGACCCAGTGATCGGGAGCGCCCTTACCCTTACCCATACGGGTTTCGGCAGGCTTCTTGGTAATCGGCTTGTCCGGGAACAAACGCAGCCAGACTTTGCCGCCACGCTTGATGAAACGAGTCATCGCGATACGGCTGGCCTCGATTTGGCGGTCTGTAATATAACCGCACTCCAGGACCTTAAGGCCGTAGTCGCCGAACGAAAGATCGGAGCCGCGCCACGCCTTGCCGGTCATACGGCCGCGCTGCTGCTTGCGATACTTCACCTTCTTTGGCAATAACATAACGAAACCCCTAGCTTTCAGCTGCCCGCCCCGGCGGTACCGGAGCGAGCTTGATTCAAACTTCGTTTACGAGGCGAAGACGCCCGTCGTCGTACCCTGCTCGCGGCGACGCTTCTGCTCGTAGATATCTCCGCGATAGACCCAGGTCTTGACGCCGATAATGCCGTAGGTGGTATGTGCCTCGGCGAAACCGTAGTCGATGTCGGCGCGCAGCGTGTGCAGCGGCAGACGGCCCTGGAGATACCACTCCGAACGCGCGATCTCGTTGCCATTCAAACGGCCGGAGACGCGGACCTTGATGCCCTTGCAACCGAAACGCAGCGCCGAGTCAACCGACTTACGCATCGCACGACGGAAGCTGACGCGCTTTTCGAGCTGCAGTGCGATATTCTCGGCCACCAGCTGAGCGTCAAGCTCCGGCTTGTTCACCTCAAGGATGTCGATGAACACCTCGCGGTTAGTGCGCTTCTGGATGTCAGCCTTGAGCTTGTCGATCTCAGCACCCTTGCGGCCGATGATGATACCCGGGCGCGCCGTGCGGATGATCAGGCGAAGCTTGTTGCCGGGGCGCTCCACCTCGACCGAGCTCACGCCAGCAGCCTTAAGCTTCTCGCGCAGTTCGGCCTTCAGCTTGACGTCCTCAACCAGCAGCTTGTCATAGCCGCGCTCGACAAACCAGCGCGACTTCCACGGCTTGTTTACGCCGAGGCGAAACCCATACGGATGGACTTTCTGTCCCATAGCTTCCCTTTACTCTCCGCTCCTGACCGGTTGAGCCGGCGGGCGATGCTGCAAAACCCTTCTATTTTACTGCAAAAACAGGCATGAAATCCGGTTACTTTGCGGCTTTCTTTGTTGCCGTTTTCTTTGCAGCTGCCTTCTTCGCGGGAGCCTTTTTGGCTGCGGTCTTAGGCGCGGCCTTCTTGCCCTTGGCTGCCGGAGCGGCCTTGGTCTCTTCCGCAGCTGCGGCCGTGGTCGGCTTGCTCTTCTCGGCCACAGTCACAATGATGTGGGCGAGACGGCGCTGGTAACGGAACGCACGGCCCATCGGGGCAGGGCGGATCCGCTTCATGCGCGGGCCTTCGTTGGCGACAGCCGACTTGACGTAAAGATTATCGACGTCGACATCCAGGCCTTGCTCCTGCGAGACGTAGTTGGCGTTCTGAATCGCGGAACGCAGAACCTTCTCGACTACCGGAGCGATGCGCTTGTTGTTGAAGTGGACCGTATTGATCGCCTGCTCCACGCGGAGCCCCTTGATCAGGTCCAGGACGAGCTTCGCCTTCTGCGGGCTGGTGCGCTGAAACTTGGCCTCGGCGCGAAACTCTCTGGTTTTTTCTGCTACGTTTGCCATGACTTCTTCCTTGAAAGCAAAAACGAAATTCTTACTTGGCCTTGGTCGCCGTCTCGGTCTTAGCCGAGTGACCCTTGAAGGTGCGCGTTCCAGCAAACTCACCGAGCTTGTGGCCGACCATGTTCTCGGTCACGTACACCGGGATGAACTTACGGCCGTTGTGCACAGCGATCGTGTGGCCGACGAAGTCCGGGTGGATCGTCGAGCGGCGCGACCAGGTACGAAGGACCTTCTTGTCGTTCGTCTGGTTCATGACATTGATCTTCGTCATGAGGTGGTCATCAATAAATGGACCCTTTTTCGTAGAACGTGCCATCAGTTAGCTCCCGAATCCTTTACTTGCTGCGGCGGTTCACGATGAACACATCGGTCCGCTTGTTGTTACGTGTCTTGTATCCGCGCGTCGGCTGGCCCCAAGGGGTCACAGGATGACGTCCGCCCGAGGTCTTACCCTCACCACCACCATGCGGGTGATCGACCGGGTTCATCGAGACACCGCGGTTGGTGGGACGAATGCCCTTCCAGCGGTTGCGGCCGGCCTTACCGACGGTCACGTTCTCGTGATCGGTGTTGCCAACCTGGCCAACGGTCGCCATGCACTCGATGAGAACCTTACGGGTCTCGCCGGAGGGCAGCTTCAAGAGCGCGTAATCGCCTTCCTTCGCAATCAGGTTGACCTGAGCGCCGGCCGAGCGTGCCATCTGCGCGCCCTTGCCAGGACGAAGCTCGATGTTGTGCACGATCGTACCAACCGGAATGTTCTTCAGCGGCAGAGCATTGCCAACCAGGATGTCGGCCTCGGGGCCGCTCATGATCGACTGACCGACCTTGAGTCCGATGGGCTGCAGGATGTAACGCTTCTCGCCGTCAGCATAGCTGACCAGGGCGATACGCGAGCTGCGGTTCGGATCGTATTCGATCGTGGTGACCGTAGCAGGAATTCCAAACTTGTCACGCTTGAAGTCAATCAGGCGCAGCTTCTTCTTGTGACCGCCGCCATGATGGCGGATGGTCATCGCGCCCGACGAGTTGCGGCCACCGGTGCGCTGCTTGACTGCGAGCAGCGGCTTGTGCGGCTTGTCCGTCGTCAGGTCATCATTGACCAGCTTCGTTGCGAAGCGGAGTGATGGAGTAATCGGTCGAAATGTTTTGATCGGCATCGTCTTCTTTGCTCCTAGCTTTTACTTCCGAGCTAGTTTTCGAAACTTCAAACTCTGTTCAAGCTGGTTCATACTGTTTGCGAACCAGCGACTATCGGCAGCGGCCTACAGGCTGTCGAGGTACTCCGGCATCTTCTCGCCATCCTTCAGGCGAACATATGCCTTCTTCCAGTCGGGGCGATAGCCGGCGAAACGTCCACGTCGGCGCTCCTTGCCCTCGACAATTGCAGTGCGAACAGTCGAAACCTTCACTTTGAAGAGAGTTTCAACGGCCTGCTTGACCTCGGTCTTGGTCGCATTCTCAGCAACCTCGAAGACGAGGGTGTTCTGGGTCTCTTTGACGCCCATTCCCTTTTCAGTAATCAGGGGGCGACGAATGACGGTATACAGGGTCGGCATTACGCGACCTCCTTCTGCGAAGCCTTACGCTTCGATACATACTTCTTCAACGTCTCCTGCAGCGCTTCAATCGCATCCTTCGAGAAGACGGCATGCTCGTAGCGGAGAAGATCGTACGGGTGAACCTCGGAGCTGAGAACGAGCTCAACACCAGCCAGGTTGCGCGAACCGAGGTACAGCTTTTCGTCGAGCTTCTTGCTGGTCTCGACCAGAAGAGTCGTCTTGCCCGCCTCGAGCTTGTTGAGAGCCTGACGGTAGAGCTTGGTCTTCGCCTCGGGGACCGAGAACGAATCGACAACGGTGAACTTGCCGTCCTGGATCTTCGCAGCGATCGCCGAACGCAGAGCGCCCATCAGCTTTTTCTGCGGGAACGCATACTCGTAGCTGCGAGGCTGGGGTCCGTGGACCGTACCGCCGCCACGCCAGAGCGGGGTGCGGATCGAACCGACGCGAGCGCGGCCGGTTCCCTTCTGCTTCCAGAGCTTCTTGCCAGCGCCGGAGACCAGCTTCCTGTTCTTGGTCGCCGCGGTGCCCTGACGGAGAGCGGCGCGATAGTGCTTGACCGCCTCCCAGAGGAGCGAGTCATTTACCTCACCGGCGAAGACTGCGTCGATGAGCTCAAACTCACCGACCTTGCTTCCACCGAGATTGACTACATTGATGTTTGCCATCGTACTTCGTTCTCTTTCTGTGCACGCCATCGATGCGGCGTGCCCTAGCTTTATTTCTCTGCTTCTTTCGGTCTGTTCTCCGAGCAGAGTTTGTTCGGTATCCAGAAGCAGACTCCTATCTAGAAGCCTGCTTCTGGACAGTTCTTACTTCTTCTTTGCCGAAGCCTTCTTCGAAGCCTTCAGAGCATCCTTGGTAGCTGCACCAGCGAAGCCACGACGCTCGCGCGGTGGTGCCTTGGCCTTGGAGATGAGCACATAGCCATCACGCGGGCCGGGTACGGCACCCTCGACCAGAATAAGATTGTCGTCCAGGTCAATCGCGCGAATGCGGAGATTGCGGACCGTCACCTGATCGTGTCCCATATGACCGGGCATACGCTGGCCGGGGAATACGCGCGAGGGGAACGACGATGCACCGATCGAGCCCTGCACCTGGAACATGTGACCGTGCGACTTGGGACCGCCACCGAAGTTGTGGCGACGAATGACGCCCGCAAAACCACGGCCCTTGGAGGTTCCGATAATGTCCACAAACTTCTCATCCGAGAAGATGTCGACAAGAACGCGATCACCAGCCTTCACCGGGGTCGCCTCTTCACCTTCGGCGGCAACTGGAGTCTCAACCGAGACTTCCTTCATGACGCGAACCGGAGGAACATCCGACTTCGCGAAGTGACCGGTCATAGCCTTGTTCACCTTCGAAGCCTTGACGAAGTCAACATAGCCGATCTGTGCGGCGTCGTAGCCATCCTTGGCCATCGTCTTGAGCTGCGTAATCACGCAGGGGCCAGCCTTCAGAACCGTGACAGGGTGAACTTCACCGTTGTCATCGAAAATCTGAGTCATGCCGACCTTTTTACCGAGAATTCCTGATACTGACATCTTCTTTTCCTTTCCTCATCATGCCCTTGGGCACTGTAGGGTACTGCTCAAATCTCAATCGAAGAACTACTTCTGAACCGTCTTGATCTCGACGTCCACACCAGCGGGGAGATCAAGCTTCATCAGAGCATCTACCGTCTGCTGGGTAGGCTCGAGGATGTCGATCAGGCGCTTGTGGGTACGAATCTCGAAGGCCTCGCGCGACTTCTTATCGACGTGGGGCGAACGCAGAACGCAGTACTTGTTCTTCATGGTCGGCAGCGGAATCGGCCCTGCAACCTGCGCTCCAGTGCGCTTTGCCGTCTCAACGATCTCTCCGGTGGAGGTGTCGAGTACGCGGTAGTCATAAGCCTTCAAACGAATCCTGATTCTCTGTCCTGCCATTGTCTTCTCTCTTTTCTTTGCGCAAAGAACTGGTTGAGTCGCCGCCCGCCGAAGCAGGCGGCGCTTTCACTACTTGATGATCTCGGAGATGGTGCCTGCGCCGACGGTGCGGCCGCCTTCGCGGATAGCGAAGCGAAGACCCTTCTCCATCGCCACCGGCGTGTGCAGCGTGATCTCCAGCTGGATGTTGTCGCCAGGCATCACCATCTCGGTGCCCTCAGGAAGCTTCGCCGAGCCAGTCACGTCCGTCGTGCGGAAGTAGAACTGGGGACGGTAGCCGTTGAAGAACGGGGTGTGACGACCGCCTTCTTCCTTCGACAACACGTAAACCTCGCCCTTGAACACCGTGTGCGGCGTGATCGAGCCCGGCTTCGCCAGAACCATGCCACGCTCCACATCTTCCTTCGCCGTTCCGCGAAGAAGAAGACCGGCGTTGTCGCCCGCAAGACCCTCGTCCAGCTGCTTCTTGAACATCTCGACGCCCGTTACCGTCGTCGCCTGCGTGTCGCGGAAGCCCACGATCTGGGCAGGGTCGCCAACCTTGATCTTGCCACGCTCGATACGGCCCGTAACAACAGTGCCACGGCCCGAGATCGAGAAGATGTCTTCGATCGGCATCAGGAACGGAAGGTCGACCATGCGGTCAGGCTGCGGCACATTCTTGTCCACCGCTTCCATCAGCTCGTCGATCTTCTCTTCCCACTGTGCTTCGCCGTTCAGGGCGCCAAGCGCCGAACCGCGGATGACAGGAACGTCGTCGCCGGGGAAGTCATACTTCGACAGAAGCTCACGAACTTCCATCTCCACCAGGTCGATCAGCTCAGGATCCTCAACCGCATCGCACTTGTTCAGGAACACAACGATGTACGGCACGCCAACCTGACGAGCGAGCAGAACGTGCTCCTTCGTCTGGGGCATCGGGCCGTCCGTCGCTGCAACCACCAGGATCGCGCCGTCCATCTGCGCTGCGCCCGTGATCATGTTCTTGATGTAGTCGGCGTGGCCAGGGCAATCGACGTGGGCATAGTGACGGTTCGCCGTCTCGTACTCCACGTGCGACGTCGCGATCGTGATACCACGCTCGCGCTCCTCAGGAGCGTTGTCGATCGTATCGAACGAACGGAAGCTGTTCTTCGGGTTGTGCTTCGACAGAACCTTCGTGATCGCCGCCGTCAAAGTCGTCTTGCCGTGGTCAATGTGGCCAATCGTGCCAATGTTCACATGCGGCTTGGACCGGTCAAATTTTTCCTTCGCCATTGCTCTCTCCGTCTTCCTTGAATTTCTTCAAATCCTGGTTAGCATCGCGCTAACTATTCCTTGCCCTGCACCTTGGCGATGATCTCTTCCGAAACCGACTTAGGCGCCTCTTCGTACTGCTTGAACTGCATCGAGTAGTTCGCGCGGCCCTGAGTAGACGAGCGCATGTGCGTCGCATAGCCGAACATCGTCGACAGCGGCACCGTCGCCTTGATCGCCTGGGTTCCGCCGACCATCTCCATGCCTTCGATACGTCCGCGGCGGGAGTTGAGGTCGCCGATGATCGTTCCCATGAACTCTTCAGGAACGGTCACTTCCACGTCCATCACTGGCTCAAGCAGAACCGGCTTCGCCTTCCTTGCAGCTTCCTTGAAGGCCATCGAACCGGCGATCTTGAACGCCATTTCGTTGGAGTCGACATCGTGATAGCTTCCGTCGTACAGCGAGACCTTGATATCAACCATCTCGTATCCGGCAAGAACGCCGCGAGTCATCGCGTCCTGAATACCCTGGTCGATCGGCTTGATGTACTCCTTGGGAATCACGCCGCCCTTGGTATCGTTCGAGAACTCGTAACCCTTACCCGGCTCGTTGGGCGAGATGCGAATCTTGGCGTGGCCGTAGTTACCCGATCCACCGGTCTGACGGATGTACTTACCTTCAGCTTCGGAGTTCGAACGGATCGTCTCACGGTATGCCACCTGGGGCTTACCAACATTGGCCTCGACCTTGTACTCGCGCATCATGCGGTCAACGATGATCTCGAGGTGAAGCTCGCCCATGCCGGCGATGATGGTCTGACCCGAATCAACATCGGTATGCACGCGGAAGGTAGGATCTTCCTGCGCGAGCTTGGCAAGCGCCATGCCCATCTTCTCCTGATCGGCCTTGGTCTTCGGCTCAACTGCGAGCTCGATAACCGGCGCGGGGAAGTCGATCGATTCGAGCACCACGGGTGCCTTGTCCGTGCAGATTGTGTCGCCAGTAACCAGATTCTTCAATCCGACAGCCGCGCAGATATCGCCCGCGAGAATCTCTGTAATCTCTTCGCGCTTGTTCGCGTGCATCTTAAGCAGACGGCCAATACGCTCCGTCTTGCCCGTACGCGGATTCAGAACCGAGTCGCCCGTCTTCAACGTTCCCGAGTAGACACGGATGAAGATGAGCTGGCCAACGAATGGGTCGGTCATGATCTTGAAGCCGAGTGCAGCGAAAGGCTCGCTGTCATCCGTCTTGCGTACGACCTTCTCTTCCATGTTGTCCGGGTTCGAACCAACAATCGGAGGAATATCGAGCGGGCTGGGCAGATAATCGAGGACAGCATCGAGAAGAGTCTGCACGCCCTTGTTCTTGAAGGAGGATCCGCAGAGAACCGGGAAGATGTGCATTCCGATGGTTGCCTTACGGATGCCAGCCTTGAGCTGGTCCACCGTGGGCTCCTGCCCCTCGAGGTACATGTTCATCAGTTCATCATCGTGCTCAGAGACAGCCTCGATCAGGAAGTGACGAGCCTCGACAGCCTTATCCATCAGGTCGGCAGGAATCTCTTCCACCGAGTACTGCGCGCCCATCGTCTCGTCGTGCCAGAGGATGGCCTTCATGATGACCAGGTCAACCACACCGGCGAACTTCGCCTCAGCACCGATCTGAATATTGATCGGCACAGCGCGAGCGCCGAGGCGATCAACGATCGTCGAGGTCGCATACACGGCATCCGCGCCAGCCTTGTCCATCTTATTGATGAAGCAAATACGCGGGACCTTGTACTTGGTGGCCTGACGCCAAACCGTCTCGGACTGTGGCTGCACGCCAGCAACCGCATCGAAGCACGCAACCGCACCATCAAGCACACGAAGCGAGCGCTCCACCTCGGCCGTAAAGTCCACGTGGCCGGGGGTGTCGATGATGTTGATGCGATGGTTCTTCCAGGTGCAGGTCGTGGCAGCCGACGTAATCGTAATGCCGCGCTCCTGCTCCTGCTCCATCCAGTCCATGGTGGCAGTGCCCTCGTGCACCTCTCCGATACGGTGCGTGATGCCCGTATAGAAGAGAATGCGCTCGGTCGTCGTCGTCTTGCCGGCGTCGATATGCGCCATGATTCCGATATTCCGGCAACGATTCAGAGGTGTAGTGCGTGCCACGATCCGTCTCTCATCTGCGGGCCAATCCCGCGGTTAGCTACTGCGTTGAATCCAAAATCAAACTTCGAGAACTGGGAAAACTACCAGCGGTAGTGAGCGAAAGCCTTGTTTGCTTCAGCCATACGATGAACATCTTCCTTCTTCTTCATCGCAGCGCCACGACCATTGGCCGCATCCAGCAACTCCGCCGTAAGCTTCTCGACCATGCCCTTCTCTCCACGAGCACGGCCATAGGTCACGAGCCAGCGGATCGCCAGCGAAGTGCGGCGCTCAGGGTTGACTTCGATCGGCACCTGATAGTTCGCACCACCAACGCGGCGGCTCTTAACCTCAAGGAGCGGCTTCACATTTTCGACAGCCTTCTTGAAGAGCTTCAGGGCTTCGTCGCCACCCTTCTGCTCCAGGTTCGTCATCGACGTATAGAAGATCTTCTGGGCAGTCGACTTCTTTCCGCCCCACATCATCGAGTTGACGAACTTTGTTACAAGGGTCGAACCGTACACCGGGTCGGCAGCAACTTCACGCTTGGCGATATAACCTTTTCTCGGCATCTCTTCTTCTCTCTTCTTCCCCTGGCGCGGGACTTCTCACGAGCCAGGCTTGAACGGCTAAAACTTCAAAGCTTACTTAGCGGCAACCTTCGGGCGCTTTGCGCCGTACTTAGAGCGGCTCTGCTTGCGGTTGGCCACGCCGACGGAGTCGAGCGTGCCACGAACAACGTGATAACGAACGCCCGGCAGATCCTTCACACGGCCGCCGCGGATCAGCACAATCGAATGCTCCTGCAGGTTGTGGCCGATACCGGGGATGTAGGTCGTAACCTCGATGCCGTTAGTCAGACGGACACGGGCAACCTTACGGAGCGCCGAGTTCGGCTTCTTCGGCGTCTGGGTGTAGACGCGGGTGCAAACGCCGCGGCGCTGGGGCGAACCCTGCAGGGCAGGCGAGGCAGTCTTATAGCGAGTGGGCGTGCGGCCCTGCTTGACGAGCTGATGAAACGTAGGCACTCGAACTCCTTGGTATAGCTAAAACCTAACTTTTGTCAGGCGCTCCGGAGAGTCAGACTTCGCCCTTTGCGGTACACGCGCAAAAGTGAGGACGCAATCGCGCCCTTCGAGCGAAGTACAACCCTGCTTCGCGTCTGTAGAACCCTTTACAACCAGACGAAAACAGTCGACGGTGGCTGGATCTTTTGGCCAATCCAAGGCTGCCCTTCGGCGACCCCTGACCTGCCCAACTCCGTTTCGCTGTTCCGGCCCACATAGCCCATCCAAGGTGGAGGGTGTCGCAGACTCGTATCGATGGGCCGCAGGTTCTTACGCCCTGCGGTTTATCTTTCTGGTATCCAGTATATCGCAAGTTAACTCTTCCCGCCTACCGCTTTGCGAGAATCGTTCACTCAATACGCCGGGCTTGCTGCCCGCGCACCCCTGCATTGACACACAGCGATGCGTTCCAAATACCCACGGAACCATGTGAGGATAACAAGTTCTTTTCCACAAGTCAACGAAATCGTGGCTCACAGAGGCAGCTTTACTCCTTGTGCTCGGCATGCAATGACAACCCTCAACTGGAGTCTCGGCAGGAAGTGTGCAACGCCTGCTTCTGCGACTGTTTCACCCGCTCGAAACCCATCCGGTTCCCGCTGCCGAATGCTAGCCTTGACCCAGAATGTTTTCACGAACCATACGACCTGTCCTGCTTCCTCTCCTGTTGGCCGTCACGATCGCTTCCTCGCAGGCGCAGGAGACAGCCCATGATGGTTCTTCCCGCTCCGGCGATCCCCGCATCAGTGCCCTGATCTCAAGCCTGGGAAAGACTCGTACACCGACAGATGCCGCCATCTCACCCGACGGAAGAATCGTCGCCTGGTCTGTGCGCGGCAGCAAAGGTGAGGAGCTTCACCTGACCGAACTTTCGTCCGCTACAGACAAGACGATTACTCCAGCGCCCGGTGCCACCTGCGGCGGAGGCGCCCCTACCTGGTCGCCTGATGGCGAGAGTCTCGCTTATCTGTCTACCTGCATGCCTTCTGCTGATGGGCAGCCACAGGTCATCGTCTGGTCGAAGAAGACAGGGGAATCGCAGCAGTTGACTCATCTGACCGGTGCCATCACCTCGCCCGCATGGTCCCCGGACGGCAAGAAGATCGGCTTCCTCTTCGTTGAAAACGCCACCCGCTCCGCAGGTGCACTGGCCGCCATGAAGCCGTGGGATGGCGTCATCGGCGAGGACGGCGTCGAGGTGCAGCGTGTTGGTGTTGCCGACGTTGCCTCTGGCTCTTTCGCCCAGGTCACCCCCAGGACGCTCCATGTCTACGAGTTCAACTGGTCTCCTGACTCGTCAAAGTTTGCCTATGTCGCGGCCCCGCCACCGGGGGAAAATACCTGGTGGGTCGCACAGATCTACACGCAGCAGGCCCTGGGGGGCGATCCCACATCCATCCTCGATACAAAGAAGGTGGACGGCCCGCTGCACGGCCTCCAGATCGCCCTTCCCCGCTGGTCGCCTGACGGCAAGCAGATCGCTTTCATCGGTGGACTGATGAGCGATCAGGGTTCGACCGGCGGCGATATCTGGTCGATTTCCTCCGGCGGAGGCAAGCCAAAGGATCTCACCCCCGGCCGCACCTCGACACCTGCTTATTTTGCATGGCTGAATGAGGAGGCGATTGGTATCTCGGAGCACCTCGGCGGCAGTTCGCGCCTCATTATTCACCGCCTGCAGACTGGCCAGGACGATGCCTCGAAGTCGATCACTTTCCCTGAGAGCATTGGCTCCGGCACAGCAGCGATGAGCATTTCCATCTCCCAGCACGGTGATATCGCGATCATCCGCAGCTCGTTTGAGCACGCCCCGGAGGTATGGGCAGGCCGTATGAACGCCTTGAAGCAGATCTCGCACCTGAACGACGCGATCAAACCTCTCTGGGGCAAGACCGAGAACGTGGAGTGGATGAACGAAGGCTTTCATGTGCAGGGCTGGCTGCTCTATCCGGCAAACTACGATCCTGCAAAGAAATATCCCTTGATCGTCTCCGTCCATGGAGGACCGTCGTCGGCCGTCTCCCCGCGCTGGCCGGGCCTCGGATACGGCGGCGTTCCCTTCTCCTCGCTTGGCTACTTCGTCTTTATGCCGAACCCGCGCGGAAGCTACGGCCAGGGAGAGGCGTTTACCCAGGCCAACCGCAAAGACTTCGGTTACGGCGACCTCCGCGACATCACCACCGGCATGGACACCATCGAGGCCCGGTTGCCCATCGACAAGAGCCGCGAAGGCCTGACCGGCTGGAGCTATGGCGGCTTTATGACGATGTTTGCGGTCTCCCAGACCAAGCGTTTTCATGCCGCCGTCGCCGGAGCTGGCATCAGCGACTGGAAGAGCTACTATGGAGAGAACTCCATCGATCAGTGGATGATCCCTTTCTTCGGCGCCAGCGTCTATGACGATCCTGCCGTCTACTCCAAAAGTTCGGCGATCGAGTACATCAAAAACGTGACGACGCCTACTTTGGTCGTCGTCGGGGACCGGGACGGTGAGTGCCCGGCGCCACAGAGTTTTGAATTTTGGCACGGCCTGCGCGCTGTCGGCGTAAAGACGCAGCTGGTCGTCTATCCCAACGAGGGCCATGGTTTCCGGTCGCCGGAGCATCGCCGGGATGTCCTCGAAAGGGCGCTTAATTGGTTTGAAACCGAGATGCCGGCCAAGGTATCCGGAACTACGGCTGGACGGTAACGACGTATCGCTCGGCGATTCGTCAAAAACCACAGTCACATATTTGCCTCGGAAGACTTCGGCTTTATACACTGAAGCCTCGGGAATTCAGCGTTTGCGGTGAAACCGTTCATATCGCGCACTGCGGTTGAACGGGGAGGTTCAATGCGTCGGTTTGTTACTCTAGCGGTCCTGCTTTTATTTACTATTCCTTTCGGCATCTCGATCTCAGGTTGCGGGAAGAAAACTGCTGTTGTGTATTGCAATGGCGGCGATACCGGACCGGTTGTCGGTCAGGTCTCTACCATCACCCTACTGCCGCGTATCTATGGGATCTCGATGAACCAGGGCCAGATTGCCCAGGTCTCAACTCCTACCGCGACCGACTGTAAGGGCACCTCAGTTACTGTCAGCGCCTACACCTATGGTGTCTTCGATGCCAACGGCAAAGCGACCCTCAATATTGCGGACGTCGTTCCGTCGGGAACCAATGCCGGCAAGCTGTGCGCCGGCACCTGGAACCGCAACTCGGGAGCCGGCATCGCCGACTACACGACCTGCAACGAGACTGATCTTTCGGGTGAGGTTTACGTTGTGGCTTCGGGTGCAGGAGCGAACAGCAACCCGCTGCCGATCTTCGTGCACCCCAAGGTTGCCAGCGTCATACTTGGTAATCCCACGGCGACTGCTGACTGTTCGACAAGCACTGACCCCTCGTCGAACTGCTGCCCGCTTGCCTCCCAGGCAACCGTCACCGCTGATCCATACGTCGGCAATGCCTGCCTCTCGCAGGGCAGTACTGGCCAGTTGGTGGCGCGCGCCTATGATTCAGCCGGCGCCAACATCACCTGCCAGGTCGGCCACCTGACCTTCGCTGCGCAGGCGACCACCATCGTCACCATCGATGAAAACGGCGTGGCCACAGCGCAGCAACCGGGATCGACGGTCATCACCGCGAACCTGACGCAGACAGGATCGTCGGCAGGCTTCTTCTCGACCTGCCCACCAACGAAGATCAGCTTAACGGTTCCGAATGTAACGTCTGGAACGAGCAGCGTCTCTGTCGACCAGAACACGACTCAGCCGTTGTCTGCAGTTGCGACCGACCAGTACGGAACGACGCTGACCGGCCTCACGCTCGACTTCGTGTCGACGACGCCGATCACGGTTCCTGTCTCGACGACCGGCACCGTAACGCCTGCGTTCCCTGGAGCAGCGGCCATTACGGCTTTCTGCCAGCCGCCGGATTGCAACACGGCACCGGTCAACCAGATCGGCCTCTTCGGCAACGGCAAGCCCATTGCATCCAACGATGTCAATGTGACGTCGCCCGGCACGAACAGCACGCTGCTCTGGGCTGGAAGCACCCAGTCGCGCTACATCTACCCGGTTGACTTCACCAACACGGCTCTCAGCGCTGCAGTCCGTCTGCCGTATGCTCCCAACTCGATGGTGCTCTCCAACGACGGCACGACGATGTACATGGGGACGGACACCGAACTGATGGTGTTCAACGCCAGCACCAACAGCCTCACCAGCGAATTCACCAACGTCGCCGGCAAGGTTTTGGCCATCTCGCCCGATGGAACGAAGATCATCATCAGCGATCCGCGCAAGAACCTCACGTACCTGTACACCTCAGCCGGAGCCATCACCTCCACCTACGGCGGTGTCGGCGTTCGTGCGCAGTTCACGCAGGACAACAACACGGTTTACATCACCATGGGAACGCCTGACAGCAGCTACAACGTCACACCTAATAATCAGCTGCTGGTCTACTCGTCCTTCACCGGATGGAACCAGGTCTCGCTTACTGCTCCAGCAACCGACGTCGCGATTGCGGTGCCGAGTGTGGGCGCCTACCTCGCCGGAGCGGCGACCACGGCTCGCAGCTACTGCTCCAGCACGACCATCGTCGGCACTCCGCCCGATCAGTCCTCTATCACCAATGTCGCCTATCCGCTGGCTGATACCGCGACGATTCCGACGGATCGCGTTGCAGCAACCAACGACGGCCTCCACATCATCGGAGCGACAGCTACCGCTGGCGGCTCCCTGGTGGATCTTGGCTTTTCGAAGGGTCTCCCGTTGGCCGACTGCCCGACCACGGTTGCACCGGACTACTTCACCGCCAACCGCGGAACATCGAACACGCTTCCTCTCGGCGTGACGGTTTCGGCAATTACTGGCGTCATTGCCACCTCTGATTCCGCAAAGGCGTTTATCACCTATACCGGATCGGGATCGCTCCCTGCTTACAATCCATCGACGGGTGTTCTCTCGCAGGTGGCTCTCACCAGCGGCGCGACAGCTCCTGTCGCTGCCGTACCCAGCGCCGACAACACGACGCTCTACGTTGGCACTTCAGGTGACAATCAGATCCACCTGATCAACACAACGACACTGGTTGACGATGCAACGAAGATCATCGCTCCGAAGCTGCCGCTCTACAACAGCAACGGAACCGACTCTTCGACGACCTACGTGACGCCGAACCTGATCGTACAGCACCCGCGCAAGGCGACCTCATAGTTCGCCGAAGCACTAATAAAAGAAAGCCCTCTCCACGGAGAGGGCTTTCTTTTGCTGCTTACGACAGAAGGATCTATGCGAGACGCTGCTTCAGCAGCTCGCGCGCAATGGCGTCGAGCACACCGTTGAGGAACTGGATAGACTCAGGCGCAGCATAGCGTCGTGCAATCTCCAGCGACTCGTTGATGATGATCGCAGCAGGCGTGTTCGGGCTGCCCATCATCTCCGCAACCGCGGCGCGAATCAGGTTCCGGTCTACGACGGCCATGCGCTCCAGCCGCCAGTTCTGTGCATGGGCCTCAATGAGCTTGTCGATCTCCGGCTGGCGCGCCGTGGCGACGCGATAGATGTCTTCGGCAAACGCCCGCGTGTCCTCGTCGATATCGTCACGTGATTCCCAGAAGAGCTTGTCCACCTGCTCCGGTGTCTGTTTGCCCAGGTCTCCCTGGAAGAGCATCTGCATCGCCAGTTCGCGGGACTTTCTTCGCATACCCATTACTTGCCGTCCTCGCTCGCCTTGATCTTGCGCTGAATGGAAACCATCTCGATGGCGGCGACCGCAGCCTCGAATCCTTTGTTCCCTGCCTTGATACCGGCGCGATCCAGAGCCTGCTCCAGCGTCTCGCAGGTCAGGACGCCGAAGGCGTGCGGAATGCCTGTATCCTGCTGCGACTGACCGATGCCGCGCGCAACCTCGTTGTAGATCGCCTCATAGTGCGCAGTCTCACCGCGAATCAGGCAGCCGATGGTGATGATCGCGTCGAAGCGCTTCGTCTCCGCCAGCGTACGCGCCGCAGAAGGCACCTCCCAGGCGCCGGGGACACGAACGATCTCTACATCCGCACGCGATCCGCCACTACGCAGAATGGCGTCGAGCGATCCCTGTAGCAGACGGTCGGTAATGACCGCGTTCCAGCGAGCCGTCACGATGGCAATACGCATCCCGGCAGCGGAGAGGTCTCCTTCGATCGCTGCAGGCTTTCCGTGGAGAGGATTTTCCGACTGCCAGAATCCGATGGTCAGCCCTTCGCTTGTGCCGTCAGACAATTTGACTGTAAAGAGGCGACTGTTCCAATGCGTCAGCTCCGGCCCGCTCAGCAGCGTCTCAATCTCTTCGCTGCGGTAGTTGGACAGCATCCACTGATGCACCGCACGATGGACGGCGTCCAGCCCGAAGACCTCAATCAGGATCGGCGGTACCGCAGGCGCGCGTCCGGAGACCAGCTCCAGGTTGCCCAGCGGCGCCAGCAGCGCTGTACCGCGTCCGGTGCCGTCATCCCAGCCTTTTCCCTGCTCAAATCCCAGTGAGAGCAGCAGGCGGCCCAGGCTCTCGTGAGCATCCGCCGAGGCAACCTCGCGGACCAGCGTTATTCCCTTAATCATGACTTCGATTGTATCGTTTACCGATCTCAACCATTGAGACGGACTCCGCGCTAAAACAAGGAGGCAGAGGCATCCGAATGGAGGCAGGCAAAGACTACGAGACGCTGCTCTGCGAGACCAGAGAGCAGATGGCAACCGTCACCCTCAATCGACCGCACGTTCACAACGCTCTGAATATCCAGATGTTCGCGGAGCTGCGCGATGTCTTCGGAAGCCTCGCCAGGGATCCTGCCATTCGCGTCATTCTGCTGACCGGAAGCGGTGAAAAGTCTTTTGCTGCGGGCGCTGATATCAGCGAACTTGTCGTCGTCAATCGTTCTGCAGGCCGTGCCCTCGCACATCGTGGAAGCAGTATCCTGCGCCAGATCGAGACCTGCGGCAAGCCCGTCATCGCTCTGGTCAATGGCTTCGCCCTCGGCGGCGGCTGCGAGCTGGCGATGGCTTCCACGCTTCGCATCGCCTCTGAGACGGCAACGTTTGGTCAGCCAGAGGCCAGGCTTGGGCTGATCCCCGGCTATGGTGGCACACAGCGTCTTCCCCGGCTGGTGGGCCAGTCGGCGGCCCTGAAGCTGCTGCTCACCGCCCAGATCATCACAGCCGCAGAGGCACTGCGAATCGGGCTGGTGGATGAAGTCGTCGCACCAGAGAAGCTGCTTGCCCGCGGGGAGGAGATAGCCCGCAGCATTCTGCAGCTGGCGCCGCTCGCGATCGCGGGCTGCCTGGAGGCCGTCACCAAGGGAGCCGACCGCAGCCTGGACGCCGGCCTCAGCCTTGAGGCGTCCATCTTCGGCAAACTGTCCGGGACAGACGATAAGACGGAGGGAACAAAGGCATTTCTCGACAAGCGCCCTCCGGTCTGGACAGGGCGTTAAGTCTGCGCCTCTTTCCCATAACGGACCGCGGATGCAGGAAATCAGCGGGAAAATCAATGAAACTTGATATGCTGATAGTCGATATGTTCACCCCTTCCGGGCGATCCCGCCTTACGGTCGTCCTCTCCTGCGCCCTCGCTCTTCCCTTGACCCTGACCGGTTGCAACCATGGTCCATCGACTGCTGCGGACGCAGCGAATCTCGCAGAACAACAGCGTCTCGCGCTGGATTCAGCAAGACAGCAACTGGATATGATCCCGCCTCCCTCCAAGAGCCGCTATATGGCGGTGCGCAGCCTGGGTTCATGGGAAAATCCCTATCTGACGGTGCAGGGTGACATGGTCTCTCTCCATGTTCTGCTTGCCGACTCCAATCCCAGCGAGATTGGGCAGGGTGGCCTGCTCCGCCCCGTGGGGGCACGGCGGCGCAATCTGGACGTCCGCCTGAACGACCTGCCGACGGCATTAAACGCCATCCCCAGCAGTTCGTGGCCCTATGGACGCGTCCTGGCCGTTGAAGAGGCGCATGACGTGCCTCCAGCAGCTCGCGCCGGGGTCCGGCGTAACGTTGAAGCCGTCTACAAGACTCTTGGGGATCTGGGCATCGTGGTCTACGAGTGGAACGAGCCGGGCCGCGGCCTCTAACTCCGCTCCATCGACTGACTTCCCACTCTTCCATGCGCTAACATGGGGTCACTCTGACAAGGGAGCCCTTTGATTGCACACCACGGCGCTGGCGGTCTTCTGCCTTTTTTTTGTTCTCGTCACTCTTGCAGGTTTCTGGGCAGCACGCTGGCGCAGGCCTGAAGCCGGCATCGAATCACTCGAGGAGTGGGGCCTCGCAGGACGAAGCTTCGGCACCTGGATCACCTGGTTCCTCGTCGGCGGCGACCTCTACACCGCCTATACGGTCATCGCCGTTCCAGCAGCGTTGTACGGCACAGGCGCGATGGGATTCTTCGCCCTGCCGTACGCCACGATTGCTTATCCCTACATGATCCTGGTTCTGCCGCGTTTGTGGCGGGTGTGCCATCGGCATGGCTATGTCACCTTTGCCGACTTCGTGGGCGGGCGGTTTGGCAATCGCTGGCTGACGGTCGCCATCGCGCTGACGGGAATTCTGGCGCTGATGCCCTATATCGCGCTGCAGCTGGTCGGCATGCGTGTCGTCATGGCTGCGATGGGCCTGCACGGCGAGTGGCCGCTGGCTGTGGCCTTCATCATCCTCGCAGCGTATACCTACTCGAGCGGTCTGCGCGCTCCGGCGGTCATCGCCATCGTGAAGGACATCATGCTGTATGTGATGGTCCTGGCAGCGGTCATCGTGATCCCCATCAAGCTCGGCGGATACGCTCATGTCTTCACGCTGGTCAGTCACGCACTCGCAACCCACCATCCTCCGGGCTCCCTCAACCTGCAGCCGAAGCAGTATCTCGGCTACTCAACGCTGGCGATCGGCTCTGCGCTGGCGCTGATGCTCTATCCGCACACCGCGACTGCTGTCCTATCGGCCAAGAGCGCCAATACCGTCCGTCGCAACGCCGCGATGATGCCCGCTTACAGCTTTATGCTCGGCATGGTGGCGCTTCTCGGCTATCTTGCCCTCGCTGCCGGCATCGACGTACACGGCGACACCAGCTCTGCTGTCCCGCTGCTCTTTCTGCAATCGTTCCCCGAATGGTTCTCCGGATTCTGCCTGGCAGCTGTCGCCATCGGCGCCCTGGTCCCCGCGGCAATCATGTCCATCGCCGCTTCCAACCTCTTTACCCGCAATCTGTACGGCGAGTTGTCCGGCAGGAAGATGCTGCCGCATCAGGAGTCGAACATGGCCAAGATGGCCTCCCTGGTGGTGAAGTTTGGCGCACTTGTCTTTGTGATCTGGTTGCCGACGCCCTACGCCATCGAGATGCAGCTGCTGGGCGGCATCTGGATCTGCCAGATGGTGCCATCGGTCGTGCTCGGCGTCTTTACCCGCTGGTTTCATCCCTGGGCGCTGTTGGCAGGATGGGCGGCCGGTATGGCCGCAGGAACCGCGATGGCTGCATCCCTCGGCCTGAAGAGCTCGGTCTACCCGCTGCATCTTCCTGCGTGGCTGGGGGGTGTCTATCCAATGTACGCGGCGATCACTGCCCTGCTGCTGAATCTTACGATCGCTGCGCTATTGACGCTTGTGTTGCGCGCCATGGGAGTGCGCGAGGGACACGACAGTACAGACGCCGCGGCATACTTCGGCTAAGCTCAAGGTGTTGTCGCAGCACCGCGCAGCCCACATCGCTGCAACGGCATCCTAAGTTTTGAGGTGAGCACGCGTGAGCAGACAACAGAGATCGATCGCCAAGGGTGTTGTCGCCGGACTGATCGGCGGCATCGTCGCCACCGCGGTGAAAAATGCCGTCGGGCGCGCCTATCCGCCACGGAAAGCCAGCGAGAGCGACCCCGCCGCCCTGGTAACGCGCCAGGTTGGCCGTCTTGAGTTGACTGTGCGGCAAAAGAAGATTGCGAAGAAGACGATGCATTACGGCTTCGGAGCCGCTGCTGGGGCCGCCTACGGGGCTGCGGCCGAACTCTACCCAGCAGCAACCTCCAAACAGGGCGCCAGCTTTGGCATGGCGCTGATCGCGCTCAACCAGGACAACATCCTGCCATCCATCGGTCTTGCGGAAAAGAAGTCGCAGACCAAGCGCGAGCACACCAGCGAACTGATCTCATTCGTCGCCTACGGTATTGTGACCGAGACCGTGCGGCGCATCGTCCGCCGTATGATCGCCTAGTTCTTGCCGGGAATCGTCTCGCGCGTCTGTGCCCAGTTGGCAACCAGATCATCGACAACGACATGGCCCACGCGATAGGCGGAATCGAGCGCGGGCATGTATGCGCTGTACTGTTTGATTTTGGTCTCTCCGAGGCTCTCGGAAGCGGTCTTTCCCGGGCGTTGCTGATCGTAATTCGAAGCCGTACGCAGCACCAGCACGCGGTGAATATCCACCTTCCCAGCCTTCGCCAGCCAGGTCAACGACTGCAGCGTACCGCTATCTTCCATGCCACAGACCGCGTAGGTGCCCTTGCCGTCCGTCTGGTACTTCACCCAGTCGCGCGCCCACTGGTTGAGCAGCTTTCCGTGCCAGAAGGTCGCAGCTGAAAGATTATCGCCGCGCAGCACAAAAGGCGGCCGCTTCGCATTCGGTTCGTCAAACTGCTGACGCCGTTCAGCAATACCGGCCGTGTCCTGCAGCTTGAGGTCCTTCGTCTTCTCGTACGCCCAGGTCACCAGCGCAGGATTGAGCTGGTAGATATTTCCGTCGTCACCAAAGCGTGCCTGGCGCGGCTGTTCATACGGTGTCGATTTGCCAAGCGGGACAAAGCCTGTCTTCCAATCTTTGGGAATCTCCCGCGCATCGATCTCATGGGCCAGATCGCCGTCGATGACATACTCCGACCAGACAGCCGATCCAAGTGAGCCCATCGCAGGATCGATCCCAGCAATGCCTGCGACGACAAAGTACGCATGCGTCAGGTCGAAGCGGGGATCGCTTCCCAGCGCCATGATGGTCGCCGCTGCGCGTGCGGTGCCGACGCCAGTAAGCACACCGAGCACACCGTCCTTGTTCATGCGCAGATCGTGATACCCCTCAGGGAACGGCAGCACCGTGTCGAGATGCTCCCGCTCAACCCAGTACTGGTACTCGCCGGGAACATCGCCGGTGTCGTTGCCGACCTCGAACATGTTGACGACGACGACCTTGATCTCGATAGGCTTCGTGGGCGTCTGGGCGAAGAGACACGAGGCCGCAAGCAGCAGAGAGGAGGCAGCAAAGAGGCGCATAACTGATGTTAGCGCACAGAGCCTGAGGAGCCGGGCTAGACGCCCTTCTTCTGCGGCTCCCAGATGAACTTATGGATCTGCAGCGAGAGCCTCGCGGGCAGGCCATCTTCGAGCATCCAGTCAACCAGCTTGCGCGGGTCCAGCGCCATATTATCGGCGGAGCGAAGCAGGCTGGGCGTCTTCTGGAATGCGGGCGACAGCAGAATGTGCCCTGCCTTCGTCTCGAGCGCATGCTCACGGATGAAGTCGCGGGCGAACTCGTAGTCGGCGCGATCGCAGATGACGAACTTCACCTCGTCGTTCGCGGTCAGTGCATCGAGATTTTCCATGCGAAAGCTGTTTGACGCAGCACCAGCGCCTGGGCACTTCACATCGACGATCTTGTGAACCGCCTTTGGCACATCAGCCAGCGGCCGCTCGCCCGAGGTCTCGATCATCAACTCGTAGCCGTCATCCAGCAGACGCCGCATCAACGGAAGCAGCTCCCTGGCGTGCAGCATCGGCTCGCCACCGGTAAATTCCACCAGCTTGCAAGGCGCCAGCGCCTCGATCTGGGCAACGATCTCGTCCTCGGTAAACGGCTTTCCACCGGAAAAGGTGTATTCGGAGTCGCACCACGCACAACGCAGGTTACAGCCTGCGCTGCGCACGAAGATGCATGGCACTCCGGCGAAGGAAGACTCCCCCTGCACGGATTTGTAGAGCTCGATCAGGTGCATGGCGAATGGTTACTCGTAGTAACGGGCGAAGCTCGTATCGGTCTCGTAGAGCGTGCAGTCCTTGACGCGAACGCGGCCGGAGGTCATGTCGCGAAGCTGCTTCTCGGTCTCCTGGTAGAAGTACCGGGCCAGGTTTTCAGCAGAGGGATTGATGGTCGTAAATGGCTCGAGCTCGTTGATCATCTGGTGATCGAGACGATCGACCACGGGGCGCATCACCTGCTTGAGCAGCTTGAAGTCCAGCAGCAGACCGGCCTCGTCCAGCTCCTCGCCGATGAGGGTGACGAAGACCTTGTAATTATGGCCGTGCGGGTTCTCGCACTTGCCGCGGTAGTTGCGAAGGTAGTGCCCGGAGGAGAACCCGGCTTCTACAGTGACTTCAAACATGGTGTTTCCGATACCTTTCAGCTGGCCGCGCAATGTGAAATACGCAGAAAATGACGCGGGAGGCCTTTGCTTATTGTACCGTTTCCTCGATTTTTCTACTGCTGGCGGCGCCTGCGGCGGTCTTCCTCGGCTCGCCGCTCGGCCTGCTCGAACAGCGATGACATGATGCCGGCCAGGGCAACCAGCAGAGACAGCACCAGCAGACCCAGCCCCGTCGTCCGCCAGAGCGAGATATCGCCCGGAGAGCCTGGCTGCTGCGCAATGTTGGTATAAGCCAGGCCGCAGCAGACAAGCGCAAGCACAAAGAGCGTTCCAGCGAGGATGTAAAGATTACGGCCCATCGGTGTCTCTATTCTATTGCTTCTCTGGGGCTGTCGCCTGTGGGGCGAAGAAGGCCTCGACGTCCGTGATGTCTTCCGTCATGCGATACGGCGGAAGGCTGTCGAGAAAGATGCGGCCGTAGCGCTGACGGCGGACCCGGGGATCGAGCAGCACCAGTACACCACGATCGCTTAACGAGCGGATCAACCGGCCAAAGCCCTGCTTCAGCGTAATGACGGCGTTCGGAATCTGGTAGTCGAAGAATGGCTTGCCGCCTGACTCCTCCAGCGCCCGCATGCGGGCCTCGACGACGGGATCGGTCGGCACGGCGAAGGGCAACCGGTCGATGATGACACAGCTCAGCTGCTCGCCCTGCACGTCGACGCCCTGCCAGAAGCTGGAGGTGCCGAAGAGCACGGCGTTGGGCGTATCGCGGAACTGCTGCACCAGTACATGGCGCGGCGCGGATCCGTGCAGCAGCAGCGGATAGGGCAGTTCGGCGCACATGCGCTCGTAGACAGTCCGCATCTGCGCGTAGCTTGTAAAGAGCACAAAGGCGCGTCCCTGCGTAATCTCAAGCACCCGGCGGATGCGCTCGGAGGCACGCTCGGTGAAGTCCGGCTCACGCGGATCGGGCATCGTCGGCGGGAGGTAGAGCAACGCCTGCCGCTCGTACTGAAAGTGCGACGGCACGATCAGTTCGCGCGCGCTGACCAGCCCCAGCCGTTTGCGGATGTGATCGAAGCCGCCCGAGACCGCCAGCGTCGCCGACGTCAGGACGACGCTCGAGTAGTTGGCAAAGAGCGCGGTGGAGAGCAGCTCCGAGACATCGATCGGGGTCGCCTGCAGATGCGTATTGTAGGCGCCGTGAGACTGTCCACGCGCAGCGCTGCGCACACCGCCTGTGGCGCGTCGTTCGATCCAGAAGACCGTGTTCTGGTCGGTGGATTCGAGCAGGAAGTGCAGGTGCGAACGGATGTCGGCTGCGCGCTTACGCAGGCCAGATGCCTCGTCGACATTCTTTACTCGCTCCAGCTCGCCTTCGAGCCGCGTCAGCGCATTCATCGTCGCGGTGTAATAGTCTCCGCTCTCTTCCAGGAAATCCGGCCGATTCAGGAACGGCATACGACCGACGCCGTTGCTGCTCTCAGGCAGCGCTGAGAAGAACAGGCGTGAACGATTCTGCAGCGTTCCGCAGGCCGACTCGATCGCCGCGGTCGAGGCCTGCTTCGCACGCAGCATGATCTCCACGTCGCGTACCAGCTCGTCCACGCGCGAGGTGCTGAGGCCGATACCGAAGTAGTTCGACGCGACATCCTCAAGCTCATGGGCCTCGTCGAAGACCACGGCTGCGGCCTCGGGCAGGATGCCGGCCTCTCCAGAGCCACCGGCCTGCTGCTTGATGCTGAGGTCGGCAAAGAAGAGGTGGTGATTGACGATGACGATCTCACTCTCGAGCGCCTTGCGCCGCATCGCGGTGATGAAGCAGCGCTCGAAGTCCGGGCAGGTCTGGCCGAGGCAGACCTCGGTGCGGGCGTCGATCTTGTGCCATAGCGCGGAGGTCTCGGGCAGCGCGTCGATCTCGGAGCGATCGCCGGTCTCGGTGGTGCGTTCCCAGGCAGCTATGTGATGGAACTGTTCGATCTCCTCAAGCCCGTTGAGCAGCGGATTGTCGCGCAGTGCGTAGAGCTTGTTGCGGCAAAGGTAGTTGCTGCGGCCCTTCATGTAGCAGATCTTCAGGGGGCCAAGCAGCGACTCCAGAAACGGGACGTCCTTGAAGTAGAGCTGCTCCTGCAGATTTTTGGTGCCGGTAGAGATGATGATGCGCTGCTGGTTCTCGCGGGCCTTGCGTAGCGCAGGCAGAAGATAAGCAAGGGTTTTGCCGGTACCGGTTCCAGCCTCGACAATGAGGTGACGCTTGTCGTCAAAAGCCTTTTCTACAGCGCGGGCCATCTCGTACTGCCCCTTGCGGTGCTCGAAATTCAGCGACGAGCGCGAAAGAATGCCTCCCGGCGCGAAGAAGTCGTGCAGCGACGGCAGCCGCTCACCAGGCTGGAGCGGAGCGGGAAGAATCGTGATGGGAGTAGAGGCGGACAAGGCGAAGAGGCGGCAAAAACTCTGCTGGTTTCTATAATAGACAGGTTGCGGGCGCCACCGGCTAAGTGGCGGGTTTGCAAATATCTCGATCTCACAGAAGGCTGGACCCGCCGTGGCGAAGGACGACAAGAAACGATTAGGCAAGAAGCACCGGCAGGCGAGCACACGCCCAAAGAAGGGCCGCGCCCCGAAGACAACCCCCACAACCGGTGCTGTCGCCCCCAAGGGCCGCAAGCAGCTATCGGCAAAGAAGACGATCGCGGAAAAGCTGAAGCGCGTGCCGAAGCGTTCTCCGGACAAGGAGGCACGCGTTCCACTTTCCGCGGAGACGCGGCGTCCGCCGAAGAGCGTTCGTCCGGCGCAACCAGGGCGCCTTCGGACGAATACACCCGAGGCCGAAGAGGTTCAGGAGCAGAAGGACTGGCGCGTAGCGGAGCTGGAGGCGACGCGCTACAACACGGTCGCTGACAGCGACGATGCCGTGGACACCAAGGCACCCCTGATCGCTGTCTGCGGGCGTCCAAACGTGGGCAAATCGACATTGTTCAATCGCCTCACGGGTACACGGCGATCGATCGTGGGCGATGAGCCCGGCATCACGCGGGACCGCATCTACGGCGAGATCGAGTGGGCGGGTCGCGTCGTCCGCGTGGTCGATACAGGCGGCGTCATTCCTGACGACGAAGCGTTGATCCCAAGCGAAATTTTTCGCCAGGCGCAGGTGGCGCTTGAAGAAGCTGACGCGATCATCATGGTGGTCGATGGGCGCACAGAGCTGGCCCAGCCGGACATCGAGCTCGCGCGCCTGCTGCTGCGCGGCGGCAAGCCGCTGTTTCTTGCAGTCAACAAGATGGATTCCGTGGAGCTGCTGGCCGGTGCGGAGAACTTCCGCACGCTGGGCTTTCACAACCTGCTGCCCGTTTCGGCTGAGCATGGCACCGGCATCGGCGACCTGCTGGACGAGGTCTTCGCGGCTTTGCCGGTAGAGCAGGTCAACGAAGAACCGACAGAGGTGATGCTGACCTCGGAAGACGAGATGGAGGAGGACGAAGACGGCGCACAGCCTCGCAAGCTGCGCACGCATGCGGAGTTCGTCCCTCTGGAGACGAAGATCGCTATCATCGGCCGGCCGAACGTCGGTAAATCAACGCTGCTGAACGCGCTGACCGGCACGAAGCGAGCCATCGTCTCGCCGATTGCAGGCACGACACGCGATGCAGTGGATGAGGTTGTCGAGCGCGACGGTCATCTGTTCCGCTTCGTGGATACGGCGGGCATCCGGCGCAAGGGAAAGACGAAGCTGATGGCGGAAAAGCTTTCAGTGATCATGGCTCGCAAGCACCTTGAGGCTGCCGATGTTTCTCTCCTGATCATCGATGCGACGGAGGGCGTGGCTGCGCTCGATGCAAACATCGGTGGCTACGCGCATGAGAGCGGGCGCTCGGTGGTGATCGTCGTCAATAAGTGGGACGCGGTGACGACGGGACGCACGGACGGCAAGGAGCCGGCGGACAAGAAGGTTTACGAGCAGCAGGTGCGTGATGCGCTGAAGTACCTGGATTACGCTCCGCTGCTCTTCATCTCGGCGATGGAGAACAAGGGCGTCGATCAGGTCTTCAAGAAGGTGGAGCTGGTGGCGCGCGAGCGCCGCAAGCGCGTGTCGACGGGCAACATGAACCGCTTCCTGGATAATGTCGATTTCCAGAAGGCTTCGGTTCCTATGTCGAAGCGCATCAGGATTTATTACATGACGCAGGCCGCGGTAGCACCGCCTACGTTTGTGCTGTTTACGGACAAGGACGTAAAACTGCACTTCAGCTATGAGCGGTTTCTGGCGAACCAGATTCGAGACGCATTCGGATTTATCGGCTCGCCGATCTGGTTCAAGATCAAGGCCAGGAATAAGAAGAAGGCAAACTAGAGGCCCCCTCCCCCCATTTTTCTTCGTAAAATCTTGATTCTGCGTGGCTTGAAAAAATGAAATCTCGCAAAATCTTGATTACAGGCCATTTAGATATCAAATTCTTGATAAGAAAAGAGATAGCCCGGGACATTGATCCGGGCTATCTCTCTTTGGTCCCTGTATCCAGGATTGGCTCTGCATCCAGTATAGGTGGTTCGGCGGAACTGATCGGCATCCTCTAACGCTATTGGATTGATAGCGTTAGGGGAATTCGTTCCTTGACAGGCGTACGGCTTCGACAGCCTGGGGATCGCGCCATGGCAGCGTCGGGCTGATCAAGGCCCAGATGGCCAAGAGCGCGACGTAGCGTCTCCCACCACAAGATACGTGGATCGCCCCATCAGGCCTGCTGCAACCATTCACTCCACGCCTCGATGGCGCGTTCGCACTGGATGCGGTGACGTTCTTTTTTGTCGCGGATCTTTTTGCGGAGTTCCTCTTCGAGCGGCACCAGCAGGTCGAAGGTGATGTTGGCGGGCTGGAAGGTTTTGGCTTCGCTGTGGGTGATGTAGTGGGTGAGCGAGCCGTTGGCGGAGAGGCGCGGCGCGGGGATGGGCGTGCGGCCCTGGGCGAGGGCGGCGGCGAAGCGTCCGGCGAGCATGCCTCCGGCGATGGATTCGGTGTAGCCCTCGACGCCCGAGAGCTGACCGGCGATAAGGACGTTGGGGTGGTTCTTCAGCTGCAGGGTTTCGGTGAGCACCTGCGGGGCGTTGACGTAGGTGTTGCGGTGGATCTGGCCGTAGCGGAGGAATTTTGCGTTCTCGAGGCCGGGAATCATGCGGAGGACGCGGGCCTGGTCGCCGTACTTCATGTGGTTCTGGAAGCCGACGAGGTTGTAGGAGTCGGCGCGGAGGTTCTCCTGGCGAAGCTGGACGGCAGCGTAGGGCCAGCGGCCGGTCTTGGGGTTGGTGAGGCCCGCGGGCTTCATGGGGCCGAAGCGGAGGGTGTCGCGGCCGCGGCGGGCGGTCTCTTCGATGGGGAGGCAGCCGTCGAAGTACTTCGGTTGCAGGTTGTTGGTTGGGACAGAGGGTGTCGGCTGTCCGGTTGCGGGGTCGGCGCCACCGACGGAATGCGGGGGGTCCTCGGCTCGCTGCGCGAGCTCGGAATCACGGATCTGTGAATTGGTGGGGATCTGCTCCCACTCTTTGGCGGGGACGGTCTCGGCGGCCATAAGGGCGTCGAGGAAGGCCTCGTACTCCTCTTTGGTGAAGGGGCAGTTGATGTAGTCGGCGGTGCCCTTGTCCCAGCGAGCGGCGAAGTAGACCTTATCCATGTCGATGGTGGAGGCATCGACGATGGGGGCGATGGAGTCGTAGAAGGCCAGCTGCGAGGCTCCGGTGAGGCGCTGGAGCTCGGCGGTGAGCGGCGGTGAGGTGAGAGGGCCGGAGGCGAGGACGATGATGGTGTCGGGGTCGGTCTCGTCGAGCGCGGTGACCTCTTCGCGGACGACGGTGATGCGCGGGTTCTCGTCGATGAGCTTGTGGACGCGGGCGGAGAACTCGGTGCGATCGACGGCGAGAGCGTGGCCGGCGGGGACGGCGGTGGCATCGGCGGCGGCGAGGAGGAAGGAGTTGGCGCGGCGCATCTCCTGCTTGAGGAGCCAGGGGGCGGAGTTTTCGCTCTCGGACTTGAGGGAGTTGGAGCAGACGAGCTCGGCGAAGCTGGAGGTCTCGTGAGCCTCGGTGGAGCGGGTGGGGCGCATCTCGTAGAGGGTGACCTCGCAACCGAAGGATGCGGCCTGGAGGGCGGCTTCAGGGCCGGCGAGTCCGCCGCCGATGACTTTAATCTTCTTCATTGCTTCTATTGTCTCGCGGATGGGGACGGGAGCGCCGCGTGCCGGCGATGGCATCGAGATGGGCGGCGGCGTGGAGTTGCCAGAGTCGCGACATGGGGATATCTTTGCGCGTGGGTCATCTTCCCCTTTCCTGACAATTCTCAAAATATCTGTTGGGCCTCCTCCTGATTTACCGGGCCAGCCTGTTGGGTTACGCGAAAAATTTTGGTTAAGGAGTTCCTATGCTTCAGAGACGTTTCTCTTACGGGAGATCGCTTTTACTGGTTGGTGCGATGGTCTGCGCTTCGTCCGCAGCTTATGCCGACCAGTTCAGCTTTTCGTTCAACGGCGGGGGCCTGAGCGGCTCCGGTGTCATCGATGTTTCGACCGTTCCTGTACCGGGGGTTCCGGGGGGATATCAGATCACGGGTATTCAGGGAACGTTCAGCGATACAAACAACGGAATCTCGAATGCGGCGATTACGGGACTGGTCACGACGACACTGCCGAGTGTGAACATGGACGGCACGTTCCTGCCTCCCGGTTCGCCGGGGAGCGGATACGGTTTTTCGTGGGACAACCTGTACTATCCGGGGGGTGACTCGCCGTGGGTGTGCCCTCCGAACCCCAACGAAGATCCTTATCCCTTCCACGGCGGCGTGCTGGATATCTACGGCCTGCTCTTCACGGTTGAGGGGGGTTATGCGGTGGACTTGTGGAGCAACGGCGTTCTGCCGGGGTACACGGACCCGACGTATGGCGTGGGCGACTCGCTGAATGGAGAGGTGCTTTCAACCTATGGCGAGCCTTTCTCGGGAACGAGCGTCGATGTGAGCACGACGGCGACGCCGGAGCCGGGATCGCTGCTGCTGCTGGGGACGGGAGTGCTGGGCGTTGCGGGATCGGTGCGGAGACGGCTGATGGCATCGCGTTGAAGGAGTAGCTGATCCGGTTGAAGGAGCGCTGATTCATCTGCGGCTTCGAGCCAGCGGGGCCGCAGATGGCATTGATCTTCTTCTGGGTCTTATGGGATCTTCCGGGCGGCCCGACTATGGATTCAAAGAGCGAATCCGGGAACCGGCGTGGGCCGGCATGCGTACTCTTCTCCCAAGGCGCTTCTGGTTACGCGCCGACACGAGGGGCATTATGCTTTGCCTGATCCTGCTGGTCCTCTTGCTGAGCCGCCGCTGCTGGTGCAGTTACGGCTACTATCCCCGTTATTACGGGCCTTACCGCTATCCCTATGGAGCGTATACGCCGTACGACCCGTACTGGCATGCACGGCATTACGGGTATTACGGGGGATATTACGGACACTGGGGATACTGGCATCCCTATCGCAGGTGCTACTGGTAAGTCGCGGCGAACCTGCGGTGATGTTAGTTTGCTGAGACGGCGAGGGCTTTGAGGGCCTCGCCGTCGATGCGCATGATGCGCCACTCGTTGAGCATGTTTGCGCCGATGGATTCGTAGAAGTCGATGGCGAGCTGGTTCCAGTCGAGGACGTGCCACTGGAAGCGGTCGCCGCGTTCGAGGGTGATCTGCGCGAGGCGGGTGAAGAGAGCCCTGGCGATACCGCGGCGGCGAAATCCGGGGCGGACGAAGAGGTCTTCGAGATGCACGCCGGCGTTGCCGCGCCAGGTGGAGTAGAAGGGAAAGTAGAGCGCCATGGCCGCCGGCTGCCCGTCCCATTCCGCGATGAGGCACTGAAAGACGGGGCGCGGGCCAAAGCCATCGCGGAGGAGGTCTTCGGCGGTGGCAACAGCAGCTTCAGGCTGCTTCTCGTACTCTGCGAGCTCGCGGATGAAGGCGAGCATCTCGGGGACGTCGGTGGGCGCGGCGGGGCGGATGCGGAGAGAATTTTTCTGTTGGTCGGTCATGGTGCTACGACCAGTTTAGCGGCTACTGCTTTTGAGACGGCTTCGGCTTTGCCGTGGCGCTGAGCCACTTGTCGAAGGGGATGGAGAAGGCGAAGAGCTCCTTGCCTCCCTTGAGGCGGATCATTTTGATGTAGATCTCGGCGCCTTTGAGGGGAGAGGTGTTGATGTCGTCCTGCAGGTCCTTGACGTCGTAGAAAAGATAGCCGGCGAGGGTGGTGTGCGGAGCCACGGTGGTGGATTTGAAGCCGAAGTCGTCGTCGTCCTGGGTGATCTTCTTATCGATGGGTGCGTGGTGGATGGGAAACGGGATGAGGGGGACCTTGGTTCCCTTTGGCCTGCTGGGTGCTGAAGAGGCGGCGGTTGATGTCTTCAAGATTGGCCGCGGGGAACTTCTCGTGATCGGCGGTGATGAATTGCATGCGCACATCGTTGAGGTCGAGCGCGGAGTCGGAGTCGTTGGTGACGATGATGCGGACCGGGATCATCGAGTGGCGGATGTAGGGCAGGCGGAAGAAGTCGCAGTCCTTCGATTCGGTACAGGGATCGATGGCGATGGAGACCTTCTCTTCGGGGTGCGCGTCGAAGGCCGGGTACTGGCTTGCCGGATTCGCGGGCGGCGCCTTCTTTCCGGCGAGCGCGGGCGTAGCGGTAAGAGCAGCCACGAGCATCAGCGCCTGAAGGCGCAGAATCCTTTGCAGCAGAGGGGTCTTGTGGGAGTTCATCGGCAAGTTGATTATCATCTTCGCTGGCGCACCTGGTAAAGCACGGGGGAGAGGGTTCGATTGATTCTGGCGGTTTATAGCGTTCTGCTCGCGGTCGCTCTGGTGATCGGAGCTCCGTGGTGGCTGGCGCGGATGACGACGAGCGGGCGATATCGTGCGGGACTGACACAGCGGCTGGGAAGAATTCCTGCAGAGGTACGCGAGGCGGTCGCAGGCAAGCAGGTGATCTGGCTGCACGCCGTGTCGGTGGGAGAGGTGCTGGCAACCAGCGAACTGGTGCGGCAGCTGCGCGAGGCGCTGCCAGGATGGGTGATCGCGGTCTCCACAACCACTGAGACGGGACAAAAGCTGGCGCGTGAGCGATATACGGGTTCGCCGGTGTTTTATCTGCCGCTGGATTTTGCCTCGCTCGTGCGAAGATATCTTCACCTCCTCAGACCCAACCTGCTCATCCTGATGGAAAGTGAGCTGTGGCCGAACCTGATGAATGAGTGCGCGAGGAGCGGTGTGCCGGTTGCCGTGGTGAATGCGAAGATCTCGGATCGTTCGCTGCCACGCTACATGCGGCTGAGGCGACTGTGGCGCCCCCTGCTCAAGAATGTTTCGCTGTTCCTGGCGCAGAGCGAGGAGAATGCTCGCCGCCTGGTGACGATTGGCGCTCTGCCAGAGCGCGTGCTGTCCCCGGGCAATCTGAAGTACGACGTGAAGGCTCCGGAAACCAGCGCGATGACGATCCTGCTGAGCGGCTCACTCTCCGATGGAGCGAAGGTGCTGGTTGCGGGGAGCACGCTGGAGGGCGAGGAGGCGATGCTGCTGGCGGCATGGCCTGCCGTGCTTGAAGCGGTGCCCGATGCCGTGATGGTGCTCGCGCCGCGGCACACTCCGCGGTTCGATGCCGTGGCCGCTCTGGCGGAGTCGCACGGCATCACGCCGGTTCGTGCGAGCCGGATGAAAGAAACGTCACAGAAGATTGCGCCGGGCAGTGTGGTGCTGCTGGATACGATCGGCGACCTGGCCTCGGTTTACTCGCTGGCGACGGCGGCGTTTGTTGGAGGCAGCCTGGTGTCGTGGGGCGGACATAATCCGCTGGAGCCTGCGCGGTTCGGCGTGCCTGTCGCGGTTGGTCCGTGGACACATAACTTCCGCGAGATCGTTGAGGCGATGCGCGCCGAGGACGCGATCCTGATCGTTGAGGAGAGCCGCTTGCCCGAGGAGCTGGCAAGGATGCTGCGTGGCGAGGAGCGGGATCTGGGCGAGCACGGCAGGAAGGTCTTCGAAGCGCAGGCAGGAGCGACGGCACGTGTGGCCGAGGCGTTGCTTGCCCTGCTGGACCGGAGCGCGGCATGAGCGTTCGCAGGCCGTGGCTGATCCCGCTCACGCCACTCTACAGTCTTGTGGTTGTGGTGAAGCGCCGCCTCTACCAGTGGGGATGGGTCAAGCAGAACCGGTTGACTGCGCCGGTGATCAGCATAGGAAGCGTCTCGGCGGGGGGAGCGGGCAAGACGCCGTTCGTCGCCATGCTGGCGACGATGCTGCAGAGCCGCGGCTATGCGGTCAGCATCCTGACGCGGGGCTATGGACGCACCTCGGAGCTGATTGAGCGGGTGGAGCCGTACGACGACCCGTTGTGGCATGGAGACGAGCCTGTGCTGCTGGCGCAGAGCTGCCAGGTGCCGGTGTGGGCGGGCGCGGATCGCTACGAGGCAGGATTGCGGGCTGAACAGGATAAGCCAAAGGAACGGATCGCAGTTCACCTGCTCGATGACGGGTTTCAGCATCTGCGGCTGGGGCGAAGCGTGGATATCGTGCTGCTGACCGTAGAGGATACGGAGGATGTGGTTCTGCCTGCGGGCAATCTGCGCGAGCCGCTTCATGCGCTGCGCGATGCAAGCATCGTTGTCATCCGCGAGGACGAGGAGAAGCAGCTACGTCAGGAGTTGGAGGAGCTGCGCGAAGAGAGCAGCGACACCGAGGGTGGATTCAAGATCTGGGTAATCCGGCGATCTCTGTCCCTGCTGGAGGGGATGGAGACGATTCTGCCGACGACTCCACTGGCCTTCTGCGGCATCGCTCGTCCGGAGAACTTCACCAAGATGCTGATCACCTCCTGCTATGAGCCGATGGAGACGATGGCGTTTCCCGATCATCATCCGTACAGCGAAGAGGACGTCACGCGGCTGGTGGATCGCGCGAGGCAGATCGGCGCCAATGGATTTGTGACGACGGAGAAGGATGCGGTGAAGTTCACGCCCAAGATGCGGACGCGGCTGGCTGAGATCGGGCCGCTGATTATCGCCAAGCTGAGGGTCACGCTGGTGTCCGAGAAAGAGGCGTTTGGGCAGCTGGTGGGTCTGGCGACGGATCTCGATCGCCGGAAAAACCGGGAACGGCGCTAAAACCCTCTCCCCGCGTGAGAAAATGTGAGGGTTTTGACGACTGGGAACCATAAAAGAGACGGCAAGCGGAGGGTGTTGATCGTCCGTGTGGGGGCGATGGGCGATGTGCTGCATGCCATGCCTGCCGTGTCTGCGATGCGCAGAGCTCACCCCGACTGGTGGATTGGCTGGGTGATTGAGCCACGCTGGATGCCTCTTCTCTGCAACGCGATGCCGGACCGGGGGATGCCGGAGCGCGGCGGTTCGATGCCGCTTGTGGATGCCGTCTACCTTGCCCAGACGAGGAACTGGAAGCGGCACCCCTTCTCCCCCCAGACGATGTACGACATCAAGCTGCTTCGCGGGAAGCTGCGCGGGGACCACTACGATCTCTGCGTCGATATGCAGGGTTCGATCCGGTCGGCAGTGATTGGCCGGATGGCGGGGGCAGACGAGTTTGTGGGCGAGGCGAATCCGCGGGAGCGACCGGCGGCCTGGCTCTACCACCGGAGTATTCGTACCGGCGCATCGCACGTGATCGAGCAGGGCTGCGAGCTCCTGGGCACGGCGATCGGGGAGACGCTTACACCGGCGCGGGTGGAGCTTCCGCTGGAGGCACGGGCCGAGGAGCGCTGCCTGCCGTTGCTGGAATCGGCGAACAACATTGTGCTGATCGCTCCGGGCGCGGGATGGGGCGCCAAGCAGTGGCCGGCGGAGCGGTATGGCGCCGTCGCAGCCGGTCTCGCGGCGCAGGGCTATCGGGTACTGGTGAGCGCCTACAGCAGCCGCGACGCTCTTGGACAGGCCGTGGTGGAAGCGAGCCACGGTGCGGCGTCGATCTTTCCAAGCAACCTGGCGGAGCTGATCGCGATTACGCGACGGGCCTCGCTGGTGATCGCGGGCGATACGGGGCCGCTGCACCTGGCGGCTGCTCTGGAGAGGCCGGTGGTGGCGCTGTTCGGCCCGACGGACCCGGCACGCAATGGGCCGTACGGCACGCGGTCGCGGGTGCTGCGGCATGGACCGGAGCGTCGCGACCACCGCAGACTGTCGGACCCGGAGGAGGGGCTGCTGGCAATCACGGTGGAAGAGGTCATCGAAGCGGCGGTTGAGATGCTCCGCTGAGGTATTCCGTCGATGTGCTTCGTGCATGTTCTACGGGCGACGCACAGGACACAGGACAGGTAAGGTAGAGAAGTGAGCGAAAGAACCAGATGGCAGCGCATCGCCCGGCGAATCCGGGTACCGCTGGGATTCCTGTTTGCGGCGGTATTTCTGTGGCTGGCCCGTCCTACCTGGCAGACGATGCTGCTGAGCCTTGCGCTGGTGGCGCCGGGGGTGTGGCTGCGCGGCTATGCGGCGGGCTATGTGAAGAAGAACGCCGAGTTAACACGGACCGGGCCATATGCGCATACGCGCAATCCGCTGTACCTGGGGTCGATGCTGATTGCCTTCGGCTTCGCCGCGGCAGCAGGCAGCTGGGTGATCTTTTTGGCGCTGGCAGTGCTGTTTCTTGCGATCTACCTGCCGACGATCCGCTCGGAAGAAGCCTACCTGCGTGAGCACTTTGCGGACTTCGACGAGTATGCGAGCCAGGTGCCCCGGCTGCTGCCACGGTTGACGGCGGCAAAGAGCAACCTGCCGCCGGGAAGGTTCTCGCGCGAGCGGTACCTGCATCACCGCGAGTACAATGCCCTTATGGGAGCCATCGCCATTTATGCGGCGCTGGCTGCACGTCTCCTCTTCCTACGGCACTAGGCGGACTGACGTTACCGAATTTCACACCGAGCGAGCCGCCTCTGCCGAAACGTTTAACGGTCCTTGTCTTTGCCATCACCCTGGGCCTGGGGTGTGTCTCTTCGCCTGCGCAGACCCAGCAGCCGCCGAAGGAGACGCTGAAAGACTCGATCCGAGACCGCTTCTTCCCTGCGCCGCAGCCGGTGACGATCCCGACGCTGGAGCCGCCACCCGCGAGCTATACCTTCCCGACGAAACAGACGCTGACCTACACGGTGGACTGGCGGGTCTTTACAGCCGCAGTGGCATCTTTTCAGATCGAGCAGCAGGGGACGACGCAGAAGATCACCGCTTCGGTGGACACGGTAGGCGGCGTCACCATGCTGTTCCCGGTGATCGATCGCTTTCAATCGAGCCTCGATACCAAGTCGGGCTGCTCGGCGGGCTTCTCCAAGCAGACGCAGGAGGGCCGGAGAAAGATCTCCAGCGACCTGACATACAAGGACGGCAAGCAGACGCTGGTGGAGCGCAATCTGGTGAAGGGGACGTCGAAGACGCTCTCCGCCCCGATCCCGGCCTGCGTCATGGATTCCCTCTCCGGGATCTTCTACGTGGGATCGCAGCCGTTGACGGTGGGACAGAACTTCCGGTTCCCGCTGGCCGACTCCATGCGGACGGTTACGGTGACGATGAAGGTGGAGGCGAAGGAGGAGATCAAGACTCCCGCCGGCACCTTCCAGACGGTTCGGGTGCAGCCCACAGCAGATGAGGGTGTGGTGAAGAACCGGGGAAAGATCTGGATCTGGTACACGGACGATGCCCGCCATATGCCGGTTCAGGTGAGGGCGAGCCTTTTCTGGGGAACTATTACGGCGCGGTTGCAGTCTTATGAGACAAAGTGAGGTGCTTATGTCCGACGAGATGAACAAGCCCAGGAAGATTGCGGTTCCGGAGACAGAGGCAGCGCCGTTCGAGTTCGATCCGGAGCAGTATGTGATGATTGCCCGCTACCTGATGCCCGCAGAGGCGCAGATGGCAAAGGGCGTTCTTGAATCGGCGAGCCTGGAGTGCTTTCTGCACGGCGAGAACGCGAACAGCCTGGTGCCACCGGCGTTCCGGTCGCGACTGATGGTTCACCGCAAGGACGAGGAGGCGGCGAAGAAGCTGCTCGACACTCCCGCGGAGATGACGGCAGGTGTAGGTGATGATGCAGGTGCAGGTGACGATGAAGAGTGACGTGATGCGCCCGCGCGCGGTATTGTGCCTGTCCGGCGGCATGGATTCGACCGTGTGCGCCGCGCTGGCGGCGAACGACTACGAGGTCTACGCGCTGCATTTCAGCTATGGCCAGCGGACAGAGGCCAAGGAGCTGGCTTCGGCCCGCGAGATCGCCCGGCTGACCGGGGCTAAGGAGTTCATGCCGCTGAAGATCGACATCTTCCGGCGAATTGGCGGATCGGCGCTGACGGACAGCTCGATTGCCGTGCCGGACGCCCCGGCGGAGGAGTCGGCGATCGGCACAGAGGTTCCGGTCACCTATGTGCCGTTCCGCAATGCGCATTTTCTGTCGGCGGCGGTGAGCTGGGCGGAGGTGGTGGGGGCCAGACGGGTATTTATCGGTGCGGTGGAGCAGGACAGCTCGGGCTACCCGGACTGTCGTCCAGCGTACTATGAGGCATTCAACCAACTGATTCAACAGGGGACAAAGGAAGGCGATATTCGGATCGAGACGCCTCTTATCCACTTGAAGAAAAGTGAGATCGTTCGTCTTGGAGTTGAATTGGGCGCTCCGTTCCATGTAAGTTGGTCATGCTATTCCGGCGAAACCGAGGCTTGTGGCGTCTGTGAGAGCTGCGTTCTTCGCCTGAGGGCGTTTCGTGAGGCCGGCGGCGTTGACCCGATACCCTACGCCGGCCAGAAGTCTGCATCCAACGGTTAGTGGTATGCCTGTTGGACGCATGAAAAGAACCCGGTCCGCGTGGGCGGCCGGATAAAAAAGATCTGAAACCAGGAGAACGGAAAGTGATCAATCGTATCGGAAGAAAGATGAGCGCCGGCCGAGGAGCGGCTCTCGCTCTGGTCTTCGCACTGGGAGCATCGTTGTCGGCCAAGGCGCAGCCTGCTCCGGCCAGCATTCACGGTCATGTGAACAACCCGATCGGATCAGCGATCACCAAGGGTGAGGTTCGTCTGACCCAGGATCGTAGCGGCGATGAAAAGAGCCGGAAGTATACGAACACCTTTCCGATTGACACGAACGGCGACTTCAAGGGCACCGGCATCGCTCCGGGAAGCTATGTAGCCATCGTTTATGTCGATGACAAGAGCATCGATTTCCAGGACAACGTCACCTTTGCCGCCGGCGAAGACAAGATGGTGAACTTCGATATGAGCCGCAAGGAGTACATCGACAAGATGACTCCGGAAGAGAAGAAGCAGCTCGAAGAATTCAAGAAGAAGAACGCCGATGTAACGCAGGCCAATGCGAAGATTGCCAACCTGAATGCCCTGCTGACCCAGGCTCGCGCCGATACGAAGGCCGGCAACTTCGACGCCGCCATTTCGTCGATGCAGCAGGCGACCACCGCAAAGCCCGATGAGGGCATCCTGTGGGTGGCGCTGGGCGATGCGCAGCTGGGTTCGGCCGATGCCGCCGCCAAGGCAGCCAAGGCCGCCGGCAAGCCAGCCGATCCTGCCGTCCAGGCGAAGTACACCGAGGCAGCCGCGTCGTACAAGAAGGCCGTGGACGCCAACGCCGCTTCGAAGAAGCCGAACCCGGAGACCACTGCAGCGGCCTATAACCAGATGGGTCAGGCTCTGGCCAAGAGCGGAGACGGCAAGGGCGCGGGCGATGCTTACGAGCAGGCCGCCAAGGCCAAGCCCGACAACGCAGGCATGTACTACTACAACGAAGCTGCGACCCTGTATAACGCCGGCAAGCTGGACGATGCCGCTGTTGCTGCAGACAAGGCCATCGCGGCCGATCCGAAGCGCGCCGATGCTTACTACATCAAGGGTCAGTCCCTGATTCCGAAGGCATCGGTCGACCCGAAGACGCAGAAGATCGTTGCGCCTCCGGGATGCGTTGAGGCCTACCAGGAGTTCGTGGATCTGGCATCCGCGAATCCGGCGGAGCAGGCTCGTGTCGAAGAGGTGAAGGGCATCCTTACCGGTATCGGCGCGGAGATCAAGTCGAGCTACAAGGCCACCAAGAGCAAGAAGTAGGACGAACACAGCAGAACCGCAGAGGCCTCGGCAATATGCCGGGGCCTTTTGCTTGGCAGCAGGGCTTTTCCTGGGAGAAGCTTTGCCTGGGAATGGAAGAAGGAGCGGCAAGATGAGATCGGCGGAGGCACGGGACGCAGGACAGCAGGAGCGGGTGCTGGGATTCGACCAGGCACTGGAGACGGTGCTCGAAAAAGCACATACCGTTCGCGGCCGCGAGCCGGAGAGCGTGGACCTGCTGGCATCGCTGGGGCGGGTGCTGGCAGAGCCGGTCTGCGCGGACCGCGATCAGCCTGCGTTCGACCGCTCGACGCGTGATGGGTACGCAGTGCGCGCTGGTGAGACGGCTGACGGCGCGTGGCTGGCGGTGGTGGGACAGGTGCGCGCGGGAGAGTTCTGGAACGGCAGCCTGCAGGCGGGGTCGGCGATTGAGATCATGACAGGCGCACCGGTGCCTGCGGGGGCCAATGCCGTGGCGATGCTGGAGCATGTGGAGCGGGATGGGCAGAGGATTCGCCTGCTTGCAGCAAGGACACTCACTGCAGGAGAGAATGTGGTGTCACGGGGCAGCGAGGCACACGAGGGCGATGAGTTGCTCTCAGCGGGGACGGTGATGGGAACGGCGGCGATCGCGCTGGCGGCCTCGTGCGGCGTGGGAAGACCGAAGGTCTTTGCGAAGCCCCGTGTCTCGATCGTGGCCACGGGAGATGAGCTGGTGGATCTGTCGGAGATTCCTGGCCCGGCACAGATTCGCAACTCGAACAGCTATGGGCTGGCGGCGCTGGTTGCAGAGGCAGGCGGGACGCCTCGGCAGCTTCCGGCGGCGAGGGATAACCTTGAGGATCTGCGACGAGCGATTGTGGATGCGCGGAAGGCAGACCTGCTGCTGCTCTCGGGCGGCGTCTCGATGGGCGAGTATGACCTGGTGGAAGATGTCCTGCTGGAGATGGGCGCGGAGTTCTTTTTTACCGGGGTGCGGATGCAGCCGGGCAAGCCTGTGGTCTTTGGGCGGCTGCCGGAGCGCGACGGCATGGCGGAGATCTTCTTCTTTGGCCTGCCGGGCAATCCGGTCTCGACGCAGGTGACCTTCACCTGCCTGGTGGAGCCGCTGCTGCGGTCGATGCGCGGAGCGGAGGCCGGTCTTCCCTGCTTTGTGTATGCGTCGCTGCGCCACGATGTCGATGGCCGCGCGGGGCTGACGCGAGTGTTGCCAGCGAGGCTGCATGCGACGAGGACGACAGCGGAGGTGGAGCTTGTGGTGTGGCAGGGCTCGGGCGACATGGCGGCGAATGCGCGCGCCAACTGCTATGCCGTTCTGCCGGAGGGGATCGCGCAGTTCCGCCGTGGCGATCTGATCACGATCCTTGTGAAGTAGGCTGGTGGAGGAGACCGATCACAGTGAGTAAGCTTTCACACTACGACGATGCAGGACAGGCGCACATGGTCGACGTGAGCGCCAAGCCGGATACCCGGCGGGAGGCCAGGGCGCGAGCCTTCGTGGAGCTTTCGGAGGAGGCGCTGCAGGCGCTGCCCGCGAACCCGAAGGGGAATCCGCTGGAGGTCGCCCGGTTTGCAGGAATCCAGGCGGCGAAACAGACGTCATCGCTGATCCCGATGTGCCATCCGCTGGCGCTGAGTTTTGTCGAGGTGACGGCCACCATTGCTGACGGCGGCGTGATGATCGAGACAACTGCCGCGACGGTGGCAGGCACCGGTGTGGAGATGGAGGCGATGGTCGCAGCGTCTGTGGCCGCGCTGACGGTTTATGACATGACGAAGGCGCTCGATAAGGGCATTCGCATCCGTGCCGTTGAGCTGATCTCGAAGAGTGGCGGGAAGAGCGGCGAGTGGCGCCGACCTTCCGAGAAGATCTAACGCGCGTTAGATTGCGGTTGCGAGATTGACGGCGAAGAGCTCTGCTGCATCCTGCCATGTCTCGGCCATGGCGAAGCCAGCCGACTCCAGTAACGCCTCTACGCGTGCGCAGGTGAATTTGTAACTGTTTTCGGTATGAATGCTCTCGCCTTCGCGGAAACGCACCGTGAGCTGAGGACCAGCGCAGTTGGCGGGGATGGTGACGGTCTGCGCGTGACTGGCGACGAGGTGCATCTCGATGCGGGACTCGGCGGCGTTCCAGATGGCGCGGTGCGCAAAGCACTCGGGGCGGAAGTTGGCTCCGAGGTCGCGATTGATGCGGGCGAGGACGTTGCGATTGAAGGCGGCGGTGACGCCGGAGCGATCGTCGTAGGCGGCCTCGAGCATGGAGACCGACTTGGAGATGCCGGGCGCGAGATCTGTACCGAGTAGCAGCTTGTCACCGGGCAGGAGCTGGGCTCGCAGATTGCGGAGAACGTCGCGAGCATCATCGGGAGAGAAATTGCCGATGCTGGAGCCGATGTACAGAGCGAGGGTGCGGGTATGGGGCAGGCGGTTGAGGGGCAGTGGCTCGGAGGTGTAGTCGGCCACCTGACATCGTACGGTGACACCGGGGATGTTGGAGCGGATGTTTTCGGTTGCGGCAGCAAGGGCCGACTCCGAGACATCGACGGGCTGATAGACGACGCTGCTCTGGTGACGCACGGCGGCTGCGAGGAGGATGCCGGTCTTGGTAGCCGTGCCTGCGCCGAGTTCGATCAGCGTGAGCATGGGGGCGGGATCGGAACCGGAAGACTCGGCGGCGCGGGCGATGATCTGGTCGGCGTGGGTGGCGAAGAGGCCGCGCTCGGTGCGAGTGAGGTAGTACTCGGGCAATTCGGTGATCTGCTCGAAGAGGTAGGACCCGTCGATGTCGTAAAAGAGCCAGGGCGTGAGGGTCTTTGGGGTGGAGGTCAGACCGTTGCGCACCTCGGATGCGATGGCGTGGTGGACAGATGAGGTCGGAGAAGGCTCAGGACATGGCGTCTGCGACTCTAAATCTAATGCGGCTGAGGATACGGGCACGATTCAGTTCCCTTCGCTGGATGGTGCGGCCTAAACCGCTCTGCATTTGGATGCACGCTCTACGTCTAAGGTCTCCGTCGCAGACAGGATACTGACAGTACGCTGTCAGCATAAGACTTATTCCCCCTTTAGAGGGGTATAAGAGGTACCCGAAAGATTAATCGCGAAGGCCGTGTGGGTCACGGGATGGATCGCGACCGCGTAGGGATGCTCGTCCACGTGGAGGCGACGGACGACCAGGCGCTTGCGAAGATCGATGACGGTCACCTGGTTCTGCTGCGGACTGGCAACGTAGAGCAGCCCTTTATCGCGATCGAGTGCGAGCGATTGCGGCCTTGCTGCAACCGGTATGGCGGCAATGGGTTGCTGGTGATGGACGACCGTTACGGTACCGTCGGAGTAGTTGGCGACGTAGAGTTCATCGCGCGTGGCATCTTCGACGATGGCGCAGGGCATGGCGCCAGTCGCGATGGTGTGAATGCTATGCGTTGTGAGATCGACGGCGGCGATGCTGGAGTCCTGCAGATGGGAGACGTAGAGGGTGGAGCCGCTGCGGGCGAGCCCCCAGAGGTGCATGGCTCCGGCAGGGATCTTTGCAGTGCTGCCATCGGCGGGGTTGATCTCCGTCAGACTGTCGCTCTCGTAGCCGAGCAGGTAGATGCGGTGACGGTCGCTGTCGACCATGACGGCATCGGCGGAACCCACCTTGAGATTGCTCGCGGTGTCGGTTGCGCCGTCGATCACGGTGAGCATATTCGAGAAGGTGTTGGAGACGTAGATCTTGTTCTCGACTTCATCGACTGCGATGGCGTAAGGGCGTGCGGCGGTGGCAACCGTTGCGATGACGTTGCCTGCGTTGCCATCGATGACGGAGACGTTCTTCGAGCCGGGATTGACGACGTAGACTCGGCCGGTGCGGTTGTTGACGGCGACGGCATCGGGACGCTGCCCGACGGGAATCGAAGAGACCTTGCCGCCTGCTGAGATGAGCGTGACCGCATTGTGCGAGGTATCGACGAGATAGAGGGTAGCGTTGACGGCGTTGTAGGCCGAGGCGTTGCGATTCACGAGGCCGGCCTGCGGAGAGAGCGCCTGCGCGTGGAGCGCGAGCGAGAGCATGGTGGAGGCAACGAAGCACGAGGCTGCGGCGCAGAATCGCTTTTGCAACAAGGCCATGATGGCCATCTTCGGGCATAGCGATGAGAGTTGTCTAGAATGGAAGCCGGTCCGATTCCCACTTCGACTCCAATGATGAAAACGATGCTGCGCTGTGTTCTGAGTCTTCTGCTGTGCCTGCCTCTGCTGTGCCGTATCGCCGAGGCGCAGCCACCACGCTTTCGCGTGCTGGCCTTCTATTCGGAGACCGTAGAGCACGATCATGTCGACTTCGCTCACCAGGCGATCTCGTTCTACACCGAGGCTGCCAAGCGCGGAGCGTACCGCTTTGAGACGACCAGGGACTGGGACGACATGAACGCCACGAAACTCGCCGGGTACCAGCTTGTTGTCTGGCTGGACGATTTTCCGCATACGGCGGCGCAACGTGCAGCGTTCGAAGCGTACATGGAGCACGGTGGAGGCTGGCTGGGCTTTCATATCGCCGCATACAACGACAGCGGAACCAGATGGCCATGGTTCGTCAGCTTTCTTGGCGGCGGCGTGTTTTATGGGAACGAGTGGCCACCGTTGCCGGCGACGATCAACGTGGACGATCCGCAGCATCCATTGACGAAGAGCCTGCCGAAGAGCTTTCTCTCTCCGCCGAACGAATGGTATGTCTGGAAGCCTTCGCCGCGCGAGAACAAGGACGTGAAGGTGCTGCTGACGCTTGCGCCGTCGAACTATCCCATCGGGATGAAGGACGTGCTGACGGCGGGCGATCTGCCGGTGATGTGGACGAACACGCGCTACCGCATGCTGTATACGAACATGGGGCACGGCGACCGCATCTTCACCAGCGAGACCCAGAACAAGCTGCTGGAGGACTCGCTGGTGTGGGTGGCGACGATGAAGCAGGGACGCTGAAGGATCTTAGCTCTCGACTTAGCTCTCGATGGGATCTTAACTCTCGATGGCGGTGGCATCGTGGGCCAGGCGCAGACCGGAGAACTGCCAGCGGGTGGCGGGCGAGAAGAAGTTGCGATAGGTGGAGCGAATGTGGGTCGCGGGAGTGACGCACGAGCCTCCGCGCAGCACCATCTGCGAGCTCATGAACTTGCCGTTGTATTCGCCGAGAGCACCGGGGAGAGGAGCATAGCCGGGATAGCCGGTGTAGGGGCTTGCGGTCCACTCCCATACATCGCCGAAGACCTGTTGCAGGCCACCGGCAAGGCTTGCGGGCTCGGGATGAAGCTCGCCGGAATCGAGCATATTTGCGGCGACTCCCGCCACGGCATCGATTCCAGTGGACTCGGACCAGGTGAGCAGGGAGGAGCCGTCGCGCACCAGGGTTCCCAGCTGCGCCGCCGCGTACTCCCACTCAAATTCGGTTGGCAGGCGATGGCCTGACCAGCGGGCGAAGGCGTCGGCCTCGAAGAAGCTGAGGTGGCAGACGGGGGTTTCGGAGAGATCGTCGAGCGAGACGTAGCCGTTGAGGGTGAAGATGCTCCATCCGGAGCGAGATGCCTGATCGCGACGCCAGTAAAGCGGCGCCTGCCAGCCTTCGTCGCGCATGGTGGTCCACCCTTCGGAGAGCCAGAGTTCGGGACGGCTGTAGCCGTCCTGCTCGATGAAGGCGAGGTACTCGGCGCAGGTGACCAGGCGGGTGGCGAGGCGGAAGGGAGCGATGTAGACGGGATGGCGCGGTGTTTCGTTGTCGAAGGCGAAGGCGTCGACGGCGTTGGGATCGGGTGACAGGCCGATCTCGGAGAGGCCGGGGGCGTAGGTCATCCACTCGAGCGGCGGCGCGATGGAGGTGGAGAGAGGTCGCCTGCGCGCGGTGTACGCCGGATGCAAGGGGTTGGTGAAGAAGGCGTGCTTGATGTCGGTGGCGATCAGCTCCTGGTGCTGCTGTTCGTGCTCGATGCCGAGGGCGATGCGACGGGCGGCTTCGTCTTCGGCGGGATGTTGCAGCAGGTGCTCGATGCCGGCGTCGACGTGAGCGCGGTATCCGAGGATGAGATCGAGGGGCGGGCGCGAGAAGGAGGAGCGAAGCTTCTTCTCCGGCATATCGCCGAGGGAGTTGTAGTAGCTGTTGAAGAGCCAGCGGAAGTCGGGATGGAAGGGCTTGTAGTTGGCGAGGAACTCGGAGAGGACGAAGGTCTCGAAGAACCAGCTGGTGTGAGCGAGGTGCCACTTGACCGGGCTGGCCTCGGAACATGACTGGACCATCATGTCTTCCGGAGTCAGCGGGCTACATAGCATGGCCGTGGCGCGGCGCGCTGCCTTGTAACGGGCAAGCATCGAAGAAGCCGACTTTTCAAGGGAAGCTGGGGTCATGGGAACACCTGTCGTCTGGGGCTTGAAACGTCCGCTGCGCCTTGTGGCCGGAATCCGTTACACATGGGATGGGCCGGCGGGGAATTCTGTTGCTTTTTCTTCTCCTCGGAGTCTCCCGGGCGGGTCATCCGGCGTAGCTGTTCAGGACGCGGGCAAGGAGATAGGCTGCCGATGCGGCGATACCGCCGATGAGGACGGTCTGGAGAGCGCTGCGCAGCCAGCCGGTGCCGACCAGCCTGCCTTTGAGCGCGCCGAATAAGCCGAGCGCCATCAGGGTGATGACGGCTGAGAAGCGGAGGGCCTCCGCGTTGCTGGCGATGATGAGGTACGGCAGGAGAGGAATCAGTCCACCGGCGATATACGATCCGGCGATGGTCAGGGCTGAGCGAAGTGCCCGGCCCGGGCGCGGCTCTTCGAGACCAAGCTCGAAGCGCATCATGAAGTCGACCCAGGCAGTGGGGTTCTGCTTGAGGGCATCGAGGACGGGAGCGGCGCTGGGGCGAGGAACGCCGTATCGCTCGAAGATCTCGAAGATCTCCTCTTCTTCGTCGTGCGTGCGCTCGACGATCTCTTCCTCCTCTCGTTTGCGTTCGGAGACGTAGTGCTCGGCGTCGCCGCGTGCGGCGAGGTAGCCGCCCAGGCCCATGGCGATGGAACCGGCGGCGATCTCGGCCAGCCCGGCGAGGACAACGAGACGCGAGGAGGCTGTGGCTCCGGAGAGACCGGCGGCGAGAGCAAAGGGTACGGTAAGGCCATCGGAGAGGCCGATGACGATGTCGCGGATGGTCTCTCCCGCCTCAAAGTGGCTCTCGACGTGGGTTGACGCCGCAGAGGATGGTCGTTCCATAGCGATAGTGTATCGGGACGGTGGATGTGACCGGCAACGTCAAGGATTTGTACTCCCACAGAGTCTTTCGCCGGAGATATGCGTCTGTACAGGCACGGGAAATGAAAACGATGAGATTGATCCTGGTTTGCAGTCTTTTTGCGGTACTTCTTTCAAACGGCATGCCCCCCGCGAGCGCGCAGGACGCAGCTTCTTCTGCGCAGGAGGGTCGTCGCGGAGGGATGGGCTTTGCACGACAGCCGATGGTTCACGGCACGGTGACGACAGTTGCCGCCGACAAGCTGACGATCAAGACCGACGCGGGCGACTTGTATACCGTCGCGGTTACGCCGAATACACGTCTATTGAAGGAGAACCGCCTGCCTGGTGCCGCTCCGACGGATGGGCCGCGCCAGCCGCAGCTGATCAAGATCGAGGAGATCAAGCCGGGAGACGGGATCGGAGCGACCGGCGAACTGGATGCTCCCAACAAGACTCTTCATGCGCTATTCGTTGCCGTAATGGATGCTGCGCAGGTGAAGCGGCTTCGCGAAGGCATGGGTAAGGAGTACATCACGGGCAAGGTGACCGCCATGGATGAGACGAAGCTGACCATCCAGCGCGCGGATAACGTGACGCAGGTGATCGAAGTAGACGAGACGACCTCGTTCCGCCGCGGAGGAAGGAGGGCTGTCGTTCGCGCGGATGGCTCGACATCGCCTCTGCCCTCCGGGCCGCAGGGCACGATGCAGGGGAGCGGGAATGAGAGCATCACGCTTGCCGATCTAAAGGTCGGCGACATGATCGCGGGACAGGGATCGCTGAAGCATGGCGTCTTTGTGCCGACGACGCTGACGGTGGTTCCTCCGGGAGCGATGGGCGGACCGCGCATGCGGCGCGAAGGACAGCCTCCAGCAGGTGCGGCGGCTCCGGCACAGACTGCACCGAATCAGTAATCAGGCGAACAGACACATGACCATGACGGTTGTTTTGCGAGTGGGGAACGGGATGACAGCTCGAACCATCCTTCGGTCCATGTTGGCGGGAGCGGTGTTGCTCGGCGCGGGGTATACGGCGCAGGCGCAGGACGCGGCACCCGCGACACAGGGATCACCAGCGGCACAGCTACCGGCGCAGACCGCCGTACAGGCGGCCGGGGGGACGATTCGCGGCTCGATCAAGGCGGGAGCCATTCCGCTGCCCGGTGTTGCTGTGACCGCGACCAACACACTGACCGGCAAGAAGTATGCCACCACGACTGATGTGTCGGGCGCTTTCGCCATGACGATTCCAAAGAACGGACGCTACGTGGTGAAGACGGAGCTTGCGGCGTTCGCCAGCGAGACGCAGGAGGTGCTGATCAATGCGGCGAGCGAGAACGGCGGCAAGCCGGAGCAGACCGTCAGCATCACCCTGCAGCTGGCCTCGCGCGTCCAGCAGCAGGAGGAGCTGCAGCAGAAGCAACAGGCTGCAGCGTCGAGCACTCTGGCAGGAGCTGTAAGCCGGGGCATGCAATCTCTTAATGTGACGGGAAGCGGCGGCGATCTCTCGGACGCCAGTGCGGGCACGGCGAACAGCGGGGCGCAGATGCCGACGCTGGCCGGGCTGGGCGGCGACTCTGCGGCGACGGACTCGGTTGCCGTGAGCGGCCAGATGGGCCAGACCAACGGACTAGCAAACTTCAACGAGGACGAGGTCCGGGAACGCATTGAGGACGCGATGGCGCGTGCACGCCAGCAGGGTGGCGCACAGAGCGATATGGTCAACGCCGTGGCCGGGATGCTGGGCGGCATGATGGGGCCTGGCGGCGGACCGGGCGGGGGCGGTCGCGGAGGCGGCGGGCTTGGGATGCGTGGCGGTGGTGGTGGCCGTGGGCGCGGCTTCGATCCGACACAGCCGCACGGCGCGATCTTCTACCAGGGGGGCAATGGGGCGCTGGACGCGACGACGTTCTCGCTGACCGGTGCTCCCGTGACCAAGCCTTCGTACAGCAACAACCGCTTTGGCCTGAGCTTTACCGGGTCGCCTTATATCCCGGGCCTGATCAAGCCCAGCAGCAAGCAGTTCATCTTTCTGAATGTGACGGGTCAGCGCAATACGACGCCGCAGAACCTGTATGGCACGGTACCGACCGAGGCGGAACGCGGCGGCGACTTCTCTTCCCTGAGCACGCCGCTCTACGACCCGTCGACGAGCCAGCAGTTTGCGTGCAATGGGGTGCTGAACGTGATCTGCGGCAACCGCATCTCGCCGCAGTCGCAGGCACTGATGAAGTATTACCCCGCGCCGAACATTGCGACCACCGGCGCCCAGGGATACAACTACCAGACCGTCACAACGGCCGGGCAGAATGCTGTGATGGCCGCGATGCGTTACGTACGGAACTTTGGCCAGAGCACGGGCTTCGGCCCGTTTGGCGGCGGCGGAGGAGGGGGACGGCGGCAGTCGTCCAACGGACCGAAGACGCTTACACAAAACATCAACTTCAACGGATCGTACAGCCACTCGGCAGCTGACAATCGCAATATCTTTCTGCCGCTGGGAGGCTCGACGGCTTCGGACGGCTATAACATCTCAGCCGGTTACACCGTTGGCTACGGCAAGCTGAGAAACAATGCGACGCTGACGTGGAATCGCTCGCATGCGACGACGTTGAACTACTTCACGAATGGCACGGACAACCCTGCGGCCGACGCCGGAGTGCTGGTCGGGAATGCAACGGTTGCAGCGAACCCGTTTTACTACGGTGTCCCCACGCTGACCTTTACCGGACTGACGGGACTCAGCTCCACGACGCCGAGCGACTCCGTCAGCCAGACGATCTCGTTTACGGACTTCGTCAGCTGGAATATCAAGAAGCACAACATGCGCTTTGGCGGCGACTTCCGCCGCCTGCATGTCGATACGCTGACGGCACCGGGCAATCTGCAGAGCGGCGCCAGCCCGCTGGGCTCCTTTACCTTCAGCGGATACGCCACGCAGCATACGGCGACGTCTTCGAAGGATCTCTCGAACGGCTACGGCTTCGCGGACTTCCTGCTCGGCATGCCGCAGCAGGCGGCTGTCCAGGCTGGACTGCAGAAGACCTATCTGCGCGCGAACATCTGGGACCTGTATGCGAACGACGACTGGCGCATCCTGCCGAGCCTGACGCTGAACTACGGGCTACGGTATGAGTATTTCTCGCCGTACTCGGAGAAGAACAACCGCCTGGCGAACCTCGATCACAATGCGGACTTCAGCCAGGTTGCTGCCGTGACGCCGGGGCAGACCGGACCCTACAGCGGGATGAAGTATTCGAACTCGCTGGTGAACAACGACCGCACGATGTTCTCGCCGCGCTTTGGCTTTGCGTATCGCATAAAGGGCAAGTTGTTCGGGCAGACGGTGCTGCGCGGCGGCTATGGCATCAACTACAACACGCAGCAGTACTCCACGTTTGCAAGGCAGCTCGCCTTCCAGCCGCCGTTCGCGGTGACGCAGACCAACATCGTCAATCAACAGGGATGCGGCGTGCTGCAGTTTGCCAACGCCTTCAACTGCTCGACGGCTGCGGTGCAGAACAACTACAGCGTGAACCCGAACTACCGGCTGGGTCATGTGCAGGTGTGGAACATCGACATGCAGCGCACGCTGCCGCTGGGTATCGTGCTGAATGTCGGTTACAACGGCGCCAAGGGCGGAGCGCTGGATATCGTCCGGGCTCCGAACCGCACAGCGGCCAGCGTTCTGGACCCGACGGCGCAGGTCTATTACTACGAAGACTCGCAGGGCTTCTCGCGATTCAATGCTTTGAGCATCAACGCACGCAAGCGGATGCAGAAGGGCGTCTCGTTGCAGGCGACCTACCAGTACGGACATTCGATCGACAATGCTTCGTCGATCGGCGGTTCGACGGTGACGCCGGCACAGAACGATCAGAACCTCGCAGCGGAAGAGGGCAACAGCTCCTTCGACATTCGGCAGAAGCTGACCGGCAACTGGGTGCTGGAGCTGCCGTTTGGTCCGAATCGCGCCTTCCTTGCGAACAAGGGAGTATGGTCGAAGGTGTTTGATGGCTTCTCGCTCTCGGGGGACTTTACCTTCGCGACCGGCAATTACTTTACGCCGCACTATTCCGCGACGGTCAGTGAGACGGCGACCGGCACCAACAACACGCTGCGTCCGGACCGCGTCTTCACGCAACCGATCTCCGGTAACGGGACGATCCTCGACTGGTTCAATCCGGGTGCTTTCGCCACGCCTGCCGATGTCTTTGGAACGGCGTCGCGCGGCTCCATCCGCGGGCCGGGGACGGTTGCCGTCGATACCTCTCTCTCGCGTACGGTGGCCATGGGCGAGACGCGATCGTTTGAAGCTCGCATGACGGCGACCAATGTATTCAACACGGTTCAGTACTCGGGCATCGATACCACTCTCAACTCGCGCACCTTTGGCCAGGTCACCTCGACTGCGGCGATGCGGCGCATCACCTTCATAGCGCGGTACAGGTTCTAGCCATGATGACGATACTCAAGCGAAGAACGGCCGTATCTCTGCTGGCAGCAGCACTCACCGTGGCGCCGCTCGGCCAGCCCTGGCTCTTTGCCCAGCAGGACGCAGGCAACGGCACCTTCACGCTGAAGGTGCAGAGCGATATTGTGCTGACCAACGTCGTAGTCCGCGATAAGAAGACGGGTGCGGTGGTCAAGGGCCTGAAGGCGTCGGACTTTACCGTTCTGGAGAACGGCAAGCCGCAGACGATTCGCAGCTTCGATTTTCAGGCCGTGGATGAGGCCGTTGCGTTGCACGAGAATGCCACGGTAAGCGGCAAGACCTCTATCGCAGACCTCGTCAACCGCAACTTTGCGGCCGACCCTGCGGAGTTGAAGGACCACCGGCTGATCGTGATGTTCTTCGACCTGAGCAGTATGCAGCCGGAGGATATCGATCGCGCGGTGGAGTCGGCGCAGGACTACATCAAGAGCAAAATGCAACCCGCTGATCTGGTTGCGCTGGTCAGCATGTCGACCGCGCTGACGATGGACCAGGATTTCACCGCGGACAAGACAGCTCTGCTGCGCGGCGTGGGGCGCTACAACGGCAGTGAAGGCACGGGCTTTGCCAATGGCAACGAAGGCGGAACGTCCGAGGGCACGGCAGACGACGGGTCCAGCTTTACGGCGGATGACTCCGAGTACAACGCGCTGAATACCGACCGCGAACTCTATGCCATTCGCTCGATCGCCAAGAGCCTGGAAAAGGTCGATCAGCGGAAGAGCCTGCTTTATTTCTCCGGCGGATTGACACGCCAGGGCATTGAAAATCAGGCGAGCATGCGGGCGGCGACCAACGCCGCCGTACGAGCGAACATGGCCATCTACAGCGTGGACTCACGCGGACTCGAGGCGCTGCCACCGGTGGGCAATGCCTCGCAGGGAAGCCTGCGAGGCACCTCAGCTTACAGCGGCGGCGCGATGCAGAGCCAACTGGACGCCAACTTCGGATCGCAGGAGGTGCTGTCGACGCTTTCGAGCGATACGGGCGGCAAGGCCTTCTTCGACTCCAATGACTTCGGGCCTGTCTTTCAGCAGATCCAGCACGACACGGAGGCCTACTACATCATCGGCTTCCGCTCGGCCAATCCTGCGCGGGACGGAGCGTATCGCCACCTGACGGTGAAGGTGAACCGTCCTGACCTGAAGCTGGAGTATCGTCCCGGCTACTACGCTCCTGCCGACTTCCAGCACCAGAAGACAGAAGACCGCGAGCTGGCGCTGACCGAGCAGATGCGAAGCGATCTTCCAGCAACGGATGTTGCGCTGTATCTGCAGGCGCTCTACTTCCGCATGACGGACAACCGCTTCTTCGTACCGGTGTCTCTGATCGTTCCGGGATCACAGATCTCCTTTATCAAGAATGGCGATCGCGACAAGGCGACGATCGACTTTATTGGCCAGATTAAGAACTCTCAGGGTATCGTCGTTGGCGATGCGCGGGAGACGGTGAAGCTGGCGCTCGACCAGGCCCAGCAGGCGCAGCGCAAGAACATTCAATACTCGACCGGATTCACGCTGGCGCCGGGCCGTTATCACCTGAAGTTTGTGGTGAGAGAGAACCAGACGGGGCGGATGGGCAGCTTCGAGACGGACCTGCAGGTACCAGATCTGAAGAAGCTTCCGATGAAGATGAGCTCGATCGTGCTGGCCAGCCAGCAGGCGCCGAGCAACGACAAGAAGAATACGAACAATCCTCTGATCCGCGACGGCGTGGAGTGGATCCCCAATGTTGCCCATGTCTTCCGCCAGGACCAGCACCTTTACTTTCTGTACGAGGTCTACGATCCCACGCGGGAGAAGGGGCAGGCTCCGGCGCCATCTCCGGGCCTGACGCGCCGTCCTGCGGGTGCAGTGAAAGTGTTGACCAGCATCCAGTTCATGAGCGGAGGCGTGAAGGTTTATGAGACCCCGCTGATTCAGGCAGATGCGGTCAATGTTCCGGATCGCGGGGCGGTCGCCTTCCAGTTTGATGTACCCCTGGCGCAGCTGAAGCCGGGCACGTATGTCTGCCAGGTCAACGTGATCGACGATGCGGGAGGCAGCTTCAGTTTTCCGCGGCTGGCCCTGCGTGTCCAGCCTGCGGCGGCGCCGGTTCAGGCAGCTCCTGCGGCTCAGGCGACGACGGGCGGCCGCTGACAGAGTGGTGCGCGGGGTGTGACCGGGGCCGTTGACACCCCTGATATCGAGGCGGATGATGTGGGCGTACCTCCTGGAGGTGCGCCATGTTCTCCTCGCAACGAACGATCTCTTTCCTCATGCTGACAGCGCTGCTGTCGGCCGGTCTGGCAGGAACAGCACAGAGTCCTCGGGCCCTGAGCCGAGAAGAAGTTCGAATGATCGACCATGAGGATCCGTCATGGAACTCGGTCCGCGCTCATCTTCCCGATCCCACGATTGCGACAGCGGCTCAGCTGGAGACGGCTGCCGATATTCTGCGGGCGAGACGCTTCATCGCCGATGCTCTGGACTACTACGAGTTTTCGTTGCGACGCGGCGGCAACCCGATCGACCTGCTGAACAAGATGGGAGTGAGTTCGCTGGAGCTGCGGAATCTCGCCGCCGCCAGAGCCTACTTCCAGCAGGTGGTGAAGCTGCAGAAGAAGAGTCCCGAGGGCTGGAATAATCTCGGCGCGATTGAGTATCTGACCGGCCACTACGATAACGCGATCAACAACTACAAAAAGGCGATCAAGTATGACAAGGCGTCGGCGACCTATCACTCCAATCTCGGTACCGCCTACTTTGAGAAGAAGGATTTCGAAGCAGCGCGCAAGCAATACGACACCGCGCTGAAGATCGATCCCGACCTGATGCAGCATCACAGCTCGATCGGCGTGACGGCGCGGATGCTGTCGCCGGCGGATCATGCGCGGTTCTGCTACGAGATGGCGCGTCTGTATGCGCGTCGCGGCAATGAGGATGCGATGATCCACTTTCTGACCATGGCGAGCGAAGCGGGATTCGACGTGATGGGCCAATTGCCATTTGACGATTCGCTGGCTCGCTACCGCAAGGACCCCCGCGTGCTGCTGCTGGTGAAGAATGCACATGACCTTCGAACCAGGGGCATCCCCATCGCCTCAGGTGCCGCTCCTCCATTGCCTGCAGAGGCACCCACGAAGAACTGACGTGGGCCGGCTAAGAACGATAGGGGCAATGGCGGCAGCCGGAGTTACAGCAGGTTCCGCGCCTGAGGAGATAAGCGGCGGTAAAGACGAGGTAGGGTCCGTCGTAGTAAAAGTCGCCCGGCTCCAGCTCCTGCGAGGCTGCTTCCGGCTCCGGGGCTTTCTTCTGTTGGATGGGATCGTCTCGTTCGGTCATGCCTGCTTCGTAAGCCTCGTCAACCAAAGATGGGAAGACTGCCGGTGACAGCCGTTGCAGGAAGAGGAAGCGCTGACGGAACTTCGGCGGGTTCTGATGCAGCCTCCTCGTTCACGCCTTCGTGATGGATCTTTCCGTTGCGGTAGAAGACCTGATGCCCCGGGATTGCAGGGACGCGATCGCCGGGAAGCACGATTCCGGCAAGATTGGCCGGATCGGCTGCGGAGACAGCGATGACGGTCTGCGATTCCCTGCTTCTGGAGGCGCGCAGGGAGTCCGCGGCTTCGGGCAGGGCAAACTGCTCGCCGCCAAACCCGGTGACGAAGCGGCCACCACGCACTTCGCCGCGTGCTTCCATACGCCGCAGGATGGCGACGAGGTCGCGCCACTTTGGAGCGTTCGATTCGCGGGTAAGCAGGTCGCGGGAGAGGATGCCGTAACGGGTGAGCAGCATGCAGGCGTAAGACGTCAGAGCGGCCTCGTTGCGCCGGGCCTGTTCAATGGCAGAAGGAGCGGCGTGCACCTCTTCTGTGAGCAGCGACCATCGTCCTGCGGTCGAGCGTGTGGGGCGGCGGGCGAGGACGCTCTTCGGCTCCGCGGATGGTTTGCGGCGCGGGTCCATGATGGAGCGCAGCTGATCGTAACCGTCGGCGGCGGCGAGGCCCGCGGTTGCCAGCTCCCACAAGGCCTGCTGCGTTTGCTGTCGCGAGAGGCCGAGGATCCGCTGCATGTCATTGGCGAAGCAGGCGCCACGCTCGCTGAGCAGAGAGCGCACGGCGAGGGCCTCGGCGCTGAGCGATGCGGCCAGGCGTGAGTCTTCGATACGCTCACGCGCTAACGCATGGGGAAGCCACTCCGCGGTCTCGCGGATGTAGAAGGTGATCGGAGCGGCGTTGGTGGGAACGACGCGGCGCGGGCCGGTTCCGTCGGCGTTCGACCATGCAGGATGAGGGGAGATGCGTCCCCACCCGACGGCTCCTGAGAGGCAGAGAGCGTCGAGCCACCTGGGGTCGTAGTTGGCGACGCGCGAACGGAGCAGAGAGCGCTCCCACTCGATGGCAGGCGCTTCGAAGCCTTCCAGTTGATGCAGGGCCTCGAGCACGCCCTCTTCGCCGGAGAGCTGTGTCTGCGGCGCGAGGTGCTGCCACTCGAGGAGCCAGCGCATGTAGACGGCTGGGGCGAGGGGCTCGATCTGCTTGCGCAGGGTATGCAGCGTGCGTCGATGGATGCGTTGCAAAATGCGCCGCTCGCACCACTCGATCTGATGATCGTGTTCGGGCTTGCCGTGTTCGAAGAGGCCGCGCATGAGCAGCCCCTGCATCTCCATGGCCAGGAAGGCCTGAAAAACCTCGGCGGCAGGGAGTCCGAGACGAGTGGCGAATGAAGCTGCTGTTGTGGGGCCGAGAAGCTGAACCCATCCCTGTACACACTGCCTGAATGCCTGCTCCTTCTGCCCGGCCTCACCAGCAGTGTTGCCCCAGAGAGCTTCGACATAGGCTGTGCGCTCTGTCGAACTCCAGCAGACGATGCCGTTGCAATCCGCCACGCGAGCGCGCCCCGCAGGAGCGAGACGATCGTAGAGCGTGGGCCAGTGGCGTGCAGCAGGCCGGTCTGCGAAGAACTCCAGCGGCAGTGCAACCAGCGATTGCAGCAGGTCGTGCAGTTCGTGCTCGTCGCGGATGTCGGGCCAGCACTCGCGGCGCACCTCGTCGATCGCACTTTGCTCGAGACGGCCTGCTTCTTCCAGCACACTTGCGGGAAGCACACGGGAGAGGGTCACGGCACGTGCGCGGCGTTCTTCGAGGCCGGCCTCGTCGAGATAGGCGTAAGGATTGGCGTTTAGCAGCTCGTGCGCGAACTGCGACGGCACCGGAGTATCGACGGCGAGACATTGGATGCTTCCATCCTGGATGCCGCGCAGAACCTCGATCAGGCCTTCGAGGTCCATCGCCTCGCCCAGAACGTCTTTCATCACCTCATCGACGAGAGGATGAGCGGGGATCTGGATGTCGCCTTCGATGTTCTCGAAGCAGGCCGCGGCCTGCGGAAAGACACTGGCCAGCAGGTCTTCGGAGCGCATGCGCTGAATCTGCGGGGGGATACGCTTCCCCTTGGAAAACCGCAGCAGTTGCAGGCTGCGGTTGGCGGCCCAGCGCCAGCGTGTCTTGAAGATCGGCGAGGCGAGCGCGGCCTGCTCCAGCAGCTCGCGCGCGGTGTGTTCGGTGAGGAACTGGAAGACATCGGAGAGCGGGAAGCTGTGCTGCTCGGCCAGAGAGATGTTGATGCCGTTGTCGGTGGCCGCGGCCTGCAGCTCGAAGTTGAAGCCGCGGCAGAAGCGCTTGCGCAGGGCGAGTCCCCACGCCTTGTTGATGCGGCCGCCGAAGGGAGCGTGGAGGATGAGCTGCATGCCGCCACCGTCGTCGAAGAAGCGCTCGGCGATGATCGTGCGCTTGGTGGGGACCGATCCCAGAACGGCGCGACCGCTGACGATGTAGGCAATCAGCTGCATTGCACCGCCATCGCAGACGCCGCAGTGCTGCTTGAGCCATGCGATGGCCTGATCGACCTCGGGGTCGGCGGGAGAGATGTAGCCGGGTGTGATGTTGCAGGTCAGCTCAGAGATCGCCTGACGCAGCTCACCCACGCCATCGCTGAGGATGGCGGTGCGCTGCGGGGCCTCCCCTTCCCAGAAGGGAAGGCTTGGGGGTGCGCCGTGGGCATCTTCAACGAGGACGCGGCCAGCAGCTTCCACGCGTTGAATGCGCCAGCTGCTGTTGCCGAGCAACACGACATCGCCCGGCGAAGAGTCGACGGCGAAGTGCTCGTCCAGCGTGGCGATCTGCGTGCCTTCGGGTTGCAGGATGACGGAGTAGAGATTGGTCTCGGGGATCGCGCCTCCGTTGAGGATGGCGTTCATGCGCGCGCCACGCCGGGGGTGGAGCTGACCATGAATGCCGTCGCGCAGGAGGTAAGAGCCGTAGCGGCCGCGGCTGGATTCGATGCCATCGACGAGCAGCGCCACGATCTCGTCGAAGCGGCCACGCGAGAGATTGCGGTAGGGCAACGCCCGCGTCAGCACGGCATAGAGCGCGTCTTCGTCCCACGGCTCAGCGCCGCAGGATGCCACGATCTGCTGCATCAGGACGTCGATCGGCTCGGGGGGAATCTCCAGGAGATCGAGATCGCCGGAGCGCATTCTGCGGATAAGCGCTGCCTGCTCGACGAGATCGTCGCGGGTGGTTGCGAAGAAGCGGCCTTTCGGGACAGCACCGCGCCAGTGGCCGGCGCGGCCTACGCGCTGCATCGCGACAGAGACGGAACGCGTGGTCGCAATCTGGCAAACGAGATCAATGTCGCCGATGTCGATACCAAGTTCGAGCGACGCGGTCGCGACGAGGATCCTGATCTCACCGCTCTTGAGGCGCTGCTCGGCGTCGAGGCGCAGAGTTCGCGAGAGAGAGCCGTGATGCGCGGCGACGTTCTCCGGGCCGAGGCGTTCCGCCAAAGCGAAGGCGATGCGCTCTACCAGGCGGCGCGTGTTGACGAAGACCAGCGTGGAGCGATGGGTCTGGGTGCATGTGGCGAGCTTGTCGAAGAGCTCCTCCCACATCTTCGTGGTGAGCACGGAGCTGAGCTCGTCGCTTGGCACCTCGATGGCAAGATTGAGCTCGCGGCGCTGGCCGACCTGCACGATCTTTGCGGGACGGCGATCAGGATGAACCCCTGTCAGGAACTCGGCGACCAACTCGATGGGGTTCTGCGTTGCCGAGAGGCCGATGCGCTGCGGCGGATTGGCGCGCCCGGTGAGCCACTCCCCAACCGAGAGCCGGTTCTCGCCACAGACGAGCGAATCCAGACGTTCGAGCGAGAGGGAGAGATGTGCGCCGCGCTTATCGTCGGCAATGGCGTGAATTTCATCGACGATGACGGTGCGCACGCGGCGGATGGTCTCGCGCGCCTTGCCCGCGGTAAGCATGATGTAAAGCGACTCGGGCGTAGTGACCAGGATGTGCGGGGGATTGCGCAGCATCGCGGTGCGGTCTTTCTGCAGCGTGTCGCCAGTGCGCACGCCGGTGCGGATCTCGGTCGAGAGATAGCCACGCTCCAGGGCAAGATGCTGGATCTCGCGCAGCGGCTGGTCGAGGTTCTTCTGTACGTCGTTGGAGAGCGCCTTAAGCGGGCTGACGTAGAGGATCTGCGTTGCAGCAGGCAGTGTGCCTGCGATGGCCTCGCGCAGCAGCTGGTCGATGGCGACGAGAAAGGCGGCCAGGGTTTTGCCGCTGCCGGTGGGTGCGGAGATGAGCGTGGTCTCGCCCGCGGCGATCGCAGGCCAGCCCTCCTGCTGCGGCTCGGTTGGCGAACCGAAACGACGCAGAAACCACTCCGCAGTGACCGGGTGAGCCCAGCTCAGGGAGGCGGGGATCTCGATGGCTTCCGTTTCTCCGGCGGCGACGGGCATTGCGTCATTGTAACCCGGTTTTCTTCGATCTTTATTCGCCAAGGAGTTAGCGGCGGCGGCAGCAAAAAGCAGGCCAGCGGGGCCGATTATTTCTTTGCCCGCCGACCTGCTTCGGTGTGGCTGTTTACATATTTCCGACGCCGACGTCGGCTATGCCCGCAGCTGGGTTTTCCGCGTCGAGATACTGCTCGATGACCTTGGAGAGCGTGCCCTGTGCGGTAAGGATAAAGTCGATCGCATCGCGTCCCGCACCCTGTCCACCTGGGTTTGGCGTGATGTAGTGAGCCATTTCTTTGAGCTGAGGACGAGCGTTCGCGGTGGCGATGGCGAGACCGCACTTGCGCATGACGGGCAGGTCGATGATGTCGTCACCAACGTAGGCCATCTCCTCGAAGCTGTAGCCGGTCTTGCTGAGGATATCGCTGGCGGCTTCGAGCTTGTGCGCCTGGCCCTGGTAGACGAATTCCAGCTTGAGGTCGCGGGCGCGAATGGCGACGGTCTGCGAGTTGCGTTTGGTGATGATGCCGATACGGAGTCCGCCGAGCCGGCCGAGCGAGATGCCCAGCCCATCGTGGGCGGCAAAGCCCTTGGACTCGATGCCCTTGCCATCGGGGCCGGGAATGACGAAGATCTGGCCGTCGGTCAGCACGCCGTCAACGTCGAAGATGAGGACTTTGATTTTCTTTGCGCGATCTGCTGCTGTCATCTCTCGATGATACGTGACCGATGCGCGGCGGCTGGAGTAACCAGCCGCCAGCCCACGGCTATCGCCAGCGGCCATCGATCCAGACCCAGCCATGAGGGGTCTGCCGCCAGTGTCCGGGATACCAGCGATATCCCGGACGCGGCGGAGCCACGTAGGCGCCGGGCGCCCATACATATTGCCCGCCATGCCAGCGATAGTGGCCACCTCTCCATACCCAGTTGGGATGAGGGCCTGGAACAGGGGGAATCACCTCACGGGGTGGCTCCGGGGGACCCATGTGCGGATGCGGAGGTGGGGGCTGTGCATGTGCAGTAGCAATGATGAGAACAAGAACACATGCTGAAGCAAAGAGTCGTCGCATCTGGTTCGTCTATCTCCTACAGGATGAAACCATTTTATTTGCCATAGGACGCGACCGGTGCCGGAGAAGGTTGTGGAGAGGAGGGGAACGCCCAGGCTTCTTCTCCCGGTGCGGATGATATGGTGACCACTTATGAAGGAGCCTGATCGAGTGGCCACCAAGAAGATTCTTCTCAGCTGGTCCGGCGGAAAAGATTCGGCCTGGGCGCTGCACATATTACGAAGCCATGACGAATTTGAGGTCGCCGGACTGCTCACCACGGTCAACGAAGCGTTCCACCGGGTTGCGATTCACGGCTTCCGCGAAGAGCTTTTGCAGCAGCAGGCGGAGCGCGCCGGGCTTCCGGTATGGACGGTGCCGCTTCCCTTCCCGTGTTCGAACGAGATCTATGAGGCGCTCATGGCAGCAACGTGCGAACGCGCCGTCCATGAAGGTTTTTACGGGATTGCCTTTGGCGACCTGTTCCTGGAGGAGATTCGGTCGTATCGCGAGACTAAGCTGGCAGGGACGGGCCTGACACCGATCTTTCCGCTTTGGGGGATTCCGACCGACGAGCTGGCCCGGCAGATGCTCGAAGGAGGGCTTCGCGCGCGCCTTACCTGCGTCGATCCTCGCAGGGTGACCAAGGAGTTGGCTGGGCGGGAGTGGGACCGCGCCCTCCTCACCGAGCTGCCGGCCGATGTCGATCCCTGCGGCGAAAATGGAGAGTTTCACAGCTTCGCCTACGCCGGTCCTATGTTTGAGAAGCCCATTGAGGTCGAGGCGGGCGAACGGGTCGAACGGGATGGCTTCGTGTATTGCGACCTTCTGCCGCTTCAGCCATTGGCTTGATACGATTCGGGATTGAGCGAGGCAGGAGTGGAACCCAGAGGGTTCCGGGGCCGCCGTCTCGCTATAATGGAAGCAGTGTGTGGAGCTGCCGGTAGCCCGTAGTCCGCGAACTCCGATTCTTCCCGCCTCGCACCATCATCCAATGTCAATGACACCCGTTCAGCAACATCCTCTGCGCAAGATTCTCGAAGACCGTATCGCCATCATTGACGGAGCGATGGGCACGACGATCCGCACGTACGGCATGCAGGAAGCCGACATCCGCGGAGAGCGCTTCAAGGACGCGCCGAAGGACCTGCTGAACAACGGAGACATCTTCTCGCTGACGCAGCCGGCGATGATCTGCGATATTCATCGCAGCTTTCTCGAAGCGGGCGCCGACATCATCGAAACCAATACCTTCGGCGCCACAAGCATCTCGCAGAGCGAGTTCTTTGTCGACGATCCGCGCGAGCACGGTGGCCGCAAGGACCCGGAGTTCTACCAGAAGATCATCGACGACCGCTTCCTGAACGATCTGGCGTGGGAGATCAACGAACGCTCGGCGCAGCAGTGCCGCGAGTGGGCCGATCGCGTTGCCAACGACACGGGGCGGCAGAGGTTTGTCGCCGGAGCTATCGGGCCGCTGACGGTATCGCTCTCGAACTCCCCGGACGCCGACGATCCCGGCTTTCGCGTGGTCACCTTCGATCAGGTGAAGACGGCTTACATGCAGCAGACACGGGCGCTGATCGCGGGCGGTTCCGATGTTCTGCTGGTCGAAACTATTTTTGATTCGCTGAATGCAAAAGCCGCGCTGGTGGCGATTCAAGAGGTCTTCGAGCAGGACGGAAATATCCTGCCGATCATGATCTCTGCTGCGGTGGGCCGCGGAGGCGAGACGATGATCTCCGCGCAGACGACCGAGGCCTTCTGGAATGCCGTCGAGCATGTCCGGCCACTGTCGGTTGGCCTGAACTGTTCCATTGGGCCTGACCTGATGTATCCGTTCCTCAGCGAACTCTCGGAGAAGTCAGACGTTGCAGTCTCCTGCTATCCCAATGCCGGCCTGCCGAATCCTCTATCAGAGACCGGCTTCGACCTGAAGCCCGCTGACATGGGGCGCTTCCTGGGTCAGTTCGGCGGAGAAGGATTGATCAACATTGCAGGCGGCTGCTGCGGCAATACGCCTGAACATATTGCGGCGATCGCCCGGGCGCTGGAAGGCATAGCGCCGCGCAGGTTCGGAGCGACCGCGGCAGACAAGAAAGAGGTCACGGCATGAGCGTTGCCGACAGAGATCCCCTGGCGGCAAGCTTGAAGTCGACCGACAGAACGACCGAGAGGCCGCTGCGGCTCTCCGGCTCGCAGGCGTTTACCCAGCAGCCTGGCGTCTACATCATGATCGGCGAGCGGACCAACGTGGCCGGTTCGCCGAAGTTTGCCAAGCTGATCAAAGAGAGCAAGTACGAAGAGGCGGTCAGCGTCGCGCGCCAGCAGGTTGAGAATGGCGCCAATGTCATCGACATCTGCATGGACGAGGGGATGATCGACGGCGTGGCCGCGATGACTCGCTTTCTGCTGTTGCTGGCCAGCGAGCCCGAGGTCGCGAAGGTCCCGTTCATGGTCGATTCCTCCAAGTGGGAGGTCATCGAAGCGGGATTGAAGTGCCTGCAAGGCAAAGGCATCGTGAACTCCATCTCGCTGAAGGAAGGCGAGGAAAAGTTTCGCCAGAATGCCTCCACGGTGCTGAAGTACGGCGCCGCCGTTGTGGTGATGGCGTTCGATGAGCAGGGACAGGCTGCCACCTATGAGGACAAGATCCGCATCTGCGAACGCGCGTACCGCATTCTCGTCGATGAGGTTGGATTTGCGCCGCAGGACATCATCTTCGATCCCAACATCCTCACGGTTGCCACCGGCATGGAGGAGCACAACAACTACGGGGTCGACTTCATCAATGCGACGCGCTGGATCAAACAGAATCTGCCGCACGCCAAGGTCTCGGGCGGCGTCTCGAACATCTCCTTCAGCTTTCGCGGCAACAACAAGGTGCGCGAGGCGATCCACTCGGCCTTTCTGTATCACGCTATCGGCGCGGGTATGGATATGGGTATCGTCAACGCCGGCATGCTCGAGGTCTACGAGGAGATCGAACCGGAGCTGAAGGTCCTGGTGGAGGACGTGCTTCTGAATCGACGTCCCGACGCGACCGAGCGACTGGTGGACTTTGGCGAGGCGCTTAAGGCATCGGGTGCGGGCAACTCGGTCACAGAGAAGAAGACAGAAGAGTGGCGCCTGGGCCGCGTTGAGGATCGTTTGTCGCACGCGCTTGTAAAGGGCATCGATACCTATATCGTCGAGGACACGGAAGAGGCTCGCGTGAAGCTGGGCCGACCGCTCGATGTGATCGAAGGCCCGCTGATGGCGGGCATGGGCGTGGTCGGAGATCTCTTCGGCGCGGGCAAGATGTTTCTGCCCCAGGTGGTCAAGTCCGCTCGCGTGATGAAGAAGGCGGTCGCTCATCTGACGCCGTTCATGGAAGAAGAGAAGGCCGCGCTTGCCGCTGCGGGCATCGAGGTCAAGGCCCAGGGCAAGATCGTACTCGCCACGGTCAAAGGCGACGTCCACGATATCGGCAAGAATATCGTCGGCGTGGTGCTGGCGTGCAACAACTACGAAGTGATCGACATGGGCGTGATGGTGCCGGCGGAGAAGATCCTTGAGCGCGCCAAGACGGAGAAGGCCGACATGATCGGCCTCAGCGGACTGATTACACCGTCGCTCGACGAGATGGTGCATGTTGCGCGTGAGATGGAGCGGCAGGGGTTCAAACTTCCGTTGCTGGTCGGCGGAGCAACGACCTCGCGCACGCACACGGCAGTCAAGATTGCGCCACACTACAGCCAGCCGGTGGTGCATGTGCTCGATGCCAGCCGTGCGGTACCGGTGACGACGAGTCTGCTCAGCGTGGAGTCGAAGCAGGCCTTCATCGAACAGCACCAGGCGGAGTATGAGTCGCTGCGCCGGGCTCACGCCTCACCCAAACAGAGCACGGTATCGCTGGCCACGGCTCGCGAACGCCGCACGCCGATCGAATGGTGCAGTAAAGATCTTCCGGTGCCGTCGTCTCCTGGCGTGCATGAACTTCAGGAGTTCCCTCTCGCAACGCTGCGCGAGTTTATCGACTGGACGCCCTTCTTCCATACGTGGGGCTTGAAGGGTGTCTATCCGCGCATCCTGGACGATGAGCGCCAGGGAATCGAGGCGCGCAAGCTGCTCGCAGATGGACATGCCATGCTGGACCGGATCATCGCGGAGAAGATGGTGACGGCGCGGGCGGTGTATGGCTTCTTCCCTGCCAGTGCGGTGGGAGACGATGTCGAGCTTTATACCGACGAGGCGCGCACTACGGTTCTGGATCGTTTTCACTTTCTGCGGCAACAGGCGAACCGTGAAGGCAGCGAGCCCTGCCGTTCGTTGAGCGACTTTATCGCTCCCAAAGAGACCGGGCTTCCCGATCACATCGGCGCATTTGCGGTCACGGCAGGCATTGGCATGAAGGAGGTCTGCGAGAGGTTCCGCGCAGACAACGATGACTACAGCGCCATCATGGTCGAGGCACTGACCGATCGGCTGGCGGAGGCGTTTGCCGAATGCCTGCACAAGCGGGTTCGCGACGAGCTTGGATATGGCCTCGAAGAGAATCTGACTCCTGCACAGCTGATCGAGGAGAGGTATCGTGGTATCCGGCCGGCGCCAGGATATCCGGCGTGTCCGGATCACACGGAGAAGGGCACCATCTGGCGGCTGCTTGATGTTGAGGCCAGGACCGGCATGCAGATTACGGAGTCCTTTGCCATGTGGCCTGGGTCGAGCGTCAGCGGCATCTATTTCTCACATCCCCAGTCGCGCTACTTCAGCCTGGGCAAGATCGATCGCGACCAGGTGGAGGACTACCATACGCGTAAGGGGATGAGTATGGCCGAGGTGGAGCGCTGGCTGGCACCGAACCTGAACTACGAGCCCTCCTAAAGATCAATTTGTTAACATCAATTTGTTAACGAAGAACGAGGCAGCGTATGAATACGCTGCCTCGTTCTTTTGAGTCGAGATCGACTATTTCTTGTGTACCTGCTGCTCCATCAGCGCCTTAATAAAGACGCCGCCTACGACGGAACGCGCCTGGAAGCCGATCTGCTTTCCGCTGATGGTGTCATAGAAGTCTGTCGTCGGGACGCGTGAAGGGGTTTCATCGGTCCAGACCACGAGGTGATGGATAAGGTCGTTGAACTGTGCCGGTGTGCTGGCGAGGCTGGCCGTCCAAACCTCCCAATCGAGCTTCGAGATCGACTTCCGGCTATCGAGCGGCAGACCATAACGCTGCATCTGCTTGGTGTAGTACGTCCACTCCGTCTGCATCACGGTTCTGGGGAAGAGATGAAGATCGAGCAGGTCGTCCCAGACGAGGTTGTACTTCTGACTCCACGTTCCGGACTGGTCGAAGGCGAGTTTGTAGTGATCGCCTTCGAGGGCCATCTTCTCCCACTGCGCGGGCATTGGGCGAACAACGGCCTCGTAGCGGGAAGCGAGCTGTTTGTCGCCGACACCATTCGCAATCTGCACGAAGGCACCGAGTGCTTCGATCGCCTTAATCGAGAGATTGGTGTTGTGCGCGAGATGGCCGGCGAAGTCGTCGGTGCTCAACTGATTCTCAGGGTCCAGCCCCTTCTTCTCCAGGTAGGCCGCCCACTGCGTAAGCTGCGGCATATAGCGACGGGCAAAGTCCCAGTTGCCTTCGCTGCGTCCAAGCGCAGCGATCATGATGAGCAGATTGCCGCTCTCCTCGACCGGCATCTGGTCTTCTTCGTTCACCTCGCCGCCACCGTAGACCTGGCCATTCGCCAGCGGATAGGTTCCGAGGTCGTGCGGGGCGAACGGGAAGCGCCAGCGAGGCAGCGTGGTGTAACGCATCAAAGGCTCAAGCTGAGCCTCCAGCAGCTTGGGATTGAAGAGGAGGAAAAAAGGTGAAGAGGGATAGGTGACATCGACGGTGTCGATGCAGCCGTTGCTGTCGTTCTCCTTGGAGAAGAACATCGGCGTTCCATCGATATCTGCGACGAGCTTATGCGCTGCGATGGTTTGCCGGAAGAGGAGCGACGTGAGGTAGCGATACTCCGGGCCGCCTGCCTTCTCCATCGCGGCCATCGTCTCTCGATCGAAGGCCACACCCCGTTTTTCCAGCTCGGGGTATTCCTTATCTGACGTACTGAGGAGCTCGGCCTCGGTCATGCCATTGCGCTGCCAGTAGCCATGCAGCTTGCGACCGAGGTATTCGATGGAATAGCTGTCGGTGTAAGCAAGTTCGACATGCCGTTCGACGCTGGCAGAACCAACGGAGCCGAGAGGAATGCGTGCGTTGAGATGAGCGGCGCGAACACCACTGGCTGCGGGAAGAGGCATCGACGAATCATCCGCATCAGGAAGATTGCCCGTGGCGACGAATGTAGGAATGCCGTCCGCAGCCATCGACGTCGCTGCATTTGCAGCGTCAGGAATGGCGAGGCGGAAGTAGCCCCAGTCGATGCGGACGCGATCACCGGACTGATGCAGCGTCTGCTGATCGCGCGTGCCGACGTTGAGCAGGGTCAGCCCCTTCGCGCGGCTGCGCGACCAGGTGACAGGCTGTGAAGGCTGGTTGACGGCAACCAGTGGGTCGATATCGAGCATGAGGTCGACGGCGTGCTGCTTGCCATCGGTTGCATGCGCACTCCAGCTGAGATAGGTGACGGGACGCGAGAGGACATCGAGATCCTTGGGAAAGAGCGGCGTGAAGAAGATCACATTCAGCTCAATGCCCGCCGCGCTAAAGATGTATCTCGAATGCAGAGGGGTGATCTCGACAGACTTCTGCTCCATGGCAGCAATCGCCGGCATGCCGAAGTAGCGAGGCGAGGTTCCCATCCAGCGGTAAGGCTTGCCGTCGATACGTACGAGGCCGGTCATGGGCTGAGCAGCCTCCGACCAGTGCTTGACGGGCGCATCGGTCAGCTTGTCTGCCATCGACCACTGGCTGAAAAAGGGATCGTTGGTAGCGAGAGGAACAGCAGGTGCGCGGTGTTGCTGCGCGACGGCAGAGACGCTGAGTGAAGCAATTGCAACACCAGCCAAAAATCTAATATGCATTCCGGAACTTCCCTGTTGAGGTTTCGGTAACCATTTAACACGAACGGGACACCATTCCGTCAATTCCTCCTAACCTTTTCCGTACGAGCAAGCAATACAAGCTGCAACTCTTTCCCGCAAACTGCGAATTCTTTATGCGACTATGCATCGACTTTTGTCGCCGCCGTCTCTCATTGAAAAATTTATGCAGAGACTTTCAGGTTCACTTTTCAGTCTCGACATGTCGCGATGAAGAAGAGCCTTGGGAAAGGCAGCAGCACACTGCCATCCAATAATGCGGGGTACGCCTTCGCGATCTCGCTCTCGTAGAGATCCAGAAAGCTTGCCTGATCCTCGCCCGACAGGGCTGATAGATACGGGCGTAATCCTGTACTACGAAACCAGTCCACAACTCCTCGCGGTCCGTCTTTGAGCACGTGGAAGTAAGTCGTCTTCCAAACATCCGCCCGGGCTTCGTACCTCGTCAACGTGCGGTAGTACCAGTCTGCACTTTGACGATTTGCCAATATCCCTCTTGCGTCGGCCAACGCAGAGCTCCATCGCAGATCCGACGCAACCTTCTGCATCAGCAAATGAACCGGCTCCTGCTGGTTATCCGGAACCTGAACCGCCAATGTGCCGCCAGGTTGCAGCTTCGCAAGCAATCGCGGCAAAAGCTCTTCGTGGTTTGGAATCCATTGGAGCGAGGCATTCGCCAGGATCAGGTCGTACTGCTCCGGCTCACGGCTCCACGCCGTGATGTCAGCGACACGAAATTCAATATCGGCATGGCGCTCGCGCGCAGACGCGATCATGGCTGCAGACGAATCGATCCCGATGATGCGTGCATCAGCGAAATGCTCACGCAACACGCCGGTGGAGTTCCCGGGACCGCAGCCGATATCCGCAGCCGTCAGGAGCGGCTTCGCCGGATAGACCTGGGCCAGGAGGTCGCGCACGGGTCGCGTTCGCTCGTTCTCAAACTGAGTGTACTGATGCGCCGACCATTCCATCGCTTAGGTATTTCCTTCTGAAATTTGTGGAGATGCTGAGGCCCCCTCCACTTTCTCGCCAGTTCAATCTTAGCCAGTTCGGCCCTTTCTGCAGCATGGTACTCATCATTCTCCAGAATGATCGGCAGGGGAGGACCGTGCTCAGCGGTAAGGCGCGGCAGAGCAGATGGCCGCGCAGACGCCACGCTGATCTCAGGCTCGTTTGACAGCCCCGTTTTTAAGCAGCTACTCTCTTGAGCAAGAGGTGAACCGACGATGAAGCAGTGGAAGACGCCCTCGTTTGAAGAAGTCTCGCTTTGCTGCGAGATCAACTCCTACGCACCCGCGGAGATCTAACCCTCCAATGCGGTTACACCTGCTGGGGGCAGCCGCCGGCGGCGGTCTTCCCCAGTGGAACTGCTGTTGCACCAACTGCCAGGCATCACGCTCCAACCCTTCTTCTGCACGCTCCCAGTCGCAGCTCGCCGTCTCCGGCGATTCCGACACGTGGCTGCTCATCAATGCATCCCCCGATCTTCGCGAACAACTCTGCCGCACACCTCAGCTTCATCCGCGCCCTGAGTTCGGTTTGCGAAACACACCTGTCGCGGGAGTCATGCTCACCTCCGCCGATCTCGATCACATTCTTGGCCTGCTGCTGATGCGCGAGTTCACACCCGTCTCCATCTACGCAACCGAAAGCGTGCTGCGCGTCATCGAGTCGAACTCCTTCTTCAGCATGTTGCAGCGCATGCCCGGCCAACAGCGCACACAGGTGCTGCGACACGGCAGTGCAGTCACGCCCATCGCCGGAGTGACCATCACACCGATCGAGCTTCCGGGTAATTTCCCGATGCACGTGGCGCAGAGCATGCGCCCGTTGATCGACGTTCACGAGATGACACTTGGACTCATCTTCGAATCCGCAGCGGGAAGACGTGCCGCATATCTTCCTGCGCTGCCCTCGCTTACACCGCAGCTGCTCGAACAGCTTGCAGCCTGCGATGTGCTACTGGTCGACGGCACGCTGTGGAGCGAGGACGAGCTGCAGCGGCTGCATCCCGGCACACCTTCCGCAAGCGACATGGGACACATGCCCATAGGCGGCGAGTCCGGATCGCTCGCGCAACTGAAACATCTGAGCCAGGTGCGCCGTATCTATACGCATATCAATAACAGCAATCCCATCCTGGCAGCAGGCTCGCCCGAGCAGATGGCTGTACGGGACGCGGGGTTCGAGATCGCCTTCGATGGCATGGAGATCGTCCTCTGATGGCAGAGATGTTGAACAGGCAGGGGCTGCGGGAAGCACTGCAGCAGACCGGCGAAGCGATGTATCACCACCGGCATCCATTTCACCTGAAGATGCATGCCGGCGAACTGACGCGCGCACAGCTGCAGGCGTGGGCGCTGAACCGCTTCTATTACCAGAGCATCATCCCCATCAAAGACTCGATCATCCTGTCGAAGTCGTATGACGGCGCCTTCCGTCTCGCCTGGCGCAAGCGCATCGTCGATCACGATGGCGATGCTGCGCACCCGGAGAAGCCGGGCGGCATCGAGAAGTGGATTCAGCTCGCAGTCGCAACCGGCCTCGATGCCGACTACGTTCGGTCTTTCCGCGGTGTGCTGCCAGGTGTGCGCTACGCGGTTGATTCCTACGTCGATCTCGTCAGCAAAGGCACACTGCTCGAAGCGGTCTCGTCTTCGCTTACCGAGCTGTTTGCCGGAAACCTCATCGCGCTGCGCATGGACGCGATGCGCCAGCACTACCCCTGGCTCGTCAGCGGACTCGCCTACTTCCAGGGCCGGCTGACGCAGGCGCCCGAAGACGCCGCATTCGCGTTCGACTACGCCTTCACCCACGCCACCACCCCCGAGCTGCAGCAGCTCGTCGTCGAATGCCTGCGCAGGAAGTGCGCCCTCTTATGGGCGCAGCTCGATGCCATCCATTACTCCTACGTTGAGCCCGGCAATATTCCGCCATCGCCCGGAGTCCTGCAGCCGGAGGTATCGCAATGATCGAAGATCTTCAGCAGGTACCCCAGCTTGCACGCGGCTGTCGTGTACAAGCTCGATCCGAAGAAGAGATCGTGCTCCTCGTCCCTGAAGGCCTGCTGCGCCTCAAAGGTGCGGGCGCCGAGATTCTCGCGCTGGTCGACGGCCAGCGTACGATCGCACAGATCGTCGAAACCTTGCAGGCGCAGTATCCTCCCGAAGCGCACACGCAGATCGCAACAGAGGCTTCCAGCTTTCTCGCGAGCCTCCATCAACGCAGCGTGCTTCTCTTCCGGCAGCCATGACCAGCACACAGCAGATTCCGGGACCGCTCTCGCTGGTGTGCGAGGTAACACACCGTTGTCCCCTGCACTGTGTCTACTGCTCCAACCCGCTGGTGATGCAACAGGCCGAGGCGGAGCTTCCCACCGAGGCATGGACACGCGTCTTTACCGAAGCAGCGCAGCTCGGCGTCGCGCACCTGCACCTCACCGGCGGTGAGCCACTAGCGCGTCATGACATCGCCGACCTGATACGTGCCGGTCGCAACGCTGGGCTGTACGTGAACATGATCACCTCCGCCATCGGTCTCAGCGAACCTCGGCTCGCAGCTCTTGTCGAAGCTGGACTCGATCATATCCAGCTCAGCCTTCAGGATGCCGATGAAGTGTTGGCCAACCGCTGGGCAGGCGCGCGTACCCATGCGAAGAAACTGGAGATGGCCGCGCTGATCAAAGCGCAGCCGCATCTCGCATTCACCGTCAATATCGTTGTGCATCGTCAGAACCTCGATCGTCTGGAGGAGATGATCGCGCTCGCCGAGAGCATGGGACCGGAGCGCATGGAGATCGCTCATGTCCAGTACTACGGCTGGGCGCTCAAGAACCGCGACCTTCTGCTGCCCACGCGGGAACAGCTCGAACGATCTACGAAGACTCTGCGAGAGGCACAGGAACGTCTCGCGGGCAGAATTCATCTGCAGGCCGTCGTACCCGATTATTACGCACGCTATCCCAAGGCATGCGTCGGCGGATGGGGGCGACAGCTGATGCTGATCGATCCAGCGGGGCGAGCCATGCCGTGCCACTCCGCCTCCATTATTTCGGGACTCGCCTTCGACAACGTGCGCGACCACGATCTCGCATGGCTGTGGCACGAGAGCAGCGCTTTCCATCGCTTTCGCGGAGACGACTGGATGCAGGAGCCGTGCCGCAGCTGCGAAAGAAAGACGGTCGACTTCGGCGGCTGCCGCTGCCAGGCCATGCAGGTGCTCGACGACGCCGATGCCACCGACCCGGCGTGCCATCTAAGCCCGCATCACGAACAGCTCATCAAAATAGCCGAAGCTGCCCCGGCAGGCACGAATACGCTGCATTACCGGACAATTGAGTTATTGAGCCACTCATAATTCAACGGCCACAAGTTCAAATTCCCCAACTCGCGGATTGTTCGCACCATGAAGAGTCGTTCCCATAGTGCGGATGCGAATGTAAATGCTGCTGCGGGCTCAAAATTTGTCTGAAGCATCCCGACGAAGATGTCCGGATATAAAAACAAGAAAAGTCCCCATAAGCGTTTAGGCAAATGGGGACTGGAGATTCAACATCCTGTAGCGTCTTACTTACTCAAACTACTGCTTCACTCGGCAGTTTAGCTGCAGCCGCTCGTGCTGCCGCACTCCATGCAGCGGTAGCAGCTGCCGTTGCGTGTCATGATGGCTCCGCAGGTGGAGCAGCTGGGAGCGTCGCCCATGTCATACATCGCCTTCATGGCATCGGCGGCGTGGTAGATGCCGCGATCCTCCATAGCGAGCGGGCCTGTGCTGCTCGTGGTGTAGGTCGGATCGGGAGCGATTCCCTGTTGCGGCGGCGTGGTGGTGTAGGCACTCTCCTGCTCGTAGAGACTCGACGCCGCAGCCTCCGTAGAGGTTCCCGTAAGCGTGCCGATACGACCCTCGACCGGAACACTGGCCTGGGGAGCCAGACCGGCGAACAGCGAGAGCTGCTGTCCGGAGAGGAAGCGGATCTGCAGCCAGCGGAAGATATAGTCCATGATGGACTTCGCATAACCGATCTGCTCGTTGCCGGTCCAACCGGAGGGCTCAAAGCGGGTGTGGGCAAACTTGTCGCACAGCACGCGCAGCGGAACTCCATGCTGCAGAGCCAGCGAGACAGCTGTTGCGAAGGAATCCATGAGACCAGAGACCGTCGAGCCTTCCCTTCGCCATGCGAATGAAGATCTCACCCGGCTGGCCGTTGGGATAGAGGCCAACGGTAATGTAGCCCTCATGACCCGACAGGCCGAACTTGTGCGTTATCGAAGCCCGCTCGGCGGGCAGACGATGACGGACGGCGCGAGGCGGAGACTGGGCGTCGATTGCATCAGCATTCTGAGTAGCAGCCTCGGTGATGGTCTTGATTTGCTGCTCGAGCGAGGAGATACGGACCTGCGCGGCAGCCCTGGCAGCTGCAACCGCCTCTTCGATCTCGATGGAGCCGGCAGCGGAAGCAGTGACGGCTTCCTTCTTCTCCGACTTCTTGTCTTCGGCCGAGACGTTGAGCGGCTGTGAACCCTTGGAGCCATCGCGATAGATTGCGACCGCCTTGAGACCCTGGCGCCAGCTCTCGATATAAGCCTCGGCGATATCGTCTACCGTCGCGTCGTGCGGCAGGTTGACGGTCTTCGAGATCGCGCCCGACAGGAACGGCTGCGTCGCGGCCATCATCTTGATGTGCCCCATGTAGTGGATCGAACGCGTGCCCTTGGCAGCCTTGAAGGAGCAGTCAAAGACATCGAGATGCTCTTCCTTGACATGCGGCGCGCCCTCGATTGTGCCGGTCGCGTCGATGTAGCTGACGATCGCGTCGACTTCGGCGTTGTTGTAGCCCAGCTTGAAGAGCGCCGACGGCACAGTGTTGTTGACGATCTTGATCATGCCGCCGCCAACCAGCTTCTTGTACTTCACCAGGGCAAGGTCAGGCTCGATGCCGGTCGTGTCGCAATCCATCATGAAGCCGATGGTGCCGGTCGGAGCAAGAACGGTCATCTGCGAGTTGCGATAGCCATGCTTTTCGCCATGGGCAAGCGCTCCGGCCCACGAGTCCTTGCTGGCCGCGATCATCTCATCGAGCTGCGGAGCGACAAAGGGCTCGACCGAGGTCTTCGACTTGCCGATGTTGTTGACCTCGGCACGATGCATGCGAATGACGTCCAGGAACGGCTCGCGGTTGACGTAGAAGCCGGGGCACGCGCCTCCGGCGATCTCGGCCTGCTGGGTCAGCGCGGTCGCGGCGCCAAGCGGAGGGCAAAGCTCGGCGATACGCGCGGACTGCCAGTAGGCATCGCCGCAGAGGATCGAGGTCACGGTGGCAGCAAAGTCGCGGCCTGCGTCAGAGTCGTACGGAAGTCCAAAGGCCATCAACAGGGCGCCGAGATTGGCGTAACCGAGACCGAGCGGGCGATAGTCGTGCGAGTTCTTCGCGATCGACTCGGTGGGATAACCAGCGGCATCGACGATGATCTCCATCGCAGTGGTGACGACAGCGATGGCATGGCGGTAGGCAGCAACGTCGAACTGGCCGCCAGGCGTCAGGAACTTGAGCAGGTTAAAGCTGGCCAGGTTGCAGGCCGAGTCATCGAGGAACATGTACTCGGAGCAGGGATTGGACGCATTGATGCGGCCCGTGTTCTTCGAGGTATGCCAGCGATTGATGGTGGTGTCGTACTGCATGCCAGGGTCGCCGCACTGCCAAGTGGCTTCGGCGATCTTGTTCATGATGTCGCGCGCACGATACTCCTTCACCGGCTTGCGATCCTTGACGGTGCGGGTGGAGAAGGTGGTGTCCGCCTCGACAGCAGCCATGAACTCGTCGTTCACACGGACGGAGTTGTTGGCGTTCTGGAAGAAGATCGAGCTGTACGCCTCGGAGTCCGGACCCGATCCGTCGTAACCGGCCTGCACCAGGCTCCAGGCCTTGGCCTCTTCCTTCTGCTTGCACTCGATGAAGTCGATGATGTCGGGATGGTCGACGTTGAGGATGACCATCTTCGCTGCGCGGCGGGTCTTGCCGCCGGACTTGATGACACCGGCGAAGGCGTCGAAGCCGCGCATGAACGACAGTGGGCCAGAGGCCGTACCGCCGCCGGAGAGGATCTCCATGCTGCCGCGGATGCCGGACAGGTTCGAGCCTGTGCCCGAGCCCCACTTGAAGAGCATGCCTTCCGTCTTGGCCAGAGTGAGGATGGAGTCCAGAGAGTCCTGCACGGCGTTGATGAAGCAGGCCGAGCACTGCGGCTTGCGGTAACCCGTCACGGAGAACTCGACGGCGCAGCTGTGCGCGTTCCAGTGCCAGTTCTGCGCATCGGAGTTCGGCTCCAGGCGGTCGCAGCCGACGTTGAACCAGACCGGCGAATTGAAGGCGACCTTCTGATTCAGCAACAGGTGGCAGAGTTCTGCGAAGAAGATCTCCGCGTCCTCGGCGGTGGCGAAGTAGCCGCCCTCGATACCCCAGTCACGCATCGACTCGGCGACTCGGGTGATGAGCTGGCGGACGCCGGTCTCGCGCTCGTTGGTGCCGATCTGGCCGTGGAGGTACTTCGAAGCCACGATGTTGGTGGCGGTCATCGACCAGTCGGAGGGAACCTCGACGTTCTTCTGCTCGAAGATAATGCGGCCCTTGAAGTCCTGAATGACGGCATCGCGGAGCTCCCAGGTGAGCTCGTCGAAGGGCGAGCTGCCGGGACGGCTGAAGTGACGCGAGAAGGTCAGCCCGGGGGTGCTCCTGGCAGGGGTCGCGTTCTTGGTGGAGGGCTGTTTTGTGCTGGTCGTTTTAGGAAGAGTTGCCATCGGGGGAGTTTGCTCCTTCTCGCTTGATGTGTGGTGCCTGTGCGGCAGAAAATCTTGGTGACTGCAGCCCGGAGCCATCGGCTTAATATCCGACGGCGAGAGGGGCGTTTTTTTCCTTCAAGAACGATGACTGGTCATGCCTGGCAACGGAGGAGTCAGCCAGGAAGTCGGACGATTGAAGGACTTCTGAATACCGGGTTTTCGTAGGGGGAGTGAGTCGTGCTGGGATCTCACAAAGTCCCTTGCAGAGGTGAAAGTACCGCCCCCTATGGGGTGTGTCAAGTATAAAGCACTACATATTGTGTTGCCATGGGGAATACCCCGTTAATCCAACATTAATCTACCGGCACACGTGGAAATTGGTGATTTTGCTGTGGAAGACGCGGATTCGCCGCTCGAAGCGCGGACTTTGCCGAGACAAATTCCGGCCGTTTTCTTCCCTCGCGTTCTGCAACTTTCGTTGCACCTCTGCGAGCCTACGCGCCGGGTCCCTTCGAGGCAAGGAGCAGGAGTTGTGCAACGGCTGTGGATGGCGGTGGAAGAGGTGGAAAACCGGTCAGGAACTCTGTCCCGGCGAGGATGGGGCAGGCACTCCTCCGGGAAGCGGCGCTCCCGGCACGGACGGTTCGGGGGCACCACTCGTAGCGGTTGGCGGCGCAGGCGGAGGAGAGCTGGGGCGGATGGGCAGGTGCTGGGCCATCCAGGCCAGAACCTCGCCGGATCGGGCATGCTCCTGCCCGAGTCGGCGATAGCTTTCAAACTGCGACTCCGAGAACCACTGGTCGAGCGTCGAGGTGTTCGGAAAGGTGGGATTTTCCTTGCGATAGTTGACGAGGTCGCCGGGCAGGCCTGCCGTGTAGACGCTTTTGATATACAGCACCTCTCCGGTGGCGCCATTAGCGTAATGAATCTTGCCGGGGACGGCGCAGCAGGGGCTGACGGCAGGGTCACCGGCCGGCTCGAGCTTGCTGAGGTCGAGGTCGATCTCGGCGCCGTGGTCGATGCGGCACTTGCGGATGGCCATGCCGATGCCCTGGTAGATGAGGTTGCCGTCCTGCTCGCTGTCGCAGATGACGATCGTGGAGCAGTGGCGGCGGACCAGCTCGTAGAGGCCCATGTTTTCGAAGTGGCCGCCGTCGGTCAGGTAGACGAAGGCGGCGCTGTCGTTAACCATGCCGAAGAGCTCGGCCAGCAGGTAGAAGAGACCAAACCAGGGCGATGGCGGATTGCTGTTGCTGCGCAGACCAGTGAGCCGAAACTGCTTGTGGCGCGGATTGCGAATCCAGAGGCCGAGCCGGACGTTGAAGATGGTGAGCAGGAAGGCCATGGGAGGACTGGAGTGAAAACCCCAGTTCGGGCTCATGGCGGCGCCGGAGGTGGCGACGGCCGTGGACATCCGCGGGCCACCGTCGTTGTAGGCGAAGCTTCGGGTCGGGGTGAAGCCGTTGAACTGGATGCGCGGCGTGTCGGTCTCGGTCCAGCCGACATCATAGCCGCAGTAAAGCGGCGTGAAGACGAAGGATGCCCCTTTGCGCTCCTGGTAGGCGAGATCCTGGCCGAACGAAAGATTGAGCGTGGTGTTGAAGATAGGGAACGGCCCTTCGTACATTGGCCGCTGCGGCTCGGTGCTGCAGAAGGTTGGGCCGCAGGTATTGGCCCATAGATGCTTGAGCTCGGGGTTGTCGAAGCTGCGCGGCAATAGATCGATGAGACGCAGATGCTTATCGCTGGGGGCGAAGCCGGTGAAGCGGTTGGCGCGGCGGTCGGGGTTGGAGGCTCCGGCGTAGCAGCGAGCGATACGGTCGCGATAGAAGGAGTGCAGCGAAAATTCGTTGACGTCGATTCGCCAGCCGAAGAGAAGCATGGTCGCAGCGAGCAGCAGAAGAAGCACCAGGAAGGCCGTATGCGGAATGATGGACTGTCCCAGCTGCGACTCGATGCTGAGCAGGGCCTTTTCAACGACCCAGGAGAGCGAAAGCAACAGGCCTGCGATGAAGACCGGCGGTCCGACGAGTGAGAACGCATTCAGGATCAGGGCGGTCTTCGAGCCCTGATCCTTCGCGGTTCCGCTGATGACCGAACTCTTGCCGATAAGAACGCTACCCAGCGTGGTGAGAATCCATCCGCCCCAGACGGATGCGCCGAAGCGCGCATGGATGAGCCAGCGCACGATGCCTGGCCCGAGCAGCGAGCAGCCGGTAAGCGCGAGCCAGCTGATGCCGAACAGGAAGCTCCAGGCGCGGAGACGGGCGAACCACTCGCGTACCGACTCGTCGACGAGGTTGCCGACAACCCCGCCTCCGATTTCCACCGAAACGAAGACGACGGTGAGACCGAGCCATGGAAGCAGCGGAATGGCCGTGCGGGTTACATGTTCGAGCGGCAACAGAAAAGACGCCATGAAGATAACCAGCCGCGAGAGATTGATCAGCACGTAGCCGGCGCCAACGACACCGAAGACAGCGAGAAGCGTGATCAGGCGCCCGATGCCGGGCGTGATGGCGCGCCAGGTAAAACCGGCCAACAGAGCGATTCCGAGCAGCATGGAGGTAAAGACCAGCGAGGTCGACCAGTCGGCAGAGAACTCCGAAAGAGGCTTCCACCAGCGGAAGGAATATGTGGTCTGCCAGGCGCGGATGTTATCGAGTGCGGCGGGCTCGCCGATGGGAGGCAGCCTCCTTTTGCCGGAGTCGAGGACCTGTTGCGCAGAGGAGACGATCGCCGCAGCTTCTCTCCTGCCTGCCGTGCCGTTACTGGAGTTGGTGCCGTTGGTGACGAGCGCCGTGCACGCCAGGGCGCTGGTGCCTCCGTTATCGACGCAGGAGGCGGTGATCTGCGGGGCGGGAACGGGAGTGGGAGCAAGGCGGTGCAGGTGGCTGATGTGGACGCGGGTGCTTGGAGCGACGATACTGCCGTCACTGGGCCAGGCCACGGTGTTTACAACGCGCTGGATCTTTTCCTCAAAGGGATTGCGCGGGCCTCTTTGCATCACGCGACCGGCGTGAGGAAGCAGGTTTCCGGCCCAGAAGGACGATCGATACAGATAAGGACAGAACGCCAGCACGGCAATGAGAATCGGCAGAAAGACGGAGAGGAGGATTCCCTTCTGTCCCCATCCGGTCTCCTCAAAGGGATGGCAGTGATCTGTAGGCGGACGTCTGATCTGGCGTCCCCAGATGACGTAGGTTGCCCAGGCAAAGCAGGCAACGATGATGATTGCCGTGATCAGGCCGTTGCGAAGCAGATAAGGCGCGATTCCCTCTTGTGGCGTGAGATGAAAGTTCGGCAGCAGAAGGATGATCAGCAACGCCGCGGTCAGCACAATCTGGTTGAGAAAGGTGTTGCGCGCCCAGATGGCAAAGGCGACCCAGGTGTCGGCGGTGAAGAGACCGACCTGCGGCGTGAGGTAGTTGGAGTAGCGGCGCAGCCAGCGCAGAGGCTCTGGCCAGAAGTTTCGTTTGGAGGGAGGGCCGGGGAGAGGCTGCAGCTGCTGCTTCACCTTCTCGATGTTTTCGCAGGAGATCCACGAGGCCAGAAATTGGTGAATGTAGCCGCCACCCGAGACCGAGGAGAGATAGTCGAATGAGTTGAGACGGTCGGAGGCGGCTAGTCCCTGCAGCACGCCGAGGTTGAAGGTTGCGCTGCGGATGCCGCCGCCGGAGAAGCAGATGCCGGAGAGCCTGAGGCTGGCTGCATGGTCGTAGACGTCGACGCTGTTGATGTCGACGCCGACGGGGGGCCACTGATTGCGGGCGGTCAGCTCCTGCTCGAGGAGCCATTTGGCGGGCGGGTAATCACAGATGGTGGCCAGACGGGCCTGTGCCCGGGGCTGCTCATAGAGCAGTTGCGCAATATTCGCGATGTTCTTGGCTTCAATGCCGTCGAGCTGGTCGAACTGGAAGGCGTGCTTCCAGCTCTCGTCGAAGGCAGCCTTCTCCGCGCCCTCCAAAGAGTTGAAGCGATACTTGATCTTCTGCGCCAGACGCACGCAGTAATCAATCGCGGCTGCGTCACGCAGCTTCTGTTCTTGGTCCGTGGGCTTTGTCATTGCGGCTCCTTACGGAAAAACGACCGCCGCGAGCCGCCCCGAAACAGGGCGCGCGCGGATATAGCCGGGGCCCTTTGGGGAACACACGAAACAATAGCAGAGAATAGCCGCGTTGCTGCTGTTTATCTTGACGCAGGTGCAGTTGCGGCCACTAGCCTGCGCGGATCGTTGACGGAGACACGTGCCCCGAGAGCGTGGACAAGGTCGGGGATGTCGTAACGACGCACTACTCCCGGAAGAATGTCTTCGGCGGCATCGTCGGGGATGGGAGCCTCCATGAGGCTGCGGTAGCTGGCGAGGACGTGATCGACCGTGATGTGCGTAAGGCGTGGATCGAGTACGGCAGCGTGCAGCAGAACCAGGCCAAGATGGCCGCTGGCGCGAGCGGTGATCTGCGCAGGATCGATGGTGGTGCCATGCGTAAGAAAGTTGACCGAAGAGATGACGTCGTCGATGCGTAGACCGAGAAGAGTTCTGTCGACCAGCTGGGCGCGCAGCGTCGTGAGATAAAACGGCCCCAGAAGCGGCGACTTGATCTCTTCGGTGCCGGGAGGCGAGGGCCGCGGCGCAATGACGAGGACAGCAGTGCCAGCATCGGCCATGGCACGATAGGACCGGATCTCCTCGGAGCGAGAAGCTTCTAGCGAAGGATCGAGACTATCGCGCAGGACGAGAAGCGCAGGATGCCTGCCATTGGCGGGGCGATAGAACTCAGCATCGATCGTGATGCCCGGAGCCGTCGCGAGAGTGAAGCGATGACGCACATGCGCCTTGCCTTCGGGTGGCGATGCCAGCTCAGGAGAAGGCTTGTTCACGGGATCCGGATCGCCGGGCTTCACGACGGCATGGGTGACCTGCCGCACGGCCAGTTGCAGCGCGTCCGTTGAGGGGAGTCTGGGCTTTGCCATCAGCACGTAACGCTTGAGGCTAATGGTGTGGATGGTCTCGGAGTTGGGGTAGGAGGACAGCACCTGTCCGGTGGGCGTTACCTGCATGGCATCAGCCGCTGGAGCAACGCTTCCGGCAGGAGCAGCGAGAAACGCTGCATGGCTGTGCGCGAGGTGAGTGAGGAAGAACTCGACGATCGGACGCTCCAGCGGACGCAGATTGCCGTGACCTCCAATGCCGGTGATCCACTGCAGGGGCGCGGATGCCGGAATGGAGTTTGCGGTATCGGGGTTGAGCGTGGGGCCGGTCGGAATGCCTGGGGCAGCCTGCCCGGTGGGAGTCCCTGCGGCGACAGGATCGAAGAGGGAGTAGAAACGGCGCGCCTCCGTTACCGATGTCCTGGCTCCGTCATAAGGAAACATGTCGGAGGCCGTGGAGATGATGGCATACGGTCGCGGCGCGGCGAGCTCAACCCAGTCGGCGAGATCGAAGCCTGAGGCGATGAAGCCAGGGATGGATTGCTCGGCCTCCTGCGGTCCCGCCGATGGCAAAAGGGTGTCGAAGCTGGTGATGTAGCAGGCCGGAGCGACAGCCTTGACGCGAGGTTCGAGCGCACCGAGCGCAGCGGTGACCATGCCGCCGCCGGAGCATCCGAAGGCACCGATGCGATCGGAATCGACCTCGGGCCGCGAGGCGAGGTAATCGACGGCGCGGATGGCGTCCCAGACAAAGTAGCGCGCCACAGCGTCACCGAGCAGGGTCGGCTGCAGACCAGCCAGCCCGTGTTCGCCGGTGGGGCGGCTGGCCAGTGATTTACCGGGGTGCGCAGGATCGGGGTACTGGAGACGCTCCCCTTCACCGACGATGTCGTAAGAGAGCACGACAAAGCCGTTGCGCGCGAAGGCGGAGGCGAAGGGATAGTCGCTCGCTTTGCCTGCCGCAGCATGTCCGGGCGAGACGACGATGGCAGGCAGCTTCTTCCCTGCCGCCGCGCTCGCGGGCAGATAGAGAAGCGCGGTGACGCGGTAGTTAGGTTGCGACTCGAAGATCACCTTCTCGATGCGAAATCCATCGGCCTGCGTCGTGCCGAGGACGTGCGCGTTGAGCGGCGTCTTGCCGGGGAGACCACCAAGGAGAGCGGTGATCTTTTCGCGGACTTCACGCTGACGGGCCTCCGCCTGAGAGCGAGTGGTGATGGCTGCAATCGTCTCTCTGCGGGCCGCGAGATGCTGCGCCGCGATTGCATCGAGAGACTGACTAAGCTGCAGGCGGCCATGATTGGCGACGGAGGCTGCATCCGCCTGCGCGAGAGCCGTCTGATTCAGTGCAGACGACGCAAGGCAGGCGAGCAGAATAGATGTGGCACAGCGAGACGCAGAAGTCGGCATGCCCAGCCTTGATATACCGCGCATCCCCGGCACGTCAATAGAAGGTCGGACCAATCACCTGCGTGGCCACTGCTGGCTTACCGACGAGTCGTCTTCTTCACTTGATGATAGGCAGCAGCGACGCAAGCTGCACATTGGTCAGCAGCGTGAGCCGGCTGTCGACCTGCATGAACTTGGCGGTCTGCTTGGCGCCGATCGCTTTCTTGAACTTCGAGACGTATTTCTTGCGCAGCGACATCATGGCATCCTCATACTTCAATTCGCGCTGGATGTAGGTGTCGGCCTGGGTATCGTCGATCTTGTCGTAGTTGGCGGCGTAGTCCTTGATGAGAGCGACGCGCTGATCACCGACCTTCTGCTGCTCATGGGCGTAGTCGCGGTAGACAGGCCAGAAGGCCTTGGACTGATCCTCGGTAAAGTCCATGCTGCGGGTGATGATGTCGGTCTTGTCGGCCTGGATGTCCTGGCGGAGAACTGCGATGTCGTCATCGGTGATGGGCCGGCCAGTGTTGGCGTCCGCAGGAGCCTGGGCGTAAAGGCAGGATGCCGCTCCTAGAACCAAAGACAAAGAGATTACGCGTACACGATTCATCGATTTCTCTCCCATATGATTGTTTGAGGGGCCTTTAGTAACGGAGCCTACCGATGCAGCGCTCTGACGATCCACGCTGCACTCTCGAACGACACCACATCCCAGACCGGGAAAGAAGCATCTTATATAGCCTGCGCGTCAAAGCATAGCACCGAAATCCGGATGGCATTGCTCGACTTGCACGAACTCAGGCCAGTTTGGCCACTCCGGGAGACCGATCTTTATGACGACACGCCGTTCCTCGCTCCGCAATCATCTGACAGCCGCTTCAGCGGTCGCTTTTGCCCTGGTTCTCGCTGGCTGCAACACGAAGGCCAAGCCCACGGAAGCCAATTTCTCGCAGACCATCAACACCTATTACACGAGCCATCCCGAGTGCCTCTTCACCGGTGTGCGGTTTCCATATGCCACGTCTGATCCGACCGAAACCAAGCAGATGAACACCCTCGTCAAATCACAGCTGCTTGAGGCCACCTACGAGACGGCGATCAAGACGACCCGGTTCACCATTGGACGGGCTGGCCAGCGTTACGCACCGCGTTTCTGCTATGGCCATCGCACCGTCACCGCCATCACCAGCTCCACGGCACCGGCAAAGGGGGCGACCGGCTTCCCTGAGAGCCACATCGTCTACAGCTACAAGCTTGAGGACGTTCCGATCTGGGCGCAGACGGCTGAGGTGCAGGCAGCGTATCCAAAGATGGCTACGGCCATTACCAGCGGAGGAACCGGAGAGATGAACCTGGCGCAGACGCTGGCCGGCTGGCAGGTCCCGGAGTAGTGCGTGGCCTTGCGTGCGGTCTGTACACTAAAGGCATGGAGCTGACCGTTTACACCGCAGCCTGGTGCCGTGACTGCCGTGAGGCCAAGCGTTTCCTCGCCACCCATAACATTCCCTACACCGAGGTCGATATCGAGCAGACTCCCGGTGCGGCGGATACCGTGCTTGCCAACGTCGGCAAGCGCGCTATTCCGCAGTTTGTCATCGATGGGCGCTGGGTACAGCCCTACCGCCCCGGCATCGGCTTCCTGCACGACGAGATGGCCGAACTGTTCGGCGTCTCTGATTCCTAGCATTTGAGAATTCGTAGAGTATGAGCAAGGTGAGGCTCCGGCAGACTAATCGCTGCCGGAGCGGACACCCTCGATCTGCTCTTCTCTCTTCTCTCCGTCTGCTTCGACCGTCGTTCCGCTGAATCCGTCTCTGAGCGCTGCCTTCTCGAAGGCGCTATCGACAAGATCGCCGACGGAACTGGTCTCCGAGCTTTCCGAGTCGCGCCCAAAGGGCCAGCGCAGCCGCAAGACGCGGTTTCTCTCGCTATCGCGAAGGCTTTGCTTGCCGCGAGCCTCCAGCAGATCTTCGATGTTGAGGATGCCGAGGAGGATACCGTCATCATCAAGCACGGGGAACGAGCGGAGCTTCAGATTGGCCATCATCTCGGCTGCGGTGCGCAGCGTCTCCCACGGCCCCACCGATGTCGGGTCGATGATGCCGTCCCCGATCAGCGGCCGGGTGGGATCGTTGGACTGAGCCGAGGAGATCATCTGGCTACGCGTCAGAATGGTCTTGAGATGGTTTTCTTCATCGACCAGCGGGAAGATGTGCTGCCAGTGCGACCATGCCTCGGCTCCGCGGTGGTTCATGCGTTCGAGCCAGTCGACTGCATCCTTTCGCGTTGCATTTTCGGGCATGGCGAAGACGCTGGTATGCATCACCTCGCGCACCATGACCGTCTCCAGCGGATCGACACCGTATTCGCGGCTGAGGTGCAGACCCTTATTGCTGAGTCCCTCCGTCAGCATCGACCGCGGCTGTATCAGCACACTGATGGCATACGCGGTGACACAAGCGAGCAGCACCGGCAGCATGAGACCGCCATTGTGCGTCAGCTCAACGGCAAGCATGGATGCCGTCAATGGCGCTCCAAGGGCAGAGGCGAGGATGGCGGTCATCCCAACGACCGCCCATGCTCCAGGCGAGATCGGGGTAAGCAGGTGTCCAAGCGCCAGGCCCATCGCTCCGCCGATCATCAGCAGCGGCGCAAGAATACCGCCAGCTGTCTCCGAGCCGAGAGCCACCACCCAGATGGCGGATTTGACGATGAGCACGCCCGCAAGCAACTTCCATCCGACGTTGCCGGTCAGGATCTCACGGATGACGTCATATCCGACGCCAAGCGACTGCGGGAATACAAGGCCGCCGAGACCAACGACGATGCCACCCAGGGCCGGCCACCACATCCAATGGATGGGCAGATCTGCGAACCAGTGTTCCGCATAGTGAATGGCCTTGCTGAGGGCGGTGCAGACAAGCGCGGCCACAAGTCCTACAACCAGCGCGCCCAGCATCGCCGCATGATGCATGGGCACGGTGGTGGGCTGCATCAGGAAGATGGGATTGGCTCCCAGCAGCAGGCGTCGGACCGCTCCGGCAGTTACGCAGGCGATGGCAACCGGTACAAGACTGCGCGGTCTCCACTCAAAGAGAAAGAGCTCGACCGCAAGCAGGGTCGCCGACATGGGACAGCTGAACGCGGCGGCCATGCCAGCAGCTGCTCCTGAGACCATCAATACCGTGCGTTCAGCGTCGGTGACGGGCAGCAGCTGGCCGAGGACGGAGCCCACGGCACCACCCGTGATGATGACCGGACCTTCCGCGCCGAACGGTCCACCAGAACCGATCGAGATTGCCGTGGCGATTGGCTTGAGGATGGCGACACGCGGTTGGACACGGCCACCGTTGAAGACGATCACCTCGACAGCCTCCGGCATACCGTGACCGCGGACCCTCGGTGTACCGTATCGCGCGATCAAACCGACGATCAGGCCACCGAGGATGGGCATAAACACCACCCACCAGCCCATATGATGGTGCGACGGCTCTACCTCAGAGAAGGCAAAACGTTGATAGTAGAAGAGATTGGTCGCCAGACCAATCATCTCGATCAGCGCCCAGGCCAGAAGGCTGCTGACAGCACCCAACACCGCAGCCAGAAGGCTGACCATGATGACGCGGGAGTCGATGGAATAGTCGCGAAGCCGATCCGCAGCAGAACCAGCCTTCATCCTGCCACCCTCCTCGCCATCGGCTTGCTGGCCATCACGGCATCGAGAGTCTCGACCAACTCCGGCCCATCGGTTTCGAGGGCTTCCAGATGCTGCTTCACCAGGCGAGCCAGCAGGACGCTGCCGCGTTCGGTGATCTCCACCAGCGAGCGACGCAGATCGCGCTCGTCGGCGAGGCGCCGCACCAGCTCCGCGCGCTCGGCGCGATCCACCAGCTCTACGGCACTGTTGTGGCGCAGCAGCATGCGGCCTGCAATGTAAGAGATCGTACTGGCTTCGCCTTCGGGAACAGCGGCGATGACCTGCAGCAGCTGGTAGTGCTGGGCGGAGATTCCGGCAGCATCCGCAGTGGTTTCGCTGAACTGAAGAAAGCGCCGCAATCGGTAGCGGAACTCAGCGAGCTCCGTAATTCGTTCAGGCTGCGAGCGGGGCAGCCTGCTCTTTTTATGTGTTGTCATAACTCAATGAAGACAATTATATCGTATTACGATATTTATCCGCCATCCTCCCCAACCCCCTCATTTCACGCAACATTGAAGCAGAGAAGTAGAATAGGAGCAGACCTATCCCTGGAGAGAATTCACCTTGATCGCCCGCTACACACGTCCTGCCATGGGCCGCATCTGGTCCGATGAGAACAAGTACCGCTGCTGGCTCACCGTCGAAGCCGCCGCCTCGCAGGCACTGGCCCGCTTCGGCCTCGTTCCACAGAAGGCCGCCGACGCCATCCGCGATAAGGGCAACTTCACGGTCGAGCGCATCAACGCGATCGAGGCTGAGGTCAAGCACGACGTCATCGCTTTCACGACTACGGTTGCCGAGCACATTGACAATCCGGAGCACTCGCGCTGGCTGCACTACGGCCTGACTTCTACCGATGTTGTCGACACGGCTCAGGCGCTGCAGATTCGCGAGGCATCGGGCATCATCCGCGCCGGAATCGTGGAGTTGGCCGAGGTGCTGAAGCGCCGCGCCATCGAGTTCAAGAAGACCCCGATCATCGGACGCACGCACGGCATCCACGCCGAACCGTCGACCTTCGGGCTGAAGCTGCTGCTGTGGTACTCGGAGGTGCAGCGCAACCTCAAGCGCTTCGACGATGCTGCGGAGGAGATGCGCGTGGGCAAGCTCTCCGGCGCCGTGGGCACCTTCGGCCACCTGAAGCCGGAGCACGAAGAGGCCATCTGCACCGCGCTCGATCTGAAGCCCGTCGATATCGCCACCCAGGTAGTGCAGCGCGATATCCACGCGGCCTACATCTCCACGCTCGCCGTGCTGGGCTCCACGCTGGATAAGATCGCCACAGAGGTTCGTCATCTGCAGCGCACCGAGGTCCGCGAGGCCGAGGAGTTCTTCTCCGAGAAGCAGAAGGGTTCGAGCGCGATGCCGCACAAGCGCAACCCCATTACGAGCGAACAGATCTCCGGTCTTGCCCGCGTCATGCGCTCCAACGCACAGACCGCGCTTGAGAACATTGCTCTGTGGCACGAGCGCGACATCTCACACTCCTCTGCTGAGCGGGTCATCTTCCCGGACTCGACGATTCTTGCCGACTACCTGCTGGCGAAGACAACGAACCTGATCGATAAGCTGATGGTCTATCCGGCGCGGATGCTGAAGAACCTCGAGTCCACCGGCGGACTGATCTTCTCCGGCCAGCTGCTGCTCGATCTCGCCGAGTCGGGCATGAGCCGCGAGGATGCCTATCGCCTGGTGCAGGGTCATGCGATGAACTCGTGGAAGAACGAGCTTGTCTTTCGCGACGAGATCGCAAAAGTCCCCGAGATCACGGCGCGCCTGTCTCCTGAGAAGCTGGCCCATGCCTTCGACTACAACCGCCAGCTGGCGAACGTGGATGCCATCTTCGAACGGGTGCTGGGAAAGTAAGTCCGAGAAAGGCTCGCCACTAAGGCGAGCCTTCTCACATGAGTGAGACCTTCCGAATCGGCGATGACAGACATTCTCAAAATCGTCGACACTGCAACTGCTTCCGCCTATGCCCGCGGCGGAAGCCACCTTGCATGCCGCCCCGGCTGTACACAGTGCTGCCATGGCGTCTTCCCGATCTCACCGCAGGATGCCTCTCGTCTTCGCGAAGCACTTGCTGAGCTGGATCACTCTGACCATGCCAGGGCGCAGCGCATCCTTGGCCGTGTTGCAGACTCACTGACACGCATCGCTCCACTCTTCCCTGGCGATCTTGACACTGGCGTCCTGGCCCCCGATTACGAAGACGCTCCGCTCTTCGCCGATGAAGATTCCATCGGCGACAGCGAACCCTGTCCTGTACTCGATCCAACCACCGGCACCTGCGATCTCTACGAGTCGCGGCCGATCGTCTGCCGGACCTTTGGCCCGCCCATGCGCACGGCGGATGGAGATCTTGCCACCTGCGAGCTCTGCTTCATCACGGCAACGACGGAGGAGATCGCCGCCGCCGCATTAGATCCGGATATCCCCGCGCTGGACGCGGCGAGCAACGACGCCTTTAACGCCGCACATCACCTGCACGGAGAGACAATTGTGGCGCTGGCTCTGGCGCGTGGCTCAGGGCTTCGCTAACGGCTTACGCCCAAGCGGCTGCTGTTGTTCCAGCGGGACATCCTGCACCTCGGCATCATCGATCTGAAAGATCTTCGCGCCTTTGGGCGGGCTGTGACGCCCATCCGAGAGATAGGCGACCACGATGGCTCCTGAGACCTCTGGACTGAGCACAACAAGCGGAATGATGTACTTCTTGCTCTTCACCAGCGACTCGGTGACGCCGTCGATGGAGTGACTGCGCGGCATGGTGCCGGAGGCCTGGGGAATCTCAAAGGCGGTCAGGTTCAGCTCAGGATTTTTCTTGCCATACTTCACCAGTGCACGAGCCACCTGCTTGGGGGTGGTTATGCCGACGTCCGCGATGTAGTTGCGATGAACAGCGTGAGGAAAGTAGATATCGAGCGCCACCCGCGAGAAGTCGGCGCAGTTATGGAAGAAGAGATTGAAGTGGCCGACGTTCTTCTCATCGTTGACGTAGGCGATAAAACGCTCGTCCTGCTCACGCGTGGTCTTCACCTGAAAGCCATGGATGGTGCGGTCATAGGAGGAGCCGACGAGCTGCGTCCACTCCCCTGCTGGCGTCTTTCCACCGGGTGCGTCCGGGGCGACCTCTTCGAGCCTGGCGCGGCGATAGGCATCGCGCAGGCGCACTACGTCGGCAGGGCTAACGGCCTGCGGGACCTCCGCGAGGCTATCCACCGCATACAGATAAGGGATCAGGGGGATGGCCACCCAATCGTAGCCGTGCACCTTGTGATAGCGGCTGATCACCGAGCCATACTCGCCGTCATGGCAGAGGCGCAGGCGCGTCGGCGTCTCCGGGCAGATGTTGCTCATATACATGGCCGCGTGGCCCGTGGGATTGAAGGCTCCGAACTCGCCGTAGGGATCTTCCATCAGCAAAGCGACGGAGGCCCGCATACAGTGTGTGGCAAAGAGCAGAAGCGCAAGGGTCCAGATCGTCTGGCGGTGCAAGATTCGTTTGATGGTGCCGTTCGTTTTCATGCAGGAAAGGGACTTCGATAGTTATCGCACGATCTGCTTCCTGTACCAACCCGAAAATGCGCCCCTGGTTGTGGCGTGGGCGATAATGAAGAGCATGAACGACGTGGGGAATCTTACGCTTGCCGTAACCGGGGCCAGCGGCAGTATCTACGCCGTGGCGATGCTGCGCGCCCTGGTCGGCGACAAGCGGGTCCGGCGCATTCATTTTGTCGCATCAGAGAACGCCCTGCGAGTCTTTGCCGAAGAGCTGGGCCTCAGCGGGCGAAATGACCTGCCGACCAAGCTGCTTGGCAGCCCCAGCGACAAGATCTGCCTGCATCCGGAGTCCGATATTGGTGCCGGCATTGCCAGCGGAAGCTATCCTTCACGCGGCATGATTGTGCTTCCCTGCTCCATGGGAACGCTTGGAGCAATCGCCAACGGACTCGCGGCCAATCTCATTCAGAGAGCGGCCGACGTCTGCCTGAAAGAGCAGCGCCCACTCATTCTGTGTGTCCGCGAGACGCCGTTCAACCGCATCCACCTGCGCAATATGCAGCTTGCCGCTGAGGCGGGAGCAACCATCTTCCCTGTGATTCCCACGCTCTACAACCGTCCGCAAACCACGACGGAGATGGCAAAGCAGTTTGTCGATCGCGTCCTGGCGCACCTCGGGCTGGAGCAGCCTGGCGCGTACCAGTGGAAGGCCGAGGAAGACTAGCGGAAGCTAGTAGGGAGCGGGATAAGACTTTTCTCCGCCCTGCATCGGTGGCTGCGCCTTCAAGAAGACTTCTGTCGCCTCGATGACAGGCCTGGAGCATTCGGAGGGCGCGAGGTGACCGCAGCCATCGACGATATTCAGGACGGAGTTCGGAATGCCGTTGTGAATCTTGCGGCCGACATCGAGCGGAATCAGCCGGTCGGCGGCGCCCCAGACCACCAGCGTCGGCTGATGAATATCGTGCAGCCGAAAATCAAGAAGATCCCGGCCATTGGCCATGGATGCCATGCTGCGGGAGATGACCCAGCCGCCGCGGGAGATCTTGCGCAGGACATCGCGCATGACGAAGCCAGGCATAGGACGGGGCATCGGCGTCAGCGCGTGAAGGAGGCTTTCAACGCCCGCGGCATCGGTCGGCACAAAGAGATCGGAGCCGAAGGTGGCGGGAAAGTAGATTCCCGCGCTGTCGTAGATCACGAGGCGGTCGACCCGTTCCGGGTGGTCGAGCGCGAGCTTCATCGCAACCCAGCCGCCCATCGACCATCCACCGACATCGGCACGAGACAGATGGACGGCCTGCATGAACGCGTCCACCGCGCCCTCCTCCATCGCAATGGAGTAATCCGCATTCTGCGGCCGGGAGGATCGGCCATATCCGGGAAGATCGGGAGCATAGACGTGGAAGCCGCTCGCTGCGAGCGCGGGTATCATGCGGCCCCAATCCTCGCTGCGGGCGCCAAGGCCGTGGATCAGCAGAAGCGGAGTTCCTGCTCCCTGCTTTGGCTTCGCCTCGAAGTAATGCAAGCGAAATCCGCCAGCGTCGATCTCCTCGCTCTGTATGCCCTGCCGCCACAGGCTGAATCGCAGAAGCTGGTCAGAGACCCAAAGGGGCTGGGCGTAGAAGATCGCTCCTCCCACAATCCCCAGAAGCAGCAAAGCACCAAGACCCCTCAGAACCAGCTTCATCGTTCGATCGTCTCCGCCATGATTAACGCCTTTTGGATGACGCTCAGTGTAGCGGTCCCGAGATCGTATGCGGCAGAAAAAACATCCTGCCGGGACACCCATGCCGCCTCGGCGGCATCATCGCCGCAGATCGGTGTGGTGTGTTCTCCGGCGATACAGAGCCACTCCACCAGCACATAGTGGAACTGGACGCGGCCCGTCGCGTCGCGATGGATACGGTCGATGGAGGTGATGACGTCGATGGGACGCACGCGGATTCCTGTCTCTTCGAGAACCTCGCGCACAGCTCCCTCGGCGCTGGTCTCTCCCAGTTCAAGAGCACCACCCGGCAGCGACCAGGCGCCCAGCATGGGGGCGCGTCCCCGGCGAATGAGGAGAATGTCGCCTTCGCAGAGCACAACAGCCGCAACCCCGGCGATGGGGGTGCGAGGATATTCCCGTCCGGTACGCACCTCGTCGGAGGGTGCGGTCATTTCAGGGGCTTGCCGAACTCTTCGCCAAAGACGGTATTGGTCAGGTCGAAGCGACCGCCGAAGTACTTGTCCGGGCCGTTCACATGTCCAATGGCGAGCAGAGCCACCACCCAGTAGCTCATGGGCAGGCGCAGGACCTCGTGCACCTTGTCCTGCTCGAAGCCCTCCATGGGGGCGGTATCGTAGTTCAGAACCTCGGCCATCAGCATCATGTGGGTAAATGCGAGCATGACGTGCTTGTTGAGCCAGCCGTGCATCTGCTCGGTGTTCATGCTGCTCATAAAGTTGGTGACGCTGGCGCGGGCCTGCGCCGCATAGCTCTCCGGCATGCCGCCCTCGCGTCCCTGCTGCAGCATGGTGTCCATATCTTTACGCCAGCCGTCCGCATCGCCACAGGCGACGATAACCGCCGATGCCTCTTCGACCTTGGCCTGGTTGTAGCTGGCTGCACGCAGCTTGCGCTTCTGCTCCGGCGACTGCACCACGACAAACCGCCACGGCTGCAGGTTATAGCCACTGGGAGCGTTGAGTCCGGCCTCAAGAATCTGCTCGAGATCCTCTGCGGGGATTGGCGTCCCATCGAAGCTGGGGGTCGCGCGCCGCTCGTGAATTGCCTGCTTGAGTGTCTTTGCGAGCTTAGCCATGGTTTCCTGTCTTCCAGTCAGAGTGATTGATGCAATGTCACAAGTGATTCCGGTACAGCTGCCAGGGAGAATTTCGTCTCTCAAGATAGCATTGTGCTCTTTCCGCCATGTTTCATCGGCGAAATCAGCGGATCTCGCTCATCGCCAGCTCCGTTGCGTACGGGCTCTGTCCCGGCACCTCGGAGAAGATCCACACTCCGTGAAAATTCTTGCGCAGGTCGGGGTAAGCCGCCACCAAAGCCGTCATGGCATCGACGTTCCGCTTGCGAGCTGCCACGGGATCGCCAAGCTGATCGACCTTGAGATGAGCTGTCACGTCCACCTTTTCCTTTGCAAGCGAATCATCCACGCCCAGGCTGGTGAAGTGATACTCCGCGCCATCGGTCCCTTTGACGACCAGCGGTGTGCCGGAGCTGATGCCGGACGACAGGGCCGGAGGCGCCGCCGTCGACTGCTCGTTGCGCAGCTTCTCAAGATGGGTGCTCTGAATCATGTTGGCGGGGTTCAGAAGGGATTCGGCCTGCTGATAGTAGAGCCAGGCACTCCAGGGCTGGCGGTTCTTCACCAGCGTGCGGGCCTCGGTCCAGTACCACAGGCCATCGTGACCGGCTGCGGTCAAGGGCCGAGGATAGAAGCCTGCCATCTGCCACTTTCCGTTCACCTCTTCCATCAGAAAGGCCAGCCGCCAGGGAGTCGGTACGCCCTGCGCCTCGACGATGGCAAAGCCATACTTCGCCGGCGGCAGTCCGGGAATGGAGAAGTCCACCTCTGCCGGGGATTTGTTCAGCGAACAGAAGAACTGCGCGTTGCCGTTGCTTCCGTCCGGATTCTTCTTCAGGTCGCTGGCATCCAGGACGTAAATCTGTTCGACCACCGGAGCCGCACCCTTCAGCTTGCCTGACGTTGCCGCGACCAGGTTCTGGATGCCGCCGAAGTCACGGGAGAACTCGGCGATGGTCATCGCACGCAGACCGTCGGCGTCGTTGGCGATCACCTTTTGCGCCAGCCCCTGTGCCGCTGCCGCCATGGCATCGCGATCCGCGGCTGCCATCGCTGACTGCGTCGTGCAGGTCTCCGCCGTCATCGGCGCCACCAGCGCCAACCCCAGTGAGGCGACAGCTATCGGCTGTCCGATCCATCCGAAATACCGCGAGGCTCTCTGCATTCTGGCCGTACTCCCTGTTGGGTGAAGTTCAACCGCCTGGCTGAACGTTGCTTCTTTCGGGATGCCGACTTCGCCGCGGCCCCTATCGAATCAGTCTAGTACAGCTGCGTGGGCCGGTCCGGCCTCCTTGCGCGATACACTACCCGTGCAAGGAATGGATCACCTCTGCGCCGCGATGACGTCGTATAAGGAAGTCACCATCGCACCCCCTATGTGGACTAAGACGCAAAATCGGCTTCTGGTGCTCGCCCTGTTTGCTTCAGGCGCGACCCTATATAGCTATGGCCAATCCCCGGAGGAGAGACCAAAGGGGCTGGCGGACTTCAACAATATCCAGAACCAGAGGACGAATCGCCGCCCGTCCGAGCCGCCAAAGCCTGCTGCCCTCATTCCACCCACAGGCCCCACGCAGGTCCCCGCAACTCCTGATCCAACACCGGTAGCAGCCGTCCCGGCCACATCGCCAATGCCAATGAACCAGGCACAATCACCCGCCCAGCCTGCAACCGTCTCCTATAGCGGTACCCAGCTTGCGATCGTCGCGTCCAACTCAAGCCTTAACCAGATCCTCAGGGATATCTCCAAGCAGGCCGGGGTCAAGATCACAGGCGGCGTTGCGGACGAGCGCGTTTATGGCAAATATGGCCCGGGGGCACTTACCGAGATCCTCGGCGAACTCCTCGACGGGACTGGCAGCAATATGCTGTTCGTCGCGGGGGATCATACCGGGGGAGAGCTGGTGCTGACACCGCGCAATGGCGGCCCAACTCCTCCAAATCCTAATGCCGCCCGTTTTGATCGGGCGGAAGAAGAGCGTCCGGCGCCTCCTGCGGATCTGCCTGCGCAACAGGCTTCTCCTGAGCCTCCTCCGCCTGAAAATCAGCCGAACAGCAACTCTGCCCCCTCGTCCGCGGGCTCCGACAGCTCCCAGGGAAGCAGCGACTCGACGAACGGTGGGGCCAAGACCCCCAGCAGATCTTCGATCAGCTGATGAAGCTGCGCCAGCAACAGAGCCAGCAGCAGCCTCAGTAGGCTAATCCGGCGAAATAATTAGAAAATTGTTAGAGGAAGAATGGCGACATCACCGCCAGAGGCAGATCCATTCGGCGGTGTGCGCCGACTTTCGGAATCTACTTGACCGTTGCCGTCGTCGTCAGCATCGCCGCGCGCGCGTTGCGCTCAGCGGCTACCTGCGTGGCATGGATACGGAAGATGCGGAACATCGTGGCGCAAAGTGCATAAGCACTTAGAACGCCTGCAGCCAGAGATGCCAGGACCGCGGAGACCAGAACGATTGACGAATTCACTGCAAACTCCTGAATGCCTTTGAATCACGGGCTCTCGCTGAACCCTATCGGCAGATCGTAAACAATTCTTACAGACCTGCAGTGAATTACAATGCCCATTACCTATCTACTATTGCACCTTCAGATACTTGGGGCGGCCCATTGGTTGTATCAGGCGACTCGCCGCCTGCCGACCCACTACTGCCTCAAATGCGCCGATGCCGTATCCTAGTAGCTTGGGCTTATAGCCCGGTCAGAGCGCATGAAGACCGTCACCGAGACCCTATCCCCGGCCAGCAAGACCACCTCGACTCCACGTCAGGGCATCACGCACATCACCGTGCGCGGCGCCCGCCAGCACAACCTGCGCAACGTATCCGTGTCGATCCCGCGGAATACGCTGACGGTGGTGACCGGTCTCTCGGGCTCGGGTAAGAGTTCGCTCGCCTTCGACACCATCTACGCGGAAGGGCAGCGCCGTTACGTCGAGACTCTCTCGGCTTATGCGCGGCAGTTCCTCGATCAGATGGAGCGGCCGGACGTCGATGCGATCGACGGCCTTTCGCCGGCGATCTCCATCGAGCAGAAGACCACGTCCCGTTCTCCTCGTTCGACCGTCGGCACCATCACCGAGATCTACGACTACCTGCGCCTGCTTTATGCCTCGGTTGGGCAGCCGCACTGCCCGAACTGCCACCGTTCGATCTCGCGCCAGAGCGCCGACCAGATCGTCGAACGCATCGTGGCGCTGTCGCCGGGAGAGCGCATCACCGTCTTCGCCCCGATCGCCCGTGGCCGCAAGGGTGAGTTCCGCGAAGAGCTCGAGGCACTCGACCAGCAGGGATTCCGCGCCCGCGTCGACGGCGAGATTATCGAGATTACCGACGGCATGCGCCTGGAGAAGCGCAAGAATCACACCATCGAGGCGATCGTCGACCGCATCATTCTCAAGCCTGTACCAGCTGAGAATGCATCTGCCGCACTGGCAGACGCGCCGCCGAAGTACGATACGCGGAGGCTGGAGGCATCTGTCGCCAAGGCGCTGCAGATGGCGAATGGGCTGGTGCTGATCGGTATCCAGGACCCTGCAACCCGCAAGCAGGAAGAGACGCTGTACTCTTCGTCGATGGCCTGCCCGGATTGCGGCATCAACGTGCCCAAGCTGGAGCCGCGCAGCTTCTCGTTCAACTCGGCCTACGGCGCCTGCCCGGAGTGCCACGGTCTGGGATCGATCTACGACTTCGACCCGGCCAAGACCATCACGGACTGGTCGAAGCCGCTGCTGGACGGCGCGATGGGACCCGGTTCGGCATCGCAGTATCTGCTCCGCCTGATCAAGCTGGCAGCAGAGAAGTACAAGGTCGACGTCCGCAAGCCCTTTGAGCAGCTGACGCAGGAGCAGCAGAACCTTTTTCTATACGGCCCCCCCAAGGGCGAGGCTGGACGCACGGGATTTCATGGCATCTTTGCCTACCTGCGCGCCAATCTTGAGGACTCGAAGTCCGAGGGTTATCGCGAGTACATGATGCAGTACATGTCGGCGACGACATGCCCCCGCTGCCAGGGAAAGCGTCTGCGTCCGGAGTCTCTGGCGGTCACCGTCAACAGCCAGTCCATCGCCGACTTTACCGGCATGTCGCTGGAGCGGGCGCTTGGGAATGCCCGCAAGATGCACTTCACCGGCCGCGAACGGTTGATCGCCGACCGCCTGCAGCGCGAAGTGATCGAGCGGCTGGAGTTTCTGAACGCCGTCGGACTTGGCTATCTCTCGCTTGACCGCTCGGCGGCGACACTCTCCGGCGGCGAAGGTCAGCGCATCCGCCTGGCGACACAGATCGGCTCTCGGCTGCGCGGCGTGCTGTATGTGCTCGACGAGCCATCGATCGGCCTGCATCAGCGCGACAACCAGCGCCTGATCTCTGCGCTGGAGAACCTGCGCGATCTCGGCAACACCGTGCTGGTCGTCGAGCATGACGAAGACACCATCCGCAAGGCCGACTACGTGCTCGACCTGGGGCCCGGCGCCGGCAAGAACGGTGGCTACCTGATCGCGGCGGGAACGCCCGACGAGATCATGGCCAACGAGGCGTCGGTGACCGGCAAGTATCTTGCAGGAAAGATCGACATCGTGACGCGGCCCACACCGGGGCAGGCTCCCCGCCCGCTGACCGGCAACTGGATCACGGTCGAGAACGCGCATGCGCACAATCTTAAAGACGTGACGGCCCACTTTCCGCTGGGTGTGATGACGGTCATCACCGGCGTCTCGGGTTCGGGCAAGAGCACACTCGTCAACGACATCCTTTACCGCGCGCTGGCGAAGGAGCTTTACGGCTCGCGAGAGGAACCCGGACAGCACGGCAAGGTGCGCGGCATCTCACAGCTGGACAAGGTTATCCAGATCGACCAGTCTCCGATCGGCCGCACGCCGCGCTCGAATCCTGCGACCTACACCGGCGTCTTCTCGGCGATCCGCGATCTCTTCGCCATGCTGCCGGAGTCGCGCGAACGCGGCTACAAGCCAGGCCGCTTCAGCTTCAACGTGCAAGGCGGACGATGCGAGGCCTGCCAGGGCGAAGGACAGCGCCGCATCGAGATGAACTTCCTGCCCGACGTCTACGTGTTGTGCGAGGTCTGCAACGGCCGCCGCTACAACCAGGAGACGCTGGCGGTAAAGTTCAATGGCTATTCGATCGCCGACCTGCTCGACCTCGCCATCGAAGACGCGGTCCCGGTTCTGAAGGACATTCCCGCGGTCAATCAGCGGCTGCAAACGCTGGTCGACGTTGGCCTCGGCTACATTCATCTCGGCCAGTCGGCGACTACGCTCTCCGGCGGGGAGGCGCAGCGCATGAAGCTCGCCCGTGAGCTTTCGAAGCGCCAGACAGGCCGCACGCTCTATCTGCTCGACGAGCCGACCACCGGTCTGCACTTCGATGATGTGCGCAAGCTGCTGGAAGTGCTGCACCGTCTCACCGATCTGGGCAATTCGGTGATGATCATCGAACATAACCTCGACATCATCCGCAACGCCGACTACATCCTCGACCTCGGCCCCGAGGGTGGAGAAGGAGGCGGCCAGGTCATCGCCTACGGAACGCCGGAGCAGGTCGCGACGGTCAGAGGATCGCATACTGCGGAGTTCCTGGCACGGCACTACACCCCGGCTCAACTGGCAGCAAGCCGCAACGGCACCAGCCACTCAGGACCGCAGCCGGCCAGCATCGGCGCTGCGGCTGACCCGGAAAAGCGCGCCAGGGGTACCTTCGTTCCGCCGGAGAAGAAAACCGGCGTGCCCAAGGCTCGAACGACTAAACTGAGCGAGGCGACAGACTCGCCTAAAGCGAAGACTGCTACCAAAGCCGTAAAAAAGACCGCCGCCAAAAAGACGGCAAAGAAGAAGGCATGAGCCATCCCGCAATACCTCCGCTGCCGGACGATCTGAACCGCGACTACGCGCAGCCGCAGGCTTCGGTCGTCGATACGGCGACGCTGCCTCCGATGAACGACGGAGACGCGATCATCATCGAAGCCCCTCCGCCATCAGCGGCTCCTGGCCCAGGAGTTCCAGCACGTATTCCCCACATCGGCCATGCCGCGCTGTTTATTGGATTCAGCTTTCTTCTGTTACTGGTCGCACAGGTCTCGCTGCTGGGGCTGGCGCATCCTGTCGTCGATCCGCACAATACTGCGACCGCGGTGGCACATCCCAAGCTGATCGTCTCCGCCGAAGCCGTCACCTATCTCATCTCGCTCGCAGTCGCTTACTTCTTCTTTCCTCTCCTGTGGCAGCGCTCCTTCGGCGACGGCATTCGATGGGCCTTCGATGCCGCCAAGCGAAACTGGTACAAGCTGATCGGTATGGGGCTGGTGGCAGGCTTCGCCGTTCAGGCGATCTCTTCACTGATCCCGGTACCGAAGTCGATCCCGATGGACGACTTCTTCCGCACCTCGTCGGACATATGGCTGGTCACGGCCTTCGGAACGCTGCTTGGCCCGGTGTTTGAGGAGATTACTTTCCGCGGCTTCCTCTTCCCTGCCTTCGCCATCGCCTATGACTGGCTCTCGCTGCCCCGCACGCCAGCGGCGCACGAACACTGGCAGAAGACGACGGCGATCACGACCGCGTCGGTGATCTTTTCAACGATTCTCTCCAGCATGCTCTTTGCGCTGCTGCATGCCGAACAGCTGGCTCATGCCTGGGTGGCACTGTTTGTGCTCTTCTGCGTCTCGGTCATCCTGACGATCGTTCGCATCCGCACACGTTCCGTCGCCTGCTCGGCTCTGGTTCACGCCAGCTACAACGCATCGGTCTTTCTGACGATGTTTATCGCAACCGGCGGCTACCGGCATCTCGATAAATTGACCCGCTAGTAGCGGCGGATCGCCGCTGAGAGATATCCCCGAGTAAACGGCTCCAGCGTATCTCATAAACGTAAGTTGCTCATTACCAGGGTCTCTCCCCGCATCCGTCACAAAAAATAAGCGGCAATTCTGCTTTGAGAGAGTCTCGTTGAGCCGGCGACGTAGTATGGACTGCGCTGACTCGATCGGAGGATTCTTCGTATGCGCATTGAGCCCTATCTCAACTTCAACGGCAACTGCAAAGAGGCCTTTGAATTCTATGCACGCGTTCTGAATGGCAAGATCGAATTCATGCTCACCCATGCCGAAGCCCCACCGGAGGCGCAGGCAGGCCCGGAGTGGCAGGACAAGATCCTGCATGCCCGCATGTCCGTTGGCGAAGCGGTCCTCATGGCCTCGGATGTTCCGGGAGACCGCTATCAGCCGCCGCGCTCCTTCTCGGTCAGCCTGCAGATCGACGACGTTGCCGAAGCCGAGCGAGTCTTTAAAGAGTTGTCGGCCGGAAGCGAGAAGATCATGATGCCCATCCAGCCCACATTCTGGGCGGCCCGGTTCGCCATGTTCTTCGACCGCTACAACACTCCATGGATGATCAACTGCAATCCGCCCGCTGCCTAAATCGATCGACCCTCCTGACCAGGAGAAGGGATACAGCAGATCTTTGAACTCGAAGACTTCGGCCAGGAGCTGAGCGACGAGACACGGGCCACCGAAGAACGGATGCGCGACCAGCTTGCGGGCAGCTAACAGGCATTTCTTTTTCTTGATAGAACCCCATCGAACGGAGAAGACATTCATATGGCGGTCGACCTCGAAACAGCATCCTCCTCAAAGGCCCGTACCTACACCGGCTATACGCTGGCGGCTCTCTTTCTTCTCTTTATGCTCCTGGACGCCGTGATGAAGTTCACGCACGCGGCGCCTGTGATCGCGGCCAATACGCAGCTGGAGATTCCACCGTGGATGACGCCCGCACTCGGCGTTATTGTGCTCGTCTGCCTGGCGCTCTATGCCATCCCCGCAACAGCGGTGCTGGGCGCTGTGCTCTTTACCGGATACCTGGGAGGAGCCATCGCCGTTCATGCGCGCGTCGGCAATCCGTTCTTCTCCCATACACTGTTTCCGCTCTACGTGGCGCTCTTTCTCTGGGGCGCTATCTGGTTTCGCGATCAGACGCTGCGCGATCTCTTCCCCATCGTGAAGTCGCCACAGGCATCGGCGCCGTCGAAGGGCATGCTGTACACGGGCTATACGGTCACAGTTCTGGCTGCCCTGTTTGTCCTCTTCAGTGCCGTCATGAAGTTTATCTACACGCTACCTGCCGGAGCGCCACCCCCAGGCTTCCCGATGGAACACATGCACACGCTCGCGTACCTCGAGTTCGTGCTTGTGGCACTGTACCTGTTTCCGCGCACGGCGTTCTTCGGCACCGTGTTTCTGACCGGCTATCTCGGAGGAGCGACGGCCATCAACCTTCGTTCAGGCGAACCGATCGGCGCCTCGCTGATTCCGGTAATCGTCGGCGTTGCACTCTGGGCTGGCTACTGGCTGCGCAGCGCCGAGGTACGGTCGCTGCTCCCTGCGCGACGGCGTTAATCGAGTCCCCTCGCCGCTTAAGGAGCGAGCCTCGGAATCGACAAGACGTGGTCAACAAATGTACCCTCGCCATGACCACATGAGTTTGACAAAGAATCGCTCCTTCTATCTCCTTGGCAAAAGCGCTCTTACGGGTGCGCTCGGGGGCCTGCTCTTCGGCTTCGATACCGCCGTCATCTCCGGCGTAACCCACTCCCTGCAATTGCACTACGCGCTGACCGAGGGCCAGAAGGGCTTTACCGTCGCCATCGCGCTGTACGGCACGGTGCTGGGAGCTATCTTCGCCGGGCCGCTGGGGCAGAAGATCGGATCGCGCGCCGCGCTGCGCATCATGGCGATTCTGTATGTGGTCTCCTCTCTGGGCTGCGCCTTCGCCGGACCGTGGGGAGCCTTCCTGTTCTTCCGTTTTCTGGGTGGTCTGGGCATCGGAGGCTCTTCCGTTCTTGGCCCTGTCTATATCGCCGAACTGGCGCCGGCGAAGTGGCGCGGACGCCTGGTGGGCCTGTTTCAGATCAACATCGTCATCGGAATCCTGCTGGCTTATCTGTCGAACGCCATCGTGGCGCACTTTGCCCTGGGAGCTATCGAATGGCGCGTGCAACTCGGCATCGGCATCCTGCCTGCGCTGCTGTTCCTTGCGCTCCTCTATTCGGTGCCGCAGTCGTCACGCTGGCTCGTCTCGCAGAACCGCATCGACGAGGCCTATAGCATTCTCGCCGAACTAGGCTCGCCTGACTCGCAGGCCGAGATCGACGCCATCTCCGCCTCTCTGCGCTCCGAGGGCGGCGGCACCCAGCACACACTCTTCCAGGGCCGCTATGCGAAGCTCATCTTTCTCGCCGTATCGATCGGGCTGTTCAATCAGCTCTCCGGCATCAACGCAATTCTGTACTACCTGAACGACATCTTTGGCTTCGCGGGTTTCACCTCGGTTTCGAGCAACGTGCAGGCGGTGTTCGTCGGCTTTGCCAACCTGATCTTCACGATGATCGGCATCTCGATCATCGACAGGATCGGGCGCAAACCGCTGCTGCTGATCGGTGCGGTGGGTACCTTCTTTGCGCTGTCGGGCGTAGCCTGGGTCTTCCATACCGGCCAGCATCTGAAGCTGCTGCTGCCGCTGCTGATCGGCTTTATCGCCGCCTTTGCCCTGAGCCAGGGAGCAGTGATCTGGGTGTACCTGTCGGAGGTCTTTCCTACCAACGTGCGCTCAAAGGGGCAGAGCCTGGGATCGTCGTCCCACTGGATCGCCAACGGCATCATCGCCAACCTGTTTCCCTACGTGGCCGGTTACTCCAGGTCGCTGCCGTTCGCCTTCTTCGCCGGGATGATGGTGCTGCAGTTCTTCACCGTGCTGCTGGTCTACCCGGAGACGAAGGGACAGACGCTGGAAGGAATGCAGGAGCACCTGGGGCTGCATTAAGGTTCGGCTTCGCGAGAGGAACGTAGAATGACTGGTGACATGGCTAACGACAATCGCACCGACCTGCTGAACCTGATCGCGACCCTCTCCTTCAAGCTGGGCGACTTCACGCTCGCCAGCGGCAAGAAGTCGGACTACTACATCGACTGCCGCATTACGACGCTGCACGCCGAGGGCGGACGGCTCTCCGGGCTGGCGCTCTATGACATGATTGCCGAGCACTTCCCGCAGGCCGAAGGCGTCGGCGGACTGACGATGGGCGCCGACCCGCTAGTCTCGAACACAGCCTCGGCTTCGGCGTGGCACCACCTGCATCACCACCGCGATAATCTCGTCCATGGCTTTCTGGTTCGCAAAGCCGAAAAGACGCACGGCACCGGCCGTCGCCTCGAAGGCTTCCTCAAGCCCGGAGCCAAGGTCATCATCGTCGACGACGTCTGCACCACCGGAGGCTCCACCATTACGGCCATCGAGGCGACGCAGGCGGCAGGCATGAACGTCATCGGCGTCCTCTGCCTCGTCGACCGCGAACAGGGCGGACGAGACAACATCGAAGCCGCAGCCCCCAATGCGCCGTTTCACGCTCTGTTTACCGCAAACGATGTTCGCGCAGCACATATTGCGTTGAACAAGTAAGACTGCACGATCGACTCTGAAACGCGGAGGTCGTGAGGGCACCCAACAGCCGGAGATCACCGACGTCGGAGGCTGCGAGGCCGACGGAAGGGCTGCTGATCTTATGCAGCGTCACCCGAACGGCGACGTAGTCAGGTAGCCTTCTGGTCCGCCGGGCTGGATGGCCGCCTGCGCTGGGTCGACCCCGCTCCGCGTTTATCTTCGATAAACTAGAAGGGACATGATTCCTACCCTAGAATGGCTCCCGAACGGCGTTAACTTCCTCGACCAGACCAAGCTTCCTCTCGAGGAAACCTACGTCCTTGCCACCGATTACAACCAGGTTGCCACCGTCATCCGCGACATGATCGTCCGCGGCGCTCCGGCGATCGGCGTCTCTGCTGCCATGGGCGTGGCGCTCGGCGTCAGCCAGAGCAGCGCGACCGACATTCCGGCCCTCAGCGAAGAGGTCGCCATCATCGCGAAGACGCTCGCCGAGACACGGCCCACCGCCGTCAACCTCTTCTGGGCCATCGAGCGCATGCGCAACAAGTACAACGCGCTCGCTGAGTCCGGCGCTGCGATCCCCGAAATCAAGGAAGCCCTCATCAAGGAAGCACAGCTGATGTACGACGAGGACATCGCCGCCTGCAAGTCGATGGGCGCGCATGGCGCTGCCCTGCTGCCGCAGGAAGGCACCGTGCTGACCCACTGCAACGCAGGCGCACTCGCAACGTGCGGCTACGGCACGGCGCTTGGAGTCATTCGGGCTGCAGTCGAGCGCGGCCACAAGATCGACGTCTACGCCGATGAGACTCGCCCGTACCTGCAGGGTGCTCGCCTTACCGCGTGGGAGCTGTTGCACGACAATATCCCCACCACCGTGCTGTGCGACAACATGGCCGGCTCCCTGATGCGGCAGGGCAACATCCAGGCCGTCATCGTTGGCGCTGACCGCATCGCTGCCAACGGCGATACGGCCAACAAGATCGGCACCTACTCGGTCGCCGTGCTGGCGAAGGAGCATGGGATTCCGTTCTACGTTGCGGCTCCGCTGTCGACCATCGACGTGGCCACGCCGAACGGCGACGCGATTCCGATCGAGCAGCGCTCGGCCATGGAGGTCACACACTCGAACGGCAAGCAGATGACGCCCAACGGGGCTGCGATCCAGAACCCGGCCTTCGATGCGACCCCGGCCAAGTACATTACGGCGATCATCACGGAGCACGGCGTGCTGCGCGCGCCTTACGAGAAGAGCATCCCGGAGATGTTCGAGAAGGCCGCGAACAATCCGGAGCTGATCACAGCTTAGCCTGCACTATGCAAACAATTGCAGAAAGGGCGCTCATCACGAGCGCCCTTTTTCTTGCTGCCAGCTAATTCTTTGTCAGGAAGAACATCCACTCCACCTGGATGAGGGCGAGGACGAGGACGGCGCACCATCCCCGTCCACGCGATGCGCGCGAACCAGATTCGCGGTATGCCACCAGGCCCAGTACAGCCAGCGGGGCGAGCACGGGAAAGTGATATGTGGGATGCGACATCGTCACCCAGTACGGCAGTCCGTAGAGGACGATGGCCCCGGTAAGCAGCCAGGCCTGCCAGCTTCGCCATAAAGTGGCCGGTGCGGCGGCGATCCAGAAAAAGGCAAAACCAGCTATCGCCAGATAGCAGACGGCATCGAGCACGAAGGCCACCGGAAACCATCGCCTGCCTGAGCCGCCGGAGCCGCGCAGATTGGCGGCGGTAAAGATATCGAAGCCCCAGAAGCAGCGGATGCGGTTTGCGGTTCGCAGCAGAAAGACGCCGGGATGGCGAAGAACGTACGCGGTGGCCAGCTTTTGATAGGCGGCGCCGCGGTCGATCTCCGGCACGGCAGTCATGGATCGCAACACGGACTCGTATTCGGGATACTGGAGGATTTCGTCGCTGCCGAGCTTGGCGTGCGAGCCGAAGTACCAGGTGCGGTAGAGGGGCGTCCAGGGGTTGTTGCCGTAGTAGGCGTTCGCACCGTTGGAGTTGTTGATCATCCAGCGGCCGCAGAGTTGATGCGCGTAGACGGCCCACGCCGCAACCATGACGGCAGCGACGGCAACAGCGGCCAGCGGTCTGGACAGGCTGCGGCGGCGCAGCAGAACAACGACGGGCAGTACGACCGCCAACGGCAGGGCGCTGGGCCGCACGAGGGAGAAGTAGCCAAGCGAACCGCCGAGCAGCAGAGCTTCTCCCCAGCCTGCCCCGTCAACGCACCGCACCGTGGCGCTCAAGGCCCATACCAGAAGCGCAGCAGCCGGCATCTGCGTCATCGGTTCGATGGAGAAGTGAATCAGCGCAGGGGTGACGCTGAAGATTGCCAGTACGGCGAGTCGCAGGCCCTCGGGTATCTTGAGATCCTTCGCCAGCCTTGCAAAGCCAACGAAGAACAGCACCCACCAGAGCAGCATGGATGCGCGCAGTACCATGGTTCCGGCCCCGGCAGCGACAAACGGCGCGAGATACAGCGACATGCCCGGCGGCCAGTAGGGCACGAAGTGCGTGCGAGACAGCAGTTGCACCGCCATCTCGCGATAGTCACCAGAGTCGGAGGCCAGCGGGGCTCCGGCAACCGGCAGAAGCGCAGCGATGCGGATCATCAGGCTGATGAAGAGGAGCGTGGCAAATAGAACGGAGCGTGGCCAGGTCGCCGCGATTGCCTGTGGCTGATTTTCCTTCACGCACCTCTCCCCACGCGGCGGGCTGTTATACGTTCAGCGGCAAGAGCCGTAGAATATGCTCGCTTATCGGACCTGCCGATCTCATTGTCGCTGAAAAGCTTCTACCCTAGAAACAGGCTCAGCGTGATTCGTCGCTTCTTCAATCCGCGAAACAAGTCGCTGCTGCGCGGCTCGATCCTTTCCCTCCTCAGCCTGGCCCTCGCCATCCAATTGTCTGACTTCCCGCACAACCGGGCGACGCCGCTGCTCGTGCTGCCCCTGCCTCTGGCCATTGCCGGAACCATCGACCACCTGCGCTGCATGAGGCGGCAATGGAGTTTTTACCACGGTGGCGTGCTTCTGCTGGTCTACATGGACCTGATGGTGATCAGCATGATCCTGTTTTTTCTTCTTTATCCTTACACCCAGTGGCTGACCGCACAGTAAATCCCGTCATCATAGCTACTACGGACGAAGATCAGGCCATTCTTGACTCGGGGTGTTAGACTCCGGGAATCTCAAAAAACACGGTGTCGGAGCGATACATGATTAAAGGCTTTCGCGATTTCATTCTGCGCGGCAATGTAATTGACCTTGCCGTCGCCGTCATCATCGGTGCTGCCTTCTCGGCCATCACCAAATCCCTGGTCGAGGATGTCATTACTCCCTTGATCGCGGCGATCGTGGGCAAACCGGACTTCTCGGCGCTCGTCTTTCACCTGAACGGCACGCCCATCAAATACGGCTCGTTTATAACGGCCGCAATCAACTTCCTGATCATCGCCTTTGTCATCTATTTCTTCCTGGTGCTGCCGGTGCAAAAGCTGTTGGCTCGCCTGAAGGGACCTGAGGAAGCGGCGGCAGTGACGACCAAGCCCTGCCCGGAGTGCCTGTCGGACATACCGCTGGCCGCTCATCGCTGCAGGTTCTGCAGCCAGCCCGTCGCCTAAGCTAAAAGACGAGTCATGCATGCCGAAGGCTCGCTCCGGGCCTTCGCGCATGCGTTACTCTACCTCTAACTCCATTAGAGGTCTTCGTTCTTGCGCGTTGCCCGGTCGCTGTCCTGCCTACTCCTTTTCGCAGCACTCTCTGCCCCGGCTCAAACCACGCGTGTCTTTGGATTTCGTGACTTTACCCAGCAGGCGAAATGGGACGCTGCGTTTCTGCCTGTGCCGGATGCAAAGCTGGCAGGCGCGCACCTCAAGGTTCTGACCGCTGCCCCGCACTGGGCCAGCTCCCCTGAGGACTATGCAACCGCCCTTTATGTCGCCGACAAGTTCAAGGCCGCAGGCATCGAAACGAAGATCGTTCCCTACAAAGTTCAGCTGAATAAACCCATCAAGATTGAGATCGAGGCCTTCGACGCGGAGGGCAGGAAGCTAATGTCGGGGCCGACACGCGAGCACGTCGATCCGTCGAAGAACGGTGGCGACCCCTTTCAGGACGATCCACGCGTCCTCCCCGCCTTCAATGGCTCCTCCCCATCAGGAGATGTAACCGGCGACGTGGTTTACGCCAACTACGGCACCCTGGAGGACTTCAAGAAGCTGGCGGGACTCGGAATCAGCGTGAAGGACAAGATCGTCCTCGTACGCTATGGCGGTAATTTTCGCGGGGTGAAGGTCTATATTGCTCAGCAATACGGTGCGAAAGGGGTCCTGATCTATTCGGACCCGGCAGACGACGGCTACTACCGCGGCGATGTCTACCCAAAGGGGCCTTACAGGCCGGAGACGGGAGTTCAGCGCGGCTCCGTCCAGTTTCTCCCGATCTATCCCGGCGATGCGCGGACACCGGGCATTGCAGCGACGCCTGATCTGCCGGACGCCAAGAGGATCGCGGATCGCCGTGGCAATGAACCCAGCATTCCTGCAAATCCGATCTCCTACGGCGACGCCACGCCGATCCTGAGGTGCCTCGGCGGTCAGGAGTCGCCACGCAACTGGCAGGGCGCGCTGCCCTTCACCTATCACCTGGGCGGGGTGGGCAAGGTGAAGGTTCACATGCTTCTGGAGCAGGACATTGCCCTGCGCACCATCTGGGACGTCATCGGAACGATTCCAGGCAGCGACAAATCGCAGAAAGATGACTGGGTTATTGCAGGCAATCATCGGGATGCCTGGGTGTACGGCGCGGTCGATCCCAGCTCCGGTACCGCAGCGATGCTGGAGGCCGTGCATGGACTTGGCGAACTGCTGAAGCAGGGCTGGAGACCGAAGCGCACGATCCTGCTTGGCTCATGGGACGCCGAGGAGGAAGGCCTGATCGGCTCGACCGAGTGGGTGGAGGACAACCAGGAGCGGCTTTCGCATGCCGTGGCGTACTTCAATACTGACGTGGGCGTCTCCGGACCGGAGTTCAAGGCCGCAGCCGTGCCGTCGCTGAAGCAGTTCGTCCGCGAGATCGCCCAGCAGGTTCCTTCCCCGAAGAGCGGCACCGTCTACGACCAGTGGAAGGCAGATCAGCAGACCGATGCCGAGCGGCGCATGACCGTGGACACCGGCTTTCCGGGGACGCCGTCACACAACAACGCCTCCCCTGAGAGCGAAGTACGGGTAGGCAACCTGGGCTCCGGGTCGGACTACACCCCGTTTATCCAGCACGTCGGCGTTCCTTCGACCGATATCGGCTCTGAGGGACCATACGGCGTCTATCACTCCGTCTTCGACAACTACAACTGGTTCACGAAGTTCGCTGACCCGACCTTCGTCTACGAGCAGCAGCAGGCGCGGGTCTTCGGCCTCGAAATTCTGCACATGGCCGACACCGACGTGCTGCCCTACGACTATCAGACGTATGGCCGCGAGATTATGCATTACCTCGAGAACGCCTCGCATCGTGCGACGACGGCAAAGATGACACTCGACTTTGCCCCTGCGCAGGCTGCTGCGAAACGCTTCGAGACCTCCGGCGCGTCGGTCAAGTCGATTGAGATGGCTCCCCCGTCCAATGCCGTGAAGCTGAACGAGGCTCTTCGCAATGCGGAGAATGCACTGCTGAACCCGTCCGGGCTGCCGCACCGGCCCTGGTACCGGCATCTGATCTACGCTCCCGGAGAGTTCACCGGATACGCCGCCGTGGTCATCCCCGGAGTCAACGAAGGAATCAGCGCATCCGACCCGGCCCGAACTCAGACACAGCTGGCAGTGCTGGCCGAGGCACTGAACCGGGCAGCCGCCATCCTGGAGGCTGCGGCGAAGTAACCCGGACTGCCGCCTCTCTGCCTACAATAGGAGCAGGCCCAGAGATCGACCGGACCGTGCCTGGAGACGTTTTGATGAGATCGGCTGCTCGCATCCCCATCTTGCTGCTTTGCCTGCTGAGCGTGCTTACAGGCGCTGCCTCTGCCCAGACCGCTGCGGTCGCTGGCCCCAGCACAGCCGACAAAGCCAGGATCCTCACCTACATTCACTCCAACTGGGACGTGCTCGCGCGCTCCATGTCCAGCTGCAAGTCTGTGGTGGACTCCAAGGTCACCACCACCCCTATCCTCTATCTTCCTGTCGGCATGGAGACTCCTCCAGAGGTGCTGTCCATGGAAAAAGAGTGCAAGGTGGAGGTGCGAGCGCTGCCACGCAAGATCGCGCATATGGGCGACGTCACCGTGGCCGAGGTGCCGCAAGAGGGCCTGCTCTACCTGCCGCACCCTTACGTTGTCCCGGGCGGACGCTTCAACGAGATGTACGGATGGGACAGCTACTTCATCGTGCTGGGGCTGATCGAGGACAAACGTACGGACCTCGCCCGCGACATGATCGAGAACTTCTTCTTCGAGATCGAAAACTATGGCTCCGTTCTCAATGCCAACCGGACGTATTACCTGACGCGCTCGCAGCCGCCGTTTCTGACTTCCATGATTCGGGATCTCTACGAACACCCAGCCGGAAAGCCTGTCACACGAGCATGGTTGGCGCGGGCCTACGGATATGCCAAGCAGGACTATACCGTGTGGACCTCGGCGCCTCATCTCGCCGGAGATACCGGCCTGGCCCGCTACAGCGATCTGGGCAACGGACCGGTGCCGGAGATGGCCGACGACAGCGCGTACTACACGGATGTGATTCGCTGGCTTCTCGCCCACCCGAACGTAAAGGCCGGTTATCTGATCGACGGGCCGCAGAATCCTACGCCGCAGGAGGCAGAGGATCTGTCCAAGACCAGCTGTGACGTCCGTATCTCAAAGGTCTGCGCCGGGGCCTGGGTGGATGGACACCGCCTCACAGCTGCGTTCTATCGCGGCGACCGTGCGATGCGCGAGTCGGGCTTCGATACCAGCTTCCGCTTCGGGCCGTTCAGCGGATCGACCGACCACTACGCCCCGGTGTGCCTGAATAGCCTGCTGTACAAGTACGAACGCGACATGGAGCACTTCGCGCTCCTGCTGGGACGCAACGCAGAGGCGGCCACCTGGCGGCGTCGTGCCGCGGCGCGCAAGGCAACCATCAATCGCCTGATGTGGAATCCGAAGAAGGGCATGTTCTTTGACTACGACTTCGTGAATGCCCAGCAGTCGACCTATAACTACGCCACCACGTTCTATCCCATGTGGGCGGGGCTTGCTACGCATGAGCAGGCGGCGGAGCTTCGCCTGCACCTGCCTCTGCTGGAACGCGCCGGCGGCCTTGCCACCAGCGACTTCGACTCGGGCACGCAGTGGGACCTCCCCTTCGGCTGGGCGCCTACCACCTGGCTGACGGTGAAGGGGCTCGCGGACTACGGCTTCAGTCCGGATGCAACGCGGATTGCAACCAACTTTTCACAAACCGTGCTGGAGAACTTCCTCCGTGATGGAACGATCAGGGAGAAGTACAACGTCGTCAGCGGATCGGCCAACGTTGAAGTGGCAACCGGCTACAAGAGCAACGTCGTCGGCTTCGGGTGGACCAACGGGGTGTACCTCGAGATGAACCGCCTTCTGGCGGACGCCGCCCGGCGGCTCTCGGCTGCCTCACTCTACCGCAACTTCGATCCGGAGCCGGTGGCGTACCAGTCGCGCATTGCCTTCGTTCCGCCCCGGAATCACTCCCGATCGCATCGCCGCGATCGCCGGAAAAATCCATCTCCGATCCTCTCGACGAGGACCGATCAGCGCGCGATGCCGCAACTTTGATCTCGCGCGCTGTCCCGCAGGCACTGAATTCGCTTAGTATGGCGTATACAATTGCCCAAGCTCCACAAATGGTATTACCACAGTTTTGAGCCATAAGGTTGGCTTGGCCATTGGGCCCTTGCTGTTCATGTCGATGAAGGAGAACGATCGTGTCTGCCAAAAAAGTTCCTGCCAAGAAGTCTCCCGCCAAGAAAGTCGCTGCTAAGAAGGCTGTCGTCAAGAAGGCCGTGAAGAAGCCAGCGCCGAAGAAGACTAACATTGAAAAGCTGACAGCTGCCGGTGTCATTCCTCAGGAGCATGCGGGGAAGCACAATCACAAGGTGATCAACAAGCTCAGCCCAACAGAGGTCAACACCCTGATCAAGCTGCGTTCCAAGCTGGGAGCTCTTAAGCCTGAGGACGATGCCCTCTCGCCGAACTTCCCTGTTTAGATCGACCGTTTGAAGGCCCTGCATGCGCAACTGCGTATTGCTGGGCCTATCTTCTCTCCAAACCGAACAGGCTATTTCACCCGTAGAGTCGTCCGTAGAAAGCCATGTCTCTGTCGCACAGTAACGTTCTCTGGAGCAAGATTCGGCTCGCCGAACCGCGTCTCCATGCCGCCACACAAGCCTTCTGGTCCCATCCGCAGCTGGCGGAGATTCTGCCATCGTTCCTGGTGCAGCTCCACCGAGTCATGAAGGGTGGAATCGACCTGATGCGCATCGCGCGTGAGCGTGCGCTGTCGATGCCCGGCGATCCAGTGGCAGCTATCGTGGCAGAGTATCTGGAAGAGCACATCCTCGAAGAGAAAGACCATGACGCGTGGCTGCTGGATGACATTGGCACGCTCGGGATCTCGCCGGAAGAGGTTGCAGGCGCGACGCCGCTTGCAGCGGTTGTTTCCCTTCTGGGAGCCCAGTATTTCTGGGCACTCAACATTCATCCCGTAGCGGTGTTCGGATACCTGATTGTCCTTGAGGGAAAGCCCCCCGTAGCTGCGGAGCTGGAGATGATTCGCAGGCGCACGGGTCTGCCTGCGTCGGCCTTCCGCTGCCTGCATGAGCACGCGGACAATGATCCGCACCATATCGCCGAGTTGAACAGCACGCTCGATGCCATGCCGCTGACGACTGAGCAGGAAGAGTACATCGCCCTCAGCGCCTTTCAAACCATCGATTCGGTTGCAGCGATTCTCGAAGAATTGACGAGCCTTCACGCTGCATCCCTCCAGCACTCGTTTGACGCACCGGCACCCGCTTATGGTTGAAGGCCAGACCATCTCGCATTACAAAGTCCTGGAGCAGCTGGGGGCCGGGGCTATGGGAATTGTCTGCAAGGCTGAAGACCTTCTGCTGCACCGGACCGTTGCCCTGAAGAGCCTCTCTCCCTCCGTGCTGGCTGACGACAAGCAGAAGCATAGCCTGCTGGAAGAGGCACGCGCTGCCTCCGTGCTGGATCATCCGAACATCTGCCGCATCCATCACATCGAAGAGCTGCCCGACGGACAGATCATCCTGGTGATGGGCTACTACGACGGCGAGACACTGGCCCAGCGCATTACACGCGGGCCACTCGACAGCGCGACCGCTTCGGTGCTCACCACACAGCTACTCTCCGGACTGCAGCACGCCCACTCCAAGGGCATCATCCATCGCGACGTGAAGCCTTCGAACCTGATCATCAACCCCGAGGGGCAGGTAAAGATCGTCGACTTCGGCCTGGCGCGGCGCTCAAATATTCAACGGGCGCTTACCGAGACCGGCATCATCGTCGGAACCATCAGCTATATGGCTCCCGAGCAGGTGCACTCCAAGCCCGTCGACCACCGAGCCGATCTCTGGGCCGTCGGCGTGTGTCTGTACGAGATGCTCACCGGCAAGCTGCCGTTCAACGGCGACACGCCGTACACGGTCTTCGATGCGATCGTCCACCTGACACCACGCCCGGTCACCGACTTTCGCTCCGACCTGCCGAGCAGCCTGCGGCTCGCGCTGCAGCGCTCACTGGAGAAGGAGCCTTCCAACCGCTTTCAGAATGCGGCGGAATTCATCGCCGCCCTGGGAACGCTGACCTCCTCCGGCTCGACCTTCACGGTCGCTCTGCCGACGTTGATGCTCGACTACGGCGGGAATCGCGATACGCCGTCCGTCGTGGTGCTTCCCTTCAGCACCATGGGAGCCGAGAACGAAGCGCAGTACTTCTGCGACGGCCTGACCGACGAGATCATCACCGATCTGTCCAGCGTGCATGCTCTGCGCATTATCTGCAGAGCATCGGCGATGCAGTTGAAGGGGACGAAAGATTCGCCACAGAAGATTGCACGAGATCTGAATGTGCGTTATGTGCTCGAGGGCTCTGTGCGTCTCAGCAAGGGCGCCTCGCTGGATACAAACGCCAGAATCCGTGTGACAACGCAGTTGATCGACCCGCAGAATAACTCCCTGGTTTGGGCAGAGAAGTTCAATGGAACCCTGGATGACGTCTTCGACATCCAGGAAAACATCTCGCGCCAGATCGTGTCTGCATTGAAGATCAAACTCTCTCCTTCTGAGGACAAACATATGCTCGAAAGGCCTCTGCCGGATGCTGAAGCCTATCGCCATTACCTGATGGCGAAACACGAGATCCTCAACTACTCCGAGGACGCGCTGGCGCGTGCACTCGAGTATCTGGATGCCGGCGAGAGCATCGTCGGCAAGAACGCACTGCTGCTTGCGGCCAAGGGACAGGTTTACTGGCAGTACATCAACGCCGGCATCTCGTCCGATATGGCCTACCTGGCGCGGGCGCGGGAGTGCGCGAACGAGGCGCTGGAGCTCGATCCGGAGTCCGCGCACGCTTTTCGGCTGCTGGGACTGATCAGCGTGCAGGAGGGTGACAGCCAGCGCGCGGTGCGGCTGTTGAAACGGGCGATCAGCGCCGACCCCAACGACTCCGACACCCTGAGCTGGTACTCCGCCGTCTGCGGCCTGAGCGGAAAGGCGCATGCCGCCATGCCGCTGGCACGCCGCATCCTCGATATCGATCCGCTGACGCCGGTCTATCGCTTCATTCCCGGTCTGCTCTCCCTGATGGGAGGGGAGTTCGCCGATGCCCTGCCATCGTTCGATGACGCAATCCGCCTCGACCCTACGAATGCGATGCTGCTCTGGTGCCGGGGACAGATTCTCGCTCTGCTGCGCCGCAACGACGAAGCCGTGGCACAGATGCGTGCGATCGACGAGATGCATCCCGGTCACTTCTTCTCGCAGATCGGCACGGTGATGCAGGCTGCGCTGACTGGCGACCGCGAGTGGATGGATCGTGCCATGACGCCCGAGCTCAGCCAGATTACCGAGTGCGATCCGCACTACTCCTGGAACTTTGCCCAGTGCTATGCGGTGATCGGCGATGCGCCCAACGCGGTCCTCTGGCTGGAGAAGGCTCTCCAGAAGGGATTCATCAACTACCCCATGATCAGCCGCTGGGACCCACTGCTGGCGACGGTGCGGCACGCCGACTCCTTCGATGAGCTGGTCGACCGCGTCCGTGAACAATGGGAAGCCTTCGAGGTCTAGCGGCGAACCCTCCTGACTCTGATCACCCGCGGCTGGGAGCCTTGCCCAGCAGTTCGCGTGCGATGACCATGCGCTGAATCTCGCTGGTTCCTTCTCCAATGGGGCAGAGCCGCACATCGCGATAGAACTTCTCCGCCGGATAATCCTTGATAAATCCGTAGCCACCGTGAATCTGTACGCCTTCGTCGCAGATACGACAGGCTGCTTCGCTGGCGTAGAGCTTGGCCATCGCGGATTCCAGCGTCACCTTCTGCTTAGCGTCCTTCATCTGTGCGGCGCGCATGGTCAGCAGCCACGCTGCATCCAGCTCGGTCGCCATATCGGCCAGCTTGAACTGGATCGCCTGGAACTCGCTGATCGTCTTTCCGAACTGCCGCCTCTCCTTTGCGTACTTCATCGCAGCGTCGAGCGCGCCGCGTCCTATGCCGAGACTTAGTGCCGCAATCGAGATGCGGCCGCCATCGAGCACCCGCATGGCGTCTTTGAATCCGTCTCCAAGGCCCCCGATCAGGTTTTCCTCCGGGATCTCGCAGTTCTCAAAGATCAGCTCCGCCGTATCACTTGCGCGCAGGCCAAGCTTGTTCTCTTTCTTGCCGGAGCGAAAGCCGGGCGTACCCCGCTCAACGAGAAAGGCCGAGACGCCGCCATGAGTCCCTTTCTCCTTGTCGGTCACGGCCAGCACGACGGCGCAGTTGGCGTAGCTGCCATTCGTGATGAAGGTCTTCGAACCGTTGAGCACCCATCTATCGCCCTTCTTCGTTGCCGTGGTCCGCGCACCACCAGCGTCGGAGCCCGAACCCGGCTCGGTGAGCCCCCATGCACCGAGCCATTCTCCGCTGGCCAGCCGCGGAATCCAGCGATGGCGCTGCTCGTCGTCGCCTGCAAGCATGATGTGGTTGGTGCAGAGAGAATTGTGCGCGGCAACAATGATGCCAACGCTACCGTCGACTCGGGATAGCTCTTCGATGGCGAGGACATATTCGACATAGCCCATGCCCGTCCCGCCAAGATCTTCAGGGAAGATGACCCCCATCAGGCCCATCTCGCCCAGCTTCTTCACTACGTCATGCGGGAACTCGCTCTTCTCGTCCCACTCCATGACGTGCGGCGCGATCTCGCGCTCTGCGAAGGCCCGCACCTCCCTCCGCAGCTGCTCCTGCTCTCCGGTCAAACCAAACATCCACGCCCCTCCCATCCTCGCTATCCATAAGCGAGGCTTATCACGCTATCACATTCGTGGATAATCTGGCGTGTGCCTGCCGGGAGAGCCTGAGCGCGCGTTTACTAGTGCGAGGCCATCGAATACTTGATGACGACCCCCTCCACGCATGTGACCTGAGTGGTCATGCCCGAGCCGGAATATTCGTAGACCTGCGTCTTGAGGCCATCCGCAGACACGCTCTCCGAGAGAAGCTTGCCCTGCCCCAGCAGCTTCGCAACTTCGTCGACGGTCATGCCCCGATGCAGCTGCGAGACCGGAGAGTCGGGCTTCTGCGCAACCTCCGCGGAGCCCGATGGGGCCATCTGGCCGGGAGCATCGAAGCTGAGATACTCCGCCAGCAGGGACATCACGGCCTCCGGGTTGCGAAGGTCCGGCGGAATTGTTCCCTGCCAACGCAGATTGAAGCGGGAGCCGCCGCGCAGGCGCTTGTCCGCAACCTGCTGCGCCTTGATCTGGCTGGCAATCTGGGCGTCTCCCGAATTTCGTGAGTTCTGGCTCTCTCGTTTCGAACGCGCACGATCAAGATCGTTCTGTATCCGTCTGCGCTGCTCCGGGTCGGTCGTACGATCCAGCTGCCGTTCGAGATCGCGCTCGTAGTCGCTCTTGCCTTCGATCCTTGGGCTGACGGTGGTGGTAGAGTCATCGCCGAAGGTGCCGAATCCGCCGCCGTCGAGCTGCAGCTCAATCATGTCTTTTTTGACCACGAAGTTTGTAATACGCGCGACGTCTCCTTTATGAATGGAAACGCCGTTGGCCTTGATTCTTGAGGAGTATTCCTTCCAGTTCATGGGTGACGAATCGCTGAATTTGAGGTCCACGCCGCGTTGCGTCCCCGGCAAGTCGAGCTTGACCGTAACCTCCTTACCCTTGAAGTACTGCTCGAGGGACGAGGACTGGCAGAAGCCGGAAAGAGAGAGGCAGAAAAGCATACAGGCGCAGACAAATGTTCGAAGCACGGGGAGTCCTCAAATGAGATTGGAACTGTCGTCTATTGTGCGTCGGTTTGGGGCCTGTTGGCCAGAGCCAAAACTAACCGTGCTGGTTGATCAGGTGGATCATCTCGACAACCAGATCGCCCGCGATCTGCAATGAATGAGGGCTGATCTTATCGAGCGTATCGAGGGCGGTGTGGTGGTAACCGCCTTCGGGATGTTCGCTGGTGGGCGGCCCGTAGTCGAGGTCGATGATGTCGAGAACAGGCACGCCACGCCGCTGGAATGGAAGATGGTCATCCATAACCGCCGTGGAGTTTTTGAAGACGAAGGCTGAGTGACCGGTGTTCTTGGCAGCTGTCGCCAGCAGGTCGAGCATCCACGGAGTCGAGTTGGAGTCCCGGTCGATATTGAGGTCCTTGTCGCCGATCATGTCGACGACCATAAAAGCCTTGATCTTCTTGATGGTTCCGTCCTGCGACCATTTCGCCGCCAGGTGGCGGGTGCCATAGAGCGAGTCGCGGTCGCTCCAGGAGTCGATGGCCTCTTCCCCATCATCAAAGACCAGCCAGACGCTGTACCCCTCGGGCGGATGAGCTCGAAGATACGCTCCAAGTTCGATCAGAAAGGCCGACGTTGCGCCACCGTCGTTGGCGCCGACAAAGTTGATATCCCGCAGCGGGTAGTTCGTCTCGTAGTGGGACGCGATGACGATGACGCCGTCCTTCTTGCCGGGGTAGCGAACGATGAAGTTCTTCATCGCCATCTGTCCTGCCGGCGTAGAGGCGGTGAAGGGATCGGCCTCAACGTTGCCCTTGGCGGCCTCGGCCGTGAAGTGCGACCGGATGAATGCCTCGGCCTTGGTGTGATCGGGCGAACCGACCCAGCGGTGTGGAGCTGCCGCAATGAACTGCTTTGTGACATCGTAAGCTGCCTGCCCACTGAACTTCCCCGCTGCATGTGCCGTCGCAGGCCTCTGCCCGACAGCAGGGAAGGTTGCGGCAAACGCACACAGCAGAAGGGCGAGACGTCTCATGCAGTCTTCTTCTCAATAGCCTTGCGGCGGTTGGGATGGACGAAGAAGGCCACGCCCACGCCGAGGAAGTAGAGCGCCAGCATCGGCAGAGCGAAGAGGCACATGGCCGTGGGCTCGGGCGACGGGCAGATGATGGCGGCGATCACGAAGATGACCAGTACGGCATAACGAAAGTGCTTCAGCAGAAACTTCGCGTCGACGATTCCAAACAACGAGAGAAAGAAGATGAGGATCGGAAGCTCGAAGCATATCCCCAGGCCGAGAATGACCGCCATGAAGAAGCCGGTGTAGTCCTCGATCGTAAGAATGGGATGGAAGCGCTTGCCGAAGTCGAGCACGAGCACCTTGATGGCACCCGGCAGCACCCAGCGGTAGCCGAACCAGGCGCCCGTCATAAAGAGGCCAATGGTTGCCCCCATAAACGGCCACACGTACTTCTTCTCGTTCGCATACATGCCGGGCGAGATAAACAGCCAGAGCTGATAAAGGATGAACGGACTTGCGAGGATCGCACCCGCAACCAGCGCCGTCTTCAGATACAGGTTGAGACCATCGGTGGGGTGGGTGAAGTTCAGCTCGATATGAAGCTGATCGAGCGGCGCCTGCACGATACCGTACAACTTCTCGTGAAAGGCATAGGCCACGGCAAAGCCGATCAGCAGATAGACAACGGAGTGAATAATGCGCGTGCGGAGCTCGGCGAGATGCTCCATCAGGCTCATGCCCGGCAGCTCAGCGCGATCCGTTACGGCGGCGCGAGCGCGGTCGACGAGATCATCCATGTACCTGGGCCTCGCTTACATTGTGATCAGGAGCATCTGGCGTCTGCCCCTGAGATGGGTCGGTGAAGTGGGATGCGGGAGCGGCCGGATCTTCGACCTGCGGTGCCGAATCGAAGGCCTGCGAGACCGAAGAAGAACTCGATACAGGCAGTCCGGTCGAAGGTGGCATCATGTTCAGTTCGCCCGAGGTAGCGATGGGCAACGGCTTCTGCTCCAGCGACGTCGCCTGCTCCTCTGTAACCGAGGACTCGGCAACAACAGACGTTTCGGCAGGCTGGGCGATGCTGTTTTCCGTGGCCGATTCGAGCGCAGGCGGCTGGGGCGCGGCGGCCTCCATGGCAGCGATCTTCTTCTGCTGCTCCTCCTGCTCGGAGACACGAAGCTCGTCCTCCATCTGAATGCGGAACTCGTTGGAGGCACGACGAAACTCACCCATGAGCTTGCCCAATTGGCGGGCGAGCTCGGGCAGCTTCTTCGGACCGAAGAGGATGAGGGCGAGAATGAAGATAAAAGCGCTGTCGCCGAAGCTCGGCATAAGTATCACCATGATAAGGCCTCGACGGGGTGCAAACAATGGCAGCCGGAGAAGCCTTTACGTTGTTGTAAGATCTATGGTGTAAAGGCTTGCGGCCGTGAAGGTCCGGAATGAAGAAAGATGTATCGTTTCGGCCTGCTGCACGTCCAATTACCTGAAGACAGGGCGACCTGGCTTCTGTAAGGCAGTTGAAGTGAGTTTGGTTGCAACATCCCCGCGAGCTGGGTTTCGGAGATCTTCGAAACAGCGAGTTCGCTGCAGCCGCGCAGTGCATGCTTTCAACATCCCCGTCTCAAGGACAGAAGACGGCGCCGTGCAATGAGTTGTCCGGCACCTGACGTCCTAGTGAGGCTGAAGGCGGAGTAACTTGAGCGTTTTACTGGAAGAGGTCGCGGTACCATCCGCGACAGTTGCAGTACAGGATTCCTGTTCCCTCGATCACTATCTCTCGCAACCGGACCACACCATGGATGCCCGCATCGCTGCGGCGCGTGCCACGCTGGGAACCGACGTCGTTCTGCTGGGCCATCACTACCAGCGCGACGAGGTGATCCGGTTCGCCGACTACACCGGCGACAGCTACAAGCTCTCGAAGGTGGCCTCGCAGACCGATGCCAAGTACATGCTGTTCTGTGGCGTCCACTTTATGGCCGAGACCGCGGATGTGCTCGCCAAGCCTTTCCAGCAAGTGATTCTGCCTGACCTGAACGCCGGCTGTTCGATGGCCGACATGGCCGAGATCGGACAGGTCGAGGACTGCTGGGACTCGCTCGAGCGTGCCGGGTTGACCGAAGACATCCTGCCGCTTACCTACATGAACTCTGCCGCGGCGATTAAAGCGTTCTGCGGCGAGCGCGGCGGCCTGGTCTGCACCTCGTCGAACGCCCATGGAGCCTTTGAGTGGGCCTTCGCCCGTAAGCCAAAGATTTTATTTCTTCCCGACCAGCACCTGGGCCGCAACACGGCATTTGCCATGGGCATTCCACTCAGCGAGATGGTGGTCTGGGATCCGTACCAGATCAACGGCGGCCTCTCGCCTGACCGCCTGAAGGCGGCAAAGGTCATCCTCTGGAAGGGCCACTGCTCGGTGCATCAGCGGTTTCTACCGGAGCATGTCGACCGTATTCGCGCCACCGACCCCGGCATGCAGGTGATCGTTCACCCCGAATGCCGCTGGGAGGTCTGCCAGAAGGCCGACGCCATCGGCTCGACGGAGCGCATCATCGAGGTGATCGAGAAAGCCCCCGAGGGAGCAAGCTTCGCCGTGGGTACCGAAATCCACCTCGTCAATCGCCTGGCCAAGCGTTTTGCCCCTCTGGGAAAGAAGGTCATCACGCTCGACGATTCGGGGTGCCTGTGCACTACGATGTATCGCATCTCGCCGCAGCATCTGGCCTGGTCGCTGGAGAACCTGCTGCAGGGCACCGTCGTCAACCGCATCAAGGTCGATGACGACGTCAAGCACTGGGCCAAGGTAGCGCTGGACCGGATGCTTGAGGTCAAGGCCTGAGAGGAGACCACGCTTGAGCCGTACGTTCACCCTTAGCGAGGCGCAGGAGCTTCTGCCGGTTCTGGAGACGCTTCTGCGCCGCGCGCAGGTCCAGGGAAGTCTCTGCGCAACAATCGAAGTGGAGCTGGAGAACCTGCGCCAGCAGATTGCAATCAGCGGCGGCATGCACGTCGATGTGGCTAAGGCAGCCCGGCGCCGCGCCGAGCGCGACAAGGCTCTGCAGGAGACCAAGGACGCGCTGGCCGAGATTGAATCGATCGGCGTCCAGGTGAAGGATCTCGAGAAGGGTCTTCTGGACTTCCCCTGCCTGTTGGAAGGAAAGACCGTGCTGCTTTGCTGGAAGCAGGGCGAGACAGAGATCGCCTTCTGGCACTCGGCCGAAGAAGGTTTTGCGGGGCGCAAGCCGCTCGATCACCGATTTCACGGCACGCAGGACGAGCGCCCCAACTAACGATCAAGGTGTCTAGGGCGCCACGAGCCAGTCGTACTGCTCGTCCGTCAGCGGAACGACGGAGAGCCGGAACTGGCGGAACATGATCGAGTCCTTGAAGACTCCGGCGGCACGGATCTCCGCCAGCGGCTTTTCGCGCTTCAGACGCTTCACCGGCGCAATGCGAACCAGCGGATTCTTGGGGTCGGTGGCGTCAACCGACAACACCTTGGCAGTGCCAATAGCGGCCTTGCCGATGTTGGAGTGGTAGATGACCAGCTTTTCGCCCTTCTTCATATTGCGCAGCGACATCAGGGCCTGCGGGTTGGCGATGCCGTCCCAGACGGTCTCGCCGTCGCGCAGCAGGTCATCGTAGGAGTACTTGTTCGGTTCGCTCTTGAGCAGAAAAGGCATCGTTATGTCCTTGGCTAGATTGCGTTGAAAGTGGGCCGGAGCGCAACCGGAGCGTCAGCCGCCCAGATCGAGCAGCTGCACCGAGGCCAGTTCCCTACCCAGAAAGATTGAACCCAGCCTCTGGAATTTTTCCACGGAGTCGGTGGCATAGAACTCGCAGGAGGCCGCACCTTCGGAGATCTCCTCTGACCGGGGCAACAACTCAGCTACAGCTCGCGCCGTCGCATTGGCCGAGTCGATGATGCGCATGGGGTGACGCAGCGTTTTGAGCGTCGTCTCAATCAGCGGCTTGAGCAACGGATAATGGGTGCATCCCAGCAGCAGCGTCGCAGCTCCCGGCGACTGCGCCAGCGCCTCGATCAGATAAATCCGCAAAACCTCAAGAGCCACGGACTTGTACATGGGAAGCTCGAGCCAGCCCTCTTCCACCAGCGGCACAAGCAGCGGACATGCCTTCTCCGTGGCATTCAGCCCCAGCGCGGTCAGGGCACGGGTGTAAGCACCGGACTGCGTCGTCGCGCTCGTCGCCAGGACCAGCACGTCGTCCGACCTTACATCCTGCTGGCCTGCAGCGTCGCGCGCAGCGCGTGCTCCCGGCTCGACGACGCCGACTACCGGGATCGGCAGGGCGACTTGAAGGTCCTCGAGGGCAAGAGCGGTGGCAGTATTGCAGGCGATGACCAGAAGATCCGCGCCCTTCGCCGCGAGAAACTGCGCGCTGGAGAGCGCGTAGCGGACGATGGTCTCGCGGGACTTGGAACCGTAGGGAAGGCGCGCCGTATCGCCGAGATAAACGTAGTGCGCCGACGGGATGAGCTGCAGAAGCTCCCGCAGAACGGTGAGGCCTCCGAAGCCGGAGTCGAAGACACCGATGACGGGGCGGCGGCTGGTGATATCTGTGCTCAGGGACGTGCTCTCTGTGCTCATGGCTGGGTTGCGGCCTCGCTGGGAGCGGTGGGACGGGCGGTCGTGTCGATCGCCGGATAGCTGCGATTGAGCGCGGCGTGGCCCGCCAGCGTCTCGCGCTGCTGCCCGTCGACGAGGAAGCGGACGTGGGCGATCTCGGGCAGAGCTCCATGCAGCGTGCCGATGATCGACTTCAGTGTCAGGTCCTCGACTTCCACGCCGGAGGGATGATTCGCCACCCAGTCACCGTGCAGGTTGATGATGGCCAGCTTTCCTTTCTCCCTGCTACCGGGGTCGTTCAGGAGAAAGACATCATCGATGGCAGCACCGCCCTTGATGGGATGAGCGGAGTCGGGCTGCGCGTACTGTCCAAGGAGATATTCCAGCAGGGCACGGGCGCGGAGGGTGGGATCCTGCGGAAGAGCTGCCTTTGCCGTGGAGGGAGTAATGGTCCCATCCGCATCATTGGCCAGGTAAAGCGTGACATCTTCGATCGCTGCTGAGGTCGGAGCCGCGATAGGGCTCTCATTATTGAGAGCGGTGAGACGCTTCTGTGCCTGCTGGCAGCCCCGCAACAAAAACGCCGACATCAGAAGGATCGCTCCGGTGAGGCTCCAGAAGAGGATGCGTTGATAACGAGGAATCATCGCGCCCCCCTCTTCCCCGCCAGGGCGTGTGGCCTCGGCTTTGCCATGCTTGCCGCAGGGCCTAACGGCTTTGCAGGAACAGTCTGCGGCTTTGCAGGAGCGGGAGCGCTCTTCAGGGGAGCTTCCGAGGGCTGCGCACGCGCGGGCACCGCAGGTGTGGACGGTATCGACGCAGGCGCCGGGGCATTCCGCGTGCGGAAACTGGCCAACCCCTGCGCGATCGCGTCGGCGATGCGCTGCTGGTAGCGGGAGTCCGTGACCTGCGACTTGTTTCCATTCTCAGGCTTGAAGGGGGAGATCTCGACGACCGTTGCCGCACAGGTAAGGTTGTCGACCGGCGGAACCGAGGCACGCAGCAGAACGACGGGGAGATGGGCATCCATCAGCGCCAGCCCCACCTCGTTGGCCAGGCGCTGACTCATGGCAATGGAGCTGGACTGCGCATTGCTCCATCGCTGCACGCGTGGCGTATTTTCGGTCGGCTCCAGCGAGGAGGTGGCCAGATGGATCCCGGCGCCTGATTCGGTGGCGTGCAGCAGAAGGCAGGCGAGCGGACGGTTGTGATTCGCTATTCCGGCACGCTGGTCGTTAAGCAGAGAGTCTGCAGGATCGGAGTCGCGCGTGCTGACCACGGTGAACCCCTGGGCGACCAACGCCGGTCGCAGACGCTGGGCGAAGGCGAGGGTCACGTCTTTTTCCGAAGCGCCATTGGTGAGCTGTGCGCCGCGGTCCGAACCTCCGTGGGCCGGATCGATCACGATGAGGTTGCGGTAGAAATTTGGCTGCGGCTTCGGCAGCACCGGCTGCGCCTGAGGGACCACGGGCGCAGAGGGCGCCGGAACCTGTGCGATGCGAGGTGCAGCGCCAAGGACCAGTGCGGTTGCTGCCGTAAGAATGGAGAGGCGGATTTCAGTCACGGTTACTGGGGAGTTGTGTACTGATTGTAACGATCATCAGGACGATTTGCAGATTCTAAAGTAGTTTCCGGCTGGTGGAACGATGCAAATGAAAACAGCGGCCGTTTCGCTGAGCCTTGTTCAGGATCGTGCCTGGTCCAGAGCGTAGATCGCCAGTCCACTCAGCAGCTTGGGGTAGAAGTCCGTGGACTTCTGGGGCATGACGTCCCCGGCCAGCGAGACGTCGCGAAGTTGCTCAAGGGTAATGGGCTTGAGGAGAAATGCTATGTTGGCCTCGCCGTCTGCGACCATCTGAACCGCCTCCTCCGCCTCGCGAAGATATTGGACGCTGCCGAGTCGCGTGATGGTCTCGGGGTCGAGTCCGAGCAACTGGTCGAGAATCACGCGGTGCAGCTGGACGATATCGAGCTGGCGCTGACGGGCGGGCAGATCCTTAAGCAGCTCGCCGATCGCTTCAGGCTTTGCGGTCAGCAGATAATTTCCGTCGCCGGTTGCGGCGATGAAGGCGGCACCCGTTGTCTCGTCGAGCACGCTGACATCTGGGCTGTCCAGCTCGCGGATGTCGAAGTAAGCACTCGCCTTGACGATGAAGTCCGGTGAAGAGAACCTCTCCAGCCCGTGGACGACGCGATGCGTGGGCAGAATGGTGATCCCCGGCGCCTCCATATTGACGAAGGTCATCATCATCGCGGCCTCGGGAAACGGCGGCTCGGGAAGGCTGCCGTTGGACACCTTGTCGTACTCGCCACGCGGCTGGTCCAGCGGAAGACTCAACTGGGCGGAGCGCTCTTTTGCATAGGCCACGGAGGTCTCGTAGCGATGGTGGCCGTCGGCGATGATCAGCTTCTTGTCGGCCATGGCGGTGACGATCAGGTTGATCAGCCCGGGATCGGTCAGCTTCCACACCTTATGCACCACACCATACTCGTCGGTGATGGCAAGATCGGCAGGGTTATCGTCGAAACCGTTGGGGCCTTTGACGCCGAAGATGAGTTTTTCTGCCGTAAAAGCCGGGTCGGAGTAGAGCATGTAGACCTGTTCGCAGTAGGCCCGCGTGGCCTTGAAGAGGCTCATACGGTCGCTCTTGTGCCTGGGAAAGGTCTGCTCGTGACGATAGACGACCTTGTCGGCATAGTCGTAGAGGTGGCCGAGGGCGATGAAGCCACGGCGCTCGCGCACCTCTTCGCTGTGAGGCACGGTGTAGGTCTGCGAGTAGCCATAGAGCGCCGGCTCGGCCTCTTCCGCAAGAATGCCCTCCCGGCGCCACATCTTCAGCGTGTCAGCTGCCCGGGTGTAAACGTTCTCCTGTTCATCGTCCGCGGCGAGATGCCGGCCGAGGATGACGCGGACCAGGTTGTAGGGGCTGGACTGGTAGTAGCGTTCCTGCATCGCCGGGGTGATCTTGTCGTACGGCTGGGTGACGACGTCTTCCATCTTGACGCGGCTGATGTCGTAACGAAGAGCGCGAAACGGATAAATCCGGGCCATGAAGTCTCAGTCTCCAACGTACTAATCTGCTGCGATTGTAAGGGGTTCGTGTTGGCGATCGATGATCAAGCCACCATCAGGGCTCTTCCGGCGTCGTAGAATCAGGCTCCGTTTTTAACCAAATGGCTGTGATCATGGACTGATTCGGTAGGTGTTTGAAGAATCCCTGCAGGCAGTGACAGAGAAATGGCAATTGTTCACAATCCTGCGTCTGCCTACCACGTCAGGGTGACGCTACAGACGTTTTTCGGTGTATAGTCTGCGGACGGAGCCGGACTGGAATCTCTGCCGCAGCCCTATCGTATTTGAGAGGATCTTTCCCAGGCCGTCCAATGCAGTGCAGGTCGCGGAGATGACCAGCCATGCTGATGAGAACACCATATTACGAAAGCACCCGTCAACGATGCCGTCGGTTTCAGAGGAAGGCACGGACCGCCATCGTGTGGAGCGTAGTCGCCTTTGTACTTTGCGGGGTGACGACACGAGCTACAGCCCAGGAAAATCCGCTGAGCAATATTCACACCTCCACTCCGCCGCCTCCACCAAAGACTCCAGAGGAATCCAAACCTGTCATCGAAGGCGCCGATAAGGTCGCCGCCGAGGCAACGGCGCACCGCCGCGACTCTCGCATCCGCGTGGACGTCAACCTGGTGCTGGTGCCGGCGACCGTCACCGATCCGCTGAATCGCCTGGTGACTGGATTGGAGAAGGAGAACTTCGAGATCTACGACAACAATGCCGGTCAGACGATCAAAAGCTTTTCCACAGAGGACGCTCCCGTCACAATCGGTATCGTCTTTGACCTGAGCGGAAGCATGAGCTCCAAATTCATGCGCGCGCGCAAGGCTCTAAGCGAGTTCATGCGCACTTCCAATCCGCTGGACGAGTTCTTCGTCGTTGCCTTCAATGATCGCCCCGCAGTCATCGTCGATTACACGTCGGATGTGGATGACGTGGAAGCGCGCATGGTGATGCTGAAGCCGGAGAACCGCACCGCGCTGATCGATGCCGTTTACCTGGCGATGAACAAGCTCCGCGATGCCAAGTACGAACGCAAGGCGCTGCTGATCATCTCCGACGGCGGCGACAATCGCAGCCGCTACACAGAGGGCGAGTTGCGCCGTGCCGTCCGTGAAGCCGACGTTCAGATCTATTCCATCGGCATCTTCGATCAATATGCACCGACGCAGGAAGAGCAGATGGGCCCCGTCCTGTTGAGCGATATCTGCGAGATGACCGGAGGCCGTCTCTTCCGCGTCTCCGACATCGGCGACCTTGGGGACATCGCCACGCGCATCAGTGCCGAGTTGCGTAACGAGTACGTGATCGGCTACCGGCCCTCCGAGGTGAAGAAGGATGGCAACTGGCGTAAATTGAAGATACGACTCGTGCCGCCGCCGGGGCTTCCGCCTCTGACGGTGCACAATCGCCAGGGGTACTATGCACCTTCGGAGTAGATCACTGCCGCTGTTCGCCGTCGCGCTCGCAATGCTATCGTGGCCGGCCTCAGCGAACGTGCTCAGCGGACAGGCCGTAGCAACGCAGACACAAAAGCCTGCTTCGGCAGCACAACCATCTCTCACGATCGATCGCGACCCGATCGCTTCGCCCGATCCTGACCCTCCAGCGGCCAGCGCACCCTCCGCGCAGGGACCAGCCGGACCGGGGCAGATCGGTCGCGAAAACGGCAAGTACACCTTACGCACCGACGCCTACGAGGTGCGATTGAACGCGACTGTTCTGGACCAGGGCGGCAAGTCGATCCTGACACTGGGTAAAGACGACTTCCACGTCTACGAAGATGGCGTGCCGCAGACAATTACGTCGTTCCGTCACGAGGATCTTCCGGTCTCGATTGGCCTGTTGATCGATAGCTCCGGTTCGATGTACGACAAGCGTGCCGCCGTGGACGATGCGGCGCTAAACCTCATCCGCCTCTCCAATAAAGACGACGAGGCGTTTGTCGTGGACTTCTCCTGGGAGGCGTTCATCGACCAGGACTTTACCAACGACATCGAGAAGCTGCGCCAGGGTCTGACCTACGTGAAGTCGAGCGGCGGTACGGCTGTGTACGACGCTCTGGTAGCCTCGGCCGACTATCTGACGAAAAACGCGAAGCATCCGAAGCAGGTTCTGCTGGTGGTGACAGACGGCGAAGATAACGCATCGACGGCGTCGCTGGAACAGGCCATCCGCAGAATTCAGGATCTCGACGGCCCGGTGATCTATTCGATGGGTCTCCTTTTCGGCGAAGACACCGACAAGCGTGAATCGCGCCATGCGCGCCGCGTTCTGGAGACTCTGAGTGAACAGACCGGCGGCGCCGCCTACTTCCCAAAGTCGCTGAAGGACGTCGACGCTGTGGCGGCAGAGATTGCCAAGGACATTCGCACGCAGTACACCATCGCCTATCACTCGACCAAGTCGCCAACGCTTGGGGGCTACCGCCAGGTTCATGTGGAGGCTAAGGCCAAGAACATGGGCAGGCTCTCTGTGCGCACCAGGACCGGCTACTACCCAAAGGTCGTCAATCCCAAGGACGATGCCTCGGTGAACGATCCTCAGCAGGGATCGGCGACGGCACACCCCTGAGAACATGCGTATCGCGGAGACAATTCTCGACCTGGTGGGACAGACGCCGCTGTTGCGCCTGAAGGCGCTGGAGCCGGCGGGCGGCGCTGAGATCTGGGCCAAGCTGGAGTATCTGAATCCCGGAGGCAGCGTAAAAGACCGCGCTGCGCTGGGGATCGTACTCGATGCGGAGCGACGCGGCGTGCTGCGGCCCGGCGGCACCATCGTCGAAGCCACGGCAGGCAACACGGGAGTCGGACTGGCACTGATCGGCGTCAACCGCGGCTACAAGGTCGTGCTCTTCGTCCCGCAACAGTTCGCCGAAGAAAAGTGCATGCTGATGCGCGGCCTGGGAGCGACCGTGATCCGGACGCCAGAGGCCGAAGGGATGAAGGGCGCAATCCAGCAGGCGATCGACTACGCCCAATCGACCAAAGGGGCCTTTACCGCGCTGCAGTTTGAGAATCCCGCGAATCCGGACTTTCACGAACAGACAACTGCGGCGGAGATCTGGGAGCAGATGCAGGGACGGGTCGACGCCTGGGTCTCGGGTGTCGGCTCTGCGGGTACCTTCACCGGCGTCGCGCGGTTTCTGAAGAAACGCTTGCCTGACATTCTTTGTGTGGCGGTCGAGCCGCAGGGCAGCATCCTTCAAGGCGGAGAGCCAGGTCCGCACAAGGTGGAGGGTATTGGCGTCTCCTTCCTCCCCGCCACCTTCGATGCCGCGGTCTGCGATCGCGTGATTCGAGTGATGGACCCTCCGGCCTTTGCAATGGTCAAACGATTGGCCGCAGAAGCAGGTGTTTTTGCGGGCTCCAGCGCAGGAGCCATGATCTGTGCCGCCATCGAGGTTGCCGCCGAGTTAGGTCCAGGGAAGCGCGTCGTAACTTTAATTCCGGATTCTGCCGAGAGATATCTCTCGAAGGGGCTTCTGGGTTAGAAGGAATTACCAGAGAGGATAAAGATGGAGCAGAAACGAGGATTTGCAACAAGGGCAATTCATGACGGGCAGGAGCCGGAGGGTCTGACCGGCGCCGTCAACGTGCCGATCTTTCTGACCTCAACGTATCAGCAGGAGGAGATCGGCAAGAACAGGGGCCATGAGTACGCCCGGCTGACGAACCCCACCCGCGATGCCCTGGAGGAGAGTCTGTGCTCGCTCGAAGGCGGTACCAGCGCGCATGTCTTCGCCTCCGGCATGGCGGCGATCACGGCGATGCTGACGATGATGAAGACGGGCGATCACGTGGTCTGCTCCGATAACGTCTACGGCGGAACGCAGCGCGTCTTCGACAAAGTGCTGACGAACTACGGCCTGACTTTCACCTACGTGGACACCAGCGTGGCGGAGAACGTAGCGGCGGCGATTCGTCCCGAGACGAAGCTGGTGCACATCGAGACCCCCACGAATCCGATGATGGCGATCACGGATATTCGCGCAGTCGCCGATATCTGCCATGCCCGGGGCGTCGAGTTGAGCGTGGACAATACCTTCCTGTCGCCATATCTGCAGCAGCCGATTGCACTGGGAGCCGACATTGTGATGCACTCGACAACGAAGTTCCTCAACGGTCACTCCGATGGCCTGGGGGGCGTCCTGATCTGCACCAAACCGGAGCAGGCGGAACGCTTCCGCTTTGTTCAGAAGTGTACCGGCGGCATCCTCTCTCCCTTTGAGAGTTACCTTCTACTGCGCGGCGTAAAGACGCTGGCCGTCCGCATGAAGCAGCACGATGCCAACGGGCGCGCGGTCGCCGATTTTCTTCATGGCCACGAGTCGGTGAAGCAGGTCTTCTATCCCGGCCTGAAGGACCATCCGCAGCACGAACTGGCGAAACGTCAGCAGACGGGCTTCGGCTCGATGATCTCGATCGAGCTGGGCTCGCTGGAGCGGGCGAACGAGTTCGCCAAGCGCCTGAAGCTGGCGTTCCTGGCGGAGTCACTGGGTGGCGTCGAGACGCTGGTGTGCCATCCGGCGACGATGACGCACGCGGCGGTGGGAGCAGAGGGCCGGGCAAAGCTGGGCATCACCGATGGCCTGATGCGAATCTCGGTTGGAATCGAGGACGTTGAGGACATCATTGCGGACCTGGGGCAGGCACTGGGCGGATAATTCCAGATCAAAACAACACAAAAGGCTCCCGCGAAATGGGAGCCTTTTGTGTTGCAGCGCGATCTTACTTCGTGCAGGGGTGGTTGTGGTCAGCATGACCGCCCTTGGCCTTGGCGTCGGCTTCGGACATGTATTGGCCCTGCTTCGTCTTTCCGTAAAAGGTCGTGCCGGGGCAGTGATAGACCTTGGATTCCGAGTTGAACCAGACCATTCCGGGTCCTCCGCCGGGTGCCTGGGCAACGGTTGCGGCGCGGGCAGAGGGAGACATCTTCGCAGAGGCAGCGGCGGGGGCGGCTGGAGCAGCTGGCGTAGCCTTCGGTGCCGGAGCAGGTGCTGGGGCCGGGGTTGCTGCCGGTGCAGAAGTGGCTGTCTTGGCTGCCGCAGGAGTCGCCGCAGACGCTGCATACCATTCCTTGATGCCCTGGTGCCCGCGGCATGCGCCGCTCTTCGAGGCTGCCTGGGAGTAAGTTCCGTCTTTGCAGACTCCGGTTGCGCCTGCGGGCGGAGTCTGGGAGAGGGCAGCCGGTACGAACAAAAGTGCGAACGCCGAAGTCAGAGTTGCCAAAGCTGTTTTTTTCATCGGAGGATCCCTTTCCATTTCGCGAGTCGTGCGATACAGTTGCGGCCTAATGCTACCGCCGTTCCATTATGGTGTCATTCACAGAAAAGCAGTGATGCCTCATAAAAACCCGCCGATAGAGACTAAATACTAGAAGGATCGCAGGCAGAATCAGCCTAGTTACCCATTTGTGGTATGGAAGCACCCGCTTAAGCTCCCCTAGGCTGTGAATAAAGCTGGAGGCAAGGCCAATGCAGGCATCAACTTTTCTGAACTGGCGAAGCAAGTCTGACCCCCGCCAGGAGTTCGTATGGTCTCCCCGCACTGAGAACTTCTTTGAACGGCATCAGGTAGGACAGGTTCTGGGCGGTCTGGTGATGTCCTCCCTTTTGTGGGGACTGCTGGCCGTCGGCGTCTACGCCGTGTACTCGCTGGTGCTGGGAACCATCTAAAACGGTCCGGCGTCAGCCCCCCGCAAAGTATCTGCTGAGAGTGTCCTGTGGATCGCGCAGGAAGGATTTCTGCGCTCACGGGTGCGATAGCATCCTACAGTGATGCCCCTTGCAACACCCACTGGCTACTGGGTTGGATTTCACCTCTTTGTCTTTGCCCTGATGGCGCTGGAGTACTTTTACGTACGAGCGCAGCGGCAGCGTTATGGCGCAGCGCAGGTGCTCCACTCCACCTCGGTGGCGGCAACCTGCCTTTGGATCGGCGCTGCTCTTGGATTTGGGCTATTTCTCTACCGGGCGATGGGGGGAGAGGCGGCAACGCAGTATCTGGCGGGATATGCGATCGAAGAAGCCCTGTCGATCGATAACCTGTTCGTCTTTCTGCTGTTGTTTCGCGTCTTCCGGGTTACGGAGGCGAGCCAGCCGCTGGTCCTCTTCTGGGGTGTCGTGGGCGCCATCGTCATGCGCGGATCGTTTATCGCTGCCGGCATCGGCCTGATGAGCCGCTTCGAATGGGTCAGCTATATTTTCGCCGTCGTGCTGCTTATCGCTTCGGTCAAACTGGTCCTGCCGGAAAAAGAGAGCACCACCGAAGAGCTGCCGGGATGGCTGAAGTGGATCGCACGCCTCCATCCTGTGAGCCTGCGGCAAGATAAGTTCCTGGTACGAGAGAATGGGCACCGGATGATGACCGTGCTGTGCCTGGCACTGGTGGCGATTGAGGTGACGGACCTCGTCTTTGCCATCGATTCGATTCCGGCAGTGTTGTCCATCACGCGGCATCCGCTACTTGCCTATACCTCGAACATCATGGCCGTGATGGGTCTGCGGTCGCTGTACTTCCTTCTGGCCCAACTGTTGAAGCAGCTTGTCTTTCTGCACTATGGACTGGCAGCCGTGCTGGCGTTCGCAGCCGTGAAGATGCTGATCGCACACATCTACGAGATCAGGCCTCTGATGTCGCTGGCAATTGTCATAACGATGCTGGCGATCACGATCCTGGCTTCGCTGGCAAAGAGGCCGGTCAAGGCGGCATAGTCCTGTCGGAGGTCGAGGCTGCTCCTACGCGCGCATCTGAAGTGCGCAGAAGCCGTCGCTAATCGTTGGGGACGAAGGTGAGGTTATCGACCCTCATGATGGAGTGACGAGCCATCTCATCGCGTAGCGGAAAGTCGTTACGGTAGTGCGCTCCACGGCTCTCCTGGCGGCCCAGCGCGCTGACCGTGATCAGGGTGGCGATGGCGTGCAGGTTGCGAGCTTCGATGGCCCGGCGGGTGAAGCCGCGAGGCATCGTGGCAGCCAGCGCATCGAGCGCCCGCTGCATGGCTTCGAGGCCGTTGGCGTCACGGAGAAGACCGGCGTACTTCCACATATTGATCCGCAGATCATCGATCCAGCGCTCAATATCCGTCTCTGGAGTCGCTCCCTGGGGCATCGCCGCGAACGAACTGTGAGCCTGCTTGAGCGAAGGGATGCGCGTGGAGTCGGAGGTCATGGCATCGGCAGCGAGCGCGCCAAAGACCAGGCCTTCGAGCAGCGAATTGGACGCGAGCCGGTTGGCTCCGTGGACGCCGGTACAGGCGGCCTCACCCGCGGCGTACAGGCCGGGGATAGAGGTCCGCCCGTGGATGTCGGTAAAGATTCCGCCCATCAGATAGTGGGCCGCCGGACGCACGGGGATCAGATCACGATTCAGCGCAAGGTGGTATTGAGCGAGGAAGCGGGAGATCCCGGGAAAGCGCGCCTGCAGATCCTTCCCAACATGACGCATGTCGAGATATACGGGACCGTCCATGCTCTCTACCGTGATGGCACGGGCGACGACGTCGCGCGGGGCAAGCTCGAGCAGCGGGTGATAACGCTGCATGAAGCGCTCTCCTGTCGAGTTGACCAGGTAAGCGCCTTCGCCGCGGAGAGCCTCGCTCATGAGAAAGCGCGGGGCGTTGGTCTGCGAAAAGGCCGTGGGATGGAACTGGTAGAACTCCATGTCCGAGACGGCAGCACCGGCGCGGTAGGCCATCGCGATTCCGTCACCGGTGGCAACGGCGGGATTCGTTGTATCCGAATAAACCTGGCCTGCGCCGCCGCTGGCGATCAGAACGGCAAGAGCGTAAACCGCGAGAATGCCTCCTTCGCCATCGAGCAGCGTGGCTCCCGCGACGCGACCGGAGTTGAGGATGAGGTCGATACCCGTCGTCCACTCCAGCAGCCGGACATTGGGAAGAGAGCGGACGTGGCGAAGCAGCGAGACGGCGATCTCCTTGCCGGTCGCGTCGCCGTTGGCATGCAGGATGCGCGAGCGGGAGTGAGCACCTTCGCGGGTGAGCATCAACTGGCCATCTTCGCGATCGAAGGCCGTTCCCCAGTCGAGCAGCTCCTGCACGCGGCGAGGGCCTTCTTCGACGAGAACCTGTGCCGCCTCCGCGTTGACCAAACCATCCCCAGCAGCCACCGTATCTTCAAGATGCAGCGCGACATCGTCTTCGCCGCCCATGGCGACAGCGATGCCTCCCTGGGCGTAGGCGGTGTTGGATTCGGCGAGTTCTTCCTTGGTAACGACGAGAACCGAGCCGGTGCGGGCAAGACGGATGGCTGCGCTTAGGCCGGCGATACCGGCACCGATGACGAGAAAGTCGACATGCTGGGATGTGGGATCACGAACGAGGTGATCTCCAGGTGCTTCATTGATCGGCACTACAAGGTCCTCACCTCTCATGCTAACCGTTTCAAAGGAGGATCAGTGCAGGGGCTTAACGATAGGATGAAGATATTGTGCCTGTAATCGCCCTCAAAACTCCCAGCGCCAGTTATGACATCACCATCGCCTCCGGTCTGCTTAAAACGCTTTCCCAGAGGCTGAAACGGCTGAAGGCCGGCAAGCCGTACCGCGTCTTCATCGTGACCTCGCCGGAGATCTGGAAGCTGTGGGGCAAGCGCGTGCTGGCGTCATTCGGCAAGGAGCAGCCGACGGTGTTGTTCCTCCCCGCAGGTGAGCGGCACAAGCGCCTGCGCACGCTGGAGTCGCTGGCCGAGCAGATGGCCGAGGCAGGAGCCGACCGCGATGCCCTGCTGGTAGCATTTGGCGGCGGCGTCATAGGCGACCTGACGGGATTTCTGGCAGCGATCTACATGCGCGGCGTTCCTTACGTGCAGGTTCCGACGACGCTGCTGGCCCAGGTGGACTCTTCGGTCGGCGGCAAGACGGGATCGAACCTGGCGGCGGGCAAGAACCTGATCGGAAGCTTTCATCATCCGTTAGCGGTGCTGGCGGACACGGACGTTCTGGCCACTCTGCCGAAGGCGGAGCTGCGCGCCGGTCTGCAGGAATCGATCAAGGCTGGCGTGATCTACGACGCAAAGCTGTTCAGCTATCTCGAACGCAACGCGGATGCCGTCCTCGCCGGAGACGTCAAAGCACTGACTCACGTTGTGGCAGCGAGCGTTCGCGTGAAGGCCGATGTCGTCTCCAAGGACGAGCGCGAGAACGGCCTGCGCATGATCCTGAACTATGGACACACGCTGGGTCATGCCATTGAGGCAGCGACGAACTACAAGCAGCTGCTGCATGGCGAGGCGGTTGGCTGGGGAAGCATCGCCGCGACGGGTCTTGGATGGATGCGCGGTATGGTCAGCGAGAAAGAAGCGGAGAAGATCATCGCCCTTATCCTGCGTTACGGCCCGCTTCGCCCCTTCCGCGCCAGGGCGGACAAGCTGGTGGCCCTGACGGGCAGCGACAAGAAGAACCGCAGCGGATCGCTGAGCTTTGTGCTGCCGAAGAAGATCGGTGTCGTCGAGATCGTTCGCGATGTAACGAAGGACGAGATGCTGGCGGCAGCCGAATGGATGATGGCTCTGATGAAGTCGGAGTCCTCGCTCAAGACCAAAACAAAGACAGTGAAGAAGAAGGCCAGATGAACGTGATGGCAGAGCGACACGAGCACGAAATCTCGACCGGCGCGCGTCCCGTGGGCGCGACGACCGAGACGTCGGCTGCGGAGAACGTGCAGCGGATGTTCGACTCGATCGCTCCGAAGTACGATCTGCTGAATCATGTGCTGTCCTTCGGCCTCGACGGCTGGTGGTGGAGGCGCGCGGCGGGAAATTTTCGCGATGTGCTGCAACGGCCCGAAGCAGTCGTACTGGACCTGTGCTGCGGTACGGGCGACATGGCGCTGGCGTTGATGCGCCACAGGCCCAGGCATGCAGGCGAGGCGCCGCTGCTTGCGCTGGACTTCTCTCACGAGATGCTGGCTCGCGGCAAGCAGAAGTTCGCATCGCACAACATCATCGCGATCGAAGCGGATGCACTGCATCTTCCGCTTGCGGATAACTCGGTGGACCTGATCACCTCGGCGTTCGGCTTTCGCAATCTCGCCAATTACGACGAGGGGCTGCGGGAGCTGTACCGTGTGTTGCGACCGGGGGGACAGATCGGAATTCTCGACTGCAATCAGCCCGAGGGCCTTGTCGGCATCCTGTATAACCTGTACTTCAAACGCGTGCTGCCGAAGGTTGGCGGCCTGATCTCAGGCGATGCGGGAGCCTATACGTACCTGCCTGCCTCCGTGGAGCGCTTTCCGCGGCCGAAGCGAATGCTGGAGATGATCCGGGAGGCAGGCTACCGTGACGCTCGCTGGACGGGATACACCTTCGGTACCGCTGGATTATATCGGGCGACAAAGCCTTAGCTTACTGACCGCCAGGCAGAATCTCTTCTTCATAAAACCGGTCATGCGAGTGTATTGACGAGCATGTAGGATTGAGGCGCGATGAGCTACACCACCATCCCGGAGAGCCCGACCGCAACGAACGCAGCGAAGCGTTCCGCGGCGCTCTTCTCCGTGCTGGCCGCATTTGGCATCACGGTGCTGAAGTTTCTGACGGGCTGGCTCACCGGATCGCTGGGCATGCTGTCAGAAGCCGCACATTCCACGGTCGATCTCGTCGCCGCCGGCATCACGCTGTTTTCGGTGCAGGTCTCCGATCGTCCGGCAGACGATACGCACAACTACGGCCATGGCAAGGTCGAGAGCCTGTCGGCGTTCATCGAATGCGTCCTGATGCTCGGATCATGCGTATGGATCGTGACTGAGGCCGTGCGGCGTATCCTGCTGCGCGAGCGGCTGACGCTCACGTTCAGCATCTGGCCGTTTGCGGTTCTGCTGCTCTCGATCCTTGTCGACTACACCCGAGCCAGGAAGTTGCACAAGACAGCCAAAGAGCATGCCAGCCTTGCGCTGGAAGCGGACGCCATCCACTTCAGTACGGACATCTGGTCATCGGCAGCAGTTCTTGTTGGGCTTCTTGCAACCTTCATCGGAAAGCGATGGGGTATCCAGGGGCTGGAACTGGCTGACCCGATCGCAGCCCTCGTCGTGTCGGGGATCATTTTAAAAGTCGTCTGGCAGCTTGGCCGCAAGACAGTCGATGCCCTTCTGGATGCAACACCGGAAGATGCACGCGATGAGATGCGGCGTGCCCTGATGCGGGACCTGACGGCGATCGATGGCGTGGTTTCGGTGAGCCGTCTGCGCACCCGGCGTTCCGGCGCGAAATACTTCGCCGATCTGTCTCTTGGTCTGGCTCGCAACCTGACGTTCCAGCGCGCTGAACAGATCTCGGCGGATGCGACCGGTCTCGTGGAGAGGCATCTGCCCGGAGCCGATGTCGTTATTCACACCGTTCCGATGGCTCCCATCGCGGAGAGCGTTCACGACAGCATCCGCGCGGTAGCGGCACGATGGAACCTGACGATTCACGATGTCACCGTGCAGCAGTTCCCCCAGGGCCTGCATGTCGATCAGCATCTCGAGGTCAATGAGGAGATGCCGCTCAAGCAGGCGCACGACCTTGCGACAAAGCTGGAGAGCGCGATCATGCGCGAAGTGCCGGGGGTCTCGTCGATCCTGACGCATATCGAGAGCGAGCCGGCGACGATCGAACGGCCGGAGTCCCAGGAGCATAACCGCCAGTTGGAAGCTCGTTTGCGCCAGGTTGCAAAGGCGTTCCCGGAGATTCTGGACACCCATGATGTGATGGTGACGCGGAGTGGTCCGCACCTGAAGATGAGCTGCCACACCACGATGCGGGACGACCTGCCCATGGCGAAGGTTCACGAGATCATCACGGCGCTCGAGGGTGCGTTTAAACTGGAGGCACCCGAGGTGGACCGCCTTCTGATCCACCCCGAGCCGGAGACGGATAACAGGCGATGATGGTGCGGATACGAATTGTGAAGTGGCGCGCGATCCGGCGCTTCTTCAACCTGGTGCTGGGCGGACTGGCCATGATCACGGTCGCGATGATCTCGGCCTTCCTGGCCATGCGTCTGGCGATCCATGGCCGCGAGGTGAAGGTTCCCGACCTGTCGCATATGACCATCTCGGAGGCCAGCCGGAAGGCCAGCTCCATGGGACTGCGGCTGCAGCTGGAGAACAAGTTCTACTCTCCGAACACGCCTGCGGGCCAGGTGCTGGCACAGTTCCCTGCTTCCGGTACCGTGGTGCGGCGGCAATGGCCAGTGCGCGTGACGGAGAGCCTGGGCAGTCAGCAGGTTTCGGTACCGGACCTCTCCGGGCAGGGCGAGCGCTCGGTCGCGATCAACCTGAAGCGCGTGGGGCTGGAGCTGGGCACCGTCGGACAGATTGCAGTCCCCGGTCCTGAAAACATCGTCGTAGCGCAGACTCCCCCGCCGAATGCCCAGGGGATCGATCGGCCACGCGTGAGTGTGCTCATGAGCCAGTCCTCCGATGCTGAGACCGACTCGTTCGTCATGCCCTCGCTGGTAGGCCTGACGGTCTCGACCGCCTTCGCTCGTACCGGTGCGGCTGGTCTGCGAATTGTCAGCGCCGAAGATGTAACGCCCACCGCGGCGCCCGCTCCTGTATCGAACCAGCCACCAGTTGTAGTCGCTGCTCTCGGACCTGGAATCGTCTCGGCACAGAGCCCGCTGGCAGGTCACCGAGTGACCAAAGGCGACCTCGTAAGACTCTCCGTGATGCACTGAAACACGCACATCTTCTTCAGCATGTGCTTCGAAAACGCGCTACGTCCTGCGCTGGAAGAGTGCGGCGAAGAAGCCGTCTCCCGGATGCGTGCCCGGCATGGTGCGAAGGAAGTTGCCGCGGGTAGCCGTGGTCAGCGGCTGCATCAGCTCTCCCCGGGCATGAAGCTGATCGAGTAGAGGTTGCAGCGGGAGCACACTCACGGTCTTCTGCACCGAAGCCTTCTCCATGACGGCCTCCACGACGCGTTCACACTCCTCCGGCTCCAGCGAGCAGGTGGAGTACAGCAGGCGACCACCGGGTGCAAGGAGCGGGAGGGCAGCAGCAAGGATCTTCTGCTGCCGCGAGGCGTGGCGCGAAAGATCAGCAGGCGTGAGCCGCAGCCGAATCTCCGGATTGCGCGCAAGCGTGCCGGTGCCGCTGCATGGAACATCGCAGAGGACGAGATCGTAGCCGTTGAGCTCAGGCGGAGGTACAGTGGCGTCCACCTGCTCGGAGACGATGTTCGTCGCTCCAGCAGTTTCGAAGCGCTTGCGCATGGAGGCAAGGCGCCGCGGACTGATATCCGTCGCGAGAATCTCCCCTTCCGGGTAACGGCGGGCAAGGATCAGCGTCTTCCCGCCGGGGGCAGCACAGGTATCCCAGATTCGTTTGGCGTTGGAAGAGGCGACCGCGGTCAGCTCGGCGACCAGACGTGAACCATCGTCGATACGGGGCAGCGCATCATCTTCCGCAAAGAGCACAGGCGCGGAAGGCTCTGCCTGACCTGCCTCGCATATCTTGATGGCAGCAGCACGGCCGTAAGCAGCGACCCAGCGCTCCACCAGCCACTGCGGATAGGAGAGGCGCTGCGCCAGGGCAGCCGTCGATTCGTGCAGCGGCCGACCGGGAGCCTTCTGACGCGTCAGGTTGCGCAGGATCGCATTGACCATACCGGCGGCATGAGGATGACCGCTCTCGCGGGTCAGCTCGACGCTTTCGTTGAGGGCAGCGTGCGCCGGGATGCGGTCGAGATGCAGCAGCTGAAACGCACCGAGGCGAAGTGCAATCGCGACAGGCTCAGCCAAGCGTTGATCGGGTCGCTGCAGCAGGGGCTGAATGCGGGCATCGAGCGCGATCTGCCAGCGCAGTGTGCCCATGACCAGCGTCGTCGCAAGGTTACGGTCTTCGGGAGACAGTCCGGCGGTGTGGGAGGAGTGCAGGAGATCGTCGCTGTTGCCCTGATTAGCTGCAACCTTCGCAAGGATCTCAAAGGCGGCCACGCGCGCCGGGGAGATGTTCTTTGAATTGGGGTTCTGTGTCGACAAGGGAATCTCTATCAAGTCTATCGCTGCCGAGGGTATTGCAACGGAGCTTAGTTCGCTTTGCGCCAGGCTCCGGGCGTCAGGCCGACGCGCTGGCGGAAGCTGCGCACGAAATTGACCGGGGAGTGGAAGCCGGTCATCTGAGCGATCTCCTGCACCGGCCAGTTACGGGTGCGCAGCAGGTATTTGCTGCGATCAATACGCTGATCGAGCAAATACTGGTACGGGGTTGCGCCGGTTGCTGCGCGGAAGCCCCGGGCAAAGTGAAATGCGCTCAGACCGGTCTCCCCGGCGATCTGCTCCAGACGGAGATCAGAGGCCAGATTAGCCGTCATAAACTCCATGGCACGCCGCAGAAGGGGCACAGGAAGGCCTCCCTGAACCTCTGCCGGAGAGACAGGATGGACGGCGTAGCGTCGCACCAGCTGGCTGATGAGACCCGCTGCCGTGAGGTCGGCGTAGAGACGACCCAGCGGCCATCCCTCCGCCGCCTGATGTCCCATATCGGCGATCAGACGCTCGAGGGCAGCGTCACGCAGCGACCAGTTCATGATGAACTCCGGCACCGGCGCGCCGGCCTCCTCCGCGATCTGGTTCATCCACTCCGGTGAGAGGGTCAGCAGCAGGCGGTTAGAGGCCCCCTGCCAACGGATCCTGTCGCGCGTACCAGCGGGGACGAGCAGCATGGAGCCGGGTGACGTCCGTTCCAGCGAGTTCCGACCGCCGGACCACCACTCCATCGCGTCGTCGCCGCTGGTCTGCAGGTGGAGGCAGAGCTCCCCATGCTCGTGTTCGGGAATTTCGATGGCGGCGACAGCATGCTGCTCCAGCAAGATGCCCTGCCAGGGCTGGCGCATCTGCGGCGAAGCATGATGACAGGCAGGAAGCAGCGGCACAATGTGGTTGTCCCGAAGCACGGAGATCCGGCCCTGTTCCTGGCTGCTCACCCTCTTAGGATGCCCCGGCGCAAACAACCGGCGCAAACTTCCCCATGAGCCTCCTCCGCTTTATCGCAGGAATTGCATATCCGGCGAGGGCGGGAGACGCATTCTTAAGAGTGCAGAGATTCAGGAGGATGCGATGAGAAAGCTATCGGAACTCGTAAGTGAGGGATTTATCTGGAGCGTAGGCATTACACGCCCGAAACCGGGCAAAGAGCGTATCGCGGCGATCTACATCACCACGGTGCTGTGCGCCACAATTCTTGGAGCGGTCAGCGTCTTCGCTTTCTTGCTGAGCCACCTGTAATCGCTACTCGCCGAGGCGGTCTCCCGAGGAGATCTGGAGGCCACGCAGCATCTCTGCTGCACTCATGCGACGCTTGCCTTCCAACTGCACCTCATCCAGTTCGAGAACAGTCGCATGACCGCAGCCGACCAGAAGCCTGCCCTCATGCAGATGGACGATCCCGGGGGCAAGCGGCGTCTCATGGGTGGCAGGACGCAGACGGTGGGCGATCAGTTTTTTGCCGCTCAGCGTGGTATGAGCTCCAGGCCATGGCTGGAAGCCGCGCCAGCGGTTATGAATCTCGCGGGCAGTCAAATTGAAGTCAATGCGCCCGTCGTCGCGGGTGAGGATAGGTGCATGGGTCGCGACGGCGTGATCCTGCGGCTCGGGAAATAACTCTTCCGCTTCGAGACGGCGAAGCGTCTCCACCAGCAGCGGCGCACCAACCTCGGCAAGATTCTCGTAGACATCCACCGCGGTCTCTTCTTCACCGACAGGAACAGCCTGGGCCAGCAGCATGGGGCCGGTATCCAGTCCCACATCAAGACGCATGGTCGTAACCCCGGTTACGATCTCGCCGTTGGCGACGGCCCACTGGATGGGAGCGGCGCCGCGATACTTCGGGAGCAGCGAGCCGTGGAGATTGATGTTGCCGAAGCGAGGCAGATCGAGCATCCACTGCGGAATGATGCGTCCATAGGCGACGACGAGAATGGCGTCAGGGGCAATGGACTCGAGCTCGGCGCGCAGATCAGCGTTGTTCTTGATCTTCTCCGGCTGCATGACGGGGATACCGTGCGCCTGTGCTGCCAGCTTGACGGGAGGCGCCTGCAGTTGCTGCGCCCGGCCGACGGGGCGGTCCGGCTGCGTGAGCACGAGCGCAACCTGGTGGCCAGCGGCGATCACGGCTTCCAGAGCAGGGACGGCGAATTGTGGCGTTCCGCAGAAGACGAGTTTCATCACTGTTTAGAGTAGCCGAGGTACAGACGGGATGCTGAGAAAGCAAAGCTTATGCAGTGTGCCCGCAATAAGAGAAGGGCTTCCCACGTAGCTTCCAAGGCACCTTGGCGGTAAAGCCTGTGGGCTAAAGAAGATCTACCACTCGCCGTTCTTGATGAGTTTTTTAATCCTGCGCACGGTCATCTCTTTTTTCAGACGGCTGATGCGGTCGATGAAGAGCACGCCATCGAGATGGTCAATCTCGTGCTGGAAGGCACGAGCGAGCAGCTCGTCGCCCTCAATCTCAAACCACTTGCCGTCGGCGTCCTGCGCACGCACCTTGACCCATGAGGCACGCTTGACCTTGTCGCGGATATCGGGCAGCGAGAGGCATCCCTCTTCCTCGTACTGCTCGCCCTCGCGCTCGATGATCTCCGGATTGATGAGGACGATCCTCTGCTCGGGGTCCTTCTTGAAGCTGACGTCGATGACCGTCAGGCGCTGCGAAAGACCGATCTGCGGCGCCGCGAGGCCGATTCCCTGCGCCTCGTACATCGATTCGAACATATCGTCGACCAGCGTCTTCAGCTTCTTGTCGAAGACGGTGATGGGCTCGCCCTTCTTCGCGAGCACAGGATCGGGGTACTTCACGATCTCGTAGATCGTCGCTTTACTTTCGGACTTTTTCACGTTCTTCGCCACGTCAGAATGCCTTTATCTGCTCAACATATCCTTTGTAATTGCGCTCCAGCTCGGTGAGCGAATCACCACCGAACTTCTCCAGAACGAGACGGGCAACGCACAGTGCAACCATCGCCTCGGCCGCAACGCCCGCCGCGGGCACCACACAGACGTCGGAGCGCTCGTAGGCCGCCTTCACAGGTTCCCGTGTATCGAAGCTGACCGATCCCAGCGGGCGGCGCAGCGTCGAGATGGGCTTGAGGTAGCCGCGTACGACGACGTCCTGACCATTGGAGATGCCGCCCTCGAGACCACCGGCGTTGTTATGTTCGCGGGAGAACTTTGTGAAGTCTTCTTCATTGCCTTCGTAGGCGATGGCGTCGTGAACGGTGGAACCGACGGACTCAGCTGCGGTTACGCCACGACCGATCTCGACGGCCTTGACCGCCTGCAGGCTCATCACTGCCTGGGCGAGCAGGCCGTCAAGACGCTCATCCCAGTTGACGTGCGTGCCGATGCCGGGAGGCAGGCCGTGCACCACAACCTCGAAGACGCCTCCGACGGTATCGCCGGTACGCAGCACAGCGTCCACCTCGGCCTTCATCCTGGCCTCATCCTCGGGATCGACGCAGTTCAGCAGGACCTCGTCTTTATACGAGAGAGCGACGATCTCCTCCCACTTCGCAGGGCGAGAGAGCTCGGCCTTACCGACGCGGATGACATGCGAGAGCACGTCAATGCCAAGGGCACGCAGCAGCAGCTTGGCGAGTGCGCCGGACGCAACCCGCGCGGTGGATTCACGAGCGCTTGCTCTTTCAAGCACATAACGCGCGTCCTTAAAGTTGTATTTCAGGGCGCCGGCGAGATCGGCATGCCCCGGGCGCGGCGAAGCGACAGCTTTATGCTTGGCGGGATCGCCCTCTTCAACGGGCAGAATCTCGGTCCAGTTCTTCCAGTCGTTATTGGCGATCGTCATCGCGATGGGCGAGCCGATGGTCTTGCCGTGGCGGACTCCGGAGAGGATGTGAGCGGCGTCGCGTTCGATGCGCATACGCCCACCTCGGCCATAGCCCTTCTGGCGGCGCCAAAGCTCGCGGCTGATGAACTCCAGATCAACCGGAACTCCAGCCGGAAGACCGCTGACCAGGGCGACGAGAGCCTCACCATGGCTCTCACCTGCTGTTGAAAATCGAAGCATCTTTCGGGGCTACCCTTATGATTTTTCAGCTCGGGCCGAAAGACTTATTGTAACAATCCGTTTGGCCCGAGCGAGGTCAGCCTATCGGAATCGAGTCGGCGTCGGTCATCGGAAGCGATTCCTGCTCGGCAGCCGCCTCCTCCTGTGGAGCAGGCTCAGAAGGGGCTTCGGGTTCGGGTCCATCGGCCAGCCATGCCTGGGAGTTGAACAGCGGTCGCTCCATCGAACGAATGTACTCGGTCGTATCCCCCGTTCCCTTGCCCTGCGCCTGGGCCGCGGCGAAGGCGTTGCGCAGGGTCTGCATCTTGGCCTCGAGGTCGTCGAGGGTGTTCAACAGCAGCGCCTCCGGGGTCATCGGCAGTTTGGGCGAGCCGAACTCATACTTGCCATGGTGCGAGAGGATCATGTGCTCGACAAGGATGCGGAGCTTTTCGGGCAGTGCGATGGCCCGGGCCTTCTCCAGCAGCATCCCCTGCGCGATGGAGATGTGGCCGATAAGCTGGCCTTCGAGCGTGTAACCGAAGCTGGACTTCCAGTAGAGTTCACGAACCTTCCCGATGTCGTGCAGGATGGCTCCGGTAACCAGAAGGTCGGCGTTGACTTCGGGATAAAACGGCGCGGTCGCCACGCAGACCCGGACGAGGGTGACGACGTGCTCCAGCAACCCGCCTATCCAGGCGTGATGCAGCATCTTGGCAGCCGGTGCAACGCGATAGGCCTGCGCGATCTCAGGATCGTCAAGAAAGGCGAAGACCAGACGCTTGAGATCCGCGTTGGCGAAGCTGTCGGCGTATCCGCGCAGCTCGGCCCACATGGCATCGACGTCGTACTGCGTGACGGGAAGATAGTCCGCGGGATCGATCTCCGTCTCGGCGGCGAAACGCAGCTTCATCAGCTGCATCTGGAACTTGCTCTGGTAGCGCGAGATCTGTCCCTGCACCTTGACATAGCAGCCTTCAAAACAGGGGGCTAGCGAATCGGCGAAGTCTTCCCACATGACTGCGGGCATGGAGCCGGTCTTGTCGGTGAGGGTCGCTGAGAGAAACTGGCCGCCCTGGCGACGGTCACGCAGCTGCATGGAGGAGAGGACGAAATAAGAGGTCACGACCGAGTTTTCGTGCCGCGCAGCGTCTGCGATGAAGAAGTCTTTCATGTACGACAAGAATACCGCTGCCATGTCCGGCAATCTACAACAGCAGCTGACAAAGGAAACGGCCGCGAGAGGCATCTTCCTCTCGCGGCCGTTTTGCTTAATGCTCGGTTGGATTACTGCTGTGGAGGAGTCGGTTGCGGTGCCTGAGGCGTGGTGTCTGCTGCGGGCACCGGAGTCGGCGTCATGCCCGAGGGGGTCGCTCCAAGGTTTGGGTTGACCGTAGGAGCAGGCGCAGGAGCCTCTGCCGGCTTCTCCACGGGCTTATTCTGAAGCCGCTGCTTGGCCTCACCCTTCTGGCGCTTCTTCTTCTTCTTGGTCGCCGTATCGCCGTTGAGACCGAACGGGGTTGCGTGCGCCTTCTCGTCGGCCTTCTCCTGGATATTAGGCGCTGCGGGGGTGAAGGCAGCCTTCTGCTTGATCGCAGCCTGCTTCCTGGCTTCCTTGTCCGCGGCTTCGGTCTTGGCGCGGTCCGAGAAGCGGGACTTCGCCGATGAAGCCGGCTTCGGGGCAAGTGGGTCGGCATCTGTCGAGCCAATTACCTGCGTCGTGGATTCGGTGGGAGCCATCGCGACACCGGGGGCGACCGCCGAGCCAGCGTCACCAGCCTGGGTGGAGGTCGCAGCACCGGCACCGGCACCAACCGACGTCTCCTGCGGTCCTGGAGGAAGAGCATTCCGCGGAGCCTGGCCAAAGCGAATCTTTTCGCGCTTGATCTTCTTCGGCTTGGAAGGCTTGGAGCTGACCTTGGCAGAAGAAGGTGCCGTCGGAGTTGCAGCAGCCGTAGCAGCAGCAGTTCCTGCGGCCGGAAGAGCCGGAGCTGCCGGCGGCGGCGCGGTTGTCTTGCTTACGGTTGAGTAACGGCCACCGCGGTCAAAGCGTTCCTTCTGCTTCTGCTTTTTCTTCGGAGCTGGCGGCGCATAAGCGCTGAAGACAGGCTTGGTCTGCCGCGGGCTGGCACCGCTGTCGACAAAACCGGGCTTGATGTCGATGAAGGCCTCTTCACGAAGCTTGGTCAGGTAGGTACGCAGTGCAGGCTGCATCGCCTGCATGTACATCGCCTCCTGAATCTGGGGCTCAACATCCTTCATCGCCGGGATACCCGGCTGTTGATGCTCCGTCACCTTGAGGATCACAAAGCCCTGGCGGGTACGAATGGGGGCGGTGTTCTGACCGGCAGCGAGGGGGAAGGTCTGGTCTTCCAGCACCTTAGCGAGAGCGCCGCGCTTGAACAGGCCCAGGTCGCCTCCTTGCGATGCAGTCGGTCCACCGGAGTTGGCCTTGGCAAGATCATCGAAGCTACTGCCGGTCTTGATTTTATCGGCAATCCCATCGGCCTTGGCCTTGGCCTGCTCGACGACAGCTTCGGAGGCATCGGCCGGCGTGGGAATCAGAATCTCGCTCAGGCGAACCTGCTCCGGCTGGGCAAACTCCTGCTTGTGCTGGTCGTAGTAGGCCTGCTCCTGCCCCTGCGTCATCTGCAGATGGCGACCCACTTCTTCACGCACCACCTGCTGGGTCAGGATGCCGTTGCGGATGTTGGCCTTGAAGTCCTCAAAAGAGACGCCGCCCTGTTGCTGGACCGCCTTTTCGAGATCTTCCATCGAGTCCAGATGGTTCTGCTTACGAATCTCATCAAGACGGCGGATGACTTCGGCGTCCGCGTTCAGGCCCATCTCCTTGGCGCGCGAGAGCAGAAGCTGCTGGTCGATCATGTCTCGCAACAGATTCTTTTGCCGGTCGGCGGCGTCGTCCGCAGGGACCTGATTCTGCTGATTTTCCGCCTCAAGCTGGTGAACACTGCGTTCCAGATCGCTGCGGTTGATGATCTGGTCGTTGACACGAACGATCACGTCTTCGACGACGACCCCGTTGGGGGTGATAGCGGCCGGCTTGGGCAGCTGGAGCTGCTGCTGCGGAGCATTGGGCATTTGAAGGGGGCTCTGATAGCGGGGAGCCTGGGCAAGAACCGCTACCGGCAACGCCAAAAGGCCCAGCCCACATACTGCCCTGAACTGCGAAATTCGAAAGGTCATCGTCACTCGTATCAAGAATTAAGGAACTCGCGGGCACCGGCCACCCGCTTCCGTCCTGCCGGTTTGGACTCCTCCGCAACTGCCGGACGGTATCCGTCCATATTCTAATCCGTTGGGGCTAGGAGGCGAAATGTCTGTTCTGCACACGGAATCCCGGCTTACCTGCCGATGCTATATTCCGTCCAACCGTGGACGCAGTCTATAGTTAAAGAACGGCGTTCAGATCCAGAGATCTGGGCGTCGAGGCACGGTCCAGCGTTTCCAGTCCCGCTGTTACGAGGTAAGCAAATCGATGGCACCCCGCACACGTCGCGCACTCTTTTCCGCCACAGTCTTTCTGGCCAGCTGCGCCGTCGCCGGATCATTCATCAACCAGCGCGTCTCGGCCCAATCGGCGAGCGACGAATCGACATTGCGCGACAGCCTGCACGATTTCACCAATGTCTACGCCCTGGTCGAGCAGAACTACGCCGACAAGATGACGACCGATAAGACGGATAAGGCCATCTATGACGGCGCTATCCCCGGGATGCTGCACGTGCTCGATCCGCACTCCAGCTTCTATGACCCGAAGGCCTACGCGCAGATGCGCGAAGACCAGCATGGACGGTACTACGGCGTCGGCATGACCATCCAGCCACAGCCAGACCCGACGGCCAAGGGCGGCACCAAGATTGTTGTGCTGTACCCGTTTGAAGGAACCCCTGCCTACAAAGCAGGCGTACGCCCTGGCGATGTCGTCCTTTCAGTGGACGGCAAGACCACGGAAGGCATGGACTCTGCAGGCGTCGCCACCATGCTGAAGGGACCGCGCAATACCCATGTGGTTGTGACCATGGGCCGCGAAGGCTCTGCGAAGCCGCTGGAGTTCGACCTTGTACGCGATGAGGTGTCTCGTCCTTCGGTTGACCTTGCCTTCATGATCAAACCCGGCATCGGCTACATGCACGTCACCAACTTCATGGAGACGACCAGCCGCGAGGTCGGCGATGCGCTGGATAAGTTCGGCGACATCAACGGTCTGGTTATCGACCTGCGCGGCAACCCCGGCGGCCTTCTGAACGAAGCCGTCAATATGTCCGACAAGTTCCTGCAGAAGGGGCAGATCGTCGTCTCGCAGCGCGGACGTGCCTTCCCCGACCAGGTCTATCGCGCATCGCATGGCTCGGATACGAAGTATCCCATCGTCGTCCTGGTCAACCGCAACACCGCCTCCGCTGCGGAGATCGTCTCGGGAGCACTACAGGATCATGATCGTGCGCTGATCGTCGGAGAGACCACCTTCGGCAAGGGCCTGGTGCAGACGGTCTTCCAGATCACCGAGAACACCGGGCTGGCTCTCACGACCTATCACTACTACACGCCGTCCGGCCGCCTGATTCAGCGTAACTACAATAACGTCTCGCTCTACGACTACTACTATGTGCGCGACTCCTCGACGCAGCCCAAGGACAAGTCGAATCTCGAGGTGAAGCTGACGGATTCGGGCCGCACAGTTTACGGTGGTGGCGGCATTACGCCGGACGAGAAGATCGATAACGTCAAGTCGAACCGCTTCCAGGAGACGCTGCTCAGCCGGTATGCGTTCTTCAACTTCAGCAAGCACTATTTCGCTCAGCACGGCTCCGTCAACAAGGACTTCGTTGTGGACGATGCCGTTCTGCAGGAGTTCAAGAACTTCCTGAAGGCGCAGAGCCCGGCTATCGAATATACCGATCAGGACATCGCCGGCGTACAGGACTGGGTAAAAGAGAGCATCAAGAGCGACCTCTTCACCTCGCAGTTCGGACAGCTCGATGGACTCAAGGTACGTGCTGAGTGGGACCCGCAGATCGCCAAGGCGGTGACCTTCATCCCTGAGGCACAGACCCTGCAGGATCACCTGAAGCTGGCACTGAAGAATAATCCTCCGGCCCATTGATCGGACGGACGAAACGACAGGAAAGGCGCCCGTGCTGATTGCGGGCGTCTTCTCTTTGCGGCAGGACCAGGAAGACCATCCATAAAGAGAGGAAGGTTCCAATTGTCCTTGATCACCCGAATCACAGGCGCTTCCCTTCTGGCGGCAGCACTCTCGGCCTCTTGCCAGCAACCACTAATGGTCTCCGGAACGGCAACCTATCGGGAGAGGATGGCTCTACCGCAGGGCGCAGTCTTTGCGGCCACTCTTGAAGACGTCTCCCGCGCCGATGCACCCGCGATAGTGATTCGCGAGTATCGCAAAGAAGATCCTGGTAATCCTCCGTTCCAGTTCACGATTCCTTACGACCCGGCGCAGATCGTCACCAACCATATCTACGTCGTACGAGCACGCGTCACAGTGCAGGGACATCTTTTGTTCACCAGCTCCGAGCGTAAGCAGGTACTCACGCTGGGCCACGGCTCCGAGATCGGAGAGATGATCGTGATGCAACATGTCCCCTCCGGAAGCACCACCGCAAAGAAGCCGGCGACTCCTGCGGGCGAAATCTCCACGGCCGATCTTCCTCTAGAAGGCACGCTCTGGAAGCTCACCGAGCTGAACGGCAAGCCGGTCAAGACGATAGGAGAGGAGCACGCTCCAAACCTCATCTTTCACGCCAAAGAGAAACGCGTCTCAGGTTCAGGTGGCTGCAATCGCATCATGGGAGGCTACATGGTCCGGGGTGAGAGCATTCACTTCAACGGCGTTGCCAGCACCATGATGGCCTGCCAGCATGGCATGGACACGGAACAGGCATTTCTGGCCGCACTTCAGAAAGTCCAAACATGGAAGCTAGACGGAAGTTCACTGAGCTTGTCGGACGGCTCAGGAACGGTCCTGGCAAAACTGACAGCAAGCTTGCAGAAGTAGAGCAAAGTAAGCAGGAGGCGGGATCAAATCGGCGTTGAAGTGAGGATGACCCAGAGTTATTGGACTCGGCTTCCAACCTCGATATACGCTTGCGCCCTACCGAGTCAAGAGCCCCCACCAAGGGCTGTTGACTCGGTTTCGTTTTGCTCACGCTATCGATGATTCCACTGGAGGCTCACGCCCAGTTGCTCCCGTTCCTACGGATGCAACTCTAACTTACTTCCTTACGCTCAGGAATCTTGGCGCGCAAGGCATTCAATCTCTCTGTCAGGTGAGCCTGGAGAGTGGCAGACTCGGGTCTGCCATAAAGATTGTTGTGCTCACTCGGATCGACTCGAAGATCGTAAAGCTCTCCCTCTGACGGATCTTGAACATATTGGATCAACTTATACCGATCCGTCCGAATGCCACGATGTGGGGCGACGTTCTCTGGATTCGGCCACTCGTAATACTCGTAGTACCACTCCTCGCGGAAGGCTGGGTCTGTCTTCTTTGCAAGAGGCAATATGCTCTTACCTTGCATATGGGCTGGAGTAGGAATGCCTGCCAGATCGAGCAACGTTGGCGCAATGTCTGTATCCAGAATCATCTCTTCCCGCACCGTGCCGGCGGGGATGCGTTTGGGGAAGCGCACTTGGAATGGAACGCGGATGGACGGCTCGTGCATCAGACGCTTGTCGAAGAGCCGCCATTCCCCCAGGAAGTATCCATGGTCAGAGGTGTGCAGAATGGCCGTATCGTCGAGAATATTCTTCTTCTCCAGATGATCGAGAATGCGGCCAATGTTCTCATCCACAGCAACCAGACCCGCGTAGTAGTCCTTTGCCACACCTTCAAGGGAACCGCAGGCAACGTGTGAAGACGTCGTACCAAGCTTATTCTCCGCATCAACAAAACTCTTCGGCTTACCTGGATATCCCTTGAGGTCGTCATCAAAGCTTGAAGGCTTCGCGATAGCTATGCCGTTGTAGAGATCTGCATGACGACGCGGACGGAAGAATGGTTCGTGCGGGGCAACGAACCAAATGAGGACGCAGAAGGGCTTGTCACCGCGATCTTCATCAATCCATGAGATTGCACGATCTGTAGTGAGGTCGTCCGGATAGACGGCCTGGTACTGCTTCTGGGGTCCGATCTGCCCTTTGTGCCCCTCTTTGAACAGCGGGTTTGCGTAATCGTTCCCGGGACTATTGTGACCGAAGTAGTAATCCCAGTTCCGTTCCTCCACTCCGTTCCGGGTATGGACTTTGCCCAGGATCGCGACTTCATACCCTTCCTTCTGCAAGATCTCGGTAAAGAGCGGAATGTCGGCAGCTAACGGTATATGGCCCTTGGTGTTGTCAAGAGCCCCCGTGGAACGCGAATACATGCCGGTCAGTGCGGTTGCGCGTGCCGGGGCGCAAAGTGCATTTGTGCAAAAGGCATTTGTGAAACGGATGCCTTCACGTCCTATGCGGTCATGGTTCGGCGTCTTGAGGATTGGATGGCCTGCGATAGAAAGCGCGTCGGCACGCTGTCCCTCCCCCAGGAAGAAGACAAGATTGGGACGTTTCTGCTTGCCCTGGGCCACGGCTAAAGTTGGCGCTATTGTCGAGACCGCTGCAGTACCTGCAATCGCAAGCGATGCTTGCAGAAAGTCGCGTCTGGTCGTCGCCCCCTGCTGGAAAGTCGGTATCTCGTGACGCTGTTCATTTGCTTCTGACATGAAAATCCTTTCGTCCATTCGGCAGGTGTATTTAGAAAGAGAACTTCGCCTTGAAAACGATATTGCGTGGATCGAGCGCTGAAGTGATCTTCCCGAACGTCGCAGCACCAACTGTCGTCCCAAGCCCATTGAAAGCGGGGTGATTGAAGAGATTGAAGAACTCCCCTTCGAATTTCGCCGTTACCGGTGTGTCGCCGATGAAACGGAACGTTGCTTTCTTGGAGAGGTTGAACTGAGTGCTATTCAGACCAGGCTGGCGAATAGTGTTGAGTCCCAGATTGCCGAAAGTCCCCAACGTTGGCTGAGTGAAGTTCGCCGTCGAGAAGTAATTATTGATGTTGCCATGTTGATAGGTAACAGGGCCCGTTACATTCGGTCGCTGTCCCGTATTCCCAACGCCAGCGCGATCCGCAGCAATTGTCAGGGTCACCGGCGTTCCTCCCTGAAAGGTGGATACGCCACTGACCTCCCAACCTCCGAGTGTGTAGGCGATAAGGCTGCGGTTACCACGGAAGAACGGCAGGTCGTACACATAGTTGATCGTGAAACTCTGTGGTCTGTCGTATGCGGTTGGCCCCTTCTCATTCACGAACTGATTCTGCCCCACCTGCGAACCCAATGAACGGGAATATGTGTATGCGGCTTCAAAAAGAAATCCGTTCTTGAAACGGCGGCGTGCATCAACCTGAAGCGAGTTATAGCTCGCGGAAGCAGAGCGCACATCGTAGTTGATGGCCGCATAGCCTTTGTATGGCCGCACGGTATTCACGTTGACCGTTCCCGCTGCAACTGCAGCGTTAGGCTGAGCCTGGTTGATGTTGGGCGTCTGATCCAGGTGACGCGCGCTGTTGCCCACATAGCTTACCGACAGAACCGTGGATCCAGGAAGTTGTTTCTCTATCGTGAGGGAGTACTGCGTCACCGTTGGATAGAGCTTACGAACATCAAATGCAGCGAGCGTCGGAGGAAAAAGCGTCTGCGCACCAGCAGCGAAACCCGTGAGCGTTGTGTTGTAGATCGTGGCAGACTGCGCGAATGGCGGATTACCGCTCAGATTCTCATGATTGTCATTGTCCCAATGATAAAACAGGCCGTACCCGCCACGAATAGACGTCGTCGAAGACCCAAACGGAGACCACGCAAAGCCTATGCGCGGCCCAATATTGTTCCGCGCACCTGTGAGAGAACGAGGAAGATCAAGCCCTTTCTTGTTCGCTGGCGTGATGATTCCGTTGAGGGGATCGCCAGTGCCGGCAACCAACGTTCCCGTTGAAGTAATGATGGGTGCGTCCGCAGCGGAATAGAGACTGGGTACAAAGCCAGAGATGTGGTCGTATTTGTCGTAGCCGTTAGGCGCTCCCTGGAAGATCGTGTCGCGCACCCCCAGGTTGAGCGTCAGGTTGCGAGTGACCTTCCAGTCATCCTGCACATAGGCCTCATACATATTCGAGAAGAGATACACGTTAGGAACATTGCTCTGTTCTACGTAGCTGAAAGCATGCCCTGTAAGAAAATCGGCCAACGCATTACCGGTAGCAGACCCTGTGAAACTAAAGGATCCGGCTTGTCCGCCATATGGGAATCGATCAAACTTCTGAATACGCAGGATATTAAATCCTGTCTTGATTGAGTGATTGTGCAATTGCTTTGTCAGATCATCACGCCAGGTGTACACGTTGTTTGTGTTGTTCGTAAGTCCTTGCGCACCAATCGAGGAAAACCCGCTAATTGTGATCGTAGGAATCAGGTTGTAGATATTTGCGTTATACAAGCTTGGGATTGTTAGTCCGGACGGACGCTGTCCATCGCTATTTGGCGTTTGTGTAATCTGATTGCGCGAATAGCCAACAGTCACCTGATTAAGCAGCGTGGGCGAGAAGATGTGTGTCCACTGGAGAACGCCATTCTGCCCCGGCTTTGAAAAGGAACCACCGATTGTTGCGAAAGACTGATTAGATGGTTTCAGAATTGCCTGCTGCTGACTCCAGGCGTCGTGCGCATAGCGCGCCGTGATCGTATCACTGGGAGACAGAATTGCGTCGATACGTATTAGCTCTTCGCGCCAGCTTGTCTGACTCTTAGGACTTATGACGTAGTTCGAGGAGCTTGTACTGTTCGGCAACGGAAAGTATGCATTCAATAAGATTGTTGCGTTGGGATCAATGTTCGTGATCTGGTTGCCTGCGTAAGGAAGTCCGGTAGCAGGATTCGTAATCGGCGCGGAACCAGCAAAGTTTCCCGTTCTCTGCGCAACAGTCGGTGTCGTCGCAGTGAAGGTACTCTGCGGCGCTGAAGTAAAGCTGGTAAGTTCTGGCCCGGATCGGCGATCAAAGGCCTGCGACCAGAAGAAGAAGAGATTGCGTGTGAACCGTCCCTTGGCACCAGGAAGAAGATGACCGCCGAAATCGTATCCAAAGTTGTTGTCATGTAGCGGTGGCTTCGAAGTATTGAAGTAGTTCCGCGCATTCAGTGCGTCGTTCGAAAACACCTCGTACAAGTCTCCGTGATACTTCTCGCCACCGGAACGTGTCACGACGTTCACCTGGCTGTAGCCGAACGAGCCAATATCTGCCGTGTAGTTGCTCTTATGAACCTGGACCTCCTGTATCGCTTCCATGGGAGGAAAGAGATTGAGTCCGCGGTTGCCACCTGTATCCATCGCCAGGATGCCGTCATAGGTGAAGGCGTTTGAGTTGATGCGGCCGCCGTTGACAGATGTGAGAGGATTGCCTTCCTGTCCCACCCCCATGCGCTGTCCCGTCTGCGAACTGCTTACTCCTGTACCAAGCGAAAGAAACTGCGTGAAGTTACGCCCATTTGTCGCAAGTTCACTTAGCTGCGTTCCCGTGATGATCGTGTTGAGTGAGCCCTCTGAGGTTTCGATCGCCGGAGCCGCATCCGTGACAGTCGTCGTATCCGTCGTCCCACCCACCGACAGTTGAAGATTAATAGTGCGTGTCGTATCCGATTGCAGATTAATCCCTTGCTGCTCTATGCGCTGAAACCCAGGCGCAGATGCAAGGACGATATACTCGCCTGCACGTAACGCGGGTAGAGAATAAAAACCATTGGAGTTCGCCTTTGTGGAACGTTCAATCCCAGTTGATGTTTGGCGAACCGTCACCTCCGCCTCTGCAATGACGGCGCCGGAACTGTCACTAATGGTTCCGCTCAGGGTTCCACTACCTGAACTTTGAGCAACTGCAGAAACAGATCTGAGAGAAAACAGAAAAACAAATACAAGCAGGAGTGATCGCTTGGAAAACATAAAGCCTCTCTGACGACGTGCGTCACAAGCGCAGGGGAAAACCGTGCACAAAAATGCAACAGACACTAAAGTCACTTGCTATTTATCGAGGTAGATAAGAGAAAAGAGCTAACCGCGCAAGTTCTCGCCGGACCGCTGAAAAATGGTCAACAGCAACAACAAAGCGTTAGCTTGGCAGGAAGGGACTGCATAGGAAAAAAGCTTATCACACCGAAGGAGCCCCTTGTTAGGCGCTCAATCTAGATTCGCACGATCGCAAAGACAGGCTGCGGCGCTGCGGTCCTATTTGTCAAGACGCTTCGTTGGCCCTACATGTCAATCAAATGCCTTTCCCGCCTGCCACAAGTGCTCACGGGCCTGCTTCGCAAAGAGGTTCAGACTCTAAGGCAGAACATGAGAACTACGCGACGCGCTAAGAAATCCCGCAATGAAGGCTGCTTGCTGCGAGCGGGTTCCCTCATCCCAGTGGATATGGTCTATATAGTGGCCAGCTCCCAGTTGTTTTGTGAAGGTATAGAGATCAATCACAGGCGCACCGGCGGACGAAAAGATCTGGCGGGCAATCTCGTTATATTGAATGACGTCGCGATCGTAACGATAGAACTCCTTGGAGAGTGAATTATGACGCGCGTCATCTACTGGCGTGCTGTTGATCCAGACGATCTTTCCATGATGTTTACGCACCAGAGCGATCATCTTCTCCAGATTGGAGCGGTACTCGGACGGATCGATCGCGATGGCATTTGTCTGTGGAATTCGTTTGATGTCATGCAGACCGCAGTTGATGAGTACAACATCAGGCCTGAAATCCTCCTGCTCATACCGCTTCTGGAGATACTCGAGCACCATGCGGGAGTTGCCTCCCTGGACCTCTGGGTCACTTAACTGCTGGGCGATGCTTTCGGGTTTGGGTGAAGTCTTGCGGCTGAAACTATAGATGTTGGCGACGTCGCTCTGCAGAAACGGCGTGTAATAAATCGATATGCTGTCGCCTACAAGGAATAGTTTGGGCAGGTTTTGAGCTACACCACAAAGAGGCGCGACAAATCCCAACAGTAGAATCGAAAGCCATCGTCTCATCAAAGCAACTCCTAGAAGCTAAATCGCGCAGACAGGCGCATGGTCCGCTGGTTCGACGCGGAAGTGATTACGGAAAATCCGTTTAGATTCTGCACACCATTAGAGGTAGTTACATTCGACACATTCGTCCCGGGATTGCCGAAGCGCGGAGTATTGGTGAGATTGAATGCCTCACCGCGGATCTGAAACTCATAACGCTCAGCAAAGCGGAATGCACGCGAAACGCCGAAATTCCAGTTGAAGAATCCAGGCCCGCGCACGGAACCTTTCGAAGCCGTTCCGAAAGATGCAGTCGTCACCGCACTGAACGCCGCCGGATCGAAGTAAGAGTGGGCAGAATCATGGCCGCCAAGAATTTTCACCCGTGAGACCAGTTGATTCGCAAATTGGCTATTGCCCGGCGCATTCAACGACGAAGCGGATGAGGTGATCGTAATCGGCGTTCCACTCGTTCTAATTAGAAGGTTATTGATCTGCCATCCGCCCAGCAGAACCGATCCTACTCCTTTGCTGAGGAACGGCTGCCCTTTACCAAACGGTAGGGGCGTATTGCCATATGCCACGAAGTTGTGAGTAAGATCGAAGCCTGCCACACCGCGGTTCTTGTTATAGGCCGGCAGATAGCTTACAAGCGGGGTCGCATCGGAGTTATCCGGGTAATTATTGATGGATCGGGAGTAAGTGTAATTGACGCCGATCATGCCACCATTTCCGAACCTCTTCTTCGCGATGACCTGCAGTCCGTTATAGCTCGCTGTGCCCATTGGAGTCTCTTGATAGATGCTGGCTGTTGTCCCCAGAGACTGATACAGCGCACCTCCAGCTGTCCCTGTTCCAGGCGCGGCAGCATTCAGGTTAAGAGCAACGACCTCACGAATTGACAGCGTCCCGACATAAGTGGCCTGCAGAGTCATGCCGTGGAAGAGTTCACGCTGCACGGCCAGGTTGTACGACTCGATATAGCCGCGGCGATACTTTCGGGGATAGGTTGTCGTCGTCAGCGTAAGTGGAAGCCGTAAGACGCCTGAGCTGATATCTGGAAAGGCCGCTGCGGGTATACCGGTCGCAAGATTTCCTCCAGCAGCATAACTGCTGCTGCCACTGTAGGACTGCGAGATGATCGCCGGATACGCGACAAGCATGTTGCGGAAGCTGTCCGGGTTCACGGTGATACCGTAGCCGGCGCGAACCACAGTCTTATCGCCAATGCGGTATGTCAGTCCAAAACGCGGAGCGAAGTTTCCTTTTCCGGCGTCGACGCCAGCCGTCTTTGGCACAGAACCTAAGCCACCCAGGTAGACGTTGCCATCCTGCGGATTATAGGCATTACCGCCAAAGTGATCGCGAGTTGCGAAGGGATACACCTCGTAGCGCAAGCCATAGTTTAATGTGACATCTTTACTGATCTGCCACTGATCGCGCGCATAAAAAGCCCACACCGACTCCCTCAGGGTGCCGGGATTGAGGAACTGCGTATCTTTGCCCATCGTCTGTGGCAGACCCAGCAAAAAATCTGCGAAAGCATTGTAGGAGTTCGTCGCGGCACCGCCCTTCAACGATGTGATGCCCCCGGTAAAGGTAAAGCCACCGCGAGGTCCGTAGGTGTTCTGCGGTTGGAAATGGTTCACCTGATAGCGCTGAAACTCCATACCGAAGCGCATGGAGTGTGCGTGACGAATCCAGCTCAGGTTGGCAGCCGTCGTGTAAGTGTTGTCGTGGTACAGCTGAGGATTAGGAGAGGACGGATTGCCCAGCGAAGAAAGGCCGCTGATGACGAACGCCGGAAAGCCTGCCTGTAACGGGTTCGGGCCATTGGTTCCGGGGATCTGCAGAAAAGTCAGACCATAGTTCTGATCGAGATCGGTGTTCGCAGTCGATAGCCCAATACGTGAGAAGCCAACGTTTGCATCGGCCAGTACCCTCTCCGAGAAGGCATAGGTTCCTCCGATACCTACAGCCTGAATGATGCTCGGTGCATTACCGGGCTGCCCCCCGTCGACCGGCGTACCTCCGGCTTTCTCTAACGGCTGGGGATCAAAGAGATTTGACTTTTGAATTCCATATCGCCCGAAGACCGTTGCCCGGTTCGACACTTTGTAATCGACTCTGCTGTCGATAATGTCGCGCGTGTATTGCCCGCTGGCGCTGGTGAAGTAGTTGGCCGATAATGCCGACGTCGAAACATTTGTCGCGGGCAGAATAGACATCATCTGCGAAGCCGCATAGGCAATGCGCGATGCAGGGATGATGTTATTTGGAAATGGTTGGCGTCCCGTTCCATCCGCGTTACCCGTTGCCGGATCGTAGATGGTTGAGCCGGTTCCCTGAAAATTTCCACTGCGCATCGCCGCCGTTGGGATTGTTTGAAAGCCGCTCTGGTTCTGTGATCGACGCGACCTCTCCCAATTAGCGAAGAAAAATGCGCGGTTGCGGATAATCGGTCCGCCGAAGTTCGCACCGAACTGATTGAGGATGTATTTGGGAACATTCGCTTGTGTAACCGGGAGAAAGTAGTTGCGGGCTGCCAGTGCGCTTACGGTGTTGTACTCCCATGCGTTGCCGTGAAATTGGTTGGTTCCGGACTTGGTTGCGATGTTGACGATTGCTCCCGCTGCAAGCCCTTGCTCCGCGTCGAAGCTATTGGTAACGATGTCGACTGATTGGATTGCCTCCGTGGAGGGAATGTAAGCTGCCACATCAGGCACCCACGCATAGATCGAGCTGGCACCATCGATGCGCGTGTTGTTGTTCGTATTCGAAACGCCGTTGACGTTCGAGACTAACGTGTCGGACGGCACTCCGGACTCCGAGTGTCCCAGAACAGGCGGCGAAAAGCCCGGCACCAGGGTATAGAGACTCTGGATATTCCGCATGCCAGGCCCAGGTCCGCCGGGCAGAGAGACTAACTGGTCAGACTCCAGCTGCGCCGAAACGCTCGCCTGATCTGTTTGAAGCGAGGGAGGAGCTGAAACGATGGTGACCGACTCGTTGACGGTAGATGGCTCAAGCGTGAAGTCTACGCGTCGTTCCGTATTGGGCTGGATCATGATGCCCTGTGAACTGATACCGCGAAAGGTCTGCGCTGTAACAGTCAAGGTGTAAGGACCGGCTGCCAGTGCAGGAAAGAGAAAGTGTCCCGAACTGTCGCTCGTTATGCTGGTCGCAATACCGGTTGCCGTATTCTTCGCCTCGACAGAAGCTCCGGCCACACTACCGCCCGCTGTGTCTACGAGGTTGCCGACCAATTGGCCGTAAAGGACCTGTGCGCTCGCCTGAGTTGTCGTGAGCATCGCAAGGATGCCAAGAAGAAACAGGCTGACGAGCGTTTGGGGCCGGGGTATTGCGAATGAGGATGCACGGTACATAGACGATCTCCTGTACGTGGAACAAGCGAGACCCCGCTTGTGCGGAGTAACGTTTTATGAACTTAAAATGAACCGATTCACTTTTGACGGAAAGAATAATTACGTATGCGTGTTTTATCTGTCAAGCATTTTCTGAAAGGCTGCACGGAATGCTTTTATACCCGCAATTACCCGGACTATTAGCGCATCTCATCAGCAAATGCATTTACTCGTCAGGAGGGGTATAGTAGTCGTCGATAAGGAATTTCCTTATGCACTTCATCAAATATTTTTGCTGGAAATGAACGTTCAAACTGAGATGAATCGACACAAAAATCAGATAGCGTCTTCGGGCCCGGCAACGATCAAAGATGTTGCGATCCTGTCAGGAGTCTCCGTCGGCAGCGTATCGAATGTTTTGAACGGACGGGCGAGTGTCAAGCCTGCCGTTCGTAACCGTATTGTGGCTGCAATTGAGCAGCTGGATTACCGGCCGAATCGCAGGGCACAGAATCTGGCGAAGAATTCAACGCCGGTGCTCTCCTTTATCCTTAGCAATCGCGACCTCCACGATCCGTTTCACTCTCGCATTCTTGAGGGCGTCAGCAGGCGCTGTGATGCCACCGACTTTTACGTCTTATTTTCGAAGCTCTCTTACGGTCCCGATCTTCCAATACAGAACATTCCCCTGCCTCCGGCAGTACGTGCTCGTGGCATGGCCGAGTGCGTCGTTCTGGCAGGAACCAACTACCCGAACCTTATTGAAGCACTTGAGCAGCGAGGCGTTCCTTATGTGGTTCTGGCGAACAACCTAGTCGGAGACAAGCGCGAGTCTCCTGTCGATCAGGTGCGCTTTGATGACACTGCAGCCGCGCAGGAAGCTACGCGTTATCTCATCAAGATGGGACATCGAGATATCTGGTACATCGGCGATACTTCACTTCCATGGTTCAACCATCGCTATGAGGGATACCGTTTGGCCATGCAGGAGAAGGGTCTCACTCCACGCGCCCAGACCGCTGCTATCTCTGACGATCGATTCATCAATGGCTTTCGCTATACCAGTTCCATCCTGAAAGAGAAACATCCTTTAACCGCAATCTTCGCGGGCACGGACGAGATTGCATACGGCTGCTGGGAGTTCCTGCAACAAGAGTCGATCAGCGTCCCGGAGCAGGTAAGCATTATCGGATTTGATGACCAGCGAGGTCCCTACAAAGGCTTAGGCCTGACCACAGTCAGAGTCGAGGCAGAGACAATCGGTGACCGCCTTGCCGAAATGGCAATCAACAAGGTGAGACATCCAGAACGTCACTATCCTGAGGTCGTTATCCCTACACAGCTTGTGAAACGCGGCACCTGCCAGCCTCCCACAAGCCAGCGTTCAACGATCCTCACGGCAGGAACACGTCACCAACGCGCTCGCAATAAATTGCCTCCAAAATCAGCTGCTGACTTGATGTAGCGTCATCAAGTTCTCTGGCCAGTGCGATGCTTACCTTTCATCCGATAAGTTGCGAAGACATAATTTTTCCGTCCTGTCCTTGTTCCCGTACTCAATCGGCATCTCGGCGGCGCGGAGGAAAGTTCACGGAGAAGGGGAGAGACTATGCGTCATGTCAGGATACCCGTAGGGCATGACCTCCTACGCGGAATAAGGCTTCCGGGCAATTTGACGATGTTGGAGGGTGACTTGGAGCGGGAGACGGGGATCGAACCCGCAACCAACGGCTTGGGAAGCCGCTACTCTACCATTGAGCTACTCCCGCTCTATGTCGCGATTATAGCGTCTTCATAGCGACCCTGGACATCGGAGGCAGCCTCTTGTTTCAGCAACCCAATCTCTCTTTTGCGTTGCCTCGCCATTTCCTGAATGATCTTGGCCACACAATGACTCGCGCTCGGCAAAATACTTCACCATTGTGTGCCACCTTCGTGATCGAGTAGGGCGGAGGCTCTCAATGGCTGAATGCGCAGCCAGCGATATCGCAACGACTACGCTACGCCCCTCCACGAAAGGTGAGAGCAGTTGCTGGATTACCTTCGTCCGAAGTACGTAGAAATATTCAATTGTTGTGAATGCGAAAAGCCAGCGGTTCGGCTCTGAAAGAGGTTCCGTTCAGCCGCGAAACCTTCAGCAGTACCTCGAAATACGGGAGCTGGTCGCCGGAGTGAAACCTCTGCTTCAGTGTTTGCAGGCCCTCCTCCGAGGTCATAAACTCCGCCGCTGCTCCCGTGGCATCGGAATCGGTTCCCGCCAGAACCATCACCCACCCGGTCTGGCTGGGATTCGGAAGATAGGCCACGATGCTGTAGACGGTCGAAAGATTGGGTTGCGCCAATGGGGTATAGGCCGCTTGCTCTCCCTTTTCCGGGTCCCGGTTCGTCACCTTGACTCCGTGCACCTTCGGGTCATAATCCACCGTAAAATTCAGCCGTTTTTCAATCAGCCCGACCCAGGGGTTTGCCTTCCTGCCACCGATCAAAATCACGTTGTGGCTCTTGATCGAATCGGCGTTATAAAGAAGCCCAAGGGTCATTCGCAACGAGGGCACAATCGGCTTCAAGCCCATGATCTGTTGTGCTGCATTAAAATCACCCAGCGTGACCAGGTTATGCCCGAAGATCGTATTTAAGGCCTGCCGGCGATCGGAGCTTATCTTCTCATCGCTTGTCTGGGGGATAAAATTTCCCTCTAGATAGTCGTTCAACGACATCTCCTTCCCCAGCATCTCCTCGCTCATGCTCAACGAAGCATCCGGTAAAACGATGTCAGTCTGTGGGGCCGCCTTCGCAAGATTCGACCAGAATTCGACTACTGTTGGCTCGCTGTCCAACAGGCTCGTCCCGCGTCGAAGGGTATGGTTCTGCCACAACAACGCACCGCATAACACGCCCAGCGTCGCCGTCACCGCAATCCACCCCCATGGCCGGCCACGCCTAACAGCACGCTCTACTGTCACGGTGGGAGGCAACACCAAGGGGTCAGCCGCAGCCACTGTCATCGCAAGAGGCGCAGCACTCTGCCTGCGGCGGAAGACCGGTCCGTAGCCGCCCTTGGGAATCGAGAAGATCCACGGCTCCTCTGCGCCCTCGCCGTTAAAATACGCATCGATGCGCTTGCGCAGCTCCGACGCATTCACCCTGACGATGTTGTCCTGACTGCGGTCATAGCTCGGCGACCGCCCAAAGACCCTGACACCGATCTCCTGCTCGTGGATCTCCGGAACGCCGTCCTTCAGCGACTCATTTCCTACATACAGCAGAAAGTCGCGCAGCCTGGCCGACCGGGCAAACTGTGCGCTCGCAGCAACGCGGTCGATCAGAGCCCGACGCTCCGCCGTGTCCGGCTGTGCATCGCTCACATCTTCCACAAATATCTCCGACCGCGAACCCATGATCACCTTGCTTACTGGCGGAATAAAGTCTAGCACCTTGAAAATACGACCGGCATCGAACCTTACCGTTCATCGCGAGAACCGAACTTGCGGGTTGGGGCTACCACCAATAACGCTTTATTTACAGATACTTACATCTCCTCTTAACAGGTAAAGACCTTCCCTTTCCGGTAAATTAACTTGCCCGTTGTTTTCTGGAAAATCGAGGATGGCTGCCGTTCATAAAACAAAGGTTTTTTTGTTCGATTCTTTGGAGGCAGCATCATGATCAGGCACTTCTCGCATCGCGCAGGGCGATATCTCTCCCTTGCCGCAATGCTTCTCTCTCTGGCAACGGTCACCTTGCAGGCACAGCGATATCTCGGCAGCATCCAGGGAGAAGTCAAAGACTCCACCGGCGCCGTCGTTCCCAACGTCCAGGTCACGGCGGAAGAGTCGGCCACCCACTTCAAGTCGACCGTCACCACCAACAACGCCGGAGCATACATCTTCCCCTCGCTGAATCCCGGCACTTACAGCGTCACTGCTACCGGCAACGGCTTCCGGTCCGAGACCCACACCAGCCTTATCCTTACCGCCGGTGCTCTCCAACAGTCCGACTTCAGCCTTCAGCCCGGCACCTCCACCGAGGTCGTCAACGTCTCCGCCGCCCAGACATCGCTGCTCGACTCCGGATCGCCCAACATCGCCACAACTCTCAGCGCACAAGAGGTCACCGATCTCCCCAACGTCGGCCGCAACCCGTTCGTCATGGCGACCATGGCCGCGGGCATTACCACCGGCGCTTATGCTCAGAGCAAATCCAGCCAGTTCACCAACCCTTTCAGTGGTGTCTCCGTCCAGGTAGTCGCCGCAGGCAACTCGGGACATAATCGCCTGACGCTCAACGGCATTCCGGATGATCCCGCAGAGCGCCTCTCCGGTGCCAGCTACACTGGCTTCGTCCCCTCACCCGAGGCCGTACAGGAGGTCAAGGTCCAGACCTCGATCTTCGATGCCCAGGTCGGGCATGGCAATGGAACGGTCACCAATACCGTCATCCGCACCGGAACGAACAAGCTTCACGGCGCAGCCTACTACGTCTTCCAGAACACCTATCTCAACGCCAATACCTACGAGAAGGTCCCCAACCAGAACGTGGCCACCAGTGCACGCACGCCGCGCAACAACGACCAGCTCAGCCAGACCGGCTTCGTCGTCGACGGCCCCGTCTATATTCCCAAGATCTACGATGGCCGCGACAAGACCTTCTTCATGGTCTCCTTCGAGCGCTATGCCTCACACACCGCAATCAACTACTCGGCCCGCGTCCCCACTGCTGCCGAGCGTACCGGAGACTTCTCGGCACTCTGCACCGGCGGCTTCAACTCCGCCGGACTCTGCCAATCGGGCGTGCAGATCTACGATCCCACCTCGCCGGTAGATGCCAACGGCAACCGCACCGCTTACTTCGCCAACAACAACATCGCACCTCGCATCAGTGCCAGCGGCGCCGCGCTGCTCGCCTACCTGCCGTCGCCCAATGTCCCCGGCGCAACCACCTTCACCAACCCCAACTACATCTCCACGCAGACCTCCTACCCCAGCACCTATCCCTCCTTCATCGTTCGCATCGATCACGCCATCAGCTCGAAGAACACGATCAGCGCCATCCTCTTCCGCTCCGGCCTCACCCAGAACTACCCGATGCAGGGCTTTCCCAAAGGTATCGGGCCCACAGGTTATGGATACAGCGTCTATCGCAACAACCGCGGTGGCAGCATCGACGACGTACATCAGTTCTCCTCATCGCTCGTGCTTGACTCCCGCCTAGGCGTCCTCTGGCACCCCTTCGGCCTCGTCTACCCCGGCAATCAGAACTTCGACCTCAGCTCCCTCGGTATGTCCAGCACCGGCCTGCCCTATGTCACCTTTCCAGGCGTCAGCTTCTACAGCGACGCGACCAACACCGGTTCCGGGAATAGCGATGGATACGCCGGACTCGCTGCCGGTGCAGGTGGTCAGATCAGCACCAACATGACCGCTGCGCTCGCCGAGATTCTTACCAAGTCCATCGGCCATCACACACTTCGCTTCGGCTTCGAAGGCAATCTGATCCGCTACAACGTGCAGAACCCGCAGAGCGGCTTCGGCGCCTTCGGCTTCGATCGCCGCTTCACGCAGAAGAACTCCGTCACGACCAACGTCGGCGCGGACGCCAGCTCGGGCGATGCCGTCGCCTCCATGTTGCTGGGCTACCAGACCACGGCGACCTACAACATCAGTGCGGCTTATGCCCTCAACCAGGTCTACACCGCTCCCTTCGTCCAGGACGACTGGCGCTTCACCAACAAGCTGACTCTCAACCTCGGCGTTCGCTGGGACTACGAGTCGCCCTTCACCGAGCGCTATAACAAGCAGGTCGCCGGGTTCTGCTTCACCTGCGTCAACCCGCTGCAGAACTCCGTCACCGGACTCACCCTCAACGGCGGCCTGCAGTACACCAGCGCCAGTAACCGTTACCCCTACAAGCAGGACTGGAACAACTGGCAGCCACGCCTCGGCTTCGCCTATCAGGCGTTGCCCAACACGGTCTTCCGCGGCGGCTTTGGCATCATCTACTTCAACACGCTGGAGAACCCTATCGGCACCGGCTTCAGCCAGACCACCAGCTACAACAACTACAGCACCAGCGCTCCGCTCAACAGCCTTAACAACGCATTTCCCACCGGAGTACAGGCCGCCACCGGCAGCTCGCTCGGTCTCTCTACCGCGCTCGGCCAGAACATCAGCTTTGTCGACCAGACCCATGTGCAGCCCAAGAGCGTACAGTACTCGGCCAGCATGCAGCAGCAGTTGCCTGGCAGCATGACGCTGCAGCTTGCCTACGTCGGCACGCGCCCCACCCGGCTTGAGGTCAACCGCAACATCAATTACCTGCCGCAGCAGTATTACGATCAGGGCGCAGCCAACGTCACCTATCTCAACGCAGCCATTGCAAACCCCATGGCTGGCAAGTTTACGGGGACGACCACCCTCAACAACGCCACCGTGGCTCGCAACCTCCTTCTGCTTCCCTACCCCGAGTTCGGCTCCGTCACGCAGTCCTATTCGTCGGTCGGCAGCGCTCCCTATAACTCACTGCAGATCCAGGTGCAGCGCCCCATGAAGAACCACTTCTCGGTGCAGGGTAATCTGACCTGGTCGAAGACCATGCTGCACACCAGCTACCTCAACGCCTTCGCATCCAGGCTGGCCTCCATCCAGGATGCGAACGCAACCATCGTCGCCAACATCTTCGGTACCGTCGAGCTGCCCAAGTTCTCCTCCATGAACTTCGTCAGCCGCACACTGCTGGGCGGCTGGCAGCTCAACAGCGTTCTGCGCGCGCAGAACGGCCCGCTACTCAACGCTCCATCCAACGTCGACATAATCGGCAACCCGCGCCAGAGCAACCCTACCTACGGTCGCTACTTCAACACCTGCTACCAGAACACCAGTGGCGTCAATGTTGCCTCAACCGCCAGCGCACCGGCCTGCGACGCGCTCTCTCCCACACCCGCATTCCGCCAGCGGCTGGCCTACACCACGCAGCACAACAGTACCGTCATGAACATCCGCGCACGCATTCATCCTTTGCTCGACGCCTCGCTCTTCAAGCAGTTCAAGATCCACGAAGGAACCAGCTTCGAGATCCGCGGCGAGTTCTTCAACATCCTCAACACGCCAAACTTCAACTCGCCGGGTAGCACCATCGGCAGCTCTACCTTCGGCCAGGTTGTGCTCACGCAGGCCAACGATCCTCGCATCGGCCAGTTGACCGCACGTATCAACTTCTAATCCCTATCGATGCCGCGGCTGGCCACAAACCAGTCGCGGCTTTATCCTTGCGCGCTGCGAGTCTTCACCCCTCACCGGCCTACAATCAACCCTCCAGGAAAGGAACACAAACCTGATGTTTTCTTGCCGGGCTCTGGTCTCCCTCAGCCTGTTTGGCGTCTCTGCCATGTCCCTGTCGCAGCAGCCTGCAGCCACGACTGCATCTCCTGCTCCTGCAAAAGATACGCTCTCCAGCCTGCGCGCGGGCTTCCGGAATCCCCCGCCCCAGGCCCGTCTGCGGTGTTACTGGTGGTGGCTCAATGGCAATACCGACAAGGCAACCATCACCCATGACCTGGAAGAGATGAAGGCCAAGGGTTTCGGCGGAGCCCTGCTCGTCGACGCCAACGGCGCCAGCCAGGAGGGCAATCGCCCTGTCCCCGCCGGGCCACAGTTTGGCTCGCCCGCATGGACCGAGCTTTACCTCCACGCCCTGCGCGAGGCGGACCGCTTCGGACTCGAGATCACCCTCAACATCATGAGCGGATGGAACCTCGGCGGTCCCACAGTCACTCCCGAAGATGCATCCAAGCTCCTCACCTTCAGTCGTACCACGATTCAGGGCGGCAAGCCGCTTGAGCTCGCGGTTGCGAAGCCACCCAGCAAAAACGGCTTCTATCGCGACATCGCTCTGCTCGCCTATCCGCTGCACCACGGCACCCCACTCGCGCCACAGCCTGACGCTCGTCAGGGCGATCATCACACCGCAGCCGAGCAGAAGCACGACGACACCCTCTCACCCACAGTCCTCTATCGCGCCGCTGCCGCCGAGAGCGGCTTCAGTATGCCCGACACGACGAACATGCTCGACGATGGCCTCGCCACCTCCTTCAAAGGGGACAAGACATACGCCGACGCTTCACTCAAAGATGTCCGTCTCCTCAAGCTTGACGCCAGCGGCAAGGCGCACATCGATCTCCCCGCAGGTCAGTGGGAGCTACTCCGTATCGGCTACACCGATTCCGGCGCACTCGTCTCCACCTCCAGCGACACCTGGCAAGGCCTTGCGATCGACCACCTCAGCAAGTCTGCGTTCAATCACTACTGGGACGCTAACGTGCAGCACCTTGTTATCGCCGCAAAGCCCTACAAAAGTCTGAAGTATCTCGCCACCGACAGCTGGGAGCTGGGTGGAACCAATTGGACAGACGGCTTCCGCGAAGAGTTCATCGCCCGGCGCGGCTACGATCCAGTCCCTTATCTGCCCATCGTCGCAGGCCGTATTCTTGGCGACCGCTCCGTCTCCACACGCTTTCTCACCGACCTCCGCCGCACCGTCGCCGATCTCATCGCTGATAACCACTACGACAACTTCGCTGCCCACGCCAAAAAATATGGGCTTGGCACGCAGGCCGAAAGCGGCGGCCCTCACGGCGCTCCCATCGATGCACTCGAAACTTTCCGCCATGCCGCTGTGCCACAGACTGAATTCTGGTCGCAGAACCCTCACCGTGCCGACGACAAGGAACGTTTCTTCACCAAGGAAGCCGCCAGCGCCGCGAATATCTACGGCAAGCGCTTCGTCGCTCAGGAAGGCGAGACCTCCATCGGCCCCCAATGGAGCGAGTCACTCGCCGCCGACCTCAAGCCGTCCTTCGACATGGGCATCACCGAGGGCATGAACCGTCTCGTCTGGCATGAGTTCACCTCAAGCCCAGCCAGCACCGGACTCCCCGGCCAGGAGTACTTCGCCGGAACGCACCTTAACCCCAAGATCACCTGGTGGAACGCAGGCCGTCCCTTCTTCGACTACCTCAATCGCATGCAGTTCCTCATGCAGCAGGGCACCCCCATCAACGATGTCCTCTACGACTACGGCGACAACGTGCCGAGCTTCGTGCGCTACAAGGCGGACGATCCTGCACATGTCCTTCCCGGCTACGACTACGACGTCACCAATCAGGATGCTCTTCTCCACGACATCCGTATCGAGGGCGCCTACCTGGTCTCGCCGTCAAATGTTCGCTGGCGCGTGCTTGCCCTTCCCCGCAGCCGTCGTCTCTCGCTCGAAACACTTGAACTCGTCGACCGCTATCTTCACAGCGGCGGCACCGTCGTCTCGCTGCCGCCGCTCTCGCCCACCGGCAACGTCACCGCGGCAACGCAGAGCCGCTACAACGTACTCGTCGCCTCCATCTGGCACTCCTGCGAGCAGGGCGGCCACACCGTTGGCACCGGCCATCTCTTCTGCAGCAACGACACCCACGCGGCACTGGCGCAGCTCAACATCAAGGCGGACGTAGAACTTCCCACGGCTCAACTTCTCGCCTCCAGCAACAAGGGCATCGACTACGTCCACCGCCACACAGCAGCCGCAGAGATCTATTTCCTGCGCAACGCCGCAGCCACACCAACAACCTTTCCAGCCATCTTCCGCGCCACCGGCCAGGCAGAGCTTTGGGATCCCGTCGCTGGAGTCACCCATTCCATCCCGACAACATCTACGACGGATCACCGCAGCCAGCTTTCGCTCTCGCTTCCCGCCTTTGGATCCGCCGTGGTTGTTTTTACCTCCCACAGCACCTCATCTGTCGTACCGCAACCTGTCCGCACCGAGTCCCTCCAGCTCCACGCACCATGGTCGCTCCACATCGACGGTGTCGCGCCAATCGTCCTGAAAGACCTCGTCAGCTGGACACAGTTGGAGTCGATAAAATATTTCTCCGGCACTGTGAACTACCGCGTTAGCATCATCGCGCCGAAGCTCAACCCTGGCGAAACCGCATGCCTGCGCTTCAGCAACGTGCATGAAATCGCCTCCGTCACCCTCAACGGCCAGGCGCAACCAGCTCTCTGGGCTGCGCCTTACACGACCTGCTTCGATTCCGCACTGCACTCCGGTACAAACGACCTGCGGATCTCTGTCACCAACCTCTGGCACAACCGCCTTATTGGAGATGCGCAACCGGGCGCTCACATAACAACAAAAACTAATATCGCCAGGCCTGCCGCGAATGATCCCTTGTTACCGTCCGGACTCCTCGGACCAGCAGAATGGGTGATCGAGAGATAAGCAGCTCGGCTATAAACCTACCCGTGAATCATTAATGCCGTGAATCTTGGTTCTGATACACGGCAGTTGGGCGCACTCTACTTCGTGAGCCGTTATCCGCTCGCCGGAGAGAAGACTATCTATCCGTTCTCGCAGAACGGATAGCGTTGCTTACCGTGTGAGATAGGACTTGAAGCACAGACAGCAAGTCCCTTACCCGTTTTCAGATCTGCCAATAATCCTACAAACGTCGGCTCTTGCTCCTCTCTTGCGATGAGACCGTTACCAGGCTCATGGTCGCCATCCAAAAGCAAAAGGAATGCGGGCCTTCGATTTGTACGCTGGGTAACTGAAGCAAACAAAATTTCTATCACCCACGAAAAAATTTCAATTAGACATAGCTGGCAGAAGACTCTACGCTCTAGGTATTCAAGAGATATTCATACGGCATACCCAAATGCTTTGTGTCTCCGCCTGCCACTCCTGAGCGGGATTCTCCCGCCTAGATAGCCTCTGCTGTATGTCGTACGCGCCATAAGAGAGTCAGAACCGTCCTTCTGTGCCGCCCCGCTACGCTGCCAGAAGTAGCTACCTCTACATTCCGAATCTAGAAAAACAAGCGGTGCTGCACGCAGCAACTGCGCGATCCCGTATTCCCATTACATGAGGTTCTCTATTCATGAAGAGGCTTTACCGCGTTGTATCGGTTGTTTTGTTCTCCCTTGCGCTGGCTGTCAGCAGCTACGCCCAGCAGACTGGAATCTCCGGCAGAGTCTCTGACTCTCAGGGAGCAGTCATCGCTGGAGCAAATGTTGAAGTTCGCGGAGCAGGTGGCGGTGTCGTCAAGACCAAGACCACCGATGCCGGCACCTACCTCGTTCCCTCCCTGACTGCAGGCGATTACATTGTCACCATCACTGCTCCCGGATTCAACACCGTGCAGACCAAGGTTTCGATGCTCGTCGGTCAGACTCCTGACGTCACAACGACGTTGCCGCTTGCGAGCGCCAACGATACCGTGGTGGTTAGCGCCGAAGATATCGCCGTCGATACGACCTCTTCTACAGTCGCGGGCAACATCACTCCCGACGATGTCAAAGATATGCCGATCAACGGGCGCAACTACATGGAACTCTCGCAGCTTGTTCCTGGCGTGCGCGTCAATGCGATCACCAACGACACGCCTCTTGGCGGCAACAACTCTGGCAAATTTCAGATCAACCTCGACGGCCTGCAGGTGACTCAGGACACAGCCGACGCCAGCTTTGGGCAGCCGCGCTTTTCCCCTGATGCCATCTCGCAGTTTCAGATCATCACCAATCGCTTTGATGCGACCCTGGGACGCTCCTCTGGCGTTTACGTCAATGTGCAGTCAAAGACCGGAAGCAACGCGATTCATGGCACCGTCTTCGGATACTTCCGCAACGACGCCTTCAACGCAGCCGATCCGATTGCAAAGAGCGTGACCGCGCTCTCCGATCAGCAGTACGGCGGCACCTTCGGTGGCCCAATCAAAAAAGACAAGATGTGGTACTTCGGCTCTTATGAGGGTGAGCACCAGGCATCCAGCGTTCCGTCGACGCCCATCGCAACCAATCAGACCATCACCGTTCCGCAGACGATTACAGTGAATGAGTACCTTGGCCGTGGCGATTGGCAGCCAACACAAAAGGACCGCATCTTCCTCCGTGGCAATGGATTCACCTTCAAGAACAACAACGTCGTCGCCTCCGGCACCACGGACCCATCGAGCTTCTATTACGCCACTCGCATGAACTATGGCTTTCTCGGGGACTGGAATCACCAGATCAGCTCCAAGATGGTGAATGAGCTCCACGGCGGCCTTAGCCACTTCCAATGGCAGAACCTGCCGGCGTACTCGACGCTTGCCATGACCTTCGCCGGCGTCACCGATCGGCCCGACGGAAGCTCTGGTGGTGCGTTGACGATTGGCGGCCCCTACAACTACCCGCAGATCTTCTATCAGAACGTGCAGCAATATCGCGACGATCTCTATTACCTCACAGGCAAGCACTCCATCAAGGCTGGTGTGGAGTACATGCACACCTCACATACCGGATATTTCCAGCAGAATGTGCGCGGCACCGTTGGATCGGCAAACTGCCTTCCAGTGGACTACAAGCTGGCCTTCCCGAATGGCACAACCGATCCTGGAAGCTGGAACTACACCGAACTCAACCGTGCCTGCGCAATGGCAACTTTCACCCAGGGAGCTGGAAATTTCAACGTCGACATTCCACGTAACCAGATCGCTTTTTGGGTGCAGGATGACTGGAAGGTTCTCTCTAAACTCACGGTCAACCTCGGCGTGCGCTACGACAATGACATCGGTGCCTTCGCTCCGAATCTGAAGCTGAACAATGGTCTGCTGACGCCGAAGAGTGGTGACAACAATAACTTCGCTCCGCGCGTCGGCTTCAACTATGACCTCTTCGGTACGGGACGCACCGTAATCCGCGGCGGCGCCGGCATCTATTACTCCGATATCGCTGCCAACCAGACGATCGATATGCAGATCTTCAACGGTGTGACCTCGCAGCAGAACTCCATCACTGGAACAGCAGCAGCACCCCTCAATCTGCAGAGTCCGTTTGCAGCCTCCGTCACAACCCCACGTCAGGCACCGCAGCCTCTCGGTCCGAACGTGGTGACGCCGTGGGGATTGCAGATGACGCTGGGCGTGCAGCAACAACTGGATCGCAAAACGGTCTTGACGGCTGACTACGTTCACACTCGCGTGTACAGCGATTGGGTTCGTCTCAACTCAAACCTCATTCAGAACCCGAACAATCCTCAGTTCAACCTGAATCCAAGCGGAACCTATGCCGTCGGTACGGCACTCAATTGCCCAGCCAATGGTGTAACAGCGGATACGGATCCTGTAGCAGGACGACCCAACGTCTGCGCCGCAGCCTTCACCAACATCAATCAGTTCTTTACGCCAAGCAACGTCGGTTCCATCTATGACGCTCTTCAAATGGGCATTCGCCATTCGCTGAGCGGCGGCTTTGTTGGCGGCGTGGCTTACACCTATTCGCGCTACAAGAACAACTCGGAGTCCCCCTTCTACTATCCCAATAAGCCGTTCGTGAATGGTCTCAAGGATGAGTGGGCCAACGCGCAGGACGACCAGCGCCATACACTCACGGTCAACGGCAACTATCAGTGGAAGTTCGGCCTTTCGGTCTCCTCGCTCTTCCACTACGGCTCTGGCAATGCTTTCCCGACCATCGTTGGAACAGCACAGCCAACGGGCTATGCCCCCAGCTACAACCGCACCTTCGCCGCTGGTGTAACTCCGGTTCCGTACACCGCGTCCGGCAATCCCGTTACATCCGCGACGTGCGCTACGACGGCAACCAGCTGCGTTCGCGTCTACAACAATCCCAACGACAACTTTCTCGACACACAAACCGGTTACTGGATGACGAAGCGTAACGCGCTCTACGGCCGTAATGTCTATCGCCTCGATACGCGTCTGCAAGAGCGCCATCAGTTCGGCGAGCGCTATGCAGGCATCCTTGCAGTCGAGGCATTCAACCTTGCCAATCACTCCAACTACGGCAGCTACATCGCAACAGTGACCTCCAGCACGTATGGAGCAGCTACACAAACCACCTCTGCAGCAACAGGCGTACCGGTCGAATGGCGGCCTCGTTCTCTGCAGTTCGTCGCACGATTTGAGTTCTAACCCCAACAGCCTGCTTCTTCGATCCTTCAACCTAACGACGCGCAGTGAAATACACTGCGCGTCTTCCCTTGAGGAGAATCCATGTATCGCGCTTTACTTCGGATGAGTCTTCCTACCGCTGCCGCCTTCATCACTTCTGCCGTGGCCTTCGCTGCTCCCCAACCCAAGACCATTACCGTCAGCGAAGGAACCAACATGCAGGTGACGATCTCTCCAGATCACAAGAGCCTGCTCGTTAATATCCAGGGACTCATCTATTCCATGCCCGCCACTGGCGGCGCAGGCAAGCAGTTGACACAGCCCCTCCAGGAGGCATCGCATCCTGACTGGTCTTCGCATGGTGACCTTGTCGCTCTGCAAAGTTATGCGGGGGGCACGTTTCACATCTGGACGATGAAGCCCGATGGAACAGGACTGAAGCAGGTGACGACCGGTCATGGCGACGATCGAGAACCGCGCCTCTCCCCTGACGGAACCACCATCGCCTTCTCTTCCGACCGTGCCTTCAAAGGTTCGTATGACATCTGGACGGTCAAGACCGACGGGAGCGATCTGAAGCAGATTACCGACTCGCCGGCCGATGAATACGAACCCAACTGGGCGCATGACGGTAAGCATCTCGTCTTCGTATCAGGAGTTGGCATTCAGGCTAAGGCAATCGAGACCGTCGATCTCGCAGGTGGCCATGCTGCAACCATCGCGTCGGTCGATCCGACAAAGGCGCGCGTTGACGCACCAAGTTACTCGCCCGATGATTCAAAGATCGCCTATATCCTCTTCGATGGCGGCGGCATGTTTCTGGATAAAAGCCACGTTGTAGTGGCCTCTCCCAGCGCGGCCTCGACGCCGCTCTACACCGGAAAAGCAGATGACGCATTTCCGTTTCCTGCCGTATGGCTCACGAACAAGGAGCTTCTTTACACCGGCAGCGGCAAGATTATCAAAGCAGACATCGCATCGGACACGGAGAGCTCCGTCCCGTTCACCGCGGCAGTTCCCAGTACACGCCCCCAGTTCGCGCACAAGAAGTATGACTTCGATGAAACGTCGAAGCACCTTGTCAAGGGCATCTACGCTCCGACTCTCTCACCCGATGGCAAAAAGATTGCCTTCGTTGCTCTCAATCAGCTTTACCTGATGACCATCGGACAGGCTCCAGTGGCCCTCACCTCCGACACGTTCTACAAGCAGGGCCCCACCTTCTCCACCGACGGCAAATACCTTGCCTATATCTCCGATCGCGATGGCATCGAAAACATCTACGTTCACGACATGAGCCATGTTGATGCTGCAAACGACAAGCGTATCGCCCCCAGCGAAAGCGCGCAGATTATGCCTGCATGGTCTCCCGATGGAAAGATGATCGCATTTCAGGATCAGACCGGCGCTACCCTGCTGGCCGACGTCGCAACCGGAACCATCTCTCCGCTTGCTCCCATTACTTTTTTTCCTGGACGCGCAGCCTTCTCACCGAATGGAAAGAAGGTTGCCATCGCAACCATCAATCCGTACACCAAGCGCTTTCGTGAAGGCACCAGCGACATCCTGATGGTCGACCTTGCAACAAAGAAGACGAAATTTTACTCACCGGCACCATACGAATCCGTGACAACGCGAACCGAAGACGGTCCGATCTATGCCCCCAATGGCAAAGAGATCGCTTTTGTCCTGCGCGATCTTCTCTACACCATGCCAGTCGACGCTGATGGCGATCCCATCGGCAAGGCTGTAAAGCTGAACGACGAGACTACCGACGCACCGACGTGGTCCGGGGATTCGTCGAAGCTGCTCTATCTCTCGAACGGAAAACTTCGCCTCATCGATCGAGCCACGGGCAAGATCACACCTGTCCCTGTCGACCTCACCTTTACGCAGGCAAAGCCGACGCAAAAGCTTTTGATCCATGCGGGACAGTTCTGGAAAGGAAGCGGACCAGAGGTCATGAAGGATGTCGATATCCTCATCGTCGACAACCGGATCGTAAGCATCAAGCCGCACTCTGCGACTCCCTATGCGGGCGTGACGAAGACCATTGAGGCACCCAACTCAACCGTGATGCCAGGTTTGTTCGAGAACCATGTCCACGCAGACTCCGATAACGGCATCTACTACGGCGATCGCATGGGAAGGCTCTGGCTGATCTATGGCGTGACGGAGTTGCGCGGCATTGCAGACAACGCCTACCGCGCCCTGGAGCACCGCGAGAGCTACACGGCTGATGTCGCCACTGGCCCTCGTGTCTTCAACACCGGTGAGGCCGTCGATGGCGAGCGAGTCTACTATCCCATGATGATCGCAACGACATCGGAGGAGCAATTGCATCGTGAGTTTGGCCGCCTCAAGGCACTCGACTTCGATTTCGTGAAGCTTTATGTCCGTCTGCCATTTGCATGGGCGAAGGAAGGCATCGACTTCGCCCATTCTCAGATGGGCGTCGAGACCGCATCGCATTATCTTCTGCCCGCGGTATCACTCGGCGAAGACGGCATGAGTCACCTCTCCGCCACCTCACGCTGGGGCTGGGCTTACTCGCGATCACTCACCGGTCATTCTTACGGTGACGTCCGTAAGCTTCTCGTCGATTCGGGCATGTGGACGATCTCGACCACATTCTCTCAGGCTCCTTATGCTGACGATCCCGGCATGGCAACCGATCCACGTCAGGCAGTCGCTCCTCCCTGGGAGAATAAGCGGCTCAAGACTGCGGTGCAGATGGCAAGCAAGTCCGGCACGGAGACCATGATCGATCATCTGTCGGATGAAGAGTCCGTCGTCGCCGATGTTTACCACCAGGGCGGAATGATCGTGGCGGGAACCGATTCCCCGCTCGACATTCCGGCGACCAGCCTGCACATCAACCTTCGGGCGCAGGTGAAGTATGGTCATCTCGAACCATGGCAGGCACTGGAGACAGTCACCAGCATCCCGGCGAAGGCTTACGGGCTTTCCAGGGATCTCGGTACGCTGGAGCCAGGCAAACTCGCCGACCTCATCATCGTCTCCGGCGATCCCCTTAAGAACATCGAAGATGCTGCCAAGGTTCAGTGCGTAGCGAAGAATGGCAACCTCGAATCAGTCGGCGCGATTATGGCTCCATTTGCCAAGTCGACGAAAGGCGAGGATATCTGCCCAGCCAAATAACCAATCGCTCGTTGGCATAGCAGATCAAGGCATTCCCATTGCCCGCATTTCATTGGGAGGCCCCGATTCGTTCTTCACGAGCGGTCGTCATTGAACGCAAAAAGCAGAAGCCTCCGAACCCTGATGGATTCGGAGGCTTCTTTGTTAGTCGCAACGGTTCTCTACGGAATGTAGTAGCGCATGCCGGTGAACACCATGTTGTTGGTGCCCTTCGGTGCTCCGCCCTGTCCAGTCCAGGCCTCACGTGTGAGGTAGCTGTACTGCACCTGGTACTGAAGGCGGCCAAACCGCGGATTGCTGTAGAGACGGTAGGTGATGCCTGCCGTACCTTCAATGACAGCGCGGGTTGCGCCAAGGCAGTTTGCCGGCGTTCCCGGACCGTAGGGAGCAGAACCCGCCAGACCGTTGCCGGCAGCTGTGGGCAGCGTCTCAACGTTGCAACCTGCATTGTTGCCGGAGACAGGAGCGTAGCCGACGAGAACGCCGCTGGCATTCCTGTACGTGGTGCGCTGTGCATACTCGCCACCAGCGTAGCCAAAGATATCAAGCTTCGGCATGGGATGGGCTTCCAGCGAAATGAGGCCCTGATCCGACTTGATCGGAGCAAGCGTGCCATCAGGATGCACCGTGATATCAGGCAACGTCGAGGTGCCGTACCGACCCACTCCCGTACCCGTCATCATGTGAACGCCTACGTCGAGGTACTTGGTTGCGGGCATACGGATGTTGGCAAAGAAGCCGCCACCCGTCTTCGTATCGTTGACAGCTCCAGCCGAAGAGCCCGTGCCGCCAACACCGTTGGGGTAGTAGCGATCGCGGAACCAGCGTGCGATACCACCGGCTTCGAAGTGACCCAGCTTGCCATCGTAGGTACCCTTGACGACAACGTCCGGTGCAACGTTATTGGAGTAGTTCGCAGTGAGGTTGTAGAGGCCGCCGCCGGTTCCGGCGCTGCCGATGAAGAAGTTATTGGGCGAGTTGCTGGCCGAGTAGATGTACTCCGCCTGCTCGAGCGAGGCTGCTGCCGTCCATTTGCCAATCTTCTGCTGGAAGCGGATGGCGGGCTGACGAGCCCAGCTGAAACCGACGTGGTACTGCGCGTCGATCGTCATCGGCAGGTTTTCGGTCCGGTTGTCGGTGGACTTCTTGGTCTCTGTTACGAGCGACCACATCTGACCACCGGTCACGGCAAAACCACCCTGCGTGGCAGCCTGTCCCCAGATCTGGCGCTGACGGAGCGTATAGCTGTTGCTCTGGTTTTCGTTGGAGGTCGCGCCCGCCGAGAGGAAGTCAGCCTCAACGTAGCCGGATAGCTTGAACGGACCCGTATTTCCCTCGAAGAGAGCGCCGACGCGACTCTGACGTCCGGAGAAGTTCAGCTCGCTGACATGAGCCATACCAGCTCCCATGTAAGGCGTCGAGTTGAACGGCGTGTTGACGTCGGATGCCAGCGAACGCGAGCGCCAAACCGTTTCAAACGCGAAGAAGGCAACCGGGGTAATGGTGATGCCTTTATAGTGGAGCGTCGTCGGCGACTCAACCGACTCACGCAGATTTGCCTGCGTCGTGATCAGAGTATTCGACAAACCGCTGGTCGTAGCGACCATGTCCGTGACCTTGCTCTGCAGAGTATCCAGCGACTCCTTGTTGCTCTGAGACTCGGCGACGATGCTCTGCAGCTTCGCATTGGTCTCTGCTGTCTGTTCCTGGGCCGTCTGCACGCTGGTCTGTGTCGCCTGTAGCTTCGCGTCGCGATCAGCCAATTGCTGCTTCAGCTCATCGATCTGCGCCTGCATCTCCTGGCGAAGTGCCTGGATCTGAGCTGCAGTGGCATCTTGCTTGGGAGCGGTCTTCCGCGCGGCGGCACGATGTTTCGTCGTGGTTTGTGAGGTAGTGCTTGACTTGCCAGTCGATTGAGCCAGCGCTGGCACCGACATTGCCACCAGCAAAGATGCTGTGACAACACTCTTTAGCGTATTCATAGGGCCTTTCCCGTACCCGAATGCCTCATGGCGAAGCAAACGGGGTAAGCATGAAGTGCCGTGCGGATACATTGCCCACACGGCGAAAAACATCAATGTGCGACTTTGTTGAAGATCCAGAACAGCGATCCGCTCAGGAGTGCCGCTGCAGGCAGCGTAAACACCCAGGCCATCGCGATGTCCCGTATCGTTGACAACTGCAAACCACTGCGGTTTGCAGCCATCGTCCCGGCAACTCCCGACGACAGGACATGCGTCGTCGATACTGGCAGACCCAAACCGTCTGCCATACCAATGGTGATCATTGCCGTGATCTCGGCCGACGCTCCCTGCGCATACGTCAGGTGTGTCTTACCGATCTTCTCGCCGACAGTAATCACAATGCGCTTCCAACCCACCATCGTTCCAAGACCGAGAGCCAGGGCGACTGCAACCTTGACCCAGGTAGGAATGAATTTTGTCGACCGATCGAGAAAGCTCTTGTAGTTGGTTACTACTTTTTGATCGTCGTCACTAAACTTGGGACCGTACTTCGGAAGCATCCGGAAAGTCTCGCTGACCAGGTACATCTGATTGCGGACGTTCGCCTGCATTTCTTGCGGGACATTTCCGAGTGATCCATATCCCACAGCCTCGTTGCGGATGTCGTTCACCATCTCTTCAAGCGCGAGCATCGTGGCCGGCTCAAATTTATGGGTCGAGACAAAGCGCTCCAGCTCTGGACCAGCATCGGCAACAGTCGCAGCAGGTTCCACGTAATGACCGACGGTCCTGACAACCTGCTGCGAAACCGCAGCGAATGTCGTTACCGACCGCTTGTCGACAGCATGGTTCAAAGCGTAGGCCGTAGGTACCGTTCCTACGAGGATGAGCATAATTAAGCCCATGCCCTTCTGACCGTCGTTCGAGCCGTGAAAGAAGCTGACTCCCGTGCAAGTAAGAATCAGCAATGCGCGGATATAAAACGGCGGTGGCTCGGTGCCTTTCGGCGCTTCATAGAGACGCGGATCGCGCAACACCAGCTTGAAGAGGAAGAAAAGTGCCGCGGCCATGACGAAGCCGATCACCGGAGAAAGCAGCAACGCCTTGAAGACCTTGATGACCTGATCCCAGTCCACACCCGCCGTGCCGTCATGTCCCTGCATCACTTGATTCATGACACCGACTCCGAGAATGGAGCCGATCATGGTATGTGAACTGGAAGCAGGAAGACCGCGATACCACGTCGCGAGGTTCCATAAAATCGCCGCAGTCAGTAGGGCAAACACCATGGAGAAGCCCGAACCCTTGCTGACCTTGAGAATCAGTTCTACCGGCAGCAGAGAGACGATCGCGTAAGCCACCGCACCAGAGCTCGTCATCACACCGACAAAATTCCAGATGCCCGACCAGACAACCGCCACGTGCGGCTCCAACGAGTGGGTGTAGATAACGGTCGCAACGGCGTTTGCCGTGTCATGGAATCCGTTCACGAACTCAAAGCCTAGCGCGATCATCAACGCGATGCCGAGCAGAACAAACGGATAGATACTCGTGGGGTGAACGAGCGATAGATCATTGGTCAGCTTGAAACCAATGTAGATCAGTCCCAACACCAGCATGACACCGAAGACCAGCGTACCGATCTTTGCGCCTTTAGACTTCTTGAGCTTTTCGTCGAGGATCGAGGTCGATACAGGTGTCGTCGTTGCCATATGAATGCCGCCGTGAGCAAATCGTTAGGAGATGCTCCTACGTTAGTTCTGCCAACGAACATTCAGGATGAATTATCGATAAAAACAGGCTTCATTACTGGCCAAATCCGATTTAAGCTCACTCGAAAGTTGCGATCCAGTCATCAAATTTATCGATTATTAATAGAAGCAAAACAAGGAAGCAGAGGGTGCCAGATTGCGTCACGAAAAGCGAGGGAGCTTGGCGTTTGGCATATCTCATGCCCACGTCCCAAGCTCCATGCGATATCCGTTGGTTCTAGCTATGACCCTTCATGTCGCCTCTTGAGGTAAAGACGCGAACGAGTGTGGCCGAAAACATGATGAGCGCAATCAGCACCAGCGCTCCAGCCCATGCGAGACGATGCCACTCATCGTAGGGCGAAACAGCGTAGATGTAGATCTGCAGCGGCAGTGCGGCGATCGGCTCGCTCAGCTTCATGCTCCAGAACTGATTACCGAAGGCTGTAAACAGCAGCGGTGCGGTCTCGCCGGCCACACGGGCAAAAGCAAGCATGCATCCGGTGATGATGCCCGGCGACGCAGTCCGCAACACAACCGAGAGAGTGGTTCGCCATCGCGGGATTCCCAGGCCCAGAGCAGCTTCGCGTACAGCACCAGGTACTGTTGCCAGCATCTCCTCCGTCGTTCGTGTCACCGTCGGCACCATCATGAAAGCCAGGGCAAGACCACCCGCCAGAGCGGAGAAATGATGCTGACGCACTACGATCAATGAGTATGCGGCAATGCCCATCACGATCGACGGAACACCGTTGAGAACATCTGCCGTAAAGCGAACGATGTTGGCAAACACGGTGCCGCGACCATACTCCGACAGATAGACACCTGCACCGATACCAATCGGGATACCGATCACGCTCGCTACCGCCAGAACAATTCCCGATCCGACGATGGCATTTGCCATGCCTCCACCTTCTTCTCCGACAGGATGTGGAGGCTGAGTGAAGAAAGCCAGATTCAGTGAGCTGAAGCCTTTGTAAAGGAGGTAAACGAGGATCGCGACCAGGGGAGCCAACACCAGCAGCGTCGCCAACACAGACAACCCTGTAACTGCGAGGTCAATGACATGACGAATCTGCAATGACATCTTGCCCGGTCGTCGCGGAGACTGCGGAGGATCAATCAGAGGCAAAGAAGGGTTCGCCATTATGTCGACCTCGCCGGTGCGCCACGCGTCACAGCCCAGATAAGCAACCGCGCCACTGCATTCACGAGGATGGTGACCACGAAGAGAGCCAGGCCAATCTCAATCAGCGAACTCAGGTAGAGATCACCGGTCGCTTCGGAAAACTCATTGGCAATGACGCTGGCCAGTGTGCTCGCCGGTGCAAAGAACGACTTGTGAATCTCAGCGTGGTTGCCAATCAGCATGGTCACGGCCATGGTCTCGCCCAGGGCACGGCCTAATCCGAGGATCACAGCGCCCACGATGCCAATGCGAGCGTTACGCAACACACCAGTGCGGATCATCTCCCAGCGCGTTGCTCCGAGCGCCAGCACACCCTCGCGCTGGCTGACCGGGACCGCACGCATCACATCGCGCGTGAGTGACGAGATGATGGGAAGAATCATGATGGCAAGAATCAGGCTCGCCGTCAGCATGCCCACACCGATATTGAGGCCGGTAAAGAATCCCGTCCACCCGAGATACTTCTCCAGCACTGGACCAACGTGATCTCGCACCAGCGGAACAAGAACAAAGATGCCCCAAAGACCGTAGATCACGCTTGGAATCGCAGCCAGCAACTCGGTGAGGAAGGAGATGGGTGCCCGCAAAAACTTCGGGCAAAGCTCGGTGACGAAGATCGCCACACCGATTGCCAGGGGTACGGCAATCAGCAACGCCAGAAACGACGAGACCAGCGTGCCATAGATAAATGGATACGCGCCAAACAGGCCGCTGACAGGGTCCCAGTCCTCACTTCTAAAGAAGGACATACCGAAGGTATGCCGACTGAGAGCCGAACGCTGAAAGAGAACGATCACGATAGCGACGACGATTGCGAAGATGCTCAGCGCGCAGGCGACGACCAAACCAAAGAAGGCTCCATCCGCAATCTTTCCGTTGCCGCGCTTCTCCAGATAGATCCGCATCGGAGAAGGAGTGCGCGGTTCCCCGGCGCCAGCAGGAGCAACTCCCTCTCGCTGAGGTTCTGGCACGACAACCGCAGGCGGACCGAATTTGATGTCTTTATCGGAAATCATAAAATCTGGGATGTCCTTCACCGGAGCGAGGACCTGACCGGAACAGCTCAGTAAGACCTTTGTATCAAATTCACAGTGCCCATGGGGGACAGCTATGGGTGCGCACGACGAGAATGCTGATCGCGCGCACCCGTTTCATGACCTACTGGATAGTATTGATCGTCGCCTTGATGCGCGTCTGCAGCGCAGCGGGGAGCGGGGCATAGCTAAGCGAAGAAGCTTCTCCCTCGCCATGCTCCAGCATCCACTCCAGGAAGCCCTTGATCGCCTTGCTCTTATTGGGATCAGTCGCATGAACCGGAACCAGAAGCCAGGTGAACGAGGAGATGGGATAGGCAGTCGCACCCGGAGCATTGGTAATGGATACGCGATAGTCCGCCGGAATATTCTTCACGCTGGCCGCAGCATCAGTCACACCCTGCGTGCTCGCCTTTACAAAGTGGCCCGCCGCGTTCTTCACGGTACCGAAGGCCATCTTGTTCTGCAGCGCATAGATCAACTCAACATAGCCGATCGAGTGCGGCGTCTGGCGAACCATGCCGGCAACGCCTTCGTTGCCCTTCTGGCCAATGCCCGTCGGCCACTTGACCGAGGTGCCCTTACCCACGCTGCTCTGCCAGTTATTGCTGACCTTGCTCAGAAAATCGGTGTAGATATAGGTCGTGCCGCTGCCATCAGCGCGATAGACCGGTACGATGGAGTCCGCAGGAAGGTTCACTCCAGGATTGTCCTTCGCGATGCGAGGGTCGTTCCACTTGGTGATCTGGCCAAGATAAATTCCCGCAAGTACATCACCCGAAAAGTTCAGTTCCTTGTTCACACCGGGAAGGTTATACACAGGAACCACCGCGCCAAGCACAGTCGGAATATGCATCGTCTTGACCTTGGCCGAATTAATCTGCTCGTCCGACATCGGACCGTCTGTCGCACCAAAATCTACCGTGCCATCCGAAACCTGGCGAATACCACCACCCGAACCGATGGGCTGATAGTTAATCTTGACTCCGCCCTTTTGCTGGCTGAACTCGTAAAACCACTTGGAATAGATCGGATTAGGGAACGTCGCTCCAGCTCCATTCAGACTCTGTGCACCACAACTCGCCAAGGTGGCCACGGCAAGAAAACCGGCGGCAAATACTTTCATCATTTGGGGTGAAATCCTCCATCGGACTGGTGCGCCCGAAAGCGCACACTCATCTGATTTTCAATCCGCCATGTTACGCCGCGATAAATTTATATTTAGCGATAAGAATCAACTGTTTACGAGGAATAAATTTAACGGAAATCAAGCCGGAAATGCTTTTGGCTGGACGCTGCGCCGCTCAAAACGAGAAATATGAGGTGAAATACACCGTCCTGTTTCCCGGGGAAGACAACGCAAAGGCTCCTGTCGGAGGCGCCAGTTGCTGCCCGAACAGCGGCGAACTCAACACGCCATTCGGAGGCGCAAGGTTCACCATGTTGAGGATGTTCGTCGCGCCAGCGATAACGGTCAGCGTATACCGCGGAACTGGCTTTGGTGCTGCGCCAGGCTTTACCGGCCCCCCAGAAGGGCGTTCGCCAAAGTTAAACACCCGGTTGAGCGTGACATGCACCGTAGCACTTGTCGGAGAGGTTCCCAGGCCATAAGGCACGATGCGCTCACCCTTACCGGTCGGATTAATGTCGAGGCAGCCGTAGGATGTCCGGATAACATCTGCTGCGCCGCACAGACCGTACGTCGGCCGTGCGTTCGACTGGTTATTTCCAGTCAGATCATTGCCGATCGTAATGTTGTAGGGCCGACCTGTCTCCACACTCGTGATCGCAGTCAGGTTGATGCGGAAAGGACCTTTATAGGTCATCATCGCCTGTAGCTGATGAGCTGGAGCGAAGCTCGCACGGCCGTAGTCCAGTGACGGAATACGCGCCACCGATGGGAAATAATTCACCCCCTGCGTGTCCGCCGTCGCGTGATTATAGGTATACACAGCATGCAGAAAAAGTCTCCGGTAAGTTGTATCCGACGTAACGATCAGCTGATGCTGCCGGAAGTCGCCACCCGACTGAAACTGATAGTTATACGTCGAGGGAGCCGTTCCGCTGATCGTGTACGTCGCCGGATCGAAGAAGGGCGCATTCACGTTATTCGTGTAGTACTGGTGGACGCCACGAGTGTAAAGATAGTTCACGTTGACCGAACCCAGCTTGCCGAGGCTCCGATCCACTCCAACCGCAGCCTGCACATTGCGTGAGATTCTGAAGCTCGGATCTAGCGTATAGATCGAACGCTGCGAGGCAGGCGCACTCTCGAGCAACTCCGCAGGCACAGGCTGATTCGGGTCGTAAAAACTCGGATTTCGAACGACATAGTTCTGCTGAAGAATTCCGTCGTTGTGAATCGTCTGGATCTGCATCGCCTGCGTGACACGGGTATAGAAGACACCGCCCGCCGCACGAAGGACCGTTTTCGGTGCAGTCTTACCTGTAGCGCCTGGAGACCAGGCGATCGCCAGGCGCGGTGCCCAGTTGATGTGATCGTGCACGCGGTTTTGCCCTTCCATGCGCAACCCGTAGCTCACATTCAACGATGGCTTCCACCGCCACTCATCCTGAAAGAAAAGCGCTCCATCCAACTGCAGCAATCTAGCAAGCGGGTTTGTAATTACGGTCGCAGTGTAGAGATAGGGCGAAGGCGTAGCTGCGTGGTAATCCGCTAGCGACTGAAACTGGTAGTTCCCATTAGAACCCGCATTCGAATAATCCGCGACACGATAACTACGCAGCAATACGCCCGCCCGCATCACATGTTTTCCGGCCGTCAGCGTTACATAATCATGCAGCTCGACGTTGTCCTGGTGGTTGCTGGTATGTCCCGAAGCACTTCCGCCCGAAACAAAGGAACCTTGTACGGTCACTGCGGGCCGCGTGCTCTCCGGAGTTTGATCCGTACGAATCCTCCACCAGCGCGCGCTCAGCTCGTTCAGCATTCTTGCACTGAGAGCAACCGTATCCTTCGCCTGCAACATATTCTCCAGGTCCGTACTGCTGTAGGCCTGCTCGGGAAGATTAAGCCCGCCTGTGCCAGCACCTGTGCGGCGCGTCCGGAATAACACCCATTGCGCCTGCAGGATGTGCTTGCCAAGCTGATCATCGAAACGCCCATAGCTTTGCGTCGTCGAATAAGGTGCCGGTATCGCCTGACTTAGTGTTTGCGGAATGGCGGACGTATCGTTGGGATCAACCGCACGTAGAAAGTTCTGATTCTGTCGTTGCCAGTACTGCATGGCGAAAAAATAAGAGGAATTCTTCGTAATCGCGCCCGCAACGTCACCCGCCACCGAGTAGTACTGATAACTGGGTTGCACTGTCGCGAGAGGATTGGACGTGTTCAATGCGGAGTTCAAATATGACCCGCGTAGATGGCCGCCGAACTTCACAGCTCCAGGCTTGGTGATGATGTCGATGCGTCCATAACCGATCCGGTCGTTCTCCGCAGAGAATGGATTCTGATTGACTCGCACCTCCAGAATCGAGCTCTTCGGCGGCAGCTGGCCCCCCGTGTATCCATCGATATAAAGCTGCCCGCCATCGGGACCGGCAGCGGGACCGGCAAGTGACTGCAGCTCCGTTTGCAAAGCATCCGGATCGTCTGCCAGAGCATCCAGCTGACTGCCCTTGATCACTGTGGTATTCGTATTTTCTTCCGAGTTCAAACTGACGCCGCTCGTCTCCGTCGTCACCGTGACCTGCTCTTCGGATGCAACTCGGAGATGAACATCGATGCGCCTGGCAGTACCCTCGTCTATCGCAATGTCGGTCACACTGTACTTCGCGAAACCCGACGCATCGACCTCCAGATCGTAAGAACCACCCCGCAGCTCCGGAAACATATACGCGCCCGCTGCATCGCTGCTGCCCTCGCTCAGCTTTTCGTGGTTATGCAGCAAGGTAAGATGGGCATCCGGAACGACAGCCCCGGTGCCGTCCGTCACAGATCCCTCTAAACGGCCCAGGGTTTGCGACACTCCTATATGAGCCCACAAGAAACAGACAGCTAGTATCCACTTACGCTTCATCGTTAAAATCCCTCTTTTAAGACAGCGGATCCCTACAGCACTCGAAGAGCACTTCATTCCATCGGTAAGACGAATCTATGAATCTCTACACAGAATCTGCATCGGCTGCAGTGTTGCTGCATGCAACGCAGGTATTCCTCCCGCACTGAACGTCATCACCACCAACAGGCAGATCGCACCAACAATGTCGCTCATCGCAACGGGCCGCTGAAACTGCAGATAGTGAGTCGACAGGTAGGCGACCACTCCCAGAGAGACTCCCCCCATCACCAGACCTGCAGTGACCAACTGGGCCATCTCGCGAAAGACAATGCCCGCTGCATGCAGTGGCGTCGCTCCCAATGCCACACGGATCGCAATCTCCGGGATGCTCTGCCGGACTCGCATCAGCAGCAGACTCAGGGTCGCCGCACTGCACAGCAGCAGGGACACGCCTCCGAAGAATACGGTCGAATACGAAAGGAGCCGCTCCTTTCCGAGCGCGTCATTCAACTGCCGTTCCATCGGCAGAAAACGCTGGTATCCAGTCTCAGGAGCAACCTGGGACAAGGCATCCAGGTAAGCCTTTTCAATGTCCTCCTCATGCTCTCCCCGCACCAAAAACACCATGTTGTTGGTCCACCCACCATGGCGTATCGACCTGGTCGTTATTGGAAGAAAGAGAATCGGCGATGGCGTTTCATGGATATCGGCATACTTCGCCGACTGAACCACGCCAACCACTTCACAGGTTGTGTTGATCTCGCTGAAAAAACTAACCCGCACTCGACGCGCGATCGTTTGTTCGGGATTCGTATTGAAGATCTTTTTCGCGGCAAGCTCATTGACGATGCACCGGTCTTCATCCTGGTCTTGCTCCGTAAACTCACGCCCGGCAAGGAGCTTCGTCTGCAGCGTCGCAAAGTAGCGTGGCCCGATCTGATTGAACGATACGTCTTTGATTGTTCGGCTATCAGGCAGCGACACGTTGATCTTCGGATCGACCGTCGTCAACTGCGTGATCCAGGTAACCGTTGCCGATTCGATCTCGCCCTGTGCGTTGAGCCTATGCAGCATCTGCCGATACAGCCCCATGATCTCTTCCGGAGATCGCTGAATCTCCTGAAACTGCGCGCAGATCTCCGTAATATGCTTCGGGTTGTAGCCCAGATTCTGCTCCGAGATCCTGTGCAGATCTCTCCAGTAAAAACTCGCCGTAGCCAGAAGAAAAAACGTTACGGCAATCTGTGCTGCCAGCAGCATCCTGCTCGCGATCGCGGGTGATCGCCTCATGCTCGACTTGGCATTCAAAACAGCGCCGGGGTCCGCATTCTTTGCGAAGATAGCAGGCACGGCACCGACGATCGCCGCACCGACCAGCGCAAAGATTCCCGCGCTGGCCAGTAATCTCCAATCCGGATGAACCGTGACGATCTCACCTGCGCCAGGCTTTGTCAGAAAATCGGAGAACAGATGGGTCACCGCAAATGTCATCGGAATCGCCAGCAGAGTTCCTCCAATAGCGATGATGACTGCCTCCATCAGGCATTGCTGAATAAGGTGACCGCGATTCGCCCCTAGAGCGACGCGAACCGCGAACTCGTGGGCACGCTCCAGCCTTCTTGCCAACTGCAGTCCGGCGACATTGATGCAACAAAAAGCCAGGACACCAGCCATCAGTATCTGGAGCAGCGTGAGCGTGCGGCCGTAATCGCCAAGCACCGCTACTCCATGACTCGCGCTGGATAGCTGCAAACCCATGCCATTCAGGAAGGGTCTTCGCGTAAGAAACGGCTGAAGCATTCGCTGCAAAGGAATCGCCGATACCGCCTGCAAATGAGCGTTGGCCTCCTGCATCGTGACGCCGTAGCGAAGTCGGGCGACTGTCGTCGTCACAAAAAGGTCACGGTCATCCAGCGGCTTGTCTCCGCCAAGGGCTCCCTGCGCTGACAGAAACGTAATCGGCAGATACATTTGCGTCGCAACATTCGGAGTGATGCCCTCAAAACCCTGCGGCGTCACTCCAACAATCTGTACCGGCTGGCCGGAGACGACAAGGCGTTGTCCAATGGCCTCCGCAGAACGATGGTACTTCTCCGTCCAGAAGCTGTAGCTCAGCACAACAGGCCATACTTCAAGATGCGGTTTCGTATCTTCCGGCTTCAGCAAGCGACCCGCCGCAGCTTCAACCCCCAGCATTCCGAGCGCATTTCCTGTCACCAGCATGGCGTTGAGACTGCGTTGCTGATTGTTTTCATCCGGCACCATGACAAGGTCATGGTGCCATGCTGAAAGATCTTCGAGATCCGACGGCCACGACTGAAGGTCAGAGAGAAACGGATACGGCAGCGGTATCGGGTGCTCTTGAAACTGAGGACTACTCAACGAGACAAAGACAAGACCGTCCGGATCACGCACCGGAAGTTTCCGAAAGACCGCCTGGTTCAGACCGGCAAAGATCGCCGTATTGGCGCCGATCCCAAGACTAAGAATCAGAATCGCCGCGACTAGAAAGATCGGCTGTCTCTTCAGTTGCAGCATGGCAAAACGAAAATTCGTCGCCAGCTGGCTGAAACGGTTCGTCCAAACTTCTTCGGCCCGGTCCTGCAGCAAGGCTCTATTGCCAAAGGAACGACGCGCTGCCCGCAATGCCTCCTCGGGAGACATTCCCTCAGCTTCGAGCGCCTCTGCCTTCTCCAGAAGATGGCACTCCATCTCCTCGGCAAGCTCCTCCGCTGTCGACCGCTGTTTGCTCCACCACGTCATCCGCAATGCCCTCACTTGGCGAGAACCAGCTGAATGCCCTTCAACATCGCTTCGAACTTCGAGGTCTCTTCCACCAGATGCTTTCGGCCATCCGCCGTGATGCTGTACGTCCGCACTCGTCGATTGGTCGAAGAGGTCTGCCACTCGGCATGAAGCCACCCTGCCTTCAGCATCCTCTGCAGCGCAGGGTAGAGAGAACCCTCTTCCACATTCAAAAGCTCGTCGGAGGTGTACTGGATGTGCTGGACCAGGGCATAGCCATGCATCGGCCTGAGTTGCAGCGAACGAAGCACCATCATCTCCAGTGCCCCGGGAAAGAGATCGCGTGATTTCTGCATGAGAACGTCCTAGCCTCGTTTGCGACAGGCATAGAGTAAATAGGTATACATTCCAAAGTCAACTGGCACGGTAAAACTGGCAAAATCAATTGACCTCTGCTCCCGCAAGATCCGTTCTGTCGCAATTGTTCTGGTCTGCTTACTTCATCCGGAACCAATCGACGTAGCCGTACTCTCCCGTGACGGACAGACTTTGCGCGAAGAGCCCGACCCGGCGCCTATCCAGCCACCCAGCTTCATCTCGAGGACGCCGGAAGCTTCCTGGAAGCCCCGCTGCTCGCCTTGAGCGCTCGAAACTATCTATTGCAAACGCTCCACTTCTTTCGCACGCACATGTCCGTCTTGCCGAATCCCCAACCAATCATGTACCGTTTTTCGCTGCCGCCTGAACGGCAATTCATTCGTCGTCTGGCCGCGCGGCAGCGCTGAGAGCGCTGGAAAGGTGAATCAGGATTATGGCAACTGCAACGACTCCGCATATTGAACCCGGACAGTACGGCTACGCGGTCCCGTTCCGCAAGCGTTACGGAAATTTCATCGGCGGCGAATGGGTCGATCCTCTTTCCGGACAATACTTCGACAATGTCACGCCGATCACAGGCAAGGCATTCTGCGAAATACCGCGATCCAACGCAGCCGACATCGAACGTGCGCTCGACGCCGCACACAAGGCCAAGACGGCATGGGGCAAGACCTCCACAACAGAACGCGCCCGCGTCCTCGAAAAGATCGCACAGCGTATCGACGATAATCTTGAGCTGCTTGCAACAGCGGAAACCTGGGACAACGGTAAGCCGATCCGCGAGACGATGGCCGCGGATATTCCTCTCTGCGCGGATCACTTCCGCTACTTCGCAGGAGCCATCCGCGCGCAGGAAGGCGGCATCTCCGAGATCGACGGCGACACCATCGCCTATCACTATCACGAGCCGCTCGGTGTCGTCGGGCAGATCATTCCATGGAACTTCCCTCTATTAATGGCGACATGGAAGCTCGCTCCTGCGCTGGCTGCGGGAAACTGCGTCGTGCTCAAGCCTGCCGAACAAACGCCTGCGTCCATCCTTGTTCTGCTCGAGATCATCGGTGATCTTCTGCCTCCGGGCGTACTGAACGTCGTCAACGGCTTTGGTGTTGAAGCCGGTAAACCACTGGCATCCAATCCGCGCATCAACAAGATTGCATTCACGGGCGAGACCACCACGGGACGCCTGATCATGCAGTACGCCTCGCAGACACTGATTCCAGTAACGCTGGAGCTTGGTGGCAAATCGCCAAACATCTTCTTCTCCGACGTTCTGCGTGAAGACGATTCTTATGTCGACAAGGCTATTGAGGGCATGGTGCTCTTCGCCTTCAACCAAGGCGAGGTCTGCACCTGTCCCTCGCGCGCTCTCATTCATGAGTCCATCTACGATCAGTTTATGGAGAGGGCGCTGGCTCGCATCAAGGCGATCAAGCGCGGCAATCCGCTGGACAAGGAGACGATGATCGGCGCTCAGGCCTCCGAAGAGCAGCAGCACAAGATTCTCTCGTACCTCGACATTGGCAGGCAGGAGGGTGCGGAGGTTCTGATCGGCGGACAGGCATCAAAGCTTGACGGCGATCTCGCAGGCGGCTTCTACATCGAGCCCACCGTCTTCAAGGGCAACAACAAGATGCGCATCTTCCAGGAGGAGATCTTCGGACCAGTGCTCTCGGTGACCACCTTCAAGGATGACGACGAGGCGCTCGCCATCGCCAACGATACGCTCTACGGTCTCGGCGCCGGCGTATGGACGCGCGACCTGAACCGCGCCTACCGCTTTGGGCGCGAGATCCAGGCCGGCCGCGTATGGACGAACTGCTACCACATGTACCCCGCGCACGCAGCCTTCGGCGGCTATAAGCAGTCAGGCATCGGACGCGAAAATCACAAGATGATGCTGGACCACTATCAGCAGACGAAGAACCAGCTGATCAGCTACAGCACCAAGCCACTGGGATTTTTCTAGATCACCGGAAGGGTTTCGCCCGTGATAAGCAACGAAGTGCAGTCAGTACCGCTGCAGGTGACCGCAACCGAAGATGCTCTGAGCTTGATCGACAAGCTCAGAGCAAAACATGGTGACGTCATGTTCCACCAGTCAGGGGGCTGCTGCGACGGCAGCTCCCCGATGTGCTATCCGCTGGGCGAGTTCATGACCGGCGACCAGGATGTGCTGTTGGGAACGGTAGGAGACGCGCCTTTCTACATCGGACGCGCGCAGTTTGAGTACTGGAAGCACACGCAGATTATTCTCGATGTAGTCCCCGGTCGAGGAGGCATTGTTCTCCCTCGAAGGACCGGAGGGTATTCGCTTTCTTACACGATCACGCGTCTTTACCGACGAAGAGATTCAGGCGCTCCGCCAGTCGGGACGCATTTCCAGCTAACACTACAACACCATCGTCAAAGCGCCCGCTGACCAGCGATCGCACAGCCACGATCGCGCAGTTCCTTCTCCACGCTCAGTGCAACCGAGAGAAGATGCGCGTCACCTCCGCCTCGAGCGGAGAGCATCAGGCCAACAGGTGCATCACCCGGCATGTGGCACGGCACCGATATGGAACAACCATCGAGGAAGTTAATCAGCGAAGGATTGCGCAGCATCGCGGCGTTCGCATCGAAGTAAGCCTCATCACTCGTCTCCAGATCGGCGATGCGCGGAGCCACGCGTGGCACCGTCGGCATCAGCCACGCGTCGACATCGGCGAACGCCTCTTCCGCTTCAGTGATAATTCTTACGCGCTCCCTGGCAAGCGTCGCGTAGTCAGCATCAGAGATCTCTTTCCCACGCAGAATCCGGGTCGACACACGAGGATCGTAACGGTCGGCAGCCCGCTCAAGGAGTATGCGATGCCACCGGTAGGCCTCATAGCCGGAGAATCCTCCGTTGCGGTTCAACACCGGAATATCCGCCAGCGAGGCGAGCCGCACCTCCGTAAGAGTAGCCCCCGCCTCCGACAACATGGTAAGCGCCGCCTGGAAACACGATGCGACGTAAGGCTCCATTCCGTCCAGTACATAACCTTGCAGAATTCCGAAGCGCAAACCAGCAAGAGGAAGCTCCGTTAGCACATAGCGATCGCCGGAGAGAACCTGGTCGACCATGGCACAGCAGCTGACCGTCGGTGCGATCGGGCCAATGGAGTCGAGCGTTGTAGAGAGCGGAAGCACTCCTGCAGTAGACACGCGGCGTGCCGTCGGCTTGAAGCCGGTCAAGCCACACAGCGCCGCCGGAATGCGAATGGATCCACCAGTATCGGAACCAATCGCCGCCACCGCCATACCGTCACTGACCGAAACAGCAGCACCCGATGAAGAGCCTCCGGGGATGCGCCCCTCGCTTCGTGCATAGGGAGAGCGCGGCGTGCCGTAGTGAGGATTAAGCCCAAGGCCTGAGAAGGCAAACTCCGTCATGTTCGTTCGCCCAACCAGAACTGCTCCGGCATCCTTCAAGCGCGTGACAACCTCCGCGTCCTGCATTGCGGGTGCAGCATCATCGAGCACAACGGACCCTGCGCGTGTCGTCTCACCGCGAACATCAAAGAGATCCTTGATCGAGATCGGCAGGCCGCGCAGAGGGAGCTTATCGGTGACAGGCAGGTAGTCGGCGGCCTCGGCTGCGTCTCGCGCCATCGACGTATAGATCTTTGTAAAGACACGCGCGCCTTCGCCCCGGGGATCGGACGCCGCCTTAAGACACTGGTCGATCAACTTCCTGCTGCTTAGACGACCATCATCCAGGGCCTCGCGGTACGACTGCAACGCATGGGCTGGAGAGACTGTTGCTTCCATGATTCAAACTCTACATGCTGCCCCGCGCCCATCAGCGAAAATGTTCTTTCGTCTCTCGATCGATGTCTTGCAGTAAGAAGCAGAGTAAGGAGCAGTATGATAACTAAACCCTCATGAAAATTTCGACGATTGCCCTTCAATCCCTGACGGCAACGACGCTTTTGTTGGCGTCCCTGCTCTCTGCGCAAAGCGCCTCCCCGAAGAGTTACGACTGCTACCGTGCCAGCAAGCCTCTATCCATCGACGGCAAGCTGGACGAAGGAGCGTGGAAGAAGGCGGCGTGGACCGATGACTTCGTCGATATCGAAGGCGATGCCAAACCGAAGCCACGCTTCCGCACTCGCGCCAAGGTTCTCTGGGACGACGAATATCTCTACATCGGCGCGGAGCTGGAGGAGCCGGAGATCAAGGCAAAGCTGACCGAGCATGATTCGGTCATCTTCCACGACAACGACTTTGAGCTCTTCATCAAGCCCCCCACAGGCACGCCGGGTTACTACGAGTTCGAGATCAATGCGCTGAACACCTCATGGGACCTGTTTCTGAATAAGCCTTATCTCGAAGGGGGCAAAGCCGATAACTCCTGGGACATCCCCGGACTGAAGACCGCGGTCTCTCTGAAAGGCACCATGAACGATCCCAGCGATAAAGACAAGGGATGGAGCGTCGAGATCGCAATCCCCTGGACGGCGTTCGCCTCACGGCTCCCGGTCGAAAAGCCTAAGCCTGGGACGGAATGGCGCCTGAACTTCAGCCGCGTCGAGTGGAAAATCGGTCAGAAACGGGAGGACAACTGGGTATGGTCTCCCCAAGGCATTGTGAATATGCACGTTCCCGAGAAGTGGGGCTATCTGCGCTTTCGTTAACGTCGAGCTTCGCGAAAAGACGCAGCAAAATCACCACAACATTCCATGCGGCCTGTGTTTACTCCAGCAGAAGAAGCATTCGGTGACGAAAAGCGTCGCCGCAAGGAGCAAGACTCATGATGAAACGTATCCTGATTCATTCGACACTCGCCCTTACTCTGGCTGCAACTGCCGCATTTGCACAACAGTCCACGCCGGCTCCGGCGGATCCTCAGAACAACGCCGCCCCGCAGCAGCAGCCCGCGGGCCCGCACGGCCGTCACCACAAATTCGACGCTCATAAGGCTGCCGAGCGTATGAGCAAAAAGCTCGGCCTTAATGCAGACCAGACGGCAAAGCTCGAGCCTATCCTCAGCGACAGCCAGCAGAAGATGCAGGCCCTGCACGCCGATACCAGCCTGACGCAGGATCAGCGCCGCGCTCAGATGAAGGCGATCCACCAGGACACCCAGACGCAGCTGGCAACCGTCCTGACGCCCGACCAGATGCAGCAGCTCAAATCGATGCACCAGGGCCAGCGCGGACGTCACCAGGGACAGCAACAGCAGGCTCCGGATGCGTCAAATTCTCCGTCGGCCAGCTAAAATCCACTCCTTTCGCCCCGGAGCCGTGCCCCTTGCACCACTTAGGGTGCGGCTCCGGCCTTTTCTGCACCAATCTCATCACCCATTTCCTCGTTACTCTTTCGTAAACTGTGCGAATGGATAAGTTTGTTGTACGCGGCGGAAACCCCCTTCTCGGAACCATCAAAGTCTCCGGAGCCAAAAACTCCGCTCTTCCCTGTATGGCCGCCGCCATCCTGACTGAAGACGAGGTCATCCTCGAAAACATTCCTCAGGTCCGTGACATCGAGACCGAGCGCAAGCTCCTCGCCTCAATGGGCGCGGAGGTTGAACTAGGCTATGGCCGCGCCCAGCACCGGACACGCATCAAGTGCGGCATCCTCTCAGACCCGGTCGCCAAGTACGAGATCGTCAAGACGATGCGCGCCAGCTCTCTGGTCCTCGGCCCACTGATCGCCCGCACCGGCATCGCTCGCGTCGCCATGCCCGGTGGTTGCGCCATCGGCGGACGTCCCATCGATCTGCACATCAAGGGCCTCGAGGCGATGGGAGCCACCATCACCTACGACCATGGTTATCTGGAAGCCCGGGTCGACCGCCTCAAGGGCGCACATATCGTCTTCGACAAGATCACCGTTACCGGCACGGAAGACCTGCTGATGGCTGCCGTGCTGGCCGATGGAGAGACACTCTTCGAGAACTGCGCCCGCGAGCCCGAGGTCACCGACCTCGCTGCCCTGCTGACCGCCATGGGAGCGAAGATCGAAGGCGCAGGAACCTCGACGATTAAGGTTCAGGGCGTCACCAGCCTGCACGGCGCGCGCCACCGCATCAACCCGGACCGCATCGAGGCCGGCACATTCCTGATCGCAGGAGCGATCACCGGCGGCGACCTGAACGTAGACTCCTGCGAACCAGCGCACCTCGGCGCTGTCATCACCAAGCTGGAGCAGTGCGGCGTAAAGCTCGACGTCGGAGAAGATTCCATCCGCGTTCGCTCCGGCTCCGGCAGCCTCAAGGCAGCCGATATCTCGACGGAAGAGTACCCGGGCTTCCCGACCGACATGCAGGCGCAGTACATGGCCCTGGCCACGCAGACCGAGGGCACGACCGTGGTCACGGAGAACATCTTCGAAAACCGCTTCATGCACGTGGGTGAGCTCAATCGCATGGGAGCCGACATCACGGTTCAGGGCCGCGTGGCTACCGTACGCGGCAAGGCACAGCTGCAGTCGGCCGCCGTCATGTGCTCCGACCTGCGCGCTTCGGCATCGCTGGTGCTCGCGGCATTGGTGGCGGACGGTGAAACCATCCTCGACCGTGTCTATCACCTCGACCGGGGCTATGAAAACTTCGAGGATAAGCTGCGCGGTGTCGGAGCGCAGATCCGCCGCATGGGGGATGTCTTCGGCAAGAAGTAATTACGGGCTGCTCTAGTCCAGCTCCTTGAGGTAAACAGCGGCGTGCATGCCGGGACCGTAGAAGTCAGACTCTTCGCGGACGCGGCGATAGCCTGCATTTCGATAGAAACGGATCGCGCCGGTGTTTTCAGTGAAGACATGCAGGAGCATCATTCCGGCTCCAGTGCCGCTCAACCATGCTTCAGCAGCGGCAAGCATGAGCTCACCAACTCCCCTTCGGCGATACTCCGGGCTGACATCGATCGTAACAAGATAGCCAAGTGAGCCGTAAGCCGCCTGTTCGAGATGCGTGATGCAGAAGCCGCACACGTCGCCATCCGAAACTGCCAGGTAACTCCAGGCGTTAGCCGCCTCGGCAAAGCTGCGCATCGCCGAATGACCGAACCGGAACGGGACAGAGAAACAGCGAGCATCGAGCGCGACCATGGCATCCAGGTCCTCTGGCCGATACGTCCTGAGCGTTACGGTTTCAATCGGCGTCACCACGCTATCTCATCACAACCAGAGGCGCGTGTCTTCTGTGGCGCGCGCGACTTTGCTTCGCGGCAGAGGCTACACTTTCGCCGCAGTTCGAATAACCTGCGGCGGTGCGAGCCTTAGCTGCAACAGCCAGCTAGCGGGTGGGATTAGCGAAACGGAACTGATCGCGAAGCGTGATGGATGCGATGACAGCGAATGCGAGAACGGACGGCAGAAAAAGAAGGTACATAGGCCTCCCAAAGTAGAAAAAGTGAAAAGACGTTGTACTCACGATGACTTCGCGGGACAGGCCGAAGTCGGCGAGTGCTTTGCTTAGCCGCTATGTTTAGCGACCGCAATGACTGCTTTACTGAGCTGTCTTGGAGAAGCGGAACTGGTCGCGGAGCGTGATGGATGCGATGACAGCAAAAGCGAGAACGGACGGCAGAAAAAGAAGATACATAACGCCTCCTCAGGCAAAAGGCTTTCAGGTACGTTTGTGCCGCCAGGCGGCGACGCTAGCGATTAGCTATGTCTTTGTGCTGCGGCATAGCCCGAATGCTGTCGGCTGCACCTTGTCATTTGCAAACGGGATACCATTTGAAAAACCTGTGGGGAAAATGCATAAAATCGCGCAAAAGGCCATCGGACAGGCCGCCCGGAGTGCCGATACTGCATCCCACGCGATATAAGTGAAAAATCGTTTCCCACAATCGTGGGCAAAATTTTTCACATTGCCCTAACATTCGGGATCTCCCTCAGAACGAGAGATCAACCCAATAGAAAAGGCCGCCTCAACGGGCGGCCTGATGTGTTTCTGGAAAGAAGCGGCTAGACAGCGATCGTGAAGGAGTCTTCGCTGCGGGTCACGGCACGATACATCGTGTCGCGCTCGAAGGGAATGCGTCCTGCCTCGGTAATCAGACGGACGAGATCCTTGCGGCGCAGTCCCTGAGGCGTGGTCGCACCAGCGTCATGGTAGATCTTCTCCTCCACCACAGTTCCGTCGATGTCGTCCGCCCCGAAGCGCAGCGAAATCTGCGCCATCTTCGGAGAGACCATCTGCCAGTAGCTCTTGATGTGGGCGAAGTTATCCAGCAGCAGGCGACCGACGGCAATCTGCCGGACATCGAGCATGCCCGTGGTCTTCGGAATGTGCGCCAGAGCGGTATTGTCCGGGTGGAACGACAGGGGAATAAACGTCTGGAACCCACCGGTGTCGTCCTGCACTTCACGCAGACGGAGCATGTGATCGACACGATCCTCATCGTTCTCCACATGGCCGTACAGCATCGTAGCGTTGGAACGCAGACCGATCTTGTGAGCCATGCGCGCCGTCTCCAGCCACTCCGAGCCGTCGATCTTGTGATCGCAGATGATGTGACGGATGTGGTCGGCAAAGATCTCCGCGCCGCCGCCAGGCATGGAATCCACACCGGCCGCCTTCATGCGCTCGAGCGTCTCCGGGATAGTCATCTTGCCGCGCTTGGCGAGGAAGGCTACCTCGACCATGGTGAAGGCCTTGATGTGAACCTTGGGGAAGCGCTCCTTGAGGCCGCGCACCAGGTCCATGAAGTATTCGAACGGAAGATCAGGGTGCAGGCCGCCGACGATATGGAACTCCGTCACGGCCTCGGTGTATCCCGCTCCTGCTGACTCCCAGGCCTCTTCCAGGGCCATGGTATACGTCCCGGCCTCGCCCTTCTTACGGCCAAAGGCGCACAGGCGGCAGGAGGCGACACACACATTCGTGGGATTAATATGCCGGTTGACGTTGAAGTAGGCAATATCTCCATGAAGCTTCTCGCGGACGTAGTTCGCCAGCCAGCCGACGGCGAGGATATCGCCACTGCGGTACAACGCGACGCCATCGTCAAAATTCAGGCGTTCGCCCGCAAGAACCTTTGCTGCAATCGGCTGCAGGGCCGAATCATCGGTTTGGAAGGAATGCCGAGGGCGCGCAGATGTCGATTCGAGGCTCATAAAATAATTCTATTCCTCCCGGCCGCTGCGCGCCCACCGCAATTTCTACTTGTGAATCTCTGCCGAATTGACCATCGAAGGCTGAATGACAATGCCATCAAACAGTGTCGCCGCGACAAGGTGATCGCTCTCCGGACGAATCAGACGCAGATTCCAGCCGGTATCCCAATAGTGCACCTGCATATCCGGAAGATGCGCTGAGAAGGCAAACGTCGTGGGGCCGTTGGCCGTAACCAGGATGCGCTGACCCGCCTCATCGTAGTAGATGCTGTTCACGTCGCGCACATACAGATTATGAACGACATTCCACGTCACGCCTCGGTCGTGAGAAAGGTAGATCCCCTCACGGCCTCCCATCCACAGACCGCCAGATCCGTCGACGGCTACCGCTGTAATCTGGGTCAGCTCCTTCGGAGGCGTAACCGGGCTCCAGGTCTTGCCGGCATCGGCCGACAGCAGAGCCGTCGAAAGCGACGAGGCCAGAATCTGAGACTTCGCCGAAGCGATGGTGTACCAGATACGGCCTTCGGGGTTGGTCGCGATGTTCCAGCTCTGGCCGGAGTCCGAACTCATGAGGATACCGTCTGCCGTCGCGGCATACAGCTGGTCACCGTCACGCGTGAAGGAAAAGACCGTGCTGTCGAAGACCTTCTCCACCGGCTTCTTCTTCGGCGGCGCCTTCACAACGATGGTACGGGTTCCTTTTTTCGTCTTGACGGTCTTGGTCACAGGAGCGGGCTCGGGCTCGGGCAGCAGGAGGGAGACCTTGGTCACCTTGCTCCATACCGAGCCATTCAGACGATAGATGCCGTGCCGCGTTCCAGCCACAATGCTCCCATCGGGAGCCTGACCGAGGCTGAAGACATCATGCGCTTCCAGGCCCGAGTTCATCTGCGTCCAGGAAAGTCCGCCATTTTCGGAGACGAAGACGCCTCCCCATGCCTTGTCATTCACCATGCCGACATAGATCGTCTTCGGATTGCGCTGATCGCTGACATATGAGGTGATCTGGCGCGCCGAGAAACCCGCATTCGCAGGACGGAAGCTGGCGCCGCCATCGTTGGACGCAAGCACACCGCCACGGTCGGTGGCCAGAAGGACGCGATTGGTATCGGCAGGGTCGATGTAGACGTCGTTGACGATCAGTTCGGGGCCCGACATCCGAACCCAGCTGTTGCCAGAGTCGGTGGTGCGGTAAAGCCCTTCAGTCGTTCCGGCGAAGACGATGTTCTGATGCTGCGGGTCCTGCATCAGAACGCGCGTACGGCGCGCCGTCGAAGGAATACCCTGAATCTTGTGGAAGAGGGCACCCGCGTTCTCGCTCTTGTAGATACCTGAACACGCACTGGCGTAAACAACACCGGGGTCTTTCGGATCGACGATGATCGAGAAGACATCGGAGTCGTCGATCACGCCTTGCTTAATATTGGACCAGTGTGCACCGCCATCGCTGGTCTTCCAGGGAAGGTGCCAGGTTCCGGCGTAGACGATGTCAGGATTCTTGGGGTCTATCGCGATGGACTCGACCTCGTGAATCTCCGTGCTGCCCTCCGGGCTGATCAGCTTCCAATGGTCACCACTGTCATCGGAGCGATAGACGCCCTTCAGCGTTCCCGCCACGTAGACCTTGGGATTTGAGGGAGAGTTCGCCAACGCAAGAACCGACAGCCCCTTCATCTCAGGAGCGGCCTTCCAGGTATTGCCTGCGTCATCGCTGGTATAGAGATTGCCGACCTGGCCTCCCAGGACCCATGCCCCGACGACAATGTGGTTCGGCTTCACGGGATCAACAATGATCGAGTCGAGCACCAGATCATCCCGCTTACCGACTCGCGCAAGGCGCTTCCACTCCGCGCCCTTGTTGTGCGACTCGTAGATCCACCCATTGGCGGTTCCCATATAGAGATGATTTTTGTCGTGAGGATCGGCTGCTATGGTGCGAGCATCTCCGCCATCGGGACCAAACGGGAGCCAGCCGGAGACGGCGGCCTTTGAGTATGGGACCAGAAGAACCAGGGCGGCAAAGAGGGCGGACAGGGTACTGCGTGTATTTCTCATAAATCTTCTGAAAGTTTACCGAATAGGTAATAGATAGGTCATTAGTCGCGACAAATAAAACGGCTGACTGGGTAGATACCCAGTCAGCCGTTTTTGTTGGTTTATCGTTTTGGTGCTACTTCTTTGCCTTGTGCTTGTGAGGAGCGGGCTTGACGACAGCGCTCTCGTCAACCGGCGTGAGGCCGGTCTGGTCGAGCGTTGCGCCGGTCGGGATCAGAGTCGAGCTAGCCGACTTGCCATCCGTCGATCCCGTGTAGAGCGAGATGCGGCTGGAGTCGATACCCTTCTCCTTGACCAGGTACTCCTTGGTGTTGATCGCACGTCCTGTGGCCAGCTTGCTTCCGGCCTTCTCCGTACCGGCTGCGTTGCCGACAACAGCCAGCTTGGCATCCGAAGAGCGCTGCAGGTTCAGAGCGATGTCATCAAGGCAAGCCTTTGCCTCGTTGTCGACGCGGGTCGGACGGCGCTTGTCACGCTCGAAGTTGATCGAGCAAAGAGCCGAGGTCGTCGGAGCCGGCGGCGGCGGCGGCGCGTTGACCGTTACCGAAGCCGTGCAGGAAGCCGACTGGCCCTTGTCGTCCACAACATTCGCCGTCACCGTGATGGTTCCAGGTGCTGCGCCCGTCGTGTTGAGGGTTGCCGTCGAGCTGTTGCCCGTGACCGAACCAGCCGTCGAGCTGTAGCTGTAGGTCAGAGGACGATTCTGCGGGCTGACGCCGGTCGCGGTGATCGTGGAGGAATCTCCAGGAGCAACCGTCGAGGGGTTAGCCGAGCAGGTAACCGTCGGAGGCGCAAACTGCTGAACCGTGAACGGAGCCGAGCAGTCCGCCATCTCACCAGGCTTGTTGCCCTCGGTAACGTGACCCTTGGCGGTGTAGCTGCCGGGGTTCAGGTTCGTCGTGGCAACATTAGCAACATTGCTGGTACCGGAAACCGTACCGCCATCAGAGGTCCAGGTGTAGGTGGCCGTCTTCTTGGGGTTCAGGTTGGCAGCCGTACCGGTCACAGTGATCGGGTCGCCGGGGTAAACCGTTGCGGGCGAGGCCGAGCAGCTATAGGTGACAGGAGGAGGAGGAATGATGTGACCGAAGTGCGTCACGATACCCGTGCTGAGGTCCACGCCGCTTATATTCGCACGACCGCCGGTCGGACCGCTCGGAGGAGCAGTATAGGGACCGAAGTTGGTGTGAACGTAGCGATAGTCAGCCTCGAACAGGCGGAACGAGAAACGGTTGTTGAAGAACGGAAGGTCGTAATCCATACCGCCGCCAGCCGTGAGGGTCGTGCCCCAGGTCCAGGGGTTGTGGTACTGGTACGAGTGATACGAGTTCGGTCCAACCAGCTTCGAACCACCGGCCAGGCCGTGGGCGAAGAGGGTGAAGTTCTGCATGGGGGCGCGGAAGATAGGACCGGCCGAAGCAGAGTACAGACCGTCGTTCTTTCCGTCCGGGTGAGCAACGAAGTTGACCTCACCACCGAAATACTTGTTGAAGTAATACGCGCCGCTGCCGATCGCACCTAGATCGATCGAGCTGTAGTTCACGCCGAGGGGCTTCAGCTGACCGTGTGCACCGAAGTACGAATAACCGGTGAACACGTCAAAGCGAGATGGGTTAGGCCCCGTTGGGGCGGGCGTGCTGGGAGTCTGCGCACCCAGACTCGCGACTCCTAGGCTGACTGCACATGCAGCCAGTGCGAACCGGCCAAGACTACGTAAAGGGCTATGAACCATTCCACTTCCTCCGCTCAAAATACATCCTTGATAATGAGCCTCAATAGGCTCAAATTAGTTCCGATAACTTGCTTCGATTCTGTAAAGCTTACCGCAGTTGCTAAACCTACCGGTAAAAAATACTCTCTCAAAATCTTATTTTCAATAGCTTACCTTTGATATCCGGCACCTATTGGGGAGAATCTTCGTAGTTAGCAATCAGTGCTTCGCAGCTCAGGATAAGTTCAGCGTCTTGCGGATGGTACCCCGCTCGCTCTGAATCTTCTCCTGTAGCAGGGTAATCGCATATAGCAGCTGTTCCGGCCTTGGCGGACATCCAGGAACATAGATGTCCACCGGTATCACCTGGTTAACACCCTGCAGAAGGGCATAGTTGTTGAAGACACCACCGGATGTGGCACATGCCCCCATGGAGATCACCCATTTTGGCTCGGGCATCTGCTCATAGAGGCGACGAATCACAGGCGCCATCTTCTGCGAGACGCGGCCTGCGATGATCATCAGATCGCTCTGGCGAGGCGAGGGACGAAAGACCTCGGCGCCAAAACGGGCGATGTCGTAGCGCGAACCGCCCATCGACATCATCTCGATCGCGCAGCAGGCCAGGCCAAAGGTCATCGGCCAGACCGAATTCTTACGGACCCAGTTGATTGCAGCGTCCAGCGAAGCCAGAACGATGCCGTCGGGCTGGTCGTAGCCCCAGTTAACTTCCTGCAGCTTCTCACGGTTCTTGCCAAAGCTCTCAAGATTCCCGAAGAGATAGCGATCGCCCTCCTGCGGGGTCTCCGTCGGACGGCCGCTGCTGGTGTTCTCCCTTGAAACTGTGCTCATACCGTCATGATAGAGCGGCCTGAACGGTTTCGCGTGAAATATTCGCCGCTACCCCATGGAAAACACGACCGCAAACGCAGGAATGACCTTAATCCTCCTACTGTTGTCCACATAGTTGAAGTCTGGTCTTCAGCTGGGTCGCCGGCATAAAACCGGCCGGCAACTGCAAAAAAATGCGAAACCGCAGCCAGTTGATCCTTCCCAGAGGGGTGGGGCCAGCGGTCGACGATTCGATCGTATGCGCCGTCGTCGTAAAGTGAGTGGCCAGCGTCGCCGCTGTGCCAGCCTGATCGGCGGTTCCCGGCACAAGTCGTGCGTCCACGATCTGGAACGTTCCCTCCGGCAGGCCTGCGACCAGTGCCGCAAGCGCCTGTTCGGCCCCCGGGGCCGGGCCGGGCTTCGCCTCGTAGCGGTCATAAGCCGCCTTCAGACGGTCGAAGGACGGCCTGAAGGCGGCAAAGCGGAACCTCCTGGGCGTCCATCCCACGGCATCCTGCGCGCGAAAGCTGAAGTCGGTGCTGATCAGCAGAGGGCTGACGGAATGATATGGGGGCGTGGCAAGCTCCGCGTAATCGTGCGGTGGACGTGCACCTGAGGTCGGAAGCACCCGCAGAATCCATCCCGAAGGTAACGGCTCCAGCAGAACCTCCAGTCCGGAACCGATCTCGCGCTGAAACGGCTGTCCGGCACGCACCTCGCCCTCAAGCATGCCTGTCCTGCACTGCTGTACGGCGTGCAGGCGGTCAGCCGCCAGAAGGAGGAGGCAGAAGCAGGCAGCAACGGCTCTACCCCGCATTCTCCGCCATCGCCTCCAGCAAAGCGGCCTTCAGTGCTCGCTGCTGCTTCTTTTCCAGCTTGCCGTCCTCGTGAGTCAGGTAAAAGACGTCGATGGCCGTCTCGCCCTCCGTGTCGATCAGCGCCACCTCGATATTGTGGCCCTGCGCGGCGATGGTCAGGCTGAGGGCGCGTAGTAACCCCGGCACATCCTGTGCCACAACCTCGAGAAGCGTGCTGTGTGACGAAGCCTGCTCATCGAAGTTCACCCGCGCCGTCACCTCGATCTTCGGCGCCTTGCGGCGTCCCCTCCGGCGACCGCTCAACAGCTTCTCCACCGAAGTAGCGCCGGACATGACGTCGTAGATGCTCTTCACGAACCGTTCATGCTCCGAGGCATTCATCTCCAGCGTGCGGAACGAATCGGTGAAGCGGAAGCTGTCCACGACGATGCCGTTGCGATTCGAGAAGGCGTCAGCCGTGACGATGTTCATGCCCCAGGCGGCCAGAGCGCCCGTCATGTTCGCAAACAGAAGCGCGCGGTCCGGTGTAACGACCGTCAGTTCGTTGACGTTCGGAGCATAGCGGAAATCAAGCTGCACGCGATCGCTATCGAGTCGCTCTGCCATGTGAAAGTGCGTTCTGATCTGCTCCGGCGAACGCGTGAGCACATACCGTTCCGGAAAGCCTTCAAGAAACTCGGCGATGTTCTCTTTCTGGTCCGGGACCAGCGCCGAGACACGCGCCACCAGGTCGCGCGCCTCGTTAGCCCCGACACGCTCCTCGTCGACGCTGCGATCGAGATAGTTGGCCGTGGCAATGTACAGTCGCCACAGGTTCTCGGCCTTCCACGGCGTCAGGGCATCGGGATGCACCGCATTGATATCCGCATAGGTAAAGAGTGTCAGCATGCGCAGCAGCTCCGGTGTCTGCACCTTGCCTGCGAAAGCGCGCACCGTCTCTGCATCGAAGATGTCACGCCGCAGAGCGGACGACATCTCCAGGTGGTTGGCGATCAGTGCTGTCACCATCTCGCTCTCGTACGGATCGAGCTCCAGCCGCGCCAGCAGTCCCTGCGCCATGCGCGCGCTCTCCTGCGCATGATCGCCGGTGCTGCGTCCCTTGCCGGTGTCGTGCAGCAGAGCCATCAGGTAGAGCACTGACGCGTGCGGCAGCTCGCGCAGAAGACTGCCCAGACGGGTCGCCCACTCCGCCTTCGGGCCGGTCTGCGCACCTTCAAGGCCATGCAGCGTATCGATCAGCACAAAGGTATGCTCGTCGACGGTGTAGCGATGATAGGCATCGCGGATGACGAGCGCGTCGATGCCGTGAAACTCCGGGATCAGCAGCTCAAGGATGCCGAGAGCATGCATCGCCCGCAGCGCCTGACCGGCGTAGCGCCCCAGAAGCACCGCCTGCAGACGCCGCCACAACGCAGGGCCCTCTTCGAGATTGGCTGACAACAGCGGCAGTGCCTGCGAGATGCGCTCTTCCGCCTCGCGACCGAGACGGCAGCCGGTCCGCGCGATGCTGGCAAAGACCTCCAGCACAATCTCCGGATCATGTGCCGCGTCGCGGCCACCGCTGACCGTGTATCCGCTTACCACCGGAGGATCGAGCAGGATGCGTCCCCGATCCAGGCGAAATCCTGCCTGCGGTTCAAGGCCTTTTTCCCGTCGCAGTAAGAGACGCTTAGCGCTCTTGGGAGCAGGCAGGTCTTCGACGATCCGCTTCAGGTTGCGCTCAATGCTGCGGGCATGCCGGAAGTAGAAGCGCATCCAGTAGGCGGCGTCCAGCCTCTGCGTATCGCGGCCATTCAGGCCAATTCCGGTCTCCGCAGCGGCATCCTGCGCCTGCCAGTCGAGAATGTTGTCATCGCGATCGTGGCGGTAATGCAGGAAGCAGCGCACCAGCTGCATAAACTCGGTTGCCTGACGAAACTCCGCCTCATCGGGATCGACCGCAATCGAGCTGTCGAGGATACGCAGCCAGCGACAGACATGAATATCACGCAGACCACCGGGGCAGTCCTTGATATTCGGCTCCAGATGGAAGAGGGTATCGCCGTACTTTTCGTGGCGCGTGCGGGTCAGCTCCAGAAGGCTGGCCTGAATGCCCTTGCGATCGCGGTCGATGAGCTTCGGAACCGTCTCGCCTGCCAGCCGGGCATACAGGTTGGCATCCCCCGCAAGCAGGCGATGGTCGAGCAGCGAGAGCGTGAACTCGGCATTGTCCTCGGAGAAGCGTTCGCACTCGGCGAGCTTGCGCGTCGCCGGCGAGACACGAATACCGGCGTCCCACATCTCCTGGCCGATGCCGCGGATACAGTCCTTGACGTCCTTCTCCTGGGTCTTCGCATCCAGCACGAAGAGCAGGTCGATGTCGGAGTAGGGAAAGAGCTCCCTGCGCCCGTAACCGCCGACCGCAAGCAGTGCTATTCCCGATGTCAGCTTTGGATGGGTCTCTGCAAAGCGCCGCCAGAGCGCTATCACCAGAAGATCAACCGCATCGGTGCGCGCGGCAAGCGTCACAGAGCCGGCGGCCCCGGTCTCAAAGGCGCCGCGCACCTCCAGCATGGTCCTCTGGTACTGGCTACGCAAAGCGCCGCCGGTGGACTCCTCCGCCTGCATTCGTCTCTCCCCGAGTCTTCAGAATAGCGTGTGAAACAAGCCGGAGAGCGAATCCTGCCCGCCGGATGCGCGGGCAGAATCGTTAGAGTGCGATCTCCCCGCGTTCGTCGTTCCGAATGCGAATGGCCTCGTCGATCTTCGAGATGAAGATCTTGCCATCGCCGATGGTCCCGGTTCGGGCCGCCGTCAGGATGGCCTGTACGACCTCGTCCACCTGCTCGTCGGCGACGACCAGCTCAAGTTTGACCTTAGGCAACAGGTCGACCGAATATTCGCGGCCGCGATAGACCTCGGTGTGGCCCTTCTGCCGTCCATGGCCCCGCGCCTCGAGGATCGTCATTCCGTTGACGCCGATCTCCACCAGGGCATCCTTGACTGCATCCAGCTTGGATGGCTGAATCACTGCTTCAATCTTCTGCATAGCTCTCTCGTCCCTCTCGGCTTACGCCTGAAAGTTTAGTGTGCCCAGTCGTAGCCTTCTTCGCCATGCTGCGAAAGGTCCAGACCATCGCGCTCTTCATCTTCGCTCACTCGCAGGCCAATCGTCTTGTCGACGAGGAAGAGAATGATGAGCGTACCAACCACAGAGATCGACATGGCGATCGCAATACCGATGAGCTGGTTGAGAACCTGGCCACCGTTGCCTTCGAGCAGGCCAATCGGCTTGCCCGCGCCCAGGATGGGGTTGACGGCGCTGTTGGCGAAGACGCCGGTCAGGATCGCGCCCAGCGTTCCACCAGCGCCGTGCACGCCAAAGGCGTCCAGCGAGTCGTCGTAGCCGAAGAAGGACTTCACCTTGACCACCATGAAGTAGCAGAAGACGCCTGCGAGCAGACCGATCCAGATAGCCGACATCGGAGTCACGAAACCAGCTGCCGGGGTGATGGCAACCAGACCGGCGACCGCGCCCGAAATCGCTCCCAGAGCGGAGGCCTTGCCCTGGCGAAGCCACTCCGCAGCGCTCCAGCCCACAGCCGCAGCGGCAGCGCCGAAGTGCGTCGCGACGAAGGCCGCGGTGGCCAGCGTTCCGGCAGAAAGAGCGGAACCGGCGTTGAAGCCGAACCAGCCCACCCACAGAAGACAGGCGCCGATAAAGCTCAGCACGACCGAGTGCGGCGGCATCGGCTCCTTGGGGAAGCCGAGACGACGGCCCATGAAGATCGCCGTCACCAGAGCCGAGGTACCCGAGGTGATGTGCACCACGGTTCCGCCTGCGAAGTCGAGGCACGGAATGCGGCCGCCCATCCCGGCGTTCAGCAAGCCACCCTTACCCCAGACCATGTGGGCCATCGGGCAGTAAACCACAAACGTCCACAGAACGGTGAAGGTCAGCATCGCCGAGAATTTCATGCGCTCGGCGAAGGCCCCGGAGATCAGCGCCGGGGTGATGATCGCGAACATCAGCTGGTAGACCATGAAGGTCTGCGACGGGACAGTCGAAGCATAGACACCGGGGGCCGAGCCTACCCCGTGCAGGAAGATATTGCCGAAGCCGCCGATGAAGGAGTTGCCGTCGCCAAAGGCCAGCGAATAGATCACCAGCGCCCACAGGATGGTAATGACCGCCATCATGGCAAAGGTCTGCATCATGGTGCCGAGCACGTTCTTCTTGCGCACCAGGCCGCCGTAGAAGAGTGCGAGGCCGGGGCCGCTCATCATCAGCACCAATGCAGCGGAGACCAGCATCCATCCGTTATCGCCTGCGGTCTGTGCGGAGGCAGCGGCTGCGGTGTTGGCAGCAACCTGCTTTTCAAGAGCGCTCAGGCGTTCAGCCTGTCCCGCGACCGCGGGCGTCTGCGCCATGGCACTCTGTCCTGCCAGCAACGGCCCGCCGACGCCCAGCATCAGCAGGAGACCTAGAAATACCTTCACTACGGCAACACGCATGGATTCCATCACCTGTCTCAAGATTCTTCAATACAGATAACACCGGGAAAACGCCCGGCCAGTCGAACCTCCCGGAGGAGTGACGGCTATCGAGTGGCACCCGATTTGCTCCGCTGCGACATGGAAGCGAAGCTCTTGGTTGTACTTGCTGAATAGCCTTTAATCTACACAACAGGCGACACATCACCAAGCGGCATTTGCCTTAAACGCGGCGCGAAAGCATCTCCCCGACGATGTCTTTCCACTCGTCGAACAGGTCTCCCTGTCCCACAGGCTGCCCCGCCCGCGAGTACCAGTAGGAGGCGTTTCCCAGATCTCCCTCTTTCCGGTGCAAATAGGCATGAACCCATGCTCCATCCTGGCCGGGAACATCCTGTGCGATCGTATGGGCGCGCTCCCAGTCGCCCTGGCCGTCCCACCACAGGGCGAGCAGCACGCCTGTCAGCTGACTCTCTGGCAGCGCCTGAAACTCCGCAATGGTCATCGAAGCCTCCCCTTACTGCCCTGCCGGAGCAGCATAGCCGCGCTCGCGCATCCACTTGATGAGCAGATCGGGCCAGATGCTCAGATCGGGATTGGCCTGCGCCAGCCCGGCGCCGTGCGAGCCGTGCTGAAAGAGGTGCATCTCCGCCGGGACACCGGCCTTAATCAGCGCCTCGTAGAACAACACGCTATTCATGACCGGCACCGTCTTGTCATCGGTGGTTGCAAAAAGGAACGTAGGAGGCGTCTCGGGCGTCACCCTCGTCTCCGCCGACATGGATCGTACGAGGGCCGGATCAGGATCGTCCCCCAGCAGGTACTTTCGTGAACCGGTATGAGCGCTCGGGGCCATCAACGTGATGACCGGATAGGCGAGGACAAGAAACTCCGGACGGCTGCTCTCATGGTCGATGGGGTCGGTCGAGTCAGGATGCCCCGCGTCAAACTGCGTTCCTGCCGTCGCGGTCAGATGCCCGCCGGCGGAAAAACCCCACATCCCGACGCGATCCTTGTCGATGCCGTATTCGTCCGCATGAGCCCGAACCATACGGATGGCGCGCTGCGCGTCGCCGATCTCAATGGGGTGGTGATACTGCGGTCCCAGGCGATAGCGCAGCACGAAGGCGGCGACGCCGTGCTGGTTCAACCAACGCGCAACGGCAAAGCCCTCTTTCTCCATCGCGAGGTGCTGATAGCCACCACCAGGAGCAACGACCACCCCGGTCTTCGTCGGGTTGGGAACAGTGGGAAGAAAGACAAACAGAGCAGGCTTATCGGTATCCTCCGTCCCCAGCGCGCCGGGGGCGCCGGTGGGCCACAACATGATCGGTTCCGGCGGAGCAGACGTCGATAATGCGGGTTGCTGGGCAGCAAGCGGAAGCGCCAGAAGGGCCAGTACGCAGAGGATCTTCGTGAAGCACAGCATTGTCAAAACCACCTCATCTCAGGTGCCACCACTGTATAAAATTTTGACGATTGTATGAAATCGGCCACCCTATGCGACCGCCGTCAAACATCACCATGAACATCCAGAAGTGCCACCTCGCGGTAGAGCACATCTTCTGCCTCGCGGCAGAGCATCTCCCAGCCGCTATGGCGTGAAGTCCACTTCGACCGGCTCGATCAGCGGCACAAGCCAAACCAGCAATTCCTGATGAACCGGGTGGGCATTGTAGGCCTCAAAGGCCTCCTTGTCGGGAAACTTCATCACGCCGCCCAGTTCGTATCCCTGTGACCGTGGTGAGGTATTCTCGCCGGCATAGGTCTCAAGCAGGCCGGGAATCTGCCCCTGTAGCGCTCGAATGGCTGCAAGAGCCTGCTTCTTTTGCTCAGTCGTAACATCGGGCTTCCAGCGAAACGCAAACATGTGAATGAACATGCCAGTTAGTGTAACGACATCGCTTTAGAATGGTGGCTGACGCAAGACCAGGAGAGGTGACATGTCCAGAACCCGGTCGACCATGGTGGAGCTAGGAACCGTCGCTCCTCCCTTCGAGCTGCCTGATACCATAACGGGAAAGGCCGTCGGTCGTGACGATGTCGCTGCCGACAGCATGGGAATGCTGGTGATGTTCCTCTGCGTCCACTGCCCTTATGTGAAGCACGTTGAAGAGGAGCTTGCGAAGATCGGCCGCGAGTACGGTGACCGCATCGGCGTCGTAGCGATCTCCTCGAACGACATCGTGGCTCATCCCGAAGACTCGCCTGTGGAGATGAAGAAGCAGGCTGAGCGTCTGGGCTTCACCTTCCCCTATCTTTACGATGAGACGCAGGAGGTGGCACGCGAGTACGACGCCGCCTGCACGCCCGATCTCTTTCTCTTCGACCAGGAGATGAAACTGGTCTATCGCGGACAGCTTGATGACAGCCGTCCGCGCCGCAAGGATTTTGGCAACGATATCCCGATAACAGGCAAAGACCTGCGGGCCGCCATCAATGCAGTGCTAACGGGAAAACGCCCCGATCCGAACCAGAAGTTCGCCGTCGGGTGCAACATCAAATGGAAGGAATAGGAAAACAATTATGGACATGGTCCTCAAGAAGCTGAAGGACGGCATCCTCCGTTTCCAGACCGGCGTTTATCCCGCGCAAGCCGAGATGTATCAGAAGGCGGCCAGTGAACCGCAGCAGCCCCAGGCTCTCGTAGTTACCTGTGCCGATTCGCGCATCGACCCGGAGTTGGTCACACAGTCAGGCCCGGGAGAGATCTTCGTCACCCGCAACATAGGAAACCTCGTTCCCGCCTACGGCGAAATGCTGGGAGGCGTCAGTGCCGTCATCGAATATGCGGTCAGCGCTCTGAAAGTGAAGCACGTGGCCATCTGCGGCCACAGCGACTGCGGCGCGATGAAGGCGTTGTTGAACCCGGCCAGCCTTGAGTCGATGGCAACAGTCAAGAGCTGGATGCGCAACGCCGAAGCGGCTCTCAGCGTCGCCAACTCCCTCAACGAAGACGGTGAAGATGGCTATGCCAAGCTCAGGCGGCTGACCGAAGAAAACGTCCTGCTGCAGCTGCAGCATCTACGCACGCACCCCTCGGTCGCAGGCGCCATCGCCCGCGAGGAGCTGACCCTCTCCGGCTGGGTCTACGACATCGGCACCGGACAGGTGCGCATCTCGGAGAACGGCCAGCGCTCCTTCGTCCCCGTAGCTAAGGAAGCCATCGCATGATCGTACCCCGGACGCGGTCTCTCGTCCTGCATACGATCTCCTACGTTGGCCTGCCCCTGCTGGGCCTCCTGGCCTACGACATCCTCGTGGTCGTCGCCTATCGCATGGGTTACCTGCAGTGGGCAGCGTTCGAACAGATTCCGCTCTCGCTGTTCGGCTCGGTGATTGGTGTCATTCTTGCCTTCCGCAATACCTCTTCGTACGCGCGCTGGTGGGAGGCGCGTACGTTGTGGGGCTCCATCGTCAACAACTCGCGCAGCTGGGGCCGCCTGGTGACCACCACCATGCGCACAGGGCCACAGAACAACGCCGGGTTTGCAGAGCAGCAAAACAAGCTGGTGTATCTGCAGATCGCCTGGGTCCATGCGCTGCGTCAGCATCTGCGCAAGCTCGACCCTCTTGCCGACATCACCAATGTTCTTCCAGAGAACGAGATCGCCGCTCTCAAGGGGCAGAACAATGTCCCCGCCGCGATCCAGCAGAAGCAATCGCTGCTGCTGCGGGAGAGCCTGGACAACGGCTGGATCGACATGGCGCAGTGGCATGCCATGAACCAGAGCCTCGACGATCTGGTCGATGCGCAGGGCGGCGCAGAGCGCATCAAGAACACACCGATGCCTCGCCAGTACGACTATCTGCCGCAGCTCTGCGCGCAGATGTTCTGCTTCCTGCTGCCCTTGACCATGGTCTCCAGCCTGGGATGGTTTACGCCGCTAGGCTCCACGCTGGTGGGCTTCATCTTCCTCACGCTCGACAAGATCGGCCGCGATCTCGAAGACCCCTTCGACAACACCATCCACGACATCCCGTTGACGTCGATCACGCGCATCATCGAGATCAACTTGCGCCAGATGCTGGGTGAAAAGGATGTTCCGCAACCGACGCAGCCGGTCGACGACATTCTCTGGTAACTAAAGCCATCGCATGCGCCGCAGCAGGAAGAGCAGCAGCGCGGTGCATGCGATCACCATCATTCCCACATACAGCGCACCATGCGGCGACTCCTCGAATGGCAGCCCCTTGAGGTTCATGCCGTAGATGCCGGAGATCGCCAGCGCGGGCAGCGCGATTGTTCCCAGCACCGTCAGCACCTTCATCACATCGTTGGTCCGGTTCGACACCGAGGAGAGGTAGATGTCGAGCGTGTTGTTCAGCAGGTCGCGCTGCGTCTCCACCGAGTCCAACAACCGCGCCACGTGATCGTAGATGTCGCGCACGTACATCTGATGTTCCGCATCGATGATCGTATTCGGATCGCGTTGCAGATGGAGGCAGGCATCGCGCGTGTTCACCAGCACGCGGCGCAGATCAATCAGCTCGCGCTTGATGCCGAAGACCTTGCTGAGGATCTCAGGAGAAGGATGGTCGAAGACTGAATCTTCCAGGCCGTCGATCCTCTCGTCGAAGTGGTCGATGGCGGGAAAGTAGAGATCGACGATGGTGTCGAGGATCAGGTACAGCAGTCGAGATGGATGCTCGTCATCGCCGTCGCGCCGCGCGCGCTCAAGCGCCTCCGACGTCGCGGGGCACTCCGGTTCGGTGATGGTGATGAGGAAGTCCTTGCCCGCAAAGATGTCGATGGTGCTGAATGCAGGCATCTGCTCGCCCGGCGCATCGGGGTCAGGCGTCAGGTAGACCGGCTTCAGAACGGCAAAGGTGTAGTTTGTGCCGGAGTCGACCTTGACGCCCTCATCGTCACTCCGCGCATCTTCAATGTGCAGCGGGTGAAGGCTGTACTGGCGGGCCAGTTCATCGAGTCGCGAGTCGTGCGCGTTGCTAAGCTGATACCAGGGCATAAGCGTTGTCCTTCCATCTGCCTTGCGTCCATCCTAGATGCTGAAACGTCTATCGCCATATAACCAATTCATTACCAGGAAGTGAGGACCCCGCCTGATGCTGAGCCGCTATCGTGCATCTGTGTCCCTTTTGTCTGCCGCTGCCCTGCAGCTCTGCTTCACCGTGACGTTGCCGGCACAGGCTCCCTCCGCCACGACGTACGATCCGGTAAAGACCTTCGCGCCATTCACCATGCCCGATCCAGTCAACATCTACCGCTCGAGCAACGGTGCGCCCGGGCCCGGCTACTGGCAGAACGAGGCCGACTACGACCTGCACCCGACCATCGACACCGCGGCCAAGCAGCTGAGCGCGACCGAGACCATCACCTACACCAATAACAGCCCGGATGTACTGACCAGCCTGTGGCTTCACGTCGAGCAGAATACCTACCGCAAAGATGCGCGTTCGCGACTGGCCGCAGGGTCTGCTCCGCGTGGCCGCCGTGCGGTCCAGGAGAACGGCCCGCGCCCCTCCTCCGACGGAACCGTCTTCGAATCTGTCGAGATCGAGTCCGGCAAGCAGCGCACCAAGGCCGACTTCCTCATCTCCGACACGCGCATGCAGATCCGGCTCGCAGAACCGCTGAAACCGAAGGGCGGGGTGGTGAAGATCCACATCAAGTACCACTACCAGATCCCCGGCGAATGGGGTGGCCGCAACTCATGGGGCATGTCGAAGCAGGGCGAGATCTACGACACGGCGCAGTGGTATCCGCGCATGTGCGTCTATGACGACCTGCGCGGCTGGGACACGCTTCCCTACCTCGGCAGCGAGTTCTACCTGGAATACGGACACTTCGACTACTACGTCACCGTGCCGTCGAGCTTCATCGTCGCCGGCTCCGGTGAGCTGGTAAATCCGAAAGAGGTTCTGACCGCGCAGGAGATCTCCCGCCTGGAGCAGGCGAAGAACAGCGATGCCACCGTCTACATCGTCAAGCCCGAAGAGGTCGGCAAGCCCGAAAGCCGCCCGAAGCACGATGGCACGCTTACCTGGCACTTCCACATGGACAAGACCCGCGACGTCGCCTTCAGCGCTTCGCCCGTCTTCGTGTGGGACGCGGCGAAGATCAACCTACCCGAGGGCAAGAAGTCGCTGGCGATGAGCGTCTATCCGCCGGAGAGCGTAGGCGACGACGCGTGGACGAAGTCGACCGAATACGTGAAGAACTCCGTCGAGAACTTCTCGAAGCGCTGGTACCCGTATCCTTATCCCGCAGCGATCAACGTCGCAGGCTTCTCTACGGGCATGGAATATCCGGGCATCGTCTTCGACGGCATTCCGGACAAGGGCGCGTTCCTCTTCTGGGTGACCGCGCACGAGATCGGCCACGACTGGTTCCCGATGATCGTCGGCTCCAACGAGCGCCGCAATGCCTTTATGGATGAAGGCTTCAACACCTTCATCGACATCTTCGAATCGGACGAATACGCCGGCGGCAAGTACGGCCCCAAGCGTGACAGCGAGTACTCGGCGGGCGGCAATCCGTCGGACATGATCCTCAAGGTGATCGATGATCCCGCGGCACCGCCGGTGTTGTTCCAGGCCGATGGCTATCCAGGCCGCCTCGGCCATCCAGTGAGCTACTTCAAGGGCGCATACGGCAACGTGCTTCTGCGCGAGCAGATCCTCGGACCGGAACGCTTCGACTGGGCCTTCCGCAAATACATCCGCGACTGGGCCTTCAAGCATCCCTCTCCGTCCGACTTCTTCCGCGCCATGCAGAGCGAGGGCGGCGAGGAGCTTGGCTGGTTCTGGCGCGGCTGGTACCAGAACAACTGGAAGCTCGACCTCGCCGTGGAAAAGATCGACGGCGCCACAATGACCATCGTCAACAAACAGCAACTCGTGCTTCCCGCAACCGTCGAGGTGAAGTTCAAGGACGGAACCTCGGAGCGCTTCCGCCTGCCGTGGGAGACGTGGCTGAGCAAGGGGGAGTACGTCTGGTCGTCGGATACCAAGAAGCCGATCGCGTCGGTCACCATCGACCCCGATCACACTCTGCCGGATGATGATCGCAGCAACAATACGAAATCAGCCGAATAACTATTGATCGTCTTCAATCGTGGCCTGTTCTGGATCGTCCTCTTCGACCCAGCGCAGGCCACAGTTGCTGCAATGCCATGACTCGGAGCCCCGCGGCATCGGAAGATGGAACAGGTACAACGAAATAAGAGCGGCCTTCCTTCCCTGCCGCTCCCACGCGATCTCGACTGAATCACAACGCGGACAATGAGGCTGTCTGAAGATCTGAAGACCGGCCGCCTGAATCGTCTCCGGAATTGGCTGCGAAAGCACCGCCTCTGCCGCATCGACGTCCGCAGCGCCAACCTGAAGCCGTATGCCTCCGATCAAGTTGGACATCTGCCAGTCAAGACGAACCAGATTCTCGTCTTTCAGAAAGCAGAAGATTCCCGCTGACTCAACAACACCGCGAGCGACAATGGCTTCTGAAAGATCGCGGTATCTGCGAATGGTCACCAGATCGCGATAGTCCACGCTGTCAGCGTCGATCGCCGTCATAGACGACGTGAGATCGAGCCCTCTTCGCGCAAGTTCATCTGCCAGAGAGGTCTTCGCCTCATCGAGAAGCGACTCCTGGTCCTCTGCAACGGCAAGCAGTTCCGAATCAGACAACTGCCTGTAACGATCCGCAAAGCCGGAGAAACTCATGGGCTGGATGATACCAGCGCACCAACCAGCTAGCCCTCGTGGACGACCTTGCCCATGCCCTTTTCGATGTTCCGCACCTGGCCGTCGCGCATATGGATGATGCGGTCGGCGATCTGGGCGGCCTCAGGGTTGTGCGTAATCATCAGCACCGTCTGATTCAGCTCGCGGCTGGACTGGTGCAGCATGCCGAGGACAGCATCGGAGTTCTTCGTATCAAGATTTCCGGTCGGCTCATCGGCCAGCACAATCGAGGGACGCGAGATCAGCGCCCGCGCGATGGCGACGCGCTGCTGCTCGCCTCCGGAGAGCTCGTTCGGGCGATGATCCAACCGCCCGCTGATGCCCAGCAGATCGGAGAGGTGCGTGAGCAGCTGCTTATCGAGAGGCTTCTTTTCGCTGCTACCCAAGTTGGCAATATCGTGCGCTATCTCGATATTGCCAATCGCCGAAAGCGTCGGCAGCAGATTGAACTTCTGGAAGATGAAGCCGATCTTGGCGCGGCGCAGGCGGGTACGCTCCAGGTCGGAGAGCCGGGAGAAATCAGCGCCATCAATCGACAGGGAGCCGCTGCTGGGCGAGGTCAGTCCACCCAGGACATAAAACAGCGTCGACTTGCCGGACCCTGACGGGCCAACGATGGCAACAAATTCGCCGGGATGCACAGAGAAGCTGACACTCCGCAGTGCAGGCACTTCCAGCTTGCCGGAGCGGTACGTCTTACCGAGGTTTTCCGCGATGATGATGGGCCGAGATGAGCTATCGGCGGCGGAAGGGGTCGAAGTGGAGGATGCGTTAGTCGCCATGAGCTTCTTTGAGTTTATCGTGAGTAAGGGACAGGCATGCATATGATGAGGTTTTTGCTGGTGTTGCTGGTCGGCTGGACGGCCATCGGCGTGGTCGGTATCACGGTATCGTTCGTGAACCAGGAACGAACGAAGGCCCTGAAAAACCTTGGCTGGATGATCGGTATCTGGGTCGTCTACCTTGGTGCACTTCTGGGGACGTCACTCCACCAACCGCAGCGTCGTCTTGCGCCTGGCACCCCGCAGTGCTTTGGCAACATGTGTTTTAGCGTCGCCGGGACGGAAGAGCTGCCAGGCTACCTGATGCACCAGGGCCGGCTGCTGCGGGTGAAGATCATCATTCAGAACCGCGGGACGACACCGAAGAACGAGTCCGGCATCCAGGCCTACCTGGTTGACCAGCAGGGACAGCGTTGGACGGAGGTTCCTGGACTGACCGGCAATCGTCTCGACGCGCGCGTCCAGCCCGGAGCGACCGTGATCAGTGAGCCTGTCTTCAAACTGCCTGCAGATGTTCAACCCCAGGGCCTGATCTTCGGCCATGGCAGGTTCTATTCAGGCATTCTCACCATCGGCGATTCGGAGAGCCTGCTGCATCGTCCGACAATCGCCTTACTCCACAGATAAGCAAAGACAACCAACGGATTTCGCCCCGCTATCGACAGCCGTAAGCGCGATCATCGATGGTCTTTGGAAGCCGAGTCAAAGTGTCCACGATCCTGCCTTCGCGGCTTCTAAACCGGAGTTCCCGCGCGCGCCAGCGAGTAAAGCGTGACGCTTCCGAGAAAGCTGATCTCCATGCGCAGCATCACGATCTGGCTCAGGTCCACCGCATCGGAAGCATTCGTCCTGCAGCTGCATAGATCTGCCAGCGCCAGATGTGAAGATCGCGTGAGCTCAAGCCCCGCCTCCACGATGGCGGCATAAAGATCCATGATCGACCGCAGCTGTGTCTCAACCTTTAATTCCATCGTGCTGGCGGAGAGGCTCCTGCGCTCGAAGACCCACGCTCCGCCGTCGGCCAGTGCCGTCAGCAGCGTCGGCAGCACACCATCGCGGTCGTCATAGCTGAAGCTCTGAATTTCGAGCGGCTGCATAAAATTGATCTCGCCTCGTTTATCGACGTTCCATCGCCTGTCATGGACATCTATCGGAGACTCCTGGTTGAAGCGTGATTGTCATACGCGGTACGGTGGTCATGTGACCCTAGTTTGATCGGGATGAGGAGCATCGCATGGTTCTGGGTATCGGAACGGATCTCATCGAGATCAGCCGCATCGAGGAGAGCATCGTCCAGTTCGGCCAGCGATTCCTCGACCGGATTTTTACCCCCGGCGAGATCGCCTACTGCCAGCAGAAGAAGAAGCACTCTGGCGAAAGCTTCGCCGCCCGCTTCGCCGCCAAGGAGGCCGGTGCCAAGGCCCTGGGTACGGGAATCAGCCGCGGCGTCAGCTGGAAGGAGCTGGAGGTCCGCCGTCTGCCCGGCCAGCGCCCCACGCTGCACCTGGCAGGCCGCGCGGCGGAACGAGCTGCCTCCATGGGGATCAACCGGCTCTCCCTCAGTCTTACGCACAGCCGCGATGTCGCCATGGCCGTCGTCATCGCAGAAGACTGATTCGACCTCCGGCTTTTTCTTCCATCATTCTCAGAAACCAGATGGTGTCTCCGCGCATCCATACAGTCATGCCCACAGAAGCAGGCTGACTGAAGCCTCTAAGTCCTGTTCTGTCAGGGCACTGCGAACGATCCCCGGCTTTCAGCCGGCCTGTAGTCCGGCAGATGAAACCGCACTGCCGTCATGTATTCTCAACTGTGCAGGACATCCTTCGTGCTCCCAGGAGAGCCTCGCAGGTGCCGACGGAGCCAACCTCCGTCAGACGATGACTTTCAAGGAGAGCTATGCCAAGTCAGCAGGAGGTTCGATGGTCACAATTAAAGGTCGGCGTCATCGTCGTCGTCGCGGCCGTAATTCTCGTGACACTGCTGTTCCTGATGACCAGTTCGGCCGGCCTTGGCATCCTGTCGCGTAAGCTGACGGTCTATACCTATTTTGAGAATTCGGCCGGCCTGAAGCCTGGCGCTCCCGTGAATCTGCAGGGAGTTACGGTGGGAACGGTGAAGACCGTCACCGTCATCAACATGCCCGACCGCAAGCTGACCCCGGTGCAGGTCGTCATGAAGCTGAACGAGAAGTATGCTGAAGAGCTCAAGAAGGACTCCAAGGCCTCGCTGACCACCATCGGCGTCCTCGGCGACACCGTGGTCGACATCAACAGCCAGTTTGCCGTGGGGCCTCCGCTGCGTGATGGAGACGAGCTGAAGACGCTCGAGACCCCCAGCATCACCGACGTGGTCAAGGCGAGCCAGGGCACCATCGAGAGCCTCAACGTCATCCTCGCCAAGATGAATACGATCGTGGACAACATGCAGTCGGGCAAGGGCTCCATCGGCCAGCTCATCAATAATCCCGATCTCTACAACAAGCTCAATGGCACCGTCGATCAGCTGCATACCCTGACGGTGAACCTGAACAAGGGCAAGGGCTCCATCGGCAAGCTGGTCAGCGACGACACCCTCTATATCCGCCTGAACGACACCATCGCCAAGCTCGACAACATCGCCACCGATCTCGATAAGGGCAACGGCTCCGCCGGAAAGCTGCTCAAGGACCCCTCACTGTTCGACAACCTGAATTCGACCCTGAAGCATGCCAACTCGCTGATGGCTGAGGCTGACGCGGGCAGGGGCGGAATTGGCCTGCTGCTGAAGGACCAGCGCTTCCGCGATCAGCTGAACGACACCTTCGGCCAGGTCAATCACCTGGTCACCGGAATCAATCAGGGCCATGGCACATTGGGCAAACTCGCGACCGACGACTCGCTGCACACCAACATGAACAACCTGCTGACCAACAGCTCCGACCTGGTGACGGCGATCCGCAAGGACCCCAAGAAGTATCTGACCATCCACCTCAAAATCTTCTGAGGACGATTCCAGCACACTTGCAGGCCGGGGAGCGCTCCCCGGCCTTTTCTCTTTGTGACGAATGGCACCAGGGCGGGACAGATATCGTCGTCGCCCCCGCTCTTATCTTTCCTTCCACCACCGCGGCAGGTTAGTTTAAGAGACCTAACCCCAGCCAGAGGGATATCTTTCCCCATTTGAGGAGTGCCATGAATGTCTCACTGCTGAAGTCCCTTGCCGCGGCTTCGCTGCTCACCATCGCCATGTCCCCGTCCTATGCCGAAGACCCATCCGGTCCGGCATCGGTGCCCAAGAAGCCGATCATCTTCGATCTCTCCGCCATCGATAAGACCGCCGATCCCTGCACCGACTTCTACCAGTACGCCTGCGGCAACTGGAAGAAGAACAATCCGATTCCCGGCGACCAGACGCGCTGGGGTCGTTTCAACGAGCTGGCTGAGTACAACAACTACCTGCTCTACTCCGATCTGAAGTCGGCTGCGGATGCTCCGAAGACGCCGCTGCAGAAGAAGTACGGCGACTACTTTGCCGCCTGCATGAACGTCTCGCTCGCCGACCAGCTCGGAGCCAAGCCGATTCAGCCGATCCTCGCTACCATTGCAGGCTGGAACGACCGCAAGAAGCTGGCAGCGCTCTTCGGCACCACGGAAGCTCAATATTCCACCGGCTACCTCTTCGACTTCAGCTCTGATCAGGACCAGAAGGACGCCACCAAGCAGATCGGCGAGATCGACCAGGCCGGACTCGGGCTTCCGGATCGCAGCTACTACCTTGAGCAGGATGAGCGCTCGAAGAAGCTTCGCGAGCAGTACCTCGAACACATCACGAAGATGTTCACCCTCGTCGGCGACAGCCCGGAGCAGGCGGCAAAAGAGGCCCAGCACGCCCTCGATATTGAGACCGCGCTGGCGCAGGGTTCAATGTCGCGCGTCGACCGCCGCGTTCCGGCCAATGTCTACCACATCATGACCATCGCCGAACTGCAGTCGCTGACGCCGGACTTCGACTGGACCGTCTACCTGAGCGCTAAGAAGCAGGGCTCGCTTCAGACGCTCAACGTCGCAACGCCTGACTTCTTCAAGACGATGAACCAGCAGATCGCCACCGCCGACCTCGACGCACTGAAGAGCTATATGCGCTGGCACACCATTCATCGGTTCGCCGCGAACCTGAGCGCCCCCTTCGTCACGGAGAACTTCAACTTCTACGCCGCCACGCTGGCTGGCCAGAAGGAGCTGTCCCCCCGCTGGAAGCGCTGCACCGCAGCAACCGACCGCGCGCTCGGCGAGGCCGTAGGACAGGACTGGGTCGCCAAGAACTTTCCTCCCGCCGCCAAGGACAACATGGAGAAGCTGGTCAAGGCGCTCGAGACCGCTCTGGCCTATGACATCAAGAACCTCGACTGGATGAGCGACACCACCAAGGTCGAGGCCCAGAAGAAGCTCGACGCCTTCCGCGACAAGATCGGCTATCCCGACAAGTGGCGCGACTACACCTCCGTCACCATCAAGCGCAACGATCCCGTCGGCAATGCGCAGCAGGTGATGGCCTTCAACGATCGCCGCGATCTCGCCAAGATCGGCAAGCCCGTCGATGAGAAGGAGTGGTCGATGACTCCTCCAACAGTCAACGCCTACTACAGTCCCGGCAAGAACGATATCAACTTCCCTGCCGGCATCCTGCAGCCGCCGTTCTATGACTTCAAGGCCGACACGGCAGTGAATTTTGGCGGCATCGGCGTCGTGATCGGTCACGAGATGACCCACGGCTTCGACGACCAGGGCAGCCAGTTCGACCCGCAGGGCAACGTGCGCATGTGGTGGACCGACGAAGACCGCAAGAAGTTCGACGAGCGCACCGACTGTGAAGTCAAGGAGTATTCCAGCTTCGAGGTTGCACCGGGACAGAAGCTGAATGGCAAGCTGACCCTAGGCGAGAACACGGCGGACAACGGCGGTCTCCGCATCGCCTACAAGGCGCTGATGGACACGCTGGCCGAACAGGGGGCATCACCTGCCACGGAAGTCGACGGTTACACCGCTGCACAGCGGTTTTTCCTGGGATTTGGCCAGGTCTGGTGCGAAAACACGACCGAGCAGGCCGCCCGGCTGCGCGCCAAGACCGATCCGCACTCCTCCGGCCACTGGCGCACCGACGGTAGCGTGCAGAACTTTGAGGAGTTCGGAAAGGCATTTGGCTGCAAGGTCGGACAGCCGATGATGCCGGCCAACGCCTGCCACGTCTGGTAGCCGGAAGCCGCAAAACAGGGTGGGCAGGGAGAGAGCGTCTCCCTGCCCACTTTTCCCTTTTAAGCCCCGGCGCCGTTCCTTCCGGCAGCCACGGCATGGAAGCCCTACGATTCCATGCCCCGATGGTGGCACAAAGTCTCCTCACCTTCTACAATATGCGAAGGAATCTATCCCTACAGAATTGCTCGCGACAGGCGGTGCGTTTCAGCACCAGCGAGGATTAAGGAAGCGCATGAGGTTTAGCAGGATTGGCCGGTTCTCTTTGGCCTTGGCAGTGTCCGTTGCATTGGGTCTGGGCATGACAGCGTGCGGTGGCGGTACGATCGGCTATATCTGGGTGCTCGGTACCCAGTACAACCAGATCGGCGGCTTCAAGGTCGACAACTTCACCGGTAATCTGACGGCGGTTGTGAACTCGCCTTTCAGCTCCAACGGCACCGATCCGGTGGCGCTGGTTCTTAAGCCGGGTGGCCGTTACCTCTATGTGGTCAACAAAGGCAACACCTCGACGGCCGGCAACATCTCGCTGTTCAGCGTGGGTGGCGACGGCGTTCTGACCTTCCAGCAGTCCTATACCAGCCGTGGTTCCACCCCGGTCTGGGCTGCGGTTGACAGCACGGGAACATTTCTCTATGTCCTCGACAGTCTTTATCCCGACACCCCCGCGTATCCCAATCCCGACGGGCTTGGCGATATTACGGTCTTCCAGATCGACTCGACCACGGGCCGTCTGCAGCTGGTCCCCAATCAACAGATCAAGGACTCCAACCAGACGCAGCTGACCTTCTTCCCCGTCGGAGCCAAGCCGCTGATGATGCGCGTCACCAATGGCTGCGTGCTCACGGTTAATTCCGGCGATCAGACGGTCTTCCCCTATGCCGTCGGAACCAGTGGCCAGCTGACGCTGACTGCGAACTCGACCATCACCACGGGCGCTGGCAAAATCACCTCAATCAGCACCAACGGCAGCTACGTGTATCTGACGGATGCAGCAGCAACCAGCGATAGCGCTGGCGGCCGCATCCTGCCCTACACGGTAACGGCTTCGACCTGCGCTCTGAACGTTCTGACCGGCGGACCGGTAAACAACCTTCCGCTCACGTCGAACCCGGTCTACTCCTTTACCGACAACAAGCAGAAGACGCTCTACGTGCTGAACCGCTCCTCGACGGACTCGACCAACGAGACCAGCTCGATCTCGGCCTTCACGATCGATCCGACGACCGGAAAGCTCTCTGCCCTGGGTACCGGCGGCAGTGCAGCGGCGGGCAACCCCTACTCAGTTGGTTCGGGACCGGTCTGCATGGTCGAAGACACCAGTAACCAGTACGTCTACACCTCCAACAACGTCGATTCGACCCTTACGGGCTTCCGGATCGACTCCAACTCCGGCGAGTTGCGCAACATGACTCGCAGTTCGACCTTCCCGACCGTGGGGCAGCCTACCTGCCTGACGCTCAGCGGAAGCATCAACTAGTTGGCGTTGGAGCAGCAGGAAAACTAAGCCGGCCAGCGTCAAGCTGGCCGGCAACTGAATTGGCATCGGGGTAAGAGAAGCGCATGACGTTGAAGACGATGGGCCGTGGAGCGATAGCTTCGGTGGTGTCCGTGGCAATGGGGCTCGGCCTGACGGCGTGCGGCCGTGACTATACCGTAGGTTACCTCTACAACACCTCCGGCCAGAACGCCACTGGCTTTGTGAATGGTTACAAGATCGACTACCAGCAGGGATATCTCGTCCAGCTGGCAAACTCCCCCATCTCTTCCGGCGGTAGATACCCGATTACCGTGATCGCCTCGCCAGATCATCTCAGCATTTACGTCGTGAACCGCGACGACTCGAATGTGGTCCACTTCCTGATCGGAACCGACGGCAAGATCTATCCGCAGAAGACATATACGATTACGGGAAGCTTCGCCACCGATGCTTCCATCGACGCCTCAGGCAAGTTCCTGTACGTCACCTTTACCTACCAGAACGCCGGCACCCAGCAGCTCTACACTGCGGCAAACCCTGGACCTGGCGGCCTCTCGATCTTCCCGATCAGCTCTGACGGTTCGCTTGGATCGCCTACGACCTATAACCTGGGTCGCGCTCCGGTCAAAGTCGCGGCAAACAACCCCAATCACTTTGTTTACGTGATCGGACAGGACACCGCCACTTCAGCAAATCTTTTTGGCTTCTCGCAGGACACCACCACAGGCGCATTGACTGCCCTTCCCGGCATCACGATCAACTCCGGCAACGTCGCCTCGACGGGCTTCGATTCGGGCGTTCTGCCGAACGGCATCATCGTCGACGCGGCAGGAAGTCATCTCTACGTAACGGATAAGACCTCGAACACGGTTCTGGGCTACAGCATCGCCTCCAACGGCGTTCCCAGCCTGATCGGCAGCGCCACGACAGGTAACCAGCCTGCCGGCATGACCATCGATTCGACTGGAAAGTATCTGTACGTCGCAAGCTACGCCGATGGCGCCGTCAATGGATACACCTTCTCCTCAAACGGCGCACCAGTCGTCTCGACGACATCGTCAAGCACACAGGCAGGTACGGGAACGACCTGCGTGACCACGATGAATGCTCCGTCCACGGGAGATCCGTCACACGCCGTTTATCTCTATGCCTCCAATCAGCTGAGCAACAACATTACCGGCACCCAGATGTCGCAGACGGACGGAAGCCTGAGCCAGATTCAGCATTCTCCCTTTGGGGCCAACACGTTACCTACCTGCCTGGTCGCAGTTCCGGCAGTGCCGGGACGATAACTGCCCCTCAGGGTGCGAAGATAGTTTAGGAATGGCGGGGATACCGCCAGGATGAAGGAAACCGATGAGTTTGACAGGAAGAATCCTTGGGTTAATGCCGAAGAATCAGGTGCAGGCGATGCGTGCTGCGTCGGCTGTACTGTTGAGCGGCGTGCTGGGTCTTACCGCTTGCACGCGCGACTACACCGTTGCGTATGTCTATGCCACCGCCTCCTCGAACGGCGCCAATGGCGTCATTAACGAATACGCCGTCTCTTATCAGTCCGGCGCGCTCGTTGCACTGCCCGGCTCCCCCGTTTCGACTGGAGTCAACCCGGTCTCCATTGAGACCACCTCCAATGGACTCTTCGCCTACGTGATCAACCAGGATGACTCGACGGTGCAGATGTTTGCTGTCGGCTCCGGCGGTCAGCTGAGCTCGAAGGGAACCTACGCGACCGGCACGAAACCGACCGCACTGGCCCTCGACGCAGCGAACAAGTTCCTCTACGTGACCTACACCTACCAGCCCGGATATTCCGCATCGAATACAGGCCCCGGTGGTATCTCGATCTTCCCGATCAACGCGGACAACACGCTGGGTACGCCGACGAACCTCAACATCGGCAATGGCCCGGCCGGTATCGTTACGACGAACTTCAATAACTACGTCTATGTGATCGACGCAGAGTCTGCGGTTGGATCCGCCTCTCCTTACGGCGTCCTGCTGGCGTTCTCTGAGAACGCGACCTCCGGCGCGCTGACGGCTATCGGATCGACCAAGATCAGCACCGATGCCTCTGGCCGTACGGTGGCTTCCGGCTACGGCGCAGGAACGGTTCCCAGCAGCATCGCCGTCGATCCGCAGGCGCGTTTCCTGTACATCACGGACCGCTCGACCAACCAGCTCTACGGCAACGTCGTTCTCGCCGGCGGCCTGATCCAGCCGATGCAGAACTCGCCGTTCGCGACGGGCCTGTTGCCGGTCAATGTGACCGTCGACCCACGCGGCAAGTTCCTCTATGTCGCGAACTATAACTCGAACACCGTCACGGCCTACGTGATTGACCAGTCCACTGGCGCCACCAGCGGCACCGCAACGGCGAACTCCACGACCGTTGGTACGGGTCCGAGCTGCATTTCTATCGAGCCCGCGCTCGGTATCTACATGTACACAGCGAACAATCTCGACAACACCACCACCGGCCTGAAGCTGACCGCCAACAACGGTACCGTGGCTGCCACGCAGAACTCACCGTACCCGGCGAGTGGAGCACCGACCTGCATCGCAACGGTCGCCAACGGCTCGCACGCAAGCCAGGTCATCAATCCCTAGGTTTTACTCAAACCTGAATAAGAACCCCCGCTTCGGCGGGGGTTCTTATTTTGCCGCTGACATCCCGGCCGGACGTTGAACAAGCAGAGCATCCCTTGCAGAGAAAGGCAGAGGGCGCAGGATGTGATCTCAAATCAGGCAGCCAATAGAACGCGCCCGTTTTGCCAGCCTCACTCAGGCAATTCGAAGCAGGCGAAATATCCTGCCTTATATACGGAAGACCGTCTTGCATGGGAGCTGAACGCATCTCCAAGATGAGGTTGGCTCGCTTGGGAGGCTGGTTCTCTATGCCTGGGAGCTCTGCCGGCGGGATGTCGGCGGAAAGCGATTGAGGATCATCTTGCGAACCGGGTTCTCGAAGAAGCGATAGACAACGACCGAGAGAACGATCAGCGCAACATACGAGACCCAGGGATCGAGCCATGCGACATGCAGCCGCTGCGGCAGCTTGTAACGGTGGATCAGGTTGAAGACGTTGAAATGCAGGAGATAGAGGCAGTAGGTGCTCTCTCCGATCAGCAGCAGAGGCCCCCACGCAAACACCCTCGAAATCGCATGTTCCCCGCATAGCCCAAAGACCAGCAGGGAAAACAGAGGCAACAGGAGGCCGCCATGAAGCGCGAGATAAGGTACCTGGCCAGCCTCCAGGTAGAAGAACAAGCCCAGCCCCAGCAGGGCCACTGCCGCCAGCAGCATGCGAACCCGGGGCGTGACTTCGACCTTCAGCTGCAGTCGCGATAGCGTTACGCCAGAGAGAAACGTGGCGGCATAGGGAATCGGCGTGTACTTCAGCCAGCGTACGAGTGTGGTCGAGGTGTACCTGTCGACCGGAGCGCTGAGATGATCCGGATTGGTCAGAAGATAGATCACAGCGGGCAGCAGGTCGATCACCCAGAGCACACCGAGAAGCATGACAAGCCGCGAAGGTTTTTTAGGCCACGGTGCACGAATGATCCAGGGAAACGCTGCGTAGAAGGCGACCTCGCACGAAAGCGTCCAGGCAACGGTGTTCCAGAACGTTGCAAGCGAAGGACTCCACCCCTGCAGCAGCAGAGGGCTCAGAATCAGCCCCTGGAAGAACTCCTGGCGAGATCGCGCCTCCCATTCCATCTGCAGCATGGGTAGTGAGATCAGCAGCACCAGCAGATAGACCGGGTAAAGGCGGGCAAATCGCGCCATCCAGAAATCACGCTTGACGAGGCTGGTGCCACGATCGAAGTAGTTGTACGAGAGGATGAAGCCTGAGATCAGGAAGAAGACGTTGACGAAGACAAAGCCATGCTCGACAAACGGTCTGAATGGCCCGAGGTATGGCGGGGTGAAGTGAAACAGAACGATGTTTAAAGCCAGCAGCGTCCGGATACCCGTTAGAGCAGGTAGTGAAGGCTTGCGGGCAGATTTGGCTGCTGGCGGAGATATCGTCGAAGACACTGGAGCTACGTCCTGCATATCCTGACGAGATTTCAACTCAGTTTGCCGCGTTGCATTCACCCTATGCCCTCAGGCGGTCACCAGCGAGCCGATCTTATCCCCGGAGACCACGCTCGCGATATTGCCCTGCTCCCGCATGCTGAAGACCATCATCGGCATATTGTTGTCCCGGCAGAGGGATACGGCCGCTGTGTCCATCACACCAAGATTCAGCCGCAGAATATCGTTATACGTAATCTGTTCGAAGCGCGTAGCGTCCGGAACCTTCTTGGGGTCGGCAGAATAAATCCCATCCACGGAGGTCGCCTTCAGCAGGATGTCTGCCTTGATCTCCATCGCGCGAAGAGCAGCTGCCGTGTCCGTCGAGAAGTATGGATTTCCCGTTCCCGCCGCGAAGATCACGATCCTGTCTTTCTCCAGGTGACGAATCGCGCGGCGGCGAATATAGGGCTCGGAGACCTGATGCATCTCGATTGCGCTCATTACGCGACAGAAGATGCCTCGTTTTTCGATGGCATCCTGCAACGCAATGGCATTGATAACGGTCGAGAGCATTCCCATGTGGTCTGCTGCGACACGATCCATATCGATGGCCTGCTGGGCAACACCACGAAAGAAGTTTCCTCCCCCCACGACGATGCCGATCTGGCAACCAAATGAATGGATGTTTGCCAGTTCTTCAGCGACCTTGTGAATAAAGACGGCGTCGATTCCGAAGCCTCGGCCAGCAGCCAGGGCCTCTCCCGAGATCTTGAGGAGGACTCGTTTATACATGTCAGGCTCTAGTATCGCATGGCGCCCCGTGGTCTCCGAAAGCCTATCGGCAGCAAAATGGACGCCATCGTGTCGCACGCGACAAAGCACAGAAAAGGCCGGGAGATTGAATCTCCCGGCCTCGGTTATCGCGACCTGGTCGACGCTACCACTGCAGCAGCAGCAGTTCGGAGCAGAAGGCAGGCCCCATGGCGCCAATCATGCTGTAGCAACCCGGACTTCCAGGACGGTTGAGAAGAAAGTCCTGCATCACAGTCAGGACGGAAGCGGACGATAGATTCCCTCGCTGGCGAAGGCTGTTCCAGGAAGCTGCGAGGGCATGCGGAGGAAGTCCGAGGCTACTCTCCATCGCTTTGAGAACCTTCGGTCCTCCGCTATGGAAGATGAAACTGCAGATGTTTCCCATGCCCAATTCATTGTCCGAGAGAAAATCTTCTACAGTTCCACGAAGCTCGTTGCTGACGAGATCAGGAACCTCTGCCGAGAGAACGATATTGAAGCCGGTTTGATTGATATTCCACCCCATCAAATGCTCGGTATCGGGATAGAAGGTCGACCGGGTGTCAACGACGCGAGGGCACGGGTCCTCGACACTGGTTGGCTTCTGGGCCAGCGGGGTCTCTTCTCCCGCGAGCACGACTGCCGCTGCCCCATCTCCAAAGAGGCCGCATGCGACCAGGTTGGCCATGGAGCTGTCGTTCTCCTGCCATGTCAGCGAGCAGAGCTCGACAGACAAAAGGATGGCGTACTGCTTCGGGAAGGCCCGCACATAATCGATGGCGCGGGAGATTCCAGCCGCTCCTGCAACGCAACCAAGGCCGAAGATCGGGGTGCGTTTGATGTCCTTCGGGAAACCCATCAGGTTGACGAGACGGGCGTCGATGCTCGGGCAAGCGATGCCAGTCACCGAGGTGAAGAAGATCGCAGAGATGTCGCCCGGTTCGAGGCCAACCTGATCGAGGGCCTTTTGAATCGCCTGCTGGCCGAGTTCGACGGCTCCTTTAATCCACAGATCGTTGGCCGTTCCGAAGCTTGTGAGAGTTCCCAGAGTATCGAGGGGGAACATAATGTGGCGGTAATCAACACCGCAATTTTCGTGGAGCCGATTCATAATCGCAGGAATCTCCAGCTTGTCCTGCATCTTTTCTTTTAAAGCTTCGGTGATGTCAGCCTGAGGATAACGGTGGGGAGGAAATGCTGTGCCTACGGATGCGATACGCATGGATCAAAAACCTCTTGGGGAGATAGGGGGTACATCGCTGAAGTAGACAGCTCAGGCATCAGCAACTGGATTGGCAGGAGTAATACACCGCAATCGGTAGGGGGCTTGGAGATCAGCCTCTATCTCAACCGAGTAATGCGAAGGGTTATATGACTAGTATAGAGAAAATGGGTTGCCTGTCACTGCAACTAATTTCCTAGTCATTTCCCAGTCTTTATTATTGCTCTTTGAGCAGACTATTGATATAGGGAATTTTCCAGGCCGTCAAATCGCAAGGCCCACCCTCCTGCAACTGCGGCCAGAGATGGCAGTTGAAGCATCTGCCAAATCCGGCTCAGAAGTTACTTTGGAGGGGACCCAGGCAGATTGAGGACTTTCAGAGAATCTGGTCCCGGGTTTCAACGATGGAATAGAGACAGGACAAGAGCCATATCCGACTCTTGCCCTGGATGGAAGAGGAATTTTAGGCGTTGAGGCGACGACGTGCGAGCCCAACAATACCCAGAAGGCCCGATCCGAGCAGAGCAAGCGAAGCAGGCTCTGGTATCGGAGATGCTGTAGCCGCAGTCGAAGCCGAAAAGGACGTAAGAGTGGCTAACGGCTGATTGGCAACATATTGCGATGTGAACGAGAATGTAGCAGGTCCCGAGGTGCCGCTCAGCGAACCTGTTGCAGTGAAGAAGCCATCACCAGTAACGGCAAGGCAGGTGCTTCCACTCGTGCAACCGTTCGTTCCATTGTTGGTATAGCCCGCGTTGTAGTCCGTCATGTTGAACGTAAAGGTCGTTCCTCCTCCGGTCGTCGTAAAGAGAGGAACGTAGCCCGACGTGTAGGGTGGGTTTGGAGGAGTATTTGGTCCATCGTTATACGGAAGTGCACCCGAAAGAAAAATAATCGGAGTTCCGTCCGATAAATAGGACGCGAAAGTGCCGCCGATTGCTCCGGCAACCTGTGCGCTATCGAATGTAATGGTCGATGGGGTGAATGAATCCGTTCCAGTAGCTGAGAAGTAGCCACTGATCGCATCACCACGGGCTGCGGATGCACAACCAGCGGCGAGTAAGGACACTACAAGAATGCGTTTAAGCATGGAGATCTCCAGTCAGGAAGTTCTTGCGAGCTTCCAAGGCGTGCAAAAATCTGACCCGAATGATGACCCGTAAGAAGAGTACGCCCTCTTCGCAGAACCTGTAATCAAGAATCAGCATTTTTTTTATGACGCAAACTCACGTCTTTGCCGACTTAGCTCGAATGGAGTATTCCGTCGCCTGTTGGCCACCGTAAGCAATTTAGAATCAACCACCGCTCCGGTTAGAGGTTGATTTGCTCCTCAAAACGCTGCTAACCGGGTAACGCCGCTCATCGCGCCGACAGCCAAAAAAAATGAGCCCGGACAGTTGCCCAAGCTCATTGTCCTTCCGGATTTCAATCCTATGTCAATGCCTGTCGGAATCAACACGACAGCTAAACCCTGCTCTTTCGCCCGGGGAAGCAAAGCAGAATGAATCCCCGACGAAGGCTGATCGGCGCGCTACGAAGAAGACAGCGTAGCTACTGAGGCTTTGTTGCATCCCCGGCTTTCTGCTTCGCCCGACTGGCATCATCCTTGGTCTCCATTTTGGTTTCCTTGGCACGGTTCTTGGCCTTGGTCTCTGTATGCGAGTCCGGACTGAAGACCTTCTTGGCGCCTTCCTCGGTGCGGTCATAGGCTTTTACCGATGTTTCCTTGGTTTTATCGACGGCGACCGTGCCGCCTTCCTTGGTCTTGTCGGTAGCTTTGACAGTGCCCTTCTTCACGCCGGAGCCAGTCTTTTTAGCTGCGCTCTTTGTATCACTGCCGGCAGTCTTCATGTCCTGGCCGGCGGTCTGTGCCGATGCAATAGCCGGCGAAAGTATGAGCGTCAGTGCAATCGCGGGAACGAGAGAAGCTGCGTATTTAATTTTCATACCCTTATTAGTTGAGAAGTCAGGGAAATGGTTGTCTTGTCTCGCAGCGTTCGTTCGCCCGAAAATGAACGCTACAGTAAGCCTTTATTTCCCAACAATTGATCAGCCCCCCACAGCTGATAGTTGAGCAACAAATTGGCGCATAAACACCTTTTTGGGAAGAGTTGGCTTAGCCCAACGCTCATGGTAGCGAAAGCGCAAAGAAGAGCCCGGGCGATTGCCCGGGCTCTTCTTTGCAGCTTGTGCTGTGTCGCTTAAGCAGAAGCCTCTTCTGCCGTAGCAGGTGCAGTGGTCGCAACAGTCCAGTTCGGATCGCCAACCTTGAAGCGTGCGAAGCGGCGAACGCTGATGTTCTCGCCAAGCTTGCCGACGCGAGTTGCGATGATCTGCGAGATCGTCTGCGCCTGATCCTTGATAAACGGCTGGTCGAGCAGGCAAACCTCTTCGTAGAACTTGCTCATCTTGCCCTCGAGCATCTTCTCGATGATGTTAGCCGGCTTGCCGGAAGAAGCAGCCTGCGCGCGATAGATCTCCTTCTCACGCTCGATATCCTCAGGCGTGACATCCTCGCGGCGAACATAGCGCGGATCGGCAGCAGCGATATGCATGGCGATATCGCGGAGCAGCTCCTGGAAGTCAGGCGTGCGGGCGACGAAGTCCGACTCGCAGTTCAGCTCAACGAGAACGCCGATCTTTCCGCCTGCGTGGATGTAGGTGCCGATGGAACCTTCGTTCGTGGTGCGCGAAGCCTTCTTCGCAGCCGATGCCATGCCGCGCTTGCGGAGGACGACGAACGCCTCCTCCATATCACCCTTGGCCTCCTGCAGCGCCTTCAGGCAATCGCCCATGGGAGCAGAGGACTTTTCGCGGAGTTCCTTCACGAGTTTTGCATCGATCTTTACGGCTGTCTCAGACATTGGGTGTTCCCTTCCTGGTGTAGAGCATGATTCATACAAAGGGGGCGCGGGCTCTTTCGACCCGCGCCCCCTGATGTTGCCAGATGGCAGTTACGGCACTGCAAATATGCTGTGCCCGGGGGCTTAGGCTCCGGTCTCTGCGATGGCCGTTTCGGGCTCATCGACGGAGGCAGCGGCAGGCGCCTTGCGAATGTTGCCGCCAAGAACAGCTGCGAGATCGACGTTCTCATCCTCATCGGCATCTGCCGCGGTGATGGAAGCCTGTACTTCGTTCAGCTCGCCCTCTTCGCCAACGAACTCGGGAGCGACCTCGGCCTGCTGCACGTCCGCAACCTCTTCGGAGAAGGCGCGCTCGGAGACCATCTGCGTTCCCTCGAAGGCCGAGTCGGCGATCTTCGTGGTGAAGAGGCGGATGGCGCGGAGAGCGTCGTCGTTGCCCGGGATCACGTAGTCAACCACGGTAGGATCGCAGTTGGTGTCAACCACAGCGACGACCGGGATGCCCAGCTTGCGGGCCTCGGAGACTGCGATCGCCTCGTTGTTCGAGTCGATCACGAAGATCGCATCGGGGAGGCGCTTCATGTTCTTGATGCCGGAGAGATTCGTCGACAGGTGCTTGCGCTCGCGCTCCAGCTTGATGACTTCCTTCTTGGTCAGCAGCTCGTAGCGGCCGTCGGTCGACATGTCGTCGAGCTCCTGCAGGCGCTTCACCGACTTCTGCACCGTCACCCAGTTGGTCAGAAGACCACCGAGCCAGCGCGAGTTGATGTACGGCATGCCTGCGCGGGTCGCTTCCTCAGCCACGGCATCCTGCGCCTGGCGCTTGGTGCCGACGAAGAGGATGAGCTTACCGGTGGAGGTCAGATCGGTGACGAACTTGGACGCGTCCTTGAACATCTTGAGCGTCTTCTGCAGGTCGATGATGTAAATTCCGTTGCGCTCGCCGAAGATGTATTCCTTCATCTTGGGGTTCCAGCGCTTGGTCTGATGCCCGAAGTGTACGCCAGCCTCGAGCAGTTCTTTCATCGTAATGGTAGCCAAATTGATCTCCTTGGTTAAGGTCGTCGGAGTGTGCCCATCCGTGACCTGTATTGATCCCCCGCAGGGGAGATTGAACTCCTTGCCTCAGGCGATCGTGCTGCCGGAGGGTGTTGCGAGCGGATGCCTCGTCCATAGAAGACGAGACACCCGCCAAAGCGTATAGGCCCACAGGCCTCGAAGACTAGCGCTTCGAGAACTGGAAGCGAGCGCGGGCGCCCTTCTGACCGTACTTCTTGCGTTCCTTGGCGCGCGAGTCACGGGTCACAAGGCCTTCGCTCTTGAGTGCCTTGCGGAGCTCAGGGTTGAAGACCATCAGCGCGCGGGCGATGCCGAGCTTGACCGCATCAGCCTGACCCATTACGCCGCCACCGCGAACGGTGGTGATGACGTCGAAGGTTTCGCCGATGTCGGGGATGCCGAGCGAACGCTTGGCAGCTGCACGCTGCTGCGCGGTCACGAAGTAAACGTCAACGTCTTTCTTGTTGACGGAAAATTTGCCGCTGCCCGGGCGCAGGAAGACGCGCGCGATCGAGCTCTTGCGACGGCCGGTGCCATAGTACTGGACGAGATCTGCCATGTTGATCCTCTTAATCCTTTTCCACTGGGCCTAAGCCCAAAACTTGATATCGCGAAAATCGCGAACTTAAGCGGTCGCCTCGAGCGGCTCAGGCTTTTGAGCCTGGTGCGGATGCTTGTCGCCCTTGTAGACCTTCAGCTTGGTCGCCATCTGGCGGCCCATCTTGGACTTCGGCAGCATACCCTTCACAGCCTGCTCGACGATCGCCTCGGGGCGACGCTTCAACAGGTCGATGAACGACTCTTCACGCAGACCGCCGGGGAAGCCGGTGTAGCGGCGATAGAGCTTCTGGTCAGCCTTGAGTCCGGTCAGCACGATCTTCTCGGCGTTGATGATCACAACGTGATCGCCGGTATCGATGTAGGGCGTGTAGAGCGGGTTGAGCTTGCCGGACAGCACATTCGCTGCCTGGGTTGCAAGGCGGCCAAGCGTCTTACCGCTGGCGTCGAGGACAAACCACTTGCGCTGGATCTCTTTCGCGCTCGGAATCCTGGTGGACATCGTCTTAAGTACTCCATGTTTCTGCCGTCTTCCATGGTCGGCATCTAGCGGAAGAATTCGTAGAACGGATAGTGTTGCAACTGCCGTAAAAACCAAATTTCAACCAAAAATCAGCCCATGCGGACGAGTTAAGCGTAGAGAACCCTTGGTCCTCACAAGCGCTGAAAACGACCGCCTGGATTTGCGCACAGAGCCTGGTTGGGGTCCTGAGGTGTGGGTGCTTTAGGAGCTCCGATGATGCCGCCCCGGGTGGATCCACCACGTGATCTCGCTGCGTACTGCCACACAGACGTGCAGACGCGAGACTGCGCGAGATTCAAGAATATCCGAGGCCGGTGGGGGAGTCAACGAAAGTTACTGGCGAAGGCCAGAAATTCGTGAGGATATTCACGATTCGAGCCCACTGCCCTACCCGCTAATGCGTCAGCTGCGAGACCGTGGGCTGCTGTCCGAAGCTGGTCGTCAACAGCTGCGGGGCCGGTTTGCGGCGATGGCGCTTCTGTGCGTTGGGGATCGGCGGCTCCAACCGATAAAGAATCAACAGGTTACGCTCAGGATCGTCCATTGCCGGAAACGCCGCTACCCGATGCAGGTGGTAGATCGGCGTCAGGGCGTCCATCTTATCGTCGTCGACCTCATTCCAGGTGATATACCACCCTGGATGATAGGCGCGAACGCGATCCGACAGCTCCATGGTGCCGAAGTCGTCGCAGATAGACGGCAGGCCGGTCATCAGTGAAAGATCGGAGCCGCTGATGGAGAGCACCAGTTGGTTCTGTTTGTGATCCGATGTGACGATCTGACGGATGCGCTGTGCGGCTTCAGAGAAGGTGTACTCCGGATATCGCACGTAATGCAGCGTATGCCTTGCATCATTCGCGGCGATCACGGCAAGGGCCAGGGCTGCGGAGACCCCAACGAGGTGGCGGATCGGCGCGATCACATTCCTGCGATTCCACAGGCCCTCAAGCGCGATGGAGCTCAACAGGATGAACGGCACCGCAACCACCAGGTAATATCGCGGCTGAAGATTGTCGTGATACGCGAGAAACGACTCGTAGCCAGCGATCCAGAGCAGCAGCGCCGGCACCACCGGATTGCGCAACAGGCGCCTCTCCAGCGAAAACACGACAAGAATCGCCACCAACGCGAGCGGATAGAACAGCCTGCCGATCCACGTCCCATCCGTAAAGGTGTCCTGCAGAACCGACAGGGCGTTCTCCCGCGTAATGCCGGTGTAGGCGTTGGCCGCGAAGAGGTAGTGGTAGTCCTCCAGGAACCGGGGACGCACGACAAGACCGTAGTAGGTCGCCCATACCACCCCCGCCAGCAGCAGCACAGGCCACACGGCTCGAACGAACGAGCGCAGCGAGTAGTCTCGTCGCGCATAGAGCATCCAGAAGACGGCCGGCATAAGGAAGACGGCGGTGGTTTTGGTGAGAACCATCAGGGGCAGAATCAGGCCCATTCCGATGATCGGGGCCCAGTACCTCAGGGTGCGCTCGCTTCCCTCCGGCAGCACGTAAGAAGCGGTCAGCAGCGCCAGCGTCGTAAGCAGGATCAGCATCGGCTCAAGGATCGCCAGGCGGCTGAAGACATAGCAGAACGGGCTGACCGCGAGCAGCAACGCCGCAATTGCAGGCGCCAGGGATGAGGTGGCGAAGTCGTTCGCCGCAGTCATGCGTGCGCTGCGCCGCAAAAGCAGATAGGCAGCCAGAACGATCAAAACAAATACCGTCACCGAGAGCGACCGTGCCGCGATGACATTCGCTCCGGTGAAGTGAAACAGCGCCGACTCCGCGAGCGGCCAGACCGGAAGAGCCGCCGCGGGGTTGAAGTCTCCCGGAACATACCAGCTGCCGCGTTGGAAATAGCGGATGGCGGCATCGCCGTACCAGCCCTCATCGGTGTACTTGGCCCAGTCCATCCAGGGGGAGTGGTTGGGGAAATCGGCCCGAAGATGAACCCCGTGCAGCAGCAGAAAGACTGCCGCAACAGCGAGCAGAGCGGCTTCCATCCATCGCACAGTCGATAGACGCCGGGCTCGAAGAGGTTCTGTTTCCGTAGGGTTCATAAGCAAGGTCGACCAGAGAAACGGCTACACCGCCGAAGAAAGCACTCGCGCCGCCTCCTACCACCTTGAATGGTTTCGGAATATGGTTTACGGCGCCGAATCAGGAGACGGGTGCGGCTTCATGGCCGTCGACTCCGCTCTTCCTTTCATTAAGTTACCGGCGAGCCGTCTGCGATGCAAGACGGCTCGCTCCAGTGCTGCTGCCTTCTATTCGTAGGCCAGCGCATCGATCGGATCTTTGCTGGCTGCCTTGAAGGCCGGATAGAGCGCTCCAAACATGGCCCCCAGGAAGGCGATCGCGATCGCCTTCCAGACCCAGGGCAGGTCGATGACAAAATCCAGCGTCGGAAACTTTGCATCGAGCGCCACGCTCAGTGCAAAGCTGGAGATGACTCCCAATATCGTTCCAACCGCTGCAATAACCGCGGTCTCACGTAGTACGAGACCGACAATGTAGCCGCGTGAGGCACCCATCGACTTCAGAATGCCGATCTCGCGAGTACGCTCCATCACCGCCGTGTACATCGACTGGAAGATGACCAGGAATCCAATCACCAGGGCAATCCCCACGACCACCCGGATTGCCGTGCTCATATAAGGGAGTCGGGAGGGCGAGATCGCGGAGAGATACTCTTCGGCAGTGGCAACGTTGTACTGCGACATGCCGTCGGTGGCCAGGATGGCCTTGCGGATCTCATCCTGATACTTCGGCTGCTCTTCCGTTCGCAGATAGAACAGCGAGGCCTTACCCTCAGTTCCGGTCAAAGAACCCATGGTGGTCAACGGAATAAACTTGCGTCCGCCCTTGCCATGCTCGACGATGCCGCAGATGTGGAAGTCGTGATTGAGGATCTTGATCGAATCACCGACCTTCTTTCCAGGAGCAGCGTAATCATCGATGATCACGTCATCAGGCCCCTGAAACGGCCCGCCGCTGAGAAAAGTAAACGGCAGGAGATCGTTGAAGCTCTTATAGTCGACGCCGTATATGCTATCCAGCGACCCCGTCAGCTGAATATTGACCGGCGCAGCCACCGCAACATGAGGAATCTTGGCCAGAATATCGGCCACCTTCACCGAGGCTGCGGCAGAACTCATCCCGATAAAGTTGTTGGTCGTGCTGGGACGCACGATCATGTCCATGCCAATGCCGTTCTGACGGGTCTTGAATCCATCAATCTTGCCGAGAAGAATCGCCGTGATCGAGAGGATCATGATGACCTCAATCGCAATGGCGAGGGCGCTGATGAGCGAACGGAGAGGACGGTGGATGAGATTGCCGACAACAAGCTTATTCATGCTGCTTTCCAGTGTATGGCAGCCAGGCCTCTATTGACCGGAACTCCGACGCTCGGAAGAGGTGATCGGAACCTCAACATGCGCTGCGGTGACTCTGACGAGGAGAGAGGGAGCATAGCGCAATATCCCAAAATCACGACCAGGACCGGTGGTTACGTTTGGAATCGGTCGAGGGAAGCACTGAGGCGAATCAAAGGGGTGGGTGTATCCCCCTGTAGAATGACCATGTTGGTACGTCCCCCCATCAAAAAGGCTGGTTTTTTTGACTTCGACCGCCGGCCGGGCTATTCTGCCCACAACCCATGCCGTTTGATAGGCATGGCTCGATTTTGTCGACTGGCGCGTACGGAGCGGAATGGAACGATTCGGCGACGAGTTGCGGATGGAACGCGAGCATAGGCAGGTTACGCTCGATACGATCTGTGCCATGACGAAGGTCTCGGTCCGTCATCTTGAGGCGCTGGAAAGCGGCCGCCTGATGGAACTGCCCGGCGGCGTCTTTCGCAAAGGTATTCTGCGGAGCTATGTGACCGCTGTGGGTCTCGATGAGACCAGCTGGATGGAGAAATTCGAGAGAACCCTTCGAGAGATGGGCGGTTCGTCATCCCCCACCGACAAGGATTGGGTCGAGTTTGCAGAGAATGTTCGCAAGAGTCGCGGGAACGCCCGCTCCGGCTCCGGGGCACGCTGGCTTGGTGTCGCGGTCATGCTGATGACGCTCGTGATGCTGGGCTGGAGCGTCTGGAAATACGTCCTGCACGGCCACTTGTCCTTGTAAGTCTCCAAAGTCTCTTATTTCTCCACTCAATGCAATCCGCTGCCGTTAGATGCGGATTCCGGGCCAATAAGTGTCTGACTGCAATCCCTGCTCTCGTGCAGAGGTAAAATAAGAGGGTTATTAAGAGCATTGGCACGTCTTCCGTACGAGCCTCAATAAGGAGCCTGTAATTGTCTACACGCGAGCGTTTTCTCTTCACCAGTGAGTCCGTCACCGAAGGACACCCTGACAAGATCGCCGACCAGATCTCGGATGCGATCCTTGATGCCTGCCTGGAGCAGGACCCCTACAGCCGCGTTGCCTGCGAGACCCTGACCTGCACCGGCCTCGTGGTCGTCGCTGGTGAGATCACCACCAAGGCCTACGTCGATTTCCAGGGCCTCGTTCGCGGAACGGTTGCTGCCATCGGCTATGACAACGCTCTGTACGGCTTCGATTCGAACACCTGCGCCGTCATCTCGACGATCAACAAGCAGTCCGGCGACATCGCCATGGGTGTGGACACGGGCGGCGCCGGCGACCAGGGCATGATGTTCGGCTATGCCACCAACGAGACCCCCGAGCTGATGCCCACCCCGATCTCTCTGGCGCACCGTCTCGCCTTCCGCCTGAGCGAAGTTCGCAAGAACGGCCTGATGGCTTACCTGCGTCCCGACGGCAAGAGCCAGGTGACGGTGGAGTACGACGCTAACCACAAGCCCGTTCGCGTCGATGCAGTCGTCATCTCCACGCAGCACGCTGAGAACGTCTCCAACGAAGAGCTGCGCGGCGACATTCTCAAGAATGTGATCCAGAACGTGATCCCGGCCAACCTGCTTGACGAGAACACCAAGTATCACATCAACCCGACCGGACGCTTCGTCGTCGGCGGACCGATGGGCGATACCGGCCTGACCGGCCGCAAGATCATCGTCGACACCTATGGCGGCATGGGCCGTCACGGCGGCGGAGCCTTCAGCGGCAAGGACGCCACCAAGGTCGACCGTTCGGCTGCCTACATGGCTCGCTACGTCGCCAAGAACATCGTTGCTGCCGGCCTGGCCGATCGCTGCGAGGTTCAGCTTGCATACGCCATCGGCGTCGTGGAGCCGGTCAGTGTACTGGTCGACACCTTCGGCACGGGCAAGGTTGATGAGGCCACCCTGGTCGATGTCGTCCGCAAGAACTTCTCGCTGACGCCCAAGGGCATCATCGAGACCCTCAAGCTGCGCCGTCCCATCTTCAAGGCAACCGCAGCCTACGGCCACTTCGGCCGCTCGGGCGAGGGCTTCACCTGGGAGGCGACCGACAAGGCCGCAGCTCTCAAGGAGCAGGCTCTGGCTGTTGCCGCAAAGTAAGATTTTGCGGTAAATCCATCAGGTGGCGGGCCTTAGGGTCCGCCACCATGTTTTTAACGGCCCCAGGCAAAAGCGAAAGTCCCACAGCACAACCGCATGTTGTAAGCAGAGCATCCAACCGCAGGTTAGTCGCGCGCGGGTCTGCTCCTCTGCTTTTAGAAAGCACCTTCTGTCCGAGGTCTCCACACTATGCTTATCCGCTCCGAGTACGATATCCAGTTTCATCTGCCGGCGGCTCTTAGTATTGTGGCGATGCTTCGGCTTCATCCTTCGCTCGACGGCGCGCATCGCGAAGGAGAATCTCTCTCAATCGAGCACATCGACCTCGATACCAAACGTGAGCTCGAAGGGCATGAGTACGTTGACAGCTTTGGCAATCGCTGCACGCGCTTCAGTGCGCCAGCCGGAGCCCTACGTCTTGCAGGAAGCAGCCTGATTGAGATCGAACCCACACCAGATGAAAATGGCTTCGGCACAGACCAGCATCCTGTAGAGGGCCTGCCCGACGAGATGCTGCAGTATCTCCTCAGCAGCCGCTACTGCGAAGTCGACAAGCTATCGCAGATCGCCTGCGATCTCTTTGCCTCAACAGCACCTGGATGGATGCGCGCAGTCACTATTCGCGATTGGGTCCACGATCATGTGAAGTTCAACTACCAGACCGCGCGTCCCACCAAGACGGCACTCGACGTCTTCACGGAGCGCGTAGGCGTCTGCCGCGACTATCAACATCTTGCCATCACACTGACGCGTGCCATGAACATCCCGGCCCGCTACGTCACCGGCTATCTCGGCGACATGCGCGTTCCTTACTCAGGCGCAGGAGACTTCAGCGCCTGGTATCAGGTCTACCTCGGCGGCCGCTGGTGGACGATGGACGCGCGTCACAACACGCCGCGGATCGGGCGCGTGCTGATGGCTACCGGCCGAGATGCCACCGATGTCGCCATCACGACCAGCTTCGGCAATGCACTGCTCACACACTTCTACGTCGAAAGCAACGAGGTGGACGAGACGGGTGAACGTGTTCCCCTGCCGTTGTCTCCTGCGAGTGCGGACGCAGGCACTGCTCCCGAAACAGGATCGGTCGCCGAACCGACGGGAGTGAGCAGCATTGACGAATGAGCAGCATTAATTTGCACGAACATTTCGGATTGTAGCCATCGTGCCGGTCAAGGAAGATACTGACATGGAGATGACCGCAATCAAAAATCACAGCGCATCAAACACCGGCCGTCGCTGGCAACAGGTACTTCAGCGAGACGCAAAGGCAGACGGGCAGTTTTACTATGCTGTCCGGTCGACCGGAGTCGTCTGCAAGCCGAGTTGCCCCAGCCGACGCCCTGCACGCGAGAACGTGCAGTTCTTCTCAACCCTGGCGGATGCTGTTGAGGCGGGCTATCGCGCCTGCCTGCGCTGCGAGCCCGATAGAACATCTCCACGACCCGATCCCCAGGCTGACCTCGTCACCGAGATCGCGGAGCACCTCCGCGGGCACGCCGATGAATCGCAAACGATGTCACAACTGGCACAAAAGGCCGGGGTCGACAGGCTGACCCTGATGCGTGCCTTCCGCCGTGTCTTCGGCGTCAGCCCGGCGCAGTATGCCAGGGCGCAGCGCATGGAGAACTTCAAGCACAAGATGAGGAGACCCGCCATGACTGTCACGGATGCGATCTACGACGCAGGCTTCGGTTCGAGCAGCCGCCTGTACGAAAAAAGCAATGCACAGCTGGGCATGACGCCGCGAGAGATGAAGAGTGGCGCAAAGGGAATCACCGTAAAATATGCCACTGCCAGCTGCCCTCTTGGCCGCATGCTCGTGGCGGCGACGGAAAAGGGCATCTGTTCCATCACCTTCGGCGAAGATGACATGGAGCTGAAGGCTCTTCTACTCGCAACCTTTCCAAGCGCCAATCTCGTCGCAGATAGCAGGACGGACGGATGGCTGGGTGAGGCGATTCGATTCGTCGCAAGCCAGACCACCGAACATCCCCTGGCTGCAACCTTTCCGCTTGACGTGCGTGCCACTGCATTTCAGCAGCGCGTATGGAATGCGCTAAAGGCGATCCCGCGCGGGGAGACCCGCACCTACTCCGGCCTGGCTACCGAGCTTGGTTCGCCAACCGCAACCCGCGCCGTCGCCGGAGCCTGCGCCGCAAACCCCGTCGCCATCGTCGTTCCCTGTCACCGCATCATCGGCAAGGACGGCTCGTTGACCGGCTACCGCTGGGGCACAGAGCGCAAGCGAAGGCTGCTGGAAGCAGAAAAGCTCCCACAGAAGCGAAGGCGGCAGTTACAGTGAAGCGATGATCGAGGCAGCGCAGCTGAACCGGAACGCGGTCGAGGAACGCTCGCTCTACGCGAAGATCACACGCCGCATCGTCCCTTATCTGTTTTTGCTTTATATCGTCGCCTACATCGACCGCGTCAATGTAGGCTTCGCCGCCATCGACATGAAGCGCCAGCTTGGCTTCAGCGATTCTGTCTATGGCACCGGTGCGGCCATCTTCTTTCTCGGCTACGCGTTCTTCGATCTGCCCAGCAGCATGATGATTCCGCGCGTCGGGACGCGGCTCTGGATCGCGCGCATCATGATCTCGTGGGGCTTCATCGCTGCGCTGATGGCCCTGGTTCGCACGCCGACATCGTTCTACCTGACGCGTTTTCTGCTTGGCGTCGGCGAGGCGGGCTTCGTTCCCGGCATGCTGCTCTACCTCACGCAATGGTTTCCATCGCATGTACGGGCGCGTGCAGTGGCCAAGTTCATGACCGCAACCTCCCTCGCCGGCGTCTTCGGAGGTCCGCTCTCAAGCGCTCTTCTGAAGCTCGACGGTCTCTATGGGCTCAGTGGATGGCAGTGGCTCTTTATCGCCGAGGGAATTCCGACAATCCTGCTGGGCATCTCCGTCCTCTTCATCCTGCGCGACAGCCCCACCGAGGCTCACTGGCTTATGGCAGAAGAACAGCAGTGGCTCATGCAGGAGTTGGAAGCAGATCGTGCGCGATACGGAGCGACGCAGCATCACTCCTTCGCCGATGCCTTCCGCCTGCCGATCCTCTGGCTGCTGATCGTCGTCTACATCACCGTGCAGATCGGCGTCTACGTCGTCAATCTGTGGATGCCGCTGATGCTCAGCAATCTTCACGGAAGTCCTGACGCAAGCGGCATCGCACGCCTTTCGACCGTCACCTACCTGCTGGCCGCCATCGTTACCGTCATCGTCGGCTGGAGCTCCGACCGCTGGAATGAGCGAAGCGCTCACATCGCTGGCTGCATGGTCTGCGCTGGAGTCGGCTTTGCTCTTGCCGGAGCGGCAACGACGATGCCGCTTGCACTATGCGGTTTCTCGCTGACCACCATCGGCATGTTCAGCTCGATGGGCCCCTTCTGGGCGCTGATGACGAGAAACGCCACTGGCTCGGCGGCCGCTGCAGGGGTCGCTCTCGTCACCAGTCTGGGTGCGCTGGGCGGCTTTACCGGACCCTACATCACGGGCCTGCTACGCGAGTCGACCCACAGTTTCGCCAGGGGCCTGTACGCCATCGCCGTGCTGTTTCTTATGGCTGCCATCATCAGCCTGATGACAAAGAGATTCGGCAGCTCGACCGCACAACTCTCTCAAACCTGAAAGCTAAGGATGCCTACCGGCAATACGGACCAATTCACTCGCCGATGGTATCCTTGAGATTGGAGATTCGGGCAATTAATCTCACATTTTTCCTGAAAGCTTGAGGTGCCTTCATGGCAACAGCAACCATCGATACAGCAGCAGTCGACTACAAGGTCGCAGATATCTCGCTGGCAGATTTTGGACGCAAAGAGATCGATATCGCCGAGCAGGAGATGCCCGGCCTGATGGCGATCCGCAACAAATACGCTCCGTCCAAGCCGCTGGCTGGCGTCCGCGTCACCGGATCGTTACATATGACGATCCAGACGGCCGTGCTGATCGAGACCATGGTTGCCCTCGGTGCCGATGTGCGCTGGGCGAGCTGCAACATCTTCTCCACGCAGGACCACGCCGCCGCCGCCATCGCGGCCGCCGGTGTTCCCGTCTACGCCTGGAAGGGCGAGACGCTCGAAGAGTACTGGTGGTGCACCGATCAGGCGCTACGCCACAAGGGCGGCCTCGGTCCGCAGATCGTCATCGACGATGGCGGCGACGTCACCCTGCTGATCCACAAGGGCGTCGACCTCGAGAAGGGCGACGGCTGGGTTAACACTCCCTCTGGCAATCAGGAGGAGCAGGTCATCAAGGATCTGCTGAAGAAGATCAACGCCGAAGACTCCTCCTACTTCCAGAAGATGGCGAAGGAGTGGAAGGGCGTCGCCGAAGAGACGACGACCGGCGTTCACCGCCTGTACAAGATGATGGAGCAGGGCAAGCTGCTCGTTCCCGCCATCAATGTCAACGACTCGGTCACCAAGTCGAAGTTCGACAACCTCTACGGCTGCCGCGAATCGCTCGTCGATGGAATTAAGCGTGCCACCGATGTGATGGTTGCAGGTAAGACAGCTGTGATCTGCGGCTATGGCGATGTGGGCAAGGGCTCGGCAGCATCGCTGCGCGGCCTCGGCGCTCGCGTCATCGTCACCGAGATCGATCCCATCAACGCGCTGCAGGCTGCCATGGAAGGCTATGAAGTCACGACGATCGAAGAGACCCTGGGCCGCGGCGATATCTACGTCACCTGCACCGGCAATCTCGACATCATCACCTTCGAACACATGCAGCAGATGAAAGATCAGGCGATCGTCTGCAACATCGGACACTTCGATAACGAGATCCAGATGGACCAGCTCAACAGCGCCACGGGCGTTACCAAGCTGAACATCAAGCCGCAGGTGGATAAGTACACCTTCCCCAGCGGAAGCAGCATCTTCGTGCTGGCTGAAGGCCGTCTGGTCAACCTGGGCTGCGCCACGGGCCACCCGAGCTTCGTCATGTCGAACAGCTTCTCCAACCAGACGCTGGCCGCTCTCGACCTCTGGAAGAACAAGGACACCTACAAGGTAGGCGTCTACATCCTGCCGAAGAAGCTCGACGAGGAGGTTGCACGTCTTCACCTCGAGAAGATCGGTGTGAAGCTCACGACGCTCTCGCCCAGGCAGGCCGACTATCTCGGCGTCTCCGTCGAGGGGCCATACAAGTCCGAGCAGTATCGCTACTAAGCAGCACAGGCAACAACGCAAAGGCCGCCGAGAGATCGGCGGCCTTCGTTATTTAACGACTTGCACTAATTTGTAGCTGTCGGCGAGGTGTAGTCCGTCGCCGTAATGACCTGTAGCTTGGTCGTCGTCTGGATCTGTTGGTCGATCAGGATCAGCGTCGTCGCTGTGCCGCTGGAGTAGGTCACCTGAGCGCCTGTATAGGCCGGCACCGTGTCATCGTCAGGCACCGTGCCGGCGGGCAGAAGGACGAGCGTATAGGCCCCAGAGGGAACGTTCAGGTAGCCGGTATTCGCGTTGAATGCGATATTCGTATACACCGGCGTCACGGCGGTGAGCTTCTGTCCCGAAGGCACAAGATAAATATCCTGTGCCGCGCCGGTCGTCGCCTGGTTGATGAAGCGCACGGCCATCTGGCCAGTAGGAGCAGCCTGGCTCTGATCCTTCAGCACGGTCCCTTGCAGGCTGGCCACAACGTTGCCGATCAGCACCGTGTACTGGCTTCCGGTCACATAAGTACCCTTTGCCGAGACGAGTGTCTGCTTGGTGCCTGCCTGGGCCGCTAACGTGGTGTACATTCCCGGATTGACCGGCACATACGACGTCACCGTGCCAAAGCCAAGGTTATAGGCGACCGCTGTATTGTTCTGGTAGATGTCCAGCCCCGGTGCGTCCGGCGAGGCATCGATGAAACGCACCTGCGATCCGCTCTGGCTGGATACAATTCCTTGACAGCCTGAGAGCCCCACCGTCAGCCCAACCGATGCTGCTGAGACAGCAAGCCTTCGGAGAAGGGCAGAGAGCGACATACGCGGCTGGCCGGGGTTCAGCATCTTAAGATGAGTTGGTACATGATTCACTCTAAACGATCTGAACATGGGGTGCGACGAATGCGTTTCTGGTACTTCCTGGTCATTGCGCTGATGCCTGGATTGATATCGCCCAGCGGCACCCTTCTTCTGGGCCAGCAGCCGCAGGAGACGCCATCGGCGACAACACCGCCCCCCATATCCACCACGCCGCATGTTGAGGCGATCACGAGCATGCGCTCACAGAAGGTCGAGAGCCCCGCCGCCGTCCCGCCGCACAAGCAGAACTACGAGTTCAAAGTTACCAGCGGCGATTGGGTCGACACCGGAGTGCACCTCGCCGCTGGCGAGATCGCGAGCTTCACGGTCTCCGGCGACCTGACCCTCGCCGACGGCCGCAAGAGCACTGCCGATGGACTCGACCGCGGGTGGAAGGACCTCATCCGTCAGTTCCCGCTGAACTCGGCGAAGGTCGGCGCGCTCGTCGGCCGCGTCAGCGACATAGGAGCCTCGGTTCCCTTTTCCATCGGTGCCGCAGGACAGGTCACGATGCCGACCACCGGCAAACTCTTTCTACGCGCCAACCTGAGCAGCGACCTCACGGCTACGGGCGAGTACAAGGTGAATGTCAAGTTCACCGAGCCGCAGAAGTTCAAGACCAACGTGCTCGCCGCACCTGCCTCCAGTCCCATCAGCACGCTCATCACCCCGGCTAACTTTGACACCATTCCACGCCGCGTCACCGACACCGCCAGCGGCAACGGTAATCCCGGTGACATGGTGAACTTCGCCCTCGTCGGCACCGAGCAAGAGGTCAAAGATGCCTTCAAAGCCGCCGGCTGGGTGGCTGTCGATAAGTCCGTGCAGGACGCCATCCTCAGCGGGCTGATGGCAACGCTCAATCGAGAGGCCTACACCGCTATGCCGATGAGCACGCTCTATCTATTCGACCGGCCGCAGGACATGTCTTACGCACGTGCCGATCCACTCCTCGTCGCCGCCGAGCGTCACCATCTGCGCGTCTGGAAGAGCGATCAGATGATCGACGGCCGCCCGCTATGGGTCGGCTCCGCAACCCACGACATCGGCTTCGAAAAGGACCAGCGCACCGGCGGCGTCACCCACAAGATCGATCCCGAGATCGACAAGGAGCGCGACTACATCCTGCAGAGCTTCGATGCCGCGGGAGTCTACTCAAGCGCAGCCTACGTCATGCCGTCGAACCCCATGCAGGAGGCACGTACAGCCACTGGCGGCAGCTTTCACTCCGACGGACGCATCGTCGTCATGGCGCTAAAGTAGCTATTCGCGAACCATGCAGATCAGCAGCGTCATATCGTCGTGCTGGTCTGCGCCCGAGGTGAAGACATCGGCTGCATCGAGGATGCAGTTCATCATTTGTTCCGCGTCCACGGTGCAGTCCGGCCTGTGAAGAATCGAACGTGCGGCAGCGATCATGCGGTCTTCGCCCCACTCCTCTTCAACAGGGTTCATCGCCTCCGAGATCCCGTCGGTAAAGGCGATCAGTACATCGCCCGGCTCCAGCACGATCTCCTGCTTCTCGTAGGCCGACTCCGGCAACAGGCCGATCACGGTTCCCGTGGCTTCCAACGCAATCTGGCGATCGCCACGCAGCACCAGCGGAGGATTGTGCCCTGCATTGACATACGAGAGAAGCCGCGTCTGCGGATCGTACTCCGCATAGAAGAAGGTGGCATAACGATTGGACGTCGAGGAATCGTAGACCAGCCCATTCACATGCTCCATCAACGCACCCTGGTCGCCACGTCGCAGCTGCGCCCCGCTGCGCAGACTGGCGCGGAGGCTGGCCATCAGTAATGCAGCAGAAATCCCTTTGCCCGAGATATCGCCGAGCGCCAGCACCAGGAGCTCGCCTCCATCTCCTGCCTGCTGCGAGAGAGACGGCAGCAGAAAGAAGTCGTAATAGTCACCACCGATAGCCTGCGCCGGCCTGCAATATCCGGCAATATCCACGCCTGCAATCTTCGGATACGACTGTGGGAAGAGCCGCTCCTGCACCTCGCGCGCAATCTCGATCTCACGCGAGACCCGCTCACGCTGCGTGATCTCGCGCGACAGGTTCTCGAGAAGCTCCGCATTCTCCAGCGCCATGCCGGCCTGCGACGCCACGGACTGAAGCAGCTGGCGGTCGGTGCGCGTGTACGGCTCCTCCGAACGCTTTGGTCCCAGCGCCATCACGCCTGCCAGCTGCTTGCGTCCCGGCAGCGGCACCAGCAGCTCGGTTGAAAGATCATTCAGCGCACGTCGCTCGGCCTCGGTCGCATCCACCAGCCAGCTCGACGGGTCATCGCGGTAGACATTTGCCGGCCCACGATCGCGCGCCAGCGTCGTGATCGTCGCCGACGTGGCTGGCAGTGATATCGAGCTCAGCAATGGAGGCATCATGGTTGCGCCAGGCATACCCGTCGCCAGTTGCAACCGGTAAGTATCACCCGAGCGCAGGAAGACGGCGATGCGGTCGATATGAAGCGTCTCACCGATGCGCTGCGTGATGGTGTTCAGCAGCGGCGCCACCTCGGTAAAGTTACGCGCCTCCTCCGAGAGCTCAGACAGCAACTGCTCCGCAGAGTAGGCTTCGCGAAAGAAGCGCTGGTCGATTCGTTGCTGCAGCTTCTTTGAGACCACGAAGCGGAAGGAAAAAACGCAGACCATGATGCCGAAGATGCGAACGATATCGACCAGGCGGCGATGGCTCTCGACGCTGTGAAAGAAGTCCACCAGCGCAAAGCCGAACCAGACGCCCAGCGCGACCTGCAAGATGACGACCGACTGCTTGGCGAACGCGTACTTCGTTCCCTGCCGGATCAGCAGCTTTAGATCCAACGCGCGCTGCACGACGACGACGTAGGCCAGCGACATGGGAAAGAGGAACAGAATCGACACCCCCGACAGCACGATCCACTCCGGGATGTCCTGCCCGATATCGGTCTTGCGGAACAACGCGATGATCGCCAGAACAAAGAACGGCGTCAGACCGATGGACGTCCCGGCGTAGAGGATGCGCAGACGGCGACGTCCATCGCCTCGCGCTGTCCGTATCTTGAAAAACAACGAGATGAAAAAGTAGTTGATTGCCCCAATCGCGATGACCGTTTCGATGGTGCCGAACGTGACGGAGAACGGTACCAGCCACGCCGCAAGCGAGAAGTTGTACGAGCGGCTGAACTCCTGCAACAGATCAAGCGGTGCCAGCACAAAGATCGGCAGCATCAGCGTCCACTTGATCCAGGGATAACGGATATCAATCTTCGAACGGTCGGGAAAGTAAACACCAAACAGCATTAGGCAGATCGGCATCGCACTCTGCGAGACGGTTGCCCAGATCATCGCCACCGGCTTTAGCGGCCCACTCAAGGTCTGCGTCGCAATAAACAGCGAATTGAAGAACGACAGAATGCCCAGAATCAGCCATGCATTCCCGTTCAGCGGCCTCGCAAACGCAACATACAACCCTGTCACCAGGCAGAAGAATGAGGCCACCGTCAGAAAGGTCAGTACCACCCACGACCAGAGCGGCTGGTTACGCGGATGCACGGCTCGCAATGTCACGCTGGCTGTACGTGGAGCCGGATCGCCGTTGCGGCGGTAGGTCACCACCATCGGCATGCCAGGCTCGCTGCGACGAGCCTCCTGCTCGACGACATCGCCGCTGAGGTATGGCCTTCCATTGACGGTAAGCACACGGTCGCCGGCGATCAGTCCCGCCTCGCGTGTCTCCGGCAGCACCAGAGTCAGCGTGGCGCCTTTATAGCTTCCGGAGAAGGGAGCGCGCGCCTGAAAACGCCCATTCTTCTGAGAGTCGTAGTTGTGGCGCGCCCCCAGGAAGAAGTGGGTGAACGCGAAGAAAGCCACAATCGCGAGAAGCAGGTACAGAAGACGCGTTGGTCGCTGCGGCATAAATGGAATGGTTAGACGGCTGGCTGCATGGTAGCAGCCAGCCCACAACTCTGAAGAACGCTGACAGCTACTTCTTTACGGGCTTGCTGGCGATGATCGAATCCTTGATCTTGTTGTAGACGTTCTCCGGCAGCACGCCACGCGAGACCAACTGATTCTTCGCCGTATACGGACGGCCATCGATGATCCGCTTGGAGTAGGCATCGCCGATGCCCGGAAAGGCTTTCAGTTGATCGACAGTGGCCGTATTGATATCCAGCTTGCTGGCGGACGTTGCCGCAGCAGCCGACGACGGCTTACCTGGCGACTGTGCCACGATGGCCATCGGAAGCGTGAAAAGCAGGGCAAGGGCGAGGAACCGGGAACGAAGATTGCGCATATCTGGTAAATTCTCCGAGAACAGGATGACGTTGAGCGGAAGAGTACGGGAGCACGGGCGGCTCGTCAATCCATAGTCTTTTCACAGCAATTGTTTGACTTTGCCCGGTCTCACCGCTACTCTAATTGCAGCGATGCGTTCTCTGACCATCCATCACGGGCATCATCACCATCATCATGCGCAGAGCGTGTTGGCGGCCGTGTCCGGTGTGACGAAGTAACAGAACGCATACCCTGGGATTCCGAAAGGCCCGCTCAACGCGCACACCGCGAGCGGGCCTTTTTACGTGTCGCGGCATGCTTCAACGATCGAACTGGAGATTGGGAATGACAGAACTACCGAAGATCGACTTTGCCAAAATGGACGGCCTCGTCCCCGGCATCGTGCAGGATTATAAGACCGGTGAGATGCTGATGCTCGGCTTCCTCAACGAGATCAGCTACCAGAAAACCCTCGAAACCGGGTTCGTCACCTTCTGGAGCCGCACCCGCTCCAAGCTCTGGATGAAGGGCGAGACCAGCGGGAATCGCCTGCGCATCCTCGAAGCCTCCACCGATTGCGACAACGACGCCCTGCTCTTCCGCGTCGAGGTCGAAGGCGACGGCCTGGTCTGCCACGAAGGAACGGTCAGCTGCTTTACCAAGAAGATCGAAACAAAAAAGTAACCGAGAAGACGACGGAGAATAGAAGTCATGAGCGAGACCAAGAAGTTGAAACTCGGCATTCCCAAGGGAAGCCTGCAGGACGCCACCATCGCACTTTTCCAGCGTGCCGGCTGGAACATCTACGCCAGTGGCCGCAGCTACTTTCCCACCATCGATGACATCGAGATCGAGTGCATGCTCGTCCGCGCGCAGGAGATGGCCCGCTACGTCGAGTACGGCGCCCTCGACGCCGGACTCACCGGCAACGACTGGGTGCTTGAGAACCAGCATGACATCGAGTACGTCACCAGCCTCACCTACTCCAAGCAGAGCCGCCAAAAGGTGAAGTGGGTGCTCGCCGTGCCCGAGGACTCGCCCTATCAGAAGCCCGAGGACCTCGCCGGCTGCATCATCGCCACCGAACTGGTCGAGTTCACCAAGCGCTACTTCGAATCCAAGAAGATCCCCGTCAAGGTCGAGTTCAGCTGGGGCGCAACCGAGGTCAAGCCGCCCACGCTGGCCGACGCCATCGTCGAGGTCACCGAGACCGGCAGCTCCCTGCGCGCCAACCGTCTGCGCATCATCGAAACACTCATGGAGAGCGAGACACAGCTCATCGCCAACAAGACCTCCTGGCAGGACGACTGGAAGAAGCAGAAGATCGAGAACATCTCGCTGATGCTGAACGCCGCCATCGCCGCACAGGGACGAGTCGGCCTGATGCTCAACGCGCGCAAGGCCAATCTGCGCGAGGTGCTCGCTGTGCTGCCCGCACTCAACTCGCCGACGGTCTCGCAGCTCAGCGACGAAGAGTGGGTCGCGCTGAACACGATCCTCGAAGAGCCCATCGTCCGCGAGGTCATCCCCAAGCTCAAGGCCGCAGGCGCCACCGGCATCGTCGAGTATCCGCTGAGCAAGGTTGTTCTGTAACTTTTTGATGTGTCATTCCGACCGGAGCGCAGCGAAGTGGAGGAACCTGCTTTACCATCCACCGCTGTGCCCCTGGAGATAGTTGATGAAGCTAGTCAAGACCTACGGACGCTCCGCGAAGACCGCCGCCGCGCTGATCCAGTCAATCGAGCAGCGCGGCGCCGTCTCCACGGCAAAGGTTGAACCCGTCGTCCGCCGTATCCTCGCAGATGTTCGCAAGTCCGGCGACCGCGGCGTTCGCAAATACGCGACAAAGTTCGACGGCCTCGCAAAGAATACGCCGCTACTGGTTGCGCGCGAAGAGATGGAGGCCGCATGGCACGCCACCTCACCTGAACTGCAGGCCGCGATGATGGTGGCGCGCGCCAATATCCTCGCCTTCGCCGAAGCGCAGATGCCGAAAGAGTGGAGCATGTCTCCCGCCGATGGCGTCAAGACAGGACAGATCGTTCGCCCGCTCGGCTCCGTGGGCTGCTACGTCCCCGGCGGCCGCTATCCTCTTCCTTCCACGCTGCTGATGACCTCCACACCCGCGCAGGTCGCAGGCGTTGAGCGCATCGTCGTTTGCTCACCTAAACCCGCGAGAGAGACGCTCGCCGCGGCATATCTCGCAGGCGTCACCGAGTTCTATCGCGTTGGCGGAGCGCAGGCCATCGCCGCGCTCGCCTATGGCACCGAAACCATCGCCCCGGTCAACAAGATCGTCGGTCCCGGAAATCTCTTCGTCACCTCAGCCAAGTCGCTGGTCTCTACCGAGTGCGGCATCGACATGCCTGCCGGCCCGACAGAGATCGTCGTCACCAGCGACAAGGGTTATCCTGCCGGCATCGCGGCAGACCTCGTCGCGCAGGCCGAGCACGATCCCGAGACGCTCGCCGTCCTCATCACCAGCAACGACGCCCTTGCCCATGCGGTCGCTGCCGAAGTGAAGGTACAAGCAAAGGGCAATAAGCTCGCAAAGGTGTCGCTCGCCAAGCAGGGCGCAATATTTGTAACCAAAACAGTTGCAGAAGCACGTGAGCTGACTAACCGTCTCGCCCCCGAGCATCTCACAGTCGACAGCGCCTCTGACCTGAAGTGGGTACAGAACGCTGGCTCTGTCTTCGTGGGCGACTACGCTCCGCAGTCCATGGGCGACTATGTCTCCGGCCCCAATCACGTGCTGCCCACTGGCCGCGTGGGTCGCGTGCGCGGTGGCCTCAGCGTGATGGACTTCGTGAAGATCATCACCGTGCAGGAGTACACCAGCAAGGGCCTCAAGAAGATCGGCCCCCATGCCATCGCGCTGGCCAGCGCCGAGGGCCTCACCGGCCACGCCAAGAGCGTCAGCGTAAGAATGAGGTGATCGCGATGAGCAACGAGGTAATAGGATGAGCACTGCAAACAGCATCACCACCATCAAGCCCCGCCGCCTCGTCCTCGAGATGCCGGAGTATCACCCTCCGCTCGCTGGCCGCGACGCCCTGCGGCTCGACTTCAACGAGAACACCTTCTCGCCGTCGCCACGCGTGCTCGACCGCTTGAAGCAGATCACCGCCGAAGGCCTGACCAAGTATCCCGAGCGCGAGCCCGTAGAGCGCAAGGTCGCCGCTCACCTCGGCCTCGATCCAAAGCAGGTGCTGCTCACCAACGCAGTCGATGAGGCGATTCATCTCGTCTGCTGCACGTTTCTTGAAGCGGACGATGAAGTGTTGATTGCGACGCCGTCGTTCTTTATGTACGACGTCTCCGTCGGGTTGATGACGCGCAACCTCATCAAGGTGCAGGCTGACGAGACGCTCGAATTCCCCTTCGAAAAGCTGCTCGCCGCTATCACCGAACGCACCAAGCTCATCATTGTCGCCTCGCCCAACAATCCCACGGGAGCCGTCGCGACGCGCGCGCAGCTGCTGGCTCTCGCCAACGCCGCACCGCATGCAGTGGTTATGGTCGACGAGGCCTACTTCCACTTCCACGGCGAGACGGTGATGGATGACATCGCGACCACGCCGAATCTTCTTATCGCTCGCACCTTTTCGAAAGCATACGGTCTTGCGAACCTCCGCATCGGTCTGCTCGTATCGAGCCCCGAGATCATCGGCTACCTGCGCAAGGTCTCGTCGCCGTACAACGTCAACGGCGTTGCACTCGACTGCCTCACCGTCGCCATCGAAGACGATGCCTACATCGCCTGGTACGTCGAGCAAATCCGCACTGGCCGCGAGCGCATGATGGCTGGCCTCTCCGAGCTGGGCGTCGGCTACTTCCCCAGCGCGGCCAACTTCGTGTTGATGAAGATCGGGCCGCTACACAAAGAACTGGTCACCGCGATGCGCTCACGCGGCGTGCTGCTACGCGATCGCTCCGCCGACCCCGGCTGCGACGGCTACGTCCGCATCACCATCGGCCTCGCCGACCAGGTGACCAGAGGACTCGAGGCACTGAAGGCCTCGCTCGAAGAGATCGGCTGGAAGCCCGTGCGCGGCTTCAGCACAACGGCAAACAATGAAGGACAGGAGCTCTAGAACGATGGCAGCAATTAAGAAGGCACGCACCGGCAGCATCAAGCGCGACACCACCGAAACGCAGATCGCGCTCAAGCTGAACATCGATGGCACCGGCATCTACAAGGTCACCACCGGCATCCGCTTCTTCGACCACATGCTCGAGCTCTTCACCCGCCACGGAGGCTTCGACCTCACGCTCACCTGCAAGGGCGATCTCGACGTCGACCAGCACCACACCGTCGAAGATGTAGGCATCGCGCTGGGCGAGGCCTTCAACAAGGCACTCGGCGACAAGAAGGGCATCCTCCGCGCCGGCTACTTCGTCATGGCAATGGACGAGACGCTCGCGGTCGCCGCGGTCGATCTCTCCGGCCGAGTCGCCTATGTCGTCGACGACAAGGTGAAGGTCCGCCTCGTAGGAGACTTCCAGTCCGAGCTACTCGCCGACTTCTTCGACGGCTTCGCCCGCGGAGCCAAAGCCAATGTCCACGTCAAGACAATGTACGGACGCTCGAACCACCACAAGATCGAGGCGATCTTCAAAGCCTTCGCACGCGCATTGCGTGGCGCCTGCTCACGCGATGAACGCATGGCAGAAATTTTGCCAAGTACAAAAGGTCTTCTGTAATGAATGCTGAGGTAGCGACTTGGCGAACAATAGCGTTTCGTATTGGCTACTTCTGTCTTCTTGTTACGGTATTAATTCACATTGCCTTCTGGATGCGCGCAAGCAGGCTACATGGCTTTTGGGGGCATTTCGATGAGGCGGGACGATGGATGCAAACGATCGACCTGTCCTCTTTGTTGGCGATGGTTTTATGCCTATTCGGAATAGGCTATAAGCGTTGGCTCGGTTTCGGCCTCGCACTATGTTCCTTTTTCCTTTGTTGTGGCTACGCAGCTGGACTCTAAATTCATGATTCAAGTCATCGACTACAAAGCGGGCAATCTCACCAGCGTCCTAAAAGCGCTGAACTACCTCGGTGCCGAGACCCACGTCACGCAGTCACCCGACGACGTGCGCAACGCCAGCAAGATCGTCCTCCCCGGCGTAGGCCATTTCCAGGCGACACAGCTGCTGCACGATCTCGAACTCACAGAGGCCACACGCGAGGCCATCGCGAGCGGCGTTCCGTTCCTCGGCATCTGCGTCGGGTTGCAATGGCTCTATCGCGGTTCGACCGAAGCCCAGTCTACCGATGGCCTCTGCCACTTCGGCTCGATGTGCGAGCGCTTCCCTGCCACCTACAACAACAACGAGTTGAAATCGCCGCACGTCGGCTGGAACTCGCTGGAGAACATTCGCGAAGACTCACGCCTGCTTCGTGGCGTACCGAACGGAGGCTTCGTCTACTACACGCACTCGTGGCGCGCTCCCGTCAGCGCGGACACTGCGGCCTCCACCAACTACGGAGGCGACTTTACCGCCGCCGTGGAGCGCGATAACGTCATGGGCGTGCAATTTCACCCTGAGAAGTCGAGCACCGTCGGCCTCCAGATCCTCAAGAACTTCGTGGAGCTCTAATGCCTTTCTTCTATGAAGTAACGCTCGCCGAAGAGACCCCGCAGCCCGCATACAAGCTTACGCAGCAGCTTGTGCCTGCGGGAACCCTCGTCGGCACCGGGCAGAACATCGCTGTCCTCTCCGACGGCAAAAGCGAGTTCCACCTTCGCGCACCGTTGCAGGGCCTGCTGGTCGGCTGGTTCGCCGAAAGCGGCGACGCACTCGATCTCGACGAACCCGTCGCACGTATCGTCGCCGAAGGAGCCGAACGTCTCGTCAGCGCAGTTACACCAGTGAGGTCGCAGGTATGCTGACCAAGCGCATCATCGCCTGCCTCGACGTGCGTGACGGACGCGTCGTCAAGGGCATCCAGTTCGTCGATATCATCGACGCAGGCGACCCCGCCGAACTCGCGCACCGTCACGCCGCTGCAGGCGCGGATGAGATCGTCCTGCTCGATATCACCGCCACGCATGAAGGCCGCGGCACCTTGCTCGACACCGTAAAGCGCACCGCCGCCGAGCTCTTCGTTCCCTTCACCGTCGGCGGCGGCATCCGCTCCGCCGAAGACGCTGCCGCTGTCTTCGACGCAGGCGCCGACAAGGTGAGCATCAACTCCTCCGCCATCGCGCGGCCAGAGCTGATCGGCGAGATCGGCTCGAGCTTCGGCGCGCAGGCCGTCATCGTCGCCATCGACGCACGCCGCGCTGAAAACTCCTCCGACCCCGTTGGCGACGCCGAGGTCTACGTCGCCGGTGGCCGCAAACCTACCGGCCGCAAGGTGGTCGATTGGGCACGCGAGGCCGAGCAGCGTGGCGCAGGCGAGATTCTGCTGACCAGTATGAACACCGACGGCATGCGCTCCGGCTTCGATTGCGAGCTGACCGCGCGCGTCTCCGAAGCCGTGCAGATCCCCGTCATCGCCAGCGGAGGCGCAGGCTCCGCCGCTCACTTCGCCGAGGTCTTCGGACGCGGCAAGGCCGATGCCGCTCTGGCTGCAAGCATCTTCCACTTCGGCGTGACGGATTCACGAGACCTCAAAGCAGAGTTGCAGCGGGCCGGCATTCCGGTACGCTTGCCCTGCTGATCGCAGGACGCAACGGCAAAAAGCAGATTCCTCCGCTGTGCTGCGGAATGACAACTCAAGAGGCTTGAGCCCCAAAAGCAAATGGAAACAGGAGAGACTTTACCGCAATGTTGATACCTTCGATTGACCTCATGGGCGGCCGTATCGTCCAGCTCGTTCAGGGCGAAAAGCTCAAGCTTGCCTTCGACGACTTCGACTACTGGATCGACCGTTTCAGCAAATACCCGCTCGTGCAGTTGATCGACCTCGATGCCGCGATGCGGCAGGGCTCCAACGCCGATCTGATCTCGCAGTTCACCTCGAAACTGCCCTGCCAGGTGGGCGGCGGCCTGCGTACCGCCGAAGACGGACAGCACATGCTCGACCTTGGAGCGAAGCGCGTCATCTACGGATCGTCTTTGTTCGGAGGCGATAACGAGGCCGACCGCAAGCGTCATCCGCTCATCAATCTCGACTTCGCCGCAAAGCTGCGCGATACGCTCGGCGAGGAGCAGCTGGTCTTCTCCGTCGACACCAAGGGCGGACAGGTCGCCGTGCGCGGCTGGAAGGAAAACGTCGCGCTGACGCCGGAAGAGGCCGTCACCTGGCTTGAAGACTTTTGCGCCGCCTTCCTCTACACCCACGTCGATACCGAAGGCACCATGACGGGCTTCCCCATCGACGTCGCAGCGATTCTGCGTGCGACCACGGCCAAGCAGCTGATCGTTGCGGGTGGCATCAAGGAACGCGCCGAGATTGATTCGCTCGACCAGATGGGCGTCGATGCCGTCGCAGGCATGGCCGTCTACTCGGGAGCGATCGAAGCTTAAAAGTACGTCAGCGAGTCTTCATGCTGACTCGCTGACGCCTTTGCTTCTCTGTATTACTCATTGCCCAGGCTGTCAGCCAGCGCGTAGTAGCCTTTGCGAGCCTGAACCTTGGTGTCCTTGCCGCAGGTGATGTTCAGTGTGCGGAAGGTTCCGTCCAGCTTCAGATTCGTCGGCGTATAACTGGCGAGATATTGTGTACGCAGCTCATCCTGAATCTGATTGAAGGCGTCCTCGAGCTTCTTGCCGTTGTTGCCGACATTGATGACGCGTCCGCCCGTCTCCTTCGCCAAACGGTCCATGTCTCCGGCCCCCGTGTAACCAAAGCCTCCCATACCGCCATAAAATCCGCGATCGGCAATCAGAATGACGTAGACGATGGCGTTCGACTTCTGCGCCGCTTCGATGGAAGACTTCAGGTTCTCCTGCGACCCCTGGTCCTGTCCGTCGGTCAGGATGATGAGAATCTTGCGCCCGGCCTCCTGGTGCAGTTTGTCATGGGCAGCAAGGTAGACGGCATCGTACAGCAGCGTTCCGCGAGGCGAGCCGTTGCCGGTCACCGAACCGTATGTTGCGCCGGTGTTGATCGAGGCTTTATCGAGCGCCCGCTTAATCTCGCGCGGTGAATTGGTGTAATCGGCCAGCAGATCGACGTTGATGTCGAAAGAAATGAGGAAGGCCTCATCCTTGGGCGTCAGGACATCCTTCAAAAATTGCGCTCCGGCTTCCTGCTCCAGTGGCAGAACATTCTGCTGACTCCCGCTGGTGTCCAGCAGAATGCCGATGGTCAGCGGCAGATTTTTTTCCTGGGTAAAGTTCTTCACCTTCTGCTCGGCCTTGTCCTCGAAGATCTGGCAGTCGTCCTTGTGCAGATTGGTGATGAAGCCGTTCTTGTCGCGGACGGAGAAGAAGAGGTTGACCAGGTTGACGTTGACCTTCAGCGTCTGGGTCTCTCCGATATCGACCGGCTGTGAGGGGGCATCGCTCTCCGGGGGCGGGCCGCCGGGCGAAGGGGCCTCCTGGGCGCGAAGTCCCGGAGCGGCCGCGAGGCCGAAAAAGACAGTCAACAGGGCGACAGAGAGGCAGGCAGGTGTGCGCATGACGTTATAGACGAGCTTAGTCGCCTGCAGGTCAGCGGAAAAGCTCCGTTTGCCCCGGCAATCGAAAAGGAACTGGCTTTCCTCGCATCTCAAGCGCAACGTCCGACCATGCCGAAGCGTCCTACGGTACAGGTGTGGAACGGGATAGCCGATGGAAGCCGGCGCTGGTACTCTGGTAACTGGCAGCGCTGGGCACTCTCCGGCGCCAGTCGCACAGGTACGGGGGTTTTACGTGGTAAGGCACAGCATATTGGCAGGAGCGCTGGCGTTCATGACGCTGGGGCAGCAGGCGCAACAGACGACGACCGAAGAGGCCTCGGCCGCTCAGCAGATTCCCGATGCGCCCAGGCCGCAGGTCGGCCTGCCTACAGTGAATTCGGTTCGTCCTGGCATGGGGACCACGCCAACCTCCAACGATGGCGCCACGCCTGCGGATCAGGCAGCGGCAACCCCCTCTCAATTGCCTTCGACTCCGGCAGCTGACCAGAAGACCCCGGATGACGATGGTCCTCCGCCAGACTCCAGTGCCGAGGCCTTTAAGCTGGTCGTGCGCACCAACTTCGTCGAAGTGCCCTTTACCGTAAAGGACAACAAACAGCGTCTGGTGCCAGGCCTCACCTGGCGCGAGGTGAAGATCTACGAGAACAACGTGCCGCAGCGTCCGGCAATCTTTACCACCGACCCCATGCCGCTGTCCGTGGCCATCGTCGTCGACCAGAGCCTGACCCAGGACAACATGACGAAGGTGAATAATTCGCTCGCCGCGCTGCAGGGTGCCTTTGCCCCATACGACGAGGTTGCGGTCTTCACCTACAACAACGGCCCCCGCAAGCTGACCGACTTTACCGGATCGCAGAGTGCCCGCCTGAACTTCGCCCTGGAGCGCGCAAAGGCCCCGGGACGCGAGACCTACATGAACATGGGCGGTCCCATGTCGCAGACCAATGAGCTGAACGGCAAGGTCTTCGATCCCAATACGGCTCCGGTCCGCAACAGTCAGGCCATTGAACTGAAGGTTCCAAAGGAAATTCACACGCTCAACGACGCCATCCTGGAAGCGGCGAAGACAACCGCCAAGGCTGGCAAGGGCCGCCGCCGCATCGTCTACGTGATCAGCGACGGCAAGGAGTACGGCTCTCAGGCGAAGATGAAGGACGTCATCCGCTACCTGCAGACCAACAAGATTGCGGTATATGGCACGCTGGTGGGTGACTCCTCCATGCCGGTCATCGGCTACCTGGATAAGATCCACCTCCCGTTGACGATGCGCGACAACGCGCTGATCGCCTACAAGGACGCGACCGGAGGCAATCTGGAGGCCGAGCTTCGTCAGAAGGGCATCGAGGAGAGCTTCCAGAAGATCTTCGAGGAAGTCCGGACGCAGTACACCGTCGGCTACTACTCGCATGAGCCGTTCATCGACGGCAAGTACCGTACGCTGGAACTGCGCGTGATGCGCCCGAACCTGACCGTGATCGCCAAAAAGGGCTACTTCCCGACGGCGAGTGATTCAGGCCCGGAGAACATCATTCAGCACAAATAAGACGAAGAATGCTTCAGGCAAACGCATTGTTGGCGCTGGCCGCCGCCGTCCTATGGGGCGGCGGCGATTTTGCTGGCGGCATGGGAGCAAAACACTCCGGCAGCTCCGTACCGGGCGCGTTGCGCGTGGTGATGACCAGCCACGCCTCCAGCCTCCTGGTGCTGACGATCATCGGCCTATTGCGCGGAGACGCCCTTCCGCACGGTGCCGCGCTGGGCTGGAGCATACTGTCCGGCGCTATGGGATGCCTCTCCGTCACGATGTTTTACATCGCCCTCTCCCGGGGTGCGATGGGGGCCTCGGCTGCCGTCAGCGGCCTTCTGGCCGCGGCGATTCCTTCGACTGTGGCCATCGCCCACGATGGACGTCCCGGCTGGATGACTCTGGTTGGCTTCGTCATCGCAGGCTCTGCCATCTGGCTGATCGCAGCCGGTGAGAATCCCGAGGCTACACCCGCCTCCGCTGGCACAATGTGGCTGGCGGTAGCCTCAGGGGCAGGCTTCGGAATCTACTTTGTCGCCCTGAAATACGCCGCTGCCGCCGGGCTGGTATGGCCCATGGCCACGGCAAGACTGACCAGCGTACTGCTCGGATCGACAATGGTCCTCGGCATGGCTCTGACCGCAAAAGACCGCGGGATGCGGAAGATCTGGCTGCCGAAGAAGGCAATTCTCTGGGGCCTGGCAACGGCTTTCGGGGATACGACCGGAAACCTGCTCTTTATGGCGGCAACACGCGCTGGCCGCCTCGATGTCGCCTCTGTGCTGGCCTCGCTTTACCCTGCCTCGACCATCCTGCTGGCGGCATGGACGCTCCATGAACGTCCTACCCGGCGCCAGGGGATCGGAATGGCGATCGCTGCGGTCGCAGTCATAATGATCACCCTCTAGATATTGCAAATAAATACTTTACAGGCGAAGCATCCTGCCTACAGCTTGATCTTGCTGGCGTCCATCGTCGGCTCAGGAAAGGTGAGATTCAACGAGGTCATCAGATCGACGAGAATCTGGGAGATCACCACGTTGCGGTACCACTTATGGTCCGCCGGAATGATGAACCAGGGGGCATGCTTGGTGCTGGTCGCCGGTAGCAGCTCCTCGTAGGCCTGCTGGTACTGATCCCAGTACTTCCGCTCCTGGAAGTCGCCCTCCGAGAGCTTCCAGTGCTTTTCCGGGGTATCGATGCGCGACTGCAGGCGGGACGTCTGTTCCTTCCGGGATATGTGAAGGAAGAACTTCAACATCAGAACGTCGTTATCGGCCAGGATGGACTCAAAGGCGCGGATATTCTCCAGGCGGCGCTTTATGTCCTTTGGTGGCAATAACTTATGTACCGATGGGACGAGGATATCCTCGTAATGAGAGCGGTTGAAGATCTGAATCATGCCGCGCGGGGGCACCTGGGAGTGAATACGCCAGAGAAAGTCATGCCGCTCCTCGAGAGGAGTTGGCGGCTTGAAGGCGGCCACATCACATCCCTGCGGATTGACGCCGGAGAAGATGTGGCTGATCGCACCGTCTTTTCCGCCCGTGTCCATTCCCTGCAAAACGATCAGCAACGCCTTTTTCTGGCTGGCGTTAAAGACCTCCTGCAACGCGATGAGATGGTTCCTGTGCTCGACGAGGATCTCTTCGGCGGCGGCATGGCTCTTAAATCCGCCTGTAACGCTGGCATCGATCCGCGACAGCTTGATCTTTGCGCGCGGCTTCACCAGGTAGGGCGATTTAATTTTCATCGTTTAGGGGGTAAAACGAAGGAAAACAGAGATGCCGGCGGGGAGGGTCGCTCCCCACCGCACCGGATTACTTGGCCGTCTCTTCAGGCTTCGGTGTAACGGTATGCGCGTCGGCAGGCTTGTTGACGTCGTCGGCTACGCCCTTCATGCCGTCCTTGAAGCCCTTGAGGCCCTCGCCGAGTCCCTTGCCGAGCTCAGGCAGCTTCTTGCCGCCAAAGAGCACGATCACGATGACCGCGATAATCATGAGATGTGTTGGTTGGAATAGATCGCCCATACGAAGTCTCCCTTGCAGAACCGCTCTGCGCTGGGCAGACGGCGGCAAGACAATTGTCGCACAGGAAAGGGATGGGTGGAGATGGTCTGCCTCCGCTTCTTCTGCGGAGAATGCGTTGGGCCGTCAGGGGATGAGATGACAGGAATGCGCAATTCGCAGTCCTCTACAGGAGCACGATAGGGGCCGAACGTTATATCTTGGAAGGGTAAGCGAAAAGCAGGAGTTTGATGTTGGAGAAGAAGACGCAGGGATTTGTGTGGCCGCGGGAGGCAAGGGGAACGCGGTGGGCTGGCCGTATCGGCTTGGGCTTATTGGCAATGACGGTAACTTTTGGCGCCGGTCTCGCACAAGCGCAGACACAGACGCAGGCACCGTCGACGTCGACGTCGATGTCAACAGCTGGACAGGCGACAGATACACCGTTCCCGCATAAGACACGGTTCGGTGCGATCGCCCCGGTGACCTACGACAACAAGTATGAGGTCTACGGCGGCATCAACTTTATGAACTTCCAGGCCGGCCAGGACCTGCCGAAGCGCATGAATCTCGGCGGCGGCGAGCTGCTGGGAACCTGGTGGGCGAAGCCCCGCCTCGGTATCGGCGCGGAGTGGCGTGGCGAGTGGGGCACGACACCGGTGAAGCCGAATCCGTACTTCAACGGCCGCGCGCTGGTTGGCATGCAGATGGTGATGGGCGGTGTGCAGTATCGCGGACCCAAGAACCAGTATGCAGCGCTGAACTACCACGCCTATGCCGGTATGGCGCATGGCAGCTTCGACCACACGATCAATTCGGCGAAGATTCCTGACGTCTACCTGCCGCAGGTGGGCCTCTACTCCAACCGCAATGCCTTTGTCTCCGCGCTGGGTGCCAGCGTGGACATCAACAAGTCGAAGAACTGGGCGATCCGCCTCTCTCCCGACCTGATGCTCGAGCACTTTGGCACCGAGACACGCACCTTCTTCGCTATCTCGGGCGGCGTGATCTACCGCATCGGCAAGCGATAGCGCTCCAGGCGGCTTGCTCCGCCGTGCAGCAGCTTCCAAACAAACAGAACGGCGACTCCTTCGAGTCGCCGTTCTGTTTGTCCTGCCTTCGCGTATCTGCGAGCCCACAGTGGCGGCTACGAGCCGCCCTGCTGTAGGAATCCCGGGGAGACCGGGTTCTCGTAGATGGAGTAATCACGGGTCACCACGGTCAGTCCGCTCGCTGAGACAAAGTAGTTCTTGCGATCCTCTTCCGAGTCATAGCCGATCACGGTTCCGTCCGGGATATGCACGTCGCGATCGATAATGGCGTGGCGAATACGGCAATGCCTGCCAATGTTGACATGCGAGAAGATGATGGACGAATCCACATCCGCATAGGAGTTCACGCGTACATCCTGCGAGAGCACTGAGTTACGGATGACGGCTCCCGAGATGATCGAGCCTGCCGAGACGATGGAGTTGATACCCATACCGGTACGGCCGGGCTCGCCGAAGACGAACTTTGCCGGAGGATACTGGTACGGCCGGGTACGCATCGGCCAGCTCTTGTCGTACAGGTTGAACGTCGGCGAGACCGAGGCGATGTCCATGTTGGCCTCGTAGTACGCCTCGAGCGTTCCGACATCGCGCCAGTACAGTGCCTTCTGCTTGTTCTCGTCGACGAAGTTGTAGGCCATCATCTTGAAGCGGCCCAGCAGGTTGGGAAGGATGTTATGGCCGAAGTCATGCTTCGACTGCGGATCTTCCGCGTCCTTGACCAGCTCCGGAAGCAGTACATCGGTGTTGAAGATGTAGATGCCCATGGAGACATCGACCATATCGGGATTGAAGGGCGAGCGAACGCTGGTCTCCTTTGGCTTCTCGATAAAGCCGGTCACCTCGCCGTTGCGGGAGACCTCGACGACACCAAAGGCGGCGACCTCAGTAGGAGCCACCGGAAGGGTCGCGAGTGTGACATCCGCCTTGCTCTGGATATGCTGCTCCAGCATCAGGGCATAGTTCATCTTGTAGATGTGATCGCCCGAGAGGATGATCACGTAGCGCGGCTGCTCCGAGCCGATGGAGTAGATGTTCTGGTAAACGGCGTCTGCCGTGCCCTGGTACCAGGACTTGGAGACACGCTGCATAGGGGGAAGAATCTCGATGAATTCGCCTAACTCGGAACCCACCACCGAGCTCCATCCTTCGCGGATGTGCCGGTTCAGAGAGAGCGCCTTGTACTGCGTCAGAATGTAAACACGTCGCAGATCGGAGTTAATGCAGTTCGACAGGGTAATGTCGATGATCCGGTACTGCCCGGCAAAGGGTACAGCGGGCTTTGCGCGGTCCCGGGTGAGAGGAAAGAGTCGTTCGCCAGCCCCACCAGCGAGAAGTACACCAAGAGTATCTTTCATCGTTTCAAATCCTCAGAGCCGTCCTTTGAAGGACGCCCTGTCTGTGGGATGCACAAAAAGGGACGCGCGTCGTGGGAGCGAGACGTGAGTCTAGCATGTGGCGATGATTTTCTCGCGAGATGGAGATCAGGGTTCCCATTGCGAGTCCCCTGCCTGAACCAACTTGAAGTGACTGAGCGCCTTAGGAGGCGGCGTCAGCGTCCGTCATCGCATCGTTGTCGCTCTCGCTGACACTGATGCGCAGAGATTTCAGGAAGTTCAGGTCACTGGAGGTGAAGGGGCCGTCGGTCTCTTCGGTCACCTCTTCTGCTTCATCGGCTGCGTCTTCCACTTCGTTCAGGCCAATTGTGGCCTCGAGCATCAGAAGAACGTCAAAGCCTTCTTCACGGATATTCTTGACGACACCGGCTATGTCTTCTGATTCGGAGACGGTCTCATGGATCGCCTCGCCCAACTTCTGGATCAGGTTCTTAACCTTTTGATTCAATGCCACCTCCGACTGCCTGAATATACGATTCACCGCGCATCGGGTATTCCCTGCTGATGGTGACCGGAGGGAACGGCATTGCGTGGACGTCATTCGATCGTCTTGGGAACAGAATACGCCGAGGTTCACGGTGCTGCAACGGATTTAGAAATTGTTGGAGCCCGGAACCAAGCGCGATTCTCAGCAATCAACGACTTGAAAGTCTGCAAAGTCAGCCGGAGGTATGGTGATCGGACCACGCGACCTCAAGACGGTGCGCCAGTTCTTCCACAGGCTTGATCCTCTTTGGCCCCCAGACGATGAATCCGGCTGCCGCCGCGCAAAAACCGGCGACCCACCAGCAGGCGTTCTTCATGCATCCTCCCTCAGCCTTGTGGCTTTTTGCTGTGCTAACCGGTGTGATGCAGGCAAGCGGGGCGACGTTTCATGGCAGGTGAGGAGGTTCTGTCAGGAAATGTGCAGGGTCGGCTACACTTTGTAGCATGGATTCGGTTCGTTTCGGACGGGCATTGGGCTTTGGGGCAAGGGCAGCGGCTAAAACGCTCGTCGCAGCCGTCGACGCCGCCTCAGCTCCAAACCCCACCAGGCCTGCAACCGGGCAGGCCCCTCGCCCCGCTGCGCAGACGGTGACGGAGGCTCCAGGGCAATCCGCACAGCCGACCCGGCGCAGCGCCGAAGATGTGGTGCAACAGGTGGCTCGTGCCGCGACGCAGGTCAAACAGACGACCGATGGGTTGAACCAGCACGGACGCCAGTTACAGCAATCAGTCATGGCGCCGGTCAAGCGGCTTTCGGGCGTCCTTTGGCTGGAGTTTACCGGCTCCTTCTTTGGCTTGTTTGCCGTCTCCGCGGCAAGCGCAGCGTGGAAGCTGCGAGGCGCCCTGCACGAAACCCCGGGAAACCATGACGCGCACACCAAGCTGCTCGTGGCAATCCTTATCTGTGTCCTGTTCAGCTATTTCTGCGCGAGCAGCTTTGTGCGGGCCAAGCGGCGGGAACGCGCTCGCTGAGACCAGCCCGGCGCTAATCCCCTGATTTCCGGATACACTGTTGCGCCTATGGCGAAGATGCCCGAACCCCTCAAAACGAAGCCGGTCAAGACGAGTTCGGGGATCGCTGTCGACCGGGTTTATGGCCCGGAGAGTCTGACCGGCTTCGATCCGCATGAGGCACTCGGCGAGCCGGGGGAATACCCCTTTACCCGCGGCACGCAGGCGACCATGTACCGCGGCCGGCTATGGACGATGCGGCAGTATGCCGGCATGGGCGACGCCGAAGAATCGAACCGCCGCTACAAATTTCTGCTGTCGCAGGGAACGAAGGGTCTCAGCATAGCCTTCGACCTGCCGACACAGATCGGCTACGACTCGGACTCTCCCTATGCCCTGGGCGAGGTGGGCCGTGTGGGCGTGGCCATCGACTCCATCGAGGACATGGAACGGCTGCTGGATGGCATCCGTCTGGACACCATCTCCACCTCCATGACGATCAATGCCACCGCACCGATTCTGCTGGCGCTCTATGTCGCCGTGGCCAGGCGGCAGGGCGCTGACCTGCATCGGCTCGCAGGCACGGTCCAGAACGACATCCTGAAGGAGTACATCGCGCGAGGCACCTATATCTTTCCCGTGCAGCATGCCATGCGGCTGGTGACGGATGTACTGGCATGGACAGCGGTCGAGGTTCCGGAGTGGCATGCCATCTCCATCTCGGGCTACCACATGCGCGAGGCGGGATGCACTGCCGTCCAGGAGATCGCCTTCACGCTGGCCAATGGCATGACCTATGTGCAGGCTGCGATCGACGCCGGACTGGCAGTCGATACCTTCGCCCCCCGTCTCAGCTTCTTCTTCAACGCGCACAACAATCTGCTGGAAGAGGTCGCCAAGTTTCGCGCTGCACGGCGAATGTGGGCGAGCATCATGCGCGAACACTTCGGCGCAAAGAATCCGAAGAGCTGGATGCTGCGCTTCCACACGCAGACGGCCGGATCGACGTTGACCGCGCAACAGCCCGAGAACAACATCGTGCGCACCACGGTGCAGGCGCTGGCAGCTGTGCTGGGCGGGACGCAATCGCTGCACACCAACGGCTTCGACGAAGCTCTGGCGCTGCCCAGCGAGGCCGCCGCGAGAATCGCCCTGCGCACGCAGCAGGTGCTGGCATTTGAGAGTGGCGTCACCGATACGGTCGATCCGCTGGCGGGTTCCTACTACGTCGAATCGCTGACCAACGAGATCGAGTCTCGCGCCGAAGAGTATCTGACCAACATCGCGCGGTTCGACCTCGGGGGAAAATACGGCATGCTGCGCGCGATCGAGCAGGGCTACGTGCAGCGCGAGATCCAGACAGCCGCCTATGCCTTTCAGAGAGCCGTCGATGAGAAGACCACCATCGTTGTAGGCGTGAATGATTTTGTGGGCGCCGAGAGCAGCCCGGTGCCGCTTGAGCGCCGCGACGAGACGCTGGAGCAGCGACAGGTAGAGCGGCTGAAGGAGCTGCGTGTACGCCGCGATGCTGCTGCACATGCGGCGGCCTTGCGGGCGGTCATCGAAGGAGCACGCAGCAGTGAGAATCTGATGCCTCGCATTCAGGCAGCTGTCGAAGCCTATGCGACCGTAGGCGAGATTGCCGACGCCCTGCGCAGCGTCTTCGGCGAGTACCGCGAGTCCGTGGTGGTCTGATTCCTGCGCACCAACGCATCTGCCGAGGCCGCTCATCCGTCTGTTTATCAGGCTCTTCTGTTCGTCAGAATATGTTGAGGTTCTCGATGCGCTGGATTCGTCTCATTGTGATCTGTCTTGTTGCCATACTGGGAGCGACAGCGTTCGCTCAACAACCTGCCTCGGCGCCTGTGCCGCCAGCCCTCACGTCCGCCAAGAGCGTCTTTGTCTCCAACGCAGGATCGGACAGCGGCCTGTTTCCGCATCCGTTCAGCGGCGCCCCGGATCGCGCCTACAACGAGTTTTATGACGGAATGAAGGGGCTCGGGCGATTCGATCTGGTCAGCGATCCGTCGCAGGCCGATCTTGTGCTTGAGCTTCAGCTGACCGCTCCCAACGGCCCCAAGGACGCCGATAAGGCCAAGGGCGGATCGGATCCACTGCCCATGCTGCGACTGGTGATCTGGGATCGCAGGAGTCACTTTGTGCTCTGGGCTCTGACCGAATCCGTCGATAAGGCCAACCTGCAGAAGACGCACGACAAGAACTTCGATGACGCCATCTCCTCCCTTGTGAAGGACCTGGAGAGGATCGCCGGAACGAAACCGTGAGTTCCGCCCAGCAGCTTTCATTGACCGTGTCGAACCGCCCAACTAAAGTTGGGAGAGAGGACACGAATCTTGCCAGAAACTGCTGCTCCCCTACGTAAAACTGCTCTGAATGCCGTCCACCGCGCCGCGAAGGCCAAGATGGTGGACTTTGGCGGCTGGGATATGCCGGTCGACTGCTGCGGTCTGACCGCCGAGCACATGGCCGTGCGCACGGGCGTGGGCGTCTTCGATGTCTCGCACATGGGCGATATTCAGCTGCGCGGGCCGGGATCGCTGGCCGCGGTGCAGAAGCTGTGCATGAACGATGCCTCCAAGCTGCAGATCGGGCAGGCGCACTACTCGGCGATGCTGTACCCGAACGGTACCTTTGTCGATGACGTCGTGGTGCATAAGCTGTCCGATAACGATTACCTGATTGTGATCAACGCCGGCACACGCGAGAAGGACGTGCAGTGGGTGCGCTCGCAGATCGGCTCCATGCCGGGCGTACACGTCAACGACTTCAGCGATTACTACACGCAGCTTGCCATTCAGGGACCGAAGGCGATCGACGTCCTGCAGAAGCTGACGCCGGTCGATCTCGCCCCGATCAAAAACTACTGGTTCACCTGGGGACAGGTCTGCGGTCTGCACAACGTAATGATCGCCCGCACCGGATACACCGGCGAAGACGGATTCGAGATCTACATCCCCTCGGACGAACCCACCAGCGCACGCGTGTGGAACGAGGTGCTGGAGGCGGGCAAGGAGTTCGGCATCCTCGCCTGCGGCCTGGGCGCTCGCAACACGCTGCGGCTTGAGGCAGCGATGGCACTCTACGGTCACGAGATCTCCGACACGATCAACGTCTTCGAGGCTGGCCTGGGACGCTACGCCAAGCTCGACAAGGGTGACTTCGTCGGCCGCGATGCTCTGGTAAAGGTTCAGGAAGAGGGTGGCCCGAAGCGCAAATTGGTCGGCCTGGAGATGATCGAGCGCGGCATCGGCCGCGACGGCTATCCCGTCTTCTCGCTCGACGGCGCGAAGATCGGTGAAATCACCAGCGGATCGCCCGCGCCCTTCCTGAAGAAGAACATCGCGCTGGCCTACGTGCCGGTGGAGTTCGGAGCGCTCGACACCGAAGTCGCCGTGGAAATTCGCGGACAGATGGTGAAGGCGAAGGTTGTCCCCACGCCGTTCTACAAACGGCCCAAGAAGGCTTAGCTGCCTGCTCTCAGCCTTTCATCGATGCAGCATATAACGTCGACTCAGCCCAAACCTAGTGGCTATGAACTGTCTTTAGCGGAGGAAGTATGCAGTTTCTTGTTTTGACTGAACGGCGGATGGACCAGTTCCCTGCGGAGATGTGGACGCCGGAGCTTTTGGAGGCTGAGTCGCAGCGCGTGCGCCAGCTCTATGCCGCCGGCGTGGTACGCAGCATCTGGCGGCGCAAAGATCAGCCTGGCGCTGTCCTCCTGCTGGAGGTCGCGACCGAAGCAGAGGCAAAGGAGGCAGTCGAGAGTCTCCCCCTGGCCCAGAAGGGCATGCTGACTTTTTCTGTGACGACAGGACTGGAACCGTATCCGGGGTTTGGGCCGCGCTGAGCCAGATCCTCCAGCATTTTCCACAGAAAAACCTCTACAATATTTGAGGAGACCTCCAAAACAATCTATGTCCTATCCTGCGGATTACAAGTACACCAAGGAACACGAGTGGATCAGCGTCGACGGCACCAAGGGTACGGTCGGCATCACCGATTACGCGCAGAGCTCGCTGGGCGATATCGTCTTTGTCGATCTGCCGAAGGTGGGCGATCCGGTGAAGGCCGGTGAGATCTTCGGCTCGGTGGAGTCGGTGAAGGCAGTCTCGGACCTTTACTCGCCGGTGACCGGCACAGTCGCTGAGATCAACGAGGCCCTGAAGGACGCTCCGGAAAAGATCAACTCCGATGCCAACACCACATGGATGCTGAAGGTTGAACTTTCCGATGCGGCGGAGCTGGAGAAGCTGTTGTCGGCCGCCGACTACGAAAAATTCGTCAGCGAAGAGACCGGACACTAAAGACATGCGTTATTTGCCGAAATCCCCCGCCGATCGCGCGGAGATGCTGGCCGAGATTGGCGCGGCATCGATCGACGATCTGTTTGCGACCATCCCCGCGGAGTATCAGTTCAAGCGTGATCTCGCGATTCCCCGTCAACATGGGGAGTCGGAGATCATCGACCGCTTCCGCGCGTTTGCGGATCAGAACGCCAACGGCTATGCGAGCTTCCTGGGCGCCGGTGTGTACCGGCACTACCGCCCGGTGCTGATCGACACCGTCGTCTCGCGTGGTGAGTTTTTGACCAGTTACACGCCGTACCAGCCGGAGATCGCGCAGGGCACGCTGCAGGCGATGTTCGAGTTCCAGACCATGATCTGTGAGCTGACCGGCATGGAGATCGCCAATGCGTCGATGTATGACGGTTCCACCGGCGCCGCCGAAGCCATCATGATGGCAGTGCGCGTCACCGGCCGCGACGGCGCAGTCATCGCTCGCACGGTGCACCCGGAGTATCGCGAGGTGATCGCCACCTATGCGCTGCACCAGGAGATTCCGACGACCGAGGTTGGTTACGCGGAGAACGGACGCATCGATCTCGCTGCTCTTGATGCCGCCATCACGGACAACACGGCGTGCGTTCTGATCCAGTCGCCGAACTTCTTCGGCACGATTGAAGACGTTGCAGCGATCGCAGACATCGCCCACAAGAAGGGCGCGCTGCTGATCGTCTCCATCGCCGAGGCCATCTCGCTGGGCATCGTTAAGGCTCCGGTCGAGGCCGACATCGTCTCACTCGAAGCGCAGAGCTTCGGCGTGGCCCCCAGCTACGGCGGACCGTTCTGCGGCGTCATCGCCTGCAAGGAAAAGTTCCTGCGGCAGATGCCGGGCCGCATCGTCGGCGAGACCAAGGACATGGACGGCAAGCGCGGCTTCGTGCTCACGCTCTCCACCCGCGAGCAGCACATCCGCCGCGAGAAGGCCACCTCGAACATCTGCACCAACCAGGCGCTGGTGGCGATGATGACCACCGTCTTCCTCACCGTCTACGGCAAGGAAGGCATGAAGGATCTCGCCGTGCAGAATCTGGCCAAGGCAAAGTACGCCGCCGACACGCTCGGTCAGGCAGGCAAGGTTCTCTTTGCTGGCGCTCCCCGCTTCCACGAGTTCGTACTCGACCTCGGCAAGGACGCTGAAGCAGCAAACGCTGCACTGCTCGAGAAGAAGATCATCGGCGGCCTGCCGCTGGCGAAGTGGTACCCCGAGCTTGGCCCCAACGCCAGCCTCTGGTGCGCAACCGAGCTGACGGCGAAGACACAGATCGATGCTGCGGCTGAGGCGTTGAAGTAGTGGATATCTCCGAGATCATCGGCACCGAGCTGAACGCGGTGGAGTTTGTGCAGGACTATCTGCAGCTTCGCTTCGAGGCGCCGATGCTGACTTTCTACGCATGGCCGCACATTCTGTTCAGCGATTTTTCGCTGGCCTACGGCGAGCCGGAGTATCGCAACGCACTCTGCTCGCTGATCGGCGAGAAGGTAGAAGAGGCGACGCTCGAAGAGGGCGATTCGCTGACAGTGAAGTTTGAGAACGACACGGTCATCGCCCTGTCGTTGCGGGAAGAGGACCTCGATGGGCCGCAGGCCGGAGCCTACTCCGACAGCGGTTTAACGACGGACCAGATAGAGTTTTGAGGATCGCGGATGAGTGATACGAAGTTTGTCGGAACGCCGAAGAAGGTCACGACGCACGTCAACCAGAACGAAGACCTGATCTTCGAGAAGTCGTCTCCGGGTAAAAAGGCCTATCGCCTGGCCGAGCTCGACGTGCCCGAGGTCGATGCCGCTTCCCTTCTGGGAGATACGGTCCGCACCGACCTCGGCGTCATGCCGGAGCTGAGCGAGATCGAGATCGTGCGCCACTTCACGCGCCTGTCTACGTGGAACTACGCCATCGATCTCGGCATGTATCCTCTGGGCAGCTGCACCATGAAGTACAACCCACGCGTCAACGAGCTGGTCTCGCGGCTTGAGGGCATCGCCGACGCGCATCCCTATCAGCCGGAGTCGCTGTCGCAGGGCGCGCTGAGCATCATGAAGCTGCTGAGCGACTGCCTGATCGAGATCACCGGCATGGACACAATCACGCTGCAGCCCGCAGCCGGTGCCCACGGCGAGTTCACGGGCATCCTGCTTGTTCGCGCCTATCACGAGAGTAAGGGCAATGCCCGCAAAAAGATCCTGATTCCGGACTCGGCGCACGGCACCAACCCCGCGACAGCCGCAGTCTGCGGCTACCAGGTGGCGAACCTGAAGTCGAACGCGCAGGGCATGGTGGACATCGCCGAGCTCGAGCGCATGGTCGACGAAGATACCGCCGCGCTGATGCTTACGAATCCTTCGACCATCGGCGTCTTCGAGAGCGAGATTCACAAGATCGCCGACATCCTCCACGCGAAGGGCGCCCTGCTGTACATGGACGGCGCCAACATGAACGCTCTGGTCGGCAAGACGCGGCCCGGCGACTTCGGCGTGGACGTGATGCACCTGAACCTGCACAAGACCTTCTCCACGCCGCATGGTGGCGGTGGCCCGGGATCGGGTCCGGTCGCCTGCAAGAAGATCCTCGAGCCGTTCCTGCCGAAGCCGGTGGTCGTTACACGCCCCGACGGCCTGCTCGCGCTCGACTACGACAGGCCCGAGAGCATCGGTCGCGTGCGCATGTTCTACGGCAACTTCGGCATGTTCGTGCGTGCCCTGGCGTACATCCTCGCCAACGGCCCCGATGGCCTGCGTCAGACGACGGAAGATGCCGTGCTGAACGCCAACTACATCCGCGCCAAGCTCGAAGACACGTTTGATCTGCCGTACAAGGCTCCGTCGCTGCACGAGGTTGTCTTCTCGGACAAGCGTCAGGCCAAGAACGGTGTGAAGACCGGCGATATGGGCAAACGCTTAATCGACTATGGCTTCCACGCCTACACAGTCTCTTTCCCGCTCGTCGTTCCTGGCGCGATGATGATCGAGCCGACAGAAAGCGAGAGCCGCGAAGAACTCGACCTGCTAATCGACGCGCTCAAACAGATCGCAAGAGAGGCCGACGAGAATCCCGAGATCGTGACGACCTCGCCGCAGACAACGCGCCTGCGACGCCTGGACGAGACGACCGCCGCACGCAAGCCGATCCTGCGCTGGAAACCGGTTCCGAACGGAACCAGGGACTCCAACGCACTGACGCCCGATACTGCCGCCAAGGAGTGGTAAGAGTCACCAGCCTTCTCCACCAGTCGACGTTGAAACAAAGAAGCCCCGAAGCCATCAGGCCTCGGGGCTTCTTGCTGCCTGGGATGTGTACTAGCCAGCTACTGCGCGGTGATGGCGACGGACTCGTCGACGTTCTCCCACTTGACGTGCAGCTCGGTGGAGTTGCCGCTGGTCTTCTCAAACGAGATCGACATCTTCTCCTGCGGTGCGGGCAGCGCCGCAGACTTCATCGGGATACGGGCAAAGTCCTGCGACTGGTTATAAACGGTGCCCCACTGCCCCGTCTGCTTGCTGACGATCAGCAACCACTGGCCTGCGCTGGGCATCGTGTAGAGCGTGTAGGTGCCTGCAGGGACGGACGTATCGCCGATCTTGAGGCTGGTATTGGTCGCGAAGGCCGTGGCCTCGTTCGCACCGGTGCGCCAGACCTTATCGAAAGGTACAAGCTGTCCCATGACCTTGCGGCCACGCGCGGACGGAGCACCGTAGCTGATCTTGATCGCGCCGCTGCCGAGATCGACGTTGGCGGTCTCGCGCGGGCTGGGGATCGCGCCTCCCTGCTGTGCAATGGCAGTAGTGGCAAGCAGGAGACTACAGGCAAAGGATGCGACAGTGCGAAGCATAGACGGTCTCACTTTCAGAATCGATGGAACATTTGTGAATCTACCTCTTGGATGCTCAATCTCCACGGCGGGGCTGTCAAACTGGCGATCATGCTACGCTAGAGATACGCGCCCGTAGCTCAGCTGGATAGAGCGGCAG